>NZ_CP195133.1:0-3704918 GCF_051615025.1 Caballeronia sp. DA-9 | reverse complement strand
CGAGTGCAGTCGTTAGGGTTTACCGCGAGTCCTGCCGCGGCCCGCGCGGCTATCAGGCGCGAAAGCCGGATGCGTGCGGACAAGCGTGCCCCGAAGTCTTGTCCAGCCTGATTTTGCAGGCGGTACAGCGGACCGGGACTACGTGCGGTTGCTTCGGATTGAGGGGTGATTCTAACGCCAAATGGAATCACGGCGCGAGTTATCCACAGGGACGGACCATCTTGCGAAGCGAATCCGCTGACCTGTGGACTTCGCCCGAAAACGGCCCTCATGCACCGTAACCTATTGACGGTCAATAGGAAAACGGTTTAAATAGCGGGTTCCGCAAAACCCGAATTCCTGTACCACCGGCCGGTGCGTCACTTTTTATGTCGCTTCGTCATGCCGCGCGGTCCGTTTTTACCCAAGTGAGACCAACATGAAACGCACTTACCAACCTTCCGTAACCCGTCGCAAGCGCACCCATGGCTTTCGTGTCCGCATGAAGACCGCCGGTGGCCGCAAGGTCATCAACGCTCGCCGTGCGAAGGGCCGCAAGCGCCTGGCAGTTTAAGGTCGCCGGGTCCAGGTCGCCAAGGTCGCTATTGATATCGACAGCGCCCACCGGCACACGCCCCAACGCGAGCGATGGCCAGGAGGCGCAGCGTACGACGGACTCCGGACAGGAAATCGGTCAGTTGCAAGCACGTGCCGCGTTCCCCAAGGCCGCAAGGCTGCTGAAAACGGATGAGTATTCATCCGTTTTTCGTTTGCGCCCTTGGCGCCGGTCCCCGCATTTCGTCCTGTACGGCAAGCCGACGGGCAACGAAGCACGGCTCGGACTGGTTATCGGCAAGAAGTTTGCGCCGCGCGCCGTGACGCGTAACCTGATCAAACGGCTCGCGCGCGAAGCGTTCAGGCTTCGGCGCGCGGAACTCGGCGGCTGGGACATCCTGTTGCGCATGCACGCGAAGATCGACCGCAAGGCCATGCCGAGCGCAAAATCACCGCCACTGCGCGCGTTGTGTCGCGAGGAAATCGACGCTCTGCTCGAGCGTGCCGTGCGCGAAGCCGCGCGACGCGCTTCCGGGCCGGATGCGCCGGTTACTGCCAACGATCCACCCACGCCCGCGGGCTCTTGAGCAGCGCCAGACGGAAAACCGGTCCGCCGGACCTGGGTCCAGGCGTGAATCCTATGCAAACGGCACACATTGCAAAAACGGCGTTGATCGCCTTATTGCGCTTTTACAAGGTTGCGGTGAGCCCCATGCTCGGCAACCGGTGCCGCTTTTACCCATCGTGTTCTGACTACGCGCGCGAAGCAATCCAGTATCATGGCGCCGCGCGTGGATCATTCCTCGCAGCAAAACGTCTGTGCCGCTGCCATCCGTTTTCGGCTGGCGGCATCGATCTGGTTCCCGTGCCACCGTGCGCCGCCGGCTGCGTTCCGCAGGATGGCGTGCCGGCGGCGGGCCCAGTCGCCGACTCTGCCCCGAATCCAGCACATTCGCCTGATCCGTCTTTATCGACGGACAAGGTGGACGTGGTGAGTTCAAACCCAAACGGCGCCCATAACGCGCTTTTCGATCGACACTGAGACAACGCATGGATATCAAACGTACCGTCCTATGGGTCATCTTTTTCATGTCGGCTGTCATGCTGTTCGACAACTGGCAACGTGACCATGGGCGTCAGTCGATGTTCTTCCCGAGCGCCGTTCCGACTAAGACGGCGGCCACGGCAGCACCGGGAACCACGACGCCGGGCACGCACGCCTCCGACCTGCCCGCCACTGCCGGCGCTCCGGGTTCGCCCGCGGCGCCCGGCGCCGCCGCGGTTCCTGGCGCCAACACGCCGGCCGCCGACGCCGCGCAACTGGTGAAGTTCACCACCGACGTGTATTCCGGCGACATCGACACACGCGGCGGCACGCTCTCGAAGCTGTCGCTCGTGAAAGAAGGCGACGGCAAGCAGCCCGACCTGTACATCACGCTTTTCGACCACACCGCCACGCACACGTACCTCGCGCGCACGGGCTTGCTCGGCGGCGACTTCCCGAACCACAACGACGTGTTCACGCTGGTTCCGGGTGGCCAGACGTCGATGGGTAACGGCAACACGCTGTCGCTTGCATTCGAGTCGGCGGCCAAGGGTGGCGTGAAGGTCGTCAAGACCTACACGTTCACGCGCGGCAGCTACGTGATCAACGTCGACACCAAGGTGCAGAACGTCGGCACCGCGCCGGTCACGCCGCGTCTTTATATGGAACTGGTACGCGACAACTCGCCGGTGGAAACGCCGCGTTTCTCGCACACGTTCATTGGGCCGGCTGTTTATTCCGACCAGCATCACTTCCAGAAAATCGACTTCAGCGATATCGACAAGGACAAGGCAACGTTTACGCCTTCCGCCGATAACGGCTGGATCGCGATGGTGCAGCACTATTTCGCATCGGCGTGGATTCCGCAGCAGGGCGTGAAGCGCGATATCTATGTGCAGAAAATCGATCCGGCGTTGTATCGCGTGGGCGTGCAGCAGCCGTTGCAAACCATTGCGCCTGGACAAACCATCGACGTGAAGGCGCGCCTCTTCGCAGGTCCAGAAGAAGAGCGCATGCTCGAAGGCATCGCGCCGGGTCTCGAGCTGGTGAAAGACTACGGCATGGTGACGATCATTGCGAAGCCGCTGTTCTGGCTGCTCGAGAAGATCCATAGCTATGTTGGCAACTGGGGCTGGGCGATCATCCTGCTCACGCTGCTGATCAAGGCGGTGTTCTTCCCGTTGTCGGCGGCGAGCTACAAGTCGATGGCGCGCATGAAGACCATCACGCCGCGCATGACGCAGATTCGCGAGCGATATAAGGGCGATCCGCAGAAGATGAACGCGGAACTGATGGCGCTCTATAAGACCGAGAAGGTGAATCCGTTTGGCGGTTGTCTGCCTGTGGTGGTGCAGATTCCGGTGTTTATTTCGCTGTATTGGGTGTTGCTGTCGTCGGTGGAAATGCGCGGTGCACCGTGGATCTTGTGGATCCACGATTTGTCGCAAGCCGACCCGTTCTTCATTTTGCCGGTGCTGATGGCTGTATCCATGTTCCTGCAAACGCGGTTGAATCCCACGCCGCCGGATCCGGTTCAGGCAAAGATGATGATGTTCATGCCGCTGGCTTTCTCGGTCATGTTCTTCTTCTTCCCGTCAGGGCTGGTTTTGTATTACGTGGTGAACAACGTGCTTTCCATCGCGCAGCAGTATTACATCACGCGAATGATGGGACAGAAGAAGGTAGCAAAGGCTTGAGGTTCGGTCTTTGACTGCAAACGGTTGAATGAAAACGCCCGGTTATGCCGGGCGTTTTTTTGTTTATGAGGGGTTTAAAGAGCTTTCCCACATCCGCTTGAAAGGTCGATAAACCTTGCGAAAGCTCCCCAACATTCTATTGATTCAGATTTTGAACGAGAGCGCTTCACCGTTTACTCCCCGCCCCATAGAACTGGTCAACAAGTTCTTCAAGCAAATACCGGTGATGCGGTGATAGCGCTTCAATCTTCGAAGCGAGTTCGAGCGTTTCTTCGGACGCTGGATACTTCTC
This sequence comes from Caballeronia sp. DA-9, assembly GCF_051615025.1. Lineage (NCBI taxonomy): Bacteria > Pseudomonadati > Pseudomonadota > Betaproteobacteria > Burkholderiales > Burkholderiaceae > Caballeronia > Caballeronia sp. DA-9. The sequence continues at coordinate 3,701,350 of NZ_CP195133.1, read as the reverse complement.
ATCGTGGGCAATCGGTTTGGGCGTGCTTTGTGGATTGCCGCTTGGCGGCGGTCCGTAATGCAACCAATGTTGCTCAACCTTGAACCACGCTGCGAGCGTAGCCAATTTGTCCGCAGTGGGAATCGAACGCGCAGTCAGCCATTTGTGAGTTGTCTGAGCTGAAACAGGTTCGCCGTGATATCGCAAATTGAAATGCAAGGCGAGATCAGTTGCGCCGCGCATCTTCTCGGGCGCGCGGGTCATCGAAAATTTGAGCCGATCCGAAAAATCGGCTTTCTCTTGGGGCGTTGGCATAGGTCGCGATTGTGCGAGGCAAACGCACTGGCTAAGTCAACCGTCTGCGCTAGATATGGCGCAAGTTTCCGCTTTTTTATCGTGTGCGAGGAAAACAAACAAAATTTCGGGGTTGAATTGCCAGTCCATGCAAAGCCCTTACCCGTGACATTTGCGTACACCGAAATGATGCACATCTCCGACCCATCCTCCAGACCATCATAGCCCACATAAGATAGATTAAGAATTGTCTTAACGTCGTTGGTTAGCTAAGCGAAATCAACTCGCCGCGCTACAATGCCGCGACTCATTTATCGCCGGTTCATTCGAGAAAATCATGTCCAATAACGACTCCGATCCGATCGTCGCGATCGCTACTGCGCCGGGTCGCGGCGGTATTGGCGTGGTGCGGCTTTCGTTCGGGCGAGCGGGCGAAGCGGCCGCGAAACACGCCATGCTCGCGCTGTGCGGCCAGTTGCTCGAAGCGCGTCACGCGACGTATGCGCCATTTGTCGATGCACACGGTGAAGCACTTGATCGCGGTATCGCCATGTACTTTCCCGCGCCTCATTCCTACACCGGCGAACATGTGCTCGAACTGCAGGGACATGGCGGACCTGTCGTCATGCAACTGCTGCTACAGCGCGCCATAGATGCCGGGCGCGAGTTCGGCCTGCGCCTCGCCGAGCCGGGTGAGTTTACGCGTCGCGCGTTCCTCAATGACAAGCTCGATCTAGCGCAAGCCGAGGCCGTTGCCGATTTGATCGAAGCAAGCACGGAGGCTGCCGCGCGTTCGGCCGGCCGTTCACTCGATGGTGCGTTTTCCCGCCAGATCCATGCGCTCGTGGAAGACGTGATCACGTTGCGGATGCTGGTCGAAGCAACACTTGATTTCCCCGAGGAAGAGATCGATTTCCTCGAAGCCGCCGATGCCCGCGGCAAGCTCGCACGCATCCGGGCGTTGCTCGACAAAGTGCTCGCCGATGCGCGGCAAGGCGCGTTGTTGCGCGAGGGTTTGTCGGTGGTGCTCGCGGGGCAGCCGAATGTCGGCAAGTCTTCGTTGCTCAATGCGCTGGCAGGCGCGGAACTCGCCATCGTCACGCCAATTGCCGGCACGACGCGCGACAAGGTTACGCAGACCATTCAGATTGAAGGCATTCCGATTCATGTCATCGATACCGCCGGTTTGCGCGACACGCAGGACGAGGTTGAGCGGATCGGAATTGAAAGGACATGGGGCGAGATCGACCGCGCGGATGTGGTGTTGCATCTGCTCGATGCACGCGAAACGCTGAGCGTGGACGACACCGCCATCGCCGCACGTTTTCCTGTTGGCGTGCCGGTCGTGCGCGTGTTGAACAAGGCGGATCTGGCGGGTGTGAAGGCGGCCGCCTCGATCGCCCGCGATGATGTTCGCGAGGTTCGTTTATCGGCGAAAACGGGAGATGGGATTGCGCTGCTGCGCGAGGAATTGCTGAAGATCGCAGGATGGCAAGCGGGCGCTGAGAGCATCTACCTGGCGCGCGAGCGGCATTTGATTGCGCTGCGGGCGGCGCGCGAGCATTTGGCCACAGCGGCGGATCACGCTGATCAAAACGCCCAGGCGCTCGACCTGTTCGCCGAAGAACTGAGGCTTGCGCAGGATCAGTTGAATTCGATTACTGGCGAGTTCAGTTCGGACGATTTGTTGGGCGTGATTTTTAGCCGGTTTTGTATCGGGAAATGATGGTTCGAGTTGATCGGCACTTCACCCTCGCCAATGAAGTGCCCTGACGCAGGCAAGCCTATATCACCCCGCCTTCTTCCAAACCGCCGCAAACACTCCCGCACCCATCAGCAAGACACCGCCCGTCCGGTTCACCGTCCGCTGCACGCTCGGACGCCTGATCGCTCGCCGCGCCACCGACGCCAGCATCGCGTAGCCAAACGCATTCGCCGCCGCCAGCCCGACAAACGTCGCCTCCATGATCGCGATCTGCGAAATGCCGGCCGCGTGTGGATCGATGAATTGCGGCAGGAACGCCACGAAGAAAATGATGCTCTTCGGGTTCAATGTCGTCACAGCATAAGCATGCGCGACGATCCGTCCCGTGCGCAATTCGGCGGGTGGCCGGACCGCGTCGGCATCCATTACGGGTGCACGCCAGAGCTTGATACCCAGATAGATGAGATACACCGCGCCGACCCATTTGAGCATCATGAACAATTCCGCCGACGCCGCGAGCAGCACGCCGAGTCCGAGCATGGAAGCTGTCATTGAAGTGAGGTCGCCCAGAGCAACGCCGGCAGTAGTCGCGAGAGCGTATTTGCGGCCGTGTCCGAGTGCGTACGACACCACGAGCAGCACGGTCGGTCCGGGGATTGCAACAAGTATTGCCGATGCGATCGCGAACGGCAGCCATTGGGCGAGTGTCATATGAGCTCCTTGGAAGAAGCTTCGATTAATCCATGCCGGCGCGTTTCTGACAACAATTTGTGCACAAATAGCGCGCTAGGGCCTTGTTCGGTCCAAGCGTTCCTGGCACACAAGCTGCTCATTGTTCGGCGGACTTCGACCAGCGATCAAGTCCGGTAATGCGAAGTGTCTCCTCCCTCACTCGTGAGGTTTAATGCCCGGTTCTAATGAGCCGGGCATTTTTTATAGCGAACGCGGATTGCGCTGCATCAATTACTGGATTTCATTTAGCCGGTCCACCAATAAGGCGCTTTAATAAATCCACCAAGGTGCGGCAATCTGTCGTGTTGCAAACGCACACAACTCGTGCTTGCTCTTTCAAATTCGTGGTCTACGATAAACGCTGCATATTAATAACTAGCCACTGAATACATAGCTACTTCCCCAGAGACGGTTGCATGGAGGCTATAAATGAAAAAGAGCGCTGCCGCTGCTTTCGCGGTGATCTGCGTGTTTGCCGCAATCACTTCTGTCAAGGCACAAGACAAGCTCATCCAGCCGCAACAAACATTCAGTTTCCTGCCTAATTCGTATGGATGTTTATCGAAGGATAAATTCGATTCCGCCGATCAACACGCTCAAGCCGGCGAACATCAGAAAATGCAGGAGTTCTTTTCCGGGTTTCAATGTCTGGCGACACCCGAAAACGCGGATTTTCGCGTGGTACGGGTCATTGGCCATGATGTCGAATTCGTGAATGCCGCAAATAGCGATACCCAAGGCATGTGGACCGCGGATCGATTTATCAAGCAATAAGCTCAAAAAACGCTACGCAAAAGCCACAAACAAACCGGCGGCGTTTGCCGCCCTTTTGCATTCAGGCGTGCAACCTCAAGCAACAACGTGTGCCAGTTCTGACGCAATCCTCTGCGTCAACGCCAGTCCTCGCGTCAATCTGCGCAATCAACGAACGCGTTCGGTATCATCACGCGTCGGCGCACGCCAAAAGCGGCGTTCCTCGTCCAAATTCTCTTCCAAATCCCTTTTACGGCCTCCCACCCGAGGCCTTCCGGTGCTGCATGGCCCTTAAATCCACAATCTACAAAGCTGAGCTGCAAATCGCCGACATGGATCGGCATTACTACGGCGACCACGCGCTGACGATTGCCCGGCATCCGTCCGAAACCGACGACCGGATGATGGTGCGCGTCGCCGCCTTCGCCTTGTTCGCGAGCGAGCGCCTGGAATTTACCAAAGGCCTGTCGGACACCGACGAGCCCGATCTCTGGCAAAAGGATCTGACGGGGCAAATCGAAACCTGGATCGAGGTGGGACAGCCGGAAGAACGGCGCATCGCAAAGGCGAGCGGGCGGGCGGATCGGGTCATGGTGATCGCGTACGGCGGCCGGACATCCGAGATCTGGTGGCAGGGCGTGAAGTCGAAAGTCGAACGGATGCAAAACGTCACCGTCTGGTCGCTCACCGACGGCGTTGCCGCGGCGCTCGGCGCGCTGGCGGAACGGACAATGCGGCTTCAATGCACGGTGCAGGACGGCGAGGCATCGCTTGGCAGCGCAAGCGTGGATCCGGTTGCCATCGACTGGACTGTGTTCAAGGGCGCGCCGCGCTAGGCCCAGCCGCGCGTTTCAAACCTCCGGCGGCCCTTTCAATTCAATGAGATTGCCTTCCGGATCGAAGAAATACAGCGATGGGCCAAAACCCTCCGCGCCGTATCGGCGAGCTTCTTCGCCCAGGCGCACGCCGTTTTCCACCAGATGGGCACGTAGCGCGGCGGCGTCGAATGGCTCTACGCGCAGGCAAACGTGATCCACGTTGCACCCCGTGCCCGGCGCGCCGCTTTCTGGCCGGTCAATTCTGGCGCCCACCGCCAGCAGATCGATCAGCGACCGCCCGGCGCGCATTTGTATCAGCCCGAGTTCGCGCTGTTCTTTCTCCACCGGACAGCCGAGCACTGTGGCGTAAAACTGGACCATGGCGTCGAGGTTCGCGCATCGAATCACGACGTGATCAATCTCGCGGATGTGGATTTGCATCGAATGTCTCCGTTTTGCTGGAAATTTTATTCCACAGCGCCGATACAGCGCTTCTGCAAAACCCATGGACGAAAAAAAGCCCGCTCGGTTTGGAGCGGGCTGAATCCATATCAGGAGGAGACATGGAGGAGACAGTTCCAATATTACACAGTGGGTTCGTACGTTGCAACACTTATCGTAGTAAAAACCCCTATGGTGCCGAAGTGTGGCATCTGCGCGTCATTTCTCCGTGCGGTCATACGCGTGTAAATGGCTCCGGAATGACAGCGCAAGAACCGGCGCGACCCGGAAAACGCCCGTCATTACAGTAATCACGTACCCTTCGAATATTGAGGAATGTGATGAAACCCAATCAAGCCCGCCTTGCGTTCGCCAATCCCGAATCCCGCTGGAACGCCCTGTCCACCCGGGACGCCAGCGCCGACGGCAGCTTTTTCTATGCAGTGCGCACGACCGGCGTGTTTTGCCGGCCGTCGTGCGCTTCGCGGCCGCCGCGCCGTGAGAACGTCGAATTCTTCGAAAGCACCCAGCAAGCCGAAGCGGCCGGTTATCGGGCGTGCAAAAGGTGTCAGCCCGGCAGTTTGTCGCGGGAACTCGCTATTGTTGAACGCGCATGCAAGGCGCTCGATGCCGATCCGCAGGAGCGTCTCACGCTTGCGCAATTGAGCAGCGTCGTGCATGTCAGCCCGTTCCATCTTCAGCGGCTGTTTTCGCGCGTAGTGGGCGTTTCACCGCGCCAATATCAGGCCGCACGTCGCGCGGACGCTTTGCGCGGGGCTTTGCAACGCGGTGACGATGTCACGCGCGCCACGCAGGACGCCGGTTTTGGTTCGACATCGCGTATGTATGGCGCCGCGCCTGCCGAGCTGGGAATGACGCCGTCGGTTTATCGGCGCAAGGGAGCCGGGCTTGTCGTGTATTTCGCGACCGCGCAGTCCGCGCTTGGCACGGTGCTGGTCGCCGCGACGGCCAAGGGAATCTGCAAGATTGCGTTCGGCGACGAACCCGCGGCGCTCGAAGCCGATCTCGCGCTGGAATTATCGGAAGCCCGGCGGATCGAGGATACGCCGCGCCTGGCGCCGTTTATCGCGCAAATCGATGCCTATTTGCGCGGCACCCGCGAGCACTTCGACCTGCCGCTCGATATCAGTGCGACCGCGTTCCAGCAGCGCGTGTGGGACGCACTGCGGCGGATTCCGTACGGCCAGACGCGGAGCTATTCGGATATCGCGGAAGCTGTCGGCTCGCCGCGCGCGGTGCGGGCGGTGGCGAGCGCGTGTGCATCGAACCCTGTGGCGTTGGCGATTCCATGTCACCGTGTGGTGCATAAGGACGGGGCGCTCGCGGGGTATCGGTGGGGAACGGCGCGAAAAGTGGCGTTGTTATCGGCGGAAAAGGAGCACCGGCCGGAAACCGCGCGCGAGACGGCGGAGACTTCCTGATTGAAAACCGCGCTCGAATTGCCGGCGGCGGCATCCAAAGCCGTTCGCCTGCAGCTTCCGTTTGTCGAACCGTATGACTGGCCGCGCGTCCTGCGTTTTTTCGCGGGACGCGCGACGCTGGGCGTAGAAACGGTGGAGAACGGCGCGTATCAACGCGCGATTGAATGGCTGGGCGATCCAGGCACGCTCAGCGTCATACGGCACACGACCAAACCGTGCCTTGTCGCCACGGTGGGCGGACCGGCGGGCCGGCACGCAAAGCTCATCGGCAAGCATTTGACGCGCTTGTTCGATCTTCAGGCCGATGCACCCGCCATCGCCGCCCATCTCGCCCGCGATCCGTGGTTTGCGCCACTTACGCAAGCTGCACCCGGCTTACGCGTTCCGGGCGCATGGTCCGGCTTCGAACTGGTCGTGCGCGCCATCGTCGGGCAGCAGGTCAGCGTAAAGGCGGCGTCCACCATCATTGGCCGGCTTGTCCAGCGCGCCGGCACGCCGCTCCCGGATCATCCTCATCCCGATACCGCCTGGCGCTTCCCCACGCCGGCCGCGCTGGCGACGGCCGATCTTGACAAGATCGGCATGCCGGGCAAGCGTGTGGCCGCGTTGCAGGGCTTCGCGCGCGAGGTCGCGACAGGCGCGCTGCCGCTCGATGACCCTCGCGCTGATCGCGGCGAACTCCGCGCGGCGTTGCTGGCAATGCCGGGCATCGGTCCGTGGACGGTCGAATATGTCGCAATGCGCGCGCTGCGAGACGCCGACGCGTGGCCCGGCACCGACCTGATCCTGATGCAGTCGCTTGCAGCACGTGATCCATCGATGGCGAAAGCGGCTGCGCTTCGCGCCCGGGCCGAAGCGTGGCGGCCTTATCGCGCGTATGCCGCGCTGCATGTATGGAACGAGATTGCCGATCGCTCGGGATCGGCCAAGGGCGGCTGAGGCGTACGCTCAACATCCACGAACATCCCATAACCCCTCGTAACCCCTCCCATCTCGCGCGGCGACAGCTTCCATGCTCGTGCAGCCGAACCGCAAACGCGACGTCGGTTCGATAAAAATCGCCCCTTGACAGGTTCTAGCGAGATGCGGCGAAATTCGCGCAAACCCTTACCCGGCAAGGCTTCAAGCACGGCTTACACTGAGATGTTAAAGTGCCCGCTACCCGAAAAATCCGATTTGGCGCGTGCTGTTTTCGCGCCGAGCGCAAACGTCGCAGCAATGGCAAATACGAATTCCGCATCCTCCCCCCGCAGCACTTTCCTGGAACGCCTCTCGGCGCTGACAACGGGCGCGCCCGGCGCCGCCTTGAGGCAGGGATTGCGCGGTATCGAAAAGGAGAGCTTGCGCGTCACGCGTGACGGCGCGCTCGCCACAACGCCGCATCCGCGCGCCTTTGGCTCCGCGCTCACGCATCCGCTCATCACGACCGATTATTCCGAAGCGCTGATCGAGTTGATCACGCCAGCCGATCACGACGTGGCGACCACGCTCGAGCATCTGGACGAGCTGCATCGTTTTGCTTATGCGCACCTCGGCGACGAACTGCTTTGGAACAACTCCATGCCCGGCCAGCTTCCCGCGGACCAGGAGATTCCCATCGGCTATTACGGGACGTCGAATATCGGCATGTTGAAGCATGTGTACCGTCGCGGTTTGTCGCTTCGATACGGCCGCACAATGCAATGCATCGCCGGCATTCACTACAACTATTCGCTGAATGAGGACGTGTGGCGCGCGTGGGCGGCGCTCGACGGCCAGAGCGCCACGCGCATGGTCGACTTCCAGTCGGAACGATATTTCGCGCTGATCCGCAACTTCCGGCGCACGAGCTGGCTGCTGATGTATTTGTTTGGCGCGTCGCCTGCGCTGAACAGGCAGTTTCTGCGCGACCGCCCGAACACGCTCGAAACGTTCGATGCCACCACGCGCTATCTGCCATACGCGACCAGCCTGCGCATGAGCGACCTCGGCTATACGAACAATCCGGCGCAAGCCGCGCTGCTGCCGAGCTACGACACGCTCGACGGCTATCTTGACGTTCTCGCAAAGGCCGTTTCCGAGCCGCATCCGCCGTATGAGGCTATTGGCACCCAGCGCAATGGCGAATGGGTGCAGATCAACACAAACGTCCTGCAGATCGAAAACGAGTTCTATTCGACCATCCGGCCCAAGCGCGTCACGCAGCCAGGGGAACGGCCGTTGCACGCGTTGTCGTCGCGGGGCGTGCAGTACATCGAAGTGCGCTGCCTCGATATCGATCCGTTCGAACCGACCGGGATCTCCTTGCAGACGTCCCGTTTCATGGACGCGTATTTGTTGTACTGCACGCTCGAAGACAGTCCGCTGCTGCCGCGCGCCGCCAATGAGGAAGCCAACGAAAACTTCGCGCGTATCACGAAGGAAGGGCGCAAACCGGGCCTGACACTGGCTCGTGACGGGCGGGAAGTTGCCATGCAAGGCTGGGCCGGCGAACTGCTGGACGCCATTGAACCGGTGGCGCGCGCGCTCGACAACCTGCACGGAATTGACGAGCATGTGCTCGCGCTCGATGCCCAGCGTGCGCGTTTGGCGGATGTATCGCTTACGCCTTCAGCGCAAGTGCTTGCGATCATGCGCGAACGCGGCCAGAGCTTCGATGCATTCGCGCTCGATCTCAGCGAAAGGCACGCAAACTATTTCCGCAGCCGTCCGCTCAGCGCGGAAGCCGAACGCAAGATGGAAGCGCTCGCGGCGAAGTCGCTGGAGGATCAGGCCAGGATCGAACGCGACGAAATCGGCTCATTCGATGCATTTGTCGGCGCATATCGCGCATATACGTTGAATCGCATCAGCGTTTGATCGACGGGCGTCCGCTGAGGCGCCTTTCTCATCGTCAAGCAGCTTTTCCCATGCCGCGTAGCTTCGGCAGTGGCAACCCTTACTCCTTTTGCAACAGGACGCAACGCTCGGAAGGCTTACGCACATCGGGTATGAAATTAGCGACGAATCAGGATCCGGATTGATCCGCGCTAATAAAGGAGAAGGGAAGATGAACCTGATGAAAATCACGGGACTGGCTACGGCCGCAGCCGCATTTACGCTGCTTGCGGGATGTTCGACAAACGGTCAGGTCGCCGGTGAAACAATGGAACAGGCCACCTCGCCCCTCACCTGTACCAACAAGGCCGAATGCGACGCGTGGTGGGCCCGTGCGCAAGTCTGGGTCACCAACCATTCGGAATACAAGCTGCAGACCGTTACCGACTCGATTATCCAGACCACGGGGCCATCGGGCGGAAAACGCGCGCTCGCGTACCAGATCACGAAAACACCAAGCAACGAAGGCACGGCAACAATCGGTTTTGCCGCGCATTGCGACAACATGCTTGGCTGCGAACCCAATCCCTGGAAGGCGGGAGCGGATTTCAAGCAATTCGTTCGCGGCGGTCCATCGCAGATGGGCACCCGAGCCGGCGCAACGGCTAGCGGCAACGCATTGCCCCCGGTTTCGCCCACGCCATCGTCCAGACCGATACCGCCCGCCTTGCCGGTCCAGCCCATGCCGCCGACGCTGGAAAGTCAGCCTGGCCAGTCGGGCCAGAATCAGACGCCGGAATAATCGATCGCGCGGGCCGCTTTCGGGGTAAAACGCTGCCCGGCGCATTCGGGATGCGGATATACCTGTCGATTCGATAGGTAAAACACTTGCATAGGCATTCTTTTATACGCTGGCGTTTGCAACTCCGTTTATTTGCTGCGACGCGGTTGCTGTGCGCCAACGGACACGCGCTCAATTTTTACAAATCACGCCAAGCATGCGGTCGAAAGCACAATCCTCGATGCAGTCCGCAAGATAGTGCGGCGCACTATTCCTGCAACCGAAAAACAACATCGGAAAAATTTGGCAAGCTATGCATCTTGAAAATCGATTGCATAGTCAATATTATTCTAAGCACCGAGTTACGCGCCAAGGCGCCACCCGAGACTATGTTCTGACCGACTGAAAGCATCGAATCTTCTCGATGCGCATATGGATTTACCGATGAACCGCGCTGCCCAAACCACCCGCCTCCTCGGCCGACACTTCGGCCAATCCGTCACATCCGCATTGCTGCATGTCCTGCCGCCGAACCTCAGTTCGTGGAAACTTGCGCTGTATGTGATCGTTTTCTTGCTGCCAGGTGGTTCGTTTGTCGTACTGGGCGCGGCGTGGTTCGAAAACCGGAAGATGCGCAAGCCGGCCAAGTCTGCCACTGCCGTTGCCGAACCCCTGCTGTGCAGCGCGAAGCATTGCGACGCCTGACTCATCGCATCAAGCGCATAGCCGCGCGGCGTAACGGCTCGTAACCGAATCCGCGACGCAGGTAAACCCAGTTTCCTTTCAAGCCGTTACCCTTACGTCTGCCCATATGCGCGCCTTGCGCGCGCATTCAGTTACCATTTCGGACCCGTTTCGCTGGCCACAATGCCGTGCCGAAACGCGCAGCCTCCGACAGGAATCCAGAGCAGATGCCGTTCACCCGAATCTCCGTTTTTAATCGTAAAACCGTGCTGGTCATGGTGCTCACGCTTGCCGGCTGCGCCGTCGGACCAAACTACAAGCGGCCCGACGCCGCCATTCCCGCCGCTTACAAGGAAGCACCCGAAGGCTGGAAGGTCGCCCAACCGGCCGACCGGATCGATCGTGGAAACTGGTGGACCATTTTCAACGACGCGCAGCTCAACGATCTGGAAGGGCGGCTGAACACCTCGAACCAGACCATCGAACAGTTTGCGGCGACGTATCGGCAGGCGCGCGCGCTGGTCTCGGAGGCGCGATCTGCGTATTTCCCGACTGTGGGGTTATCGGCGTCGGGAACGCGGTCGGGTTCCGGCAGCCGCTCCACGAACTCGCAGTTCTCAAGTAGCGGCGTGAGCAACGCCTTCAGTCTTGGCCTCGATGCATCGTGGGAACCGGACTTGTGGGGCACCGTCAGCCGCACGGTAAACGCGCAGCGCGCCGGCGAGCAAAGCGCCGCCGCCGACCTCGCCAACGCACGGCTCTCCGCTCAGGCCACGCTGGCGCAGACATACTTCCAGTTGCGCTCGCTCGACGCGCAACAAAGGCTGCTGGACGATACCGTCGCCGCGTATCAGCGCACGCTGCAGCTCACGCAGAATCAATATGCGCAAGGCACCATCGCCCGCTCCGACGTGATCCAGGCGCAGACGCAATTGCAGTCGGCGCAGGCCGCCGCGATCGATAACGGCGTTTCTCGCGCGCAATTCGAACACGCGATCGCGGTGCTCGTTGGCGAACCGGCGTCCACGTTCAGCATCGCGTCATCGCCGCTCGACGCCATTCCGCCCGACATTCCAGCCGACTTGCCATCGTCCATTCTGGAACGCCGCCCGGACATTGCGTCCGCCGAGCGCAAGGCGGCCGCGGCGAACGAGCAGATTGGCGTGGAGATCGCGGCGTTTTTTCCCACGCTGACACTGTCGGCGTCGGGCGGATTCCAGAGTTCCGTGCTGTCGCAATTGTTGCGCGCGCCATCGCAATTCTGGACGCTCGGACCGTCCATTGCGGCCACGCTCTTCGATGGCGGTTTGCGGGCCGCGCGCACGGAAGCGGCGCGCGCCGCGTATGACCAGTCGGTGGCGACCTATCGGCAAACGGTGCTGACGGCGTTTCAGGACGTCGAGGACAATCTCGCGTCGATTCGTATTCTCGCCAACGAGATCGTGGTTCAGCAGCAGGCGGTCGCGTCGGCGCAGCAGGCGCTGGACATTGTGAACAACCAGTACAAGTCGGGCACGGTCGGGTTCATCAACGTACTCACCGCACAGACCACGGCGTTCACCGCCCAGCAGAAGCTGGCAAGTATTGCGGGACAGCGGATGGTGTCGTCGGTGGGACTGATCAAGGCGCTCGGCGGCGGATGGGAAACCGCTCAGATGAACGAAGAAACCGGCAGCGCGGCAGCGCCCGCTGCGCCGGCCAGTTCGCCGCAAGATTCGAGTGCGGCGCTGAAATCGGGTCCGGTGCTGGCCACGAACGCCAGCGCGCCCGGGCAATAAACGCGGCGGCTTACCGGTTCAAAGTCAACTCGACGGAATCCGGTCCGGTATGCCGGCCAAGCAGGTTCAGCAATCCAGCCAGATTCTCACGCGCTTCGGGCGCCGACGTCGCCACGCCGCTGAATGTGCTCGAACCCTGCGATACGGTTCCTTGGCCCGACAGCATCAACGGCCCGCGCGTGGTCGTCAGGTTGATCGTGCCCGCCTGACCTTCCGCCTGAAACACTACGCGATACGACCCGAGCGGCTTCACGCGCGACACGCGCGACGACATGTCATCCAGCGTCACGATCACCTGACCGTACGTGCTGCCTCCCAGAATGCGCCAGTCGGTCCACGTCAGACGCACGTTGCCGTCGGGATCGAGCGTGTTGAAGGGCGCCCCAAGTCCGCTCAGCAAACTCGCCGGCACCGCGATGGAACCAGATGAAAGCGTCGAGCTTTTCGAGCTTGCATCCACAAGAACCGGGTCCGGCATGGCGTCGGTCTGGAACATCTGCATGCGCACGTGCCCGGTAAATAACGGCCAGAACGCCGTGCGCCATTCAATGCGCCCCGGCAGCAAGGTCGCGCCCTCACCGCCGCCGCCGGTTGCGAGCATCAGCGTGGCCGAGCCTTTCCAGAGCGAACCGGCTGGATCGACGAGATTGACGTGACCGCCCGTGTTCTTGCCGAACTGCGGCACGATCCACGCGGCGGGCAACATGACGAACAATGTCACGGCGACCGATGCAAAAGCCACCGCGAACCATGGCCAGGCGGCCAGGAGCCGCCGCGTTCCATAGTTCATTGCGGCTGTGCCGGTTGCAGCGACGCCGTCAGATCCACCTGACCATCCGGTTTTTGCGCCGTGATATGCGCTTCGTTGACCTGCACCTTGTATTGCTTGCGGACGTCGTCGAGCCAGACCGTCCATTCCGGAAACGATACGTTCTTCAACTGGAACTGCACGGCCGCGCCGACCACCTGAACTTGTGTCGCGGGCATGTTGTTGTCGGCGAGCGACTTCGTCAACGCGTCGCGCAGCGCGCCGCCGGTCGGCGTGACGCCTTGCGCGCTGCCCACCAGCGAACGCGCTTCGTTGGCTTGCGCCGTCATCTGCGCAAGCTGCGCCTGCATGCGCGGCAGCGATTCGCGCAAACGCGCACGGCCTTCGTAAGCCGGCGCCCACAGCACCAGATACACAATGACGATGGCCAAAGCCGCGCCGCCCCACATCAGGATGGTCTTTTCGCGCTGGGTCCGGGCGGACCAGAACTCCATGCCGGTATCGGTGATTGCCTGTTTCATTGGCCGCTCCTGACTGACCATTTGCCCGTGTTGCTGTCGATGCTGCCCGTCAGTCCGTTCGCTATCAGACGCCTTTGCAAGCCGGGGTCGACCTTGGTTTCCGGCTTGAAGGTCACGTCGAGTTTCCTGTCGCGATAATCCAGCGCCGCGATGCCGTTCACCGGAATCGGTCCGAGCGCGCGGGCGAAGGCGTCGGCGATGGACAGGAAATCCGTGGGCGACAATTGTCCCGATGCAAGCCGCAGACGGTCGAGTTGGCGCGCCATCTGGTCGGGTGCGTCGAGCACGACCGTGGTTTTCGGAAATGTATTGAGCAGCAGTTCGGTCATCTGCGCGTTGATCGCGTCGCGTTGCCGGCTGAGCTGGATCCACTGGATGTTGATCCCGATCATCGACACGATCAGCGCCCCCGCGAGCAGCGCCATCGGCACTTTCAGGCGCCGCATGGTCGCGCGGTCGAGCCGCCACGGTTGGGCGGCGAATTCGAACTGGCACAGGTCGAAGCGGTTCGCGAGCGCGTTGCGCGCGAGGACTTCGAACGGCAGCGGTTCTGCGCCGGGAATGCCGGCACGTCCCGAAACCGATGAAAGCCGAGGTTCCGCGCCGGGCACATCGCGCAGCGTGTAGAGCGTCATGGGCTGCGCGCCGGCAAGCGCGCCAAGCGTGGCCGTGGCGGCATCGGCGGGAATCGCGAGACCTTCGCCGAGCGCCGCGTGCTCACCGCGCGCAATCGCGATCTCAACGCGCGGCACGGCGTTTGGCGGCGGCGCCAGCGCTTCGCCGACAAGCAATGCGGGCGCGGTTGGAACCACCTCGCCCAGCACGCCCGCGACGAACGGATTGGGCACGTCGGCACCACTTTCTTGCAGCGGCAGGCAGCGCATTGCCGGCACGGCTTTCACGTTCCGATGCCCGCCATTCGCGAACGCTTCCATCAGGAACCGGAACCAGCCGCGATCGATCACCGCCATCACGCGCGCACCGCTTGCAAGCGCAACCGGATCAACGGCGATATGGCACGTATGCGGGTCCTGGATCAGTTGATCCTCGACCACGTTCGGCAAAGCCTGGCGCAAACGCGGCCCTTTCAATGGCGGCAGCGGCGCGGCGGTCAGCAGCAAATCGCGCGCGGCGACGATCAGCACTGTCGCGCTCGCGCGCGGCAGGAGACCAAGCGCGGCGCGGCCGGTGCGTTGCGTGACGTTGCGCTTGTCCAGCAGCAAAAACGGCAGCTCCGGCAAATGCCATTCTTCGGAACGCACCGCCGGATCGCGCGGCGGCAGTAGGACGATCAATGTGCTCAAAGGCCGCTCTCTTCTCTTCGGATGTTCGAATGTCGTGCTTGAAGCTTATTCATGGGGATCATTCACTGTACTTCGCATCAAAGCTGGTCGCGCACATAAACAATACGCGTGGTGTGCGTCGCCGGATCGCGATACAGCAACGTGGTCCGCTCCACTTCGGCGCGCTCGTGCTCCACGCGGCCGTGGATCAGAAAGTATTTCGTCGTCACGTCCATCTGGTTCATATCGATGCCATCCGTCTTCACGCCCGCGCCGGTCAGCGCGAGTTGCACGTTGCCGACATCGTGGAAAAACACGGTCTCGCGCCGCGCGACAAATGCCTGCGCCTGCGAGAGCGACATGCCCGGCACCGTGGCAGCGACCACTTCCGCAGTCGCGGTGTTCATGTTCACCGACGTCGTGGTCGGCAGGACCGTCACGAAAGGCCGCAATTTGTCGACGATTTCCGGCGAAAATCCCGGAACATCGAGCAACGACTCCACGTTGATCATCTGCAGCGGCGCAACGGGCGCGTTGCTGTCGGCGTCCGAAAGACCGGGGTCGTCGGTGAAATTGCCGCCGCCGGTTCCGCCGCCTTGCGCCAAACCCTGAAGCACCGACTGCTGCGTGTTGTTCGCCGTCCCGTTCGTGCTTTGCGTCTGGAACCGCGTCGCCGATTGCGCCAGCCCCGCGCGCAACTGCAGCGCCACGGTTTTCGCCAGCGACCCGTTAAGGCCGAGCAACGTCAGCAAGCGCTGAAACGACTGGATCTCGTCCACGTTGATGGTCAGCAGGCCCGGCGTTGGCGTGGAAACCAGATTGCGCAGGTTGAACTTGGCCTGCGCGTCTTCAATCGATCCCGACAGATACGTCGACGCCCCTTGCTGCGCCCGGACTTCGCCAATCTGCCCGAGAAAATCCGACAGGCGCGTCTTCGCGATCGGCACGCCCCACACGCCGCCGAGATAGGTGACGTTCGGCGCGGTATCGGCTTCCGAGCGCAGGATCAGGCGCGTCCAGTCGAGCGCGCTGCGCGAGATCCATTGCGCCTGCGCGAGCAGTCTCTGGTTCTCGATGCGCCTGATCTGCACTTCCTGCCGCCACAGCAACCCGGACACAATAATCGCCGACAACGCCACCACCAGCAGCGCGCTGATAATCGCGACGCCTTTTTCACGCCTTTCTGCCGGTTTCGATGCAGCCCGCGCCATGGTCATTCTCCGATCAGGAAAACGCGCGTGATCGGCGCGGCGAGACCGTGCGCGCCGACCGCAATCTGAACGCCTGTCACGGCACGCGGCAACGGCGCGTTGCCGAGTTGCGGCACTTTCAGGTTGTTGTCGTTTTGCGTGATCTGCGAGGTCACGTCCGCCATCCTCATCGTCCAGCCTGTTTTGGGCACGTAGGCGCGCGTGGCGAAGGTCGTGACGCCGGCCATCAACGGAATTGAGGACCAGCCGTCCGTGCCGTCTCCAGCGGATAGCGCCCGCCGCACTTCGCCAATGTTTCCGAGCGGCGGCGATGCAAACCTCACGACCACGCCATTGCTCAGCCGGTATCGGATCACCTGCAAGCGCGGCGCCGCGCCCGCCGCATACACGCCGCGCACGATCTGCAGCGAATTCCCGCCAATCGCGACCGCCGCCTGGCCGGCTTCGTCGTCCGTTGCGGCCTGGCGGGCATCGATGCGCATCTGGTCGAACAATTGCTGCACCACGCGCTCGTCTTCCATCGCGTTCGTGATCGTCGTGCGTCCGCGCATGATCTGGTCGAGACCGCGCCACGACAGCACCGCGATCACCGCCAAAATCGCTATCGCGACCAGCATCTCGATCAGCGTGAAGCCACGCTCGCCATGTGAGCGGCGAATGCGCCGCTCAGAGCGACCGGTTCGTTTCATTCGCCACCACCATGACCATTTGCGCGAGATTGCCGGGCCGGCCGGGCGAGGTGACGGACACTTCCACTTTCCTGAAAATCGGATTCGGCGTGGATGTCACGCGATCCGTGCATATCAGCCTCAGATTTCCCTGCGAGCAATCGAATGTCCGCGTGCCGATTTCCGGCCACGAATGCGTCAGCCGCAACTGCGCGAGTTCATTGTCCGCGCTCCATCCGGCGAGCAACCTGTTGTGCAAATCCGCCTCGCCGGTCGCAAGCGATCCCACGGCCCGAAGCGACGCCGCCAGCGCCACCGCAATGATCGCCAGCGCGACGAGCACTTCGATCATGGTGAAACCGCGTACGTGCTTGAGTGATGGAAGCTTCGCCATCAGCGCACCCGATACCGGCCGTTGCCCGTACCCACAATCGTCGCCCGTCCCACGGCAGAAACAATCGTCACTTCCATGGGGGTATCGATCGCTTCCGTGCCGAACACCAGCCGTCCCGCTTCCTGATCCGAGCCCAGGTACTGAATCGTCACGCCGGTCACGCCGCCTTCCCAGCGGCGCGGGCGCAGCAAGTCGTCACGCAGCGGGCGCCAGCCGTCTTCGGTACGGACATCGAAACGAAAACCGCCGTCGAGCGGCTGCCACGCAATAGGCCGGGCGCGCACCTGCGCCTCGTCACCCGCCGATTCGAACAGCAGCGCGAGCCGCTGCGCTTCCTCGTTCAGATCCGTGCGCGGATTGCGCGTGAGTTGCAGCGAAGCAAGCGACACGAGCAACCCCGCAATCACCAACACCACCAGCATTTCCAGCAACGTGAAGCCAGCTTGCGGCCGTGCCTTCGCCGCGCGCTGCGGCTTAAAGGCTGAACGATCCGGCTCGTGCTGCTGGTTCACGTCGGTTACTTCTATAAAAAATGCTTATTGCCACGAGCCGACATCGGCATCATTGCCCTCGCCGCCCGGCTTGTTGTCCGCGCCATAGCTGAACACGTCCACTTCTCCATGCACGCCCGGGTTCAGATATTGATACTGCGCGCCCCACGGGTCGTTCGGCAGGCGTTCGAGATAACCGCCGTCCTTCCAGTTGTTCGGAATCGGATCGTTGGTCGGCTTTTCGATCAGCGCGCGCAGACCCTGCTCCTGCGTCGGATAACGGCCGTTATCCAGCCGATACAACTTCATCGCCTGCATGATCGTGCCTATGTCCTGCTTCGCCGCCACGCGCCGCGCTTCGTCCGGACGGCTCATGATCTTCGGCACGATCAGCGCCGCGAGAATGCCAAGAATGGCGATCACCACCATGATTTCGATCAGCGTAAAACCGCGCTGACGGCGTTTTTGCTGTGTGCCTTGCGCCGTCTGGAGTGCGTCGCGGCGCTTCATCAACATTTGCATGACTTGATCTTCCTTTCCAATTTTGATGTCGTTCACGGCGCGCGTCAGATCGCCGCGCCATGATTTTTTCACTCTCTGTCCGCAGGCAACGCTTGGTTGTTGTGGACAGGAAAGCATTCTATAGGTGCGGCGTAAGGTGATTTCGCCTCGAGCGCCCGCCTCGTTCGATCCCTTTGATCTCGCGCTGCCTCAGCGCACATAAATTGTCGGTCCCGGCGCATTCGGCGGCAGGAACACTTCAGAAAGCGCGCCTTTTCTGTCGATGATGATCGAGCGCTTGCGCACTTCCTTGATCGTCACGCCTTGCGTCAAAGGACCGCCGAGCGAAATCGCGCGCGCCGGTTCGCCGCCGTAGCTGACAATCGCCGCCGCGCCGTGCTGCAAGGCCAGAATGCCGAACAGATGCACGTCCTGGTTCTCCTGACGCTTCAACTGGCCGCCAAACAGCGTGGCCGCGAGTTCCGTGGAAGGCGCGCGCCCCGCCGCTGCTGCGGGCAACGGCGCGCTCTGATGCGATGTCAGCGTGACGATCCACCAGGTCAGCGTCGCGCAGAAAACGGCCAGCGCGGCGAGCGTGAGAAGACGGGTTTGGAGGGCGTTCATAAGGTCGGCTTCTTCACTGCACCAGATTGTTCAATTCGATGATCGGCAACATCACTGCGAGCACGATCACGAGCACGACGCCGCCCATCGCGAGGATCAGGAGCGGTTCGAGCAGGCTTGTCAGGAACATCGTGCGGCGTTCGAGTTCGCGCGCTTCGCCTTCGGATGCGCGGTCGAGCATGGTGGTGACGTCGCCGGTCGCTTCGCCGGAACGGATCAGATGGACCAGCACCGGCGGAAACGTCTTCGTGTTGCCGAGCGCGCGCGACAGCGACGTGCCTTCGCGCACGCGAATAATCGCGTCTTGTACGTTTTCGCTCATCGCGCGATTGCTCAGCGTTTCGCCAGCGGCTTGCAGCGCGCGCAGGATAGGCACGCCGGCCGCCGTCAGGATTGCCAATGTGCTGGCAAAACGCACGGTGTTGTATCCGCGAACCAGTTTGCCGAGCAGCGGCGCAGTCAAGAGCCAGCGGTCGAACGCCATGCGCGGCCCAGGCCGCGCGAGCAATGTCTTGATGAACCAGCTGATTGCAATCACGCCGATCAGCATGGCCCACCAGTAATTCCGGACGAAACCGGAAAGCGCCATCATCGCGATGGTGAGGAACGGCAGCGACTGCTTGGTGCTGGCGAAGACGTTCACCACCTGCGGTACTACGTAGCTCAGCAAGAACGTGACAATGCCAAATGCGATCAACGTGACGATGGCCGGATACGTGAACGCAAGCACGATCTTCTGCTTGAGCGCATTGCGCTGTTCGATGTAATCCGCGAGCCGCGACAACACGAGCCCAAGCTTGCCCGTATGTTCGCCGGCGGCCACCAGCGCCCGATAAATCTCCGGGAAATCGCGCGGATGCTCAGCAAGCGCGCTGGCAAACGAATGGCCGCCAAGCACTTCGGCGCGTATCGCGGCCATTAGTTCGCGAATGTAATCACGCTCGGATTGCTCGGTCAGGACCGAAAGGGTTTCGCCGAGCGGCAATCCCGCAATCAACAAGCTCGCAAGCTGGCGCGTGAGGATGGCCTGCTCGCGCTGCGACAAACGTTTCCCCAGCGACAAACGCTGTTTGCGCTCGCCACGCGTACGCGACCCGGCCGCTTCCACGACAAGCGGCGTGAGCCCTTGCGTACGCAACTGGCTGCGCGCGGAGCGGGCGCTGTCGGCATCGAGCACGCCTGTTTGCGACTTGCCCGCCTGATCGATTGCTTCGAAACGAAACGCCGGCATGGATGTTTAGTCTCCGCCCGTCACGCGCAGCACTTCTTCAAGCGAAGTCGCGCCAGTCGCCAGCCACCGGTTTGCGTCTTCACGCAGCGTGCGCATGCCCTGTTCGCGGCCAGCCGTCAAAATTTCGGCATCCGATGCATTGCGGTGAATCAACGCGCGGATTGGATCGTCTAGCAGCAAAAGTTCGTACACGCCGCGCCGCCCTGCATAGCCGGAGTTGCCGCATTTATCGCATCCGACCGCGTGCCAATGCATGTGGCCATTTTCCGTGCGCTGTTCCTTGCACACCGGACACAACTGGCGCACGAGCCGCTGCGCCAACACGCCAAGCAGCGACGAAGCCAGCAAATACGGCTCCACACCCATGTCGGTCAGACGTGTCACCGCCGAGGCCGCGTCGTTCGTGTGCAGCGTGGCGAGCACGAGGTGACCCGTCAGCGACGCCTGCACCGCAATCTGCGCCGTTTCCAGATCGCGGATTTCCCCGATCATGATGATGTCCGGATCCTGCCGCAGAATGGATCGCAACGCGCGCGCGAAAGTCATGCCAATGCGCTCGTTCACCTGCGTCTGGCCAATCCCGCCCAGATCGTATTCGATAGGATCTTCCACCGTCATGATGTTGGTGGTCGCCGTTTCGAGGCGCGACATGGCGGCATACAGCGTGGTCGTCTTGCCGGAACCCGTCGGACCCGTCACGAGCACGATGCCGTGCGGGCGACCGATCAGCTTGTCGAAATGAACCAGCGTGTCGCGCGCCATGCCGAGCGTTTCGAGGTTCAGGCGTTGCGCGTCTTTTTCCAGCAGACGCAGCACCGCGCGTTCGCCGTGACCGGTCGGCAATGTGGAAACACGCACGTCCACCGGCCGGCCGCCGACGCGCAGCGTGATCCGCCCGTCTTGCGGCAGCCGTTTTTCGGCGATATCGAGCTGCGCCATGATCTTGATCCGCGAGATCAACGCGCCATGCAGCGCCTTCTTCGGGCGCACGACGTCGCGCAAGGTGCCATCGACACGAAAACGCACGACGGAAGACGTCTCGAACGGTTCAATATGAATATCCGATGCCTGCTCGCGCGCCGCCTGCGTCAGCAACGCATTGATCATGCGAATGATCGGCGCGTCGTCCTCCGACTCGAGCAAGTCCTCGATCTCGGGAATGTCCTGCATCAGCCGCGACAAATCGACTTCGCCTTCCACTTCGCCCACCACCTGCGCCGCGCTGCCGTCGTTGCGCGAGTAGGCGGAATTGATCGCGGCGGAAAGCTCGTCCACCGGCAAACGCACAATAGACAGCGCGCCGAAGTTGCGGGCGACTTCGGCGAGTGCGGCGTCGCTGGTTTTGTCGCTGATCCACACTTCAATGCTGTCCGCGTGCTGATGCGCGACGAGAATCTGCCCCGTGCGCGCGAACGCGTACGGAATCAGCCGTGCCGCGAGCGGCGACGGAATGCTCGTGGCGACATGTGCTGCTGCGGACAGGTTCAACGTACTCACGGCTTGGCTCCTGCATCGCCATTGAGCGGCACGCCCGGCGCCGGGTTGTTGTTCGGCACGGCGTAGTTGTTCACATTCGCGGGCTGCTGCGGCTGTGGTTGCGGCTGATACGGCTGCTGCTGGCCCGGTGGTTGGGCTTGCTGGTATTGCTGCTGCCCTTGATATTGATCTTGTTGCTCCAGCGACTGTTGCTGGCCCCTTGGCGGCCTGGCCTGCGGCAGGGTCGTACTGCCGCCCTGCGACGGCGAGCGTGTCATATTGTTCCAATCGAACAAGTTCTGCGACGCCACGCCACCCTGGCTCGGGCCAATCGGCGGCGGCGGAAGCACCGGAACGTCGCGATCTTTTTCGATCCGGTTATCGGAGATCGAGTTGTACTGTTGCTGGCGCAGGTATTCGTAGCGATCGTTCGAGATCTGCGAACTGGTGGCCTGATCGCGCACGATGACCGGACGCAGGAACACCATCAGGTTAGTCTTCGTCCGGGTCTTCTGCTCGCTGCGAAACAATTGTCCAATCCACGGAATGTCGCCAAGCAGCGGCACCTTGCTGTTGCTCGTGTTGTACTGATCTTGCATCAATCCGCCCAGCACGACAATTTCGCCATCGTCGGCAAGAATGGTCGACTGGATGGAACGCGTGTTGATAGTCACGCCGCCAGGATTGTTGGTCGTGGTGGTATCGACGCTTGAATCTTCCTGATAAAGCTGAAGCTTCAGAATGCCGTCCTGCGTGATCTGCGGCTTCACGTGCAGCGTCACGCCCACGTCGCGGCGGTCAAACGTGTTGAACGCGGACACCGACGTACCGGTATTCGCCGTCGGCGTGGCGTACGAACCGGTCACCACAGGAACGTTCTGGCCGACCACGATCTTCGCTTCCTCGTTGTCGAGCGTAATGAGGTTAGGCGTTGAAAGAATGTTGGCGTCCGCCGACGTCGACAGCGCCTGCAGCAAACCGCCAAGTCCGAAGAAATTGCCGAATTTATGCAGCAAGCCGATGTTCAAGCCCTGCGCGAGCAATCCCGTCTGCCCGGCAAGCGAGGACGGGTTACTGCCCACCGCGTACCCGGCGGCTGTCAGGTCGACAATGTTGCTGCTGCCCGTGCCGAAGTTCGAGCCGCCGTAAATGGCGTTGTTGCCACCGCTCGACAACAGCGCGCCTTGCCACTGAATGCCGAGATTCGCGCCCGTCGTGGCGGACAGTTCAACAATCAGCGCTTCGATATAAACCTGCGGCCGGCGTGCATCGAGTTGATCGATAACCGTGCGCAAGTTGCGATACACCGGGTCCGACGCCGTGATGATCAGCGAGTTGGTCGACGTATCGGCCTGGATCATGCCGTTGCCGGGCTGGTCGTTGCCGCCGCTGCTGTCGTTGTTGTTATTGCTGAAACTCTTGTCGTTGCTCTGGCCACCGCCGCCCATCGGGTTGCTGCTCGATGACGAACTGCTGCCGCCCAGACCACCCGGCAATGGCGGCAAGCCGTTCGTTCCCGTCGACGAATTAGAGCCAAGGCCGCTCTGCCCGAACGAGCCTGAACCACTCGACGACCCCGATCCGGACGAAGACGAGGACGAACTGTCGCCGCCCTTGCCCATCATCGCGCGCAAGGTCTTGGCAAGACGCGTGGCGTCCGCGTTGCGCAGCGAGACAACGTGCATGTTGCCGGGCTGCGTGGTCGCGGAGTCGAGCTTGTGCGCAAGCTGCTTCGCCGCTGCGAGCCGCGAACTGCTGGATGCGCGCAGCAACAACGAGTTGGTGCGCGAATCCGCGGTGACGGTGACTTTCAGCGTGGCGTCGGTGCTGCCGATCGACCCTGGATCGAGCAGCTTGCTCATCTGTTCGGCCACATCGAGCGCATTCGCGTTCTTCAGCGCGACGACGTCGACCTGACGTCCCGCCGCTGTATCGATTCCCGCGATGATGCTGCCAATGCGCCGCACGTTGTCGGCGTAATCGGTCACGACCAGCGTGTTGTTCGCCGGATAGGCCGCAATCGTATTGTTCGGCGAGATGAGCGGCCGCAACACCGGCAACAGGTTGTTGGCCGACTCATTGTGCAGATCGAAAACCTGCGTGATGACCTGGTCGCCCCTCGCGGTCGGCGCGTTGCCAACATAAGTGGGTACGCCCTGCAGCTTTGCGTCGGCTTCGGGCACGACCTTCAGCACTCCGTGATCCTGTACGAGCGCGAAGCCCTGCATCCGCAATGCTGACTGCAGCGTCTTCAAGGCCTGATCTTCCGGCACCGGGTTTTCCGATACCAGATTCAATTGCCCTTTGACCCGGGGGTCGACGATGATTGTTTTTCCCGTCGCGGCACCGATCGCCTTAGCAACCTGATCGATGTCCGCATTGACGAAATTCAGTGTCACTTGTGCGTGCGCGAGTTGCGTGGTGACAAGACCAGCCACCAGCAAAGCCGTCGCCGCGCGACGCAATGCCATACGTTTTCTTCTCATGGAGTGTGATGTCTAGACCTGCTGATAACGCCGCACCCGACACATCGAATTAAGTGCCAATTCGACACTTTTACCGCCCGATAGTCCGCTGCCAACGTTTCCAGGGCCGATGCCCGGGCAATGCCATATCCCAAAAACGTGAACCATAGCAGCTTTTGATGTCCGTTTTGTCACAAAACTACTATCAATTGGCTGACGACGCACAATTTTCAAAAACACCTGAAGATTCAATTAATTCCATTTTAGAAAGGTAAATTTTTCTCCATGTTTTTTGATGTCTACTAGGTATCCGTTTCCCAGCAAGGCATCCCGGAATTGTCATATTTTTGCGGCTTCTCTCGTACAGGCGACGTATCTACATCGGACCGGCTTATAAAGGAAAGATCACACGAAACCTTTGCTTGCAAAAAATTTGCTGCCGGTTGGCGCAGGATAGCTGGCGTATGTCGGATGGCCGAATTTAAAACGAAATAGTCTGCCGGTATGATACGGGCGGATTGACGTTCCGGATGCGCTCTGTTCGGGTGGGTTTTCCCGTGTTTTCAATGCCTTACCACGTGTTACGCAGTCTTACCCGCTTCGCCGGGCACATGGACCTTTTACGTCCGGAGCCTCGCGAAAGGAAAACAGCGTGTGGGCGTCAGGCACGCCGTTGATCAAGTGGACCTACAGATGATGAAACTAGTGTTGCAATTTCTTGCGCTTGGATTTGGTGGCCTGCTTATGGCTGCGCCGGCGCACGCCGACTGCTTCGACGAAGCGGCCAAATATCAGAAAGTGAACCCGTTGATATTGCGGGCGATTGCATGGCAAGAGTCACACAACCAGCCCGGCGCCATGAACAAGAATGCGAACGGTTCGATTGACTACGGTCTCATGCAGATTAACTCGATCCATCTGGGCCAGCTTGCGCAGTACGGCATCTCCACCACCACGCTGATGGAACCCTGCAAGTCGGTGTACGTAGCAGCCTGGCATTTGCGCCAGAAAATGAACAAGTATGGCAACACGTGGCAAGCAGTCGGCGCTTACCACTCGGAAACGCCTTCGTTGCGCGATCAGTATTCAAAGCAGATCATCGCCATCCTCGGGAAGTGGAAACTGTTGACGGCTTCGCGTTGACTCCCCTGAATTTCCAGTCTTGTTCAAGCGTTTTTCATCGCATGGCGCGGCGTTCCAGCCGGGTTTGATGCACAATTCCGCGTTCCGGCTCGCCACTTAAACGAGCGATTTTTCTTGAAAGCGCCCCGCTCATTTTGCGGCCGCGCGCGCGAATTCGCGCCTTTCCAAGCCAACGCGATGAATCAGCCATTGCCAGTCACCGTACTTGCCGGTTTGCCAGGCGCGGGCAAAACCACGCTCGTGAACCACCTCCTTGGCGGCAGCCATGCCGATCACGCCGGTCCGCGCATCGCGCTGGTATCGGGCGAAACGGACCACGTTTCCAACGAGATTGCACGGCTCGCGGCGCGGGGCAATGTGGATGCCATAGTGGTGGAAGCGCGGGGTCACGACGATCCGCAGAGCGTCGCGGAAAATCTCGTCTTCGATGACGACATTGCTCAACTGGACACCGTCGTGACCGTGATCGACGCGCAAAATTTCCCGCGCGATTACGCGTCGACAGCCATGCTCGGCCACGACGAAGAAGGCGAGCGCACGGTCGTGGAAACGCTGGTCGCGCAGATCGAGTTCTGCGATGTGATCGTGATCAACAAGACCGATCTGATCGATAAAACCGCGCTCGCGAAGCTTCGCGACATCCTGCACGCGCTCAACCCGCGCGCTGAGATCATCGGTACGCAGTTCGGCGTCGTGCCATCAAAAGAGGTTGTGAATACTGATCGTTTCGACTTCGATGCAACATCGAGCGCGCCAGGCTGGCTTGCCATGCTCAACGCCGAACCCGGTGCAACGCTCATTGCGGCGAACGAGTCGGGCATTGGCGGCTTTGTGTATCGGGCGCGGCGGCCGTTTCATCCTGAGCGGCTCTGGTCGCTGCTGCATCAGGAATGGACTGGCGTGTTGCGGTCCAAGGGTTTTTTCTGGCTTGCTACGCGCAGTGATATTGGTGGATCGCTTTCACAAGCCGGTGGCGCGCTGCGGCACGGGCCGGCGGGCGTATGGTGGGCAGCCCAGGATCGCAATGAATGGCCGACGGGCGACGCCGAGCTGGAGGCGGAGATTGCGGCGGACTGGTTCGGCGACGCGGACGACACGAGCATTGGGGATCGCCGGCAGGAACTGGCGATAATCGGCACGGCGCTTGACGAAGCGCATTGGCGCAGCGCGTTCGATGCGTGCCTCCTCACCGATGAAGAATGGTCGCTAGGCGCTCAAGCATGGGCGTCTTTCGGCGATCCGTTTCCATCGTGGGAAATAGACGATCACGAAGATCATGAGCATGATCACGATCACGGCGACGATTGCGACTGCGGCGCGCACGGAGATGATCACTGACGCACTCGGCGCGCAATTGGCGACTTCGCGCAGCACGCTGAACCCCAAAAAAAAACCCGCCGAGGCTTGTTGCCAATGGCGGGTTACGTGCGCTGAATCTACAGTCCAGCGCTGACAATCGGTTATGAGTTACCGTTTGTTCACTGCGTCCTTGAATGCCTTGCCAGCCGTGAACTTGACGGTCTTGGCTGCCGGAATCTTGATGGATTCGCCGGTCTTCGGATTACGGCCGGTGCGCGCTGCGCGCTTGCCCGAGCCGAAGCTGCCGAAGCCAATCAATTGCACGGCGTCGCCCTTCGAGACAGCCTTCTTGACCACTTCGAGCAACGTGTCCAGCGTTTCGCCGGTTTGAGCCTTGCTGGCGCCGGTCTGAGCGGCCACGGCGTCGATCAGTTCCTGTTTATTCATTAAGGTTCCTTTATCAGTTTAGGTTGACACGAACAGCGCGAACGCGCCGATTATACGTGCGCGGGCCTTGCAGTCGAGCACTGGCGCGGGTCCAGCCCCTTGGCCCCCTATTCCGGCAAACCCTCAAGCTTCCGGCAGCCGGGCCACCTCCCTACTCGGCGGTTGTTATCATAACGCAGCGCAAACCCAATCAGGACAAGGGTTTCGAAGATTTACGCGTGATCTGGCAGGGGAAAACCCTTTATTTCCAGATTGCGCGCACGGGCAATCGCTTCGCACGGTGCACGCAACGCGTCGTTGGTTTTTGCCAACGGTTGCTCAAAAGCCAGGGGGTATTGTGCCCAAAGCCTTGCCCCTATTGGCTTCCTGGGCGCCAAGCGCACCTTCCCGCCGCATGCGAAACACGTCGTCTTGCGCGCTATCTCATTAATTGGGTTTCGACCTTGCATGAACGATTTTTCAGGCAACACGTCTCTTCTCGCTGACCGTTCACGCTGGGCTGGACGTCGGGTTTTCACTGTTTTGCAAACACAATTCGATGCCGGGCGGTTTATCGATACATGGAGCGCGTGGCGAGACGATCAACAGCGCTGCGAGCGTCTGCATGTCGTAGCTGTCATGACGCCCGGAGCGATGAAAGCGCCCGATATTCCGGCCGATACACCAGCGTTGCGGCAACCTCTGATCGATGCATGGCCAATGCCGGTTCCAGGTCTTCACCGGCTGGAATTCGAAAGCGGACGTGTTGTGCTGACCATCGCCGCTGGCGACGCGCCAAGCATGCTGCACAAACTCTGGATGCGCGCGGATTCGTTTTATTTGCGTAGCGGCACGTTCGGGGAGAACTTGCCGTTCATGGCCAAAGCGCTCGCGCGCATTGCTGGCGACTCGGCCACCCTTTGCGCCGAGGCGCACCCACTATTGCTGAGAGCATTGAATGACGCGGGTTTTGCCATCGATGAATCCGCCGCGAATTCCCACCATGTGAGCGCGCGATTCGCGCCGCGTTGGCGTGTGCGTCGCCATGAACCGCCCGTTGCATCGCCGTGTGCGTTAGAAGAAAGCGCCCGCCATGCGATCGTCATCGGCGCCGGACTTGGCGGTTGTGCGATCACCGAGCGGCTTGCGTCGCGAGGATGGCGGATCACGTTGATCGATCGCCACGAACGCCCTGCCCGCGAAGCGTCCGGCAATCCCGCCGGCGTGTTCCATCCGGTCGTCTGGCGCGACGACAGCATTGCCGCGCGGCTCACGCGCGCCGGATTTCTCTACGCGCGCAACCGATGGTCCGTGCTCGAGCAACACGGCCACGATCTCGGGCGCAGCCGCAACGGCCTGTTGCAGATCGCGGATTCAGCGGAGGACGCACGCGCTATCGCGTCGGCGATTACACGCTTTGGCTTGCCAGGCGTCTATGTGAGCGCAGCCGATGAAACCGAAGCCGCGCGCCTCGCTGGCCAGCCGGTATCGCGCGCGGGATGGTTTTTTCCTCATGGCGGCTTTATCTCGCCAGCGGCCGTTTGCGCGGCGCAATGCGCTGCGGCAGGCGATCGGCTTGAATCGCGCTTCAACACCCAAGTCGAACGCATAGAACGCAAAAATGGCGTATGGACGGCCTTCGATACGACCGGCCGTGCCATCGCCCAAGCGCCGGTCGTAATCCTGGCGAATGCCGGCGATGCGCAACGCCTCGGGAGGCTGCACGGCCAGCCGACGCGCGGCGTCCGTGGGCAGCTCACGCTGCTGGACGCGAGTCCGCTCGACGGCCTGCGCGTTCCCCTTGTTGGCGATGGCTACGCCGTGCCGCTCGATGACCACAAGACCCTGACCGGCGCAACCTACGATATCGACGACACCAACCCGCTTATCGAGCCATCGGGCCATGATGAAAATCTGGAGCGCGTAACCAGGATGCTGCCGGCATTGAGCACGTTCGCGCCCGATCCGGCCACGCTGAAAGGCCGGGTCGCGTTCCGGTGCGTGACGAGCGACCGCATGCCCATGATCGGTTCTTTCGCCGACGAAACCGCCGCCCGCGCCGATACCGCCCGCCTTGCCGGTGCATGGCCGCTCGACCTTCCGCGCACGCCCGGCTTATATGGCGCGTTTGCTTTCGGGTCGCGTGGCCTGATCTGGGCTGCGCTAGCGGCCGAACTCATCGCGGCCCAACTGGAAGGCGAACCGTGGCCTATTGAGCGCGAACTCGCCGAAGCGGTCGATCCTGCGCGCTTTTTCCTGCGGGCATTGCGGCAACGCGAATTCATGTGACACGGTTAAAAATCTTTTCCACCGCAACCTGTGGATAAGTTGGCAGATTACCGGCTGATGAGCTGTGCACTCGCTGTGGGCGTAAACGGGACAACTCGTTTGCGCGCCGAAACCCGCCAAAGTTGTTCGGAGTTCGCTATCTGGCGCGCACACATTCGCCCCGTGCTTATGCGTTCCACAACTAATTGTTAACAATAAGGAAAAGCAGGTTATCCACAGAAAATCGCCGTTCTTGTTAACTACTACTACGTATATATAAACAAAACTTGTAAACCTTAAAACACGCGTCATCGGCGATGCTGAAAGTCGAAAAACGCCGGTTTCGCTAATCCCGCACCAGCGGGTTTACGGTAGTTATTTCCTCGCGGCGACACATCAAAACCCATTGTTACCGCTTTACTTCAGCACTTGTTGACCAAGCCCAGGTCAGGCCAAGAGCTATGGCACAATCGCCGTTCTTTCGTTTGGCCGCCTTGCCGGCTTATCGCTTCAGCTACATTTCGCGCGAGCGCGCGGACTAGACACAAACGCTGTGAACTCCGCAGCCGCGCCACTTGACCAACGTGTCGAACCGGCTTTATGCGACAACGCCGTGCACCCTGTGCCACGCATCGTTCGCCGCGAACAAAAAACGTCTCTTTACCGCCCATCCGCACTAGCTGCAAAGGAGAAGTCCTCACAATGAAGTCGGCCTTTTCATTCCTACCTGCCTGGCCGCTTACACCCGACGCCATTTTTTGGGCCGGACTCGCGCTGCTTGCCGCCGGTCTCTGCGGCGAATTGCTCTGGCGCGCCTGGCGCTTGCCGCGGATTACCGGATATGCCGTCATCGGCCTGATTGCGGGAAATGCAGGCTTTGGTGTTATCGATGTCAGTTCCGCCGGTCTCTCTCGCGTGCTGCTCGACGTTGCGCTCGGCTTGCTGTTGTTCGAACTCGGCAGCCGGCTCGATTTACGCTGGATCCGTCGCAATCCGTATCTGATCTTGTCGAGCATTGCCGAGAGCACGCTGACATTCGGTTTTGTTTTGATCGCGCTGACGCTGTGCAAGGTGCCGACCATGCCTTCGGTCGTAATTGCAGCGATTGCAATGGCTACGTCGCCGGCCATGGTGATCCAGCTTCGCACCGAACTGCGCGCCGAAGGCCAGGTCACGCAGCGCCTTCTGACGTTGACCGCGCTCAACAGCATGTATGCGGTGGTCGTGGAAAAACTCGCGGCCGGCGTGCTGCATCAGGAAATTTACGGCAACACGCTTGCGACCATCGTGCAGCCGCTTTATCTGCTGCTCGGTTCGCTCGTGCTGGCGCTCGCGCTCGCGCTTGCTTGCAACCTGCTGTACCGAAGGCTCAACACCAACGACGAACATTCGTTCGTTGCCTTGTTCGGTCTCGTGCTGCTCGCCATTGCGCTCGCGCATGTGTTCAAGCTTTCGACGATTCTTGCGTTGCTGGCAGCCGGGATCATCGTGAAGAATTCGAATGAGCGGCCGCAACTCTGGCCAACGCACTTTGGCACGGCGGGCTGGCTACTTACCGTGATCCTGTTCGCATTGACGCTGACAGCGTTCGAATGGCGCGATATTGCGCTTGGCGGCCTGGCGGCGCTTGCGCTGATCGTGGCGCGGTTTATCGGCAAACTGGCTGGCGTGCTGATCTTCGCCAAGCCGAGCGGGCTGAACTGGAAGCAGGGGGCGGCGCTCGGCGTGGCGCTCACGCCCATGTCGGCGCTTGCGTATCTTCTCGTCGACGACATGTACGTGCTGTATCCCGATTACGACCCCACACTGCGCGCAATCGTGATGTGTTCGATCGTCGTGTTGCAGATCGTCACGCCGTTTCTGGTGTATCGCAGCTTGTCGGCGGTCGGCGAGCGGCGCGAATAAGTTGCCGAGTGCAAGTCGTTTTAACCGTCATCCATGGCTGGATGACCCAGGCTTTGTCAATCAAGAGGCACCATGTCACTCGAACCTTTCATCAATTCGGAGCCGTTCACCTTCGGGGTCGAACTCGAGATCCAGGTCGTCAACACGCACGACTACGACCTGACCAAGGCCGCATCCGACCTGATGCGCCTGGTCAAGGACGAAAAGATTCCCGGCAGCATCACGCCGGAGATCACGGAAAGCATGATCGAGTTGTCCACGGGCATCTGTACGACGCATGAACAGGCTCTGACCGACCTGCGCCGGATCCGCGACACGCTCGTGGCCGCGGCTGACCACCTGAACGTCGGACTGTGTGGCGGTGGCACGCATGCCTTCCAGCAGTGGAGCGACCGTCAGATCTTCGATACCCCCCGTTTCCAGTACCTTTCCGAGCTCTACGGTTATCTCGCGAAGCAGTTCACGGTGTTCGGTCAGCACGTGCACATCGGTTGTCCGGATCCGGATAGCGCGCTGTTCCTGCTGCATTCCATGTCGCGCTTCATTCCGCATTTCATCGCGTTGTCGGCGTCGTCGCCGTATGTGCAGGGTGTCGATACCGGTTTTCACTCCGCGCGCCTGAACTCCGTGTTCGCGTTTCCGCTGTCCGGCCGCGCCCCGTTCACGCTGACCTGGGACAGCTTCGAGGAATATTTCTCGAAGATGGTCAGCACCGGCGTGGTCAACAGCATGAAGGATTTTTATTGGGACATCCGCCCGAAGCCGGGTTTTGGAACCATCGAAGTGCGTGTGATGGACACGCCGCTATCGGTTGATCGTGCGGCGGCGATCGCCTGCTATATCCAGACGCTCGCGCGCTATCTGCTGCTGGACAAGCCTTTGACGCTGAAAGAGGACGACTACCTCGTCTACACATTCAATCGTTTCGAGGCGTGCCGGTTTGGCCTGGAGGGAAGTTGTATCGACCCGCAAACTGGCGAACGGCGCACGATCGCGGAAGACATTCTTGCGACGCTCGATGTGATCGCGCCTCACGCCGATGCCCTCGGTTCGCGCGAAGCGCTGCGCCAGGTCGGTGACATAGCACGCAGCAACATGAACGATGCGACCTGGCTGCGCGGCGTTTTCGATCGGGAACGCTCGCTTCATGAAGCCGTTCGCCAGCAATGTTTGCAGTGGCGCGAATAAAGGAATCTGCAAGGAAGTAAGGTCAAGGGGCTCGAAAACAGCGTGTAAAACCCCGAGCCTTTTGTACAAACCCGCTAACCGCGGGTTTTTTTTCGCGGTTTTCGTTTCGCGAATTTCAGTCTTCCGGCGATCCCCAAATTAGATTTTCGAACCGATAACCCGCCTCTAAGGTTTACCTTCACGAAGTCGTATACATACGTAATAGTAGTTAACAAGCATCCGGTTTTTCTGTGGGCAACTGCTAAAAACGTCGTTTACTCAACAGTTTGGAGTGCGCATAACCTTATGGCGAAAGCATGGATGAGCGCGGGCAACCCGGGATAACGCACGAACCGTTTTTGATGCACCCGGGGTTATCAAGAATCGGCGCACATCGGATAATGAGGTTACCCACAGTCTTATCCACATGCTTTCGTGAATAACTAAGGTGTACGTTTCTTCCGCCTCGCTTAGAATGTCGGCTTTACCGGCGTGAATGGGCAGTAATCCGGTGAAATAAAAGCGCTCGACGGTATGGAACAGGAGCTGCGAAGATGAAATGTATGATCTGGACGACGAACGAGTAGGGCTGGTTGGTTCGTCCGAATTTTGAGACGGTGGTAGATAAGATAGGATTCGCCGGTCGGACTAGCCGGCGATCGAGCCAGCAGCGGCTTTGGCAAAACGGAGCGGGGTCTGACGTTTTTGCCGGTATTCAAAGTTGCTGCCGAACATCAGATAAGCATCAAGAAAGACGAAGCGAACGACTATGAGCGAAGGCGTATACGGAGAGCAGGCCACAGGGCGGGTGACCCACGGCTTGCTGCGGTTGAGCACGGCGATGCGCAGCCAGGCATGGGAATGGGCCGAAGGTGCGGGACTCACGCCAACCCAGGGTGAGATTCTCGTGCTGTTGATGCAGCGGCGCGGACCAATGCGGCTTGGCGAAATCGCGCGGGAAACGGCGCTGACCGCCGCGACCACCAGCGACGCTGTCAGCACGCTGGAAAGCAAGGGTCTGGTCGAAAAGCGCCGCGCTATAGACGACGGCCGCGCGCTTGCCGTGCGCCTGACTGCGCGCGGAAGGACAGCCGCCAAAAAGGCGCTGGTCTGGCCGGAATTCCTGACGAAGGCGGTTGGCACGCTGAAGGCCGACGAGCAGACGCAGTTGTACAGGAGCTTGCTCAAGACCATTCGACAACTCGAAGTCGTGCAGCAGATTCCGCCGCATCGCATGTGCCTGAGCTGTACGCACCTCGAAGCAAGCAAGAACGTCAAGAAAACGCCACATCACTGCAATCTGCTGAACATCGACATGGGCGATACCGACTTGCGTCTTGATTGTTCGGTATACGAAGAAGGTGATCTGGCCAAGCAGAAGAAGAACTGGAAGATTTTCGCGCAGATCGCGTGATGGTTTCTGACCGGGCTTCCCGGTTTTAGACTTGACTGGTTTGAAAAGACGGCTCTGCGTGAGTCGTCTTTTGTCATTTTTGCTTTCCGCCTGAGCGCGAAGCTTTCAAGTCTCGGTTAGACTATTTTGAAGCGCCTGATCGAAGCACTCAATGCTGGATCTGGCGTTTGCGTGCGTGCGCCGCTCTGGCCGCGCCCGTCTTTATCCTGCTTGCTGGCTTATCCTGGATGACCGCTGATGAAACGTGAAGTCCTGGCGATACGCCACGTCCATTTCGAAGATCTCGGTAGCCTGGAGCTGGTGCTGGGGGATCGTGGACAACTGGTGCGTTACCTTGATGTCGGCCGGGCCCGCATTGAAGCGCCGGATCCGCTCGATACCTCGTTGATGGTCGTGCTTGGCGGTCCCATTGGCGCTTACGACGACGCGCTTTTTCCGCACTTGAATCCCTTGCTCGCGATGCTTGAAAAGCGCATTGAGGCGGGCTTGCCTACGATTGGCATTTGCCTGGGTGCGCAATTGATTGCTCGTGCGCTGGGCGCTCGCGTTTATCCGGCGGCGCAAAAAGAGCTGGGTTGGAAGCCGCTCACATTGACCGATGCCGGGCGTGCATCCGCGTTGCGGCATCTTGAGGTGGATGGCAAATCCACGCCCGTTCTTCACTGGCACGGCGATACCTTCGACCTTCCTGCGGGCGCGACGCTGCTGGCATCGACTGATGTTTGTGCGAACCAGGCATTCAGTTGGGGCGGCCATGTTCTTGGCCTGCAATGTCATCCCGAGGTATTGGTCGACCGGTTCGAAAGCTGGCTTGTCGCGTATCCGGGCGAAGTGGCGGAAAGTGGCGGCGACGTGGTCACCTTGCGCGCGGAGACGGCGCGCCATGGTCCTGCGCTTGAGCGTGCGGCGCGCAAGATGTTTGGCGAATGGCTCGATGGCGTTGAGCCTTCCAAATGAAGCGGGAGCATTGACCCATGAATCTTGTTATCGATGCTGTGCTTGCTGGCGACATTGCGCCGCTTGGCACGCGGGGCAAGCGCAGTGCGATTCGCAAGACGGCGCTTGCGGCGCGTGTCCATGTGGGGGAAACGGGGCTTGAAGGTGATCGTCAGTATGAGCGCAAGCACCATGGTGGCCCGGAGAAGGCGCTGCACCATTACAGCCGCGATCACTACGCCGCATGGCGTGATGAATGGCCGGAACTGTCGGCGGGATTGGAGCGTTTTGACGCGCCGGGTGCTTTCGGAGAAAACATCTCGACGAAGGGCCTGAATGAAGCTGATGTGTGTGTTGGGGATGTGTATCGGCTTGGCACGGTGATTGTGCAGGTATCGCAGCCGCGCCAGCCGTGCTGGAAGCTCAACTTGCATTTTTCCCGCGATGACATGTCAAGGCGTGTACAGGATACGCGCCGCACGGGCTGGTATTACCGGGTGCTGGAGCCGGGAGAAGTAGCTGCTGGTGACGTTATGGAAAGGTTGGCGCGGCCGCATGCTGAATGGAGTATTGAGCGTTTGTTGCGGGTGTTCTACGTCGACCGTGATGATGGTGTGGCGCTGGAAGAGATGGCGGCGCTTGAGGCACTGACGCCGTCTTGGCGCGCCACGGCGGCGAAGCGTCTGGAGAGTGGCAAGACGGAATCCTGGGCGATGAGACTTAACACGCCATCCGGCGCGATATAAAAGAAAAGCATTCAAGAAAGGCAACGCGAAGAGACTAGCGATTTCCAATTTAGCTGCCACGGACACTGGTGGTGAAGCGTGTGGGTATCTGTGGCCGGAGGGGGAGGGTTTCAACTGTCTGTGGTTTTACGCCCAGCGTTCTTTTGAAGTCCCAAGCAGATGGAATGCGCGCTTGGTCCACATAAGAATTAGCGGTTGAAAGGCGTTTTCTTTGCTTCATTTCTTTTCGCAAAAACCAACCCTCATCAAGCGCCAGCGCGACCCCTTGTGCATGGAAAAAACCGAAGTGCTATTCTAAACTGCGAAATCCGCCGTCCATTCCACGCCGTCCATTCCACATCGGATCTCCCATGAGTGCACTATTCTCCCCATTCACGCTGCGGAGCGTAACGCTTCCGAACCGCATTGTTGTATCGCCGATGTGCCAATACTCTGCGGAACGTGGAGAAGCAACGGCATGGCACATGATCCACTTGGGAAGCCTGGCGCTGTCCGGCGCTGGCATGCTGTGCCTGGAAGCCACGTCGGTGGAACCAGAAGGCCGCATCACCCCGGGCGACCTGGGCCTGTGGGACGACGTAACAGAAGCGGCCTTGAAACCAGTAATCGACGCCATCCGCAAGCATTCGCACATCGCGATCACGATGCAACTCGGCCACGCTGGCCGCAAGGCATCGAGCGCGGCGCCATGGGACGGCGGCCAGTTGATTCCAGTATCCGAGGGCGGCTGGATGCCATTCGCGCCATCGGCGATTCCGCACAAGGAAGGTGAAACGCCGCCGCTGGCGCTCGATTCAGCCGGCCTCATCCGCATTCGTGACGCTTTCGTGGCAACGGCAAAACGCGCCGCGCGCCTGGGCCTGGACGCGCTCGAAGTACACGCCGCGCACGGCTACCTGCTGCATCAGTTTCTCTCGCCGCTCGCAAACCAGCGCACCGACGAATACGGCGGTTCGCTCGAAAACCGCATGCGTTTTCCGCTCGAAGTGTTCGACGCTGTGCGTGCCGCTTTCCCCGCCGAGAAGCCCGTGGGCCTGCGTGTATCGGCGTCGGATTGGGTCGAGGGCGGCTGGGATCTGGAGCAGACCATTGTGTTCGTGAAGGAATTGCAGAAGCACGACGTGGACTGGATCGATGTATCGTCGGGCGGCGTTTCGCCTTTGCAGCAGATTCCGCTGTCGCCGGGTTATCAACTGCCGTTTGCCAAGGCGATCAAGGAAGCAACGGGCGTGAACACCATGGGCGTTGGCTTGATCACGGACCCGCAGCACGCTGAAGAGATCATCGAGTCGGGGCAGGCCGATCTTGTCGCGCTTGCCCGCGCGCTGCTCTACAATCCGCGCTGGCCGTGGCACGCGGCGGCTCAACTGGGCGCAACGGTGGAAGCGCCGCCGCAATACTGGCGCTCGCAGCCGCGCGACCAGAAGGCGCTATTCGGCGATATTTCCTTCGGCCAACGATAAATCCACGGCACGCCAAGTAACGGAATTAAAGGAGCGGTTGAACTCGTGCGCGCCTAGCGTGTACGATGCCGATGTTCACCTGCCGAAACGCAACCAGGCGTTCAACAAATCGGCAGGGAAGGAAGCCAAGCAACGCGGCGCCTCGCATCAGGCCGCCGCGTTTTTTTAATCCACGTTCCGGTTCATCACCGTTCGCGTGAAGCCGGTTCGGGGCGAAGTTGGAAGCGTCTTGCTAAGCCAAACCGATTCGTTTTAAAGGATTCAGTCGATGAGTTCACGGAGGGTCGCTGTCCGCCGTTCGGGCATACACGGCAAGGGCGTGTTCGCCGCTGTGCCACTCGCCAAGGGCGAGCTGATTATCGAGTACAAGGGCGAACGCATTTCGTGGAAAGAGGCATTGCGCCGTCATCCACACAACCCGGACGAGCCGAATCACACGTTTTATTTCGCGCTTGAAAACGGGAAGGTGATCGACGGCAAGGTCGATGGCAACAGCGCGCGCTACATCAATCACTCGTGCGCGCCGAATTGCGAAGCCGAAGAGAAGGAAGGGCGCGTATTCATTCACGCGCTGCGTGCGATCAAGGAAGATGAAGAGCTGTACTACGACTACGGTCTCGTCATCGACGGTCGCATCACCAAGAAGCTGAAGAAGGAATACGAGTGCCGCTGCGGCGCCAAGAAGTGCCGTGGCACCATGCTGGCGCTGAAGAAGTAAGCGGGCGGCCCTGTTGCATGCTGTTCATGCTGTTGTATGCGAAAGCGCCACGGCTTGACCGCCGTGGCTTTTTTATGCAGGCGCGGGCTTCAAGGGCATGCGCACGATAAACCGCGCGCCGCCTTCCGGGGCCGGGGCGTCTTCATAGTGCACGCTGCCGTCGTGCAGCACCATGATGTCGTGGACGATGGCAAGACCGAGTCCTGCGCCGCCTTCCACGCCGTGGCCGTCGCCACGAAAGAAGCGCTTGAAGAGATCCGGCTGCTGTTCCGGCGACACGCCCGGGCCGTTGTCTTCCACCACTATTTCGCCGAACCGCTGGCCTTTAGCGTCGGTCGTTTGCGTCACGGTGAGCGTCACGCGCGCACCTTCCACGCGAGAAGTGGGGACGTATTTCAACGCGTTATCGATCAGATTGGCGATCACTTCGCGCACCAGCACGAGATTGCCACGCACGATCAGCGGATATTCGTTTTCAGGATCGTCAAGACGCTGGAAGCCCATGTCCACATGCGCGTTGAGCGCGCGCGGCACCCATTCCGCGCCGGTTTCGAACGCGAGCGCCGCGTAGTCGAAATCGGTAAAACGCGCGGCCTGTTCACCCGGCTCGGCGCGCGCGAGCGACAGCAATTGATTCGACAAACGCACGGCGCGATCCGCCGATGCCCGCAGTTCCTTCACCGCTTCCAGCACCTTCGCTGGATCCTTCGCGCTCGCGGCCTGTTCGGCGTGCAGCTTCACGGCGGTCAAGGGTGTACGCAGTTGGTGCGCGGCGTCAGCGATGAATTTGCGCTGTGCGTCCAGCGCTGTCTTCAGGCGATCGAGCAGGCCGTTCATGGCGCTCGTCAGCGGACGGATTTCGATGGGCACGAACGATTCGTCGACTGGTTCCAGCGATGTATGCGTCTGCCGGTTGAGTGTATCGGCGAGATCGGTCAATGGATTGAGCTGCTGGTTGACCACGCGCCAGACGATTACCCAGCCCGCCAGCAGCAGGAGCAGCAGCGGCATCATGATCGCGACCATGAATTCGACGGCGATCCGGTATCGAGAGCCCACGCGCTGCGCCACTTCGACCACGATAGGATTGCCGTGCGTCTGGTCCACGCGCACCTGCGCCGCGCGTACGCTCGTGCCCTGATAGGTTGTTTCGAAAACGTAGGCGTAGTGAATCCGCCGCACGTTCGTGCCAGTCAGCGGCAGATCGGTCTCGCCGGCGATTTCGTTTTCACCGTCGCTGATCCGGTAGATCAACTGTTCCACCGGGTCGGAAAACATCGCGCGGGCTAGCGGCGGAACAGTCAGAGGGGCGTCGACGCCAGCAAGCTGAATCTGCTTGGAGATGGCGGTGGCGAGATCGGCAAGCGAACGGTCGACCACGTGTTGCGTGTATTGCCACGCAAGCCAATAGGCCATCAGGCCGCTCATCAGCGCAAGCAGGGACAGCGGCGCCGCAAGACGGCGCAGCAGCGAGCGCCGCAGGCTTGGCGGCTGGCTCGAAGACGTTGTTTTCGACTGCGCCAGATGCAGCCAGTCGGCGCGGTCGAAACGTTCGTCGGCGGTGCGCCGCGGAGGGAATCGCAAGGTACTGAGTCTTTACTCGTCGGGCGGGTGGGCCACGGACAAACCGCTCACGCGGCTGGCCGGATTTCCTGCAGCAAATACCCGAAGCCACGTACCGTCACGATTTCCACGCGGCAGTTTTCGAGCTTCTTGCGAACCCGGTGCACGTAGACTTCAATGGCGGTATCGCCGAGATCGCCGCCAAAGTGCGTGAGGTGATCCTGCAATTGCGCCTTGCTGACCACACGGCCATGGCGAAGCAGCAGCATTTCCAGCACGGCGAATTCGCGCGGCGACAGTTCGAGCGGTTTTTCGTCGTTGAAAATGCGGCGATCCACGCCCGACAAACGCAAACCACCCAGCGATACTTCCGGACGCGGCACGTCGCCATGCGGGCCGCTACGGCGCATCACAGCGCGAATACGCGCTTCGAGTTCCGCGGGTTCGAACGGCTTGAGCATATAGTCGTCGGCGCCGCTGTTCAGGCCCTGAACGCGGTCATGCAACTCGTCGCGCGCGGTGAGGATGATCACGGGCGTGTGACGGTTGCCCTGGCGAAAACGCGACAACAGCGTCATGCCGTCGATACCCGGCAAGCCGAGATCGAGAATCACCAGTTCATGACGGTTTTGCGTGAGCGCTTGCTCCGCGAAAATGCCGTCGTGAACCATATCGACGGTAAAACCGGCTTGTTCGAGACTGCTTTGAATGCCGCGTGCGATAGGGCGGTCATCTTCAATCAGAAGGATTCGCATGGAAGTCGCTCTTATACGATATGGGTTAGGCTCGATTGCACGCTGCGGCTGCCAGCCGGAAATCGCACGTGTTGCATACCGCGGCGGCGTCCGGGGCAGGTCAGCAATCCTTTCTTATTACGCCAAATGCTGCATTGCACATTGCCTTGCAGCGGTTTATTGCGGCTCGACACTCGCCAGTTCCCATTTGCGTCGAATTGGCCGCATCGGGTTTTTGCTGCGCTTCCAGGCTTTTTCAGTTTGAATGCGCCGCCAAAACCGCATGCGTGGTGATTGTACAGGGTCGCCCTGTACCGCCAACGAAGTGACGTAACCGAGGGCGCAGCGTTGCAGTTAAAGCTTACACATCGATCAGGAATCAACTTTCCATATGTAAGGATAAGTCGATTCAGGCTTGCATATCACTTTGTTTTTGCTTTCGAATGACGGTGTGACATGTCTTTTAGCCGTGGTTATTGCGGTTTTTGGATGTCATCGTTTGTAATACGAAGGTTACGGATTCATGGCGGATCGATTGACTTTATTGTGATGGTTATGCGAGTCCCGGATCTTTTCTCCTTCGCAATGTCGGGCCTGGCGACGCATTATCTTGCGTCCGGGCACGGTAAGCTTGCGTCCTTTCAGATCTAACGCAGGCTTTCCCATGATCGATCTCGATCACTTCGATCTCGCGCTACTCGACGTTCTGCAGCGCTCCGGCCGCGCCACGCATCAGCAACTGGCCGAGGAAGTGCCGTTGTCGCCGTCCCAGATCGGGCGGCGGCTTCAGCGGCTGGAGGCGACTGGCGTGATCGATGGATACCGTGTGGTGCTGCGTCCGGAAAAGCTCGGACTCGGCGTGACCGCGTTCACGAGCCTGAAGCTCAAGCATCACGGCGATACGGTCATCGACCAGTTTCAGCAGCAGATCGAGACATTGCCGGA
The DNA here is from genome assembly GCF_051615025.1 of Caballeronia sp. DA-9. Taxonomy (NCBI): domain Bacteria; kingdom Pseudomonadati; phylum Pseudomonadota; class Betaproteobacteria; order Burkholderiales; family Burkholderiaceae; genus Caballeronia; species Caballeronia sp. DA-9. The sequence goes on along the minus strand of NZ_CP195133.1, from coordinate 3,660,786 downwards.
AGTGCTGGAATGCCACGCGACCGTCGGCGACGCCGATTATTTGCTGCGCATTGTCGCGCCCGATTTGAACGCGCTTTCCACGTTCGTCATGAAAAAACTGATGCGTGTGCCCGGCGTGGACAGCGTGCGTTCGAACATCGTGTTGACTACGTTCAAGCGCAATGGACCGTTGCCGCTCGGGCATCTTGCGCCGAAAGATATCGACTAAAAAGGAATCAGGCCGGTTCGCTGAGCAAATCGACGTACGCAACCGGCACCAGATCCGCGCTCGATACACCCAGCTTCGCGAATAATTCCTCGGCTTCCTTCTCGCCGCCTTCTTCGTCGTCATCCTGGCCGAGCAGCACTTCCAGTTCGATAAAATCGCCGAGTCCATCAACGCGATCCAGATGCACGCGCGTGCGCCCGACAATATAAACATGGCGCTCCTTGTTCACGATCCCGCGCGTGTTCAGCGCCTGCGCGAGCAGCGCATGCATCGCTTCCGGGTTCGTCACCGGGCTGCGCGAGTAATACGAAACCTTCGGACCGTCGCGGTCATCGCGCTGATAGAAGATCAGTTCGGCAGGCGTGTTGTCATCGAATTGACGCAATTTGAGGCGGCCGTTCGGCACGTCGTAGAAAAAATCCTGCTGGCGATAGATCATGGGCGGTTCAGTGGCGAGCGCAGCCGCGCGCGCGAGAAGCTGGTCGAACTGATGTGCGCGAGCCTTGATTTCAATGTTGCGTGCCATGTTTGCGTGTTCCTGTTGACGTGGGCGCGAGAAGCGCGTCCCTCAGACTAACAAAGTTTGGCGGCCGCGAGTCTTCTTCGCCGCTACGTCGCCCACTGGTCTTCGATCAGACGTAACGCCGCGGCAATGCTCGGCTCCTCGCGGCGCTCCGCTAATACGATGAACGATAACTGCGTCGGCACCGTGACGCCTTCCACGATAGTGAGCGCATGCGCGTGCGCTTCCGCAAGTGCAATGGAATCGCGCACGAGCGTGAGACCCACGCCCGATTTGACGAGATCGAGCATGGACGGCTCCTGATCCACTTCAGCGACCTTGACGGGCTGAACGCCGTGGGCGTTGAAGAGACGGGTCAGCAGACGGTTATGCGCCGATTCCGCTGGCGTCCAGATCCAGGGCAGACGGGCAAGCGCGACCCAGTCGGGCGTGCCGGTCTTCGGATGTGTCGTCCGGTTGACGCGATCCTTCCATCCGGCCGGCGCGAGCACGCGATACAGATAAGGCTTGAGCTGTACGACATGAAATCGATGCGCATCGCGGGGTTCATCGATTGCCGGATCGCCGATGTAGAACCCGACATCCAGGTCGCGCGCTTTCAGGCGCTCCAGCACCCAGCCCGACATGCCGTGCCTGAGCGCGGTTTCAACGCGCGGATACGTCTCCACCAGCGCGCGCAAGAACCCGCCCAGCCGGAGAAATTCGGGATCCAGAATCGTACCGATAGTCAGACGCCCGCTGATTTCGTGCCGCAACGCGGCGGCGACGCGCCGCACTTCGCTCGCGGCGTTGAGCGCGCGCTCCGCGTGTGGCAGCAGCGCTTCGCCGTCGCGCGTGATGATGAGTCCGTGCGACGTCCGCACAAAAAGCGTCACGCCAAGCGCTTCCTGCAGGTTCTTGATCTGCAGGCTGACAGCGGGCTGCGTTACATGCAGTTGCACCGCGGCTCGCGTTAGATTGCCCTCGCGGGCGACGGTTATAAAGGCACGGAGAAGAGTGAGGTCCATGCCTGATATTAACGTGGCTTATAAAGCTATTGAAGATATCTGATTGGATTGCTGCGGTGCGACCGCAGTAGGGTGTGCAGAAAGTACGGTTCAAAACTTGGATGAACGGCCCCATATGAAGCCGTGCAGGAGGCGAAAATGAAACAGGACGCACGTAAGCTCGAGGGCGAATTCGACTACATCATCGTGGGCGCGGGGACTGCGGGGTGCGTGCTTGCCAATCGCCTGACCGAAGACGCCGATGTAAATGTCCTTCTGCTGGAAGCGGGAGGCCGGGATAACTATCACTGGATCCACGTGCCGGTCGGTTATTTGTATTGCATCGGCAATCCGCGCACGGACTGGCTGTACAAGACGCAGGCGGAACCGGGACTCGACGGCCGCTCGCTTTCCTATCCGCGTGGCCGCGTGCTGGGCGGTTGTTCATCGATCAACGGCATGATCTACATGCGCGGCCAGCGTGAAGACTATGACGACTGGGCCGCCATCACCGGCGACCGCGACTGGTCGTGGGATTCGGTGCTGCCCGTATTCAAGCGCAGCGAAGACCATCATGGTGGCGCGAACCAATGGCACGGAACGGGCGGCGAATGGCGCGTCGAAAAGCAGCGGCTCAAATGGAAAGTGCTGGAGACATTTGCGGAAGCTGCGCAACAGACGGGTCTTCCCGCAACCGACGATTTCAATCGCGGCGACAACACAGGCGTGGGTTATTTCGACGTCAACCAGCGCAGCGGGATTCGCTGGAATGCAGCGAAGGCCTTCTTGCGGCCCGCGATAAAACGCACCAATCTCACCATCATTACGGGTGCCCATACGCAGCGGCTGGTCATGGAAGGCAAGCGCTGCGTTGGCGTGGAATATCGAGGCGGCGATACGGACTATCTTGCGCGCGCCCGTTGCGAAGTGATCGTCAGCGCGGGCGCTGTGAACTCGCCGCAGTTGCTGGAACTGTCCGGCATTGGCAATGGTGCGCGGCTGCAGAAAATGGGTATCGATGTGATTCAGGATCTGCGTGGTGTAGGCGAGAATCTGCAGGATCATCTACAACTTAGGATGGCTTATAAAGTACGCGGCGTGCGCACGCTGAACACGCTTTCGGCCAAGTGGTGGGGCAAGGCATGGATCGGCTTGCAGTATGCGGTCATGCGCAGCGGACCCATGTCTATGGCGCCGTCGCAACTGGGCGCGTTCGCCAGGTCGAATCCCGACGACCCAAGCATTATCCGGCCGGACGTCGAGTATCACGTGCAGCCGTTATCGCTGGACCGGTTTGGCGAGCCGCTTCACGCATTCAACGCGTTCACGGCTTCGGTATGTCCGTTGCGGCCTACGTCGCGTGGAAGCGTTCACATTGCTTCGCCGGATGCGAGCGTCGCCCCGCTTATTGCGCCCAATTATTTGTCGACGGATCGCGACCGTGAAGTTGCCGTCAACGCTTTGCGCCTCACTCGGCGCATCGTGGCCGCGCCCGCGCTCGCGAAATATTCACCGGAAGAGATCTTGCCCGGCACATCGTTTCAAACCGACGCCGAACTCGCGGTCGCTGCGGGAAAAATAGGAACGACCATTTTTCATCCGGTCGGCACGTGCCGCATGGGGACGGATAACGATCCCGCCGCCGTTGTAGATAGCCGGTTGCGCGTAATCGGCGTCGACGGATTACGCGTGGTCGACGCGTCTGTCATGCCGACCATTACTTCGGGCAATACGAATTCACCGACCTTGATGATCGCGGAAAGGGCAAGCGAGATGATTCGCGCGGACCGGCGGTTCCTGGGTTTGCGCGCGCGAACGGTGGTATCGAGTATTGCGTGAATTGTTTAGCGTCTTGCTGCGATACATAAAAGCATTCATTAAAGAGCCCTGGCTACATAAACCAATAAAACAAAGCGCCAAACTAAGTGCAAATCCCGATGATTGCGCTGCATCATTGGCGCGACAATACCCCGTACGTCTTTGATGCGCCGCATGTCTGCACGAGCGTTGTGCGGCACGCAAAAAGTGCAGCAGATGCAAGCCAGCACAATGCCAGCACTGCAACACTTGCCTGGTAAAAGTACCCGCACGAACGCAAGCGAACCACTTCGGCAGAACCCAAGGCCTGCGCCAAAAGCGCGTCTGCCAAAGGCTGAAACAAAGGTCGGGCCCAGGCTCAAACCAAGCACGGAAGGGGACATGATTCTCGGCGATACGATTCTGGAAACCCGCGGCCTGACAAAAGAATTCAAGGGCTTCACCGCCGTGAACGACGTGAACCTGCGTGTGCGCCGGGGTTCAATCCACGCATTGATCGGTCCCAACGGTGCGGGCAAGACGACTTGCTTCAACTTGCTCACCAAGTTTCTCGAACCGACCGCGGGACAGATCGTTTTCAACGGCGCCGACATCACGCGCGAACGTCCCGCGCAAATCGCGCGTCGCGGCGTGATCCGCTCGTTTCAGATTTCCGCTGTATTCCCGCATCTGACGGTCATGCAGAACGTGCGTATCGGCTTGCAACGCTCGCTCGGCACATCGTTCAAGTTCTGGAAAAGCGAGCGCGTGCTCACTGAACTCGATGACCGCGCCATGGACCTGCTCACGCAAGTCGGCCTGACCGATTTCGCCGATACCACCACGGTCGAGCTTTCATACGGTCGCAAGCGCGCGCTGGAAATCGCCACCACGCTTTCAATGGAACCCGAACTCATGCTGCTTGATGAGCCCACGCAAGGCATGGGTCATGAAGACGTGGACCGCGTGACGGCGCTGATCAAGAAGGTATCGGCGGGACGCACCATCTTGATGGTCGAGCACAACATGAACGTGATCGCCGGGATCTCGGACACCATCACGGTCCTGCAACGTGGCGAGGTGCTGGCCGAGGGCAGCTACGCGGAGGTATCGAAGAATCCGCTTGTGATGGAAGCCTATATGGGCAGCGCCGACGCCGCTCTGGCCGGAGCGCACGCATGAGTACGATCGTGGAAGAACGCCGCGCGCAGCGCTCGCGCGATGGATCGGCTGGGGAGCCCGCGCTCGAGCTTGCCGGCGCGCAGGCGTGGTATGGCGAATCGCATATCCTGCACGGCGTGGATCTGAAGGTGAACCGCGGCGAAGTCGTCACTTTGCTCGGGCGCAATGGCGCGGGTCGCACGACCACGCTGCGCGCGATCATGGGCCTGACCGGACGGCGCACCGGGTCGATCCGGATTGGGGGGCATGAGACGGTTGGCATGTCGACACACAAGATCGCCCATTACGGTGTGGGTTATTGCCCGGAAGAACGCGGGATTTTCTCGAGCTTGTCGTGCGAGGAAAACCTGATGCTTCCGCCGGTAGTAGGGAATCCGAAGGAAGCCATGTCCATCGATGAAATCTATTCGATGTTTCCCAATCTCAAGGAACGCCGCAATAGCCAGGGGACCCGGCTTTCTGGCGGCGAACAGCAGATGCTGGCCGTTGCGCGCATCTTGCGCACGGGCGCAAACCTGCTGCTGCTCGACGAGATTTCGGAAGGGCTTGCGCCTGTGATTGTGCAGGCGCTTGCGCGAATGATCCTGATGCTCAAGTCACGGGGTTACACCATTGTGATGGTCGAACAGAATTTTCGTTTCGCGGCGCCGCTCGCCGATCGCTTCTACGTCATGGAGCACGGGAAGATTGTCGAGCACTTCAATGCCGGGGAACTCGAAACGAAGATGCCGGTGCTGCACGAACTGCTCGGAGTTTGACGGGTTCGGTGCAACAGCATGCGGGCAGCAGCAAGAACAACAAACTCAACGGAGACTGTAATGAAGAAGAAGACCCTCGCGCGCCTCTCGAGTATTTGCCTGGCCGTTGCAACGGCTACTGCGTCGCTCATGGCGGGCAATGCTCACGCAGCCCCTGGCGACACCGTAAAGATCGGCTATATCACGGACCTTTCGGGTCTTTATGCGGACATCGACGGCCAGGGCGGCCTTGAATCCATCCGCATGGCGATCGCCGATTTCGGCGGCAAGGTGAACGGCAAGCCAATCGAGCTTGTCTACGCCGATCACCAGAACAAGGCGGATATCGCGGCGTCGCGCGCACGCGAATGGATTGATCGCGATGGCGTGAATGTGATCATTGGCGGGACGAATTCGGCGACGGCATTGTCGACCAACCAGGTCGCCGGCGAAAAGAAGATCCCGTACATCAACATTGGTGCGGGCGCCGATAACCTCACCAACGAGCAATGCACGCCGTACACGGTTCACTACGCATACGACACCATGGCGCTCGCCAAGGGCACCGGCTCGGCCGTGACGAAGCAGGGTGGCAAGACGTGGTATTTCCTCACGGCGGATTACGCATTCGGCAAGGCGCTGGAAAAAAATACGTCTGACGTAGTGAAGGCGAATGGCGGGCAAGTGCTGGGAGCGGTACGTCATCCGTTGTCGGCGTCGGACTTTTCTTCGTTCTTGCTGCAGGCACAGGGATCGAAGGCGCAGGTGCTGGGTCTGGCCAACGCGGGTGGCGACACCATCAACTCGATCAAGGCCGCGAAGGAATTCGGCATCACCAAGCAGATGAAGATCGCCGCGTTGCTGATCTTCCTGACCGACATCCACAGCCTGGGCCTCGAAACCACCCAAGGTCTGGTTGCAACCGATAGCTGGTACTGGAACAAGGACGCGACCACGCGCGCCTGGGCGCAGCGCTACTTCGCGAAAATGAAGAAGATGCCCACGAGTCTTCATGCAGCCGACTACTCAGCTGTCACAACTTACCTGAAGGCGGTTCAGGCGGCAGGGTCGACTGACAGCGACAAGGTCATGGAGCAGTTGCACAAGGCGAAGATCAACGACTTCTACGCGAAGAACGGCTATATCCGTGCAGATGGCAGCATGATTCACGACATGTATCTGATGGAAGTGAAGAAGCCGTCGGAGTCTAAAGAGCCGTGGGACTACTACAAGATTACCGCGACCATTCCGGGTGATCAGGCGTTCGCGACCAAGGCTGAATCGCGCTGCACGCTGTGGAAATGAGCGGCCGGGAATGACCGCTTTGCGGATTCGCGTGCTACGTGAATCCGCATGATCGATCGACGCATGCCTGCATGATCGGGCGGTATGCGTCGAAACACCTTTGATGGCAGGTTCAATGGAAATTTTCGGCATTCCGCTTGCGGCGATGATGAGCCAGTTGCTGCTCGGCCTGGTAAACGGTTCTTTCTACGCCATCCTGAGCCTTGGCCTCGCGGTGATCTTCGGCCTGCTCAACGTGATCAACTTTGCGCACGGTGCGTTGTTCATGCTGGGCGCGATGCTCACGTGGATGGGTTTTTCCTACTTCAACGTACCGTACTGGCCGATGCTTCTGCTCGCGCCGCTCATAGTCGGTGTGTTTGGTATCGTCATTGAACGGACGATGCTGCGCTGGCTCTACAAGCTCGACCATCTCTATGGACTCTTGCTCACGTTCGGCCTCACGCTGGTCATTGAAGGCGTATTTCGTTCGGTGTACGGATCGTCCGGGCAGCCCTACGATGTTCCCGGCTTGCTCGCCGGCGCGACGAATCTCGGGTTCATGTATTTGCCGAACTATCGCGCGTGGGTTGTGGTGGCTTCGCTCGCCGTATGCTTCGCGACGTGGTTCGTCATCGAGAAAACGCGTCTAGGCGCCTATCTTCGTGCGGGCACCGAGAACCCGAAGATGGTCGAGGCATTCGGTATCAACGTACCGCTGATGGTCACGCTCACCTACGGCTTTGGCGTCGCGCTTGCCGCGTTCGCGGGCGTGCTCGCCGCGCCCGTGATTCAGGTTTCGCCACTGATGGGGCAGTCGATGATCATCACCGTGTTCGCGGTGGTCGTTATTGGCGGAATGGGTTCCATCATGGGCTCGATACTCACCGGCCTCGGACTCGGCGTGATCGAGGGCCTCACGCGCGTGTTCTATCCGGAAGCGTCCGCGACGGTCGTCTTCGTCATCATGGCGCTGGTTCTGCTCGTGCGCCCGGCGGGACTTTTCGGCAAGGAAAAATGATGTTGAGAAAAGTACTCTACGGCGTGTTGCTGGCGGGCCTGATCGCGGCGCCGTTCCTGGGCGTCTATCCCGTCTTCATGATGAAGGTGCTGTGCTTCGCGCTGTTCGCGGCGGCGTTCAATTTGTTGATCGGCTATACGGGCTTGCTCTCGTTCGGCCACGCAATGTTTCTCGCAAGCGCCGGCTACACGGCCGGATACGCAATACAAACCCTCGGTTTCACGCCGGAGCTCGGTGTGATTGCGGGGACTGCGGTGGCGACGTTGCTTGGGTTGATCGTTGGCTTGTTTGCAATCCGGCGACAAGGCATCTACTTCGCGATGGTCACGCTCGCGCTCGCGCAGATGGTCTATTTCGTGTTCCTGCAAGCGCCGTTCACGCACGGCGAGGACGGACTTCAAGGCGTGCCGCGCGGCAAGCTGTTTGGCGCGATCAGCCTCGGCTCGGACCTCACGCTCTATTACATCGTGCTGCTCGTGATGGTGCTGGCGTTCGGATTCATCGTGCGGATCGTGCATTCTCCGTTTGGACAGGTGCTGATCGCGATCAAGGAAAACGAGCCGCGCGCAATCTCGCTGGGATACGACACGTCGCGTTTCAAGCTGCTGGCGTTTGTCTTGTCGGCGGGTCTCGCGGGATTGGCTGGCGCGCTTCAGACGCTGGTGCTCGGTTTTGAAACCCTGGGGGATGCTTATTGGACCATGTCGGGTCTCGTTGTATTGATGACGCTGGTCGGTGGAATGAGCACGATGTTCGGCCCTTTGCTCGGCGCTTTTATTATTGTTGCGCTGGAAAATCGTCTCGGCGATATCGGCAGCGGATTGACGCGGCTCACCGGTATCGACTGGTTCAATTCGCTTGGCGAGTCCGTGACGATCGTGACGGGGCTGATCTTCATAGCGTGCGTGCTGCTCTTCAGGCGCGGAATCGTGGGTGAGATCATCGCGCGGTTTCGGCCGTTGCGCGGGTAGCTTCGACTATTCGTTTGTAATCCGAATTAACGCTTGGTTTGGAACACTTTTCTGCCTCTTAAGCCGGGCACGGTTGAGCAGACGCCCAATTAAGGTGCTTTTGTGCACCACTAGGGTAAATGCTAGGTTGTCGGTAATCGTTGTCCAATCTAATATCCGTTTCAGTTCTGCAGCACCCGATTTTTGAGGTGGAGAACGAGGAGACAACGAGGCATCAAGTGCCCGACCTAAAGCGCTGTTGGATGATTCCAACAGCGCTTTTTATTTGTACTTCGCATTTCCGCATTCAATTACAGCTTGAAGTTCATTCGCGGCTTTGCCGTTGTGCTCCATTTATTTACCGATTATTCGTGCGGGTTTTCCCGCGTATTTTCCAATGCGCGCTGCAGCACACGTCTGCCCATTCCATTCCCTTCAAAACCCTTGCCCCATGCGGCCTCAGTCCGCTACACTCGTATTCACCGACCGCGTGGTCGGGATATAAAAACCGTAAAATCGCGGGCAATGAACAAACACTTTTACGGGGTATATCAATGAAGTTGGCTTTACGCTGGATCTCGGCGGCGCTGTTTGCCGCGAGCGCATCTGCAGTGATCAGCACGCAAGCTTTTGCGGACGTAAAAATCGGGGTGACGCTGTCCGCAACAGGTCCAGCTGCGTCGCTGGGCATTCCGGAAAAGAACACCATCGCGTTGCTGCCGAAAGAAATTGCCGGACAGAAGATGCAGTACATCGTGCTGGACGATGCGACGGATTCCACGCAGGCCGTGAAGAACGCACGCAAGCTGACAAGCGAAGATCACGTCGACGCACTGATTGGTTCTACCGTCGTTCCCAATTCGCTGGCCATGATCGACGTCGCTTCGGAAACGGCGACGCCCATGATCTCCATGGCGGCGGCCGCGACGATCGTGGAACCCATGGATGCCAAGCGCGCCTGGGTATTCAAGACGCCGCAGAACGACATTCTGATGGCGACGGCCATTGCATCGCACATGTCGAACCATGGCATCAAGTCGGTGGCGTTCATTGGTTTTAGCGACGCATACGGCGAAAGCTGGTTCAAGGAATTCACGAAGGCCGCCGATCTCGCGAAGATCAAGGTGGTCGCGAATGAGCGGTTTGCACGTAACGATGCGTCGGTAACGGGGCAGGTCCTGAAGGCAACGTCGCAGAACCCGGATGCCGTGTTGATCGCGGGCGCGGGAACGCCGGCCGCATTGCCGCAAAAGACGCTGAAGGAGCGGGGCTACAAGGGCAAGATCTATCAGACGCACGGCGTTGCGAACAACGACTTCCTGCGTGTGTGCGGGAAGGATTGCGAAGGGACGTTCTTGCCGGCCGGACCGCTGCTGGTGGCCGCGCAGTTGCCTGATTCGAATCCGGTGAAGAAGTCCGCGCTGGCGTACAAGCAGGCTTATGAAGGCGCGAATGGAGCGGGTTCGGTATCGACGTTCGGCGGTCATGCGTGGGACGCCGGCCTGTTGTTGCAGCGGTCTATTCCGATTGCGTTGAAAGCAGGGCAGCCCGGGTCGCAGGCATTTCGCGAAGCGTTGCGCGCGGCGATTGAAAGCACCAAAGACCTTGCCGGTTCGCACGGTATCTTCAACATGAGCGCGTCGGATCACTCAGGACTCGATCAACGTGCGCGCGTGATGGTGGAGATCGTCGGCGGTCAGTGGAAGCTCGTCAAAGACTGACGGCGAGCCGGCACGACCCTACGAATCCATTAAAGGCGCGTTGCTTCGAACGCGCCTTTTTTGTAGCTGGCTTTACTGACTCGGCCTTATGACTAACGTTTGTCGGAAATAGATCGAGCGGCGGTTAAGAAAGACTGCTCGACGCAGATTTATAACAACTCGCAGTAGCGTACACGGCGTGCGCGATGGCATAGCGTCTGGAGACGATGCAATGAAAAAGATCAAAGAGCAACTCGCGTGCGCGGTGCTTGGCGGCACGCTTGCGTTGAGCGCGGGCGCGGCGCTCGCGCAGGTGAAGATTGGCGTGACGCTCTCGGCGACAGGGCCGGCGGCGTCGCTCGGAATCCCCGAGAAAAATACCGTTGCGCTGTGGCCGAAAGAGATCGGCGGGAAGTCGGTGGAGTACATCGTGCTCGACGATGGATCGGACACAAGCCGCGCCGTGCAGAACACGCGCAAGCTGATCGATGAAGATCATGTAGATGCCATCGTCGGTTCCACGGTCACGCCGAACTCGCTTGCCATGCTCGATCCAGCGAGCCAGAGCAAGACGCCGATGATCTCCATGGCTGCGTCGGCCGCGATCATCTCGCCGATGGACGCCAAGCGCACGTGGGCGTTCAAGACACCGCAAAACGACAGCCTGATGGCCGACGCCATCGCGGACTATATGGAGAAGCATGGCGTGAAGACGGTGGGCTTTATCGGCTTCGCGGATGCTTATGGCGACGGCTGGTACAGCGTGTTCAACACGGCCGCGGCGGCGCATAAGTTGAAGATCGTCGCGAACGAACGCTTCGCGCGCACCGATACTTCCGTCACGGGCCAGGTGTTGAAGACGCTTGGCGCGAATCCCGATGCGGTTTTGATCGCGGGCGCAGGCACGCCGTCGGCGCTGCCGGCGAAGGCGCTGAAAGAGCGGGGCTACAAAGGCAAGGTCTATCAGACGCACGGCGTGGCGAACAACGATTTCCTGCGTGTGTGCGGGAAGGATTGCGATGGCGAGTTGCTGCCGGCCGGTCCCATTCTCGTCGCCGATCAGTTGCCCGATAGCAACCCTGTGAAGAAGTCGGCGCTCGCGTACAAGGCGGCCTATGAGAAGGCTTATGGCGTGGGTTCTGTATCGACGTTCGGCGGTCATGCGTGGGACGCCGGCCAGATGCTGCAACGGGCCATTCCCGAAGCGCTCAAGACCGCTCAGCCGGGCACGGAAGCGTTTCGCGCGGCCTTGCGCAACGCGCTTGAAAACCTCAAGGATCTTCCGCTCGCGCATGGCGTGATGAACACCACGTCCGCCGATCACAACGGCCTCGACAATCGCGCGCGCGTGATGGTGCAGATCGTCGATAGCAAGTGGAAGGTGCAGAACGACTGACATCGCCGTGAGCTTGCGCGCCGGGTATTTTTGGCGCGTTAGCGTTCCGGAGCTTTGCTAATGGCCTGAGCGTTTCGCGTACAGCGACAGGCCATGCTTTCGATGGGCTGATCCGGCAGCCTCGTTTCAGAATGTTCTCAAAGAGGAAGTATGGACTTATCGATTGCGGCGATTCTCGCGCAAGACGGCATCACCACGGGCGCGATCTACGCATTACTCGCGCTCGCGCTGGTCCTGGTGTTTTCGGTGACGCGTGTCATTTTCATTCCGCAAGGCGAGTTCGTGGCGTACGGCGCCTTGACGCTCGCCGCGCTGCAAACGCAGAAGCTGCCGGCTACATGCTGGCTGCTTGTCGCAATGGGCGTGGGCTGCTTTGTCGCCGAAATAGCGGGGATCGCGCGGCATCCATCGCGGCATAGGCAGATCGGCCGGACGCTCGCCATTCTTGCGGGCAAGTATTTGCTGTTTCCTATCGCTGTGTATGCGCTTACGCGAAGTGTCGCTGCACAGCCGCTGCCGATGATCGCGCAGATTGCATTGACGCTGCTGATCGTGATTCCAATGGGACCGTTCGTGTATCGGCTGGCATATGAACCGATTGCCGAAGCCAGCACGTTGCTGCTGCTGATCGTGGCGGTCGCGGTGCATTTCGCGATGGTCGGCTTGGGCCTCGTCATGTTCGGCGCGGAAGGTTCGCGCACAACCGCGTTCTCTGACGCAAGCTTCAATCTTGGTAGCGTGTCCATCTCGGGGCAGAGTATCTGGGTGGTCGGCACGGCGGTTGTGTTGATCGTCGCGCTGTACTTCTACTTCGATAGAACCCTCTCCGGGAAGGCGCTACGCGCGACCTCCGTGAACCGGCTTGGCGCGCGTCTGGTGGGCATTGGCACGACGCAGGCTGGCAGGCTGGCGTTCACGCTTGCGGCCGGTCTGGGCGCGCTCTGCGGCATTCTCGTCGCGCCGATCACGACTATCTACTACGACTCGGGGTTTCTTATTGGCTTGAAGGGATTCGTGGGCGCGATCGTGGGCGGTCTGGTGAGTTATCCACTCGCGGCGGCCGGCTCGCTGCTGGTCGGATTGCTGGAATCGTATTCGTCATTCTGGGCGAGCGCTTATAAAGAGGTGATCGTGTTCACGCTGATCATTCCGGTGCTGTTGTGGCGGAGTCTCGCAAGCCCGCATTCGGATGAAGAAGAGGAGTGACGCGATGAAATTCCTGATGCAGAAGAAGTTGTTCGTCGTGTTCCTGGTGCTGGTGTTTGTTCTGCCCGTTCTGCCGCAGCCTGTGCGCATGCCCGAGTACTGGATCACGCTGCTCAATTACATCGGCTTGTATTCCATTGTCGCTATCGGGCTCGTGCTGCTGACCGGCATTGGTGGGATGACGAGCTTCGGCCAGGCGGCGTTCGTGGGCGTGGGCGCTTACTCGACGGCCTATCTCACCACGCAGTTTGGCGTGTCGCCGTGGCTTGCGTTGATCGTGGGCGTGGTGTTGACGGCGGTAATCGCGTTGCTGCTTGGCATGGTGACCATGCGCCTTTCCGGGCATTTCCTGCCGCTTGGCACGATTGCGTGGGGTTTGTCATTGTTTTTCCTGTTCGGAAACCTCGAATTCCTTGGCAAGTACGACGGCATCAACGGCATTCCGATTCTTAATCTTTTCGGATGGCATCTCGAGTCGGGACGCTCGATCTATTACCTGATCTGGGTCGTGGTGCTGCTGGCGGTCGTATCGGTTCAAAACCTGCTCAATAGCCGGCCGGGCCGGGCAATCCGCGCGTTGCGCGGCGGCGGCACAATGGCCGAGGCCATGGGTGTGAACACCGCGTGGATGCGCGTGGTGATCTTCGTCTACGCCGCCGTGCTCGCGGCTATCTCGGGTTTTCTCTACGCGCATTTGCAGCGCGCGGTGAACCCGACGCCGTTCGGCCTGAACCACGGCATCGAGTTCCTGTTCATGGCGGTCGTGGGCGGCGTATCGCACGTATGGGGTGCGGTGCTCGGCGCGACGATCCTCACCGTTCTGCAGGATTACCTGCAGACGTTGCTGCCTAAATTGCTTGGGTCGAACGGAAATTTCGAAATCATCGTCTTTGGCGTATTGATGGTGTTGTTGTTGCAGTACGCGCGGCAAGGCGTCTGGCCATTTGTGGCGCGGCTGTTTCCCAGCGGCCCGCGTGCTCGCGTTCCCGGTCACGCTGACGCGTTGCCCCAGCGCGTCAAGCCGGTTGCAGGCGAGCCGCTGCTGGTCGTCGATAAAGCCCGCAAGCAGTTCGGCGGTCTGGTCGCCGTCAACGACGTCAGTTTTCAGGTGAAGGCGGGCGAGATCATCGGCTTGATTGGTCCTAACGGGGCGGGGAAGTCCACCACGTTCAACCTGGTGACCGGCGTATTGCAGGCCACGAGCGGCGCGATTACGTTTCAGGGCGAGCGTATCGATGCGCTGACGTCACGTGAAATCGTCAAGCGGGGTATCGGACGAACGTTCCAACATGTGAGATTGCTATCGGGCATGACGGTGCTTGAGAACGTCGCTATTGGCGCGCACCTGCGCGGCAAGACGGGCGTCTGGCGCAGCGTGGTTCGATTGAACGCGGCGGAAGAGACGCGGCTCATGGCAGAGGCGGCAAAACAAATCAAGCGCGTAGGCTTGGAAAAGCATCTCTACGATGAAGCCGGAAGTCTGGCGCTGGGCCAGCAGCGAATACTCGAAATCGCCCGCGCACTATGTTGTGATCCATGTTTGTTATTGCTGGACGAACCGGCAGCGGGTTTGCGCTATCAGGAGAAACAGCAACTCGCGGATTTATTGCGACGCTTAAAAGCCGAAGGCATGAGCATTCTTCTTGTGGAGCACGACATGGATTTTGTGATGAACCTCACCGACCGTCTTGTAGTAATGGAATTTGGTACGCGGATCGCGGAGGGTTTGCCGCAGGACGTGCAAAAGGATCCGGCCGTGCTGGAAGCTTATTTGGGTGGAGTGGATTAATGGCCGATGCAGTCCTTCAGGTAGACGGTTTGTCCGTTCGATACGGCAAGGTCGAAGCCCTTCATAATGGAAAACTTGTGGTCGACGCAGGGCAGATCGTTTCCGTAATCGGACCTAATGGCGCGGGGAAGTCCACTTTACTTAACGCGATCATGGGTGCGTTGCCATCGGCGGGATACGCTAAGGGCGTGATTCGCTACGGCGGCGAAGATATCTCTGCGCTTCCCATTGAAAAACGTGTTTCACGTGGAATGTGTCTTGTCCCGGAAAAACGCGAACTCTTCGCGAGTATGACCGTCGAGGACAATCTGGTGCTGGGCGCGTATCGGCGGAAGCGGGCGGGTGAGCGCCACTATCTCGATCAACTTGATCACGTGTTCGACTTGTTTCCCCGATTGAAAGAGCGACGCAAGCAGGCTGCTGGCACTCTATCCGGCGGTGAGCGGCAGATGCTCGCCGTTGGGCGTGCGTTGATGGGCAAACCCGATCTCGTCATGCTCGATGAACCCAGCCTGGGACTTGCGCCGTTGATCGTTAAGGAGATTTTCCACATCATCAGCGCGCTTCGTCAGACGGGCGTTGCCACTTTGCTTATCGAACAAAACGCACGGGCTGCGCTTCAGATTTCCGATTACGGATATGTGCTCGAAACCGGGGAGTTTGCAATGGAAGGGGCTGCGACCGCATTGGCGCACGACCCCAGAGTCATCGAAACCTATCTAGGCTTGGCAAAAAAAGTCGCATAGCGACGATTCCGTGCCGATTCGAACGGGCGTGTTTCACGTGAAACACGCCATTTTTTTGCTCATGCGGTTTAGGGCCGAATCCGAGGCAAAAGCTAACCGGTATAATTCTTCGATATCTCTTTCGAAGGTCCGCCACCTCGCGCGGGAATCCATGCTTTATCCAACTGAATTCGATGTGATCGTCGTTGGCGGCGGTCACGCTGGAACCGAAGCGGCATTGGCCTCCGCTCGAATGGGCGCGGCCACGCTTTTGCTGACACATAACATCGAAACGCTGGGCCAGATGAGTTGCAATCCGTCGATAGGCGGTATCGGCAAAGGGCATCTGGTCAAGGAAATCGATGCGCTTGGCGGCGCAATGGCCGCAGCAACAGACGAAGCGGGCATCCAGTTCAGGATATTGAATTCGTCGAAAGGGCCGGCCGTGCGCGCAACGCGTGCGCAGGCCGATCGCGTTCTGTATAAGCAGGCGATCCGCCATCGGCTTGAGAATCAACCGAACTTGTGGCTCTTCCAACAAGCCGTAGAGGACTTGATGGTCGACGGCGACCGGGTTGTTGGCGCGGTAACTCAGGTTGGCGTGCAGTTCCGGGCGAGGGCTGTCGTGCTTACAGCCGGGACTTTCCTCGACGGGAAGATTCACGTGGGTTTGAATAACTACACCGGCGGACGGGCGGGAGATCCGGCTGCAGTGTCTTTGTCGGCACGGTTAAAGGAACTGAAGCTTCCGCAAGGCCGGTTGAAAACGGGCACGCCGCCGCGCATTGATGGCCGTACGATCGACTATTCGAAACTGGAAGAACAACCGGGCGATCTTGATCCAATTCCGGTTTTCTCGTTTCTTGGTCGCGTTGAACAGCATCCGCGCCAGGTTCCATGCTGGGTTACGCATACTAATGAGCGCACGCACGACATTATCCGTTCTGGATTGGACCGCTCGCCGATGTACACCGGCGTGATCGAAGGTGTTGGTCCGAGGTACTGTCCGTCGATTGAAGACAAGATTCATCGGTTTGCGTCGAAGGACTCGCATCAGATCTTCTTGGAGCCTGAAGGACTGACGACGAATGAGGTTTATCCGAACGGGATCTCCACGAGTTTGCCATTTGACGTCCAACTGGAGTTGGTCCGATCAATGAAAGGTTTGGAACACGCGCATATCCTGCGTCCAGGCTACGCCATTGAATACGACTACTTCGATCCGCGGGGCCTGAAGGCGTCGCTTGAGACGAAAGTAATCGATGGATTGTTCTTCGCAGGACAAATCAACGGTACGACGGGATACGAAGAAGCGGGCGCTCAAGGCTTGTTGGCGGGTATAAACGCCGCGCTCCAAGTCAGCGGCCGGGACGCTTGGTGCCCACGCCGGGATGAAGCTTATCTTGGCGTCCTTGTAGATGATCTTGTCACGCAGGGCGTTTCGGAGCCTTATCGCATGTTCACGAGCCGTGCGGAATATCGGCTTTCGCTGCGTGAAGACAACGCGGACATGCGCCTGACGGAGATTGGTCGGAAACTTGGCGCTATCGATGATGCGCGTTGGAACGTCTTCAACGCAAAGCGCGATGCTGTTTCACGTGAAACACAGCGCCTCAAGACTACGTGGGTCACGCCGAAGACGTTGCCCGTTGACGAGGCTATCGCATTACTCGACAAAGCCATTGATCATGAATACAGTCTTGCGGAATTGCTGCGACGCCCTGGCGTGAAATACGCAGATGTATGCGCGCTGCGCGGCAACACTTCCGGACCGCAAACGCCGCTCGCGGAAGATCCAGTCTTGCTCGGACAGATCGAGGAGCAAATTGAGATCGCGGTGAAGTATCAAGGCTACATTGATCGGCAAGCCGGGGAGATCGAGCGAAACGGTTCGCACGAAAACACGCGTCTTCCCGACGAGTTCGACTACGCCGAAGTACGTGGGCTTTCATTCGAGGCGCGTCAAAAGCTGATTCAGCATCGTCCGGAGACAATCGGGCAGGCATCGCGCATTTCTGGCATTACGCCCGCGACTATTTCCTTGTTGATGGTTCATCTGAAACGCACATTCGGCCGCAAAGATAATTCCACGGGAAACAACCGGGTAGGGCGCGATGACGCTCGATCCGCGTCGTGATGCAGCGCAACACCGGCAAGACCGGGCTCAGCACGCTTCTGGACGAGGGAATTAAGGAACTCGCAATTGACGTAACGCAGACGCAGCGCCAGAAGCTGCTCGATTACGTTGCGCTGCTCGGCAAGTGGAACGCGGTGTATAACCTCACCGCGATTCGCGATCCCCGTCAGATGCTGATCCAGCACATCCTGGATTCGCTTGCGATCATTCCGCATATCGCGCAACAGGGCCGCGCCCTAACAGCACTGGATGTCGGATCGGGCGGTGGATTGCCGGGCATCGTGATGGCGATCGTGCTGCCCGACTGGCAGATCACGCTGAACGATATTGTTCACAAGAAAACCGCATTTCAATCACAAGCGAAGCTTCAACTTGGGCTCACGAATCTGTCCGTCGTGACGGGGCGCGTCGAGAATCTGCGTCCGGGTGCAGAAGTCTCAGGTCTTTTCGACGTAATCGTCTCGCGCGCGTTCGCAGAGCTCTCCGACTTCGTTACACTTGCGCGTCATCTGGTTGCCGACAACGGTCGCATCTGGGCGATGAAAGGCGTTCGGCCCGAAGGCGAGATCGAGCGTCTTCCCGCCGATGTGAAAGTCCTTAGTATCGAGCGCTTGCGCGTGCCCATGCTCGACGCCGAGCGCCACCTGATCGAAATTGAAATCGGAGCGGCCCAACCTTGAACACTGCTGTCGACATCTCAAGCAAGCCCGAAGTCCAGTCAGCAAAGAAGGGACATATCAAGATGGCGAAGATTTTCTGCGTCGCGAACCAAAAGGGCGGCGTTGGAAAGACCACGACGGCGGTCAATCTAGCGGCAAGCCTCGCGGCGCTGGATCAGCGCGTCTTGTTGATCGACCTCGATCCTCAAGGCAATGCCACGATGGGAAGCGGTATCGACAAAGCCGCCGTCGAGAATACTGTCTATGAAGTGCTTGTGAACGGCGTCACGGTGCGCGAGGCGCGTACCCGTACTGACGCGGTGAAATACGACGTCTTGCCGGCGAACCGAGAACTTGCAGGGGCGGAGGTTGAGCTCGTAGGCGTGGAAAATCGTGAGCGCGTGCTGCGTCGCGCGCTGGCCGAGGTCGAGGCCGACTACGATTTCATCCTCATCGACTGTCCGCCGGCGTTGTCGCTGCTGACGTTGAACGGGTTATGCGCAGCGCATGGCGTTGTCATTCCCATGCAATGCGAATACTTCGCTCTCGAAGGTTTGTCGGATCTGGTCAACACGATCAAGCAGGTTCACGCGAATCTGAATCGCGATCTGAAAGTGATCGGATTGTTGCGCGTGATGTTCGATCCGCGGATCACGTTGCAGCAACAGGTATCCGATCAGTTGAAACAGCATTTCGGCGACAAGCTTTTTGACGTTGTCATTCCGCGAAATGTCCGTCTGGCGGAAGCGCCCAGCTACGGATTGCCTGGCGTGGTGTTCGACCGGGCGTCGCGTGGCGCGCAGGCGTATATCCAGTTCGGCACGGAAATGATCGAGCGCGTACGCGCGCTTTAACGGACAGGGCGGCAAGATGGCGGAACGAGGAAGCAAGATGAACGCGACGATGAAAAAGAAGGGTCTGGGACGCGGGCTCGAAGCGCTCTTGGGCGGCAGTTCGGATATCACCGAGGCCGTTCGAAGCGAGGGCCAGCCCAGCGTGCTGCGCCTCGACTCCATGCAAGCCGGCAAATACCAGCCGCGTACGCGCATGGACGAGGGCGCGCTGCAGGAGCTTGCGTCGAGCATTCGCTCGCAAGGCGTGATGCAGCCGATCCTGGTGCGTTCCATTGGCGACGACCGCTACGAGATCATCGCGGGCGAACGGCGTTTTCGCGCGGCGAAGCTGGCCGGACTCGAAGAAGTGCCGGTGCTCGTGAAAAACGTGCCGGATCAGGCCGCCGCGGCCATGGCGCTGATCGAAAACATCCAGCGTGAGGATTTGAATCCGCTGGAAGAAGCGCAAGGCATCCAGCGTCTGCTCGACGATTTCAATTTCACGCACGAGCAAGCTGCCGAATCGGTTGGGCGCTCGCGAAGCGCTGTATCGAATCTGTTGCGCTTGCTGAACCTCGCCACGCCGGTTCAAACCATGCTGCTTGCTGGCGATCTCGACATGGGCCACGCACGCGCGCTTCTCGCCGTCGACGCCGCCACGCAGATCCAGCTTGCCAATCAGGTGGTGAACAAGCGCATGTCGGTGCGCGAGACAGAGAAGCTGGTTTCATCGACGACCAAGGAAGCGCCCGCCACCAAAGCACGCCTCGCCAACGACGGCGGCCGCGACACGCGCCGGCTCGAAGAAGAACTCTCGGACCTGTTGTCCGCCAACGTGAAGATCAAGATGGGCGGGCGAGGGCGCGGCAAGCTGCAGATCGATTTCGGCGATCTCGACGCACTCGAAGGCATTCTGGGGCGCTTGCGTACTGGCGTCGTCAGCGACAAGGTGCCGGCCACGGACAACGCATCGGCGGCGCAAGCTTAGCCAGATGCAGCCGCCAGCGGACGCAAAGCCTGCCCGGTTGAATCTGGCGGCATCAAAAGCATGGGCGCTGATCGCGAAAGAGCCGGTTCTCGCGATCCTGATCGCGGCGTTGATTGCGCTCCAGCTTGTGCATCCCAAGCCGTGGGCCGATTTGCCCACGTTGATCGACTGGCAGACCGTGCTGACGCTCGCCGGTTTATTGATGCTCACGAAAGCCGTCGAATTGTCCGGTTTCCTGATGTGGATGGCGCATCGCGTTGTGCATCGGATCCATGGCGAGCGTGGCCTCGCTTTCCTCCTGATTGGCCTCGCCGCCGCGCTGTCCACGCTGCTTACCAACGATGTCGCGCTCTTTGCCGTCGTGCCGCTCACGCTTTCGCTGCATAAACTCGCGCCGCTTCCCATCAAGCGCCTCGTGATTTTCATCGCGATAGCCGTGAATGCCGGGTCGATCCTGACGCCGCTCGGCAATCCCCAAAACCTGTTCCTCTGGCAAACCAGCGGCGTGTCGTTCGGCGCGTTCGTGTGGGCGCTCCTGCCTTTGTGCGCGGCCCTCGTGGCTATGTTGTACGTGCTCGCCGCGTTGATGTTCCACAATCGTCCGCTCGATCTTTCCGGCGACAAGGAATCACACAAAGTCGATGTCCCGTTGTGCTCGGTCGCGGGCGTGGCGTTTATCGCGTTCGTCGTTCTCGCCGATGCGCACCACGCGGGCCTCAGTCTCGCCGCTGTCGGAATCGGATTTTTGCTGTGGCGGCGTCAGGTCGTGCTGAAGATCGACTGGCTGTTGCTGCTGATCTTCGTGCTGATGTTCATTGTGCTGCGCAGCGTGGCTGCATTGCCGTGGGTGCATCACGCGATTGCGAGCCTTGGCCTCGATACCCCGCTCAAGGCGTATGCGGCTGGCGCGGTGTTATCGCAGGGAATCAGCAACGTGCCTGCCGCGATCATGCTCGCCGAATTCTCGAAAGACTGGCGCGCGCTGGCATTTGGTGTGAGCGTCGGCGGATTCGGAATCGCGATTGGCTCGCTCGCCAATTTGATTGCGGTGCGTTTGTCGGGCGAGCGCGGCATGTGGGGACCGTTCCATCTCATCTCGATCCCGTTCTGGATCGTCGCCGCAATAGTCGGAGCGTGGCTCGTCTGAGCGATTCAGGGGAGGGGTGCGCACTGAAAACAGACGCAACTTTGGCCTCCTTTTAGTCGCGGCCGCAGTCGTTGTTCATACAAGCGAAATCTCTGATTTGAGACGGTTTTTTCAGTCGTCGCCGGTTGTTTTTTGATGACCCTAAGCTATTGAATCCGTGACAACAATCGCTTACAATCGCCCGGATTTAACAGCTTAGCGACCCCGAAAGCGCAGCGTAAGTTGTTGCTGAATCCGGCAGCAAATTAACGGCAAATGCGCAGGTTGTGACTGACTTTAGTGAGATGTGTGATGGCGGTGCGAGAGCAGGATCGAGCGCCGGAAGGCGGAAACGAAGGGCATGTTTCAGGCCCTGCCGCAAATTTGACTGGCCGTGCTCCAACCAGTTCAAATTCCACACCGGTTTCGCAAGGTCAGGCGAGCCACACGTCGAATCATCCGTTCGACGATTCGTGGGACGCCGAGGCGAAAGATAACAATACTGTTCCGCTGACGCGGGCAGAGGCGGAGACGCTGTTTGGTCCCGAGGTGAGTCGTTCATCGCGTGTCACGCCGTTTAAGGTTGTGGCGGCGCAAATGGTTTTGTCCCTGGTTGCGACGTTGGTCTGGTGGCTGTTTTACAGCCCGCCGGGTACTGCTGTGCCGGGCGCTGTAGCGCTTTCCGCGTTCCTCGGAGGCGCGATTTGCTGGGTGCCGAGCGCGTTGTTCGCAGCACGGCTGAAGGCGAAGAGCGGCGCTGAAACCATAGCGAGCTGGGTGATCGGCGAAGCCATGAAGATGGGTGCGACGATTGCGATGTTCGTCGCCATTGCGTACGGTTTCAAGGGCGTTCTTTGGATACCGCTGCTGGTGACGTACCTCATTGCACTGAAGACGTACTGGATAGCAATGGCCTGGAAGTAAGGCGCAACTGACAGACTTGACGTGTCAGGTAAGTGACCTGCTGACGGCAATAGAGCAGATTAATACGTGCGGACTGCTTCATCTCCTGCACGCGGGTTCGTGCCCTGCGGACCGCCCGACGTGGCGGTTTGAGGATCACACGGGCAGCGAACGATTTTCGACAATTTGGGTGGCTTTAAAGTTATGGCAGCTAGCGAAGGAACGCACGCGATGGATCCGTCGGAGTACATCGCGCACCATTTGCAGAATCTCTCCACTTCTTCGCAGACGTCGATTTTCGACATCCACGTCTGGAATCTCGACACGTTGTTCTGGTCGATCGTTTGCGGCGTCGTCACCATCATCATTCTTGGTCTGGCCGCGCGTAAGGCCACGTCCGGCGTGCCGGGACGCTTCCAGTGCGCAATCGAGATGCTGGTCGAGATGGTCGAAGACCAGTCGAAGTCAATGATCCACGGCAACCGCCGCTTTATCGCCCCGCTCGCACTCACGGTGTTCGTGTGGGTCGCGCTCATGAACTCGCTCGACTTCATCCCCGTTGATCTACCCACGCGCGTGATTGGCTGGCTTGGCCTGACCGAGACGTTCCCGCATATGCGCGTGGTCCCGACGGCCGACCTGAACGGCACGCTGGGTATTGCGATCGGCGTGTTCGTATTGATGATTTACTACAACTTCAAGATCAAGGGCGCCGGCGGCTTCGTGCACGAACTGCTCTCGGCTCCGTTCGGCGCGCATCCGCTCCTGTGGATCCCGAATCTTGCACTGAACATCATCGAGTTCGTCGCCAAGACGGTTTCCCTCGGCATGCGGCTGTTCGGCAACATGTACGCAGGCGAACTGTTGTTCCTGCTGATCGCCCTGCTCGGCAGCATGTGGCACTTCGGCGCGGACGCTTCTGTCCTCGGCTTCCTGGGCCACGTGGTTGCGGGAACGGTCTGGGCGATCTTCCACATTCTGATCGTGCTGCTGCAGGCGTTTATTTTCATGATGCTGACGCTGGTGTATCTCGGCCAGGCACATGACGCGCACTAAGCAGGGAAGATGCACAGTAGTCCGGTAGGCCGCTGCAAGACAGCGCGGCGGCAAACCACAGCAGAATCCGTATCGAGTTTCAATTTTTTATAAATCTAAGTTCCAAAGTCTTTTCACATAGGAGTAGTCATGAACGCTTTCATCGCCAACATCCAGGGTCTGACCGCCATCGGTATCGGCATCATCATCGGCCTGGGTGCAATCGGCGCCTGTATCGGTATCGGCCTGATGGGCGGCAAGTACATTGAAGCATGTGCCCGCCAGCCGGAACTGATGAACCCGCTGCAAACCAAGATGTTCCTCTTGGCTGGTCTGATTGACGCGGCGTTCCTGATCGGCGTTGGTGTGGCAATGCTGTTTGCGTTCGCAAACCCGCTGCTGTCGAAGCTCGCCGCAGGCTGAGTTTCCTCGGAAGTGTGCGCTTGAGCCTTGGGGCGTCAAGTGCAGGACGGAACGGGCGACGGCGCTTAGTCGATGTACTCCTCGCGATGCAAGCTCGCGATGCAACCCTCGATCAGGCGCCTTGCCGTTTCACTCTCCGGATTAGCAACGTTTAAGGAAACACCGTGAATCTCAACGCAACCCTGTTTGCGCAAATGGTCGTGTTTCTGATCCTCGCGTGGTTCACGATGAAGTTCGTGTGGCCGCCGTTGATCAACGCCCTGGATGAGCGCTCGAAGAAGATCGCCGACGGCTTGTCAGCCGCCGAGAAGGGCAAGGCCGAACTCGAAGCCGCACATAAGCGCGTCGACCAGGAACTCGCGCAAGCCCGTAACGACGGCCAGCAGCGCATTGCGGACGCCGAAAAGCGTGCAGTGGCTGTCGCCGACGAAATCAAGGCTAACGCTCAGGCCGAAGCTGCGCGCATCATTGCACAAGCGAAAGCCGACGCAGACCAGCAAATCGTGAAAGCGCGCGAAGCATTGCGCGGCGAAGTCGCGGCATTGGCCGTGAAGGGCGCCGAGCAGATCCTGAAGCGCGAAGTCGATCAATCGGTTCACGCCGACATGCTGAATCAACTCAAAACCGAGCTCTGATCATGGCCGAACTTGCAACCATCGCCCGACCGTACGCTGAAGCTTTGTTCCGCGTGGCCGAAGCGGGTGAGCTCGCCGCCTGGTCTGACTTCGTCGAGGAGCTGGCTCAGGTTGCGCGTCTGCCTGAAGTGCTGTCCATCGCGACGAGCCCGAAAGTGAGCCGCGACCAAGTCAGCGAGCTGTTGTTGTCGGCGGTGAAATCCCCGCTCGCCAAGCAGCCGGAGGCGAAGAACTTTGTGCAGATGCTGGTGGACAACCATCGGCTGACGCTGATGCCCGAAATTGCCGTGCAGTTCGACGAGCTGAAGAATTCCCGCGAAGGTGCGGCCGATGCGCTGATTGTCAGCGCGTTCCCGCTGGAAGGCGCACAGTTGACCGACCTTGTCGCGAATCTCGAACGCAAGTTCCATTGCAAGCTGAAACCTACTGTTGAAGTCGACAAGTCGCTGATCGGCGGCGTTCGCGTGACGGTAGGCGACGAAGTACTCGATACCTCGGTCCGCGCGCGCCTCGCGAGCATGCAGACGGCGCTGTCCGCCTGACGCCTTGTGCGCCTGAGCGGTTAAGAATTGACTATCTGGAGTGACTAATGCAACTCAATCCCTCTGAGATCAGCGAGCTGATCAAGAGCCGGATCCAGGGCCTGGAAGCGAGCTCCGATGTTCGCAACCAAGGCACTGTGATTTCCGTGACCGACGGTATCGTGCGTATTCACGGTTTGTCGGACGTGATGCAGGGCGAAATGCTCGAATTCCCGGGCAACACCTTCGGCCTCGCGCTGAACCTCGAGCGCGATTCGGTTGGCGCCGTGATTTTGGGCGAATACGAACACATTTCGGAAGGCGACATCGTCAAGACGACGGGCCGCATTCTCGAAGTGCCGGTTGGCCCGGAACTGCTCGGCCGCGTGGTCGACGCTTTGGGCAACCCGATCGACGGCAAGGGTCCGGTCAACGCAAAGATGACCGACGCTGTCGAAAAGATCGCGCCGGGCGTGATATGGCGCAAGTCGGTTTCGGAGCCGGTGCAAACGGGCCTCAAATCCATCGACGCAATGGTGCCGGTTGGCCGTGGCCAGCGCGAGCTGATCATTGGCGACCGCCAGTGCGGCAAGACGGCTGTCGCCATTGACGCGATCATCAACCAGAAGGGCAAGAACCTCTTCTGTATCTACGTTGCGATTGGCCAGAAGGCTTCGTCGATCATGAACGTGGTTCGCAAGCTGGAAGAAACCGGCGCGCTGGAATACACGATCGTGGTCGCGGCTTCGGCTTCGGAATCGGCCGCCATGCAATATCTGGCGCCGTACGCCGGCTGCACGATGGGCGAATACTTCCGCGATCGCGGTCAGGACGCGCTGATCGTATATGACGATTTGACCAAGCAAGCCTGGGCGTATCGTCAGATTTCGCTGTTGCTGCGCCGTCCGCCGGGCCGTGAAGCGTATCCCGGCGACGTGTTCTATCTGCACTCGCGTCTGCTGGAACGTGCTGCTCGCGTGTCGGAAGACTACGTCGAGAAGTTCACAAACGGCGAAGTGAAGGGCAAGAGCGGTTCGCTGACTGCATTGCCGGTCATCGAAACGCAAGCTGGCGACGTGACTGCGTTCGTTCCGACGAACGTGATCTCGATTACCGACGGCCAGATCTTCCTGGAAACCGACCTGTTCAACGCCGGTATCCGTCCTGCGATCAACGCGGGTGTGTCCGTGTCGCGAGTCGGTGGCGCAGCGCAGACCAAGGTCATCAAGAAGCTGTCGGGCGGTATTCGTACCGACCTCGCGCAGTATCGTGAGCTGGCTGCGTTCTCGCAGTTTGCGTCGGACCTTGACGAAGCGACCCGCAAGCAACTGGAGCGCGGCCGCCGCGTGACGGAATTGCTCAAGCAGCCGCAATATCAGCCGCTGCAAGTGTGGGAACTCGCTATCTCGCTGTTCGCCGCGAACAACGGTTATCTGGACGATCTCGAAGTTGCTCAGGTACTGCCGTTCGAAAAGGGTCTTCGCGACTATTTGAAGACGAAGCACGCGGACATGATCAAGCGCATTGAAGATAACAAGGACTTGTCGAAGGACGACGACGGCGCATTGCATACCGCGCTGAAGGACTTCAAGAAGTCGGGCGCTTATTGATTTCGGTACCGATCTTCGGATTTGGTCGAAATTTGAAGCGGCGCGGGCCGCTTCTGGAACAAATGAAGCATCCCGCGCCACTTCGATCGAGGAGTAAGCAATGGCTGGAATGAAGGAAATCCGCGGCAAGATCAAGAGCGTGCAAAACACGCGCAAGATCACCAAGGCTATGGAAATGGTGGCTGCGTCGAAAATGCGCCGCGCGCAGGAGCGCATGCGCGCAGCTCGTCCATATGCCGACAAGATCCGCGAAGTTGCCGCACACATGAGCGCTGCGACGCCTGAGTATCGCCATCCGTTCATGGTTGAGAACAAGGGCGCGAAAGCGGCCGGCATGATCCTCGTCACGACCGATAAAGGTCTGTGCGGTGGCATGAACACGAACATCCTTCGCGCCGCGCTCCTGAAGTTCAAGGAGCTGGAGCAGAAAGGGCAGACGGTTGAAGCATCCGCGATTGGCAGCAAGGGTCTGGGCTTCCTGAACCGGCTGAAGGCCAAGACCGTGTCGCAAGTTACGGCGCTCGGCGACACGCCGCACCTGGAAAAGCTGATCGGCGCGATCAAGGTTCAGCTCGACCTGTATTCGGAAGGCAAGATCAGCGCGGTTTATCTGGCGTTCACGCGCTTCGTCAACACGATGAAGCAGGAAGCCGTGATCGAACAGTTGCTGCCGTTGTCGGCAAGCGATTTCGCGCGCAAGGACGGCCTCGACAAGACCAGCGAACCGGTCACGCCGAAAACCTCGTGGGATTACATCTACGAACCGGATGCGCAGACCGTGGTCGACGAACTGCTCGTGCGTTATGTGGAAGCACTCGTGTATCAGGCCGTGGCGGAAAACATGGCGTCGGAGCAATCGGCTCGCATGGTCGCCATGAAGGCCGCGTCGGATAACGCGAAGACCGTGATCGGCGAATTGCAGCTCGTGTACAACAAGAGCCGGCAAGCAGCGATTACGAAGGAATTGTCAGAGATCGTCGGTGGCGCTGCAGCGGTCGGTTGATCGTCCAGGCGTCGAATCGAACTGCGCCTGTCGCGCGAGTGAAGAATCAAGTATCTAAAGGAAATGCGATGAGTACTACTGCTTTGGTAGAAGGCAAGATCGTACAGTGCATCGGCGCAGTGATCGACGTGGAATTCCCGCGTGCCGACATGCCGAGGATTTACGACGCGCTCGTTTTGGAAGGCTCGGAACTGACGCTTGAAGTCCAGCAACAGCTGGGCGACGGCGTGGTCCGGACCATTTGTCTGGGTGCATCGGACGGATTGCGCCGTGGCACGGTCGTGAAGAACACGGGCAAGCCCATCAGCGTGCCGGTCGGCAAGCCGACGCTTGGCCGCATCATGGACGTGCTGGGTCGTCCTATCGACGAAGCCGGCCCGATCAACACGGACGTGACGCGCGGGATTCACCAGAAGGCGCCGAAGTTCGACGAACTGTCGCCTTCAACGGAACTGCTCGAAACCGGCATCAAGGTGATCGACCTGATCTGCCCGTTTGCAAAGGGCGGCAAGGTTGGCCTCTTCGGCGGCGCCGGCGTGGGCAAGACCGTGAACATGATGGAACTGATCAACAACATCGCTAAAGAGCACGGCGGTTATTCCGTGTTCGCCGGTGTTGGCGAGCGTACCCGCGAAGGGAACGACTTCTATCACGAAATGAAGGATTCGAACGTTCTGGACAAGGTCGCGCTGGTGTACGGCCAGATGAACGAGCCGCCGGGCAACCGTCTGCGCGTGGCGCTGACGGGCCTGACAATGGCCGAGCATTTCCGCGACGAAGGTCTGGATGTGCTGTTCTTCGTGGACAACATCTACCGTTTCACGCTGGCTGGTACGGAAGTGTCGGCTCTCCTGGGACGTATGCCATCGGCTGTGGGTTATCAGCCTACGCTGGCTGAAGAAATGGGCCGTCTGCAGGAACGGATTACATCGACGAAAACCGGCTCGATCACCTCGGTGCAAGCCGTGTACGTTCCCGCCGATGACTTGACCGACCCGTCGCCGGCGACCACCTTCGGTCACCTGGACGCAACGGTCGTGTTGTCGCGTGACATTGCTTCGCTGGGTATTTATCCGGCTGTGGATCCGCTCGATTCGACCTCGCGTCAGATCGACCCGAACGTGATTGGCGAAGAGCACTACAACATCACGCGCGGCGTGCAGCAAACGCTGCAGCGCTACAAGGAATTGCGCGACATTATCGCGATTCTGGGCATGGACGAACTCGCGCCGGAAGACAAGCTCGCGGTTGCGCGCGCTCGCAAGATCCAGCGTTTCCTGTCGCAGCCGTTTCACGTCGCGGAAGTCTTCACGGGCTCGCCCGGCAAGTACGTGCCGCTGAAGGAAACCATCCGCGGCTTCAAGATGATCGTTGAAGGCGAGTGCGATCATCTGCCGGAGCAGGCGTTCTACATGGTCGGCACCATCGACGAAGCCTTTGAAAAGGCCAAGAAGATTCAGTAAAGCGGGCTGGGCGCGGGAACTGTAAAAAGACCGCGCCCTATTGGAGTCGATATGGCAACTATTCAAGTAGACGTCGTCAGCGCGGAAGAGCAGATTTTTTCCGGCCGGGCGAAGTTCGTTGCGCTGCCGGGCGAAGCAGGTGAACTCGGTATCTTGCCGGGCCACACGCCGCTGATCACGCGGATTCGTCCGGGTGCGGTGCGCATTGAAGCGGAGAACGGCGAGGAAGAGTTTGTGTTCGTCGCGGGCGGTATTCTTGAGATTCAGCCGGGTGTGGTAACGGTTCTCGCCGATACCGCGATCCGTGGTCAGGATCTCGACGAAGCCAAGGCAGTCGAAGCGAAGAAGCGCGCGGAAGAAGCGCTGCAGAACACCGGTTCGAACCTCGAGTACGCAACCGCGCAAGCGGAACTCGCGTACGCGACGGCTCAGATCGCGGCGATTCAACGGCTGCGGAAAATTCGCGGTCAGCATTAAGCTTTTCAGTAGTTTCAGCTTCGGGAAAAAGCAGCCTTCGGGCTGCTTTTTTTATGGCCGCGGCGAGCATCTGTCCGTGCATTTCTGCATATCCAACAGGCACGTATTCACCGCTCATTGCGGGTAACACTCAATGCCGTGCATCTTCCGCGCGATGCACAATTAGCCTTCCGAATGGCTTTCACGCCCCCACGCCGCGCAGCGTTCCACATCAACGGAGGAGACCTTCGACATGGCTACCCCATCGACGCACACCGGGCCACAGATCGAACCACTCGACGGCCTGTCCTACGTTCGCGGCTCGACCGATATCCCGCTTAGCGAAGCGACGGTTTCACGCTTTCTCCTCGATACCGCCGCCCGATATCCCGACCGTCCGGCCGTGGTTTTTCGCGAGCAGAACGTTCGCTGGACATGGCGCGAATTCGTCAATGAAGTGGATGTCCTCGCGTCGGGCCTGCTGCAACTCGGCGTTGTGGCGGGCGATCGGGTTGGTATCTGGTCGCCGAATCGTGCCGAGTGGCTGCTGACGCAATTCGCCACTGCGAGGATCGGCGCGATCCTGGTGAACATCAATCCGGCGTATCGGCTGGCCGAGCTGGAATATGCGCTGAACAAGGTCGGCTGCAAGGCGTTGATTGCGGCGGAACAGTTCAAGTCATCGAAGTATCTGGAGATGTTGCAAACGCTCGCGCCAGAACTCGCGACGGCTGAGCCCGGTTTTCTCAACGCCGCCCGATTCCCTGATTTGAAAGCCGTGATCCGCATGGGCGAAGGCTCGACGCCCGGCATGCTGCGTTTCCCCGATGTCATGTCGCGCGGCCGCGAACGGCTTGACCGAACGCAACTCGATGCACTGGAATCAAAACTCAGCGCGTTCGATCCCATCAACATCCAGTTCACGAGCGGCACGACCGGCAATCCCAAGGGCGCGACGCTCACGCATCACAACGTGCTGAACAACGGCCGCTATATCGCGCACTCGATGTTGCTTACCGAGCAGGATTCGCTCTGCATTCCCGTGCCGCTTTATCACTGCTTTGGCATGGTGCTGGCGGTTTTGGCGTGTGTATCGGTGGGCGCGGCGATGGTCTTTCCCGGCGAAGCGTTCGATCCTGCTGCCACACTTGCCGCCGTAGATGAAGAACGCTGCACCGCGCTTCACGGCGTCCCGACCATGTTCATTGCCGAATTGGATCTCCCAACCTTCGGTCAGTACGACCTGAGCCGCTTGCGCACCGGCATCATGGCGGGCTCGCCTTGTCCTATCGAAACCATGAAACGCGTGGTCGCAAAGATGAACCTGCGCGAGATCACCATCGCGTATGGGATGACGGAGACGAGCCCGGTATCGTTCCAAAGCTCGACCACCGATCCACTCGATAAACGCACGACA
Source organism: Caballeronia sp. DA-9 (assembly GCF_051615025.1). Classification (NCBI taxonomy): domain Bacteria; kingdom Pseudomonadati; phylum Pseudomonadota; class Betaproteobacteria; order Burkholderiales; family Burkholderiaceae; genus Caballeronia; species Caballeronia sp. DA-9. The sequence continues at coordinate 3,630,073 of NZ_CP195133.1, read as the reverse complement.
ACCGTCGGCCGGATCCAGCCGCATCTGGAAGTGAAGCTCGTTGATCCGCTTGGCGAAATCGTCCCGGTTGGCGAGACGGGCGAACTTTGTACGCGCGGCTATTCGGTGATGAAAGGCTATTGGGCCGACGAAGCGAAGACGCAAGAAGTGATTATCGACGGCTGGATGCACACCGGCGATCTCGCCACGCTCGATGCGCAAGGATATTGCAACATTGTCGGACGGTTGAAGGACATGCTGATCCGCGGCGGCGAGAACATTTATCCGCGCGAGATTGAAGAATTTCTGTTCCGCCATCCAAAGATCCAGTCTGCGCAAGTTTTCGGCGTTCCCGATGAAAAATACGGCGAGGAAGTATGCGCGTGGATTGTTCTTCGACAGGGCGAGTTCGCTACGCCGGAAGACATTCGCGAGTTTTGCCAAGGGCAAATCGCGCACTACAAGATCCCGCGACACATCCGTTTCGTAGATGAACTTCCCATGACCGTCACCGGGAAGGTCCAGAAGTTCATCATGCGCGCGAAGATGATTGATGAACTGAAGGTCACGGAGGCAAAAACCGCCTGAGATCCGTTTGCGAGCGTATAAAAAATGGCCGCCGGAACAATCGCGGCGACCATTTCATTTCCACGCAAACGTTTGTGCAGACGAAAAAAAAGCGGGCCTGGAGCCCGCTAAAAACCACACGCTACGGGGTTAGCGCGAGGAGACCAAAGGTGGGAAGGGTCGAGATGCTTTTTCTCGACCAACGAGCCCAACAAACATGTCCCAGACATTGGGTTTCGGAACCTTTCCGACCGACAAGCGCAAGCAGGCGTGTTGCTCTTTACCCACATTGAACTCGATCACATATGTGTTGAGACCGTTGAAGTGATTGTGGGCGAATAATTCAGGCATCGCCGTAACAAAGTGTTTCAGGTTGTAACCCTTGAACCGCAAGGCTTCGAGCTGTTTTCGTCGAAAAATTGTCTATAGACGTATTAATCAGTGTTTTTAATCACGACCGCTTCGAGCGCATTTTCTTGATTTTAAGCACAATCGAAATCCGCTGAACTGATCGGACTGCAACACTCGCATGGAGACAATCCGCATGACCATCGACGCAGACCTGCTCGCGTATTACGCGAAGGTCGCTGAAGCTTTTCCCAAACTTCCCGCCAACGCCGATGCGCGGGCCATGCGCCAGCAGTTCCAGGACGTGGCGCGCGCGTTCGCAACGCCGCGTCCCGCCGGCGTCAAGGTGGATGAGATCGTGTTGCCCCTTGATGGGCGTGACCTGCGGGCGCGCGTGTATCGGCCGGAGCCTGCCAGCGTGGCGCTGCCGCTCGTCGTTTATTTTCACGGCGGCGGCTGGGTTCTCGGCGATCTGGACACGCATGACGTGATGATCGCGCGCTTTGCGCTGGATTCGCACTGCGCGGTGGTCAGCGTGGATTACCGGCTGGCGCCCGAGTTCGCGTTCCCCACGCCCGTGGACGACGCGCTGGACGCGCTGCTTTGGCTCGCCGAGCATCGTTCGCGGATGGGATTCGCCACCACGCGCCTTGGCGTAGCCGGAGATAGCGCGGGCGCCCATCTCGCGGCAGTTGCGGCGCGGGCGGCGAACGACCGCGTGGCGGGCCTCGTGAGCGCCCAACTGCTGATCTATCCGGTCGCGCGGTGCCGTTTCGAAGGCGGAAGCTTTACCGCGAATGCCGAAGGGCCCGGCCTCAGCACGGAAGAGATGAAGTGGTACTGGTCACAATTCCTGACCACGCAGCCGCCCGCCGACGACGACGTCCGCGCGTTTCCGCTCGCCGAGTCGTACGATCGCACGCCGGCGCGGGCGCTGATTGTGGGCGCGGCCTACGATCCGCTTTATGACGACGCCCACGAATTTGCACGTTTTCTGGAAGCAAACGGCGGCCGCGTGGAAGTAATTGATGCGCACGACATGACGCACGGCTTCGGACGAATCCAGGCGCATTCAAAATCCGCGGAAACATGGATGAAAAAAACGTCAAAACGCTTCGGTGAATTGTTACACGCGCCGCGTTGACTTTTAGACGTCCAGCGCCATTGGATTACGTGACGCTTACGAGCGGATTTGTAAGCGTCACGGGCTAACTATTTGAGCCATTTATCGAAGATTGACTGGTACTCGCCAGTCGATCGCGACAAATGCAGCCATTGGTCCACATACTGCTGAAACACCACGTCCCCACGCGGCAGCAAGTACGCTTTTTCGGCGAATTGAAACGGCTTGTCCGGATGCACCGAGCAAAGGCCGGGGTTGAGTTTTTGCTGGAGCAGCGTTTCGGACGCGTCGGTGACCATGACGTCGGCGTGACCATCGAGGATCTGCTTGAAGATCGTCACGTTGTCCGGATATTCAATCAATTGCGAGTGCGTGAGAAATTGCTTCGCGTATTTCTCGTTCGTGCCGCCCGGATTCACGATAGTGCGCACGCCCGGCTGATCGATCTGCTCAACGGTCTGATATTTATCGGCATCCGCGCAGCGGACGATTGGCGTCTTGCCGTCGACCATATATGGCTGCGTGAAGAACGCGCGCTTCTGGCGATCCAGCGTGACGGAAACACCGCCAACCGCAATGTCGCATTTCGCCACGAAATCGCTCATCAGGTTGGACCACGACGTCTTCACGAACTCCGGTTTTACGTTCAGGGAACGCGCGAGGTTCTGCACCATGTCGATGTCAATGCCTTCGAATTGTCCGTCCGGCCGCAGGAACGAGTGCGGCTTGTAGTCGCCTGTCGTGCAGATGCGCAAGCTGCCGCGCGCAAGGATTTCATCGAGCCGGGAAGCAGGCGCCGTGTTGACGGACGGCGCGCTCGCCGCGGGCTTGCCGGTGATGCTGCCCGCCTGCACGGTCTGCGCGCATGCGCCGGTAGCGACGCCGAAGGCCAGGGCGGATACGGCGGCGCAAAAGGCGAAGACTCTCATCGATACTCCTTGTTGGACGTTTTGAGCGGCTGATCATATCGATGCAACCGCGCATTGGATATTGGCTGATGCCCCGGACTTGAGCCACGGCAGAGGTGGCCGAATTCCCGTGGCCGCCTCCGGTAGAATGGCCTTTTGCCCAAAGCCCGAGCTTGAGCCACGTGCCTTCCACACTTCTGAACGATACCTTCCTTCGCGCGCTGCAGCGCCAGCCGACCGACTACACGCCGATCTGGCTGATGCGTCAGGCGGGCCGCTACCTGCCCGAGTACAACGCCACGCGTTCGCGCGCCGGCAGTTTCCTCGGCCTCGCGACCAATCCGGATTACGCGACAGAAGTCACGTTGCAACCGCTCGACCGTTTCCCGCTCGACGCCGCGATTCTTTTCTCCGACATCCTGACCATTCCCGACGCAATGGGGCTCGGACTCAATTTCGTGCAAGGCGAAGGTCCCCGGTTCGAGCGTACGGTGCGCACGGAGGAAGATGTGGCGAAGCTGGCTGTGCCGGCTATCGATGCCACGCTGGGTTACGTGACCGACGCGGTATCGCAGATTCGCTGCGCATTGACAGACGCACAAGGCCGCCAGAAAGTGCCGCTGATCGGCTTTTCGGGCAGTCCGTGGACGCTCGCCTGCTATATGGTGGAAGGCGGCGGGTCGCCCGATCATCACACGGTCAAGGCGATGGCCTATACGCGGCCCGACCTGATGCACCGCATTCTCGACATCAACGCGCAGGCCGTGACCGCGTACCTGAACGCGCAGGTCGAGGCGGGTGCGCAAGCCGTGATGATCTTCGACACCTGGGGCGGCGCACTGGCCGACGGCGCGTATCAGCGCTTCTCCCTTGAGTACATTGCGAAGGTCGTCGCGGGCCTCAAGCGCGAACACGACGGCGTGAAGGTGCCTGTCATTACCTTCACCAAGGGCGGCGGCTTGTGGCTTGAACAGATTGCATCCATAGGCGTGGATGCCGTTGGCCTCGACTGGACCGTGAACCTTGGCCAGGCCCGGGAAAAGGTGGGCGGCAAGGTGGCGTTGCAGGGAAATATCGATCCAACTGTGTTGTTTGCATCGCCTGCGGTGATCCGAACGGAGGCGCGCGCTGTCCTCGACAGCTTCGGCAACCATCCAGGCCATGTATTCAATCTGGGCCACGGGATTTCCCAATTTACGCATCCGGAAAACGTCGCTGAACTGGTTGATGAAGTGCATCGGCACAGCCGGGCGATTCGTTTAAAGAACTGAAGCCTGGTCAAAAAAGATTGCTGCCTTGCGGCATGAAAAGCTTACGCAAGACGGTTCGCCGGGTGGCAATAGTGCCTTGAAACGTCCGTGGATCGGCTGTTCGGCCAATGTCAAGGTTGACTTATGCACATTTTGTACGTTGCGGCGCGCAAACCTCAATTCAGACCAAACTTACCGGTCGAAGCTGTGAATTGTGACATCAAGTGCATGATTAATAAGAGATATCTTGATTTGGTGCGTTATGTGGGGTACCGAACACAACTAGCGAGAACAAGGTTTTTTGCGGGTGTCAATCAAAGTTCTCAACAAAGTTATCCACAGGGCTGTGGAAAGCTGCGAAATCTCAAAAATAATCCATGGCTTAGCGGCGATTGTGATGTTTCACTTTAACTTCGCGGCGCTCAGGCTGACGTTCACGTGGAAACATTGCGGCGCTATGACGCGCGGGTGGTGCCGCAATTGAGCGTCTTTGTCCGCGTCGCGCTGGATCATCCGCTGGCGACGCTTTTCGATTATCGATACACCCTGGAATCCGCGCCGCTGCCCGGCATGCTGGTGCGGATTCCGTTCGGACGTCGCGACGCAGTCGGCATGATCTGCGAGGTCACGGACCACAGCGACGTGCCGGCGGATAAGCTACGCGACGTCGCCGCCATTTGCAGCGCACTGGCGCCGCTTGCAAAAGAGTGGCGCGCGCTGACGCTTTTTGCCGCGGATTATTATCAGCGCGGCTTGGGCGAAGTGGCATTGCCCGCACTGCCGCAAGTCTTGCGCGACGCCTCGCGTTGGGCGAAGTTGCTCGCGCCGGAAGAGCGCTACAGGTTGACGGCCGAGGGGCGCGCCAATCTTCCTGACGGGTTGCCGGCGCGCGCAACGGCGCTGCGCCGTCTCGCCGGGGCATTGGCTGCAAATCCTACCCTTCCGGCCGCCGATGCCCGCGCGTTGCATCCGAAAGCCCGCGCGACGCTGGACGAATGGCAGTCGCACGGCTGGGTAAGGCTGGAAACAGGCGATGTCCCGGCCGAGGACATTGCGCTCGAATCGCAACTCGAAAAGGCCGCACTACTTCATACCGGCGGCGCGCTTTTGCCGCAACTCACGGCCGAACAAACCGAAGCCGTCGATGCCATCCGGCACGCGAAAGGTTTTGCTGCGTTCCTGCTGCATGGCGTGACGGGCAGTGGCAAGACGGAGGTTTATCTCCACGCGCTGGCTGATCTGCTTGCCGCACGACCCGACGCCCAGGCGCTCGTGCTTGTCCCGGAAATCAATCTCACGCCGCAATTCGAAGCCGCGTTCCGCACCCGGTTCGCCGCGTTGCCGGAAGGCGCCATCGTCACCATGCATAGCGGCCTGGCCGAAGGCGAGCGCGCGCGCAACTGGCTCGCGGCGCACATCGGCCGCGCGCGGCTCGTGCTGGGCACGCGGCTAGCCATACTCGCATCGATGCCGAAGCTGGCGTTGATCGTCGTGGATGAAGAACACGATCCCGCGTACAAGCAGCAGGAAGGCTTGCGCTATTCGGCGCGGGATCTGGCGGTGTATCGGGCGAAGGAAATCGAGATTCCCGTTGTACTCGGGTCCGCTACGCCGTCGCTGGAAAGCTGGTGGCAGGCCGAGCAGGGCAGATACACCAGGCTCACGCTCACGCGCCGCGCCGTGGCGACAGCCGTTCTGCCAAGCGTGCGGCTAATCGACCTGGAAGAGGAAAGGCAGCGTGGACGGGCGTCGGTGGAAGGCTTGTCCGGGCCGTTGATCGCTGCGATGAAAACCCGTCTCGAACGCGGCGAGCAAAGCCTCGTGTTCCTCAACCGGCGCGGCTACGCGCCCATTCTTTCTTGCGACGCCTGCGGCTGGGTTGCAGGCTGCCCGCGATGCAGCGCCTACGTGGTTCTCCACAAGCCGGAGCGCGCGCTGCGCTGTCACCACTGCGGCTGGGAATCGCGCATTCCGAAGTCCTGCCCGGATTGCGGCAACGTTGACATTGCTCCGATGGGGCGCGGCACGCAACGCGTCGAAGAAACGCTGGCGACGGCGGTGCCGGGCGCGCGGGTTCTGCGTATTGATGCCGACAGCACGCGGCGCAAAGGCAGCGCCCAAGCGCTCTTTTCCGATGTCCACGCCGGTGAAGTCGATATCCTTGTCGGCACGCAGATGATCGCGAAGGGGCACGATTTTCAGCGCGTGACGCTGGTCGGCGTGCTCAACGCCGATACCGCGCTTTTTTCCCACGACTTTCGAGCCAGCGAGCGGCTTTTCGCACAATTGATGCAGGTAAGCGGGCGCGCCGGGCGCGCGGGATTGCCTGGGGAAGTGATGATCCAGACGCGTTATGCACGGCACGCGCTTTATCACGCGCTGGCCCGGCATGATTACGTCGGCTTCGCCAATTCGACGCTGGCCGAACGGCGCGACGCGCATTTGCCGCCGTTTGTCTATCAGGCGATGTTGCGGGCCGAGGGAAGGACGCTTGAAGTCGCGCTGGACTTTTTGGGCGCGGCGGCGGCGGAGTTTGCCGCGCTGGCCGGGACCGAGCGGGTGACGGTGTATGACGCGGTGCCGCTGACCATTGTGAAGGTCTTCAACGTGCATCGCGCGCAGTTGCTGCTCGAATGCGCTTCACGCGCGGTGTTGCAGAACGCTCTGCGGGCGTGGCAGCCGGCGTTGCGCGGAATCAAGGTGAAAGGCCTGATCCGATGGAACGTCGAGGTCGATCCATTGGACATCTAGGCCGCGAGGGAGCGGCCTGCGGGGTGCGGCCTGCAAGCGCCCGCTTTAACGCGCTACGTCCACGCCAGGCGCGAAAGCGCCGCCCTTCATGTCGCGGCTGTCGCCACGGTTTTCACCGTCCGGACGCTCCACATGCGGTTGAGCTCCGCGGATGAACAACACCACGCACATTGCGACCATCGCCCATACGATCATAAAAACCATCCAGTTGCTCATATCCTCTGCTCCCCGAACCACGGCTGATTAAATTCGGCCGCTCTGGATTCGTCGCTACTTTGGCCGTACCCGAGTTATCGGCAGCAAGCAGGATTTAATTAGGGTGATGCTGAAAAATAGCCAGTCGCGGGAATCGTAGGCACGCGCTGGCTTCGTCGCTATCCTCAATTACCCCTAATCCCTTATCCTATATGGTTTTCCATAGGTGCAACCCGTCTCTAAAAGTCGGTTGCACCTTTTTTATGTGCGAGTTACGATTCGGCCACTTTTCAAGCTATCGCCGGCTCCTCAGGTCGGCAAGGAACGAGTTATGGCGAGCACCACCCTGGGCGTCAAAGTCGATGATCTTTTGCGTACCCGCCTGAGAGACGCCGCAACGCGGCTCGAGCGTACGCCGCACTGGCTCATCAAGCAGGCGATCTTCGCGTACCTGGAGCGCATCGAACATGGACAGTTGCCGCCGGAACTGTCCGGTGCACTTGGCGCGGCCGATTCGCTCGAACCTCCTGCTCACGCCGACTCCGACGAAGACGGCGCGCCTCATCCGTTCCTCGATTTTGCCCAGAACGTCCAGCCGCAATCGGTGCTGCGCGCGGCGATTACGGCGGCGTACCGGCGGCCGGAGCCCGAATGCGTACCGTTCCTGATCGGGCAGGCGCGGTTGCCGGCAGGTGTCGCCAACGAAACGAACGCGATGGCGACAAAGCTCGTCGAAGCGCTGCGTAAAAAGCAGACGGGCGGCGGCGTGGAAGGGCTGATCCACGAATTCTCGTTGTCGAGCCAGGAAGGCGTCGCGCTGATGTGTCTTGCCGAAGCCCTGCTGCGTATTCCCGATCGCGCAACGCGCGACGCCTTGATCCGCGACAAGATCAGCAAGGGCGACTGGCGCTCGCATATGGGCCAGGCGCCGTCGTTGTTCGTCAACGCGGCGACGTGGGGCTTGATGATCACCGGCAAGCTCGTGACCACGAACAGCGAAGCCGGGTTGTCGTCGGCGTTGACGCGCCTGATCGGGCGCGGCGGTGAACCGCTGATCCGCAAGGGCGTGGATATGGCCATGCGCCTGATGGGCGAGCAGTTCGTCACGGGCGAGACGATCTCGGAGGCGCTCGCCAACAGCCGCAAGTTCGAAGCGCGTGGATTTCGCTATTCCTACGACATGCTCGGCGAAGCCGCGACGACAGAAGAAGACGCGCTGCGCTATTACGCTTCGTACGAACAGGCGATTCACGCTATTGGCAAGGCGGCGGGTTCGCGCGGCATTTATGAAGGCCCGGGAATTTCCATCAAGTTGTCGGCGCTGCATCCACGATACTCACGCGCGCAGCAAGAACGCACGATGACCGAGTTGCTGCCGCGCGTGAAGGCGCTGGCGTTGCTCGCGCGCCGTTACGACATTGGCTTGAACATCGACGCGGAAGAAGCGGACCGGCTGGAAATTTCGCTGGATCTGCTCGAAGCGCTGTGCTTCGACCCGGAACTGGCCGGATGGAACGGGATTGGTTTCGTGGTGCAGGCTTATCAGAAGCGCTGCCCGTTTGTTATCGATTATCTGATCGATCTGGCGCGTCGCAGCCGGCATCGTTTGATGGTGCGGCTGGTCAAGGGCGCGTACTGGGATTCGGAAATCAAGCGCGCTCAAGTCGATGGCCTCGAAGGTTATCCGGTCTATACGCGCAAGATCTATACGGACATCTCGTATGTGGCATGCGCGAAGAAGTTGCTTGGCGCGCCCGATGCCGTTTATCCGCAATTCGCCACGCACAACGCGTTCACGTTGTCGGCGATCTATCACCTGGCTGGCGGCAATTATTATCCCGGGCAATACGAGTTCCAATGCCTGCATGGCATGGGCGAACCGCTGTACGAAGAAGTCACCGGGCGCGACAAGCTCAACCGGCCGTGCCGCGTGTATGCGCCGGTCGGCACGCACGAAACGCTGCTCGCGTACCTCGTGCGGCGCTTGCTCGAGAACGGCGCGAACACCTCGTTTGTGAATCGCATTGCGGATAAGGCGATTCCCGTCAGCGAGCTCGTGCAGGATCCCGTCGAAGAAGCGTCCAAGCTCACGCCGCTCGGTTTGCCGCACGCGAAGATCCCGTTGCCGCGCCAGTTGTACGGCGGCGAGCGCCTCAATTCGATGGGCTTCGATCTGTCGAACGAGCACCGTTTGGCTTCCCTGTCGTCGGCGTTGCTCGCGAGCGCGAATCATCCGTGGCGAGCGGCGCCAATGCTCGAAACCAACGATGTGATAGAAGGCGTTGCGCACGATGTCCGCAACCCGGCCGACTTGCGCGATCTGGTGGGAACGGTGACGGATGCATCGCCGGAACACGTCGCTCTGGCGCTGAACAACGCCGTGGCCGCCGCGCCGATCTGGCAATCGACGCCTGTAGATGAACGCGCCGATTGTCTCGCCCGCGCCGCCGATCTGCTCGAAGCGCAGATGCATACGCTGATGGGTCTGGTCGTGCGGGAAGCCGGCAAGTCGCTGGCGAATGCCGTGTCCGAGATTCGCGAGGCGATCGATTTCCTGCGTTATTACTCGGCGCAAATCCGGGGCGAGTTTTCCAACGATACCCATCGGCCGCTTGGTCCGGTTGTCTGCATCAGCCCGTGGAATTTTCCGCTGGCAATCTTCATGGGACAGGTCGCCGCGGCGCTCGCCGCCGGCAATCCGGTGCTCGCCAAGCCTGCCGAACAAACGCCGCTGATCGCTGCGCAAGCCGTGCGCATCCTGCGTGAAGCCGGCGTGCCGGCTGGCGCGGTGCAACTTCTGCCGGGCAATGGCGAAACCGTGGGCGCGGCGCTCGTCGCCGATCCGCGCACGCGCGCCGTGATGTTTACCGGTTCAACAGATGTGGCGCGCCTCATCAACAAGACCCTGTCCGAACGGCTCGACCCTGATGGCCGCCCGATCCCGCTGATCGCCGAAACGGGCGGGCAAAACGCGATGATCGTCGATTCGTCGGCGCTTGCCGAACAAGTGGTCGCGGACGTGTTGCAGTCGTCGTTCGATTCCGCCGGTCAACGCTGTTCCGCGCTGCGGGTTCTTTGCCTGCAAGACGATGTCGCCGAGCGCACGCTCGAAATGCTCACCGGCGCGATGCAGCAACTTGCGATGGGCAATCCGGATCGTTTGTCCACGGATGTGGGGCCTGTAATCGATGCCGAAGCCAAGCAAAGCATCGACTCGCACGTTGCATCGATGCGCGAAAAAGGCCGCAACGTCGTGCAGTTGCCGACGCCCGACAGTTGCGCACAAGGCACGTTCGTTCCGCCGACGTTGATAGAACTGGATTCCATCGATGAACTCAAGCGCGAAGTGTTCGGGCCCGTCCTGCATGTGGTTCGGTATCGGCGCGCGCAACTTGATAAACTGCTCGACCAAATCAAGGCGACGGGTTACGGGCTGACGCTGGGCATCCATACACGTATCGACGAAACCATCGCGCACGTCGTCGGCCGCGCGCATGTGGGCAATATCTATGTGAACCGGAACGTGATTGGCGCGGTGGTCGGCGTGCAGCCGTTCGGCGGCGAGGGGTTATCGGGCACGGGACCGAAAGCAGGCGGCGCGCTGTATTTGCAGCGTCTTCTCGCCAAGCGCCCGACCGGTTTGCCGAAGTCGCTGGAAAGCGTGCTGATCGCGGACCAGACGGTTTCGAACGATACGCCCGCCGCGCTCACCGCATTGCGCGACTGGGCCATCGCCGAACGCGATCCGCAAACGGCCGCGCGTTGCGACGGCCATCTGCAACACGTCATGGCCGGCGCGACCGCCGTGCTGCCCGGTCCCACCGGCGAGCGCAACACATACACGCTCGGCGCGCGCGGCATGGTCTTGTGCGTGGCGTCGACGGCAAGCGGCGCGCGCGCTCAGTTCGCAGCCGTGCTGGCAACGGGCAATAAGGCGCTGTTCTCGGGCGCGGCTGGCGAGCAACTCATGGCGGCGCTCCCGGCATCGCTCAAGGCGCATGCGTTGGTGCGCAAGAACCAGGATGTTCCTTTCGACGCCGTCCTCTTCGAAGGCGACAGCGACGAACTGATGGCGCTGGTGAAGGACGTCGCAAAACGCCCGGGACCGATTGTCTCGGTGCAGGGTGTATCGGCGGGAGCGTTTGCCGACGAAGCCCACGACGGCGAGCAGGACTACGCGCTCGAACGGTTGCTGACGGAGCGCTCGGTGAGCGTGAACACGGCGGCCGCGGGCGGCAATGCGAATTTGATGACGATCGGCTGAGCCTGACTGAACTTGCAGGCGCGGCGGATTGGCTCAAACAACGGCAGCAGGCACGGCGACACCGGCACGCGCTGCCACTTACATGGGAATCAGGAGAGTTTATGGATTACACGATGAAGAAGCTGGCAGCAGCGATGTTGGTGACGGGGTTGTCGGTTGCTGCAACGGCTCAGGCGCAAACGGCTGAGGACGTGAAGGTGGGTTTCGCTGGCCCGATGACCGGCGCGCAGGCGCATTACGGCAAGGATTTCCAGAACGGCATCGTCCTCGCGGTTGAGGATTTCAACGCAACGAAGCCGGTGATCGGCGGCAAGCCCATCCGTATCGTGCTCGATTCCGCCGATGACCAGGCCGACCCGCGCACCGGCACGACCGTCGCGCAAAAGCTCGTGGATGACAACATCAAGGGCATGCTCGGTCACTTCAACTCGGGCACTACGATTCCTGCTTCTCGCATCTACGCGAACGCCGGCATTCCCGAAATCGCGATGGCGACTGCGCCGGAATACACCACGCAGGGTTACAAGACCACGTTCCGCATGATGACCTCCGACACGCAGCAAGGATCGGTGGCGGGCGAGTTCGCGGTGAAGACGCTGAAGATGAAGAAGATCGCGATTGTCGATGACCGCACGGCTTACGGCCAGGGTCTTGCCGATCAGTTCGAAAAGGCGGCGAAGGCGGCGGGCGCGACGATCGTTGATCGTGAATATGGCAACGACAAGGCCGTCGACTTCAAGGCCATCCTGACCAAGATCAAGTCGGCGAATCCGGACCTCGTGTACTACGGCGGCGCTGATTCGCAAGCGGGCCCGATGGTCAAGCAAATGAAGACATTGGGTCTTCGCGCGCCGTTGATGGCAGGCGAAATGGTCAAGACCGACACGTTCCTGAAGATCGCCGGCGACGCGGCCGACGGCACGGTGGCGTCGCTTGCTGGCTTGCCGCTGGATGAAATGCCGGGCGGCGCTGCATATGTCGCGAAGTACAAGACGCGTTTTAACGAAGACGTGCAGACGTACTCGCCTTACGCGTATGACGGCGCAATGGCCATGTTCACCGCCATGAAGACGGCGAATTCGACCGATCCGGCCAAGTACCTGCCTATGCTGGCTAAAACCGACATGCCTGGCGTGACGTCGAAGCAGCTTGCTTATGACGCGAAGGGCGATTTGAAGAACGGCGGGATCACGCTGTACAAGGTCGTTGGCGGCAAGTGGACGACGCTGCAAAGCGTGGGCGGGAAGTAAGGGTATTGGTGTGGTGTGATGTGAGAAACCCCGCGGGCGTTTTGCTGCGGGGTTTTTTACATGGTCAAACGTTGAAATCCTCCTCCCAATACTCGTTCTCCCGGCGTGCATCGCTGCCTCGTGCTTCTTCAGTTTTCCTGAGTTCCACGCGACGGATCTTCCCCGAGATGGTTTTCGGCAATTCGTAGAATTCGATGCGCCGAATGCGCTTGTAGGCCGCGAGTTTCTGCGCCGCGAATTTCAATATCTCTCCAGCGGTTTCCCTGGTCGGTTCGTAGCCATTGCGTAACGCTACAAACGCCTTCGGCACCGATAACCGCAGCGGATCAGGACTCGGCACCACCGCCGCTTCACCAACCGCCGGATGTTCGATCAGCACGCTTTCCAGTTCGAACGGGCTGATGCGATAGTCTGCGGCCTTGAAGACATCGTCGGCGCGGCCTACGTAGGTGAAATATCCATCGGCGTCGATGGATGCCACGTCGCCCGTGCGGTAATGGCCACCGCGCATTGCGTCTTGCGTTTTCGATGGATCGTCCACGTAGCCGTCCATCAGGCCCAGGGGTTTCGGGTCGAGGATCAGCGCGAGTTCGCCTTCCTGCGCGGGGTTGTCGTCGTGATCGAGCAGCGTGATCCTGTAACCCGGCAACGGCCTTCCCATCGATCCTGCTTTCATCGGCTGGTTAGGCGAGTTGGCGATTTGCGCCGTGGTTTCGGTCTGGCCAAACCCGTCGCGCAACGTGAGGTTCCAGGCTTTCTTCACGCGCTCGATGATCTCCGGATTCAACGGTTCGCCCGCGCCCACGACCTCGCGCAAATGCACCTGATACGCCGATAAATCTTCCTGGATCATCATGCGCCAGACAGTCGGCGGCGCGCAGAGCGTGGTGACCTGGTGCTTGACCAGCGCCTCGAGCGTGGACCTGGCGCTAAAGCGCGGGGTGTTGTGGATGAACACCGTCGCGCCCGCGTTCCACGGCGCGAACACGCAACTCCACGCGTGCTTCGCCCAGCCGGGTGAACTGATGTTGAGATGGACATCGCCGGGTTTCAGGCCGATCCAGTACATGGTCGAGAGATGGCCGACCGGATAGCTTTGATGACTATGCAGAACCAGTTTCGGACGGCTCGTCGTGCCGCTCGTGAAATAAAGCAGCAGCGGATCGGTCGCGAGCGTGCGCCCTTCGGGCTCGAATGACGGGCTTGCGTTGAAGGCATCGGCGAAATTCAGCCAGCCTTCGGGCAATGCTGTGCCTTCAGGAATGGCGACCGCGATGCGGGTCTTGTTTTTATCGATGGCGTCGAACTTCGCCGTTTCACTCGATGCCACGATCACGTGCTTGACTTCGCCGCGCGTCATGCGATCCGCGATGTCGGCCGGCGTCAGCAACATGGTTGCCGGAATGGTGACGGCGCCGAGTTTCATCGCGGCGAGCATGGTTTCCCAGAGCGCGGGCTGGTTTGGCAGCATCAGCAGGATGCGGTCACCGCGCTGCACGCCGTGCTGTCTCAGCCAGTTCGCAAGCTGATTCGATCTCGCCGATAACTCCGCGTACGACAGCTTGATTTCGTCGCCATTGTCCTCCACGATCCACAGCGCCGGGGCAAGGTTGCTGCGCGCGTATTCGTCGAACCAGTCGAGCGCCCAGTTGAACTCGGTCAGTTCCGGCCACGCGAAGTCCTTGTACGCGGTTTCGTAGTCGTCGCGATGACGCAGCAGGAAGTCTCTTGCTTGCAAAAATGCTTGCGATGCCATGATCTTGCGTCTCCGTCAGTTTTGTTTGTCTGCTTGCTATTTTTGCCGCAATTTTTCGCCTTGTTCCCTGATCTGATCGAGTGTCGCGGCCGGCGTGCTCGCATCTTGCGGAATCCTGATTTCGATCACCGATGGCAAGCCGCTTTTTATCGCGCGCTCGAATGCCGGCATGAATTGCGCGGTCGCTTCAACACGCTCGCCGTGCGCGCCGAACGCACGCGCATAGGCTACAAAATCGGGATTCGTCAGCGCGGTTCCATGCACGCGATTCGGATAATGGCGCTCCTGGTGCATGCGGATCGTGCCGTATTGCTGGTTGTTCACCACCACGAATATCACAGCGAGCTGGTATTGCATCGCCGTGGCCAATTCCTGGCTCGACATCATGAAGCAGCCGTCGCCGGCGAAGGCCACGACTACGCGTTCCGGATACAACGACTTCGCCGCGATCGCCGCTGGTACGCCGTAGCCCATTGCGCCGCTGGTGGGCGCCAGTTGCGACCGGTAATGCCGATACGCGTAATGCCTGTGCAGCCAGGTCGCATAATTTCCCGCGCCGTTAGTCACGATGGAATCAGCGGGCAGATGCGCGCTGAGTTGCTCCATGATCTCGCCGAGTTGGACATCGCCGGGCATGGGACGCGGTTTGCGCCATGCGAGATACGCGTCGTGCGCTTCATCGATTGCGCTGCTCCACGCGATGTTTGCCGGCGATTCCAGGGAAGCCAGGGCCGCCGCCATTTCCGGCATGCCCGAGACAATCGGCAGATCAGCGGAGTACACGCGGCCGAGTTCTTCCGCGCCTTGGTGAATGTGGATCAGTGTCTGCCTTGTCTTCGGAATGTCGAGCAGCGTGTAGCCGCCGGTCGTCGATTCGCCCATGCGCGGGCCGAGTATCAGCAGCAGATCAGCGTCGCGAATGCGAGCGGCGAGTGAGGGGTTGATGCCGAGGCCGACATCGCCTGCGTAATTTGGATGGTTGTTGTCGAGCGTGTCCTGAAAGCGGAATGCGCAGCCTACGGGCAGCCGCCATGCCTCCACGAAACGGGCGAAATTGGCTGTCGCTTCCTGCGTCCAGCCGCTGCCGCCTGCAATCACAAACGGTTTCTTCGATACCGCGAGCAGTTCGCGCACGCGCTCGATCTGCGCGGGCGCGGGTGCAGCGGCAACACGCTGATAGCGCGGCGCGGCGGGGACGGCTTCGCAGGGCTCGCTGAGCACGTCTTCGGGCAATGCAAGCACGACGGGGCCGGGTCGGCCGGATGTTGCCGTATGAAATGCGTGGCTGAGATATTCGGGAATGCGTTTGGGGTCATCGATTTGAGCGACCCACTTCGCCATTTGCCCGAACATGCGCCGATAGTCGATTTCCTGGAATGCTTCACGATCCATGTGTTCGCGTGCGCACTGGCCGATTAGCAGGATCATTGGCGTGGAATCCTGGAAGGCCGTATGCACGCCGATAGATGCATGAGTCGCGCCGGGACCGCGGGTGACGAGCGCGATGCCTGGGCGGCCGGTCAGTTTGCCGATGGCTTCGGCCATGTTCGCGGCCGCTGCTTCGTGACGGCAGACGATGGTCTGGATGCGGCTGGTTTCGTCGTGGAGGGAATCGAGGATGGCGAGGAAGCTTTCGCCTGGGACGCAGAAGACGCGTTCGACGCCGTGGGTCAGGAGGGCATCGACGACGAGGCGTGCGCCGGTGGTGAGGGGATTGGAGGAAACGCCAGCAGATGCCATTCGATGAAATCTCCCGGAAGGGCTTGCGCGACGGGGCGTGGATTTTTGTAGCTTACGCTTGGGCGGGGCGCTGGCGCTAGGCCGGGGTTATGCGAGTGGCCCGCCCCGAGTGCGAACGAAACCTATAGTGAGGCGGCAGCCCTCGCCGCTGTGTCATAAAGCCCGGAAGCATTGCGCAGCAACTGTGCTGCTTCGCCGATCTGCTCGTTCGAAAGCCCGCTTTCCTTCAACGCGCTGATCAAGCAACTCTCCCTCACCTCCCGATACTTCCCGCACAACTCCTTCCCCGCCGGCGTTGCCGAAAACAACACCTCCTTGCCGACTTTTTCACTCGCCACATAACCCCGCGCCATCAGCTTCTTCAAGGCATAGCTCGCGACGTGCGTGTCCTCTATATTGAGAACAAAGCAGATATCGGCAATCTTCTTCTTGCGGTCACGATGACTGACATGATGCAGCAGCGATACCTCAACAGCCGTCATGTCCTTCGCCCCCGCCGCCGACATGCATCGCACCATCCATCGGTTGAACGCATTGCCAGCCATGATCAAACCGTACTCGAACTCGGACAATTCCGCGCTGGTTTCGGATACGAGATGCTCAGACGAAACAATCTTGGTCGGATGGCGAGGCATGGCGCTTAACGGAACAATGTGGCGTCGAGTGTAGCGTACCAACCCAAATTTCAATAATTAGCAGACACACTTATTGATAAATTGTTGATAATTTATTGACAATGTACATTCCGATGATCGCATCGAGGCACGACCTCGACTACCGGCAAGGTCAGCATGACATCACCCAAAATTCATCCGCTTGGCGACAGCGCGCTTGTCTGCGAAGCGCCCGCGCCCGCCACGCTTGAATGCCAACGCCGAATGTGGGCGCTCGCCGACGCGGCGCGGCTCTGGCCGCACATCGTGGAGGTGGTGCCGGGCATGAACAACCTGACGCTGGTCTTCGATCCGCTGCAACTGGAGCCAACCGGTCTTGCCCAGCAACTCAAAAACGCCTGGGACGAGGCGCACGAGGCGGATGTCGGGACCACTGAAATTGAAATTCCCGTGCGTTATGGCGGGGCGGACGGACCGGATCTCGCGTCGCTCGCGAAACACCTGAAACTGGGTATCGATGAACTCGTGAAACGGCACACGCAAGCCGACTACATCGTGTTCTTCCTGGGTTTTCAGCCCGGCTTTGCCTATCTCGGCGGTCTGGATCCAACGCTGCACGCGCCGCGTCACGCAAAACCGCGGCTGGAAGTGCCGGCGGGATCGGTGGGAATCGGTGGCGAGCAGACGGGGATTTATCCGGCGGCATCTCCCGGCGGCTGGCAGTTGCTCGGACGCACGGACGTCAAGCTCTTCGATCCGGCCCGCAACCCGCCCACGCTGATGCAGCCAGGCGATCACGTGCGTTTCATCGCGCTGGAGGTGCTCGCATGATCGACGTGATTCGCGCGGGCATGCTGTCTTCAGTGCAGGACCTCGGGCGCCACGGCTACAGGCATCTGGGCGTGAGTTCGGGCGGTGCGCTCGACGCTTTATCGCTGGAAATCGGCAACCGGATCGTGGGTAACCGGCCGGATGCGGCGGGTATCGAATTGACGCTTGGGGCCGCGACCCTGCGCTTCACGCGGGCAACACGCATTGCGATCACTGGCACGGATTTCGGCGCGACGCTCGACGATAAACCCGTCTATTCATGGTGGAGCCTGCCGGTTCAGGCTGGCCAGGAACTGACGCTGCGCGGCGCGAAACACGGCATGCGCGGTTATGTGTGCGTGGCGGGCGGTATCGACGTATTGCCCATGCTGGGGTCGCGCAGTACGGATCTCGGCGCGTGTTTCGGTGGCCTTGGCGGCCGGGCATTGCGCGACGGCGACCGTCTTGCGACCGGCGTGCCGCAATCGCAAAAGAACGGCGCGTTCTCGCCGACGGGCGTCGCATTTGGCGTAAAAGCCCCCGCGTGGTGCAAGTTCGTGTACGTCGAAGAGCCGTTGCGGCGCGGCAAACATACGCCTGGCAACGCATGGTCGCTGCCGGTCCGGGTTTTGCGTGGCCCCGAATACGAGACCTTTACGAGCACGGCGCAGCGGGATTTCTGGAACGAGGAATGGACCATCACGCCGAACAGTAACCGCATGGGTTTCCGGCTTGCCGGGACGGTGCTGGAACGTACCGATAAAGCCGATCTCCTGTCGCACGCGGTGCTTCCCGGCACGATCCAGGTCCCGCCGAACGGCCAGCCCATCGTGCTCATGGGAGACGCCCAGACGACCGGCGGGTACCCGAAGATCGGATCGGTGATCCGGGCGGATTTGTGGAAACTCGCGCAGGCGCGGTTGAACGGCGGTGTGCGCTTTATCGAAACCACGATGGAAGCCGCGCGCCACGCGCTGGCCGAAGAGCGCATGTACGTGAAACAGGTCGAAGCGGCGATCGCGATGCACGCTGAGCGGCTCGACGGTAAATCAACCTGAAAGGAACGACCATGGAAATCGATCTGAACGCCGATCTCGGCGAAGGCTGTGGCTCCGACGAAGCGCTGCTCGATCTGGTGAGTTCGGCGAATATTGCGTGTGGCTGGCATGCGGGCGGAGCCGTGGCTATGCGCGATTGCGTGCGCTGGGCGGTCGCGAAAGGCGTGGCGATAGGCGCGCATCCAAGTTTCAACGATCCCGAAAATTTCGGGCGCAAGGAAATGGACATTCCGGCGTCGGATATTTATGCGGGCGTGTTGTATCAGCTTGGCGCGCTGGCCGCGATCGCAAAGGCCGAAGGCGGCAAGGTCGCGCACGTGAAGCCGCACGGTGCGCTCTACAACCAGGCCGCGAAGAATCCGGAAATTGCGGAAGCAATTGTCTCTGCAGTCCACGATTTCGATCCATCGTTGCTCGTGTTCGGCCTGGCGAACAGCGATCTCGTCGATGCCACCCGCAAGGCGAACATGGCGGCTATCGAAGAAGTCTTTGCGGACCGTGGATACCGGGCGGACGGGTCGCTTGTTCCGCGCAAGGATCCGGGCGCGCTGCTGGACGACGAAGACGCCGTGCTCGCGCGCACGCTGGCGATGGCAACGGAGCGGCGCGTGCAGGCGGTCAGCGGCGAATGGGTGCCTATCAACGCGCAAACCGTCTGTCTTCACGGCGATGGCGCCCATGCGCTTGCCTTCGCCAAGCGGATTCGCGGCGCGCTGGAAACGGCGGGAATTGCGGTTCGCGCCGCGCATGCGGTTGCTGCGTGAGCTGAACGCGGCGCCTCTAGATTGATTGAACGCCTCGGGTCAACACGAGGCGTTTTAGCAAGCGGCCATAGAACCGCTTTTCGTCAAGCCGATGGAACGGACGGCTCAAAGCAAGCGGTCTGTCCAGCGGCGGAAGGTAATTTACCGAGCACTGGAGATCTTATGGGAACCGCTGTCAACCTATGGCCGCTGATTGGAGTGGCCGTCATCATCGTGGGATTTATCCTGCGCTTCAATCCAATGCTGATCGTGGCCGCCGCCGCCATTATCACGGGACTGGCGGCGCATTTCCCGATCGATCGTATTCTTACTGCCATCGGCGCGGGGTTTCTCAAGACGCGCAATATCCCGCTGATCATTTTGCTGCCGCTTGCCGTGATTGGTTTGCTCGAACGGCACGGCCTGCGTGAACGCGCGCAAATCTGGATTTCGGGCATCAAGGCAGCGACGGTCGGGCGTCTTCTGATTGTGTATCTGCTGATTCGCGAATTGACGGCGGCCGTTGGCCTGACCGGCCTTGGCGGTCATCCGCAGATGGTGAGACCGCTCCTCGCGCCCATGGCCGAAGGTGCGGCCGAAGCCCGTTACGGCAAGATCTCCGATGAAACCCGCTACACGCTGCGCGCGTATTCCGCGGCAACGGACAACGTCGGCTTGTTCTTTGGCGAAGACATTTTCGTGGCGTTCGGGGCAATCGTGCTGATGACCACTTTCCTGCGCGAAGCGGGCATTGTGGTTGAACCGTTGCACGTTGCCGTTTGGGGTATTCCGACCGCCATCTGCGCATTCCTGATCCATGGTTTCCGGCTGTGGCTGCTTGATCGGCGGCTCACTCGCGAACTTGGCGCGCTGACCAAGAACGTTCGCGGAGAAACGGCATGACGCTCACGATCAACTATCTGTTCTATTTGCTCGGCATTGTGCTGGTGATCGTTGCGGGCATGATTTACGTCGATAAAACCCATCCGCGCCGCCTCACCGCTGGCACGTTCTGGCTCGTCTACGCACTGATTTTCCTGATTGGCGACTGGCTGCCGGTGAATGTTGTGGGCGTGCTGGTCGTAGCCATGGCGCTGATCGCCGGTTTCGGCGGTGTGACGGCCGCAAAGCCCAAGATGCTCTCCGATGAAACCCGCCGCAAGACCGCCATTCGTCTTGGCAACAAGCTGTTTGTGCCAGCGCTGACCATTCCAGTGGTGACCGTGGTGCTGACGCTGGCGGCGAGCCATTTGGTGTTTGGCGGCACGCCGCTGCTCGATCCGAAGAACGTCACGCTGATTGGTTTTGGGGTTGGCTGTATCGTCGCGCTGGCTGTGGCTTGCGTGATGACGCGTGACACCGTTGGGCAATCGATGAAGGAAACGCGCCGGCTGGTCGATGCGCTTTCGTGGGCAGCGGTGTTGCCGCAGATGCTCGGCATGCTTGGGCTGGTGTTCTCGGACGCGGGCGTGGGCAAGGCGGTCGCGCATGTGACGACGGCGTATGTGAATCTGGATTATCGGTTGGTCGCGGTGGCCGTTTATTGCGTCGGGATGGCGCTTTTTACGATGGTCATGGGGAATGGCTTTGCGGCTTTTCCGGTGATGACCGGCGGGGTGGGTGTGCCGATTCTGGTTGGGGTGTTCCATGGCAATCCCGCGACGATGGTCGCTATTGGGATGTTTTGCGGGTATTGCGGAACGCTGATGACGCCGATGGCCGCGAATTTTAATATGGTGCCGGCAGCGTTGCTCGAATTGCCAGATAAAAATGCAGTAATTAAGGTTCAAGTGCCAACGGCAATGTCGTTGTTGGTTGTTAATGTGTTTTTGTTGAATTGGTTGATGTTTATTTGAGAAATTTTCGATGCGGGCGAATCTTGGGCGGGGGCCTGCTTTTTAGGGCAAAGCCCTAAAAAGCATGACTTCAACCCCAACCCTTCCCCCGCCCAAGCGCCAGCGCCCGTTAAACCCCGAATAACCCCCCTTTCCCCTCCCTGATCACCCAATACCCACTGGCGCCTTTTCGCAATAATCGCTGCACTGGATCAGAACGTCAGGTCTTCATCGAAGACCGGCTGGACCGGAGCGCACCGACGTGGCAGAAGAAAGCGACCTCGAAAAGACTGAATCCGCCACTCCCAAGCGCCTGGAAAAGGCGCGGGAGGAGGGTCAGGTCGCGCGCTCGCGGGAATTGGCGTCGTTCGCGTTGCTATCGGCGGGATTTTTTGGCATCTGGGGCATGTCCGGACCCATCAGCCAACACCTGCAATCCATCCTGCGCGGCGCATTCACGTTCAACCACAACACCGTACTCGATACAAACCAGATGCTGATCGGCGCAGCAGCCGCCGGCAAGGAAGGTTTCTTCGCCTTGTTCCCCGTGCTCGCGCTGACCGCGCTCGCCGCCGTCACCGCGCCCATGGCGCTCGGCGGGTGGCTGCTCACCACCAAACCGCTCGCACCGAATTTTGGGCGGCTCAATCCCGTCAGCGGCCTCGCCAAGATCTTTTCCGCGCAAGGTCCAATCGCGCTTGGCATGTCGATCCTGAAGACGTTGGTCGTCGGCGGATTGGCCGGCTGGGCGATCTGGCACAGGAAGGAGGAAGTGCTCAGCCTCGTGACAAAGCCGCTGAATCTTGCCCTCGCCGACGCCATGCATCTGATCGTGGTGTGCTGCGGCATGGCGATCGCGGGCTTGTTTCTGGTCGCCGCGCTCGATGTGCCCTACCAGCTCTGGACGCACGCGAAAAAGCTGCGCATGAGCAAGGAGGAAGTGAAGCGCGAACATCGTGAAAGCGACGGCGATCCGCACGTGAAGGGCCGCATCCGCGCTCAACAGCGTGCGGCCGCACGCCGCCGGATGATGACCGCAATTCCGACAGCGGACGTGATCGTCACGAACCCGACGCATTTTGCCGTCGCACTCAAATATGCCGATGGTGAAATGCGCGCGCCCAAAGTGGTCGCGAAGGGCGTGAACCTCGTGGCTGCACGCATCCGCGAACTCGGGCGCGAACACAACGTGCCGCTGCTCGAAGCGCCACCGCTCGCGCGTGCGCTGTATCACAACGTCGAGATCAATCGCGAGATTCCGGGCGCGCTTTACGGCGCGGTCGCGCAGGTGCTGGCGTGGGTCTATCAGTTGCGCAAATTCAAGGAAGACGGCGGGGCGTGGCCGGAGGAACCGGACAACCTCGACGTCCCACCGGAACTCGATAAAGGCAGCGTCCCCGAATCCGAAGCCGATCAGGAAGCCGCTGAAGCCCTGGCTAAAGACGCCGATAAAAACGAAACAGAAAAAGGAAAAGGAAGCAAAGCATGAACGCGCGCGCCGGATTTTTCTCGAAGCGCCCCGAGGCGTTGGGACCACAGAACCTGAGAGCGCTGGCCGGACCTGTGCTGATCTGCATGATCCTCGGCATGATGATCCTGCCGTTGCCGGCGTTCCTGCTCGACCTGCTGTTCACCTTCAATATCGCGCTTTCCGTGATGGTGCTGCTCGTCAGCATGTACACGCAAAAGCCGCTGGATTTCGCGGCATTCCCCGCCGTGCTGCTGTTTTCCACGTTGCTGCGTTTGTCGCTGAACGTGGCGTCCACGCGGATTGTCCTGCTCGAAGGCCACACCGGACCCGATGCCGCCGGCCAGGTGATCGAATCGTTCGGCCACTTCCTCGTGGGCGGGAATTTCGCGGTCGGTATTGTGGTGTTCGTGATCCTGATGATCATCAACTTCATGGTGATCACGAAGGGCGCCGGACGGATTGCGGAAGTCGGCGCGCGCTTCACGCTCGATGCAATGCCGGGCAAGCAGATGGCTATCGATGCCGACCTGAACGCGGGCCTCATCAACGAAGATCAGGCGAGAAAACGCCGCGTGCAGGTGGCGCAGGAAGCCGAGTTCTACGGATCGATGGACGGCGCGAGCAAGTTCGTGCGCGGCGACGCGATCGCGGGTTTGCTGATCATGGTGATCAACATCGTGGGCGGATTGATTGTCGGGATGTTGCAGCACGACATGGACTTCGCGCACGCGGCCACGAACTACACGTTGCTGACCATTGGCGATGGACTTGTCGCGCAGATTCCATCGCTGATTATTTCGACGGCCGCCGGCGTGATCGTGTCGCGCGTGGCGACGGAGGAAGACATTGGCACGCAGTTGACCGGGCAGTTGTTCAACAACCCGCGTGTGTTGATGATTACGGGCGTGATCATCGGTGTCATGGGGCTCATCCCGGGCATGCCGCACTTTGCATTCTTGCTGCTCGGCGGCGGTCTGGTCTATGCCGCGCGCACCATGAACCAGCGCGCGCAGGCGAAGAAGAAAGCGGCGGCCGTGACCGACATCGTGGCGCCAGCAAGCGCGCCGCTCGAGAACAGCGAGGCAAGCTGGGACGACGTCGCGATGATCGATCCGCTTGGGCTTGAAGTGGGGTATCGGCTGATTCCGCTCGTGGATCGCAATACCGATGGCGAATTGCTGAAGCGCATCAAGGGCATTCGCAAGAAATTCGCGCAGGAAATCGGCTTCCTGCCGCCGGTGATTCATATTCGCGACAACCTGGAGTTGCGGCCGAATGGTTATCGGATAGCGTTGAAGGGTGTGGAAGTGGGCGTGGGCGAAGCGTTTCCGGGACAATGGCTTGCAATCAATCCGGGCCAGGTCACGGCAACCTTGCCGGGCAGTCCGACGCAAGATCCGGCGTTCGGTTTGCCGGCGGTCTGGATCGATACAAACTTGCGCGAGCAGGCGCAGGTATACGGCTATACGGTCGTCGATGCGAGTACGGTTGTCGCCACGCACTTGAACCATCTGGTCGTGACGCATGCGGCTGAATTGCTGGGGCGTCAGGAAGTTCAGTCGTTGCTGGAGCGCGTTGGCAAGGACACGCCTACGTTGATTGAAGATCTCGTGCCGAAGACCATGGCGTTGACCACGCTGCAAAAGGTGCTGCAGAACTTGCTGGAAGAAGGCGTGCCTATCCGCGATATGCGCACGATTGTGGATGCGCTTCAGGAGCATGCCCCCAAGATTTCCGATGCACACGATCTGACTGCGGCCGTGCGTCTGGCGCTTGGGCGCGCGATCACGCAGCAGTGGTATCCGGGCAGTGGCGAGTTGCAGGTGATGGGACTGGACCCGGCGCTTGAGCGGGTGTTGTCGCAGGCTTTATCGACGGGGGCTAATCCGGGGCTTGAGCCTGGATTGGCGCAGACGCTGCTAAATTCGACGCAGAACGCGATCATGCGGCAGCAGAATATTGGCTTGCCGCCCGTGTTGCTTGTGCAGCATTCGCTAAGGGCGATGCTCGCCAGGTTTTTGCGCAGGAGCCTGCCGCAGTTAAAGGTTTTGTCTTATGCGGAAGTGCCCGATACTCGGGGGATTAAGGTGGTGAATTTGATTGGAGGGTGAGGGGAGGTTTTTGGTGGCACCAGCGGTTAGGTGTGGGGAGCCCTAAAAAAGCACGCCCCCCGCCCGGTTCCCATCAAGCCATAACAGTCCGTTTAAAAAACCTGCTAAAAACCGCATAACAGGCGCAGTCGACCAAGATCGAATCAATCGAAGGAATACTCGTAAAGGTAAACACATCCTTCACCGGGCGCTTTCACACTCCAAGTGCAACAGCGGGGTCAATGACAATGCCGTGCTTGGCGCAGTTTTCAATAAAGACCTCACCAGGCGTGCGCCACTGGAGCGTCTTTCGAGGGCGGGTGTTCATGTTCAGCGCGATCGCATCGAGTTGTCGCTGCGAGAATACCGATAGATCGGTCGCCTTGGGTAGAAACTGGCGAAGCAGCCCATTGATGTTTTCACAGATGCCGCGTTGCCACGGACTGTGTGGATCGCAGAAGTAGATCTTGATGCCCGTCGCCTCAGCCAGCTTTTTGTGTAACGCCATTTCTTTGCCCTGGTCGTAGGTCAGGGTTTGACGCAGTCCCTGATCGAGCGGCGCGAACGCGGCACTGTAGGCTTCCAGCGCTGCCTGCGCCGTACTGCCATCGATCTTGACCAGCATCACAAACAACGTGCTGCGATCCACCAGCGTACCCACTGCCGAACGGTTAGCCAGGCCTTTGATCAGATCTCCTTCCCAGTGACCCGGGATGAGCCGGTCGTTGGCTTCGGGAGGGCGTACGTGAATACTGAGCATGTCGGAGAGCTTGCCGCGCCGGTCCTGTCCTCGCGTGCGCGGCCTGCGTGCGCCACGTCCCTGTCGCAACAGGCTGACGAGTTCCCGGCGCAACTCGCCTCGGGGCGCGGCGTAAATGGCTCGGTAAATGGTTTCATGCGAAGCGTTCAAAGCAGGCTCATCAGGGTGGGCAAGTTTGAGTGCGGCTGAGATCTGCTCGGGTGAGTGACACTTTTGCAGATACTGCCGCACTTCGGGCCACAACGCGCCGTCAACGTGCAGTTTGCGCTCGTAACGCGGTTTGCGGCGAAGCCGTCCCGCGCGTCGACCAGCACGGATCGCGCAGTAAGCGCCCGCGATCGCAGGCCGTCCTCTGTCGCCGCGCTCTTCATCGGACTTCCAGCCATTGCGCTTGAGTTCGCGGCTGATCGTACTTGGCGAACGTCGGAGCGCACGCGCGATCGCGCGCGTGCTTTCGTTGGCAAGTTTCATGGCAAATATTGAGCCACGCTCCTCAGCACTGAGTTGTTCATAGCTTTGTCCCATGCAACATATCCTATTTCAAAGGTGTTGCACTTGTACCTTGAAAACGCCCCGTCATAAATCCAACAAGTGATCCAATAATCCAGGCAACGAATGTGAGCACCTTAACCTGCGATTCGGCCACGAGCACCTTCGCGTCATACCCCCCTCGCCGATAAAGCAAAAAATCCGCAATATAAATCCCGGCAACGGGTGGCGTAGCAATCCCCAGAAACAACAGAAAGGGGATAAACCATCCCATGATGTCCATGCTTCCTACAATCATGGCGAGAATTCCTAACGCAACGGTAATCTGCCATTTCGGAAAACGCGTGAACAGCGTCGATACCACCAGCGTGCCCTGAAACATATTGCCGGCATTGCCCGTCACGGTTGCAAATATCAGGAGCAACGCGGCCGGCAAAACCGCGCCAAACACGGCCATGGAACCAAGCAGTGAATTCTGTCCCGTCATTCCGCTCGGCGTAGCGCCCGCCCAATACAACAACGGATAAGCAATCAGAAACGTCAGCGCGGCACCAATCACCGCGTGCTTGCGGTCATGCACGAAGCTGCCAAAATCCGGCAACGTGGCAACCAGCACGATAATCGTGCCAACAACTGTCGACGCAGCCACACCAGTATTCATCTCTGCGAGACGCGCGGGTATCTCCACCTGCCCGTGCAGCGCGACATAAAGGCAATATGCAAGCATCAATGCAATAACAGGGATTGCGAACAGCGCGACCTTGCCCAGCAACTCGAATCCAAACGCAGTCGCGGACACGAAGATCACGCAACCTATTGCGACCAGAATGGGAACCGGCACATTCAGCCCGTGCTGCGCCAAGAGGTCATGCACCGAATGCCCGAACATATTGGCAGTGACGGCAATCCATCCAAACAGGCTGATCGCAAGAAGGACGTTGATCGCGATCGCGCCTTTTTCGCCAAACGGATACTTCACGATCCCGTAAGTCGGCAATCGCGCTTTCTCTCCCACACAAATGGTGATGATCGACAAGATGGTCAAAATGATGCTGCCAATGATCACCACCTTGACCAACGCCGAACTGGACAGTTGACTCCCAAGACTCGACGACGAAAGCAGAACCGGCGTAATCGCAATGCCAAGCAGAATCATGGCAATGCGATACCCGGGCGCGGTATTCAAACGTTCGCTAGTTTCGCGCATACAAATAGTCCTTACAGTGTTCTCGTGCTTTTACGCGGAATAAAAATGGCCCGTGTAGGCGCGCCAGCTTCCGTGTGGGGTGATTTCTTTCTGGTTTTCCACGAGCCACGGTTCAGCAAGTACGCCGAGTACCTGCGTGCCATCGCGCAACGTGACTTTCCCAATGGATAACCCCAACGGCTCGCTCAACAAAAGTCCCGCGAGCGAGACCGGCGGCAACGCCCAGATTTCAAGCGCGACCGATGTCCCGCCTTCTGCAACGCGAATCATCCCCGGATGCCGGTCGCCGATACTCCACAGCCGATAGTGCGCATCGGTTTGATCTTCCCGAACGAAGACGCCCTGCGCGGCGATCATGTTCGGATTCAAATCGAGGCCTCGCATGAGCGTGCCGTTCACGGCGAGCAAAGTGGTTTCCATAATCGTCATGCCTCTATGTTTTGTTTAAAAATCTGGATTGCTAAATATTCAATGCGCGAATAAAAAATTATTGAGTGATCCATGTGCCGGTTTTCTGATCGAGCGCGCGACGAATCGCTTCAGGGCTCGTAATCAGGCCTTTGCCGTTTCCGCCATTAGCCCGGCTGTGCGCGACAAAGCGCATGATCGCTTCGATTTTCGGCAGCATGCTGCCCGCGGCGAAATGGTTTTGGTCGATCAGCGTTTGCGCTTCCACGAGGCTTAGTGTGTCGAGCCAGCGTTGGTCCGGCTTGCCGAAGTTGACCGCAACTTGCTCCACGCCCGTGGGAATCAACAGCAGATCCGCGCCAAGCTGCTCGGCAAGTAGCGCGGAAGCCAGGTCTTTGTCGATAACCGCTTCCACACCCGATATCTGCCGATGCTCGTCCACCACAACCGGAATGCCCCCGCCGCCGCACGCAATCACAATGCACCCTTCCTTGAGCAACCTGGCGATCACCTCGCGCTCCATGATCTCGAGCGGCTGCGGAGAAGCCACGGTGCGGCGCCAGCCACGCCCGGCGTCTTCCATCAGCGTCCAGCCGAGTTCCTGTTGACGCTTGCGCGCGGTGGCTTCATCGAAGAACGCGCCTATTGGCTTGGCCGGATCGCGGAACGCCGGATCGTCGCGGCTCACGCGCGTTTGCGTAACGACAGTCACCACGCGCCGGTCGATTCCTCGGCGGCTCAACTCGTTGCTCAACGCCTTCTGGAACATATAGCCGATAGCGCCCTGCGTATCGCCCACAGCGTAGTCCAGCGGAACCGGACGGACTTCGTCTGCGGCAAGCTCGGAACGCCGCAAGATGAAACCGACCTGTGGCCCGTTGCCGTGTGTGAGCACCAGGTCCCAGCCGGCCTCGATCATCTCTGCAATGTGTCCCGCGCTCTCGATCACGGCTTCGTATTGATCAGGAATACTATTGTGTTCGTCGTCGCGAATCAGCGCATTTCCGCCGACCGCAACTATTGCCAGAGGCTTCGTCATGATGCGTACCCGTATGATTTAAACGTACTCGGCCAGCGCGCGGATCGCGTCGATAAACCCAGGCATCGGCGCCGTGGTTATCCCGGCGCCGATCTGCCCCACGCCCGCCTGCTTGTGCGCAATCCCCGTGTTGATGATCGGCAGGATGCCGCGATCGACCACCTTGCGCGCATCGATACCCGCTGCGGTCGGCGCGAAATTCAGCGCTGGCAGCGTGAACGCGGGATTCCCGCCGATGGTGATGGCCTGCATGCGACGGCTGTTGTTCGTGGCGTCCGCCGGCGTTCCGCCTACGAACTTGACAATAGCCGGCGACGACGCCATGGCGAATCCGCCCACTCCCGCGGTCTCGGTGATCGCGCTGTCGCCAAGATCGGCCGCCGCGTCTTCCACGCCGTATCCGGGGAAGAACAGGCCTTCAACGGGATTGGCCGGCGCCTGAAACCAGCGGTCGCCGGTGCCTGACATCTGAATGCCGAAGTTCACGCCGTTGCGCGCCATCACGGTGATCATGGAACTGAAGGGAACGTTGTGGGCGGCGTCCATCATCGCCTTGCACGCCGCCATGGACAGGTTCAGGAAGAAGTGATCATTTCCCACGATGAACGCCGTCACGCGCTGGATGGTGTCGATCGGCAAGCCGCTGGACAGCAACGCGGGAATCAGGCGCTTCACGAGCAATCCCGTGGCGGCGGCATTGCGGTTATGGACTTCGTCGCCCATGTGCAGCGCCTGCGCCATCATCGGCTTGAGTTCCACTTCGCCGAGCACCTTCAGCGCGGTCTTCAATGCGGGCGCGAGTTCGTCCTTCATCCAGTGGAGGCGGTCCAGCACTTCGGCGTTGTTCGCGCCAAAGCGCAGCACTTTGCCGAGCCCTTCGTTGAAGTTGCTGAACGTGCGCCGGCCGTTGGTCTTGTTTTCGATCACCCACAGCGGCATGGACGGGCTGATGATCCCGGCCATGGGACCCACCGCGCCAAAATGATGGCAAGGCTCGAAGCGGATCGCGCCGTCCTGGGCCATTTTCTCGGCGGCTTCATGCGTGCTTGCCCAGCCTTCGAACAGGATCGCGCCGACAATCGCGCCCTTCACCGGCCCGCACATGTTCGGCCAGTCGATAGGCGGACCCGCGTGCAGGATCAGCTTTCTCTGCGACATCGCGCTGATCGCACTCGACGCGATCATCACGTCGACCAGAACCGGCTGTGCCGCGAGGTAATGCTGGAACGCCTGCTGGTTGGCCTGCTCGACCAGCGGATGGCGTATCAGCGACGCCAGCGCGAGTCCCGCATCGACGTTGCCGAGCGCGGGCGGCTGCCACGTCAGGTTGATCACGTCGCCCCCGGCGAGCGCAAGGTTATCGGCAAAACTGCTCAGACCCGCATTGACCACATGGAGTGGCTGTTGAAATAGCGTATTCATCATGGTTCCGTTATTTTTGCGCCTGGGCTTGAGCGACGTGGCACGCCCAGAGCGCTGCCTGCGCGTTGCAACCCGCGACCAGCACGCGGGCTTCGCGCAGAATGTCGACCTGGCGGCTTCGGACTTGCGGATCGGCTTGCGTGCCGCAAACATGCGAGATCAGGACCGGCAAATCGCGACCGGCCGCCTGCAGCCGCGCTTGTTCTATCAGTGCGAGCAACTCGGTCGCGGGGTCCATCGACGCGCCGTAGCCGAGTACCAGGTCGAACAGCACGACGGCGGTCTGCGCGTCATTCAATTCGGCGAGAACGCGCTGGTTACGCAATGTCGGATCGATCATTGGATGCGGGCGGCCGCGCGTGAAGTCGTCGTCGCCCATGTCGACGAGTGTGTGGCCGAAGCTGTGCCAGATATCCTCGAGTTTCATATTCGATGCCACCGGCGTATTCGACGACGCCGGAAATCCGCGTTCGCGCAGCAGCAACTGGCTCTCGTAGCAGAACGTGCCGCCTGCGAACACGCCGCGAACGAAGCGGCGGATAGACGGCAGCGTGCGGCTGTATTCGTCGAGACGCGCGGCATCCGGCGCTCCCACCACGGCAACCGATTCCGGCAACGCCGCGCCTGACAGCAATGCGACGGCGAAACCGGCGGCGTCCGCCAGCGTATGCGCGGGCGTAATGCCCGGCACGTTCATGTCGCTGGCGCGCGCGCCGAGAAAGTTCACGACAACGGGTTTGCCAGCCGCCCGTGCGCGCGCCAGGATTTTCTCCGCAACCGCCGGCGCGGGCGGCTTGGAGATCAGCACGATTACCTTTGTGTCCGGATCCTGCGCGAGCGCGTCGAGACCGTAAAGCATGGAAATGCCGCCGATCTCCTCGTGCAGGTCGTGTCCGCCGGTTCCGAGCGCTTGGGAAATCCCCGCGCCCAATTGATCGATACGGCTCGTCACTTCCTGCAGCCCCGTTCCCGAGGCGGCCACCACGCCGATCGCTCCGCGCCGGACCACGTTCGCGAACCCGAGCGGCATGCCGTTGATAATGGCGGTGCCGCAATCCGGTCCCATCACCAGCAGGTTTTTATCCCGGGCGAGGGTTTTGATCGCGCGTTCGTGCTCGAGGCTGACGTTGTCGCTGAAGAGCATCACCGACATGCCCAGATGCAGCGCCTTGGTCGCCTCGGCCGCGGCGTAGTCGCCCGGCACGGAAATCAGTGCGAGATTCGAGGCGTTTTCCTGCTCCGCCGCCATTTCGAGGCTGACGAGCGGCGGCGGGCGGATGCCATCGCCGCCCGATTCCTGCGGCTTCGCGGTGAGGGCCTCTTCTGCCAGCGCGAGCGCGGCGTCGCAAGCCGCATCCCCGCCGCGCACGGCGATGACCAGATCGTTCGGACCGGCCTTCACGCCGTCGTCGAGATTGGCATCGCGTAACTGGGCGAGGTTCGTCTCGGTGCCCATGGCGACCGACGCCTGCTCGATATCCGGCAACGCGCTGATCCGGGCCGAGATTTGCATCAGGGAGACGGAGTCCTGATACATGTTTTTGAAAACTTTCGTTCTTATGCTCATTTCCAATTCCGGTGATCGTTACACCCGATGCTTCAAAAGCGGCCGAATGCGGGCCTGGCGAATCCGGCGTTGCATACGCCGAATGCCATCGAACCGATGAACAGATATTTGCTTGATCTTTATCCGATCAGCGAATTTCTTCTTGCGCTACCGTTTCGAGCGACCTGATTCCATGCAGAAAACCTCCCAGACAATCCACGCCAGAAGACGCACCAAATTCCATCACCTTATTCGCGGAAAGCGCAATATCCGCCGCCGGGCATTTTCGAATCAAAATACTGATCAAATAATCGACAGGTTCCGAATAATGTCCTTGAAGCGCAAGAGTCAGATAATGCCGGCTGATACTCGTGGTCCGGTGAAGCTGACTTTTGATTGTGGACTCCAATAATTTCAAATGCGCCGCGATGACGTCAATATGCTGCCAGGACTGCAACGCCGCGAGATAACCCAGCAGATAATCGTCGCCATCCGGCGTTAGCCCCGTTCCGAAGCCGATCAACTCGGATACGCTCCCGTTGAGCGCCGATGCATCGTCGCTTACATTCAGCCGTGGCGCGCGTCCATTCGCAGGCCAGCCCGGCAGCAACTGAAGGCTGCTTCGCACCTCGCGCTGCCGGCAGTAAGCAACCAGTTGGCTGGCAAGCGCTGGATAGACGCCGACGAAGGCGTCGAGCGAGCAGGTGTCCCACGCTTTTTCCGCCTTCGGCCGCCAGCATGGCGCGCGGCTGAGATCGGCGCGCCAGCGTGCGGCGTGCAGCACGTTTCCTTCGAGCACGACGGGTTCGCGAGGCCGGGACTGGTGGCGCCAGTCCCAACCCGGCGGCGTGACAATCCTGATGGCAGTCGGTAGGTTCTGAAAACGCGGGCTGAGCAAGGTCAGCAATTCCCCGTTTGCCGATGACAGGTTCAACGCATGCTGGAAGTGACTGTGCACCCAGAACCGCAGCGCCTCGCGCGGGCCGTGCTCGGCGAGATAGCCAATCGAGGACACTTCGAACGAGATGAGCGCCATGGCCGGATGTCCCGGAAATCAGCTTGAAGTTAGCCGCGCAGTCCGTCGATAACCGCTGTTGCGTTGCTCACCCAGCCAAAAATCGCGCCCTGCGCCTTGATCATCTCCAGCGCCGATTTCTGGAATTCGGGGAAGTAGGAACCTACGCAATCCGCCGGGATGATGCATTCATAGCCGCGATCGTTGGCTTCGCGAACGGTGGTGGTGACGCAGACTTCGGTGGTGACGCCGCACACAATAAGCGTCTTGATGCCGTGGTTTTGCAGGATGAGCTGCAAGTCGGTTTCATAGAACGCGCCCTTGCCGGGTTTGTCGATGATAGGTTCGCCGAGCGCCGGATAAAGCTCGGGAATGATGTCGTGGCCCGCTTCGCCGCGCACCAAGATGCGGCCCATGGGGCCGTCTGTGCCAATGAAACGCTTGCCGCCGCGCGTGAGTTTTGCCGGAGGACAATCGGCCAGATCCGCGCGATGGCCTTCCCGCGTATGAACGACGAGCAGCTTGGCGTCCCGGGCGGCCTTCAGCAATTTCCTGCAAGGCTCAATGGCGCTGCGTACCAGTGATACGTCATTTCCCAGCGCCTCGCCGAATCCGCCCGGCTCAACGAAATCACGCTGCATGTCGATCATGACCAATGCTGTTGTTTCTGCATTGAACGGTAATGGAAATGGCTCAGCCTGAAACAGTTTTTGTGGCATTTCAAATTTCCTTGAAGAATGTCAGGGGACGAAATGTTGAGTCAGATATCGCGATTCATGTGAATAACCGGTCGATTTATTATATGGAGGTTCTTTCCAGCGGACGACTGATATTTGATGAATTTCAAGATTATTCATTAATTGGCAAGGTTAATTCCATTCGTTTCCAAAAATTAATAAAGCCTTTATCACGAACGAATATGAATGTTATTGCGCGACGATAAATTGCTCAGCGGCATAATGGCGCGCCACGAATAAATAATCGAGATCGAACGCCGAAATCCGTATTTGGGCACTGCGGGGCGGCCTCAATCATCTGATGTTTGAGGGCTTGGTTTCCGCATCGGCGAGCCCCGCGCCGAACCCTCGAATTACCCCGCTTTCCCGGCTCTTATCAGCCAATGGCGCATTGGCCGCCCAAGCAATAATTCACTCACTGGATAACGGCGCGTCGCTTGAGCGTAAGACAAGTCAACCGCGACCGTTCAACCGCAATAAAACAGCGTGGGCGCAAGCTCAACGGGGGTCAAATGAACATCCGCAAATTCATCGGTGCTTCAAGTCGGGATGCGTTCCGGCTCGTGCGCGAGGCATTGGGTCCTGATGCGGTGGTCCTGTCGAATCGGGTGACGGAAGACGGCAGCATCGAGATCGTGGCCGTGGCCGATGGCGACCTGGCAAAGATCTCCCCGAAAGCCGCGGCGCAGCAACGCGAACTGAAACTCAAGGCGTCGCCGGCCGGCCCGAGCGCGGCGCCCGCGGCTTCCCAAAACACTCCCAATCACAACCCGTACGCCAGCGGAGACGTCTTTTCATCCGTGTTCGGCGCAAATCCCGAACCGCTCGAAGACCTCGAACCTGAAGCTCAGGCCGATCCGTTGCCGTTATCGCGCCGCCCGCGCGCAACGCCGGAAGAATCCTCCCGCACGATGGCCGAATCGAATCCCTGGTTGATCGAACACGCGCGCCGCGTGGCGCAGTCAGTCACCGAAGGCATGCCGCAGCGTTCGCTGAGTGCATCGGCGGCGATTGCAAAGGGACTTGGCAGCCCCGTTACCGTCACGCCGCAGCAGACCGACGCGCCGGACGCGCCCGAATGGACGCGCGAAGCGGCTCAACTCGCCGCTCGCCGCGCCGAGCAGAAGCTCGCGCAGGCACAGGCCGCCGCGTCGCCGGTCCAGTCGCCAGCCGCCAGCATGACGCAGGAAGGGGCGTTCGCAGGACTGCCGGCATCGGCGGCGGCGGCCGTTACGGAAGCCATTCGCGTGCGCATGGAGCAGGTCGTCAACGACACCGTCATGCACGAACTGTCGTCCATGCGCGGCATGATGGAAGAGCACTTCGCCGGCTTGCTGTGGGGCGACCGCCAGCGCCGCAGTCCGAACCACGCAGCGCTGACCAAGCGCCTGTTCGCCGCCGGATTCTCGGCGCAGCTCGTGCGCATGCTGATCGACAACATGCCGGAGATCGAACACGCGGAAAGCTCGATGCAATGGGTTCAGCAAGTCCTCGAGAACAATCTGCCCGTAATGGACAGCGAAGAGTCGATGATGAGCCGCGGCGGCGTCTTCGCGCTGATGGGCCCGACAGGCGTCGGCAAGACGACGACTACCGCCAAGCTCGCCGCGCGCTGCGTGATGCGCTTCGGCGCAAGCAAGGTCGCGCTGCTGACGACCGACAGCTACCGGATCGGCGCGCACGAGCAACTGCGCATTTTCGGCAAGATTCTGGGGGTATCGGTGCATGCGGTGAAGGACGCGGCCGACCTGCAACTCGCGCTTTCCGAACTGCGCAACAAGCACATCGTGCTGATCGATACCATTGGCATGAGCCAGCGCGACCGCACGGTGTCCGATCACATCTCCATGCTTTGTGGCGCCGGGCACCCGGTGCAGCGCCTGCTGCTGCTCAACGCCACCAGCCACGGCGACACGCTCAACGAAGTCGTGCAGGCCTACCAAAGCACGCCGGACCAGCCGCCGCTCGCGGGCTGCATCCTGACCAAGCTCGACGAAGCCACGAACCTGGGCGGCGTTATCGACACCGTGATCCGATACAAACTGCCCGTGCATTACGTATCGACGGGACAGAAGGTTCCGGAAAACCTGTACGTCGCGACCAAGCGATTTCTGATTAAAAGCGCGTTCTGCATTCCCCGCGACGGCTCGCCATTCGTGCCGCAAGACGACGACGTGCCGCCGCTCCTGTCCGCGCTTTCGGCGCGCGCTTCCACCGAACTGCATGAGGTTCACTTTGGATAAGTTCGCGTCCGATCAGGCTGAAGGCTTGCGGCGTCTCCTGACGCGCAACCGCTCGCGAGTGGTCACGGTGTGCGGCGCACCGGCGGGCGGAATGGGCGGAACCGGCAATACGTCAACGGTCGTCAATCTCGCGGCCGCGCTTGCGGCGCAGGGCAAGGACGTGCTGGTTATCGATGAACGGCAGAACGCGTTGTCGGCGAGCCGCCTCGCGAAGGTGCCGTCCACGGGCGCGCTGGGCGCGGTGTTGTCCGGCAAGCGCTTCCTGCAGGACGCGGTGACGCGCACGCCGTTCGGCTTCTCGATGATCGCCGCGCCTCGCGACGAACGCATCAGCCACGACGCCGCCCATTGCCGCGTCTTGCTCGATGGTCCCGCTGATATCGTTCTCATCGATACACAGCCGGATCGCAGCGGCGCGCTGTCCACGCTTGCTGCGCAGGCGCACGACTTCGTGATCGTGACCCGCGTCGCGCCGGCCGCGATCACCGAGGCGTATGCCTGCATCAAGCGCCTGCATTACGCGCACGCCATTTCGCGCTTCCGGATCGTGGTGAATCACGTGAAGAACGCCGCCGATGCGCAAATCGCCTTCGACAACCTCGCCGGCGTCGCAAGCCGCTATCTCGCCGTGAAGTTGATGCCCGCCGGCTGCGTGGCTGAAGACGCGCGCGTGGCGAAGGCGCATGAACTGTCGCGCTGCGCCGTGGAAGCTTTCCCGACCACCGCCGCCGCTCGCGACTATCGTCATATCGCGGCCGATTTGCAGTATTGGCCGATGCCAGAAAGTTCGCACTTCGAATGGCCGGCGCAAGCCGCTTCCATGGAAACGCCGCGCAACATCGAGCGTTCGATCAACCCCGGGGCTGGTTTGCGCCGCACCGAATCGCCGTTGGCGGAGCTTGCGATGCGCAGCCCGGCGTCGGTGTGACGAAGCAAAAGAAGGAACAAAGGTGAACGCGATGTATAACGCCCAGGGAAAACTGTCACAAGCCGAGGTCCTGACCCGCTACGCGCCGCTCGTGCGCCGTCTGGGTCTGCAACTGGTCGCAAAAATGCCGGCCAGCGTGGATCTCGACGATCTGATTCAGGCCGGCATGATCGGTTTGCTAGACGCCGCGAGCCGCTATAAGGAAGATCAGGGCGCGCAGTTCGAGACCTACGCCAGCCAGCGGATTCGCGGCGCGATGCTCGACGAATTGCGGGCGAACGACTGGCTGCCGCGCAGCATGCGCAAGACGTCGCGCGAAGTGGAGTCGGCGGTGCACAAGGTCGAGCAGAACCTTGGCCGTTCGGCGAGCGAGCAGGAAGTCGCCGAGCATCTCAACATGCCGCTCGGCGAATACCAGACCATGCTGCAGGATCTGCACGGCAGCCAACTGATCTATTACGAAGACTTCGACCGGTCATCGGACGACGAACCGTTTCTCGACCGTTATTGTGTCGATAAAGCCGATCCGCTGTCTGCGTTGCTGGATGGCAGCTTGCGCTCGGCGCTGGTGGAAGCCATCGATAAATTGCCGGAACGCGAAAAGCTGCTGATGAGCCTTTATTACGAAAAGGGGTTGAACCTGCGCGAGATCGGCGCCGTGATGGAAGTCAGCGAATCGCGCGTGTGCCAATTGCATAGCCAGGCGGTTGCGAGGTTGCGGGCCAAGTTGCGGGAACAGGCCTGGTCGGGGGTTGAGGCTTGAGGGATTGGGTTTGCGGTTGGCGAAGTTTCGGGGCGCCGGCTTTTGCGCTTCGACTTCGCTTGGCGTTGGTTCCGGTCCAGTACATCGGGATTAACGATGCCGTCAGCAAGCGCGACATTGAAAGCAGCGCCGTTGCGCTCTCGACCTTCTGTGCGTCTGAGCTTTAAGCTGTTCTTGGTGCGCCCGGCTGGGATCGAACCAGCAACCCCTGCCTTCGGAGGGAGGTAAAATGATCCAAAAGCCTTAAATATCAAATACTTAGAAATTGGCTTTTGCACCAAATTTGCCGCGCTGCGTCCCTCAAAAGTCCCTCGCAACCTTCGGAAAGTTGCCCGAAGCGGAATTGCTCCGGCAGATAATTCTACCTTTTCCGGCCATACGGCAGTACTCGTTTCGGTTTGCTCGTGCAAGAAAGGTCGCCCTCGTGCGGTGGACCGTTATGCGCTCGTTCGGACACAACGAGAGCCATACGAGACGCGCGGCTGGACCGCTATCCCGTTAGCCTCGCCGAGCAATGTGTACCGGACAGGCGTTTTCAGGCGTCTAGCAGTGCGCCGATCCCCTCCACTAAAAACGTCTCTGCCGCGCGGCTTCCGACTTCGGACCAAAAGCCTACCCGCGAGGCGCACGCCTGCGGCTCGAATTCGTTCTCGCGCATAAATGCATCAAACAAATCGCGCAGCAGCGGCACCGCATCCGAACCTTCGCCAACATGGTTAACAATCAGGGCATTCGTGCGCAGCGCAAATTCACTACCGTTCCCCATCACAATGGATATATTGGCGAACACTTTATCGACAAATTTCCTGCGGCTTACCGGATCGCCAGACGCGAGAAATGTCGAAAACTCGCGGCGAAACTCGCAGCCTTCCATCGCACCGAGTAGCCGCATGTTCGCACTGCGTTCAACTCCATATGTATTCGTGAATTTGAGCATATTAGGTAATCTCGATTTATTGGGACTGTTGAGACTTTGCTTTCTTCATAGCGGCTTCGTCCGCAAACGCGCGATTTAATAAACTGGTGAAATGCACATCGTACATTTGCACCGCATCGTCCAGGGCGTAATATTCTTGCAACTCTCGCAGCGTGGCCTTTCCGCTATCGATTAAGGTGGAGATAATCGGATTGACGCCGCGAATGGGAAGGCTCTTTCCCCCAGCCGCGAATCGATCCGGAACTGTGTGCGGCTTCCAATCACGCATTTTGGAAATGTTGTAATCAACAACAATACCCATCACGGCCCGTAAAACCTTAAAGGGGTGTGCACCGTGTGTCGGGTCTGTTACGTGCGCCGCAATAGATCCCCGGTTATCGAGTTGAATCCATCCGTCCTCACTTAAGGCTTGCGTCTTGGATAACACTTCCCAAGGCTCCGGGTCAGCCGCGTCCGGTTCGCGGTCCACGAATAGCCGAAATGCATCGGCAGCGGAGAATTGCGTGGTTCGATACTTTCGGAAAGTTTCATAAAACTCTTTGGATTGACGAGACATTGTGGTTATGTCCTTTAGTATCTGATACCGTCTGCTGAGTCGTTGGCGAGTTCGTGCAAATGGGTCCGAAGGCTGTCTTCGAAGATTCCAGCCGCTTCGCGCGCAATTTGCGCGGTGGATAAGCCAGAGCCTTGCACGTTGACCGTTACCGGCATTTCCCCGATTGTTAATGCGCGGCCACCATTTTGCGCAGATTCAACAAGGCCATTTCCATACTGCTGCATCATCTGGATTTGCGATGCGACCGTTTGAAGGTCCTTTATCATGCTGGCGCGCTGCATTGGGAGAATGCCTGGAACGCTAAGTTGCTGTTCTAACTGGGCGTGCTTATTGAGCAAACTCGCGCCCACGTTGCTCTCTGCGAAACGAACGTCACCCTTCGTAACGTCACCGAGCATGAGTTGTCCAACGGGAATTCCAAGTGCGCCAGCCACCATATCCGCTACCGCCTTGCGACGCATCGTGTCCATCGATTCGCCGCCTGTGTAGTTGACCTTGCGCCCTGCTCCGAAAGTCACGACCGGTTGGGCATTCGGGTCCATGGACGTTTTAAGTGCTGCGGGCGCGTTGGTCATGTCGCCTCCATAACCGTAGCCATTCGCGGCGCTCGAACCCGAACCGATAGGACGAACATTTTGCGACAAGACATTCCCCGGATAAGCGGCATTTACCGGTCCCCACTTGGACTGATCTAATCCGCCGTTGTAATAGCGCAGTGCGAGATTAACGTCACCCTTCGCACGCTTTAGGCTTTCCGCCAGTATCCTCATTCCCCCGAAGATGTTTTGAGTGGCGTCATACCCGTCAGTGATTCCGAGCGCCTTAAAGTTGGAGGGCATGACCTGCATTAACCCTTGCGCGCCTTCCGAACTCGTGGCGTGCGGATTGAACTTGCTTTCCTGCGAAATGATCTTTTTAGCAAGTGTCGGGTCCACTCCATATTTTTTCGCTGCTGCCTCGATAAGTGAATCGTACTGGCCCTTATCAGCAGCAGCGGCCATCGGTGACATGCCCATTTGCCGCGCCTGGGTGGAAAAGTCGATTCCGATAGCGCCCGATCCGGCTCCGGTGCGCGGGTCCGTGTAGTCGCCCGAATCCTTCGAACCTCTCATCGGCGCTAGTCCACTGGCGCGGCCTACTTCACCGGCCCACGCTGCCCATGCTTGCCGGTCGTCCACCACGCTCGCGAACGATGCAGCCGCCTGTGCGAACAGGTTGACGCTTTGGTTGAAGGCGATGGTCGATTCTTGCGTTGTCTTCGCGGATGCGTTTTGATCTTCGATTACCTTCTTCGCTGCATCGTGCTTTTCCGATGGAGATTGTGCCGGTTGCTCGTCCGGTTTATTTAAATCCTTGTTCAAGGCGTTCGATATTGCTGACCAAGGAACCCTGCCTTGAATGAAACCCATAAGCAGACCGCCTAGACTGTTCTCCGAACCGGCAAGGGCCTTCCCCATCACTTCGTTCGCGCCTTTCTCAGGATGCGGAATGTCCTTCAGCGCTTTGGCCCATTCGGTGACTTTTTGAACAGCAGAATCGAGGACCGGAATAAGCTCCACTCCAATTACATTCTTAAGTTCGCGCCAATCTTCACCCAGCTTATTTTCAGACGACTGAAGATTCTTCGCGGCTTCTGCTGCTTTGCCGGCCGCAATAATTTCGTCATCCGTCATGTGTAACTGAGCAGACGTTTGCCCATTAAGCTCACGCAACGAGTCGGCATACTGCGCCGTAAGACCCATCGCGATAGCGATGCCCTCGGCCTTCTCCTTGGGCATTCTCGCAAACGACTCGGACAACTGGTTCATTACCGAAGCCAGATCAGCCGCGCGCCCTGTAACGTCCGTGGCCGAGACGCCAGCCTGACTAAGCAAGACGTTCTCGCGACTCATCTTATTCGGGTTCGAAGCCGCTGAGTTGACCAGATCGGACAGCTTGTTCATGCCGGTCAACGCCTCCTCGCTGCTAACGCGGGAGCCACGTGCTTTAACGAGATTTCGCTGCATGTTCTCGATGGTCACTTGACCTACCCCGAGTCGAGTAGACATCTCGAACTTGCGGTTGAGGTCATCCATCTGGGAACGTGCGATCTTCAGTGCGACCACCAAAACTCCCACAGCAGCGGCCATTGCGCCGATCCCGGCTGTCGCCGCGAGACTGGCACCGGATATCGCGCCGATACCCGCCTTCACCGTGTCCACTGCACCAGCCATTTTTCCGAATTCCGGGACCGCGCCAGCCGCGAAGTCTTTCATACTTTTACCGGAAGCCTTGCCGACCTTCTCCACCTTGTCTTGAAGACGATTCAAACCGGCTTCAGCATCCTTCGTTTCTACTTTGTACTCCAAAACGAATTTGTCGATATCATCTGCCATATCAGTATCACTCCGGTTGCTGCGCGTTCTGCACTTGCTCGGGCTCGACACGCGCCTTTAGATCCAACAGCGGACCCATTAAGCTGGTCGCCGCGCTTATGAACGAGGCCGCGATCTTTTCCCCTGCTCGCTCCCAGACCTCACTTT
This sequence comes from Caballeronia sp. DA-9, assembly GCF_051615025.1. NCBI lineage: Bacteria > Pseudomonadati > Pseudomonadota > Betaproteobacteria > Burkholderiales > Burkholderiaceae > Caballeronia > Caballeronia sp. DA-9. The sequence continues at coordinate 3,588,749 of NZ_CP195133.1, read as the reverse complement.
GCAACGCTGCACTATCCACATCTAGCCCGTTCGCGCTCAGAACGGCGTTGAACACTTTTTCGACGTTTGTCCAGCGCTCCAACTTCTCGTCAATCAGCGCGGCGCTCGAAAGCGGCACCGTGGCTCCACCGACTTTCACGCTGGCGAACGAGAGGACACGAACGAGGAATGCATGACGGAACTTAACGTCATCCGTGGATGCGCCCGATTGGTTAAACAGAATCAGGTGCTTGCCTATCTCCCATCCTTCGATAGCGTTGAACTCCGCGATCAACACCGAACACTTCTTGCCATTACGCAATGCAATCTCAATCTCCTTTTCCGGCGCATCATCCTCGGTCGCGGACAGATCCCATTTGTTCGAGTCGTCTTTCAATTCACTCATGTTCGTTATCCTAAGTAAAATAGTGAAAAATTTATTGCTTCAAGCAACCCAGCAGCGAAACGGATGCGAAGTGGAACAGATAGGCACAATCGACGCGGCTGCATCCGGCCTGAATCAATGCGCCTTCGCTGAAAGCGACTTCTTGCCCTCGGCCGTACCGCGCGTGCAACTCTATTAAGTCCTTGTTCGCGGCACGAACGATCAACCGTGGTGCATCGTTGCTTAGTGGCGCCGCGCGGTTCACCTGCGCCAGCACCTGAAGGTTCTTTTGCTCCTCGCTGCCCGGAGGAACATGAACCGCCACGAACACGCCGAGCGATTTGCGGCGAGTGAACTGGACGAATTCACCGATGAGAATGCCTTGGACATTAACGGTGTGAGGGCCGATGTCTTCAGCCAACGCGTCGCAGTCATCCGAAAAGTGTCTCAGCCGCAGCACGTCCGGAAATGTCAGGCTGGATCGGAGAGATGCGCTTAGATTGCCGCCAGAAAGGTGATGGACATGGAAGTCGTTCATTTTTGCAGACCCTTTACTTCCATATACCCGCCCAGAAATTCCGGGTGGTCGTGCTCTATAACGCCGTTCTCCGCCGTGTCGCGCGTGCCGACCTCGCCTTCCAATGCATCGCACAAGCTATCGATTTCGGATCGAAGCGCGTGGCCCAGCGGCAAACGCTCGTATGCGCGAATGATCATCTCCATCACGGATTCGGGATTTCTACTTTCCTCGCCGCTCGCATCCGCGTGAGGTGCGCGCGCCGTGATCGAATCGAATTGCCGCGACAACTCGTATGTCGTCATGCCACGGGACGGCAACTGGGGACAGCCGTTATGCGCCATCACCTGAGTGAGTTCTTGCGTGGTGAAGTCGTCTTTAATGCCCAGCCTCTTAGCCGCGTCCCGAATGGCGCTGGCCGTGATCACTGTGCGCGCTCGCATCGCACCGGCCACGTCCGAATCGGCCACGTGTTGCACCCGCCTGTCGGCAGCGCTGATAAGCTTAGAGAGGTTCATGCGCAACCGCTGAAGCTTGTTCGCACTTCCTAAATCCATTTTCGATGCTCCTTTTTATCGGACTGCACTTTCAGCGAACGGGTCCGGTTTATGTTCGGGTTGTTGCCGCTGGTTCCGGAGCGCACGCTCTATCTCGTGCTTCTCATGTTCGCGATCACGTTCCGCCGCAACCTCGATCAGTTCGCGGCGAGCGCGCTTCAATGAAAATTCGTTCACATCGCTGCTGTCTTCCTCGCGAGCGATTTCCACGCGCCGCGCAATCGCGTAATCCTTCGTGAAGCTCGACATCTCCGCGAGCCGCGAGGACCACTCGGTTTGCAGCTTCTCCAGTCCGATTCGCTCGAAAGCATCTTGCGCATGCAACCGGTAGAACGCGCTTAGCTCGTAAGCAGCGGCTGCTGCCTCAATCGCATCCAGCGTTCCAACGAACGATCCACCGAAGGCCGCGCCGAACGAGTCTGCGCGCCCGAACCCACGCACACGCAACTCGGCATACAGCCGTTCTTGGGTCGCGGCAACCGCCGTAACGAGCGCGCCTGATTCAAAGTCGGAAGGAACGAAAGGCGTGCCGCGCATTCCGGGGAATGCCTCATCGTTAATAAAGACTGCGTTCAAAAGATCCATTTTCGTTTGCTCCTTTGGGTTGTGCGGTCGCCAGCAGCGGTTCATTAGGTCGTGTTCCGCTCGATTAAACCGGTGCTACCGGACGGACTGATTTTTCGCGGTGGAAGGCCGGTAAAGCCGCGACCTTTGTTAAATCTTAGGGTCTTTTTCAGCGCATTAATACGTTCACTAGGTGTCCTCGGACAGGACCGCGCGAAGGTGTACGGTGGGCGTGCAAAAGCGCGGCTGGGCGGTTAGCTGTATAGCTACTGAGCGCGGCTCGACCGGGTGTTTAAATGTGTGCGTTTAGGAGGCGCGTTGCAGCCGCGCAACGGTCAGCGCGGAGTGAACATTAGTGAACGTATCGTGCGCTCGGCTGAACGGGAATAATAGGGACCTTAAATGTTCCGACAGCAAAGGAGCCGATCATGGAAAGGAAAGGTACATGTGGCCGTCCAGCATTTGTATCGGGTTGCTTGCGCATACATGCAAAAATCACACCGGAGGATAAGTGCGCGGCTGAGGCTGTGCTGAGTGACGCTCGCCTCAGCATGGCTGACTTCATCCGGCTTTCGATTAAGTACGTGTGCGAAACCGGAAAGATTCCGTTTCAGTTCGAAGGTGCCGCGCACACTTTGCGGCTCACCGGATTGAACATCGAAGAGAAAGCCTGAGCAGATAGATTGCCGGCTCGATAGAGCCAAGTAACAAGCACCACATGCGATAGACAAAAAGAGGCCGGAAAGACTTCACAGGTCTGTCCGGCCGCAACGAAATGAAAATCAACAACTCAGGAGTACTTATTATGCAAGAGAATCAACAAGCAGTAAACGGTCACGATGGGGACACTGGGGTGGTAGGGTTGGTGGTCGATAAAGTTAGCGATATCGACAACTCAACATCAGAGCGCCGCGCCATCGCGGAGCAATTCTTAAAGGAACTGGGAGCAGGTCTCAAAGACCAACAACGTGTAGTAATTGCGCAGAAGGACGAGGTGGATGGCGGATTTCCGACCAAGCCATTCAACAATGCCACAGTTTTGCAAGCGGACAAGAACATCTATGCTTGCATTGCAGGTATCAACCCGTCTGAATACAAAGACAGCGGAAGAAAGACGTGGGCGCGGCGCAAGGAGCACATCGCGGCGGGGCTTGCGTTGATGGTGGATGACGTAGGTACAGGGAAAGGCTCGAAAGGTGCTCTAACGGTCGATATGCTGGCAGAACGACTAATGCCCACTGCGGTTGTGGAGACTTCTCCAGATAACTTTCAGGTGTGGTACTTCTTTGACAAGCCTGAAACGGACGTCACGAAGTTCAAAAACCTAATTGTGTCATTCGTTGGTGACGTGTTGAAGGATGGCGGCGATAAGCTGGACGATCCTGTCCGGATTGCACGTGTACCGTTCGGTGTGAACACTAAGCGGACGAATGAAGGGGCGTTGAAGTATCCGGACTGCAACGATAAACCTTGGTTTGTGCGGCTGAAGTCTTCAAATTATGACCTACGCTATTCGGTCGATCAGATTGCCGCCGCATTTAATGTTGAAATTCGGCAATCGCCCAAATACGAGAAGCGTGAAGTGAAGACTTTAGGGAATTCATTCGATGACGCTGTTCTCGCGGCGGCGGTTAAAGCGTACCGGGCTGCTGACGCTATCGCCGAGGACCGCTCCACGCCCGGTAAGTATCGCATCAAGTGTCCGTGGGGTGCTGAACACTCTTCGGGGAACGGGCTGGACGCGTTTATCGCCGGGCCAGAAGCTGGAATGGATAACCCGTATTTGTTCTCGTGCTCCCACTCCACCTGCAAGGAAGCGAAGCGCGGTTGGACAGCGTTTGTGCGCGAGATTGGGGTGGGCGATCAGATCGAATCTGTAATTTATGATGAGTTGGCGCGCGTCAACGCTGAGGCGGCTGCGAATGATGATGTGTGGATGAGTTATTTATTCGTGGCGGCGGCTGCTGAGGATCCACCGGACAAGGCCGCCCATGCCAATGCAATGAGGTCTTCGTCTGATGAGCGCGCGCGGCTGGAAAATAAGGCTCGTACCGACCTGGGGGTTGGATCGGCGAACTGGCACAGAGGCTGGCACTTTTCTATACAGGAAGGGAAAGCCTGCCGCCCGGGAAATCCGTATATGTACGATCAGACCACGTTCAATGCTTTGTTCGGCAAGTATCATTTCTCAATCGCCTCTGAAGAGAAACTTGGTACGAAAACGGCGTGGCAGTATGTTCAGAACACAGTCGGTTTCAACCCTGTAGCGGCCACGGCGTACGTGATGGGCAAAGGACCAACCTTTGAGTTTGACGGCAAGGTGTACGTGAACCTTTTCGATGAGCGTTCGGTTCCGCAAACAGCGAAGGAGACCGATCATGTCGGCTTGGCCGCACAGTTGACCATTCAATACCATCTGCGAAAACTATTCGGCAACGATGCTTCCGCTGAGCGCATTGAGTCGTGGATCGCTATGAACGTTCAGAAGCCGGGTGAGTTGATTGGATTCGCGCCGCTTATTAAGGGCATTGAAGGCGACGGCAAAACAATCATCTTTCAGGAGCTTATGGCAGCGCTTATTGGTGATGCGAATGTGGGGCAGATGAGCGGCGATCAACTCAAAAATGATTACACCGGGTGGGCAAAGGGAAAGGCGGTGAGGGTAATCGAAGAGATCAAGGCCGCGCCGACCGATAGTCGACATCACGCCACAAACAAGATGAAGCCTTACATCACCAACAAGAAAGTCGATGTTGTTGATAAGCACGTAAAGCTTCACGAAACTATGAACGCGACCAACTATGTGGGTATGACGAACTTCGCCAATGCGCTGCCGATCAAGGACGGTGATCGCCGCTGGATGGTCGAGTTCACGCAGTGGAACAACATCGGCCAATTCGCTGCGGAAGAAGGAGTGCCGGGACTGCCGCCGCAAGAATCTCTGGCTCCGTACTTCAACCGCATCTTTCTGGCTATTCGAGAGGATGGTCCGCAGCTTCGCAAATTCTTCATGGAATATGAGCTGAAGCAGGGCATAAAGTGGGGCGTTCGTGCGCCTGAAACGGAGTCGAAGCGCCTCATGATCGGCATCGAGAATTCGGATTCCGGACTGGACAAGATCAAGTCATATCTTGAAGATGGCGCGCTCGGCGTGAGCAGCGAGATTGTTTCGACCTCAATGCTCAACGATCACATTGCGCGCGACACTGGAGAGAAACGGCTGATTACGCGACAAATCGCCACGATGATGCTCGATTTGGGATTTGTAAAAGTTCCATGGGATTTGAAGTGGGAAGGGAAAACGCATACTGTTTATGTGAGGGAAGAGAGGTCGTTCGCTATCGGAAAGGACGATCAAGGCAAGTCGATGGCGAATGCGCGTTTGAGGGACATGCTGGACAAGACGAAAACAGTCGATAACGAAAAAGAGCATGTGCCTCGTTTCGCTGGGCAATCTTTCTAAAATAATCAACTAGTTTGTATCTCTGTTTAAGGGCTGGCGTCCAGGGACTGCTGGCCCTTTTCTTTAAGCGGGAGGATCGGTCGGATATCCGACCTTTTATTTCCGACCCGCACAAAGCCTTACGGGGCTTGGATCTGCTGGAACTTAGTCGGAAGTCGGAAATCGAATAAGTTTGTTTAATCTACTTTTCTACTACGCTACTACGCTACTTCTCTACTACTGCCTAATTAGTGTACGCCCTATCTATCTAGCTACATATATCTTTTCCGACTTTTCCGACTTCCGACCAAACAGGTACCAAACCCAATAGCCGCACAGTTCTCACTAAGTCGGAAAACAAAACCTCTTCCGACCAACATCCGACCAAACAGAAACACACACGCACGCGGCGATGATCTTGGGTCAACCGCATGTCCAGAACACGACTGATCATCAGTGTACGTCCCGCCAGTGGATGCCCAAGCTATACTTCGCGCGAAGGTACACAGGACTACATAACATGAACGATATTCAAACTGAATACGACCCATTTGAATTCGCAGACCCTGCGTATGCGCAAAAATATTACATGCTGTTTGATGCGTATATCGAACTCCGCGTGCGCGGCACCCCGCGCGATCTCGCCGTTATCGATGCATTCGAGCTCATACGTCTGAGAGTGAGTCTGTATAACGTTGACCAACTCGGTTTCGCGGCAGACAGCAACCCATACGTAAAGATCAGATTCGACAAGGTTCTGTCGGAGAAGATGGCAAGCGAACTATGGGACGGAAAGAAGTCCATGCACAATCTCCTCAAGCTCATCGAGGACCCGCGCGTAAGGGAATCCACACGCCTGAACGCAATCAAAGAGCTAAATGTCCTCGCGGGTATCACAACTATCGACCAGCAAGGCAACTCGAAGCGTGCGCCGCAAGCGGAGGAGCGAGCGAATGCACTCCTTGACGTGTTGAACTCGGCGCGCGCAGCTATCACGCAACACTAAAAACGCCCCAGGAAGCCACGCGCGACCTCGGAACCTACAAACGGACCAACCAGCTAGCACGAAGCCGATAGAACACTGGATAGCCAAGATGGACACTACTAGCGACGCGACTAAGTCGAAGGCCCAAGCCGATTACGATGCAATCCTCCAAGTTCATGGGCGGCGAGTCGCAAACCGCTGGGCGTATTTCGAACTGAAGGCTGCACACAGGAAAGCCAGCGGAATTAGTGACGCAGAGTTTCACGACATTTGGCCCGCTGCGGACACGCGAGATATAGAAGAACTCAATCAAGACTTGTGGGGTGACGAGGCATTGTTGCCCGAACATGAGCGCTGCAAGACCGGCCTCGTCAAAACCTTCGGCATAACGGGTCCTACTGCCGATTTTGACGAATTGGGTGTCTTTTATGCCAGTGAAGATATCTGCATGCAAATAATCGAAAATATGCAAGCTGACTTTAAAGCGATCTTAGACAGCGTTAAACCGCGCTCCAGCGAGCAGTAATCGATGAGCAAGAACGAATCAAACAAGCGAACACTCCTACGGTCCATCACAATTTGGGCGGCGAGACTCCTGATAGTGGCTTGCCGTGTTGCGTCCACATACCTCGTGATAAAGATGTTGATTGCGCCCGTTCTCGGCGCGGCGTTGCTCGCTGAGACCACGAGGTTTGTGTTGTCCTTGGGCGAGCGCAGCTAGTTCGATCCATACGGCCTCGCGGCGAAGCGACGACCGTCAGAACACCTTTCCCTAGAACACGTCCAACACACTTATCGCGCGCCGTGGCCTCACAAACACAATTTCGCGCGGCTCGGTCGGACGCACCCTGCCTACAGCAGGCAGCAAGCATCCCAATACGGGCATGCGATCCGCGTTAAAACGGACAACTGAGGGACGCGAGCAGGACGCAAACCCGCGAATGCGCACTCGATCTGTATTCGAAAGCTGGTGTACGTTTTTGCAGCTTGTCGGCAGTCGCGGCCACCCATAAGATTGTGTAAAACGTACCGAAAACCAGTACGTTTCCTGTCATTCATAAGGATAACGAATGGAACTCAAACTCACAGACCGGGAAAGTCCGGGTGCATCATTGAAAGGCTGGCTGAGAGATAACCGAATCAAGAAGGTTGATGCCGCTCGTGCCATCGGCATAGCGAGAACCCGGCTGTACGAAATATTGAATGAGCGCGCACGCGTCACGCCGCGCACCGCACGCGCGCTAGAAGCGTGGTTATCGAACAGCGGGCCGAGCGCGGAGCAATGGATGAAAGCACAGGTGACATTCGACTTAGCGCGAGCGCGCGCGAACGAGGAGGCAGCATGACCCGTACTGGCGACCGATACCAGCGCGCGTGCGAATGTGCCGCGTTGATACTCGATTTCATTGACGCTCGTGGTCGCAGACGCGTAGCAAAGAATGCATGCCTGCATGTCCGAAAAGTCGGCGCGATTAGGCGTGGTGATCTTAGACATGTGGACGAGCGAACGCTTTATCGGGTGTTGCGACGCGCCGCTATTCAGGCCAGAAAGCAACTGTGCGATATGTCTGAGTGCGATTCGGCGCAGGAGCCTAGCCAATGCTAATCGATACGTTGCGCGTGATCGTGGGCACAGCGGCAATCGTCATGATCTGGCTCCCTGAGCAAGCGTGGCGCGCGGTTCGATCCAGCGTGAAGGCGAAAGCGAAGGCCGCACTGCGACTCAATCAGGAGCGTTAAAAATGTTCTGGAAAACGACCCATGACGATTGCGCCCTGAAGCCGTCCGATTGCGCCCTGAAGCCGTCCGATTTTGGGAATGCACACCTTAAGAGCGTGCTTCCAGAGCAGTATGACGCGTTCGTTCGTATGCGTGCGGAGGGGGTGCCGAGCAATGAGGCGTTCGATCAGGCATATGCCGATGTGCTTCGGTTCACGCCATACGAAGCTGCATGGGGCGGGCGGCATTTGGACGAGCAGTGTCGCGATGGTGATGTGCGAAAGGCCGTGGCCTCAATGTCTTGGATTCATGTAAGGCAAGTTGCAGTGGAGGCCATGATCGAGTGCGCGACGGAACTCGCACAATCGCGTAAGCCGAGTATCAATCGAGAAGCAAAATCACTGCTGGCCGATCTCACCGATCAGCACGTGAAGCACTAAGCAATATAAACCCGCCCACATTAAGGAGCAGCAACATGACACGAACCGTAACAATCAATCGCGACACTGGCGCACCGAACGTGAGCCTTAAGGCGAACGTACGTGGGCATGCCTCGCGGCGCATCGCAGATAAGTCCGATGCTTACGAGGCCACCAAGCCCATCGACGGCATACAAAGCGTGAAGCCGAGCGTGACCGGCGTGCAAGGCATCCGCAAGACGCGTGCGGTACAAGCGTTGCGCAGCCTCGTGGACGCGCTGCGAGATGTTGCCGATGGAATGGGATTATCGCGGGAGAAAGAACTGGCGTCTCCCAGCGCAGTTGCCGCGACGTTAGGCGACTCGCGAGCGATGAGCGCGAATGATGAACGGACTTTGCGCGCCAAATTCGAACGTCAGGGCGCGGCTGATGCGAAGGCAGTTGCGGCGGTTATGCAGCGTTCCGCATTCGATCAGCGCATGGAAAATGCCGCGCGAGAACATCGAGCATCGCTTCCGCACGACCCGTATGACGATATCAGAGACTTGCAGAAGTAATCGGATGCACTGCAATAGAAGCGCCGGTGTCTAACAGGCACGGCGCTTTTGTTATGTAGCTTTAAGTGATTAGGAGTCGAATATGATTGACGATCTTTGCAGTGATCGAGCATGGTCGCATACGATATCTGCGCTGCTGTCCTTTGACGATTGCAATGTTTGGTCTATTTGGAAGGCTAACACCGAATTCGGCGCGAAGATGTCCAACGCGAACACACGTGTCAGCTTGGAAGGCGCTAAGTTTCGTTGGACTGAACATCGGACGCGCGAGCAGCATTTGCCGCGAGACGAACCCAGACACGATCCGGGCCTGGACGCAAATGTGCAACGCGCCGAAACAAAGAAGCTCATTGCGGCTGCAACTTCAGAGTCGTGGCTAGACGAGAACATTGCAGCGACTCGCCTCAAGAGAGACGGCGTCAAGGTGACCGTGGACGGTGAGACGACCACTCACAAGAGCACAAAGCAAGCCTTCATAGACTTGGGACTCTTCGGGCAATTCGGCTGCAAAGTGATTCGGTTTCGCAAGAAGGTCAAGCGAGGACGCGCCACTTTCCGCGCGCTCGGCAAAGAATATGAATTTGAGTTGAGCGCGCTCTCGCGCAAATAACTCGAAGCATATCGCGGCCAGCGTCCCACTCGCGTCCCGCTGCTCTATGTCTAGCCGCAAAACCCAATCCTGTATTGAGCCGCTACTGCCTAGCACAGGCAGGGCACGTGGCCTCGTACCACAGTCGCGGCCTCCTTCCCACCCCGGTACTCGCCTCGGTTCCCTAAGCCCGAGCAAGCGAAAACTCGCCGCGCTAAAAGTATTACGATTTGCTTTCATCACCAGCGTTCAACTGAAGTCCAATGGTGTGATGTTTCACCAACTCCCCGTTCATTCAAACGAAATGCGAAAGCGGTCGATTCGGACCAGTCGTTTACAACAATCAGCGGGTTCGCCTGAGTTCAACTTTGAATCAATTCCGGTTTTCAAACCGTTTAAACGCTACCCGAAGATTGCCGAAAACATAAAGCAAAGTAACGCAAAGTCATTCGAAGTAACTCAAAGTCATTCCGCAAGATAACCTTGCGGCTCTCGCGAAACAAACAACGTCTATTAATCTAATCCCTTGCTGGTAGGCGCTTTCGGGCTTATCTAGGGCTTGACAGCCACGATTATCTATCTGCACTGCGGCAGGTCTAACTACATATAGTGCCGCTTTCCCATGTCCGACGTTGGTATTCGAAAAGTCAACCCCGGTTAGTGAAATCCTCACCAAATAAAAGTTTTTGCGAGTGTGCGGAATGTCACTATACTTGGGGCTAGGAAATGCAAATTGGACTATATGTTGTGTTGTCAGCGCGGCGTAGCTGCGGGCCAGTCGTGAAACGCCTCGTTAACATTGTCGCTTCAACATGTGCAGGTTTTGTTTCATTTCCGATAAAGTGGTAAGCACAATATTAGTGCATAGCATTGCTGGCAAGCGGTAGAGAATTACCTTCGGGTAATTATGTTTCACGTCTGCTTGATGACGTGATAGACTCTTTCGCATGAAGACCTTGGACGCCATTGCCAGCCTTACGGCAAAACTCGAAATTATCCGGCAGCAGATCGACCGGCATAGGCAGAGTATTCTGGATCTGGACGCAGAGGCCCAGAGACTTGCAATTGCGCTAGGAGTTATGCAACAGCTTGAGGCGTCGGAAGGTAGTACACCGACAGAAGACGAGTTTGGAAAGGAACGAGACGCGCTGAAGAATTATTCTAGCCACCTTACCCTGTCTGCGGCTGGTTCGAGTGATTTGAATGCCGAAAACTTCAAGGTGCCGTTTGTTACAAGCATACGTTCGAGCGAAACGGATTTGGCATTGATGCCGCCAAGTACGAAGCATTTGATCAAAAGTTTATTTATGTCGGGCGAGTCGCTAAGCCGATTTGACGTAGCAGTGGCAGTTAAGAAGCGCAAGGTGGACGCTAACGCTGGCACGGTTGCAACTACCTTGTCGAAGCTGGTAAGGGAAGGCTTTTTGATTCGCGAAAAGAATCTTTACAAGAGGAAGGATGGCATCGCCAGTGGTGATGACACTGGCGATGCCGATGACCTTCTGTAACTCACCCGTCCTCTGCCGAGGGGACACCAAACCGCGCTATGGTGAGCGTGGAAAGGAGGAGAATCGTGACTAGGCAATACGGGACCTTATTAGTCTCATAACCGTCACGAGTTGACGGGAGGCCGGAGCTTTCGCTTCGGCCTGCTTCGATTATAGAGGGTTAAGCCTACTTAACGCTAGACACAATTGTCTAGTCAGATGATTAGCGGCAACGATGTTTTCGCATATGGTTGCCGCGATTGGCGTAGCTATTACTGCCCAATCCAGAGCTCAACGTCCCGCCTCCGTCCCGTTTCCGCGCACGCAGCGAGAAACCCACGACCGAGATGCGGCGCGACAGCCTAGACTCGGCAGGAAGTGAAGCCAAGACTGTACACAAGCCGCACCCCCGTACCGAGTCAGCCCATCATTAACGCAATGTCGTCCGCTTTTAAGTGGGTATAGCGGCTCAGCATCCGGATATCGCGGTGACCACTTATGACGGCTAGTTGAAGCGGATTCAAGCCGCTTTGAGCGTAATGAGTGATGGCCGTATGCCTTAGATCGTGGAATCGCAGACCAACGATTTTCAGGCGACGAGTCAGGCGGATGAACTTGCGTTTAATCGCCTCAGCAGATAAACCGAATACCGGCCCAGTTCCACGCGGCATGCATTCCAGCGCGGTCAACGCTCTTTTAGATAACGGCACATCGCGCGGCAAACCGTTTTTAGAAGTGTGCAGCCGGGCAATCTTTCGCTCCCAATCGATATCCGGCCAACGTAACGCCGCGATTTCGCCTTGGCGCATGGCAGTGGCGATTGCGAACTCGATTACCGGCTTAAAGTCGCCAGCCGCCAGCAGCAGCGCGGCCTCCTCTTTATCAGCCAAAACGCGTTCGCGATGTGGTGGACTTTTCGGACGTGCCACTTTGCAATCCGGTATAGGCATTCCCCACTCCAGTCTTGCCTTGGAAATTGCGCTATTTAAGATATTCATTTGCCGCGCCACACTCGAAGGCTTAATAACCTTCAGCCTCCTGTCGCGCCACGCGGCAATCACAGTCGGCGAAATCTCGTGAATCTGGGTCCCGACTAGGCCCGGCTCGTCTCGGATCCAAGCGTTAATGGTCAACGACTCGATCCAGCCGCCTTTGTGGTTCGGTGCAACCTCGTCCCGGTATCGCTTTAGGACATCGGCGAGCGTACCGTGCCCGCCTTCGGTCGCTGGCGCGGCTGGAACCTCTCCATTGTCCCAACCGCGCTCCACCTGCCGCGCCCATTTTTTAGCGTCTGCGAGGTTTCGGAATGTCTTGGAGAGGGTAGGGAATCCGTTGCGCCGGCACTTCGCTTGGTGCGTGACTTCACCGGTCGAATTTGTGCGCTTAGAAAATGATGCCATCGTTGCGTCCCGTAAAAGTCCTATGGACGCGAGGGTGACCTTTGGGATGTGCGCTAAGTATCTGATTTTACTTGGTGCGCCCGGCTGGGATCGAACCAGCAACCCCTGCCTTCGGAGGGCAGTACTCTATCCATTGAGCTACGGGCGCATATGAGCGAGGAGTACCGCGTTCCATATACAAAATCATGGAGGCAGGACTGCTGCGAGTCCGAAACAATACCTGTTTTCGGACGATTCGTCCATCGCAAGGGCTTAAACGTCTAACGCCTGCATCTTCCAAAGCCTCTGCAAAACCTCCAAAAATCCGGGTTAACACGCGCTGCGACAAGCCTTTGCAGGCATGCCGCCACGTAAACGTTCCGTCTATAATCGACCGTGCTGGCGAAAACGTTTAAAACCATTCGAGAGAATCGCCGTTGCTGTCACGCTGTCGCTGTACCGACTCACATATAAAAAGGGAGACGAGACGAGCATGAGTGAAGCACCCCACGGAGTCCCGATCAAAACGCCCGGCCAACTCATCGCGGCAATCGTCGCCGGGTTCGCCATTCCAATCGTCGTGATCGTCCTGCTGGCCGTCTACGTCAACAATACGACACGCACCGGCGCCGGCACCGATTCCCTCTCGGATGCCGCCGTCGCGCAGCGCATTGCCCCAGTCGCGCAAGTCGATATCCGCGACGCCAACGCCCCCCGCGTCTACAAAACCGGCGAACAGGTTTTCAAAGCCGTCTGCACGACCTGCCACACCGCTGGCGTAGCCGGCGCGCCGAAGTTCGGCAATGCGGGCGACTGGGCACCGCGAATTGCGGAAGGCTATGACACGCTGCTCCACAACGCGCTCAATGGCAAAGGCGGCATGCCCGCTCGCGGCGGCACCAGTCCCGACGACTATAGCGACTTCGAAATTGCCCGGGCAGTCGTCTACATGGCCAACGATGGCGGCGCAAAATTCGCCGAACCCGCGCAACCGGCGCCTGGCGCGGCAGCGGGTGCATCGGCGGCTGCCGCCCCGGCGAGCGGCGCAGCAGCCGCTTCTTCAACTGATAACGCCCAGGCCGCAGCCGCAGTCGCCGCCTTGGCAAACGTGCCGCAGGCAAGCTCCGCACCGGCGGCAGGCGCGCAAAGCGCGGATGCATCGCAAGCTGGAAAGGCGTTGTACACGCAGGTTTGTCAGGCGTGCCACGCGGCAGGCGTGCTCGGCGCGCCAAAATTCGGCGATAAGGATGCCTGGGCCCCGCGCCTGAAAGAACCGATGGACACCGTCTATGGCTACGCGCTGCATGGAAAGGGCGCAATGCCGCCGAAAGGTGGATCGAATGCATCCGATGCCGACGTGAAAGCCGCCGTCGATTACATGGTTGCCGCGTCGAAGTAGACGGTTTCAGCAGACCAGCCAAACACAAACCCCTGCGCAAAAACGCAGGGGTTTCGTTTTCATACCGCTCAATCCTCAAGCCGGCTTCTGCAACAACTCCTTCAGCCGTGCCATCCGATCCTTCGGCGACATCGGCGCTTCCTCTTCCGTTGGCGGCGGGGCATCGTCCAGAAGCATTTCCGGGATAAACCGCGACGCCTCGCACACCACCGTTTCCCGCGCCCGCTTGCGTTTCTTGCACCAGTTCAGATGCAAGCTGCGCTGCGCCCGCGTGATCGCGACGTACATCAGCCGCCGCTCTTCCTCGATCCGGCCCGTATCCACCGGCGCATCCGCATCGGCGTCCGGATTACCCCGGTGCGGCATGATTCCCTCTTCCACGCCGACCAGAAACACATGCGGATATTCCAGTCCCTTCGATGCATGCACCGTGGACAACCGCACGGCATCGGGATTCTCGTCCTTGCCTTCGAGCATCGACATCAGCGCGACCGTCTGGATCAGGCCGAGCAAGTTCTTGCCTTCGTCGCCGAAACCATCGGCATTGTCGTAGCCGGTCGCCTCCGCATCCGCCACTTCCGGCTTCGTGCCCTTTTTCTTCAGCCACTCGCAGAATTCAAGCACGTTCTGCCATTTCGACTGAGCCTGCCGTTCGTCGTGGGCATCGTAGAGATACGCCTCGTAGTGAATGGCTTCCATCATGTCGTTGAGCACTTCGGTTGCCGGATCGCGCCCCGCGCGGTCAGACAGACGCTGCATCCAGTCGCAAAATGCGCGCAACGGCTCGACCTGGCGCGCCGACAACCGCGCCTCGATCCCACCCATGAACACCGCTTCGAACAGCGAAACCTTCGCCTGCCCCGCGAACGCACCGAGCGCCTCGAGCGTCGTGTTGCCCACGCCGCGCCGTGGCGTGGTGATCGCGCGGATGAACGCGGGGTCGTCGTCGGGGTTCGCGATCAGCCGCAAATACGCGACGATGTCCTTGATCTCGGCTTTATCGAAGAAGGACTGTCCGCCGGACAGCACATACGGAATCCGCTCGCGCCGCAAAACCTGCTCGAATATCCGCGCCTGAAAATTCCCGCGATACAAAATCGCATAATCCCGAAACGCCGAGCGCCGCTCGAATTTATGCGCCGACAAGCGGAACACGACCGATTCGGCCTCGTGCTCTTCGTCGTTGCACGCGGTCACGGTAATTGAGTCACCCATGCCGTGCTCGGACCAAAGCTTCTTTTCGAAGAGCTTTGGGTTGTTCGCAATCACGTTGTTCGCCGCGGTCAGGATGCGAACCGTCGACCGGTAGTTCTGCTCCAGCTTCACCACATGCAGCTTCGGGAAATCCTTGCCCAATTGCGCGAGGTTTTCGAGCGTCGCCCCGCGCCAGCCGTAGATGGCCTGATCGTCGTCACCCACCGCCGTGAACGCGGCGCGCGGACCAGCCAGCAGTTTCAGCAATTCGTACTGGCAGGCGTTCGTGTCCTGATATTCATCGATCAGCAGGTAGCGCAGGCGGTTCTGCCACTTTTCGCGAACCTGCTCGTTCTCCGCGAAAAGCTGCGCGGGCTTGAGGATCAGGTCGTCGAAGTCGAGCGCCTGGTACGCGTGCAGCGTCGCCACATAGCTGCGGAACACAATGGCAGCCTGCATCTCGTCTTCGTTCGACGCCATCGCCGACGCCTGATCCGGCGACACCATGCCGTTTTTCCACAGCGAAATGATCGACTGGACCTTGCGGATCAGGCCCTTGTCGGTGGTTCCGAGCTGCTCCTGGACCATGCCGAAGCAATCGCTGGAATCCATGATCGAGAATTGCGGCTTCAGCCCGACGTGCTCGGCTTCCTGCCGCATGATCTGGACGCCAAGCGAATGGAACGTCGAGATGGTCAGCTGGTTCACCGGTACACGGCGGCCTTCCTTGCCGGGCGCCGTGAGCGTCTTCCCTTCGAGCAGTTTTGCCGTGCGTTCGCGCATTTCGAGCGCGGCCTTGTTCGTGAAGGTCAGCGCGGCAATGTGCTTCGGCTCGAAGCCCTTTCGCTCGATCAAATGCGCGATTTTTTGCGTGATCACGCGCGTCTTGCCGCTGCCGGCGCCGGCGAGCACGAGACATGGACCATCGAGATAGCGCACCGCTTCGGATTGCGCGGCGTTCATACCTGCTGCGGACATCGTTCGGACACTTTGAGATGCGCAAATCACGCGACGCCTGGGGCCGCTGGAATTACGCGTTGTGAGCGGGAAAGCGGGCGGAATCACGCGCTTGAAGATCAAATCCAGAAGCGGCCGCGATTTCGAGAGCGCGATGTTAACACGGAAGAAACTGTCGGCCGAAGGCATTGGTTCTGACCCTTTCGCCATGAAGAACAGGCGTTGCGCGGTGCTCCGGGCTGAAACTTGCCCGTGCCACAATACCGGCGTCGCCAACACAAACAGGATGCCTGCATGACAGCACTTCTAAAAGTCGGCCTGATGGGCTATGGCTTTGCCGGCGAGACCTTCCACGCGCCGGTGATCGAACATTGCGGTCGCGCGACACTCGCCGCCATTGCCACGGGCAAGCCCGAGCGGGCGCTGGCCGATTATCCGAACGCCACGATCGTCGCCGATTTCGACGCGTTGCTCGCGCTCGGCGACCTTGAATGCATCGTGATCGCGACGCCCAACGACACACACTTCGACATGGCGAAAAAGGCCCTTGAAGCGGGCAAGAACGTGGTCGTCGACAAACCCATCACGCTTTCTGGCGCGGACGCCAAGACGCTCGCCGATCTTGCCAGAGCCCGCGGTTTGCTGTTCGCGCCGTTCCACAATCGCCGATGGGATGGCGATTTCATGACCGCGCGCGCCCTGATTGAAAGCGGGCGGCTTGGGCGTGTCACGCATTACGAATCGCATTTCGACCGGTTCCGGCCCAAAGTGCCGCAGCGCTGGCGCGAGGAAGCATCGCGCGGAGGCGGGTTGTTGTTCGATCTGGGACCGCATCTGATCGATCAGGCCTTGGCCCTTTTCGGCGCGCCGCAGACCGTGTTCGCGACCGTCAAGGCACAGCGCGACCACGCGAGCGCGCCGGATTACGTCCATTTGCTGCTCGGCTATCCGGACAAGGAAATCGTGCTGCATGCGAGCGCGCTTGCCGCGCTGGAGCCGCCGCGCTTCGCCATTCACGGCACGCGCGGCAGTTATGTAAAGACGGGGCTCGATGTCCAGGAAGACCAGCTCAAAGCCGGTTTGCGCCCCGGCAACGCGGAATTCGGCAAGAATCCGCCCGGCCTCTTGCGCGAAGTCGACGGCGACCACGATCTGCGCCAGGAATTCGCCACGCGCGATGGTGCTTATGCGGAGCTTTATCGGTCGCTGGCGGCGTCAGTGCTCGATGGCAAGGAGTTTCCAATCACGGCGCAGGATGCCGTCGACGTCATGACGATCATCGATATCGCCATCCGCAGCAACGCCGAAGGACGCCGCATCGATTTCAAGCAGCTGCAATAGGCGGCGCTGACAACCGCCTCACGCCTGTCTTTCAAACACACAGCGTTACATTCGCAGGCCGCTCTCGCGTCAGCCAGGGTGGTCTGCGAACCGTTCTTCTCCGGTCGTCCGCTCTTATCTTAAAAATCACAAGGGGAGAACTTTCATGCTGACATTCAAGCAAAGTTGCGCACGCGCGCTGATTGGCGCTGCGCTCGCGGGGTCGCTTGCGGCGTGTGTTGTCGAGCCGACGCGGCAAGTCGATGTCGTCCGGGAAACGCCCGCACGCCCCGATCCGCATGCCGAAGCGGTGCACAGAATGGATCAGGTCAACGGGCGGATCAATTCGATGTGGCGCCATGTCGATCAGCGCGTGAACCAGGGCTTTTATCCGCCGCCACAGGGCGATGCATTCCATCATCGGCTGGATGTGATTCGCCAGGAATCACGCGATATGGCTTCGCAACACGGCGGCGGTTTGTCGGGCGAAGAACAGCGCACGCTGAATGGCGAACTCGACGGCGTGCAGCACGCAATCCAGTAAGTTCGATCGGCTCGGCGGGCGTCGCCAGCGAGCGCCCGCCATCAGGCTTTCTCATGCCGCTATCAGCAAACCTCGTTTGACATTCGTATATCGGTCGCGTAAATTCGCCGCACGCGTCGGGAGAGCGCGCTGATTCTGTTTGTCGATTGACACAGCAAACGAAGCAGCGCCGCCGAAGGGGCACACCCACAAACTCTCAGGCAAAAGGACCGGCTGCGTCGAAGTTCCGTTTATGTGCGAAGCCTTTAGTCAGGCGCAAAAACGGAAATTCGCACTCTGGAGAGCGGCATCGGCTGAAAGAAATACCGGCCAGTTGCCCACCGAAGGGGCGCGCGTTGTAAGCCGAAGCATCGGCTTGATGGCGTGCAATCTCTCAGGTACCGAGGACAGAGGGGTCATGTACAGGATCGCTACGCGGTTTGGGCTTTGCGCTTGCAAACGCCAAACTCCGAGCGGGATTGCTGCATGGCCTTTTTTTGTTTTCGCGAACGCCCGAGGCCCCGCTCCATGTCTGATCTTCAACACACGCCCTTGCACGCCACGCACATCGCGCTCAACGCGCGCATGGTCGATTTCGGCGGCTGGGACATGCCCGTCAACTACGGTTCGCAGATCGACGAACACCATGCGGTGCGTACCGATGCCGGCATGTTCGACGTGTCGCACATGCGCGTGGTCGATTTCACCGGCGACAAGGCGCGCGAATTCTTCAAGTACGCAATCGCAAACAACGTCGACAAGCTGACCGTTCCCGGCAAGGCGCTCTACTCCTGCCTGCTGAACCCGGAAGGCGGCGTGATCGACGACTTGATTGTCTATTACTTCGCCGATGACAACTTCCGCGTCGTTGTGAACGCCGGCACCGCCGAGAAAGACATTGCATGGTTCGGCCATTTGAACGCTGAAGGCGGTTTCGGCCTCACGATCACGCCGCGCCGCGATTTCGCGATCGTCGCCGTGCAAGGTCCGAACGCACGCGAAAAGGTCTGGCAAGTGCTGCCGGAAACGCGCGACGCAACCGCCGAACTCAAACCCTTCAACGCCGTGCAGTTCCCGGAATCGTCATTAGGCGGCGTGATGATCGCGCGCACCGGCTACACGGGCGAGGACGGCTTCGAAGTCGTTGTCCCGGCCACGCAAGTGGAGAAATTCTGGAACGCGCTGGTGGCGCTTGGCGTGAAACCGGCGGGCCTCGGCGCACGCGACACGCTGCGTCTGGAAGCCGGCATGAATCTCTACGGCCAAGACATGGACGACACGGTCTCGCCGCTCGACGCGGGACTTTCGTGGACCGTCGATCTGAACGATAAAAACCGTGCTTTCGTCGGACGTGCGGCGCTGGAAGCGAATGGATCGAAGGCGCGCTTTGTCGGCTTGATCCTGCAGAAGGAAAACGGCCGCGCCGGCGGTGTGCTTCGTGCGCATCAGAAAGTCGTCACGGCTGACGGCGAAGGCGAAATCACGAGCGGGACTTTCTCGCCCTCGATGCAGGAATCCATCGCGTTCGCCCGGGTGCCGGCGAGCGTGAAACCGGGCGATCAAGTGCACGTCGTCATCCGCGACAAACAACTGCCGGCAAGCGTGGTAAAACTGCCGTTCGTGCGCAACGGCAAGGTTCTGACGGCGCTTTAAGCGCTTCCGAACGCTCGCGAAAAAGCCACGCACGTCCACCCTCAAAGACAAACTGGAGCATCCCAATGAGCATCCCGGCCGACCTCAAATACACCGAATCGCACGAATGGGTGCGCACCGAATCCGACGGCACCTTGACCGTCGGCATCACGGATCACGCGCAGGAAGCATTGGGCGACGTGGTGTTCGTCGAATTGCCGCCGATCGGCAAGACCGTTGCCGCAGGCGATGCCATTGCGGTCATCGAATCGGTGAAAGCCGCCTCCGATATCTATGCGCCCGTCTCGGGTGAAATCGTCGGCGCGAATGACGCGTTGACAGGCACGCCGGACCAGATCAACGGTTCGCCGTATGAAAGCTGGCTCTTCAGGATCAAGCCCGCCGCCGACGCCAACACGGATCGGTTGATCGACGCCGGTGCTTACGGCACGTCGATCGGCGAGTAAAACTTCTCTTTCGACCGTGCGGCGTGTTTGCCCATGAAAAACACGCCGCACCAGCAGGAATTCTCATGAAGCTCGAACACCCGGATCGCCTGATGAACCGCTCATCCTTGTCCCTCGCCGCGCTCGAATGCCACGACGCCTTCGCCCGGCGGCACATTGGCCCGGATGCGGCCGACCAGCATGCCATGCTCGAGGCGCTTGGTTTTGCGTCGCGCGCGGCGTTCATCGACGCGGTAATTCCCGAAGCTATCCGGCGTCATGAAACGCTGCCGCTCGGCGCGTTCACGCAGCCGAAAAGCGAGGCGGAAGCGCTGGCTTCGCTGAGGAAGCTGGCGGATCAGAACCTGGTGTTCAGAAACTATATTGGCCAGGGTTATTACGGCACGCACACGCCTGCGGTGATCCTGCGCAACGTGCTTGAAAACCCGGCGTGGTACACGGCTTACACGCCGTATCAGCCGGAGATTTCGCAAGGCCGGCTGGAAGCGTTGCTGAACTTCCAGCAAATGGTGATCGACCTGACGGGCCTCGCCATGTCGAACGCTTCCTTGCTCGATGAAGCCACCGCCGCCGCCGAAGCCATGACGCTGCTTCAGCGCGTGGGCAAGCCGAAATCGAACGTGTTCTATATTGCCGACGATGTGTTGCCGCAGACCATTGAAGTCGTGCAGACGCGTGCGAAACCCGCAGGTATCGAAGTGAAAGTGGGGCCCGCCGCCAACGCCGCCGCGGCCAATGCATTCGGCGTCTTGCTGCAATATCCCGGCGCGAATGGCGACGTGCACGATTACCGCGCGTTGACGGAAGCGGTGCACGCGGCTGGCGGCTTCGTGATCGCG
The DNA here is from genome assembly GCF_051615025.1 of Caballeronia sp. DA-9. Lineage (NCBI taxonomy): Bacteria > Pseudomonadati > Pseudomonadota > Betaproteobacteria > Burkholderiales > Burkholderiaceae > Caballeronia > Caballeronia sp. DA-9. The sequence continues at coordinate 3,567,839 of NZ_CP195133.1, read as the reverse complement.
GCGGCGGATTTGCTCGCGCTCACGCTGCTCACGCCGCCGGGCGAATGGGGTGCGGACGTGGCTATCGGCAATACGCAGCGCTTTGGCGTGCCGGTCGGTTTCGGCGGTCCGCACGCGGCGTACATGGCCGTTCGCGATGACTTCAAGCGCCAGATGCCGGGCCGTCTGGTCGGCGTGACCGTCGACGCCCAGGGCAAGCACGCGCTGCGTCTCGCGCTGCAAACGCGTGAACAGCATATTCGCCGTGAAAAGGCGACATCGAATGTATGTACGGCGCAGGCGCTGCTCGCGATCATGGCCAGCATGTACGCCGTGTATCACGGGCCGCAGGGCCTGAAGACCATTGCGTTGCGCGTAAATCGCGTGGCGTCCATCTTCGCAGCCGGCGTGCAGAAGCTCGGTTATACGCTCGCGAACGAAACCTTTTTCGATACCGTCACCATCGTCAGCGGCGCGAACACCACGGCGTTGCATCAGGCGGCGTCGGCGGTGCATGTGAATCTGCGCCATGTCGATGCAACGCACGTAGGCGTTTCCGTCGACGAAACCACATCGCGCGACGACTTGCTCAAGCTCTTCGCGTTGTTCGCGGAAGTGGCGGGCAAGACGGAAACGTTCGATATCGACGCGCTGGATTCCGACGCCCAATCCTCGTTGCCGAAAACGCTGGAACGCACGAGCGAATATCTCACGCATCCGGTGTTCAACCGCCATCATTCCGAGCACGAAATGCTGCGCTATCTGCGCAGTCTCGCGGACAAGGATCTGGCGCTCGATCGCACCATGATCCCGCTCGGTTCCTGCACGATGAAACTGAATGCAACGTCGGAAATGCTGCCCGTGACGTGGCCGGAATTCGCGCAGATTCATCCGTTCGCGCCGGCTGAGCAGACCGTCGGTTACAGGACCATGATCGATCAGCTCGAACAGATGCTGGTCGCGTGTACCGGCTACGCGGCGGTATCGCTGCAACCGAATGCCGGCTCGCAAGGCGAATACGCCGGCTTGCTGATCATCCACGCATATCACGCGTCGCGCGGCGAAGGGCACAGGAACATCTGCTTGATTCCGTCGTCGGCGCACGGGACGAATCCAGCGTCTGCGCAAATGGCGGGCATGCAGGTCGTGGTCGTTGCGTGCGATGAACAAGGCAACATCGATATAGCCGACCTGAAAGCCAAAGCCGAAAAGCACGCTGCAAATCTCGCGGCGATCATGATCACGTATCCGTCCACGCATGGCGTGTTCGAAGCGAACGTGCGCGAAATCTGCGAGATCGTGCATGCGCACGGCGGCCAGGTTTATGTGGACGGCGCGAACATGAACGCGATGGTCGGCCTGACCGCGCCGGGCCAGTTCGGTGGCGACGTGTCGCACCTGAATCTGCACAAGACATTCTGCATTCCGCACGGCGGCGGCGGACCGGGCGTGGGTCCGGTTGCTGTCGGCGCGCATCTGGCGAAGTTCCTGCCGAACCAGCATTCCACCGGTTATCAACGCGACGCAGCCGGGATTGGCGCGGTATCGTCGGCGCCTTATGGATCGGCCGCAATCCTGCCGATCTCATGGATGTATATCGCCATGATGGGCGCGCAAGGTCTGACGGCCGCGACCGAAAGCGCAATCCTCGCCGCGAACTATGTGGCCAAGCGCCTCGCGCCGCATTACCCCGTGCTGTACAGCGGCGCGGGCGGTCTGGTTGCGCACGAATGCATTCTCGATCTGCGTCCGCTGAAAGAGACGAGCGGCATTTCCGTCGAGGACGTCGCGAAGCGCCTGATCGACTACGGTTTCCACGCGCCGACCATGAGCTTCCCGGTTCCGGGCACGCTGATGGTCGAGCCAACCGAGTCGGAATCGAAGGAGGAACTGGATCGGTTTATCGATGCAATGATCGCCATTCGCGACGAAATCCGTGCGGTCGAGGAAGGCAGGTCGGATCGCGAAGACAATCCGCTGAAGCACGCGCCTCACACGGCGGCGGTCGTTGTCGCGGACGCATGGACGCACGCCTATTCGCGTGAGACGGCGGCGTATCCGGTGGAATCCCTGGTGGCGCGCAAGTACTGGCCACCGGTGGGCCGTGCGGACAACGCTTACGGCGACCGGAACCTGTTCTGCTCGTGCATTCCGCTGTCGGAGTACGGCGAATAAAGCACTTGCTTCAACCGTGTGGCTTGGCCGAAGCTGCACGGTTTTGCCGGATTCACGCAACACCAGATACCATCTCACCCGAACGAAGCCAATCAGGGAGTTTTGCATGGCGCGACAGGTGCGGATGGTGAACAAGACGTGGCGTGTTCCGGCGATTATCGCGGCCCTCGCAGCGACGGCGTTGAGCGCGCAGAGCGCGAGCGCTGCAATGAATTTTTGCGCCGCGCCCGCGATGCAGAACAGCGAGCGCACGAACGCCGATCCGGGCGTGAAAGCGTTGGTAAAGATGGTGCAGGCGCATTTGAACGAGCAGCCGAAGGCGCGGGCAACGTTGCACACGGAAGGCACGTTGCCGCATCAGGGCATTCGCGACGAAAGCGAGCAGGCGGAAAAGGATCTCTCGTTGATGCGCGATGCCGCGCTTGCCTGGCGCGCGACAGGAAACGAAGCGTACTTGCGTCTTGTCGACCGGTTTCTGTTTGCGTGGGCGACGATTTATCAGCCGAGTTTCAATCCTATCGATGAAACGAATTTCGAGTCGCTGATTCTGGCCTACGACCTGACCGCGAGCGCGCTGCCCGTGAAGACGCGCAACGCCGCGAATGCGTTTATCACGAAAATGGTGACGGGCTACATTGCGGATATCGATAAACAAAAGCGGCCGCTCACGGGCACATACCGGAACAACTGGCAGAGTCACAGGATCAAGCTGATCGCGATGGGTGCGTTCACGACCGACGACCGCAAGCTCATCAACGCGGCGCAGCGTCTCTATGTGGAACATATTGGCGACAACATTGCGCCCGATGGCTCGACCGTCGATTTCGCCGAGCGCGATGCGCTGCATTACGTCACCTACGATCTGCAGCCGCTGGTGACGGCGGCGCTCGCTGCGCGCCGCCACAACCGGAATTGGCTGGGGGAACGCGCGCAATCCGGTGCAACGCTTGCTGGCGCGTTGAACTGGCTGACGCCGTATGCGCTGGGCACGCGCACGCATGACGAATTCGTGAATTCCAAAGTGCCCTTCGACGCCAGCCGCCGTGAAGCCGGCCTGCCCGGTTTTTCCGGTCAATGGGATCCCAAGAACGCGGCCGAATTGTTTCATCTGTCGGCGCGGCTCGACGGGCGCTATACGCCTATTGCGCTGCGCCTCGCGCCCACGCCGCCCGCGTGGCTGGCGGTTTGCCTGCCGCTGCCGGCGCGATGATTTCTTAGCGGCACTTTGCAGGAGCAGTCATGGCAGTCAGCGTTTTCGACCTTTTCAAAATCGGCATCGGTCCGTCCAGTTCGCATACGGTCGGGCCTATGCGAGCGGCCCTGATGTTCGTACAAGGGCTCGAACGCGATGGATTGCTCGACGCAACGGCTTCCGTGAAGTGCGAGTTGTATGGGTCGCTTGGAGCAACGGGAAAAGGCCATGGCACGGATCGCGGCGTGATGCTCGGCTTGATGGGCGACGCGCCCGACACCGTCGACGCCAGCACGATCAGCCCACGGCTCGAAAGCGTGCGCACGACCAAAAAGCTTGCGTTGCTCGGCCGGCACGAGATTCCGTTCGTGCAGAAGGATCACATTGCGTTTTTGCGGCAGGCGCTTGCAGAGCATCCGAACGGCATGAAACTCCATGCCTTCGATGCCGCTGGCGCGTCGTTGCGCGACGCCACGTATCTTTCTGTTGGCGGCGGGTTTGTGGTGACGGCGGGGGCATTGAATGCGAAGGTGCTGACTGCTATCGAACAATTGCCGTATGCGTTTCAGTCCGGCGACGAACTGCTCGCGCTCTGCCGCGATACCGGCAAGTCCGTAGCGCAATTGATGTGGGACAACGAGCGTGTCTGGCGCAGCGAAGACGAGATCCGGTCGGGTTTGCTGCGCATTTGGGACGTGATGCAGTCATGCGTGAAGCGCGGTTGCGGTATCGATAATCCCGATGCGGACGGTTGCCTTCCTGGGCCGTTTCAGGTCAAGCGGCGGGCGCCGGTTTTGTATCGCGCGCTGGTTGGGAAGCCTGAGCAGGCGTTGCGCGATCCGCTTTCCATGATCGACTGGATCAATCTTTACGCGATTGCCGTGAATGAGGAAAACGCTGTGGGCGGGCGGGTGGTGACGGCGCCGACCAATGGCGCGGCGGGCATCATTCCGTCCGTGCTGCATTACTACGACAGGTTCATGCCGGGGTCGAGCCAGCAGGGCGTGATCGACTTTTTGCTGACGGCGGCGGCCATTGGCATTCTGTACAAGATGAACGCGTCGATATCCGGCGCAGAAGTTGGGTGTCAGGGTGAAGTGGGTGTTGCCTGTTCTATGGCTGCGGCGGGTTTGGCGGCGGTAATGGGCGGAACGCCGACGCAGGTTGAGAACGCGGCTGAAATCGGCATGGAACACAACCTTGGGCTGACCTGCGATCCGGTTGGCGGGATGGTGCAGATTCCGTGCATTGAACGCAACGCAATGGGATCGATGAAAGCCGTCAATGCGGCGCGCATGGCAATGCGCGGGGATGGCAGTCATTATGTTTCGCTTGATTCCGTTATCAAGACCATGATGCAGACCGGCGCGGATATGAAGACGAAGTATAAGGAGACCTCGCGCGGTGGGTTGGCGGTCAATATAGTCGAGTGTTGATTGCTGCGCTTTGGGGTTCCCGACCCTCCCCAAATGCCAATGCCCCGCCTTAGGCCCCTTCGACCACAAACCCGCGCTTCCTCAACAACGCCAGCACGCCTCGCTTCCCGCCTAAGTGCAATGCCCCGATAGCCACAAAAATCGGCTTATTCGGCGCTGCCAGCAAAACCGCCCTCGCCACAAACCGATAATTCCGGTCATAAACCAGGCGGTTATCGATTTGCGCCGCCAGCACCTTTGACCGTGCGATCTTCTCCGTCTTCGCATCGTCCCAGGCCTTCAACGCGTCCGCATCGCCAATGCGCCACAACCGATGCAACTCCTTCACATCAGCAATATTCTCCGCAGGAGTCTGCACCAGATCCTGCGCAAGCATTTCGCGCTGCTGCGCCTGCGTCAGTCGCGTGAACGCCGATATCTGCTCGCTAATGGTCTCAAGCCCAACCACCCGCCCGCGCGGCCGCAAATACACATTCTGCAACTGCGTCTCGGAACCGTACTCGGTCTGAAAACCCGCCTTCAGTGTATCGACGGTTTCAACCAGCATCGACGCAAGCCAGGGCCGTGACCGGCTGATATCGGCGAGCATGGCCGGGTTGCCGCGCAAGCGCGCTTCCAGACGCTTCCACAACGCATCGGGCAACGCGCGCTGCAAGCAAGGCACGCGGCACGTCCCGTACTTGCTGACCTCATCTTGCGATACCAGCAAATCATCGGGCGAGATTTCGAGCGCCAAAGTCGGCGATGCATCGAGCGCGCCAAGAATAGGCTTCCGAAACGGCATGCTGGCCGGATAATCGTCCGGATACCCCACATGCAGCGTGCCAAGCAAATAGATGGTGGCCTGGCCGCGCGTGGCCACGTAGAACGGCATGTGCGCCGGTTGCGCCCGAACCGGGCCGCTCGCGGTGGTGCCTTCGGAACGGTCGGTGATATCGGGCGCGGTTGCACGCGGCGTCGGCACGCGCAAACCGGGCAATGAGGCAGAAGGCGCCGCCGATGGCGTGGGCGGCGCCGCCACGCCCGTCAGCGCAAAGGCGGCACGCGCCAGAAAACACGAAGCCGCAACCACCGCAACAACAGCAAGCACAACACCGCGGCGCGCAACCTGCCGCGCCGCCGTTGCGTCAGGCATCGACTTCCCCAACCTCCTCGGCGCGGTGACACGACACGTGCCGCCCATCGACGAAACGCAGCGCCGGTTCTTCCACGCGGCATTTATCGATTGCATACGGGCAGCGCTGGTGAAATGTGCAACCTGATGGAGGGTTCAGCGGCGACGGCATTTCGCCCTGCAGCCGGATCTTGATGCGCCGATCTTCTTCGAACAAGGCAGGCGTCGCCGACATCAACGAGCGCGTGTACGGATGACGCGGCCGTGCGTAGATCGTTGCCTTGTCGCCAAGTTCGGCCACACCGCCAAAATACATCACCATGACGTCGTCGGCGATATGTTCCACCACCGACAAGTTGTGCGAGATGAACACATAACTCGTCCCGAACTGCTGTTGCAGATCCATGAACAGGTTCAGGATCTGCGCCTGAATCGATACATCCAGCGCCGACACAGGTTCGTCGGCAACAAGAATCTGCGGGTCGAGAATCATCGCGCGCGCAATCGCCACCCGTTGCCGCTGGCCGCCCGAGAACATGTGCGGATACCGCGCCGCATGTTCGGGCCGAAGCCCGACTGTGCGCATCATGTGCGCGATCCGCTCGGCGCGTTCGGACGCCGACAACTTCGTGTTGATCGCAAGCGGCTCGCCGAGCGTCTGTTCCACGGTCTTGCGCGGATTCAGCGACGCAAACGGATTCTGAAACACCATTTGCACGCGTTGCCGCAAATCGGCGACTTTCGCGCGATTCGCGTCCGCCACATCCTCGCCATCGATCAACAATCGTCCCGACGTGGGCGCCTCGATCATCGTCAACTGGCGCGCCAGCGTCGATTTGCCGCAGCCGGATTCGCCCACCACGGCAAGCGTCTTGCCCCGCTGGAGCGAGAACGACACGCCGTTGAGCGCTTTCACCGTGCCGTGCGCGAACATGCTGCGCTTGACGTTGTAGTGCTTTGCGAGTTTATCGGCGACGAGAACCGTATCTTGAGCCATTGCCTGAGGAACTGCGTTCATTGCGCGCCTCCGTGTTCTGCCACGAGTTCCATGTTCAGCGGCTTGATGCATCGTGCGCGCACTGCCGGATCGTTCGGAGCGAGTTGAAAGAGCGCGGGACGCGCGCGGCGGCAATCATCGACGGCGTATTTGCAGCGCGGCGCGAACAGGCATCCGGTCGGACGATCATCGCGGCCTGGCACCATGCCCGGCAGCGCGGCAAGACGCTCCGCCCCGCGGCTGTGCTCCGGAATCGCCGCAAGCAACGCTTCCGTGTACGGATGATGCGGCTCGCTGAAGATCGTCGGCACGTGATTCGTTTCGATGATTTCGCCCGCGTACATGACGGCCACGCGCTGCGCGACTTCCGACACAACCGCGAGATCGTGCGAAATCAGCACGAGCGCCATGCCGCGTTCCTTTTGCAGCTTCACCAGCAGCTCCATGATCTGCGCCTGGATGGTGACGTCGAGCGCGGTCGTGGGTTCGTCGGCGATCAGGAGCTTCGGGTTGCACGCAACGGCCATCGCGATCATCACGCGCTGGTTCATGCCGCCGGACATCTGATGCGGGAACGCATCGATACGGCTTTTTGCATCGGGAATCCCGACTTGATCGAGCAATTCCAGCGCACGTTGATGCAGCTTCGATCCGCGCAAACCTTCGTGAAGCCTTAAAACTTCCTTGATCTGATAACCGACCGTATAGCTCGGATTCAGGCTGGAAAGCGCGTCCTGGAAAACCATCGCGATGTCTTTGCCGATGATCCTCCTGCGCTGCCGCGCCGACGCCTTCAACAAGTCGGTGCCATTGAACGTGATCTGATCGGCGGTGACGATTCCGGGCGCGTCGATCAGGCCCATCAGCGCCATCATCGTGACGCTTTTGCCCGAACCCGATTCACCGACGACACCAACCACTTCGCCGGGTTTCACGGAGATATCGATACGATCGACAGCAGGCAAGCCATTAAAGCTGACGGCGAGATTGCGGATAGTGAGAAGGTCTTCCATGGTCACGCCATCCGCTTGAGTTTGGGGTCGAGCGCGTCGCGCAAACCATCGCCGAGCAGATTGATCACCAGCACCGAAATCAGGATGGACAAGCCTGGCATGGTCACGATCCACCACGCGCTTTCAATGTAGTCTCGCGCCGACGCCAGCATGGCGCCCCACTCGGCCGCGGGCGGCTGAACGCCCAGGCCGAGAAAGCCGAGCGCGGCGGCATCGAGAATCGCGGATGAAAAGCCAAGCGTCGCCTGCACGATCAACGGCGCGGCGCAGTTCGGCAGCACTTGCGAGAACATCAGCCGCACGGTGCCGGCTCCCGCCACGCGCGACGCCGTCACGTACTCGCGCTGCAATTCGCCAAGCGCGGCGGCGCGCGTCAGACGCACATAACCCGGCAACGCAACGATCGCGATGGCGAGCATGGTATTGACCAGCCCAGGTCCGATGATCGCGACCACCGCAACCGCCAGCAACAGCGAAGGCAACGCGAGCAGCACGTCCATGACGCGCATGATGGGTGTATCGGCCCATTTCTGGAAGAACGCGGCGATCAACCCGAGCACGATGCCCGGAATCAGCGCCAGCACGACCGACACGAAACCGATCCAGAACGACAGCCGCGCGCCGTACATCAGGCGCGAGAGGATGTCGCGGCCGGCTTCGTCGGTGCCTAGAACAAAGTGCCAGTTTCCGCCTTCGAGCCACGCGGGCGGGATCTTGACGTTATCGCGATATTGCTCGATAGGACTATGTGGCGCGATCAACGGCGCGAAGATCGCGATGAAGATCAGGATCAACACAATAGCGCCGGCCACGACCGCGCCGCGATTGCGCGAAAAGTTGGCCCAGAATTCGCGGCCCGCCAGAAAGCGGCCGGTGGGGACGGGCGTCAATGCGCCGGGATTGTCTTGGATATCGGCCATTGCTTACCTCGTGTGTCGAATGCGCGGATTGAGCACGCCGTACAACAAGTCGACGACCAGATTCACGAGAATGACAAGCGTCGCAATCATCAGGATACCGCCCTGCACAACGGGATAATCGCGCCGGCTGATGGCGTCGATCAGCCATTTGCCCACGCCCGGCCACGAGAACAACGTCTCGGTCAGCACGGCGCCCGCGAGCAGCGTGCCGACTTGCAGGCCGATCACGGTGACCACGGGAATCAGCGCGTTACGCAACGCATGCACGACCACCACGCGTCCCGGCGCAAGACCCTTGGCGCGCGCCGTGCGAATGTAGTCCTCGCGCAAAACCTCGAGCATCGAAGAACGTGTCATGCGCGCGATCACCGCGAGCGGAATGGTGCCCAGCACGATAGTCGGCAGGATCAGATGGCTGACGGCGGACTTGAACGCGCCTTCGTCGTCGGAGAAAAGTGCGTCCCACAACATGAAGCCGGTGCGATGCGGAATGTCGTATTCCACTGCAATGCGCCCGGAAACCGGGGTCCAGCCGAGCTTTGCGGAAAAGAACATGATGAGGATCAAACCCCACCAGAAAATAGGCATGGAATAACCGGTGAGCGCCGTGCCCATCACGCCGTGATCGACGACCGTGCCGCGCTTGAGCGCCGCGGCCACGCCAGCGGGCAGGCCCACGACCAGCGCGAAGATCATCGCGCAGATCGCGAGTTCCAGCGTTGCCGGAAAGCGGCCGAGGAACTCGCCCATCACGCTGGTATTGGTAATGATCGACATGCCGAGGTCGCCTTGCAGCGCGTGTCCGACATAGTGGAAATATTGAACAGGCAGCGGCAGGTCGAGCCCGAGCCGCTTCATGGCTTCGGCGTGCATGGCCGGGTCCACGCCGCGCTCGCCCATCATCACTTCAATGGGATCGCCCGGGATCAGGTGGATCAATGCGAAAGCCAGGATCGTGATGCCGATGAACGTCGGAATCACCATGCCTATGCGTCGCAAAACGAATCGGAACATGGTTCGTCTCTTTGGGGAGAAAAAATGCGACCGGCGACGCGGGCTTGTGACCCTTGTCGCCGGACCTTTTCGACTAGTTATAGTTTTCGTGCAAGAAGCGTACCGCTAAAAGATTACTGCACGCCGACGCCATCGAAACGCAAGTAGCCCAGCGCCTCGATCTTCATGCCCGTCACCTTCTTGCTGGTCGGCTGATAGACCGTCGAGTGAGCGATCGGCGAGAACGGCAACTGGTCCGCGAAGATCTGCTGCGCCTGCGTGTATGCCTGCGTGCGCTGCGCCTGATCCGACGTGTTGCGGCCCTTGATCACCAGGTCGTTGAACGGCTTGTAGCACCAGTGCGAGAAGTTGCTGCCGTTGACTGCGTCACAGCCGAGCAACGTGCCGAGCCAGTTATCCGGATCGCCATTGTCGCCCGTCCAGCCAATCAGCATGGCGTCGTGCTCGCCAGCGTGAGCGCGCTTGATGTACTCGCCCCACTCGTAGGACACAATATTCGCCTTCACGCCGATCTTCGCCCAGTCGGCCTGGATCATCTCGGCCATCAAGCGTGCGTTCGGGTTATACGGGCGCTGGACCGGCATGGCCCACAGCGTCATCTCGAAACCATTCGGGAAACCCGCCTTCGCGAGCAGCGCCTTCGCCTTGGCGGTGTCGTACGGTTGCGCTTTCAGGTTCTTGTCGTAGGACCACTGCGTCGGCGGGATGGGCGCGACTGCCGCCTGTCCCGCGCCCTGATACACCGATTCGATGATCGCCTTCTTGTTGATCGCCATGTCGAGCGCGCGGCGAACATCGACGTTATCGACGTTTTTCTTCGTCACGTTGTACGCCACGTAGCCTTCGTTGAAACCCGGCTGCGAAGGGGTATCGAGATTGGCATCCGCTTTCAGCGGCGCAATGTCAGCCGGGCGCGGATAGCTCATCACCTGGCATTCGTTGCTTTTCAACTTCTGCACGCGAACGGCGGCGTCCGGGGTGATCGAGAAAATCAGCTTCGAGATTTTGACGGCGCCCGCTTTCCAGTAATCAGGATTGCCGTCGAAACGGATGGTCGCGTCTTTCGTATAGCTGCGGAAAATAAACGGGCCTGTGCCGACCGGCTGCTGATTGATATCCGACGCCTTGCCGGCTTTCAGCAGTTGCTGCGCATATTCGTCCGACTGAATCGATGCATATTCCATCGCCATGTTCTGGATAAACGGCGCATTCACTTCTTTCAGCGTGAACTTGACCGTATACGGATCGACCTTTTCGATCTTCGTAATCAGCTTGTCGAGACCCATGTCCGTGAAATACGGGAACGACGCCGGATAGGCCTTCCGGAACGGCTGATTCGGATCGAGCATGCGGTTGAACGTGAAGAGCACGTCATCCGCGTTGAATTCGCGCGTCGGCTTGAAGAAAGACGTGGTCTGGAACTTCACGCCGTGGCGCAAATGGAACGTGTAAGTGAGTCCATCGGACGACACTTCCCACTTTTCAGCCAGGCCCGGTTCCACTTTCGTGCCGCCGCGCTCGAATTCCACGAGGCGGTTGAAAACCGTGAACGTGTTGGCGGTGAAATCGGTGCCCGTGGTGTACTGGGCGGGATCGAAACCGGCCGGACTGCCTTCCGAGCAGTAGACGAGCGTTTTGTTGGGAATGGGTGCTGCGTGGGCGACGCTCGCAGTTACGAGCGATGCCGCGATGGCGGCGCTGACGGCCATCGACAGATGGGCAGCTCGCAACAGGCCAATTTTTTTCATGTTTCCTCCAGGATCTGTGCCGGCTAAAACCAGCGTAGCGCGATCTTACTGAGCTTTGCCAGGGTGAACAAGGCGACGAAATTCCTTAAGGGAATTCACTTTTTCGCTCGTTTCCGGTGTGTCGATTTAATGCCTGAAAAGGCCGTGTTTTGCGTGATTCCGACGCGTTATCGGAGAGATTTCTTACGATCTGGCGCGTTTTTATTGGAATGCGCAACATCGGCGGAATCAGGCGCCACGGCGAATTCGGGCGCTACCGTAGCACGAAGAACGCGTCAGGTTAAGTTAACAATTTTATGCGGCGTCGCGGAGAAAGCAGGCGTGCATCAAGTTTCGTTATGCACAATGTTTCGATGTGATTGAAAACCAAGAACCACGCGGCGAACGCCGCGCGGGTATATCTGAATTTTTACTTTCCCTGCAACTTCAACCGCTCGCAAATCGTCTTGCTCGCCGCCGCGCCGTTCAGCGTATAAAAATGCAGTCCGGGCGCGCCTTCCTTCACCAGCCGTTCACACAAGCCCGTCACTACATCCAGCCCGAACGCGCGGATCGTTTCTTTGTCGTCGCCATAACTTTCCAGCCGACGCGCAATCCACTTAGGCACTTCCGCGCCGCACATCTCGGAGAAACGCATCAACTGCGAGAAATTCGTGATCGGCATGATGCCCGGCACGATAGGAACATCCACGCCAAGCTTCCGTGCGTCATCGACGAAACGGAAATACGCGTCCGCGTTGAAGAAGTACTGTGTGATCGCCGAATTCGCGCCCGCTTGCACCTTGCGCACGAAGTTGTCCAGATCGGATTTCGGCGAGCGCGCCTGCGGATGGTATTCCGGGTACGCGGCGACTTCGATGTTGAACCAGTCGCCATGTTCGGCGCGAATGAAGCTCACCAGTTCCGACGCATACCGCAATTCGCCGACTTCGCCCATGCCCGAAGGCAAGTCGCCGCGCAACGCAACAATATGCCGGATTCCATGCTCGCGATACGCACCGAGAATTCCGCGCAAGCTATCCTTCGACGACCCGATGCACGACAAATGCGGCGCCGCCTCGAGACCTTGCTTCATCATCTCGAGGACCGTGTCGAGCGTGCCTTGCTGGGTGGAACCGCCCGCGCCGAACGTCACGGAGACGAACTTCGGATGGAGCGTCTTGAGCTGCGCGCCGGTAGCGCGCAATTTCTCGATTCCTTCCGGCGTTTTCGGCGGGAAGAACTCGAATGAGAGTTCGATCGGTTTCATGATGGAATTTAAACGGGCGCGCGGCAGCCGCTTACCCGAAACTGCGCTGACCAAGAATCAGCGCCGACAGCAGCCAGGACACGATGCTGTAAAGAATCGAGCCGAAGAACGCCGACCAGAAACCCGATACCTCGAAGCCCTTCAGCAAGGACGCACACAGCCAGAAGCACAGCGCATTCACGACCAGGATAAAAAGCCCGAGCGTGAGAATGGTCACCGGCAACGTGAGCAGGACCAGGATCGGACGCAGGAACGTATTGATCAGCCCGAGCACGATCGCCACGATCAGCGCCGTGCCAAAACTGCGAATGTGAATCGATGGCACGAGGTAAGTGATGATCAACAGCGCGAGCGCGTTGATCAGCCAGGTCAGCAACACGGACATCGATGGTCTCCTGGAACTTGAAATCAGATGCGCATGGGTCAATAAAACCCATGCGCGGGCTCACGATTAGTAGCGGTAGTGATTCGGCTTGAACGGCCCCATCTTGTCCACGCTGATGTACTTCGCCTGGAAGTCCGACAGCACGGTCAGTTCTGCGCCAATACGACCCAGATGCAGACGCGCGACCTTTTCATCAAGGTGCTTCGGCAACACGTAGACCTTGTTTTCGTACTTGTCGCCATGCACGAACAGTTCGATCTGCGCGATCGTCTGATTCGTGAACGATGCCGACATCACGAACGACGGATGGCCGGTTGCACAACCCAGGTTCACGAGACGCCCCTCGGCCAGCAGGATGACACGCTTGCCATCGGGGAAAATGATGTGATCGACTTGCGGCTTGATGTTTTCCCACGTGTACTGGCGCGTGGAGGCAACGTCGATTTCCGAGTCGAAGTGACCAATATTGCAGACGATCGCGTTGTTGCGCATCGCCTTCATGTGGTCGTGGCCGATCACGTGGAAATTGCCGGTAGCCGTCACGAAAATGTCGGCCTTGTCGGCGGCATATTCCATGGTGACCACGCGATACCCTTCCATTGCTGCCTGCAACGCGCAGATCGGATCGATTTCCGTGACCCACACCGTTGCGCCCAGACCCCGCAGCGATTGCGCGCAGCCCTTGCCCACGTCGCCGTAACCGGCCACGACCGCGATCTTGCCGGCGATCATCACGTCGGTTGCGCGCTTGATGCCGTCGACCAGCGACTCACGGCAGCCATACAGGTTGTCGAATTTCGACTTCGTGACCGAATCGTTCACGTTGATGGCCGGGAACGGCAGGCGGCCTTCCTTTTCCATCTGATACAGACGATGCACGCCCGTCGTCGTTTCTTCCGTCACGCCCTGAATGTGCACGAGGCGCTTGGAATACCACGTCGGATCGACGTCGAGGTGAGCGGCAATCGACTTGTACAGCGCGACTTCCTCTTCGTTTTCCGGCTTGGCGATAACCGAACGGTCCTTTTCAGCCTTCGAGCCGAGAATCAGCAGCAACGTGGCGTCGCCGCCGTCGTCGAGGATCATGTTGGCGAATTCGCCGTTCGGCCATTCGAAGATGCGATGTGAAAATTCCCAGTATTCGTCGAGCGATTCGCCCTTGAACGCGAACACCGGCACGCCGCCTTGAGCGATGGCGGCCGCAGCGTGATCCTGCGTCGAGAAGATATTGCACGAGGCCCAGCGCACGTCAGCGCCAAGAGCCGTCAGCGTTTCAATGAGCACGCCGGTCTGGATCGTCATGTGCAGCGACCCGGCAATGCGTGCGCCCTTCAGCGGCTGTTGCGTCTTGTATTCCTCACGCGTTTGCATGAGGCCGGGCATTTCCGTTTCTGCAATGTTCAGTTCCTTGCGGCCCCAGGCAGCAAGAGACATATCGGCGACGAGGAAATCCTGGTTGTTCTTTGAATCGAGAACTACGGCGTTCATCACGCCCTCCTTTCTAAATGGAAACATAGAAATTTGACGTGAGCGCCGTTCGATGCGGTGGTTCAACAAGCGCTTGAGATATTGCCCCGCGCTGGTCGCTCCGTCCGATTGAATGCTTCGAGCCTGGCGGATTCCGGGGTGGGAATGGAAACCGTCGCAACGCTCCTCGAAGCGAACTGCGATTGTAGCAAAGGTTCCCGGTTCGCACGCGAGGGTTTGGGAGGCTTCGCCATATGAATGCCGTGCGCGGTCGCGTCAAACAAGAGGCCGAGAGCGACCGCTAATAAGGGTTAACCCGTCATCGAGCTTGGCATTGCTTTCAACATAATTAAGATGACTTAGACTTATCGATTGCATTCCAACGTGGAATCAAAGGGACGGGTATGGAATTGCGATCGTTGCGGTATTTCGTCGAGGTCGTGAAGCAAAAGAGCTTCACCGCTGCGGCGGAAAAAATGTTCGTCACGCAGCCGACCATCAGCAAGATGGTGAAGTCGCTCGAAGATGAGATTGGCTCGCCGCTGCTCCTGCGCGAAAGCCGCCAGATGGTGCTCACCGATGCCGGCCAAATCGTCTATCAGCGCGGACTCGAAGTGCTGGCGGCGCACGCGCAACTCGAAGCCGAACTCAACGATCTCGGCAAACTCGGGCGCGGCACGCTGACCATCGGCATCCCGCCCATGGGCGGCTCGCTGTTCACGCCGGCCATTGCCACCTTCAAAAAGCGTTTTCCCAAGGTGGAGCTGAAACTGTTCGAGCGCGGATCCAAGGCGATCGAGGCTGCTTTGATCGATGGGGAGCTGGAACTCGGCGGCGTGCTGGAACCCGTCGATCTTGCCACTTTCGACGTGTTGCCCGTCAGCCGGCAATTGCTGTGGCTCGTTGCGCAGAAGGGATCGCGCTGGGACGCCATGAATGACGTGCCGCTTGCCGATCTCGCGCTGGAATCGTTCGTTTTTTACGGCGAAAGCCTCGCATTATCCGATCTGGTGCTAAACGCGTGCCGCGAAGCCGGGTTCTCGCCCACCATTGTCAGCCGCAGCGGACATTGGGATTTCATGGCGGCGCTGGTGCAGGCCGGTGTTGGCATTGCGTTGCTGCCGGCGCCGTACTGCCGTCGACTGGATGTCAGCGCGTTCACCTGCCGGCCCGTGGTCGATCCGGAGATTCACTGGAATATGGCAGTAGGGTGGCGACGCAACGGGTATTTGTCGAACGCCGCTCGTGCTTGGCTGGAAGTCGCGCGCCAGGCATTACCGGCGAATCTCGGCGATGACTTCCTGCAAGGCCCGGCAGCCCGGTTTCCAGCGCGGGTTCGCGACGCTTCGTCAAGGTAGCGTTTGAACCCCGCACAAAACAAAACACCCGGCCGCGCTTCTCGCGCGACCGGGTGTTTCTTGTTGCTTTACTGCCCGGACTCAACTACGTCCGGTCACGCAATTACTCCTGAACCGCGAAGTCGATACGGCGGTTAGCGAAACGGCCGCTTGCCGTCGAGTTATCGGCGATCGGATGCTGGTCGCCGTAACCTTGCGCCATCAGAGAGTCAGCGGAAACACCGTGCTTGACCAGGAAGGCACGCACAGCTTCAGCACGCTTCTTCGACAACGCCAGGTTCGAGCTCGCCAGGCCAACGTTGTCCGAGTAACCACCAATGTTCAGCTTGACCGCCTTGCCTGCGTCCTGGCACGACTTCAGCATCTGAGCCGACTTTGCCAGCGCCAGTTGTGCGTCTTGCGGCGGCACGTCCGAGCCGGTGCGGAAGTTGATGACTTGCAGGTTCAGCACCTTGGCGACATCGGCCGGAGCGCAATCGCTATTCAACGAAGAGAACGCGCTCATGAAGGATTCCTTCGCGCTTTCAACTGCTTGCTTGACGTCGAAAGTACCAACGGTGAAACCGGCGCCAAACAGCGACTTCAGCTTGTCCATCCAGCCGTTGCGCGCGTCCGCTGCCGAACCGCTCAATTCGATCTTTTCACCCGACAACTTCGCTTC
Source organism: Caballeronia sp. DA-9 (assembly GCF_051615025.1). Lineage (NCBI taxonomy): Bacteria > Pseudomonadati > Pseudomonadota > Betaproteobacteria > Burkholderiales > Burkholderiaceae > Caballeronia > Caballeronia sp. DA-9. Next base: position 3,551,131 of record NZ_CP195133.1, on the reverse strand, counting down.
CGCGCCCGGCAATTGCATCAGCGGCAACAGGCCGTCGAGCTTGTCGAGCCAGCTTGCGGGCTTGGTGTCCGGATCGACCGTGATCGTTGCGTTCAGATGATCCGCGCCAAACTTCGCCGTCAATGCGGCGAGCAACTTGGCCTTCTCTTCTTCGCTGCCGACCGTGGCATGAATGGTCGGTGCGCCAAGTTTGTCGACGGTGAACGTCAGCAGCGCGTCCTTGGTCGGTGCGGGTGCTGCAACAGCCGCAGGAGCGGAAGCAGGTGCCGAGGCCGGCTCGGCGACTGCCGGTGTGGACGTGACTACAGGTGCTTCGGCGGGCGCGGTCGTCAGCGATTGCTGGTTCGTGCAGCTACGTCCGAACAGCAATGCCAGCAATGCGAGTGCGGCGGCAACTGCCAGCCACCACCATTTCTTCGATCTTGCTTTCTCTTCCACCACAATCTTGTCGAGCGACGGGTTCGTAGCCGACGACGTGCCACTGGAAGTCGAAGGATGTTCCAGATGCGACGACACCGCTTTCAACTGTGCTGCCACGCCGGACAGGAAAGTACCCGCGCCGCCAAGACCCAGCGCGCTGGAGATGTCTTCCGACATGCTTGCCTTGACCATGGGCAACTGATGGCCAAGCAGCGTGGGCAACTGGCCGACGTTGCCGCTGGACCGTGTGAAGTAGTGTTTCAGCACGCCGAACAATGCGGTCGTGACAATGCCGCCCAGAGCGTGCGTTGCACCTACCGATACGCCCGTCTTCGCCGCAACGGCGTTGCTCATTGCATTGATGCGATCTTCGGACGCAACGCCCGTTGCGAGCCGCGTTCCCGAAGCGAGCAATGATTGCAGGCCGTCGCCGTGCACGAGCTGCGGCAGCATCTCAACGATGTTCGCGTTCGAATCCGGCGACATGATGGATGCGAACAGACCGCGCGCGCCTTCAGGCGACGACGCCTTGTTCATGAGCGAGCCGACCATAGCCGGAGCGATCATGCCGACCACACGTTTTGCCGCTTCCGGCGCAACGCCGAGTTTAGTGGCGAGTTGCTGCAACACGCTTTCGGTCAAAGCGCCTTGTACTAGCTGAATAATGTTGATGCTCATTTGATTTGCCTTTCCTTACTTGCGTGATGTCGCCAAACGCCCAAAATGGGATTCGGAATTATAGGTTCGCGTTTAAAGAGATAAGGACTTCCGACTAAAAATCGGAATTACCTCAAAACAGATGATCTAAGGGGATTCTCAAGACATCTTGTTTTAATCGGCGCAATCCCAACGCACGCATTTTTGAGAGCAAAATGTTTGCTTCGACGGAGGTAATCGATGAACCCATCCACCTACGGCCAGACGCACGAAATCATCAACCAGGCGCCGCCGCTCGAGCGCTATAACGCGATGACCGCGGACGCGGTCCTCGTCGCGGCGCTCGATCGCGAAGGCGCAAGCTGGCATCTCGATGCGCTCATTCGGGATGGCCTCGCGCTGACGCAGCCGGAGGTCCTCGCTCTAGCCGATCTCGCCAACCGGCATACGCCCGAACATCATCCGTTCAGTGCGCGCGGGGAGCGGATCGACGCGATCGAGTTTCATCCCGCGTGGCATGCGCTGCTTTCAATGTTGCGCGAGCATGGGCTGCACGCATTGCCGTTCGAATCCGTTGCTCCAAAGCCCGGCGCCATGGTCGCGCGCGCCGCGGGTTATTTTCTCCATGCGCAACTGGAAAGCGGATCGTTGTGTCCACTGACCATGACCTTCGCCAGCATTCCGGTGTTGCAGCAGGAGCCCGCACTTTACGCTCGCCTTCAGGCGCAATTGCTTTCCCGCAAGCACGATCCACGCGATATCCCGCTCGACGCCGGCAAGCAATCCATGATGGTCGGCATGGGCATGACCGAGAAGCAGGGCGGCTCGGACGTGCGCAGCAACCGGACGCGCGCGGTGGCGCTGGGCGCGGAAGGACGCGGCGCCGAGTATCGGTTGATCGGGCACAAATGGTTTTTCTCCGCGCCACAATGCGACGCGCATCTCGTGCTCGCGCGCACGGGCGAAAGCGCGGACGAGAAAGGGCCGATCTCCTGCTTTTACGTGCCTCGCTTCGCGCCTGATGGATCGAAAAACGCGGTTCAGGTTCAGCAGTTGAAGGACAAGCTCGGCAACCGTTCGAACGTCAGCAGCGAAGTGGAATTCCTCGATGCCTACGGCGTGATGATCGGCGAGGAAGGGCGCGGCGTGCCGACGATCATCGAAATGGCGAACTTCACGCGCCTCGATTGCGTGATTGGCAGCGCCGCGTTGATGCGCGCCGCGCTGATCCACGCTGTTCACCACGCGCGGCATAGAAGCGCGTTCGGGGCCCGGCTGATCGATCAGCCGCTGATGCGCAACGTTCTCGCCGATCTTGCGCTGGAGTCGGAAGCGGCAACCGTGCTGTTCATGCGGCTCGCGGGCGCGTTTGAACATTCATCGGCGCCTGAGGAGCGCGCGTGGCGGCGCATCGTGACGCCTGCCGCCAAATTCTGGGTCTGCAAGCGCGCGCTCGAATTTACCGGCGAAGCCATGGAGGTCTGGGGCGGCAATGGCTACGTCGAGACGGGGCCGATGGCGCGGTTTTATCGTGAGGCGCCGGTGAATTCGATTTGGGAAGGCTCGGGGAACGTGATGTGCCTTGACGTGCTGCGGGCAATCGAGCGCGAGCCCGACGCCGCGCGCGCATTGCTCGATTCGTGGCACGCGGTGGCGCATCGGCATCCGGCGTTGGACGAGGCGTTGAAAACGCTGCTTTCCATGCTTCAGGGAGAAGCTTCTTCGCGCGAGGCATCGGCGAGGCGGATTGCGCAGCAGCTCGTGCTGACGGCGCAGGGCGTGTTGCTGGCGCAGCACGCGCCGGCCGAAATATCGGCGGCTTTTATGGAAACGCGTCTGGGCGATGCACGCAGCGCGACCAATCGCGTCTACGGCACACTGCCGGCAAGGTTCGATTTTGCGGCGATTATCGAGCGGGCGTTCGCGGGGTGATGTGTGGCTGATCCGGGCCATGAAGCCGAACGGTTTCTACGCCGCTGGCGAACTGCCCTTGCGGCTCCCCGGCATCCCGGCGACCGGGGCGACCTCCGGCGCCGGTCCTTCATCGATACCGTTTTCTAGCCGGTAGAACCACGCGAGCAATTCCGCGACCGCCTGATACAACGCGGGCGGGATGCGGGCATCGAGATCGACCTGCATCAAGAGCGACACCATGTCCGGCGATTCGTGCACATACAAACCCGCGTCCTTCGCGCGCTGCACGATCATCTCGGCGACGAGTCCGTAGCCTTTCGCCACAACGCGCGGCGCGGCGTCGGGTTTGTTCGTGTCGTAAGTGAGCGCGGTGGCTTGCTTGCGCGCATCGTTTTGCGGGGTCAAGTCGAACTCTCCGCGCCGATCTCCGGCGAATTGACGACTGACTCGGCAACTGATTCGGCGAGCGAGTCCATTGCGCGGACGGTGAGGCTGGCAAGTTGCAACCCGGCGGCTTCGAGCTGCTGCTGGAAATGTGCGCCATCGCGGGCAAGCAGCAGCGCGCCGTCCGCGCTTGCATCGAGCCGCACGACCAGATGCTGCCCGGTGAGCATGAGATTCGCGTCCACGCTGCCGAGCGTCGGCAATGTCAGCGTGACGCGCGTGTACCAGCCGCGTTCGCCGCCTGAAGGCAGGCTCGCCGCATTGTCGTGAATGGCATCGCGGCCATGCGCACCGCGCTCTCGCGGCTGGATTTCCCAATCGACCTTCGCGCCAGGCCATGCTTCTCCGGACCAGCGGAACTGGCCGGTCGCGAGCAGATCAAGCTGCTGGCGCACCAGCGCAATCGTCGACGGATGAATGCCCGCATTGATCGATGCCTGCACGGCCGCATCGTGTAGATCTGTATCGGACGCGTCAGATGCGGATCCGGCAGCGGAGGCCGATCCTCGTGGGGAAAACACGTGCGGTGGCACAGCGCGCACGGACGCCGCCAGCGCCGCGGCCTGCCCGGGCGTGAGCGGCATCGGAACCAGGCGCACGGTGTTCACTGCGCCGGGTGTATCGGCGGAAAAGGTGGGTGGCAACAGGGTTTCATCGATCCACACGTCAGTGGGCGCGTCGGGCTGCGGTTGCGATTGCGGAGCATCAAACGGCAGACCCGCTGTCAGCTTGTCGGCGTGCGCTTGCGGTTCGTTGTTCAGCGACGCCAGCGAACGTTGTCCCGCAAGCCATTGCGCGATGTGACTTTCGTAGAAAAGGCCGCTTTCGCTCACGGTTTTAGCCAGCACCGACGCCAGCGCAGCAGCAGGCAAAACGGGCGGCGGCGCATTGACAGCGGTGGTCTGGGCGGTCGAAGGCGCGTTGATATAAGCCGAAGTCTCCGGCGTGGAAAACAATGACCCGGATAACGTGGCAAACGCGCTCGCGGCGAGCGCCGGGCGCGGTGCGGTGGGCCACAACGGAGTATCGCCCGACATGGGCGGCGTCTCCTGGCCGCCGAACCGGGAAATGGCGTCGAGCGTGCGCGCGACGTTGCTAAGCGCGGTCTGCGCGGAAGCGGGCGGCAGTGTATTCGGCGCGCTGGCGGGCGTCGGAACGGCGAACGCGGGGGTATCGACGAGAAGTTGCGACGTGCCGGCTTGCGCCGCCGCGCCCGAGGTCGATCCACCCTGAGGGCGCAGCGCCGAAAGCAGCATGTCGGCGCGGCTCGCAAGCAGCGCAGCAATGGCGGAGTCCAGACCAGGCATGCCGGTTTCCTCGGGTCACCGGTCTGGACGAGCAGCCCGTCGCCGGTTTTCGGCGGGCTGCAAACACGAACGATAAAAACGTGCTTAACGCAGCCCGATCATTTTTTTCAAAACTCGCGCCGGCCTGTTCACCGCGAACAGCGCCGACAAACGCGCGAGGCTGGGTGCGCTCAAGTCGCGAATGGCGGCGTCGTCGGCGAGAATCCGGCGCACCAGCTCAAACTTGCGGGCACGCGCGCTGTCGTCCAGTTGGGAACCTGCATCGACTTCTCTCAGTCCGTCGATCAACTCGCGATACGCGCCCTGCATGATCTTCAAGTCACTCCAGTCTCCGCCGCGCGCCGCGGCCAGCATGCGCGCAGAAAGTTCAGCTATTGCTTCGTAGTGAGAAAAATATTCTTGTGTTGTTTTCATTATGTGCAGACATATTTCGCAACGTCACGCCGCCGCCATTTTTGCTGCGTCGGGCGCAATTGCAATCCAGGCGTCTTCGAGAGTCGCCAACAAGCCATCGACTTCCACCAGCATCTGCTCGCTTTGCTGCACGTTCGCCTGCAGGAGGCGATGCGACATATACGTATAGAGCGCATCCAGCCGCGCCGCGATTTCACCGCCGGCATCCTTGTTCAGAGCCTGCTGCAAACCGCTTTCTACAATGCCGATCGCCTTCGTGATCGCTTCTCCGCGCGCCGCGATGTTGCCCTGCTGCAGGTGCATCCGCGCCTGGGCGATAGCCTGGCGCGCTCCCTGATACAGCATGACGACGAGTCTGTGCGGACTGGCGCCCATTACTCCGGTTTGCACGCCGACGCGTGCGTATGCGTTGGCTCCCGCGTGTCCCTGGGAAAACATCCGACCTTCTCCTTTGTCAGCCGGAGTCAGCGCTTCTCGCGCCTCGCTCCGGCCCCATGCAACAAGTTGCTGGCGTCTTTCCGCATGGCGCTTGATTGCGGAAAAACGTGATGAACCGATGCAGGCATTCCGATCCAAACTCGTTTATTTGTCTGACCGTTTGCCGTGCTGTTATCTGGGTTATCGGAGAAAGCAGCGAAAGCTTTAGGAAGGCTTTTGCGTCACAACGGGTTCCGGAAAGAGCAATGTTCGCGAGCCGGCGTTCAGATGCCTGTGGTTCGGGTCTTCATCGGGCGGCTCAGACGGAGATGTTCATGATGTCGTTGTAGGCGGACACCAGCTTGTTGCGCACCTGCAGCCCGAACTGAAGCCCCACGTTGGCCTTTTGCATGTCGACCATGACGTCGTTGAGCGAAACGTTTGGCGCACCGATTTCGAACGCGTGCGCTTCGCTCATCGCGCTTTTCTGGGCGCCGCTGATGTTATCGATGGACGATTTAAGCGCATCCGCGAAACTGCCCGCGCTCGCCGCTCCCGATTCGGGCACGACACTGCCGCCCGCGACATTGCCCGCGCCGCCGGCTGCCTGCGTCGCCATGGACTGAAGTTGCTGGAGCGCCGAATTCAGCGGGCTGATGGAAGCATTCATGGTGTCTCCAGAAGGATCAAAAGCGGTAATCAAACGTGTCCAAAATTGCTGTAACCGGCGGCATCGCATGGTGGGCGGCGCTGCTGGGACATCTCGAACCGGGGCCTGTCCCGGGCCTGAAGGCGGGTGTCTGCACCGGAGCCTGGGCGGTTCGCCATGCGGCCTGACCGATTACGAAAAAGTCTAGCAGCGGCGTTGTTTCGCAAAGCCGGGAAAGAGCGCCAAAAGCGGCTTCTGTTCGCCCAATCGACTTACGCGCGCTTACGGATAATTCCTCTCATGAAAGAGTCTGCGATTGCGCCCGGTTTTGCCCGGACGCCTCGCGGAAAACGCAAGATTCGGAGAGCTTCCACGCATGGATTCCACCAACAACCTGATCAACCCGGACGCCCGCATGGGTCTCACAGGCGCGCCGGCGATCGCGGCCGGGTCGATCGCGGCAGGTGCGGGCGGCGCTGGTTTTACCGGCGGCTCGGACTTCGGCGGCAATTTCGGCGGCCGCATGCCGATGCTCAACCAGTTTCGCAATAACCCGCGCATGCCGCTGATCATCGCCGTGGCGGTGCTCGCGGTAATCATCGCGGGACTCGTGATGTGGTCGCGCCAGCCGGATTACCGGGTGCTTTTCAGCAATCTCTCGGATCGCGATGGCGGGGCGATAGTGGCGGCGCTGCAGCAAGGAAACATTCCCTACAAGATCGCCGAATCGGGTGGCGCGATCCTGGTTCCGAGCGAAACCGTGCACGAAACGCGTTTGCGGCTGGCGTCGCAGGGATTGCCCAAGAACGGTTCCGTCGGCTTCGAATTGATGGACAACCAGAAGTTCGGCATCAGCCAGTTTGCCGAACAGGTCAACTATCAGCGCGCGCTGGAAGGCGAGCTAGAAAAGACCATCGCGTCCATCTCTTCAGTGCGCGAAGCCCGCGTGCATCTCGCCATTCCGAAGCCGACCGTGTTCGTGCGTGAAAAGGAATTGCCGACCGCGTCCGTCATGCTCAATCTCTACCCCGGCCGCGCGCTCGACGAAGCGCAAACGCTTGCCATCCAGCACATGGTCAGTTCCGGCGTGGCGGACATGCCGGTGAAGAACGTGACCATAGTCGATCAGGACGGCAACCTGCTCACGCAGCAAGGCAGTGGGCCGAACGGTCTAGACGCATCGCAGCTCAAGTATGTGCAGCAGATCGAGCGCAATACGCAATCGCGTATCGATGCAATCCTGGCGCCGCTGTTCGGCGCGGGCAACGCCCATTCGCAGGTGAGCGCGGATATCGATTTTTCGAAGCTTGAGCAGACCGCCGAAAGTTACGGCCCGAATGCAAACCCGCAAAACACGGCGATCCGCAGCCAGCAATCGAGTGAATCGAAGGAAGAGGGCGCGCCAGGCGTGGGCGGCGTGCCGGGCGCGCTGTCGAACCAGCCGCCGGCGGCAGCGTCGGCGCCTGTTGATGCAGCCGCGAGCGGCGCCGATGCCGCGAAAGCCGCGCCGGTCAACCTGCACAAGGACACCACGACGAACTACGAAGTCGACCGCACGGTACGCCACTACGAACAGCCGATGGGCGGCATCAAGCGGCTCTCGGTCGCCGTGGTCGTGAATTACCAGAAGCAGGTGGACGCCAAGGGCATTGTGACAATGCAGCCGCTGCCCGCCGACAAGCTCGCGCAAGTGCAGCAGCTTGTAAAAGACGCGATGGGTTACGACGAAAAGCGCGGCGACTCGGTCAACGTGGTGAACAGCACCTTCCTGGTCGATACGAACGTAATTCCCGATGTGCCGTGGTGGCGCACGCCGGACATGATCGCGCGCGGGATTCAGTTGGCGAAGTACGCGGGTATCGGCCTCGTGGCGATGTTCCTCTATTTCGCGATGGTGAAGCCGGCGCTGCGCCGCGCGTTTCCGCCGCCTCCGCCGCCCGCGCTCGGCGCGCCGGATGACCTGTCGCTGCTCGACGGTCCGTCCATGCCGAAACCCGCAATCGATGAAGACAAGGATGCCGAAGTCAGCTTGCTCGGCAACGAAAGCAACAAGGCCAAGTTCGAACGCAATCTCGACTACGCGCGGATGATCGCGCGCCAGGACCCGAGAATCGTCGCGACGGTCGTCAAGAACTGGGTGTCCGATGAACGCTGAAGGCCTCAATAAAGCCGCGCTCCTGCTGATGTCGATTGGCGAAACGGAAGCAGCGGAAGTCTTCAAGTTCCTCGGGCCGCGCGAAGTCCAGAAGATCGGCGCGACCATGGCGCAACTGAAGAACGTCACGCGCGAGCAGCTCGATCACGTGATGACCGAGTTCGTGCAGGAAGCCGAGCAGCACACCGCGCTTTCGCTGGATTCGAGCGAATACATCCGCACGGTGTTGACGAAGGCGCTGGGCGAATCCAAGGCGGGCGCGCTGATCGACCGGATTTTGCAGGGCAGCGACACAAGCGGCATAGAAGGCTTGAAGTGGATGGATTCCGCCGCGGTCGCCGAGCTGATCAAGAACGAGCATCCGCAGATCATCGCGACGATTCTCGTGCATCTGGATCGCGATCAGGCGTCGGAAATCGTGGCGCTCCTGACGGAACGCCTGCGCAACGACGTGCTGCTGCGCATCGCGACGCTCGACGGGATTCAGCCGGCCGCGCTGCGCGAACTCGACGACGTGCTCACCACGCTGCTTTCCGGCAGCGACAACCTCAAGCGCGCGCCGATGGGCGGCATTCGCACGGCGGCGGAAATTCTCAACTTCATGTCGACGGCGCACGAAGAATCGGTGATCGAAAACGTCAAGGAATACGACGCAGAACTGGCGCAGAAGATCATCGATCAGATGTTCGTGTTCGAGAATTTGATCGATCTCGACGACCGCGCCATTCAGATGCTGCTCAAGGAAGTGGAATCGGAGACGCTGATTGTGTCGCTGAAAGGCGCGCAACCGCCGCTGCGCCAGAAGTTCCTTGCGAACATGTCGCAGCGCGCCGCCGAACTGCTTGCCGAAGACCTCGATTCGCGCGGTCCGGTGCGTTTGTCGGAAGTGGAAACGCAGCAGCGCAAGGTCCTGCAGGTCGTGCGCAATCTCGCCGAAAGCGGCCAGATCCAGTTAGGCGGAAAGGCAGAGGACGCATATGTCTGACGCGGCAGAAACCGAAAAGAAGGCGCGCATGTCCGCGTATCAGCGCTGGGAAATGGCGTCGTTCGATCCGGTTCCCGTTGATCGCACCGCCGCCGACCAGGCTGCGCTCGAAAAGCATTTGCGCCGCGTGCGCGACGAAGCGCATGCACAAGGTCTGGCGCAGGGCCACGTCGCCGGCCAGGCGATGGGTTATCAGGCCGGTTACGACCAGGGTTATGCCAAGGGCGAAGAAGAAGGCCGCCGCGACGCACGCGCGGAAGCGGCGCGGCTCGCTTCGATGGCCGATGCCTTCAAGACCGCGCTGCAAGCCGCCGACGCCGTGGTTGCCGAAGCGCTGACCTCGCTGGCGCTGGACATTGCGCAGCAAGTGGTGTCCCAGCATTTGACGCTCGACCCCACCGCCGTGCTCGCGGTCGCGCGTTCGGTGATCGCGGCCGAACCGGCGCTTTCCGGCGCGCCGTATCTGATCGTGAATCCAGCGGATCTGCCGATTGTGGAAGCTTATTTGCTGGAAGAATTGCAGGCGGCCGGATGGACGTTCCGCACCGACCCGGACATAGAACGCGGCGGCTGCAAGGCGCACGCGGCAAGCGGTGAAATCGACGCAACCAATGCCACCCGCTGGGAGCGCGTGGCGGCGGCGCTCGGGAGGTCGCAACCGTGGTAATGCAGGCTCATAACGCCGCGAGCGCGGCGCGGCGCGTGACGCAGGAAGGCTTGAGCGAGCTCGAGCAGGAACTCGCGCGGGCGTCTTTCGGACCGCTTGCCGATCCCGATGCCACGCACGAGCCGACGCTGGAAGACATGGCGGCGCAGACCATTGTCGAGCTTGCGGGCATGGTCAACAATCCGCATCTCGATGGCTGGCGCGCGCAGTTGGAAGCCAGCAAAGCGCGCAGCCAGATATCGAAGCCCTTGCGCGCGTGCGGCCGCCTGACCCGCGCGGCGGGACTCGTGCTCGAAGCCGTTGGACTGAAACTCGGCGTGGGATCGGAATGCATGATCGAGTTGCCTGCGGGCAGTTCCATTCCGATGGCCGAAGCCGAAGTCGTCGGTTTCTCCGGCGACAAGCTGTTCCTCATGCCGACCACCGAAGTCTCCGGCCTGCTGCCCGGCGCGCGGGTTTATCCGCTGGAAAGCGCGCCCATCAATGATCCGATGGCCGGCGCCAAGCGGCTGCCGGTCGGCTGGGAAATGCTTGGCCGCGTGGTCGATGCCTCCGGCCGTCCGCTCGATGGACTCGGACCGCTCGGCGCCAAGCGCGATGCGCCGCTCTCCGCGCCGACCATCAATCCGTTGAATCGCGAGCCGATCCACAAGGTCCTCGACGTCGGCGTGCGCGCGATCAACGCGTTGCTCACCGTGGGACGCGGCCAGCGCATGGGCTTGTTCGCGGGTTCGGGTGTGGGCAAATCCGTGCTGCTCGGCACCATGGCGCGCTACACCAGCGCCGAAGTGATCGTGATCGGCCTGATTGGCGAACGTGGCCGCGAGGTGAAGGAGTTTATCGAGCAGATTCTGGGTGAGGACGGACTCGCGCGCTCGGTCGTGGTCGCCGCGCCCGCCGACGTTTCGCCGATTCTGCGCATGCAGGGTGCAACGTATGCAACGTCGCTTGCCGAGTATTTCCGCGATCAGGGCAAACACGTGCTCTTGCTGATGGATTCGCTCACGCGTTACGCCATGGCGCAGCGCGAGATTGCGCTCGCAATTGGCGAACCGCCCGCCACCAAAGGCTATCCGCCGTCTGTGTTCGCCAAGTTGCCGGCGCTCGTGGAGCGCACCGGGAACGGGCCGGAAGGCGGCGGATCGATTACGGCGTTTTATACTGTCTTGACGGAAGGCGACGATCAGCAGGATCCTATCGCCGATTCCGCGCGCGCGATTCTGGACGGACATATTGTGCTGTCACGTTCGCTGGCCGAAGCGGGGCATTATCCGGCCATCGATATTGAAGCGTCGATCAGCCGCGCAATGACGGCGCTTATCGACGATAAACATCTGGATCGCGTGCGCTTGTTCAAGCAGATGTTGTCGCGTTATCAGCGCAACCGGGACTTGATCAACGTGGGCGCGTATTCGAGCGGGCGCGATGCGCTGCTGGATCGGGCGATTGCGTTGTATCCGCGTATAGAAGCGTTTTTGCAGCAAGGATTTCGCGAGCAGGCAATGTTCGAACCGAGTTTGGCCAAACTCGACGAGCTGTTCGCTTAAAGACCCGATAAAGATAATCAGGAAGGAATCGAACCTCCATGTCAAAGCATCTGCCGATCAACACGCTGATCAACCTCGCAGAAGAAGAACTCGAAGCCGCGACGAAAAAGCTCGGCAAGCTGCAGCAGGAACGCAACGAAGTGGAGACGCAGTTGAATTCGCTCGTGACCTACCGCGACGAATATCACGCGCGGTTCACGGCGTCGGCGCAGGAAGGCACGACGGCGCAGACCTTGCGCAATTTCCAGGCGTTCGTGGACACGCTCGATTCCGCGATCAACCAGCAACGCGCGCTGCTGGTGGCCGCAAACGCGCGGCTGGAAGCCGCGAAGCCGGAATGGCAGCAAAGAAAGCAGAAGCTGGGTTCATATCAGGTGCTTGCCGCGCGCGCCGACGCCACGCAGGCCAAACAGGATGCCCGGATCGAGCAGCGAGATTCAGACGAGCACTCCGCGAAGATCTTGCGGATGCGCGCTGAACGGGCTTGAAGTTGGGATAAGGTTTTAACGCGGGTTTTATCTCGCACAAGATACAAGAGGCCATTCATGTCGTCAGTTAATTCCGCTGGTGCGTTGCTGGATTCATCGAGCGTATCGGCTATTTCGCGCAGTGCCGCGGCGGCGTCCGCGCGCGATGAAGCGGCGGCATCGTTCGGGTCGACGCTGCACAACATTACCGTGAAGGCTAATGAGCGGGAGGCGGCGCAAGCCAAAGCCCAGGAACGCGCGCAAGCCGATAAAGCCGCCGCGAAGGCCGCCGCGGCACGAGGCAGCGTGCACGATGCATCCAAAGTCGACGCCGCGGATTCAACCGATCAGGATAAAACGGCGGACGGCGCGGACCAGGTCGCGGCTGCGGATCAAACGGCTTCATCGGCAATCGACAAGTCCGCTTCCGCCGATAAAACCTCAAACGCGACCAAGGCCGCGCCGGGTACGCCGGAGGCGATTGCCGCAGCCGCAGCGGAAAAGGCCGCGCTATTGAAGGCGCGTGCTGCCATCGCCGGCAAAACGCCTGCGGATCTGGCCGACGCGGCAGCAGCCAGCACGGACGCGACATCGACCGATGCCACCGACACAACGGCAACCGATACCCCGTCGCCCACCAAATCCGCCGACGCCAAGGCCGCAGCCGACGCGCTGCAAGCCTCTCTGACGGCGGCGAATGCACAAACTCCGGCCACGCCGCTCAATGTAGCGGCCGTAGCCGCGATGGGCGCGGCGCACGCGGGCACGATGAACAACGGCGCGCCTTCAGGAACTGCGGGCGCCACAGGCACGAAGACAAGCCGCGACACGCCGCTGACAAGCCTTTCGGCCAATGGCAAAAGCCAGGGCGGCGCGGCGGTGGCCCAACAAGGCGGCGCAGCGGCCACGCAACAAGCCGATGCAACCGCGCTCGCCACTCTGACCCAACCCGACGATGGCAGCGCCGCCTACAAGGCCACCGCCGATGCGACTGCACACGCTGGCGTGCAGCAGGCAGCATCGGCGGCGACCAGCGGCGCGACATTGCAGGGCGCAGCGACCGCAGCCGACAGCGCGGCGATTGCACCGCACGTTGGATCGAGCGGCTGGGACGACGCCTTCAGCCAGAAGGTAGTGTTCCTGTCGAATGCGCATCAGCAGAGCGCTGAATTGACGTTGAATCCGAAGGATCTCGGACCATTGCAAGTGGTGCTGCAGGTCGCGGGGAATCATGCGCATGCGCTGTTTGTATCGGATCATGCGCAGGTCCGCGCGGCCGTGGAAGCTGCGTTGCCAACCCTGCGCGAAGCGATGCAGGCAAATGGCATTGGTTTGGGCAGCGCGAGCGTCAGCGATGGATTTGCCGGCAAACAGGCGAGTTCGGGTCAGCAGGATGGTGGCGGCCGTGGGGCGTGGAGCGGATCGGGGAACGGCGGTGGCGTGGGCGCGATCTCCGATGCGGCAAGCACCACGAGTATGCCGCTGCGTCGTCAGGTTGGATTGGTCGATACGTTCGCGTAAAGCCCACCCAAGCGTCACCGCTGCAAAAAGCCGCGCGAGCCTCAACGCCGCGCGGTTTTTTCATGTCCGCCATCCCGCGCGCATCGCAAACGTAAAACACGCTCTTTGCGCAAACTCCCGAGTAAGCCCTAATAACCCCTTCTGTTCGACCCATCGCGCGGCCCTGCTTTCGCCAACAATTCAGGCTACAGAAAGAGGTCCGCAACCATGGCAAGCACAGCAACAGCGCAACAACCCATCGCCCCGGCTAAAACCGGCAAGCTCAAACGCATCCTCCTGATCGTCGCGGGCACCATCGTCCTGCTGGGCGCGGGCGGCGCAGGCGTGTACTTCTGGCTTCATAAAACCGCGACACACGAGCCGGCGAAACCCGCGCCCGCCGCACCGCCGGTGTTCTATCCGCTCGACTCCATGACCGTCAATCTCCAGTCGGACGACGGCATGCATTACCTGCGCATTGGCCTCACGCTGAAACTCCCGGACCAAAAGGCGCAAGCCGCGCTCGCCGAACGCATGCCGGAAGTGCGAAGCCACATCCTGATGCTGCTCTCGGCGAAACATCCCGACGACCTGGCCGGTATCGAAGGAAAACGCGCGCTCGCCAAGGAACTGCTGAGCACGGTCAACACGTTCGGCGGCTCGCCGGAAGAACCCGCGAACGTGCAGGAAGTGCTGTTCACGGAAATCGTCGTCCAGTAACGCGCCGTCGCCAGCAAAGCCGACCGGACAAGCGCAAGACAGGAACCAAGGAAGACTCATGGGCCACGAAGAGTTCATGTCGCAGGAGGAGGTCGATGCCCTGCTCAAGGGCGTCACCGGGGAAGTCGACGTTGTCGCCGACGACACGCGTTTTCAAGGCGTGCGCCCCTATAACCTCGCGACGCAGGAACGTATTGTCCGGGGCCGGATGCCGGGCCTGGAAATCATCAACGACCGCTTCGCGCGTCTGTTGCGCGTAGGCATCTTCAACTTCATGCGGCGTTCGGCGGAGATTTCCGTCGGCCCGGTGAAGGTGCAGAAGTACAGCGAATTCACCCGCAACCTGCCCATCCCGACGAACCTCAACCTCGTCCACGTCAAGCCGCTGCGCGGCACGTCGCTGTTCGTGTTCGATCCGAACCTCGTTTTTTTCGTCGTCGATAACCTCTTCGGCGGCGACGGCCGTTTTCACACGCGCGTGGAAGGACGCGAATTCACGCAGACCGAACATCGCATCATCAGCAAGCTGCTGAACCTCGTTTTCGAGCAGTACGCGGCGTCGTGGAAAAGCGTGCGCTCGCTCAACTTCGAATTCGTGCGCTCGGAAATGCACACGCAGTTCGCAAACGTCGCGACGCCCAACGAGATTGTGATCGTGACGCAGTTTTCCATCGAGTTCGGGTCGACCGGCGGCACGCTTCACATCTGCATGCCGTATTCGATGATCGAACCGATCCGCGACGTGCTTTCGTCACCCATACAAGGCGAGGCGCTCGAAGTCGACCGCCGCTGGATCCGCGTGTTGTCGCAGCAAGTGCAGGCCGCGGAAGTCGAAGTCACCGTCGATCTCGCGCAGATCAACACGACCTTCGAGCAGATCCTGAACATGCGCGCCGGCGATGTCCTGCCGATCAACGTGCCCGAACAGGTCACGGCAAAAGTGGACGGCGTGCCGGTGATGGAATGCGGCTACGGAATTTTCAATGGTCAATACGCGTTGCGCGTCCAGAAGATGATCAGCGCAACCGACACGATGAAGGAAGGTGGATATGAGTGACGTAACCGAACCGGGCACGCTGCCGTCCGACCCGCTGAAAAGCGAGGACTTCGGCATGGACGACTGGGCAAGCGCGCTGGCCGAACAGAACGGCAACGAGACGCCGGCGGCGACAGCATCGGCGGGCGTGTTCCAGCCTTTGTCGAAAGTCGCGGCGCCTGCAACGCGCAATGACATCGACATGATTCTCGATATCCCCGTGCAGATGACGGTGGAACTCGGGCGCACGAAGATCGCGATCCGCAACTTGCTGCAACTGGCGCAAGGGTCGGTGGTGGAACTCGACGGGCTCGCCGGCGAACCCATGGACGTGCTGGTCAACGGCTGCCTGATCGCGCAAGGCGAAGTGGTGGTCGTGAACGACAAGTTCGGCATCCGCTTGACGGACATCATTACGCCATCCGAACGCATCAGGAAGTTGAATCGATGAAACGCTTCGCCGTCGCTTTCCCGGCGCTCGCCCCGGCATGTTCGGCTTTGACGGCCCATGCCGCGGACATGAACGCAGTCAATCACGCGGCGCAGATCGCTTCGGGCGTGGGCGCGGGGACCGCCGTGCCGTCGCTTGGCTTCGGCGCTGTGCTGCAGACCTTGCTCGGGCTGGCGATCGTCATTGCGTTCGTGTTCGGCTGCGCGTGGCTCGCACGGAAGTTCGGCGTGGCGGGTACGAAGCGCACGGGCCTCGTGAAGGTGATTGGCGGTGCGTCGCTTGGAAACAAGGAGCGCGTGTCGGTGGTGGAAATCGGCGATACATGGCTCGTGCTGGGCGCGGCTCCCGGCAATGTGCGGCTCTTGCACAGCATGCCGGCGGGATCGGTGGAACTCGATGGCGTTGAAGCGGGTCCACGGTCGGAAGGACAACCGCTGCAAGGCAGTTTCGGTCAACGTTTTCGCGATGCCCTCGCCGGTGAAGCGACCAAACGTCTGCACAAGTTCGCGGGCGGGAGCAAGTAATGCGGGTATCGCAGGTTCGGTTTATTGCACGGTGGGTGAAGCTGCTGGCGCCGGTCGCACTCACGGCTCTTCCCTACATGGCCTTCGCACAAAGCACGGCGGGTTTGCCGGCTTTCAACACCAGCCCCGGTCCCAACGGCGGCACGACGTATTCGCTCAGCGTCCAGACGATGCTGCTGCTCACCATGCTGTCGTTCCTGCCGGCAATGGTGCTGATGATGACGAGCTTCACGCGCATCATCATTGTGTTGTCGCTGCTGCGTCAGGCGCTCGGTACGACCAGCACGCCGCCAAATCAGGTACTGGTCGGACTGGCGCTGTTCTTATCGCTGTTCGTGATGTCGCCGGTTCTCGACCGCGCTTACAACGACGCCTACAAGCCTTTCTCCGATGGCACGATCACCATGGATCAGGCGGTCACGCGGGGCGTTGCGCCCTTCAAGCAGTTCATGCTGCGCCAGACACGCGAAGCAGATCTCGCGCTCTTCGCCAAGATTTCCAAGGCTGCGCCAATGAACGGTCCCGAAGACGTGCCGCTCTCGCTCCTGGTGCCGTCGTTCGTGACGAGCGAACTCAAGACCGGCTTCCAGATCGGCTTCACCATCTTCATTCCGTTCCTGATCATCGACATGGTGGTGGCGAGCGTGCTGATGTCCATGGGGATGATGATGGTGTCGCCGTCGACCATCTCGCTGCCGTTCAAGCTGATGCTGTTCGTGCTCGTGGATGGCTGGCAGTTGCTGATTGGTTCGCTCGCGCAGAGCTTCGTTTCGTAAGCCTTCAAAGCATAGAGATACACACGATGACACCCGAATCCGTCATGTCGATCGCGCATCAGGCCATGTACGTGGCGCTGTTGCTCGCGGCTCCGTTGTTGCTGGTCGCGCTGGTTGTCGGCCTGGTGGTGAGCCTGTTCCAGGCCGCCACGCAGATCAACGAAAGCACGCTCTCGTTCATTCCGAAACTGCTTGCGGTCGCCGTCACGCTCGTGATCGCCGGCCCGTGGATGATGGAAACGCTGCTCGACTACATGCGCCACGTGTTCACCATCACGCCCGCCATCACCGGCTAGATGTTTTCCGTCACGTATGCCCAGCTCAATGTCTGGCTGACGTCTTTTCTCTGGCCGTTCACGCGCATTCTGGCGTTGATCGCGACCGCGCCGCTGCTTAGCCATCTCGCGGTTCCGGTGCGCGTCAAGGTCGGGCTCGCGGCGTTCATCTCGTTGATCGTTGCGCCGACCATTGGCGCCGTGCCGCAAGTCACCGTGTTTTCCGCCGATGGCGTGCTGATCCTCATCAACCAGTTCTTGGTCGGCGCGGCGCTCGGCATGACCATGCAGATTGCCTTCGCCACGATCGATGCCGCCGGCGAATTCATCGGCCAGCAAATGGGCCTTGGTTTCGCGATGCTCTACGACCCGCGCCAGGGCGGCAACGCGGTGGTGATATCGCGGTATCTGAATACCATCGCGTTCCTTGCTTTTCTCGTCTTCGATGGTCACTTGCAAATGATCAGCGCCCTCGTGCAGACGTTCCAGAGCGTGCCGGTGAGCGCCAACGTGCTCGGCGCAATGGTGCACGCGCGCGGATGGCAGACGGTTGCGACCTACGGCGTGAGCGTGTTTTCGACGGGCCTGCTGTTGTCATTGCCGGTCGTGGCCGCGTTGTTGATCGCGAATCTTGCGCTCGGCATTCTGAACCGCGCCGCGCCGCAGATCGGGATTTTCCAGGTTGGTTTTCCGGTCACCATGCTCGTTGGGTTCTTGCTGATTCAGTTGATGATCCCTAACCTGATCCCGTTCTTTCAACGCATATTTGAAAACGGCATCGATCAGATGGGGCGGGTAGCGGCGGCGCTCTAGCAGCCTGATCCAGACTCGTTTCCTGACAAAACGAAGCTATTCACCGCAAATCTTGCGGAGAATACCGGTCGTAATCACCGCATTCCTTGTCTGCATTCCTTACCCCAATAAAAAAGGCCACCTGAACAGGTGGCCCAAACAACTTCCTACAACCCACATCATTCTCTGAATCCATCCGCTCGATCAATTACCGATGTACTGAAACAGCGACATCTTCTGGATCTGGGCAAACGCCTGCTGCGCGCCTTGCAGCGCGTTCTGTGTCAACTCGTACTGGCTGATCGAACTGACCAGATTGATGCTGGTCAGGTCCTGCAGCGAACTCGCGGTTTGCGTCGATGTCGTCTGCATCGCCGTCTGCGTCGCCGTGACTTCCTGCTCGCGGCCGCCAACCGATGCTTGCGTCGTCAGCACGTTGTTGTACATGTTGTTGATCTTCGTGCCGCCCGTGGTCAGCGCGTTCTGGAGCGTCGCCTGCGCGGCCGGATTGCTCGTGGTCGGCTGCTGCAACGCGCTGATCAGCGAGTCGAGCGTCGAGAAAATGTCGGTATCGGAGGGATTGCCGGTATTGGCCGGCGCGACCGTGAACGAATCGCCGTCACCCGGCGCTCCATCAATCGCCACTTTCTCGCCGCCGCCCAGTTCAATGTCCTGCTGCGCCACGTACGGCGTCGCGGGCGTGATCGTGGCGCCGTTCTGATCCTTGACCGTGTAGGTCGTGGTGGCCGTGGCGCCCGTACCGGTGGTCGCGAACGAAATGGTATAGGTCGATGCATTGCCCGGATTACCACGGTCGCTGACGTTGACCGGGCCAATGGTGCCCGAACCCTTATTGCTCGCCGCCGACGATGAAACCGGCAAGCTCTCGTTCGGCGACACGCTCTGGAACACCGTGGCGCCGTTATCGGCGACGTTGATCGAGCGGCCATCTGCGATCTGCACCTGACGCTGCCCGTTGTCGCCCGCATAGGTCGCGCCCACGCCCGATGCGTTGTTCGTGAACGGCTGCGTGGTGCCTTTGAATCCCGAGAAAATGTAGTTGCCGTTGGCGTCGGTGGAATTGCTGAGCGTCATCAGGTTGTCGCGGTAACCCTGCAACTGGGTCGCCATCGACGCGCGGTCGGTATCGTTGAACGAAGCATTGCCCGCGCGGTTGACGAGCGTCTGAATGCTCTGCATCACATTGCCGATGCTCGTCAGCGTCGAATCTTCCTGCTGCAGCGAAGTCAGCGCGGCCGACTGGTTGGTGGCGTATTGCGACAGCGTGGCGGACTGGGTGCTCAACTGCACGGCTTGCGCTGCGCCAAGCGGATCGTCGGACGCGGTCTGGATTCGCTTGCCCGACGAAATCTGCGCGTACTGGGCCGCGAGCGAGGCCTGCTGGTCGCTCATTGTCTGGACGTTCAGCGTGAAGTACTGCGAGCTGGAAATACGCATCGTGAAAACCTCAGTTGAAGATGCCGAGCAGCGTCTGGAACAGCGAAGAAGCCGTCTGGATGACCTTGCTGTTCGCCTGGTAAAGCTGCTGGTACTGGATCAGGTTGGCGGCTTCCTCGTTCAGGTTGACGCCGGAAACTGCCTGCTGCGCCGACGTCGCCTGGTTGAGCACAGCCGTGGCCGACGTGCTCGATGCCTTCAGCGCGTTCGTCTGGTTGCCGATCTGGTTGACGAAGTTCGCGTAGGAACTGGTCAGGGTGTCGGTGCCGCCGTTCATCGACTTGGCGGTGCCGAGGTTGGCCATGGCGAGTGCGTTGCTGCCATCGCTCGTGCCGCCTTTGTTCACGGCAATCGTGAAGCTGTCTCCCGTCGAAGGCGTACCGCTGATGGTCGCGCTCACGCCGGTGCCGTTGGAAATGGTGAGGCCCTTGTTTGAATCGTACGCGAACGGCGTGCCGGCCGGGACCACGGTGTTGTCCGGCAGCGTGACCGGCTGGTCCGCCGTCATCGTACCGGTGGTGGCGTCGTACTTCAGATTGATGTCTTTCGGCATCGAGTACCCCGCCGTCACGGTCGCCGCCGAGATCTTGCCCATGCCCGTGTTCCCTGTTGCCGCCGATGCCACCGCCGGCGAAGCCGCCGCGATCGCCGATGGATTCGTGCTGGAAAGCGAGAAATTATCGAGTGAACCGCGCGTGGGCAGGATCGTGAACGAATCGCCTTTCGACATCGAACCGCTTGCAATCGATATGTTCATGCCCCCGATGGTGCCGCTCACCGCGCCCGTGGACGAAGCGGTCAACTGGCCGACCACCGCGCCCGACGAGCGGTCGGTGAGCGTGTAGTTGGTGCCGTCGAAACCGAGCGAATAGTCGCCGGTGGGCGGCTGCGTGCCATCGGCAATGGACACGTTCAGCGTTGCATTGCCGCTGTTGCGGGCGTTCGCGTAGACGGTCGGGCTGCCGGTCGAGAACAGCGCGCCGCCGGGGTTGCCGTTCAGGTCGATGCCCAGTTCGTTCTGGTTGTTGAGCTGGGTTGCAAAGCTGGTGGCGATTGCGCCGAGCTTGGCTTGCGCGGGATCGAGCGACTGGCTGCGAAAGTCGAGCAGGCCGCCAATCGTGCCGCCGCCGCTGAACATGGAATCCGGCAGGTACTGGGTTTGTTTCGCCGTTTGCGTGGAGCCGTCGGGCGACGCGTACGCAATCGACAATTCGCTTGGATCCGATGGCGAGGGCGCCGTGGTCAACGCATACGAACTGCTGCCGGCAACGAGTGGCTGGCCGTTGCCGAACGACACGTTGTAGCCGCCGTTGCTGGTGGTGACCTGCACGCTCACCAACTGGCTCAGGTTCGACACCGCGAGATCGCGCTGGTCGAGCAACTGGTTGGGCGGTTGACCGGCCGAGCTTGCGCTTGCGATCTGCACGTTGAGATCGGCGATCTGCTTGGCGTAGCTGTTGACCTGCGACACCGCGCTCGAAAGCGACTGGTTGACGCCGTCGCGCAACTGGTTGTACGTGGTGGCGGCGGCGTTCATCTGATCGGAAAGCGTTTGCGCGCTGCTCATCAGCGTTTGCCGCGTGGCCGTGGTTCCCGGGCTGTTCGCGATCGATTGCAGGCCGGTGAAATAACTGGTGATGCCGGCGCCGATACCCGTCGTCGGATCGCCGACGAGGTTGTTCAACTGCGAGAGCATCGAGTAATACGTGTTCAACGAGCTGCTGTTCGACTGCGAACTGTTGAGCTGCTTCGTGAGGAAATCGCTGTAGGAGCGCGCGACCGTCGCGGTTGTCACGCCTTGCCCGGCGAAACCGGAGGTCGTGTATTGCCCGGACGATTCCTGGTACACGGGGCTTTCGAGCGTATAGCCGGGCGTTGCGGCATTGCTGATGTTCTGGCCGGTCGTCGTCAGTCCCCACTGGGCTGCATTGAGACCGCTCACGCCAATATCGAATAGGTTGCTGGACATGCAAGGATCCTGGTAAAGGCATGACGCCCGGCCCGCCAAATGGCGACACTGATGTATATCGGCCGATATGGAAAAAAGTTGAGTGGCCGCGCGGCATTTCCGTCCATCCGCCGATGCACGACGCACAGAAAACATGCCGCACGCGAACTGCGCCTTTGTCCGGATTATTCATCGGCGGGGCACGAGGCAATTCGTGAAGCAGCGGGGAAATTGGGGGCTAATTCGCCAGATGGAGCGAGGGACGTGAAGGCGTCATGCGCCGTTGAACGCATGAGACGAAAAAAAGCCCGCGATCAAAACGCGGGCGTCATTCCAAAAGCATCCGGAAAACTCGAAACCGCTTAGCGCGCAAGCGACCGGCGCTTCATTTCCAGTTGGGTAATCAGGCGCTGCAAGGTGTTCTCGGCCGACCCGGGCAGGCTCATGAACTTGAAGCCAAGCGTATAGCGCCGGTCGCCCTTGGCATTCACCACTTGCCGGTTCGACATCAGTTGAACGTCGAGCACGACCTTGCCGGGATTGCTGAAATGCAGTTCGACGTCTTTCAGGATCACGCCGATTTCCAGCGCCGCCACGCGTTCGTCCATGGTCCGAAGCGCGACACCGCCAAGCGACAGGTCGTTGACTTCGAAGCGAAAGCGCTCGCCGCTCGGCAATGTACCGCTGCAGATATACGGATCGAGCACGGGCGCTTCCACGCGGAAATATTCGCGCCGCTGCATGTAGAACAGAACCGGGGGAAAGTCGGCTTCGAACGCCGGATGTCCTTCGAAAACGATTTCACGCGGCGAACCTGTCGCGAACTCCACGCGAACGCCATCCGGGCTCGCGCTGAACATCAGGTTCTCGGTCGCGAGAACGGCCAGGTTCTGGTCGGCAACCGCGCCCCAGTCGAAAACGAACGTCCGGGCAAGAGGATTTACGTCGAGCAGGCGCGTCACGATCTGGCCCTTACCGTGATCGACGGTCAGGAAATCGCCTCGATTGACGAGATTGCGCAGAGAAACACCAATTTCCAGCGGATTGCGCCTGCCGAAATCGGGATGGTCGGACTCGTCGTCAGCGATGTCGGAACCGTTCGACTCATTCATGTTCATGGGCTTGCCGTGTTCGTTTGCTCGCGGCACCTCGACTGCCGAGGCTTATGCGCGTCCAGCCGGACCCTGTGGATCCGGCACTTCGATGTTCCATTTAGCGGCAACAGGGCCGGATTATTTAGGGTTGACCGAGAAAAATTACCCAAAAACCCGCTTGAGACCCGCCTAAGCCCGCTTGGAGCCGATTAACCCCGATTTCGCAAACGAAGACATTCAAAGCGCACGAAAAGAAACAAACCCGCTCTCAGCCCCATTTCTATGCGGCTCGGCCGGCGACCGGTCCCACGCGACTCTGAATGCGGGAACCGGGCGCCGGCCGGCTTCGTCTTCTATTGCGACTTTGGCCCCGTCGCTTATGACACATTACTCGTATTACTTTTCGCTCACCCGACAAATTGCAGCAAAACGCGCGCCAGTGCACGCTTCGTCACGCAATGTGACGCATGATCGAAATCAGTTTCTTCGCGTATTGCGGGTCCGTGGCGTAGCCGGCCTTCTGCATGCCGTGAGCGAAACCGACGGCATCGCGCGACGCCTCGACCACCGGCGCGTAGCGCGGATTGCTCTTGAGCACGCTGGCGTAGTCGGTGAGCGCGTCTTCGTACGAGTCGTACGACCGGAACTTCTCCACGACTTTTTGCGGCTTGCCGTTCACGTATTCCGTGGTCACGGCGTTGGTGGTCTTGCCCGTCCAGTCGCTTGTCGCCTTGATGCCGAAGACGTTGTGGCTGGTGCTGCCGTTGGCGTTCTTGATCTCGCGCTTGCCCCAGCCCGACTCCAGCGCCGCCTGTCCAATGATGAAACGCGCGGGAATGCCCGTCGCGGCGGCAGCGGTCTGAGCAGGCGCGGACAACCGGTCTACGAACCCCGCCACTTTGTCCGACCCCACGCCGTGTGCCGGCGGTTCCAGCGCGCTGTTGGCACTGTAGCCCTTGCCCTGCAGCGCGTCCTTCGACCCGCCCGAAGCCGCCGTGTTTGCGTAAGCCTTCGCCATGGCGTTCATGGCGGCGATGTTACCGGCGTTCGCGCTGCTGTCGCCCCCCGCTTCGCCGCCATTCAGGCCCGCTTGCGTGCCCGCGCCCGCGTTGCGCATCAGTTGCTTGAGCATCATGTCGGCCACGCCAATGCCCTTCGAACCCATGTTCTGCGCCATCTGCTGGTCGAGCATGGACGTGAAGGTGGCGGTGTCGTGGGAATCGAACGGGCTGTCCGAGGGCGTGGCGTCGCGCATGCTCTTGAGCATCATCTGCGTGAAGACGGCGTCGAACTGCTTGGCCGCCGCCTTCAAACCTGCCTGCGGCGCGGCGTTGGCCTGGGCGCGCATGGCGTCGAAACCTTGCACGTCGAGCGCGAACCGGTTCGATAAAGAATTCAGGCCGCCGCTCGTGTCCGAGCCGTTCAGTGATGCCAGCGTGCTGTTTGCCGTCCCGTTCGCGTTCATGTGCGCTTAGTCCTTATATGATTTCCAGGTCGGCGCGCAAGGCGCCTGCTGCTTTCATCGACTGGAGGATCGAGATCAGATCAGCCGGCGTCGCGCCCAGTGCGTTCAACGCTTTCACCACGTCGGCAAGCGTCGCGCTCGCCGCAACCGTCTTGAGCGCGCCCGTGTCCTGCTTCAACTGGATATTCGATTGCCGCGCGGCGACGGTCTGGCCGTTCGAGAACGGTCCCGGCTGGCTGACCGCTGTTTGCGTATTGATCACCACGGAAAGATTGCCGTGCGCGACGGCGCAGTTCTGCAGCGTGACCATCTGGTTCATCACGATTGAACCCGTGCGCGCGTTCAGGATCACCTTGGCGGCGGCTTGCGACGGACGGACATCGATATTCTCGAGCTGCGCCATGAACGACACCTGGCTCGTCGGATCGGTCGGCGCGCGAAGCTGGATGGTGCGGCCGTCGAGCGCCACAGCCGTGCCCATGCCGAACTGGTTGTTCACGGCCGCCACGATCTTTTGCGCGTTATCGAAATCCATGTCGCGCAATTCCATCTGCATGGTGCCGCCGGGCTGCGTGAAGGCGCTCGGCACCGCGCGCTCGACCAGCGCGCCGCCCGAGATCCGCCCCGCGCCAAGCGAGTTGACCTGGACCTTGCTGCCGTTCGCGCTCGCCCCGGCGCCACCGATCACCACGTTGCCCTGCGCCATGGCGTAGACCTGGCCGTCCGCGCCCTTGAGCGGCGCCATGAGCAACGTACCGCCGCGCAGGCTTTTCGCATTGCCCAGCGACGAAACCGTGACATCGATTGCCTCGCCCGGCCGCGCGAACGGCGGGAGAACCGCCGTGACCATCACGGCCGCGACGTTCTTCAACTGCATGTTCTGCGTGGTCGCGGCGTTCAGCGTGATGCCGAGATTGCCCAGCATGTTGGTCAGGCTTTGCGTGGTGAACGGCGTCTGCGATGTCTGGTCGCCGGTGCCATCGAGGCCCACGACAAGGCCATAACCGATCAACTGGTTGTCACGCACGCCCTGGAACGAAACCAGGTCTTTCAGGCGTTCGGCTTGCGCCGCTTGCGGCAGCACGGCGGCCAAAGCCAGAGCGAGCGCGCCAAGACAAAAACGGAGAGCGAGTTTCATGATCAGAAGGGCGCCACGTTGAGGAAGAAGCGCTGCAGCCAGCCCATGTTCTGCGCTTCATCGATATAACCCTTCGCCGAATACTCGATCTTCGCGTCGGCGACTTGCGTCGAAAAGACGGTGTTGGCGGCGGAGATGGTCGTGGGATTGACCACGCCGGAGAAGCGCACGAACTCGTTGCCCTGGTTGATGAGCATCTGCTTTTCACCGCTCACGACCAGGTTGCCGTTCGGCAGCACGCCGGTGACGGTCACGGTCAGCGTGCCGTTGAAGGTGTTGGCCGCGCTCGCGCCGCCCGAGCCGTTGAATTTCTGCGAACCGCTCGCCGACAGATTGGTGTTGTTGAAAAGACCGCCAAAAATTCCCGGCGTGGTCGGGACAGCGAAGGCTGCCGCGCTGCCGCGCGCTGCATTCGCTGCCGATGACTTCGTCGCGTTGACGTTTTCCGCGATCACGATTGTCACGATGTCGCCCGTATTGCGCGGCCGCTGGTCTTCGAACAACGGCCGTCCCGCGTAACCCGCGTTGTAGATCGCGCCCGGCGATTGCGCGGTCGTGGACGGCAGGGGCGGACGGGCAGTCATCGGCTGCTGGATGATCGGTTCTTTCGGCACGAGGCCGCATGCGCCGAGCGAAGCGGCGAGAACACCCGCCAGCACGACAGCCATAAGGCGGCGAAACGAGAAAGAAATGAGCGGCATCGTGATGATCCTTCGGAAATACGCAGCGGGCGTCGAGCCGGCTGAACCCATTAAACCTGCATCTGGCTAAGCGTCTGCAACATCTGGTCGGACGTGGTCACGGCCTTGCTGTTGATTTCGTACGCGCGCTGCGTCTGGATCATGTTCACCAGTTCCTGCACCACGTTTACATTCGATGCTTCCACGTAACCCTGCTGCAACGTGCCGCCGCCGTTCAATCCGGGCGTCGTGACGTTCGGCACGCCGGAACCGTTGGTTTCAGCGAACAGGTTTTCGCCTTTTGCATCGAGTCCAGCCGGGTTCGCGAAGGTCGCGATCTGCATTTGCCCGATCGTGGTATTCGCCGTGCTGCCCGGTTGCGTGACCGTGACCGTGCCGTCCGAGCCAATGGTCAGGCTCGTGTAGTTCGCCGGCAGCGTGATTGCCGGCGTGACCGGATATCCGCTCGATGTCACCAGTTGTCCTGTCGGGCTCGCCTGGAACGAGCCATCGCGCGTGTAGGCCGTTGTGCCGTCGGGCATGGTCACCTGGAAAAAGCCGTTGCCGTTGATGGCCACGTCTTTCGAGTTGCCGGTCTGCGACAGGTTGCCCTGCGTGTAGAGGCGCTCCGTTGCGACCTGCTGCACGCCCGTACCCAACTGGCTGCCCGATGCAAGTTCGGTCGTCTGCGTGGAGTTCGCGCCCGGCTGGCGGACGGTCTGGTACAGCAAGTCCTCGAACACCGCGCGCGAACCCTTGAAGCCGTTCGTGCTGACGTTGGCGAGGTTGTTCGAGATCACGTCCATCTGCGACTGCTGCGCATTCATGCCGGTTGCGGCGATGTAAAGAGAGCGGTTCATGTTTTATTGGCCTTTGGGCTAAACAAGCTAAGCACTATGAAAAGCGGGTTAAGCGAGATACGCGGGCGGCGGCTTAGCTGAAATCGAGCAGCTTGTTGGCCGACTGGTCCATCTGGTTCGCGGAATCGAGCATCTTGGTTTGCATCTGGAACTGGCGGGCGTTGGTGATCATGTCCACCATCGCGGAAACCGCATTCACGTTGCTGCCCTCAAGCGATGCCGGCGCGACCGTTACTGCCGGATCGGCGTCGGCCGGCTGGCCATCCGCGGTGCGAAAGAGTCCGTCGTCACCGCGCGCGAGGGTTGCCGGGTCCGGATTGACGAGCTTCAACTGATCGACAGCGGCAATTGCCGTCGCCCGGTCGCCCGGACCGATGGCGTTCACCGTGCCATCCTTGCCGATGGTGATTTCCGCGCCCGGGGGCACTGAAATCGGACCGCCCGTGCCGATCACCGGCAAGTTGTTCGCCGTCACGATCTGCCCGTTCGCGTCCACATGCAGGTTGCCGGCGCGGGTGTACGCTTCCGTGCCGTCGGCGGCCTGGACGGAAAGCCAGCCCGGACCCTGGATGGCGACATCGAGCGGATTGCCGGTCTGCTGGATCGGTCCCGGCGTGTAGTCGGCCGTCGGCGTGGACGCCAGCACGAAAGTGCGCGAACCCGGATCGCCGTTCGCGTTGCCTTCGAAGTTCATTGGCACCTGGCGGAACGCGGAGAGCTGCGCCTTGAAGCCCGTCGTCGATGCGTTGGCGAGGTTGTTCGCCACCGTGCTCTGCTGCTCGAGCGACTGGGTGGCGCCGGTCATCGCGGTGTAGATCAGACGATCCATGCTGGCTCTCTCTCGCTTATATGTTGCTTATGTTGCGCAAGGCCGCGCTTACAGGTTGATCAACGTCTGGTCGACCGTCTGCTGCGTCTTGATGGTCTGCGCGTTCGCCTGGTAGTTACGCTGGGCCGTGATCAGGTTCACGAGTTCGCTTGTCAGGTCCACGTTCGAGTTTTCCACCGCGCCGCCTTGCAGCGTGCCGTGGTTGGTCGCACCCGGCACCGAGATTTGCGCCGCGCCGGACGCGCCGGTTTGCGCGTACACGTTGCCGCCAAGATCCTGCAGGCCGTTCTGGTTGGCGAAGTTGGCGAGCGCGATCTGGCCGAGCGCCTGCGTATTGCCGTTCGAGTAATTGCCCGTGAGCGTGCCGTCCGTGCCTACCGAGAAACCCGTCAGGCTGGCCGATGCCGCGCCGTCCTGGGAACTGCTCTGGACGCCGCTCGTAGCGCCGAACTGCGTCGTGCCGGCAAAGTCCATCGATAAAGCTTGCGTGCCGCCGCTTACCGCGCCGTCGGGAATCGTGAAATTGAACTTGCTCGAGCCCGTCAGGTTGCCCGATGCGTCGAAGCTCACATTGCCCAGCACGCCGCCGCCCGCCGCCGAGCCAACCAGTGTCGGAGGCGTGCCAGTCGTGCCGTACGCGGTCCACGAACCGGTGGAATTCTTGACGAAATAGACAGCCACCTGATGCGTGCCGCCAAGCGAATCGTTGACGTTGATCGAGCTGGTCGCGCTATAGGTGCTCGAGTCCGTGGGATCGAAAGCGGTCGTGCTCGGAATATCGGCCGATTGCGAATTCAGGTTGAACGCGAACTTCACGTTCTTGGTTGCGACCGGCGGGAGATTGGCCGTCGATACCGTCAGCGGCACGGTTGCCGCGCTGTTGACGATCCCCGAGTTGTTCGCCGCATAACCCATCAGCAACTGGCCCGCGGAATTGCCGATCGTGCCATCCGCGTTCAGATGGAAAACGCCGTTGCGCGAATACACCGACGCGCCGTTGTCCGAGAGCTGGAAAAAGCCGTTGCCGTTGATGGCGACATCGAGCGCCTGATTCGTGGACGTGATCGTGCCCTGGCCAAACTGCTGCTGCACTTCGGCGAGCTTCGTGCCAATGCCCACCTGGTTGTTCACCGCGCTCGCAACCGAGTTCGCGTACATATCGGCGAATTGCGCCTGGCTTTCCTTGAAGCCAACCGTGTTCGCGTTGGCGATGTTGTTGCCGATCACATCCAGGTCGCTCGATGCACCCGACAAACCCGATAAACCTTGTTGGTAACCCATGACGGTCTCCGCTTTTGAATGTGGTTAGAGAATCGAGGCGACGCTGGTCAGTCCGACCGTCGTGCCGTTTGCGAGGCGCAGACCGGCGGTTCCGTCGGCTTGCTGCACCACGCTTTGAACCTGCGACGCCGACAGCACCGTGGCCGTTGCCGCCTTGCCGCTGATCGTGCCAGCCGCCGAAATGGTGTACGTGCCGTCGGGCAGCGTTGCGCCGTTTTTGTCTACCGGCGTCCAGCCCGAGAGCGGCACGACGCCCGCCGGCTGAGCGCCGAGGTCGAGCGTGTTCACAATCTGGCCGGCCGAGTTCTTGACGTTGATCGTGAGGTCGTCCAGCGCGTTCGCGGTCTGCACGCCGAAGCTGGTCGACTTGCCGCTTGCCACCGTCACGCTGTTGCCCGGCGCGAGCACGGTCGAGCCGATCAGCAACGCTGCCTGCGCCGACTGTCCCGCCGACAACTGCCCCGCGAGCGAGGTCAGCGACGTATTCAACTGGCCGATGCCCGACACCGTGCTGATCTGCGCGAGTTGCGAGGTCATCTGCGAGCTGTCGGTCGGGTTCGTCGGATCCTGGTTCTTCAACTGCGTGACGAGCAGCGTAAGGAAGGTGTTCTGCAGGTCGGACGGCGACTGGGCACCGGTCGCGCTGGACGCGGAACTCGACGACGAAGAACTCGACGTGCCGTTCATGGTGTCCAGCAGCGTCTGGGATACGGTTGTCCCGTTGTTGCCGATCGTGGTGTTGGTTGTCACGGGATTGTCCTCAGGTTCCGATCGTCAGGGTTTTAAGCATGAGCTGCTTGGCGGTATTGAGCGTCTCGACGTTCGCCTGATAGGAACGCGACGCCGAAATCATGTTGACCATTTCCTGCACCGGATCCACGTTCGGCATGGTGACGTAGCCGTCCGGGTTGGCTGCTGGATTGGTCGGGTCGTAGCTGGTTTTCATGGGCGTGGGGTCGTCTATCACGCCCGTCACCTGCACGCCGCCCACTTGCTGGCCCGAGGCCGTGCGCGCGCCGCCGAGCGGATCGACGGCGAACACCACCTGCTTCGCCTTGTACGGCTGGCCATCGGGACCGGTCGTGCTGTCCGCGTTCGCCAGGTTCGACGCCGTCACGTTCAGGCGCTGCGCCTGGGCGGACATCGCCGAACCGGCCACGTTGAAAATGTTCATTAAAGATGGCATGGCCTGTTCCTCAGTTCGACGTAATGGCCGAGAGCATTCCCTTGATCTGCGACGAGATCACCGTCATGCCGGCTTCGAAGTGCAAGGCGTTATCGGCGAATTGCACGCGCTCCGAGTCCATGTCGACCGTATTGCCATCCAGCGACGGCTGGCTCGGAATCCGGTACGCGAGCTTGCCGTAGTCGTCGGTGCTGCCGCCGCTTGCCGTGAGCTTCGATGCCCCCGCCATATGTCCCGGCGACGTCACCGCCAACCCCGCGCTGGTCGAGACGCTCACGGGCTGCGCCATTTGCAGCGTGCCTGTGCTCGCGGCGGTGCCCGCCGCCGCGCCGGTCTTTTTCAGCGCGCCGGCCAGGGCGCTCGAGAAATCGACGTCGCGCGCCTTGTAGCCGGGGGTATCGGCGTTCGCAATATTCGACGACAGCAGTTCCTGCCGATACGCCCGCACATCGAGCGCCTCGCGGCCAAACGCAAATTCCTGGTCGAGCTTGTCCAGCATCACGGTTCTCCTTCGGCTTCCTGTGTCCTGCGTCCTGGGTCTTCGGTCACGGCGCTTGATGGCGTCGAAGGAAGACTTTTTGGCATGAGACGAATCTTAGAAGCGGGACGCAAGATGCAATCAGACGAATAACAGGGAAAGGCGGCCTCTATTCGACGGTTGCCTTTGGCCGTCAATATCTAGAATTCGTCTCGTAGGTTGACGAACGATGAGTTTTTGCCTGGGAGAAACGTAATGCACAGCGTCGCTGCGCCTGTCCGCCAGACGGCCACGCGCCGCCCGGAGACGGACGGCTCAACGCGCGATATCGCGTCGCGTTTGCGTGCGTTCCCGTGGGCGCTGGCGCTGGTTTGGGGATGTGCCGCGATGCCCGTCCAGGCGCAGGAAAACGGCGGCGCCATCATGATTTCGGGGCCGGGCGAGACCAATCCGGCAGCTGTCGTGGCGATGGCGAAGAATGCCGGCATGAATGTGAATGCCGCGCCGATGGCCCAGCCGATGATGCAGCCGCCAGGCAGTGCGCAACCGATAGGAACGCCCAGTCCGCGCGGTTATGCGCGTGCCGTGAATGGCGCCAATGCCGCCATGCGCGCCGCGGCGCTTGCGCTCGATGCCCGCGCCGACGCCGCCGACGCTTCCTCCTCTTCCGCCGATAGCAGCGGCATGATCGTGATCCCGGGCAACGGCGAAGCCAAACCCGCGCCGCAACCCAGACTGGCGATGACGCCAAGCCAAAGCACGGCCCCAAGCACGCCCCCGAGCACGCCTCAAAGCGCACCCGCGGGCGGCATGATCGAGATTCCCGGCAATGGCGAGCCTTCCACGGCCGCCGTCCGGCCGCTGCAGCGCGTGGCGGTATCGGCGAGAGATGTGACGCCGGTTATCGTTCAAGCTGACGATCCCGCCAAACAGGACGCGGTCGTGCCGAACCGCATGGCGGCGCGCGGGTTTCAGGCGCGGCCGATTGCCGCCGCCCCCGCCGTGCCGGTTGCAGGCGGCATGATGGCTGTATCGATGCGGCCTGCCGCGCCGATCCGCGCGCCCCTCACGCCGGGCGCTGCTACTGTGCAAGCGCCGCAAGGCGCGCAGCCTTCGCAGGACGGCGATTCCATCCGCGCCGCCGCGCTTGCGTTTCTGACGCAGGAAGCGGCCGGATTGCCCGGCAAGGCCGATATCACCGTGACGCCTGTTTTCCCGCGCGGCCTCGCCCCATGCGCGACGCTCGAGCCATTCATGCCGCCGGGCGCGCGCCTCTGGGGCCGCACCACCGTTGGCGTGCGCTGCACGGGCGACCGGCCGTGGACGCTTTACCTGCAGGCGCGCGTCTCGCTGCAGGCAACGTATTACCTCGCCGCCCGCGCCATGGCGCCCGGCGAAGTGCTGACCGCAGCCGACCTGAGCGCGCGCGATGGCGACATCACGTCGATGCCGCAAGCCATCGTCACCGATCCGTCGCAAGCGGTTGGCGCGACGACGTTATCGCGGATTGTCGCCGGGTTGCCGCTGCGCACCGACATGCTGCGCGGCGCCAGTTCAGTCGTGATCGGATCGTCGGTGCACGTGGTGACCAGCGGCGCAGGCTTTTCAATATCGGCGGAAGGCAGCGCCATGAACAACGCCGCGCCCGGCCAGCAGGTCCGCGTAAAAACGGCTGGGGGACAGATCATTACGGGCATCGTAAAGGACAGTTCGACCGTTGAAGTCCAGTTGTAAAAGCCGGGCTTGAGCGGCTTATGTGGGATAACCCTCAGTTGTTGCACTTTGTTTCAATTAGCCAGAAGCCTTTTGCAATAAGGCTTTCGGGCCGATGTAACCTGACGGCGGGTGGTTCCGTGGGCGGGAGGGGTAAAGTTTTTACACCTGCTCGCCGATAAAAGGATCACATCGTCAGGGAAGACCATCGTGAAAATCGATTCCAGCAACACCAGCCAGATCGCAGCATTGCAGGAAGCTGCGCAACAACGTGCGGCGCAAGCCGATTCGCAAACGCCCTCCACGACGGGCGCAGCCGCGCCGGCCGCCACGACTGGCGGCTCGAATTCGACGGTGAGCCTGTCGGCTTTATCGACGGATTTGCGGACGTCGAGCAGCGCCGATATTGACACGGCGAAAGTCGCGGCGATCAAGGCATCGATTGCGGACGGCAGCTACAAGGTCGATTCGGGCAAGGTCGCCGACGGCATTTTGTCGAGCGCGAGTGAGTTGTTGAAGACGCAAACCCCGCCGGCCGGCGGCTGAGCCCGCGTTCGAGGTTCAGATCAAGCATCGTCGTTTTAGTGGCGGCGATGCAGCGCCGGGCGGCTTTTTTCGACCTTGGCACCGCCATTGAGCGCGGGCCGGAGTTTTTAGCGAGTCGCCCATGAAAGACGCTTTGCTTGACACTGTCATTGAAGAGATCGCCGCTGTGGAGGCGTTCGAATCGCTGCTTGCCTACGAAGAGAAAGCGCTCACGGCTGCTTCGCCGCTTGAGACGTTGCCTTCGATCATCGAACAAAAACTTGCATTGACCGGGCAGATCGCCGCGCTGGAGCGTGCGCGGGATGAGCGGCTTGGCGCGCTTGGTTTGCCTGAAGGTTTTGCGGGCATGGAACAGGCCGTTATTGGCGATGAAGCGTTGCATGCCCGATGGCAGGAATTGCAGGATCTGGCGCGGCGGGCCAAGCGCAGCAATAACAATAATGGTGTGTTGATCCGCACGCGCATGGAATACAACCGGACGGCGCTGGCGGCGCTGACCATCGCGCCGGTGAAGTCGGCGTTTTATGGGCCGGATGGGCGAGTGCCGGGGGTTTTGGGTCTTTAGAGGGGTTGGACGCTGGCGCTCGGGGGGACCCTGGCAACTCCCAACTGCCCCCAACCGCCAGCGTCAATAAACACCACATTCGGTGACAATAACGCCCAAAGGCAAATCAAACTCCCCCCGCGGTAGCGCATCGCACTTGGCAGATTCAAACGCCACGCCGATCGTCATCGGCTTCCGCTCGCCAGGCCAAACCGCCAGCGTCCGATCGTAATACCCGCCGCCATAACCCAACCGATACCGCTCGGCATCAAACCCCACGCAGGGAACAAGCAGCAAATCCGGGACAACCACGCGCTCCTCCTCCGGCACGGCAATCCCAAACCGCCCCTTCTTCATAGCGGAATCAGCCCGCCAGGCATGAAACACGAGCGGTTGCCTCGGTGCAACAACCACCGGCAACGCCGCTGTCCTCGACGCTTTCAACGCCAGCCAAACCGCCATTGCATTGCGTGCATCGAACTCACCGGCAACGGGCCAATAAAACCCAATGCACGATGCATCCGGATACCCCGCGACGACCTCCATCAAACGCCGCGCAAGCGCCTCGTCTCGCGCCTCCTGACCAGCCGCGCCGCCTTGCGCTTCGCGGGCTGCAAGCAAGCTCGCACGCAGCGCGCTTTTGGCTTCCATAAGAGGGTTGCATGCTATGCTCTGGATCACTTCGCGCTCCACAAAAAACGATGTCAAAACGTCTCAAACGAGTATATCTCGCAGCCGCCACAGCGCTCGCCACGATCACGCTGATCGGGTGCGGCACCGCGTCGGCAGTTCGCCCATCAGCCGATTATTCGCTGTCGCAAGACGATCGCACTTTCGTTCAATTGCGCGAAGCCGCGCGCTCGAATGACGCCGGCCGCGCCATGCAGCTCGCCGCGCAAATTCCGAATTATCCGGCGCCCGGTTATGTCGAATATTTCACGCTTAAACCGCAGTTGTTCGACTCGCAAGGCCATGCACGCGTGGACGCGCCAGACGAGCCGGTGCTTTCGTTCCTGCAACGCTATGACGGCCAGGCAATCGCCGACCGCATGCGCAATGACTATCTCGTCGTGCTCGGCGCGCGCCACGACTGGCGCAATTTTCTCGATCAATATTCTCGCTTCGTCCTGAACGACGATACCCAGGTGAAATGCTACGCGCTCGAAGCGCGGGCTTCACGCGGAGAAAACGTGTCGGACGCCGCCCGCGCATTGCTCGCGGATCCCAAATGGTACGGCGACGGCTGTGTGGACCTGATCTCCGCGCTGGCGGTATCGCAGCAATTCACTTCCGACGACGTCTGGCAACAAATCCGCCTCGCGTACGAACAAAACTACACCAACACGGGCAGCAAGATCGCGGACGCGCTCGGGCAGCAACGCCCAAGTCAGACCTCGTTCGATAGCGCCGCGAACACGCCGCCGCTGTATCTCGCGCGCGGCATTGGCCGCGACACGACTTCGCATCAACTTGCGTTGGTGGCCATCACGCGCATGGCGCGCAACGACCCGGCCATGGCGGCGGCGTCGTTTAGTTCAGTGGCGCCAGCGTTGACGCCGACCGAGCGCGCAACTGGCTGGGGGACGATTGCCTATCAGGCTGCGTCAAAGCGCATGCCGAGCGCGGTGGACTGGTACAGGCTGTCGGTGAACGCGCCGTTGTCGAATCCGGCTTACGAATGGCGCACGCGCAGCGCCTTGCTCGCCGGCGACTGGACCATGGTGCGCTGGTCGGTGGAACAAATGCCGCCCACGCTGCGCAATCAGCCAGCATGGATCTACTGGCACGCGCGCGCCTTGAAACAAGCCGGCGATACCGCCGCGGCCGCCCAGGAATTCACGAGCATCGCGGATCAGTTCAATTTCTACGGCCAGCTTGCATCGGAAGAAATGGGACAGAAGATCACCGTGCCGCCGCGCACAACCGTGACCGATGCCGAAATTGCCCAAGCCCAGACTATTCCGGGCTTCGCGTTGTCGCAGAAGTTCTATGACATGAACCTGCGGCTCGAGGGAAATCGCGAATGGAACTGGCCGCTGCGGACCATGACGGATCGCCAGTTGCTGGCGGCGGCGCAATACGCGCGGCGTATCGAGTTGTTCGACCGCACCGTGAATACCGCCGACAAAACCAAAACCGAGCACGATTTTTCGCTGCGCTACCTCTCGCCCTACAAGGACGTGGTCGACCGTGAGTCGAAGAATACCGGGCTCGACATTGAATGGGCCTACGGCCTGATCCGCCAGGAATCGCGCTTCATCATCAATGCAAAGTCCGAAGTGGGCGCGGGCGGCCTGATGCAACTGATGCCGGGCACCGCGCAACTGGTCGCGAAGAAGATTGGCATGGGACCGGTCTCGCGTGAGCAGATGAATGACATCGATACAAACATCCTGCTCGGCACGAACTATCTGGCCATGGTCTACAACCAGTTCGACGACTCCGCTGTGCTGGCCACGGCCGGCTACAACGCCGGGCCGGGGCGGCCGAAACAATGGCGCTCCACGCTCAACGCGCCGGTAGAGGGCGCGATTTTTGCTGAAACCATTCCGTTCACCGAAACCCGCGATTACGTCAAGAACGTGCTGTCGAACACCGTGTATTACGCGGCCTTGTTCGAGGGGCGTCCGCAATCGCTGAAGGCGCGGCTCGGCTACATCGCGCCATAAGCGGATTGCATCAAGGGTCGACCAAGGCCCGCCGCGCGTTTCGCTTATCCGGCAACCGGCGCGTCGGAAGCTCAAGCGCGGCGCGCCGCCTTGCACTTTCGCGCGCCGCCGCCGTCACTCACAGGGGCGAATATGCGACATCAAACCATTGCGTTGATCGGCGGATCGGGGTTTATTGGCAGTCATCTGGTCAATGCGCTTGTGGAAGTCGGCAAGAACGTGCGCATTGCCACCCGGCGGCGCGAGAACGCAGCGCATCTCACGCTGCTGCCCGTGGATGTGATCGAAACCAACGTCTACGATCCCGTTCAACTCGCCGCTTTCGTGTCGCAAGCCGATGCGGTCATCAATCTCGTCGGCATCTTGCAGGGCAAACGCGGCGTGCCTTACGGCCCGCAGTTCGCAAAGGCGCACGTCGAGTTGCCGAACAAGATCGTGGCCGCGTGTCAGGCGAAAGGCGTGCGGCGGCTGCTTCACATGAGCGCGCTCGGCGCGGATTCGAACGGTCCGAGCATGTATCTGCGCTCGAAAGGCGACGGCGAAAAAGCCGTGCGCGAAGCGAATCTGGCTGCAACCATTTTTCGTCCGTCCGTGGTGTTCGGTCCCGAAGACAATTTCCTGAATCAGTTCGCGTTCCTTGAACGGATCTTTCCCGTGATTCCCCTCGCGTGCTCGCAGGCCCGGTTCCAGCCGGTCTTTGTCGGCGATGTCGCCAAGGCGTTCGTCAACGCGCTCGATCTCGATGCAGCCAGCGGCCGCGCCTATGAACTCGCGGGTCCGAAGGTCTACACGCTCGAAGAACTCGTGCGCTTCAGCGGCGCGGCGATCGGCAAGAACGCACGCATCATCCGCTTGCCCGAAAGCCTTGGCCGCCTTCAGGCAATGTCGCTGGAACTCGCGCCCGGCGAACCCATGATGTCGCGCGATAATCTGGATTCCATGAAAGCGCCGAACGTCGCGAGCGGTCCCATGGCGCCGGAGTTGGGTATCGATCCGGCGAGTATCGAGGCCATTGCGCCGATGTATCTCACCGGATCATCGGCCCGTTCGCGTTTCAACACATTCCGGGCGTCGGCGGGACGTTGACAGCCGTGTTCCATTTGCTGTGCTTCAACCTTGAATATTCGCGATGAAACTCGTTATCGGTGACAAAAACACATCTTCGTGGTCCATGCGGCCATGGCTCGTGCTCAAGCACTTCGGCATTCCGTTTGAAGAGGTGATGATCCGCCTCGGCCAGCCGGATTCCAGCGCGAACATCCTGGCGCATTCGCCATCGGGCAAGGTGCCGTGTCTCGTGACGGACGCGGGCGATGCGGTCTGGGAATCGGTCGCGATCATGGAAACGCTGGCCGAACTGTTCCCGCAGCACGCCATGTGGCCGCGCGACACCGCCTTGCGCGCGCACGCCCGCAGCATCAGCGCGGAAATGCACGCGGGTTTTAACGACCTGCGCGAGCAAATGTCGATGAACATCCAGCGCCAGGCATTCGGGCAGGCGCTGACGGCGGGCGCATTGGCGAACGTGAAACGAATCGATCTGATCTGGCGCAACTGCCTTACCGCGCAGGGCGGCCCGTTCTTGTTCGGCAAGGAATTCGGTATAGCCGACGCCATGTTCGCGCCGGTCGTCATGCGCTTCAATTCCTACGCGCCGAAGATCAGCGACGCCGCGCGCGCCTATTGCCAAACCATTACGGCCATGCCGGAAGTCGCCGAATGGATAGAAGGCGCGCGGAAAGAGCAATGAACATCTTTGTCGTGGGCGGTGCGATCCGCGATGAAATGCTTGGTCTGCCCGTGCAGGACCGCGATTACGTTGTGGTGGGCGCGACGCCGGAGCAAATGACGGCGCAGGGTTTCAAGCCGGTCGGCAAGGATTTTCCGGTGTTCCTGCATCCGCAGACGCACGAGGAATACGCGCTGGCGCGCACCGAGCGCAAGACGTCGGCGGGATATCACGGCTTCCAGTTTTTCTACGCACCCAATGTCACGCTCGAAGAGGATCTTGCGCGGCGTGACTTGACGGTCAACGCCATGGCGCGCGAAGTGCGGCCAGATGGTGAACTGACCGGGCCGCTGATCGATCCGTTCGGTGGCCGCGCCGATCTTGAAGCGCGCGTGTTCCGGCATGTGGGCGATGCGTTCATTGAAGATCCGGTACGGATTTTACGGATCGCGCGATTTGCCGCGCGCTTTGTGGATTTCACCATCGCCGATGAAACCCTCGCGCTCATGAAGCGCATGGTCGCCGACGGCGAAGTCGATGCGCTCGTGCCCGAGCGTGTCTGGCAGGAGGTATCGCGCGGCTTGATGGAGAACAAGCCGTCGCGCATGTTCGAGGTGCTGCGCGCATGCGGCGCGCTCGTGCGGATCTTGCCGGAAGTGGATTCGCTATGGGGCGTCGCGCAACGCGCCGACTATCATCCGGAAGTCGATACGGGCGTGCACGTGATGATGGTGGTCGACTACGCGGCGGCTCATGGTTTCGCTTTACCGGTCCGGTTCGCCGCGCTCACCCACGACCTGGGCAAGGCGACTACGCCCGAAGATATCCTGCCGCGTCACATTGGCCATGAAGGTCGCAGCGTCGATCTGCTGAAGCCTTTGTGCGAGCGTTTGCGTGTGCCGAACGATTGCCGCGATCTCGCGCTGCTGGTGGCGCGTGAGCACGGAAATATCCATCGTGTGATGGAGTTTGGCGCGGCCGCGCTGGTGCGTCTGTTCGAACGATGCGACGCGTTGCGCAAGCCCGCGCGATTCGCCGAAGCGCTGCAAGCCTGTGTTTCCGATGCCCGCGGCCGTCTTGGTTTGAGCCAGCAACCGTATCCGCAAGCCGAGCGTTTGCGCGAAGCGCTGGTGGCGGCGCGCGCGGTTAATGCCGGCGCGGTCGCGCAGCAATACGCGAGCGAGCCGGGGAAGATCAAGGACGCGGTTCATGCGGCGCGCGTGGCGGCCGTGGAAGCGACGCTTCAGAAAGCCTAAAGCGCCCGGGCGATCAGCGAAAGGATGATCGAAAGCAGAATGGTCGACATGAACGGAAACGAATACTCGCGTCCGAACACACGCAGCGTGAAATCGCCGGGCAACCTGCCAATACCGAGTTTCTTCATCCACGGCAGGGAAGCCGAAAGAATGGTCAACGCAATAAATGTGGTGAGAACCCAGCGGATCATGGCGTCATAGCGTGTGCGAGCGATCGCCGGACGAGAACGCGGCGATGGCTTCATCGATACCGCGCGAAAACGCGATCACCTTGAACAACTCGCCCATTTCCGCCTCGGATAACAACTTCTGCACCGCGTTGGCCGCCGGCAAAAAACGGCGGACATCGGTTGGATCGATGTCGGAAAGCGTGTCGGTGATTCCCGCGTTCATCAGGAATCGCGCCTGCGATGTAAAACCGAGCAGATCCGCGCCCGCGTCGGTTCCAGCTTCCGCGATCCCCGAAAACTCCACGTGCGCCGTGATGTCCTGCAAGCCCGGATACAAGAACGGATCGCCATGCGCCCGGTGCCGGTAATGGCACATCAGCGTGCCCTGCGCGCGCTGAGCGTGATAGAACTCGCGCCGCGGAAACCCGTAATCGATAAAAAACGCCGCGCCGCGCGTGAGCATCGTGCAAATGGTGCGCGTGAACGTCAGCGCGGCTTCGTGCGTCTCGCTCACGTATTCCATGAACGGCTCGTCGTTGACTTCGTCGATAGTCGTGTCGATTTCGGCGAGCAAGGGGTCATCGAGCGCGGCGAGAAGGGGTT
Source organism: Caballeronia sp. DA-9 (assembly GCF_051615025.1). Taxonomy (NCBI): domain Bacteria; kingdom Pseudomonadati; phylum Pseudomonadota; class Betaproteobacteria; order Burkholderiales; family Burkholderiaceae; genus Caballeronia; species Caballeronia sp. DA-9. The sequence goes on along the minus strand of NZ_CP195133.1, from coordinate 3,511,367 downwards.
TGTCGTCGAAGGCGAAATGATCCTGGGACCAGACGACGCCGCGCTCCTGCCACTCGCCTAACTTGCGCACGACCAGGCGCACGGGCATGGCGTCGAGCACCTCGTTGCCGATCACCACGCCTTCGAATTGCTCCGGCAGCGCGCTTAACCACTGGACTTTCGACGCCAGTTCCGGGGCTTCGGCTTCAATCGTCGCGCGCTGCCGTTGCTGCAGTTCTCCCGATAAATCGACGATTGCGTAGTTATCGAACGGGACATCGAGCGCCTTGAGCGCGTTCAGCAAGCCCGCTGCGAGCTTGCCCGTGCCGGCGCCGAATTCCATCAGGTTGCGCGTGCCGCTGTCACGCAACGCTTGCGCGACGGGCCGTGCGAGCGTTGCAGCGAACAGCGGCGACATTTCCGGTGCGGTCACGAAATCACTGCCGTCGTCGCCGCGTTTGCCGAATTTCATCGCGCCACCGCTGTAATAACCGAGGCCGGGCGCGTAAAGCGCGAGTTCCATGTATCGGCTGAACGGCATCCAGCCGCCGGCCGACGCGATTTCCTCGCGGATGCGCGCCGTCAGCCGCTCGGACTGCGCGAGCGCATCGGGGCCGGGAGCAGGTAAACTGTCGGATTCGTGAGCTTTTGGATTCATTCCGGCATTGTAAATGAGCGTTTCTTCGTCCACTTCTCCTGATTCTTCCGGCCCCAAAACCCGCGTCGTGCTGGTCACGGGCGCGGCGAAGCGCATTGGCCGCGGCATCGCGCTCGGATTCGCGGCGCGCGGCTGGGACGTCGCAGTGCATTTCGGCGGCTCGGAAGCCGACGCGCAGGAAGTTGTCCAGTCAATCCGCGCGCTCGGACGCAAGTCTATTGCGCTCGGCGCGGATCTTGGCGTGGAAGACGAGGTGGCGAAGCTGGTGCCGGCGTGCATGGAAGCGTTGGGTGGTTTGCATTGCGTGGTGAACAACGCGTCGCGATTTGTCGAAGATACCGCGCGGGATTTCGGCTATCCGCGCTTGCTTGAGATGATAGCGGTCAATGTCGGCGCGCCGCTCGCGCTGACGCGCGCGCTGCACGAGGCCACGCCCGACGCCGCGATTCACGACGAAAGCCTGCGCACGTGCGTCATCAACGTGCTGGACCAGAAGCTGTACAACATGAATCCGGATTACCTGTCGTACACGCTCAGCAAGGCCGCGCTGGACAATGCGACCATCGCGCTGGCTCAGGCGCTCGCGCCGAAGCTGCGCGTGGTCGGACTCGCGCCCGGCCTGACGTTGCCGTCCGCCGATATGACGGACGCCGAATTCGAGGCGGCGCATCGCGTGACGCCGCTTGGCCGCGCTTCGCGAGTCGAGGATGTTGCCGCCGCAGCCTGTTATCTCGCCGATGCATCCGGCATAACGGGCACGACGCTGGTGGTCGATGGCGGCCAGCATCTCGTGCCGTCGCCGCGCGACATCATGTTCTTGATGCAAAACCGCACGGCCGGTTAGGCTCTCAGTAAGTTAATCAGTTTCCAGGACACGACCATGCTCGCCGCACTTTCGCATCCCCGGCTCGCCGATTGCCGGCGGCTTTTTCTGCGCAATTACGAAGTGCGCATCAACATTGGCGTGCACGATTTCGAAAAGCAGGGCGAACAGCGCGTGGTGATCAACGTGGAATTGTTCGTGCCGCTGGCTTTATCTACGCCGGTCGAGGACAAGCTGCGCGAAGTCGTCGATTACGATTTCATGCGCGCGACCATCGCCAGGCGCGTGGGCAAAGGGCATATCCACTTGCAGGAAACACTGTGCGACGACGTCGCCGCCGCGCTGCTCGAACATCCGAATGTGCGGGCGGTGGTGGTATCGACGGAAAAGCCCGACGTTTATCCCGACTGCGACGCCGTGGGTGTCGAAGTCTTTCGCATCAAAGAGGTGGCGGCATGAGTTCGATGATCGAGACGCCGGCGGTCCCGCAACCGGTTCCCAAAATGCGCGAGCCAATGACGCGCCACGAGCAAAAGCAGGCGTACGAGAACAACAAGCTGTTCAAGCGCCTCGCGCGCCAGGTCGGCGAGGCCGTGGTCGATTACAAGATGATCGAGGACGGCGACAAGGTCATGGTGTGCCTCTCGGGCGGCAAGGATTCGTACGCCATGCTCGAACTTTTGATGCGGCTGCGCGAACGCGCGCCGATCAATTTCGACATCGTGGCGGTGAATCTCGACCAGAAGCAGCCCGGCTTTCCCGACCACGTGCTGCCGGAGTATCTGAGCAAACTCGACATTCCGTTTCATATCGAAAATCAGGATACGTACAGCATCGTCAAGCGGCTCGTGCCGGAAGGCAAGACCACCTGTTCGCTGTGTTCCAGATTGCGTCGCGGGATCTTGTATCGGGTGGCGGGTGAACTGGGCGCGACGAAGATTGCGCTCGGTCATCATCGCGACGACATTCTGCAGACCTTGTTCCTGAATATGTTCTACGGCGGCAAGTTAAAAGGCATGCCGCCGAAACTGCAATCCGACGACGGCAAGAACGTCGTCATCCGGCCGCTTGCCTACATCAAGGAAAAGGATCTGGAGAAGTTTGCGGAGCTGCGCGAATTTCCGATCATTCCGTGCAACCTGTGCGGCAGCCAGCCGAACCTGAAGCGGGCCGAAATGAAGGCGCTGATCCGCGATTGGGAAAAGCGCTTTCCCGGCCGCGTGGAGAACATGTTCAATGCGCTGTCGAATGTGGTGCCGTCGCATTTGATGGATCACAAGCTGTTCCCGTTCGGCGGCTTGCGCGCAACGGGCGTGGCCGATCCAGCAGGGGATATCGCGTTCGACGAAGATCCGTGCTCGACGGAGTCCCCGTCGCAAACCATTTCGATAGTTCAGTTCGATGATGTATAAGGCCGGCACGCGGAAAAAGTAATGTCCGGATGGTGCGAAAACCCCCGCAAATCGTTACTCAGCAAGGCAGCGCCTGCATTTCCGGTACTTGCCCGCGTGCTATATTGACGCCTCCAACACTTCCAAAAAAGCTGACGCCATGAACATTGTGATTTTGGCGGCAGGCACCGGCAAGCGCATGCGTTCCGCCTTGCCGAAAGTCCTTCATCCCCTGGCTGGCCGGCCACTCTTGTCCCACGTGCTCGACGTCGCGCGCACGCTTGATCCCACGCGGCTCGTTGTGGTAGTCGGGCATGGCGCCGATCAGGTCCAGAAAGCCGTTGGCGCGCCGGACGTCCAGTTCGCGGTCCAGGAGCAGCAACTCGGCACCGGCCACGCGGTCCTGCAGGCGCTGCCGCTGCTCGATCCCACCGTCTCCACGCTGATCCTCTACGGCGACGTGCCGCTCACGCGGGCGAGCACGCTGAAACGCCTCGCCGATACCGCCGGCCAGCGCTACGGCGTCCTCACCGTCACGCTTGACGATCCCACGGGCTACGGCCGGATCGTGCGTGACGCGATGGGCCGCGTGCAGCGCATTGTCGAGCAAAAGGACGCCAACGCGGATCAGCGGAAGATCACCGAGATCAATACGGGTATCGTGATTACGCCGACGTCGCAGCTTCGCGAATGGCTGGCATCGCTGAAAAACGACAACGTGCAGGGCGAGTTCTATCTCACCGACGTGGTCGAGCGTGCGCTCGAAGCGGGCGTTGACGTGGTGACGTCGCAACCGGACGAAGAGTGGGAAACGCTCGGCGTGAACAGCAAGCAGCAACTCGCCGAACTGGAGCGCATTCATCAGGGCAATGTTGCCGAAGCGTTGCTGGTCGCGGGCGTGACGCTGCTGGACCCGGCGCGCATCGACGTGCGCGGCGCGCTCACATGTGGACGCGATGTTTCCATCGACGTAAATTGTGTTTTCGAAGGCGCCGTGACGCTGGCGGATAACGTGACTATCGGGCCGAATTGCGTGATCCGCGATGCCTCCATTGGCGCTGGTACGCGCGTTGACGCGTTCACGCATATCGAGGGCGGGATGACCGGCGCGAATGTCGTGCTGGGACCGTATGCGCGTTTGCGGCCTGGCGCCGTGCTTGGCGACGAAGCCCATGTCGGCAACTTCGTGGAAGTGAAGAACGCAGTGCTCGGACGCGGTTCGAAGGCGAATCATCTGAGCTATATAGGCGACTCGGATGTCGGGGCGCGCGTGAACATTGGTGCGGGAACGATCACGTGTAACTACGATGGCGCGAATAAACTGCGTACGGTGATCGAAGACGATGTGTTCGTCGGCTCCGATACCCAACTCGTCGCGCCCGTGCGCGTGGCGCGTGGTACGACCATCGCAGCGGGGACGACGGTCTGGAAAGACATCGTCGAGGAAAACCAGCTTGTGATGAACGAGAAAACGCAGATCAGCAAAAGCGGCTACATGCGGCCGGTGAAGAAGAAGGCGTGAAGAAGCGCCACAGCTCGCGCGCCGGGCGAGCGCCTATGCGGCGAACGCAGCGTGTTTCGAGTCATTCGAAAACAACTTGAAGGATAGATCATGTGCGGAATTGTGGGCGCGGTCGCGCAACGTAACATCGTGTCGGTGCTGGTCGAAGGCTTGCGGCGGCTCGAGTACCGCGGCTACGATTCCTGCGGCGTTGCCGTCATAGCCAATGGCGAAACGAAGCGCGCGCGCAGCGTGGCGCGCGTTGCCGATCTCGCCGATCAAATCCGCGAAGGTCATCTGAACGGCGTGACAGGAATCTCGCACACGCGCTGGGCCACGCACGGCGCGCCCGTCACGGACAATGCGCATCCCATCTTCTCGCGTAACGAGCTGGCGCTGGTGCATAACGGCATCATCGAGAATTACGAAAGCCTGCGGACCATGTTGCGCGAAAAGGGCTATGAGTTCGTCTCGCAGACCGATACCGAAGTGATCGCGCATCTGATTCACAGCATGTATCGCGGCGACTTGTTCCAGACCGTGCGCGAAGCCGTGAAGCTGTTGCATGGCGCATACGCGATCGCCGTGATCCACAAGGATCAGCCGCACACGGTGGTCGGCGCGCGTGCCGGCTCGCCGCTCGTGGTCGGCGTGGGCGATGGCGAAAACTTTCTTGCGTCGGACGCGCTGGCGCTTGCGGGCAGCACCGACCGCTTTGCGTATCTGGATGAAGGCGACGTGGTCGAGATCACGCTCGATGGCGTGAAGATTGTCGATCGCGACGGCATGCCGGTCCAGCGCGAAGTGCGCGTGGTCGCGGCATACGGCGGCGCGGTTGAACTCGGGCCGTATCGGCATTTCATGCAGAAGGAAATTTTCGAGCAGCCGCGCGCGATCACCGACACCATTCCGCAGGCCGAGCGTTTCACCGCTGACCTGTTCGGCGCGAACGCCGCAGAAGTTTTCGCCGATATCGACAGCGTTCTCATTCTCGCGTGCGGCACGAGTTCGTATGCGGGAATGACGGCGAAGTACTGGCTTGAGTCTATCGCCAGGAGTCCTACGCAAGTTGAGATTGCGAGTGAGTACCGGTATCGCGAATCCGTGCCGAATCCAAAGGCGCTGGTCGTGGTGATATCGCAATCGGGAGAAACCGCCGATACACTCGCCGCGTTGAAGCACGCGCAGTCGCTTGGACACAAGCACACGCTGGCCGTGTGCAATGTGGGTTCGAGCGCGATGGTTCGACTGACCGAACTGACGTTCCTCACGCACGCGGGCACCGAGATTGGCGTGGCTTCCACGAAGGCTTTCACTACACAACTTGTCGGCATGTTCGTGCTGGCCGTGACGCTCGGGGCGTTGCGCGGGCATGTGAGCGCCAAGCAGGAAACGATGTATCTCACGCAGTTGCGGCATTTGCCGGCGGCGCTCAATAGCGTGCTGGCGCTAGAGCCGCAGATCATTGCGTGGTCGGAAGATTTTTCGCGCAAGGAAAACGCGCTGTTTCTCGGCCGCGGCTTGCATTATCCGATCGCGCTTGAGGGCGCATTGAAGCTGAAGGAAATCTCGTACATTCACGCTGAGGCTTATCCGGCTGGTGAACTGAAGCACGGGCCGCTGGCGCTCGTCACGGAAGCGATGCCGGTCGTGACGGTGGCGCCCAATGACACGCTGCTGGAAAAGCTCAAGTCGAATATGCAGGAGGTGAGGGCACGCGGCGGCGAGCTATATGTTTTCGCCGATGCGGATACGCGTATTGTCAGCGAGGACGGCATTCATGTGATCCGGATGCCGGAGCACTATGGGTTGCTGTCTCCGATTCTGCATACGGTACCGTTGCAGTTGCTGGCGTATCACACGGCTTGTGCGCGAGGGACGGACGTGGATAAGCCGCGGAATCTGGCGAAGAGCGTGACGGTGGAATGAAGGGGACGGTTCGTTCGTGATTGTAACGATGCAAACCGATACACGGCAAAAGCATGCGGCTTAAGTGCGGCGCGGTTTCAGGCAATCTCAATTCCGAAGAGCCGCAGACTTGTGTTAAGCCAGCGCGCCTACAACGGGTTCTTGATTGACGCCCGCACATGGGCGACGAACTTGTCTACGACCGGGTCGCTGCGCGTGATGTTCCACGCGAGACCAATTTGCCATCTGGTCAGATCGTCATGTAGAGGAATGATGGTTGCATCGCGCAGTAGATACTGCGCGCCAGAAGGCAAGAACGCAGCGCCCACGCCTGCTGCGACTGCCGCCAGGACGGACTGGATGTCATTGGCTCGCTGGATTACTCGCGGAACGAACTTGCGATCCGCACACCATTGATCGATTTGCGCGGCTAGTCCGGGGCCAACACTGCGCGAAAGGGCAACGATGCCCAGCGCATTGAGCTTGTTCAGGTCTGCCGGCAAACGCTTCCACTTTGCGTGATCCGGGACGGCGAGGATCAGCGACTCATCCAGCACGGCGATAGTCGCTAAGCCGGGATCAGCCGGGAGCCGCAGGAATCCGACATCGAGTTGCCCGGAAAGCAGTGCACGGGTCTGATCGAACGAAGACATGTCTTTCACCGTTGCACCGACGCCCGGATTCATCGACCGGAAGCTTGCGAGCCATTGCGGCGCGACCTTTAGAACCGATAACCCCAATCCAACCCGTAAGTGTCCCCGCTGACCGCTACTGGCTTCGCGCGCGCGAATAAGCAGGTCATCCGCCTCGCCGATCAGCGACAACGCGCCTGGCCGGAAGGCTTCTCCAAATGCTGTCAGGTCCGCCCCATGACGGCCACGCTCGAACAGGCGGCCGCCGAGCAGCGTTTCCAATGCAGCGATCTGCTTGCTGAGAGCCGGTTGGCTAAGGTGCAGTGCGTCGGCCGCGCGACCGAAATGGCGCAGTTCAGTTACGGTCAAGAACGCTCGGAGGAGTTTGAGTTCCATTCCTTGGAGTAATCGTATCGGTCAAAACATTCATTTTACGGATTGATGCTGTAGCGGTCCAATGGGTCTTCGCAAGGGGACGAATATGACTGTGTGTTATCCGAAGATAAGACTGGTTCGAAGCGATGCTGCGATATCGGTGGCGGTGGTGCGGCGTGGATCCGTAGAAAGGAGTGGCCCTGATGCTTTGAACGGATCAATGTTTGAAGCGCTCGCTGTGCCGCCTCAGCGTAGCGGCGCAATTGCGGTCACCTTTGCGTCGGCTCGGCGTGGGCGTTGAGAGGGCACGCTTGGCTGATATGCCATTATTGCGAGCGGACGGCCACTTGATAGTGCAGGCGTTATTGTTGCCTCAACTCGTGCGGTGTTAGTGGCCTTTGGCGACATCTAGTCTGGAAGTCGGTTTTCGGCCAGGAACAGCCGTTCGGCGAGCGAATTCCCGCTGTATTCGAAAAGTCGCTCGTTGCGCGCCTTCGGATATGCGAGGGCGTTACACCTCCGGCGCCGTTGAGTTCAATCCAGCCGGATTTGAGATTCGCAGCCTCCACCCACCGTCCCGACCCTTTTCCATAACCTGCGTAGCGGTGCCGCGCTCTTCTTGAGCGCGACCGTCCGGTAGCGTCACGTTCAGGGTCCAGTCGAGCAGGACGAGGGCTATGTCGCCGCTCGTCAGCACACGGCGCACTTCGTTGCGGATATGCGGGCGCAATGCCAGCAACTGAGCCAGGCTGACGCGCAAACCGGCGGGGCTTTCCTGCACCACCTCGCCACTCGTCATGCGCATCGTGGCTTGGTTACTGAACATACCAAGCACGGCATCGAGATCGCCGGCGTTCAGCGCGGCATCGAAAGCGACCGGGACCTGCTCGGGCGAGTGGCACACGACTGATTTGCTCTCGATCGCAGAGACGAATCGCGCGATGAGCCGCGCCACCTCGGCCGGCGCCTCCAGAGGCGACAAATGTCCCGTTCCCGGCAGGACGTGCATCGTCGCGTGCGGGATGCGAGGCAGCAGTTCCGCCTGCAACGTTGCGATGCGATCCACCTGGTCGAGTTCGCCGGAGATGACGATCGTCGGCACCTCGATCGACGCCGTCGCCGCGGTAATGTCTTCGCGCATGGCCACGTTTGGCCAGCCCGCCTTGGCCTGCGGTGCTCCCCTCAGACTGTCCTCAATGACCTGCTCGCGGTGAGCGGCGTCGAGTGGTTTCGCGGTCAACACGTGATCGATGACGAATTGCACCGATTCGCGCGTTTGATAGGCGCCGGTCAACGTCGCGCGTTGCTCGTCGGAAAGGAGCATCGGCGACGGCGGCGACGGCGCGACGAGCACAAGGCCTTCGAGGCCGTCCGGCCGGCGCGATGCGATGAGTTGAGCGACCTTCCCGCCCATCGAATGACCGATCAAAACGTAGCGCCGCAGCCCCAGTGCTTCGATAACGCCTTCGGCGTCGGCGGCGAGATCTGCAATACGGTAGCCGTCGGCAGGCGCCTCGGAGTCGCCCCAGCCGCGGTGATCGGTGGCTACGATCAGATACCGGTCGGCCAGTCCGTCTGCTACCGCGTCCCACGTGCGAGCCGAGCCGCCGTAGTAGTGCAGGAACACCAGCGCCACTTCGCCGTTGCCCCGCTGCGTCACATGAATCCGCGTACCGTTCGACTGGATTACCATTTTTGTGCCCTTGTCCGTAGCTGATGCCCGAATAGTAGATTCGATTCCCTTATTTGATAATTACCTGAGCAGTGTATTCAGTCGATAATTCCGTTATCGAATCAAGGGGGCAATATGGATAGACTTACGAGCCTCGGCGTATTCGTCGCCGCTGTCGAAGAAGGCAGCCTCGCGGCAGCGGCGCGCCGCTTCGGGCTGTCGGCAGCGATGGCCGGCAAGCACGTGAGTGCAATCGAGGCCGAACTGAATGCACAGCTACTCCACCGCACCACGCGGCGCTTGAATCTGACCGATACCGGCCAGACTTACTACGAACGCTGCAAGCGGATTCTCGAAGCCTTCGACGAAGCGAAGCGGGAAGCGAGCGATTCGCAAGGCACGGCGCGCGGCGTGTTGCGCATCGCCGCGCCTGTTACGTTCGGCGCGATGCACCTGGGCGAGGTTGTGGCGCGCTACATGGAGGATCATCCGCACGTCAACGTGGAAGTGCAGCTCGGAGACCGCTATGTCGATCTCGTCGATGCGGGCGTTGACGTCGCAATCCGGATTGGACGGCTGGAGGACCCGGGACTTGTGACGCGCAGGCTCGCGCCTTGCCGCATGGTCATGTGTGCTTCTCCCGCCTACCTTGAGCGCCACGGAACGCCGCGCAAGCCGGACGACTTGCTGAGCGCGCAACGACTGGCGTTCAGCGAGGCCGTGTCGGCCGAAGACTGGACGTTGCGCGACCGCAAGAACCGCGCGTACATCATCGATGGGCCTTGCCGGATGACGGCCAACAATACCCAAATGCTGCTAGCCGCCGCGATTGCCGGAGCGGGCATTGTGTACGGCCCGACTTTTGTGTTCGGTGCGCACATCCGGCGCGGCGAACTCGTGGAGCTACTGCCGGCCTATCGCGCCGCCGACCTGACGATTCAGGCGGTTTATCCGAGCGTGCGGCGCATACCGCTCAAAGTGCGGCGGTTCGTCGATTACCTTGCCGAGGCGTTCGGCGATGAACCGCCTTGGGATCGCAGGGAGATGCCTTAGAAGAGCCGCCGTTGAGAAGGGTCAAGTAAAAGCAGCCGCTCAGGGTCCGATTGCCGCCGGTTGCGGCCGGCAAGACCCGTCAATAACGAACCGTCCTCGCGCATCTCAAGGTCGTTAACAACCGTCCGTTCTCAACGATGAAATATCGCCTGCTGCAAAAACGCGGTAACTAACGACTACCGCTTCAATCAACCCCCTACCATCCCATCCACTCCAATTCACCCTAAAAAATCCGTCGACACCGCAATCTCCCTCTGACCTTCCAGTTCTGCCAGCCGCTCCGACAGCGCGCTTTTAATATTCCTATATGCATCGCTGCCCAAAGCAAGGCGTTTCGGTGCCGGACTCAGATCCACCGATTCAATCATCGCGCGAACCATCTTGGCCGGATCCCCCGGCTGAGTCCTGTAGCCGGGTTCAATCAATCGCCGTACCGCGCCAGCCGGCGTTTCCGCATAAACGTCCATCGCGGGAGAAATTGCCGCGCTGTTAGCCGCGAATTCCGTACGCGCGCTTCCCGGCTCCACGATCGTCACCTCGATGTTGAACGGAGCAATATCGAGCATCGTCGACTCCAGGAACCCTTCCACCGCCCATTTCGACGCGTGATATAGCGACAGCCCCGGCATCGCCCACTGTCCGCCCATGCTCGATATCTGCATGATCCTGCCGCCGCCTTGCGCGCGCAGATGCGGCAGCGCGGCGCGTACCACCTGAATGGAGCCGATGACATTGGTATTCAACTGCTGGACGATCTGCTCATCGGTCAGTTCCTCGGCCGCGCCGACAAGGCCGTAACCGGCGTTGTTCACCACAACATCGATACGTCCAAAACGCGCGAACGCCGCATTGACGACATTGCGAATCGCGGGCGTATTGGTCACATCAAGCGATGCCACCCACAATTGCTCGCCATGACGGGCTTGCAGATCGGCCACCGATTCCGGCTTGCGCGCCGTTCCGGCAACACGCTCGCCGCGTTCAAGAAGCTGCTCGGTCATCAAGCGGCCGAGGCCGCTGCTGATGCCGGTGATGAACCATGTACGTACTGACATTTTCCGTTCCTGTAGGTATGCGGCGGCCAATGCCGCGCTTCGCCAACAAGACTACGTCACCGGTTTGCATAGTTGAACGGTATAAAGTTGGATGCGGTATGAACCACAGCTTCACAATCCACTATGGACAAGGATCAACCGGACCGCTTGCTACCGTTTCTGGCTATAGCCGGGCACCTCAGTTTTACGCGCTTGGCGAAGCTCCTGGATGTTTGGCGTCACGCGTTTCCAGCGGACCACGCGCAGCATGGAATCAACAGAACCAGGCCTCGCAGCATCAACGGCGCACTGGAACCGTCGTCCGGTTATCAGACCGACTAACCGCGCGCACACCAAGCCAGCGGTCCGCTGCAATCCCCGATACCCCTACGCGGCAAGCACGCCGGACTGATGCGCCACAAGCCGTGCATACGCGCCACGAGCGGCCAGTAGTTCGGCATGGCTGCCAGCTTCAACAATTCGTCCGGCGTCCATGACCACAATCGTGTCCGCGTTCTGAATGGTCGACAAACGATGCGCGATGATGATCGACGTGCGATGTGCCATCAATTCTTCGAGCGCCGCGCGGATCTGCTGCTCGCTGATGGTGTCCAGGTGCGAGGTCGCTTCATCCATGATCAGGATCGGTGAATCCTTGAGGAACGCGCGAGCAATTGCAACCCGCTGACGCTGGCCCCCCGAGAGTTGCACGCCGCGCTCGCCTACGCGCGTTGCAAGGCCCTCAGGCAAACGGTCGACAAACTCGCTCAACGCAGCGCGATCCAGCGCACGGCGCACATCGGCGTCGGATACATCGCGGCCCGCGAGACGGATGTTCGCCTCCAGCGTGTCGTTGAACAAATAGGTATCCTGCGCGACCAGCGCGATATGACTGCGCAACTCATCGAGCCGCAAGCGGCGCAAGTCGATGCCGCCCAGCGTGACGGTCCCTTCCTGCGGATCCCAAAAGCGCAGCAGGAGATTGGCTATCGTTGACTTGCCCGCGCCCGAAGCGCCGACGAGCGCGACAGTGCTGCCCGGCCGCACGGCCAGACTAACGTGATCGAGCGCGGGCGCGCTGCGACCCGGATACGCGAAGCTCACCGCATGAAGTTGCACTTGCGGGTTAGGTGGAACGGACATGTCTCCATCCATAATCGGTTCATCCTCGGCTTCGACGACATGCAGCCGCCGCGTGGAGGCAATCGTGTCCGCCATCTGGCGCGCTACCTGTCCAATTTCCGCGACCGGCATGAAGGCTGCAACGGAAATCAGCACCAGCATTGGGAGCCATTCGTGCGCAAACCAGCCCCGCGAGGCGAGCAACGCGCCCAGCAACGCCACGGCGAGCCCGCCCAGGCCGGTTGCGATTTCGAGGAGGGCGCTCTGACGGGACAGATCGTCGAGCAGGGCTGACCGATCTTCCTGATAAGCCGCGGTATCGCTGAGAAAAACAGCGCGACGACGATCCGTTGCCTGAAACGCAGCGAGTTCGGCCAAGCCCTGAATTGTCTCCGTGAGATGCGCGCCAAGCTGTCCCAGCGCCGCGCGCGCCTGACCGCCGAGCCGGTCGATCTTGCTGCGAGCGAAAACCGGAGCGAGGCTGGCCCAGGCCAGAAACGGCAGCAACACCAGGGCGAGCGGCCATGCGACAACTGACAGCACGACCAGCACGCTGGCCGGAATCAGCACCGCGACAAACGCCGGTGCGACCGTGTGGGCATAAAAGTACTCGACCGTTTCCACGTCTTGCGTCGCAAGCGCAACCAGATCGCCGGAGCGTCGGCGCAGCAGATCGGCGGGAGCCAGGCGCTCCAGTTTGGCGAACAGCGCAATGCGCATTTCCGCCAGCAGGCGATAAGCCATGTCATGCGAGAGCCATGATTCCAGCCAGTGGAGCGTGGCTGCAACCGGAGCGGCGAACAGCAGCCCGATGGTCAACCCCAGCACCGGCCGCCCCGAGGCAACGCCCGCAACAACGAGCGCGCCGAGCGCACCAACGCCGATAAAGCTCAACACCCGCCCAACGCCGCACACCACGGTCAGCGCCAACTTCACTCGCCATGGCCGCACGAAGCGCAGCAGGGTGCGCAAGGTGTCGCTCCAGCCGATTTCGGCGGCGTCTTCGGCGAGCGCACGCGTTTGCGGTCCCGAGGAAGCCGGCGCGGTGCTCGCACGTTCTGCCACGTCCGGACGGTCGCCGGTCGCGGCGACTTGCGGACCCATCAGACGGCGATACGCCCCCGGACGCGCAATCAGTTCCGCATGCGTGCCGCTCTCGACCACGCGGCCATGATCCAGCACCAGAATCCGGTCGGCGCCGATAACACTCGACAAGCGATGCGCCAGAATCAAGGTCGTGCGCCCGCGCATCAGGCGGTCGAGCGCCTGCTGGATGAGCGCTTCGTTCTCGGCATCGACGGCGGAAAGGGCTTCGTCCAGCACCAGGATGGGCGCATCGCGCAACAGCGCGCGAGCAATGGCAATGCGCTGGCGTTGACCGCCGGAGAGCGTCGCGCCGCGTTCGCCAATGCGCGTTGCATAGCCATCGGGCAGGGCCGCAATGAAGTCGTGGATGTTGGCCGCGGTGGCGGCGGCGATCATGTCGGCGTCGCTGGCATCGAATCGTCCGAGGCGCAGGTTATCGGCGATGGTGCCGTCGAACAGCGTGGTGTCCTGCGCGACGATCGCAATCATGCCGCGTACCTGTTCCGGGTCGAGCGCGCGAATGTCGTGGCCGCCGATGCTGATCACGCCCGCCTGCGCGTCGTGCTGGCGCAGCAGCAGGCGCAGGATGGTCGACTTCCCCGCGCCGCTCGGCCCGACGATCCCGATCGTTTCGCCAGCCGCAATCTCGAAGCTCAGCGCAGCATGCGCACCCGCGCGACGACCCGGATAGGAGAAACCGACATTCTCGAACGCGATGCTCGCGGCAAGCGCCGGAATCCGCGGCGCGCCCGTAGCCGGAGCATCGCTGCGTGCTTCCAGCAGCGCATGGATGGCACTCGCCGCCGACTGGCCGATCATGCCCTGGTGCAGCACGGAACGCAGATCGCGCAGCGGACGGAAGATCTCGGTTCCCGCCATGAGCACAATCAGCAGCGCTTCCAGGCTCATGGCGCCGTGGCTTACGCGCCATGCGCCGAGTGCGATGGCGGCGGCCGCGCCTAGACCCGTGCCAAGATCGGTGAAAAATCGGGTAAGCAAGCCGAGCGCGAGCACCCAGAAGGTGCTGTCGGAGAGCGCTCTTGCGCGTGCGGCAAGTTTTTGCGCGAAGGCTTCGCCCTGGCCAAACGCCTTGAGTGTCGGCAGGCCCTGCACTGCATCGAGAAACTCTTCGCCGAAGGACTTGAACGCCGCCGCTCGGGCGATTGCCGCGTGTTTGTCGGCATTGTGGACCAGCATGGGCAGCGCCAGTGTCGCGAGCGCGGCGATCAGCAGCACGGCCGCGGTCGGCATGTCCCACCACGCCAGCACGGCGAAGATCACCACAGGCGCGCAGGCGGCGATGATCAGTTGCGGCACGTAGGCGCCGAAGAAGGTCTGCAATTGCTCCACGCCGTCGATGACAGCGAGCATCACGCCCCCGGTTCTCTCCGCCCCGAACCACGCGGGTCCAAGCTCGGCAATCCGGTCGAACAGCCGCGCGCGCAGCACCGACTGGACCTGACCGGCGGTGCCCTGCGCCAGCACGATCCGGCGATGATCGAGCCAGGCCCGCAGCATCATGCAGGCCACCGTGCCGGCTGCAGCAAGGGCAATCTGACGCGATGGCGCCCCTTCATAAGCGAGCGCGAGAACGCGGCCGAGGAAAACGAAGCGCAGCACCCCAAATACCATGGCGATCAGACCAAGGGCCACTGCTGCGGCAACGCGCAGCCGAAGGCCTTTCATCATCGTCCACAACTTGCCATCGAAATACATTCCTGCCTCCGGTTGGTCCGCTTTTTACTTTTTCACTGCAAGACCATGGACCTTACCGTCGGTTGCAGGGCACAGGCAAAAGATGGTTTTTCATGGGGTGTTGAATATCCTACAATACCCCGATGTCCAATATTCCTCCCCTGTCGGCGCTTCGCGCCTTCGAAGCAGCGGTGCGGCTTGGCGGCTTCGCCCGCGCGGCCGCCGAGCTGAGCGTTTCGACCAGCGCCGTGAGCCATCAGATACGCAGCCTGGAAGAGTCGCTGGGCGCGCGGCTTCTCGAGCGCAGCACTGGCATTGGCGGGATTCGGCTGACGCCTGCAGGGTCCAGCCTCCTGCCCGCGGCGAGTGGCGCGCTGTCGCTGCTGGAAGAGGCGTGTTCGCAAATCAAGGGCGTGGCCCGGCAACTGACCGTCTCGGCCAACGCACCCTTTTCCTCGATGTGGCTCGCACGCCGCCTTGCCGAGTTTTCTGCCCGTTATCCCGAGACGCCGTTGAACGCCATCATTCAGGAAGGCGAGCCGGACTTTTCGCGGTACGACATCGATCTGGCTATCGTGCACGTGGCGGAGCATGCGCTGCGCTCCGACGACATCGTCCTTCTGCAGGAAGAAGTGTTTCCTGTATGCAGCCCGGAGTTGCAACCGTTTGCGTCGACGGCTGTTTGCCGTTGCCGTCTGCTGCAGGAAGCGCACGAAAATTCTCCTGAAATCGACTGGCGCAACTGGTCGGACGATTTCGGACTTCCAGAGGACTTCGAAACAAAGATCGTCCGATACAGCAGCTTCAGTCAGGTCATTGGCGCAGCGGTGGGCGGCGCGGGACTCGCGCTCGGCCGTTCACCGCTGATTGATCCGGAACTGCGCAGCGGACGTCTGGTGCGTCTGTTTCCTGTTCTCTCGCGTCCTGCATCCTGGCGTTTTGTAGTGCGCCGCGCGCCGACGCGTCGGCATCGAATGCTCGATACTCTGATTGAATTCCTCCGGGACGAAAGCGGCACCAAGGAATAGATCTGAAGCAGTACGCAATCGTGTGAGCGCTCGATCGTTGACCAGTCAGGAACGTAGTGCGTTGATGATTGAACGGCTTGCCCACCAAGTCCCTCGCCATGAAAGTCACCACCATCGGCTTCACTCAAAAGTCTGCGGAGCGGTTCTTCACGCTGTTGAAAGATGCCGAAGTCCGGACGCTGCTCGATGTGCGCCTGAACAATACATCGCAACTGGCTGGCTTCTCGAAGAAACCGGACCTTGAGTTCTTCCTTTCCGGTCTACTCGATGTCCAGTACATCGACCTTCGCGAACTGGCGCCCGAGGGAGACCATCTCAAGCGATACCAATCCGGCGAACTGACATGGGAAGCATACGCAGCGGCCTACATGGAATTGCTTGCGAAGCGGCGAGTCGAGAGCAATCTCGACGCCGTCATGTTCGACGGCGCGTGTTTGCTTTGCAGCGAGCACACGCCTGATAGATGCCATAGAAGACTTGCAGTCGAATATCTGAATTCGCAGTGGTCTGGCAAGCTGAACATCGAACATTTGCTGTGACGTGAAAGCGTGCTCACTTTATAAGCGCTATCGACCACGACTACTCGTCGCGCATTAATGTTTTATCTTGATTGATATGTATACGTAGTAATAGTTAACAAGCATCGCTTGTTTCTGTGGACAAGCATTGAATCTCTCGCTGGATCAACGCTCTACAGAATCCATAACATCGGGCGTGCTTATTGGACAACGCGATGTGTCGCTGGATAACTTCAGCGGCATCCGCTAACGGCCGTGGTTATCAAGAATCGGCGCACACCAATCCGTGTTGTTATGCAGGAGTTATCCAAAGGCAATGGCGAACAACCCGTGCCAGCAATCAGCCGATGTTCATCAGCATCATCTGGCTCGCGAGCAGTGCGCGAAGCTCGTTCAGGTCCGGGCGTGTTCCCCAGTTGCGTGCGCCTGCCACGGATGCAATGGCCATCCAGGAGTTGGGTGGAAACCATTCGCGCAAGGGCACTTCGTCCCGCAGAATGCGAAGGCGGCCGGTTTCCTCGCAGTAGTCGGCGGCCATTTGCGCGCCCTCTGTCTGTGCAATTACTCGAAGGCTCCGGGGTCGCAGCATGAGTTTCTCTCCATTCCAGTCCTGCGCTCAGGAAGGTCTCACGGTGGAATGCTGACTTGCTTCCATAGCCCGTTCTTTAGCTTTTTCCTTTGCCATGTGGTGTCCCACAATGCAGCCTCCCACCGCGCCGACGACCGCGTGATGCCCGGCAACATGGCCCGCGACTCCACCCACAAGCGCACCTTTGAGGCATCCCGCAGCGTTGGCCGAGCCGGCTGCCGCGATCAGCATCGACGATAGAGCGGCAATCACAATCTGTTTATTCATTCCTGATCCCTGGAAGCATCCGGTGACATCGATGTCTTCCCGGCGATGAAAGTCTATGTGCAGTCGTCTCGCGCAAGTGAAACGTCTTTGCGAGATTGGTAACGTGTAGTTACCGCGTGCACATTGATGAAAGCTGTGCATGACGCATCGAAAGCTTCAGCACTTTGCTCTATGCGGGATTTGTAAGCAGTTGTGCTGCCTTGATTCCATAAGTGACGCGCAACAAAAAACCCCGTGCCAGGCACGGGGTTTTCGTCATCCACAGCGCTATACCGTTGGTCCGGCGCGCCCACGACTGAAGAGCCGCACGATGATCAGCAAGATCACCGCCCCAATCACGGCGGTAATCAGCGAACCGATCACGCCACTGCCCAGATGCAACCCGAGCGCGCCTCCAAGCCATCCGCCGATGAAAGCGCCGACGATCCCCACAATGATGTCCACGACGATGCCAAAGCCACCTCCGTCGACAATTCGCCCAGCGAGCGCACCCGCGATTGCGCCGATGATGAGCCAGAAAATAATTCCATGCGAAACAGGTTCCATAGCGTACTCCGTAAGGTGGGTTGCGCATTGTGGACTATCCGGGCGCGTTAATGGCGGTATCGCCGATTTCGCGCGCACGTTGTTGCTGGCAAGCCGCAAGTTGACGCGGCGGTCTGGTTGGTGCAAACAACGTGCCCAGTCCCGATGAAGCATGCAGTTACATATAGCGAGCTTTTTCATCGATGGAAACGCAAACTAACTTTTCGTTTCACCTGTCACGAATGTGCATCGATAGGATGGGTCACCCGGTCAAATGCGTCTTCTGCCCTTGCCCGAAGCTGATCCCATTCAAGTGTAAAGATGGCTTACCAGAGAATCTCTCGCAACCATGGACCGCGTGCATCGTACGCTTCTGTATATAGGCGAAAAACCGGACGAAACGCTTTTGAAAAGCCTCAGTAATGGCGCGTGGAAAGTGATGCACGCAACCAGCGCGAACATGCTTGGAGAGCTACCCGAAACGCCGATGCCGGGCCTCCTCGATCTGACCAAGGGAGTGTCCAACGTTCACATTGACAGGGTTGACCAGCTTTCCCGTTTTGCGCCGGTGGCGTGGGTTGCGCTGGTATCGCGGCAATCGCGGGACTTGCAGGCAGTGCGCGATGCCATTGCCAAGTATTGCTTCGACTTTGTCACGATGCCTACCTCGCACGAGCGCATTCTGAATGTAGTGTCGCAAGCGGTTGGCATGGAAGCGCTGCGATTCCAGGACGATGCGGCGCTGGCGAACCGCGCATTGACGAGCGGCATGATTGGATCATCCGAAGTCATGCGTGCGCTTCATCGAGCGATCGGAAAAGTTGCTGCTACTGATGCAACGGTGTTCATATCAGGTGAATCGGGCACGGGAAAGGAATTGACGGCGCAGATGATTCACGCGCGATCGGCGCGGCGCGATATGCCTTTCATTGCTGTGAATTGTGGGGCGATTCCACACGAACTGCTGCATTCGGAATTGTTTGGCTACGAGCGCGGAGCGTTTACGGGCGCCACGCAAAGGAAGATCGGCCGCGTCGAGCAGGCTCACGGCGGCACTTTGTTCCTCGATGAAATTGGCGACCTTCCGCCGGAAAGTCAGGCCGCGTTGCTGCGCTTTATTCAGGAGCGGAAAATCGAAAGACTGGGTGGCATCGAAAGCATAGATGTGGACGTACGCGTGATCACCGCTACTCATGTGGATATGCATGCAGCGGTGGACGAAGGCCGCTTCCGAGCCGATCTTTTCTTTCGTCTCTGCGTGCTGGAAATAAGAGAGCCGCCGCTTCGCGTTCGCGGGAAAGATATCACCGAACTGGCTTTGTATGCGCTCGAGCGATTCCGGGACGAACGTGCACGCCGAATACATGGATTTGCGCCAGATGCGATAGCCGCATTGCATAACTATGGCTGGCCGGGCAACGTCCGCGAACTTATTAATCGCGTACGTCGCGCAATAATTTTATCCGAGGGAAAATACATCACTGCTGAGGATCTCGAACTAACCGGGCACGTGGCGAATGCACCGGATTCGCTGCGGGAGGCGCGCGCGGCGGCGGACAGGCGTGCCATCGAAATGGCGCTGTTTTTACACAAGGGCCGGGTCGTGGACGCGGCTCGCGGTCTTGGTATTTCCCGCGTTCATTTGCACCGGCTCATGCAGGATCTGGGAATGCCCACACGGACCTCGAGCGAGGAAATGCACGAGGCCGGCAATCCGGCCCAAGCTCTGTGATTTCATCGATACCCACTTAACCATGGAGACTTTTATGCGCATGCTGGAGTCTATCGGCCACACAGCGTGGACGACATGCGAAGAGTGTGGCAATGACTTTCCCGCAGGCACTTACAGATGCGGGCGTTGCGGTCATGCACCGAACTTCTTGCGTCGCGTGACGAGTTTCGCGAGCGCCGCTTTGGGCGGGAAAAGTATTTCGCGTCCCAAGCGTTCACGAGGCGCTTATCCCGGACTTGCCGAGGGCGCGCTGAAGTTTTATCGGGCGCGCAGGAAACGCTCGACGCGAATCTGGTGGGCCGGTGTGCTCGCTGCCGGTGCAGTTGGTGTCTGGGCTTTTAGCGGACCGCGTTTTTCAGGCATGGATCTGGAACCGCAAGCGGCTGCGCCCAATGCGTTCGTCACCGGCGTTGTGATGCCGGCTCAGCCTGCAAGAGCGGCGGCGAGTAATCCGCCATTAACGCAACCCGCGACGAACGCTGCGGATGGGCGCGTCGGCGAGTTTTATCGCGCGCTCGAAAACCGGAATCTGACGGTTGCGCATCGACGCCTGGCGGATATGTTGGAGAGGGCTAGCGCAGCCGGTCAGTTGCAACAGATGCAGGCTGAACTCGCTAGCCGCGAACAGCAACGCGACAGTCTCTTGCATCGCGCATGGCATTGCCGTGCGGTTGGCGACTGGCAATGTGTCTCGGATAACGCTGCGCAAGCGTCGGCTGTGGATGCGTCGAGCGTGTCCGCACGACGACTTGTTTCGCAGGCCGCTCAAGCAGGCCGTAATCGATGAACGGGCGCAATGCGCCTAGGCTGCCCACGAACGCATGCCGCCGTTAAGTCCACTGGTTCCCTTGCCCTTTGCCTCCGGAGCGTCGGATTTTTCCGATACACAAAGCAGCGCCTTGACGCGCTTTGCCTGCTCGGCGACCAGATCGAAATGTTCCTGCACGAATGTAAGCCGAGCCGTCCAATAAGCGCCATTCAAATGTGGAACGGGTCCGTGCGCTTTGGATAAGCGCAACATCTTTTCCAGATGATCGATCTCTCGCTCGGCGAGTACCGATCGATATTTGGCAGGTACGGAAACTGTCGACGTCATGTGCTGCCCCAATGCTCTTAAGTGAACTGGAACACGCAGCAAACGGCGTGCCAGAGATAGACAGAGCCACGCACAAGCTCGAAATTTCCTGTTGATCGTAATTTTGAACGAGTAGTTTACGGTTTGAAGCCCGCACCTTTCGTGCTGCAAGCAGATAACGTGGCAAGGTCGCCGCGCTGCGCCAGCGCCTGGCTTGGAGCATGGGCTTTCTATTCTCTTCGATTCCTTTTGCGGGCGCGATCCGGCCATCGCCGAACTTCACGCCGTAACGAGGTGCTGCCGATGAAAGCCCCGTTCCGTATCAAGCATGGCCGCATGATACTCGCCGTGATTTTCTCTGCGACGCTGTTCGCGACAGATGTCTTAGCGACTGATTCATGTCCTCAACTGGTCGAGTCGCGAGCAGGCAGCGTCTTCAATATGTCTGCCTTCATAAAAGACAATGGATCGCCGGAAGCGGCGCTCGACAGAGCGCGGGCAGCGGTGACGAAAGTGAATCGCGGCGGCGGATGCCGCGTGCTGAGCGACGTGGCGGCTTGCGAGGAAACGCTCAATCTGGCGAGCGTGGCAATAAACGCGCTGCAGACGTGCGTTGCATCGCCGGGACATCGGCAAATGAGCGGCGGATGAGCAACAACTACGGAACCAGTGCTAGTCAAGGAACGCCTTCGCGCTTTTCTGCAGCATGGTCCTGAAGTCGTCGAGCCAGCCGATGGACAACCGCCAGCTTTGCCAATAAAGATCGACATCCATATGCGCGCCCGGCACGACCCGAACGAGTTCACCTGTTTCGAGCAACGGCCGGATCATGCGCTCGGGACACATGCCCCAACCCATTCCGGACGCGCAGCCACGCACGAAACCCGCCACGTGCGGAATCAGATGTCGCGGCGGGTCCAGATCCGCGCGCGTGATGCGGCGAATAAAGCGCCGTTGCATCTGGTCCTTCGAGTTGAACTCGACGCGCGGGGCATGGCGTAAGGCGTCGCGTGTCAAACCTGCGGCGAAGTGCCGATCAAAAAACACGGGAGAACATACGGGCAGGTATCGCATGCGCCCGAGCCTGGTCGAGCGGCATCCCTGGACAGCTTCGGCTTGCGTGGTCACCGCGCCTTGCACGCTGCCATCGCGCAGTTGTTGTGCGGTGTGGTCCTGGTCGTCTATCACGAGATCCAGCAGCATTGCACGCTCGACGCAAAAATCCGATACCGCGTCGATAAACCACGTGCCCACACTGTCGTCGTTGACCGCCACGCGAAAGGTCGGCCACGCCTCTGCAAGCATGCCGGGGAGCGCCGGCATCTGGCTGCCAAGCTCGGTTTCGAGCCGCCGCACGCGTTCTATGTGACGACACAGCAGCGCGCCCGGCGGCGTCGCCATGCACGGCTGGCCGCGCTTCACGAGCACGCTTCCAACACGTTCTTCCAGCAGTTTCACGCGTTGCGATACGGCTGATGGCGTGACGTTGAGCTCGCGCGCGGCACGATCGAACGAACCGTGGCGCACAACTGCGCCGAGCGCATCGAGGAGGGCGTAATCGAGCATTAGCGTTTCTTAAGTGGCATTAGGAGAGTTAGCTTTTTTTAAGCGCAGACGACGCGCAGACTACGCCTCTCTGTCGTGCGCGTCCAGAAGCGGGACGCCACGACTTTTCTCCTTGGACCCGACATGAATCCAGCGCCGTTTCAGCTTGAACGATACTTCGCCGTTCACGAATTCACCGCCCGTTATCTGATGTGCAGTTCCGACCCGGAATCCATGTCGATTGCGGATCTTCTTGCGCTCGAACCCGGTTGCGCCGATAACTTCAGCCACACGTGGCTCGGCTATACGGAATACCCCGGCTCGCCAGCGCTTCGGCGCGAACTTGCCACGTTGTATGAATCGATTGGTATCGATGATCTGATCGTGCACACCGGCGCGCAGGAAGCGATCTTCTCGTTCGTCAACACCACGCTCAGGGCCGGCGATCACATGATCGTGCACATGCCTGGCTATCAGTCGCATTACTCGGTGGCGCGGGCGCTGGGTGTTTCCGTGTCGCCATGGATGGCGCGGGAGTCCGAGGGCTGGGCGCTCGATCCGGACGAACTGGAGAAGTTGGTGCGCCCTGAGACGAAGGCCTTGCTCATCTGCGCGCCGCACAATCCAACGGGTTATCTTCCGGATCGCGAACGGTTCGATGCAATCGTGCGCTTTGCGCGCAGACGCGGGCTATGGCTTTTCAGCGATGAAGTCTATCGGGGACTCGAACACGATCCCGCGCACCGGCTTCCTGCCGCATGCGATGTCTACGAGAAAGCGATCTCGCTCGGGGCGTTATCGAAGTCGCATGGACTTGCGGGCTTGCGCGTGGGATGGGTCGCGACGCGCGATCGCGATGTGCTCGCCGCCATGAATACATTCAAGGATTACCTGACCATTTGCAACAGCGCGCCGAGCGAATATCTTGCGACCATCGCCGTGCGTCATACCGATGCGTTGACGCAACGAAATACGGCCATCGTCCGGAGCAATCTGGCCGCACTCGATCCGTTCTTTGCGCGTCATCACGAGATTCTGGAGTGGCAGCGGCCTACAGCGGGCACGGTCGCTTTCCCGCGTCTGAAGCACGGCGGAGCGGCGCGATTCTGCTCGCAAGTGCTTGAGCGTACCGGCGTGCTTCTGCTTCCCGGGGCGCTGCTGGATCACGGCGACACGCACATTCGCATTGGCGTGGGACGGCGCAATCTGCCCGATGTCCTCGGCATCTTCGATAACTATTTGCGCGAGCAGTGCGGTTAGTTGAACCTCGGGCGAAGGATTCCATCGAACGGAATTGCTTGTTTGCGCAAAGTCTTGCGCAAAAAATGTCACGAGGGACACCTATGAAGTGGTTGCTTGTATTGCTCACGGCAAGTGCGTCATTCGCGGCGCATGCCCAGAACACCGAACCGCGATCTGCCTCCAGCGCAGGATTTAACAGATTCACGCGCGAGACGACCGAGGACATCAACCTTCAGCTGGAAACGGATCACGAAACGGGCTGCCGATACCTCATTGCCGAAGGACAGGGAATCACACCGCTACTCAAAGCCAACGGCGCGCCCGATTGCAGCGCGCCGAAACGCGGCCAATAAAGGCGCGGGTTCTACCATTCCCATCAGACTGCGGCATTGCCGCCAATCGTCGGTTGATGCGAGCCGCCGGGATTGGCGGGATAGCTCGCGGTCACGGACTGCGCGACGAAGCGGTATGCCATTAGCAGCGGTCGCAGCGCCCGTGCCGCCGACGTTGTTAATCAGCAACGTGCTGGAACCGCTTGCCTTACCGCCTCTGACGCGCAGTCGGCCAAGTGACGACTCATGCGGCCCGAATGCCGTGTTGAGCGCACTGCTGGTGTTCGTCCGACGTAATTTCGAGGCACGACAAGCACCAGCGATTTGCGCCCACTCCTTGTTCGTAAGCCGTCCGCGTACGTTCAATGCGCCGGTTCCAGCCGATGCAAACGCCGGCTGCGCATTAGCCGTGTATCTGCCGAGGCACGCAGCGGATTGTCGGCACTGATCGCAAGCGTCCCGCGCAAATACCGCGGTCCCGCCGGCTGCCGCTATCAGTCCCGCTGATGACCCCAGGCCCCGCCTGTTACAAACAACTTTCATACGGTTGACGGTGAGGACGAACTACACGCAACCTTCACCGTTCCTGAGATCGCTCGCGAAAAACAACGGCACCGCAAACGCCGGTATCGACGGCTTTTCTCATTGTCTCGGCGTCTAGGGACGATCAATGATCGATAAAAATCGACTTATTTCTTTGCCTTACCAAATGTTTTAATTATTATTCGCATGTCCGCTCGGATGAACGGCAAGCGTCTCCGCACGATGTACACGGGCATTTGGACGTAAATTCCCAAAACTTCGGGGAGAATCCAATTGCCGAGTGTCATTTTCGCGTGGTAAAAGGAGGCAGCAACGCTTTGCCGTTTGACGGCGGGTGGCGCTACCAAACGGAATTACGTCTCTTCTAGGAAAATCAGCAAATGGCAACAGGTATTGTGAAGTGGTTTAATGATGCGAAGGGTTTTGGCTTCATCACGCCGGACGGCGGTGGTGACGACCTGTTCGCGCACTTCTCGGAAATCCGCACGGAAGGCTTCAAAACCCTGCAGGAAAACCAGAAAGTGAGCTACGAAGCGAAGCAAGGCCCGAAGGGTCTGCAAGCATCGAACATCCAGCCGCTGTAATTCGCTACAGCTAGCTTGATTGCATGACTGAATGGCCCGCTTCGGCGGGCCATTTTTTATGGTTTTTATGGTGCGGGTCCCAGTTCTACCCGAGTCAGGGTGCAGCATCGATAGCAAGCGGCGCCGGCGCGACCGCCGTGACTTTTTCCGGGAAGAGCCGCGGATACAACGCCCCCGCGATAAACGCGCCAATAATCGGCGCCACCCAGAATAGCCAGAGTTGTCCCAGCGCCGCGCCGCCCGCGAAGAGCGCAGGTCCGGTCGAGCGCGCCGGGTTGACCGACGTATTCGTGACCGGAATGGATATCAGGTGAATCAGCGTCAGGCACAGGCCAATTGCGAGCGGCGCGAATCCGGAAATTGCGCGGCCATCGGTTGTACCCAGAATGACAAGTACGAAAAAGAACGTCATCACGACTTCGCAGATCAAGGCGGCGGTCATCGAGTAGCCGCCGGGCGAGCGCGCGCCGTAACCATTGGTGGCGAAGCCGCTGGCGGCGGCGTCGAATCCCGGTACGCCCGATGCAATCAGATACAGCACGAATGCGCCGAGCATTGCGCCAATCACCTGCGCAACAATGTACGGCAGGAGTTCCCTGGGCGGAAAGCGGCCTGCGACCGAAAGGCCAATGCTGACTGCCGGATTCAGATGGGCGCCCGAAATATGGCCGAGTGCATAAGCCATGGTCAGCACGGTTAATCCGAATGCCAGCGATACCCCCACAAAACCAATTCCAATACCCGGGAATTTTGCGGCAAGCACCGCACTCCCGCATCCGCCAATTACTAGCCAAAACGTGCCAAATAATTCCGCAGTGAGACGTTGGTGTAATCGCATGATGTGCCTTCCATTAGTTTTAACGGTTTGCGATATAAGCCGGCAGACTGCTTCAACTGACTTTCTGTTGGCCGACACTATTTTCCTTCGATGATCGGCCTTGTAGCTAGTCGTACTGACTATTTGTCTGCTGACTCGGGGTTAGTGAATAGGAGCTCCCGGTTACGCAATTAGTGTAGGTCAGGGATTTTAAAAATCGACCACATCAACATGTCTTTTCCAATGTTCACGACTGCTGTGCTGGCTCTCAGACGTGAAAGTCCGCCGCCATGTCTTCGTCGGTGCGTGCGAGTAGCCGGCCGCTTCTGCAGGCCTGGGTGAAAAGATCGAAGTCTCGCTCGACCTGATCCGCGTAGGCCGTCGAATAAGAGACGAGTGCTTCTGTCATCTGGCTGCCTTGTCCGCAATACGCGCTGATCTCGATCGCCTTGCCGCTCGCCTTTGCATGCGCACGCGCAAGGATCCAGCCGCATAGGCGTGCGTAGCCTTCGAGTACATCGACATCGAACAATTCGATATTCGCCGACAGCTTCATGTCACGCAGTTGACGGAAATAAAAATGACGCCCGGAAGGACCCGTACCCCAGCCAAGGAAGATATCGCTGGCGGCCTGCATCACGCGTTGACCGCGAACCACGCGTTCTCCGGCATGGGCGAGCTTCTCTGCCTCGAAGTGCTGCTCGATTACCGACAGGCGCGCCTCCTTGATCTGCAGGAACATGGGTTTGCCGAGTTCGTCCATCATGAGCAGCACGAGGCATCGGGTTCCAACACTGCCTACACCCACTACCTTGAAGGCCAGATCCTGCGCGGTGAAATGGCGCAGCAGCGCGCGGCGGTCGTGCGCGAGCGTCTTCACGTATTGCGCGAACATGCGCTTGATCACTGCTTCCCAGTTGCCGAGCTTGAACCAGTCATCGTCTGAATCGAACAGGGTGTTGGCGCCGTGAATATGGAACATGCCTGGAGGCATGTCGCGCAGGGTCCAATTCTCGCCGTCGAACTCGGCGACCTTTTCGAGCATGCTTTCGTGCGTGCGGCTCGCGGCTTTTTCCATTCCCTTGCGCAGGAGACGCCTGCGTTCAGGAGTGACAGCCGTATCCAGCATCCGTTCGAACGTGATGCGCTCATACCAGAGTTCGAGCGCGCTGAAATCCGCGTATTCACGCATCCGGGTCTGGTATTGCGCGACCACGGTCTCGACCAGTTTCTCCGCAGCCAGCCGGCTCAGGCGCATGTGGCGCGCCGCCACCATGAAGCTTGCCGTCAACCGTTTCAGGTCCCATTCCCACGGGCCGAGAGCGACCTCATCGAAATCGTTGAGATCGAAGATGAGCTGGCGCTCGGGCGTCGCGAATCCGCCAAAGTTCATCAGATGCGCATCGCCGCAGATGGGCAAGACGAGCCCCGTGCTTGGGCTCTTGCCGAGATCATTTGCCTGCAGGATTGCGCTACCCCTGAAGAACGAAAATGGCGATGCCATCATCCGTCCGTATCGGAGTGGGACCAGCCGGTTCACGCGCCCGAGGCTGCTCTGTTCGAGCAATTCCACTGGATCGCGGTCGATCTTGCCGAGCTTCGCGTGCGCGGACCGGCCCATGTTTTCCCGATACGCCTTGCCCATTGCGATGCGCGACGCCAGCTTGCTTTCACCCGCCATTAACGCCTCTCTTGCCGGGCTTGTGATCGACGTCCGGGCCTTCGTCTCGATGGCCGCTCATTTGACTGGAGCGCCATTGCGGGTCACGAGAACGGCGGTTGCCTCCACAAACTCCGCCCGCACGCTATCGCCCACTTTGATGTCTTTAAGCGGCACGTCCGGACCGACGCGCAACGTGTCCGTTTTGTATGGACCGCGAAGCGTAATGGTCCGATGCGCCTGATCGACCTTCTGGACGGTCGCGACAACCTGTACGCGGCGCGCCGTGGCGGTCGATCCGCCGGATTCAGGAACGGCCGCAGTCTCGACAATCCGCTCGCGTATGCCGTCGGACTTCACCTTGGTCGCACGCACGAGCAGGGCATTTTCATAGCGGATATCGACGGTGTCGCCGAGTTGCAGCTTGCCGACATCCGCTATGTCCGGGTTGACCGCGACGTTCACGATTTTTCCGCTCTTGCCTCGCAGGGCGACGCTGTTCGACGCGGTATCGATACCGACGACCTGCGCCTGTGTCTCGGCGGTCGCGGCCGCGCCAATGCCGTCGGGCCCGACGCTCGATGCCGCCGTTTGCGCCATTGCGGGCGCCGCGAACAGAGCGCAGACGATTAGAGCAGTTCGTGCAACGTGCATGCTGAACGAGGGCGTGCGGTAATGACTTTTCATATGTAGTTCCTATGCAGAGTGTGACGGATGAGTGATGAGTGGCGCAGCGTTGCTCGCTGTATTGCTTACCTGCGAGACTTCGACAAAAGGTGACCAAGGCCCAGATTGGTTGCGATTTGCCAGATATAGACGCGCGAGTAGCGCACGCCATATCGCGTTTCGATGAGCGAGCGCAGGCGCGCGTTTGTCCAGGCGTCGCTGTCGAAGCCGTGGACTTTCGCCGGGCCCTGCAACGCCGCCGATATCCATTCGAGCGCGTGTTGATCAAGCGCTGAGGATCGGCCGCCAACGCCCAGCTGCCGCAATGCATCGAGGCCGCCCGCGTCGATAAGCGCCTTGTAGCGCCTGACCGTTGCCAGGGACAAGTGAAGCTCTTCGGCCACGTTCTCCACTGAGGCTCCGTCAAGCAGCATTTGGCCCGCTGTCATCCGGCGCACAACGCTAGGCAGGTTTTCGGGCTGAGAAAGCATCTGTGCGAATGTCCTTGTCTTCAGGAATGCACGGTGGTCGTCGCCGCTTGTTTCTATCTCCGCTTCGTCGCAGTTTCTGGATCTCATACTGAAACAGTCCAGCGATTCGTTTTGATTCAGAGAGAATCAATACGAGAAGACAATTGGAAATTTAATAATTTACTAGATAATTAATAACTATTTGCTCTACTCATTGGCGTTATGGTTCTAATGGGTTCAATGTTTTCACCAATATCTCGTTTCACGCGATTTGGGGCGATCTCGGAGAAATTTTTTTGCTTGATATTCCGTCCGAATTTGCCTATCGAGAGATGAAGTTTAAAACCGTGTCGAATGTTTGCTAACGTTTTCTGAAACACTTTGATCATTTGAATTAAGACCGGGTACCGTTACAAAATAAGTTTGGCAAACCAGAAAACGTTTGCTAGCATCCGCTACAAACGTAAGCCAAAAAGTGCTGCGCGAGGCCGGAATCCGTCGGACCCGTCCACACCTGCCTTCGCCCTGAGAGGATTTATGCATGGCCTTTACTCGCTCAGGCGTATAGCCTGAGCCGCATCACCGCGTTGATTAGCGGAGACTGATTTTATGGAATCACTTCAATCCCTCTCCTGAGTTGGAGGGATCAATTCGCATAGTTGAAATGAAAGCGTCGTTTGATTAACGCTTTTGGGCTAACTATGCGCTTCGGTTTTTAAATCGGAAAAACCATGCGTGTTCATCCGTCGAAAATTGTCCGATCGTTCTGTAACAGTTCGATTGTCGCAATATTGTCGAGGTCCGCGCTCGGGAAAAGCAGCGCGCACAATCTTAATAAAAGCAATAATGCGCCGATTCTTGCTGCGTCATTAAATGCTCAAAATCACCATGCGGCAAGCGTCTTTGGCGCGAATGCCCGCACAAAAGATTTTTCTTCCGCGCCCAATCCTGCTCTGGGATCAAACGGTTCAATCCGCGTACCGCAAATATTGCGCGCGCAAACGAGACTACAAAACAAAGCGGCGTTATTGCATCCGGCGAGCGGGAAGCTCCATCGCACCAATTGTTTTTCGAGGTCGTCATGAAAACATCCTATCTGGCAATAGCTGCCACGCTTACCGTCGCCACACACGCGGCGCTTGCCCAGAAGCCGGCGGTTTATCCCGCGCATGGGCAAAGCGCCAGCAAACAGTCACAGGACGATGGCGCGTGCTACGCATGGGCAAAACAGAACACGGGCATTGATCCCGCGGTGGTCGCGGGCACGCCGCCTCCGCCGCAAGGGCCCACAGGTGCGCGAGTAGGCGGCGCTGCGCGGGGCGCTGCGGCGGGCGCACTCATCGGCGATGTCAACCATAACGATCCCGGACACGGCGCAGCGGTCGGGGCGACGGCGGGCGCCGTGGCGGGCGGGGTGCGCAGCCGCCGTCAGCACGCGGCGCAAGCGCAGAACGCACAGGCTAATACGCAGTCCGAAATGAATACCTACTGGCGCTCATATGGCGCCTGCATGCAGGGACGTGGTTATACCGTCCAATAGGTGACAGGTGAGGCGCTAGAAAAAACGAGCACAAAGATGGTTGACGAATTTGATGTGCTCAACCGGCCGAAGGGGAATGCCGTCGAGCTCTCGGTCGGTGCCACTTTCCAGTAAGGAGGACGATGTGCCAAGCCGTAAGCCTCAAACCGCGCGTGCTGCGCTTGCCGTTGCGTGTGCCGCTGCGTGCGTCGCATACGGCGTCAGCGTGACGAACGCGATCGCGCAGTCAAGCCCAACCCCCGCGAGCAGCACCGCCGCGACCGCACAGCCCGAGCGCCAGCAAAAGGCACTCGATGCACTGGGCGCCATGTCGCAGTACCTGCGCTCGCTGAATCGGTTCGATGTCACCGCGTCCACGTCAACCGATGCCGTGCTCGATAGCGGCCAGACCCTTGCCTTCCTTCACGAGACCGATCTCAAGGTGGAGCGCCCCAATCGCATGAGGGCGGACGTCACGGGCAGCCGTGCGCCAAAAGGCCTGATCTACGATGGCCGGCATTTCACGATCTTCAATACGGCGGAAGGCTATTACTCGACGAACCCCGCGCCCCCGTCGAACGATTTGCTCGTGCGTGAATTATCGACGACCTACAACATCGATACTCCGCTTGCCGACCTGTTCTATTGGGGCAACGGCAAGGTGGACGACGTCACGCTGACTTCTGCTTTGTTTCTTGGACTGGAGCGCGTGGATACTCGCTGGTGCAACCATTATGCGTACCAGCAGAGCGGGGCCGACTGGGAGATATGGATCCAGAGCGGATCGAGGCCGCTGCCATGCCGCATGGCGATTGTCGATACATCGCAGAGTGCGCGTCCTCGGCATGTCGCGACTTATCACTGGAAGATCAATCCGGAATTCCCGGCATCGACCTTTACTTTCCGGCCGGCGGCGAACGCGAAGGCTATTGAACTCAAGCCTGCTTCGCGCACGCCGTTTGAGGGGAGTGAATGATGTTTCGCACCAGACAACTTGCGGTTGCCGGCATTGCCGGCGTTTTCCTCGCGACATCCATAAGCGTGCACGCATTCGGTTTTCGCGGCGGCGCGCGCACGAGTATCCACGCGCCACCCGGTGGCGGTTTTAATGGCGGCGGAGGAGGCTTTCACGGCGGCGCTCCTCGAAGCGGGATGCAAGGCGGGATGCAAGGCGGCCATGCGGGCGGCGGCGCGGCGCATGGCGGCAACGTTGGCGACAGTCACGGCGGCGGAAGCAGTCACAACAGCGGCGGCGGGGGCGGCAGTCATAACAGCGGCGGCGGTGATCACAACAACGGTGGTAGCAGCGGCGGTGGCGGCCACAACAATGGCGGCGGCAACAACAGTCACCACGACGACCACGATGACCACCACCACGACGATGACCACCACCACGACGACGATCACCATGACGACGACCACCATCATGACGACGATCATCATCACGATGATGATCACTACCACGACGGCTGGTACGTCGACCCGGTCGCGGTTGGTGTAGCGGTGGGCGTGACCACGGCGGTTGTCGTCGGCGCGACGGTGGCTACATTGCCGCCAAGCTGTTCGAGCGTGATTGTCAACGGCATTGCTTACCAGCATTGCGGTCCGAACTGGTATCAGCCGCAGTACTACGGGACACAAGTGCAGTACATCGTGGTAACCGCTCCCAGGTAAGTTGCTTCAACGCCCAGCCGGTCTTCGCCAATCGATATCGATACCGGCTGGGTTTCCTTGGCGTCACGGTGCGGAGTGCTTATCGTTTTTCTGAAACGTGATTGGCATGAATTGACGCGCATCCTGACGATGAATCTTGATCAACCGGAGATAGGTATGGACTCGAATCCGCTGGCTCTTGTCATCCGGGCTCTAGAACGGGCCGCATTACAAAGTACGGTGCTGCCGTACAAACGCTTTCACGTGCTGTTTCCGCGTACGGTTCCGCTAACGCGCCGCTATGAAGTGCTCGACGCCGCGCTGCGATCGCTCAATGATGCGCCCGACATCGATTATGGTGTGCTGCTCGCGTGCGACAACGGCTTGCCCGGTCCGGAGTTTTTCCGCCGATATCAAAAGCACAGATGGGACACGTATGTTGCCGCGATGGGTGACCCGCGATTCAAGAGCGCGACGCTCAAGGGCAAGCGCGAACTGGTGGCGGCCGAACGCCAGAGGGTGCATCTGCATGCAATGCGCGCGCGTCATCAGGAGCGGGAGCAGCAGTGTGCGTGAGCACGTCGTGTAAGACGGTTTCAGCGGTTCCGGGGTGTGCGATGTTCGCGGCCGGCGTCGAGCCCGGCCGCATTCCCGCTAACCGCCATTCCCTACGAACCACCGATAATACGGATTGTCCGCATCGTCGCGCATGACGTTGCGGATATTCGCTTGCCACGCACCCCGATCACCACGATACGCATTGATCCCGGCATCATAGAAAGTGTGCAATGTCCGATATTCCGCTTGCATGGCGTTGGTGAAGACTTCGTCCGCGCCTTTGAGCGGCGGCTGCGCGCGCAATGCCAGCAAATGTGTCAGCACATTCGGAAACTCCTTCGAGCGCACCCATGCGGCGTATTCGATCGCCGGACGATCGTCGGTGACGGGCGGGGCGTCAGCGGCGTAATATGCAAGTCCCGCGCGATCCGTGATCCAGGTGGCGAGGAGCGCCGCTGGCGAAGCAATGCCAACCTCACGCAACGCTGCTGCAACCGAGGGTCGCTCAAAGCGTGAAGTAATGCGTGGGATGTCGAGTTCGATGGGCTGCATCGATCCTATCAGCATCATTTCGTGTAACTCGGTGGTCCAGAGCGTGGCATACGGAAATACATCGACGAAGCTCTTGATCAACGCGCGCGTGTCGTCTTCATTTTGCGTCGGCAAGGGCAGCCATTGCGCGACGAGACCGCTGTCCCGCAAGCGCGACGCGGTAAGCCTGTAGAAATCCGAAGAGTACAGATTGACCACGCCCGCTGCGGACGGCGGCGGCGGTTCCAGCGTAATCAGGTCGTAGCGCTGCGGGTTGCGCAGCAGTTCGCGACGGCCATCGTGAAGACGGATTTCGATGCGCGGGTCCGTGCTCATGCCGTAATTGCCCTTGAACTGCGGCGCAGCCGCAACGACCGCCGGCAGCAGTTCGGCCACGACGCGTTGCTCGAGTCCGGGGTAGGGCAGCAGTGCACCGGCAGTGATCCCCGTACCCAATCCGATCACCAGCGCCGAACGGGGCTCACCGCGATGAATCAGCAGCGGCAACATTGCTTGCAGGCGCATGTAGCGCAGTGACGTCATTGCGTCGCCGGAGTTGGAAACACCTTGTATGTAGAGGCGCTTGAAGTGGTTATCGCCAGCGTTCTGTGTGACGACCGCAACTGTCCCGCCTTCGCTTTCCGCATAGAAAGAGAGTTCGCCGCCGCGTGCTTTGGCGAGCATGGACGCGAGCCGGTCGGGAGGCGCCAGCAGCGCGGCGCCGAGCGCGGCGACGGCGAGTGCGAACACGCTCCATCGAAGGTTCGAGCGCTTGCCCGCCGCGCATGTCACCGCGATCACGCCAACCATGCTCGCCGCGAGTGCGAGCGCGGCGAGCGTATGAACGAGCCCGAGCAGCGGCACGAGGACAAAACCCGCAATCAAGGTCCCCGCTATGCCGCCCGCCGTATTCACCGCGACGATCATGCCGACTCCGCGCCCGACCTTGCGGGCATCGACGCTCAGACGCAGCGCGAACGGAAACGCCGCGCCCAGCAGCAAGGTGGGAACGAACACCATGCAAAAGCCCGCCAGCGCGAAGCGCGCGCACATTGCGGCGAGCATGCTGCCGGTCGCGCTGAACACCATGCTTGATACCTGCGCCTGCCCGCGCAGCAACCATTCGCCGAGCAACGCGATTTCGAGCAACGCAACAAGTCCCGCCGCGACGATCAGAAACGCAAATGCACTCCACGGATCGCGGGCGCGGTCAGCGTGACGAGATACGAGCGCGCTGCCGAGCACGAGACCGAAAAGATAGGTAGCCAGAACGATGGAAAACGCGAAGCTTCGTGTGCTGATGAACTGGACGATAGCCTGCGACCAGACTACTTCGTATCCCAAAGCAATGCCGCCTGCGACCGCGTACAGCACGAGTGCGAGACGTGCGCGTCCGATACCTTCGAAAGGTTCCGCCTTTCGTGTTTCAACAGGTCCGCGATCCGATATCCGTTGGCTGAGGAGGAAGGAAAGCATCGCCGCCGCGGCATTGAGCGCGGCAGCAACAATGGCGCTGCCTTGCACGCCAAATGACGGAATGAGAATGAACGGAGCCGCAAGCGTTCCCGCAATCGCGCCTGCAGTGTTCACCGCATACAAGCGCCCTCCCGCTCTCCCAACATGACCGGCCCGGGGTGCGAGGGCGCGCATCAGGACGGGAAGGGTTCCGCCCATCAGAATGGCGGGAACGCCGACGAGCGCGAAGGGAAGCACCCACGCCAGCATGCCGATGTGATCCTGCATCGCAGCGAACGGCCACCCAGCGCGAGCGAGTGCGAACGTGGCGCCGACCGCCAGTATCATTGCGGACAACTCAAGATACGCGTACACGCGCAGCGGTTGTTTTTGTTGATCGGCAAGACGTCCGAACAACCAGCCGCCTAACGCAAGGCCTGCAAAAAACGCGCTGACACCCGCTGTCACCGCCTGCACTTCCGCGCCGACCACAAGCGCGAGTTGCTTGATCCAGAGCACCTGATAAATCAGCGATGCCGCGCCCGATACAAACAACAACAGCGCAGCCCAGCCAATGTGCAACGAAGAACCGCCGCGCTCGCCGGGGTGGCTCACAGAAAGCGATTCAGTTCGACGCGGCGCGTGTTCGCGTTTATTGCGATGTTGCGCCTTGGCACGCGTGGCAAGCGTCTGGGTCATGTGCGGCTCGGCAAATGAGCCGCGTGCGTCGGCTTTGAAACCGGCGGACGCGGCGGATGGAAGCGTCTACTCCAGACCGCGCTTCTTGAACGACTCGTCGATCTTCTTATCGACCTGCCTGCGCACGCCGTCTACGCTGAAGCTCGCCGGCCGCTGGCTTGGCGGGTATGCCACGAAGGTCTGCAGGAACGCCGAGGCCTTCAACGTAGCGATTCCCGTCAGGTATGCGTTCTTCACGACCCAATCGTTGTATTGATCCGACGTGATGTCCGCGCGCTCGTAGGGATCCATGCGCAAGTTGAAGATCTTCGGCAAGCGCAAGCAGACAAGCGGGTCCTGCCAGATGTTCAAATTACCCTTTGCCCGCTGCTCGCAGAATACGGCCTTCCACGCCATGCCCTCCGAATCCCAGCGCATGGCGACAAGCTGGCCGTCGTCATCGAAGTAATAGAACTCCGTGCGTGCGCCCTTGGGCGACTTGCCAGTGATATACGGCAACTGGTTGAAGCCATCGAGATGGTTCTTGAAACTGGCCCCGCCAGTTTTCGGCGACCACCCTTTCAGTAGCCGATCCTTCACGCCACCATCGCCAGCCGCGGCGAGCAAGGTCGGGAACCAGTCGAGCCCGGAGAACATATCGTTCGCCACCGCACCCGGCTTGATGACGCCTGGCCATCGAACCATTGCAGGGACTCGGAACGCGCCTTCCCAGTTCGAGTCTTTCTCGCTGCGAAATGGCGTGGTAGCGGCGTCCGGCCAGGAGAACTGGTTGGGTCCGTTGTCCGTCGTGTAGATAACGATGGTGTTCTTCGCGATATTCAAGTCATCCAGCAGCTTGAGCAGCTTGCCAACGTCCTGATCGTGCTCCCACATGCCGTCGGCGTACTCGTTTCCGCGCATGCCGCTCTTACCCTTGAACTCCGGACGCACATGAGTGAAGACGTGCATGCGCGTGAAGTTCATCCACACGAAGAACGGCGTACCCGCCTTGGCCTGCTTCGTGATGAAGTCGGCGGCTTTCTGGCCGGTTTCATCGTCGATGGTTTCCATCCGTTTTTCGTTGAGCGGACCCGTGTCTTCGACCTTGCCGTCAGCGGTGCTGTGAATCACGCCACGCGGAGAAAAGTTCTTGACGTAAGGGTCGTTCTTGTCGGTTGGCCAGTAGTCGCGGTCGGGTTCTTCTTCCGCATTCAGGTGATACAGGTTGCCGTAGAACTCGTCGAAACCATGGTTGGTCGGAAGGTACTCGTTCTTGTCGCCAAGATGATTCTTGCCGAACTGGCCGGTCGCGTAACCCAGCGGCTTGAGCGCCTGCGCAATCGTAATGTCGCCTTTTTGCAGGCCAACAGGTGCGCCCGGTGCGCCGACTTTCGACAACCCGGTACGCAGCGGACTCTGGCCTGTAATGAACGACGAGCGCCCGGCCGTGCAACTGTTCTCCGCATAGTAGTCCGTGAACATCATGCCTTCCGCCGCGATCCGGTCGATGTTCGGCGTCTTGTAGCCCACCACGCCGTGCGAATAGGCGCTGATATTCGTCTGGCCGACATCGTCGCCGAAGATCACCAGAATGTTCGGCTTGGACGAACTTTGGCTGGCAGGTTTGGCCGTGCTCGTTGCAGCGGGTGCGGCAGGTTTGACCGCGCCCTGCGTCTGCGCGGTCAATCTGGTGGGCGGCATCACCAGTGCAACAATTGCGGCGAGGGCGACAAGCGACACCCCCAGGGCATAGCGCCCTTTTCGAAAGAACGGTCTCATCGTGTTGCTCCATGACGTTGTTGCCAGTCACTGCTTCTCGTTCATAAAACGATGCCGCATGACCTGATCGATCGCGTGTCGCTTGCCGATCGTTTTTGCTGCTGCTTACCACTACTTATTGCTGATGTTTCGCAGGCGGATAGATGGTCTGCCAGTCGTCCTTCATGCTTACTACGGTCCAGCCGTTTGCCACGGCTTCGTCCCAGGCTTTATCGAGCTTGCCGATCTTCGATTGGCGGTCATACGCGAACTCGCGGGCGGCATCGTCGTGATGCACCAGCAGCGCGAGATGCGGACCCGTTCCTGCCGCCGTGTACTGCAGCATCTGAAGGTCTCCATCTGAATTGCCGAACGCGAGGATCGGTTTGCGCCCGATGTTCCGGTAGATGCCGACGGGCTTGCCCGGACCGTCATCGACGAAATCGAGCTTCGGCATGCGCGTGAGCGTGGGCTTGCCATTGACCAGCTCGTACTTCACAACCTGACTCGATCCAATGACTTGCTCGGGCGGTATGCCATAAACTTTCTCCGCCCACGGACGCATGAATTCGATCGTTCCGCCCGAAACAATAAAGGTCTTGAATCCGTTCGCCCGCAAATAGCGGAGCAGTTCGAGCTGCGGCTGGTACACGAGCTCCGTGTAAGGACGATCGAATTTCGGATGCCGCGCTGTTGCAAGCCATTCGCGGATGGTCTTGTCGTAGTCATCCACGCTCATACCGCTGTTCGCGATCGCGACCAGTTGCAGCAACTCTTTTTGATGACTCGCGAGCGCGCCGTAATCCTTGTCTGCCAGCGCCTTGAACGCCGGGTTGTTTTTCCATTCCGGATGGCTCGGCGCCGCTGCCTTGACCTGATCCAGCAAGAAGACGAACTGGAAGTACAACGGCTGTTCGCTCCACAACGTGCCATCGTTATCGAATACGGCAATACGGTCGGCCGCCGGTACGAAATCCGGCGAGCCTTCGCGCGTGACGTCCGCCACGAACCTAGTGATGCTCTGCTTGGCAGGGCCGTCCCTCCATGACGGGAGCGCGCCGGATGCCGCCACTGGCGCCGTGCCGCTTGCCTGGTCTTGGCCCGCGCAGCCCGCGAGGCAGAGCGCGACAAGTGCTGCGCCAGCGCATCCGGAGATGCGGGTCAGCCATTGGCGTCGGGTAAGAAGATGCATCAAGCGTGTCCATCCGAGGTAATGCGGTTCCCTGACCGGAGAAAACAGCGTTTTGGATCGCGCTATGGCGTGGCTCGCTGCATGGGTATGTTCAGCCGCCAGGGATATCGGCGCGTGCCAACTGCTGGCGTTTATGCAGATCCGCCCAGGTGCTCTCGTCCATGACGAGCCTGAAACCGAGATGCGACATGCTGTTATAAGGATCGGTGCCGCGCCGCGCGCTTGGCCGGTAACTCAGGCAATAGTCTTC
Organism: Caballeronia sp. DA-9; assembly: GCF_051615025.1. NCBI lineage: Bacteria > Pseudomonadati > Pseudomonadota > Betaproteobacteria > Burkholderiales > Burkholderiaceae > Caballeronia > Caballeronia sp. DA-9. The sequence goes on along the minus strand of NZ_CP195133.1, from coordinate 3,473,251 downwards.
GTTGCACAGAAAAGAACCGCCGCGCGTGACCCGCTTGGGTGCGGCCACCGGCACCCCGGCATCGGCCGGATCCCACGAATCCCTGGGCCCCACAGGGTTCTCGATCACGCCCGCACTCGTCGCCTCGCGCCTGAACTGATCCGCCCGGTACCAGTCCGCAACCCATTGCCACGCGTTGCCGGTCATGTCGGAGAGGCCGTAGCCATTGGCCGGGAACGTTCCGACAGGACTCGTTCCCACCGCACCGCCCGCCTTGGGATTGACGACCGGGAAGGACTGCGGCTGCTGGCCTTGCCAAACATTGGCCATCTGCTTGCCACCGGGCGCGAACTGGTTGCCCCATGCATAGGTGGCCTGCTCAAGACCGCCTCGTGCGGCGAATTCCCACTCCGCCTCGGTAGGCAGGCGCTTGCCAGCCCACTTCGCATAGGCCTGCGCGTCTTCATACGAAACCTGCACGACCGGGTGATCGTCTTTTCCCGCGATGCTGCTGTCCGGACCTGTCGGATGGCGCCAGTCCGCGCCGGGCACATAGCGCCACCAGCGCGAATAATCTTCCAGCGGCACAGGCTCACCCGTGCCGACAAAAACCATCGCGCCCACTACCAACGCGCTGTCAGGCGGTCGCGGCGTGCCCGGCGGAAGTTGAACTTTCAACGTGTCCCAATCGGGCTTTTTCTCCGCAGTCGTGACGTAGCCGGTTGCTTTCACAAACGCGGCGAACTGGGCATTGGTGACATGATGACGATCCATCCAGAAGCCATGCACGCGTACCTTATGCGCCGGACGTTCGTTGGCCTGCGCCTGCTTTGAGTCGCTTCCCATCTCGAACTGACCGCCCGGAACCCACGCCATTTCGAGCGGACCGCGGGAACCGTCGCCGAAAACAATCTGCGGGTGGGGCGTCTCGTGCGACTTCACGGCCAGACTGACGGCCGCGCCCACGACTGCCGGCGCGAAAACTAGCAACGCACCCCAAACAACCAGCTTCCGATAAGACCTGGCAATGCGCGATGGTCGCTGACCGGTGTTTGCAGTGATTGATTTGGCCGAAACGGGCTTGCGTACGCTCATGGCTTGTTCTCTCGCACGGGTTCGACGTCTTGTGTCGACCAACGTCAAACGTTCCGCAGGTTTTTGAATATTCGGCGGATGAAATTACAGATTTCCATTACGAAAATTAAATTAGCATTTCTAATAATTTGAATTTAACCATTGAAAATGCCGGCTTTATTCGTGGCGGCAATCTCTCGCCCCGAGGTTTCTTTCGAGGAGAAAAAAGAAGCGGAAGATTTCGGCGCACGCTCCATCGCGCCCGCTTAAAGAGGCGCTTTAAGCGATGCCCATTCCATTTTGCTGTTCTGACGTCGCCGTCATCAGTAGTCACCAATCTCATATTTGCCAAGCGCAAGCAACAACTTTTCCGCGACATTTGGTGGATTTTTCAGGAGCCGCTGAATCTTTGACGAAGCGCGCCGCGTGCATTAACGTCCATAAGGACAAGCGGTAACAGCCTGAGCACCGGAAGTGAAACGATCAGGGGATTAAAAACCATGCGTGAAACGATCCTGCGCTTCGAGGCCAGTGTTTGCGAGGCAATAGTCGGCCAGGAAGCCGTGGTTCGCCAGATCCTGATAGCGCTTCTTGCCGACGGTCACGTGCTGCTCGAAAGCTTGCCCGGTCTCGCGAAGACGCGCACGGTCAAGGCGATCGCAACTCGGCTGGCGGCGAGCATGAGCCGCATCCAGTTCACGCCTGACTTGCTTCCATCAGACATCACTGGCGCCGAGACCCTGTTGCAATCCGGCTCGGAAAGAACGCTGAGCTTCCAGCCCGGACCCTTATTCGGCAACCTGATTCTGGCCGATGAAATCAATCGCGCGCCCGCCAAGGTCCAGTCGGCGTTGCTGGAAGCAATGGAAGAGCGGCAGATATCGGTTGCGGGAAAAACGCACAGGATGCCTGAACTGTTCCTGGTCATGGCAACGCAAAATCCAATAGAACAGGAAGGAACGTATCCGCTGCCTGAAGCGCAGATGGACCGTTTTCTCTTCAAGGTGCTGATCACGTATCCGTCGCCGGAGAGCGAGCGCGAGATGTTGCGGATGCTCAGGCGCGAAAGCAACGACGTGCCCCGGATCACAGAGACGCTCTCGCAGGATGTCATCTTCGCGGTGCGCCGTGCCGTTCGGCAAATCACAGTTTCGCCTGCTATTGACGAATACATCGTGTCGCTTATCAACGCAACGCGGCATGGCGGAGAGATCGATCCGGATCTCGGCAAGTGGATCGAGGTTGGCGCAAGTCCGCGCGGCGCGATTGGCCTTGACCGCGCGAGCCGCGTGCACGCGTGGCTGCAGGGTCGTACCTACGTCACGCCCGACGATGTCCGCGCCGTTATCCATCCTGTGCTGCGTCACCGGCTGATTCTTTCCTACGATGCCAACGCTGACAACATCGGCGCTGACCGCGTGATCGAGCGTCTCATCGAACGTGTTGCCGTACCAGCGTAAAGACCAGCTTTAGACGCGGGAGCAATATCATGGCCGTGACATCCGAATCCGACATTGGCCGCGTGTATGTAGACGCTGCGCATCTCGCGCGTCTCGAGTTTCGTGCGCATGGCTTGAGTTTCGTTGCACCCGCGCCGGTATCGAGCATCCTGTCGGGAAGTCATGCGTCCCGGTTGCGCGGACGCGGCCTCAACTTCGAGGAGATTCGCAGTTATCTTCCCGGCGACGATATTCGTCACATCGACTGGAAGGTGTCGTTGCGTCTGGGCAAGGCGCAAATTCGCGCTTATACGGAAGAGCGCGACCGGCCGCTGCTGGTTGTTGTCGACCAGCGCATGAGCATGTTCTTTGGTTCGAGCCGCGCGTTCAAGTCGGTGGTCGCGGCAGAGGTTGCGGCGCTCGCCGTATGGATGGGGTTTGCATCGGGCGACCGCGTGGGCGGCGTGATCTTCGACGACAACAACGTTGTCCGCATCCGCCCATTGCGCAGCCGCAGCCGCATCAAGGTGCTGTTTGGCGTCCTAGCCAGGATGAACCAGGCGCTGCATGCCGATAGCGCCACAAGGACGAATTACGCTCAGCTCGACGCCGCGCTTCAAGGCGTGCTGCAACTTGCGGGACACGACTACCTGATTTGCATCGCGAGCGATTTTGCGGGCGCGACCGAGCGCACCCGCAAGCTTTTGCGGCAGCTATCCAGGCACAACGACGTTATCGCGGCGATGGTCTACGACCCGCTTTGGCAGCGCATGCCGGAGCATCGCGCCCTGGTGATCAGTGAAGGGCAGTTGCAGGTCGAATTGCGCATCGAGCAGGAGAAGGTGAGGACGCCGCTTGCCGGGTTGTTCAAGGATCGTACTGACGAAGTCGCGGCGTTATTGCGATCGAGTGGCGTGCCGTTGATGGCGTTATCGACCGATGAACCTGCCGTTGAACAGGTCCGGCGCCTGTTCGGCGAACGTGCGCATCCGGCGCTTGCGAGCGGCTTATGAACGGCCCGCAAAACGCGTCGCTCAAGCCTGCGGACACACCCGTCGCGCTCAGTACGCTGCAGGAATTGCCACTGCCGCAACCGGCTTCCTGGGCGCCTCAAACGCCCGGGTGGCTGGCGGTTGGCATCGTACTGATTCTGCTTGCGCTTTGGGTTGCGTGGGCAGGATGGCGTCGGCACAGGAGGGAGCGGTATCGGCGGGCAGCGTTGGAGGAACTCAAGCAGATTGAAGCGGCTCTGGACGATGAGTCGCGCCACGCCGTTGCGCTTGCGGCGATTCCCGCGCTCATCAAACGGACCTCGCTCGCGGCCATGCCGAAAGCGCACGTTGCTGCTTTGAGCGGCAACGAATGGCTCGCGTTTCTCAAGCGGACGAACGGGCGTTTCGATGAACGCAGCGGTGCGCTCCTGACCGTGATGAGCTACGCACCCGCTGAAGAAATCGCGGCGCTTTCGAAGAACGAAATCGATACGCTGCTAAGCGCCACGCGCGACTGGATCCAGCGCCATCATGTGGAAATTTGACTTCCCGTGGATGTTCCTGTTGCTGCCCGTACCGCTGATCGTATGGTGGTCCGTGCCCGCGTGGCGCACGACCACATCGGCGATCCGCATGCCATTTTTCCACGAGATGGCGCAAGCGGCGGGCGAGGAGCCCGCGCCCGGCGGCGTGCGTTTGAGACGCAACATCCTGCAGCGCCTGACCATGCCGCTGCTCTGGGTGCTGCTTGTCACGGCTGCGGCGAAGCCGGTGTTTGTCGAACCGCCCGTTACTCACGACGAACCCGCGCGAGACCTGATGCTCGCAATCGATCTGTCCGAATCCATGAGCACGCGCGACTTCGTGAGCGCAGTAACCGGTGAACGCATGGACCGGCTGACGGCGGTAAAAAGTGTGGTGAGAGATTTTGTGGCAAAGCGCAAAGGGGATCGCATTGGCGTGGTGGTATTCGGCGAGGCGGCCTATCCGCAAGCGCCGCTGACGCTCGATCACGACAGCGTTCTTCTGCTGCTCAACCAGATGCAGATCGGCATGGCGGGTCCCCGTACGGCCATTGGCGATGCTATCGGCTTGACAGTGAAGCTGATGGACAAGTCACAAGCCCAGGAGAAGGTGCTGATCCTGCTGACCGATGGCAACGACACCAGCAGCGCCATTCCGCCCGAACGCGCAGCGGATATTGCGAAGAATCACAAGCTGGTGATCCACACCATAGGCATAGGCGACCCGAGCGCGACGGGCGAAGACAAAGTCGATCTCGATGCATTGAAGCGCATCGCGGATATCACCGGTGGCCAGTCGTTTCACGCGCTGGGCAATCCGCAGGAACTCGCGGACGTGTACACGACGCTCGACAGGATGACGCCCGAAAAAGTGAAGCGCGAGACGTATCGTCCGCAGCGCGATTTCTTCTGGATACCGCTTGCAGTCGCGCTATTGCTGCTCACGCTATACCACTGCCTGGCGTTGCTGCTTGCCGTACTTCGTGCGCCGCGCCACGAACAGGTCAAAGGTGCGGCGCATGGAAATTGACCTCACCGCTTTCCATTTCCTGCGGCCTTATTGGTTGTGGCTGCTCGTTCCGGCTGTGCTGCTGCCGGTCTGCTGGCATCGGCGAAATAGCGTGCGCGCGCGTTGGCACGCCATCATTTCGCCCGCGCTGCTTGAACATCTGATTGTTGGCGACGCAGCGCGCCGACGGATCAAGCCAGTTCATGCGCTTGCTGTGTTTATCGGCGTGGCGGCCGTGGCGGTGGCCGGCCCGACGTGGCAGCAGGAGCGCCCGCCGTTCAATCAGGACAAGGCGCCCCTTGTGATCGTGCTGGAGCTTGCCCATTCCATGGATGCAACGGACGTGGCGCCAACGCGGCTGGAGCGCGCCAAGCAAAAGGTGCTCGACCTTGCGAATGCGCGCAAGGGCGCGCGCACGGGGCTCGTGGTGTTCGCGTCCACGGCGCATCTCGTCGTGCCGCCAACCGAAGATCCAGCCATGCTCGAGTTGTACTTGCCAGCGCTCACGCCCGCCGTCATGCCACGCGATGGCAAGAATGCAAATGCGGGCCTCGAGATCGCGGAGCAACTCCTCGCGAGGGATCCGGTGGCGGGAACGATCGTTTTTATCAGCGATGGTTTCGATCCAAATCATGCCGATGCATTCGTTGCGAAGGCCACGCAGTCGCATCATCAGCTTCTCTGGCTCGCAGTTGGAACGGAGGATGGCGGCGCGATTCGCGGCGCGAACGGCGCGCTTACACTGGGCTCCGACGGTCTGCCCATCATGGGTACATTCGATGCCGAAGGCATCCGCAAAGTGGCGCACGACGCAGGCATTCCGCTCGCGAGCGTGCGCGCAGACAGCGATGACGTTGCGTGGGTCCAGCGCCGCGCGCAGACATGGCTCGCTGAAGCCGACGAATCGAAACGAACGCCGCGCTGGAAAGAGACGGGCTATTGGCTTGTCATGCCATTGCTCGTACTCGGGGCTTTAGGTTTTCGCCGGGGTTGGACAGTCAAATGGCTGCCGGCCGTGTTGGTTGCATTCACCTTCAGCGCTGCGCCTCGCGATGCGCAAGCGGCATCGTGGAACTGGGTGGACTTATTCGCCACGCACGATCAACAAGGCCGCTGGTATTTCGAACACGCGGATTTCAAGGCGGCCGCTCAACACTTCGATGATCCTTTGTGGAAGGGTCGCGCGCTGTATCTGGCGGGCGATTTCAGCGGCGCGCTCGAGGCCTTTTCCAGGCTGAAGACTGCGCAGTCGTATTTCTACATAGGCAACACGCTGGCGCATCTGGAAGACTATCCGTCCGCAATCAAGGCCTACGACAAAGCGCTGACGCTCAAGCCCGACATGCGCGAGGCGGCATTCAACCGCGACCTGCTCAAGAAGCTTTTAGCGAAGCCCAAGCAAGACCCGCAACAAGACGAAGAGGATGAAGAATCGGACGACATAAAAATCGAAAAGAAGAAGGGCAAGATTGAGCAGAGCACGCTCATTGCCGTTCCGGCAGAGGACGTATGGATGCGCAATCTGAATACGTCGCCGGCTGCGTTTTTGCATCGGCGGTTCGAGCAGGAATCCGACGCCAACTCCGCGAGCGCGCCATGACAGCCCGATGGATCACGCGGATATGGATGATCGCGGCGCTGCTGGCGTCGGCGTCGATCTTTGCGCAAGGCGTGCCTCAACTCAAGGTCCGCGCGCATCTCGAACCATCGGGCACAGTGGTGGCGGGTTCGGAAGTCAAGCTGGTTGTGGAGTGCCTGACGACGACGTTTTTCACTGAGGCGCCTGACTGGCCGTTGTTCAACGTGCCCGGCGCGCTGGTCGCTCTTCCGGACGAACAAGCGGAGAACCTGCACGAGACCATCGACGGCGTCGCTTGGTACGGCGTAAGCCGAGCGTACCGGATCGTGCCGCAAGCAGCCGGCGCGCTCAGCATTCCGGCGTTTGCGATCACGGTGCATCCTGGTCCGGGCGGCGCGAATGTGCCAGCAACGTTGACCACGCCCGCATTGAAATTCGTCGCCACGGTTCCTGAAGGGGCCGAGGGCATGCGCATCCTTTTTCCGACGCAGAAGCTGAGCGCTACCCAGACACTCACGCCGTCGTTGCACGATCTCAAGGCGGGTGGATCGCTCACGCGCAGCGTCACGCAGGTCGCCGCTGGAACCGAGTCGATGCTGATTCCGCCAGTCGAGTTCAGCGAGGTCGACGGGCTCAAGCGTTACCCCAAGCCGTCAGCGACCCGGAATGTCATTCAGGATCGCGCGGGGCTGGTCGCCGGCGAGCGCACGGATTCCGCGACGTATGTAATCGATCGCAGTGGCAAGTTCAAACTGCCGCCTGTGACTATCGAATGGTGGAATACGGCGGCGAAAAGAAAGGAATCGATTGTCTTGCCGGCCGTGAGCTTCTCTGCGTCATCGGCCAATGAAAGACCTCTTTTCGATATCCCCGCCGACGCGCTGTCCAAAGGCGGCGTGCATCGAATTCTGATTATTGACCGATGGCAAGCGATTTTGGCGGCTGGACTTCTGGTGTTCGCGCTGGCTTTGGTCTGGGCTTACCCGCGGCTGGCTGCACGCTTCAGGCATGTCAGGCAAGCGTTGCTGGATGCGCGAAAACGCCATGCAGACAGCGCTGCGCCAGCATGGCGGGCATTGCAGGTTGCGGCGCGCAAAGGGGCCTTGAAGTCCACCATTCCCTTGTTGTATCGATGGATGGATCGAAGTTCCGATCTCAAGCATCCGGCGCAAGTGGATGAATTAAATGCGCTAGGCGGACCGCAGCTTGACGCGCTGGTTAGCGCAGTTCATGCGCATTATTCCAATCAGCCGGTCAGCAGGTCCGATTGGCGCAAATCGCAACATGCGCTTGGTAGCGCCGTTAAACGAACGCGTAAGAAACGCGCGATGCAATCGCCGCTTCCGCCGCTCAACAAATACTAAGCCCTAAGAAAAAGCGGGCGTGTCAAACCACGGAAATTATCGCTGAGCTATACTTCCCGTCGTGAAAATCCTGCGTACATTGTTCGTCTTGTGGCTTTGCGCGGTGCTGCCCTTAACCGGGCTGGCAGCCAGCGGCTCGGCCGGACCTTGTCCCATGCAGACCATGACAATGGACACCGCAAGCGCCATGTCGCAGTCCATGCCGGGTTGTGATTCCATGGCATCGGATTCCATGTCGGGACATGACAGCAAATCCAAAAGTCCTCTGTGCAAGATGGACGTGCAATGCCAAATGGGCTGCATGACTATTCCGGCCTCTGCGCCAAGCATTGCGCGGAGCTTGCGCGCTTATCGTCCCGTGTTTTTCCACGCCACGCAGTCGCTCTTTGTCCGCGAGCCTGACGGCTTGTGGAAACCTCCTCGCCCGCTCTAATTCCCTTTGCTAAATGTTCGCTGCTTGCGCGGCGAGGTCGTCCTGCATCCAGGACGTGATTCCCTATGGGATTCGACCGTCGGGGTTGAGAAATGTGTTCATCTTTTATTGTGCCCATATTGCGGCATGGACAAGTGCGCGCGGTCGCTCTTGTCTTATTCATGTGGGGCGGCGCGACCCTTAAGGCCAGCGCTCAGGAATCCCCTTTGACACTGGATGCCGCGCTGCAATCGGCAACCGATCGATCCGCCTCCATGCAGGCGGCGCAGTCATCGATTCGTGCGAGTGCGCAAGGCGTGGTCAGGGCTGGCCAGTTGCCCGATCCGACACTCAAGGCTGGTATCGACAATTTGCCTGTGAATGGTCCGCAAGGATTCACCATAGGGCAAGACTTCATGACGATGCGGCGTGTCGGCATTGAACAGGAATGGGTGTCGTCGGAGAAAAGGCGCTTGCGTAGCGCGCTCGCGAATCAGGAGGTCGATCGCGAACGCTCCGGTTATCTTGCGCAATGGGTGAATGTGCGCGAGCAAACCGCGACCGCGTGGCTCAACGCGGCGTATGCCAAGAAAGCGCTGTCGCTGCAGCAGGAACTCGTCGATCACATGGTGCACGAGTTGTCTGCCACTCAGGCGTCGTACCGGGGCGCCAAAGCCAGCGCCGCCGATGTCACCCAAGCGCAGGTCATGCTCGCGCAAACGCGTGATCAATTGCTGAAGGCGCAGCAAGTGCTGCAGACGGCGCTCATTGGCTTGTCGCGATGGACCGCCGCGCCCGTCACCGATATATCCGGCGAGCCGCCCACGCCGCAGTCCGTGGTGGCGTCGCTGCCGCCCGAGGAGTTGCAGCGGGTCGAGCCGGCGCTGATCAGCGCGTCCTCGGAAATAGCCGTGGCCGACGCGGACACAGCCGTGGCGCAAAGCAATCGCAATCCGAACTGGACATGGGAAGTGGCGTATCAGCAGCGCGGCGGTCAGTTCTCGAACATGGTGTCGGTGGGCGTCAGCATTCCGATCCCGTTGAACCGGCGCGATCGCCAGGACCGCGATACCGCCGAAAAAGCCGAGCTCGGCACCAAGGCGCGTCTCATGTACGAAGACGCGCAACGACAAGTCAATGCCGATATCCGTAATCTCGCCGCCACGCTCGCAAGCGGGCGCGAGCGGGTCGACAACCTGAGCACGGCGCTTTTGCCGGCTGCGAACCAGCGCCTGCAGTTATCGACCGCAGCTTACCGCGCGGGAACAGGATCGCTCGCCGATACCTTCGCCGCCAGGCGCGCGATGCTCGATGCGCGGCTTCAAGTGCTCGATCTTCAACGCGATGTCTCGCTCACGTGGGCGCAGCTCGAGTATCAGGTCGTGCCGCCTTCCATGACCTACGGACAGTGAGATAACGATGAACACACTGCAAATCACTCGCGCGGTCCTTTTGATGTTCGCGGCAGCCGCGTTGCTGGGTGCGGGATACGTGGCCGGGACGCGTCGTGCGAATCCTGATGCTCCCGCGCTAGCGGTTGCGTCCGGCGGCGGCAAAGTGGACCCGAAGACGGGGCGCAAAGTGCTCTATTGGCACGACCCGATGTCGCCCAACCAGCACTTCGACAAACCCGGCAAGTCGCCCTTCATGGACATGCAGCTCGAGCCCGTTTTCGCGGACGAAGGAGGGGGATCGACCGGCATCAAAATAGACGCGGGGCTTCAACAGAACCTTGGCATTCGATACGCCACCGCTCGCCGCGTCAACGTGGCGACAAGCTTCGAAGCCGTGGGCGCGACCCAGTTCGATGAATCGCTGACCGACGTGGTTCAGTCGCGCGTGACGGGCTATATCGACCGGTTGTATGCGAACGCGCCCATGCAGCGCGTGAGCAAAGGTGCGCCGATTGCGTCGCTGTTCGTGCCGGATTGGCTTGCGCCGCAAGAGGAATATCTCGCGTTGAAACGCAGCGGCATGGACGACTCCATGCTCACGGCGTCGCGTGCCCGGATGCGCGCGTTGTCGATTCCCGATGGTCTTGTCGCAAGTCTCGATCACACCGGCAAGGTGCAGACGCATGTCACGCTCACGGCGCCATCAAGCGGCGTTGTCAGCGAACTGAACGTGCGCGACGGCGCAATGGTCGCGCCCGGTCAGACGCTTGCCAGGATCGCGGGTTTGAATCCGCTTTGGCTCGTGGTCGAAATCCCCGAGACCATGGCGTTGCAAGTCAGGACCGGCATGAGCGTGGACGCGGTGTTCGCGGGCGATGCCACCCGGCATTTCAGTGGCCATATCCGCGAGATCCTGCCCGGCATCACCGCGAGCAGCCGCACGTTGCAAGCGCGGCTTTCCATCGATAACCAGGATCAGCAACTCACGCCCGGCATGCTGATGCGCGCGCGCATTGGCGGTGCGACTACCGCATCGCGGCTCGTCGTGCCGTCCGAGTCGGTGATCGCGACCGGCAAGCGTTCCGTTGTGATCGTCAAGCAGGCCGATGGCCGGCTGCAACCTGTGGCGGTCACGACAGGCAGCGACACAGGGAGCGACACCGAAGTACTCAGCGGCTTGACCGAAGGCGAACAGGTCGTGGCGTCAGGACAATTCCTGATCGATTCGGAAGCGAGCTTGAAGTCGGTGCTTCCAAGGCTTAAATCAGCACCCGCATCGGACGTCGCCGCGCAGGTCTATGAAACCACCGGCAAGGTCGAAGCCGTCACCGGCCACGACATCACGCTGTCGCATCAACCCGTAGCGGCATTGGGATGGGGCGCGATGACGATGTCCTTTGGCAAACCGTCTGCAACCGCGTTCTCCGATGTCAAAACCGGCGACACCGTGCACTTCCACTTCATGCAATCGGACGATGGCTACGAACTGACGAAGGTCGAACGCATGGAGGCCGCCAAATGATCGAGCGACTGATCCGATGGTCGATTCAAAACCGTTTCCTGGTGCTGCTGGCAACGCTTTTGATCACAGGCTGGGGCGTGTATTCAGTCATGCTGACGCCGCTCGACGCGCTGCCCGACCTGTCCGATACGCAGGTGATCATCAAGGCGTCGTATCCGGGCAAGGCGCCGCAGGTGATCGAAGATCAGGTGACGTATCCGCTGACCACGACACTTCTCGGCGTGCCGGGGGCGAAGACGATTCGCGCGTATTCGTCGTTCGGCGATGCCTTCGTCTATGTCCTCTTCGACGACAAGACCGATCAGTATTGGGCGCGCTCGCGCGTGCTGGAATATCTGAATCAGGTGCAAAGCCGGCTTCCGCAAGGTGCGACGGTGTCGTTGGGTCCCGATGCCACAGGCGTGGGCTGGGTCTACGAATATGCACTCGTCGACAGAACCGGCAAGCACGATCTCGGTCAGCTTCGCGCGCTCAACGACTGGTTTCTCAAGTTCGAACTCAAGGCCTTGCCCGATGTGTCGGAAGTGGCGTCCGTTGGCGCAATGGTGCGTCAGTACCAGGTCGTGCTCGATCCCGACAAACTCCGCGCTTATGGCATCACGCAAGAGACCGTTGCCACTGCGTTGAAGAAAGCCAATCAGGAGTCGGGCGGCTCCGTGATCGAGTTGGCGGAGTCTGACTACATGGTGCGTTCGTCGGGCTATCTGCATTCGCTCGATGACTTCCGCCATGTCGTTCTTCGCGCCAACGATTCCGGAACACCCGTGTTGCTTGGCGACGTGGCGCGCATTCAGATCGGACCCGAAATGCGTCGCGGCATTGCGGAACTGAATGGCGAGGGCGAGGTGGCGGGCGGCGTGATCGTGATGCGTTCCGGCAAGAATGCACTGACCACGATCGAAGCGGTGAAGGCAAAACTCGATACGCTCAGGAAGTCCTTGCCTGCAGGCGTTGAAGTGGTCACGACCTACGACAGGTCGAAGCTGATAGAACGTGCCGTCGACAACCTGCGCGACAAGCTGATCGAAGAATTTGTGATCGTCGGGCTGGTCTGCGCGCTTTTCCTGTTTCATTTGCGCAGCGCCTTCGTCGCGATTCTTTCTTTGCCGCTTGGCGTGCTCGCGGCGTTTATCGTGATGCGTTATCAGGGCGTCAATGCGAACCTGATGTCGCTCGGCGGCATTGCGATTGCGATTGGTGCAATGATCGACGCGGCCATAGTGATGATTGAGAACGCGCACAAGCATCTCGAAGCGCATGAACACGCGCATCCGGATCAGCCAATCACGCCCATGCAGCGATGGGAATTGATAGCGGCATCGGCGGCGGAGGTCGGACCCGCGTTGTTCTTTTCGCTGCTCATCATCACGATGTCGTTCATTCCCGTGTTCTCGCTGGAGGGTCAGGAAGGGAAGCTGTTTTCGCCGTTGGCGTTCACGAAGACCTACACCATCGCGGCGGCGGCCTTGTTGTCGGTCACGCTCGTGCCCGTGCTGATGGGTTATCTGGTGCGAGGGCGCATTCCGCACGAGAACGCGAATCCCGTCAATCGCGTGCTGGTCCGCGTGTATCGGCCCTTGCTCGAAGCAACATTGCGCCGCCCCTGGGCTGCGATCGCGCTTGCCGTCATTGCGCTCGCGCTCACCGCGATTCCGTTGTCGCGGCTGGGCGGCGAATTCTTGCCGCCGCTCGACGAGGGCGATTTGCTCTACATGCCGACGGCGCTGCCGGGGATATCGGCGGAAAAGGCGTCGGAGTTATTGCAGCAAACGGACCGGCTGATCAAGACCGTGCCCGAAGTCGCAACGGTGTTCGGCAAATCGGGACGCGCCGATACCGCCACCGATCCGGCGCCGCTGGAAATGTTCGAAACTACGATCCAGTTCAAGCCGCGTGATCAGTGGCGTGCGGGAATGACGCCGGAAAAGCTGGTCGATGAACTTGATCGGACGGTGAAAGTGCCCGGGCTATCGAACGTATGGGTTCCGCCTATTCGCAACCGGCTGGACATGCTGTCCACAGGAATCAAGACGCCGGTCGGCGTGAAGATATCGGGCGGCGACCTTGGCGTGATCGACACGATCGCGACGCAAGTCGAGGCAACGGTGAAGTCGGTGCCCGGTGTATCGTCCGCGCTCGCGGAACGCTTGAACGGCGGCCGTTATATCGATGTCGATATCGACCGGCTCAAGGCTGCGCGATACGGACTCGCGATAGCCGACGTCCAGTCGGTGGTTTCGTCGGCGGTAGGCGGGGAGAACGTGGGCGAGGTGATCGACGGACGCCAACGCTTTCCCATCAACATCCGATATCCGCGCGAAGTCCGCGACTCGCTGGAAAACCTGCGGCGCTTGCCCATTGTCACCGAGCGCGGCGCACAGATCACGCTCGGCGATGTCGCGACGCTCAGGATTGCAGACGGGCCGCCCATGATCCGCAGCGAGAACGCGCGGCTTGCAGGCTACGTGTACGTGGATATCCGCGATACCGACCTGCAGTCGGCCGTCACGGCGATGCAGCGCGCGGTAGCCGAAAAGGTGGTCTTGCCGCCGGGTTATTCGATCGCGTGGTCGGGGCAGTTCGAATACCTGGAGCGTGCGTCGGAGAAGCTTCGTACCGTGATTCCCGTCACGCTCGTGATCATTTTCGTGCTGTTGTTCCTGACCTTCAATTCGGCCGCCGATGCATTGCTGCTGATGTCGACCGTGCCGTTTGCGCTCGTTGGCGGATTCTGGTTGATATGGGCTTTGGGTCATGCGGTGTCGGTCGCGACCGCGGTGGGCTTTATCGCTCTTGCCGGCGTCGCCGCCGAATTCGGCGTGGTGATGCTGCTGTATCTCAAGCGCGCGCTCGAACACCGGCTTCAGGACGGCCGCGCGATCACCGAGGCGCTTCTGCTCGATGCCATTCGCGAAGGCGCGGTGCTGCGCGTGCGTCCCAAGGCGATGACCGTTGCCGTGGTGCTCGCGGGGCTGATCCCCATCATGCTCGGCCACGGCGCGGGCTCGGAAGTGATGCAACGCATTGCTGCACCCATGGTCGGCGGCATGGTCACTGCGCCGGTGCTGTCCATGTTCGTCATTCCCGCTGCATGGTTGCTCGTGAAGCGCCGGCAGTTGCGGCGTCCCCCCGGCACTCAGGTGCCTTCTATTTATTCTGGAGAAATCAAATGAAGAAGCTTGTTTGTATCGCACTGGCGTTCGGTGCTGCGTCCGCTATTTCTCAATCCGTCCTTGCCGACGACGACATGGCCGGGATGAAGATGAGCGCAGGATCGATGAGTCCCGCGGCATCGTCCCAATCCACGCTGACCGATGCCGAAATCCGGAAAGTCGATCCCGCGTCGGGCATGGTCACGCTCAAGCATGGCGCACTGAAGAATGTCGGCATGCCGGCCATGACCATGGCGTTCAAGGCGAAAGATGCGGCAATGCTCAAGCAGGCGCATGAGGGCGACAAGGTGAAGGTGCGCGTGGAAGACGTGGGCGGCACGATGACAATCGTGACAATGCAGAAGCAATAACGCTCAGCTTTCGTTGGGAATAGATCGCGGCATGCGACGCGATCTATTGCGTCTCCAAATGCGCGCTTTCAACGCTTGTCGAGCCAATCCGGAATTAAGAAAGGCCCGGAATTACCGCGCTGCATCCGGCGTTCTTTCAGCCACGTATATAGCTGTGACGCGACGCAATTTCGCACTCGCGCCCGACGGAGAATATCCATGAAAAAAGTCATGCTAAGGGTTGTGGTGGCGGGCGTTTCGGCTGCTTCGCTGTGTATTTCGTGGTCGAGTTTCGCGCAAGGCGGCGGTAACGGGCAGGGCGGTACTGGCGGCGGAAATGCGCATGGCGCGGCCACGTCGGGAATGACGCATTGGGGCGATCCGGTATCAAGTTCGAATAGCGCCACGTCAGGCACCGTGCGCGGTCCGGGCATGGACAAAAGCATGGGCACGGACGCCATGGCGCCTGACAGCACGATGAATTCGCCCAAGAGTGTCCAGTAATGGAGAGCGATGAATCGTCGGCTAGCAAGCCGGCGATTCCACTTGTTGTTTTTTATGCGCCGCGCTTGGGCGTCGTAATCCAAGGACACAATTGCGCTTGAACTAAGCACCGGTATTCGGTTCCTACTTAAGAAGCACGGGAGACGATCAAATGCTTAAGTCAGTTGCATTAGCGCTGTGTCTGGTTTTGCTCGGCGGCTGCGCAGTAGCACCGGGCTACGGTTATGCCCAACCTTACGACGCGGGCTATGCCGCGCCGTATTACTACGGATATCCGCCTGCGTATAGCAGCGTTTATATCGGCGGAGGCTGGGGCGGCGGACACTACTACGACCACGGTCACGGCGGTTACTGGAATGGCAACGGACATGGTTATGGCGGTGGATACGGGCATGGCGGCGGACACGGAGGCCAATGGTCTGGCGGCGGCCATGGCGGCGGCCACGGCGGCGGCGGACATCGCTAGACGCGTGGGTCAGCCAGAGCGGCTTTCAATGGCTCGGGATTGCCGCTCTTTTCTACTACAAATATCGATCAAACGGCGGGCGTGGCGTATAACCCCGATGCATCCGCGGATTCCTGATTGACGATATTTGCCTTGGCCGATTTTCGCCCGGCCTTAGCCGCGAATGCGCGTTTCGTTGTCAGCTTCTTTGCGCCAGCAGTTTTCGCGGCAGCGTTTTTGCGGGTTACTTTCTTGGCCGCCGGTTTCCTGGCCGGATCAATTTCCGTACTGCCGCTGATCAAGAACTTCGAGCGGTCCTTGACGTCCTTGATCCAGAGCGGTGGCCGGGCCCATCCGCTCCACGTGGCACCTGTTTTCGGATCACGATATTTCGCCGGCAGCTTGCCGTTGCCCGTTGCCGTGCCTGATGACTTCGCCTTGGCTGATTTTTGTGCTTTCGCCAGCTTTACTGCCGATCCGGCAGGGCGGCCTCTACGTTTCCTGGGCGTTGAAAGGTGCGCATCTATGTCAGCGGTCGTCAGACCGTGTGCTTCCATGAGCTTGCGGATATTGTCGAGGACCGATTGATTGCGCTTTGCAATGAGCGTTTCTTCTTGCGACTTGAGCTTTCGTAGCTTGGCTTGAATCTGTTCGAGCGTCGGCATTTTGGGTTCCTTGAAAAGTAGTTGTCCGCACTATGCCATGCACTAACTCGTTGCGGAAGTACTCCGAACCGTCTTGATATTAATTGCCGTTGTATCCCCGAATTTGTTTCAATTCTTTGCAGATCGATGATGCTTTATATAAGCCTATTGAAGGCTCGCCGGCGGTCAGAAAGGATTGCATTATTGATGTTGTCCCTTTGACTGCCATTCGATCGAAATATAAAAGCCGGCGAGTCCGCGCGAACGGCTTAAAGCTGCGGACGATCCTAGACAGGTGAAAGCGCGCCACAAGCACGCCGGCATTCGTGGCGCGGCCCCGCACCTGCCGCCGCAATCAAAAATCCCGCGGCCAAAAACCCTACGCATGATTGCGCCATAAACGCAGCGCAAAGTGCGCTGCGTATCCTCGATTACAACCTTGATTATTTCTTCGGAGCTTTCGTAACGGCTTTCGATGGCTTGGAGGCCGGTTTCGACGCCGTCTTTACAGAAGGTTTTGCGTCCGCGGCTGCCTTGCTTTTAGCCGTGGTTTTCTTTGCAGGTTTGTCAGGCGTTTCAGCCAAAGCCTTCGGCTTTTTCTCAACCGCGTCCTCGGTCTTCGTCTTGGCGCTTTTCTTGGCAGCGGGCTTGCTTGCTGCCTTGGACTTGGCCTTTGGCGCGTTCTTACCATCTGTATCTAGAGCTGTTGCTGTTGCTTTTGCTTTTGCTTTAGACCGAGTGGTCTTTTTGACAGCTGCGCCGCTTGAGGGTTGATCGGCACTTGCTGATGCATTCTCGCTTTCCAGAAGTGCGCGCGCTTTTTGCCAGTATTCTTCAGAGCGTCCATGCGGGCGACCGTCCGCTTCCCACAAATGGTAAGCCTGCAGACGAAGCCGTTCTTCAAGGGATTTGTTTTGCATTCAGTTAACCGGTTCGGATTATTCGTGCGTTTATGTTACAGGAGCAGCATTTTGCGTGCGTGATGTTTCTAGTGAACGACAGTGCTTGCAAGTGAACGGTGCAAAGACATTTTTGCTGGTTCCATAATTGCATGCATCTCTGTAATGTCAGTCTTACCGGTGAAGGTTTAACGCAGACCAACGGCGTTGTCGCCCTTACTCAAACAAACGAACGCGCTAGACCAAGATACTTCACAATCACCGCAGCATTTATGGAAAGCGGTCAAGCGGCCGTCCTCTCCCGCCGACCTTGGATGGTCTTAAAATCCGACAAAAGAGCAGAGCCCCGGAGACGCAGATGGAGCATGCTTATTTCAAACTGCTGCACGTCCTGGCAGGGCACCCGGGTTGGGCGCTGGCGGTCGTAGTGCTCGCTTCGTTCCTGGAGTCGATAGCATTCGTTGGAACCTTCGTACCTGGCAGCACGGCGATGTTCGTGGCCGGCGCGCTGGTCGGCACTGGGGTGCTCAACCTTGGCTGGGTTTTCGCATGCGCGATTGCCGGCGCGGTTGCGGGCGACGCCGCGAGCTACTGGTTCGGATGCCGCTACAAGGACAGCATCGCGCAGTCGCGGCCGTTTCGAACGCATCCCGGCATGCTGGGTGCGGGTCAACGCTACTTCGAAGCGCATGGCGCGAAGAGCGTGGTCTTTGCAAGGTTTATCGCGCCGCTGCGTGCAGTCGTGCCCGTGGTCGCCGGCATGCTCGGCATGCGCTCGTCGCGCTTCCTTGCAATCAACATTGTGTCCGCGCTGATCTGGGCGCCCTTGCATATTCTTCCGGGCGTGGTATTCGGAGCATCGATAGAACTCGCGGGCGCGGTATCGTTCAGGCTCGTGGTCTTGCTGGCGATCGCGGTCGCGGTGACGTGGTTCACCTTCAAGCTGACCGCGCTGCTGGTATCCCACGCACGCGCCTGGACGGACGCGTCGCGCCGCCGGGTGCTTGCCTGGGCGCGCCGCCATGACCGCGGTTTCGCGGGGCGCGTGGTGCTTGGCGTGCTCGATCCGAAGCATCAGGCCGCAGCGCTTATTGCCGTCATCTCCGTGTTGCTGCTGGTATCGGCTTCGGTGTTCTTCTCCATCTTGCACGACGTGTCGCACGGCGATCCGCTGGTTCAGATCGACGTATCGGTTTATCGGTTCCTGCAGGCTTTCCGGTCATCATGGGGCGACGCCGTTCTGGCCGTATTCTCGACGCTCGGCAGCGTCCCGACGCTCGGTGCACTCGTCATCCTGGTGGTCGTATGGATGGCGATCGAGCGCCGCTGGCGCACCATGGCTTACTGGCTGACCGCCGTCGCATTCTCGCAGTTACTGATCCTCGCAATCCAGATCACGACGGTGCATCCGCTGCCCGGCGAAGTTGCGTCCGGGTTGCGCGCGTTTCCAAGCAATCACGTTGCGGCGAGCGTGGTCATCTATGGATTTCTGGCCTTCCTGATCGCGCGCCGTGTGGGCATGGCATCCAGAATCCTGACCGCAATGATCACGCTCGCCATCCTGTTTTCCGTTGCATTCGCCGGCGTATATTTCGGCCACTTCACGTTCTCCGATGCCGTCGGCGGCGCGGCGTTGGCGGCGGCCTGGGTCTTCCTGATTGCGCTGACCGCCGTGTGGCGATACCCCGCGAAGCCGCCCGCCCGCCCGATGATGCCCGCCATTGTTCTGGCGCTGGTTGGCGCGAGCGTCGTGCTGCAATCGGAAGCGAGCATTCGGGCAACGGCGCAGGAACCTGCACCCGCGCAAATCAAGGTGACGGCGCTGCAATGGACGGATACCGTGTGGCGGACCTTTTCTTGCTACCGATCCAGCATGGACGGCGACCGGCGTGAGCCGATCACTATTCAATGGAGCGCAACCGCCGCGCAGATCAGTGCGCAATTGAAGGAGCGGGGCTGGACGAAGGGAACGCGTTTATCGGCGCGCAGTATCTTGTCGCTTGTTTCACCGAACGCAACGGCGACCGAG
The DNA here is from genome assembly GCF_051615025.1 of Caballeronia sp. DA-9. Taxonomy (NCBI): domain Bacteria; kingdom Pseudomonadati; phylum Pseudomonadota; class Betaproteobacteria; order Burkholderiales; family Burkholderiaceae; genus Caballeronia; species Caballeronia sp. DA-9. The sequence goes on along the minus strand of NZ_CP195133.1, from coordinate 3,453,940 downwards.
TTGCCTGTGTTGCCGCGACTGAACAATGGTGAACCCTCGGCGCTTGTTTTCACGCGCGAACACTTGAGCGCCGACGAACGCGATGTCCTGCGTTTCTGGCCCACGACATATGTGGTCGAGCATCGGGGAGGACAGGCGCCCACGCCGATCTGGCTCGGCGCATTGGTTCACGAGCGGCTGGTGCGTCCGGCGTGGCCGTTCAACGTCTTGCGGCCCGACAAAGGCGTTGCATCGATGATCGCAACACACGGCGACGGCTCGCCGTGGCATGAACTGGAGGTCGCGAGAAGCGCCGGTTGCGGTGGCATTCCTGTCACGCTCGTGGCCTCGGACGAACGATAACGCCGACTATGGAACGCATCAGCGCCAACGCATGATGCAACATTGCGGGCATACCGCGTAATGAAGGTTTGGGGAGGCGGCCACTTGATCCAGATTCCACCGTCGGCGATAACCAGTTGGGGCAGCGCAGTCGTTTTCGTCAACGTGCTGGTGACGCGGCTTGGCGTGCCATTGCCGATCATCCCCGTGCTTCTATTTGCGGGCTCGGCGATCGCAGCCGGCCTTCTGGTCTTCTCGCACGTCTTGCTCGCCGCAGTGCTGGCGGCATTGATCGGCGACTTCGCGTGGTTCTCCGCGGGACGGATCTATGGCGCGCGCCTCACGGATTTTTTCTCGCGCCGCTCGCTTTCCGTCGATGCCAGCATCCGGACCACGCGCAATCTGTTCGAGCGCTTCGGTATTGCGATTGTTGCCGTGGCGAAATTCGTCCCGGGACTCGCGCTCATCACGCCGCCATTGATGGGCACGACGATGATTTCGCCGCTGAAGTTCGTTGCGTGGGACGCGGCTGGTACGCTTGCGTGGGCCTCGTTCTGGCTGTTGGGCGGGGCGCTGTTCGAGCAGCAGTTGGCGATGCTGTTAATAGTGTTGAGGCCATACGGCGCGTCTATTCTGGACGTGCTCGCGGCTTCCGCGCTGTTCTACCTGATTTATCGATACGTCTTGCGCTGGCGCGTCAGGCGCTGGCTGCGCCGCAGGGTCATCACGCCGCGCAAGCTCAGTGAACTGATGCGGTCGAACTCGCCGCCAGTGGTTGTCGAGGCACGCAAGTGCGCTGATCGCGACGAACAGGGCGTCCGGATTCCCGGCGCGCGTTTGCTTGATCCGGACCTCTTGGAAAGTATCGATATCGCGCTTCGTGCCGCCACGATCGTGGTCTATTCCTCTTCGAGCGATGTCGCCGCACGCCGGGTAAGCCGCCGGCTACGCGCAAAAGGATTCGTGAATGTGCGGACGTTGTACGGTGGACTGGACGAATGGGTTCGGCTCGGTTACGCGGTCGAACCGCTGCCGCCTGATTTCGATGCAATGGGCGCATCCATGGCGCGATCCTGATTGCAGCTTCAACTACCACCCGTGTGTATCCATGCGTTTGTGGGGATGCGCTGCGCGCGGGCGCATGGCTAAATACTCCCAACGATGCACGGGGACAAGCTGACATCGATCAGTTCAGCATCGGATATCGGGGAAAAGCGGCGCGTTCGAGGGGAGAGGTGGCGTGCCGGCGACTGGACGAGGCGAGACGTCCGGTCGTCGGCGGCGCTGCGTAGTATCGAAACCTGACTTGAAAACGAAAACGCCGCGTTCAACCGCCGCTTGCGCCAGGTTCCCAATACACGTTCAAACCCATCAATTCAGTCAGCGTCTGCGCCGCCGCTTTCATGCGTTCGCCGACTTCGTTCATTGCGGGCACGGGCGCGTTATCGATGCGTTCTATAAATGGCGTCGTCAGCGTGGCAATTGCATGTCCGGTGCGTCCAAATACGGGGTACGCGAGATTCTTCACGCCCTTGACTTGCCGGCTAGGCATTCGCGCATGTCCGCGCTCGCGGATTCGCGCGAGATCGGCGGCAAGCTGTTTTGCATCGACAGGCAGTTCGCCATCTACCGGGACGTGAAGCTTCAACATGCACTTGCGTTCGAGTTCTTCCTGGAACGCCATCAAGACCTGACCCGAAGCGGTATCGGTCATGCCGATCAGCGTGCCGACCTTCAACGAAAACCCCCAGCGTTCCGGGCTTTCCACGCCCGCGACAATCAACACGCGGCCGTCCTGATACACGCACAAATGGAACGATTGCCGCACGTCGTTGGCGAGTTGCGTCATCAGCGGCAAGGCGGTGGTCACGAGCGACCGAACCGGTTGATGCCTGTGCGCAAGCTGAAATAGCAATAGCGACAACACGTATCGATCACCCATGGCGAGCAGGTATCCGCGCGTCTCGAGCGTGACGACCATGCGGAAAATTTCCGCGGTGGTGCGCCCGAGCGTCTTGCCAAGGTCGGCCAGCGACAAGCCCTCCGGATGGCTCGCCAGCAATTCGATGATGTCCAGCCCCTTCTCGAGCGCCGGCGCCGAATATCGCGTGGTGTCCAAAGTCCCTCCGTCATTTACAGAATGTTCGCCTGCTTGTGTGGCGTGATTGTAGACCCGCCAACGCGCCTCCTTCGATAGAAAAAGCGCGTCTTCGTCCTTCGGGAAAACACCGACGTAAATTCATATATGAAAGAGCGTTTTATCTCTAAAATGATTTGCATCGGTGAAGGGTGCGACAAACAAGGGGCGCTGATGGCTGAAGTGGCATTCAAACAGGTGCAGAAATCGTTCGGCGCCGTGCAGGTGTTGACGCAGATCGACCTGACCGTCAAGGACGGCGAATTCCTCGTGCTTGTGGGACCGAGCGGCTGCGGCAAGTCCACGTTGTTGCGCGCGCTTGCCGGACTTGAAGGCGTGACGCAAGGCCGGATCATGATCGACGGGCGCGTGGTCAACGACCTGCCTCCAAAGGACCGTGACATCGCGATGGTGTTCCAGAACTACGCGCTCTATCCGCATATGAGTGTGCTGGAGAACCTCACGTTCGCGCTGAAACTGCGTGATCTGAAGCCCGATGAAATCGCGACGCGCGCCAACCAGGCGGCGGCCATTCTCGGGCTGCAAGAACTGCTTGGGCGTTATCCGCGGCATTTGTCGGGTGGTCAGCGGCAACGCGTCGCCATGGGGCGCGCCATCGTGCGTGATCCCAAGGTATTTCTCTTCGACGAACCGCTTTCCAATCTGGACGCCAAGCTGCGTGTGCAGATGCGCGCGGAGATCAAGGCGTTGCATCAGCGCCTGCGTGCAACGACGGTCTACGTCACTCACGACCAGATCGAAGCCATGACGATGGCCGACCGCATAGTCGTGCTGAATGGCGGCGTGATCGAACAGATCGGCGCGCCGCTCGACCTCTACGACGATCCGGACAATGTGTTCGTCGCGAGTTTTATCGGTTCGCCGTCCATGAATTTTTTCAACGGCCGCTATGAATTGCAGAGCGATGGCGCGCGCGTGCGCATTGGCGACTTCTCATTGCCGGTTCCGCTAGTCAACGCTCGCGAAGGGCAAGAAGTGACGGTCGGCGTGCGTCCCGAGCATCTTCTGGTTGCGGGCAGCGGCGGTCTTCAGTTCAACGTGGATGTCGTGGAACCTACAGGCGCATCGACCGAATTGTTCGGCACGGTCGCGGGACAGCGCTGCTGCGTGATCGTGAATGGACGCCTGGCTTTGCAGCCTGCACAAAGCGTTCGGCTCGCCGCGGAGCCGGACAACACACTGCTCTTCGATACCGGAACCGGCCGCAGGCTGCGCTAGAAAACACACGAAAGCTTTGGCGCGAGACGTCACGGCATATAACAAAGGAGATGCACCATGCGTAAAGATTCGATAAAAACCGCGGTGAAGATCGCCGTATCCGTGCTGGCTCTAGCAAGCCTGGCCGCAACAACCGCTGCACGCGCCGAGAACGAATACAAAGGTTATACGCTGCGCGTGAAGCTGATTGGCGGCGTGCAATACGAAGCGCTTTACACGCGTATTCCGCTCTGGGAAAAGGAAACTGGCGCGAAGGTCGAGATCATCTCGCGCAAGAGTCACTTCGAGCTTGATCGCGAGTTGAAGCAGGACATTGCGTCTCAGCATATCGACTATTGCGTGTCGTCGAATCACACGAACTTTTCCGCGCAATACCCGATCTTCCGTGATCTCAAAGGCTTGTTCCCCGCGAACTATCTCGCGGCGTTCGCGCCGGCGCTATTGAAGCAGTCCGAGGTGAAGGGGCAACTCGTGCAGATTCCGAGGTCGACGGACATTGAAGCGCTCTACTACAACAAGACTGCCTACGCCGATCCCGCGAATCGCGGTGCCTACAAGCAGAAGTTTGGTCAGGATCTCGCGCCGCCAAAGAACTTTGCCGAGTTCACGCAGCAAGCCACGTTCTTTACCAAGGCGCCGAATTTCTATGGAACGCAATTCCCCGGCAAGGACGAGGCGCTGACAGGCACGTTCTATTCGCTGCTGGTCGCAAACGGCGGCCAGTTACTCGATGGCAAGATGAAGCCGGTCTTCAATTCACCGGCCGGCGTAAAGACGCTTGACTGGTTCGTGAATCTCTATAAAGCCGGCGTGGTGCCCAAGGGCGTTCCAAGCTATGTCTGGGACGATCTGGGCAATAACTTTGCATCGGGCAAGGTCGCGCTTGATCTCGACTGGCCGGGATTTGCGTCGTTCTATAACGACCCCAAGACGTCGAAGCTCGCCGGCAATGTAGGCGTGGTCCGCGCGCCGCTGGGCGCCGCGAACAAGCGGCCGGGCTGGTCCGGTTCGCATAGCTTCTCCATTACCAAAGTCTGCGCGCGGCCGGAAGTGGCGGCGAGCTTTATCCAGTTCCTTACAAGCAAGGATTCGCAGCTGGTGGAAGCACGGCTTGGCTCCATTCCTTCGCGCGTGGACGCGCAGCAAGCCATCGTCCAGGAGTTCAAGACGAAGGATGATCACTTCATGGCGGATGCAATTGCCACGTTTAGCCAGGCCGCAAAGGAAGACTCGTTCACGCCGCCGCGCATTGCGCAATGGAACGAAATTTCCAATGCGTTATGGCCGGAGTTGCAGAAGGCGATCATTGGCGATGAAACCTCGCAGCAAGCGCTCGACAAAGCCGCGAAGAAAGTCGCGGACATCATGCAGGACGCGGCGGACCAGTAACGCTTGATACAACCGAAACGACTCCAGGCTTCCGATGCAATCCAACACGCCTTATTCGATCGGCGGCGAGCCCGCTCTGGCAACGCCGCGCTGGCGTATTCCGCTGCCGGTCAAACTGCTTTTGCCCGCGTTTTTTGCAGTCGGGTTAGTGGTGGTGCTGCCGCTGTTGTTCTCGTTTTATACGAGCTTCACGGCCTATCGTCTCACCGATCCCGACACGCTTTCGCACTGGATCGGCTGGCGCAATTACGGGCGTGCGTTTGCGAACGCGGACTTCTGGGCCGCGTTCGGACGCACGATCCTGTTCCTGACCGTCGCCCTGAATCTGGAACTCCTGCTTGGCCTTGGCGTTGCGCTGCTGCTCAATCAGGTGACCAGGGGACAGCGCGCACTGCGCACGGTGATGATGTTTCCCATGATGTTTTCGCCGGTCCTCGTCGGCTTCCAGTTCAAGTTCATGCTCAACGACAGCACGGGCATTGTGAACAACCTGATGCAGACGTTGTTCGGCGCCAAGTCGGCGTTTCCGTTTCTAGTCGATGCGAACTCGGCACTTGCGTCGTTGATCGCGGCGGAGGTCTGGAACTCCACGCCAATCTTCGCGGTGATCCTGCTCGCCGGTTTGATGGCGTTGCCGAAGGACCCCATAGAAGCGTCGAAGGTCGATGGCTGCACGTCGTGGCAAACCTTCCGATACGTGACGCTGCCGTACCTGATGCCATTCGTTTATATATCGATGACGATTCGCTCACTCGATGTCGGCCGCGCCTACGACATCGTGCGCATCATGACGAACGGCGGTCCGGGCGGACGCACGGAGTTGCTCTGGACAATGGTCGGCCGCATTGCCTACGACGATTCGCGCATGGGTTATGCGAATGCGATTGCGTACGTTTCGGTGCTCGTGTCGATTCTCTTCACGCTGTATTTTTTCCGCAAGCTAAGCGGTGCGCGCAAACACATGGGGCCAGCCTGACATCATGAGCGATATGGCAATCAAAGGCGCATTCATGCGCAAGTCGGCAATGTGGTTCGGCGTGTTTATCGTCATGGCGATCATCTGTCTGCCGGGGCTTTGGGTGGTGCTCAACGCATTCAGATCCAACGTGGCGATCCTCTCGAATCAATCGCCGCTGGTCGGATCGAGTTACACGCTGGATAACTTCAAAAGCATGTTTGGCTATGGGCAGATGGCGTCGCTTCCCATCAGCCAGTATTTTATTAATTCCGTGATCATCTCGTGCGTGAGCACGGTTGCCGCGCTTGCCGTGGGCATACTTGGCGGTTACGCATTCGCGCGCTTCGACTTCAAGCACAAGAAGGTCATGTTCGTCACGCTGATGCTCACGCGCGCCATTCCGGGCATTGCGTTGTCGTTGCCTATCTTCATGCTTTGGGCGTGGACGGGTCTGCTCGATACACGCATTGGCGTGATTCTGGTCTATCTCGCCATGAACGTGCCGTTCACCGTATGGCTCATTGACGGCTTCTTTCGCGAGGTTCCGGTCGAGTTGTCGCAAGCCGCGCAAATTGATGGATGCAATCGCTGGCAAGCATTCTGGCGCATCGAGTTGCCGCTTGCAAAAAGCGGCATTGCGTCGGCGGGCATCTTCGCTTTTCTCACGAGCTGGAACGAGTTCGCGCTCGCCACGCAATTGTGCCGAAGCCCCGACACCAAGACATTGCCCGTTGGGCTCATGGACTTTACCGCGCAGTTCTCCGTCGACTGGGCCGGCATGTGTGCAATGGCCGTGATCATCATCATTCCGGCAATCGTGCTGACGTTCATTGTGCAGAAACACTTGATCGCGGGCCTGACGCTCGGCGGCGTCAAAGGTTGAATCAAGCTGAGAGGAAATAGAAGAATGACAACTATCGATACCATCGACATTCGTCAGGTCGACCTGCAACCCAAGGTAAAACGCACGGACGCAATCCAGTCGTTCGTGGTCCAGGAAACGGTGCTCGTCACGATCCATTGCAGCGACGGCAGCACAGGCACGGGTTATACGTACACCATTGGCACGGGTGGGTCGTCAATCGTTGCGCTATTGCACGATCATCTCGCACCACGTCTGATTGGCCGAAATCCAGCGGAGTACGAAGCAATCTGGCGCGACCTGTTTTTTCATACGCACGCCACGGCGGTCGGCGCGATCACGAGCCTGGCGCTCGCGGCTATCGATACCGCCTTGTGGGACCGCAATACGCGGGTGGCAAACCTCCCCTTGTGGATTGCGGCGGGCGGCGCAAAGCCGCGCACGCGCACGTATTCCACCGAGGGCGGGTGGCTGCATTTGCCGGATAAGGAACTCGTCGATCAAACCGTGCAGGCGCGCGACGCTGGCTTTCATGGCGCGAAGATCAAGGTTGGCCGCGCGCATCTGGCGGAAGACATGCGGCGGCTCACAGCGGTTCGCGAAGCCATGGGCGATGACTTCGAGATCATGGTCGATGCAAACCAGGGCTTCACGTTGTCGGAAGCCATCCGGCGTGCAAACGCATTCGAACCGCTGCGTCTCGCATGGCTCGAAGAGCCTATGCCCGCTGAAAACATCGCCGCGCATCGGCGTTTAAACGCGGCAAGCTCAACGCCCGTTGCCGTCGGCGAATCGATGTATCACCCGGCGCAGTTCGCTGATTACCTGAAAGCGGACGCATGCTCGATCGTGCAGGCGGACGTGGCGCGCATTGGCGGGATCACGCCGTGGCTCAAGGTTGCGCATCTCGCGGAAACCATGAACGTGTCGATCTGCCCGCACTTCCTGATGGAGTTGCATGTGAGTCTGTGCGCCGCCGTGCCTAACGCAACGTGGCTTGAATACATTCCGCAACTCGACGCGTTGACGGGCAAGCAGGTCCAGATCGAGCAAGGCTATGCGGTCGCGCCAATGGAACCGGGTATTGGGATCGACTGGGATTGGGACGCGATTCATGGAACACAGCGCACGCATGTTCGCGTGGATGGCCGCGCGGCGGCATAAATCATGAGTGCAATCGTTAGCCGCCATTGCCTGGCGCTCGACTTGCGCGACGACCCTGCGGTGATCGCGCAATACGATGAATATCACGAAGCTGTCTGGCCAGAAGTGCTGGAAGCGCTGAAGGCGTCGGGCATTATCGATATGACGATCTGGCGGCGCGGAACGCGGCTTGTCATGCTGATCGAAACCGAACCCGATTTTAGCCTGGATAAACTCGTCGCCGGCGCCGATGCGCATCCGCGCGTCACGGAATGGAATGCGTTGATGGCAAGTTTTCAGCAGCCGTTGCCGAATGCAACGAGCGCCGAATGGCAACCTATGAGACTTGCGTTCAACATGCAGGCGAAATTGAAGAGGGGCGCTTGAATTCAGGCAATGTGCAGAATCGCGGAGAAAATCGCCACCGCAAAGGCAACGCCGCCAATGAGACATGCTGCAACCACACACAATCGCCAAAGCATCTTCATTGCAGGGCCAAAAAAGAAGGCCGCTGGGCGGCCTAAGAGGGGGTACTACAGGGGGATCAAGGCTTCAAGATAGCGCTGGATCCTTAAGGCAACATTAAGCTGCGGCAGTCGCGCGAGCCGATGTCTTACCGAATCTTTTCGCTCCACGCAAAAACCAATGCCGGATGAACGTGTGGTTCATCCGGCATTGGCATTACCGCTTCCTACGTTTTGCGTGAGTCGCGGATGTGGGTCAGTCTGACGATCGCGGCTTTGAGCAAATTCATCAAACTTAGTTATGCGAGTACAGCGATTGCGTTGTGTTCGCACGGACGCGGCTGCCCGATTGAGATTGCGTATCTTGCACGCCGCCGTAGGACTTTGCTTCGGCGTTGGCTTGTGCGTTTTCAGCGGCGACGGTTTGTGCGCTTTGGCCGCGTTGCGAAGCGGGTGCGCCGACCGTCGGGTTATACGACGGCGCCGGGCCGTAACCGCTGCTGGCGAATGCAGGCGCAGCCAAGGCAGCGGAAGTGGCGATCAACAACGTGGCAATAAGATTCTTTTTCATGATGCGCTCCGATATTCAGTGATAAGGGGCGCAGTGGCTGGTTTGTTCTGCTCACTGCGTCGATGAAATGCAGTGTATACCCTTACTATCGGTTTATTGTGTTTGATAGTCGCAAATCTGTTTTCGGGATATGCGAATAATGAGATGCCCGGACAAAATGCGAGAAATCAGCCGTGAAGCGTCTCGATAATCGCCGCGGTAATGCTGCTTCGCCCATAGGAAGCCCGCTCGATCATTCCGACCGTCCGCAAAATGGGCGGCTGCGCAATCGAAATCAGCCGCAGCGAAGGATCAGCCTGCCATCCCGCCCGATGCAGTTCCGGCAATACCGTCACGCCCACGTTTTTCCTGACGAGCGCGACTATTGTTTCAATTGAATTCAGCTCCAGATATTCCTTCACCTCCAGCCCGAGCGCCGTCAGCGCATGGTCCACGACCACGCCAGTGCGCACCCGCCGGTCAAACCTCAAGAATCCATTCGATGCCAGAATGCGACGCGGATCGGTATCGGCGATATCGCGGCTCACGACCAGCATCAGCGGTTCCGTATAGAGCGGCGTCCATTTCAGCGTGTTGGGCAGCGTCTGATCGGGCCGCGCGACGATCGCGGCGATATCCACTTCGCCTTGTTCCACCATCACGGCGAGTTCGTCCGAGCGCGCTGACAACAAGCGCACGTCGAGCCCCGGATGCGCCGTCTTCAACTTCGCTACGCCGAGCGACAACGCGCCAATCACCGATACCACCGCGCCGATCACGACCGGTCCCTGCATGGAATCGGCGGGCGTGGCCTCGAGTTCATCGAGCAGATCAAGGATCTGTTCCACCTTCGAACGAATCTCGTGCCCTTGGCGGCTCAGCACAATCTGCCTCGCGCTGCGATCGAAAAGCTGCCGGCCGAGCGCTTGTTCCAGGCCGCGCATCTGCAAGCTGACGGCGGCTTGCGTGAGCGCAACCTTGTCGGCGGCAGCGGCGAAGGAACCCGTCCTTACGACCGCGCGAAAAGTCTTCAACATCCGGATGGTCGGCATCGGCGTTATTCAAGGAAACATTAAGTGTCGAAAAGAAAGTTTAATATTTCCTGATGCTTTGCGCCGGACATAATGAACATGAATGTTGGGCGACTACGCTTAAGCTATGGCGCAGCTCGCCGCTTGTCTTGCCACGCCGCGGAGTGTTGAAATTTGTCGATGTTGAATAAGCCGCTTTCCAATCAGCCCACGAAAACTCCAGTACTCGAAGTCAGCGGTTTCTCGCTGAAATTCTCGCGCGCCGCGAACGTGCCCAACCTGGTTGAAGACGTCTCGTTTGCCGTGAACGCGGGCGAGACCTTGTGCATTGTCGGGGAATCGGGCTGCGGGAAAAGCGTCACGTCGCTCGCGATGATGGGTTTGTTGCCAAGCCCGCCAGCAAATATCGTCGCGGGAAAGGCGATGTTCGACGGGCGCGATCTCTTCAGGCTCAGCGAACGCGAACTCGCCGATATCCGCGGCAACCGCATGTCCATGATCTTCCAGGAGCCCATGACGTCGCTCAATCCGGCGTTCACCATCGGGCATCAGATTGCGGAGTGCGTGCAGCGGCATCGTGGATTGAAGGGCGCGGCGGCGCGCAAGGAAGCGCTGGAAATGCTGCGCCTCGTGCGCATTCCCGCGCCGGAAAAACGCCTCGATGCTTACCCGCACGAACTCTCGGGCGGCATGCGCCAGCGCGTGATGATTGCAATGGCGCTCGCCAACCGCCCGCAACTGCTGATTGCCGACGAACCCACGACCGCGCTCGACGTCACCATCCAGGCGCAGGTTTTATTGCTCGTGCGCAACCTGCAGGCCGAGACCGGCACGGCGATGGTCCTGATCACGCACGACCTGGGCGTAGTCGCGGAAGTCGCGGATCACGTCGCCGTGATGTACGCGGGGCGGATCGTGGAATACGGTTCGGTGGATGAAATCTTCGATGACCCGCAGCATCCGTACACCATTGGTCTGATGGGCGCGATTCCATCGGTGGGAAAACGCGAAGGCGCGTTGGCGACGATTCGCGGATCGGTGCCGTCGCCGGAACAAATGCCGAAGGGCTGCCGGTTCGCGCCGCGCTGTCCGTTCGTGGAGCAGCGGTGTATCGAACAAGTGCCGCCCGACAAGATGATCGATGGCTCGCATCGTGTTGCATGCTGGGTCGCGCCGGTCGAGTCCGTGGCTTTGTATAACGAGGCGGCTGCATGAACCCGCCCATCATCGAAGCGCAGGAACTGACCAAGCACTTTGGCGGCACGCGCAGCCTGTTCATGCGTGCGCCGACCGTCTATGCCGTCAACGGCGTGTCGTTCTCCGTGCAGCAGGGCGAGACGTTTGCCATTGTCGGGGAATCGGGCTGCGGGAAGTCGACGCTTGGACGCCTGTTGCTGCGCCTGATAGACAGCACCGAAGGACGCGTGATCTATCAGGGCAAGGACATCACGCATCTGGGCACCGAACCCATGCGGCGTTTGCGCCGCGAGATGCAGATCATTTTCCAGGACCCGTTTGCGTCGCTGAATCCGGGGATGACGGTGGGACAGATCATCGGCGAGCCGATTGCATTGCATGGTCTCGCGACAGGCGCGGCGCTTCAGACGCGCGTCGCCGATTTGCTGCGCACGGTGGGATTGCAACCGGGCTATGCCGAACGATATCCGCATGAATTTTCGGGCGGCCAGCGGCAGCGGATCGGCATTGCGCGCGCGCTGGCGGGCGAGCCGAAACTGATTGTCGGCGACGAACCCGTGTCCGCGCTCGACGTGTCCGTGCAGGCGCAAGTGATCAACCTGCTTGAATCGCTGAAGCAGGAACTTGGTCTCACGCTGATCATGATCGCGCACGATCTCGCGGTGATCCGCCATATGAGCGATCGCGTCGCGGTGATGTATCTGGGCGAAATCGTGGAGATGGCGGACGTCGACGATCTCTTCGATCAACCTTTGCATCCTTACACGCAAGCGCTGCTTCAGGCAATTCCGGCAAGCAGTCCGCGTCAGCGCCGCAGCAAGGCGGCGCTTGCGGGCGACTTGCCGAGCCCGACTTCGCCGCCTTCGGGATGCCGCTTTCATCCACGATGCCCGCACGCAAAAGCGCGTTGCGCCGACGAACAGCCGGTCAACGAAACCTTGCCGAACGGGCATCGCGTAGCCTGTCATTTCTGGCGCGAAATCCAGAATGCGGGCGGCGGTGCGCCGCTTGTTTCCATTGTGAGTCCGAAGCTGACCGAGCGGCTCGCGGTGTATCGGCAGCGTCAGGGCGTCATTGATGGCGCGCTCAAAGAACATTCGAATACACGATAAAACGGGGAAATTCAGATGCGAAAGATTCTCTTGGCCGCGGCGCTCGCCGCCAGCACCAGCGCCGTCATGGCACAGTCGAACTCGACCATCCGTATCGGCTTGCAGGACGATATCGGCACGCTCGACCCGGCGCGAAGCAGCCAGGTGGTCGACCGGATTGTGTTCAGTTCGCTGTGCAATTCGCTGGTGGACATTGGGCCGGACCTGAAGATCGTGCCCATGCTCGCGACCTCGTGGAGCATGAGCGCCGACAACAAGACGCTCACGTTCAAGCTGCGCCAGGGCGTGAAATTTCACGACGACGAACCGTTCGACGCCGCCGCCGTCAAAGCCAACCTCGACCGTTCGCGTTCCATGCCCGCGAGCAATCGCAAGAGCGAACTGGCGTCGATCGATCATGTGGACGTGGTCGATCCAGGCACCGTCGCGATTGTTTTGAAAGCGCCCGACGCCGCGTTGCTCGCCACGCTCACGGATCGCGCCGGCATGATGCTCGCGCCCAAGACGCTGACCGATGACGCAGGCGTTGCCACGCATCCGGTGTGCTCGGGCCCATACAAATTCGTGCAGCGCGTGCAGAACGATCGCGTTGTGCTGGAGAAATTCGCGGGCTATTGGGACGCCGGCAAATACCCGATCCAGAAGGTCGTCTTCCAGCCGATTCCGGACAGCACCGTGCGTCTCGCGAACTTGCGCTCGGGGTCGCTCGACATGCTGGAACGTCTTGCGCCTTCCGACGTGGCATCGGTGAAAAGCGACAAGAACCTAAACTTCATATCGATGAGCGGTTTAGGTTTCTACGATCTCACGTTTAACGTATCGAACGGAACGCGCGCGCCGAAAGCATTCAAGGACAAGCGCGTGCGCGAGGCGTTCGAGTTGTCGATCGACCGCGACGCGATCAATCAGGTGATTGGCGGCGGCATCTTCGCGCCGATCAACCAGGCGATTCCGAAGAACAGCCCGTACTTCGATGCATCGCTGCAAACCACCAAACGCAATATTCCGAAGGCGAAGGCGTTGCTGAAGGCCGCGGGTTTCGAGAAACTCGACATTGAACTGACGTTCGGCAATAACACGGTGTCGAACCAGATGGCGCAGATGCTGCAAGCCATGTTGTCGGAAGCCGGCATCAACCTGAAGCTGCGCCCGACCGATTACGCGGCCGCGCTCAACGCATCGACCAAAGGCGACTTCGAATTGCTGTATCTCGGCTGGTCTGGCCGCACGGACCCGGATGGCAATCTGCATCAGTTCGTAACGTGCAAGGGCAACCTGAACTACGGGCGTTATTGCAATCCCGATGTCGACAAACTGCTGGACAACGCCCGCGTGAAGTCCACGGTCGCCGATCGCAAGACGGCCTACGACGCCGCGCAAAAGATCCTCGCCGACGAAGACCCGATCATCTATCTCTACGCACAGCCGTGGCCGTACGCAATGTCGAAGAAAGTGCAGGGTTTCACGCCTTATCCTGACGGCTTGATTCGTCTGCGCGGCGTGAGCATCAAGGGATAACGCGCTCATGTTGCGAATCATCGCCAACCGCGCGCTCGTTGCAATCCCGACACTGATCCTGGTGTCGATGATGATCTTCGGCCTGCAAAAAATGCTGCCCGGCGATCCGGTTCTGGCGATGGCAGGCGAAGACCAGAATCCGCAAGTCATCGCAACGTTGCGGCTGAAATATCACCTCGATGAACCCGTGCCCGTGCAATACGCTTTATGGGTACGGGATATTTTCCATGGCGACCTGGGCGCGTCGCTGCGAACCGATGTGCCGGTGACGAAGCTCATTGCGCAGAAGCTGCCGGTGACGCTGCAACTCGCCGTGATGGCGATGATCATTGCCGTTGGCATTGGCATTCCGCTCGGGGTTTTATCGGCGGCGAACAAGGGGCGCGCGCTCGACTACGGCGCGAATATTCTCGCGCTCACCGGCATGTCGATACCCAATTTCTGGCTCGGGATCATCTTGATCTTTGTTGTTTCGGTGAAGTGGCAGTTGTTGCCGTCATCGGGCTATGTTTCTCCGGCGGAAGATTTCTGGCTGAGCATCAAGACCATGCTGATGCCCGCGTTCGTGCTTGGCGCGGCGCTCGGCGCGCAATTGATGCGCCATACGCGCAGCGCAATGCTGAGCGTTCTGCGCAGCGACTACATCCGGACGGCGCGCGCGAAGGGCTTGTTGAAGGGCACGGTTGTTGTGAAGCACGGCTTTCGCAATGCGCTGATTCCCATTGTCACGGTCCTGGCCTTGCTGTTCGGCGAGCTGCTCGCGGGCGCGGTGCTGACCGAGCAGGTGTTCACTATTCCAGGCTTCGGCAAACTGGTTGTCGATGCGGTTTTCAATCGTGATTACGCTGTCGTTCAAGGCGTGGTGCTGGTGACGGCGGTCGGGTTTATCGTGGTGAATCTGTTCGCGGACGTGCTGTACATCCTCCTCAATCCGCGCTTGAGGAGAAGCTGATGGCGACCATTGTGGAAACCGTGTTGCCGCGTAAGCGCAACCGCGCGCTGGGCCGCTTCATGCGCAATCGCGCGGCGGTTGCGGGCGCGGTGATCGTGCTGCTGGTGATCCTCGTTGCGGTATTCGCGCCGTGGCTTTCGCCCTACGATCCCGTTCAGGCGAGCTTCATGACCGTGCGGCAGGCGCCCTCGGCGAGTCACTGGTTCGGAACCGATGAACTCGGCCGCGACGTCCTCACGCGTCTGCTCTGGGGGGCGCGGGCTTCGCTGCTGGCGGGCGTCGTGTCGGTGGGAATCGCGGTCGTGATCGGCGTGCCGCTGGGTTTGCTTGCAGGCTATTTCGGCCGGTTCGTCGATGGCGTCGTTTCCCGTTTCACCGACGCCTTGCTTTCCATCCCGTTCCTGATCCTCGCGATTGCGCTCGCCGCGTTCCTTGGCCCGAGCCTCACCAACGCAATGATCGCCATCGGCGTCTCGGCCATGCCGCGCTTCGTGCGCCTCACGCGCGGCCAGGCAATCAGCGTCAAGGCGGAGGATTACGTGGAAGGCGCACGCGCAATTGGGCTCGGCCATTTTCGCATCATCGTCCGGTACATCCTGCCCAACGTGCTGCCGCCGATCATCGTGCAGGCGAGTCTGACCATTGCCATGGCGATCATCGCGGAAGCCAGCCTGTCGTTCCTCGGACTGGGGCAATTGCCGCCCGCGCCGTCTTGGGGATCGATGTTGAACACCGCCAAGGACTTCGTGAGCCAGGCGCCCTGGATGTCGATATTCCCCGGTATCGCGATCTTCCTTGCGGTCCTCGGCTTCAATCTTCTAGGCGATGGACTGCGCGACGCGCTCGATCCGCGTGAGCTTTGAACAACGCCTGACTGAAACACTTTCACTACTCAAAGGGACGAATTTCCCATGACCCGCTTTAACTGGCAGAACCCTTATCCCACGCCGCGCTTGCCGGTGTTCGCGCGCAATATCGTGTCGACTTCGCATCCGCTTGCAGCGCAGGCGGGCTTGCGAATGTTGTGGAAAGGCGGCAATGCGGTCGATGCCGCCATTGCCGCCGCCGCTGCCATCACGCTGGTCGAGCCGGTATCGTGCGGTCTTGGCGGGGACGCGTTTGCGCTCGTTTGGGACGGCAAGAAACTGCACGGACTGAACGCGTCGGGTGTATCGCCGGCGGCGTGGAATGTCGATTACTTCAAGAACAAATACGGCGAGCAGAACGGCATTGCGAACAATCCGAAGCGCGGTTGGGATGCAGCAACGGTGCCGGGCGTGATCGCGGGATGGGAAGCGCTGCACGCAAAATTCGGCACGTTGCCGTTCGCCGACCTGATGGAACCGGCCATAGAAATTGCCGAGCGTGGTCATGCGGTCGCGAGCATTGTTGCGTATAAATGGGCGGCGGCAATTCCCGAACTGAAGGATTACCCCGGTTTCGCCGAGACCTTCATGCCGCGCGGCCGTGCGCCGGAAATCAGCGAACTGATGCGTTATCCGGGACACGCGAAGACGCTGCGCACCATCGCGGAGAAAGGTCCGCGCGCGTTCTACGAAGGCGAGATCGCCGAGAAGATCGCGGCGTTCGCGAAGCAGCACGGCGGCGCGATGACAGCCAGCGATCTGCGCAACTACAAGGCGGATTGGGTCGAGCCGATATCGAAGGATTATCGCGGCTACACCGTGCATGAGATTCCGCCGAACGGGCAGGGCATCGCCGCGTTGATCGCGCTTGGCATTCTGGACAAGTTCGACGTGAAGGCGCTGACCGTGGACAAGATCGAGTCGCAGCATTTGCAGATCGAAGCCATGAAGCTCGCTTTCGCCGATGTCTACCAGTACGTCGCCGATCCGCGTTCAATGGATGTCACGCCCGAGCAGATGCTCGACGACGCGTATCTCAGCGAGCGCGCAAAACTCATCGATCCGAACAAGGCCAAGCACTTCGACTTCGGCATGCCGCCGGCGGGCGGGACCATCTATATGTCGGTGGCGGACGAGCGCGGCATGATGGTGAGTTTCATCCAGTCGAACTACATGGGTTTCGGTTCGGGCGTGGTCGTGCCGGACACGGGCATTGCGATGCAAAATCGCGGCTTCGGTTTCTCGATGGACCCGAAGTCCGCGAACGTGGTCGAAGGCGGCAAGCGTCCGTTCCATACCATCATTCCGGCGTTCCTCACGCAAAAGGTGAATGGCGCGCAGGAGGCCGTGATGAGTTTCGGCGTGATGGGCGGCGATATGCAGCCGCAAGGGCATCTGCAATCCATCGTGCGCATGCTCGATTACGGCCAGCAACCACAAGCCGCCTGCGATGCACCGCGCTGGAAGGTCAATCGCGATTTCACAGTGGACGTTGAAGCGACGCTGGATACGGCAACGGTGAAGGCGCTGCAGGAATACGGCCACACGATCAAATCCGTCGACGATCCTTATATGGACTTTGGTTCCGGGCAGTACATCTGGAAGCTGGATCGTAACGATCCCGAGCGCGGGTATGTTGCTGCGAGCGATAGCCGGAGAGATGGATTGGCGGCTGGCTTCTGATTCGGACTTTTCAAGATACGCCCGGTTACTTTTATCGCATTCCCGTAGCACCTGTATCTGAATGCCGCTCCTACACTTGGTTGCGTAAACAAGCAAAAGCCAAGAGCACAAACAAGTGCGCGGAGAGACTAGATGAACAAGAAGATACTGGGTGCGGTACTGGGGCTGGGCGTCCTGATGGCATCGGCGGCAGCTTCCGCGCATGTCAACGTGGACGTGGGGATTGGCGTACCGGGATATTACGCACAGCAGGCTCCCGTCTATGCGCCGCCGCCCGTGGTCGTCGGATACGGTGGGTATCGTGACGATGGCTGGCGTGAACGCGCATGGCGCCGCCGTGAATGGCGGCATCATGAATGGCGTGAGCATCGCTGGCATGATCGCCACGGATATTGATTTGCCGAAGGCCGCTCGCAGAACCGAGCGGCCTTTTTTGTTACTGCGTCATAAAGCTGGCGTCAGCGCATACCGCCGGCAATGTTCCAGATAACCCGCCTCATGACTGC
Organism: Caballeronia sp. DA-9; assembly: GCF_051615025.1. Classification (NCBI taxonomy): domain Bacteria; kingdom Pseudomonadati; phylum Pseudomonadota; class Betaproteobacteria; order Burkholderiales; family Burkholderiaceae; genus Caballeronia; species Caballeronia sp. DA-9. The sequence goes on along the minus strand of NZ_CP195133.1, from coordinate 3,436,012 downwards.
TCACCAGCGCCACGATGCTTTTCCAGAGCCACGAAGGCGCATCGAGCGATTTGCTGCGCGCCCGCCGCAATTCCGATAACCACGCGCGTCGCCCTGCCTTGTCCATTTGCCGCGCGTGCGCTTTGCCAACTACCATTGCGAGGAAACGCGCGGCTTTCATCGCTTCTTCTTGCGTCAGTTGCTCGACCGTCAGTTTCATGTCCTGCGGCAGGAGTTCGCGAATCACCACGGAGCGATCGTTCAGCCGCGCCGAGCGCATGCGTTCGCCGAGCGCCGGTGTCAAATGCCGCGCGCCTTCCACAATGCGCTCGCCGTTATCGCGCGGCATGTCCTGGCCGGGATAACGCGGTGCGGCAGCCTTCAGCCCTTCCTTGATATCGATAAGACACAGGTCGTCGCCTTCCACCGCGCCACCATCCACGTCGAGAAGCACCGCATAACGCAGACGCCCCAGCGAACTGCAGCCTTTGACCCAATACGCGGCGTCGATGACCGAGACATTTTCCTCGTCGGCGTTCTTGCGTAACGCGACGGCAATGTCGGCAATCTCGCGACGCTCGAACAAGGCTTCTATCTCGCTGCGTTCTTCTTTATCGAGCGGCCAGAAACGCTTGCCGAGCGGAATGCTTGGCTCGACGTCCTCTATGCGCTCTATAGCCAGTTGCTGCCAGGTGCGCCGCACGGCTTCCTTCATCATCACGCGCACCGCTTCAGGCTTCGCGTTCTTGATCGGGCGATCCTTGGCGGTGGCGTCGAACGCATGTTCATAGCCTTCCGATAACGCTTCGATCATGCGCGCAGTCGTGACGCCCGGCAGGTCGGACCCGCGCGCCGCCGTTGCCAGCGATAAACCCAGCCGCACGATGTCATGCGCCGGATTGCCGATCACCGTCTGGTCGAGATCGCGAATCTGGATCTCGACGTCTCCATCCGTGTTGGCGACCGGGCCGAGATTGCCGGTGTGGCAATCTCCGCAAATCCAGATGGCCGGGCCTTCGGGCAAGGTGTGACCTTCTATGCCGTCGAGCCATTCATAGAATTTGCTCGTGTTGCCGCGCACGTACGCGTGCGCGGATTCGGCCATTTTCATGTTGCGGCGTGCAGTGAGCCGCGCCTGACGATCATTGGGGCCCGGAAGGGCGGAAGATTTTTTCTTGGGCATGGGATCGTCCTGTTGGTGCTCCCATTGAGCAAGACGCATGCCGTTGATTTGTAATGATTTTGTAGGGTCTTGCGATCATCCGAGGTCTTCAAGATCGGTGTTCGCTTCGCGCTCCGCAGCCGGTTTCGCGATCCATTGCCTGTGCAGCGCCTTCTCGACTTTCCGGCCGATTATCAATAGCGCGATCAACATCAGTGTCGCGATGACGGCGACGCTCCACACGCCCAGTCCGCAAACAATGCCCACTGCCGCCGTGACCCAGATCGACGCCGCCGTGGTCAGTCCGCGAATCCGGTGCTGTCCTGGCGTCTGCACGATCACGCCCGCACCGAGAAAGCCGATGCCCGTCACAATGCCCTGAATGGCACGGGAAACATCCGTGCTCAGGGTCGTGCTTTGAGTGGTGAAGCCCATCGCGGCCATGGTCGTCAGGCACGCGCCGAGAGATACGAGCCCGAGCGTCTTCATGCCGGTGGGCTTGCCGTGCAGATCGCGATCCACGCCGATAACGCAGCCAATTGCAAGTGCCCAGAACATGCGGATGACGACATCGGTGAGAACGGGAAGAGGGAGCATCAGGGCCTTCGTGTAAATGGTTACGCCCCTATTTTGACGCGTTTTACGAAGCGGCCGTAATTTTGATCCGGTACGGTAACGGGCCGTGCCTTTTCAAGGAAACACATATGACTTTACCCACCTTCACGATGGTCGCCGCCGCTCCCACGCCCGTCGCGCCTTTCTCCCACGCGGCCGAAGCCGATGGCTGGGTGTTCCTCACCGGCCAGATGCCCACGGACCCCGACGACGATTCAAAGCCCTTGCCCGAAGGCGTTCAGGCGCAGACGCGCCGGGTGATGGATAACCTGATCCTCGTGCTGGAGGGCGTGGGATTGTCGCTGGATAACGTAGTCAGCGTGCGGATTTTCCTGACCGAATTCAAACGTGATTACGCAGCCATGAACGATGTCTACAAAAGCTACTTCGAACCCAAACCGTTGCCGGCGCGCACGTGCATCGGCGTGACGGGGCTGGCGCGCGATGCGCTCGTGGAGATTGATTTCGTCGCGAAGCGGTGAAGGTTATCTGCGCGGGCTTGCCGTTGCATCCACGTAGCGAAAGGTGAGATTGATGCGCTCGCCGCGCGCCTCGGGTTCTTTCGGTACACGATGCGCCCACTCCAGTTGCGTGCGTCCGCGCATGATGAGCAAACTGCCGTGGTTCAGTTTCAGCGCATGCACCTGGCGTGTCTTTGTATGGCGGAACTCGAAGGTTCGCGTGGTGCCAAGACTCACCGATGCAATGACCGGTTCCGGCCCGAGTTCGCGTTCTTTATCGGCATGCCAGCCCATGCTGTCCATGCCGGTCCTGTAGCGGTTGATCAACACGCTGTTGAACGCGGTTTTCGCGGCGGTTTCGGCTTTCGTTTTCAGCAGTAAAACCGTCGGCGACCACGGTTTGGGAACGTTGCGAATGCCCGAATACACATAGACCGCGCCCGGATCGCCCTGCCACGCGGTGAGCCGCGGAAACGGCACTTTTCCGGCAGGCGTATTCATGATGTCCTGCTGCCACACGACTTCATCGATCAACGCGGCCATGGTGTCCGAGGCCGTCGCCGCGTCCAGCCACTTAGGAAGCCAGTCGATGTCCGGCTTGGGGATATCGTCGAAAAGGTCGAACATGGCGATGCGTCGGGTTTGGGTTGGTCATCGTAAGTTAGCAGATTGTTTATCCCGGAGTTTGCGCACTGATTTGCCGTACCCGTTCAATGCGCCACTTTCGTCACCGTCACGCGTTTTCTCAGCACCCGCGCCTGCAGCACGATCACCAGCAGCAGGAACACGCCGCGAATCACCGACTGCCAGTACGCCGACAAGCTGATAAAGCCCAGTCCATTCTCGAAGTTCAGCAGGTTGAACACGAGCCCGAGCAATGCGACGCCTGCAATGGTCATGGCTATCGATCCTTGTCCGCCGGTAAGCAATGTGCCGCCCAGCACGACCGCCGATATGGCGAACAACTCCCAGCCGATGCCTTCGTTCGGCTGTCCGGCGCCGAACTGTGCGGCGAGGATTGCGCCAGCCAAACCAGCAAGCAGGCCGCTCAGCGCGTAGACCAGGACCAGCGTCCGGTCGACGTTCAAGCCCATCAGCCGCGATGCTTCTTCACTGCCGCCAATCGCCAATGCGTGGCGGCCAAACCGTGTGCTTCTGAGCGCGAGCCAGCCTAGAACCGCAGCCACGGCTGCGACGATTCCCGGTATTGGCAAGCCGAGCAAATCGCCCTGGCCAAAGTTGCCAAAGCTGGAATCAGGCGCGATGGAAACCGCGTCGTTATGGCCGAGCAACAGCGCCATGCCGTGCGCGCCAAGGCTAGTCGCGAGCGTCACGATAAACGGCAGGATTCGCATATGCGTGATCACGAGCCCGTTCAACACGCCGACCGCCAATCCTGCACCCGCGCCCGCCAACACACCCGCCACGCCTCCATGCGGGCTCGCCAGCGCCGCCACCACGCTCGCCAGCGCGGCCACCGCGCCCACCGACAGATCAATGCCGCCCGTGATGATCACAAACGCCATGCCCACGGAGATCAACGCGAACATCGAGTTGTATCGCCAGAAGGAGGTGATGTTGTAGGCCGATGCAAAATGGTCGTATCGGATCACGCCGAATACGAGCAGCGCCACGAGCGCCAACAGGATGGGAAGGTTCTTTTTCATGTCGATGTCTCCCTAGCGCTGGCGCCGCTGCACATAAACGGCGGCAATGATGATGCCCGCCTTCACAACGAGCGCGGCTGCGTCGGGAATCCCGTGGGCGAGCAGGGTGTACCTGAGCAACTGGATGATCAGCGCGCCAATCAGCGTCCCGACTATGTACGCCTTGCCGCCCGTCAGCGCCGTGCCGCCTACGGCGACGGCTGCGATCGCATCGAGTTCGGAACCGAGGCCGATCACGTTCGCATCCGACGATGAATTCACGGAGATCGAAATCAAGCCGGCCAGTCCCGCCAGCGCGGCGCACAACGTGTAGGCGATCATTTTCACGCGCGTGGTCGGAATGCCGCTCAAATACGCGGCCTGTTCGTTGCCGCCAGTCACGAGCAAATACTGCCCGAACAAGGTCTTGCGCACGATCCACGCGAATATCGCGACAAGCGCGAGCATCAGGAACACTTGCGCCGGCACGCCCGCGACGCGGCCCAATGCAATCCACTGGAACGCGGGATTGTTGAAGGCTTGCAGGCTGCCATCCGTGAAAACCTGCGCAATGCCGCGCCCCGCGATAAACAGCACCAGCGTGGCGACAATCGGCTGTACGGAAAGCCGTGTCACCAGGAAGCCGTTGAATACGCCGCAAAGCGCCGCGGCCAGAACCGGCAACACAAACGCCAGTGCAATCCCGAACGGCCCGGCGACGTTCATGAAGATCATCGGCGCGAGCGAACCGGCTATTGCCATTGAAGCACCGACGGATAAATCGATACCGCCCGTCGCCACGACCAGCGTCATCCCAATGCCGACGATCACGATCGTCACCACTTGCGTGAGGTTGACGTTGAACGTCTGCAGCGACCAGAAGTGCTGCGTGAAAAGCAGATTGAAGACGACCATGGCGAGCAGCACGGCAATCTCGCGCTGGATCGTGATGCGGTATTTCTTCTTCTGCACGGTTTGCCCGACAGGCGCCACGGCGGCGGCCGGTTGAGTTTTCTGATTCATGGCTGACCTTCTTTGGCGTCGACGGCTTCCGCCAGCACCGATTCTTCGCCCGATCCATATGCGATCGCGTCCATGATCGACGCCTCGCTCATGCGCGCGCCGTCGAGTTCGGCAACGGTCTTGCCATCGCGGATCACGACCGCGCGATCGGCGACCGCCGTCAGTTCTTCCAGTTCCGATGCCGACAACAGTACCGCCAGCCCCGAGTCGCGCAACTCGCGGATGATCTTCGCAACGTCGGCTTTCGCGCCGACGTCAATGCCGCGCGTGGGTTCGTCGAGCAGCAGCAGGGATGGGTTTGTCGCCAGCCACCGCGCGAGCAGAACCTTCTGCTGATTGCCGCCCGACAACTCGCGAATCGGCTGATCCGGCGAACGCAGCTTGATCCCGAGCGATTCAATAAACCTGTCTACAATCGCGCGTTGCTTCGCGACATCGACAACACCATGCCGCGTGAGCGTGCGCAGACAAACGAGCGTGAGGTTGTCGCGCACGGACAGCTCGGGCACGATCCCGTCGCCCTTGCGATCCTCCGTCAGATACGCAATACCGCGCGCAATCGCGTCTTGCGGCGACTTGAAACTGACCGGTTTCCCATCGATGGAAAGCGCCCCGCGCTCGGCCGCGTCCGCGCCGAACATCAGCCGCATGGTTTCCGTGCGCCCCGAGCCCAGCAAGCCGGCGAGACCCACGGCTTCGCCTGCGTGGACGTCGAGCGAGACGTCCGTCACTTTCGCGCCCGCGCCGATATTCTTCGCGCTGATCGCGGTCGCGCCGCGCTTCGCCAGATTCGCTTCCTTCACCGCGCTGTCTTCCTGCACGACCGCCGCGAGCGTGCGCCCGAGCATGGTGGTCACCAGTTGCAGCTTGTCGAGCGCGGCCATCGGGCTTTCGGCGACCGTTTGCCCGTCGCGCATGACGGTCACGCGGTCGCACAACGCATACAACTCGTCCAGCCGATGCGACACGAAGATCACCGCGCGGCCATCGTCGCGCAGACGCCGCACGACGCTGAAAAGCAATTCGACTTCGCGTTCATCGAGTGAAGAGGTGGATTCGTCCATGATGACCATCTTCGCTTCCGACGATACCGCCCGCGCAAGCGCCACCATCTGCTGTATTGCAGTGGAAAACTCGCGTACGGGTTTGCTGACGTCGATCTGCAAGCCGAACGAATCGAGCAGTTCCTGCGCACGCCGGTGAATCGTCTGCCAGTCGATCAGGCCAAACCGCCGCGGCTCGCGGCCAAGAAAAATGTTCTCGGCAATCGAGCGGAACGGGACGAGATTGATCTCCTGATAAATCGTGCTGATGCCGGCTTCGCGCGCCTCTTTCGGCGTGCGGAAATCGGCTTCGCGGCCATCGAAACGAATCGTGCCCGCCGTGCGCCGGTATGCGCCGGTCAGGATCTTGATGAGCGTGGATTTTCCCGCGCCGTTCTGACCGATCAGCGCGTGCACTTCTCCCGCCGAGACCGAAAGTCGCGCGTGCCGCAGCGCGGCCACGCCGCCAAAGCTGATGTCGATGTCCTGCATGTCGAGCAGCGGCGGTTGAGTGGGCGTGTTCATCGAATCCGTCTCCTTGGGCGTGATGGTCCGCCGGATACAAAAGAAGCGACGGCCGGCGAAAGACCGGGCGCGCCGCTTCAAAACACCTTTGTTACCCAGTGATGCGTCGCTAAACGGCCTCGGTCGCCTTAGTAGCCGTACTGCATGCTTTGCGCCACGTTGCTCTTGTCGTAGAAGCGGTCGGAAACTTTCACCCACGGCGGAATGGTTTCACCCTTCGCGAACTTCTGCGCCACGTCGCACGCAAGCGGCCCGAAGAACGGGCTCGACTGCACGCTCGCGCCGAGTTCGCCGGCCGCGATGGCGTCCATGCCGCCCTTCGTTCCGTCGATGGTCACAATGGTGATGTCCTTGCCCGGCTGCTTGCCCGCCGCCTTGATGGCCGCGATCGCGCCGAGCGCCATTTCGTCGTTGTGCGCGTAGACGGCGGTCACGTCGGGATGCGCCTGAAGCAGCGTTTCCATGACTTGCCGGCCTTTGTCGCGAGCAAAATCGCCGCTCTGCGAAGCAATGATCTGCAGACCCGGATTCTTCGCGATCACGTCGTCGAAACCTTTCTTGCGGTCGTTGGCCGCCGACGCACCGGTCGAACCTTCCAGTTCGATGATCTTGCCCTTGCCGCCCGTGGTCTTCACGAGCCAGTTCGCCGCGCGCTGCCCCTGATCGATAAAGTCGGAACCAATGAACGTGATGTAGTCCTGGCCGGCTTTCGCCACCGACTGGTCGACGTTGCGGTCCACCAGGATCACCGGAATGCCGGCTTTCTTTGCTTGCAGCACGATGGGCGCAAGCGGTTTTTCCTCACGCGGCGGGAACACGATCAAGTCGACGTGCTGCGCGATCATGCTCTGGATATCGGCGACCTGTTTCGATGCCGAACTGTTCGCGTCGGTCATGACCATCTGCCAGCCGCACTTCGCCGCCACGTCCTTGAAGCTCTTGGTTTCCGCGAGACGCCACGGGTTGTTGCTTTCGGTCTGCGCAAAACCCACACGCAGCGGTTTCTTGTTTGCGAGCTTTGGCAAGCCGGATTCATCGGCGTGCGCGACGCCGAATGCCGCCGCCATGGAAAGCGCGAGCACAGATGTGGCAAGCACGCGGAACGGGGTCTTGCATGTTTTCAGGTTTTCAAGCGACAGCATGTCTTCCTCCGGTATGGATGGTCTTGCTTTTTTAAATGCTTCGGCCTTGCTGCGTCGTGTCCTCTTGCTCCGTCTCAAAAAGTCGAAGTGCGACGATTATTCCACCGCGTTTTATTATTGGTCAATCGCTAATATTATTAATTGCGGGCTGTTTTGCTTCGGTGAATACCCTTACGGATGCACGCTCCACCAGCGGTCCATCGAGCTTCACGACACGCCGCCGGACCGGTGCGCCGGCGGCGCGGTTGTGCTCTTCCTGAAGCAACGTTTCGACCGCCCATCGGCCGAGTTCGTAGTTGGGCAACACAACTGTCGACAGCGGCGGATGCGTGTGCCGCGCGATTTCCTGATCGTCGTAGCCGAGCACGGAAACGTCTTCCGGGACGCGCAAACCGAGTTGTTTGAGCGCTTCGATGGCGCCGAGCGCCATCAGGTCGTTCGCACAGAAAATGGCCGTGGGCGGATTCGGCTCGTGCATCAGCGAAAGCGTCTGTTCGAAGCCCGAGCCGGAACTCCAGTCGCCTTCGCGCACCAGTTCCGGCGCGAATGGCAAGTCCGCCGTGGAGAGCGCCATCCGGTATCCCTTCAGCCGGTCGCGCGACGCGTCTTGCCACGGTTCGCCGTTCACATAACCGATTCTCCGGTGTCCCGCGTTGAGCAAGTAATCGGTGGCGACGTGGCCACCCGCGACTTCCGCCGGAACCACCGACGAGAGCTCTGTATCGCTTGTGTAGCAGTTCAGGAGCACGGTCGGGACCTTTGACAGCGCCGCCGGCAAGCTCACTTTTCGCGTGTACACCGTCGCGTAGATCACGCCGAGCACGTTCGGATTCGTGAGCGTGGCGTCGAGAACCTGCTGCTCGATTTCGGCGTTGCCGTGCGTGGAGTAGACCGCCAGCATCCGGCCGTTTGCGAACGCCGTATCGCGCGCGCCGTCGATGTTCACGACCGGATGCGGGCTCGTCGAGATTTCATCGGCGAGATACACGATCAGGTTCTTTTCTTCCGCCGTGATCGTTGCGTCCAGCGGTTCGCGCGTCGTCATCCGGTAGCCGAGATCCTGCGCGGCTTTCAGCACCTTGTTGCGGGTTGCGTCGGAAAACTTCGCGCTGGTCGCGTTGTTCAGCACGAGCGAAACGGTCGATTGCGAGACTCCGGTCAGCTTCGCGATGTCCGTCATCGTCGGGCGGCGTTGCGTGGATTTTTTCATTTTCTGGGCCGCGCAAAAGCGGCGTGATCAATGCAGTCAAACATGTCTTTAGATGCTGCAGACGGTAGCACTAATATTTCCTGCAAGCAACGCTCGGAAACGATTGACGGGAAAGGTTTAGCGCGGATTTAATCGCGTCTAAGTGTTATTACTAATAATATTGACTAGCCGGCGCTGGTCATGCGATTCTCGGGGGGGCGCATGGCTGGGGCCACACGAAAGGCATAAACACATGCGCGCCGTATGACGTGGCGCAATTCCAGGAGACAAAGATGGCCCGCTATGACGAGCGCGCCCGCAAGGCGCTTGCAGAAGATTTCGAGCGCGACGGTTTCGTGCTGTTGCCGGATCATTTTCCGCGCGCGACGCTCGGCGCATGGCGCGCGGCGTTCGAGCCGCTGTTCGCGCCGCACGTGATTCAGGCGCGCGAAAAGGGCGGCAGCGGCAATCGCGGGCCGGGCCGGTATTACGTGACGCTGCCGTTCGAAGGCGAATTCGCCGATCCCGCCATTTTTTGCGATGACGACGTGCTTGGCATTGTCGAGTTGATCGCCGGGCCGGACCCGGTCATGTGCCAGCTCGCCACCGATACCCCCGTGCACGGCTCCGATTTTCAGGACTGGCATCGCGACACGCCGCCTCTGTTCGATAACTTCGCGGAAACGCCGTCGTTTCAGTTGGCCGTGAATTTTCCGCTCGTCGATGTAGATGAACAGAACGGCTCGCTGGAAACCACGCGCGGGACACATCGGATATCGCGGGAAGACGCACTGGCCGGCTTGGCCGACGGCACGTATCCGGCGGAGCGCGTGCCCATGAAACTGGGCGACGTGATGATCCGCGACGTTCGCGGTTTGCATCGTGGAACCCCCAATCTCACCGATGCCCCCCGGCCAATGGTCGTTATTGGCTACAGCCGGTCGTGGTATTTCCGGCCGGAGGTTCAGGTTCAGGTGCCGCGTTCTACCTTCGAGGCGTTGCCGCCGCGCGCCAAACGGCTGCTTCGATACAACCCGCAAGTCGACCGGACGCCGCGCAGCTTCGACGAAAGCTACCAGCGGTTTGCATATTGAACGCCGCGGATGACGACGCGTTTCGCATCGCGCTGAACGATCCGGCGCTGATCGCACTCCGCGCGGGGAATCGGCGCGCGTTGATCGCGCCGCATATTGGCGGGGCGATTGCGGCGTTCTACGACCTGACGAGCCGGCACGAGCCGCTTCACTGGCTGCGTCCCGCGTCGGCCGAAGCGCTTGCGGCCTGCAATCCGCTCGGCATGGCGAGCTTTCCGCTGCTTCCGTATTGCAACCGCCTGCGCGACGCGCGCTTCGTGTTCAACGGCGAAGCGGTGGATTTGTCCCGCGATGGCAACGCGTTCGATCACGCGCTGCACGGTCACGCATGGCGACGTCCGTGGCGGGTGGTCGGGTCTCGCACGAATGCAGTGGAACTGAGCTTGAGCCACGAGCCGGGTGATGAACCCGCGCATCACTGGCCGTATCGGTATGAGGCTATGCAGCGCGTCGAACTGACCGACGCCGGCGATTTGCAGGTCACGTTATCCATCCGCAATCTGTCCGGCGAACCCATGCCCTTCGGCATGGGCCATCATCCGTACTATCCGCGCACGCCATCAACGCGCATCCACACCCAGGTCCGCGCGATGTGGCACGCAACGCCGGACCTTCTGCCCACGGTCCTGAGCGCGCATGACAGTGTGGCCATGCTGGCGTCGAAGGAAGGCATGTCCGCCGACGCCTTCGATCTCGATAACAACTTCGCCGGCTGGTCAGGATCGGCGACGATCGAATGGCCGGATGAGAACCGCAGCGTGACCCTTACCGCTGACGCACCTTTCAACCACATGGTGCTTTACGCGCCCGCAGCGCATCCCGACTTGCTGTGCGTGGAGCCGGTATCGAACACGGTGGATTTCCTGAATCTCGATGCACCGCAAGATGACGTCGGCGGTGGCGTTTTACTGCCCGGCGAGCGCATTCAGGCGCGCTTCAAATGGCAGCCTCGTGGTCCCGCAAACGAGCGCTGACCAACTTTCCCGGTATCATCTCGAAATTATCCGCGCGCTTGATTCAATCAGCGCGCGAGAACATTCAAGAATCTCAGAATTGAGGGAAAGGCATCATGAACACGACCGAAGGGGCCCCGGGCGGCCCTGGACTTCCCAGGCGGGTATTGCTCGTTGACGATAGCGTCGACGCAGCCGAAGCCATGTCCATGTTGCTAGAAACGCTCGGCCACGATGTACGCGTCAAGCACGACGGCCCGAGCGCGCTCGCGATGGTCGATGAATTCGCGCCCGAGGTGGTGATCCTGGATATCGGCTTGCCGGGCATGAATGGTTTTGACATTGCCCGCGAACTCAGAACGCGCGCCCAGACGAAGTCGGCCTTGCTGATTGCGCTAACGGGTTATGGCGCCGACAGTGACCGCCAGAAAGCACATGACGCAGGGTTCGACCATCATCTGGTGAAACCCGTGTCGTTCACGGCAATAGAAACCGTAATCGCCGATACCTTCGCGCGCTAAATAGAAAGAGAAAGCGCTGAAGCGCCATCATTCCACCCGCAGTTTCGCCATATACGGCAGATGATCGGACAGCCACGCGGTGTCCTGCGTCGGCGTGATCCATTCCACGGGTTTCATGCCGCGCACGAACATCTTGTCGAGCGCGAGCGCCGGTGAAAACGCCGGATAAGTCCGCCCGGACTCTCCGAGCATGGTTGCGACTTCGCTCATGCCGAGTTCGGCGAACAGCGGCACGGAATCGTTGCGCCAGTCGTTGAAATCGCCGGCCAGAACGAGCGGGCCTTCAGGCGCCTCCTTCTGTATCCACAACGCGATCCAGTTCATCTGCCGCAAGCGCGCGGCGCGCGTCAGCGCCAGATGCGCGCACAGCAGCGTGACCGAACGGCCGGCGAACGTGGCGCGCGCAACCAGCAAACCCCGCCGCTCAAACCGGTGCGCAGAGATATCCCAGCGGCCGCCCAGATCCAGCGGATGCGGCGAAAGAATCGCGTTGCCGTGTCGCCACGACGGCTTGAACACGTTCTGCCCCAGCGCGATCTGCAGATCCAGCGACGTCGCGATTTCGGTTGCCTGACAATGCCAGATGTCGTCACTGGGGGCATCGAGCGGATTACCGAAACTTGCTGCCAGCACGGGTTGCGGCATCCGGCGCGCCATGGCTTCCTGCAGAAAATACGCGTCGGCTTTGGTGGATTGCACCCAGCGCTGCATCGCGTTCCAGGCTTGAAGACCGAGCGGCGACCGGCCCTTGTGCAAGTTCCAGCTCACGGCCACGAAATCGGGAATTTCGCGAGCGGAGGAAATGCCGGTGTTGAAATGTTCTGGGTTTCGCATGCGTTAGATGGGTTGCCCTTACTGCGCAGCCGTTGCGAGCGTCGCGCGGACCTTGTAGATGAGAACCGGGTTTTTATCGACGATCTGCCATGTCGACCATTCGCCCGGCTTCAGTACCAGTCCAGGATGTGCGGCATTGACTTGCCGCGGTTGAGGCGGGAGCTTGCACCCGGCGACCGTGACCGGCGCCGTGCTGTCCTGCAAGGTTTCCTGCGCGTCGATTTGCAGCGTGATGTCGTCGGCGTTGGCGTGCACAGGCGAGAGGGTCAAGGTGCGCTGCAAGTCTATATCGCCCGCGGGTTTGTCCGCGCAGCCTACATTGTTCTTGACCACGTGATGATGGGTGTCGGTGCGGGCCTGCCCGACGGCCGTTGTGCCGGTGAAGCTGTCAATCTGCTGACCGTCCTGCAAGACCTGCAATTCCCATTTCACCGATTGCGGCGGCGCGCTTTGCGCATAAGCGCTGAACGGAACTGCAAGCGAAGCGCAAAAAAACAACGCGGCCGTGTGGTGTTTCAACATATGAGCTTTTCTCCTGATCCCTTTCTGTGTCCGGGCGTCTCGCCCGTTCGTCGATCCGGGTAGCTGTTTTCTGACATCCGTACCGCTCGGGGGTTCAGCCTGCAAGCAAGTTGCGGTCACTCGCGAAAATTACAAAATGCAACGACACGCCGCCATGCTGCGGCCGTTCACTGTACTCGCAGACGCACGTTTCGAACCCGCTCAGCCCAACGATCATACAAGCGGAACGGCTCGCCTGCTTGATGCGATCGAATTTATCCCGATTAGCAGCACACGCGCGCGACTGCTCGCTTGCGTGCGCATTAATGGCCGATAAACTGGATTTGCCGATCATCAAAAACGGGGAAAAGCAATGAGCACCGCCGTAGTCAGACAAGAACTCGCCGTGGCGTCGTTCAGCAAGGTCTATGACCTGGACGAAGTCGAAACTGCATTGAACGACTTGAGCGACGGCAGCAGCGAAGCGCTGCGCGCCACCTACGAAAAGATGCTCAAAGCCGGCAATTTGCGCTTTTGCGTGAAGCCGAACCGGATGCCGTCCATCGACGATCTGGTGGCCGACCTGCCGAATTTCGCCGAACCGCTCAACGACATCCGCAAGCAGATCGCGCTCTGTCTCGAAACCGAGGATCGGCTGGAATTGATGCCAATGCTGCTGCTCGGCGATCCGGGTATCGGCAAGACGCATTTTGCGAAGCAGCTTGCACGGCTGCTCGGCACGTCGTGTCATTACCTCGCAATGAGTTCGCTGACCGCTGGCTGGATCCTGTCGGGAGCGTCGTCGCAATGGCGCAACGCCAAGCCGGGCAAGGTGTTCGACGCGCTCGTGAATGGCAGCTACGCGAATCCGGTCATGACGGTGGATGAAATCGACAAAGCCACCGGCGACGCTCAATATGATCCGCTCGGCGCGTTGTACGCGCTGCTGGAACACGACACGGCGAAGAGTTTTATCGATGAATTCGCCGAGGTGCCGATCAACGCGGGCAATGTGGTGTGGATCGCGACCGCGAATCAGGCCCACACGATTCCCGAACCGCTGCTCAACCGCATGAACGTGTACGAGATCGCGCCGCCGGATCGCGATGGCGCCCGCAGGATTGCCCAGTCGATCTATCACGAGATCCGCAGCGCGCACGCGTGGGGCGCGCGCTTTCCGGAAACGCTCGGCGACGCACCGCTCGACGTGCTGACGAAAGCTTCGCCGCGGGAAATGCGGCGCGCAATGCTGAACGCTTTTGGCAATGCGCGCATCGATAACCGGCACGAAGTGCAGTCGAAGGACATCGAATTGGGAAACGGCAACCGCAGGAAAGCGATCGGTTTTTGAGCGGCGGTTTTATCGAAATCTGCGAAAAGTAGTCGAAATATGGCCTGAAACTGACTTTTTCCTGGCAAAAACGCCATATTTTCCGATTTGGCCTTGATTATTTCGGAAAGTAATGCGAGTTTCTGCGAGTTTCGGGTTTGTGATCGTGTTTCACGCAACAAACGCGTTGGCAGCAGGCTCACCTAGAATGAAGAGATGGACAGGATCGAATGTGTAGTGATTGGCGCAGGCGTGATCGGGCTTGCTGTCGCGCGGGCGATGGCGGCGCGCGGACGCGAAGTGATCGTGCTCGAAGCGGGCGAAGCGGTCGGCACTGGCACAAGTTCACGCAATAGCGAAGTGATCCACGCCGGGCTGTACTACGCGCGCGGATCGCTGAAAGCCGAGTTGTGCGTGCGCGGCCGCGTGATGCTTTACGAGTATTGCGACGCGCACGGCGTGCCGTACAACCGCTGCGGCAAACTGGTGGTGGCGACCGCGCGCAACCAGTTGCCGCAACTCGCCGCGATCCAGCACAAAGGCATGGAAAACGGCGTTACGGATCTGATCCGTCTGAGCGGCGCGGAAGCGGCGGCGCTCGAGCCGCGCCTTCAATGCGTGGAGGCGATGTTTTCGCCGCAAACAGGGATTATCGATAGTCATCAGTTGATGCTCGCGCTTCAGGGCGACGCCGAACGCGATGGCGCGACCGTCGCGTTTCATACGCCGGTCACGCAGATCGACGCGCGGGACGGATGTTTTATCGTGGAGACAGGTGGCGAAGCGCCTTTGCGCTTCCAGGCCGATTGCGTGATCAACAGCGCCGGGCTGTATGCAAACGAGATTGCGCGGCGCATTCGCGGACTCGATCCGCGCCATGTGCCGCCGCTCTACTTTGCGAAGGGCAATTACTTCAGCCTGAGTGGGCGCACGCCGTTTGACCGCCTGATCTATCCCATGCCCAACGAGGCTGGACTGGGCGTTCATCTCACCATCGATATGGGCGGCCAGGCCAAGTTCGGGCCGGACGTCGAGTGGATCCAGAAGATCGACTATTCAGTCGATGCCCATCGCGCCAGCGGTTTTTATGCAGCGATCCGCGCGTACTGGCCGGAACTTCCCGACGACGCGCTACAGCCGGCTTATGCGGGAATCCGGCCAAAGCTGTCGGGACCGGGGCAGCCAGCGGCGGACTTTTTGATTCAGGGACGCGCCGCGCATGGCGTCGCAGGGCTGGTGAATCTGTTTGGTATCGAATCGCCGGGGCTTACGGCGTCGCTCGCGATTGCCGAGAAAGTTGCCAGGATGCTCGGCGGGTAAGCTGCCTGCATGTATCCCTATTGGGTGAGCCCTCGGGAATTTCTTATCTCCGCCATTTGAGTCAGTCCGTAATACGCTGCGTTGATATGCTCTTGGACATCGCCGTCGCCAAGAACGGCATTCCCCCAATACATCAAAGACAGAGCACATCTCCATGAACTCCTCACGACGTACTTTCCTGATCTCGAGCATTGGCATGGCATCGGCGCTGGCGGTGTCGCGCACGGCATTCGCCGAACCGGTAAAGCTCCCGGAATCCGATCCCATGGCGCAAAGCCTCGGCTACAAACAAGACGCCGCCACCGTCGATAAAGCCAAATTCCCGCGCTACGCCGCCGGCCAGGACTGCGGCAACTGCTCGTTCTATCAGGCCAAGGCGACCGAGCCATACGCCGCATGCCCGATGTTCGCGGGCAAGCAAGTCGCATCGAAAGGCTGGTGCAACGCCTATAACAAGAAAGCGTGAACCGGTAGAAAATCAGCAAGCGTAGAGCGCGCCCCGCCATGCCGGCCGGGCGCGTTTTTTATGGGCGCTTGAAAACGTTCTCACCGGTCTTTACACTCGCAAGGCATTTGATCCGTGGCGTGGCGAGCCGCATCGTCGATGCTCGCAATTCCCACCAGCGCAACCAAGCGATACAACACGCCCTCGCGGGCGGAGGTGACATGGCATCGGTGAGAACAGAAAGCATCATCCGCAAGACACCGAACACACGCGCAGTCGTCGCCGCCGTGATCGGCAACGCGCTCGAGTGGTATGACTTCGTGGTCTTCAGCTTCATGACGGTGGTGATCTCCAAGCTGTTTTTCCCGACCGGAAGCGACTATTCCTCCATTCTCCTGACCACCGCGACTTTCGGCGTGGCGTTCGCGATGCGTCCCATCGGCGGAATCGTGCTCGGGCTGTATGCCGACCGCGCCGGGCGCAAAGCCGCGCTGAGTCTGGTGATCGCGTTGATGACACTTGGCATTCTGCTGCTCGCCATTGCGCCACCGTACGCCGCGATCGGGCTGGGCGCACCGTTGATCATTGTGTTCGCGCGGCTGTTGCAAGGCTTTTCGGCCGGCGGCGAGTTTGGCAGCGCAACGGCGTTGCTGATCGAAGCGGCGCCTTTCTCGCGGCGCGGTTTCTATGGCAGTTTCCAGATGGCGAGTCAGGCGGCGTCGCTGCTGCTGGGCGCTATCGCCGGGTCGATCGTCACGCGCAGCATGTCGCCCGAGGCGCTGATGTCGTGGGGTTGGCGCGTGCCGTTCATCTTTGGATTGATTATCGGGCCCGTGGGATTTTATCTGCGCCGGAACATGCTGGAAACGGAAGCGTTCATCCACGCAAGCAAGATGGCGCGGCGCGCGACGCTCGGCGAAGTGTTCCGCGAACATGGCCGCGAAGTGCTGTGCGGACTTGGCGCCGTGATTGCGCTGACGGTGACGGTTTATGTGCTGATAGGTTATTTGCCGACGTTCGCGGTTAAGCAGTTGAAGCTGCCGTATGGGCAGTCGTTCACGGCGTTGATCGTGGGGAATCTGCTGCTGACCGTGCTGTCGCCGGTGGCGGGCGCATGGTCCGACAAGATTGGCCGCAAGGGTCTGTCGATGTGGTCGCTGATCGTCACGCTCGTCATCATCTATCCGTTGTTTCTGTGGCTTTCCGCCGAGCCCAGCGTCACGCGCCTGATCATTGTGCAGGCCATCCTTTCGATCACGCTCGCGGGATATTACGGGCCGTTTGGCGCGCTGCTTGCCGAGCTGTTCCCGGCGCATATTCGTTCCACGGGGTTATCGATTGCGTACAACATTGCGGTGATGCTGTTCGGCGGCTTTGGGCAGTTCGTGGTGACGTGGCTGATCAAGGTCACGGGGTCGCCGCTTGCACCCACGTTCTATGTGATGGCGGGCATTGTGCTGTCGCTAGTTGCGATTGCCTTCATTCCGTCCGCGCGTCACGCCGATGTCGACGAAGCCCGCGCCCTCTCCTGATTTCCAATTTCAATGGAAAGCTCATGCAAGTCGTAAGAAGCGGAGAATTCACGGCAGAGCGTGCGTGGGGCGCGCTCGATATCGCGGCCATGAACGGCGTGACGTGCCGCCTGCACTGG
Source organism: Caballeronia sp. DA-9 (assembly GCF_051615025.1). Classification (NCBI taxonomy): domain Bacteria; kingdom Pseudomonadati; phylum Pseudomonadota; class Betaproteobacteria; order Burkholderiales; family Burkholderiaceae; genus Caballeronia; species Caballeronia sp. DA-9. The sequence goes on along the minus strand of NZ_CP195133.1, from coordinate 3,418,578 downwards.
ACCGATGCGCCATACAAGTGGCACGTGAACGACGGCGAGGAAGTGTTCGCGGTCATGCAGGGACAGGTGCGCATGCGCGTGCGGCGCGATGGCGTGGAAGAGGCGTTCCTGCTGAACGCCGGCGATATTTTCCACGCTCAATCCGGCGATGAACACATTGCCGAGCCCGTTGGCATCGCGCGGATTCTGGTGATCGAAAAGGAAGGAAGCGTTTGATCGCGTGAAAAAGCCGTTCCTGGATACATTGGAACGGCTTCTGGATCAATCCTCAGATCAAACGAACTTTTTCAACTTGCGGATTTGCGTTCAAGTCCGGCCTTAACCAGCAGATCCGCGAGCGCCTCGCTCATGCCGCCTTCGTGCTGCGTTGCACGTTCCTGCAATTGCTTGACGAGATGGCTGTCGAGCTTGCAGGCAAACGGCACGAGCCCTTTTTCCTGATCCAGGCGGCGTTGTTCGCGCTTGTCGAGTTTCGGCTCGGCCGGATTCGCGCCGAAGCGGCCCGCATTGCCTTGCTTCAATTCGTTGGCGAGCTTGAGCGCCTTGTTTTTTTCGAGGTCGAATTTTTTCACGCGTTTTTCCTGAAGCAATGGAGACACAAAGGCCGAGGCGCATATTGTACGCAGGTCGCGCGCTCGCCCCGCTAGCCCTTAGCCCGATGCCGGAACCGGCGGCGTCCCGGCCTGATCGTCTAGCAGGTCTTCTATTCGCGCCCGCATGCGCTTCCAGTGCGAACCTTCCCAGAAAACACGACGGCAGACATCGCAAGTGACAAAGCGCGTGTGGCGTTCGAGCACGCCGTCAGGCACGCGGTCGCTGACTTCCTCGGCGTTCGCGCGGCGCAATGGCGCGTTGCACATCAGGCACAGCCGAAAAGGGCGCACATGCTGCGCAAGGCCTAGGCGCGCGGCGACTTCGCGCCATTGCGCGTCGGGTTGCAGCGCGCGCACATAACAGCCGTGGACCAGCGTGCGGCGCTTGAGCAATTCGCGATCGCGCGTCAGCACCACGCGATGCTCGGCGAGCGCGAGCTGCTCGATTTCATCGTCGGGGAAATGGTTGTCGTAGCGAGTATCGAAACCGGCCAGCCGCAGCCGCTGCGCGAGCGCGCCAAGATGCGCATCGGCGATAAAACGCAGCGTCTCGAGGCGCAGCGGCGCGCGCAGCAAATGCGCGGTATCGGGCGAACGCGACACGGCGCCAGCCGGATAGACGTCGATGAAATCGCCTTCCTGAATCGCCTCGTCGAAGCGCACTGGCGCGCCATTCCGTAGAATCAGTCCGACCTCCGTGTGCGGCACGCCGAGTGCTTCGATCATGTGCTTCGTGGTCGAGGCCGCGGGACACCCGCACGCAAACGCCCGGTCGCGCTGCGATCGCGCCAGGAACTCATTCAACTCCCGATGAAAACGGAACGTGGCAGTCGTCATGGCTTCGAGTATCGCATCGGTTCGACGCGTTTGCTTCGCAAGCGCGCTTCACACACAACCTATGGGAGCAGGACATGGATATCGGCTTTATTGGACTTGGCGGCATGGGCAGCGCAATGGCGCTGAATGCATTGAAGGCCGGTCACTCGGTGCGGGTCTGGAACCGTTCGCCCGGCGCAGCCAAGGCGCTCGCCGATGAAGGCGCGACCGTGGTCGACTCGCCGGATGAAGCGTTTGCTGGCGACGCCGTGTTCTCCATGCTCGCCGACGACGCCGCGTTGCGCGCGGTGTTTATCGACAGCGGCTTGCTCAAGCGCGCGCCCAAAGGCCTCGTGCACGCGAACATGGCGACAATCTCGGTGCCGCTGTGCGAGGAACTCGCGAGCCTGCACGCGCACCACGGCGTGGCTTATGTCGCGGCGCCGGTTCTCGGACGCACGGACGTGGCGGTGGCCGGCAAGCTGAACATTGTCGCGGCCGGCGCTGACGACGCCATCGATCGCCTGCAGCCGGTGTTCGATGTCATCGGACAAAAGACCTGGCGCGTCGGCGCCACGCCGCAGCACGCGAACGTGTTCAAGCTCGCGGCGAACTTCATGCTGGCGTCGGCGATCGAAACGACATCGGAAGCCGCTTCGCTGATGACGGGTTATGGCATCGATCCGCACGCGTTCCTCGACGTGATCAGCAACACGCTGTTCCCCGGACCGGTCTATCAAGGCTACGGCCGCATGATCGCCGATAACCGCTATGAACCCGCGCTGTTCAAGGCGCGGCTTGGCTTGAAGGATGTCAGTCTGGCGCTCGCGGCCGGCGACGCCGTCAACGTGGCGCTGCCGGTTGGAAGCCTCGTTCGCGACAACCTGATCGAAGTGCTTGCCCACGGCGACGGCGACAAGGACTTTGCAGCGCTCGGAAAAGTCGCGGCGCGCCGGGCAGGAAGGAAGGTTTGATTTTTGCTCACTTGTAAAAGCAAGACGGCGCTGTATCGACAATAAATAACGACAACAGGCGGCTACGTTCCGTATACTTGGCGCGCCGTTTGGATCGTGTTTCAACTTGTTTGAAGCGCGTTGCATTCGGTGGCGCACAGACACGCGGACACGCCGCAAGCAGGCTTTGACAGGGCATGAGCGGCGGGAAACCGGTGTGCGAACTGGCTCGAATGCCCGTTCTCGCCCGGCTTATAAAAAGATGATGCGGAGACAGGACAGTGACCATATGAAAAGCACTCTTCGGGGTCTCATGTTCATGGTGGCATCGGCGGGCATTGGCGTGCTTTGCCTGAACGCGCCAACACTGGCGCTTGCCGACGATACCCCCGCGCCCTGTAGCGCACTCAAGCGCATTGTCGCGGCCGCGCCGGGCGGTTTTTCTTCAATCCAGCCCGATGACGCGAAGGCCGTCGCCCAACCATATGGACAGGACGCGCAATGCGCGGCGAAAGCCGGCACGCTGACTTGCACGTGGACCCGTACGGCGGATTCAGGCTCGACGGCCGATGCGCTGCAAGCCGTCGCCGCGGATATCGCCTCGTGTCTGCCGGACGCCACGCACGACCAGAATTCGGCGGCGCGCCAGCATTTCTATATTGGCGCGCGCGGTGAGCGCACGCAGGTGACGGCGACGACCGCTGGCGCCGGCAAGTTGATGCTCGCGGTATCGAGCAAGTGAGGGGGCTGTCATGAGCAAGCGTGTTCTCATAGCCGATGACGACGATGACGCCCTGAACTGTCTCGCCAATCTGCTGACGGCTCTCGGTCATCAGGTCGCGCAGGCGTGTTCCGGCATGCAGGCGCTCGACGTGGCGCGCCAATTCGGACCGGAAGTGGTGATTCTGGATCTGGGCATGACGCCAACGGATGGCCTCGCAGCCGCCCGCGCACTGCGAGCATTGCCCGGCGGCCATTTCATGATGCTGGTCGCGCTCACCGGCTGGGGCCAGCCGCAACATCATGAGATGACGCAGGAAGCGGGCTTCGATATCCACCTGGTCAAGCCGGTTTCTATCGATCAGTTGGGTTTTATCTTGTCCATGACGCAACCTTGAACGCTGTGTTGTATCGATGAGACAGCAGGTTGCAAGAGAAGGAAGGAGATGTTGCATTGCACCAATGGTTTTGGTAAAGTGAATCTGTCTCCTCCATGTCTCCACTGATATGGATTCAGCCCGCCAATCTTGCGCGGGCTTTTTTTTGCCCAGGTTTTTAACGCGCTGTGCCGCAATGCCATCGTGCTGACGCGCAAGCGCATTAAAATGACGTTTTTACCGCGTAATGGCGAGTACGAGTTTCAACGCCAGCAGCGCGACCGAACCAGCGAGATCGAGATGACCACGAAAGTATTTGTCGACGGACAGGAAGGCACCACCGGCCTGAAGATTTTCGAATATCTGTCGGCGCGTCGTGACGTCGAGATCCTGCGTATCGACGATGCGCGCCGCAAGGACGTTGAAGAGCGCCGCCGGCTGATCAACGCGTCGGACGTGACGTTCCTGTGCTTGCCGGATGTGGCGTCGCGCGAATCGGTGTCGCTGGTCGATCCGGATAACCGTCGCACGGTCATGATCGACGCCAGCACGGCGTTTCGCACGCACGACGACTGGGCGTATGGCCTGCCTGAACTGATGCCCGAGCAGCGCGAACGCCTGCGCACGGCCAAGCGCATTGCCGTGCCGGGATGTCACGCGTCGGCCTTCCTGCTGGCCATGAAACCGCTGGTCGCAAGCGGTACGGTTTCTGCCGATTTCGCCGCGCACGCTTATTCCATCACAGGCTACAGCGGCGGCGGCAAGAAGATGATCGCGGAATTCGAAGCAGGCGGAAATCCGAAGCTCATGAGCCCGCGGCCTTACGCGCTAGGCCTAGCGCATAAGCATCTGCCGGAAATGGCCGTGCGCTCCGGCTTGAAGCGTGCGCCGGTTTTCACGCCTATCGTGGGCAACTTCCTGAAGGGTCTTGCGGTCACGACTTACTTCTCGCCGGAGCAACTGAACCGCGCCGCGAAGCCGCAAGACGTGCAGTCGCTTTTCGCCGAATACTACGCAAACGAACCGTTCGTGCGCGTGCTGCCGTTCAACGCGGACAGCAATCTTGACGACGGTTTCTTCGACGTCCAGGCCAATAACGACACCAATCGTGTCGACCTGTTTGTCTTTGGCAATGAAGAGCGTTTCGTCACGGTCGCCCGTCTGGACAATCTGGGCAAGGGCGCGTCGGGCGCGGCGATCCAATGCATGAATCTCGCGATCGGCGCTGACGAAGGCGCGGGCCTTATCGCTTGATCGAATAACGCTGAACGCTCCGCGCGTTCATCGATAAAAAGCCGGTTTCCGCTGCGAGGCGAAACCGGCTTTTTTGCGTCCACGCGTTTCAATTTCAAATCCATTCCCTCGATTCATCGCAATCTCCATAGGGAATCTCCTAACTTATAAACGAACGTTCGTTCGTAGATGATTGGGCGCTTTCGCGTTTAAAGCTCTTCGTTTCGTCGATTGGCTAAACAGAAATTCTCTTGATAAGCATGTTCATGAATTTTTGTTTCAACGGGCCGCGCACGCCTTGCTGGTCAAGGCGTTCAAGAAAAGCGGCTGTTTGAATCGCCTTTTTAGACGATTCAGTCAATTGACATACGAAAAGCTCATCGCGAAATTACAGCGCAAAACCAGACAGGGAGACAGCGGTATGCCGTATGCCATTTCGAAAGGACTCGCGCTCGCACTTGCGGCCGCTCCGTTGTTTATTGCGTGCGGCGGAGGCAAGGCCGACGATCCGGGTCCGATCAACACGCCGCAATGCTCCGGCGCGAGTTGTGGCACACAGGGCGCGCCAGCCGTTGGTGCAGGCGCCGCGCCACTGTGTCCGGCCAACGCGGACATAGTCGCGAACACGTATCTGGGCGGCGCGGGCAGCGGCGAGATCGTGAGCCTGAATATCGACGCTGTGAATATGAAGTACACGCTGAAGTGGCTCGAGTCGCCCATACCGCTCGTCACCGGCACCGTCAATCCGACGCGCAAGGGCACGACCATTATGGGCGCTGTGGTTCATCCGCCAGCGGGGACGTTGCCGACAGCCGAGCAAACGCGCTGTGCATTCGTGCTGACGCCGGGCGGCGGCAAGGCGTCGGACGGTTCGACCTACACGACCGCCGCCGCATTCAACCAGGCGAATCCGCCGACCATCTTCGTGGGTCAAGGCGTGGCGGGCGGCGGCATTCCTGGTGCGACCGTGCAGTACAGCGGCGCGACGCTCACCGCCGATGGCGTCCATGCCATTCCCGGTTTCCCGCAGTTGTTCCCGGTGCCGAACCGGCACTTCGACTTCTATCCGTTTATTGGCTTTGCGTCCGTGAGCACAAACGTCGCGGACCTGAAGGGCACGTATAACGCACTGCTTTACCACCTGGTTCCGTCGAATAACTACTCGACCACGACCACGCAGGCACAGGAATCCTTCGATACAGCCGGCAATTGCACCGTGCCCGTACCCGCATCGAACACGTCATGCCAGACGACCGGCGGCGCATGGACGGCGAACGCAAGCGGCGCGTACTTCACCAGCGCGGTTGCGCCGCAAGTGCAAGGCAAGCGCTCGACGCCCGCGCTGCCGCTCGTCGGCGCGCTCACGTTCCCGGCGGTGGCGAACGCGAACATGGTGATCGGCAAGATCAACGGCGCGATTGTTCCGGTTGTGGTGCGTACGGGCCAGGTCTTCGTGCCGTCGCCGCTGACGCCGTTGAACACGAAGGCCGCGCAAGTCGACGACGAATCCGGCATCGCCATGCTCGCACCGACTACCGCGCTGCAATCGGGCGCATTCGATGGCGGATACGTTGGCGCGGATTCGAACTTCAAGTACACGGCCGCGCTGCTGCAAGGGCCGGTTGGCTCGTTCATCAATCCATCGACGCAAAGCACCGAGACCGGCTTCGGCATGAGCTACGCGCAGCAACTGCCCGGTTTGATCGGCGTTCAGGACCAGAACGGCGGCAAGGGCGCGCTGATATCGGCTGGGGGCCTTTACGGGATATTCATTGGCGCAAGCACGGTGAACGGCGGCCCGACGTCGACATCCGTGAACGCCGATACACCCGCGAGCCCGTATTTCGGCATCGGCGCGTTGCTGAGCAAATAAGTGGAAAACACGGCGGCCGGCGCGCGTCGGCCGCCAACGAACGAACACATGTGGATGGAGACAGCAGCATGAAATGGAAAACTCTTGGCGCGGTTGTATTGGTAGCGGGCGCGACGCCGTTTCTGATGAGCGCGTGTGGCGGCGGCAGCGACGCGCCCGAGGCTCCGGTCGTCCGCTTGTGTCCGGCATCGCTTGATTACACGACGAGCTTCACCGGCGGCGGCGGCGACGGCGAACTCGTCAAGCTGCAACTCGATACCACCAAGCTCACGTGGCAAGTGACCTACGTCGAGTCGCCGATTCCCGCCGCGACCGGCACCGTCTCCCCGACGCGCGCGGGCACCACGCAAAGCGGCACGCTGACGATGGAAACGGGCTTGCCCACGCAAAAGCTCAACCAATGTGCGTATCAGCTGAACGGCGCGACGCTCGACCCGACGCGTCCTGCACGCATCTTCGTTGGCGAAGGCGTGGCGGGCGGCGCGATCCCCGGCAAGCGGCTTCAGTTCAACGGCATCCTGGGGCAGGGCGTCGTGCCGGACCGCACGTTCCCGTACTACCCGTTCATCGGCTTCTCGACGCTGGAGACAAATCTCGCCAATGTGGCGGGATCGTATAACCAGCTTGGATACCACGAGGTTCCGTCGCAGAGTTATGCGCGCATTGCCGTCGACTCGAAGATCACCATCAACGCCGACGGAACCTGGCAAGAGTGCGACAACGCGGGCGTGAATGCGGGCAAATGCCAGCAGGCGGGGTCGAACTTCACGCCATCGCCCGATGGAAGCGGCGCGTTCGTCACCAATAACTTCCTTGGACAAGGCAAGCCGACGCTCGCAGCGGGTCCGCTCGGCAAGGGCTACATGATCGTCGGCAAGCTGCGCGGCGCGAACGTGCCCATTCTGGTCCGAACAGGCACGGCGAACGCCACGATCACCGGCGGCATTCCCCCTTTCGCCGATGATGAATCCGGCATCTCCATGCTCTCGCCGCAAACGAACGTGGCGCTGGGATCGGTGAACGGCGAATACGTTGGCGTGGATAACCAGTTCAACTACCGCACAACGGCGCTGGCCGGCGCGCAGGCCACGCTCATCGATCCGTTCCAGCCTTCGCAGGTCGCGTTGTCGCGGGCGTTGAATCTCGACTATACGCAGACCGTTCAGGGGCTCGTGACCTCCGCGGTCGTCAACGCGTCCACGGGCGCGACGCCTACCGGCAAGTTCATTTTCTCCGGCGGCGTGTTCGGCTATCTCGATCAAAGCGATCCAACGACGCCGTATTTCACCATCGGCTCATTCGTGGAATGACCGTCCGGCAGCCCATCAAGAAGGGCTGCGCGTTTCACCTCACCCCTTGCCAGTCAAGAGCGGCGTGAAGCGCGACGGCCTGTAACCGAAGAGAGACGAAATGAGAAAGTTTTTGGCTGCTGGAAAACCGCTGGCGGCAGCGGTATTGGGGTGCGCTCTGGCTTGCGCTTCACTGACGGCGCACGCGCAAAGCGCCGGCGACAACGTTGTGGGCCTCGGCTGGTTCCACGTGATGCCACAGGATTCGAGCAGCGAGCTCACCACGCACGTGGCGCCCGTTCCGATCAACACGCCGCTGCGCCTGCCGTCGCAATTCACGTCGCCAGGAACCAGCCTTTCGACGAAAAGCGCCGATGCCTTCGGCCTCGTCTTTACACACTTTTTCACCGATCACATCGCGACTACGTTTGTTGGCGGCGTGCCGCCCGAGTTCGAACTCGACGGTCACGGCACCATCCGGCCGCCGGGACCTGCGGGCGCGCTGGGAAATCAGAACCTGGACCAGACCAATCCGATTGTGAAAAGCGTGCGCCAGTGGAGCCCGGCGCTGATATTCCAGTACTACTTCAACGCGCCGACCGCCGCGTTCCGGCCATTTGCCGGTATTGGCGTGTCGTACAACTTCTTCACGAACATCAAGCTCACCAACGGTTTCATCAACTCGACGCAGAACAATCTCGGCTCGGTGCTGGCGGCGGCCGCTGGCAAGCCGGGGCAGACGACGGTGGACGCGAAGGCGTCGTCGTCGTGGCAACCGGTGTTCAACATCGGCGCCACCTATAACTTCGATAAACACTGGGGACTGATTGCGTCGCTCACGTATATCCCGTTGAAGACGACGTCGTCGCTGATCATCAAGGCGGCCGACGGCACCGAGCTTGCCACAACCAAAGGCAAGCTGAACGCCGATCCGCTGATCACGTTCCTGGCGGTGTCGTACCGGTTTTGAACGGATGCGGCGTCCCGCGAATCGTCCGATGCCATTTAGACGCGATTCGGCGGGACGATTTTCCGTTGCGGCGGCGGCCCGGCAGGTTCGGACCTACTTCCCGGTCCAGCGGGCCGTGACGGCCGCGATTCGCGCGCCGAACGCTTTCGCCGTTTCAAGGTCGCCGGGCGGCGGCGCTTCGTCGGGAGATGCATCGGCGGGAGATTGAGTAAGCAAGCCCGAAAACCCGCCAATGTAGTTCAGGTCGCTGCGCGTTGCCGCCTTGGTGTTCGACGGCATCATGCCGGTGCCCGCCCAGATCATGCCGTGCTGCATGGCGAGCGTCATGAGATACGCGATAGTCGAATGCTTGTCGCCGTTCATGGTCGCCGAGTTGGTGAAGCCGGCCGCGACCTTGTCCTTCCACGATTGCGCGAACCACGGCTTGGAACTGGCGTCGGCGAATTTCTTGAAGTCGGCGGAGGGACCGCCCATGTACGTGGGCGCGCCGAAGATGATGCCGTCGGCCGCGTCGAGTTCGGCCCAGCCCGCGTCGTCCAGATCCGAGGCGGTCAGAAGGCTAGCCTCTGCGCCCGCGTCGGTGACGCCCGTCAGAACCGCTTCGGCGACTTTTTTCGTATGACCGTAGCCACTGTGATAAACGATGACGATCTTAGGCATGTCGTTCCTTCTCTGCGACGCAGTGTCGCGGGTTGAGCGGAAAGACCCAGTCTAGCAAAGCCAAATTTCACACTGAGCGCGCCGTTGCCGGCGTTTTCGATCAACGTCCATACGTGACGACGAGTTGCGCGCTGCTGAGGGTGGTCGCGCGGATTTCGTGCTCGAACATCAGTGCCGGGTTGCTTTGGCGCAGACGCAAGTCGCTGCTGTTGAGCGCGTAGACCGTGATGATGTACCTGTGGGGCTTGCCCTGCGGTGGGCATGGGCCCGCATAGCCGTCGATGTCGAAGTCATTGCGCGACTCGACTGCGCCCATCTTGCGCAAGAAGCCCGAGGCGCTCGCGTTGGACGGCAGCTTTGCCACGCTCGCCGGGATTCCAGCGACCGCCCAGTGCCACCAGCCGCGGCCGGGCGCGTCCGGATCGAAGATTGTCACCGCGAAGCTTTGCGTGTTGGCGGGCGCGTTGTGCCACGAAAGTTGAGGGGAGCGATTGCCGCCCTTGCAATCGTTTTGATTGAAAACAAGGGAAAGCGGCGCACGCTGATCTGCAACGACGTCGGTGCTTGTCAACGTAAATGGAACGGATGCAACAACTTCGGCGACTGCGCCCGGCGCATTTGATACCATCGCGGCGCAGAAAAATGGAACCAGCAACGAGCGGCGGGAGATTCGGAAGCGAAAAACGCGGCAGCCAACAACACGGTACACAGCACAAACCACAAGCCCGGTCCCCAAGCGCATGGTGCGAGTTCTCCTGTCTCGGGCGCAGCCAGAACTGGCGTTTCACCCACTGTAACGATGTATTTTGTCTCAGAAATAGGCTTAATGCTGGATTCAAGTTTAACATTGCGCGAAAGGACAAAATTTTTCAAATGTTAGGCACACTACTCTGCAACGGGCATCCAGTAGACTCGGGTTTGACTGGGATTCTGATCTCAAGTCTGAAGGGATTCTGTAATAAGCGAGAGCACATGCCTATAATGCGCAAGGGGTTTATCCATTTACGAGCGAGGGGTAAATAATGGGTCAACGGATAAAAGTCATTATCGCCGATGACCATCCTGTTATTCTGTTTGGCGCTGCGCAGGCATTGCTGAAATTTCCCGAAATCGAGGTGATTGGACAGGCACGTCAATCCACGGAACTGATTCAGCTTCTGCAAAAGTCGCCATGCGATGTGGTGGTGTCGGATCTCGCCATGCCGGGCGGGCAGTACGGTGACGGCATGCCGCTCCTGGGTTATGTTGGACGGCAGTTTCCGAATGTACGCATTGTCGTATTGACCATGCTTGAAAACCCGGCGCTGCTCAAACGCTTGCGCGAAGTGGGCGTGACAGCAGTGATCAACAAGTCTGATGACCTGAGTCACATCGGTCTTGCAATCGTGCATGTGATGCGTGGCCAGGAATACATCGGGCCGTCGGTTCGGATCGCACTTGACAGCATGGGCTTGTCCGCAAGCGGCCAGCAACGCGACGTGGTGTTATCCAAACGCGAACTGGAAGTTGTGCGCTTATTTGTATCCGGCATGACAATTACCGAAATAGCCGCCCAATTGAAGCGAAGCATTAAAACAATCAGTACGCAGAAAAATACCGCCATGCGAAAACTTGGTATTGAAAGGGACTCTGAATTGTTTCAATATGCTCAAAGCAATGGATTACTCAATCTGTCAGCATACGTAGGCGACGGAAATCTGGATGACGCCTTCCCGGTAGATAGTGAATAAGAAGTAAATTTAATTAAAAAAATGAATCCGCTTGTTGACAAAACAGGCGGATTTTTTATTTCGCTGGTAATTAAAAAATCATTGATTATTTCGGCGATGCTGTCGCGCCGCGCTGCGCCGTAAAGCACTGCGGGCGATCGCAAGAAAAGGCGCTCGGCCAAGCATTTCTATTTTGAAATTAACCGCCATGCTTCGAGGCGAGGTCGCGACGGATGGGCGCAGACCGCTTTCCCGCCGTCAGCGCGCAATCCATGCGATGCGTTTAGCGGCTTATGCGCGTGTTTTGTCGAAAATGGTGCTCCGCGTCAAAATTATCTCGCGGTGTACACTATTTATCCCCCAGAAATGCTACGGCGCTTTCCATGCGTAAGGTGCTTCACCGGGCGCATCGGAGCTCGCGCCAATTCCAACAAATCCTGTTGCCAACCACGCGAGATTCAATGAGCCGCTACAAGGCGTTCGAAGCCGGCGCCACGGCTCGCGTACAGAACACATTCATCCTTTTTTCAACTTTCCCAAACGTCTCAGGCCAATCATGGACGAACAACTGAAGCTCAGCGCCCTCGCGTATCACCAGTATCCGAAGCCCGGCAAGATCTCGGTCACGCCGACCAAACCGCTGTCGAACCAGCTCGATTTGTCGCTGGCTTACTCGCCAGGCGTGGCTGCGGCGTGCATGGCCATTTTCGACGAACCGCTGGACGCCCAGAAGTACACCTCGCGCGGCAACCTGGTCGGCGTGGTGACCAACGGCACCGCGGTGCTCGGTCTCGGCAACATCGGGCCGCTTGCCGCCAAGCCCGTGATGGAAGGCAAGGGCTGCCTGTTCAAGAAGTTCGCGGGTATCGACGTGTTCGATATCGAACTGGCTGAAACCGATCCGGACAAACTCGTCGATGCGATCGCGATGCTCGAACCCACGCTCGGCGGCATCAACCTGGAAGACATCAAGGCGCCGGAATGCTTCTACATTGAGAAGAAGCTGCGCGAGCGCATGAAGATTCCGGTCTTCCATGACGACCAGCACGGCACGGCCATCATTGCATCGGCGGCGATTCTCAACGGCCTCAAGGTGGTCGGCAAGAAGCTCGACGAAGTGAAGCTCGTGTGTTCGGGCGCGGGTGCGGCGGCGATCGCCTGTCTCGATCTGCTCGTTCACCTCGGACTCAAAAAGTCGAACATCCTCGTTTGCGACTCGAAAGGCGTGATCTACGAAGGACGCGGCAACCTTGATCCATCGAAGGAACGCTACGCTGCCAACACGACGAACCGCACGCTTGCGGACGCCATCGACCAAGCCGACGTGTTCCTCGGCTGCTCGAGCGCAGGCGTCCTGAAGCCGGAAATGGTTAAGGTCATGGGCACCCAGCCGCTGATTCTCGCGCTCGCCAATCCGGAACCGGAAATCCGCCCGGAAGAAGCGAAGAAGGTGCGCCCGGACGCGATCATCGCGACTGGCCGTTCGGACTATCCGAATCAGGTCAACAACGTGTTGTGCTTTCCGTTCATCTTCCGTGGCGCGTTGGATGTTGGCGCGACCACCATCACCGAGGAGATGAAGCTCGCGTGCGTGCGCGCGATTGCGGAACTGGCCGAAGAGACAGATCAAGGCGACGAAGTCGCCAAGGCGTACGAAGGCCATTCGCTCGAATTCGGTCCGGATTATTTGATCCCGAAGCCGTTCGACCCGCGTCTGATCATCAAGATCGCGCCGGCCGTGGCGCAAGCCGCGATGGACTCGGGCGTGGCCACGCGTCCCATTCAAGATATGGACGCGTATCGGGAAGAACTGGGCACGACGGTTTATAGAACGGGCATGGTGATGCGGCCAGTGTTCGCCGCCGCAAAAGCTGCGCCGGCGCGCATTGTGTTTGCCGAAGGCGAGGACGAGCGCGTGCTGCGCGCCGCGCAATTCGTGCTGCTCGAGAAGATTGCGAAGCCGATTATTATCGGGCGGCCTGCAGTAGTGGAAATGCGGCTGCAGAAGATGGGTTCGAAGTTGAAGCCTGGCACGGACTTCGAGATCGTGAATCCGGAGGACGATCCGCGCTACCAGAAGTGCTGGCAGGAATATCACAACATTGCCGCGCGCGAAGGCGTGACGCCGGACAGTGCAAAGGCCGCGCTGCGCAAGTTCAATACGTTGATTGGCGCAATCCTGGTGCGTCTCGGCGACGCCGACGGCATGATCTGCGGCATGATCGACACGTATCACGACCATCTTAAATTTATCGAGCAAGTGCTGGGCAAGGCAGACGGCGTGCAAAACTTCGCCGCGATGAATTTGCTGATGCTGCAAAAGCGCAACCTCTTTATCAGCGATACCTACGTCAACGAGATTCCGACTCCCGAGCAACTCGCCGATATGACCATTCTGGCGGCGCGCGAAATCGAGAAGTTCGGGATTGTGCCGAAGGTTGCGCTGTTGTCGAACTCGAACTTTGGCAGCGTGCCGACGGCTTCATCGAAGCGCATGGCCGAGGCTCGCCGGTTGATTGTCGAGCGTGCGCCGGACCTGGAAGTGGATGGTGAAATGCACGGCGATGCTGCGTTGTCGGAAGTGGTGCGTAAAGCGGCAATGCCGGCTTCGACGCTGACCGGCGAGGCGAATCTGCTGATCATGCCAAACGTGGAAGCCGCGAACATCACGTACAACCTGCTCAAGATGGTGAGCGGCGAAGGCGTGACCGTCGGGCCGTTCCTGCTTGGCGCGGACAAGCCGGTGCACATTCTCACGCCGGCCGCGACCGTGCGGCGGATCATCAATATGACGGCGGTGGCGTCGGCCAATGCGCGGGTGACGGCGGGTGGCAACGAGGGGTAAGCGTTGCTGGTGACACCTTATGGCCATAAGCGCCCATGTGTACATGTAGGCTATGAGCTCTGAATTTTGAGTGTTCATGAAGAAGCGAAAAGGCGATCCGGATGTTCGGATCGCCTTTTTCGCTTTTGTAATGGGACGAGGTAAGCGTTGCACGAAGCGTGACCGATTTTTTGTTAAGGAACACTGAAAAGTTTGTGTCTCCCGCCTCTTCTGTCCTCGTCATTTTTGGCATTGACAACTGGCAAGCGCTTTCAAGTTCGCATATAAGACTTGGCAACAACGCATCGTTTCAAAATTCGAAACGTGTATTAAGAGCGCGCCTATAAGAATCATCGACTTGTCCCAATAAACTGGATTCTGAAGCGAGTGATGAACAGGCCTGCCTGATCCGATTCATCGATTCATTACCCGCCCACCTAAAGCCGATTAAAAATCCCCGAAACAGGATAACTCGGTGCCGGTGAAACCTCACTGTATTGAACCCCGATACGGGCGATGCCACGAATCGATCGCTCGTGTGCAGGCACAGCATAAACTTTGGAATCCGAAATTTATTATGAACAAGTCATTTAAACCAGTTTTGAACCGCTCTACGGGTACTTATGTGGCTGCGAGTGAAAACGTCAAGTCCAGTGGGAAACCGGCTAAGAGCAAGCTCGCCATGAAGGTGGCGTCGGCTTCGCTGGCTTTGAGCGCATCGGTTGCAATGTTGTCGTCGGGGCATGCGGTGGCGGATGAGAGCGTGCCAGCGAATGAATATCTGACGACTATTTCAGACGACGCGAGTGGCTCGTACTTGAATTCCGAAGATGCGGCAACCGTACAGACAGATGAAGGCGCTTCGGTCCCGGCTGGCGTTCAACCAGGCACGAAGCTTCTAGGTTCGTCAATGCTGGGCTCACAACTCCTTGGCGCAACGCCAACTGGCGTATCGGTTTTATACGATGACTCAACGAACAACAGCATTACGTTCACGGGAACTGCAGGTACCAAGCTTTCGAACGTGGCTGCGGGTATAGCCACTAACACAAGCGATATCGCGCAGAACACAAGCGACATTGCCACGAACACGAGCAATATCAGCACGCTGAACACGCAAATCGCCGACGCGGTGAAATACGACGGCACAGCACACGACACGATCACGCTTGAACGGTTCGCAATTGTTCGCCGTGCAGCAAAGTATCAGTGATCAAAGCGCCGCTCTCGCGGACTCGGTCCGCTACGATTCGAGCAGCCACGACAAGATCACGCTTGGCACTTCGGGAACTCCCGTTGTGCTGACGAACGTGAAGGCAGCTTTGCGGGTCTTGACGGCGCACGCGTCCTCAGTGGCGTGGCAAACGGCGCGGTCAACAGCGCCAGTTCGGAAGCGATCAACGGCTCGCAATTGTTCCACGCATCAGCAAGAACCGCGGCAGCCCTCGGCGGAGGCGCCAGTGTGGATGCCTACGGCGGCGTAACGGCCCCTTCGTACACAGTGGGCGGCAAACAGGTCAGCGACGTCGGCTCCGCCGTCAGCAACCTCGATGACCGTGTCACGCAAAACAGCGCGGACATAGCGAGCGTGAAAGGCGGCCTCGCCGATGTATCGAAGACCGCCGCGAATGCTGTGGCCTACGATTCAGCCGACCACAACAAGGTCACGCTTGGTGGAACGGACGCAAGCGCCGCCGTCCAGATGACCAACGTGGCTGCAGGCGACCTTTCGGCGACGAGCACTGACGCCGTCAACGGCAGCCAGCTTGGAGCGACGAATGCACGCGTTGCGGCAACGGAATCGGCGATTGCCAACTTCGAAGCGGCGGGCGTGACAGGATTGGCGGGAACAGGGGACGGCTCGGCCGCCATGGGTACGAACTCAAACGCTTCAGGCGCCAACTCGACAGCAGCCGGAGCGAATTCCAATGCCTCGGGTGACGATTCCACTGCAACGGGTGCTTACGCCACGGCTTCCGGCAACAATGCCACGGCAGCCGGCGCACATTCGAGGGCCTCGGGCGACGGGTCCGCAGCGTTTGGCGGCAATGCAGCAGCCTCTGGAATCAATGCCATCGCGATTGGCGGCAACTCGCAGGCGTCGGGCAATGGCTCCGCGGCGCTTGGCGGCAACAGCAGTGCGACGGCCGATAACTGGGTGGCGCTGGGAGCGAACTCGGTTGCCGATGAAGCCAATACCGTGTCGGTCGGATCGGCTGGCAACGAACGCCGCGTGACAAACGTTGCGCCGGGCGTGAACGGTACGGACGCGACTAACGTGAACCAGTTGAATGCGTTGCGTAATGATGTGAATTCGAGCATGACGTCGTTGCAACGCGCTGCGTTTGGTGGCGTCGCGGCAGCCATGGCGATGCCGAACCTGATGCCCAGTTCGCCGGGCAAAACGGTAGTCGGCGCAGGTGTAGCCAACTACAAGGGCTATAACGCGATTGCTGCCGGCGCCACGTATAGAACCGAAAACAACCGCTGGTTGATGAATGGCGCGGTATCGGTCACGCAGGGCGGTGACACCGGCGTACGGGCGCAAGTAGGCTACGAATTCTAAAGTGCGCTGTTGCATGAAGTGAACGGGGTAATTCCGACTTGGGAATTACCCCTTTTTTCTGACAGCACTTCAAATCTGTATGTCATACGGGACTTGGCTTTAAGAGTAGACCTATCAATATTCCCGTTAAGTCCGAATAGAATAGGTTTTGAAGCAAGATTGTGACAAAGCGAGACGCACATGCGTTGTGCATAGTCTTGCTGCTCCGCTATCGGTCAGATGTTGGCTATCCATTCTTGCTGGATCGGCATTCCCATTCTGTGCGGATATGCGCGATAGCCAAATTAGGTGCGGTTTCCAAAATATGTTGAATCCGCTGAAATTCACAAAGTCTGATAAATATATTAGGAATACGTATCAATCATGAAAAGGCAATTTAAATCGTTATTAAATCAGACGACGGTCAAATCTGACGCAGTTGGTGAAAAGACAAGTGTCGGTTTCAAGTTGTTTGAGAGCAAACGCAGCATTCCTCTCGCTGCACCCGTAAAGACTTCGCGCACAACCGCTTTGCGATTCTGGTCGTTATCATGAGGCAGGCTGAAATGAATAATCACCGGTCTTATGTTGCGCAGCGGAGTTTCGCTGAATCACGCACTGGCATGCCGCAACGAAAAGCACTGTCTGCTCAATTATTGGCAACAGCGCTCAGCGGTTTGATTCTGGCTACAGGCTCGGGCGCTGCTTCAGCAACGACTGTAGGGTCAGCGAGTTTCCTCACGCCGGAAAAGGCGCTCGACATGGCGCTTAACGGGGTGGAGGGTAAGCACACAGTCAACGGCATCATTCAGGTTGGCAAGCCAGTTTCACTCAACGGCGACGCGTTGCTTTATGACCCCACTCAAAAACAGAAGTGGTCTTCGCAGTAGAATATAGTTGAAGGTGCGCCTGGTTCGCGGCTCTCGGACATTCTTCAAAAAGCCGAAACCATGATTGGGGTTCCCTATTCATGGGGCGGCAATACACCGGAGCAGGGACTCGATTGCAGCGGTTTTGTGCGCTACGTGTATCAAAAGGCCACGGGTATATTGTTGCCGCGTGTATCGTCGCAGATCAGCCGTCAAGGTGTAGCGGTCTCGCAGACGGATTTGCATCCGGGCGATCTCGTGTTTTTCAACACGACTCGCGGCACGGCAACACACGTGGGCATTTATGTCGGCGAAAATCAATTCATTCATGCGCCGAAAAAGGGTGCATTCGTTCGAATTGAATCGATGAAAAGCGCCTATTGGACCCGGCGATATTACGGGGCGCGCCGAGTTGCGTAGCGGTTGAACGTATTGCCTCAATAAAAACGCCCAGTGAAACTTCACTGGGCGTTTTGCCGTGTACCGCAGAAAACCGCTTAAGCCACTTGTCGGGTTTCATCGCCTGTCGTCGAACGCCAACGTGACAGCAAAGCGTTCCACTTAACACGCGCTGCGTTCACGTTGTTGTCTTTCACATGACCGTAACCGCGCATGGAATCCGGAAGACTTGCGAGTTCAATCGCCAGTGGCAACTTATCGAGTGTCAACCCGCTGATCAGTTCTTTCACCAGTGCTTCGTAATCCGCGATCAACCCCCGCTCCATTTTCCGTTCCTCGGTCTTGCCGAAAATATCCAGCGATGTACCCCGCAAGAACTTCATCTTCGCCAGAACCTTCATTGCGGATAAAACCCACGGGCCATATTGCTTCTTGATGAGATGGCCGTGCGCGTCTTTCTTCGAGAACATTGGCGGCGCAAGATGGAAGTTGATCTTCCAGTCGCCTTCGAAGCTGCTCTTCAACCGTTCCACAAACGCAGGATCGGCATAAAGGCGTGCGACTTCATACTCGTCCTTGTACGCCATCAGCTTGTGCAGGTTTTTCGCGACGGCTTCGGTCAGCGCATATTGGCCATCGAGCACGCCGAGCGACGCTTCCGCCACGCGAACTTCGGCCACCAGCCGGCCATAACGCGAGGCGTACGCCTCGTTTTGATAATCGGCGAGATAAGCGATGCGCTTTTCGATCAACGCGTCCAGCGCCTTCGGCGTATGCAGCGCGATGATCTTGCTGCTGCCTTGCGCACTCGATGAAGCCCCGCGATTCTGTCCCTTCACCAGGCGTTCAAGACCATCAAGGTCATGCGCCGCGTGACGTCCCCATTCGAACGCCGCCAGATTCTTCTCGACTTGCACCGCGTTGAGTTCAATTGCACGAACCAGCGATTCGTGGCGCAAAGGAACCCATCCGCGCTGCCATGCGAAGCCAAGCACAAAGGGGTTCGTGTAAATGGCGTCGCCGAGAAGTGCTACGGCGAAACGGTTTGCATCGACGAGTGCGACGTGTTCGCCCGCAGCCGTGCGGATATCGGCTTCCGCGCTTGCGCCCGGGAAACGCCAGTTCGGGTTCTTGATGAACTCGGCTGTCGGCGTTTCGGCGCTGTTCACGACCACGCGCGTATGACCCGGTTGCATGCGCGAACCACATTCATCGCTGGCAGTGACGATCGGATCGCAACCGATCACCAAGTCGGCTTCGCCCATTGCGATGCGCGTGGCGTGGATATCGCCCGGCAGGTTTGCGATCTGCACGTGGCTCATCACGGCGCCGCCTTTTTGCGCGAGGCCGGTGACGTCGAGCACGGTCACGCCTTTTTGCTCCAGATGCGCCGCCATGCCAAGCAGCGCGCCAATGGTCACAACGCCCGTTCCGCCGACGCCCGTGACCAGCACGCCGTAAGGGCGATCAATGTCAGGAAGCGCAGGCGTGGGAACGGGCGGCATGGCGTCGCCGGAAATGCTCGATACCTTCGGCTTCTTCAGTTGGCCGCCTTCAACCGTGACAAAGCTCGGGCAGAATCCGTTCACGCATGAGTAGTCCTTGTTGCAGGTCGACTGGTTGATCTGGCGCTTGGTGCCGTATTCGGTATCGAGCGGCTCGACCGACAGGCAGTTCGACTTCACCGAACAATCGCCGCAGCCTTCGCACACGGCTTCATTGATGACCACGCGCTTCGCCGGATCGGGATAAGCGCCGCGTTTCCTGCGGCGACGCTTTTCCGTCGCGCACGTCTGGTCGTAGATAAGGATTGTGGTGCCCGCGATTTCCCTCAGTTCGCGTTGAACATCGTCGAGTTTTTCGCGGTGATAAACCTGGATGCCCGGCGCGAGGCCGACGTTCGCGTCGTACTTTTCGGGTTCATCGGTGACGATCACGATTTTCTTCGCGCCTTCTGCCGCGAGTTGATGCGTGATTTGCGGCACGGTCAGCACGCCATCCACGGGCTGGCCGCCGGTCATTGCGACGGCATCGTTGTAAAGCAGCTTGTACGTGATGTTGGTCTTCGACGCGATCGCCGCGCGGATCGCCAGAAGCCCGGAGTGGAAGTACGTGCCATCGCCGAGATTGGCGAATACGTGCTGGTCGTTGGTGAACGGCGCTTGCCCGATCCACGCCACGCCTTCTCCGCCCATCTGGCTGAACGTGCTCGTGCTGCGGTCCATCCAGACGGTCATGTAATGGCAACCGATACCCGCCAGCGCGCGCGATCCTTCAGGCACGTTGGTCGATGTATTGTGCGGACAGCCCGAGCAGAACCACGGCTTGCGCTCGGCCTCGACGCGCGGCCGCGCCAGCGCGCGCTCCTTCGCTTCGATCACCGCAATCCGCGTCGCGATGCGCGCGCGCACTTCGGGCGGCAGGTCGAACTTGTCGAGCCGCGTGGCAATCGCCTTCGCGATAATCGCCGGCGACAACTCGTAATGCGCCGGCAATAGCCAGTTGCCCATCGGCACGGACCATTCGCCGCCGGCGCCGTCTTTCTCATCGAATTTCCCGAAGACGCGCGGGCGTTGTGCGTCGGGCCAGTTGTAGAGTTCTTCCTTGATCGCGTATTCGAGGATCTGGCGCTTTTCTTCGACGACCAGAATTTCTTCCAGCCCGTGGGCGAACGCGTGCGCGCCTTGTGCTTCGAGCGGCCACACGCAGCCCACCTTGTACAAACGCACGCCGATGCGCGCGCAGGTTTCATCGTCGAGACCGAGGTCCGATAAAGCCTGACGGACATCCAGATACGCCTTGCCCGCTGTCATGATCCCGAAGCGAGCGTTCGGCGATTCGATTTCGATACGGTCCAGTTTGTTCGCGCGCACGTAGGCGAGCGCCGCGTACCACTTGTAGTCGAGGAGCCGCGCCTCCTGAACCAGTGGCGGATCGGGCCAGCGGATATTGAGGCCGCCATCGGGCATCGCGAAATCGGTCGGCAACACGATCTCCACGCGATTCGGATCGATATCCACGGAAGCCGACGATTCCACCACGTCGGTCACGCATTTCATCGCGACCCAGAGGCCGGAGTATCGGCTCATTGCCCAGCCGTGCAGCCCGAAGTCCAGGTATTCCTGCACATTCGATGGAAACAGCACCGGCAATCCGCACGCCTTGAAAATGTGTTCGGACTGATGCGCGAGCGTGGACGATTTGGCGGCGTGGTCGTCGCCGGCGAGCACAAGAACGCCGCCTTTCGCCGATGAACCCGCCGAGTTTCCGTGCTTGAACACGTCGCCGGTTCTGTCGACGCCAGGCCCCTTGCCGTACCACATCGAGAACACGCCATCGTATTTGGCGCTGGGATACAGATTCACCTGCTGCGAACCCCAGACGGCGGTCGCCGCAAGGTCTTCGTTCACGCCCGGCTGGAACACGATCTCGTGCGACGCGAGGTGCTTTTTCGCTTTCCACAAATGCTGGTCGAGCGCGCCGAGCGGGGAACCGCGATAGCCGGAAATAAACCCGGCGGTGTTCAGGCCGGCGGCGTGATCGCGCTGTTGTTGCAGCATGGGCAACCGGACGAGCGCCTGGATTCCGCTCATGTAAGCGCGGCCGCGTTCGAGGGTGTATTTGTCGTCGAGGGTGACGGTGGTGAGCGCGGCCTCAAGCTTGGCTTGTTGTTCCGCGTCTAGTGGGGCATTCATTGCAGGTCTCTCCGCCAACGTTTGGGATCGCCAAAACTCTTGGGCTTTAGCGTCTTGTGAACGCGTCAGCCGGGATTTTGAGTGTGCCTGTTTTGCATTTTTGACAGCACTGGTAATAACCCGCTGAAAAGAAACTTTACGATCGTTCGCGTGTTACGAGGTGTAAAAACGCCCGAGTTTTATTTCATTGGGGAACCGCTCGTGGCCTGAGTATTCAAATCCCGCGACCGATGCGCGTTCAGGCGGGCAACGGTCGAAAGACACATTGATGCACGCAGTTGAAGGAGGAAGCAGTGAAACAACGATACATCCAGAATTTCCTGATGGTCTCAGCCGCATTTTTCGCGATCAATGCGCCCGTTCGCGTGGGCGCGCCGGCTGGGTCCGAAGGCTTGAAAACCGGGGCGGCGCGCGTGGCCCAGGTTCGGGTAGAGCAGGTTTCCGATAATCAGAACGTGGAAAAGAAAGACGAGACCTGAAATCTCCGCGCTGAACCAAAAATGCCGGCGATCACAGTGATCGCCGGCATTTTTTTTCGATTCGCTTCTTTCAGTTGACCGTGGAGTCCTTCACCACGCCGCGTCGAATCTGATCGAGTTCAATTGATTCGAACAACGCCTTGAAATTGCCTTCGCCGAATCCCTGATTGCCCTTGCGCTGGATGATCTCGAAAAAGATCGGGCCAATCTGATTCTCCGTGAAGATCTGCAGCAGGATTTCGTCGCGAATACCGTCGATCAGAATCTTGCGTTTTTTCAATTCCGCCACCGATTCGCCATGATTCGGCACACGCCGGTCGACAAGTTCGTAGTATGTATCGATGGTATCCAGAAGCGAGATCCGCGCGCCGCGCAAGGCGTCCACTGTCGCGTAGATATTGTCGGTCCCGAGCGCGATGTGCTGAATCCCTTCACCGCGATACGCATCGAGATATTCCTGAATCTGTCCGGATGTGTCGGACCCTTCCTCGTTGATTGGAATACGAATCTTGCCGCACGGCGAACTCATCGCCTTCGACTTCACGGCCGTGACCTTGCCTTCTATATCGAAATAACGCGCTTCGCGGAAATTGAAGAGGCGCTCGTAGAATTCGGCCCACTCGATCATTCGCCCGCGATGCACGTTGTGCGTCAAATGGTCGATGTACGTCAAACCGTGGCCGGCAGGATTTTGATCGGCGCCGGGAATCGGTTCGAAATCGACGTCGTAAATGCTGATGTCGCCGATGCTTCCCGGCTGCGCACCGTTCTTGCCGCGCCAGCGGTCCACGAAGTAGATCAGCGAATCGCCGATTCCCTTGATCGCGGGAATGTTGAGTTCCATCGGGCCGGTTTTGTTGTCGAAGCCCCAGGCGCCCAGGTCGAGCGCGCGTTTGTAGGCTTTGGCAGCATCGGCGACGCGAAACGCAATGGCGCAAATCGATGGTCCATGCAAACGCGCAAAGCGCTGCGCGAAGGAGTCCGGTTCGGCGTTCACCAGGAAGTTGATTTCGCCTTGCCGGTACAAAGTCACGTCCTTGTGCCGATGCCGCGCAATGGCGGTGAATCCCATCTGCTCGAACAGTTTGCCGAGCGCGACCGGATCCGGCGCCGTGTACTCGATGAATTCGAAACCATCCGTGCCAACGGGATTTTCCCAAGTTGCTGCCTGCATGCTTTGTCTCCCTGAACCGATGATTATTGGGACAAAGTTTAACGAGAGCCGTCTGGCGGATACTTGCGAATCAAATCGCGCGTGGCTACGATTACGCACGTTTATAGCGTTAAATAATGCCTTAGAGGCAGAAAATGGCTCGAATAGAACTCGATGCGATCGACCGGAAGATTCTCGCGATTCTTCAGGTCAACGGCCGGCTCTCGAATCAGGACATCGCGGATCAGGTGAGTTTGTCGCCGAGTCCATGCCTTCGGCGCATTCGGCGACTGGAAGAGGCGGGCGTGATACGCGGTTATGTCGCGTTGCTGGAGCCGCGGCTGCTTGGGCTCGGGCTGCTTGCTTACGTCAATGTGCGGCTGGAAAAGCGCGGCGGAACGGTCGCATCGGCGGGAATGAAAAATCCCCCTACGCACGCAGACCGGTTCCGCGAAGCGTTGTTAACGTGGCCAGAAGTTGTTGCGTGCGACGCCATGACCGGCGATACAGACTATCTATTGCGTGTCCAGGTGGAGGACATGGAGCATTTTTCGCGCTTTGTGCAGGACCAACTGCTGCACCATCCATCGGTTATCGATGTAAAGAGCAGCTTCTCGCTCGAGCGCATTAAGGAGACGACAGCCTTGCCCATCCGATAAACACATTAACGGATGCTCAAGACGCAAAAAAGGCGGCTTTCGCCGCCTTTCGTGCTTTTGCGCATGCTTGCTGATGAGAACCGAAACTTAGGCCGCGTCGGCAGTAGGCATGAACGCCTGAAACATTTGCGATGCCCGGCGCGCTTGGCGCTTGATCGCGTAATCGAAGACTGCCGCCTGCTCCTGCATCATCTCCGCGATGATGCTGCTTTGGTCAGCGGGCGTGAGCGACAAATAAGCATCGGCTTCGCCGTACGCGTATTCAATCTTCATGCCCGACTTCTTCGCTATGTGCATCATGGTCGAGTTACGTGACAAACAATGCATGTAGAGCATTGAAACGTGCGTGTTGCGGCTGCGAATGGCGGCGCGTTCGAACAAGCGGCTGCCCACACCTCGACCGCGTGCGCTTTCCAGCACCGACACGCCGAATTCGGCGGTGCGCTTGTCGCCTTCGGCTGGCAGATAAGCCAGATGACCTACGCCAACGAGGCTCAGCGTTTCGTCGAACACGCCGAATACCGTATCGCGCGAAAAGTCGATGTTCGCCACGTAGTTTTCGATCACGCGGTCCGGCACGATCTGACCAAAGCGCAGCAGACGGTCGTCTTCGTCAAGTGCCAGGAAGTGGGTGAGCAGGCGCTCGCGATCAGCGGAGGACAGCTCACGAACGAGAACAGGCGTACGACCGGCAACCGTGCGCGAGCGATCGGCTGATGCAAAGATCGAGGCGGCGGGGCGGTCGAAAGATATGTTCACGATGATGGCTCCTTGAATCGTCAAGCGACATGCTGCGTCGCAAATCGAATTTTAGCTGAACCATCGTTTATATACTAGGGAAAACCCGTAATTCACTGTGGAGTATAGCGTCTAAAACATGTGGCCGTTCGCGATAAGCTTTTTAAAAACAATAGCTTATAGTGTGTTGTAAAAATCGGACGGACGTGCGGGAACAATGGTGGTGCAGCGCATCATTTCATATTGTCGCCATTCATTCCGTGTTCGATGACATCCACGACCTGTTCCGCAAATTCCGGATAACCCAGCTTGCCATCTGGCTTCAGCCACGTGAAAGTCCAGTTGATCATGCCGAATACCATCATGGTGAGCGCGGTCTGGTTTTCCTTGGTCGCACGTTTCGGATAAGCGCGCGCAAGCTGGCGTGCAAATGCGGCGACAATCCCGCGCTGCCGCTCCAGCACGATTTCACGCTGCGTATCTTCGAGATATTTCACGTCGTTGAGCAGCGCAACGTGCCGGCTGTGCGATGTTTCGTATTCGGCGAGAAACGCGCGAATGAGTTCGGCAAACGCCTCGCGCTCGGTCAACCCCCGCCGCTGGCTGGCCCCTTCCACTTCCGCGATGATCAACATCAGCCGCTTGGTATAGCGATCGAGCAGATCGAAGAGAATGGCTTCCTTGCTCGCGTAATAGTGGTAAAGGCGCGCTTTGGACGTGCCGCTGGCAGCGGCGAGATCGGCCATCGATGTGCTCGGGTAGCTCGTCTGCGCGAATTTGGCGGCGGCGAGTTCGAGGATCTGCTCGCGTTGTGTGTCGTGGTCGGGCGCTCGGGTACGGGCCATTGAGTCTCGGAGAAGTGCTGGGGTCGAATGGAATTCTAATGCTTGAGCGACCCTTTCCGGCTAGCCGGTCCTACGGCTAACGCACGGCGCGGCGCAGTTTCGCGTCCGCAATTTTTGTTGGATCGCCGCGGATTTCCAGCTTGCCGGCGGCTACAAGCTCGCGGCATCGCCAGAGCGCGATGGAATCGCTGACCAGAAAGCCGAAACTTCGGCCCATCACGTCGCCCGCAAGTTGGCGCGATCCGATCCAGCCAGCGCTCGCAATCTGGAGGATGGTTTCGTCGATATCGGAATAGCTGCCGGAGATAAACGTGTTGTCGCGCCAACGTCGCGTCTCGCTATTGATCTGCTTCACTTCCTGCCATTCCAGTGCAAGCCGGCTGATGCGCAACACGGAGATGGGCGCGGCCGTCGGCAGTTTTGCGCCGAGTTCCGCCGCCGTGAACATGCCGACAGCCGTCGCGCCGTCAGCGCGGCCGCGCCGGCGTTGCGTGCCGTCGTCGGCGGTGATCAACGGCAGATCGTCGGCGGAAAGTTTCGCTTCGTTCAGGCGCTGCGGCACGTTGCGCAAGGTGTAGGCAACACGCCGCAACATCAATTGGTCGCTCGCGCTTTGGCCGTGCCAGACCACGACTTGGCCCGTGCCTTGAGCCAGTTCGCGCAAAAGCGCGTCCTGTTCCCTGAGCTTTGAAATGAAATCGACTTTATGCTCGTCAAGCACTTGCTGCCAGAAGAGAGCGCGTGTTTCCGGATTGTCGTCGATCCCCCTCAACTGGCCGACCGCAAGATCGTCCTTCAAAGGAATGACGCGCTCATTGCGTGAGGCCGCATTCAGCGCTTCGCGCAGTATCTCGGCGGCGTGATCGCCGTTGGTAACGTGAAGGGTGCTCATCAGTAGCGGTGACCGCAAACGTAAGAAGGCCGGCTGTTGTGTGATCGACGCGAGCGACGTGATTACGTAATCAACGTGGCGATAACTTAACAACAGACGACCCCTAGTGTAAGCGAATTGAATCAGTGCAATCCGCCAACCGCTTGCTCAACGTTCGTCATAGCTCACAACTACGCGATCCGAAACGGGATGGCACTGGCACGTCAGCACGAAACCGGCATC
The DNA here is from genome assembly GCF_051615025.1 of Caballeronia sp. DA-9. Lineage (NCBI taxonomy): Bacteria > Pseudomonadati > Pseudomonadota > Betaproteobacteria > Burkholderiales > Burkholderiaceae > Caballeronia > Caballeronia sp. DA-9. The sequence goes on along the minus strand of NZ_CP195133.1, from coordinate 3,392,065 downwards.
GATTTCATGTTGCTCGAGTGTGAAATTCTTCTCCATGCGCACTTCGCCTTCCAGCACTTTCGCGCGGCAGGTGCAGCAGACGCCGCCTTTGCACGCGTAGGGTAGCGCAAGACCCGCCTTCAATCCGACGTCGAGCACGCTCACGCCTTGGTAGGGCAGACGCAGCTTGCGCTTCTTTCCATCGATGACCAGTTCCAGATCCGCCGCCGGCGTGTCTTCCGTAATCTCGATCTGCGGCACGCCGGCTTGCGGCAAAGGCGTTCCAAAGCGCTCAACGTGAACCTGGTTTGGCGGCACGCCCGCGCTTTTCAGGGCGGCTTCGGCGGCGTCCATCATCGGGGCGGGGCCGCAAATGAAGGCTTCATCGATTTCATTTGCGGGAACGAGCGCTTCCAGGAAAGCTGCGCATTTGTCCTGATTCAGCACGCCGTTGAATAGTTCGACGTCCTGCAAATCGTCCGATAAAACGTGATACAGCGAGAACCGGCTCATGAAACGGTTCTTCAGGTCTTCCAGTTCCTCGGCGAACATGATCGCGTCGACGCTGCGGTTCCCGTAGATCAGCGTGAAACGGCTGGTCGGCTCGGTTTCCAATGTTGTCTTGATGATCGCGAGCACCGGCGTGATGCCCGAGCCGCCGGAAAACGCCACGTAGTGCTTCACGTGATCCGCGTTCAGATGCGTGAAGAAGCGTCCATCGGGCGTCATGACTTCGATTTCATGATCGGGCTTGAGCGTGTCGAAAGCGAAATTCGAGAAGCGCCCGCCGCGCACGCGCTTGATGCCGATACGCAATTCGCCGTCGCGATCGTAGTCCGTCACGCCTACGCAAATAGAGTACGACCGGCGCGTTTCTTCACCGTCTATGTGCGTCTTCAACGTGACGAACTGGCCTTGCGTGAAGCGGAACGCGTCGCGCAGTTTTTCGGGGACGTCGAAGGAAACGGTGACGGCGTCCGCAGTTTCGGGACGAACGTCGCGGATGCGCAGCGAATGGAATTGCGGAGTCGCCATGGTCGGTTTCAGTACGGTTTGAAGTAGTCGAACGGCTCGCGGCAATCCATGCATCGATACAGCGCCTTGCACGCCGTTGAACCGAATTGCGCGAGGCGTTCGGTATGCAGCGAGCCGCAGCGCGGGCACGCGGGTGTATCGACAATGCGGGGGACAAATCGCAACGGCCGTTCTTGCGGCGCGTGTTCGTTCGAGCCGCAATTGCCCATTGGCGGCGCGATACCGTATTGCTTGAGCTTTTCGCGGGCGGCTTTGGTCATCCAGTCGGTGGTCCACGCGGGCGCGAGAACCGTCTCTATCCGATACTTCGTGAAACCCGCCGCATTGAGCGCCGCGCCAATATCTTCTGCAATCTGGTACATCGCCGGGCAGCCGGAATACGTTGGCGTGACGACGATTTCAAGCGTTTCATTCGTGCCGCGGCGGACGTCGCGCAAAATGCCGAGTTCGCGTATGGACACAACAGGGATTTCCGGGTCCGGCACGGCTTCGAGTACTTCCCACACGTGCTGCAGCGTGATGTCATCTAAAGCGGTCATTGCGCTCACCACGTTGCGCCCGGATGCTGCCGCGCGATGCTCTGCAATTCCGCGAGCAAATAACCCATGTGCTCGGAATGCTCGCCAAGCTTGCCGGTGGAAACGTGTTTGGCATCGGCTGGTTTTTGCAGCGTGGCTTCGGCCAGAGTCGCCTCTACATCTTCACGCCATGCCGGTTCGAGACTGGCTGTGAGTGGACCAATACCCGCATCAGCAATGCTTGTCTCCACGTCATCCACGCTGAAAAACTCGCGCGTGTACGGCATCAGGTAATCAACCGCCGCCTGAGCCCGGCGATGCGATTCCTCGGTGCCATCGCCGAAACGCAGCAGCCAGTCGCTCGCGTGATTCAGGTGATAGCGCGTCTCCTTGATCGACTTGGACGCGATCGCGGCAAGCTGCGCGTCGCCCGATTGCGTGAGCGCTGTCCAGAGATGCGCCATCAGCGTTGAATACAGGAAATTGCGCACGACCGTCACCGCGTAATCGCGATCCGATCTCGCCGTGCCCGACAACGGCCCCGCATGGGGCAACTCGGTCAGCGTGTAATTGCGGAAATCACGTTCGTTGCGGAAATACGCGTAGTCGTCTTCGGTTTTACTCGTGCCGTTAAGCGCGGCATCGCGCGTGGCTGCGTGCGAGTACAGCAAGCGCGCCTGACCAATCAAATCCAGACTGATGTTGGCGAGCGCGATGTCTTCCTCGAGCACCGGACCGTGTCCGCACCATTCCCCGTTACGCTGGCCGAGGATCAGCGCGTTGTCGGCGAGGCGCAGCACGTAGGAAAGATGTTGGGGCGTCGTCATGGGCTTGACCCTTCGATCACATGTGGTTGATTTCGTCGGGCAGCACGAAGAACGTCGGGTGACGATAAATCTTGTCGCCGGCGGGTTCGAAAAACTCGGCTTTGTCGGCGGGATTGGAGGCCGTAATTGCCGCCGATGGCACCACCCAGATGCTCACGCCTTCCTGGCGCCGCGTGTAGACGTCGCGCGCCATGCGCAGCGCCGCGGGCGCGTCCGGCGCATGCAGGCTGCCGCAATGCTTGTGGTCGAGGCCCTGCTTGCTGCGTACGAACACTTCCCAGATCGGCCATTCGTTGTTCATCTTTCGCTCCTTATGCCGCTTGTTTTTGCGCGCGTGCGGCCTGTTTCGCGGAATAGACGAGGGCGGCTTCGCGAACCCAGGCGCCGTCTTCATGCGCTTTCACGCGCGTGGCGAGCCGTTCCTTGTTGCACGGGCCATCGCCATTCACGACGCGCCAGAATTCATCCCAATCGATCGCGCCATAGTCATGCGCTTGCCGTTCCTCGTTCCATTTCAGATTGGGATCGGGCAGCGTGACACCGAGAATCCTTGCCTGCTCGACGGTGGCATCGACGAATTTCTGCCGCAGATCATCATTCGAAATCCGCTTGATGCCCCACTTGAACGATTGCCCGCTGTGAATGGAATCCTTGTCGCTCGGTCCGAACATCATCAGCACAGGCCACCACCAGCGATCGACCGCCTGCTGGACCATGTCCTTTTGCGCCTGCGTGCCCTTCATCATGGAGAGAAGCGCGTCGAACCCCTGACGCTGATGGAACGACTCTTCCTTGCAGATGCGGATCATGGCGCGCGCGTATGGGCCGTAGGTGCAGCGGCAAAGCGGGATCTGGTTCATGATCGCCGCGCCGTCAACCAGCCAGCCAATCACACCGACGTCCGCCCAAGTGGGCGTCGGGTAATTGAAGATGCTCGAATACTTGGCCCGGCCCGCGTGCAGGGCATCGACGAGTTGATCGCGCGATACCCCCATGGTCTCCGCCGCGCTATACAAATAGAGGCCGTGGCCGCCCTCGTCCTGCACCTTCGCGAGCAGGATCGCCTTGCGCTTCAGACTCGGCGCGCGCGAAATCCAGTTGCCCTCGGGCAGCATTCCAATGATCTCCGAATGCGCGTGCTGCGAGATCTGGCGAATCAGCGTCTTGCGGTACGCGTCGGGCATCCAGTCCTGAGGTTCGATCTTGCCGTCGGCGGCCATGACGGCGTCGAAACGGGCAAGTTCCGGCGACGTTGTTGCTGGATCGATGGACTGAACGTTGCCGGGGATATCGAGGGATTGCGTGTACATGACGATCGCTCGCTTTGGGAAGTTACCGTGGCGCAATTATAAACCGACCGGACGGTCGGTTTATGGATTTTTTTAGGATAACCGTTTCAGACGGGCACAATTTCCCTGGTCAGGCCGCCTCCACGGCAATGCGACAATACCGTCCGACTCTCACTACTTTGCTCTGCATGCCGTCATCGTCCGAAACTCCTATTCCACGCGTGGCCGTTATCGGCGGCGGCCCTGCGGGCTTGATGGCGGCGGAAGCGCTGGCGGCGGGCGGTGTCGAAGTGGATTTGTATGACGCAATGCCATCGGTGGGCCGCAAGTTCTTGATGGCCGGCAAAGGCGGCATGAATCTCACTCATTCCGAGCCGGCCGAGGCTTTCCTGTCGCGTTACGGCGAACGTCGGGCTCAGATAGAACCGCTGCTGGGTCGTTTCGATGCCGCCGCCTTGCGCGCGTGGACCCACGAACTGGGCGTCGAAACGTTCATTGGCAGTTCGGGCCGTGTTTTTCCCGCCGACATGAAAGCCGCGCCCATGCTGCGCGCGTGGTTGCATCGGCTGCGCGGGGCGGGTGTGCGCTTTCACATGCGGCACAAATGGATCGGATGGGACGAGGCTACGCCGCACGCGCTGCGATTCGCGACCCCGGAAGGGGATCGCCAGATCGATGCCGATGCCGTCGTGCTCGCCTTGGGCGGCGCGAGCTGGCCGCGTCTCGGGTCGGACGCTGCGTGGATCGAGCACCTGGAAACGCACGATGTTGCGCTCGCACCGTTCAAGCCGTCGAATTGCGGATTCGATATCGCCTGGAGCGAGCATTTCAGCAGCCGCTTCGCCGGCGAGCCGCTGAAGTCGGTTTCAATCGGCATGCCGCGCCAAGATGGCGGCATGGATTGGCGCACGGGCGAATGCTTGTTGACATCGACGGGTATTGAAGGCAGTTTGGTCTACGCGTTGTCCGCGCGTATTCGGGATCGTCTGGCAGATGGACACGCCACGTTCCTGCTGGATCTCTTGCCCGCCTTGACGCCCGAGCGCGTGCACGACGAAGTCACGCATCCGCGCGGCGCACGTTCCATGTCGAGCCATTTGCAAAGCCGTTTGAACCTGACGGGCGCGAAAGCAGGCCTGCTGCGTGAGTGCCTAAGCCGCGAAGATTTCTCCGACACCACTCGTCTCGCGCAACGCATCAAGGCGCTGCCGTTGACGGTGACGCAGCCAAGGCCCATCGCCGAGGCAATCAGCAGCGCAGGCGGCGTGAGATTCGAATCGATGAATTCGCAGTTGATGCTCGCCGCATTGCCCGGCGTTTTCTGCGCGGGCGAGATGCTGGATTGGGAAGCGCCGACTGGCGGCTACTTGCTGACGGCGTGTTTTGCGAGCGGACGGGTCGCGGGCGAGGCGGCGCTGGCGTATGTGAACCGGAAGCCGGACGATGCCCCGCTCTGAAAAGCCCGTCCTCAAGCTGGCACAAGCCGCCACAAAGAAGTAACTTCGGCCGATCTCGCCGCGTGCAGCGGATCGGTTTTATCGGCGGCGCGGGGATGATGCGGGCGCACGTCCATCCTGCCGTCCGTTTTCAGGCCGGCGCGATCGACCCATTCCTGGAATTGCGCGCGCGTACGCAATCCCAAATGCTCGGCCAGATCCGACAAAATCAACCAGCCTTCGCCGCCAGGCGTCAAATGTGCGGCGAGGCCATCCAGGAAACCGCGCAACATCCGGCTTTCGGGGTCATAGATTGCATGTTCGATCGCCGAACTCGGCCGCGCTGGCAGCCACGGCGGATTGCATACGATCAACGGGGCGCGGCCTTCCGGAAACAGGTCGGCCTCAAGCACCTTCACTTGCTGCGAATATCCAAGTAAATCGATATTTTCGCGCGCACAAGCAAGCGCGCGCGGATCGATCTCCGTTGCTATCACACGCTTCACGCCGCGCTGCGCCAGCAGCGCCGCCAGTACGCCCGTGCCCGTGCCGATATCGAATGCCAATTCCTTCGAAGGCAACGGCTGATCCGCCACCAGCTTCACATACTCGCCGCGCACGGGCGAAAACACGCCGTAATAAGGATGAATCCGCGCGCCAAGCGCTTCCACGTCCACGCCCTTCTTGCGCCACTCGTGCGCGCCGACCAGCCCAAGTACTTCACGCAACGACACGACCGACTCCCCCGCCGCCGGCCCGTACGCTTCCTCGCATGCCTCTTTCACCACTGGCGCGCGCCGCAGCGTGATGGCGTACTCGGCGTCGAGCGGCAGCAGGAACATGCCGAGCGTGCGCGCCCGCTGAGACTGCGCAAGCCGATGCAAATTGAACGCTTCCGCGGGAGCAGGCGGCGCGGCCGGCGTGTCGGCGGGTGAGTCGGTGGATGAGTCGACCTTGGCGCTTCGTTGCTTCGCTTTCGCCTTCGCGGACTTCTTCGGCCTCGTTTCTATGCGCCTTGCGACAGCCTGCAACAATTGCCGCGCGTTCTGGAAATCGCCGCGCCACAAGATGGCCGTTCCTTCGCAAGCCAGCCGATACGCCGAGTCAGCCGTCATCTGGTCGTCGCCTATCACCACGCGTTTTGGCGGCGCGATTCCGCTTTCCGAGCGCCAGAGCGCCGAATGGCTCTCGCCTTGTTCCTCCCATTCAATGAGGGCGGGCGCGGCGCTGGTGCTGGAAGAGGTTTTGGAATGCATGCTGAATAAGTACCGGACAAAGTAAGAACCGCGAAGCGGAATGCCGACATTCTGAGGGCTTTTCGAAAAATGATCCGATTTTCGATGATTCCGGGCCTAATGGAATTGACTGCTCGCCTGCATCGTGACCGCTGTAAGCGTGCGGTTTGCCGGGTAAGGCACAATCGGTTTTTCCGAAAATATTCCGTTCCCCGATGAACCTTCGCGTCCTTTCCGCCGTTGCCGCCACGGCGTTTTCCGCCTTCCTGTTTCCGCCCACGCTGGCTTTCGCCGACGACGCGCCAGCCGGGCATTGGGTCAGCGCCTGGAGCACGGCGCTGCAGCAGATTCCGCAACGCGCCGAATTGCCGGCGCTGTATCGCGCGCCTGAAGTTGGCGGGCGCACTGTCAGGCAGATCGTCTATCCGGCTATCGATGGAAAACAGCTTCGCCTGCGATTCAGCAATGTCTATGGCACGGCGCCGCTGGTCATTGACGGCGCGCAGATCGCGCGTGCGGTTTCGGGCAACGCCGCCGCGATACGCGCAGGGACAAGCCGTCCCGTGACCTTCGGCGGAAGGCCGGATGTGACCATCGCGCCGGGCGGCCAGGTCGACAGCGATCCTGTCACGTTCAATGTCGCCGCGCACCAGCCGCTGGCCGTAAGCACCTATATGGCCGCCGGGCAGAAACTGGCCGCCTGGCACCGCGTGGCGAGTCAGGTCAACTACATCTCGATGCCCGGCAACCATTCCGCCGATACGGACGCAGCCGCCTTCCGCACGCGCTTCACGCAATTCGTGTGGCTGACAAGCGTTGCCGTCGATACCGCCTCTGCGCAGACACTGGTGGCCATCGGCGATTCCATTACCGACGGAATGCGCTCGACGCCCAATGCCAATCGCCGATGGACCGACGCGCTCGCGCGCCGGCTGACGCAAAAGGGAATCGAAGGAACGTCGGTGGTGAACGCTGGAATCAGCGGCAACCGGTTGCTGAGCCCGTCACCTTGCTACGGCGACGCAGTACTTAATCGTTTCGACCGAGACGCGTTGCGTCAGCCGGGCGTTCGGTCGGTGATCGTGCTGATCGGCATCAACGACATCAACTTCCCTTCCATGCCGCCGCGCGCCGGCCTCGATTGCGACGATCCCCATACGGCCGTCACCGCCGACATACTGCTGCGCGGATACCAGCGGCTCGTTGCCCAGGCGCATCAGCGCGGAATCAGGATATACGGCGCAACGCTGACACCCGCGGCCTTGCCGGCTGAACGCGAGGCGATTCGTACCGCCGTCAATAATTCCATCCGATCCAGCCACGCGTTCGATGGTGTTATCGACTTCGATCGCGCGCTGCGCGACCCGGACCATCCTGACAAATTGCAACGCCGCTACGACAGTGGCGACCATATCCACCCGAGCGATGCGGGGTATGCCGCGATGGCGGAGGCGGTTCCGATCGAGGAAATGGGTTTGGCGAGGGCTCCTGCCGGGAGCAAATAGAACTTTCCCAAGGATAATTTGAAGATATCCTTGCCATGCTTCTTGGTTTCACCTATTATTCGCCTCCTCGTTTCGCAACGAGGGCCGCCAGAGAAACAGGCGGGCTCCAAAGTCGGTAAGTTTGAAAGCAAATTGCTCACAAACTAGTTGACAGGGAGAAAAAGATACTACATAATCTCGTTTCTGTGCTGCAAACGCAGCGACGCGAAAGCGGCGGTGTTCTGAAGGTTGGAATGCTGGTGTTTTGGCGATGTTCTTTAAAAACTAACAGCCGATAAGTGTGGGCGCTTGGTGGTTTGCTTTGGGGTGTGGTGGTGTTTTCCGGGGTTTTTCGGGAGATGCTGCCGTGAAGCGAAAGTATCAAGTCTCACACTAGTATTAAGGTAGGTTTTGAGCGTCTTTCGGGTAACCGGAAGATGGGAGGAACTTGTCAGTACGTTGAGTGAGCGACCTATTCGGAAGAATAGAAAACAGTAACAGGCATTGAACTGAAGAGTTTGATCCTGGCTCAGATTGAACGCTGGCGGCATGCCTTACACATGCAAGTCGAACGGCAGCACGGGGGCAACCCTGGTGGCGAGTGGCGAACGGGTGAGTAATACATCGGAACGTGTCCTGTAGTGGGGGATAGCCCGGCGAAAGCCGGATTAATACCGCATACGATCTACGGAAGAAAGCGGGGGACCGAAAGGCCTCGCGCTATAGGGGCGGCCGATGGCAGATTAGCTAGTTGGTGGGGTAAAGGCCTACCAAGGCGACGATCTGTAGCTGGTCTGAGAGGACGACCAGCCACACTGGGACTGAGACACGGCCCAGACTCCTACGGGAGGCAGCAGTGGGGAATTTTGGACAATGGGGGCAACCCTGATCCAGCAATGCCGCGTGTGTGAAGAAGGCCTTCGGGTTGTAAAGCACTTTTGTCCGGAAAGAAAACCTTCGCTCTAATACAGTGGGGGGATGACGGTACCGGAAGAATAAGCACCGGCTAACTACGTGCCAGCAGCCGCGGTAATACGTAGGGTGCGAGCGTTAATCGGAATTACTGGGCGTAAAGCGTGCGCAGGCGGTTCGTTAAGACAGATGTGAAATCCCCGGGCTTAACCTGGGAACTGCATTTGTGACTGGCGAGCTAGAGTATGGCAGAGGGGGGTAGAATTCCACGTGTAGCAGTGAAATGCGTAGAGATGTGGAGGAATACCGATGGCGAAGGCAGCCCCCTGGGCCAATACTGACGCTCATGCACGAAAGCGTGGGGAGCAAACAGGATTAGATACCCTGGTAGTCCACGCCCTAAACGATGTCAACTAGTTGTTGGGGATTCATTTCCTTAGTAACGTAGCTAACGCGTGAAGTTGACCGCCTGGGGAGTACGGTCGCAAGATTAAAACTCAAAGGAATTGACGGGGACCCGCACAAGCGGTGGATGATGTGGATTAATTCGATGCAACGCGAAAAACCTTACCTACCCTTGACATGGTCGGAACCTGGCTGAAAGGCTGGGGTGCTCGAAAGAGAACCGATACACAGGTGCTGCATGGCTGTCGTCAGCTCGTGTCGTGAGATGTTGGGTTAAGTCCCGCAACGAGCGCAACCCTTGTCCTTAGTTGCTACGCAAGAGCACTCTAAGGAGACTGCCGGTGACAAACCGGAGGAAGGTGGGGATGACGTCAAGTCCTCATGGCCCTTATGGGTAGGGCTTCACACGTCATACAATGGTCGGAACAGAGGGCTGCCAACCCGTGAGGGGGAGCTAATCCCAGAAAACCGATCGTAGTCCGGATCGTAGTCTGCAACTCGACTACGTGAAGCTGGAATCGCTAGTAATCGCGGATCAGCATGCCGCGGTGAATACGTTCCCGGGTCTTGTACACACCGCCCGTCACACCATGGGAGTGGGTTTTACCAGAAGTGGCTAGTCTAACCGCAAGGAGGACGGTCACCACGGTAGGATTCATGACTGGGGTGAAGTCGTAACAAGGTAGCCGTATCGGAAGGTGCGGCTGGATCACCTCCTTTCTCGAGCTCAACGCTTTGAACAAAGCACTGAAGTGCTCACGCTTATCGGCTGTAAGAAGACAGGCTAAGGGTCTGTAGCTCAGTTGGTTAGAGCACCGTCTTGATAAGGCGGGGGTCGTTGGTTCGAATCCAACCAGACCCACCATGATTCGCTTGAGTGATGATTAACGAATGCGTTAAGCGTCATAAAAGAGGAATGACGGACCCTTCAGCATCAAGGTACGGGGGGATTAGCTCAGCTGGGAGAGCACCTGCTTTGCAAGCAGGGGGTCGTCGGTTCGATCCCGTCATCCTCCACCAATCACCAACGCAGATTTTTTATACCTGTGAGCAGAAAAGTGCTTGCGGTGTCGTGTGAAAAATACGCATTGGCGATTGAGCCAGTCAGTAAGCGGTTTTAAGCATAGCGCTTAAAGTCGTGCTGTCGTTCTTTAACAATCTGGAAGAAGTAGTAAAGAGATTCACGAAAATACACTTAGAGATGGGTGTATGAGTAGGTGAATCAGGGTTGTGATTGTATCAATGTATGAAAAGTTATCGAGAGATGGCTTGGAATACGGCGCAACACGAATACTCAACCTATGGCGCGCGTGTTGAGAGACACACTCGTTATAGGGTCAAGCGAACAAGTGCATGTGGTGGATGCCTTGGCGATCACAGGCGATGAAGGACGCGGTAGCCTGCGAAAAGCTTCGGGGAGCTGGCAAACGAGCTTTGATCCGAAGATGTCCGAATGGGGAAACCCGGCCCGTATGGGTCATCCTGGAGTGAATACATAGCTCCAGTGAAGCGAACGCGGTGAACTGAAACATCTAAGTAACCGCAGGAAAAGAAATCAACCGAGATTCCCAAAGTAGTGGCGAGCGAAATGGGATCAGCCTGTACCTTTTAGCATCATTGTTAGCCGAACGCTCTGGAAAGTGCGGCCATAGCAGGTGATAGCCCTGTAGGCGAAAACAGCGATGTGGAACTAGGGGTACGACAAGTAGGGCGGGACACGTGAAATCCTGTCTGAAGATGGGGGGACCATCCTCCAAGGCTAAATACTCGTGATCGACCGATAGTGAACCAGTACCGTGAGGGAAAGGCGAAAAGAACCCCGGGAGGGGAGTGAAATAGATCCTGAAACCGCATGCATACAAACAGTCGGAGCCTTGAAAGGGGTGACGGCGTACCTTTTGTATAATGGGTCAGCGACTTACGTTCAGTAGCAAGCTTAACTGATTAAGGCAGGCGTAGCGAAAGCGAGTCCGAATAGGGCGTCTCAGTTGCTGGGCGTAGACCCGAAACCAAGTGATCTATCCATGGCCAGGTTGAAGGTGCGGTAACACGTACTGGAGGACCGAACCCACTAATGTTGAAAAATTAGGGGATGAGCTGTGGATAGGGGTGAAAGGCTAAACAAACTTGGAAATAGCTGGTTCTCTCCGAAAACTATTTAGGTAGTGCCTCGTGTATCACCTTCGGGGGTAGAGCACTGTCATGGTTGTGGGGTCCATTGCGGATTACTACGCCATAGCAAACTCCGAATACCGAAGAGTGCAATCACGGGAGACAGACATCGGGTGCTAACGTCCGGTGTCAAGAGGGAAACAACCCAGACCGCCAGCTAAGGTCCCCAAATATTGCTAAGTGGGAAACGAAGTGGGAAGGCTAAAACAGTCAGGAGGTTGGCTTAGAAGCAGCCACCCTTTAAAGAAAGCGTAATAGCTCACTGATCGAGTCGTCCTGCGCGGAAGATGTAACGGGGCTAAGCAATATACCGAAGCTGCGGATGCATATTTATATGCATGGTAGGAGAGCGTTCCGTAAGCCTGTGAAGGTGCATTGAAAAGTGTGCTGGAGGTATCGGAAGTGCGAATGCTGACATGAGTAGCGATAAAGGGGGTGAAAAGCCCCCTCGCCGTAAGCCCAAGGTTTCCTACGCAACGTTCATCGGCGTAGGGTGAGTCGGCCCCTAAGGCGAGGCAGAAATGCGTAGCTGATGGGAAGCAGGTTAATATTCCTGCACCATTGTTAAATGCGATGGGGGGACGGATCGCGGAAGGTTGTCCGGGTGTTGGAAGTCCCGGTCCTTGCATTGGAGAAGGCGCTTAGGCAAATCCGGGCGCGGAATTCAAGGGTGCGAGGCCATTCACTTCGGTGAAGAAGCAATCGGAAGTGGTTCCAAGAAAAGCCTCTAAGCTTCAGTTTAACAAGACCGTACCGCAAACCGACACAGGTGGGCGAGATGAGTATTCTAAGGCGCTTGAGAGAACTCGGGAGAAGGAACTCGGCAAATTGGTACCGTAACTTCGGGATAAGGTACGCCCCTGTAGCTTGATGCGCCTGCGCGCAAAGGGTGAAGGGGTTGCAATAAACTGGTGGCTGCGACTGTTTAATAAAAACACAGCACTCTGCAAACACGAAAGTGGACGTATAGGGTGTGACGCCTGCCCGGTGCCGGAAGATTAAATGATGGGGTGCAAGCTCTTGATTGAAGTCCCGGTAAACGGCGGCCGTAACTATAACGGTCCTAAGGTAGCGAAATTCCTTGTCGGGTAAGTTCCGACCTGCACGAATGGCGTAACGATGGCCACACTGTCTCCTCCCGAGACTCAGCGAAGTTGAAGTGTTTGTGATGATGCAATCTCCCCGCGGCTAGACGGAAAGACCCCATGAACCTTTACTGTAGCTTTGCATTGGACTTTGAACCGATCTGTGTAGGATAGGTGGGAGGCTATGAAACCGGAACGCTAGTTTCGGTGGAGCCGTCCTTGAAATACCACCCTGGTTTGTTTGAGGTTCTAACCTTGGCCCGTGATCCGGGTCGGGGACAGTGCATGGTAGGCAGTTTGACTGGGGCGGTCTCCTCCCAAAGTGTAACGGAGGAGTACGAAGGTACGCTAGGTACGGTCGGAAATCGTGCTGATAGTGCAATGGCATAAGCGTGCTTAACTGCGAGACCGACAAGTCGAGCAGGTGCGAAAGCAGGTCATAGTGATCCGGTGGTTCTGTATGGAAGGGCCATCGCTCAACGGATAAAAGGTACTCTGGGGATAACAGGCTGATACCGCCCAAGAGTTCATATCGACGGCGGTGTTTGGCACCTCGATGTCGGCTCATCTCATCCTGGGGCTGTAGCCGGTCCCAAGGGTATGGCTGTTCGCCATTTAAAGAGGTACGTGAGCTGGGTTTAAAACGTCGTGAGACAGTTTGGTCCCTATCTGCCGTGGGCGTTGGATATTTGAAGGGGGCTGCTCCTAGTACGAGAGGACCGGAGTGGACGAACCTCTGGTGTACCGGTTGTCACGCCAGTGGCATCGCCGGGTAGCTATGTTCGGAAGAGATAACCGCTGAAAGCATCTAAGCGGGAAACTCGCCTTGAGATGAGATATCCCTGGAGCTTTAAGCTCCTTGAAGGGTCGTTCTAGACCAGGACGTTGATAGGTCAGGTGTGGAAGTGCAGTAATGCATTAAGCTAACTGATACTAATTGCCCGTAAGGCTTGATCCTATAACCAGTGTGTTTCGGCTGCCAATGCCGTAGCCAGAACCGCTCGGGTTGAGATCATGTTGTGCCAGTAACAACCACAACCCCAAGCAGCATCAGTAACCACGAGGCGCTCAACAAGCGAACTCGACTACTTCTTCCCCAGATTGGTTGTATCGACCAGAAAACCGATACAACACCCCTTTATGCCTGATGACCATAGCGAGTTGGTACCACCCCTTCCCATCCCGAACAGGACCGTGAAACGACTCCACGCCAATGATAGTGCGGATTCCCGTGTGAAAGTAGGTAATCGTCAGGCTCCCCATTCGCTGAAACACACTCAGCATAAACGCTAAAACCCCACCCAACTCGGTGGGGTTTTTGCGTTTACGGTTCGCCTGTATAAGTGAGAGAGGTCGAAATGCGGCATCTGTTGTAAGCTTGACAAAGCACACGGCTTGCCTCACAATCGTCAGTTCTCTGCGGAGGGGTGCCCGAGTGGCTAAAGGGGGCAGACTGTAAATCTGTTGGCTTACGCCTACGTTGGTTCGAATCCAACCTCCTCCACCAGAACAAGTAGCAAGCGTCGGGAATCGTTAGACCCAAGCGGGTGTAGCTCAATGGTAGAGCAGAAGCCTTCCAAGCTTATGACGAGGGTTCGATTCCCTTCACCCGCTCCAGCATCAAGGTCCGCCCATGTGGCTCAGTGGTAGAGCACTCCCTTGGTAAGGGAGAGGTCAGCAGTTCGATCCTGCTCATGGGCACCAGTAACATCGTCCACACTGTTTGCGCGCGGCGCAAGGTACGGAAAAATTCCTGTTAGGAGTCGAAAATGGCAAAAGGTAAATTCGAACGGACCAAGCCGCACGTCAACGTAGGCACGATTGGTCACGTCGACCACGGCAAGACCACGCTGACGGCAGCGATCGCGACGGTGTTGTCGAAGAAGTTCGGCGGCGAAGCGAAGGCGTATGACCAGATCGACGCGGCGCCGGAAGAAAAGGCACGCGGTATCACGATCAACACAGCGCACGTCGAGTACGAAACGCAGAACCGTCACTACGCGCACGTTGACTGCCCGGGTCACGCCGACTATGTGAAGAACATGATTACGGGTGCAGCGCAGATGGACGGCGCAATCCTGGTGTGTTCGGCCGCGGACGGCCCGATGCCGCAAACGCGTGAGCACATCCTGTTGGCCCGTCAGGTTGGCGTGCCGTACATCATCGTGTTCCTGAACAAGTGCGACATGGTTGACGACGCCGAGTTGCTGGAACTGGTGGAAATGGAAGTGCGCGAGCTTCTGTCGAAGTACGACTTCCCGGGCGACGACACGCCGATCATCAAGGGTTCGGCCAAGCTGGCGCTGGAAGGCGACACGGGCGAGCTGGGTGAAGTGGCAATTCTGAACCTGGCCAACGCGCTGGACACGTACATCCCGACGCCGGAGCGTGCAGTTGACGGTACGTTCCTGATGCCGGTGGAAGACGTGTTCTCGATCTCGGGTCGCGGCACGGTGGTGACGGGCCGTATCGAGCGTGGCGTGGTGAAGGTGGGCGAAGAAATCGAAATCATCGGTATCAAGCCGACGGTGAAGACGACGTGCACGGGCGTGGAAATGTTCCGCAAGCTGTTGGACCAAGGTCAGGCGGGCGACAACGTGGGTATTCTGTTGCGCGGCACGAAGCGTGAAGACGTGGAACGTGGTCAAGTGCTGGCCAAGCCGGGTTCGATCACGCCGCACACGCACTTCACGGCTGAAGTGTATGTGTTGAGCAAGGACGAAGGCGGCCGTCATACGCCGTTCTTCAACAACTATCGCCCGCAGTTCTACTTCCGTACCACGGACGTGACGGGTTCGATCGAGTTGCCGAAGGACAAGGAAATGGTGATGCCGGGCGACAACGTGTCGATTACGGTGAAGCTGATTGCACCGATCGCCATGGAAGAAGGCCTGCGCTTCGCTATCCGTGAAGGCGGTCGTACCGTCGGCGCCGGTGTCGTGGCCAAGGTTCTCGAGTAAGTCGGGCAACGCCAGAAATTGCTCGATAGTCTGTAGTTTTCGGGGTTAGCGAAATTGCTGACCCCAACTGGTTTAGGGGTATAGCTCAACTGGCAGAGCGTCGGTCTCCAAAACCGAAGGTTGGGGGTTCGATTCCCTCTGCCCCTGCCACAATCTTGCGTCTCCGGGCGCTGCTTAAGGTGTTATGGCGAATCCTTCCGTCGAAACTGTAAATACTTCCGGCGACAAGTTGATGTTGACCGCGGGCGTATTGTTGGTCTTGGCCGGGTTCGTAGGTTTCTTCTGGCTCAGTGGCCAGGAGTGGTACGTTCGCGGCGCCGCGCTTGCTGTCGGCTTGATCGCGGGTGTCGCGGTCGGTCTTCTCTCCGCACCGGGAAAAGGTTTTATCGCCTTTGCCAAAGATTCGTACAAAGAAGTCCGCAAGGTGGTGTGGCCGACGCGCAAGGAAGCCACGCAAACCACATTGGTGGTCTTTGCGTTTGTACTCGTCATGGCAATCTTCTTGTGGCTTAGCGATAAGTCGATCGAGTGGGTGATATTCTCGGTAATTCTGGGTTGGAGATGATATGAGCGAAGCACCGGCATCACCTAGCGGAAAACGTTGGTACGTCGTGCACGCCTACTCCGGCATGGAGAAAAGCGTGCAACGCGCGCTTCAAGAGCGCATCGACCGCGCCGGCATGCAGGATCAATTTGGTCAAATTCTCGTTCCGACCGAAGAAGTTGTAGAAGTGAAAGGTGGTCATAAATCTGTGACTGAGCGTCGTTTTTTTCCGGGCTATGTGCTCGTGGAAATGGAAATGACGGACGAAACCTGGCACTTGGTAAAAAATACGGCTAAAGTGACGGGTTTTGTCGGCGGGGCGCGTAATCGTCCGAGTCCGATCTCTCCGCGTGAAGTGGAAAAGATCATGTCGCAGATGCAAGAAGGCGTGGAAAAGCCGCGCCCGAAGACCCTGTTCGAAGTAGGCGAGATGGTGCGGGTCAAGGAAGGCCCGTTCACGGACTTCAACGGCAACGTCGAAGAAGTGAACTACGAAAAATCGCGGGTTCGTGTATCCGTAACGATTTTCGGACGTTCTACTCCCGTAGAGCTTGAATTCGGTCAGGTAGAAAAGGTTTAACAAGTATTCGTAGTTCGCCGCGCTCGAAGTGTGAACTTCGTAGCGCGGTTCGCGCTTACAGTCCGCATATGACTGTTGAGGAGCGTCAGTAGCTATTTTGGCGAGCGCGCGTTATCACTCACCGAACGCTAACGCGTTCTGCAGAGGTTTTCAACATGGCAAAGAAAATCATCGGCTTTATCAAACTGCAGATTCCTGCAGGTAAAGCCAATCCGTCACCGCCGGTTGGTCCGGCACTGGGCCAGCGCGGCCTGAACATCATGGAGTTCTGCAAGGCGTTTAACGCGCAGACTCAAGCGATGGAGCCGGGTCTGCCCGTGCCGGTGGTTATTACGGCATTCGCGGACAAGAGCTTCACGTTCATCATGAAGACGCCGCCGGCTACCGTTCTGATCAAGAAGGCTGCGGCCATCCAGAAGGGTTCGCCGAAGCCGCACGTCGACAAGGTCGGCAATATCACGCGCGCGCAAGCTGAAGAAATCGCAAAGACCAAGATGCCTGACCTTACGGCAGCGGATCTGGATGCAGCGGTCCGTACGATCGCAGGCAGCGCCCGTTCAATGGGCATCACCGTGGAGGGCGTGTAAATGGCTAAGCTTTCTAAGCGCCTGCAAGCGCTCGCTACCAAGGTAGACCGGATGAAGCTGTATCCGATCGATGACGCTCTGTCGATCGTGAAGGAATGCGCAAGCGCCAAGTTCGATGAATCCATCGACGTGGCTGTGCAACTCGGCATCGACGCGAAAAAGTCGGATCAAGTGGTTCGCGGTTCGGTCGTGTTGCCTGCTGGTACCGGCAAGTCGGTTCGCGTTGCTGTGTTTGCGCAAGGCGAAAAGGCTGAGCAAGCTCGTGCAGCGGGTGCAGAAGTGGTGGGTATGGAAGACCTGGCTGAACAAGTCAAGGCTGGTAATCTGAATTTCGACGTTGTGATCGCTTCGCCGGACACGATGCGCGTTGTCGGTACGCTCGGCCAGATTCTCGGCCCACGCGGCCTGATGCCGAATCCGAAAGTCGGTACTGTGACCGCCGACGTTGCTCAAGCAGTGCGCAACGCAAAGGCTGGTCAAGTTCAGTTCCGCGTCGACAAAGGCGGGATCATCCACGCAACCATCGGCCGTGCATCGTTTGAGCCGGCGTCGTTGCGTCAGAATTTGTCGGCACTGGTGGAAGCCTTGCAAAAGGCCAAGCCGGCGACCAGCAAGGGCGTTTATCTGCGCAAGATCGCATTGTCGAGCACCATGGGTGTTGGCGTGCGTGTCGATCACGCAACGCTCTCGCAGTAAAGAATCATGCATGGGTTCACGCATTAAAGTGTGAACCCATGTTAAGGGCTTTGGGCGGTTGCAAGCTGCAGTTGAGCGCGCAACCGGTTGTCAAAGACCGTTGGCGGAAGCGCAGCAATTGGGCGTGACCTTAATGCAAGCCAACGCAGATGGCGAACCCGTAACAGTTTTGGTGTGGTTGAAATCGGTTGTCGCGTGTTGTGAGATGCGCACTGGCTGATCGAAATACTCCTGACAGGTCGGACGCCGTTGTTGAACGCGATGCGCTAAGTTGGCGTGTCGAATCTGGAGGTTTAACCGTGCCACTGAACAAAGAAGACAAGCAGGCAGTTGTCGCTGAAGTCGCCGCGCAGGTCGCGAAGGCCCAGACGATGGTGCTCGCTGAGTATCGTGGAATTGCGGTTGGCGATCTGACCAAGCTGCGCGCAAAGGCTCGCGAGCAACAAGTGTATCTCCGCGTGTTGAAAAACACGTTGGCGCGTCGCGCTGTGGAAGGTACGCCGTTCGCTCCGCTGGCCGAGCAGATGACTGGTCCTCTGATCTACGGCATCTCTGAAGATGCAATTGCTGCTGCCAAGGTTGTAAACGACTTCGGCAAAACCAATGACAAGTTGATCATCAAGGCCGGTTCCTACGAAGGCAATGTGATGGACAAGGCGGCTGTGCAAGCACTCGCCAACATCCCGAGCCGCGAAGAACTGCTCTCCAAGTTGTTGTACGTCATGCAAGCTCCTGTTTCAGGCTTCGCGCGCGCCTTGGCCGCGCTTGCCGAGAAGAAGGGCGGCGGCGCAGAAGCTCCGGCTGAAGCGCAACCGGAAGTTGCTGCTTAACGTATCGCGCTTGGTTGCCTGGTTAGGCTTACAAGATCGCTGGCTGTATCCGAATTCAATTTAGGAGTATTTCAAATGGCAATCGCAAAAGATGACATCCTCGAAGCTGTAAGCTCGATGTCGGTTCTGGAATTGAACGAGCTGGTCAAGGCGTTTGAAGAAAAGTTTGGCGTGTCGGCTGCTGCTGTCGCTGTTGCTGGCCCCGCTGGTGCTGGCGCCGCTGCTGCTGAAGAGCAAACCGAGTTCACCGTGAACCTGGTTGAAGTGGGCGCGAACAAGGTATCGGTCATTAAGGCAGTTCGTGAACTGACGGGTCTCGGCCTGAAGGAAGCGAAGGACCTGGTTGACGGCGCACCGAAGGCTGTTAAGGAATCGGTACCGAAAGCTGCTGCTGAAGAAGCGAAGAAGAAGCTGGAAGAAGCAGGCGCGAAGGCTGAAATCAAGTAAGTTCGGCTGCGCTTTGCTAAGGCTGGCGGTCTATGACCGCCGGCCTTTTTCTGCTTTGTGGGGACTATGTTTTGAGTCGTTGGTTTCGGCAACAATGACCACATAGAAGCCAAAGAAAAATATCGGCTGGAGTGATTTTGCCGATTCTTTTCTTTGTCTTCTGAAGCGACTGCAGAAGGCAAGTTTGGTCGGGTAGCGGGAAACATAGGCATCCGCTGCCGTCAGCCAGCGGTTGGTAGCGGCCAACCACCAAGCTTCTAGGCTCGTTCGTCCCTCCCCGGACGTATGACGAGTCTCAGTCGGTGAACACCGGGTCGTGTCATCGAGGTATCCCGCCTCGGCAACGCCCGCCGTGATTCGGAGATCGTATGCAATATTCCTTCACCGAGAAGAAGCGTATTCGCAAGAGTTTCGCGAAACGCCCCATCGTTCACCAGGTTCCCTTTCTGCTGGCCACCCAGCTTGAATCATTCAGCACCTTTCTGCAAGAGACCACCAGCGCAACACAGCGTAAAGCGGAAGGGTTGCAAGCAGCGTTTTCGTCGGTGTTTCCGATCGTTTCGCACAACGGGTTCGCGCGTCTCGAGTTCGTAAGCTACATGCTCTCGCCGCCGGCATTCAACATCAAGGAATGTCAGCAGCGCGGTTTGACGTACTGCTCCGCCTTGCGCGCGAAGGTGCGCCTGGTGCTGCTCGACAAGGAATCGCCGAGCAAGCCGGTCGTCAAGGAAGTGAAGGAGCAGGAAGTCTACATGGGCGAAATGCCGCTCATGACGCCGACCGGTTCGTTCGTCATCAACGGCACGGAACGCGTGATCGTGTCCCAGTTGCATCGTTCGCCTGGCGTGTTTTTCGAGCACGACAAGGGCAAGACGCACAGCTCGGGCAAGCTGCTTTTCTCGGCTCGTATCATTCCTTACCGCGGTTCGTGGCTCGACTTCGAATTCGATCCGAAGGACGTGCTGTATTTCCGCGTCGACCGTCGCCGGAAAATGCCGGTGACAATCCTGCTGAAGGCCATCGGCCTGACGCCGGAACAGATCCTCGCGAACTTCTTCGTATTCGATAACTTCGCGCTGATGGCCGAAGGCGCGCAAATGGAATTCGTGCCGGAGCGTCTGCGCGGTGAAGTTGCGCGCTTCGACATCCAGGATCGCGAAGGCAACGTCATCGTCCAGAAGGACAAGCGGATCAACGCAAAGCACATTCGCGACCTCGAAGCCGCGAAGACGAAGTTCATCTCGGTTCCCGAAGACTATTTGCTTGGCCGCGTGCTGGCAAAGAACGTCGTGGACGGCGAGACGGGCGAAGTGATCGCGAACGCCAACGACGAAATCACCGAAACCGTGCTCGAAAAGCTGCGCGAGTCGAAGGTCAAGGACATCCAGACGCTCTACACGAACGATCTGGATCAAGGTCCGTACATCTCGTCGACGCTGCGTATCGACGAAACGGCTGACCGCATGGCCGCACGTATCGCGATTTACCGCATGATGCGTCCGGGCGAACCGCCGACGGAAGAAGCCGTCGAGGCGCTCTTCAACCGCCTGTTCTATAGCGAAGACGCGTACGACCTGTCGAAGGTGGGTCGTATGAAGTTCAATCGCCGGGTGGGCCGTGACGAAATCGTCGGTCCGATGACGCTGCAGGACGAGGACATTCTCGCGACCATCAAGATTCTGGTCGAGCTGCGTAACGGCAAGGGCGAAGTCGATGACATCGATCACTTGGGCAATCGCCGCGTGCGTTGCGTCGGTGAATTGGCTGAGAACCAGTTCCGTGCTGGCCTAGTGCGCGTGGAACGGGCTGTGAAGGAACGTCTGGGTCAGGCTGAAAGCGAAAACCTGATGCCGCACGACCTGATCAATTCGAAGCCGATTTCGTCTGCCATCCGCGAGTTCTTTGGTTCGTCGCAGTTGTCGCAGTTTATGGACCAGACGAATCCGCTGTCGGAAATCACGCACAAGCGCCGTGTTTCGGCTCTTGGACCGGGCGGTTTGACGCGTGAACGCGCTGGCTTTGAAGTCCGCGACGTGCACCCGACTCACTACGGCCGCGTGTGCCCGATTGAAACGCCGGAAGGTCCGAACATCGGGCTGATCAACTCGCTCGCGCTGTACGCGCACTTGAACGAATACGGTTTCCTCGAGACGCCGTATCGGAAAGTGGTGGACGGCAAGGTAACCGATCAAATCGATTACTTGTCGGCGATTGAAGAGGGCCGTTACGTGATCGCTCAGGCGAACGCGTCGCTGGGCGAAGGCGGCACGCTGACCGACGAACTGGTTTCGTCGCGTGAAGCAGGCGAAACGCTGATGGTGACGCCTGACCGCATTCAGTACATGGACGTGGCGCCGTCGCAGATCGTGTCCGTGGCTGCTTCGCTGATTCCGTTCCTTGAACACGATGACGCGAACCGCGCATTGATGGGCTCGAACATGCAGCGTCAGGCAGTGCCTTGCCTGCGTCCGGAAAAGGCTGTGGTCGGTACGGGCATTGAACGTACGGTGGCGGTCGACTCGGGTACGACGGTTCAGGCGTTCCGCGGCGGTATCGTGGATTACGTCGATGCCGGCCGTATCGTGATTCGGGTGAACGACGACGAAGCGGTCGCCGGCGAAGTCGGTGTGGACATCTACAACCTGATCAAGTACACGCGTTCGAACCAGAACACGAACATCAACCAGCGTCCTATCGTGAAGGTCGGCGACAAGGTTGGCCGTGGCGACGTGGTGGCTGACGGTGCATCGACCGATCTGGGCGAGCTCGCGCTTGGCCAGAACATGCTCGTCGCGTTCATGCCGTGGAACGGCTACAACTTCGAAGATTCGATCCTGATCTCGGAAAAGGTCGTGGCGGAAGACCGCTACACGTCGATCCACATTGAAGAACTGAATGTGGTCGCGCGCGACACGAAGCTCGGACCGGAAGAAATCACGCGCGACATCTCGAACCTGGCTGAAGTGCAACTCGGCCGTCTCGATGAGTCGGGCATTGTGTACATCGGCGCTGAAGTCGAAGCGGGCGACGTGCTGGTCGGCAAGGTCACGCCGAAGGGCGAAACCCAGTTGACGCCGGAAGAAAAGCTGCTGCGCGCAATTTTCGGCGAGAAGGCGTCGGACGTGAAGGATACGTCGCTGCGCGTGCCCTCGGGCATGAGCGGAACGGTGATCGACGTGCAGGTGTTCACGCGCGAAGGCATTACGCGTGACAAGCGTGCACAGCAGATCATCGATGACGAACTGAAGCGTTATCGCCTGGACTTGAACGATCAGTTGCGTATTGTGGAAGGCGACGCGTTCTCGCGTCTTGCCCGCATGCTCAACGGCAAGATCGCGAACGGCGGTCCGAAGAAGCTGGCGAAGGGCACGGCGATCGATCTGCCGTATCTGGAAGATCTGGATCACTACCACTGGTTCGACATCCGTCTGGCCGACGAAGAAGCCGCTGCGCAACTGGAAGCCATCAAGGATTCCATCGAACAGAAGCGTCACCAGTTCGACCTCGCGTTCGAAGAAAAGCGCAAGAAGCTGACGCAAGGCGACGAACTGCCGCCGGGCGTGCTGAAGATGGTCAAGGTGTATCTGGCCGTCAAGCGTCGCCTGCAGCCGGGCGACAAGATGGCCGGCCGTCACGGCAACAAGGGTGTCGTGTCGAAGATCGTGCCGATCGAAGACATGCCGTACATGGCCGACGGCCGTCCGGCCGACGTCGTGTTGAATCCGCTGGGCGTGCCTTCACGGATGAACGTGGGTCAGATTCTCGAAGTGCATCTGGGCTGGGCCGCGAAGGGTCTGGGCTGGCGCATTGGCGAGATGCTGCAGCATCAGGCGAAGGTTGAAGAGCTCCGTGCATTCCTGACGAAGATCTACAACGAGTCGGGCCGTGCCGAAGAGCTGGAAAGCTTCAGCGACGACGAAATCGTCGAACTGGCGAAGAACCTGCGCGAAGGCGTTCCTTTTGCAACGCCGGTGTTCGACGGCGCGACGGAAGGCGAAATGGAACGTGCGCTGGATCTGGCGTTCCCGGACGACATCGCGAAACAGCTTGGCATGACGAAGTCGAAGAATCAGGTGCAGTTGAGCGACGGCCGCACGGGTGAACCGTTCGAACGGACGGTCACGGTGGGCTACATGCATTACCTGAAACTGCATCACCTGGTCGACGACAAGATGCATGCCCGTTCGACCGGACCGTACTCGCTCGTCACACAGCAGCCGCTGGGTGGTAAGGCGCAGTTCGGTGGCCAGCGTTTCGGTGAGATGGAAGTGTGGGCGCTCGAGGCATATGGCGCTTCGTACGTGCTGCAGGAAATGCTGACTGTCAAGTCGGATGACGTGGCCGGTCGTACCAAGGTGTATGAAAACCTGGTCAAGGGTGACCACGTGATCGACGCCGGCATGCCTGAGTCGTTCAATGTGTTGGTGAAGGAAATCCGGTCGCTCGGTATCGACATCGACCTGGACCGGAACTAATCGGACTACTGGAGAGACGCAATGAAAGCTCTGCTCGATCTATTCAAGCAAGTCCAACAACCTGAAGTTTTTGACGCGATCAAGATCGGTCTGGCCTCGCCGGACAAGATCCGTTCGTGGTCCTTCGGCGAAGTGAAAAAGCCTGAAACCATCAACTACCGGACATTCAAGCCGGAACGCGATGGCCTGTTTTGCGCCAAGATTTTTGGCCCGATCAAGGACTACGAATGCCTGTGCGGCAAGTACAAGCGCCTGAAGCATCGCGGCGTGATCTGCGAAAAGTGCGGCGTTGAAGTCACGCTCGCCAAGGTGCGCCGCGAACGGATGGGCCACATTGAACTGGCCTCGCCGGTTGCGCACATCTGGTTTTTGAAGTCGCTGCCGTCGCGTCTGGGCATGGTGCTCGACATGACGCTGCGCGACATCGAACGCGTGCTGTATTTCGAAGCGTACGTGGTGATCGAACCGGGCATGACGCCGCTGAAAGCGCGGCAGATCATGACGGAAGAGGATTACTACAACAAAGTCGAGGAATACGGCGACGAATTCCGTGCCGAGATGGGCGCGGAAGGCGTGCGTGAATTGCTTCGCGCGATCAACATCGACGAACAGGTCGAGTTGTTGCGCACCGAACTCAAGAACACGGGTTCGGAAGCGAAGATCAAGAAGTACGCGAAGCGCCTGAAAGTGCTCGAGGCATTCCAGCGTTCGGGCATCAAGCCTGACTGGATGGTGCTGGAAGTGCTGCCGGTGCTGCCGCCGGAACTGCGTCCGCTCGTGCCGCTCGACGGCGGCCGTTTCGCGACGTCGGACCTGAACGACCTGTATCGCCGCGTGATCAACCGTAACAACCGGTTGAAGCGTTTGCTCGAACTGAAGGCGCCTGAAATCATCGTCCGCAACGAAAAGCGGATGCTGCAGGAAGCCGTCGATTCGCTGCTCGACAACGGTCGCCGCGGTAAGGCAATGACCGGCGCGAACAAGCGTCCGCTGAAGTCGCTCGCCGACATGATCAAGGGTAAGGGCGGTCGTTTCCGTCAGAACTTGCTCGGTAAGCGCGTTGACTATTCGGGCCGTTCGGTGATCGTGGTTGGCCCAACGCTCAAGCTGCATCAGTGCGGCCTGCCGAAGCTGATGGCGCTCGAACTGTTCAAGCCTTTCATCTTCAACAAGCTGGAAGTGATGGGTGTGGCTACCACCATCAAGGCCGCGAAGAAGGAAGTCGAGAACCAGACCGCCGTTGTGTGGGACATTCTGGAAGAAGTGATCCGCGAACATCCGGTGATGCTGAACCGCGCGCCTACGCTTCACCGTCTTGGCATTCAGGCGTTCGAGCCGGTGCTGATCGAAGGCAAGGCGATTCAACTGCATCCGCTCGTTTGCGCGGCGTTCAACGCCGACTTCGACGGTGACCAGATGGCCGTTCACGTGCCGCTGTCGCTCGAAGCGCAGATGGAAGCGCGCACGCTGATGCTGGCGTCGAACAACGTCCTGTTCCCGGCCAACGGCGATCCGTCGATCGTGCCGTCGCAGGATATTGTGCTGGGTCTTTACTACGCATCGCGTGAAGCGGTGAATGGCAAGGGCGAAGGCATGACGTTCACGGGCGTTTCCGAAGCAATCCGCGCGTACGAAAACAAGGAAGTCGAGCTTGCGTCGCGCGTGAATGTCCGGATTACGGAAATGATCCACAACCCGGATCAGAGCGAAGGCGCACCGAAGTTCGTGCCCAAGGTCACGCTGTACGCAACGACGATCGGCCGCTCGATTCTTTCGGAGATTCTGCCGCCGGGACTGCCGTTCTCGGTGCTCAACCGGCCGTTGAAGAAGAAGGAAATTTCGCGCCTGATCAACACGGCATTCCGCAAGTGCGGTTTGCGCGAAACGGTGATTTTCGCCGACCAGTTGATGCAGATGGGTTTCCGTCTGGCAACGCGCGCTGGTATTTCGATTTGCGTCGACGACATGCTCGTGCCGCCGCAAAAAGAACAGATCGTCGGCGACGCAGCCAAGAAGGTGAAGGAATACGACCGTCAGTACATGTCGGGGCTCGTCACGTCGCAAGAGCGCTACAACAACGTGGTCGACATCTGGTCGGCAACGTCGGAGTCGGTCGGCAAGGCGATGATGGAGCAGTTGGCTACGGAACCCGTGGTCGACCGCGACGGTAATCAGACGAAGCAGGAATCGTTCAACTCGATCTACATGATGGCCGACTCGGGCGCACGTGGATCGGCTGTTCAGATTCGTCAGTTGGCCGGTATGCGTGGCCTGATGGCGAAGCCGGACGGCTCAATTATCGAGACGCCTATCACGGCGAACTTCCGTGAAGGTCTGAACGTGTTGCAGTACTTCATCTCGACGCACGGTGCACGTAAAGGCCTGGCCGATACGGCGTTGAAGACCGCGAACTCGGGTTACCTGACGCGTCGTCTCGTTGACGTGACGCAGGATCTGGTCGTGGTCGAAGACGATTGCGGCACGACCAACGGCGTTGCCATGAAGGCGCTGGTTGAAGGCGGTGAAGTTGTCGAAGCTCTGCGTGACCGGATTCTGGGTCGCGTGGCGGTAGCTGACGTCGTCAACCCGGAAACGCAGGAAACGCTGTTTGAATCGGGTTCGCTGCTTGACGAAGATGCGGTCGATGAAATCGAACGCCTGGGTATCGACGAAGTGCGCGTGCGCACGCCGTTGACTTGCGAAACGCGTTACGGCCTGTGCGCTTCGTGCTATGGCCGCGACCTGGGCCGTGGTTCGCGCGTGAACGTGGGCGAAGCGGTTGGTGTGATCGCGGCTCAGTCTATCGGCGAGCCGGGCACGCAGTTGACCATGCGTACGTTCCACATCGGTGGTGCGGCGTCGCGTGCGGCGATTGCTTCGTCGGTGGAAGCCAAGTCGAACGGCACGGTGCGTTTCACGGCAACCATGCGTTACGTCACGAATGCGAAGGGCGAGCAGATCGTCATCTCGCGTTCGGGCGAGGCGATCATTGCCGACGACCTCGGTCGTGAGCGTGAACGTCACAAAATCCCGTACGGCGCAACGTTGCTGCAACTCGACGGTGTGCAGATCAAGGCTGGTGCACAACTGGCTCAATGGGATCCGCTGACGCGTCCGATCATCACCGAGTGGGGCGGTACGGTGAAGTTCGAAAACGTCGAGGAAGGCGTGACGGTCGCGAAGCAGATCGACGATGTGACGGGGCTTTCCACGCTCGTCGTGATCGACGTGAAGCGTCGTGGTTCGCAAGCGTCGAAGAGCGTTCGTCCGCAAGTGAAACTGCTCGACGCGCAAGGCGAAGAAGTCAAGATCCCGAACACCGAGCATTCGGTGCAGATCGGCTTCCAGGTTGGCGCACTGATCACCGTGAAGGACGGTCAGCAGGTGCAGGTTGGTGAAGTGCTTGCACGTATCCCGGTTGAAGCGCAGAAGACGCGTGACATTACCGGTGGTCTGCCGCGCGTGGCCGAACTGTTCGAAGCGCGCTCGCCGAAGGACGCCGGCATTCTGGCAGAAGTCACGGGAACGACGTCGTTCGGTAAGGACACGAAGGGCAAACAGCGTCTCGTCATTACCGACGTGGAAGGGGAACAGCATGAGTTCCTGATCACGAAGGAAAAGCAGGTGCTGGTGCACGATGGTCAGGTCGTCAACAAGGGCGAAATGATCGTTGACGGTCCGGCCGATCCGCACGACATCCTGCGTTTGCAGGGTATCGAGGCGCTGGCGCGTTACATCGTGGACGAAGTGCAGGACGTGTACCGTCTGCAAGGCGTGAAGATCAACGACAAGCACATCGAAGTAATCGTGCGTCAGATGTTGCGCCGCGTGCAGATCGTCGACAACGGCGATACGCGTTTCATCATGGGCGAACAGGTTGAGCGTTCGGACATGCTGGACGAGAACGACCGGATGGCTGCGGAAGGCAAGATCCCCGCGACCTATGAGAACGTGCTGCTGGGTATCACGAAGGCATCGCTCTCGACCGATTCGTTCATCTCGGCAGCTTCGTTCCAGGAAACGACGCGCGTGTTGACCGAAGCGGCAATCATGGGCAAGCGCGATGATTTGCGCGGTCTGAAGGAAAACGTGATCGTGGGCCGTCTGATTCCGGCCGGCACGGGTCTCGCGTTCCACAAGGCACGCAAGAGCCGCGAGTTGTCGGATCGTCAACGTTTCGACCAGATTGCAGCGGAAGAATCGTTCGATTTCGGCACGCCCGAAGCTGCGCCTGTCGCACCTGCAGAACAGCAACATCCGGCGGAATAAGTTTGGGCTCGGGCCTTTTATGGCTCGGTCTTAAGCAACCATCTGCTGTTACCAAAACCGCCCGGTTCATACCGGGCGGTTTTTTTTTTGCTCTGCCGATTGGCTAACGTCAGGCCGATGCCCGTTTAAGCACGCTCTACGTTGGTAAAATCGGAGCACTCACGCTTCCGACGCATTCCGTCTCCCCAATGTCCCGTTCGCTCGAAATTCTCAAGGAAGTATTTGGCTATCCGGCTTTTCGCGGGCAGCAGGGCGATATTGTCGAACATGTGGCGGCCGGCGGAGACTCGCTCGTGCTCATGCCAACCGGCGGAGGGAAGTCGTTGTGTTACCAGATTCCCGCCTTATTAAGACGTGAAGCGGGATTCGGTGCGGGGATTGTCGTTTCGCCACTGATTGCGTTGATGCAGGATCAGGTTGCGGCTCTTAGCGAAGTTGGCGTGCGCGCCGCTTGCCTGAATTCCACGCTGACTGGCGCCGAAGCCGCAGCCACTGAGCGTGCGCTTCGCAACGGCGAGATCGACTTGTTGTATGTCGCGCCCGAACGCTTGATGACGCCGCGCTTTCTCGACCTGATCGAAAATGTGCGCATTGGCCTGTTTGCTATCGACGAAGCGCATTGTGTGTCGCAATGGGGCCACGATTTCCGGCCCGAATATATTCAGTTGTCGGTGCTGCATGAGCGGTTTCCGTCGGTGCCGCGAATTGCCCTGACAGCCACGGCAGACGCCATTACGCGCGATGAAATCGTTCACCGACTCGCTCTGGACGACGCCCGAATTTTCGTTTCGAGCTTCGACCGGCCGAACATCCGGTATCGGATCGTGGAGAAAGACAACGCGCGTGCGCAGTTGCTCGACTTCATCCGCGCCGAGCATACGAACCCTGACAAGACTACCGACGCCGGCGTGATCTATTGCCTGTCGCGGCGCAAGGTGGAAGAAACCGCGGACTGGCTGAAGAGCCAGGGTGTGCGCGCGTTGCCTTACCACGCGGGCATGGAGTACGAAACGCGCCAGCGGCATCAGGAAATGTTCAAGCGCGAAGAGGGCATCGTCATGTGCGCGACGATTGCTTTCGGCATGGGTATCGACAAGCCGGATGTGCGTTTTGTCGCGCATCTCGATCTGCCCAAGAGCGTGGAAGGCTATTACCAGGAAACGGGCCGTGCGGGCCGCGACGGCATGCCGGCGAACGCCTGGATGGCTTACGGCCTGGGCGATGTCGTCCAGCAGCGCAAGATGATCGACGAATCGGATGCGGACGACACCCATAAGCGTGTGCAGGGCGGCAAGCTCGACGCGCTGCTCGGGCTGTGCGAAGCGGCGTCCTGCCGGCGCGTGCGCCTGCTTGGCTACTTCGGCGAGGCCAGCCAGCCATGCGGTAATTGCGACACGTGCCTTGATCCGCCCGAATCGTGGGATGCAACGCGCGAGGCGCAGATGGCGCTGTCTTGTGTGTATCGCGCGTATAAGGCAAGCGGCTTTCATTTCGGTGCGGGACATTTGATCGATATCCTGCGCGGCAGCCGCTCCGAGAAACTGCTTCAGCGTGGTCACGAGAAGCTTTCTACTTTCGGTCTCGGCGCCGCGTTGTCGGAGCAGGAGTGGCGCGCGGTGTTTCGTCAACTGGTCGCGTTTGGCTACCTCGCGGTCGACCACGACGGCTTTGGTGCACTGATCCTCACCGAGGCGAGCAAGGCCGTGCTCAAGGGCGAGCAGAATGTGACGCTGCGCAAGTACGTCAAGCCGACGCGCACGCGTCAGTCGTCCAGCCGGACGGGCGAACGCGCCGATCCGACCACGGGCATGTCGCCGCGCGTCAAAGCCCGCTGGGAAAGGCTGCGGGCGTGGCGAGCGAGCATGGCGAAAAGCGACGGCGTGCCGGCCTATGTCATTTTCCACGATGCAACGCTGGCCGAAATCGCCCGCAACGAGCCGGATTCCATCGACGACCTGCGGCAGATTCCTGGAATTGGCGCGCGCAAGCTGGACCGTTTCGGCGACGAATTGCTGGAAGTAGTCGGCGCAGACTAGCTTTTTACGCGCCGAAGGCACGGTCGGGCATCCAAGATATTGACTGCATTGGGAATTTCAGATTATGATGCTAGGTTCTCGTTCTTGGATCTGCTAACAAGGTTTTCCTTGCAAGCACGAACATGAAGGGAAAGTTCGATGCGCAGGCCGTTTTGCTTTGCCCGAAACGGCGGCGTCGATTTTGATCAATTTAGGAATAGACAATGCCAACCATCAATCAATTGGTTCGCAAAGGCCGCGCTTCAGAAACAGTGAAGAGCAAGTCGCCGGCTTTGCAGGACTGCCCGCAGCGTCGCGGCGTGTGCACTCGCGTGTATACGACGACGCCGAAGAAGCCGAACTCGGCACTTCGTAAAGTTGCCAAGGTTCGTTTGACGAACGGCTTCGAAGTTATTTCGTACATCGGTGGTGAAGGCCACAACCTGCAGGAACACTCGGTCGTGCTGATTCGCGGCGGCCGTGTGAAAGACTTGCCGGGTGTGCGCTATCACATGGTTCGCGGCTCGCTGGATACCCAGGGCGTCAAGGATCGCAAGCAAGCTCGCTCGAAGTACGGTGCGAAGCGCGCCAAGGCTGGCAAGTAAGTTTTTGCCGGTTGAGCTGTACAGGTTGCCCGTAAAAGGGCGTTCAAGCGGTGGTGCCGGAAGTGCCGGTGCTGTCGAGTAAGTGGTCACCCGGCCAAGCTGGTTAGTCAATAGATGGATCGGGTTAGTTGGTGACCGCGGGGCCAATATGGCTCCAACTGAAAAATCAAAGGAAGAAACATGCCGCGTCGTCGCGAAGTCCCCAAGCGGGACATTTTGCCGGATCCGAAATTCGGCAACGTAGATGTAGCCAAGTTCATGAACGTGATCATGCTGTCGGGCAAGAAGTCGGTTGCCGAGCGTATTGTTTATGGTGCTTTTGAACAGATCCAGACCAAGGGTGGCAAGGACCCGCTGGAAGTGTTCACGGGTGCGCTCAACAACGTGAAGCCGGTGGTGGAAGTGAAGAGCCGCCGCGTTGGTGGTGCGAACTATCAAGTTCCAGTGGAAGTGCGTCCGTCGCGTCGTATGGCATTGGCGATGCGTTGGTTGCGCGAAGCTGCGAAAAAGCGCAGCGAGAAGTCGATGGCCCTGCGTCTCGCAGGTGAGCTTTCGGAAGCCGCGGAAGGCCGCGGCGGCGCGATGAAGAAGCGCGACGAGGTTCACCGGATGGCAGAAGCCAACAAGGCGTTCTCGCACTTCCGCTTCTAAGGCTGCTTTTAGGCCTCCCGACCTGGGACGAACGGAAAACCTCCGGGCGGGTGCGCTTACCAAGCGCCTCGCCCGTTTGTGTTAGGGCGTGACTGGCATGGGCTGGTCGCGTCGACCCAATTAAGGATTCAAAGTGGCTCGCAAGACACCTATCGAGCGCTACCGTAATATCGGTATTAGCGCTCACATCGATGCCGGCAAGACGACGACGACCGAACGCATCCTGTTTTACACGGGCGTGAACCACAAGATCGGTGAAGTTCACGACGGCGCAGCAACCATGGACTGGATGGAGCAGGAGCAGGAGCGCGGCATCACCATTACGTCGGCAGCAACGACGGCCTTCTGGAAAGGCATGGCCGGCGACCGCCCCGAGCACCGCATCAACATCATCGACACCCCCGGACACGTCGACTTCACGATTGAAGTTGAACGTTCCATGCGCGTGCTCGACGGTGCGTGCATGGTCTATTGCGCTGTGGGCGGCGTTCAGCCCCAGTCGGAAACCGTGTGGCGCCAGGCGAACAAGTACAAGGTTCCTCGTCTCGCGTTCATTAACAAGATGGACCGTACTGGTGCGAACTTCTTCAAGGTCTACGACCAGCTCAAGCTGCGTCTGAAGGCGAACCCGGTTCCGGTCGTCGTGCCTATTGGCGCGGAAGACACGTTCACGGGTGTTGTCGACCTGATCAAGATGAAGGCGATCATTTGGGACGAAGCGTCCCAGGGCACCAAGTTCTCGTACGAAGACATTCCGGCCGCGTTGCAGGCTACGTGCGAAGAATGGCGTGGAAAGATGGTTGAAGCCGCTGCTGAAGCCAACGAAGAGATGATGAACAAGTACCTCGAAACGGGCGAATTGTCCGAAGAGGAAATCGTGAAGGGTCTGCGTGACCGCACGATCGCTTGTGAAATCCAGCCTATGCTGTGCGGAACCGCGTTCAAGAACAAGGGCGTGCAGCGCATGCTGGACGCTGTGCTGGACTTCCTGCCGTCGCCTATCGATATTCCGCCGGTTCTGGGCGAGCTGGAAGATGGCGAACGCGCTGAACGCCGCGCCGCTGACGACGAAAAGTTCTCGGCACTCGCATTCAAGATCATGACCGACCCGTTCGTCGGCCAGTTGATCTTCTTCCGCGTTTATTCGGGTACGACCAAGTCGGGCGACACGTTGCTGAACGCGACCAAGGACAAGAAAGAGCGTCTCGGTCGTATTTTGCTGATGCACGCAAACCAGCGCGAAGAAATCAAGGAAGTGCACGCGGGCGACATCGCTGCTGCGGTTGGACTGAAAGAAGCCACAACGGGCGACACGCTGTGCGATCCGCAACACCCGATCGTCCTGGAACGCATGATTTTCCCGGAGCCGGTGATTTCGCAGGCGGTGGAACCGAAGACGAAGGTTGACCAGGAAAAGATGGGCCTCGCGCTCAACCGCCTGGCTCAGGAAGATCCGTCGTTCCGCGTTCAAACCGACGAAGAATCCGGCCAGACCATCATTTCGGGCATGGGCGAGCTTCACCTCGAAATTCTGGTCGACCGCATGAAGCGCGAATTTGGCGTTGAGGCAACGGTTGGCAAGCCGCAAGTTGCGTATCGCGAAACGATTCGCAGCAAGGCTGAGGACGTTGATGGCAAGTTCGTGAAGCAGTCGGGCGGTCGTGGTCAGTACGGACACGCTGTCATTACGCTCGAGCCGAATGAACAAGGCAAGGGCTACGAGTTCCTGGACGAGATCAAGGGCGGCGTGATTCCGCGCGAGTACATCCCGGCCGTGGACAAGGGTATTCAGGAAACGCTGAAGGCTGGCGTGCTGGCAGGCTTCCCGGTCGTCGACGTCAAGGTTCACCTGACGTTCGGTTCGTACCATGATGTCGACTCGAACGAAAATGCGTTCCGCATGGCCGGCTCGATGGCGTTCAAGGAGGCAATGCGCCGTGCAAGCCCGGTTATCCTCGAGCCGATGATGGCTGTGGAAGTGGAAACGCCGGAAGACTACATGGGCAACGTGATGGGCGATCTTTCGAGCCGTCGCGGTATTGTTCAGGGCATGGAAGATATGATTGGCGGCGGCAAGATCGTGCGCGCTGAAGTCCCCTTGTCGGAAATGTTCGGCTATTCGACGTCGCTGCGTTCAGCGACACAAGGTCGCGCAACGTACACGATGGAGTTCAAGCACTATTCGGAAGCTCCGCGTAACGTCTCCGAAGCGATCATCAACGCGAAATCCAAGTAATTCGGCAAGCTACAAGTCTTTAACCGATCAACATTTTTGAAAGAAGGCAATCATGGCAAAAGGTAAATTCGAACGGACCAAGCCGCACGTCAACGTAGGCACGATTGGTCACGTCGACCACGGCAAGACCACGCTGACGGCAGCGATCGCGACGGTGTTGTCGAAGAAGTTCGGCGGCGAAGCGAAGGCGTATGACCAGATCGACGCGGCGCCGGAAGAAAAGGCACGCGGTATCACGATCAACACAGCGCACGTCGAGTACGAAACGCAGAACCGTCACTACGCGCACGTTGACTGCCCGGGTCACGCCGACTATGTGAAGAACATGATTACGGGTGCAGCGCAGATGGACGGCGCAATCCTGGTGTGTTCGGCCGCGGACGGCCCGATGCCGCAAACGCGTGAGCACATCCTGTTGGCCCGTCAGGTTGGCGTGCCGTACATCATCGTGTTCCTGAACAAGTGCGACATGGTTGACGACGCCGAGTTGCTGGAACTGGTGGAAATGGAAGTGCGCGAGCTTCTGTCGAAGTACGACTTCCCGGGCGACGACACGCCGATCATCAAGGGTTCGGCCAAGCTGGCGCTGGAAGGCGACACGGGCGAGCTGGGTGAAGTGGCAATTCTGAACCTGGCCAACGCGCTGGACACGTACATCCCGACGCCGGAGCGTGCAGTTGACGGTACGTTCCTGATGCCGGTGGAAGACGTGTTCTCGATCTCGGGTCGCGGCACGGTGGTGACGGGCCGTATCGAGCGTGGCGTGGTGAAGGTGGGCGAAGAAATCGAAATCATCGGTATCAAGCCGACGGTGAAGACGACGTGCACGGGCGTGGAAATGTTCCGCAAGCTGTTGGACCAAGGTCAGGCGGGCGACAACGTGGGTATTCTGTTGCGCGGCACGAAGCGTGAAGACGTGGAACGTGGTCAAGTGCTGGCCAAGCCGGGTTCGATCACGCCGCACACGCACTTCACGGCTGAAGTGTATGTGTTGAGCAAGGACGAAGGCGGCCGTCATACGCCGTTCTTCAACAACTATCGCCCGCAGTTCTACTTCCGTACCACGGACGTGACGGGTTCGATCGAGTTGCCGAAGGACAAGGAAATGGTGATGCCGGGCGACAACGTGTCGATTACGGTGAAGCTGATTGCACCGATCGCCATGGAAGAAGGCCTGCGCTTCGCTATCCGTGAAGGCGGTCGTACCGTCGGCGCCGGTGTCGTGGCCAAGGTTCTCGAGTAAAATCCTGAGCTTGTTTTAAAAGCTTGTAGTTTGTAGTCGTGCCCGGAGCCGGGCGCACGTGCCCAACGCGTACCCGGCTCCTTGCTCTTTTACCAAATCGACGGTGCAACACCGTCTCGCTCTTTCAAGGAATTGTCATGGCAAACCAGAAAATCCGCATTCGCCTGAAGGCTTTCGACTATCGTCTGATCGATCAATCGGCTGCCGAAATCGTCGATACCGCGAAGCGGACTGGCGCAATCGTACGTGGCCCGGTGCCGCTGCCGACCCGTATCCAACGTTTTGACATTTTGCGTTCGCCGCACGTCAACAAGGCGTCGCGCGATCAGCTTGAAATCCGTACCCACCAGCGCCTGATGGACATCGTCGA
Source organism: Caballeronia sp. DA-9 (assembly GCF_051615025.1). Taxonomy (NCBI): domain Bacteria; kingdom Pseudomonadati; phylum Pseudomonadota; class Betaproteobacteria; order Burkholderiales; family Burkholderiaceae; genus Caballeronia; species Caballeronia sp. DA-9. Next base: position 3,357,180 of record NZ_CP195133.1, on the reverse strand, counting down.
CCCGACGGACAAGACCGTTGACGCGTTGATGAAGCTCGACTTGCCGGCTGGCGTCGACGTCGAAATCAAGTTGCAGTAAGTTTCACCCGTGCGGCTCTCGCGAGGAGCCGCGCTAAGTCTTTGATTGCTTGCGGAAAACGAAAAGCCTTGTTATACTCCAAGGCTTTTCGCGCATTTGCGCAAAAAAGTCGGCTTTTCTCGAGATGAGTTCTCAGGAATTGGCCGGCATTTTGTAAATCAGCCCCGACCAATCGCAGTTGGGAATGGAGAAAACGATGAGCCTTGGACTCGTAGGTCGCAAGGTTGGCATGACCCGTATCTTTACGCCTGAAGGGGATTCGATTCCCGTCACCGTACTGGACGTGTCGGACAACCGAGTGACGCAGATCAAGTCTGTAGAAACGGATGGTTACATCGCCGTTCAAGTTGCATTCGGCACTCGCCGCGCATCGCGCGTGACGAAGCCGCTGGCAGGTCACCTTGCCAAAGCCGGCGTTCAAGCTGGTGAAGTTCTCAAAGAATTCCAGATCGATTCCACGAAGGCTGCCGAGTTGTCGAGCGGTACTGTGATCGGTACGGACATCTTCGAAGTGGGCCAGAAAGTCGACGTGCAAGGCGTGTCGATCGGTAAGGGCTACGCCGGTACCATCAAACGTCACAACTTTGCTTCGGGTCGCGCATCGCACGGTAACTCGCGTTCGCACAACGTTCCTGGTTCGATCGGTATGGCGCAGGATCCGGGTCGTGTTTTCCCGGGTAAGCGCATGACGGGTCACATGGGCGACGAAACGGTTACGGTGCAGAATCTCGTGATCGCTCGCATTGACGCTGACCGCAATCTGTTGCTGGTTCGCGGCGCTGTTCCTGGCGCCAAGGGCGGTAAGGTCTTCGTGACGCCGGCAGTCAAGGCGCGCGCTGTGAAAGGAGCGAAATAATGGAACTTAAGCTCCTGAACGCCAATGGTCAGGAAGGCACGGGTGTGAACGCATCGGACGTCGTGTTCGGTCGCGATTACAACGAAGCGCTGATCCATCAGGTCGTCACGGCCTATCAAGCCAACGCACGTAGCGGTAACCGCGCGCAGAAGGATCGTGAGCAAGTCAAGCACACGACCAAGAAGCCGTGGCGCCAAAAGGGTACGGGCCGCGCTCGTGCCGGTATGTCGTCGAGCCCGTTGTGGCGCGGCGGTGGCCGTATCTTCCCGAATTCGCCGGAAGAAAACTTTTCGCACAAGGTCAACAAGAAGATGCATCGCGCAGGTCTCTGCTCGATCTTCTCGCAGCTCGCCCGCGAAGGCCGTATTTCGGTAGTTGACGAGCTCACGCTCGAAGCGCCGAAGACGAAGCTGCTGGCCGAAAAATTCAAGGCAATGGGTCTGGAATCGGTCCTGGTCATTACTGACACGGTCGACGAAAACCTGTACCTCGCGTCGCGCAATCTGGCCCACGTGGCCGTTGTCGAGCCGCGTTACGCCGACCCGCTCTCGTTGATCTACTTCAAGAAGATCCTGATTACGAAGGCTGCGGTCGCCCAGATCGAGGAGTTGCTGTCATGAGCGAGATTCGCAAGAACGATCATCGTTTGATGCAGGTCCTGCTCGCGCCGGTAGTCTCCGAAAAGGCGACGCTGGTGGCCGACAAGAACGAGCAAGTCGTGTTCGAAGTCGCGCCCGATGCCACGAAGCAGGAAGTGAAGGCCGCTGTCGAGCTGCTGTTCAAGGTGGAAGTCAATTCCGTCAACGTGCTGGTCACGAAGGGTAAAGCCAAGCGCTTTGGCCGATTCATGGGCAAGCGCAAAGACGTGAAGAAGGCGTATGTCTGCCTGAAGCCCGGCCAGGAAATCAACTTTGAAGCGGAGGCCAAGTAATCATGGCAATCGTAAAAGTTAAGCCGACTTCGCCGGGTCGCCGCGCGATGGTCAAGGTGGTCAACAAGGATCTGTACAAGGGCAAGCCGCACGCAGCGCTGCTCGACTCGCAGTCCGTGACCGCCGGCCGGAACAACTCCGGTCGCATCACGACGCGTCACAAGGGTGGCGGTCATAAGCAGCACTACCGTATGGTCGACTTCCGTCGCAACAAGGACGGCATTCCGGCAAAGATCGAACGTCTTGAATACGATCCGAACCGTAGCGCGAACATTGCGCTGGTTCTGTACGCAGACGGCGAGCGCAAGTACATCATCGCTCCGAAGGGCGCGACGGTGGGTCAGTCGTTGATGTCGGGTTCGGAAGCGCCGATCCGCTCGGGTAATACCCTGCCGATCCGCAACATTCCGGTCGGTACGACGATTCACTGCATCGAAATGCTGCCGGGCAAGGGCGCGCAAATGGCGCGTTCGGCTGGCACGTCCGCAATGCTGCTGGCTCGCGAAGGCACGTACGCTCAGGTTCGCCTGCGTTCGGGTGAAATTCGCCGTGTGCACGTTGAGTGCCGCGCGACGATTGGTGAAGTTGGCAACGAAGAGCACAGCCTCCGTCAAATCGGTAAGGCCGGTGCTAACCGCTGGCGCGGTATCCGCCCGACGGTGCGTGGCGTTGCAATGAACCCGGTCGATCACCCGCACGGTGGTGGTGAAGGTAAGACGGCAGCAGGTCGCGATCCGGTCAGCCCGTGGGGAACCCCGGCCAAGGGTTATCGCACCCGCAGCAACAAGCGCACGACGACGATGATCGTTCAGCGCCGTCACAAGCGCTAAGGAGTAAGCAATGGCACGTTCTGTTAAAAAAGGTCCGTTCTGCGACGCTCATTTGCTGAAGAAGGTTGAGGCTGCCGCAGCTGCGCGTGACAAGAAACCGATCAAGACCTGGTCGCGTCGTTCGACGATCCTGCCGGACTTTATCGGTCTGACGATCGCCGTGCATAACGGCCGTCAACACGTCCCGGTTTATGTTTCGGAAAACATGGTCGGCCACAAACTTGGCGAGTTCGCATTGACCCGTACGTTCAAGGGTCATGCAGCCGACAAGAAGGCCAAGAAATAAGGGGCTATCAAGATGGAAGTAAAAGCTATTCATCGCGGTGCCCGCATCTCGGCGCAGAAAACGCGTCTTGTGGCTGACCAGATCCGTGGTTTGCCGGTCGACAAGGCGCTGAACGTTCTGACGTTCTCGCCGAAGAAGGCGGCGGGTATTGTCAAGAAGGTCGTGTTGTCTGCGATCGCGAATGCGGAACACAACGAAGGCGCCGACATCGACGAGCTCAAGGTAACGAGCATCATGGTCGACAAGGCCGCTTCCCTGAAGCGTTTTACCGCGCGTGCAAAAGGCCGCGGTAACCGCATCGAGAAGCAATCCTGTCACATCACTGTGACGGTCGGGAATTAAGGAGCCATACGATGGGACAAAAAATTCATCCGACAGGCTTCCGTCTGGCTGTCAGCCGAAATTGGGCGTCGCGTTGGTACGCGAACAACACCAATTTCGCGTCGATGCTGCAGGAAGACATCGGTGTTCGTGAGTACCTGAAGAAGAAGCTGAAAAACGCTTCGGTTGGTCGGGTGGTCATCGAGCGTCCGGCAAAGAACGCACGCATCACGATTTACAGCTCGCGTCCGGGCGTTGTGATCGGCAAGAAGGGCGAGGATATCGAACTGTTGAAGTCGGAACTGCAACGCCGCATGGGCGTTCCGGTCCACGTCAACATCGAAGAAATCCGCAAGCCGGAAACCGATGCACAGTTGATCGCTGATTCGATCACGCAGCAACTCGAGCGCCGGATCATGTTCCGCCGCGCGATGAAGCGTGCGATGCAAAACGCCATGCGTCTGGGTGCCCAGGGTATCAAGATCATGAGCGCGGGCCGTCTGAACGGTATCGAAATCGCTCGTACGGAGTGGTATCGCGAAGGTCGCGTTCCGCTTCACACGCTGCGTGCCGATATTGACTACGCAACCTCGGAAGCGAAGACGACCTACGGCATCATCGGCGTGAAAGTGTGGGTCTACAAGGGCGACACGCTGGGCCGCAATGATGCACCGGTGGTCGAAGAAGTAGCCGAAGACAAGCGTCCGCGCCGCAACGCACGTCCGGGTGGCGATCGCCGTCCGCGTCGTGACGGTGAAGGTGGTGGCCCGGCAAACGCAGGTGCGCGCCGTGGCGCTCCCCGTCGTGCTGGCGGTGCCGGCGGCGACGGGAAGACTGGAGAATAACGATGCTGCAACCGAAACGCAGAAAGTATCGCAAAGAGCAAAAGGGTCGTAACACCGGCAAGGCGACGCGCGGCAACGCAGTGTCGTTCGGTGAATATGGCCTGAAGGCTATCGGTCGCGGCCGTTTGACCGCGCGCCAAATCGAAGCGGCGCGTCGTGCAATGACGCGTCACATTAAACGTGGCGGCCGTATCTGGATCCGCATTTTCCCGGACAAGCCGATCTCGCAAAAGCCGGCTGAAGTACGGATGGGTAACGGTAAAGGTAACCCTGAGTACTACGTCGCAGAGATTCAACCGGGCAAGATGTTGTATGAAATGGACGGTGTTACTGAAGAGTTGGCACGTGAAGCGTTCCGTCTGGCTGCAGCGAAGCTGCCGCTGAAGACGTACTTCGTTTCTCGCCAGCTCGGCGCCTAAGGAGCAATGATGAAGGCTTCCGAACTTCACCAGAAAGACCAGGCCGCTCTCAATCAAGAGCTGACGGACCTGCTGAAGGCGCAATTCGGCCTGCGCATGCAACTCGCGACCCAGCAATTGACGAATAACAGTCAATTGAAGAAGGTTCGTCGCGACATCGCTCGTGTGCGGACCGTCCTGACTGAGAAGGCGAACCAGAAATGAACGATAGCGTAAAAACCTCGCTCAAGCGGACGCTGGTCGGCAAGGTCGTCAGCAACAAGATGGAAAAGACGGTCACCGTGCTGGTCGAGCATCGCGTAAAGCACCCGATCTACGGCAAGTACGTCGTACGGTCGAAGAAGTACCACGCTCACGACGACGCGAACACGTATAACGAAGGCGATCTCGTCGAGATCCAGGAAACCCGTCCTATTTCCAAGACGAAAGCCTGGGTTGTATCGAAATTGCTGGAAGCTGCACGCGTTATTTAAGCGGTAAATTGCTACAAAGAAGTGTCGCAGTAACTTTCGCTTGCAAGACCGAAATTATGCGTTATAATTTCGGTCTTCCCTCTTTGTGGGAGCCCCATCGCGGGCGAAGTAGGTGGGGGAAGCCGGCGCGAACGCCAGTTCGTGTTGACAGATTCACCGGATTGCGATGGCGGGTTTCGTCTGCCCTCGCTGCCTGTTCTAACCCAAGCAGCCACCAGGCTGACGGGACCAAGACTGACCGGGTGCGCCATGGTGGCGTAGCTGGATTAAGTTGGGAAAGATAAACCATGATTCAGACCGAAACTCGGCTTGAAGTTGCCGACAACACGGGTGCACGTGAAGTGATGTGCATCAAGGTGCTCGGCGGCTCGAAGCGTCGTTACGCTAGCATTGGCGACATCATCAAGGTGACCGTCAAGGAAGCAACGCCGCGCGGACGCGTGAAGAAGGGCGAAATCTACAACGCCGTGGTCGTTCGTACGGCCAAGGGCGTGCGCCGCCAGGACGGCTCGCTGATCAAGTTCGACGGCAATGCCGCCGTACTTTTGAATGCCAAGCTCGAGCCTATCGGTACGCGTATTTTCGGACCGGTTACGCGTGAATTGCGTAGTGAACGATTTATGAAGATCGTTTCGCTCGCGCCGGAAGTGCTGTAAGGAGTCGCGATGAATAAGATTCGCAAAGGTGACGAAGTTATCGTTACCGCTGGCAAAGATAAAGGCAAGCGCGGCGTCGTGCTGTCTGTTGGTGAAGAGCGTGTGACGGTCGAGGGTATCAATCTCGTCAAGAAGCATGTCAAGCCGAACCCGATGAAGGGTACGACGGGCGGCGTGGAAGCCAAGACGATGCCGCTGCATATTTCGAACGTCGCATTGGTCGACGCGAATGGCAAGGCGTCACGTGTGGGCATCAAGGTCGAAGGCGACAAGAAGGTTCGCTTCTTGAAGTCGACCGGTGCCACGCTTAGCGTCTGACGCGGAGTAAAAAATGGCACGTCTGCAAGAATTTTATAAAGAGAAGGTTGTACCCGGCCTCGTTGAGAAGTTCGGCTACAAGTCCATCATGGAAGTGCCGCGCATCACCAAGATCACCCTGAACATGGGTCTTGGCGAAGCCGTCGCCGACAAGAAGATCATCGAAAACGCCGTTGGCGACCTGACGAAGATTGCCGGCCAGAAGCCGGTTATCACGAAGGCACGCAAGGCTATCGCTGGCTTCAAGATTCGTCAGGGCTACCCGATCGGCGCGATGGTTACGCTGCGCGGCCAGGCCATGTACGAATTTCTCGATCGTTTCGTGACGGTTGCGCTCCCCCGGGTTCGCGACTTCCGCGGTGTATCGGGTCGTGCGTTCGACGGTCGCGGCAACTACAACATCGGTGTGAAAGAGCAGATCATTTTCCCCGAGATCGACTACGACAAGATCGACGCGCTTCGTGGGCTGAACATCAGCATCACGACGACCGCGAAGACTGACGATGAAGCGAAGGCACTGCTCGCCAGCTTCAAGTTCCCGTTCAGAAACTGAGGTTACCGTGGCTAAACTGGCACTGATCGAACGTGAAAAGAAGCGTGCTCGCCTCGCTGCAAAGTACGCTCCCAAGCGTACGGCGCTCAAGGCAGTCATCGATGACGCGAGCAAGTCGGACGAAGAGCGTTACGCCGCTCGTCTCGAACTGCAACAACTGCCCCGCAACTCGAACCCCACTCGCAAGCGTAACCGCTGCGCGATCACGGGTCGTCCGCGTGGCACGTTCCGCAAATTCGGATTGGCACGCAGCAAGATTCGCGAAATCGCTTTCCGCGGCGAAATCCCTGGCCTGACCAAGGCGAGCTGGTAATAGGAGATACGTAAATGAGCATGAGTGATCCTATCGCCGATATGCTGACTCGCATCCGCAATGCGCAGATGGTTGAGAAAGTGTCGGTGACAATGCCCTCGTCGAAAGTCAAGGTTGCGATTGCGCAGGTTTTGAAGGACGAAGGTTATATCGACGATTTCGCAGTGAAGTCTGAAGGTGCGAAGTCGGAATTGAATATCGCGTTGAAGTACTACGCTGGCCGTCCGGTTATCGAGCGCATTGAACGCGTCTCGAAGCCTGGTCTGCGTGTGTATCGCGGTCGTAACGACATTCCGGTTGTGATGAACGGTCTTGGCGTTGCAATCGTGTCGACGCCCCAGGGTGTGATGACCGACCGCAAGGCGCGCCAGACCGGCGTCGGCGGCGAAGTCCTCTGCTACGTCGCTTAAGCCGAAAAGGAGAAGAAACATGTCTCGAGTAGGTAAAAGCCCGATTACGCTGCCGCAAGGCGCGGAAGTGGCCTTTAGCGGCGAAGTGATCACCGTCAAGGGCCCGCTGGGTACGATTACGCAAGCGGCCAACCCGCTTGTTACGGTAGCAAACGACAACGGCACGCTCAACTTCGCCCCGGCTGATGAAAGCCGTGAAGCGAATGCGATGTCGGGCACGATGCGCGCCCTTGTGGCGAACATGGTGAATGGCGTTACGAAGGGTTTCGAGCGCAAGCTGACGCTGGTTGGCGTTGGTTATCGCGCGCAGGCGCAGGGCGACAAGCTGAATCTGTCGCTGGGTTTCTCGCACCCCGTGGTGCACGCGATGCCGGAAGGCGTCAAAGTTGAAACCCCGACGCAAACCGAAATCGTGATCAAGGGGATCGACAAGCAGAAAGTTGGCCAGGTCGCTGCGGAAGTTCGTGGCTACCGTCCGCCGGAGCCCTACAAGGGCAAGGGCGTGCGCTACTTCGGCGAAGTCGTCATCCTCAAAGAAACGAAGAAGAAGTAAGGGTGCGCAATCATGGATAAGACTCAATCTCGCCTGCGCCGCGCTAAACAGACGCGCGTCAAGATCGCTGAGCTGCAGGTCGCACGTCTGGCTGTGCATCGCACGAACACGCATATCTATGCGCAAGTGTTCTCGCCGTGCGGCACCAAGGTGCTGGCAAGCGCGTCGACGCTCGAAGCTGAAGTGCGTGCCGAACTGGCCGACAAGACCGGTAAGGGCGGCAACGTCAACGCTGCGATCGCTGTCGGTAAGCGTATTGCTGAAAAAGCCAAGGCAGCCGGCGTCGAATCCGTCGCCTTCGACCGTTCAGGTTTCCGTTACCACGGCCGCGTGAAAGCGCTGGCTGATGCGGCACGCGAAGCCGGACTCAAGTTCTAAGGGAAGAATTCGTCATGGCAAAGATGCAAGCGAATGTGAAGGCTGAAGAACGCGACGACGGCCTCCGTGAAAAGATGATCGCGGTCAATCGCGTGACCAAGGTTGTGAAGGGCGGCCGGATTCTCGGTTTTGCCGCACTGACCGTGGTTGGTGATGGCGATGGCCGCATCGGCATGGGCAAGGGCAAAGCGAAGGAAGTTCCGGTTGCTGTTCAAAAGGCAATGGAACAAGCACGCCGCAACATGTTCAAGGTGCCGTTGAAGAACGGTACGCTGCAACACGAAGTGCACGGTAAGCATGGTGCATCCGCTGTTCTTTTGGCTCCGGCCAAGGACGGTACGGGTGTTATCGCCGGCGGCCCGATGCGCGCAGTGTTCGACGTGATGGGCGTTCAAAACGTTGTGGCGAAGAGCCACGGTTCGACGAATCCGTACAACCTCGTTCGTGCAACGCTCGACGGTCTGCGCAAGCAGTCCACGCCGGGCGACATCGCGGCGAAGCGCGGCAAGTCCGTCGAAGATATTTTGGGCTAAGCCAGGTGGTCACCATGTCTGAAAAAACTGTCAAGGTTCAGCTCGTGAAGAGCCTGATTGGGACCCGTGAAACGCATCGTGCAACGGTGCGTGGTCTGGGCCTGCGCCGACTCAACTCGGTCAGCGAACTGCAGGACACGCCGGCAGTGCGCGGGATGATCAACAAGGTTTCGTACCTTGTCAAAGTCCTCAGCTAAGCGGCTGACCAGGGATCAAGGAGTTGAATATGGATTTGAATAACCTCAAGCCGGCAGAAGGCGCGAAGCACGCAAAGCGTCGCGTTGGCCGCGGTATCGGTTCCGGCCTCGGCAAGACCGCGGGTCGCGGTCACAAGGGTCAGAAATCGCGTTCGGGCGGCTTTCATAAAGTCGGCTTCGAAGGCGGTCAGATGCCTTTGCAACGTCGTCTGCCGAAGCGCGGCTTTAGCTCGCTGACGCGTGAGTTCGTTGGTGAAGTGCGTCTGTCGGATCTCGAAAAGCTGCCGGTCGACGAAGTCGATTTGTTGGCGTTGAAGCAAGCTGGTCTGGTCGGCGTACTCATTACGAGCGCAAAGATCATCAAGACGGGCGAACTGACGCGCAAGATCACGGTTAAGGGCCTCAGCGCTACAAAGGGTGCCCGTGCTGCGATCGAAGCCGCCGGCGGCTCGTTCGCCGAGTAACGTGCGCGTGTTGTCGTTGTTAGCGAAAGCATCGGAGAAGGTTCTTGGCTAATAGCCCGAGTCTCGCAAAATCCGGTCGAAGCGCTGCGAAGTTCGGCGATCTGCGTCGGCGTGCAATGTTCTTGCTGCTGGCGCTGATCGTCTACCGTATCGGTGCGCATATTCCGGTGCCGGGTATCGACCCGGATCAACTGGCGAAGCTTTTCCAGAGCCAGTCAGGCGGCATCCTGGGCATGTTCAACATGTTCTCGGGTGGTGCGCTGTCCAGGTTCACGATCTTCGCGCTTGGGATCATGCCGTACATCTCGGCGTCGATCATCATGCAGTTGCTGTCGATCGTTTCGCCGCAAATGGAAGCGCTGAAGAAAGAAGGGCAGGCAGGGCAACGGAAGATCACGCAGTACACGCGTTACTTCACGGTTGTTCTGGCAACGTTCCAGGCCTTCGGCATTGCGGTGGCGCTGGAAAATCAAGCTGGGCTCGTTATCGATCCTGGCATGGTGTTCCGGCTGACGACGGTAGTGACGTTGGTGACCGGCACGATGTTCCTGATGTGGCTGGGCGAGCAGATCACGGAACGTGGATTGGGCAACGGCATCTCGATCATCATTTTCGGTGGTATTGCGGCGGGTTTCCCGAACGCAATCGGTGGTCTCTTTGAACTGGTTCGTACCGGTTCCATGAGCATCATTTCGGCGATCATCATTGTCGTGCTGATTGCGGCGGTAACGTTTCTGGTGGTTTTCATCGAACGCGGCCAGCGCAAGATCCTGGTGAACTACGCCAAGCGTCAGGTCGGAAACAAGATTTACGGCGGTCAGTCTTCGCATTTGCCGCTGAAGTTGAACATGTCGGGTGTGATTCCGCCGATTTTCGCGTCGTCGATCATCCTCTTCCCGGCAACTATCCTGAACTGGTTCAGTTCGGGTACGCGGACCGGCTGGTTCGCGAACACGCTGCACAACGTTGCCGAGGCGCTCAAACCCGGTCAACCGGTGTACGTGTTGCTGTACGCGATGGCGATCGTTTTTTTCTGCTTCTTCTACACCGCACTGGTGTTCAACAGCAGAGAGACGGCCGACAACCTGAAGAAGAGTGGTGCCTTCGTACCGGGGATTCGTCCGGGTGACCAGACGGCACGGTATATCGACCGGATTCTCACGCGTTTGACGCTGGCCGGTGCGATCTACATCGTGTTTGTTTGCTTGCTGCCAGAGTTTCTGGTGTTGCGTTGGAACGTGCCGTTTTACTTCGGTGGAACGTCGCTGCTGATCATTGTCGTGGTCACGATGGATTTCATGGCGCAGGTTCAGTCCTACGTTATGTCGCAGCAGTATGAATCGCTGCTCAAGAAGGCGAACTTCAAGGGTAGCAACGTCCCGATGCGCTAGGCAGGACGGTGGCCAAAGGCGGCGGAAGGTGACTCTCCCGCTGCTGGCCACCCCGGCGACAAGGTAACGGTTGAGTTGACCCCTTACGATCTGTCTCGTACACGGATCGTGTTACGGGCGAAGTGATTTGAAAAAAGGGTAATATCATGAAAGTGATGGCATCGGTTAAGCGCATTTGCCGCAATTGCAAGATCATCAAGCGCAAGGGCGTTGTGCGCGTGATTTGCAGCTCTGATCCGCGCCACAAACAGCGTCAAGGCTGAACGCCGCGCTTTTGCTTGCGCTTTTTGTTTGAGGAAAAACAATGGCTCGTATCGCAGGGGTTAACATCCCGAATCACCAGCATACTGAAATCGGCCTCACGGCAATTTTCGGTGTAGGTCGCACGCGCGCTCGCAACATTTGCGTGGCGTCTGGTGTGGAGTTTTCGAAGAAGGTCAAAGACCTCACTGACGCAGACCTCGAAAAGCTGCGAGAAGAAGTGGGTAAGTTCATCGTAGAAGGCGACCTGCGTCGCGAAGTGACGATGAATATCAAGCGCCTGATGGACTTGGGCTGCTACCGTGGCGTTCGCCATCGCAAGGGCTTGCCCATGCGTGGACAGCGCACGCGTACGAATGCCCGTACCCGCAAGGGTCCGCGTCGTGCAGCGCAATCGCTGAAGAAGTAAGCGGAATATAGTTACAGGAAAACGTAATGGCTAAGGCTTCGAACAACTCCGCGGCGCAACGCGTTCGCAAGAAGGTCAAGAAGAACGTCGCCGAGGGCGTGGTTCACGTTCACGCGTCGTTCAACAACACCATCATCACGATCACCGATCGCCAGGGCAATGCACTCGCCTGGGCAACGTCGGGTGGCCAGGGCTTCAAGGGTTCGCGTAAATCGACCCCGTTCGCAGCTCAGGTCGCAGCCGAGTCGGCTGGCCGCGTGGCAATGGAATACGGCGTGAAGAACCTCGAAGTGCGGATCAAGGGCCCTGGTCCTGGGCGTGAATCGGCGGTGCGTGCGCTGCATGGTCTTGGCATCAAGATCACCGCAATCTCCGACGTGACACCGGTTCCGCACAACGGTTGCCGTCCGCCGAAGCGTCGTCGTATCTAAGGCGTCGCGTAGCGCTTTGACCTGTTGACGCTCGCGCGTCGACGGGTTGCTTGCGTTATGAAATCAGCGTTAAGAATACTGACTAAGCCCACCGTTCGATCCACCGAGTTCGAACTAGCGCGAACGTACTTCGCGTGATCAATTATTAAGGATGCAAAGTGGCACGTTATACCGGTCCTAAAGCCAAGCTGTCCCGCCGTGAAGGTACTGATCTTTTTCTGAAGAGCGCACGCCGTTCGCTCGCCGACAAGTGCAAACTCGACAGCAAGCCGGGTCAGCACGGTCGTACGTCGGGCGCTCGTACGTCCGACTACGGCACGCAATTGCGTGAAAAGCAAAAAGTGAAGCGTATTTATGGCGTGCTGGAACGCCAGTTCCGCCGTTACTTCGCTGAAGCTGATCGCCGCAAGGGCCCGACGGGCGAAAACCTGCTGCAATTGCTTGAGTCGCGTCTCGACAACGTGGTGTATCGCATGGGCTTCGGCTCCACGCGCGCTGAAGCGCGTCAGTTGGTCGGCCACAAGTCGATCACGGTGAACGGCGTAGTGAACAACATCCCGTCGATGCAAGTTAAGGCAGGCGACGTGGTCGCGGTTCGCGAACAGTCGCGCAAGCAAGTGCGGATTCTGGAAGCACTGAACCTGGCTGAGCAAGGCGGAATGCCGAGCTGGGTCACGGTCGATGCCAAGAAGTTCGAAGGCACGTTCAAGGGCATGCCGGATCGCGCTGATATTGCTGGCGATATCAACGAAAGCCTGATCGTCGAATTGTATTCGCGTTAATCGGATTAGCGGCCGGGGCACCCTGATTGCGGAAGGCAAGGGGTTGCCTCGGCTGTTTATTTTCGGGTTGTCACCGGTCAGCCTTATCGGCGTAACGAGCCGAGGGTATTGAAAAGGAAAACCTATGCAAACCAGTTTGTTGAAGCCCAAGATTATTGCAGTCGAATCGCTTGGCGACAGCCACGCGAAAGTGGTCATGGAGCCGTTCGAACGGGGCTATGGTCACACCTTGGGCAACGCGCTTCGGCGCGTGCTGCTGTCGTCGATGATTGGTTATGCGCCGACCGAAGTGACGATTGCAGGCGTCGTGCATGAATATTCTACGCTCGACGGCGTGCAAGAAGATGTGGTCAACCTGCTGCTGAATTTGAAGGGCGTCGTTTTCAAGCTGCATAACCGCGACGAAGTCACGGTTACGCTGCGCAAGGAAGGCGAAGGCGTTGTTACGGCTGGGGATATCGAACTCGCGCACGATTGCGAAGTCATCAATCCCGGTCATGTGATCGCGCATCTTTCGAAGGGCGGCAAGCTCGACGTTCAGATCAAGATTGAAAAGGGCCGCGGCTATGTGCCGGGCAACGTGCGTCGCTATGGTGAAGATTCGGCGAAGATCATTGGCCGTATCGTGCTGGACGCGTCGTTTTCGCCAGTTTTGCGCGTGAGTTATGCTGTTGAAAGCGCTCGCGTCGAACAGCGTACCGACCTCGACAAGCTCGTGATGAACATCGAAACCAACGGCGTGATTTCGCCTGAGGAGGCGATTCGTCAGTCAGCCCGTATCCTGGTCGATCAGTTGTCGGTATTCGCGGCACTGGAAGGCACGGAAGCAGCGGCAGAAGCACCGTCGCGCGCACCGCAGATCGATCCGATCCTGCTGCGTCCGGTCGATGATCTCGAACTTACGGTTCGTTCCGCGAACTGCCTGAAGGCCGAGAACATCTATTACATCGGCGATTTGATCCAGCGCACGGAAAACGAATTGCTGAAGACGCCTAATCTCGGCCGGAAGTCGCTGAACGAGATCAAGGAAGTCTTGGCGTCGCGTGGCCTGACGCTCGGTATGAAGCTCGAAAACTGGCCGCCGGCCGGTCTCGACAAGTAAGGATCAAGCTGCACGCTTGACTGGCAAAGATGCGGATTTTCCTTTAGAATCCGCATCTTGCTTTTTCTACGACCGGCCCGTGCGCTCAAGAGTTTTCTCAAGAGACGTAATAGAAGAGCTGGATCTAAACTCGATTAATCTGGAAATTCAAAATGCGCCATAAACATGGTTTGCGGAAACTGAACCGCACGAGCAGCCACCGTCTGGCTATGCTCCGTAATATGTCGAACTCGCTGATCGCGCACGAAGTCATCAAGACAACGCTGCCGAAAGCCAAAGAACTCCGTAAGGTTGTTGAGCCGCTGATCACGCTCGGCAAGAAGCCGTCGCTGGCAAATCGTCGTCTGGCGTTCAACCGCCTGCGCGATCGTGATTCCGTTGCGAAGCTGTTCGACGTGCTCGGCCCGCGTTACGAAACGCGTCCGGGCGGCTACCTCAGCATTCTGAAGTTCGGCTTCCGTCAAGGCGACAACGCGCCAATGGCGCTGGTCATGTTGATGGACCGTCCGGAACTCGCTGAAGCTGACGACGTGCAAGAAGCTGAATAAGCCTTGGAGCATGTGTCGGACTAAAAAGGCCAAGCTTTGCTTGGCCTTTTTTACGTCCAGCGACGGACCAAGCCACGCGACACTGATAGGCCGATTGGCCTAATGTCAGGCGTCGGCTCCGAATGCTACGATTGCGTCCATATCGATTGATTTGGAGTTTTTCGTGAATACGCCCGTCGTCCTTGTTCTCACGACGCTACCCGACAGTGACACCGCATCGGCGCTGGCGCAGCAGGTGATCGACGCACGGCTTGCAGCCTGCGTGACCGAGCTGGGCTTGGTCAAGTCGCGGTATTGGTGGAAGGGAAAAGTCGAGGCGGCTGACGAGCTTCAACTTCTGTTCAAGACGAGTCTTGGGCGAGGCGATGAACTAGCCCGCTTCATCGAGTCGAATCATCCTTACGAAACACCTGAAATTGTCTCGTGGCAGGCCGATGCGTCAGCGGCTTACGGACAGTGGATCATCGCGGAAACTCAACGTCCTCTTAATGTTTAAGTCCTTCGCTTTCTGCTCGCGCCGGCCGCTCGATGCAGTACTCATGTTGCTGTCGTGCTTCGTCCTGATGTTCGGTTCGATTTCGATCACGCGCGCAGCCGACGATTTCCTCGATCCGGCCGTGGCGTTCAAATTCAGCGCGAGCGAGAAGCCCGGCGAAATTGATGTGCGGTATAAGGTCGCAGAAGGCTACTACATGTACCGGGAGCGTTTTGCGTTTGCTGTCAAAAGCGGTAGCGCGACGCTCGGCGAAGCCAAGTTGCCGGCTGGCAAGGTGCACTTCGATCAAACCTTCAACAAGGACGTGGAAACGTATCGCGGAGAACTGCTGATCCGGATTCCGGTGAAGCAGGCTTCGGGTCCGTTCGATCTTGCGGTGACGTCGCAAGGATGTGCCGATCAGGGCATCTGCTATCCGCCGGCCGAGCGCGTTTATCACGTGACGGGCGCCGCATTGCAAGCGGCAATGGCGGCTACAGGCACGCAGGCCGCTGAGAACGCCGGCGATATCCCCTGGTACGATCGCGCGACCAACGCCGACTACGCACAATCGCTGCTGGAAAGCGGAGGTTTCTTCGCGATCGTCGGGTTGTACTTCGTGGCGGGTATCGTATTGAGTTTGCTGCCGTGCTCCTATCCGATGATTTCGATTCTCTCGGCCATCATCATTGGCGAAGGCGCGCGGGTTACACGGTCGCGCGGGTTCGGATTATCGGCTGCGTACGTGTTCGGCATGGCCCTTGTGTATACGGCGCTCGGCGTGCTCGCCGCAATGATCGGGCAAAGCCTGGGCGCGTGGCTGCAAAACCCGTGGGTGCTCGGCGCCTTCGGCGTATTGCTCGCAGTCTTCGCGCTTACGCTGATCGCGGGTGTGGATATCGCATTGCCGGCGCGGTGGCAAAACAGCGTCAACAATGCGTCGCAGAAGCGCTCGGGCGGGAAGGTCGCTGCAGTGATCGTCATGGGCGCGCTGTCGGCGCTCGTGGTCGGTGCGTGCATGACCGCGCCACTGTTCGCCGTGCTGGCGTTCATTGCGCATACGGGCAACGCGCTGCTCGGCGGCGCTGCGCTCTTTTCGATGGGAGTCGGACTCGGCGTTCCGCTTCTGATCATCGGGCTCGGTGCCGGGACATTGCTGCCACGCGCAGGCAACTGGATGGACGGCGTCAAGGTTTCCTTCGGCGTAATCTTGCTCGCGGCAGCGTTGTGGATCGTCTGGCCGGTGCTGGGCGCGGTGGTGCAGATGGCGCTGGCTGCATTGTGGTTGCTTATGGCGGCAGCGGCGCTTGGGTTGTTTTCATCGGGCGCATTGAGTGGGTCAATCTGGCGCCGCCTCGGCCGGGGAATCGGCGCGCTGCTTGCGATCTGGGGCGCGGCGCTGCTCGTGGGCCTCGCCGCGGGGTCAACCGATCCGCTCCGGCCGCTTGCCGTTTTCACCGCACGTGCCGGCAGCGCGACGCCAGCCGCAACTCAGGCTTCAGCCCCCGGCGAGACCTTCGCGCCGGTCAAGTCATCGGCGCAACTGGATCTCGCACTCAAGGCTGCAGGCCGTCCGGCGATGCTCGATTTCTACGCCGACTGGTGCGTGTCGTGCAAGGAAATGGAGCACCTGACGTTCACCGATCCTCAAGTGCGTGCGCGTTTGGCGCAACTCAACCTGCTGCGCGCCGACGTAACTGCGAACAACGCCGACGATCAAGCTTTGCTGAAGCGTTTCAAGCTCTTCGGACCGCCGGGCATCATCTTCTTCGATGCCCAAGGTAACGAGGTCGCACGCGTCGTAGGCTATGAGTCGGCGGACAAGTTCTTGCGAAGCCTCGACAAGCTCGCTTCACCGACCGCCTAGACTCTTCCGCTCGCTGAACGCAAAAAGGCGACGCATTTGCGTCGCCTTTTTGCGTTCAAACGTTCAAACCAAAATAGCCGCTACTTCGAAGCCCGCAGAATCCGGGCTGCATCCAGAGCGAAGTAGGTGAGCACGCCATCCGCGCCCGCACGCTTGAATGCGAGCAATGATTCCATCATGGTCTTGTCGTGATCGAGCCAGCCGTTTTGCGCGGCGGCCTTGATCATTGCGTACTCGCCGCTGACCTGGTACGCGTAGGTCGGAAACCGGAACTCTTCCTTCACGCGATACACAATGTCCAGATAAGGCATGCCCGGCTTGACCATCACCATGTCCGCGCCTTCTTCAATGTCCATGCGCACTTCGCGCAGGGCTTCGTCGGAGTTGGCCGGGTCCATCTGGTAGGTCATCTTGTTGCTCTTGCCGAGGTTCGTAGCGGAGCCGACGGCATCGCGAAACGGACCGTAGAACGCCGACGCGAACTTCGCAGCATACGCCATGATCCGCGTGTGCACGTGGCCATCGCTTTCGAGCATTTCGCGAATTGCGCCGATCCGGCCGTCCATCATGTCCGAAGGCGCGACGATATCCACGCCGGCTTCAGCCTGGGTACGCGCCTGTTCAACGAGGATCTCGCTGGTTTCGTCGTTGATGACGTAGCCCTGTTCATCCAGTACGCCGTCCTGCCCGTGGCTGGTGTAAGGGTCCAGCGCGACATCGGTCAGCACGCCCAATTCGGGGAAATGCTTTTTCAGCTCGCGCACGGCGCGCGGCACCAGGCCTTCAGGATTTGTCGCCTCACGGCCGTCCGGTGTTTTCAACGACGGTTCGATAGCCGGAAACAGCGAAATGACCGGCACGCCCAGTTCCATGCACTGCTCGGCGACTTTCATCAGCAGGTCGACGGAAGTTCGCTCGACGCCGGGCATGGACGGAACAGCCTGACGCAGATTCGTTCCCTCGACGATAAACACCGGATAGATCAGGTCGTTGGTCGACAAGAGGTTTTCACGCATCAGACGGCGCGAAAAGTCGTCCCGGCGCATGCGGCGCGGACGATGATGCGGATAGAAACTCATGAGTTTTGCTCGGGAATGTTGGAAACGCGAAGTTGTCGGGAAGCGGCGGCTAGATCATACGGCGCACGGCTCGAAGCGTCGCAGACCCCAAGCCAGGCGGCTTCAGAACCATTTCGAGACAATGGTATATCATACCGGTCGAGCAAGGCGCCTGGCGCCGAACTCCCCGCTTCTCCTCCCTGAGCGGGCGCCTGTGGCGATTCGTAAAGGATTCGATCAGGCTGTTTGGCCCGCCGTCATGCGGCGGGCTTTTTTATGCCGGGAACATGTGCACCCGTTCCAGGCTCACTGTGAGGCTCACTGCGCCTCGTCTGCCGGATCGCTTTCTTCAATCGCCTTGGGAATCAGCCAGCTTTCGATCTTCTCGTGGGCTTCATCTAGTCCAACGCGCTTCAACGCTGAAAAGAGCTGAACGGTCAGTTCCCCGCGATACCCCGCGGCCGTGTATTCATCGAAAGCTTTCTTGGTCGCGCGCAGTGTGTTGATGCTCTCCTGGCGCGTCAATTTGTCGCATTTCGTCAGCAATGCATGAATAGGCTTGCCGGTAGGCGCAAACCACTCGAGCATGATCTTGTCGAGCTCGGTGAGCGGCCGGCGCGAATCCATCATCAGGATCATGCCGACCAGTTGGGCCCGGCTCTGCAAATAGGTGGACAACAATGCCTGCCAATGGAGCTTGGCGTTGCCCGACACTTCGGCGTACCCATAGCCCGGCAAGTCCACCACGTGGGCCTTCGGCTGGTCTGCCGGTCCAATGGCGAAGTAATTGATATGCTGGGTGCGCCCCGGCGTCTTGCTCGCGAACGCGAGCCGTTTCTGGTTGCACAGCAGGTTGATGGCGGTCGACTTGCCGGCATTCGAGCGCCCCGCGAACGCAATCTCCGGCTGCGGCGTGGGAGGCAGATCGCGTAAGTGATTGACCGTCGTAAAGAAACGGGCCTGATGAAGCAGGAATGACGACATGGGAAGACCGAAAGTGAAATTCTGTGGAAACTCGAGCTGTAAGGAGCCACTGAATACTGGGCTTGCCCCGACTGGCGTCTTTGCGTTTAGCGAGTTATTGTACAATACGACGGTCGTATGAAGACCAGCCAGGGCACGCAAGACCCAAGCGGCATAAGGAGTGAGACAGGTTTTAAAGGCAGATTTCGGGGCGCGCGGCGGGTGAATTTTTAGCCCATGCCGAACTCGTATCGCGTCCTCTGTCGGGTGTCTTGCAGTGCATCGGTAACCGTCGTTTTGCAGAACCTCACAATTCTCACAAGACGAATAACAGGGTACGCGAATGAACCGACTGTACAAGACTCTGATGGCCTTGGAATTAGCAGCAGCATTCGGAGCGGGGTTGGTAGGCTGGACACTCACGGCGCAGGCGGCAAACGCAGCGGAACCCGCAGCCGCCGCGGCGCCGGCCAAACCTGATGTCGCGCGGGGCCAGGCGATTGCCACCCAGGTCTGCGCGGCGTGTCACGGAGCAGATGGCAACAGCGCCGGTGGCGCATTTCCAAAGCTCGCTGGCCAGCACGCCGAGTACATCGTCAAGCAGTTGAAGGATTACAAGACGCAGCCGGGCGCGAAAGAGCCGGCGCGCAAGAATGCGATCATGGCCGGAATTGCAAGCGCATTGAACGATCAGGACGTGGTCAACGTGGCTGCGTATTTTGAGACACAGAAGGCGAAGCCTGGTTACGCGCGGGACAAGAACACGGTTCCGCTTGGAATGAAGATTTATCGTGGCGGGGTGACGGATCGAGGCGTTCCCGCTTGCGCCGCGTGTCATGGTGCGACGGGTATGGGCGTACCCGTGCAGTATCCGCGGTTGTCGGGACAGTGGGCTGATTACACGGCGGCGCAGCTTACCGCGTTCGCGCAAGGCACGCGCAACAACAGCGAGCCCATGCACACCATCGCGCTGCGCCTGAATGAAGCGGAAGTGAAGGCGGTCGCGGATTACATCGCCGGTTTGCATTGAAGCAGCAGTCTGCAGCGGGCACGAGTCTGCATTAAGATGCGCGCAGCGTCGTACGTACGTCACCGCCAATCGGCGAGCCGTTTGGCATAGTGCGAACCCAGCATTAACAAGTAACACGAAGCCGGTCCGACGAGATCGGCGCGCAAATAAGAAAAAGGGTGGGACGCCGGTCGTGCGCCGGTGCGTCTCCACCCTTTTTTGCTGTTCAGCCGGAGTTTGAATGAGCGTCACCACGTCGGGATTGCAGTCGAAGTCGAGCCGTAGCAGCGTACGTCATGCCATCGAAACGATCAGTTCGATGCGCTTTGCCATCGCGCTGCTCGTGATTCTTGCGATAGCGAGCATTATCGGGACCGTGCTTACGCAAGAAGATCCCTACCCGAATTACGTCAATCAGTTCGGTCCGTTCTGGGCCGATATTTTCCGCGGCCTGAGCCTCTACAACGTGTACAGCGCGTGGTGGTTCATGCTGATCCTGATCTTCCTGGTGATATCGGTGTCGCTGTGCGTGATCCGCAACGGCCCGAAGATGATCGCGGACATGAAAAGCTGGAAGGATCGGGTGCGCGAAGGAAGCCTGCGCGCGTTCCATCACAAGGGCGAGTATCCGCCGGTGCCGGATTCGCGCGCCGAGACCGCCGCAAAGCTGCAACGGCTTTCCGGCAAGATGGGCTACAAGTTCAGGACGCTGGAGACGGAAAGCGGCGCCACGCTGATCGCGGCGAAGCGCGGCGCGTTGACCAAGCTCGGTTATATCTCGGCGCATCTGGCGATCGTGGTGATCTGTATTGGTGGTCTGCTCGACAGCAACCTGCCCATCAAGCTGCAGATGTGGCTCTTCAACAAGACGCCGATTGCGTCGAACGAAGTGATCAATGACATTCCGGTGTCTCATCGGTTGTCGGCGTCCAATCCTACGTTTCGTGGTTACGCCTGGGTGCCCGAAGGGCAGCACGTTGCGACCGCGATCCTGAATCAGCAGGACGGCTCGCTCATCCAAGACCTGCCGTTTTCGATCCAACTCGATAAATTCATCGTCGACTACTACTCGACGGGCATGCCGAAGCTGTTCGCGAGCGATATCGTGGTGATCGATCATGCGACCGGCAAGCGCATTCCGGCGCGCGTCGAAGTGAACAAGCCGTTCACCTACGACAACATTTCCATCTATCAATCGAGCTTTCAGGACGGCGGCTCGAAACTCTCCATGACCGCCTGGCCCATGTCCGGCGGCAGCACGAAAACGGTGCCGTTCGAAGGCGCGATTGGTGGCACGGCGCCAATGAGCCCGCAGATCATTGGCGGAAATGGCGAAAGCGTCGAGTTCACCGATTTCCGCGCGATCAACGTCGAAAACATTACTGATGGCAACGGCACCATCGACGCACGCGGCGTAGGCAAGACGCAAACGCTGCGCGAGGCATTCGACGAACGGCTCGGCTCCGGCGCGAAGACATCGCGGCCAACGGACTTGCGCAACGTGGGGCCATCGGTGCAATACAAGGTGCGCGGCACCGACGGCCAGGCGCGCGAGTTCAACAACTACATGCTGCCCGTCGACGTTCAAGGCCAGCCGATGTTCCTCGCCGGCATGCGCCTGAGTCCGAACGATCCGTTCCGCTACCTGCGCATTCCCGCCGACGAACAAAGCTCGATCAAACAATGGATGAACCTGCGCGCCGCGTTGGAAACGCCGGCCATGCGGGCGGAAGCCGCGCGTCGTTTCGCGCAGCGCTCCGTGCCCGAAGCCAACGCGGGTTTGCAGAAGCATCTGGAAGAAAGCGCGTTGCGCGTGCTGAATCTGTTCGCGGGCTCCGATGAAAGCGGCGCGGCGGCGCAGCCCGGCGCAACGGTCGGCGGATTCCAGGCGATCGCGGGTTTCATCGATAAATCGGTGCCCAAAGGCGAGCAGGAAAAGGCGGCGGGCTTGTTGCTGCGCATGCTGGAAGGCGCGACATGGGACTTGTGGCAAATTTCGCGCGCGCAAAATGGCATGCCCGAAGCGCAGGCGGATGCGAAAAACACGCAGTTCGTGCAGTCATCGATCAATGCGCTTTCCGACAGCTTTCTGTATGGCGCGCCTGTTTTCCTGCAACTGGATTCCTTCAAGCAGATCCAGGCGTCCGTGTTCCAGTTGACGCGCGCACCGGGTAAAAAAGTGGTGTATCTTGGCAGCCTCCTGCTCGTACTCGGCATTTTCTCGATGTTTTACGTACGGGAACGCCGTCTCTGGTTCTGGCTCAAAGACTCGACAACGGGCGGCACCAGCGTATTGATGGCAATGTCCACCGCGCGGCGGACACTCGATTTCGAGAAGGAATTCGCGCAAACGCGTGACGCAATAGGCGCGGCGCTTGGCGTCAAATCGCAGCCGGCGGCGGTATTGTCATCGCCGGAAACGCCTACGGACGTCAAGTCCAGCGGCTCGCACGATTCAACCCGGTAAGAACATGGACCTCACACAAGCCTCTTCGCAGTCAAAACAGGCGCAACAGCGCGCGGGCAAGGTGCCTGTCGATTCCGACCTGTTCGACGAGCGGCCGTTTCTCAAGCGTCTCGGTCTGACCGATTGGCTATTCGCGCTCGCGATGGTCGCCGGCGCGGGTTTCGCGCTGTATCGGTACTACCCGTACATGAATTACTACGACAAGCTGGTGCTCTGCGCCGCCGTGCCCACGTTCGTGGTGCTCGGATGGCGCTGGAAACCGGTGCGGCTGCTGATTGCGTGCATTGCGTTGCTGTCGTTGTCGTCGTTGCAGCTTTATCACTCAGATCTCGCTCGCGCCGATACCAATTTCTTCCTCAAGTATTTCCTGTCCAGCCAGTCGGCCATCTTGTGGATGAGTGCGCTGCTCGTCATTGCCACCGTGTTCTACTGGACCGGACTGGTCACGCGCTCGGCGACCGGCGGCGCGATCGGCTCGAAAATGACCTGGGTCTCGGTGCTGATGGGCTTTACCGGCCTGATGGTGCGCTGGTACGAGTCGTATCTGATCGGCTCGGACGTGGGCCATATTCCCATTTCGAACCTGTACGAAGTGTTCGTGCTGTTCTGTCTGATTACGTCGCTGTTCTATTTGTATTACGAAGAGCACTACAGCACGCGCGCCATGGGCGCGTTCGTGCTGCTCGTGATCAGCGCGGCCGTTGGTTTCCTGATGTGGTATTCGATTGCCCGCGACGCGCAGCAAATCCAGCCGCTGGTGCCCGCGCTGCAAAGCTGGTGGATGAAGATCCACGTGCCGGCCAATTTCATCGGATATGGCAGTTTTGCGCTGGCGGCAATGGTCGGCGTGGCTTATCTGGTCAAGGAACGCGGCATTCTGGCTGATCGCTTGCCGTCGCTGGAGGTGCTCGACGACGTCATGTACAAGTCGATTGCCGTCGGTTTCGCGTTTTTTACGATCGCGACCATCCTGGGCGCATTGTGGGCCGCTGAAGCCTGGGGCGGCTACTGGAGCTGGGATCCGAAGGAAACGTGGGCGCTGATCGTCTGGCTGAATTACGCCGCGTGGCTGCATATGCGGCTGATGAAGGGCTTGCGCGGCTCGGTTGCCGCCTGGTGGGCGCTGACGGGTCTGCTGGTCACCACATTCGCTTTTCTCGGCGTGAATATGTTCCTTTCAGGGCTTCATAGCTACGGCAAGCTGTAACATTTGCCTTTAATTGCGCTTAAGCACCGTTTAAAAGCCGCCATGCATACTTTGCTGGCGGTTTTTTTATTGATCGAGCGGAATAGGTGAAACCGTTTTGGTGTTTGTCACGAATATAGCTAGTACGGCGGCCGCGCTCATGCTGGGCGTCATGCGTTTAGGAGCATCGAGATGTTGATCAAACACAAAGGCCGGCTTTTCGGCGACGAAATTCCCCGAAGCGAAATTACGCCGCGTGCGTTTTTCGAGAATCGTCGCCGCGTGCTGAAAGCTGCAGGTGCGCTCGCGGCCACTGGATTAGCTGGTCTCAGCGGCGAAGCGTTCGCGACAATGACATCGCCCGATGCAAAGGGCCAGAGGCTCACGGCAGCCACGAACACGAAATTCGTTGCCATGGACAAGGTCACGCCGCTTAAGGACATCACAAGCTACAACAATTTCTACGAATTCGGCACGGACAAGGGCGATCCGGCGCAGAACGCGCATTCCCTGCGTCCGCGGCCGTGGAAGATTTCAGTGGAAGGCGAGGTCAAGAACGCGAAGGTGTATGACATCGATGAAATCCTGAAGCTCGCGCCCCTCGAAGAGCGTATCTACAGGCTGCGCTGCGTGGAAGGCTGGTCGATGGTGATCCCGTGGATTGGCATTCCGCTTGCCGAGATTGTCAGGCGCGCGCAGCCCACGGGCAACGCCAAGTACGTGCAATTCATCTCGCTCGCCGATCCGTCGCAAATGCCGGGCTTGTCCACGCCAATTCTCGACTGGCCATATTCGGAAGGGTTGCGCATGGACGAAGCCATGAATCCGCTGACGTTGCTGACGGTCGGTTTATATGGCGAAGTGCTGCCAAATCAGAATGGCGCGCCGGTGCGGGTCGTCGTGCCATGGAAGTACGGTTTCAAGAGCGCGAAGTCGCTGGTGAAAATCCGCTTTGTCGAAAAGGAACCGAAGACGAGCTGGAACGAATACGCGCCCGCCGAGTACGGCTTTTACTCGAACGTGAATCCGAACGTAGATCACCCGCGATGGAGCCAGGCAACCGAGCGGCGCATTGGCGAAGACGGATTTTTCACGCCGAAGCGCAAGACGTTGATGTTCAACGGTTACGGCGACCAGGTTGCATCGCTTTATCAGGGCATGAATCTGAAGGCGAACTTTTAAGGAGCAACGGATGGCTTCGGCTTCCGATGTAAAGCGCCGGCCGGCCGCACGCGTGGCCGCCCCAGCCGCAAAGACCAACTGGATCGGGCCGGCGAAGATAGCCGTGTTCCTGGGCGGTTTATATCCGCTTGCGCGCATTGTCCTGCTTGGATTCACAGGCGGCCTGGGCGCGAATCCAATCGAGTTCATCACGCGCTCGACAGGTCTCTGGACGCTCGTTTTCCTGTGTATCACGCTCGCCGTGACGCCGGTTCGCCGGTTGACCGGACTCAACGCGCTGCTGCGCTTTCGGCGCATGCTCGGGTTGTTCGCGTTCTTCTACGTCGTGCTGCATTTCACGACCTACATCTGGTTCGACAAATGGTTCGATGTCTTCGCAATCCTGAAGGACATCGCCAAGCGGCCGTTCATCATGGTCGGCTTCGCGGCGTTCGTGCTGCTGATTCCGCTCGCGATCACGTCGCCGAAAGCCATGGTCAGGAAACTTGGCCGGCGCTGGCAGACGCTGCATAAGCTGATTTATCCGATCGCCGCGCTCGCCATCCTGCATTTCTGGTGGATGAAAGCGGGCAAGCACGACCTGATCTTGCCAAAGATCTACGGCGCTATTGTGGTGGTGTTGCTGGCGTGGCGCGTGGTTGTCTGGCTGCGGTCGATGATGGCGAAAGGCCGCGCTGCCTGACATGGCAGATGCACTGCCGATGCTTTGAGAAGCAAAAAGGGCGGCGCTTTGAATGGCGCCGCCCTTTGTTTTTTGACTGGTTGGACCCCGGCGATTCAATCCGGAAAGATCGACTCGCCAGCAAACAAGTTCTTCACTTCTTCCCTTTCGCGCACGAGTCGCGCACGCTCGTGATCGACCATGACTTCGGCGGCTCGCGGGCGCGTGTTGTAGTTCGAACTCATCGTGAAACCATACGCGCCGGCCGAGAAAATCGCGAGCAGATCGCCTTGCTCGATTGCAAGCGAGCGATCTTTCCCTAACCAGTCGCCGCTTTCGCAAACGGGACCGACCACGTCGTAGACTGCCGCTTTCGCCCCGCTTTTTGCCACCGCTTCAATGCGATGAAAAGCCTGATACATCGCGGGACGGGCGAGGTCGTTCATGGCGGCATCGACGATTGCGAAGTTCTTCTCCGCGCCCGGCTTCAGATACTCCACGCGGGTGAGCAACAATCCCGCATTCCCGACCAGCGAGCGGCCCGGCTCGAAATACACTTCGCGATGACCATGTCCGCGCTGCTCGATGTGCCCGAGCACCGCGCGCACGAATTCGCCGATAGGCGGCGGCGTTTCGTCGTCGTACGTGATGCCGAGACCACCGCCGACATCGACATGATGAATTGTGGCGCCATCGGCTTCGATTTGCTCGACAAGCTCAAGCAACTTGTCTACGGCGTCCAGATACGGGCTCACTTCCGTGATCTGCGAACCGATATGGCAGTCGATGCCGATCACATGCAGATTCGACATGGCGGCGGCCTGCGCGTAGGTCGCGCGGGCGTCGCTGAATGCGACACCGAACTTGTTCGACTTCAGGCCCGTGGAAATGTACGGATGCGTCTTGGCGTCGACGTCGGGATTCACTCGCAGCGAAACCGGCGCTTTTTTGCCGGCTGCCTTCGCGACTTCGTTGAGCGCGTGCAATTCGGGGATCGATTCGACGTTGAAGCACTTCACGCCGGCGTCGAGCGCCTCGCGCATCTCCGACGCCGACTTTCCCACGCCCGAAAACACGGTGTTTTCCGGCTTGCCGCCTGCAGCCAGCACGCGTGCCAGTTCCCCCGACGACACGATGTCGAAACCCGCGCCCAATCGAGCAAACACGTTCAACACGGCGAGATTGCTGTTCGCTTTCACCGCGACGTGAATGGTCGCGCGCCGGCCTTTGCAGGCATTGGCGTAAGCTTGATACGCGTCTGTCAACGCACTGCGCGAATAAACATACAGTGGTGTGCCGAACTGCTCGGCCAGCGATGCCGCCGAAACGCCTTCGACTTGGAGCACGCCGTCGGCGCGCGAGAACACGGATTGAGTCATGAGTTTTCTGGTCCGGCTGGCGTGCTTGACTGGTATATGCCGCCCAACGCGGCGAGGCGAGATTCAGTAGCCGGATGACGCGGCCTTGGGCGCGGCGGCTGACGCCGGTACTGGCGCGGACGGTTTCAGGTTCTCGTCAGGCGAAAGCGAAAGCGCCTGGCCGGAAGTGTCCGGGACGTCGCCGGTGTCGACAGACGACGCAGCAGCCGGTGCAACGGCACTGCTTGCGGGCAACGGTTGCATGCTGGCGGGACGTGGCGGAATGGGCGGAGTGGCGGGCAAATAAAGCGGTCCGCGCTGGCCGCACGCGGCGAGCAGCGTTCCGGCTGAAATGGCCAAAGCCGCTACAATCGCGCTCATCCTGAAAACGACTTGCATCACTGTCCCTGAATAATTAATCGACGGAGTTTAGCATGACCGACAACGAATACCTGACGCTCGCCGAGGCTGCGCTGGCGGCCATCGAGCGGGATGTGGACGGCCTCGACGCCGACGTGGAATTCGAACGCAGCGGCAATGTTTTGACACTGGAATTCGAAAATCGCACCAAGCTGATCGTCAATTTGCAGCCGCCGATGCAAGAGTTGTGGCTCGCGGCGAAATCAGGTGGTTTTCACTACAGATATGTGGATGGCGCGTGGCGCAACACGCGCGATGGCAGCGAGTTCTTCGAGGCGCTCAGCCAGTACGCAAGCGAACAGGCCGGTGAGCCGATCCGCTTTTCAGCCTGACGCTTTTCAGTCCGATTTTGAGCCTGAGCCAGGTCGCGACCGGAAGCTCAGGCCGGCGCATCTTCGCGCTTTCAATTACCGCCCTTGAACAGATTCATGATGTCCTGCTTTTCCTGCTCGCCGACCTGAGGCGCGGGCGCGGCAGCCACGCCGGGTGAAGTGCCGCTGGCGCTTTCCGGCGCAGCCTGGCTCACGCCGATAGTTGCGACAAACCCGTGTCCCGGCGTGAGATCATCGAAGTACAGTTCGCCGCCAAGCGACACCACATCGGGCGGCATGCTCGACTTGTATTCCGGCACGTCGCGCAATGCCCGGCTCATGTAGTCCATCCACACGGGCAGCGCGAGACCACCGCCTGTTTCCTTGTCGCCGAGACTGCGCGGCGAGTCGTAGCCAATCCACGCAATCGCCACCAGCGAATGCTGATACCCGGCGAACCATGCGTCGTGCGAGTCGTTGGTCGTCCCTGTCTTTCCGGCCAGATCCGTGCGCTTCAACTGGTTCGTGCGCGCGCCCGTGCCGCGTTGCGCCACACTTTGCAGAAGGCTGTTCATCACGTACGCGTTGCGCGGCGTAATGGCGAGCGGTGCGCTTTCGCCAGCGACCAGCGGTTGCGGGTGCGAGACGACCGCGCCGCGCGGGTCGGTGATATCGGCGATCAAATACGGATTCACGCGATACCCGCCATTCGCAAACACGGAATAACCCGTCGCCATTTGCAGCGGCGTGACCTGGCCGGCGCCGAGGGCCATCGGCAGATAGGCGGGCTGGCGCGCGGCGTCGAATCCGAACTTCGTCACATAGCCTTGCGCGTACTTCGTGCCGATGTTGTTCAGGATGCGGATGGACACCAGGTTTTTCGACTTCATCAGCGCGGTACGCATGGGCATTGGGCCGTCGAAACCGCCGCCGTAGTTCTTCGGTTCCCACGCCTGGCCGCCGGTTTCGCCGGCGCTGAAGTAAAGCGGAGCGTCGTTGATGATGGTCGCCGGCGACAAACCTTTTTCCAGCGACGCCGAATAAATGAACGGCTTGAAGCTCGAACCCGGCTGGCGCCACGCCTGCGTGACATGGTTGAACTTGTTCTTGTTGAAATCGAAGCCGCCGACCAGCGCGCGGATCGCACCGTCCTGCGGCACGATGGAAACAAACGCGCCTTCGACCTGCGGCAACTGCGTGATGACCCAATTGTCTTCGTCGTTTTTCATCAGGCGCACAATGGCGCCCGGGCGCAGGCGCTGGCTCGGCTGCGCCCGCGTGCTCAGTGCGCTCGCGACAAACCGAAGGTCATTGCCTTGAATCGTCGCCACATTGCCATCGATAAAACTCGCCTTTACCTGCTTCACATTTGCCGACGTGACGACCGCAGCAACAATCTCGCCGTTGTCCGGATGGTCGACAAGGGCGTCGTCAATGGCCTGTTCGCGATCGTCGGGATCGCTTGGCAAGTCGATATACCCTTCCGGCCCGCGATATCCATGCCGATGCTCATAATCCATCAGGCCTTTTCGCACGGCGCGATAGGCCGCGTCCTGATCGGCTGAGTCGATGGTCGTCACCACGTTGAGGCCAAGCGTATAAGCCTCTTCCCGATACTGCGCGTACATCATCTGACGAACCATTTCAGCCACGTATTCGGCGTGCACGCTGAACTCGCGTCCCGCGCCCTTCACGACCAGCGGTTGCCGTGCTGCGTCGTCGTACTGCTCGCGCGTGATGTAGTGCAACTCGTACATGCGCTCGAGAATGTATTGCTGGCGAACCTTCGCGCGCTTGGGATTGACGACCGGGTTGTACGCCGACGGCGCTTTAGGCAGGCCGGCGAGCATGGCGGCTTCGGCCAGCGTGATGTCCTTGATGTCCTTGCCGAAATAAACCCGGGCGGCGCTCGCGAAACCATACGCGCGTTGTCCCAGGTAAATCTGGTTCATATAGACCTCGAGAATCTGATCCTTGGTCAACGCGCGCTCGATCTTGTATGCGAGCAGCATTTCATAAATCTTGCGGGTGTAGGTCTTTTCGCTAGACAGAAAGAAGTTGCGCGCCACTTGCATGGTGATCGTGCTGGCGCCCTGGGATGCGTGGCCGTTTGTCAACGCAACCGTGCCCGCGCGAAGGATGCCCGTCAGGTCGACGCCGCCATGGTCGTAGAACCGGGCGTCCTCGATGGCGAGCACCGCTTTTTTAAGATAGTCCGGTACGTCCTGGATGCGCACGACACTGCGCCGTTCTTCGCCAAATTCGCCGATCAGCACGTGATCTGCGGTGTACACCCGCAGCGGCACTTTCGGGCGGTAGTCGGTGAGCGCGTCGAGCGACGGCAGGTTCGGCTGCGCGACGACCAGCGCATAGCCCAGCACGAGTATGGCGCTGGCGATCAATCCGACAATGCAGATGACCAGCCCGAGCAGGAACCTGATCCAGAGCGGACGGCGCTTGGCGGGTTCGGACTGACGGGACGGCGGGGACGACGGAGACTGAGATTGCATGGCACCACCAAAAAACGGTCCCGCGATTATAGCCGCCCGACTTTGCGGCTTTCGCACGGCTTACTCGGGTGTTGCGCGGAGGTCTCGTAAGCGTTCATTTTTGTTGGAATAAGCGTTGACTGAATGACCCAGTCTAACGTTTGCGGCAGGTGTGTTGCGCTGGATTGATGCCGTTTTCGAACCCGCCGATACCTTTACGTTAGCCACTTGGCTGAGTGGTGACAACCCGTGCCGCTGCTCACAATTCCTCCATTGCCAGCGCCCGAACGGTTCGGCGCGCGGTCAGGAAAGAGAGGTAGAGCATGGGTACGGTTTTGACAGTAAACCGGCGGTTCGCGGCCGGAATCGATGTAAGCGAGCGGGCGGTGCGATTAGCCGTGGTCAGCAAGCGAATGCACGCGCACCGCCCGGTTTGTGTCGAACGGCTGGAAGAGGTCCTGTTGCCGAAGGGCGCGGTTGTCTGCGGTGATTTCATCGATCGCGCGGCGATTTCTGCAGCCTTGCGCGAAGCGTTTTCGCGGCTGCCGGCGCGTGGCGCGCTGCGCTCGCTGCGTTGTGCCATGGCCGTGCCGGCATCGGCCACGCTCACCACGCGCGTGCCACTGGAAAAGCTGTCGAGCGAGAGGCAGAAGCCTGGCCGCGATCCGCGAGGCTTGCTCGAACCGGCGGTGCTGGCCGAGGCCGAGCGCATTGCGGGTATCGAGCGCGGGGCGCTGTCTGTTGACTGGTCGATCCACGAGCGCAATGACGGGACCACCGAAGTGTCCATAGCGGCCACAGGCCGGCAATATGTGGAATCGCGCGTGGAGGCTGCCGCTGGCGCTGACATTGTGCTGAGCGCTATTGACGGCGAGCCGGTCGCCGCGTTGCGCGCGTTGTGTTATTCGGCCGCTATCGAGATCAATCGGGATGAGCGGTTCGTCGCATGCTGGATCGAGAGTTCGGGATTGCATGCGTGGATTGTCGGCGAGGACGGCGTGGAGAACGAGTTGCGTTATCCATCGCCGGAATATTCGAGTGCAATCGAGGCGTTGACGGATCTCATTGGCAAAGGGCCGTGCATGCACTGGATTTATATAGCTGGAGATATCGAGCTGCTGCATCGGGCGGGTGTGTCGGCACAAATGCTCACGATTGCCTTCGGTTGCCCGGTCATGCCGTTCGAATGCGCGCCGTTTTGCAACGGCGCGCAACGCGTGGATGAACGCCTCGCGCACTCGCCCTTGTTCGCCGTTGCGCTGGGACTTGCGCTGCGTGAGGTGACGTCATGAGCGCGGTCGGATTGCATGCTTTTAACCTGCTGCCGTATCGGCCAGGTGCGCGGCGTCGTGCGCGAAATCGCGCGTTGGCGCTGCTCGCCGGCGCGAGCGTTGCAGGATGTGCCGCGGCCGGTGTGCTGGCCGGGTGGGATGCGCTGGCGCGCGTTCGTATCGACGAACAGCGTGGCGCGCTCGACCGTGCTCTCGCCGGGTTGAACTCGTCCGTCGCCGAGCACGCGAGGCTTGTCGAGCAGCAGGCGTTGCGGCGGCGCGAGCAAAGCGCAGCGGCGCCGATTGCAGAGCCAGGCGCGCAATTCCTTGGTTTGTTGGATGCACTGGCGCACGGGGCATCAGAGGGGAATATCGGTTTGCAGCGCGTATCACAACGCGCGAGTGAGGTGGAGCTTGCCGCAAGCGCACCGGATTCCCACGCGGCCGCGACATGGCTCAAGGCGCTTGAAAACGTTCCGGGCGTGCGGGCCGTCGAGATTGTTGAAATGCATCGGCGGGTATCTTTGCTGCGGCCTACGTCCGCAAAAAGCGTACGGGCGGTTTCAGTCGCGGCTCAAGATAAATCTGGTGGTTATGACTTTGTCGCTGTCGTTCGCTGGGTTGAGGGGGCTGGCAATGCAAAAAGTGCGAAGCAGCTAAAAGTGGGCAAGCCCTCGGCCACTCCCGCCCGGAGCGCCACGCGATGAACCCTTCACACGCACTTAAACCCTCGAACCTTTTCGGGCTGCTGGCCGAGCCTCTCGATGTCTGGAGCAGTTATCGGATTGCAGTTACGGGCGTTGTTGTTGCCGCTCTCGCATTTGCTTCGGGTGCATCGCTATGGCGTTCGTCCGATTTGAGCGGCGTGCAAGCCAGCCGTTCGGCGCTCGACGACGCACGGCGGCGGCTGGAGCACGCACGCGCAGTGGCCGCGCAGTTGCCCGCAATGCGTGCACGGTTGGGCCATGACGCGCCGCCGTCGCGCTGGACCGTTGCCGACGCGCTTCATGAGATCACCGCGCTCGCCGCTCAAAGCGGATTGCGTATCGGGACAATAGAACCATCGTTGCAAAAGGGCGAGGGAATCGAGACCGAGCGGCCGCTGCGGTTTCGCGCGGAAGGATCGTTCGGCGAGATCCGGCGCTTCATGGACGCACTCGAGGGATTGCCGCGCCTGGTCGCTCCTGCCGATGTGCAGATCAAGCGGGGAGCGGAGGCGGGCGTGAGCACGCTCGGCGTGAACACGCTCGGCATGGACGCAACGCTTCACGTCTTCGAGCGATTGCCGCCTGTCGCACGGCCGGAACCGTCGGGACGGGACGCATTCGCTATCGATCCGTTCGGCGTGAAAAACGGCGCGTCAACCGGCGATGCAAGCGCAATGCTTCTTGTCGGCACGTTGCTGAGTCAACGTCGTTCAATGGCGATGGTTGAAACCGCTACAGGAGTCGACGGATTTTCACCAGGTCAGATAGTAGGCAACGAGCGGCTTGGCGGCGTGCGCGCGCGTTCCATTGAGTTGCGTCGCGATGATGGCGTTGTGCGGACAGTTGGTTTTGTCGAGGATCGGCCATGAGTTCCCCTCGCTTATTGACGCGACCTGGTCCAGCGATACGCAGCCGGACCGTGGCGTGGAGCATCGCATCGTTCCTGTTGCTGCATGCCGTGGGCGCGGGCGCCGCCATTGCGCCCCTTCCGCCTTTGCCAGCGAACTTTCCGCCCTTGCCGGCAAACCTTCCGCTGACACTTCCTACCGATCAATTCGCGGAAGATACCTCAGAGGAGGCTTTGCCTCAGGCGACGGCCGAATCATCCGAAGACGATAACGCGTGGCGTGCACCGGCCAAAACGCCCCCGCCCGCCGCAACCACGGATGCGCTCCCGCCGCTCGAAGGGCCGCCCACGCCGTTGCCGCCTGTCGAGCGCATGAGCCGCAGTGAGCCGGGCCGTCCGGGCGTGGCCGGCGACGACGGCAAGCCGATCTCGCTAAACCTGAAAAACGCGGACCTCGGCGCGGTGCTTCAGACGTTCGCGAAGTTCTCAGGCGTGAACATCGTGGCGAGCGACAAGATTCGCGGACAGGTGTCTATCAACCTTGTCGATGTGCCGTGGCGGCGCGCGTTCGATACGCTTCTCGACGTCCACGGCCTTGCCATGGAGCGCCACGGAGACGTGATCTGGGTCGCCCCGCTGGCAGAACTGGCGGCGCGCGAACGCCTGCGCTACGAAGCACATGCGCGCGCCGCCGATCTCGAGCCGCTCGGCAGCCGCACGTTCGTCCTGCGCTACCCGCGCGCCGACGACGTCAGGAAGCTTCTCACCGGCTCGGGCAGTCAGCGGGTGTTATCGAAGCGGGGTTCCGTCATGGCCGACGCCCGCACGAACCTGTTGTTCGTCACCGACCTGGAAGCGCGGGTGGCGCAGATTGCCGAGCTGATCGCGCGGATCGACCAGCCGACGCCGCAAGTGATGATCGAGGCGCGGATCGTGGAAGGCGACACCGGTTTTTCGCGCAATCTCGGCGTAAAACTTTCGATGACACCCACGGGCGAGGGCACCGCGCGCGGCCTGGTCGCGGGGCCGGACGGCGCAGTGTTCGATTTGTCCGCCCGGCCTATCGGTGGTTTCGACGCAGCCACAGCCGGCCTTACGCTGTTCGCCGCTCAGGCCACGCGGCTGCTGAACGTCGAACTGAGCGCGCTCGAAACGGAGGGCCGCGGCCAGATTATCTCCAGCCCGCGGGTAGTCACGGCGGATCGCGTGAAGGCAATTGTCGAGCAGGGCACGGAATTGCCGTACCAGGCGAAGGTCGGCAACGGCGTTTCGGGCGTCCAGTTCCGCCGCGCGGCGCTGAAACTGGAGGTCGAGCCTCAGATCACGCCGCATGGACACGTGATCCTGGACCTGGATGTATCGAAGGATAGCGTTGGCGAGCAGACCGCCGCCGGCCCCGCGATCAACACGAAACATGTGCAGACCCGCGTGGAGGTGGAGGACGGCGGCACGGTGGCAATTGGCGGAATATATTCCAGCGACGAGCGCGACGATGTCACCCGCGTGCCGCTGCTCGGTAAAATCCCTGTATTGGGCTGGCTTTTTCGTCATACGACGCGCCGTAATTCGCGCAGCGAACTGGTCATTTTCATCACTCCGCATATTGTCCCGGCGCGCTTGTGAAGGCTGCTGGAAAGCCACTGGCAGCGCTTGGGCAAGGCTCCCCGACTCGACAAAGCGGGCCTTTTGCCCTTAAGCTCCCGCACGAACGGGACCAGGATCGGGACCGGAATCAATGCAAAGGTAAGCGAGTTGGAAGCCGGGCAAGCGAACGCGAACGTATTTTTCGTCGGACTCATGGGAGCAGGCAAAACCACCGTGGGGCGGGCGGTCGCGCGCCGTTTGCAGCGTTCTTTCATCGATTCCGATCACGAAATCGAGGCGCGCACGGGCGCCCGCATTCCCGTGATCTGGGAAGTCGAGGGCGAGGAAGGGTTCCGGCAGCGGGAAGCGGATGTGATCGACGAGTTATCGCGGCGCGAGAATATCGTGCTCGCGACGGGCGGCGGCGCGATTCTCCGGCCAGAAAATCGAAATCATCTGAAGACTCGCGGACTAGTGATCTACTTGCGCGCGACGCCGCACGAGCTCTGGCAGCGCACGCGCCGCGACAAGAACCGGCCCCTGCTGCAGACGGACGACCCGCGCAGCAAGCTGGAAGCGCTCTACAAGGCGCGCGATCCGCTGTATCAGGAGTGCGCGCATTTCATCGTGGAAACGGGGCGGCCGACGGTGAATAACCTCGTCAACATGGTGTTGATGCAACTGGAGATGGCCGGCATCGCCAAGCCGGCTACGTCATAATGTCGGCCATGATTACCGTCAACGTTGAACTGGGCGATCGCGCCTATCCCATCCATATCGGCGCAGGACTGATTGGCCGTACGGAACTCTATGCACCGCATATTGCGGGGTCATCGGTTGCCATCGTCACCAATACGACCGTCGATCCGCTTTATGGCGACGCGCTGCGCGCCGCGCTCGCGCCACTTGGCAAGAAAGTCACGACAGTTGTTTTGCCCGACGGCGAAGCGCACAAGAATCTCGATACGCTCAACCAGATCTTCACCGCGCTGCTGACCGAGCGCGCCGACCGCAAGACCACGCTGATTGCGCTGGGCGGCGGGGTGATAGGCGACATGACCGGGTTTGCCGCCGCCAGCTATATGCGCGGCGTGCCGTTTATCCAGGTGCCGACCACCTTGCTTTCGCAGGTTGATTCTTCGGTGGGCGGCAAGACCGGCATCAACCATCCGCTTGGCAAGAACATGATCGGCGCGTTTTATCAGCCGCAAGCGGTGATTGCGGATATCGGCGTATTGCGGACGTTGCCGCCGCGTGAGCTGGCGGCGGGCATCGCGGAAGTGATCAAGACGGGCGCGATTGCCGACAGCGAGTTCTTCGACTGGATCGAGGCGAACACGCCCGCGCTGAACGACTGCGATGCAACCGCGCTGGCCCACGCGGTCAAGCGCTCGTGTGAGGTGAAGGCGTCGGTGGTTGCCGCCGACGAACGCGAAGGCGGCCTGCGCGCCATTCTCAACTTCGGACACACGTTCGGCCACGCCATTGAAGCGGGGCTTGGCTATGGCGAATGGCTGCATGGCGAGGCTGTTGGTACGGGCATGGTGATGGCCGCGGACCTCTCTGTGAGGCTCGGCAGGCTGGACGAGAAATCGCGAGCGCGCCTGACTCGCGTGATTGCGGACGCCAGACTGCCGGTCAAAGCGCCCGCGCTGGGCGAGGATCGCTATATCGACTTGATGAAGGTCGACAAAAAGGCCGAAGCGGGCGAGATCAAGTTCATCCTGCTCAAGCGCTTCGGCGAAACCGAGATCACCGGCGCTCCGGACGAGGCCGTGCGCGCGACGCTCGCGGCCAGCATCTGAACGGCTGCGCCGAACAAGTCTCACAAAGAAACCAAAGCATAAAAAGAGAGCAAAGCGAACGACAGGGCAAGAGGCCGGGCCGGTCAATGGCTGCCGCTACGTGAAAGCGCAGCCATTGCCGCGCATTACATGAAGATGATTCGGAGCAGCCGGTGAGCGACAAGACATTTCAGGTTTCCAGCATCACGCCGACGTCATTCGCACTCGAGGCGCATCTCGCGCCATATGCCGCGCATTCCGCCGAGTCTCGCGGCCGGCGGTTCGAAGAAAAAGCGCCCGTTGCACGCACCGAATTCCAGCGTGACCGCGATCGCATCGTTCATTCGACGGCATTTCGCCGGCTCGAATACAAAACGCAGGTTTTCGTGAACCACGAAGGCGACCTGTTCCGCACGCGGTTGACGCATAGCCTTGAAGTCGCGCAGATCGCGCGTTCGGTCGCTCGCAATCTGCGTGTGAACGAGGATCTGGTTGAAGCGATTTCGCTCGCGCACGATCTCGGCCATACGCCGTTCGGCCATGCCGGACAGGACGCGTTGAACGAATGCATGAGCGAGCATGGCGGCTTTGAGCACAATCTGCAAAGCCTCGTGGTCGTGGACGAACTCGAAGAACACTATGGCGCATTCGATGGCCTGAATCTCTGCTTCGAAACACGCGAAGGCATTCTCAAGCATTGTTCGCGTGAAAACGCGCTGAAACTCGGCGATCTGGGCGAACGCTTTCTGAACCGCAAACAGCCGTCGATAGAAGCGCAGATTGCGAACGTCGCCGACGAAATTGCCTACAACAATCACGATGTCGACGACGGCTTGCGTTCGGGCCTGATCACGCTCGACCAGCTTTCCGACGTCGCCCTCTGGCAAACGCATTACGAAGCCGCGCGCGGGGAATATCCCGAGATTGAAGGTCGCAGGCTGATTCACGAGACTATTCGCCGGATCATCAACGCGCTGATCGTGGATCTGATCGAGTCGACAAGCGCGAACCTGGCGCGGGTCAATCCCCAGTCTATCGACGATGTCCGCAACGCCTCCGCGCTGGTCGCGCACGGCCCGGCTGTGGCGGCGCAGGCCACTGAACTCAAGCGTTTCCTCTACAAGAACCTGTACCGCCATTACCGCGTGATGCGCATGGCCAACAAGGCGCGGCGCGTGGTGAGCGGCCTGTTCAAGGCGTTCATTGACGACCCGCGTCTGCTGCCGCCGGACTATCAGGCGCGCGCTCCGGTTGCGGAAGAATCGGCGAACGATACCGACAGCGCCGCCGCAGCCGGGAACACCACGCAGGCGCGGCTGATCGCGCATTACATTGCTGGCATGACGGATCGTTACGCGTTGAAGGAATACGGACGTCTATTCGTCATCGACGACAACTAAAATCGCGCGTTCCGGGGTTTTCGCCCCGCTTGCACGCAACCACGCACACTTCACCCGGGTTCAAGGAGACGTTACTCATGAGTAGTCGCAAGCTGCTGGTCAGCTCCATTTCCCTCGCCGCCGCGCTTGCATTTGGCGCAAGCCACGCGCAGGCCGCAACCGAAATCCAGTTCTGGCACGCAATGGAATCGGCGCTAGGCGAGCGCGTGAACGACATCGCGAACGACTTCAACGCATCGCAAAGCGACTACAAGATCGTGCCGGTCTTCAAGGGCAGCTACGACCAGACGCTGGCGGCCGGGATTGCGGCGTATCGCAGCGGCAACGCGCCGGCCATCCTGCAAGTCTATGAAGTCGGAACTGCCACGATGATCCAGGCCAAGAAGGCCGTGATTCCCGTCTCGGACGTCTTCAAGCAAGCCGGTGTTCCGCTCGACGAAAAGGCTTTTGTGCCGACCATTTCGAGTTACTACAGCGACGCCAAGACGGGCCATCTGATTTCGATGCCGTTCAACAGCTCCACGCCCGTGCTGTACTACAACAAGGACGCGTTCAAGAAGGCCGGTATTGATCCGACGCATCCGCCGAAGACCTGGGGCGAACTCGAAGCCGATTCGAAGAAACTGAAAGCGGCCGGCATCTGCGGCTACTCGTCGGGCTGGCAAAGCTGGATTCAGCTCGAGAACTACAGCGCCTGGCACGGCGCGCCGTTTGCGTCGAAGAACAATGGTTTCGATGGCACCGACGCCGTGCTCGAATTCAACAAGCCCCTGCAAGTCGCGCACATCCAGTTCCTGCAGAACATGGCGAAGGACGGCACGTTCACTTACGTGGGCCGCAAGGACGAAGCGGTATCGAAGTTCTATAGCGGCGATTGCGGCATCGTGACCAACTCGTCCGGGTCGCTTGCCAACATCAAGAAGTATGCGAAGTTCAGTTTTGGCACGGGCATGATGCCGTACGACGAAAGCGTGAAGGGCGCACCGCAGAACGCGATCATCGGCGGCGCGAGCCTGTGGGTCTTGTCGGGCAAGGACGCCGCAACGTACAAGGGCGTCGCCAAGTTCCTCGCCTATCTGACTTCGCCGGCGGTCGCGGCGAAATGGCATCAGGACACGGGTTATCTGCCGGTCACCACCGCTGCATACGAACTCACGCAAAAGCAGGGCTTCTATGAAAAGAATCCCGGCGCCGATACCGCCATCAAGCAGATGCTGAACAAGCCGCCGTTACCGTTCACGAAGGGCTTGCGTCTTGGCAACATGCCGCAAATCCGTACGATCGTCGACGAAGAGCTCGAACAGGTCTGGGCGCAAAAGAAGACGCCGAAGGACGCGCTGGATTCGTCCGTGTCGCGTGGCAATGATCTGCTGCGCCGATTCGAAAAGGCGGGAAGCTAAGAGCGCCATGGAAAAACGATCGCGGTTCAATACGAGCCTGCTGCCTTACCTGCTGGTCGCGCCGCAACTCGCGATCACCGCGCTCTTTTTCCTGTGGCCGGCCGGTGAAGCGCTGTGGCAGGCCACGCAGACGCAGGACGCGTTCGGGACATCGAGCGAGTTTGTGGGGTTGGCGAATTTCAAGCAGATCTTCACTGATCCGCTGTATCTCTCTTCGTTCAACACAACACTGATCTTTTGCACGCTCGTCACCGTGTCCGGGCTGGTGATTTCGCTGCTGCTTGCCGCATGCGCCGACCGCGTGACGCGCGGCGCGAGGACGTATCAGACGCTGTTGATCTGGCCGTACGCCGTCGCGCCCGCGATTGCCGCCGTGCTGTGGTCGTTCTTGTTCAATCCGAGTATCGGTCTGGTGACTTACGCGCTCGCGAAGTACGGCATTGTCTGGAACCACGCGCTGAACGGTTCCCAGGCCATGTTCCTTGTCGTGCTGGCGTCCGTTTGGAAACAGGTGAGCTACAACTTCCTGTTTTTCTACGCCGGGCTGCAGGCCATTCCGCGCTCGCTGATCGAAGCGGCGGCCATCGACGGCGCCGGTCCCGTGCGGCGTTTTTTCGGGATCGCATTGCCTTTGCTGTCGCCGACCAGCTTCTTCCTGCTGACCGTGAACGTGGTCTACGCTTTCTTCGATACCTTCCCGGTCATCGACGCCGCAACCGGCGGCGGCCCCGCGCAATCCACGAAGACGCTGATCTACAAGATTTTCGCCGAAGGTTTCCAGGGCCTCGACATTGGCAGTTCCGGCGCGCAGTCGGTCGTGCTGATGGTGATCGTGGTGGCGCTGACCATCGTGCAATTCCGCTTTATTGAACGCCGGGTGCAGTACTCATGATCGAGAACCGTCGCGGTTTCGACCTCTTCTGCCACGCGGTGCTGATCGTGGGGGTGGTGCTGGTCGTGTTTCCGGTGTATATCGCGTTCTGCGCGGCCACCATGAGCGAAGCCGAAGTCTTCAACGTGCCGCTCTCGCTCGTGCCGAGCACGCATCTGTTCGAGAACGTCGCGCACATCTGGACGCACGGGAGCGGCAGCGCGGCCAGCCCGTTCGGCCGCATGCTGATGAACAGCCTGATCATGGCGCTCGTGATTTCCTTCGGAAAAATCGCCATCTCCATGCTGTCCGCGTATGCCATCGTGTTCTTCCGCTTTCCGTTCCGGAACCTCGCGTTCTGGCTCATCTTCATCACGCTGATGCTGCCCGTGGAAGTGCGGATTTTTCCGACGGTGCAAGTGGTTTCATCGATGCACATGAGCAATACCTACGCGGGTTTGACGCTGCCGCTGATTGCTTCAGCGACGGCGACGTTCCTTTTCCGCCAGTTTTTCATGACGCTGCCCGACGAACTCATGGAGGCGGCGCGTATCGACGGCGCCGGCGCGTTGCGTTTTCTTTGGGACGTGGTGCTGCCGCTCTCCAAGACGAACATTGCCGCGTTGTTCGTGATCACGTTCATCTACGGCTGGAACCAGTATTTGTGGCCCATCCTGATCAGCAGCGACCAGTCGATGCAAACAGCGGTCGTCGGCATCAAGAGCATGATTGCGTCGGGCGACACGGCCACCGAGTGGCATCTCGTGATGACCGCAACCTTGCTCGCCATGTTGCCGCCGCTCGCCGTCGTGCTGACCATGCAGCGCTGGTTCGTGCGTGGTCTTGTCGATTCAGAAAAATGAGGGGGACTCAATCCATGAATTCCGAAGTCGGGCGCACTGAAACGAAGGCGGGCCGATGGCCGCACTAAGCCTTCAAGGCGTCAGGAAAACCTACGACGGCAAGCAGTTCGTTCTGCATGGCATTGACGTGGAAGTTGCAGACGGCGAATTCGTCGTGATGGTCGGTCCGTCGGGCTGTGGGAAGTCCACGTTGCTGAGGATGGTTGCGGGACTCGAAAGCGTGTCCGAAGGGACGATTTCCATCGGCGAGAAAGTGGTGAACAAGCTCGAGCCGAAGGATCGCGACATTGCGATGGTGTTCCAGAACTACGCGCTGTATCCGCATATGAGCGTCGCGCAGAACATGGCGTACGCGCTGAAGATCGGCGGCGTGAGCAGGGCGGATATCGACCGGCGCGTGCAGAACGCGGCGAAGATCCTGGAACTCGAGCCGCTGCTGCAAAGAAAACCGCGCGAATTGTCGGGCGGTCAACGTCAGCGGGTCGCAATGGGCCGCGCGATTGTGCGTGAGCCGGCTGTGTTTCTCTTCGACGAACCGCTCTCCAATCTCGACGCCAAACTGCGCGTGCAAATGCGGCTGGAAATCCAGCGGTTGCACGCGCGGCTCGCAACCACGAGCCTGTATGTTACGCACGATCAGATCGAAGCCATGACGCTGGCGCAGCGCGTGATAGTGATGAATCGTGGCTATGCCGAGCAGATCGGGCCGCCAACAGAAGTCTACGAGCGTCCGGCGACGGTTTTCGTGGCGAGCTTTATAGGTTCGCCGGCCATGAATCTGATCGACGGACGCGTGTCGGATGACGGTTCCACCTTCGATGTCGCCGGTAACGGTCCGCGTTTGCCGATCGCGGGCATGCGCGCGTTGACGCAGGATCTGAAGGGCCGCGAGTGGACACTGGGCATTCGACCGGAACATATGCTGCCGGACCAGACGGGCGCGCACGCGACGCTGACTGTGGATTCCTGCGAACTCCTCGGCGCGGACAATCTCGCGCACGGACGCTGGGGCGCGTACGACGTCGCGGTGCGTCTGCCGCATGAGCATCGGCCGGCGCGCGGCGAAGCGCTGGAAGTGGCGCTGCCCGCGCAGCGTCTCCATATCTTCGATCCGCAGACCGGCCGGCGCGTTAATTAGAAAGGGACGTGAACCATGAAAACCTGGCCCTATCCGCGTATCGTCGCGCATCGCGGCGGCGGCAAGATCGCGCCGGAAAACACGCTGGATGCAATCGATACCGGCGCACGGCTCGGCCTGAAAATGATCGAATTCGATGCGAAATTATCGGCTGATGACGTCGTATTTTTGCTACACGACGATCTGGTCGACCGGACATCGGATGGTCGGGGGCCAACGAAAGCCATGCGTTACGACGAAATCGAGAAGCTCGA
Source organism: Caballeronia sp. DA-9 (assembly GCF_051615025.1). Lineage (NCBI taxonomy): Bacteria > Pseudomonadati > Pseudomonadota > Betaproteobacteria > Burkholderiales > Burkholderiaceae > Caballeronia > Caballeronia sp. DA-9. Next base: position 3,315,276 of record NZ_CP195133.1, on the reverse strand, counting down.
CGCCGGTACGTGGTTTGATCCGCGTTTCAAGGGCGCCCGCATGCCGACGCTCGTGCAGGTCGCCGAGCGGTGTTTTTCGCATGGCCTTGCCGCGAATATCGAGATCAAACCGTGTGATGGGCGCGACGTGGAAACCGGCGTGCTGGTGGCTCAGGAAGCGGCGCGGTTATGGGCCGATGCCGAGCCCGCGCCGTTGCTGTCGTCGTTCTCTTACGCAGCGCTCGAGGCCGCGGCCCAGACCGCGCCTGATTTGCCGCGCGGCATGCTCTATGAGGTCATTCCGTCCGACTGGCGGGCGCAGACGGCTGCGTTGTCTTGCGTATCGCTGCATGCGGATCACACGACGCTCAGCGAAGATCTGGTTCGCGAGATCAAGGACTCGGGCTTGCGAATTCTCGCGTACACGGTGAACGATCCGGCCCGCGCCCGCGAACTCGCCCAGTGGGGCGTGGATGCGATCTGCACGGATCGTATCGATGTAATCGGTGCTGGATTTCTCGACTGACTCCTACGCGATTGCCCATAAAAAAAGCGCGCCGGCATAACTCCGGCGCGCTTTTTCGCGATACACGCAAGCAGACGGTCTTTAACGTGCGCGAGCCAGCAACACGCCTGCTACCAGCGCCAGGCCGCCAACCAGGGCAATGGTCTGCCACGGCTTTTCATGAATGTAGGTGTCGGCATCGGCCAGCGCGGCATTGGCGCGGGCGCGTACTGCATCTTGCGTGTCGTTCAGCCGGGCACGCGCCGAGTCCACGGTTTTGCCCAACTGGGCGCGCAACGCGGCGACATCCGCCGACGTGCCTTCTGACAATGTTTCTTCGATTTCTGAAATCAGCGTGCGAAGTTCGCCGCCAATATCCTGCGCCGCGTCGCTGCTGTGGCGGGAAATCCGGCGCGCACGCCGGCTGGTGGAGTTCCATGAATCTCCGATGGCGTCTCGAGTATTGGGAAATGCGTTCATAGGATCGCTCCGTCGATGGATGAGTCGTGGATGGCCGCGAATGTACTTATTAAGTTCGCGGAAACGCTGAAGGTGAGCAAGTTGGATGCCGGTTCGGCAACCATCCACGACATTGCACGCTCCCGCCTTGCTGCGCAAGGCGTTTGATCAATCGAAAAGATGTTGGGCAAGTAGAAACTGCGCCGTAGCTGACCCGTGCGGCGCGATCTGGCATCATTTTTACAAGCCGATGAAAACAAAAGCGCCGCCGCGGTTTTTCCGCGACGGCGCTCGATTCTTGCTGCGCTCTGTAAAGGCGGTTCAGATCGCGTAGATCGGAACCGGGACTAAAACCGATACCCCACGTTCAGATACGTCACGATCGGGTTCAGCTTGAGCTTGGCTTCGGACTTCACGGTGAGAGGTCCGACTGGCGTTTGCGCCTGTGTGGTCAGCTTGGCCGTTGCATGAAGCGGCACGAACGAGAGTGAAAAGCCCGCGAACCAGTGGTCCGTGAACGCATAGGTGAGACCGGCATTAAACACAGGAGCCCAGGAACGATCGGTGGATACGTCGGTCGGACCATGCAGCACGTTGGTCTCAAAGGCGGTATTGGTGATCTTGGCGTCGCTGAACCACACGCGTGTCACGCCAATGCCCACATAAGGGCGCAACTTGGCCTGTGGTTGCATGAAGTAATACTTCAGAAGAAACGTTGGACTCCATTGCTTGGCTGTTCCAAGCGTGCCGTACTGTGAGAATCCCCTGTCACCCTTGAGGTCGAACTTGGGCGGAATGCCAAATACGAATTCACCGGAAATATGATCGGTGATGAAGTAGCCCGCGGTTAAACCTGCAGTATCGCTGTTCGAGAGGTTAGCGCCCGTATTGGGCACTTCGATGCCAACCGGCGAGCCGCCTACGCTTGTTTCCTTGAGCAGGCCGCTGCTGGAGATCGGCGCGAAATGAAGCCAGCCGGTTGTGAAGTAGAACGTATTTGCCGATTGCGCGTGCGCTGCGCCCGTGATGCAGGTAAATGCTGCAACCCCCGTGACGACCCGTTTTATTGTCATTGAGTGCTCCTCCGAGAAAGCACGTTAATTATGAACAGAACATTTGAAACAAACCATGTTTCGCCGCAAAGCGTTTTCCCTAGAAGATTGCCGGCTCCAATTTTGTTAGTGCGGGACTGAAAACTGTCTCGGACACCTGATTTCTTCCCGTCGATGCACATTGGCGGCATCTCAACGAAAATTTCCAAGGTGGCCCAGAATGTCGTTTGAACGGATCACTGGCACACCCTGAACCCGATCAACGCCCGACCAACGGAAAATCCAGAATGGCACGGCTTGCCCGACTCTACGTTCCCGAACAGCCGCAGCATGTGATCTTGCGCGGTCTCGATCAGCAGCCCGCTTTTATCGACGCTCCGGACTACGAGCTTTTTATCGAATGTCTGCGGACCGCTTCGCGCGACCACCATCTAGCCATACACGCCTACGCCCTGATGCCGGGCGCCGTGCATCTGCTCGTCACGCCCCGCGACGAAGCCAGCTTGCCAAAGGCCATGCAGGCGGTCGGCAGGCGCTACGTCGCGCACTTCAATCGCCGATACGCCCGGCGCGGCACACTATGGGAAGGCCGCTACCGCGCAACGGTGATCGAAGGTGAAACCTATTTCCTGCTCGCGAGCCGCGTTGTCGAGATGGCGCCGGTCCAGGCGGGCCTCGTGGCCACGCCGCAAGACTACAAGTGGTCGAGCTACCGGCATCACATTGGCCTGACGCTCGACAGCCTGATTACCGACCACGCGCTCTACTGGAAGCTCGGCAACACACCGTTCGAACGTCAGCGCGCGTACACGGAGTTGTGCGAGCAGCCACTCGATGAACGGGAAGCGAACCGTTTGCTTCAGGCAACCCTCAAAGGATGGGTGCTCGGCAGCGACGCTTACCGCGAGTGGGCCGCCCGCGCCGCCAACCGCCGCGTCTCGCCTTTGCCGCGCGGCCGGCCTCGCAAGGTTCGCGAAACACCACAGACGCAATAACGGACTTCTGTGCAAGAACTGAAGAATGAACGAACGGCATGACGCCAAAAATCGCATGCCGTTTTATTTTTATCGCCATTGATATGGAACCAATTAAATGATGTGTTCATGCACCAACTCGATAATAGGTGTCAGATCGAAGCGTTTTCATTGCCAACCGCTTGATTGATCGCGTATATTTCGCTTTCCGGCAGTTCGTGATGCACTGCATCCAATTGCACGACCGGCTTGAAGCCGCGCACAAAAACATGTTCAACAGCCGCCCGCGGCCCCCACAGAACACGGTGACCCATGAACGATCAATTGCCGACGACTCTCGGTTCAGCTCCCGCCGCTCAGGGCATGTATGACCCCGAGAACGAACATGACTCGTGTGGCGTGGGCTTCGTTGCGCACATCAAGGGCAAGAAGCGCCACGAAATCATCCAGCAGGGCCTGAAGATCCTCGAAAACCTCGACCATCGCGGCGCGGTCGGCGCCGACAAGCTCATGGGCGACGGCGCGGGCATCCTGATTCAGATTCCCGATGGGTTTTATCGTGAGGAGATGGCCAAGCAAGGCGTGACGCTGCCGCCGGAAGGCGAGTACGGCGTGGGCATGATCTTCCTGCCGAAGGAACACGCGTCGCGGCTCGCGTGCGAACAGGAACTGGAGCGCACGGTGAAGGCCGAAGGTCAGGTCGTGCTCGGCTGGCGCGATGTTCCCGTCGACGCCAGCATGCCAATTTCGCCGACCGTGAAGGCGAGCGAGCCGCTCATCCGGCAAATCTTCATTGGGCGCGGCAAGGATATTGTTGTGACGGACGCGCTGGAGCGCAAGCTGTACGTGATCCGCAAGACGGCGAGCCACCGCATCCAGGCGCTCAAGCTGAAGCACGGCAAGGAATACTTCGTGCCGTCCATGTCGGCGCGGACGGTCGTTTATAAAGGCCTGCTGCTGGCCGGCCAGGTCGGCGTGTATTACCGCGACCTGCAGGACGAACGCACGGTGTCGGCGCTTGCGCTCGTGCACCAGCGCTTCTCCACCAACACGTTCCCCGCGTGGGAACTCGCGCACCCGTATCGCATGATCGCGCACAACGGTGAAATCAACACCGTGAAGGGCAACGTGAACTGGCTGAACGCGCGCACCGGCGCAATCGCCAGCTACGTGCTGGGCGACGACCTGCCGAAACTCTGGCCGCTGATCTATCCGGGCCAGTCGGACACCGCATCGTTCGATAACTGCCTCGAATTGCTCGTGATGGCGGGTTATCCGCTCGTCCACGCCATGATGATGATGATTCCCGAAGCCTGGGAACAGCACACCTTGATGGACGACAACCGCCGCGCGTTCTACGAATATCACGCAGCCATGATGGAGCCGTGGGACGGTCCCGCCGCGATCGCGTTCACGGACGGCCGCCAGATCGGCGCCACGCTCGACCGTAACGGCCTGCGCCCGGCGCGCTATGTCATTACGGACGACGACCTCGTGATCCTCGCATCGGAGGCGGGCGTTTTGCCTGTGCCGGAATCGAAGATCGTGAAGAAGTGGCGTCTGCAGCCGGGCAAGATGTTCCTGATCGACATGGAACAAGGCCGGATCATCGACGACAAGGAACTCAAGGACAACCTCGCGAACGGCAAGCCGTACAAGAGCTGGATCGACGCGGTTCGCATCAAGCTCGACGAGATCGAGCCGAAGGCGGAAGAAGTCGATACACAACGCCGCGAAGCGGCCGCCTTGCTGGATCGTCAGCAGGCGTTCGGCTATACGCAGGAAGACGTCAAGTTCCTGATGGCGCCCATGGCGCAGCTTGGCGAGGAAGCCGTTGGCTCAATGGGCAACGACTCGCCGCTGGCCGTCATGTCCAACAAGAACAAGACGCTGTATCACTACTTCAAGCAGCTTTTCGCGCAAGTCACGAACCCGCCGATCGATCCGATCCGCGAGAACATGGTGATGTCGCTGGTGTCGTTTGTCGGCCCGAAGCCGAACCTGCTCGATACCACCAACATCAACCCGACGATGCGTCTCGAAGTCTCGCAGCCCGTGCTCGACTTCAAGGATATCGCGAAAATTCGCGCCATCGATAAATACACTGGCGGCAAGTTCAGTTCGTACGAGCTGAGCATCTGCTATCCGGTCGTGTGGGGCAATGAAGGCGTGGAAGCGCGCCTTGCGTCGCTCTGCGCGGAAGCCGTGGACGCGGTGAAGTCCGGCTACAACATGTTGATCGTGTCCGATCGCAAGATGGATCGCGACAACCTGGCCATTCCCGCGCTGCTCGCCACGTCCGCCATTCATACGCATCTCGTGCAGCACGGTTTGCGCACGAGCACGGGTCTGGTTGTGGAAACGGGATCGGCGCGCGAGACGCATCACTTTGCGTTGCTCGCCGCGTATGGCGCGGAAGCCGTGCATCCGTACCTCGCGCTCGAAACGCTCGCACAAATGGCCGAAGGCCTGAAGGGCGATCTTTCCGCCGACAAAGCCATCTACAACTACACGAAGGCCGTGGGCAAGGGCTTGTACAAGGTCATGTCGAAGATGGGCATTTCCACGTACATGTCGTACACCGGCGCGCAGATTTTCGAAGCGGTCGGCTTGTCGAGCGATCTGGTGGAGAAGTACTTCAAGGGCACGGCGTCGAAGGTGGGCGGCATCGGCATTTTCGAGGTGGCCGAGGAAGCGATCCGTTTGCATCGTGAGGCGTTTGGCGAGAATCCGATCCTCGCGACCATGCTGGATGCCGGCGGTGAATATGCGTATCGCGTGCGCGGTGAAGAGCACATGTGGACGCCGGACGCGATCGCCAAGCTGCAGCATTCCGCGCGCAGCAACTCGTACCAGACGTACAAGGAATACGCACACCTGATCAACGACCAGACCAAGCGTCACATGACGTTCCGTGGTTTGTTCGAGTTTAAGGTCGATCCCACGAAAGCCATTCCGCTCGACGAAGTGGAACCGGCGAAGGAAATCGTCAAGCGTTTTGCGACGGGCGCCATGTCGCTCGGCTCCATCAGCACCGAAGCGCACGCAACGCTTGCCGTGGCGATGAACCGGATTGGCGGGAAGTCGAACACGGGCGAAGGCGGTGAGGACGCGAACCGGTATCGCAATGAACTGCGCGGCATTCCGATCAAGAACGGCGACACCATGCGCTCGGTGATAGGCGACGAAGTCGTGACCGATATCCCGTTGAAGGACGGCGATTCGCTGCGCTCGCGCATCAAGCAGGTTGCGTCCGGACGGTTTGGCGTGACGGCCGAGTATCTTTCCTCGGCGGATCAGATCCAGATCAAGATGGCCCAAGGCGCGAAGCCGGGCGAAGGCGGACAACTGCCCGGTCACAAGGTGAGCGATTACATCGGCAAGTTGCGCTATTCGGTGCCAGGCGTGGGCCTGATTTCGCCGCCGCCGCACCACGATATTTATTCCATCGAAGACCTGGCGCAGCTTATTCACGATCTGAAGAACGTGAACTCGTCGTCGAGCGTGTCGGTGAAACTCGTGTCGGAAGTGGGCGTTGGGACCGTTGCCGCTGGCGTCGCCAAGGCAAAGGCGGATCACGTCGTGATTGCCGGCCACGATGGAGGCACGGGCGCTTCGCCGTTGTCGTCGTTGAAGCATGCCGGCACGCCGTGGGAACTCGGCCTTGCCGAAACGCAGCAGACGCTCGTGCTCAACCGTCTTCGCGGCCGTATCCGCGTGCAGGCCGACGGCCAGATGAAGACGGGCCGCGACGTGGTGATCGGAGCGCTGCTCGGCGCCGATGAATTCGGTTTTGCGACCGCGCCGCTCGTGGTGCAGGGCTGCATCATGATGCGCAAGTGTCACCTGAACACGTGCCCGGTCGGCGTTGCGACGCAAGATCCGGTGCTGCGCGCCAAGTTCACGGGACAGCCGGAGCACGTGGTGAACTTCTTCTTCTTTATCGCGGAAGAAGTGCGGGAAATCATGGCGCAACTGGGCATCCGCAAGTTCGACGACCTGATCGGCCACGCCGAATTGCTCGATACGAAAAAGGGCGTGGAGCACTGGAAGGCAAAGGGTCTGGACTTCTCGAAGGTGTTCTATCAAGTGCCGAACGACGGCAGTATTGCGACGAAGCACGTCGAGACGCAGGATCATGGTCTTGAGAAAGCGCTGGATCACGTGCTGATCGAGAAATCGAAGGCGGCGATCGAGAAGGGCGAGCACGTTTCGTTCATTCAGCCGGTGCGAAACGTGAACCGCACGGTCGGCGCCATGTTGTCGGGGCTGGTTGCGCGCAAGCACGGCCATGACGGTCTCGCCGATGACGCCATCCATATCCAGTTGAAGGGCACGGCTGGTCAGAGTTTCGGCGCGTTCCTGGCGAAGGGCATTACGCTGGATCTCGTCGGCGACGGCAACGACTACGTCGGCAAGGGTCTTTCGGGCGGACGCATCATCATTCGCCCAACGAACGATTTCCGCGGCAAGTCGGAAGAGAACATCATCTGCGGCAACACGGTCTTGTACGGCGCGATTGAAGGTGAAGCCTATTTCCGCGGCGTCGCGGGCGAGCGTTTCGCCGTGCGTAACTCGGGCGCCACGGCAGTCGTGGAAGGCACGGGCGATCACGGTTGCGAATACATGACCGGCGGCACGGTGGTCGTGCTCGGCGAAACCGGGCGCAACTTCGCGGCGGGCATGTCCGGCGGCGTGGCGTTTGTCTACGATCCGGATGGCGCGTTCGGCAGCAAGTGCAACAAGGCAATGGTCGCGCTCGATCCGGTATTGCAGCAAGCCGAACAGGAACGCACGGTCGATCGCGCCTTGTGGCATACGGGCCAGACCGATGAAGCCTTGCTCAAGGGGCTGATCGAGCGGCATTTCCAGACCACCGGTTCGCCGCGTGCGAAGGCGTTGCTCGAGAACTGGGATGCATCGCGCCGTCAGTTCGTGAAGGTCTTCCCGACGGAATACAAGCGGGCGCTCGGCGAGTTGGGCGCGAAAAAAGCGAAAGACGCGATCGCGGCCTGAGCCTTCTTAATCCTTAGTACGGCTCTTCGGCGGCAGACGCCGAAGGGTGGATCAACCCCAAATACAGAGAAAAGAGAACCACATGGGCAAGGCAACCGGTTTTCTCGAGTTCGAGCGCCAGCACGAGACCTACGAAGCGCCGCTCGCTCGCATCAAGCACTACAAGGAATTCGTCCACGCGCTGTCGGACGAGAACGCGAAGATCCAGGGCGCGCGCTGCATGGACTGCGGCATTCCGTTCTGCAATAACGGCTGTCCGGTGAACAACATCATTCCGGACTTCAACGATCTGGTGTTCCGCCAGGACTGGAAGTCGGCCATTGAAGTGCTGCATTCCACGAACAATTTCCCCGAGTTTACGGGCCGCATTTGTCCCGCGCCGTGCGAGACGGCTTGCACGCTGGGTATCAATGACGATCCGGTCGGCATCAAGTCGATCGAACACGCGATCATCGATAAAGCCTGGACCGAAGGCTGGGTCGCACCGCTGCCGCCGAAGCACAAGACCGGCAAGAAGGTTGCCGTGGTTGGATCAGGTCCCGCCGGATTGGCCGCTGCGCAGCAACTCGCGCGCGCAGGTCATGACGTGACCGTGTTCGAGAAGAACGATCGTATCGGCGGATTGCTGCGTTATGGCATCCCGGATTTCAAGCTGGAAAAGTGGCTCATCGACCGCCGCATGCGGCAGATGGAAGCCGAAGGCGTGGCGTTCCGCACCAATGTATTTATTGGGAAGGATCCGCTGCCGGGACACATCGCGAATTCGGCGCGGGAAACCATCACGCCGGACGAGTTGCGCGAACAGTTCGATGCTGTCGTGATTGCCGGCGGTTCGGAAACACCGCGTGATTTGCCGGTGCCTGGGCGCGAAATGCAGGGCATCCATTACGCAATGGAATTCCTGCCGCTGCAGAACAAGGTCAACGCCGGCGATACGGTTGTCGATCAACTGATTGCCAAGGGCAAGCATGTGGTCGTGATTGGCGGCGGCGATACGGGTTCGGATTGCGTGGGGACGTCGAACCGGCACGGCGCGAAAAGCGTGACGCAGTTCGAGCTGCTGTCGCAGCCGCCTGAAGTCGAGAACAAGCCGCTGGTGTGGCCGTATTGGCCGATCAAGTTACGGACGTCTTCGTCGCATGAAGAGGGCTGTGAGCGCGACTGGTCGGTAGCGACCAAGCGCTTCGAAGGCAAGAACGGCAAGGTCGAGAAGCTGATTGCCGTGCGAGTGGAATGGAAGGACGGGAAGATGCAGGAAGTGGCGGGATCGGAGTTCGAAATGAAGGCCGATCTGGTGCTGCTGGCAATGGGCTTTACGCAGCCTGCGTCGCCGGTTCTCGAGGCTTTTGGAGTAGATAAGGACGCACGCGGAAACGTGAAGGCTTCGACCGAAGGCGAGAAGGCATACTTCACGTCGGTGCCGAAGGTCTTCACTGCTGGCGATATGCGCCGCGGTCAGTCGCTGGTCGTGTGGGCGATTCGTGAAGGGCGGCAGTGCGCGCGGTCGGTGGATGCGTTTTTGATGGGGTCTAGTGAATTGCCGCGGTAGGGTCTAGCGTGGTCGTTCTGTGAAAAACCGGGCTTGAGGGTGAGCCCGGTTTTTTGTTGGGTGTGACAGAACAACGTTTCCATTTCCATGATCCGCTATTACGACTTCTCCGATATCCCTGTCCCCGGCAACCGCGCATGCTAGTGCCCTAACTTTTCGGGGCACAACATGAACAAAAACACTCGGTTGTCCAGCGGCGCACTCTTATTTGCGGCGTGCGTTTCGCTTGCTGCATCGGCATCAGCCGATACCGCCAACCACGGCTGGACCTACACCGGCGAACACGGCCCGGCCCACTGGGGCGCCATGAGCGAGGCCTTCCACGCGTGCGAAAGCGGCCGCGCTGAATCGCCGATCAATATCGAAGGCGCGAAAAAAGCGCCCGCCGACATGCCTCGCCTGAAGATCAATTACGCGCCGCTTCCCATCGATATCGTCAACACGGGTCATGCCGTTCAGTTCAACGCAACGCCGGGCACGGACAGTATTTCGCTTGGCGATCAGGCCTATCAACTCGTGCAGTTCCACTTTCATTCGCCGGGCGAAGAGCGTTTCGCGGGCAAGGAAAACGTGATGGACGCCCACCTCGTGCACAGCTCAGCGGGCGGCAAGCTCCTTGTACTGGCCGTGCAGTTCAAGCTCGGCGACCACCCGAACCCTGTCATTCAGGCCATGCTCGATCGAGTTCCAGCCGAAAAAGGCGCGGAGATGAAAGTCAGCGCGGTGACGGTCAATCCGCTCGACTTGCTTCCCAAGAATACCGGCTATTACACGTACAGCGGATCGCTCACAACGCCGCCGTGCACGGAAGGTGTGACATGGATCGAGTTCAAGGAACCGGTCAGCATCACGAAACAACAACTTGACGCGATGCACCATTTTTATCGCGGTAATCAGCGTCCTGTGCAGGCGTTGAACGGGCGCGAGATTTTTGAAGTGGATTGAGAAACGAGCAGCGTCCAGAAACGCGAAAAAGCGGGTCAAAGAACCCGCTTTTCCTGGCGCTTTAATCACGCACGATCAATCGCGCGCGAAACGGCTTTTACGCCGCAATGCTTTCCGCCGCAGCGCGCTCGATCTCGATCCGGCTTTCATGGAACCCGGACACCGACTCGCGGTGTGCCACGCTGACGATCGCGGCGTTCGGCAACGCGCTGATGATCGCCGTGTAGACCAACATCTCGTTTTCGGCATCGAGGGCGCTGGTGGCTTCGTCGAGGAACATGAAGTCCGGTTTATGCAGCAACACGCGCGCCGCAGCCAGCCGTTGCTGTTCGCCCGGCGACATCATCTTTGCCCAGTGCCCGGACTCGTCCAGCCGCGTGCCATAAGCCGCCAGATTGCAGACGCGCAGTGCTTCCCGGCAGGCTTCATCGGAGAAAATGGATGCTTCCGACGGGTAGCTCAGCGCCGCTTTCAACGTGCCGATCGGCAAGTAGCTTTGCTGCGGGATGAACATCAGTTTTGCATCGACGGGAGCGTCGATCGTGCCATCGCCGAAGGGCCACAAGCCGGCCAGCGCGCGCATCAACGTGCTCTTGCCTGAACCCGACGGCCCTTGCACGAGCCAGCGCGAACCGGGCTTCACGGTGACATCGGCGACGCTTGCGAGCGGCTTGCCATCGGGCAGCGCCAGCTTCAATCCCTTCGTCACGAGTGCGTCCGTGCTCGCGTAATGCAGGTTGATCCCACCGTGCGCGGTAGCGGGCGAAATGGCTTCCTTGATGTGCGTGGAGCGCATCACGCGCTTGAATTCGCGCAGCCGGTTCACGGTCGCGCGCCATTCGACCAACGTCGAATAACTATTGATGAACCACGAAAACGAGTCGCTGACCGTGCCGAACGCGGAACTGATCTGCATGAGCACACCGAGCGAATACGCGCCGGCGAAGTAGCGCGGCGCGGCGACCATGATCGGGAAAATGTTCGCGACCTGGCTATAGAACGCGAGCACGAACGTCAGCCGCTTGGTGTATTTCATGATCTGCCAGTAGTTCTGGCGGATCGTTTGAAAGATGCCCTTGGCGGTCGTGGTCTCGGTCGCGACGCCATCGTAGAACGCAATCTGTTCCGCGTTTTCGCGAATGCGGATCAGGCCGAAGCGGAAGTTGGCCTCCACTTTCTGGGCCTGATAATTGATCGATACCAGCGGATGGCCGAACCGTTGCATCAGGAGCGATCCGAGCACGGCATACCCCGCGGCGGCCCACACCATATAGCCCGGAATCGTGATCGGCGTGCCAAGGACAGAGAAGCTCAATGCGCCCGCGAGCGACCACAGAATGGTGATGAATGTGGCAAGCGTGACAAGGGTAGACAACAGATCCAGCGATAACGCCAGCGTCGTCGTGGCAAACGACTGAAGGTCGTCGCTGATCCGCTGGTCGGGGTTATCGGCGAGACGATCGCGTTCTATGCGGTAGAAGGCGTTATCGCCAAGCCATTGTTCAAGGTAGCGGTGCGTGAGCCACTGACGCCAGCGGAAGCCGAGCATCTGCCGCAAATACCTGCCGTACACCGCGAGCAGGATGTACGCGAATGCGAGACCCGTGAAGATCATCAGCAGATGCGGAAAGTCGTGGACGTTCTTGGTCTGGAGCGCGTTGTAGAAGTCCGCGTTCCATTTGTTCAGGCGGACATTGATGTACACGACCGTCATGTTGATCGCGATGATCGCAATCAGCAAAAGCCACGCAATGCCGCGTTCTTCCGATACCCAATAAGGCTTGATGAGACTCCACGCCGACACTTTGTCGGCGTTTTGTTCCGTGTTGCCGGGAGGTGTGATGGTCATGAGCTTCCTGAGGACGTGCCGGCTCGGCGGCAAATTTGTAACCTGGCGGGCGCCGCGGATCGTACGGGATCTTGAAGACGGCGCGCCGGAGCATTGTTTCGGGCGCGCCTTAACTGCGCCTTAATCCTTGCTGTATCCGCGCAAAACGAGATGCACCCGGCGTTCGCGGCATTGTGCCAGAGTGTGCGCAGCACGCGCGAAAGACGAGGATGCTGCGAACTGCTCGCATCCATATCCGGCTTTTTCCGGTTTGCGGCCCGTTTCGCTTTTATGTTTTAATGATTGGTGACGAAACAGGGGTGCTTCGGCGCGCGTTTTCCGATTTTGATGGACCGGAAAATGCGCGGCGAGGCTGAGAGAGTCCCTTTGCACCCGATCCGGGTAATACCGGCGAGGGAAGTTTCCGGAAAACCCAATTGGATTTCCAGTCTCTTCCAGTATTGGCAGGCCGCGATCCGCGTAAGTGCGTATCGGCGCCGCAATCTCGCCGTGGTTTCGTCCCTGAACATGTTTTGTGCGCCGCGCGTGCAATCAGGGCTCGAAACCGGCATTCCTCCCGGTTTCGACTTCTTTTATGCGCAACGCGTGCTCGTAGGTCCTGCCGCGTGTGCTGAGGAGGCATCGTCATCGTGAATACTGTTGTGCGTTCCAATCCGCGTGTCCTGACGGGCCGGGACGACTTTGCTGTCGTCGGCGGCGGCCTGTGCGGACGGCTGGTCGCGTGGCTGCTGGCGGGCGCAGGGCATCGCGTGGCGTTGTACGAACGGGGCGATGCGGCCGGCACGCAGTCGGCGGCCTGGGTCGCGGCGGCGATGCTCGCGCCCCTCGCCGAAGCTGCCAGCGCCGAATTGCTGATTACTGAACTGGGAGCGGCGTCGCTGGAACGCTGGCCTCGATTGATTGCCCAGTTGCCCAAACCCGTGTTTTTTCAACGCAACGGCACGCTGGTCGTCTGGCACGCTGGCGATCGAGCCGAGGCGCCGTTGTTCGAGCGCAGGTTGCGGGCGAATGCGCCTTCGGCGCTGTTTGAGGACGGCTTCATCAAGCTGTCCGGGGAACAGGTCGCGTTGGCGGAACCGTCGCTTGGTACGCGCTTCCCGCAGGGCTGGCTGCTTCCCAATGAAGGCCAGCTCGATAACCGTCAGGTCCTGGCGGCGCTCGCAGCGGGACTGGCGGAGCGCAACGTCGATCTTCACTGGAATACAACAATTGATGCGATGCCGGATGCGCGCTTCGTGATCGATTGCCGCGGTCTCGGCGGGAAAGCCGCGTGGCCGGCGCTACGCGGCATTCGTGGCGAAGTGGCGCGCGTGCATGCGCCGGGTATTGGCCTGACGCGGCCGGTGCGCTTGCTGCATCCGCGCTATCCGCTTTACATCGCGCCGAAGGAAAACGACGTGTACGTGATCGGCGCAACCGAAGTCGAAGGCGAAGACATGTCGCCCGTGACCGTGCGCTCCGCGCTGGAACTGCTGAGCGCGGCGTTCGCGGTGCATCCGGGTTTTGGCGAGGCGCGCATTCTCGAACTGAATTCGCAATGCCGCCCGACATTGCCCGATCATCGGCCGGCAATTGTCTGGGATGGTGCACGAACCTTGCGCGTGAACGGGTTGTATCGGCACGGCTACATGATCGCGCCCGAAGTCGCCGATACCGCTAACACCCTCGCCCAGGCCCTGCTCGGCGGCGCGGTCACCGATTCCGACTCCTTCAATGACTGGCGTCACCACGCCCGCTGGTCCGCCTTGCTGCGCTGCGAACAAGCCGCGCCTGTGCTTTGAGATTCATCATGAACATCCACATCAATCAGCAACCGTTTTCCGTCCCCGATGCAGCCACCGTCACCGACGCGCTCGCCGCTTTCGGCGCGAAGCCGCCGTTCGCCGTGGCGCTGAACGGGCAATTCGTCGCGCGCGGCGAGCATGCGTCGAAAGCGCTCAATGCCGGCGACAAACTCGACATCGTCTCGCCGGTTGCCGGCGGCTGAGCGTTTCCATACAGGAATTGGTCATGACCTTAACGATCACCACCGCCGATACCCTCACGCTCTACGGCACGCCGTTTCCGAGCCGCGTGTTGCTGGGAACGTCGCGCTATCCGTCGCTGCAATCGCTGTCGGATTCCATCGACGCCGCCCGGCCCGGCATGGTCACCGTCGCGTTGCGGCGCCAGTCGAACACGGGCGAAGCCGGTTTCTTCGACGTGCTCAAGCGCCACGGCGTTGCGTTGCTGCCCAACACGGCGGGCTGCCAGACCGTGGACGAAGTGCTGACCACGGCGCGAATGGCGCGCGAACTCTTCGATACCCCGTGGCTGAAGCTCGAACTCATTGGCGACGACTACACGCTGCAGCCCGACCCGATCGGCCTCGTGGAAGCCGCTGGAATTCTTGTTCGCGAAGGCTTCAAGGTGCTGCCGTACTGCACGGAAGACCTGGTGATCGGCCGCCGCCTGCTCGACGTCGGCTGCGAGGCGCTGATGCCGTGGGGCGCGCCGATTGGTACGGGTAAAGGCGTGACGAACCCATACGGATTGCGCACGCTGCGCGAGCGGTTGCCGGATGTGCCGCTTATCGTCGATGCCGGTCTGGGCGTGCCTTCCCACGCGTGTCAGGTCATGGAATGGGGTTTCGACGGCGTGTTGCTGAACACGGCCGTCTCGCAGGCCACGTTTCCGCCGCAGATGGCCCGCGCGTTTGCGCTGGGTGTGGAAGCGGGGCGGATGGCTTATCTGGCAGGGCCAATGGCCGAGCGCGATAGCGCGCAGGCGAGCACGCCGGTTGTCGGCATGCCGTTCTGGCACCAGGATGGGAGCGCGGCATGAGCATGTTGACGCAGGACAGGGAAATCTTCTGGCCACCCGCCGACGAACTGCTCGAAGCTTCGGAGCGAATTCGGCGGCGCTTGGGTGACTGGCCGGCGGCATCGAAGCAATGGCGGATCTGTTTGAGCGCGCCGGATCGACCGCTGAAAGGGGATTTGATACTGGGCGGCGGGTCCAACAAGCCGGAAGCAGAAGGCGTGGGATTGCTCGACGCCAAAGCCGGCCGTGCAACCTTGCAACTCGACGGCGTGGAGTACGCGCTGGAAGGCGAGTGGTCGGACGATTGGCCCGCGGCTCTGGCCGCATTCCTGGATTGCGGTTTCGAGCCGCACGATGCGCTCGTTCTGGCGCTCGCCTGGCGTCCGTCGAATCTGGACGAACTCGATGCATGGCCGGTCGACTTCTACACATTCCCAAAGGTTGCAAATTTGCTGCCGCCGCCTTCAAGGGCGTTTGCTCATTGCCCGGACCGGCTAGGTTTGTACGCCGTGTTGCCAAGCGCGGAGTGGGTCGAACGGGTTCTGGACCAAGGCGTGAAAACGGTGCAATTGCGCCGTAAATCGGCGGATCCAGGCGACTTGAAGCAGGAAATCGCACGTTCGGTAGCAGCCGGCGCGAAGCATCAAGCCCAGCTTTTTATCAACGATCATTGGCGCGAGGCGATTGCGGCTGGCGCATATGGCGTGCATCTCGGGCAGGAGGACGTCGAAACGGCCGACCTGAACGCCATTGCGGAAGCGGGTTTGCGGCTTGGCCTGTCAACGCACGGTTACTACGAAATGCTCAAGGCGCTGCACTTCAAACCGAGCTATCTTGCGCTCGGCGCAGTTTTTCCGACCACGACGAAGGTCATGCCCACAGCGCCGCAAGGTTTGTCGCGTCTGGCACGCTATGTGCGCTTGCTCGACGGGATTGTTCCGCTGGTTGCAATCGGCGGCGTGAATGGTGCCGTGCTGCAGCAGGTGTTGTCGACCGGTGTGGGAAGCGCAGCAGTCGTGCGCGCCATTACAGAGGCACCAGACCTGGCTTTCGCCGTTTCTGCGTTGCAACAGGAATTCGCGCGATAATGCAGCCGAATCGGAAAAAACTTCATATGTTTTATCAGTCGAAAGGGACCGTCACGTCGCTTTAAGCGCACAGGCCCTATAATTCGGCCTCTTGCGTAAAAGGATTGTCAGCCCCTGTGTCAGCTTCTCCCGAGACTTTGCTAGAGCTTCGCGACGTCGATTTCGGCTACGGCGAGCGGCTCATCCTGTCGAACCTGAACATGCGCTTCAAGCGCGGTCAGGTCGTGGCCGTCATGGGCGGCTCCGGCTGCGGCAAGACCACCGTGCTGCGGCTGATCGGCGGCCTCGTGAAGGCGCAGAAAGGCCAGGTGCTTTTCGGCGGCAAGGACGTCGGCGCGCAGACGCGCGACGGCCTCTACGAACTTCGCCGCAAAATGGGCATGCTGTTCCAGTTCGGCGCGCTTTTCACCGACCAGACCGTTTTCGACAACGTCGCGTTCCCGCTGCGCGAACACACCGATCTCCCCGAGGAACTCCTGCGCGACCTCGTGCTGATGAAGCTCAACGCGGTCGGGCTGCGTGGCGCGCGGGACTTGTCGCCATCGGAGATATCGGGCGGCATGGCGCGCCGCGTGGCGCTTGCACGTGCAATCGCGCTCGATCCCGAACTGATGATGTACGACGAGCCGTTCGCCGGGCTGGATCCCATTTCACTCGGCATCACGGCCAACCTGATCCGCACGCTCAATAGCGCGCTGGGCGCCACGTCCATTCTGGTCACGCACGACGTGCCGGAATCGTTCGCCATTGCCGATTACGTGTATTTCATCGCGAACGGCGGGATTCTGGCCGAAGGCACGCCGGCGGAGTTGCGGGCATCGCAGGAACCGTCGGTGCGTCAGTTCATCGACGGCGCGCCAGATGGTCCCTTCAAATTTCACTATCCAAGCACGACGCCGCTGGCGGCGGACTTTGGTATCGGAGCAAAGGCATGATCAGCGCCATCGGACGCTCGGTGCTCGGCAGCTTCGGCACGATCGGATATGCGACGCGCATGTTCCTGCGCCTTGTCGTCGAATTCTTTCCGTTGCTGCGCCGCCCGCGCCTTGTCACGAAACAGATTCACTTCGTCGGCAATTATTCGCTGCTGATCATTGGCGTGTCGGGTTTGTTCGTCGGCTTCGTGCTCGGCTTGCAGGGTTATCTCACACTCAACCGATACGGCTCCGAGCAAGCGCTCGGCCTCCTGGTCGCGCTCTCGCTGGTGCGGGAACTCGGGCCGGTGGTGACGGCCTTGCTGTTCGCGGGCCGCGCGGGTACGTCGTTGACGGCTGAAATTGGCCTCATGAAAGCGGGAGAGCAACTCACCGCCATGGAAATGATGGCCGTCGATCCGCTCAAGGTGGTCGTGGCGCCCCGCTTCTGGGCCGGGATTATCGCCATGCCGGTGCTGGCCGCGATTTTCAGCGCGGTGGGCATTTTCGGCGGCTATGTGGTCGGCGTGCTGATGATCGGCGTGGATCCGGGCGCTTTCTGGTCGCAAATGCAAGGCGGCGTGGACGTCTGGAGCGACGTGGGCAATGGCGTGATCAAGAGCATTGTGTTCGGCTTCGCGGTCACGTTCATCGCGCTGTTCCAGGGTTATGAAGCCCAGCCCACGCCGGAAGGGGTCTCGCGCGCGACCACGAAAACGGTGGTGTACGGCTCGCTGGCGGTGCTCGGACTGGACTTTTTGCTGACCGCGCTGATGTTCAACTGATCGTTCGGCCTGCGGCCTGGTTTGTCAGGTTGCAGACGTTGTGCAGGGCACAGACCCTCACGCAAAAACTGCTACAAGATTCTTTGGGAAGACGATGAAAAAGACTGCTGCTCTCGACTTTTGGGTGGGCCTCTTCGTGGTGCTGGGTTTCATAGCGCTATTATTTCTTGCACTGAAGGCCGGCAATATGAACGCCATGTCTTTTCAGCCGACCTATCCGGTCAAGCTGAAGTTCGACAACATCGGCGGATTGAAGCCGCGCGCGCCTGTGAAAAGCGCGGGCGTGACAGTGGGCCGCGTTGCGAACATTGGCTTTGACCAGAATACGTATCAAGCGCAAGTCACGATCGATATCGACAAGCAATATCAGTTTCCGAAGGATTCGTCGGCGAAGATCCTGACGTCGGGCTTGCTTGGCGAGCAGTACATCGGCCTGGAGCCGGGCGGCGACGACCAGATGCTCAAAAGCGGCGACACCATTTCCATGACGCAATCGGCCGTGGTCCTGGAGAACCTGATCGGCCAGTTCCTGTACAACAAGGCGGCGGATTCGGGTGCATCCAAGCCGGCGTCGTCTGCTGCCCCGGCCGCGCCGGCGTTCCCGGGTGCGGCAAGCGCAATGGGCGCGAGCGCTGCAGGTCAATGATCCGGACATATTGATTCAGCAAGATTCACGCAGTCGGAGGCTGGCACATTTCGCGGCACAGGGCAGCCTCCGGGTCAGCGACAATAAGGAGAAGAACAATGCAGGCAATGCGCGTAAAAAACGCGGCCGTGATACTCGCGGTGGCAGTGCTTGCCGGATGCGCGACGGTGACCACGCCGACCAAGGGCGACCCGTTCGAGAGCTACAACCGGACGATGTTCACGATCAACGACAAGATCGACCAGATCGCGCTCAAGCCGATTGCGAAGGGTTATGTGTTCATCACGCCGCAGCCGGTGCGCGACGGCGTCACGAACTTCTTCGGCAATATCGGCGATATCTACACGGCCGCGAACAATCTCGTGCAGTTGAAGATTGCCGATGGCGTGTCGGACATCATGCGCGTGGTGATGAACTCGATCTTCGGCGTGGCCGGGATTTTCGACATCGCGAGCGTCGCCGGACTTCCGAAGCACACCGAGGATTTCGGCTTGACGCTCGGCCATTACGGCGTGCCGGCGGGTCCCTATGTGGTGTTGCCATTGCTCGGGCCGAGCACGGTGCGTGACACGGCGGGTACGGTGGTCGACTATTTTGGCAATGTGACGAGTTACGTGGATCCGACCTGGTTCCGCACGACGCTTTTCGGTGTAGAACTGGTCAACACGCGGGCGAATTTGCTGGGTGCGAGCGACGTGCTGGCGGACGCCGCGCTCGACAAATACTCGTTCGTTCGTAACGCGTACCTGCAACGCCGGCAGTATCTGCTTGGCAATCAGGACAACAACGCGGTGCCGGATTACGGCGATAACGGCGCAGAGCCGCTGCCCAAGTACGACGATGTGAACGCGCCGGCAGCAGGCCCGGGCGCTGCTTCTGGTGTATTGGCGTCGCCTCCGGCGGGATCGGCATCGGCGCCGCAAGCGGCTTCGGCCGCGGCGCCGGCGAGCGCGCCGGGTGCAACGGGTGTTCCCGCGGATCGCATGGTGCCACCGCGGATTCCGTCGTTCCCGTCGTTCAAGCTGCGCTGAGGTTGTGCGAGGCGGTGCATGGCGCGGGTTGCATCGTGGAAAAAGCGCGATATGCCAAGCGCCAGTAATATATAGAAAGTGTTTTGACGGCTGGTAACAGCGTGGCGATGAACTCATGGAGCGCGCCACGCTCAAACCCTGGCCACTTTTTTTGCAGAGTCCTTAATGAAAAAACTATTCTTGCTTCCCCTGTTTGCTGTGTTGGTGGCCTTTTGCCCCGGCGCGTTCGCTCAATCCGCCGATATGTCGACGCCAGATGGTCTGGTAAAGACGGTGACAACGCAGGTTCTCGACCAGATCAAGGCGGACAAGCAGATCCAGTCGGGCAATATCACACGTATCACGGAACTGGTGAACGAAAAGATCCTGCCGTACACGGACTTCACGCGCACCACGCGTCTGGTGATGGGCCGCAACTGGAATACGGCTACGCCGGAGCAGCAAAAGCAGATCGTCGAGCAATTCAAGATGCTGCTGATTCGCACATACTCGGGCGCGTTGGCGCAGGTTCGTGACCAGCAGGTCCAGTACAAGCCGTTTCGCGCGGATCCGAGCGATACCGACGTCGTGGTGCGCTCGGTCGTGGTGAACAACGGTTCGCCGATCCAGCTCGACTATCGTCTGTACAAGACGCCGCAGGGTTGGAAGGTCTACGACATCAACGTGCTCGGCGCGTGGCTGATCCAGGCTTACCAGCAGCAATTCAACGAGCAGATCCAGCAACATGGCGTCTCCGGCCTGCTGCAGTTCCTGACCACGCGCAACCAGCAACTGGCAAACGGCAAGGCATCGTGAGTCGCTTCGAAACCGCCGCGACCCTCACGCACGACAGCGCCAGGAGTGCGCTGGAGGCGGGTTTGTCGCGCATAGCAGCGGGCGCGACCGAAGTGGATTGCGCGCCGCTCAAGCAGTTCGATTCGTCGGCGCTTGCTGTTTTGATCGCATGGCAGCGCGCCGCCGCCGCGCGCGGTACGGCGCTCGACGTGATAAATCTCCCTTCCGGGCTTGCCAGTCTCGCGCAAGCCTACGGCGTCAATACGCTTCTCACCTTCCGACATTGACCCTGTCTGACTGAACTACTGGCGCGTTTCGATGCTGTTTCAATACAGACGAGACGCACCGGACAGGGTTGTCATGGATGCGCTTGCGGCAGCCCTCGGCCGCAGATGGCCTATAATCAACCGTTTTTTCGGCCCATCTTCCGCCTTTCATCGTAATAAAGGCGGGTTCCGGTTCCGATCCGCACACCTAAAAGGCGCAGCCCCCAACACGCGCGCGCACTGTCAATGTCAGCCATAGAAATCCGCAACGTCAAAAAGCGCTACAAAGAGCTGCAAGCACTCAAAGGCGTGAATCTGGTGGTCGAGGAGGGCGAGTTTTTCGGTCTGCTCGGCCCGAACGGCGCAGGTAAAACCACTCTCATCAGCATTCTCGCGGGCTTGGCGCGCGCCGATAGCGGCACGATTTCCGTGCTCGGGCACGACGTGGTCACGGATTTCCGCGATGCCCGCCGCTCGCTCGGCGTCGTGCCGCAGGAACTCGTTTTCGATCCGTTTTTCACCGTTCGCGAATCGCTGCGCATCCAGTCCGGCTACTTCGGCTTGCGCAAGAACGACGACTGGATCGATGAAATCATGGCGAATCTCGATCTCACCGAGAAAGCCGATGTCAACACGCGCGCACTTTCGGGCGGCATGAAACGCCGCGTGCTGGTGGCGCAGGCGCTGGTGCACAAGCCGCTGGTGATCGTGCTTGACGAGCCGACTGCGGGCGTTGATGTCGAATTGCGGCAGACGCTGTGGAAGTTCATCTCGCGCCTGAATCGCGAAGGTCACACCATTGTGCTGACCACGCACTATCTGGAAGAAGCCGAAGCGCTGTGCGATCGGCTCGCCATGTTGCGGCGCGGCGAAGTGGTTGCGCTCGAACGAACCAGCACGCTCTTGCAGCGCTTCGCCGGCATGCAGCTTTCGCTGCGGTTCTCCCAAGGTTTTCTTCCCGTCGAGCTGCGCGCGCTGGAAATCGACCCGCGCGCGACCTCCGGCACAAACCACCTGCTGCGCCTGTCAAGCTACGACGACGTCGAGCCGATCCTCGCGAAATGTCGCGCGGCGGGTTGCACGTTCGATGAAATCGATGTCCGCAAAGCGGATCTGGAGGATGTGTTCGTGCAGGTGATGAACGGACCGGAAGTGGTCGAGGGCTTGTCATGAGCGGCTTTCGCACTCTGTTTTATAAAGAGATTCTGCGTTTCTACAAGGTCGCCTTCCAGACCGTGCTCGCGCCGGTGATCACGGCCTTGCTCTATTTGATGATCTTCGGTCACGCGCTGACCAGTCACGTCGAGGTATATCCGGGCGTGGCCTATACGAGTTTCCTGGTGCCCGGCCTCGTCATGATGAGCGTGCTGCAGAATGCCTTCGCGAATAGCTCTTCGTCGCTGATCCAGTCGAAGATCACCGGCAACCTTGTGTTCGTCCTGCTGCCGCCGCTTTCGCACTGGGAAATGTTCTTCGCGTACGTGCTGGCATCCGTGGTGCGCGGACTGGCGGTCGGTTTTGGCGTATTCATCGTGACCGTGTGGTTTATTCCGATGAGCTTCAGCGCGCCGCTCTATATCCTTGCCTTCGCCATGCTCGGATCGGCAATCCTGGGAACACTCGGATTGATCGCCGGTGTCTGGGCGGATAAATTCGACCAGCTCGCCGCGTTCCAGAATTTCCTGATCATGCCGCTGACGTTCCTGTCGGGCGTGTTCTACTCCACGCATACGCTGCCGCCCATCTGGCGCGAAGTGTCGCGGCTCAATCCGTTTTTCTACATGATCGACGGATTTCGCTACGGTTTCTTCGGCATGTCCGACGTCAGTCCGCTTGCGAGCCTGGGTATTGTCGGCGGGTTTTTCATCGTGCTGGCGGCCATCGCCATGCGCCTGCTGGCAAGCGGCTACAAGTTGCGCCACTAGGCGCGGATTAACCGATTTCGCTCAATTTCCAGGAGAGATCCATGTTGCCGACTCCCGAGCAAGTGAAAGACTACATTGCTGGCGGCCTCGCTTGCCAGCACGTTGAAGTAGAAGGCGACGGCCAGCATTTCTTTGCGACCATCGTGAGCGATGCGTTCGAAGGCAAGCGGCCCATTGCGCGTCATCAACTCGTGTACGCGGCGCTTGGCGACCGCATGCGCGCGGAAATCCACGCGCTGAGCATGAAGACGCTGACGCCCGCCGAGTGGAAACCCGCCTGAGCGTCCCTTCGTTGTTTGTGCATTCGATGCATCACCCGTCAACCGATAAGCTGGAAAATTAGTGCGATTCACTCAAGACAACCGCGACGCCGACAATGGCGCCGCTGCAGGAAGCTCAGTAGAAGGAACGCCAGGCATGGACAAACTCGTGATTGTCGGGGGCGCAAAGCTCTCGGGCGAAATCGTTGTATCGGGTGCGAAGAACGCGGCGTTGCCGATTCTCTGCGCCAGCTTGCTGACGGCCGACGACGTGCATCTGGAAAACGTGCCCAATCTGCAGGACGTGCGCACGATGCTCAAATTGCTCAACCAGATGGGCTTGCGCTCGGAGTCGGCGGACGGACGTGTCACGCTGAATGCATCGAAGGTGGACAACCTCGTGGCGCCGTACGAAATGGTCAAGACCATGCGTGCATCCATTCTTGTGCTCGGGCCGCTGGTCGCGCGCTTCGGCGAAGCGAAGGTGTCGTTGCCGGGCGGCTGCGCAATCGGCGCGCGTCCGGTCGATCAGCACATCAAGGGTCTCCAGGCGATGGGCGCCGAGATCACGATCGAGCATGGTTTCATCGAGGCGCGGGCGAAGCGGTTGAAAGGCGCGCGCATTGTCACCGACATGATCACCGTCACCGGCACGGAAAACCTGCTGATGGCGGCGGTGCTGGCGGACGGCGAAACGGTTATCGAGAACGCGGCGCGCGAGCCGGAAGTGAGCGACCTTGCGAACCTGCTCGTCGCAATGGGCGCAAGGATCGAGGGTATCGGGTCGGACCGGCTGGTGATTCAGGGCGTGGACACGTTGCACGGCGCTCGGCATTCGGTCGTGCCGGATCGTATTGAAGCGGGCACGTTTCTTTGCGCCGTTGCGGCAACCGGTGGCGACGTCACGTTGCGCAACGTGAATCCGTCGTTGCTCGAAGCGGTGATCGAAAAGCTGCACGAAGCGGGTGTGTCGGTTGAAGAAGGCGAGAACTGGATTCGCGTGCGCATGAACAAGCGGCCGAATGCGGTGAGCTTCCGCACATCGGAGTATCCGGCGTTCCCGACCGACATGCAGGCGCAATTCATGGCGCTCAACACCCTGGCCAGCGGCACGTCGCAAGCGGTCGAAACCATCTTCGAAAACCGGTTCATGCACGTGCAGGAACTGAATCGCCTGGGCGCGAGCATTACCATCGACGGAAACACGGCGCTCGTTACCGGCGTGCAGAAACTGTCGGGCGCGAAAGTCATGGCGACGGATTTGCGGGCGTCGGCGAGTCTGGTGATCGCGGCCATGTGTGCGGAAGGCGAGACGCTCATCGACCGGATTTATCACCTCGATCGCGGCTACGACCGCATGGAGAGCAAGCTGACGACCGTCGGCGCGAACGTGCGACGCATCAAGGGCGGCGGGGTGGAGCAATGAGTTCACTGCAGACTTCCGCGTCGGTGCAGCCGGGCGCGATCTTGACGCTGGCTTTGTCGAAGGGACGCATCTTCGAGGAAACGCTGCCGCTGCTCGCTTCGGCTGGCGTTGAAGTGACCGAGGACCCCGAGACGTCGCGCAAGCTGATCTTGCCGACCACGAATCCGAATCTGCGCGTGATCATCGTGCGTGCAACCGATGTCCCCACCTACGTGGAATACGGCGCGGCGGATTTCGGCGTGGCGGGCAAGGACGTGCTGATCGAGCATGGCGGCGGCGGGTTGTATCAGCCGGTCGACCTGAACATTGCGCGCTGCCGGATGTCCGTCGCGGTGAAGAACGGTTTCGACTACGAATCCGCCGTGCGACAAGGCGCGCGGCTGCGTGTGGCGACAAAATATGTTGAAGTGGCGCGAGAGCATTTCGCGGCGAAGGGCGTCCACGTCGATTTGATCAAACTGTACGGGTCCATGGAACTCGCGCCGCTGGTCGGTCTGGCCGACGCCATTGTCGATCTGGTTAGTTCCGGTAACACGTTGCGCGCGAACGATCTTGTCGAAGTCGAGGAAATCATGGAAATATCGTCGCGTCTGGTCGTCAACCAGGCCGCGCTGAAGCTGAAGCGCGCCGCGTTGAAACCTTACCTCGACGCGTTCGAACGCGCGTCGGCGAGCGCCTGAGGCTTTATAAGCCAAGGCAAACCAACGGATACCAGCATCATGTCTATCAAGATTCGCAAACTCGATTCCAGCGCCAACGGTTTTCACACGGCGCTGCACGCGGTGCTCGCGTTCGAGGCGAGCGAGGACGAAGCCATCGAGCGCTCTGTCGCGCAAATTCTCGCCGATGTCAAAAAGCGCGGCGACGAAGCGGTCCTCGACTACACGAACAGGTTCGACCGGCTGAAGGCGGAAAGCGTGGCGTCGCTGGAATTGCCGCAATCCGAGCTGGAAGCGGCGCTGGAAGGGCTTGAGCCAAAACGCCGCGCCGCGCTGGAAGCGGCGGCGGCGCGTGTGCGCGGTTATCACGAGAAGCAAAAGATCGAATGCGGGAGTCATAGCTGGCAATACACGGAGGCAGACGGCACCGTGCTCGGCCAGAAAGTCACGCCGCTCGACCGCGCCGGAATCTACGTGCCGGGCGGCAAGGCGGCGTATCCGTCGTCGGTGTTGATGAACGCAATTCCCGCGCGCGTTGCCGGCGTGAAGGAAATCGTGATGGTCGTGCCCACGCCCGATGGCGTGAAAAATCCGCTCGTACTCGCCGCCGCGTTGCTCGGCGGCGTGGATCGCGTGTTCACCATCGGCGGCGCGCAAGCGGTTGGCGCGCTCGCGTACGGCACGCAGTCCATTCCCGCCGTCGATAAGATCTGCGGCCCCGGCAACGCGTATGTGGCGTCGGCGAAACGGCGGGTGTTCGGCACGGTTGGCATCGACATGATTGCGGGACCGTCTGAAATCCTGATTATCTGCGACGGAACCACGGACCCGCGCTGGGTCGCGATGGACCTTTTCTCGCAAGCCGAGCATGACGAACTCGCGCAATCCATCCTGCTGTGCCCGGACGCGGCGTTCATTCAGCGCGTGGAAGACGCGATCAATGAGTTGCTGCCCACGCTGCCGCGTCGCGACGTGATTCAGCGCTCGCTGGAAGATCGCGGCGCGCTGATCAAGGTAGCCGACATGAACGAGGCGTGCGCGATCGCCAATGACATTGCGCCGGAGCACCTCGAGATTTCCGCGCTCGATCCGCATCAATGGGCGGCGCTGATCCGTCACGCGGGCGCGATCTTCCTCGGCCGTTACACGAGCGAAAGTCTCGGCGATTATTGCGCGGGACCGAATCACGTGCTGCCGACATCGCGTACGGCGCGGTTTTCGTCGCCACTTGGCGTGTACGATTTCCTGAAGCGTTCGAGCGTGATCGAAGTCAGCGCGGAAGGCGCGCAGACGCTTGGGGAAATTGCAGCGGAACTGGCTTACGGCGAAGGCTTGCAGGCACATGCCCGCAGCGCTGAGTACCGGATGAAAAACACGGCGCAGTAACCACACATACAAATAGGAGGCGGCTCGAAAGCCGCCCGGAAGTCGAAGACCATGACACGACCACAAGACATTCTCCGCCCCGACGTCCTTGCCATGACGTGCTATCCCGTGCCCGATTCCACCGGTCTGGTGAAGCTCGACGCAATGGAAAATCCGTACAGGCTGCCGGCGCCGCTCGCGGCTGAACTCGGCAACCGGCTCGCCGATGTCGCATTGAATCGCTATCCGGAGCCGCGTCCGGCGGCGTTGATCGAAAAGATCAAGCGCGTGATGCAGGTTCCCGCTGCGTGCGAAGTGCTGCTCGGCAACGGTTCGGACGAACTCATCAGCATGATGTCGACGGCGTGCGCGAAGCCGGGCGCCAAGGTCATCGCGCCCGTTCCTGGCTTTGTGATGTACGCGATCTCGGCGAAATTCGCGGGGCTGGAATTCGTTGGCGTGCCGCTGAACGCCGATTTCACCCTCGACGCAGACACGCTGATCGCCGCCATCGAAATGCACGATCCGGCGCTGGTGTATCTCGCGTATCCGAACAATCCCACGGGCACGCTCTACGACAGCGCCGACATGGAACGCGTGATCGCGGCGGCGTCGAAAAGCCTGGTCGTAATCGATGAAGCCTATCAGCCATTCGCGCAGCAAAGCTGGCTGCCGCGGGCCTCCGATTTCGACAACGTGGTGGTCATGCGCACGATGTCGAAACTCGGCCTTGCCGGAATCCGCCTGGGTTATCTCGCGGGAAAGGCGTCGTGGATCACGGAATTCGACAAGGTGCGCCCGCCCTACAACGTCAACGTGCTGACGCAGGCTACGGCGGATTTCATGCTCGATCACCTCGACGTGCTGGACGCCCAGGCTGCCGAACTGCGCGCCGAACGCACACGTCTGGAACAGGCCGTCGCGGCGCTTCCCGGCGCGACCGTTTATCCCAGCGCCGGCAACTTTCTGCTGGTTCGTGTTCCGGATGCGGCAACCGTCTTCGAAACCCTGCTGACATCGCGGGTTTTGATCAAAAACGTGAGTAAAATGCATCCGTTACTGGCAAATTGCGTGCGTTTGACGGTTGGATCGGCAGATGAGAATGCGCAAATGATCGCCGCTCTGAAACTCGCGCTGCACTGAAATAATTCTCTTAAAAGTTTCGAAGGAAATACCATGCGCATTGCGGAAGTCGTTCGCAACACCAGCGAAACGCAGATCCGTGTGAAGCTCGACCTGGATGGCACCGGCCGCCAAACGCTCGCCACCGGCGTGCCGTTTCTCGACCACATGCTTGACCAGATCGCGCGTCACGGCTTGATCGACCTCGACGTCGAAGCGCATGGCGACCTTCATATCGACGACCATCACACGGTCGAAGACACGGGGATCACGTTGGGCCAGGCGGTGGCGAAGGCCATTGGCGACCGCAAGGGCATCCGCCGATACGGCCATTCGTACGTGCCGCTCGACGAAGCGTTGTCGCGCGTGGTCATCGACTTTTCGGGCCGTCCGGGCCTGGAATTCCACCTGCCGTTCACGCGTGCGCGCATTGGCACGTTCGACGTCGATCTCACCATCGAATTTTTCCGCGGCTTCGTGAATCATGCGGGCGTGACGCTTCACATCGATAATTTGCGCGGCATCAATGCGCATCATCAGGTGGAAACCGTGTTCAAGGCGTTCGGGCGTGCTCTGCGCATGGCCGTGGAACTGGACGAACGCGCTGCGGGACAGATTCCATCGACCAAGGGCAGTCTATAAAGCCGGATAAACGCCACGGCTCGCTTCCGCGGAAGCCCGGCGGCCCTCGATGAACCTACTCAAATCGTTTATATCGCTGCTCGCGCTGATCAATCCGGTCGGCGCGATTCCGTTTTTTCTGAGCCTGACGACCGAAATGTCGCGTTCGGAAAAAGCGGGCACGATCCGGGTCGCGTCCATTTCGGTGTTTTGCGTGATCGCCGTGACGGCGTTGCTCGGCCAGCAGATTATTGCGTTCTTCGGCATTTCGGTCGGTTCGCTTGAAGTGGGCGGCGGAATCATCATGTTGCTGATGGCCATCAACATGCTGAACGCGCAGACGGGCAACGCGCGCTCGACGCCGGAAGAACGGCACGAAGCGGAGATCAAGAACAGCATTG
The DNA here is from genome assembly GCF_051615025.1 of Caballeronia sp. DA-9. Classification (NCBI taxonomy): domain Bacteria; kingdom Pseudomonadati; phylum Pseudomonadota; class Betaproteobacteria; order Burkholderiales; family Burkholderiaceae; genus Caballeronia; species Caballeronia sp. DA-9. Next base: position 3,286,863 of record NZ_CP195133.1, on the reverse strand, counting down.
CGGTCGTGCCGCTCGCCATTCCGCTTTTGACCGGACCGGGTTCCATCAGTACGGTAATCATCTATTCTGCAAGCGTGGCGCACTGGTACGACCGCATTGGTCTCGTCATGATCGGCGGCGTGCTGGCCGTGCTGTGTTATGGCGCGATGAGCCTGGCCGAACCCATCGCCACCTGGGTTGGCCGTACGGGTATCAATATTGGTACGCGGCTGATGGGGTTGATGTTGTCGGCACTGGCGGTTGAATTTATCGTCAATGGATTGAAGGCGTTGATTCCCTCCCTGAAATAGCGTTGTTTTAATGACTTCGATGAAAACTTCGATAGCAATCGTGGACTACGGCATGGGCAACCTGCGCTCCGTGTATCAGGCGCTGCGGCACGCCGCGCCGGAAGCGGACGTGGCGATCGTCGAGCAGCCCGAAGCCATTCGCGCCGCTGACCGGATCGTATTGCCGGGGCAGGGCGCAATGCGCGACTGCATGGCGCATTTCAGCGCATCGGGCCTGCAGGACGCCGTAATGGAAGCCGCGCGCAACAAGCCCATGCTGGGCGTGTGCGTGGGCGAGCAGATGCTTTTCGACTGGAGCGAGGAAGGCGGCGCGGGCGGCACGAATGGTCTTGGCCTCGTGCCGGGCAAAGTCGTGCGGTTCGCCCTCGAAGGGAAGTTGCAGGACGACGGTTCGCGTTTCAAAGTACCGCAAATGGGCTGGAACCGCGTGCGCCAGACGCAGCCGCATCCGGTTTGGGAAGGCGTGCCCGACGAATCGTTCTTCTATTTCGTGCACAGTTATTACGGTGTCCCGGACAATCCGGCGCACACATCGGGCGAAACCCTGTACGGCGCGCCGTTCACATCGGCCATTGCTCGCGATAATCTGTTCGCTACGCAATTCCATCCGGAGAAGAGCGCCGACGCCGGTTTGCGGCTGTATCGGAACTTCGTTCACTGGAATCCGTGAGCGTGTTTTTTGACGTTTTGCCTTATGCCGTTTGCAGCCGCGGCGCTCGCATTACTTGTACTACACTAGCGAAACGGTAAGCGAAAAGAGGCGCTTGGCGCCGCTCGCAATCGTTCGATCAACCCTTTCCTTTAACGCTATTTCTTATGTTGCTCATTCCGGCCATCGATCTAAAAGACGGTCAGTGCGTACGCCTCAAACAAGGCGATATGGACCAGGCGACCATTTTTTCCGAAGATCCGGCGGCAATGGCCCGGCTCTGGCTCGAGCGGGGCGCGCGGCGGCTGCATCTCGTCGACCTGAACGGCGCATTTGCCGGCAAGCCAAAAAACGAGGACGCCATCCGGGCGATCATCAAGGAAGTCGGCAGCGACATTCCGGTGCAGCTTGGCGGCGGTATCCGCGATCTGAATACCATCGAGCGCTATCTGGACGACGGTCTGGAGTACGTGATCATTGGCACGGCGGCGGTGAAAAATCCGGGCTTTCTCCAGGATGCGTGCACCGCTTTTGCGGGTCATATCATCGTGGGACTGGACGCCAAGGACGGCAAGGTGGCAACGGACGGCTGGAGCAAGCTGACCGGCCATGAAGTCATAGACCTTGGGCGCAAGTTCGAAGACTACGGCTGCGAATCGATCATCTACACGGACATTGGCCGCGACGGCATGTTGCAGGGCATCAACATTGAAGCAACGGTACGCCTCGCGCAAGCCGTCAAGATTCCTGTGATCGCGAGCGGCGGGTTGTCAAACATTGCTGACATCGACTCCCTGTGCGAAGTCGAAGACGAAGGCATTGAGGGCGTGATTTGTGGGCGCGCGATTTATTCCGGCGATCTGGATTTTGCCGCTGCACAAGCCCGTGCCGACAAGCTGCGGGAAGCGGACGACGCTTGAAATAGCGTGCCTAACGGCGCTGGTTCAGGGTTTCCGTATATCTTGGGCGGCCGCTGAATGCGCAATTGCGCCGACACAGCATCTTTGTTCGCTGGCGGTTTCTCGTTTGAAGCCGCTGCGCTTTCGTCATTTACCCGCAGCAAAACGGCATTCGCAAGACTATGGCTCTCGCTAAACGCATCATCCCTTGTCTCGACGTCACTGCCGGCCGCGTGGTCAAGGGCGTCAATTTCCTCGAATTGCGCGACGCGGGCGACCCCGTTGAAATCGCCCGCCGATACGACGATCAGGGCGCCGACGAACTCACATTCCTCGACATCACCGCGACCTCCGATCAGCGCGACCTGATTTTGCCGATCATCGAACAGGTGGCGTCGCAGGTCTTTATTCCGCTGACCGTGGGCGGTGGCGTGCGTGCGGTGGAAGATGTCCGGCGCTTGCTGAACGCGGGCGCCGACAAGATCAGCATGAACTCGTCGGCGGTATCGAACCCGCAACTCGTGCGCGACGCGTCGGACAAACACGGGTCGCAGTGCATTGTGGTCGCCATCGATGCAAAACGCGTCAGCGCCGCGAACGAAACGCCTCGCTGGGAAGTGTTCACGCACGGCGGCCGCAAGAATACCGGGCTCGACGTCATTGAATGGGCGCGCAAGATGGCCGAACTCGGCGCGGGAGAAATCCTGCTGACCAGCATGGATCGGGACGGGACCAAGAGCGGGTTCGATCTTGCGCTGACACGCGCGGTATCGGACGCGATTTCGATTCCTGTCATTGCTTCGGGCGGCGTAGGGTCGCTCGCACACCTCGCCGACGGCATTACTGAAGGTCACGCCGATGCGGTGCTTGCCGCCAGCATCTTCCACTATGGCGAACACACGGTCGGCGAAGCAAAACGCTTCATGGCGGACCAGGGTATATCGGTGAGGATTTAAGCGGTGACTGTACAAACTGAAGAGGCGGGCTGGCTGGACAAGATCAAGTGGGACGACAACGGCCTTGTGCCGGTAATCGCGCAGGAATCCGCCACCGGCGACGTGCTGATGTTCGCGTGGATGAACCGCGAAGCGTTGGCGAAGACCATCGAATTGAAACGCGCTGTGTACTACTCACGCTCACGCAAGCGCCTCTGGTTCAAGGGCGAAGAGTCGGGACACGTCCAGCACGTGCACGAAGTCCGGCTCGATTGCGACGAAGACGTCGTCTTGCTGAAGGTCGAGCAGGTGTCGGGCATTGCCTGCCATACCGGCCGTCACTCGTGCTTTTTCCAGAAATTCGAGGGATCGGTGGAAACGGGCGATTGGGTCGCCGTAGAACCCGTCCTGATGGACCCCGAACATATCTACAAGTAATGACCGAGCCTACGATTTCCACGCAAGACACGCTGCTGCGCCTCGCGGCAATTATCGACAGCCGCAAGGGCGGGGACCCGGAACAATCCTATGTTTCCCGACTCTTTCATAAGGGTGACGACGCCGTTCTGAAAAAAATCGGCGAAGAAGCCACCGAAGTCGTGTTGGCCGCCAAAGATGCGCGCCACGGTGGCGCGCCCAAGGCGCTTGTCGGCGAAGTGGCCGACTTGTGGTTCCATTGTCTTGTGATGTTGTCTCATTTCGATCTGGGTCCAGCGGAAGTCATCGCGGAACTCGAACGACGCGAAGGTACGTCGGGGATCGAAGAGAAAGCGTTGCGCAAGTCCCGCGATCGCGAGCAGGACGAAAACGGCCGCTGAGAGCGGGCGCCGCTTTGCATCGACGGGCATCAGGAGGATGAAATGAGTCAGCCGTACGAACCTTACCCACCGCCCGTCTACGAGAACCCGGTCGATTCCGAGCGGCTGCGCAGCCTGCGCACGTTGACGCACGTGCTGTACGCGCTCTACGCGGCCTATTGGCTGACGGGCGGATTGACGGTGCTGATCGCGATCATCATCAATTACCTGAAACGTGACGACGTCGCCGGCACGCCGTACGAGGCGCATTTCCAATGGCAAATCCGTACTTTTTGGTGGGCGCTGCTCGGCCATGTGATTGGCGTTGCGCTGATCTGGGTGCTGATAGGATTTCCTATCCTGGCCGTGGTCGGAATCTGGACGTTATATCGGGTTATAAAAGGCTGGCTGTTTTTGTACGAAAACAAGTCATTGCAACCACGCGCCTGGGTCTGAAACCCAACCCTCAACGCGCATTGATAACCGGGATCTCCGCAAAAACACATGAGCCAAGAGAACTGTATTTTCTGCAAGATCGCTGCGGGAGAAATTCCGAGCAAGAAAGTCCACGAAGACGATGAATTCGTCGCTTTTCACGATATCAATCCGGCCGCTCCCGTTCATGTGCTCGTGATTCCGCGTAAACATATTGAGACGCTCTCGAGCTGTACCGAAGCCGACGCGCCGCTGCTTGGTAGAATGCTGAGCCTGACAGCGCGGCTCGCCAAGGAATTGGGCGTTGCATACACCGGTGGCGACACGGGATTCCGCACGGTCATCAATACGGGGCCGGGCGGCGGGCAGGAGGTTTATCACATTCATGCCCATATCCTCGCCGGGGAACGGCCATGGCGCAGGATGGGTTAGCTTGGCGGCGTGGAAACGGACCACTTTCGGGCAGGAAAGCGCCGATTGCGATGTAATGAAATTGAAAGCGTCTTTTCACCGCAATATTGCGCGCGCAAAATGTCGGTTTAATCAGCGGAGCGTCAGCGCTCCGGCTCGGACCGCAGGGTCCACATTCTTCGCCGCGGGCACATGCGGCGAGGTCAAGGAGAGTTTTCAGTCATGGGTTCGTTAAGCATTTGGCATTGGTTGATCGTGTTGTTGATCGTCGCACTGGTTTTCGGCACCAAGAAGCTGCGTAACATTGGCGGCGATCTGGGCGGCGCGGTGAAGGGTTTCAAGGAAGGCATGAAGGAAGGCGAAACGCCGGCCGAGCAGCGCGAATTGCCGCGCAACGGCGCGGTCGACGTGGAAGCGAAGGACAAGACGCGTTCGAGCGACTACCGGTAAGCGAGCGGGTCCGGTAGGCGTAGCGCCGGCCATATTCATTCGTCACCTTCAGGATCTTCGATTCCATGCTTGACCTCGGTCTGACCAAAATGGCGCTGATCGGCGTCGTCGCGCTGGTGGTGCTCGGGCCGGAACGCTTGCCCGGCGTGGCACGGACGGCCGGCGCACTGTTCGGGCGCGCGCAGCGGTATATCAACGACGTCAAGGCCGAAGTCTCGCGTGAGATGGAACTCGACGAATTGAAGAAGATGCGCACGGAGTTCGAGACGGCGGCATCGAACGTCGAGAACACCATTCACGACAATTTGCGCCAACACGAAGCCGAACTCAACGATGCCTGGAAGCGCGGCACGTCGGTGTCCGACAGCGTCGCGGGCGGCGGCGACCCGAACCTGACGCATGTTTCCGGCGATACCTGGCGCTCTTCCACGGATAGCAGTGCCTCGTCAGGCAAACGCAAGAACTGGCGCGTCAAGCAGAGTGCCATTCCGAACTGGTATAAGCGTACGTCGGTGCGCAAGACGCGCGTCCAGTCAGGCGCGGCGCGCGTGGCGCGGCACACGCCCGAAACGCTGCGCCGTCCGACGCGGTTTTTCTGACGATGTTGCCGCTTCCAAATCGCGAACACCAACTTCCCTTCCATCGATGAATCCCAGCAGAGGGCCGGCGTGAGCGACCCGCAACAGATTAAAGACGAGCCTGTCGAAGAGACGTTTATCTCGCACCTGGTCGAACTGCGTGACCGCATCATCCGCGCAGGCGCTTCGGTCATTGTCGTGTTTATCGGGCTGGTTTATTGGGCGCCCGACATTTTCAGGCTGCTTGCCCGGCCGCTCATGCAGAACTTGCCGAAGGACGGCAAGATGATCGTCACGGACGTCACCGGCTCTTTCTTCGTGCCGATGAAAGTGACCATGATGGTCGCGCTCGTGATCGCGCTGCCCATTGTGCTGTATCAGATCTGGGCGTTCATTGCGCCCGGGCTTTATCAGCACGAGAAGAAGCTGGTCGTGCCGCTGGTCGGCAGCAGCTACTTCCTGTTCTTGTGCGGTATGGCGTTCGCGTATTTCGTCGTATTCCCGACCATTTTTCGCGTGATGGCGCATTACAACGCGCCGCTCGGCGCGGAAATGACGACGGATATCGATAATTACCTGAGCTTCGTGCTCACCATGTTTCTTGCATTCGGCGTGACCTTCGAGGTGCCGATCATCGTGGTGATCCTGGCGCGCATGGGGTTCGTGACGATTGCGAAGCTCAAGCAGATCCGGCCGTATGTGATTGTCGGCGCGTTTGTGATTTCGGCTGTCGTAACGCCGCCAGATGTGTTTTCGCAGTTGATTCTGGCCGTGCCGCTGATCATTCTTTACGAGGTCGGGATCATCGCGGCGCGCATTATAGTGGGCAAGGACAAGATCAAAGTGCAGGAAGCGGAAGCGACCGAAGACGCGAAAAGGGATGTGGAGTAAGACTTTCGCTGCCCGGTATTGCCCGCAAAAAGGCCGTTCCAACTTACGTTGGAACGGCCTTTTTATTGAAAAAGCTGACGCCTATTCGTCGCCCTGATCCCCACCCTGGTCGCCGCCTTCGTCATCAGGTGATTGCGGCGACTTCGGCTGCATTGGCCGCTTGCCAATCACTACGTTCACGTCCAGTTCCTTGCTTTTTCGCATCAAGTGAATCTTCACCGATGTTCCCGGCTTGATCTGCGCGACCACATTCAGCAAACGCGTGGTGTCCGTAATGGCGTCGTCGTTGATGTTCATCAGGATGTCGCCAGGCTTGATGCCGGCTTTATCGGCGGGGCCGCCTTGCAGCACGCCCGCCACGATCGCGCCGGACTTCTGTTCCAGCCCGAACGATTCTGCGATTTCCGGCGTCACGTCCTGCGGTTCCACGCCAATCCAGCCGCGCGTCACGGTGCCTGTGGTAATGATGCTTTCCAGCACGCTGCGCGCGGTCGAAACAGGAATCGCGAAGCCGATACCCAGCGACCCGCCACTGCGTGAATAAATCGCCGTATTGATGCCGAGCAGATTGCCGTTCACATCCACGAGCGCACCGCCCGAATTACCCGGATTGATCGCGGCGTCGGTCTGGATGAAGTTCTCGAACGTATTGATGCCCAGGTGATTGCGCCCGAGCGCGCTGACAATTCCCATGGTCACCGTCTGCCCGACGCCGAACGGGTTGCCGATCGCGAGCACCACGTCGCCCACGCGCGTCTGGTCCATGCGGCCGAGCGTGATGATGGGCAGATTCGTCATGTTGATCTTCAACACGGCGAGATCGGTTTCGGGATCGACGCCAATCACCTTCGCCGATGACGTCCGGCCATCGGCGAGCGCAACTTCAATTTGATCTGCCCCGTCGACGACATGCTGGTTCGTTAGAATGTAGCCTTCGGAGCTGACGATCACGCCTGAACCGAGATTCGACGCGGGCGTTTCGTCGCCTTTGCGCTTGTTTTTATCGCCGAAGAAATAGCGGAACAACGGATCTTTCGCGCGTGGATCGGGCGGCAGCGACCCGTCCTTGCTCGAAAACACGTTGACCACGGCGGGCATGGCTTTCTGCGCGCCGTCCGCATATGACGACTGAACAGGCCGGGAACCAATGCTGGGAGCCACTTCCTGCAACGCGACAATTGGCTCGGCGAGCTGCTTGCCGAACGTTCCCTGGCGTTGAAGCCACTGCGGTTTCAAGGTCGCGACGATGAACATCAGCGCCAACAGCACGGTCACCGCTTGGGCAAAAAACAGCCAGAAGCGTCTAAGCATTTGATGGAATAGAGGAATTCATGGATCGGATCGAACTCGAATTGTATCTGAACAATCTGCTGGAAATAGGACGCTTCAAGGACTATTGCCCGAACGGATTGCAGGTTGAAGGCTCGCGCCGCGTCGGGAAACTGGCGACGGGTGTGACGGCGTCGCTGGCGTTCCTGGAGGCCGCGGTCGAGTGGGGCGCGGACGCCGTGCTCGTGCATCACGGCTACTTCTGGAAGAACGAGGCGCCGCAAGTCACGGGGCGCAAATATCAGCGGTTGAAAACGCTGCTTGCAAACGATCTCAATTTATTTGCCTATCACCTGCCGCTCGATTCGCATCCCGAGTTCGGCAACAACGCGCAGCTTGGCGCGCGGCTTGGGTTGATTGCGGACAATCGTTTTGGCGATCAGGATCTCGGCTGGATTGCTTCGTTACCCATGTCGCTGTCCCTCGAGCATTTCACCGCGACAATCGAAAACGAACTGGGCCGCAAGCCGCTCGTCTTTGGCAATCCGGATACGGAATTACGCCGCGTGGCCTGGTGCACGGGCGGCGCGCAAGGTTTTTTCGATGACGCCATTGCGGCCGGCGCCGACGTCTACATCAGCGGCGAAGTGTCGGAGCAGACCATGCACATCGCGGCGGAGAGCGGCGTGGCTTACGTTGCGGCAGGGCATCATGCAACCGAGCGCTATGGCGTGCAGGCGCTCGGCGCCCATGTGGCCGAGCATTTCGATATTGAACACGTCTTTATCGATATCGATAATCCGGTTTGATTATCTTGCGCTGCAATAATTAATCACACTCCGTAAATAAGCCCTTCATTTGAAAGTGACCAAAAGGTGCGGGGAAACCCTTAAGAATGAAGGACTTCGAGCGTTTTTTGCTATTCAACTCTTGTAAATGACGACTCCATTCGCGCACACTAGCGTCGGTAGAACGGACTGACGGTATAAATCCAACTCAGAAGTGGGGCGTGTGATGCGAGACAACGAAGATCAACGCGTCGACGGCGGCCGCAGAACCTGGCTGATTGCGACAACCGTAGCAGGCGGACTCGGTGGTGTTGCCACAGTCGTACCGTTTGTCGGTTCGTTTGCACCGTCGGAAAAAGCCAAGGCGGCAGGCGCGCCGGTCGAGGTAGATATATCTGGTCTCAAGCCTGGCGACATGATGACCGTCGCCTGGCGCGGCAAACCGGTGTGGATCGTCAACCGCACCGACGAAATGCTCGCCGACGTAAAGAGAGCCGATCCCGAACTCGCCGATCCGCATTCGAAGAAAGAATTTACGATGCCGTTGCCGGAATATTGCAACAACGAATTCCGCTCGCGTCCGGAACACAAGAATCTGTTCGTTGCTGTCGCCGTCTGCACGCATCTTGGCTGCACGCCCACGCCGCGCTTTCAGGAAGGCGCGCAACCGAATCTCCCCGATGACTGGCCCGGCGGTTTTCTCTGCCCGTGCCACGGTTCGACCTACGACATGGCCGGCCGCGTCTTCAAGAACAAGCCAGCACCGCAGAACCTCGACATTCCGCCGTACATGTTCACGTCGGCGACGTCACTCGTGATTGGCAAGGACGAAAAGGGAGAAGCGTAAATGGCGACGACCGATAAAGACGTGGAGACAAGCGGTTTTCTGGGCTGGATCGATCGGCGTTTTCCGCTGACATCGACGTGGAAAGCGCACGTTTCCGAGTACTACGCGCCGAAAAACTTCAACTTCTGGTACTTCTTCGGATCGCTCGCGCTGCTCGTGCTCGTGATCCAGATCGTCACCGGCATTTTCCTCGTGATGAACTACAAGCCCGACGCGACGCTGGCGTTTGCATCGGTCGAATACATCATGCGCGAGGTGCCGTGGGGCTGGCTCATTCGCTACCTGCATTCCACGGGCGCGTCGATGTTTTTTGTCGTCGTCTATCTGCACATGTTTCGCGGGCTGATGTACGGGTCGTACAGAAAACCGCGTGAACTCGTCTGGATCTTCGGCTGCGCTATTTTCCTGTGCCTGATGGCAGAAGCGTTCTTCGGATATTTGCTGCCGTGGGGACAAATGTCCTTCTGGGGCGCGCAGGTGATCGTCAATCTTTTCTCGGCGATACCGTTTATCGGGCCGGATCTGTCGCTCTGGATTCGCGGTGATTACGTCGTGTCGGACGTGACGCTGAACCGCTTTTTCGCGTTCCACGTGATCGCCATTCCGCTGGTGCTGATCGGTTTGGTGGTCGCACATCTGGTCGCGCTGCACGAAGTCGGGTCGAACAACCCGGATGGCATCGAGATCAAGGCCAAGAAGGACGAAAAGGGCATTCCGCTCGACGGCATCCCGTTCCATCCGTATTACTCGGTCCACGATTTCATGGGCGTGTGTGTGTTCCTGTTCATCTTCGCCGCGATCGTTTTCTTCGCGCCGGAAATGGGCGGCTACTTCCTGGAAGCCAACAATTTCGTACCGGCGAATGCGCTGCAAACGCCGAACGAGATCGCCCCGGTCTGGTACTTCACCGCTTTCTACGCCATGCTGCGCGCGACCACTGATCCGTTCAAGATCGTGCTGATGGTGATCATCGCGCTACTTGGCGTGCTGGCCTTGCTGCGCGGGCGCGGAAAGTGGCGGTTCGGATTGCCGGTGCTGGCGTTGTTGGTCATTGTGTTCATGGCGCTGACCGAATCGAAGTTCTGGGGCGTGGTGGTGATGGGCACGGCCGTCGTTTCGCTCTTCTTCCTGCCGTGGCTTGACCGAAGCCCGGTCAAATCCATCCGATACCGCCCGCTGTTCCACAAGATTTTCTATGGTGTCTTCGTGTTCGCGTTCCTCGTGCTGGGCTATCTCGGCACGAAACCGCCGTCGCCGGCGGGAACGTTGATCGCGCAGATCTGTGCGCTGATCTATTTCGCTTTTTTCCTCGGCATGCCCTTCTGGACGACGCGCGGCCGCTTCAAGCAGCCGCCCGACCGCGTACGGTTCAAGCCGCATTGACCTCGCGCACAGACCGAATGGAGACAAGACGATGAAAAACTGGCTCTCTAAACTTGCGCTGATCGGCGCGTCGTTGATGGCGTTTGGCCTCGCGCCGGCGCACGCGCAGGAAAACGTGCCGCTCGATGCCGCGCCCGACAGCGCCGACAATTTCGCTTCGCTTCAACATGGCGCAAAATTGTTTGTAAACTACTGCCTGAACTGCCACAGCGCGAATTTGATGCGTTACAACCGGCTGACGGACATTGGCATCGATCCGAAGGAAATTCAGGCGAATTTGCTGTTCACTACGGACAAGATCGGCAACACGATGACCGTCGCCATGCGTCCGGACGACGCAAAAGCATGGTTCGGCTCGTCGCCGCCGGATTTGTCGGTTGAGGCGAGGGCGCGCGGCAAGGACTGGATCTACACGTATTTGCGCAGTTTTTATCGCGACGATACCCGGCCGACCGGCTGGAACAATCGCGTATATGAAAACGTCGCAATGCCGCATGTGCTTTGGGAGTTGCAGGGCACGCGGACGGCAAAATTCGACACGGAAGTCGATGAGAAAACTGGCGAAAAAGTGAAACATTTCGCGGGTTATACCCAGGTGACTCCGGGGACGATGTCGCCAGTAGATTATGATTCGGCTATGGCCGATCTGGTTTCGTACCTTTCGTGGATGGCGGAGCCGGCCCAGCAGACGCGAAAACAGCTGGGCGTCTGGGTCCTGATGTTTTTGGGAATTTTGAGCTTTTTGGCGTGGCGCCTCAACGCGGCATACTGGAAGCAGATTAAATAACACGCCGCGATCGGTGTGGGTCAGCGTCGACAAAGCGCCTCGCAGAAGGCGCTTTTCGCACGCTGGCCCTTATGTTTTCTGAAGGGACTTTTAATCATGATGGTTTTGTACTCCGGCACTACTTGCCCGTTCTCCCAGCGCTGCCGGCTGGTGTTGTTCGAAAAGGGCATGGACTTCGAAATCCGCGACGTTGACCTGTTCAACAAGCCCGAAGACATTGCGGTGATGAACCCGTACGGCCAGGTGCCGATTCTGGTCGAGCGCGACCTGATCCTGTACGAATCGAACATCATCAACGAATACATCGACGAGCGTTTCCCGCATCCGCAACTGATGCCCGCCGATCCGGTCCAGCGCGCCCGCGCTCGCCTGTTTTTGCTGAACTTCGAAAAAGAGCTGTTCGTGCATGTCGGCACGCTGGAAAACGAGAAGGGCAAGGCGGCGGAAAAAAATCACGAAAAGGCGCGCAACGCCATCCGTGACCGCCTGACGCAGCTTGCGCCGATCTTCTTGAAGAACAAGTACATGCTCGGCGAAGAGTTTTCCATGCTCGACGTCGCCATTGCGCCGCTGTTGTGGCGTCTGGATCACTATGGCATCGAGCTCTCGAAGAACGCCGCGCCGTTGATGAAGTACGCCGAGCGCATTTTCAGCCGGCCGGCTTACATCGAAGCGCTGACGCCTTCGGAAAAAGTGATGCGTCGCTAACGTATCCGATTGCGGAGCGCGCTGGCTCGACCGGCGGCGCTTCGCATCGATAGAGGACAAGCCGATGCAAGAGATTTCCACCAAGCCGTATCTACTGCGCGCGCTCTACGAGTGGTGCACGGATAACGGCTTCACACCGCACATAGCAGTCCGTGTGGACAATGGCACGCGTGTGCCGCGGCAATTCGTGCGTAATGACGAGATCGTGCTGAACATCAGCTTCGAGGCCACGAGCCAGTTGCAGATGGGCAATGAGTGGATCGAGTTCAGTGCACGATTTTCCGGCAAGTCGCACAAGATCGAAGTGCAGGTCGCCAACGTGCTCGCTATTTATGCACGTGAAAACGGCCAGGGCATGGCGTTTCCCGTCGATCCCGCTGCAATTGGCGCCGCGCCCGATGTGTCGGGCTCGGATGGGCCGCGCTCATCGGAGTTGGGGCCGGACGAGAGCGGAGCGGAGCGGATAGAACGCCGCGAGCCGGTCGCGTCAACACGAGATGACGACGAGTTGCCTCCCGACGACGATGGATCAAAATCCACTGGCCGGGCTCACCTCAAGGTCGTCAAATGAAGTAATATCGCTGACTTCGCCGGCTTAGCTCATCAGGTAGAGCAGTTGATTTGTAATCAGAAGGTGGCGGGTTCGAGTCCTGCAGCCGGCACCATATAAGTATCTCAAGCAGTTTCATGAAGTCTTCGAACCCTGTGCCGGTTTTACCGCTGCAGGGTTTTTCTTTTGAATCCACGGCCGCTACCTGTCGCCTCGTGCGCGGCGCTTTCTTCAAATGAACGCCGCAGCTTAATATTCTTTTCATAAACCTCTTGCGGAAGCGGTAAGGGCGCACTAGAATTCGGCCCTTCGCTTCTGGATGAGGCGAAGAGAAGCGGGAGATTGGGGGATTTGCAGTTGATTCCAGTAGCCGGAGAGCCAGGTAATACGGCCTTCGCAGGGAATCGCGGTCCAGGTGGTTGTGATTCGAAGTTTGTCACGACGCGGTAAGAAACCTGTTGACGTAAAGCGAAGAGTTCTACATAATCTCGTTTCTGTGCTGCAAACGCAGCGACGCGAAAGCGGCGGTGTTCCGAGGGTTGGAATGCTGGTGTTTTGGCGATGTTCTTTAAAAACTAACAGCCGATAAGTGTGGGCGCTTGGTGGTTTGCTTTGGGGTGTGGTGGTGTTTTCCGGGGTTTTTCGGGAGATGCTGCCGTGAAGCGAAAGTATCAAGTCTCACACTAGTATTAAGGTAGGTTTTGAGCGTCTTTCGGGTAACCGGAAGATGGGAGGAACTTGTCAGTACGTTGAGTGAGCGACCTATTCGGAAGAATAGAAAACAGTAACAGGCATTGAACTGAAGAGTTTGATCCTGGCTCAGATTGAACGCTGGCGGCATGCCTTACACATGCAAGTCGAACGGCAGCACGGGGGCAACCCTGGTGGCGAGTGGCGAACGGGTGAGTAATACATCGGAACGTGTCCTGTAGTGGGGGATAGCCCGGCGAAAGCCGGATTAATACCGCATACGATCTACGGAAGAAAGCGGGGGACCGAAAGGCCTCGCGCTATAGGGGCGGCCGATGGCAGATTAGCTAGTTGGTGGGGTAAAGGCCTACCAAGGCGACGATCTGTAGCTGGTCTGAGAGGACGACCAGCCACACTGGGACTGAGACACGGCCCAGACTCCTACGGGAGGCAGCAGTGGGGAATTTTGGACAATGGGGGCAACCCTGATCCAGCAATGCCGCGTGTGTGAAGAAGGCCTTCGGGTTGTAAAGCACTTTTGTCCGGAAAGAAAACCTTCGCTCTAATACAGTGGGGGGATGACGGTACCGGAAGAATAAGCACCGGCTAACTACGTGCCAGCAGCCGCGGTAATACGTAGGGTGCGAGCGTTAATCGGAATTACTGGGCGTAAAGCGTGCGCAGGCGGTTCGTTAAGACAGATGTGAAATCCCCGGGCTTAACCTGGGAACTGCATTTGTGACTGGCGAGCTAGAGTATGGCAGAGGGGGGTAGAATTCCACGTGTAGCAGTGAAATGCGTAGAGATGTGGAGGAATACCGATGGCGAAGGCAGCCCCCTGGGCCAATACTGACGCTCATGCACGAAAGCGTGGGGAGCAAACAGGATTAGATACCCTGGTAGTCCACGCCCTAAACGATGTCAACTAGTTGTTGGGGATTCATTTCCTTAGTAACGTAGCTAACGCGTGAAGTTGACCGCCTGGGGAGTACGGTCGCAAGATTAAAACTCAAAGGAATTGACGGGGACCCGCACAAGCGGTGGATGATGTGGATTAATTCGATGCAACGCGAAAAACCTTACCTACCCTTGACATGGTCGGAACCTGGCTGAAAGGCTGGGGTGCTCGAAAGAGAACCGATACACAGGTGCTGCATGGCTGTCGTCAGCTCGTGTCGTGAGATGTTGGGTTAAGTCCCGCAACGAGCGCAACCCTTGTCCTTAGTTGCTACGCAAGAGCACTCTAAGGAGACTGCCGGTGACAAACCGGAGGAAGGTGGGGATGACGTCAAGTCCTCATGGCCCTTATGGGTAGGGCTTCACACGTCATACAATGGTCGGAACAGAGGGCTGCCAACCCGTGAGGGGGAGCTAATCCCAGAAAACCGATCGTAGTCCGGATCGTAGTCTGCAACTCGACTACGTGAAGCTGGAATCGCTAGTAATCGCGGATCAGCATGCCGCGGTGAATACGTTCCCGGGTCTTGTACACACCGCCCGTCACACCATGGGAGTGGGTTTTACCAGAAGTGGCTAGTCTAACCGCAAGGAGGACGGTCACCACGGTAGGATTCATGACTGGGGTGAAGTCGTAACAAGGTAGCCGTATCGGAAGGTGCGGCTGGATCACCTCCTTTCTCGAGCTCAACGCTTTGAACAAAGCACTGAAGTGCTCACGCTTATCGGCTGTAAGAAGACAGGCTAAGGGTCTGTAGCTCAGTTGGTTAGAGCACCGTCTTGATAAGGCGGGGGTCGTTGGTTCGAATCCAACCAGACCCACCATGATTCGCTTGAGTGATGATTAACGAATGCGTTAAGCGTCATAAAAGAGGAATGACGGACCCTTCAGCATCAAGGTACGGGGGGATTAGCTCAGCTGGGAGAGCACCTGCTTTGCAAGCAGGGGGTCGTCGGTTCGATCCCGTCATCCTCCACCAATCACCAACGCAGATTTTTTATACCTGTGAGCAGAAAAGTGCTTGCGGTGTCGTGTGAAAAATACGCATTGGCGATTGAGCCAGTCAGTAAGCGGTTTTAAGCATAGCGCTTAAAGTCGTGCTGTCGTTCTTTAACAATCTGGAAGAAGTAGTAAAGAGATTCACGAAAATACACTTAGAGATGGGTGTATGAGTAGGTGAATCAGGGTTGTGATTGTATCAATGTATGAAAAGTTATCGAGAGATGGCTTGGAATACGGCGCAACACGAATACTCAACCTATGGCGCGCGTGTTGAGAGACACACTCGTTATAGGGTCAAGCGAACAAGTGCATGTGGTGGATGCCTTGGCGATCACAGGCGATGAAGGACGCGGTAGCCTGCGAAAAGCTTCGGGGAGCTGGCAAACGAGCTTTGATCCGAAGATGTCCGAATGGGGAAACCCGGCCCGTATGGGTCATCCTGGAGTGAATACATAGCTCCAGTGAAGCGAACGCGGTGAACTGAAACATCTAAGTAACCGCAGGAAAAGAAATCAACCGAGATTCCCAAAGTAGTGGCGAGCGAAATGGGATCAGCCTGTACCTTTTAGCATCATTGTTAGCCGAACGCTCTGGAAAGTGCGGCCATAGCAGGTGATAGCCCTGTAGGCGAAAACAGCGATGTGGAACTAGGGGTACGACAAGTAGGGCGGGACACGTGAAATCCTGTCTGAAGATGGGGGGACCATCCTCCAAGGCTAAATACTCGTGATCGACCGATAGTGAACCAGTACCGTGAGGGAAAGGCGAAAAGAACCCCGGGAGGGGAGTGAAATAGATCCTGAAACCGCATGCATACAAACAGTCGGAGCCTTGAAAGGGGTGACGGCGTACCTTTTGTATAATGGGTCAGCGACTTACGTTCAGTAGCAAGCTTAACTGATTAAGGCAGGCGTAGCGAAAGCGAGTCCGAATAGGGCGTCTCAGTTGCTGGGCGTAGACCCGAAACCAAGTGATCTATCCATGGCCAGGTTGAAGGTGCGGTAACACGTACTGGAGGACCGAACCCACTAATGTTGAAAAATTAGGGGATGAGCTGTGGATAGGGGTGAAAGGCTAAACAAACTTGGAAATAGCTGGTTCTCTCCGAAAACTATTTAGGTAGTGCCTCGTGTATCACCTTCGGGGGTAGAGCACTGTCATGGTTGTGGGGTCCATTGCGGATTACTACGCCATAGCAAACTCCGAATACCGAAGAGTGCAATCACGGGAGACAGACATCGGGTGCTAACGTCCGGTGTCAAGAGGGAAACAACCCAGACCGCCAGCTAAGGTCCCCAAATATTGCTAAGTGGGAAACGAAGTGGGAAGGCTAAAACAGTCAGGAGGTTGGCTTAGAAGCAGCCACCCTTTAAAGAAAGCGTAATAGCTCACTGATCGAGTCGTCCTGCGCGGAAGATGTAACGGGGCTAAGCAATATACCGAAGCTGCGGATGCATATTTATATGCATGGTAGGAGAGCGTTCCGTAAGCCTGTGAAGGTGCATTGAAAAGTGTGCTGGAGGTATCGGAAGTGCGAATGCTGACATGAGTAGCGATAAAGGGGGTGAAAAGCCCCCTCGCCGTAAGCCCAAGGTTTCCTACGCAACGTTCATCGGCGTAGGGTGAGTCGGCCCCTAAGGCGAGGCAGAAATGCGTAGCTGATGGGAAGCAGGTTAATATTCCTGCACCATTGTTAAATGCGATGGGGGGACGGATCGCGGAAGGTTGTCCGGGTGTTGGAAGTCCCGGTCCTTGCATTGGAGAAGGCGCTTAGGCAAATCCGGGCGCGGAATTCAAGGGTGCGAGGCCATTCACTTCGGTGAAGAAGCAATCGGAAGTGGTTCCAAGAAAAGCCTCTAAGCTTCAGTTTAACAAGACCGTACCGCAAACCGACACAGGTGGGCGAGATGAGTATTCTAAGGCGCTTGAGAGAACTCGGGAGAAGGAACTCGGCAAATTGGTACCGTAACTTCGGGATAAGGTACGCCCCTGTAGCTTGATGCGCCTGCGCGCAAAGGGTGAAGGGGTTGCAATAAACTGGTGGCTGCGACTGTTTAATAAAAACACAGCACTCTGCAAACACGAAAGTGGACGTATAGGGTGTGACGCCTGCCCGGTGCCGGAAGATTAAATGATGGGGTGCAAGCTCTTGATTGAAGTCCCGGTAAACGGCGGCCGTAACTATAACGGTCCTAAGGTAGCGAAATTCCTTGTCGGGTAAGTTCCGACCTGCACGAATGGCGTAACGATGGCCACACTGTCTCCTCCCGAGACTCAGCGAAGTTGAAGTGTTTGTGATGATGCAATCTCCCCGCGGCTAGACGGAAAGACCCCATGAACCTTTACTGTAGCTTTGCATTGGACTTTGAACCGATCTGTGTAGGATAGGTGGGAGGCTATGAAACCGGAACGCTAGTTTCGGTGGAGCCGTCCTTGAAATACCACCCTGGTTTGTTTGAGGTTCTAACCTTGGCCCGTGATCCGGGTCGGGGACAGTGCATGGTAGGCAGTTTGACTGGGGCGGTCTCCTCCCAAAGTGTAACGGAGGAGTACGAAGGTACGCTAGGTACGGTCGGAAATCGTGCTGATAGTGCAATGGCATAAGCGTGCTTAACTGCGAGACCGACAAGTCGAGCAGGTGCGAAAGCAGGTCATAGTGATCCGGTGGTTCTGTATGGAAGGGCCATCGCTCAACGGATAAAAGGTACTCTGGGGATAACAGGCTGATACCGCCCAAGAGTTCATATCGACGGCGGTGTTTGGCACCTCGATGTCGGCTCATCTCATCCTGGGGCTGTAGCCGGTCCCAAGGGTATGGCTGTTCGCCATTTAAAGAGGTACGTGAGCTGGGTTTAAAACGTCGTGAGACAGTTTGGTCCCTATCTGCCGTGGGCGTTGGATATTTGAAGGGGGCTGCTCCTAGTACGAGAGGACCGGAGTGGACGAACCTCTGGTGTACCGGTTGTCACGCCAGTGGCATCGCCGGGTAGCTATGTTCGGAAGAGATAACCGCTGAAAGCATCTAAGCGGGAAACTCGCCTTGAGATGAGATATCCCTGGAGCTTTAAGCTCCTTGAAGGGTCGTTCTAGACCAGGACGTTGATAGGTCAGGTGTGGAAGTGCAGTAATGCATTAAGCTAACTGATACTAATTGCCCGTAAGGCTTGATCCTATAACCAGTGTGTTTCGGCTGCCAATGCCGTAGCCAGAACCGCTCGGGTTGAGATCATGTTGTGCCAGTAACAACCACAACCCCAAGCAGCATCAGTAACCACGAGGCGCTCAACAAGCGAACTCGACTACTTCTTCCCCAGATTGGTTGTATCGACCAGAAAACCGATACAACACCCCTTTATGCCTGATGACCATAGCGAGTTGGTACCACCCCTTCCCATCCCGAACAGGACCGTGAAACGACTCCACGCCAATGATAGTGCGGATTCCCGTGTGAAAGTAGGTAATCGTCAGGCTCCCCATTCGCTGAAACACACTCAGCATAAACGCTAAAACCCCACCCAACTCGGTGGGGTTTTTGCGTTTATAGACCGGATAACTTCAAACATACAAGCAACATACAAGCTGCACCGGAATCTATCCGTGCATCCGTGTGCCAGCTTCCACAGTATCAACACGCTAAAATAGCGTCTCTGCCGCAATCCAGGGCGTCTGCAAAAAACCAGGTCCACATGTTACGTCTAAGCGAAATCAAGCTGTAGTGGTCTAATTTCCTCGGACAGGTCGATAGGCGGACAATGCTGAATCGATGAGGGAAAAGAGTAAATGACAAAAAGGCGCCGACAATTTGACGCCAGCTTCAAGCTGGAAGTGGTACGTATGGTAAGGGACCAAGGGTTATCGGTGGGCGAGGTTTGCCGGTCGATGGACCTTGTTGAGACAGCCGTGCGTCGCTGGGTGGCCCAGTACGACGCGGAGCGTGCCGGCGGCCCCGGAGAGGGTAAGCCGCTGACGGCCGAACAACAACGCATCCGGCAACTCGAAATGGAGAACCGGCAATTGCGCGAGGACGTGTCCATACTAAAAAAAGCGTCGGCCTTCTTTGCACGGGAACTGAAGTGAGCTATCGAGTGGTCGCTCACTTGCAAGAGAAGGCCGTCTCGGTCAGTCACGCGTGCCGGCTATTGGAGGTGAGTCGCTCGGGCTATTACACACACCGGCAGGCGCGGCCCAGCCCCGAGCGTGTGCAAGAGCAAACACACGTCAGGGCGGCCTTCGCCGCCAGCGGCAGGAACTACGGTAGCAGACGTGTCATGCATACGCTGCGAGCCAAGGGACTGCGCATTGGGCGTCATCGCGTGCGTACGCTCATGCGCGAAATGGACTTGCGTACGAACTGGAAACGTAAATTCGTTTCGACCACCGACAGTCGTCACACGCTGCCAGTGGCCGAGAATGTGCTGGACCGGCAATTTGAGGTGGCACAGCCCAACCTGGCGTGGGTGTCCGACATAACGTACATCCGCACCGCCCAAGGTTGGCTTTACCTGGCGGTGGTGCTGGACCTGTATTCACGCAAGGTGGTGGGCTGGGCGATGGCGCCGACCATGCCGGCTGGATTGGTCGTCTCGGCACTGGATCAAGCCTTGCAGCAACGTCGCCCAGCGCCAGGATTGATACTCCATTCGGACCGTGGCAGCCAGTACGCAAGCGACGAGTACCAGGCCTTGCTCAAGCAGCATCGCGTGGTTTGCAGCATGAGTCGAAAAGGCAATTGTTGGGACAATTCTGTGATGGAGAGATTCTTTCTGAACCTGAAGATGGAACGCGTGTGGCAGAGCCAGTACGCCAACCACGATGAGGCACGGCGCGACATCAACCACTACATCGTCGCTTTCTACAATCCGGTGCGCTTGCACTCGACTTTGGGCTATCTGTCGCCCAGCGCCTACGAGGCCAAAATGACAGTAAAAGTACCTAACAACCTGTCCGAAATAACTTGACCACCACAAGCTTCCGCTTGAGCATTCGGAAAGCGAGCTCGAGTCGGCTATTCGCTCACGCCTCGCGCTTATTCATGTTCCGTCCGAAAGCCTCATCCGCTATACGGTGTTTCGTCGTGCGCATGACGCCCGGAAACGCTCCGACATCAAGCTCACGTATATTGTCGATGTGGAAGTCGAGGATGAGACTGCAGCACTTCGCTATCTAAACGATCAGCCGCATTGCTCCATCACGCCCGACATGGCGTATAAGTTTGTGGCCAAAGCGCCAGAACATATGACATCGGCGAGACCCGTCGTGATTGGCATGGGGCCGTGTGGGTTGTTTGCCGGCTTGATTCTCGCGCAAATGGGCTTTCGTCCCATCATCCTGGAGCGAGGCAAGGCGGTTCGCGAACGGACCAAAGACACTTGGGGCCTCTGGCGGAAAAACGTGTTGAACCCGGAGTCGAACGTTCAGTTTGGCGAGGGTGGCGCCGGTACTTTTTCCGACGGCAAGCTGTATAGCCAGATTAAAGATCCTAAACACTACGGCCGCAAGGTACTCGATGAATTCGTGCTCGCCGGCGCGCCGGAGGACATTCTCTATTTGAGCCGGCCGCATATTGGTACGTTCAGGCTGGTCGGTATGGTCGAGAAAATGCGCGCGACCATTCATCAGCTCGGCGGTGAAGTGCGGTTCGAGACGCGAGTCGAAGATATCGAGATCGAAAACGGCAAGGTCCGCGGACTGACACTTTCCAATGGTGAAACCCTGTCCTGCAACCACGTGGTGTTATCAGTTGGACATAGCGCACGCGATACTTTTGAAATGCTGCATCGTCGTGGCGTCTATATGGAAGCAAAACCCTTTTCGTTAGGGTTCCGGATCGAACATCCGCAAGGCCTGATCGATCGGAGTCGATTCGGGAAGTTCGCCGGGCACAAGCTGCTGGGTGCAGCGGACTATAAGGTGGTTCATCACTGCAGCAACGGTCGAGCGGTTTATAGCTTTTGCATGTGTCCGGGCGGAACGGTGGTGGCCGCAACCTCAGAGCCCGGTCGAGTCGTAACGAACGGAATGAGCCAGTATTCGCGAAATGAACGCAATGCGAATGCGGGCATTGTCGTTGGAATTACGCCGGAGGATTTTCCGGGTGGTCCGCTTGCAGGTATCGCGTTTCAGCGGCAATGGGAAGAACGGGCGTTCGAGCTTGGTGGCGGTGACTACTGCGCACCGGCGCAATTGGTCGGCGATTTCATCGCGCGGCGTGCATCGACAGCGCTCGGTTCTGTCGAACCGTCGTATAAGCCTGGTGTGCGCATGACCGACCTGAGCACGGCTTTGCCCGATTACGTGATCGAGGCGATTCGCGAAGCGCTGCCTCAAATCGATAAAAAGATTCCCGGCTTTGCCATGCATGACGCCGTGCTGACAGGCGTGGAGACGCGCACGTCGTCGCCAATACGCGTGCGGCGCAAGGACAATTATCAGAGCATGAATGTGGACGGGTTGTACCCAGCGGGCGAAGGCGCGGGGTATGCCGGCGGCATTTATTCGGCGGCTATCGACGGGATTGAGGTCGGCGAAGCGCTGGCGCTCGACATGATGGCGAAATAATTCGCCGCGCGATCACGCCAGCACAGCTACGAGCCACCGCTGCTCGATATTCAGCCCGAGTTCGCGCGCGAGATCGATCGCTGGTTTAAACCGGCGTTGCTTTTTCTCGATGTGATTCCGCGCGATGTCCGCCAGCCGATGATCGAGGAAGGGATTCTCGAACCGGTCGCGGACATCGAGGAGATAAGCGCGTGCGGCGTCTTGCTTGCCGAGGGCGGCGAACACAGGCAGCACTTCTTCTTGCCACACCGCCTCCAAAATCTCGCGCCATGCATTGTTGCGCATGGCGTTCAGAACGTTCATATCGGCGGGAGACTGATTGGCGAGCCAAAGTTCAGCGAGCACCGTGTGGCCAAGATTCAGCAGCAGTAGCTTGAGCCGCTCGTAGTGCGAAAGGTCGTTGGTGAGCACAATGTCCTTGTGCTCGCACGGCAGGATCATGTTTTCCTGGCGTTCGATTGCCCACAGCGCATAAGGCTCGGCGATAGCGCCGACCGGATAAATGGGCTCGGACACGATCCGATCTACAAGCGAATTAATCCAGACGCAATCGTGCTGAAGATAGAGCATGAACGCGTCGTTTGCGTGCCATTGCCGTGCAATGCCGATTACCGCGTCACGTAAAGTATCACCGTTATGCGAGACCAGTTCACACGGCAACAATGTGATCGGCTCACCGCCTGCGATAAACCTGTCATGCAGTAACACAGCGAGCTTTGCCGGAAAACCGCGCGGGGCAGCGTAACCTTCGAATCCACGAGAAACGTCCTCGCTGAAGGAAACGTAGCCCATGTCACCCGTGTTCGAGACGACAACTTTCACGTCGTGCCGAATGCGGTCACGCAGCGTCGCCCAGTCATCGGCGGCCGTTAGCGCTTCGGTGATCGCGTTGCAGTGCACGGTTGAATCGACGGTCGTATCGGCTTGCCTGCCTCGGATTCGCACGGGATAAACGTTCGAAGCACGCAATGCGTTGATCCGATTCCGGCTCTCTACGTTCGATGTACTTTGCACAACGGTGATGCAACCAAGCGCCTTCGGCGGTTTGCATCGAAGCGCTTCAGCGACAAACAAGTCGACGTGCGCCTGGAGAAAACGGCTGGTGCCGAATTGCAGAATGGGATTGCCCATCAATGCACTCAACACTCGACCAGCGCCTTGATCACACCCGCCGATGGATCCAGCAGCTTCGGAAAATCACGCGGTACGTCGCTGAGTTGCAGCGTGTGAGTGTTGAGCGCGGCGGTGGGAATCAGGCCCGCGCGCATGGCGGTCAGCACGGTTTCGAAGTCGTCGGGCGTGGCGTTGCGGCTCGCGAGCAGCGTGGTCTCACGCTTGTGGAACTCGGGATCGGCAAATGAAATGCGGTCGCGAACAATCGATATCAACACGTATTTGCCGCCGTGCGCAACGAATTCCAGGCCGCGTTCCATGGCTTTGACGTTGCCGGTGGCATCGAAGACGATATCGAAGAATTCGTGATCCGTGAATTCTGCAAGCTGTTTGGCGTCGGTCGCGTTGCCTGTGGCGTCCAGATGCACGATGTGATCGGCACTTAGTTGCGTCTCGCAGAACCGCAGCCGATCCTCGCGGCCATCGAGCACCGTTACCTCGGCGCCGCGCAGCTTTGCGAAAATCGTTGCTGCCATGCCGATAGGACCAGCGCCTACCACGAGCGCCCGCTGCTTGGACTGAACGTCACCACGCGCGACGGCGTGCGCGCCGATGGCGAGGAATTCGATCATCGCGGCCTGATCGAGCGTGACGCCATCCGCTTTGAATACGAATGCTTGCGGCACGGCGAGTTGTTCGACGAAACCGCCATCCGTGTGCACGCCGAGGACGCGAATGTTCATGCAGCAATTGGGTTTTCTTGCTCTGCACGCAATGCATTTTCCACACGCGAGATAAGGCATCACGTAGACCTGATCGCCTTTTGCGACGCGCGCGCCGACTGGCGCCGATTCGACGATTCCCGACAACTCGTGTCCCATCACGCGCGGATAAGCGAGAAACGGCTGGTTGCCCGTGAAAATGTGCAGGTCCGTACCGCAAACGCCGACACGTCTAATGCGAATCAGCACGTCGTCGGGCCCCGGCTCCGGGGTCGGCCGATCGATCAGAACGAGCGAGCCGGGTTGTTCGCAGATGACAGTTTTCATGGTTGAATTGTTTTGGCCTTACCAGAATGCATGTTAGTTTCGTAAAAGTGAATTGGTCAAGCCAATTAGTCCGCAATACGGGTTTGGCCTGACCATTCACGTCGGCTATGTTTAGAATTCACGCGTTCGGCCGGCAAAAACGGCAGGCGAAATTTGCAAAACCAAGGAAACCTCGTGGCTGGCAAACCCATCGAAACACGCCGTCTCTATCTTCAGATCGCCGATAAACTGCGCGCGCTGATCGACGACAAAGGTTTCGCGCCGAACGGGCGCCTGCCGTCCGAGCGTGAACTGGCCTTAATGCTCGGCGTCTCGCGGCCATCGGTGCGCGAAGCGCTGGTGGCGCTCGAACTGGAAGGGCGCGTGGAAATCCGGATGGGATCGGGCGTCTATATCTGCGCTGCGCCAGCGCCGGGTTCACGTCCGGGCGTGCTCGCCGATACGGAACTCGGTGAAAGCCCACTGGAGATCACGACGGCGCGCATGGTGATCGAAGGTGCGATTGCGGCGAGCGTTGCGGCATTTGCCAAGCCGAAGGCCCTCCGGGCGCTTCGCGACATCTACGAAGACATGGCAAAGCAGGTCGCGAACGGTCAGATTCCGCTTGCCGCAGACCGCGCGTTTCATTTGGCCGTGGCGCAAATGTCAGGCAACGACGTGCTGGTGCGCACGGTGGCAAGTCTTTTCGATGAGCGGCATAGCCCACTGTCATCGACGCTGCGTGGGCACTTCGAAGGGGAAGAAACGTGGGCGGACGCGTTGAGCGAGCACAAGGACATACTCGATGCGCTTGAAGCCCGCGATGCAATTCAAGCTCAGGCTTGCATGCAGCGTCACCTGAAAGCGTCCTACGAGCGGCTGATGACGCGCCGCAAGCATTGAGAAGTTTGCTTCAGGCCAGGCGAGGCAGAAACCGAACTGGCCACAGTACCGCCTAGCCTGCGCATCAACCGGGATAAGCTTCGTCGACTTTCAGCCCGGCGAGCTTGAAGATCACGCGCAGCGTTTGCGGAGCGATCTCGCGGCGCGATGCAAGCGTGGTGAGCACGAAGTCCATGACCTTGGCGTACTTGAGCATTGTCAGGCACGTTTCCATGTCGGTGGTTCCGTCGCGCATGGCTTCTGCAAGCCGGAGCATTTCACCGGAAATTTCTCGGGCCATTTCCAGTTCCAGTTGTTGCTTTTCGCTCCATTCCGGCAATGCGGTGAGCTTCGCGAGCATTTCTTGAAACTGCTGTTCGGCCTTGCTGTTTCGGATTGGGTCCATCGCCGTCCTCATTTCGTTCGCGTGTTCCCTTGGGAACTCGCCTTGTGTGCATGGGTGTTACGTAACAGGCCGCGCGTGGCGACGAGATCCGGTTTATCTCGCCGGTCATCTGTCATCTGTCATCGGTCAATCGCGCTCGCCTTGGTACAAGTTTGTTGCTGGCTACGTGTCGCGGCTTTTGCCGTCGTTGCGTCCATCCGTCCCGTTGATTGTCCCGTCTAAATGCACGAAATGTTCCATCTGAAACCGGTGCTCCCGTCAGGTCGAACGGGAGTGTCGAACGCTTACCAATTCCTGACGCTGCGTTCTGCGGGAGCGTCTCTGCGCTTTTGGGTAAACTTGCTCATTTGCATCAATACAACCAGCGGTTAGCGCACACTTCCGCGCACTTCGCGTGAAAACATCCACGGAACTTTCCGCGGAATCCGCCGCCACCAGAATCACTACGGTATCCAGACGATGGCAAAGAAGTCCCGGGCGCCGAACGCGCCCATTGCATCACCGGATTCGTCCGATCAAAAACCGCAGGCTAGTCCGGCGAGTGACAAGCACGAGATTCGCCCCGGACAATCCATCGAGCTTTTGAAGGAACTCCACATCCTTACTCGCGACGGCAAGATGAATCAAGACAGCCGCCGCAAGCTGAAACAGGTCTATCACCTGTTTCAATTCATCGAGCCGTTGCTTGCGGAAATTCATGCAAAGCAAGGATCAGTGACGCTGGTCGATCATGGCGCGGGCAAGTCTTATCTTGGCTTTATTCTCTACGATCTGTACTTCAAAGCTCTGCGCGATCGCTCACATATCTTTGGAATTGAGACGCGTGCGGAACTGGTCGAAAAGTCGGAGGAATTGGCCGCGCGGCTGGGCTTCGAAGGCATGTCGTTCGTGAATCTGTCGGTGGCCGAATCAATTACGTCAGATCGTTTGCCTGAAACCGTGGACGTCGTGACGGCGTTGCATGCATGCAATACCGCGACCGACGACGCCATTCATTTCGCTTTGCAGAAGAAGGCGAAAACGATCGTGGTCGTGCCGTGTTGCCAGGCGGAAATAGCCGCTGTTCTACGCAAGAACAAAGGCCATTCGTTGTCGAAAAATGTGCTGACGGAAATGTGGCGGCACCCGCTGCATACGCGCGAATTCGGCAGCCAGATCACAAACGTCCTGCGATGCCTGCAACTGGAATCTCATGGATATCAAGTCAGCGTGACGGAGCTCGTCGGCTGGGAACACTCGATGAAAAACGAGCTGATCATTGCGCAGTTCAAGGACTTGCCGCGAGGAAAACCCGCGCAGCGTTTGTCCGATGTACTCGAAACGCTTGGTCTTGAAGAGATGCGCGAGCGTTTCTTTACGGCTTGATGCCGGCGCCGCGCGCCATGTGTTCCTGCCAACCGGCGTGCCCTAGACGACGCAGCGTCGCCATGTTGCGCTCATAGATATCGGCGGCGTCCGGGAAGGCGTCGACTGCGCGTTCTATGCTCGATTCACGCAGCAGATGAAAGATCGGATAGGGCGCGCGGTTCGTGAAATTTTCGATGTCGCCGGGCTCGGCGTCATCGAATTGATAGTCTGGATGGAAACTCGCGATCTGTAGTTCACCTTCAAGCCGGAGCTGTTTCAAGAGGGTATCGGCGAAATGGAGCGCGTCGTTGTACTCAGCAAAATCGGCCAGCGCGTGTGGAACGATCAACAACGTGGTGTCGGTTTTTTCCGGGTCGGTCTCGGCGAGATATTTCAGTTCGGTTTCAAGATCGGCCAGCACGTCTTCGAAGGTGCGCGCCTCGCTCACTGCGTAGCGGATCTGATCCTTCACGTGCACCGACTTCGCGAACGGACACAGATTCAGCCCGATGACCGCGCGCGTGAGCCAATGCTGCGTTGAATCGATAATTTCGTGATTCATTGTCCTGCCTTGCTTTGAGCGCACGCAGCGCGGACCAGCATTTCCGCCGTGAAGGGCGCACTGCGCATCGCGCCGCAACCAGGCCCGAAAGTCTGGCTCGATGCATAGATGCCCTCAACCAGCAGCGCGAGCGAGTCGGCGAGCAGTTGGGGATCGGCCGCGTTCGCTGCCGCCGATAACTCCGTCAGCCGCCCGATCAGATAAGCCTTGTTGCGCGCAACCGATACCCGCGCCGGATGCTCGCGATCCGCGAATTCGCACGCCACGTTCACAAAGGGGCATCCGCGATAATCCGGCCGCGATGCGCGCTCGACCAGATCCGCGATGCTTTGCACGAGCGCTTTGGCCGGCTCTCCAGGATGCTTCGCAATGCTGCCTTCGACTCGATCCCTGAATCGCTCGTCCATGCGCGTGAGGTACGCGACCACGAGATCGTCCTTCGATGAAAACTGCCGGTACACGCTCATCTTGTTCACGCCGGCGCGTTCCACCACGGCGTCCACGCTGATGGCGCGAATGCCATCGCGATAAAACAGCCGTTCCGCCGCGTCGAGCAGTTGTTCCTGCGCGGTCGCGCCGTCCATGTGCCGACGCGCGGGCTTTTTATCGGCGATAGTGTTTCCAGTCGATGCTCGTACCACGCTCATAACCTCTGAATCCGAAGGGATTCTTGACATGTTACCGATCAGTCACTAAGCTCGCAACCTCAATGTGACTGAACGGTAACGTTATGGGTGTGTGAACGCCGTCGGTTGCGCAGAAAACCACAAAAAATCGGAGCGAACATGAATTGGGCAGCACGGCGGCTTTCGGGTCGCATGCATTACGCGTGGATATCGGTGGGCGTGGTGTTTTTGGTGCTGCTCGCCGCCGCGGGCACGCGCGCAACGCCAAGCGTCATGATGTTGCCGCTCGAGCAGCAATTCGGCTGGAGCCGCGCCACGATTTCGCTGGCGATATCGATCAATCTGGCGCTGTACGGGCTGACCGGACCTTTCGCCGCCGCCGCCATGCAGCGTTTCGGCGTGCGCCCGACCGTGCTGGCCGCGCTCGCAACACTGGCAACAGGCGTGGCATTGTCGTCCCTGATGACAGCTCCCTGGCAGATGGTGCTCATCTGGGGCGTGCTGGTTGGCGGCGCCACGGGCGTTGCGGCCATGACGCTGGCGGCAACGGTGGTCAATCGCTGGTTCACGACCCATCGCGGCCTCGCGATGGGCATTCTCACCGCGAGTTCGGCGACCGGCCAGCTCGTGTTCCTGCCGGTGCTCGCGGCGATTGCCGAGCATTTTGGCTGGCGCCCGGTGGTGCTTGTCGTTGCCGCCGCTGCCGCAATCGCGTTGCCGCTGGTCGCTTGGCTGCTGCCAGAACGCCCGTCGGATCTCGTGCTGCGTCCGTTCGGCGAACCTGCCGATGCGCCGCCGCCGATTCCTGTCGCACAAAAGAATCCGATCACACTCGCGTTCGGAACGCTCGGCATGGCGAGCAAAACACGCGACTTCTGGTTGCTGGCCGGAAGTTTTTTCATCTGCGGGGCGAGCACGAATGGGTATATAGGCACGCATCTGATCGCAATGTGCGCCGATCACGGCATGAGCGAAGTGCAGGGCGCGGGGCTTCTCGCGGCCATGGGCATCTTCGATCTTTTCGGCACGACACTTTCCGGTTGGCTATCCGACCGCTTCAACGCCCGCGTGCTGCTTTTCTGGTACTACGGCTTGCGCGGGTTGTCGCTGATGTTCTTGCCGCAGGCGTTCGGTATCGATTTTTACGGCTTGCCGGTGTTCGCCGTGTTCTACGGACTCGACTGGGTCGCCACAGTCCCGCCGACAGTCAAGCTCGCCACCGATGTCTACGGCAAGGAATCGGCGCCTATCGTGTTTGGCTGGGTGGTAGCGGCGCATCAGCTTGGCGCGGCGTTCGCGGCGCTCGGCGGCGGAATGCTGCGCGCGAGTCTCGGCACCTACACGGTGGCCACCATGATCTCGGGCAGCTTGTGCATTGTCGCGGCCGTGATGGTGTTGCGGATCAACAGGGCGTCGCGGCGTGTGCAGGCGGTCGCGACGTAACGGTTCGAAATGGCGGCGAATTCCGTGCTGCAGCACGGGTTGGCGGGCTTGGTTATCCTATGGTTCTCGCGGCACAACGCACACGCGCCGCGCATCCCAATCTTCGCCAACTCGACCAGGATTTCGTATGACAGAGAAACTCGCGCCTACTGAAGTTGCTATTGACCCGTTGCTGGCCGGCCGATGGAGCCCCCGGGCGATATCGAACAAGGCCGTGAGCCGTGAACAGTTGCATAGCGTACTGGAAGCGGCGCGATGGGCGCCGTCTTCGTACAACATGCAACCGTGGCGCTTCCTGGTGTTCGATCGCAGCCACGACAAAGCCGCATTCGACAAGGCGTTCGCGACGCTCGTCCCGTTCAACCAAGGCTGGAACGCCAACGTGCCGGTTCTGGTTTGCGTGCTGGCGAAGACCTTGACGCCAAAGGGCGAAGTGAACCGCACGGCGCCTTACGACGCGGGCGCAGGCGCGTTGTCGCTGACATTGCAGGCGCATTCGCTGGGTCTGGTGGCCCATCAGATGAGCGGCTTCGATACCACCGCGTTCCGCGAGACTTTTTCGCCGCCGGACGACGTGGAAGTCATCGCGATGATCGCCGTCGGCCATCCCGGCGATCCAGCCACGCTCGACGACGCATTGCGCGAACGTGAACTCGCGCCGCGGGCGCGCGTGGCGCTCGGAGAAATAGCGTTCGATGGCGCCTGGGGCAAGGCGTTCAAATAAGCGTTGCGGCGTGTCTCCCGGCGCTGGTCGGCCGGGGACACATCAATCTTCCGCCGACGACAGCGGCCGCGCCACGTCCTCAAGCGACTTGCGCTCGGCCGATACACCCCAGACTCCCGCCACGACTGCCGCCAGCACCATCAGCGCAGAACCGATCAGATAGCCCGTGAACACGGCGCCGCGTTGATGAGTATCAATGAGCCGTCCGAACAGCGCGGGCCCCACAATGCCGCCCAGCGCCGTCCCAAACGCATAAAAAATTGCGATGGCAAGCGCCCGGATTTCGAGCGGGAACGTTTCGCTGACGGTGAGATACGCCGAACTCGCCGCCGATGACGCAAAAAAGAAGATCACCATCCATGAAATTGTTTGCGTGGTGCTTGTCAGCAAACCTTGCTCGAACAGATAGCCGCTGATGGTCAGCAACACGCCGGATATGCCGTAGGTGAAGGCGATCATCTTGCGCCGGCCGAGTACGTCGAAGAGCCGGCCGAGCACGAGCGGCCCGAGGAAATTGCCCGCCGCGAAGGGCAATACGTACCAGCCGATGTGATCGCCGGGCACGTGATAGAAATCCGTCAGCACGAGCGCGTAGGTGAAGAAGATCGCGTTGTAGAAAAACGCCTGCGCGGTCATTAGCGTCAATCCGACCAGCGAGCGGCGCCGGTGGGCATGAAACAGCGAATGGAATACCTCGCTAAGTTTGGTGTGATCGCGCGCGTGCAGACGCAACGGCTTGATGGGGTCGGAGCGGAGCGTCACGCCATGCTCGCGGAATTTCCCCTCGATGCCTTCCACGATGTCCCGCGCCTCATCCACGCGATTATGGGTAATCAGCCAGCGCGGGCTTTCGGGCACCCACATGCGCATGAAAAGAATCATCAGCCCCAGAATCGCGCCGATCAAAAAGCACGCGCGCCAGCCATAATCGGGCGGCAGCAGCCCCGGATCGAGCAACACGATCGACCCGGCGGCGCCCAGGCCCGCGCCGACCCAGAACGTGCCGTTGATCGCCAGATCGGTCCAGCCGCGCACGCGGGCGGGCGTGAATTCCTGGATCGTGGAATTGATGGCGGTGTATTCGCCGCCGATTCCGGCACCTGTCAGGAAACGGAACAGCACGAAACTGACGAGATCCCACGAAAACGCGGTCGCGGCCGTGGCCGCCACGTACAAGAACAGCGTGATGAAAAAGAGTTTGCGGCGTCCGAGCCGGTCCGTCAGCCAGCCGAACCCGAGCGCCCCGGCCACCGCGCCGGCAATGTACGCGCTGCCGGCAATGCCGACATCGGCATTTGAAAACTGCAGCACGTGGCTCGACTTGAGCGCGCTCGCCACCGCGCCGGCGAGCGTGACTTCAAGCCCGTCAAGCAGCCAAGTAATGCCGAGCGCCGCCACAATCAGCGTATGAAAGCGTCCCCACGGCAGCCTGTCGAGCCGCCCGGGAAGATCCGTTTCGATAATCTTGCCCGCCGTCTGGTCGTCTCGATGAATGTCAGGTGCCGTTGTGGTGTCGTTCATGCAGTTCGCCGGGAACGTGGGAAAAACCGGCGGGATGCAAGCCGGTAGAGCACTAATTACCGGCTTTTCGAGCAAAAAGCGTACCGTCGCCGATGTTTTTGATTGCTGGTTGAAGTGCGGCGCGTTACGTGCTAAAAACGCGCTCCACTTTTTGTTTGCGATGCCCGGCGCGGTTCACGCTGGCGTGGCTCACCTCATGACTTATTGCGCGATCGATTTCGGCACGTCGAACTCAGCGGTCGCATTGCCCGACGGGGCGTCGATCCGGCTTGCTCCGGTCGAAGGCAACGCCACGACGCTGCCCACCGCTGTCTTTTTCAACACTGACGAGAACGAGCAGGCCTACGGGCGCGCGGCGCTCGAGGCGTACATCGACGGTTTCGACGGCCGTCTGATGCGGTCCATGAAAAGTATTCTCGGTTCGCCGCTCGCCGAGACCAGCACGGACCTGGGGGACGGTTCCGCCATCCGCTACGTCGACGTCATCACGCTGTTCCTCCAGCATCTGAAGCAAAAGGCGCAGGCCGTTGCGAGCGGGCCGATCACACGCGCCGTGCTGGGGCGCCCGGTGTTTTTCGTCGATGACGACCCGCGCGCCGACCAACTGGCGCAAGACCAGTTGCAGGCCGCGGCAGAAGCCATTGGCCTCACGGACATCCACTTCCAGTACGAGCCGATCGCCGCGGCCTTCGACTACGAAGCCAGCCTCACAAAAGAAGCGCTGGTTCTCGTCGCGGATATTGGCGGCGGTACGTCCGATTTTTCGCTCGTGCGCGTCGGGCCGGAGCGGGCCGAAAAATTGTCGCGTAAAGACGACGTGCTGGCCCACTATGGCGTCCACGTAGCCGGCACGGACTTCGACCGGCGCGTCGAACTCGCGACGGTCTTGCGCGAACTTGGCTATCAATCGATAGCGCCGGAAGGCCGCGAAGTGCCGAACCGCGTCTATTTCGATCTCGCCACGTGGCATCTGATCAACACCGTCTACGCGCCCAAGCGCGTAGGCGAACTCCAGCTCATGCGCCATCTCTACAGCGATCAACGCCACCACGACCGGTTGATGCGCGTCGTTGACCGGCGTCTGGGCCACGCGCTCGCCTCTCATGCGGAAGCCGCGAAGATCGATGTGGCTGCCGG
This sequence comes from Caballeronia sp. DA-9, assembly GCF_051615025.1. Taxonomy (NCBI): domain Bacteria; kingdom Pseudomonadati; phylum Pseudomonadota; class Betaproteobacteria; order Burkholderiales; family Burkholderiaceae; genus Caballeronia; species Caballeronia sp. DA-9. The sequence goes on along the minus strand of NZ_CP195133.1, from coordinate 3,254,199 downwards.
TGGCGAGACGACGATCGGCATGGAGGAAGTGGAAGAGGCGCTGCGTATTGGTTTTACCGCGCAGCAACTCGTCGACGCAGGTCTGGAGGAGACGCGACGGATTGCGCAGGCCGCCGAGGAAACCGTGCGTCGTGCCGGCATTGCGCCAGCCGATGTCAGCGCTGTCTACTTTACGGGCGGCTCAACTGGACTGAGCTTTCTCTCGCAGTCTATTTCCAGCGCATTTCCGCAAGCAGAAGCGGTATTCGGCGACCGGTTGGCAAGTGTGGCGACTGGACTCGGTATTTATGCGCGCAAGTTATTCGGTTGATCGGTATTATTTTCTATATCCAAAATCTGAAACAATTTAAAGTAAAATCTCAATAAGCGAGGATAAAGTCACGGATTAGAAAGAAAAAACCCCGCAATTGCGGGGGTTTTCTATTACCTGATCAAACCAACTGAAACTCAGGCCGGTTTGATATTTGCAGCTTGTTTACCCTTCGGGCCCGTCTTCACTTCAAACGTGACCTTCTGATTTTCCTGAAGCGTCTTGAAGCCTTCCGTGCGAATTTCAGAGAAATGAGCGAACAGATCTTCGCCACCGCCGTCCGGCGTGATGAAGCCAAAGCCCTTTGCGTCATTGAACCACTTGACGGTACCGGTTTCCATGTTACTTGTTCCTAAAGATGTTGAATAAGGCCGAAGCCAGAATGTGCATGAAAATCAAGGAAGGGGCAATGGGACCAACCGGAGTACCGTAATGGGCGAACTACGAAAGACCAATTCACTCGCCGCTTGAAATCCTGCAAGAAGGTTTATACGGCGAATCAAACTCAAGGTCAAATAATAGCCGAGCGGAATTTGGGGTTTTTTGAGACATCTGTCGGTCTAATGGGGAACGCCGTTTTCCCGACATCAAATTGTCTTCTTACAAGTCTTTCGTATCGGCATGTTTGTCGACCCCGACACGTTTCACATGCCATCGCAAACCTCATACAACAGATTGCTTCTACAGCCGTTAAACTACGCGCCACGCTGGTGCGGGGATGCGATTGAACTGACGAGATCACATAAGCTCAATTTCCCTTGCACTGGACGACTGGAAGTTAGCTGACTCAAGGAGATGGAGTGAAAAGTTCTATTCAACGGAACATCGGACCGGTAGCGTTGCTGCTGACGGGTCTTGGTTCCATCATCGGCTCCGGCTGGTTATTCGGTGCGTGGAAAGCCGCCAAGATCGCCGGACCGGCTGCGATTGTGGCGTGGGTTATTGGCGCGCTCGTGATACTTGCCATTGCGCTGACTTACGCAGAGCTTGGCGCGATGTTCCCGGAATCTGGCGGAATGGTCCGATATGCACGCTATTCGCATGGCGCGTTAGTCGGATTTGTGAGCGCATGGGCCAACTGGATCGCGATTGTCTCAGTCATTCCCATTGAAGCGGAGGCATCGATTCAATACATGAGCACATGGCCTTATGGCTGGGCGCATGCGCTTTATGTCGATGAATCTCTTACGCCCTTAGGACTGGGTTTATCTGCTTTGCTGGTGATTGTTTATTTCCTTCTGAATTATTGGGGCGTCAAATTATTCGCCCGCGCCAACTCGGCGATTACCGTCTTCAAGTTCATCATTCCCGGCGCGACAATTCTGGGATTGATGCTGACGGGCTTTCATGCGGAGAATTTCGGCACCACATCGAGTTTTGCGCCATATGGATGGTCAGCGGTTTTAACCGCGGTTGCGACCAGCGGCATTGTATTCAGTTTCAATGGTTTTCAAAGTCCGGTTAATCTGGCAGGCGAGGCAAGGAACCCGTCGAAGAGTATTCCGTTCGCGGTGATTGGTTCTATCTTGCTCGCACTGGTTATTTATGTGCTGCTGCAAGTCGCATATATTGGCGCGGTCAGCCCGGGCGATGTCATGAAGGGCTGGAGCCATTTTAATTTTGCGTCGCCATTTGCCGAGCTTGCATTGGCGCTCAATCTCAACTGGCTCGCATTCCTGCTTTACGTCGATGCGTTCGTGAGTCCCAGCGGCACGGGTACCACGTACATGGCGACCACCTCCCGCATGATCTACGCAATGGAGCGCAACAATACGCTGCCGAAGATTCTGGGCAGCGTACATCCGCTTTACGGCGTTCCGCGTCCAGCCATGTTCTTCAACCTGATCGTTGCATTCATCTTCATGTTCTTCTTCCGTGGCTGGAGTTCGCTGGCGGCCGTGATCTCGGTCGCCACGGTGATTTCCTACCTGACCGGCCCGGTGAGCCTGATGGCGCTGCGCCGGGCGGCGACGGACCTGCATCGGCCGTTGATGATTCCCGGCATGAGCATCATTGCGCCGTTCGCGTTCGTCTGTGCATCCGAGGTGCTGTATTGGGCCAAATGGCCTTTGACGGGTGAAATCATCTTGTTGATGATCGTCGCGTTGCCGGTTTATTTTTATTACCAGTCGAAAACCGGTTTCGATTCCTGGGGAAATGACCTGAAAGCGGCGTGGTGGCTGGTGGCCTATTTGCCGTCCATGGCGGTTTTGTCGCTCATTGGCAGCAAGGAGTTTGGCGGCCGCGGATTATTGCCGTATGGCTGGGACATGGCGCTGGTGGCGATTTTGGCGCTCCTGTTTTATTACTGGGGCGTACATACCGGTTATCGGACGCAATATCTTGAAGAGCGCGAAAGTCACGACGATATCCGGAACGAAGTCGGCGCCTGAAATTAGCGAACTGAAAGTCTGAAAATAAAACCCGCCTGGATTTCAGGCGGGTTTTTTGTTTTTGCGACAAGCTAACGCGTCCTGTGCAAATCAGGCGTCGCTGAAAACGTAATTCGTCATTGCCAACGTTTTCTGAAAAGTGCCAAGAGACTGAATATCCAGATCGAAATCGTCGCCGGCAGCACCCAAGGCTCCAAAGATCGGCAGCAGATGTTCGTCGGTCGGATGCATCAGCACGGCATGCGGCGCCTGACGCCGATAGTCGAGCAACGCGCCGATATCCCGTTGCGTCATCCGCTCTTCGAACCAGTCAGTGAATTCGGTAACGCGCGGGTCACCGTCCTCAGGCCGCGCGCCGAAATCCGCCGTGCGCAGGTTATGGGTGATCTGGCCCGAGCCCACGATCATGACGCCATCGTCGCGCAATGCCCGCAGCGCTTGACCCACGCGATAGTGGTGGGCCGGGTCGAGGCGCGGCTGTATCGATAGTTGCGCGACGGGAATTGCAGCGTCGGGATACATGAGCAGCAGCGGAACCCACGCACCGTGATCCAGTCCATGATCGGTCACCGCCGACGGAATGCCCGCTTGCGTCAACAGCGACGCGGCTTGCTTTCCAAGCTGCGGCGCACCCGGCGCGCGGTAATGGATTTCGTACAGCGCGCGTGGAAAACCATAAAAGTCGTGAATGGTCTCGGGTTGCTCGGCGATGCTCGCCACCGGCTGAGCCGTGCCCCAGTGGGCGGAGAGCATGAGGATAGAACGCGGCCGCTCAAACCGGGTTGCGAACGAAGCAAACTCGGCGGACGGCATCGATGGATCGATGGGCAGCGTCGGAGCGCCGTGGGAAATGAAAACAGTCGGAAGGCGGGACATGGCAACAAGCCTCTAAAAGGTCATTGCAACCAATATAAGATCCAGCAGCCAGTTGATAAACGGCCGCAGCGGCAATGAATTGTGTCGCGGTTGTTGCTAATGTCCAGCGTTATGCAATCCCGGCCACGCCACTGCGACCGGCGGCCCGATTGCAAACATATCGATAATGCGATCCACTGTCTGATTGACCATTTCATCAATAGAAGCCGGCCGATGATAAAACGCCGGCAGCGGTGGAAAGATCACGCCGCCCATTTCGGTCACGGATGTCATATTGCGCAAATGGGCAAGATTGAACGGCGTTTCGCGCACCATCAAAACCAGCCGGCGGCGTTCTTTCAGCGCGACGTCGGCGGCACGGCTAATCAGATTGTCCGATAGCCCGAGCGCAATGCTCGCCAGCGTTTTCATGGAGCAGGGCGCGACGACCATACCATCCGTTGCGAACGACCCGGATGCAATGCTCGCGCCGGCATCGCGGACGTTATGCACGACGTCCGCAAGCGCATGGATGGCGGATTTATCGAGATCCACTTCGTGCTGGATATTCAGCCAGCCCGCGCTCGAAACCAGCAGATGCGTTTCCACGCCGCCCAGCCGGCGCAGCGTTTCGAGCAACCGGACGCCGTAAATGGAGCCGGTCGCTCCGGTGATCGCGACGATCAGCCGCCGCGGCGTGTGCGCGGCGGACAAAGAGCTGTCCGGCAAGATGGAGGCAGGCTCAGGCAGCGGCAAACAGTTGCTGCAATTCGCCCGATTCGTACATTTCCATCATGATGTCCGAGCCGCCGATGAACTCGCCCTTCACGTAGAGCTGCGGAATGGTCGGCCAGTTCGAGAATTCCTTGATGCCCTGGCGGACGCCTTCGTCTTCGAGCACGTTGACCGTCTTGATATCGGTGACGCCGCAAGCCTTGAGGACCTGGATGGCGCGGCCGGAGAAACCGCACATCGGGAATTGCGCTGTGCCTTTCATGAACAGCACGACCGGCGCTGCGTCGACGATTTGCTTGATGCGTTCTTGCGTATCCATGGTCTTTCCTGCGATGCGTTGTAATGCGGGTTGATTTGGGGCTGGGCGGTGCGGGACGCTTTAACAGGCGATATTTCGCACGCCAACGTGTCTGAAATGATAGCGGATTTCAATCGGTGCAGCTTGGACGCGCCCTCGGTGATGCGCGTACGGTTTACGCGGCGAAAACGCCGCCGCTGGCGCGTTCGATTCCGGCAAGATCGCGCTCCGAGCGTACGTCGGAAAAGCCGCGCGCCGTCAGCAGCGCACGCACTTCGGCAGCCTGGTCATAGCCGTGTTCCAGCCAGAGCACGCCATTTGTCGCGAGGAAAAACGGCGCGCTCTGGATGATCGTGCGGATTGCGCTGAGTCCGTCGGCTTCGTCGGTGAGGGCGGCGCGCGGCTCGAAACGCAAGTCGCCTTCTGAAAGATGCGGATCGTGTTGCGCGATATACGGCGGATTGCTCACAATCGCGTCAAAACGCAGCGCCGGGTCCAGCGCCTCGGCCCAGTTGCTCTGGAGCAAGTTGACAGGCTGGTCGCCGCCGAGCAGTTTCGCCGCATTTCGGGCCGCGACCTCTAGCGCTTTCGCCGATTGATCGACGGCCCAGACCTGAGCATCGCGCCGGGAACATGCGATTGCCACGGCGATTGCGCCGCTGCCCGTGCCGAGATCGAGTACGCGAGGGGCATCGATTCCGGCGATCTTCGCCAAGGCAATCTCAACCAGCAACTCGGTTTCCGGGCGCGGGATCAGCACGTCGGGGGTGACATCGAATGGCAGTCCGAAAAATTCCCGTGTCCCGACAAGCTGCGCGACCGGCTCACCGTTCATGCGCCGTTGCGCAAGCGCTTCAAAGCGCCCGACGCTTTGCGCGTCCAGTTCTTCGGCATCGCGCGTGATCAATTCCGTGCGTCGCCAGCCGAGCACGTGCTCAAGCAGGATTCGCGTTTCAAGCGGCGGCAACGTCGACGAACGCAGCAACTCCGCGGCCGTCGTCATTCCGAATCGCCCAGCGCGGCCAGCAACTCCGCCTGATGCTCGCTGACGAGCGCGGCCACGAGTTCGTCTATATCGCCGTCCATGATTGCGTCGAGCTTGTAGAGCGTCAGGTTGATCCGATGATCCGTCATGCGCCCTTGCGGAAAGTTGTACGTGCGAATCCGTTCCGACCGGTCGCCCGATCCGATCAAACTCTTGCGCGTCGCGGCTTCCTTCGCGTGCTGCTCGTGATACTGCTTGTCCATGATCCGCGCGGCGAGCACCTTCAGCGCGCGATCCTTGTTCTTGTGCTGCGAGCGGTCATCCTGGCATTCCACGACAATGCCGGTCGGCAAGTGCGTCACGCGCACAGCCGAATCGGTCTTGTTGATGTGCTGGCCGCCCGCGCCGGACGCCCGGAAGGTGTCGATACGCAAATCCGCCGGATTGATCACCACTTCGCCGATTTCATCGGCTTCCGGCATCACGGCGACGGTGCACGCCGACGTATGAATGCGCCCTTGCGTTTCGGTCGCCGGAACCCGCTGCACGCGATGGCCGCCCGACTCGAACTTAAGCTTCGAATACACGTTGAGGCCCGCGATCCGCACGATCACTTCCTTGTACCCGCCGAGATCCGAGACGCTTTCCGACATCATCTCGACCGTCCATCGATTGCGCTCGGCGTACCGGAGATACATGCGCAGCAGGTCGCCCGCGAACAGCGCGGATTCGTCGCCGCCCGTGCCCGCACGGATTTCGATGAAGATATTGCGGTCATCGTTCGGATCTTTCGGCAGCAACATGGCTTGCAGGTCGCGCTCGATCGTTACCATCCGCTCGCGTGTCTCGCCGATTTCCTCTTCGGCGAAGTCGCGCATGGAGGGGTCGGCGAGCAGTTCCTGCGCGGTGGCTTCGTCGTTGGCGGCCTGACGCCAGAGCGCGTATTGCTCGACCACGGGTCCGATTTCGGCGTGTTCCCTCGTGATCTTCCGATACTGATCCATATCGGCGGTCACGTCTTCACGGCTCATCAGGTCATTGAGTTCGGCCAGCCGGGTGGTGAGCTGGTCGAGCTTGCTTTGCATGCTCGTTTTCATGGGGTGCTGGAGCAAGGCTCCGGAGAAGACTGCGTATCAGGAAAGCGGCCGGAAAACGGCGCTGCTGAAAAAGAGACGGCGGGCGCAGCGGCGAGGGGCGCTAATTTTCCGAAGGATCGTTCGATCCCGCCGGATGGCCGTGCTTGTACAGTCCGCCCATCAATTCGATGAGCTGGTCGCGATTCTCATGGCTGGCACGGCTGAGCGCGTGCGTGGGGCCATGGATCAGCTTGTTGGTGAGCGACTGCGACAGCGCTTCGAGCACCGCCGCCGGATCTTCGCCGCGCGCGAGCATCTTGCGCGCGCGCTCGACTTCGGCGCGGCGCAAGGCGTCGGCTTGCGTGTGCATGTGACGGATCACCGGCACGATGCTGCGTGCATCGAGCCATTGCATGAAGTTCTGCACCCGCGTGTCGATAATCGATTCCGCCTGCGCCACCGCCGCCTGCCGCGACGCGCTGCCTTCACGCACGATCGCGCCAAGGTCGTCGACGGTATAGAGGAACACGTCCTGCAACTCGCCCGCTTCCGGTTCAATGTCGCGCGGCACGGCGAGATCGACCATGAAAATTGGCCTGTGGCGGCGCGCTTTCACGGCCCGCTCGACTGCGCCCAGCCCGATGATTGGCAGCGTGGAAGCCGTGCACGACACAATGATGTCGAACTCGTGCATGCGCGCGGGCAATTCGGAAAGGGGAATGGACCGGCCGTTGAAGCGATCCGCGAGCTTCTCGCCGCGCTCGGCCGTGCGGTTCGCCACGACGAGTTCACGCGGCTTTTGCGCGGCGAAATGCGTTGCGCACAACTCGATCATTTCGCCTGCGCCAATGAACAACACGCGCTGGCCGGAAATGTTCTCGAAGATGCGCTGTGCAAGACGCACGGCAGCGGCCGCCATGGAAACTGACTGCGCGCCGATTTCGGTCGTCGTGCGGACTTCCTTGGCGACCGCAAAGGTGCGCTGGAACAACTGGTTGAGATACGTGCCCATTGCGCCGGCTTCGGCTGCTGTACGCACCGCATCTTTCATTTGCCCGACAATCTGCGTCTCGCCAAGCACCATGGAATCAAGCCCCGATGCCACCCTGAACGCGTGCCGCACCGCTTCGGACTGCGGCAGCGCGTAGACGTGCGGCGCGAGTTCGGAGACCGGAAGATTGTGATACTTCGAGAGCCAGTGGACGGCGGCATCCCGCGCGGCTTTTTCGCCGGTTGCGCAATAAAGCTCCGTGCGGTTGCACGTGGAGAGGATTGCGGCTTCCGGTGCGCCGCGACCCATCGACCCGAGCCACAGATCCTTCAGCGCGCCCAAGGCCGGCTTGATTTGTTCGAGCGGAAACGCCACGCGTTCGCGCAGGGCGACAGGCGCAGTGTGGTGGTTGATTCCGATCGCGAGGAGCTGCATGTTGTGGGCCTGAGCTGATGGCCTTTAAAAATGCCTAAGAATTAGCCCGATATTATAGCCTTTCGCGAAATCCTTCAGTTCCTCCCTGCTGACCACCGGCGAAACCCATGCCAGGCATGCCGCCGGGCATCTCGCTGGCCTCGATGCGGTCCAGTTGATAACCGTAGCCATAGAGCGGCGTCAGCCGGTATCCGGTTTCCGGCCGCAAATGCAATTTCGAGCGCAGGCGCGACGCGTGGGTATCGAGGGTGCGCGACGCCATGTCGCTGCCACGCGGCCACACCACTTCCATGATGTGCGCCCGCGACACGGCGCGCGACAAATTGGTGAACAACAGCCGCGCGAAGCGGAATTCCTTCGGCGTGAGCAAAACACGCTGGTCCGCAAAGCTGACGCTGAGTTCGGACGAATTGAATCGATAGTCCCCGAAATGCTCCGCTGCGGGCGTGCGCACCATGCTGCGCCGTGCCAGCACTTCCACGCGGGCGGCGAGTTCATCGACGCGAACGGGCTTGGAGACGCAGTCGTCGGCGCCCGCTTTCAGGCACGCGACCACGTCGGCTTCGTTCTGGCTCGCGGCCAGCAAGACGATGGGAAGCTGAGGCGCCAGATGCCGGACGCGCTCGATGATTTCGGCGCCGATCATGTCGCGCGTTTCATTGGCGGCGATCAGCAGGTCGAACGTGTCGTGCCGCATACGGTCGAGCAGCGCCGGCGGAGTCGGGAAGAAATGGCAGAAATGGCCGTCCAGGACGAGAGTCCGGCGGATGAGTGCGGCGTGCTGGACGTCCGCGTCGATGATGGCGATTCGCATGATTTCTTACGCTGCCGCGTGCGCCGAGTGGGTGCGGAGGCTGGCGCGGCATGCGCTTGCCATCGCCATTCCAGCCCCCTAAACTCAACCGCTGCGCTGCGAGCGCCTTCCAGACCTTCTATTAGTACGGGATCGAAAATGCTAGTTCACCCATCCGATTCGACACATAGGTTTAGTCTGAATTCGGCCGGAACCGATCGCTGATGGGTTGGCCTGGCATCGTTTTTCTCGGATTTGTGATCGGCGTGGCCGGTTGGTGGCTGAATCCCCTGCGACGTTCGGGCGCGAAACGCGCCGCCCGGTTCTGGTTAGCCGTGGCCGCAGCCGTTCTCGGAGCGATCATCGCGAAAATGTTGGGCAACCTTGCCGGCGCTTTTCACGACGGAGATTCTCTCGAGTGGCTGACGTGCACGCTGGTTGCGCTCGCGGCGGTAACCGGCGCTGTCTGCCTGACCGCGCGCCGCTAGGTACAAGCCGCCAAGTAACTCATTCTGCAGGTGAAATTCCATGAACGATCGACTGAATTCCCCCGATGCACAGACCTTTGCGCAGCGAATCGAACTGCTGCGCGGCGTCATGGCGCGCGAGGCGCTGGCTGCCGTGCTGGTGCCATCGTCGGATCCGCATATTTCGGAATACTTGCCCGAGCGCTGGCAGGCAAGACAGTGGCTTTCGGGATTCACAGGATCGGCGGGAACATTGGTCGCGACGCGCGATTTCGCCGGCGTCTGGGCCGACAGCCGCTACTGGACGCAAGCCGAGGCGCAACTTGCCGGGACAGGCATCGCGCTCGTGAAGATGACGGCCGGCCAGCAATCGGCGCCTTATGTGGACTGGCTCGCCGAAAATGTCGCAGCGGGTGAGACGGTTGCTGTAGATGGCACGGTGCTCGGCGTTGCGGCGGCGCGCACGCTGAAAGATGCGCTGACCGCGCGCGGGATCGTGCTGCGCACGGATCTCGATCTGCTCGACGCCGTCTGGCCGGAGCGGCCGGGTTTGCCATCGGATAGTGTTTATGAGCATGTCGCGCCTCAGTCGAGCGTCGCGCGCATGGACAAATTGGCCGACGTTCGCCGCGTGATGCGCGAAAAAGGCGCTCAATGGCATTTCATCTCCACGCTCGATGACCTCGCGTGGCTCTTCAACCTGCGCGGCGCCGATGTCAACTACAACCCCGTGTTCCTCGCGCATGCGTTGATCGGATTGGAGAACGCCGCGTTGTTCGTCGGCGATGGAAAAATCTCCGCCGAGTTGAAAGCGTCGCTCCTGAAAGACGGCGTATATGTCGAGCCGTACGTCAAAGCCGGTTATGCGCTCGCCGCGTTGCCCGCCGGTTCCGCGCTGCTCGTCGATCCGCGCCGCGTCACGTTCGGTTCTTTGGAAAAGGTGCCGGCGAAAGTAAAAATCGTGGAAACGGTGAATCCGTCGACGTTCGCGAAGTCGCGCAAAACGCCCGCCGATGCCGCCAACATTCGCGCCACCATGGAGCAGGACGGCGCGGCGCTCGCTGAATTCTTCGCGTGGTTCGAGGACGCGCTCGGGCGCGAGACGATCACGGAATTGACCATCGATGAAAAACTGACGGCGGCGCGTGCTCGCCGGCCGGGTTTCGTCACGCTGAGTTTTGCGACCATCGCCGGGTTCAATGCAAACGGCGCGATGCCGCATTACCGCGCCACGGCCGACTCGCATTCGGTGATCGAAGGCAACGGTTTGTTGCTCATCGATTCGGGCGGACAGTACCTGAGCGGCACGACGGATATCACGCGCGTGGTGCCAATCGGCACGATCACCGCCGAGCACAAACGCGATTTCACGGTCGTGCTGAAGGGCACGATTGCGCTATCGCGCGCGCGTTTCCCGCGCGGCATCCGTTCGCCGATGCTCGACGCCATCGCCCGCGCGCCCATTTGGGAAGCGGGCGCGGACTACGGACATGGAACGGGGCACGGCGTGGGCTACTTTCTGAACGTGCACGAAGGTCCGCAGGTCATTTCGCACTACGCGCCCGCCGAGCCTTACACGGCCATGGAAGAAGGCATGATTACGTCGATTGAGCCGGGGCTTTACCGACCGGGCAAATGGGGCATTCGCATTGAGAACCTGGTGATGAACGAGGCCGCCGGCAAGACCGAATTTGGCGATTTCCTCAAGTTCGAAACGCTGACGCTCTGTCCTATCGATACACGCTGCATCGACCTCGCCCTGCTGCGCGACGACGAACGCGCGTGGCTCAACGACTATCACGCGATGGTGCTCGAACGCGTCTCGCCGCATGTGTCGGGCGCGGCGAAAACGTGGCTCGAAAAACGCACGCAGCCAATCTGAAAACGGAGCACAAAACGCATGGCGATCAAGGCAGTGGTATTCGATTTCGGCGGCGTGCTGATCGACTGGAATCCTGAGTATGTTTATAGCCGCCTGATTCCAGACGCGACCGAGCGGCGCTGGTTCATGGACAACGTGGTTCATATGGACTGGGTGTTGCAGCAGGACGCGGGGCAGACCATTGCCGACGGCAACGCCGAACTGATCGCCAGATTTCCCGAGCATGAAGCCTTGATCCGCGCGTTTTACGAGCGCTGGCAGGAGATGGTGGCGGGCGTGCTCGAAGACGGCGTCGCGCTGGTCGACAAGCTCGAAGCCGCAGATATTCCGCTATTCGGGCTGACCAACTGGTCGGCGGAAACCTTCCCGTGGGCGTGGGAGCGTTTTCCGGTATTGCAGCGTTTTCGCGAAGTGGTGGTGTCGGGGCGCGTGCTGGTTGCCAAGCCCGATCCGGCGATTTTCGCGTTGATGTGGAAGGAAATCGACCGGCATTTTCCGGGCATTGCGCCGCAGGAAGTTGTTTTCATCGACGATAACGCCAGGAACATCGCCGCCGCGACCGCGCTCGGCTGGAACGCCGTGCATCACACGAACGCAGAGCAGACCGAAGCGCGTTTGAGGGCGCTCGGCTTGCCGGTCTGATTATTTTGAGAACAGGTTTTTCAGCGCGTCGCCAATGCTTTTGACCACGCCGCTGGCGTTCCTGGCGGCGCCTTCCGCGTTTACGCCAAGCGCTTTCGCGAACCCTACGGCAAGTTTCTTCGTCAGGCTTTCGTTGAGCGAAAACTTAGGATCGCGCAGGTTGCCATCGAGTTCGAAATCCAGCTTGATCTGATCGTGGTTTTTCAACGCGGCTATCGCAACTTTGGTCGGAATGGAAAGGAACGTGTCGAGCGGGTTGCCATTTTCCGATAGCTGCAAGTGATTCAGCACCACCGATCCGGGCGCGTGGATTGTGTAGTTCTGCACGGTGGCGTCGAGCGTCAGGTCGATCGTGCCGCCCGTGACGGTGCTGCGCGCGCCCACTTTCTTGAGCAGATAAGGATCGAGCGTGGCGATATCGACGTTGCGCAGCGTGGTGTGCGTCTGCGAATCCTTGCTCGCGATCTTCATCCAGCCATTGAACGCAACCGTGCCCGTATGCGACGGCCCTTTGATCGAGCCGGTCATGTCGAGTTTGGTCGGGTTGGTCAGCGCCGGAAGATGCAGGTCGTCCACGGTCGCGTGCGCATTCGAAATCAGAATTCGATAGGGCGGCTTCTGCACGGATTCATCGAAGAATTCCATGGCGCCGCGCTCGAACGTGACATGATCGATCAGCCGCTCTTCGCGTGCATGCCTGGCGGCTTCGGTTGAGCTGGCTTGCGCCTCGCGCGTCGACTGCTTGAGATTCGGCAGCAAATCGACGCGGCCATCGGCGAAACGCGCTACCGAGAGATAAAAACCGTCCACCGTGATGTTGCGCAGATGCAGCGTGCTGGTCAACACGGAGCGCATGTCGATGTTGAGCGTCACGCGCTCGGCGCGCAATGCGTCGTCAGCGGGCCAGCCCTGCGGACCGCGCATGCGAACGCGGCTCAGCGTGATCCGCGCGTACCCGGCATCCACGTCCTCCACTGATCCGAGCGGCCCGAGCGCCTCGATTACGCGGGCCTTCATCTCGTGCATGACATACAACCAGCCGCCGCCCGCAGCGAGTAACAGCACCACGACCACCGCGCCCGCCCACAGCATCAGGCGCTGCGCCTTCGAACCCGCCATGCCGATCTCTCCAAATCAAGCCGCGCGCGGGCGGCGAGCCGATGCGTTGCTGGTTGTTATAAACGCCGCGCGTTAGCGGACGATCGGCTTGTAGCGCAGGCGTTTCGGCTTTGCAGCTTCGTCGCCGAGACGATTGCGCTTGTCGGCTTCGTACTCCTGGTAGTTGCCATCGAAGAACGTCACTTGCGAATCCCCTTCGAACGCGATGATGTGCGTCGCGATACGGTCAAGGAACCACCGATCGTGCGAGATCACCAGCACGGATCCCGCGAATTCCAGCAACGCGTCTTCCAGCGCGCGCAGCGTTTCGACGTCGAGATCGTTCGACGGTTCGTCCAGCAGCAGCACGTTGCCGCCTTCAATCAGCGTTTTCGCCAGATGCAGCCGGCCGCGCTCGCCGCCCGACAGTGCGCCGACCGTCTTCTGCTGGTCGCCGCCCTTGAAATTGAACCGGCCGATATACGCCCGCGACGGCGTTTCATACTTGCCAACGGTCAGCACATCCGCGCCGCCCGAAATCTCTTCGAACACGGTCTTGTTGCCATTGAGCGCGTCGCGGCTTTGATCCACGTAGGCCAGCTTCACGGTCGGCCCGGTCACGATCTCGCCCGAATCCGGCTGTTCCTTACCCGTCAGCATGCGGAACAATGTGGACTTTCCTGCGCCATTTGGCCCGATTATTCCGACAATCGCGCCCGCCGGGATCTTCATGCTGAGGTTATCGATCAACAAACGGTCGCCATACGCCTTGCTCACGTTCTTGAACTCGATCACTTCGTTGCCCAGACGATCGCCGACCGGGATGAAGATTTCCTGTGTTTCATTGCGCTTCTGGTATTCCTGGCTATTGAGTTCCTCGAACCGCGCGATACGCGCCTTGGACTTCGCCTGGCGTCCCTTCGGGTTCTGGCGCACCCATTCCAGTTCCTTCTTCAGCGCCTTCTGACGCGCCGATTCCGACGATTCTTCCTGCTTCAACCGGTCCTGTTTCTGGTCGAGCCAACTGCTGTAGTTGCCTTTCCATGGAATACCGTGGCCGCGGTCGAGTTCGAGAATCCATTCGGCGGCGTTATCGAGGAAATAGCGATCGTGCGTCACGGCCACGACAGTGCCCGGATAGCGCGTCAGGAACTGTTCGAGCCAATCCACCGATTCGGCGTCGAGGTGGTTGGTCGGTTCGTCGAGCAGCAGCATGTCGGGCTTTTGCAGCAGCAACTTGCAGAGCGCGACGCGGCGTTTTTCACCACCCGAAAGGTGCTCGATCTTTGCGTCCCATGCGGGCAGGCGCAACGCGTCGGCGGCAACTTCTAGCTGTTGCTCGGGCGTGCCGCCGTCGCTGGTCGCGAGGATGGCTTCGTATTTGGCTTGCTCGGCGGCGAGCGCGTCAAAGTCGGCGTCGGGTTCCGCGTAGGCGGCGTAAATTTCGTCGAGCTTTTTCTGCGCGGTGAAGACATCGCCGAGGCCGTCTTCAACCGCTTCGCGCACGGTTTGCTGCGGGTCGAGTTGCGGCTCCTGAGGCAAATAACCTATGTTCAGGTTCGGCATCGGCGTGGCTTCGCCTTCGATTTCCTTGTCGACGCCCGCCATGATGCGGATCAGCGTCGACTTGCCTGAGCCGTTCAGGCCGAGCAGGCCGATCTTGGCGCCGGGAAAGAAGGACAGCGAGATGTCCTTAAGGATCTGGCGTTTCGGCGGCACGATCTTGCCGACGCGGTTCATGGTGAAGACGTATTGGGCCATTTGCGGATTTCGGTTGTCTTGAGGTTTTCGGGTTTTGCTTGTCGAGGCGCGCTTCGGTTGACGGCGGCGGCTGACATTCAGATCGCCACGGCGATGCACCTCGATTCAGTTCGCGACGATGCGTGTTTCCAAGGCAGCAGGAACGTGCCGACATTGTACTTCCATGAATATGCGTGGTCGGCGCGCGAAGCGCCAAGTCAGCGCCAGGCGGCTACGCCGCCGTGACGCGAGCACGTTCCGCTGCGGTGGCGGCTGAAGCTCCACGTGCCATCGCGGCATTGCGCAGTGGCGCCGTCGGGGGCAGCGCCCGAGCGGGAATGCGCCGGGGAATGGACGGTTTGGCCGTCGTGGTTGCGGTAGCTCTGATGGTTGTCGAGGTCGGATTCGTTCGGGGTGGAGTAGGCGTAGGCGTGAGCGGCGGGGGAATGCAGAATGAAAAGAGTAACGAGAAGGATTGGTGCGGTACGGCGAAGGACGACGTTGTTGCTCATGTTTTAGGCTTGCCTCACACGCTTGACGTTTGCCGTTTTTACTCTCAGTTCGTGATTCATGCGATCCGATTGTTCCTAAACGTGTGATTAAATCGTTCCGGACGGCGTTTGAGGAACGGGGCTTTCGGCATCCGAAGCAGTCCGTTGACACGTCCGGCAGGCGCGTATAATCCATACACCTACTTTAGATACTGCGCAGTTCCAGGAGTCGACGAAATGATCACCGACAAAAAGGGAAGCAAGCCCGGCGCAAAGGATCGGCCGATGATCGCACCCAAAAATCCGGTGCGCGTGGCAAATGAATCAGACCGACAAATCGTCGTTGCTGCCGCTCGGGCGGTTATCTCCGAACATCGTGATGTAATCAAGGCGCTGGCAAAGCGCTGATGAATGCTGGATGCCGCCTTTGTCCTTCAAATCCACGACGAAATCCTGATTGAGGAGCCGGGCTTGCCGGGCTTCGCCGGTCCAGGATTCGCGGGCCTTGAAAGCGCACTCCTTCGAATCGAGAACTGGTCCACATACGGCAATCTCAACGACGTGTTTGGTATCGCATCTATGTATGCGGTTGCGATCGCCCGGGGGCACATCTTTAACGACGGAAATAAGCGCACGGCTCTTGTTGCGGCATTAACTTACTTAAAGCTTCAAGATATTACTGTGCCCCGCGACGCGAGCCTGGAAGACGAAATGGTTGCGGTTGCCGAGGGTGCGACGGATGCAGCAACTTTCGCAAATCGACTGGCCTCCCTTGCTCTCGGCCTCAATGACCTTGAAACGTTAAAGCAATGACGGGCCACGCGACGTTTATTGTGATGTTCAAAAAAAACCCCGCGTAGCGCGGGGTTTGCGATTTAGACGGTTGGCCCTGACGCTCGCGTTACACGTTAAACAAGAAATTCATCACATCGCCGTCGTGGACCACATATTCCTTCCCTTCGGCCCGCATCTTCCCGGCTTCCTTCGCGCCGTGCTCGCCTTTGAATGTAATGAAGTCATCGAAGGCGATTGTCTGCGCGCGGATAAAGCCGCGCTCGAAGTCTGTGTGAATCGCGCCGGCAGCCTGAGGCGCAGTGTCGCCAATGTGAATGGTCCACGCCCGCACTTCCTTCACGCCCGCCGTGAAATACGTCTGCAATCCCAGCAGCTTGTAACCCGCGCGAATCACGCGATCCAGCCCCGGCTCGTCCATGCCGATATCGGCTAGAAACTCCTGCTTGTCGGCGTCGTCCAGATCCGCGATTTCCGCTTCGATCGCCGCGCACACCGCAACCACCGGCGCTTTCTCAGCTTCAGCGTACTTGCGCACCGCGTCCAGATGCGGATTGTTTTCGAAACCGTCGTCCTTCACGTTCGCCACGTACATGGTCGGCTTGGCGGTGATCAGGCACAGTGGCTTGATCAGCAGGAGTTCGTCTTCGCTCAGGTCGAGACCGCGCACCGGCTTCGCCTGATCGAGTTGCGCCTGGATTTTTTCGAGCAAGGGCACGAGTTTCGCCGCTTCCTTGTCGTTTCCCGAGCGCGCGGATTTGGCGTAACGATGATGCGCTTTTTCAACCGTCGACAAATCCGCGAGCGCCAGTTCGGTATTGATCACTTCAATATCCGCCAGCGGGTCGATCTTGTTCGCGACGTGAATCACGTTTTCATCTTCGAAACAGCGCACGACGTGCGTGATGGCATCGGTTTCGCGGATGTTCGCGAGGAACTTGTTGCCAAGGCCTTCGCCCTTGCTCGCGCCGGCGACGAGGCCGGCGATATCGACGAATTCCACAATCGCCGGCACCACGCGCTCGGGCTTGACGATTTCGGAAAGCGCCGCAAGACGCGGATCGGGCACTTCGACCACGCCGACGTTCGGCTCGATTGTGCAAAACGGATAGTTTTCGGCGGCGATGCCAGCCTTGGTCAGTGCATTGAACAGTGTGGACTTGCCGACGTTAGGCAAGCCGACGATGCCGCATTGGAGGCTCATGGAATCCTTCGAACTGGTGAAACGGCGTGCGCCGCGTGGGTCAACGCTGCATGTCGCGGTGCAGCGGGCGGCCACGTCATGGCGGGCCGGAAAAAACGATATTGTACCGCTGCGGCCCGGTACGCTGGGCGCGGCGGGGCAGCGCCGGATCTGCGGCCGAAACACCGTGTTGTACATCGAATCTCGAAATACCCCGGCGGCTATAATGCCCGCATGACTTTCCACTCTCGAAATTTTCACGCGGCCGTGGTTGGCGGTGGCCTGGTCGGCAAGACGGCGGCGCTCGCGCTGACGCAATCCGGCCTGCGCACGGCATTGCTCGCATCGCCCGCTGCGCCGCCGCCCGCCGCAGGCAGCTTCGATTCACGGATCTACGCGCTTTCGTCGAGTTCGCAGGCGCTGCTTGAACGGCTGCGCGTCTGGCAGGCGCTCGAGCGCGAAAAGCTCGGACCGGTGCTGGACATGCGTGTTTTCGGCGACGCTTTCGCCGAACTGCATTTTTCCGCATTCCAGGCCGCCGTGCCGCAACTGGCGTGGATCGTGGAGTCGTCGCTGATCGAGCGATCGCTCGATGCCGCCCTGCGTTTCCAGCCGAACCTCACGTGGATCGAGTCTCGTGCTCAAGGTCTCGTGATTCACGACGCCGCCGCGCATCTCACGCTCGCCAACGGCGAAACGCTTGAAGCCGATCTCGTGGTCGGCGCGGACGGCGCGCATTCGTGGGTGCGGGCGCAGACGGGCGCGAAGATGCATCGGCAGGAATATCGGCAGACCGGCGTAGTCGCGAATTTCAAGTGCGAAAAGCCGCACGCCGAAACGGCGTATCAATGGTTCCGCGATGGCGAGATCATCGCGTTGCTGCCGCTGCCGGGCGATTACGTGTCGCTCGTGTGGTCCGCGAAAACCGACCACGCCGACGCGCTCCTCAAACTCGATCCGGCGCAACTCGCGGCAGAAGTCGAGAAAGCCACGCAAAACATGCTCGGCACGCTGGAATGTGTGACACCGGCCCAAGGTTTTCCGCTCGCGCTGCAAACGGTCGATCGGCTCATCGGGCCACGCGTGGCGCTGGTCGGCGACGCCGCGCATCTGATTCATCCGCTTGCGGGTCAGGGCATGAATCTCGGCCTGCGCGACGTCGCCGCGCTTGCCGAAACGCTCGCGGGCAAGGAAGCCTTCCGGTCGGCGGGCGATCCAGTCCTGCTTCGCCGATACGAACGCGCTCGCCGCGAGGACATCCAGAAATTGACCATTGCGTGCGATGGTCTGCAGAGACTTTTCTCCATGCCCGGCACGCTTGCCCGTGCGGTGCGCAATACCGGCATGGCGCTCGTGGGCGCGCAGCCGCACATCAAGCGCTGGCTTGTTTCGGCGGCGCTCGGTTAAAAAGACGCGCGCACTCACCCACATACTTTCAGCATCACAGGAATCCGAATGAAAATCACTCTTCGCCGCGCTCTGGTCGCTGCTGCCACGCTGGCAGCGGTGTTTGGCATCGGCATTGCTGCCCAGGCCGATCAAACCACTGACAAGATCAAGTCCACGCTGCAATCGCGCATTGGCGACGCCGATATCAAGAGCATCCAGAAATCGCCGATTGCGGGGCTGTACGAAGTGAATCTCGGCTCGCAGATCGTCTACGCGGACGCGACCGGCAACTATCTGCTGATGGGCGATCTCGTCGATACCCGCACGCGCACGAATCTCACCGAAGCGCGTCTGGCCGAAACCAACAAGATCGACTTCGCCAAGTTGCCGTTCGAAAACGCGGTGAAGGTCGTGAAGGGCACGGGCGCGCGCAAGATCGCGGTGTTTTCGGACCCGAATTGCCCGTACTGCAAGCAGCTTGAAACCACGCTCAAGTCCGTCGATAACGTCACCGTCTACACCTTCCTGTATCCGGTCCTGTCGCCGGATTCGGCGTCGAAGTCCAAGTCGATCTGGTGCTCGAAGGACCGCTCCAACGCCTGGGAAGGCTGGATGCTCGACCACACCGCGCCGACTGCCGCAGCGAGTTGCGACACAACGGCTATCGATAAAAACCTGAAGCTCGGCCAGTCGATGAACGTCACCGGCACGCCCACGGTGTTCCTGGCCGATGGACGCCGTTTGCCGGGCGCTGTTCCGGCCGACCGGCTGGAAAAGGAAATCTCGGCGGTTCGCTGAAATCAGCGGCCGATCCAGACCAAGGAGGCGCGCGATGCGCCTCTTTCGCTTTCAAGCAGGCATCGCCGCCCGCGCCCGGCTCCAAGCCGGCGATAAGAACAAAGGACTTCGACGCATGAACGCCATCCGATACACCATCGTCCCGAAAAATCCCGCCGCGCATCTGTTCGAAGTGACGCTGACCGTGAGCGAGCCTGATCCGTCCGGCCAGCGCTTCGTGCTGCCGGTATGGATTCCGGGCAGCTACATGATCCGCGAGTTCGCGCGCAACATTGTGACGCTGCAGGCGTTCAACGCGGCCGGCCGAAAGATCGCCATCGATAAAACCGACAAGCATGCGTGGCAAACCGCGCCGCACGACGGTCCGATCACGCTGCGCTACGAGGTCTACGGCTGGGATTTGTCGGTGCGGGCGGCGCATCTGGATGACACCATCGGCTTTTTCAACGGCACGAGCGTTTTCCTGGCCGTGGAAGGGCAGGCGGAAGCGCCGTGCATTGTCGATATTCAAAAGCCTTCGGGCGCGCAATATGCAAACTGGCGCGTGGCCACGGCGCTGCCCGAAGCGCGAGGTACGAAACGCCTTGGCTTCGGTGCGTACGAAGCGCCGAACTACGATGCGCTGATCGATCATCCCGTGACGCTCGGCAAGTTCGCGCTCGGTTCGTTCAGTGCCCACGGCGCGAAGCACGACATAGTGATTTCGGGCCGCGTGACCGCGCTCGACATGCGGCGTCTCGAAACCGATCTCAAGCGCATTTGCGAATCGCAGATCGCGCTGTTCGAACCGCGCACGAAGAAGGCGCCCGTTGATCGCTATGTGTTCATGACCGTTGCTGTTGGCGATGGATACGGCGGCCTGGAACATCGTGCATCGACGGCGCTGATCTGCAATCGCTCGGACCTTCCTGTTACCGGACGGCCGGAGATGACGGAGGGATACAAGACGTATCTGGGTTTGTGCAGCCACGAATATTTCCATACGTGGAACGTAAAGCGCATCAAACCGGTGGTGTTCGCGCCATACGATCTGTCGCAGGAAAATTACACGTCGCTGCTGTGGCTGTTCGAAGGATTCACGTCGTATTACGACGACCTGATGCTCGTGCGCAGCGGCACGATCAGCGCGAGCGATTATTTCGCGATGCTGGGTAAAACCATCGGCGGCGTGTTGCGCGGTTCGGGGCGATTGAAGCAAACCGTCGCGGAAAGCTCGTTCGACGCATGGGTCAAATACTATCGGCAGGATGAGAACGCGGCGAACGCCATCGTCAGTTATTACCAGAAAGGCTCGCTTGTCGCGCTTGCCTTTGACCTGTCGATTCGCGCGCAAACCGCGGGCAGGAAGTCGCTTGACGACGTCATGCGTCTTTTGTGGCAACGCTATGGCCGCGATTTTTATCATGGAAAGGCGCGCGGCATAGAAGAGAGCGAGGTTGAAGCGCTGTTCGCCGAAGCCACCGGCGCCGATCTGAAAAAGCTGTTCCGCGAAGGCGTCCATGGCACGCGCGACTTGCCGCTGGAGACACTGCTGGAACCGTTCGGCATCAAACTCGCCGCCGATATCGCCACGAATGGCACGACAGGCAAACCGTCGCTTGGCGCGCGGGTTCGCACTGGCGCGGATTGCGTGCTCACGGCCGTTCACGAGAACAGCGCGGCGCAGAAGGCGGGTTTATCGGCGGGAGATGTGCTGGTCGCAATCGATGGCTTGCGCGTCACCGGATCGAATCTCGATTCGCTGCTTTCGCGGTATTTGCCGGGCGCAAAGGTCGAAGTGCACGCGTTTCGTCGCGACGAATTGCGCGTGGCGCAGGTCAAACTCGACGCGCCGGATGTTTCGCGCTACGTCCTTTCAACCACCGATTCCAGCGCCCAAACGAAGCAATGGCGTGAACGCTGGTTGAAAGGTTGACCCGGCGATGACACCAAAAAACGGATTGTTTCACCAGTGCAACGATCCGTCTTGAGTGCACAGCTTTTTCCCGATCGATTAAAAACGAAGAATGCGTCCTGTCAGAGCGCGTCCGCGCTCACACTCAACAAGGGACAGGAGTCATCATGACGACCATTCTTCAAATCAATTCCGCTGCCCGCTCGCAAGGCGCTCAATCCACATTGCTGGCCGACGAAGTATCGGCGAAGCTGCTGCAATCGCACGCGGGCGCGAAGCTCGTGGTTCGCAACCTTCTCGCAGATAACCTGCCGCATCTGGATGACGCCACGCTGGGCGCGTTCTTCACGCCCGCCGAAGCACGCACCGCCGAACAAAACGCGATCCACGCGAAGAGTGAAGCACTGATCGCCGAATTGCAGGCGGCTGACATTGTTGTAATCGCCGCGCCGATGTACAACTTCGGCATTTCGTCGCAACTGAAGACGTATTTCGATTGGATTGCACGCGCCGGCATCACGTTCAAGTACGGTGCGAACGGTGCTGAAGGCCTTGTGACGGGCAAGAAGGTGATTGTGGTGACGGCTCGCGGCGGCAAGTACAGCGGCACGCCGAACGATTCGCAAACGCCGTATCTGAAGACGTTCCTGGGTTTCCTCGGCATGACCGATGTCAGCTTCGTGTATGCAGAAGGCCTGGCAATGGGCCCGGACGCCGCTGGCGCTGCGTTGGCTACGGCGCGGGATTCGATCGCAGCGCTGTAGGTTGTTTTAGGCTGCTAAGTTGCTGAAAATTTTAAAAGCCCGCCGTGTCTTCATGACATAAGCGGGCTTTTTCGTTGACGCTTCAGTCTGGCAAATCAGGCAGACGCCAGTCAATAACCGGCCGTCCATGTTCTTCCAAATAAGCATTCGCCGAAGCGAAATGCCCGCAGCCCAAAAAGCCGCGATGCGCCGATAACGGCGACGGATGCGGCGCCTCAAGCACGCAATGCGCTTTTCCCGCCGCCACTGCGGACGCAATCAACCCGCGCTTCGCCTGCGCATGCGCGCCCCAGAGCATGAACACGAGATGCTCGTGGCGCATCGCGAGTTCGTGAATCAGCGTGTCGGTGCAATGTTCCCAGCCGCGTTTGGCGTGGCTGCCGGCTTTATCGCGTTCCACGGTCAGCGACGTGTTCAGCAGCAACACGCCTTGCTGCGCCCAGGCATCGAGGCAACCGTGATTGGGCGCGGCGAAGCCAAGGCTCGCGCTGATTTCCTTGAAGATATTGCGCAGCGAAGGCGGCGGCCGAACCGGCGCCGGCACGGAAAACGCCAGACCATGCGCTTGCGGCGCGCCCCGATCTTCGCCGTGATACGGATCTTGTCCGAGGATCACGACTTTCACGTCGGCGGGACTCGTCAGGCGCAGCGCACGAAAGACATCGGCGGGATACACAGTCTTGCCGGCGGCGCGTTCATTGTCAACGAACGCGCATAACGCGGCGTAATGCGGACTGTCGATAAACGCCTTCAGATGCTTGCGCCAATCAGCCGGCAACGCGGCGAACTGGTTTTCGAGCGACGTGAACGGGTGATTTCTCGACGCGTCTTCTGCCTCGAACAACGACGCCTGATTCATTTCACGCCACCGTTCGAACCTTCCGCTTTCGGATCGCACAATTCGTAGCCACGTTGCGCCTTGCTCGCGTTTTCGGGCTGGAGGTAGAGGAATGCGCCGCGCATCTGGGCGGCGAGATTCGTCAGGCCGGCTTCTTCGCCGGACTTGAGTTCGAGTTCGAGTTCGCTGATTGGCGCGGCGCGGCGTGCGCCATTGATATCCGTAATGACTTCCCCGAGATCCAGGGCCGCTTCGATTGTCGCGCCGTCGATTTCGACGTTCCAGATCACACGGTCGAAATCAGTTCGGAAAAGTGCCGTCAATTCCGGCGCCGCATTACGGAGTGCGTTGCGCGCGTGCTCGTCGTCGCAATGTTCGAGCAGCTTGTCGATTTCGAGCGCTTCGCCCGCGACGGGCATTTCCCATTCATGCCGGCTATGCATTCCATCTGCCGATTCCCCCGCCGTCTTGTACGTCTGCAGCCATTGACCCGGCGCACCTCGCAAACGCAGTGCGCTTTTCGCCTTGGCGAGCGCGCGATTGGCGGTATCGAAATAAACGTTTGTCAGATGGATTTTTTGACCTTCCTGACCGGTTCGTTTCGTCAGATCCTTAGCAATTTCATCATGGTTTGACGTTGGCAGCGCCAGCTTGATCTCGCGTTCAATACTCAAAATAAACTCCGTGCAACAGCGTCAGAAGAACATTCGCGCCAGTTCGGTGCCGGGGTCGTCGGCGCGCATGAACGCTTCGCCGACCAGGAACGTCTGCACGTCCATTGATTGCAGCCGCTCGACATCCGCGCGCGACAAAATGCCGGATTCGGTCACTACAATACGCTCTTGCGGCACCATTTCCAGCATGCCGATGGTTGTTTCTATCGACGTTTCAAAGGTGCGGAGGTTCCGGTTATTTATGCCAATCAGCGGTGTTTTCAACGTGAGCGCCTGCATGAGCTCGTCCTGATCGTGGACTTCCACGAGCACAGCCAGACCCAGCGAATGGGCGTACGCTTCGAGATCGCTCATTTGCGCCGGCTGCAGGGCGGCTGCAATCAACAAGATGCAATCGGCGCCCATCGCGCGGGCTTCGAGGATCTGATACGGATCCACAATGAAGTCCTTGCGCAGAACCGGCAAGCTGCACGCGGCGCGCGCTTCTTCCAGATACGCCACGCTGCCCTTGAAGAACTGCACGTCTGTCAGGACCGACAAACACGCGGCGCCGCCCCGTTCATATGATTTCGCGATATCGACTGGGACGAAGTTTTCGCGCAGCACGCCCTTTGACGGGCTCGCTTTCTTCACTTCGGCGATAACCGCGGCTTTGCCCTCTGCGTGCCTGGCGCGCAATGCACCGACAAAGTCGCGCGAGTCGCGTGCACTCGCCTGCAAACGCAACTCTTCAACCGAAACGCTTTCTTGCGAAATCCGGATTTCGTCGCGCTTGACCTGGATGATGCGATCGAGAATGTCACTCATGTTGGGTTCCGTTATTTGGCGAACTGCTGTGTGAATCGCACGAGTTCATCGACTTTTTCACGCGCCCGACCGTTCGCGATCACTTCCTTCGCGAGCCGCATGCCATCTTCAATCGATTCCGCCACGTTCGCGGCATAAAGCGCCGTGCCCGCGTTCAGCGTGACGATTTCGCGCGCAACGCAAGGCTTGTTGTTGAGCGCGCCAAGCAGCATGGCTTTCGATTCCTGCGCATCGGCTACTTTAAGCGTCCGGTTCGACACCATCTGCAAGCCGAAATCCTCGGGATGAATCTCGTACTCGCGCACTTCGCCGTCGCGCAGTTCGCCCACGACCGTCGCCGCGCCCAGCGAGACCTCGTCCATGCCGTCCTTGCCGTACACGACCAGCACGTGCTTGGCGCCGAGGCGCTGCATCACGCGAACCTGGATACCGACGAGATCCTCGTGAAACACGCCCATCAACTGATTCGGTGCGCCCGCCGGATTGGTCAGCGGCCCGAGAATGTTGAAGATGGTCCGAACGCCGAGTTCCCGACGCACCGGCGCAATGTTCTTCATGGCCGGATGATGGTTCGGCGCGAACATGAACCCCATGCCTGTTTCAGCGATGGATTGCGCCACGTGCACCGGCTGCAAATCGATATTCACGCCGAGCGCCTCGAGCACGTCCGCGCTGCCCGATTTACTCGATACCCCGCGATTTCCGTGCTTCGCGACCTTCGCACCGGCTGCTGCCGTCACGAACATGGTGGCCGTCGAGATGTTGAAGGTGTGCGATCCGTCGCCGCCTGTGCCCACTATATCCACGAGATTCTCGCTGTCCGGCACGGTCACGTGATTCGCAAATTCGCGCATCACGGTCGCCGCCGCAGCAATCTCGCCGATGGTTTCCTTCTTCACGCGCAATCCCGTGATGATCGCGGCGGACATCACCGGCGACATCTCGCCGCGCATGATCGTGCGCATCAGATGAAGCATTTCATCGTGAAAAATCTCGCGATGCTCAATGGTCCGTTGCAGCGCTTCCTGGGCCGTAATGGTCATGTTCTGATCCCGGTTCACGCGCGTTCGCCTTGCTTCGCGTGCTTGATGAAGTTTTCGAGCAGCGCGTGACCATGTTCGGACAGGATCGATTCCGGATGGAACTGGACGCCTTCGACCGCGAGTTCCTTGTGACGCACGCCCATGATTTCGCCGTCGGGCGTCCACGCCGATACTTCCAGGCAATCCGGCAGCGATTCGCGCTCGATCGCGAGCGAGTGATAACGCGTCACACTGAAATGTTTCGGCAAGTCGGCAAACACGCCGCGGCAGTCCGTTTCGATCGTGCTGACCTTGCCGTGCATGATGGTTTGCGCGCGGACCACGCGGCCGCCGAACGCTTCGCCAATGGCCTGATGACCCAGGCACACGCCAAGAATGGGAATCTGGCCGGAAAACTCGCGCAGCACGTCGAGCGTAATGCCAGCGTGTTGGGGATTGCTCGGTCCAGGCGAAAGGCAAATCCGCTCGGGATTCAGTTTCGCGATTTCACTGAGGGTAATTTCGTCGTTGCGGAACGTCCGCACGTCCTGGCCCAGTTCGCCGAAATACTGGACCAGGTTATAGGTGAACGAATCGTAGTTGTCGATCATCAGCAGCATGGTCTTTCTCCGGATCAGAAGTCGCTATCGAGGCCGTCTTGCACTTGCTCGGCGGCGCGCAAAACCGCACGCGCCTTGTTCTCCGTTTCCTGCCATTCGGATTCGGGCACCGAATCCGCGACCACGCCGGCGGCGGCCTGCACGTACAAATTGCCCTTGTGAATCAGGCCTGTGCGAATTGCGATGGCCAGATCCATTTCGCCCGTGAACGACAGATAACCGCAAGCGCCGCCATACAGGCCGCGTTTCACCGGCTCCAGTTCGTCGATGATTTCCATTGCCCGCACTTTCGGTGCGCCCGAAAGCGTGCCGGCGGGGAAGGTCGCGCGCAGCACGTCGAAGTTCGTCGTACCGGGTTTCAGCTTGCCTTCCACCGAACTCACGATGTGCTGAACATGCGAATATTTTTCGATCGCCAGCTTGTCCGTCACGATCACCGAGCCGGTTTGCGCAATCCGGCCGACGTCGTTTCGTGCCAGATCGATCAGCATGACGTGCTCGGCCACTTCCTTGGGGTCGTTCAGCAACTCGGTTGCGAGTTCGGCGTCGCGCTCGGGCGTATTGCCGCGCGGCCGCGTGCCGGCGAGCGGACGGATGGTGACAATGCGTTCTTCGCCGCGCTTTTCCTGGCGCACCAGAATTTCCGGCGACGCTCCAACCACGTGAAATTCGCCGCCGAAGTTGTAGTAATACATATACGGCGACGGATTCAGCGATCGCAACGCGCGATACAGCGAAAGCGGGTTATCGCGGAACGGCTTGACGAGGCGCTGGCCGACCTGAACCTGCATCAACTCGCCCGCCGCGATGTATTCCTTCGCTTTCCTCACGGCGTTCAGATAATCGTCTTTCGCAAACTCGCGATACGTCTCCGTCCGCACGCTCGCCGACGTTACCGGCGGCTGCACGGTCGTACGCAAACGCGCACGCAACTCGCGCAGGCGCTGCTTGGCCCTGGTATAGGCCTCGGGCGCGGTGGGATCGGCGTAGACAATGAGATACAGCTTGCCGGCGAGGTTGTCGATAACCGCCATTTCCTCGGTCAGCAGCAACTGGATATCAGGCAAGCCGAGATCGTCACGCGGGGCCGAGTGCGCCAGCTTTTTCTCGATATAACGCACGGCGTCATAGCCGAAATACCCTGCCAGACCGCCGCAAAAACGCGGTAATCCCGGACGTTGGGCGATCTTGAACCGCTTCTGGAATGTTTCGATAAACGTCAGCGGATCAACTTCGCTCGTTTCGATGACCTGCCCATCTTTCACTACTTCCGACACGCCGTTCTGCACGCGGATCATCGTGCGCGCCGGCAGGCCGATGAACGAATAGCGGCCGAAGCGCTCGCCGCCCACCACGGATTCCAGCAGGAACGAGTTGGCACCATTGCGCTCGGACTGAGCGAGCTTGAGATAAAGCGAAAGCGGCGTTTCGAGATCGGCAAGCGCCTCGGCGATCATCGGAATACGGTTGAAACCTTCATTCGCCAGCGATTGGAATTCGAGTTCGGTCATGTTCTGATCCTTTGCGTGTCGCTCGTTGGTTTTTGCGACATCGGGCACTTATTGGGGCGCTGCGGAAACTCTGCCGCGCGGCGCGAAACCCGCTTGGATTGGTGCGTCGGCCGGGGCCTCACGCGCTGCATGTCCGATTATCAGGTCTCAACGCTGTTCACGAAACCGTGTGGCGCGAGAGGCAAGAGAAAAATCGGGTGCGGCGGGTGATGCGCATTGAGCCGGGCATCAAAAGGTAAAACAAGTCAGCGGGATCGGCGCGCGGAGTGCGCAGCGAAACAAAAAACGGTTGCCGAAGACACGCTTCAGCGGACCTCGGGCGAGGTTAGCGCGACCAGCGACGCCAGGGCCAGGCTCCCCGGTCGATGCTGCTCAGACTCCGTTTTTTGTTCAGAAACATGAGGGAATGAACTATTCAGTCTGTATTGTCGCGCCGGATGCATCGGGCGCGGCCATGGTTGCTGCTATTGCCTGTGCGGCAGCCAGCAGGGAAGAAACTATACCATCGGATTTTATGAGGTGCACGGGTTTGCCGTGGTTGTATCCGTAAGGCACCGTAAGCGTCGCCATACCGGCTGCACGGCCCGCCAGCGCGTCATTCTCCGAATCCCCGATGGCAACCGCTTCCCGCGGCAGAACGTCAAGACGTTCGCAGGCAATCAGCATGGGCGCGGGATCGGGCTTCTTCTGCGGGACCGAGTCGCCACCAAGCACGACCTTGAAGTATTCTGCCAAGCCGAATTTGGTGAGCAGTTCCACCGCGAACCGGTGCGGCTTGTTGGTCACGCACGCGAGCGGCAAGCCGAGATTTCGCAGCGCCTTCAGCCCTTCCGTCACCTCCGGAAACAGCGTCGCGCGCTGCCCGTTGATGCGCGCGTATTCCGTCTGATAGATCGCGAGGGCGTCGTCGAATCTGGTGTTTGCTTCCAGCGCGGAAAAGCGCACGGCCAAGACGCTGCGGATCAGATTCTCCGAACCCTTCCCTATATACGCGGTCACTTCGTCCCGGTCAGTTGCTTTCGTGCCGATGCGCGCGAGCATGCCGTTGAGCGCCGCGGTGAAATCGTCTGCGGTATCGACCATGGTGCCGTCCAGGTCGATGATCGCCGCCCGCAACGTCTTGTTGGTAAATGCCGGAAGCTCGGCGGTAAGTTCGCTCATCGTGCATCCCCGGTGTTCACTTTCGCCAATTCCGCGCGCATCTTGCCGATGATTTCGCTGTAGTCATGGTGGCCGAAGATTGCCGATCCCGCCACGAACGTGTCTGCACCGGCTTCGGCGATTTCGCGGATGTTCTCGATCTTTACTCCGCCGTCCACTTCGAGATGAATTTCCCGTCCGGTCCGCTCGCGATATTCGTCGATTCGCCGGCGCGCTTCGCGCAGCTTGGTGAGCGCTTCGGGAATGAAGGACTGGCCGCCGAAACCCGGATTCACCGACATGATCAGCACCAGATCGACCTTGTCCA
This sequence comes from Caballeronia sp. DA-9, assembly GCF_051615025.1. Classification (NCBI taxonomy): domain Bacteria; kingdom Pseudomonadati; phylum Pseudomonadota; class Betaproteobacteria; order Burkholderiales; family Burkholderiaceae; genus Caballeronia; species Caballeronia sp. DA-9. The sequence continues at coordinate 3,225,248 of NZ_CP195133.1, read as the reverse complement.
TCACGTAATCAAGATGACTCAGCGAAGTCGCCGGGTTGAAAACCAGGCCAGCTTTACAGCCGTGATCGCGGATCAGCGAAAGCGTCCGGTCGATATGATCCGAACCTTGCGGGTGAAAACTGATCACATTCGCACCGGCTTCGGCGAAGTCCGGCACGATACGGTCCACCGGACGCACCATCAAATGCACGTCGATAGGCACGGTGGTGTGCGGCCGCAGCGCCTTGCAGACCATGGGTCCGATTGTCAGATTCGGCACGTAATGGTTGTCCATTACGTCGAAATGGATCCAGTCCGCGCCGGCGGCGACCACATTGCGCACCTCTTCACCGAGAATGGCGAAGTCGGCGGACAAGATACTGGGGGACAAGCGGAATTGCGTCATGACGTCGGCCGGTTGCGAGCGGGAAACGCATTTTACCGCGACGCGACGTTTTTGACCGCTGACCGAATGGCTAACGCGTGCGGCCCGCGCCTGGGCTTTTCCCCTAACGGCACTACTCCGGCGGGGTTTCAAAGGCATGACAAAGCCCTTGCGAAGCGCCGCGTTCTGTTGCGGGCGCTGGCTGCATGAAGCAGAATGCGTCACCTGACGTTCACGCAAATTCGCGTAACCGCGCGGTCGCCGGCCTTCGGGCCGCACCGCGCTCAGCACATCTTGAATTGGAAAAGCGATGAGCCAGTATGAATTCAGCGTATCGGTCCAGACGCAATATCTTCCTGACCAATCAGAACCGGATGCTCACCAGTTTGCGTTCGCGTACACGCTGACCATCCGGAATACCGGTCAGGTTGCCGCGCAGTTGATCTCGCGGCACTGGATAATCACGGATAGTGAAAACGTGGTTCAGGAAGTGAAAGGGCTGGGCGTGGTGGGCAATCAGCCGTTATTGCCGCCGGGCGAAAAATTCGAGTACACAAGCTGGGCCGTGATCGCGACGCCAGTCGGCACCATGCGCGGTTCGTATTTTTGTGTGGCCGAGGACGGCGAGCGGTTCGAGGCGCCTATTGCCGAGTTCGCGCTGCACATGCCGCGCACGCTGCATTGAACAGCATTGCGCGTTGCTAGCGCCTGTTTTTCTTTTTGCCGGACGCCGTCCACGCGACGATAAAAACCAGCAAAAGCAGCGCCACGAGTGACTCGAGCGCAAAAACAAGCATTGGATATTCGTCGAATAGATCTGACATGGCGGTTCTCATCAAGAACGAACATTGTAAGCGTTTCACCTTCTCGGCCGCCGGATTGGCGGCTTGGGCGCTCTCCATCACCACGGCCGTTTTGCTCGCGTCATGCGGTGGAGGCGGCGCGATCAAATCCGGATATCAAGCCCCGCCAACCGGCGCGCCGATCATCACGGGGCAGCGGGCGGCCAACCGGCTGACCGCCGTGAGCTGGCAGCAGGTTCCTGGCTGGCAAGACGATTCCCTGCTGGGCGCAACCGCGGCGATGCGTCAGAACTGCAGCCGGCTTGCGCAACAGCCTACATGGCGGCGCGCGTGCGCAGCGGCCCAACGGCTCGACGATCTCGACATGAATGCCGCCCGGGAATTCTTCGAGGCTTACTTCACACCGTTCCAGTTGGCCAACACCGACGGCACGCTGGATGGCCTCGTGACCGGTTATTACGAGCCGTTGCTGCGGGGTTCGCGCACGCGGCATGGGCCGTATCAATACGCGTTGTATCGTTGGCCGTATCGATTCAAAGCGGGCACTTCATTGCCGGCGCGCGCCCAGCTTGAAAGTTCGGGCGTGTTGAACGGCAATGAGCTGGTGTGGGTCGATGATCCAATTGAAGCGTTTTTCCTTCAGGTCCAGGGCTCGGGGCAGGTTGTGATGGAAGATGGCACGACAATGCGCGTCGGTTTCGGTGGAACAAACAACCAGCCGTACAAATCGATTGGCCGCGAACTGCTGGATCGGCGCGAACTGACGCCTGCGCAGGCCACGATGCAGGGCATCAAGGCCTGGGCGAAAGCGAATCCCGCGCGCGTCGATGCGTTGCTCGACGTGAATCCGCGCTTCGTGTTTTTCCGCGAGATGCCGGGAACGGAAACGCTCGCCGCGGGCGTGGGGACCGGGCCAGTTGGCGCATTGGGCGTTCCGCTCACGCCGGAGCGGTCGATTGCAGTCGATCCATCGTCGATCCCGTTGGGAACGCCGGTTTTCCTTCAGACCACGCGTCCTTTGAGCAACTCCCCGATGAACCGGCTCGTGTTTGCCCAGGACACCGGCAGCGCGATCAAAGGCGGCGTGCGCGCGGACTATTTCTGGGGGCTGGGCGATGATGCGGGAGATCTCGCCGGCCGGATGAAGCAAGGTGGCCGCATGTGGTTGCTGCTGCCGAATTCTTAGGAATTGCGCAGCCGTTCCTTGGTGAACGGCTGCTTGCTGATGCGGATTCGAAGATCAGGTTACAGCGTTGCGCCGGTCGATCACCCGTCGCGCCTTTCCGACCGAGCGTTCGATCCCGTTCACATCCAGCAACCGGATCACTGCGCTCACACCAATCAACGCTTTTATGTCGCAAGCAAGCGCAGCGCTGGCTTGATTGAGCAAGACGGCGTCAGGTGCTGTCTCGGGACAAGGTTCGATATTCAGCGTGAGCACGTCGAGCGGTCCTTCCTTGGTCAGCACGATTTGATAGTGCGGCGCCAGCGCGTGTTGCCTGAGTAATAGCTCCTCGATCTGCGTCGGGAAAACATTCACGCCTCTCACGATCATCATGTCGTCCGAGCGGCCAGTGATTTTTTCCATTCGCCGCATGGTCCGCGCGGTTCCAGGCAGAAGGCGGGTGAGATCGCGCGTCCGGTAGCGGATGATCGGTAACGCTTCCTTTGTCAGCGACGTGAATACGAGTTCGCCCAACTCGCCGTCCGGCAGTACTTCGCCCGTATCCGGATCGATGATTTCCGGATAGAAGTGATCTTCCCAGATCGTTGGACCATCCTTCGTTTCTACGCATTCCGACGCTACGCCCGGTCCCATGACTTCCGACAATCCATAGATATCCACTGCATCTATGCCCATGCGTTTCTCTATGGCGGCGCGCATATCGTTGGTCCACGGTTCAGCGCCGAAAATTCCGATCCGCAGCGAACAGTCGGCCGGATGAACGCCCTGGCGCTCGAGTTCGTCGGCAATGGACAGCATGTAGCTGGGCGTCACCATAATGATGTCGGGGCGGAAATCCTGAATGAGCTGAACTTGCTTCTCGGTCTGGCCGCCGCCGAACGGAATGACGGTCAGGCCGGCCCGCTCGGCGCCGTAATGAGCGCCGAGGCCGCCGGTAAAGAGGCCGTATCCATAACTGACATGCACCTTGTCGCCACGTCTCGCGCCGGCTGCGCGAATGGAGCGAGCGACAAGATCTGACCATGTGTCGATGTCCTTTGCCGTATAGCCCACGACCGTTGGCTTTCCCGTTGTTCCCGACGAAGCGTGAATCCGTGAAATTTGATCATGCGGCACGGCGAACATGCCGTACGGATAGTTATCGCGGAGATCCTTTTTTGTCGTGAAGGGAAAGCGCGCGATGTCGGCGAGACTCTTGACGTCATCCGGATGCACACCAGCGTCGTCGAACTTGCGCCTATATACCGGCGAATTCTCGTACGCGTGCGCGATCGACCATTTGAGTCGTTCAAGCTGCAACGCGGTAAGTTCGTCGCGGCTTGCTGTCTCTATTGGGTCCAGTGGAAGCGGGGCGGTCATGGAATGTCTCCTTCCAGTTTTTTAGTCGTCTATTTGCAACCCGAATGTAGCTTGCCCGGGCGCTATGTTGTTTTGAGCGGTTGTGCCGCAGCTCAAGGTTATATGGCAACGAGGTTGCCCTTGATCTGGGACGACTTGCCCCGGAACATGGCGACTGTTTCTTCGTCACGATTCGTCACCCGGATGTCGTAGATTCCCGTCCTTCCCGTGAGCGATTGTTCGATTGCCTCAGCAGTCAACATGTCGCCGCTCTTGACAGCCCGCAAGAATTCGATTGAGCAGCCGGCTGCAACCGTGTTGATGTTGTATGAGTTGCAAGCGAAAGCAAATGTTGAATCGGCCAGCGTGAAAATCAGTCCGCCGTGACAAATGCCGTGACCGTTGAGAAAGTCATCGCGCACGTTCATTTGCATGCGCGCATAGCCTGGGCGCACTTCTTTCAGTTCGAGGCCGAGCGCGCGACTACATGCGTCCGCTTCGTACATGGCTTGCGCGGATGCATCGGCAAGTTCCTGAGGCGTCATGGCTGTCCTCTCCAAAATCAATGCGATTGGTTTTTCAAAGACCTTCGAATCGTGGTGGGCGCTTTTCCTTGAATGCAGCGACACCCTCTGCGTAATCGTGCGAGTCGCCGAGTTCGCGCTGAACGTCGCGTTCGAGGTCGAGCTGCTGATCCAGCGTGTTGTTGGCGGCGGCACGGATTGCGTGTTTGATCGCTGCGATCGCCTTTGCCGGTTGCTGCGCGAGCTGCGCCGCAAGTGCCTGCGCGGCGCTCGGCAGATCGGCGTCGTCCACAACCTTCCAGACCAGACCCCATGCGTGTGCTTGCTCCGCGCCCAGCTTGTCGCCAGTCAGCGCAAGGCCCATGGCGCGCGCTTCGCCCACGCGTCTTGGCAGCAGCCACGTGCCGCCGGAATCCGGCACCAGGCCAATCTTCACGAAAGCCTGGACGAAGCTCGCGGAACGTGCCGCCACGATCAGGTCGCAAGCCATCGCCAGATTGGCGCCTGCTCCCGCCGCCGTTCCATTCACTGCAGCAATGACCGGCAGACGGGACGCCTGCAGACGACGCACGAGCGGATTGAAATGCTGATCGATCAGCGCACCCAGATTTGTCATTGCGCCGGGCGTGAAGTCCAGGTCGGCAAGATCCTGTCCCGCGCAAAAACCACGGCCCGCGCCGGTGATCACGAGCGCACGGGCGTGACTTCCTTCAATTTCATCGAGCGCCCGGCTCAATGCCTCGTGCATGGTCCGCGTGAAGCTATTCAGTTTCTCAGGACGATTCAACGTCAACGTGGCCACGTGCGTGTTGTCGTCTATGTCGATGACAATCGAGTTGTTGTGGTCGGACATGAAGTCTCCTTTGACTGCCTGTGTGAATACCCATGCCTTCGATACTAATCGCGCCCGGCGCCAGTTTCCATTCGGCCGAATGGCCTATGAGTTGACGCGGCTCCGGGAACCGCGGGAACTAGACCGTTTGGCTGACTGTTGGCGCCGCTGCCTTTGGCGCAACATGGGCTCTACTTTGAACGACGCGGAAGCGATTGGCGACAAACGCGGCGTCCGACAGTGCCGCGTTCGCTGCGGGATTGGCGCCCGTGCCGTGGAAGTCCGAATACGCTGCCGTCTGATTCACGAAGACGCCGCTCGTCAGGTTGATCGACAAGGCAACGCCGCCATGAATGGCAGCGGCGTAGGCCGCTTCTACGACTGCATCGTCCGTGCTGTAAATGGAAAAGGTCAAGGCGCCATGTTCGGCGGCAATGGATCCGGCCAGTTCGAGCGATTGCGCTGTCGAATCCGTGGCAATGACAAACGAAATTGGACCGAACCACTCGCGGGTAAAGTTCTTGGCATCAGCGTGCACGTCGAGCTTCAGCATCAGGGGCGAGCGCACTCGGGCATCGGGGAATACAGGATGAGCAAGCGATTGAGTATCGGTAAGCACTTCGCCCAGTTGCCGGGCTTCGGCAATACGGCTCATCACGCCTTCGTTTTGTATCGCGCCGGTCAATTCAACAGCGCGGGCGGGATCCGCAACCAGCTTTTCGACGGCGGCCGCGAGCGCCTTCGCAACTTCGTCAAAGCTCATCTGGCCTTCGCTCGTGCGAATGCCGTCGCGAGGGACGTAGATGTTTTGCGGCGCCGTGCACATCTGCCCGGAGTAAAGCGCAAGGGAGAAGGCGATGTTGCTGGCAACGGCTTTGATGTTGTCGACGGAATCAATCACGATCTGGTTCACGCCGGCCTTTTCCGTATAGACCTGGGCCTGATGCGCGTTGCATTCGAGCCAGTTGCCGTTTTGCGTGCTGCCAGTGAAGTCGATGATCTTGATCTCCGGACGCAGAGCAAGATGCTGCACGAGGGAACCATCGTTCCCTTCCGTGGCCAGAAGCGTGATCACGTTGGGGTCGAATCCGGCCTCACGCAAAACTTCGCGTGCAATGCGGACAGTGATGGCGAGAGGCAAGATTGCACCCGGATGCGGCTTGACGATTACAGTATTTCCCGTGGCCAGGTCGGCGAACATGCCGGGATAACCGTTCCAGGTTGGGAACGTGCAGCATCCGAGTACGAGACTGGTGCCGCGCGGTACTACAGTAAATTGCTTATGCATTGCGAGCGGCGGATTCTTGCCCTGGGGCTTTTCCCAATGAGCATCGGCAGGAATCCGGCGAAGCTGATCCCACGCGTAGGTCACTGCTTCCAACGCCCGGTCTTGCGCGTGCGGTCCACCTGCCTGGAACGCCATCATGAATGCCTGGCCGGTCGTGTGCATCACGCTGTAACCGATCTCGAAACTGGCCTTGTTCAGCCGCGACAGAATCTCGAGGCTCACGCCAACCCAGGCTGTGGGGCCGGCGGCTCGCCATTGACGTTGCGCGGCAGTGGAGGCAGCAAGCAATGTGTCGATGTCCATTTTCGGATATCGAATCCCCAGCTCGAATCCAAAAGGAGACCGTTCGTTACCCACCGTTTCACCACTGAAGGGCTGATCCAGCTCGAAAGGCCGGTTCAGGTGCGCCTTGAAGGCCGCCTCGCCGTCGGAATTCGCTGTTTCACCGTACACTTTGGGACTCGGCATTTCGGAAAACGGGCTCCAATAGCCTCGCGTTGCAATAGCGGCAAGCGCTTGATCAAGCGTTGCTTCGTGCTTCGTGAAGAGCGGATGGGTCATGGCGGCAAAGGGATCAGTGGCGGTAGGGACGCTCGGATAATTAATTAACCGACCGGTTGGTTTGCGAATGTTAGCATTTTCAAGACGCGTGCGCGAAGCGATTTCGCGCGACTTCAAACAGGAGAGGTGAATGTCTTACGAGAATCTGTTGACCGAGGTGCGCGGGCGTGTCGGCCTGATCACATTGAACCGACCGAAAGCGCTCAATGCACTCAATGACGCGCTGATGGATGAACTCGGCGCCGTACTCAAGCAATTCGATGCCGACGAGAACATCGGCGCCATTGTGCTGACCGGCAGCGAAAAGGCGTTCGCTGCGGGCGCGGACATCGGCATGATGGCCAACTACACCTACATGGATACGTTCAAAGGTGACTACATCACGCGTAATTGGGAAGCTGTGCGCACTGTCCGCAAGCCGATCATCGCGGCTGTTGCCGGATTCGCGCTTGGTGGCGGCTGTGAACTGGCAATGATGTGCGACATCATCATCGCCGCGGATACCGCCAAGTTCGGCCAACCCGAAATCAAGCTTGGCGTGATTCCGGGCGCTGGGGGCACGCAGCGGCTGCCGCGCGCTGTATCGAAGGCGAAGGCAATGGACATGTGTCTGACGGCGCGGATGATGGACGCTGAAGAAGCCGAGCGGGCGGGATTGGTGTCGCGCGTCGTTCCCGCGGCGGCCTTGTTGGACGAAGCCATGCAGGCGGCGTCGACGATAGCGGGTTTCTCTCTGCCAGCAGTGATGATGGCAAAGGAATCAGTCAATCGCGCTTATGAATCGACATTGGCGGAAGGGGTTCATTTTGAGCGCCGGATGTTCCATTCGCTGTTTGCAACCGAAGATCAAAAGGAAGGAATGGCTGCGTTTGCCGAGAAGCGGAAACCCGCTTTTAAGCATCGTTAAAATTCTTTTGCTGAAGGACTTGCGCTGAGTTGAAACGGGCACTAGAATTCCGTTCCTTCGCTTCACGACGAGGCGAAGGGAAGCGAGAAAGTGCAGGAGCCGCAGCGTAACAGAGGATGCCGCAGAGCCAAGCAGGACGGGCGTTGCAGCAAAATCGGAAGTCAGGGGTTGAGTAAAAAACCTGTTGACGTAAAGCGAAGAGTTCTACATAATCTCGTTTCTGTGCTGCAAACGCAGCGACGCGAAAGCGGCGGTGTTCCGAGGGTTGGAATGCTGGTGTTTTGGCGATGTTCTTTAAAAACTAACAGCCGATAAGTGTGGGCGCTTGGTGGTTTGCTTTGGGGTGTGGTGGTGTTTTCCGGGGTTTTTCGGGAGATGCTGCCGTGAAGCGAAAGTATCAAGTCTCACACTAGTATTAAGGTAGGTTTTGAGCGTCTTTCGGGTAACCGGAAGATGGGAGGAACTTGTCAGTACGTTGAGTGAGCGACCTATTCGGAAGAATAGAAAACAGTAACAGGCATTGAACTGAAGAGTTTGATCCTGGCTCAGATTGAACGCTGGCGGCATGCCTTACACATGCAAGTCGAACGGCAGCACGGGGGCAACCCTGGTGGCGAGTGGCGAACGGGTGAGTAATACATCGGAACGTGTCCTGTAGTGGGGGATAGCCCGGCGAAAGCCGGATTAATACCGCATACGATCTACGGAAGAAAGCGGGGGACCGAAAGGCCTCGCGCTATAGGGGCGGCCGATGGCAGATTAGCTAGTTGGTGGGGTAAAGGCCTACCAAGGCGACGATCTGTAGCTGGTCTGAGAGGACGACCAGCCACACTGGGACTGAGACACGGCCCAGACTCCTACGGGAGGCAGCAGTGGGGAATTTTGGACAATGGGGGCAACCCTGATCCAGCAATGCCGCGTGTGTGAAGAAGGCCTTCGGGTTGTAAAGCACTTTTGTCCGGAAAGAAAACCTTCGCTCTAATACAGTGGGGGGATGACGGTACCGGAAGAATAAGCACCGGCTAACTACGTGCCAGCAGCCGCGGTAATACGTAGGGTGCGAGCGTTAATCGGAATTACTGGGCGTAAAGCGTGCGCAGGCGGTTCGTTAAGACAGATGTGAAATCCCCGGGCTTAACCTGGGAACTGCATTTGTGACTGGCGAGCTAGAGTATGGCAGAGGGGGGTAGAATTCCACGTGTAGCAGTGAAATGCGTAGAGATGTGGAGGAATACCGATGGCGAAGGCAGCCCCCTGGGCCAATACTGACGCTCATGCACGAAAGCGTGGGGAGCAAACAGGATTAGATACCCTGGTAGTCCACGCCCTAAACGATGTCAACTAGTTGTTGGGGATTCATTTCCTTAGTAACGTAGCTAACGCGTGAAGTTGACCGCCTGGGGAGTACGGTCGCAAGATTAAAACTCAAAGGAATTGACGGGGACCCGCACAAGCGGTGGATGATGTGGATTAATTCGATGCAACGCGAAAAACCTTACCTACCCTTGACATGGTCGGAACCTGGCTGAAAGGCTGGGGTGCTCGAAAGAGAACCGATACACAGGTGCTGCATGGCTGTCGTCAGCTCGTGTCGTGAGATGTTGGGTTAAGTCCCGCAACGAGCGCAACCCTTGTCCTTAGTTGCTACGCAAGAGCACTCTAAGGAGACTGCCGGTGACAAACCGGAGGAAGGTGGGGATGACGTCAAGTCCTCATGGCCCTTATGGGTAGGGCTTCACACGTCATACAATGGTCGGAACAGAGGGCTGCCAACCCGTGAGGGGGAGCTAATCCCAGAAAACCGATCGTAGTCCGGATCGTAGTCTGCAACTCGACTACGTGAAGCTGGAATCGCTAGTAATCGCGGATCAGCATGCCGCGGTGAATACGTTCCCGGGTCTTGTACACACCGCCCGTCACACCATGGGAGTGGGTTTTACCAGAAGTGGCTAGTCTAACCGCAAGGAGGACGGTCACCACGGTAGGATTCATGACTGGGGTGAAGTCGTAACAAGGTAGCCGTATCGGAAGGTGCGGCTGGATCACCTCCTTTCTCGAGCTCAACGCTTTGAACAAAGCACTGAAGTGCTCACGCTTATCGGCTGTAAGAAGACAGGCTAAGGGTCTGTAGCTCAGTTGGTTAGAGCACCGTCTTGATAAGGCGGGGGTCGTTGGTTCGAATCCAACCAGACCCACCATGATTCGCTTGAGTGATGATTAACGAATGCGTTAAGCGTCATAAAAGAGGAATGACGGACCCTTCAGCATCAAGGTACGGGGGGATTAGCTCAGCTGGGAGAGCACCTGCTTTGCAAGCAGGGGGTCGTCGGTTCGATCCCGTCATCCTCCACCAATCACCAACGCAGATTTTTTATACCTGTGAGCAGAAAAGTGCTTGCGGTGTCGTGTGAAAAATACGCATTGGCGATTGAGCCAGTCAGTAAGCGGTTTTAAGCATAGCGCTTAAAGTCGTGCTGTCGTTCTTTAACAATCTGGAAGAAGTAGTAAAGAGATTCACGAAAATACACTTAGAGATGGGTGTATGAGTAGGTGAATCAGGGTTGTGATTGTATCAATGTATGAAAAGTTATCGAGAGATGGCTTGGAATACGGCGCAACACGAATACTCAACCTATGGCGCGCGTGTTGAGAGACACACTCGTTATAGGGTCAAGCGAACAAGTGCATGTGGTGGATGCCTTGGCGATCACAGGCGATGAAGGACGCGGTAGCCTGCGAAAAGCTTCGGGGAGCTGGCAAACGAGCTTTGATCCGAAGATGTCCGAATGGGGAAACCCGGCCCGTATGGGTCATCCTGGAGTGAATACATAGCTCCAGTGAAGCGAACGCGGTGAACTGAAACATCTAAGTAACCGCAGGAAAAGAAATCAACCGAGATTCCCAAAGTAGTGGCGAGCGAAATGGGATCAGCCTGTACCTTTTAGCATCATTGTTAGCCGAACGCTCTGGAAAGTGCGGCCATAGCAGGTGATAGCCCTGTAGGCGAAAACAGCGATGTGGAACTAGGGGTACGACAAGTAGGGCGGGACACGTGAAATCCTGTCTGAAGATGGGGGGACCATCCTCCAAGGCTAAATACTCGTGATCGACCGATAGTGAACCAGTACCGTGAGGGAAAGGCGAAAAGAACCCCGGGAGGGGAGTGAAATAGATCCTGAAACCGCATGCATACAAACAGTCGGAGCCTTGAAAGGGGTGACGGCGTACCTTTTGTATAATGGGTCAGCGACTTACGTTCAGTAGCAAGCTTAACTGATTAAGGCAGGCGTAGCGAAAGCGAGTCCGAATAGGGCGTCTCAGTTGCTGGGCGTAGACCCGAAACCAAGTGATCTATCCATGGCCAGGTTGAAGGTGCGGTAACACGTACTGGAGGACCGAACCCACTAATGTTGAAAAATTAGGGGATGAGCTGTGGATAGGGGTGAAAGGCTAAACAAACTTGGAAATAGCTGGTTCTCTCCGAAAACTATTTAGGTAGTGCCTCGTGTATCACCTTCGGGGGTAGAGCACTGTCATGGTTGTGGGGTCCATTGCGGATTACTACGCCATAGCAAACTCCGAATACCGAAGAGTGCAATCACGGGAGACAGACATCGGGTGCTAACGTCCGGTGTCAAGAGGGAAACAACCCAGACCGCCAGCTAAGGTCCCCAAATATTGCTAAGTGGGAAACGAAGTGGGAAGGCTAAAACAGTCAGGAGGTTGGCTTAGAAGCAGCCACCCTTTAAAGAAAGCGTAATAGCTCACTGATCGAGTCGTCCTGCGCGGAAGATGTAACGGGGCTAAGCAATATACCGAAGCTGCGGATGCATATTTATATGCATGGTAGGAGAGCGTTCCGTAAGCCTGTGAAGGTGCATTGAAAAGTGTGCTGGAGGTATCGGAAGTGCGAATGCTGACATGAGTAGCGATAAAGGGGGTGAAAAGCCCCCTCGCCGTAAGCCCAAGGTTTCCTACGCAACGTTCATCGGCGTAGGGTGAGTCGGCCCCTAAGGCGAGGCAGAAATGCGTAGCTGATGGGAAGCAGGTTAATATTCCTGCACCATTGTTAAATGCGATGGGGGGACGGATCGCGGAAGGTTGTCCGGGTGTTGGAAGTCCCGGTCCTTGCATTGGAGAAGGCGCTTAGGCAAATCCGGGCGCGGAATTCAAGGGTGCGAGGCCATTCACTTCGGTGAAGAAGCAATCGGAAGTGGTTCCAAGAAAAGCCTCTAAGCTTCAGTTTAACAAGACCGTACCGCAAACCGACACAGGTGGGCGAGATGAGTATTCTAAGGCGCTTGAGAGAACTCGGGAGAAGGAACTCGGCAAATTGGTACCGTAACTTCGGGATAAGGTACGCCCCTGTAGCTTGATGCGCCTGCGCGCAAAGGGTGAAGGGGTTGCAATAAACTGGTGGCTGCGACTGTTTAATAAAAACACAGCACTCTGCAAACACGAAAGTGGACGTATAGGGTGTGACGCCTGCCCGGTGCCGGAAGATTAAATGATGGGGTGCAAGCTCTTGATTGAAGTCCCGGTAAACGGCGGCCGTAACTATAACGGTCCTAAGGTAGCGAAATTCCTTGTCGGGTAAGTTCCGACCTGCACGAATGGCGTAACGATGGCCACACTGTCTCCTCCCGAGACTCAGCGAAGTTGAAGTGTTTGTGATGATGCAATCTCCCCGCGGCTAGACGGAAAGACCCCATGAACCTTTACTGTAGCTTTGCATTGGACTTTGAACCGATCTGTGTAGGATAGGTGGGAGGCTATGAAACCGGAACGCTAGTTTCGGTGGAGCCGTCCTTGAAATACCACCCTGGTTTGTTTGAGGTTCTAACCTTGGCCCGTGATCCGGGTCGGGGACAGTGCATGGTAGGCAGTTTGACTGGGGCGGTCTCCTCCCAAAGTGTAACGGAGGAGTACGAAGGTACGCTAGGTACGGTCGGAAATCGTGCTGATAGTGCAATGGCATAAGCGTGCTTAACTGCGAGACCGACAAGTCGAGCAGGTGCGAAAGCAGGTCATAGTGATCCGGTGGTTCTGTATGGAAGGGCCATCGCTCAACGGATAAAAGGTACTCTGGGGATAACAGGCTGATACCGCCCAAGAGTTCATATCGACGGCGGTGTTTGGCACCTCGATGTCGGCTCATCTCATCCTGGGGCTGTAGCCGGTCCCAAGGGTATGGCTGTTCGCCATTTAAAGAGGTACGTGAGCTGGGTTTAAAACGTCGTGAGACAGTTTGGTCCCTATCTGCCGTGGGCGTTGGATATTTGAAGGGGGCTGCTCCTAGTACGAGAGGACCGGAGTGGACGAACCTCTGGTGTACCGGTTGTCACGCCAGTGGCATCGCCGGGTAGCTATGTTCGGAAGAGATAACCGCTGAAAGCATCTAAGCGGGAAACTCGCCTTGAGATGAGATATCCCTGGAGCTTTAAGCTCCTTGAAGGGTCGTTCTAGACCAGGACGTTGATAGGTCAGGTGTGGAAGTGCAGTAATGCATTAAGCTAACTGATACTAATTGCCCGTAAGGCTTGATCCTATAACCAGTGTGTTTCGGCTGCCAATGCCGTAGCCAGAACCGCTCGGGTTGAGATCATGTTGTGCCAGTAACAACCACAACCCCAAGCAGCATCAGTAACCACGAGGCGCTCAACAAGCGAACTCGACTACTTCTTCCCCAGATTGGTTGTATCGACCAGAAAACCGATACAACACCCCTTTATGCCTGATGACCATAGCGAGTTGGTACCACCCCTTCCCATCCCGAACAGGACCGTGAAACGACTCCACGCCAATGATAGTGCGGATTCCCGTGTGAAAGTAGGTAATCGTCAGGCTCCCCATTCGCTGAAACACACTCAGCATAAACGCTAAAACCCCACCCAACTCGGTGGGGTTTTTGCGTTTATAGACCGGATAACTTCAAACAGAAGTTGGCATCGACGCGAGCCAAGCCTTTCTTAATCTGGAAATTCCACACCGGTAAACGCGCTCATCGAGCCGATAAAAATCTCTCAGCAAGCTTTACAAAATAGGTCGAGCCGACCGATAACAAATCATCGTTGAAATCGTAGCTCGCATTGTGAAGCATGCATGGGCCCATGCCGTGCCCCGACTCGCGATGCTCACCGTCGCCATTGCCTAAAAATGCATAACAGCCGGGCTTTGCGAGCAGCATGAACGAGAAATCCTCAGCGCCCATCGTAGGTTCTACCGACGCATCCACGTTCTGTTTCCCCACAACTTCTTCCATCACCGATACTGCGAACCGCGCCTGCTCCGGATCATTGATCGTAGGCGGATAGTTTCGATAAAACTCCAGCACGCCTTCGCATTCATAAGCCGCTGCTGTCGATTCAACAATCGTCTTCATGCGTCGTTCGATCAAATCGAGTGTTTCAACCGTGAATGTCCTGACCGTGCCGCCAAGCCAAGCATCGTTGGGCACAACATTGACTGCGTCACCGGCGTGAATCTGGGTAATCGACAAAACCGCCGTATCAATCGGCTTTTTGCTACGTGTAATGATTCCCTGCAGCCCGTTGGCAATCTGCATGGCCGCAAAGATCGGATCGTGGCCGTTATGCGGCAGCGCTGCATGCGACCCAATCCCTTTGACGGTAATGCGAAACTCATTGCTTGAAGCCATCAACGGGCCTTCCGTCACACCAAACGTACGCGCCTTCATACCCGGCCAGTTATGAACGCCGAACACGGCATCGACGGGAAACTGTTTGAACAGGCCGTCGTTGATCATTGCTTTTGCGCCTGCGCCTCCTTCTTCGGCCGGCTGAAAAATAAACACGATAGTGCCGTCGAACTTGCCATACTCAGCCAGATGTTTGGCCGCGCCGAGCAACATGGCCGTATGGCCATCGTGACCGCACGCGTGCATGCGCCCGGCGTTCTGTGACTTGTGATCGAACGTATTCAGTTCGACAATCGGCAAGGCGTCCATGTCGGCGCGCAAGCCAATGCTTCTTGAACTGGATCCGCGCTTCAAGACGCCGACCACACCGGTCTTGCCCATCCCGCGATGAACTTCCAGACCCCATCGTTCAAGGTTTTCTGCCACGAGTTTTGCTGTTCCGACTTCTTCGTAACGAAGTTCCGGATTGGCATGGATCGTTCGTCGCAAAGCTTTGATTTCTTCGTGCGACGCTTCGATTTCTGGAATCAGATTCATAAAACAAGCCCCTGTCTGAACAATTGACGTGCACGCGCTGTCATTCGCGTTAGTTGTTCCATTCTACGCCCGCGATTATTTATCGATGTCCGGGACGGTGGGCGCCAGCCAACCGTAATAAAATTGTGTCCTTCTGGCGGATTTCGCCAGTTTCCATTGGATACCTGCATGAACGCTCCCGCCGAATTCGTCCGTGCCGTGTGCCCGCACGACTGCCCTGACACATGCGCCATGCGCGTCACAGTAAAGGACGGCCGCGCGGTCAAGATTTCGGGCGACCCGGATCATCCGCCGACCCAGGGCGTACTTTGCACAAAGGTGACGCGATACGCCGAGCGCACGCATCACAAGGATCGGCTTCTGACTCCCATGCGCCGCGTTGGCCGCAAGGGCGAAGGCCGGTTCGAGCCGCTTGGCTGGGATGAGGCGTTAAAACTCGCCGCCGATCGGCTGGGCGAAATTGCTGCACGTTCGCCCGAAGCGATCGCGCCTTACAGCTATGCCGGGACGATGGGCCTCGTGCAGGGCGAAAGCATCGCGGCACGGTTTTTTAATGTTCTTGGAGCATCCCGGCTGGACCGGACGATCTGCGCCGCGGCCGGCGCCGCAGGCTTGCGCTACACGTATGGCGGAAGTCTCGGCATGCATACCGAATACTTCGAGGAAAGCGAATTGATCCTGATTTGGGGATCAAATCCGATTGCATCGAACCTGCATTTCTGGACGCGGGCGCAAGAAGCCAAGCGCCGCGGCGCGCGTCTGATCGCCATCGATCCGTACAGGTCACTGACTGCTGAAAAGTGCCATCAGCATATTGCGTTGAAGCCCGGGACCGATGGCGCGCTGGCGCTCGGCATGATGAATGTGCTGATTGAAGAAGGCTTGATCGATCAGGACTACATTGCCGCGCATACGCTGGGTTTCGATCAACTGAAAGCCCGGGCAAGCGACTATCCGCCTGGGCGCGTCGCGGAAATTTGTGGGATCGACGCACAGGTCGTGATTGATCTCGCGCGCGCTTTCGGTTCGACGAAGAAGGCGTCAATACGGCTTAACTATGGCATGCAGCGGGTGCGCGGCGGCGGCAATGCAGTTCGCGCGATCGCATGTTTACCGTCGCTCACCGGCGCATGGCGCGAGCGTTCGGGCGGTTTGCTGCTTTCGTCTTCGAACTGGGCGCCTGTTGACGTCAACGCGCTCGAACGGCCGGACTTGCTGCCGGGGTGGCCATCCAGATTGCCGCGTTTGGTGAACATGAATGCCATCGGTGACGCACTGCTGCATCCTGGCGACGCCACGTTCGGTCCGAAGATCGAGGCGATGATTGTCTATAACTCGAATCCCGTAGCGGTCGCACCGGATTCGGCGAAAGTCGCGGAGGGTTTTGCGCGCGAGGATCTGTTCACGATCGTGCTTGAACATTTCCAGACCGACACCGTCGATTACGCCGATCTCGTTTTTCCGGCGACCACGCAGCTCGAACATCTCGATGCTCACAAGTCCTACGGTCACACGCACGTGATGGCGAATTTGCCTGCGATCGCGCCGGTGGGCGAATCGCGTGCGAACACGGAAATCTTCCGTGGCCTCGCAAAAGCCATGGGACTGACGCATCCCGCATTATTCGAAAGCGATGACGAGGTGGCATCGAAGGCATTCAGATGGAACGATCCTGCTCTCGCCGGCGTGAACTGGGCGACGCTCAAGTCAAATGGCTGGGCGCAACTCAAGCTTCCGGAAGCGCCGTTTGCGGAGGGTGGATTCCGCACGCCATCGGGGAAATGTGAGTTTTTCAGCGAACGTCTTCAACGCGCGGGACTTGAACCGGTGCCCGATTATCTGCCGCCCTATGAATCGGCCGAATATGCGCCGGCGCTGGCCGCGCGTTATCCGCTCGCGATGATCTCGCCGCCCGCGCGCAACTTCCTCAACAGCAGCTTCGTCAACGTCGACAGTCTTCGTTCGACCGAAGGCGAGCCGCACCTCGATATCCATCCCGCCGACGCTTACGCGCGCGAAATCGCCGATGGCGAAATGGTGCGCATCTTCAACGACCGTGGTTCCATGCAAGCGCGTGTGCGCGTGACGGACCGGGCACGTGAAGGCGTGGTGGTCGGATTGTCGATCTGGTGGAAAAAGCTCGCGCCCGACGGTTGCAATGCGAATCAGGTTACAAGCCAGGCGCTTACCGATCTCGGCGGTTCCGCGACATTTTATGACTGTCTCGTGGAGGTCGAGGCCGCTTATTAATTCGATGAAAACGACGCGCGGTAAAGGGAAAAGGTATGTGCCACTCAGTTTTGATGCTGGCGTCTAACCCGGTTGTCGGAAAGTGATCCAGCCGTTACGATGCGCTAGAGACAATTTTCGCACGACCATTCTAAAATCATACAAAGGAGACGCCGTATGGAAAAAATCTGGCTGAAGTCCTACCCGGCGGGCGTGCCCGAGGAAATCGATGCAACGCGCTACAACTCGCTTTCCGACCTGCTGCTGGAGAGCTTCCGCGAGAATCGCAGCAAGCGCGCGTTTGTCTGCATGGGCAAGGCGATCACGTACGGCGAACTCGACACGCTTTCGACCCGGCTTGCCGCATGGTTCCAGGCACGCGGCCTGAAGCCGGGGGCGCGTATCGCGATCATGATGCCGAACGTGCTGCAATATCCCGTGGCTATCGCGGCGATCCTGCGGGCAGGGTATGTCGTGGTGAATGTGAATCCGCTTTACACGCCGCGCGAGCTCGAGCATCAGTTGCGCGATTCGGGCGCGCAAGCCATCGTCGTGCTCGAAAACTTCGCGCATACGGTGCAGTCGGTCGTGAAAAATACGGCCATTCAGCACGTTGTGGTCGCCACCATGGGCGACCTGATGGGCGTGAAGGGCATGATCGTCAATTTCGTCGTGCGTCATGTGAAAAAGCTCGTGCCCGCGTGGGATCTTCCCGGCCATGTCAGCTTCAACACAGCACTTCGACAAGGCGCAGGCGACACGCTCAAGCCCGTGAGCCAAGGTCCGAACGACATCGCTTTCCTTCAGTACACCGGCGGCACGACCGGCGTGGCGAAGGGCGCAATGCTGCTGCATCGGAATTTGATCGCCAACGTCCTGCAGTCGGAAGTGTGGCTCGAGCCCGGGCGCAGGAACCGGCCGGATATCGACCAGTTCGTGAGCGTTGTGGCGTTGCCGCTTTATCACATCTTCGCGCTGACCGTGTGCGGGTTCCTGACGATCCGGACGGGCGGCCTCGGTGTCCTGATTCCGAATCCACGCGACATTCCCGGCACGATCAAGGAACTCAAAGGCTTTGCGATCAACACGTTTCCCGCAGTGAACACGCTGTACAACGCGCTGCTGAACAACCCGGAATTCGCGAAACTGGATTTCTCGAAGCTGATCGCGGCAAATGGCGGCGGCATGGCGGTGCAGGAAGCCGTGGCGAAACGCTGGTTCGAGACGACGGGCGCACCGATTATCGAAGGTTACGGGTTGTCCGAAACATCGCCGTGCGTGACGTGCAATCCCGTGACTGCCACGACCTACACTGGAACCATCGGCTTGCCGTTTCCGTCGACGGAAATCTCTATTCGCGACGACGACGACAACGAGGTGCCGCTCGGCCAGCCGGGTGAAGTCTGCATCCGCGGACCTCAGGTAATGGCGGGTTACTGGAATCGGCCCGATGAAACCGCGAAGGTGATGACGCCGGATGGCTTCTTCAAATCGGGCGATGTCGGTGTCATGGACGAACAGGGATATGTGAAGATCGTCGACCGGAAGAAGGACATGATCCTTGTGTCGGGCTTCAACGTATATCCAAACGAGATCGAGGACGTGGTTGCCAAGCTTCCTGGCGTGTTCGAAGTTGCGGCCGTTGGCGTGAAAGATCCGGCGTCGGGCGAAGCGGTCAAGCTGTTCGTGGTGCGCCGTGACCCGCATCTGACCGAGGCCGATGTAATCGCTTACTGCAAGGAGCGCCTGACGGGTTACAAGCGACCGCGGACAATCGAATTTCGCACCGAGTTGCCCAAGAGCAATGTGGGCAAGATCCTGCGAAGAGAGTTGCGCGACGGCAACGCCTGACTTTTCCGGCTGGACGAAAGACCCTACAAGTCGAAGAAGCCTCCACATCGAACGATGCGGAGGCTTTTTCATTGCCGCGCTCGAAACAGGCGCGCGAGACGAAAAAAAGGCGCCCGAAGGCGCCTTTCAAGACAACTGTTTTATTACGACTTATTAGAACTTGTGGCGAATACCGACGATCGCTGCAACCTGGTTCGACGTCGACGACGGCGACAGGCCATTGATCTGCGCCGTGGACGTTACGCCGGCCGAGTTCGTACCCGACGAGTGTTGGTAGATACCATCGACATAGACGTCCGTGCGCTTCGACAGGAAGTAGTCGGCACCCAGGACACCTTGATGGATCTTCTGGCTGGCGACGCTGTAGCCCTTCGTGTAGTCGTACGCAACGCCCAGCAACAGCGCCGGGGTCAACTGGTACTTGAAGTTGGCTTCAGCATTGTGGAACTTCGCCGTGCCGGCCAGCGTCTGCCCGCCTGTACCAACCAGGCCGGTTTCGCCCAGATCCTTGAACTGCGTGTTGCTGTACGTGGCGCCGATCGTTGCCGGGCCGAACGTGTAAGCGCCGCCCGCCGAGATGATCTGCTGCGTCTTGGCCGACGCATAGCCCGAATACACTTGCGAGCCGGTCATGTTCGAACCCGTTGCGCTCGACGTTGCGTTGTTGCCGAAGAACGAGAAGTTCGGGTTCTTGACGTTGACGTAACCCGCGCCCAACGTCAGCGGACCTTGCGCATAACCAATACCGCCCGACCAGATCTGGTTGCGGTTGTACTGGCCTGCCACGCCGCCGAGGCTGTACAAACCGCCGAACGTGATGCCGGAGTAGTTCGCGCTCGTGTACTTGATCGCGTTGTTCACGCGGTTCGAGTTGTTCATGTTGTCCAGGTCGCCCGGGTGCGCGCCGTAGAACGTGCCCCACTGGCTACCGACTTCCAGCGCGCCGGTGTAGTCAACCACGGAGTCGTATTGACGGCCCAGGGTGACCGTGCCGAATTGCGACGACAGGCCAACATACGCTTGACGGCCGAACTCGTCGCCGCCTTGACCCAGCTTGCCGGTGAACGCGTTGAAGCCGTTTTCCAACACGAACAGCGCCTTCAGGCCACCGCCCAGGTCTTCCGTGCCACGCAGACCCCAGCGGTCGCCTTGCAGATTACCGGCGCTCGTGGAATACAGCTTTTGACCAGCCGAGTTGTTGTTGTACACAAAACCAGCATCGACAATACCGTACAACGTCACGCTGCTCTGAGCGTGCGCGGCGCCAGCAAACGTACCTAACGCAGCCAGAGCGAGAAGCGACTTTTTCATTGATGATCTCCAAAGGGTTGAAACTGTTTGGCGAGGTCACTGTTCTAGCGCCAGTGTGTTGACGTCCCCGCCGGGTACTTCAAAATTGAAGTTGAACGTAATGTAACAAAGAGCTTTTTGGCAACAAAGGAAAAGCCGTCGCTCCGTTTCCCTCGTGTGACGTTTACGCAACATGCGCTAAAATCAAAGCCTTACGGCGTTTTGCGACCCGTATTTGCCCTAGTTACAGGTTTTTCAGAGTACGTTTTTGCAAGTTGATCGTCTCCTTACGAATACAAATCGGTAAGGAGATCGAAATAGGAGTTTTGAAATGACACTCGATGAACTGATCTCCGAGTTCGATCGTGGACTGCGCTCAATGGCCGGTGTTTCGCGGATGTCGCGGCCGGTACCCGAGCCGCAAGCGGCTTATGTCGATGCAACCGATGCGATCGAGCATCCCGCGGAGACAGCATTGACGGCCGAAGAAAAGGCGCATTCAGCGGGGCTGATGCGCGTGAATCATGTGGGTGAGGTTTGCGCACAGGCGCTGTATCAGGCTCAAAAGCTTGCGACCAGGTCCGAGCCCTTGAAGCGAGGCTTTGAAGAAGCGGCGCGTGAAGAAGAAGATCACCTCGCATGGACCTCGCAACGCCTGCGCGATCTCGATTCGCGGCCGAGCTTGCTCAATCCGCTGTGGTACACGGGGTCGCTCGCGCTCGGCTTTCTTGCTGGCCGGTTTGGTGATCGCGTGAGTCTCGGTTTCATGGCCGAGACCGAGCGGCAGGTCGAAAGGCACCTGAACAGCCATATGACGAGTTTGCCGGCCAATGACTATGCATCGCGGGCGATCGTCGAGCAAATGCGAGTCGACGAAGCCGCGCATGCCGTCGCGGCGACGGAAGCGGGTGGCGTTGAACTGCCGTTCCCGGTACGCGCGTTGATGCGCGCGACATCGAAAGTCATGACGCGCACGGCGTACTATATTTAACTAGTCGCGCTTCGCTTGGCAGATTCGCTGACGCCTCCGGTCACCATGCGGGAGGCGTTTTCACTATTGCGCTCCGATCTGCACTTAATCCGGCCCGAATTCCTCTGTTTGGGCTTAAATGCGCCGAAATTTCTTCCCACCTTCCCGCCTCTATTCACGTACTACCTTCACATTCCTCACTACATCATTCATTCGTAACGCTTTTCGAAAATTGGACGTACTTTAGCGGTCTGCTCTAAGTCATTGTTCTAGCAAACAAATTTCGTCAAAAAATGCCGGTTCATATTGACCGGCGAAATGCCTTCCTCTACAGTGGGAAATGGTGTGAGAAAGTGTATTTTTGTGTGAGTCAGCGGACACTTTCAGGCAATATTCCAACAAAGTCGCAACTGCCACTAGGCGGGAAGAGGAGAGGGCGAGTGTTCCAAGGGGCTTCAGCGCTGTCGCTCGATGCGAAAGGACGGATGTCCGTCCCGTCTCGCTATCGCGAAGCGCTGCAAGGACAGGCAGAAGGCCGGGTGACGCTCACAAAGAGCCCGGATGGATGCCTGTTGCTCTTTCCTCGCCCGGAGTGGGAAATCTTCCGTTCAAAAATCGCCGCGCTCCCCATGGACGCAATCTGGGTTCGCCGTATCTATCTTGGCAACGCCATGGATGTCGAACTCGACAGCGCCGGGCGCGTGCTGGTATCGCCGGAATTGCGGGCAGCCGCCACGCTGGCTAAAGACGTGACGTTGCTTGGCATGGGTAATTACCTGGAAGTGTGGGACGCCGCGACATACGCGGAGAAGGAAAAGGCGGCAATGGCGCAAGGCATGCCCGACGCGCTGAAGAATTTCACGTTTTGACGCAGAGCTAAAGAACATGGCCCCTGCGATGAAAAACGAGTTGCAGCATCGCACGGTGCTGCTGGATGAAGCGGTCAATGCGCTGATTACGCGCGTGGACGGTACTTATATAGACGGAACGTTTGGGCGCGGCGGTCATAGCCGTCTCGTCCTGACGAAACTGGGCGAAGCCGGCCGGCTGATTGCCTTCGACAAAGACCCGCTGGCCATCGCCACGGCAGAACAGATTCAGGATTCGCGGTTTTCGATCGTGCATGAGAGTTTTGCCTCGTTAGCCGATGCCGCTGCCGAGCGAGGCGTTGGGAAGGTGTCGGGCGTGTTGCTGGATCTGGGTGTGTCGTCGCCGCAAGTGGACGATCCGGATCGCGGCTTCAGTTTCAGGGCCGACGGCCCGCTCGACATGCGGATGGACCCGAGCCGCGGCGAATCTGCCGCGCAATGGCTGGCGCGGGCAACGGTGCAGGAATTGACGGAGGTGATCAGAGATTATGGGGAAGAACGGTTTGCTTTTCAGATTGCAAAGGCGCTTGTTGCTCGCCGGGCAGAGTCCGATCGTCTTGGGCCTCTCGTCACCACGGGCGAGCTTGCCCAAATCGTGGGTCATGTCGTCAAAACCCGTGAGAAGGGCAAGGATCCGGCAACCCGCACCTTTCAGGCTATACGGATTCACATCAATCAAGAGCTTGCGGAGCTGCAAGTAGTTCTGGACGCAGCATTGGCGTTGTTGGAGCAAGGGGGGCGCCTCGTCGTGATCAGCTTTCATTCGCTCGAGGACCGGATCGTCAAGCGTTTCATGCAGGCCCACGCAAGCGGGCCTGCGATCGATCGCCGCCTGCCCATTCGCGCCGCCGACATTCCCGCGCCGCCGCTCAAGCTGCTTGGCCGTGTATTCGCTTCCGAAGCCGAAGTCGCGGCAAACCCGCGTGCGCGTTCCGCAGTCATGCGGATTGCCGAGCGTGTCACTGAGCAGACGGCGCCATGAACCGTCTGAATATCTTCCTGCTGATTGTCGTGCTTGGCTGCGCATTGTCGGCGGTGAGCGCGTCGAACAAGCAGCGGCAGATTTTCATCAATGTGCAGCGGGCGCAGTCGCAAGAGCGCCAGTTGCAGCAGGATTTTTCGCAGCTTCAATATCAGCAAAGCGCGTTGTCCAAAACCTCGCGCATCGAGCAGTTGGCTACTACGTCTCTCAAGATGCAGCCCGTCACGACCGGCCGCACCCAATATCTGAACTATGACCCGGCGACATCGAAGGCAACGGACGCGCCGTTGCCCGCGGCGCTGCCGGCGTCGGCTCCTCCCGCACGCGGGGTGAAACGATGAAACCCGCGCCAAAGAAAAACAAGGGCGTCGCCTTCACGCCTAACCCCATTCTCTCCGTGCGCCTTCCCATGTGGCGCTCGAAGCTCGTCGTGTTCCTGTTGTTCATGGCGTTCGTCGCGCTTGCCGGGCGCGCGTTCTGGATCCAGGGTCCGGGCAATGCGTTCTTCAAGAAGCAAGGCGAAAGCCGCTACCAGCGCACGCTCGAATTGCCCGCCACGCGCGGCCAGATCAAGGACCGTAACGGCCTTGTGCTCGCGACCAGTCTGCCGGTGAAGGCAATCTGGGCGATTCCCGAAGCCGTTCCCGACGATCTTGGCGCGGACAAGCTCGGCCAGCTTTCAACGCTGCTCGACATGTCGCCGAAGGAACTGCGCTCGAAATTGTCGATGGACAAGACCTTCGTCTACGTGAAGCGCCAGGTGCCCATGGAAGTCGCGCAGAAAGTCGCGGCGCTGGACATTCCCGGCATTTACACGCGTGGCGAATACAAGCGCTTTTATCCAGAAGGCGAGATCACGGCGCATCTGATCGGCTTTACCAATATTGAAGACAAGGGCCAGGAAGGCGTGGAACTCGGCGACCAGGGCATTCTCGCCGGCACGCCGGGCATGCGCCGCGTGATCAAGGACCGGATGGGACACATCGTCGAGGACGTCGACGAACAAGTGGTGCCGCATAACGGCGAAGACGTGGATCTGTCGATCGACAGCAAGATTCAGTACATCGCTTATACGAACCTGAAGGCCGCCGTGGAGAAGTTCAAGGCGAAGGCCGGCGCAGCCATTGTGATCGACGTGCAGTCGGGCGAAGTGCTGGCGCTCGTGAATTATCCGACCTACAACCCGAACGACCGCTCGCGCATGACCGGCGAGCAGTTGCGCAACCGGATCATGACGGACACGTTCGAGCCGGGCTCGATCATGAAGCCGTTTACCGTGTCGCTCGCGCTCGATCTGCATCGCGTGACGCCGAATACGCTCGTTGAAACGGGCAATGGCCAGTTCGTGCTCGACGGCGCGCGCATTACCGACGACTCCGGTTTCGGCACGCTCACTGTGGGCGGCGTGATCCAGAAGTCGAGCAACATCGGTGCAACCAAGATTGCGATGCAGTTGAAGCCGGAAGAGATGTGGAACATGTACACGAGCATCGGGCTTGGGCAAGCGCCGAAGGTCGGATTCCCGGGTGCGGTGTCCGGACGTCTGCGCCCGTGGAAGAGCTGGCGCCGGATCGAACAGGCGACCATGTCGTATGGCTATGGTTTGTCGGCTTCGCTGTTCCAGTTGGCGCGCGCGTACACCGCAATCGCGCATGACGGACAGGTGTTGCCCGTTTCCATTTTCCGCACGCCGGGCGATGCAGCCGTAGCCGGCCCGCAAGTATTCGCGCCGACCACCGCGCGTGAAGTGCGGGCCATGCTCGAAACCGTGACGGCGAAGGGCGGCACGTCGCCGGATGCGGCCGTGCCGGGTTATCGCGTGGGCGGGAAGTCGGGTACGGCGTACAAGCACGCGGGCCGCGGCTACGATAAATCGAAGTATCGCGCGTCATTTGTCGGCATGGGGCCGATGCCGAATCCGCGCATCGTGGTGGCGGTTTCCGTCGACGAACCCACGGCCGGCAGTCACTTTGGTGGTCAGGTTTCGGGTCCGGTGTTTTCGGCAATCGTCGGGGATACATTGCGTTCGCTGAACGTTCCGCCGGACATGGCCGTGAAGCAGATGGTCGTTTCCGACGATCCCGCTTCGGGCACGCCGGCAACGGACATCAAGAAGCCGAACGCGACGAACACGAATCCACCGAAAAAGCTGAAGGTCTCGGCGAATACGAAGACGCACCTGGGAGTCGTTCGATGAGCGACTTGATCAGGCAACAGACGCAGATAGCGAAGGCGGTGGCCTGGTTGCGCGCGCACGCTGATGCCAGCGCACAACTGCACGCCGACTCGCGTTCGCTCAAACCCGGTGACGTGTTTTTTGCCTACGCCGTGGATGGCGCGGACAGCCGTCCGCATATTGATGCCGCTTTCGAGAAGGGCGCTGCCGCCGTGCTGTACCAGCCGGAAAACTTCTCGGGCAAGCCGGATGCATCGCGTTCGCTTGCCGTCAAGGCGTTGAACGAACTGGCGGGGCCGATTGCATCGGCGTGGTACGGCGAGCCGACCGAATCCATGCTCGTCGTGGGCGTGACCGGGACGAACGGCAAGACGTCGTGCAGCCAGTGGCTCGCAACGGCGCTGTCCGCGCTGGGTACGCCGACCGCCGTGATCGGCACGCTTGGCAGCGGCATGCCGGGCAAACTCGTGCACTCCGGTTTCACAACGCCCGACGCGCCGCAATTGCAACGTACCTTTGCGCAGTTCAAGGCAGAGGGCGCGAAGGGCGTCGCCATGGAAGTGTCGTCGCATGCGCTGCATCAGGGGCGCGCGAACGGCACGAAGTTCGACATCGCCATCTTCACGAATCTCACGCAGGATCACCTTGATTACCACGGCACGTTCGCCGCGTATGAGGGCGCGAAGGCGAAGCTGTTCGCGTGGCCAGCGCTGAAAGCGGCTGTCATCAATCGCGACGATGCAGCCGGTCAACGGATGATCGCCGCATGTCACGGCCGCACGCGAACGATTGCTTATGGGATTGAAGGCGCGTCGGACGTGACGAACGTAAAAGCCGATGCATCGCTGGTCGCGAGCCGCGTGCGCGCAACCACGACTGGCACCGCGTTCCATCTCGATTCCGATTGGGGCACGGCCGACGTGGAAGTCGCAACGCTCGGCGAGTTCAACGTGAGCAATCTGCTCGGCGTGCTTGGCGCATTGCTGGCGGCGCATGTTCCGCTCGACGCCGCGCTCGCCCAGATCGCGAAGCTGGAGCCGGTGAACGGCCGCATGCAGCGTCTTGGCGGGCGCTTGCAGAACGATGAGCCGCTCGTCGTGATCGACTATGCGCATACGCCGGACGCGCTCGAGAAAACGCTGGAAGCGCTGCGGCCAATCGCGCAAGCACGAGGCGGCCAACTGATCTGCATGTTCGGCTGCGGCGGCGATCGCGATGCAACCAAGCGTCCGCTGATGGGCGCGATCGCGGAGAAGAATTCGGATTATGTGGTGATCACGAGCGACAACCCGCGCAGCGAGGATCCGCTCGCGATCATCGATCAAATCGCGGCGGGCTTTCGGGACGCAACCAAGGCGCGCCGTATTGAAGACCGCGCGAGCGCGATCCTTCAGGCGATCCGCACGGCGGCGCGCGAGGACGTGGTTGTGCTGGCTGGAAAAGGCCACGAAGCCACGCAGGAAATCATGGGCAAGAAGCGCGCTTTCTCCGATCAGGATCATGCGCGCCTTGCCCTCGCCGCTCGCGCCACGCAGGCGCGCGGAGGTGGCGAATGACACTATTTACCTTGCGCGACGCAGCGCTTGAAATCCCGGGCGCAATCGTTCTTGGCGATGAAAACATCGCGTTCGATCGTGTCTCGACAGACAGCCGCACGGCGGGTCCGGGCGACCTGTTCATTGCGATCAAGGGTGACCGTTTCGATGCCCACGACTTCTTGCCGCAAGTCGCGCAACGTGGCGCGACCGCTGTGCTCGCTTCACATCTGCCCGCCAACTTTGCTGCGCCGGTCATCAAGGTAAAGGACACGCGCGTGGCGCTCGGTGCGCTCGCGCACGGCTGGCGCAAGCGCTTTACGATTCCGCTGATTGCGGTCACCGGCAGCAACGGCAAGACTACGGTCAAGGAAATGATCTCGTCGATCTTTGCAGCGGCGGTTGGCGAAAGCGCGCGGCTCGCGACGGCGGGAAATTTCAACAACGACATCGGCCTGCCGTTGACGCTGTTCCGTCTGAACGAATCCCACAAACTGGCTGTGATCGAACTCGGCATGAATCATCCGGGCGAAACTGAAACGCTCGGCAAGATTGCCGCGCCAACGGTCGCGGTCGTGAACAACGCGCAGCGCGAGCACCAGGAATTCATGGCGACGGTCGAAGCGGTTGCGCTGGAGCATGCGTCGGTGATTCATGCGCTTGGTGCCAGCGGAACCGCCGTGTTTCCCGCCGACGACAAATACGCCAGCATCTGGCGCGTCGCCGCGACGGGCAATCCGATCATGGATTTCGCGTTGCATACGGACGATTCGCAAGCGCAAGCAGCGGTCACCGGCAAGCTGGCCGGCGCGAAGCTGCACATCACGACGCCTGCGGGTGAAACTGAAGTCGCCTTGCAAGTCCTTGGCGATCACAACGCACGTAACGCGCTGGCTGCAACAGCGGCGGCGCTCGCCGCGAACGTCTCACTCGATGCCATCAAGCGTGGACTCGAAGCTTTCGAGCCCGTGAAAGGCCGTTTGCAAGTGAAGCGCGCGGCGGTGAAGCCGATTGAAGGCGCCACCATTATTGACGACACCTACAACTCGAATCCTGACTCCATGCGCGCGGCCGTCGACGTGCTTGCTTCGCAGGCTTCGCCGCGTGTGCTCGTGATGGGCGACATGGGCGAAGTGGGCGATCAGGGTCCGGCGTTTCATCGTGAAGTGGGTGCGTATGCGGCGCAACAGGGAATCGATGCGCTCTTCGCACTCGGCGACGCAAGTATCGACGCCGCGAAAGCCTTCGGTCCCACAGCCACGCATTTCACCAATATCACCTCACTCATTGCAGCACTCACCGGCGCGGGCTTCGGACCCGGCGCCACGTTTCTCGTGAAAGGCTCGCGCTTCATGCAGATGGAGCGCGTGGTGGACGCCGTGACGAGTCCACACCAACCCGCAGCGGGCGTTACGCCTGCTGCGCACTGAAGAAGAAGGACCAGCATGCTACTCGCACTCGCGCAATGGCTTCAGAATGACGCCAGTTTTCTGCGCGTGTTTACCTACCTCACGTTTCGCGCAGTCGGCGCGACGATCACGGCGTTGTTCGTCGGACTCGTTTGCGGCCCGTGGGTGATTCGCAAACTGACGCAGTTGAAAGTGGGACAGGCCGTGCGCACGAACGGCCCGCAAACGCATCTGGTCAAATCCGGCACGCCGACCATGGGCGGCGTGCTGATTCTGTTGGGAATCGCGTTTTCCACGTTGCTGTGGGCCGATCTCGCCAATCGCTTTGTCTGGATTGTGATGCTCGTCACGTTCGGTTACGGCGTGATCGGCTGGGTCGACGATTACCGCAAGGTCGTGCACAAGGACCCGCGCGGCATGTCGTCGCGTGAAAAGTATTTCTGGCAATCGGCGATTGGATTGTTCGCCGCCGTGTATCTTGCGTTCAGTGTTTCGGAAGCGAACAACGCGCGCGTGTTCGACCTCTTCATGGCGTGGGTGCGAAGCGGTTTGTCGATGGGCTTGCCCGCGCGCGCCGACCTGATGCTGCCGTTTCTCAAATCAATCAGCTATCCGCTCGGCACGTGGGGCTTTATCGCGATGACGTATCTGGTGATCGTCGGGTCGAGCAATGCCGTGAATCTCACCGATGGCCTCGACGGTCTCGTGATCATGCCGGTGGTTCTGGTTGGCGCGTCGCTTGGTGCATTCGCCTATGTGATGGGCAGTTCCGTGTATTCGAAATACCTGCTGTTTCCCCACATTCCGGGCGCCGGCGAACTGCTTATCTTTTGTTCCGCAATGGGCGGCGCCGGACTCGCGTTTCTCTGGTACAACACGCACCCCGCGCAGGTCTTCATGGGCGACGTCGGCGCGCTCGCGCTGGGCGGCGCGCTTGGCACCATCGCCGTGATCGTGCGGCAGGAAGTGGTGCTGTTCATCATGGGCGGCGTGTTCGTCGCGGAAACGCTGTCCGTGATGATGCAGGTGACCTATTTCAAGTACACGAAAAAACGCTTCGGCGAAGGGCGGCGTATCTTCAAGATGGCGCCGCTGCATCACCATTTCGAGTTGTCGGGATGGAAGGAAACGCAGGTTGTCGTGCGCTTCTGGATCATCACGCTGATGTTGTGCCTGTTTGGTTTGTCGACGCTCAAGTTGCGTTGATCTTTAGTTGTTCAGGGAAAAGGTAAAGCGATGTTTGGCGAGAAGTTCTTCGATCGGCCGAGTCCGATGGTGCTTGTGCTGGGGCTCGGTGAATCCGGCCTCGCGATGACGCGCTGGTGCGCGCGTCATGGGTGCCGTCTGCGCGTGGCCGATACCCGCGCCACGCCGCCGAACCTGTCGGAGCTCGCCGTGCATGGCATCGATGCGGAATTTGTCGGCGGTGAATTCACGCCGGCGCTGCTCGATGGCGGTATCGAAATTGTTGCAATCAGCCCGGGACTGTCGCCTCTGGCTGATGATTTGAGGCCGCTCCTCGACGCCGCGCGGGAACGCGGCGTCCCGGTATGGGGCGAGCTGGAATTGTTCGCGCAAGCGTTGAAGTCGCTTGGCGCGAACGGCTACATGCCGAAGGTGATCGCCATTACGGGCACCAACGGCAAGACCACGACGACCGCCATGACCGGGTTGTTGTGCGAGCGTGCCGGCAAGACCGTGGCGGTGGCGGGAAACATCAGCCCGGCCATGCTGGACAAGCTCAGCGAAGCAATCGACAACACCGCGCTGCCCGATGTCTGGGTGCTGGAGCTGTCGAGTTTTCAGCTTGAGACGGCACACTCGTTCGCACCGGACGCTGCTGCCGTGCTGAATATCACGCAGGACCATCTGGACTGGCACGGCGGGCTCGACGCCTACGCTGCGGCGAAGGGCCGCATCTTCGGCGAAAAGACGGTGCGCGTGCTGAATCGTGACGATGCCAGAACCATGAAGCTGGTATCGGGAAATCCGGCGGCGAACGTGACGTTCGGGCTCGACGAACCCGCGCGCCTTGGCGACTACGGTTTGCTGCGCGAGAACGGTATCGCGTGGCTCGCGCAAGGCCACGACCGCGATCTCAGCGATGAACCCGCGCCCACGCGCCGTCGTAAAAGCGAAGTCGCGGCCGAGCCGAACGTGTATTCAAAGCGCCTGATGCCCGTGGACGCGCTGCGCGTTCGCGGTTTGCACAACGCGGCAAATGCGCTGGCTGCCCTGGCGCTGGCGCGTGCGGTGGATTTGCCTTTGGCGTCGCTGCTGCATGGCTTGCGGGAATACAAGGGCGAGCCGCATCGCGTGGAAGTGATCGGGCAGATCGACGGCGTCGATTTCGTCGATGACAGCAAAGGCACGAACGTTGGCGCGACCGTCGCGGCGCTGGACGGGCTGGCGCAAAAGTCCGTGCTGATTGCGGGCGGCGATGGCAAGGGCCAGGACTTTTCGCCACTCGAAGCGCCCGTTGCACGCTGGTGCCGTGCCGTCATGCTGATTGGCCGCGACGCGCCGCGTATTCGCGAAGTGCTCGCGGATACGAACGTGCCGCTGCACGACCACGAAACACTCGAAGCCGCGACGCAAGCGGCAGCGCTTCTGGCCCAACCCGGCGACGCCGTGTTGTTGTCGCCGGCTTGCGCGAGTTTCGACATGTTCAAGAACTACGCACATCGCGCGGATGTTTTCCGGCAAGCGGTGGCTGATATTGCGGCAGATCGGGGAGTGATGCTATGAGCTGGTCCGAACGTTTTGGCTCGAAGCTGACGGGACAACGCAACGCGGTTGCGAACGACAGCGCGTCCCTTGGCGGGCGCACGTCGCGGGTGGCGGGCGTGGGCGCGCTTGGCGGTATCGGTGCACGCGTGGCCGAGCGCGCAAGCGGCATTTCGAGCGCGGTCAACGGCGTGAAGCCGGCCCGCTCGCGCATGCTCGACTACGATTATTCGCTCTTGTGGGTGACCATTGCGTTGCTCGGGCTGGGCATTGTCATGGTGTATTCGGCTTCCATTGCCATGCCGGATTCGCCCAAGTACGCGCAATACCGCGATTACTTCTTCCTGGTGCGCCATCTTGTATCGATAGCGACCGCTGTTGTCGCGTCGATCATCGCGTTCAAGATTCCAGTTTCGACGTGGGACAAATACGCGGCGAAGTTTTTCCTGGCTTCGTTGTTCCTGCTCGTGATCGTGCTGATTCCGCATATTGGCAAGGGCGTGAACGGGGCGCGCCGCTGGATTCCGCTCGGCATCACGAACATGCAGCCATCGGAAATCATGAAGCTCGCCGTGACCATCTACGCGGCGAACTACACCGTGCGCAAGCAGGAGTTCATGCATAGCATCGGCCGCGGCTTCCTGCCGATGGCGGTTGCGGTCGGCTTCGTCGGCGCCTTGTTGCTGCTCGAACCGGACATGGGCGCGTTCATGGTGATCGCGTGCATTGCAATGGGCGTGCTGTTCCTCGGCGGCGTGAACGCCAAGCTGTTCGGCGGACTGGTCGCGACTGCGGTCGGCACGTTCGCTTTGCTCGTGTGGGCGTCGCCATGGCGTCGTGAACGGATCTTCGCGTATCTCGATCCGTGGGACGACCGCTATGCGCAGGGCAAGGCGTATCAGTTGACGCACTCGCTGATCGCGTTCGGCCGCGGCGAATGGTTTGGCGTTGGTTTGGGCGGCAGCGTCGAGAAGCTCAACTATCTTCCTGAAGCGCATACCGACTTCATCCTCGCGGTGATTGGCGAAGAGCTTGGGTTCGTTGGCGTGATCGTCGTAATCCTGCTGTTCTACTGGATCGTGCGCCGCGCGTTCGAAATTGGACGTCAGGCACTCGCGCTCGATCGCACGTTTGCCGGTTTGATGGCGAAGGGAATCGGCTTGTGGTTCGGTGCGCAGACGTTCATCAACATGGGCGTGAATCTCGGACTTCTGCCGACCAAAGGTCTGACGTTACCGCTCGTGAGCTACGGCGGCTCCGGCATCCTGCTGAACTGCATCGCGCTCGCGGTACTGATGCGCGTGGACTACGAAAATCGCGTGTTGATGCGGGGAGGCAAGGTATGACGGCACCGGCGTCAACTCGCGCAGGCACGCTGATGGTGATGGCCGGCGGCACCGGGGGGCATGTGTTCCCGGGGCTTGCGGTCGCTCACTGGATGCAGGCGCGCGGCTGGCGTGTGGTGTGGCTCGGCAACGCGGCGGGCATGGAGGCAACGCTCGTGCCAAAGCACGGCATTGCGATGGAATACGTGCGCTTCGGCGGCGTGCGCGGCAAAGGTCTCCAGACGAAGTTGATGCTGCCGGTGAACCTGCTGCGCGCCTGCTCGCAGAGCCTGCGCGCGCTGCGCACGGTGAAGCCTGACGTTGTGCTCGGCATGGGCGGATACATCACGTTCCCGGCAGGTTTGATGTCGAAGCTGAGCGGTACGCCGCTCGTGCTGCATGAACAGAATTCCATCGCGGGACTTGCGAACAAGGTGCTCGCGCACATTGCCAAGCGCGTGCTGGTCGCGTTCCCGAACGCGCTGCCGAACGCCGAATGGACCGGAAATCCAATTCGTGCGGAACTTGCTGAGACTCTGTCACCCAAAGAACGCTACGCCGCGCGTAATTCGGATTTGAAAGCGCGTCTCAATGTTCTGGTCGTCGGGGGAAGCCTGGGTGCAGCCGCTTTGAATGAAACCGTACCAAAAGCGCTTGCGCTGCTCGATCCGGCCACGCGTCCTCACGTCGTGCATCAGGCGGGCGCGAAGCATATCGATGCATTGAAGGCGAACTACGCGGCAGCGGGCTTGACCTCGGAAGAAGACGTGCAACTGGTTGCGTTTATCGACGATATGGCGAGCGCGTATGCCCGCGCCGATCTCGTGATCTGCCGCTCGGGCGCGATGACCGTATCGGAAATCGCGGCGGTTGGCGTGGCGGCGTTGTTCGTGCCGTTCCCCTTCGCCGTCGATGACCACCAGACAACCAACGCCGCGTTCCTCGCCAACGAGGGCGCGGCTCACTTGATACAACAGCGCGATTTGTCGGCGGAAAAGCTTGCCGGCTGGTTGCGCGAGCAGACCCGCGAGACGCTCAGCCAGATGGCGCAGAAAGCACGCGCGCTGGCGAAGCCCGACGCAACCGAACGCGTTGGCCGGGTCTGCGCCGATGTAGCCGGCTTGAGCGCGCTGATGCAAGCGCCGAAGGAAATCCAGCCATGAAACATATCGTCAAACACATTCATTTCGTCGGCATCGGCGGCGCGGGAATGAGCGGCATTGCCGAGGTGCTGCTCAACCTCGGTTATCAGGTCAGCGGCTCGGACCTGTCGAGCAATGCGGTGACCGACCGGTTGAGCACGCTGGGCGCGCGCGTGGCGATTGGGCATCGTGAAGAAAATATCGATGGCGCGAACGCCGTGGTCGTGTCGACCGCCGTTCGCTCCGATAACCCCGAAGTGCTCGCGGCGCGGCATCGCCGGATTCCGATCGTGCCGCGCGCCGTGATGCTCGCCGAACTGATGCGGCTCAAGCAGGGCATTGCGATTGCAGGCACGCACGGCAAGACCACGACCACGTCGCTGGTCGCAAGCGTGCTGGCGGCGGGTGGCCTTGATCCGACCTTCGTGATCGGTGGCCGCCTGATTAGCGCGGGCGCGAATGCGCGGCTGGGTACGGGCGATTTCATCGTGGCTGAAGCCGACGAATCGGACGCGTCGTTCCTCAATCTTTTCCCGGTGATCGAAGTCATCACGAATATCGATGCCGATCATATGGATACATACGGCCACGACTTCGCGCGGCTGAAGCAGGCGTTTATCGAGTTCACGCACCGGCTGCCGTTCTACGGGATCGCGGTGCTGTGCGTGGACGATCCGAACGTGCGCGAAATCCTGCCGTTTGTCTCGAAGCCGATCATTCGATATGGCCTCGGCGCCGAAGCGCAAGTGCGCGCGGTGAACGTTGAAGCACGCGACGGCAAGATGCATTTCACGACGTTGCGCGAAGACGCGACGCCCTTGGACATCGTGTTGAATCTGCCCGGCACGCACAACGTGCAGAACGCGTTGGCCGCCATTGCAATTGCGACTGAACTTGAAGTCGCCGATGCCGATATCCAGAGGGCATTGCAGGAGTTTACAGGCGTGGGCCGGCGCTTCCAGCGCTATGGCGAAGTGAAGGTCAAGTCGTCGGAAGGCGGCGCGTACACATTGATCGATGACTACGGTCATCACCCGGTCGAGATGGCCGCAACGGTTGCAGCCGCGCGCGGCGCGTTCCCTGATCGACGCCTCGTGCTCGCCTTCCAGCCGCATCGCTTCACGCGCACGCGCGATTGCTTCGAGGATTTCGTGCGCGTGTTGTCGACCGTCGATGCGCTCGTGCTCACCGAAGTGTACGCAGCAGGCGAAGCGCCGATCGTCGCCGCCGATGGCCGCGCGCTCGCCCGCGCCATTCGCGTCGCGGGAAAAGTGGAACCGGTGTTCGTGGATACCGTGGATGAGATGCCGGACGCGATTGCCACGCTGGCACGCAACGGCGACGTAGTGATAACGATGGGCGCGGGTTCTATCGGCGGCGTGTGCGGCCGTTTGACCGCGCAAGTTCAGGATTCGAAGGTTTTGAAATGACAAGTAACGTGAGCACGACCGCAATCGACCCGAAGGCGTTTGGCAAAGTCGCCGTGCTGCTTGGCGGGGAAACGGCCGAGCGCGAGGTATCGCTGAATTCGGGGCGTCTCGTGCTGCAGGGATTGCGCGATGCGGGCATCGACGCACATCCGTTCGATCCAGCCGAGCGGCCGCTCGCCGAATTGAAGTCGGATGGTTTTGCGCGTGTGTTTATTGCGCTGCATGGCGGTTATGGCGAGAACGGCCAGTTGCAGGGCGCGCTCGATTTCTACGGCATCAAATACACGGGCAGCGGCGTGCTGGGCTCGGCGCTCGGCCTCGATAAATTCCGCACCAAGCTCGTGTGGCAGCAAACGGGCGTGCCCACGCCGCCGTTCGAAGTCGTGATGCGCGGCGACGACTACGAAGCCGCGGCGCAAAGAAGCATTGCGAAGCTCGGCCTGCCGCTTTTCGTGAAGCCGGCGAGCGAAGGTTCGAGCGTTGCCGTGATCAAGGTGAAGAGCGCGGAAACGCTGGTGCCGGCGCTGATTGAAGCGGCGAAGTTCGACAAGATCGTGCTGGTCGAAAAAAGCATTGAAGGCGGCGGCGAATACACGTGCTGTATCGCGGGCGACCTGGACCTGCCGATCATCAAGATCGTGCCGGCCGGCGAGTTCTACGACTACAACGCGAAGTACATCGCCGACGACACGCAGTACCCGATTCCCTGCGGCCTGACTCCCGCCGACGAAGCGCGCATGAAACAGCTTTCACGCCGCGCTTTCGATGTGCTCGGCTGCACGGATTGGGGCCGCGCCGACTTCATGATGGACGGCGACGGCAATCCGTATTTCCTTGAAGTGAACACGGCGCCGGGCATGACCGACCACTCGCTGCCGCCGAAAGCGGCGCGCGCGGTCGGGATCAGCTACACGGAACTGGTGGTGAAGGTGTTGTCGCTGACATTGCGGGATTGAGACGGAACCGAGACGTACAGAACATGTGGAATAACGCTCGCCAGATGAACTTCACGGCTAACGCACTGCACGTATTGCTCGTGTTCGTGTTGCTCGGTGCCGCCGGTTACTGGGCGATCCAGCGGCCCGAGTTTCGTCTGCGCGAAATCCAGATCGACGGCGACACGCTGCACATCAATTCGCCGACCGTGAGGGCAAGCGTGGTCGGGCATTTGAAGGGCAACTTCTTCACCGTGGATCTGGACGCAGCGCGCGCCGCGTTCGAACAAATGCCGTGGGTGCGTCACGCGAGCGTGCGTCGCGTGTGGCCGAATGCGCTGGCGGTGACGCTGGAAGAATTCAAGCCGCTCGGTACGTGGGGCACCGATCAACTGGTGAGCGTGGACGGCGATCTGTTCACGGCGAACCAGGGCGAACTCGACGACGACCTGCCCGCGTTCGAAGGGCCGGATGGATCGGCGAAGGAAGTGGTCGCGCGGTATCACGATTTCAAGAAGTGGTTTGCGCCGCTCGACGCGCATCCGGAAGAAGTCATCTTGTCGCCGCGATATGCGTGGACAGTGAAGCTTTCCAACGGCACGCAGATCGAATTGGGGCGCGAGCGCAATCAGGACACGTTGTTCGATCGCAGCAAACGCTTCGTGGCTGCGTGGACGTCGGTGACGGGGCGGTGGGGAAATGACATCGAGTACGCGGATTTGCGCTATCCGAACGGCTTCGCAATCAAGGCCGCCGGCATGCGCTTCATCAGCGACACCGACAAAGCGAAGAAGTAAGGGACATCACAGGCAATGAGCACGCTATGAGCAAAGACTACAAAGACTTGCTGGTCGCCCTCGACATCGGGACGTCGAAGGTGGTGGCGATCGTCGCCGAGTTGAAGGGCGAAGGCCACTACGAGGTGATCGGGCTCGGACAGAGCGACTCGAAGGGATTGAAGAAGGGCGTTGTCGTCAACATCGAGGCGACGGTCCAGTCAATCCAGCGCGCGCTCGAGGAAGCCGAATTGATGGCCGACTGCAAGATCACGAATGTATTTACCGGCATTGCCGGCAGCCACATTCGCAGCTTCAATTCGAGCGGCATGGTCGCGATCAAGGACAAGGAAGTCACGCAGACCGATGTGGCGCGCGTGATCGAAACGGCCAAGGCGATCAACATCCCGACCGATCAGCAAGTGCTGCATATCCTCACGCAGGAATTCATCATCGACGGTCAGGAAGATGTGCGCGAGCCGATCGGCATGAGCGGCATCCGGCTGGAAGTGAAGGTGCATATCGTGACGGGCGCGGTGAGCGCGGCGCAGAACATTGTGAAGTGCGTGCGCCGCTGCGGGCTCGAAGTGAACGACCTGATCCTGCAGCCGCTGGCTTCGTCGCTCGCGGTGCTGACGGAAGACGAAAAGGAACTCGGCGTGGTGCTGGTCGATATCGGCGGCGGCACCACGGATATCGCGATTTTCAGCGAAGGCGCGATTCGTCATACGGCGGTGATTCCCATCGCCGGCGACCAGATCACAAGCGACGTGGCCATGGCCTTGCGCACGCCGACGCCCGATGCAGAAGATATCAAGGTGAGCTACGGGATCGCGAAGCAGGCGCTGGCCGATCCCGACGAAATGATCGAAGTGCCGGGACTCGGCGAGCGTGGTCCGCGCACGTTGTCGCGCCAGGCGCTGGCCGCGGTCGTGGAGCCGCGCGTGGAAGAGCTCTTCTCGCTCGTGCAGCAAGTGGTGCGCGAATCGGGTTACGAAGAATTGCTCAGCAGCGGCGTGGTGCTGACCGGCGGCGCGTCGATGATGCCCGGCATGGTCGAACTCGGCGAAGACATTTTCCTCAAGCCGGTGCGCATCGGCGTGCCGGAATACGCGGGCGGTCTCGCGGATGTGGTTCGCAATCCGCGTTATTCCACGGCGATGGGTTTGCTCGTCGAAGGCCGTTCGCAACGCATGCGCGGCCGCAAGGTCGCGGTGCAATCCGGATCGATGGGACAGGTTTTGGGACGCATGAAAGACTGGTTCCTTGGGAATTTCTAAATACGAATTCGCGCTGGTGCCGGCGGCTGGCGCGCGACAAGAGGTTGCCCGATCTCTTGCCGAATAACGCCGATTTTCATTCTTGACGGAGGCAATATGGATTTCGAAATGCTGGAAACGGAAACCAACGGAACGATCATCAAGGTCGTCGGTGTTGGTGGCGCAGGCGGTAATGCAGTTCAGCACATGATCAACCGCGGCGTGCAGGGCGTGGATTTCATCGTCATGAATACGGATGCGCAGGCGCTCGCGCGTTCGCGTGCTTCGTCGGTAATCCAGTTGGGCAACACGGGTCTGGGCGCTGGCGCCAAGCCGGACATGGGCCGCGCCGCCGCGGAAGATGCGCGCGAGCGTATCGCCGATGCACTGCGCGGCGCGCACATGGTGTTCATCACTGCGGGCATGGGTGGCGGCACGGGTACGGGTGCAGCGCCGGTCGTGGCTCAGATCGCGAAGGAAATGGGCATTCTCACCGTTGGTGTAGTCAGCAAGCCGTTCGAATTTGAAGGTGGCCGCCGCATGCGCGTGGCCGAAGCTGGATCGCAGCAACTGGAGGATCACGTCGACTCGCTGATCGTCGTTCTGAACGACAAGCTGTTCGAGGTGATGGGCGACGACGCCGAGATGGACAAGTGCTTCCAGTGCGCTGACGACGTATTGAACAACGCTGTTGCCGGTATCGCGGAAATCATCAACGTCGACGGGCTGGTCAACGTCGACTTCGAAGACGTGAAGACGGTGATGGGCGAGCAAGGCAAGGCAATGATGGGCACGGCGACGGTTGCCGGCGTCGATCGCGCGCGTCTTGCTGCGGAACAGGCGGTTGCAAGCCCGCTTCTCGAAGGCGTGGACCTGTCGGGCGCGCGTGGCGTGCTGGTGAATATCACGTCGAGCCGGTCGCTGCGTTTGTCGGAAACGCGTGAAGTGATGAACACGATCAAGTCGTACGCAGCGGAAGACGCGACCGTGATCTTCGGCGCGGTGTACGACGACGCCATGGGCGATGCATTGCGCGTGACGGTCGTGGCAACGGGCCTGGGCCGTGCTGCGAAGAAGCAACAGGCTGCACCGATGACCCTGCTGCGCACCGGCACGGACAATGCACCGATTGCACACGCACAGCACAGCTATGCGCCGCAGCAGTCGAACGGCACGGATTACGGCGCGCTGGATACGCCGGCGGTGTGGCGTTCGTCGCGTGAAACCGCGGCTTCGCATGTGCAGGCGCTGCAGGAAAAGGGTGTGGATACGTACGACATTCCGGCGTTTCTGCGCAAGCAAGCCGACTGATGCTTTAAAGCCTGGGCATACTGTTCCGATGTAAGCGCCCGCAGGCAAAAGTTTCAGGAAGAAGGGTTGTTCTGCGTTCGTTTCAGGCCGCGTCTTCGTGATGCTGGACTGTGGCGGCGTGACCGCTTCAATAACGTGCATCATCATCGTCTATATTTGGATGAGATCGACGCGTCAGGCGGTGGCAGGACAAGCGTCTCGTGTGATGAACAAGGTTTGAATCGCTGGCGTGTTCAGCACTGACTCAGGGAAAGGCCGATCAATGATCAAGACAGGTGAAACGCTGCCCGACGAACGCCTCTACGAATTTATCGACGTGGCGACGGAAGGCTGCGCCGTGGGACCCAACGGTTTCGCGGTGCGCGAGCGGACGGCGGGCAAGCGCGTGGTGATCTTCGGATTGCCGGGCGCGTTCACGCCCACCTGTTCCGCCAGGCACGTGCCGGGTTTTATCGAAAATGCGGAGAAACTGGCCGTGGCGGGTATCGATGAAATCTGGTGTGTCTCCGTCAACGACGCGTTCGTCATGAACGCGTGGGGACGCGATCTTCAAACCTCGGGCAAGGTGAAGATGATCGCCGACGGCAGCGCGCGTTTTACTCGAGCACTCGGCCTCGATCAGGATTTGTCGGAGCGTGGCATGGGAATTCGCTCCCAGCGCTATGCCATGGTGGTCGAAGACAGCGTGGTCAAGACGCTGAATGTCGAAGCACCCGGCAAGTTTGAAGTCAGCAGCGCTGAAAGCGTTCTGGCGACGCTGGGCTAATGATGTGTTTTAACAATGTTGTGCTGGCGGTTGATTGCCCGGCGTTTGTTGCATTGCCGCAACAGAAAATAACGCCATCGCGCGACCTCCGTAATCCCGCATAACAAAGTCGCAACAAAGCCGTAACACGGCGCCGATGCCCGGGAATGCCTCCATTCCGGGCATCGGCCCGACCCTATTTGCTTTCGCGTGAATTTGGTTTTCGCGTACCGGGCTTAAGCAGTAACGGGGAGAAACAAGTTGCAGTGCTCCCGCTCGGGACGACGCGAAGGGATTGGAGTATACTTCGTGCTATCGAATACAAATTCACGATTGATTCTCTCAATGGAGAGTCGCAATCGAAGCGAAAAAAATCATGTTGAAGCAGCGAACCATTAAAAGCATCGTCAAAACCGTCGGGATCGGCCTGCACTCCGGCCGCAAAGTGGATTTGACGCTTCGTCCCGCACCGGCGAATACCGGGATTGTTTTTGCGCGTATCGACTTGCCTGAGCCGGTCGATATTCCCGCATCCGCGTTGGCGATTGGCGACACGCGCCTGGCTTCTGTTCTGCAGAAAGACGGCGCGCGTGTTTCGACCATCGAGCATTTGATGTCGGCGTGCGCGGGCTTGGGTATCGACAATCTGTATGTCGATGTCACGGCCGAAGAAATTCCGATCATGGACGGCAGCGCTGCTTCATTCGTGTTTCTGATTCAATCGGCGGGTATTGAAGAACAGAACACGGCCAAGAAATTCATCAAGGTGACGAAGCCGGTTGAAATCCGCGACGGCGATAAATTCGCGCGTCTCGATCCGTATTTCGGCTTCAAACTGAAGTTCACCATCGATTTCCGCCACCCGGCAGTCGATAAAACCGGTCAGGCGCTGGAAGTCGATTTCGCCAATACCTCCTATGTGCGCGATATTGCACGCGCGCGGACATTTGGTTTTGCGCACGAAGTCGAAATGATGCGTGAACTCGGACTGGCGCGCGGCGGCAGCATGGATAACGCGATTGTCCTGGACGAATATCGCATTCTGAATAACGATGGTTTGCGTTATGAAGACGAGTTTGTAAAGCACAAGATGCTGGATGCAATCGGTGACCTTTATGTGGTTGGTCATCCGTTGCTGGCGTCTTATGCAGCATATAAAGGCGGTCACGCAATGAACAATATGTTGCTGCGTGAATTGCTGGCGCACGAAGACTCGTACGAGATCGTGACGTTTGAAGATAAGCAGGCGGCGCCTCGCGGCTTTGCTTTCGATACTCAAACGGCTTTCGCATAAAGCAGTTAAAGAATCAATACGAAGATGAGCGGTGGCCTTTGGGCGCCGCTCATTTTTTTTGTGCTTTTGCCTGATGGCGCGCGGCCAATTTCGCGAGCGCTTCTTTAAGCGGCGATGGTTCGAGGGTTTCAGCCAGTGTTTGAAGCGCGTTCGCGCCAGCTTCGGACATGCGTGCCTGTTTTGGCGGAATGACTTCTTTCATTGCTTGCGGACGCACGCGAATCTTTAAAGCATTGACCGCCCATCCGCGTTGTTGCAAATCGACTAAAAGACGTGGCTCGATATGCCGCAAACGCGCGGCCAGCGCATTATGTCCGGCGAATAGCGAAAGCACGCCATCCTTTATAAAGCCCGGTTCCACATTCGCGCCTAGATAATCCGGCAACAGCGCCATCAAATCCCGCTGGAGCGCCGTTATCTGCTCAACGCCCGCGCGCAACGCCAGAAATTCGCTGGTACGGCCCAGGACATCGGACAACGCCTGTGGTTTGCGTGGATCGAAACGCGGAGGCGGCCTTGAATTTGGCGGGAAACGGCTCATTGTTGTGTCTGCGGAGGCTTGGCGGCGATGCGAGGATTGTAACGCCGCGCCGCGTGCGGCAAGAGGGCGCGCCCGGCGTTTCAAAGCCTTTGAACGTAGCGCTAGTTGCTTTATCAGAAAAGATGCGGGCACAGGCTACAGCGGGGGCGCGTGCTAAAATCCCCGATTCGATTTCACCATGGACTGAAGCCGCCGAGGTTCCCCGGACTGGGGCGCACTCCGCGCGCTCCAAGCCGATACCGCGACGCAGACACTGATCCGATGACCACCGGTTTCCTCCAAAAGTTTTTTGGCAGTCGCAACCAGCGCCTAGTCAAGCAATACCAAAAGACCGTTGCGGCGATCAATGCTTTCGAGCCGACGATCGAGCAGTACACGGACAAGCAACTGCGCGCCAAGACCGAAGAATTCCGTCAGCGCGTGGCGAGCGGAGAGTCGCTCGACCGGTTGCTGCCCGAAGCGTTCGCGGTATGCCGCGAGGCGAGCAAGCGCGTGCTGAAAATGCGGCACTTCGACGTCCAGCTCATCGGCGGTATGGTGCTGCACTACGGCAAGATCGCGGAAATGCGCACGGGCGAGGGCAAGACGCTCGTCGCCACGCTGGCCGCGTATCTGAACGCGTTGTCCGGGCGCGGCGTGCACGTCGTGACGGTGAACGACTACCTCGCACAACGCGACGCCGAGTGGATGGGCAAGCTCTACAACTTCCTCGGGTTGTCGTGGGGCATCAACCTGTCGCAGATGGAACACGCGCAGAAGCAGGAAGCCTATGCCGCGGACATCACGTACGGCACGAACAACGAGTTCGGCTTCGACTACCTGCGCGACAACATGGTCTACGAGCCGCAGGCGCGCGTGCAGCGGCCGCTGAATTTTGCGGTCGTCGACGAAGTGGATTCGATTCTTATCGACGAAGCGCGTACGCCGCTGATCATTTCCGGCCAGGCCGAAGATCACACTGAACTCTACGTGCGCATGAATGCGCTGCCGCCGCTGCTCGAGCAGCA
Organism: Caballeronia sp. DA-9; assembly: GCF_051615025.1. Classification (NCBI taxonomy): domain Bacteria; kingdom Pseudomonadati; phylum Pseudomonadota; class Betaproteobacteria; order Burkholderiales; family Burkholderiaceae; genus Caballeronia; species Caballeronia sp. DA-9. The sequence continues at coordinate 3,182,447 of NZ_CP195133.1, read as the reverse complement.
GATCGGCGAAGAGAAAGCGGACGGCTCGGGTGTCGAAAAACCGGGCGACTACACGCTCGACGAAAAAGCGCGTCAGGTTTTCCTGACCGAACAAGGTCACGAAAAAGCCGAGCGGCTTTTGGCCGAATGGGGTCTTATTGGCGAAGGCGAAAGCCTTTATGCGCCGCAGAACATCACGCTGATGCACCACGTGTATGCCGCGTTGCGCGCGCATACGCTGTTCTTCCGCGACCAGCATTATGTGGTTCAGGGCAATGAAGTCGTGATCGTCGACGAGTTTACGGGCCGCATGATGACCGGCCGCCGCTGGTCGGACGGCTTGCATCAGGCCGTGGAAGCGAAGGAACACGTCAAGATCCAGAACGAGAACCAGACGCTTGCGTCGATCACGTTCCAGAACTTCTTCCGCATGTATTCCAAGCTGTCCGGCATGACCGGAACGGCCGATACCGAAGCGTACGAATTCAACGAAATCTACGGCCTTGAAACCGTCGTGATTCCGACGAACCGGCCGCCGAAGCGTATCGACAAGCAGGATCAGATTTACAAGACCGCCAAGGAACGCTACGACGCCGTCACGCGCGATATCCGCGATTGCGTCGAACGCGGACAGCCGGTGCTGGTCGGCACGACTTCCATTGAAGCATCGGAACTGCTTTCTGGCCTGCTTACGCAAGCCGGGCTCAAGCACGAAGTGCTGAACGCCAAGCAGCATGCCCGCGAAGCCGCGATCGTGGCCGAGGCGGGACGTCCGAGCGCCGTGACCATTGCCACGAACATGGCCGGCCGCGGTACGGACATCGTGCTGGGTGGCAATGTAGAGAAACAGTCGTCGTTCATTCTCGCCGACGAATTGTTGTCGGACGACGAAAAACAACGCCGCATCAAGGCGCTGGAAGACGAATGGCAAGCGCTGCATGATCGCGTGAAGGCCGCGGGCGGATTGCATATTGTGGGTACGGAACGCCATGAATCGCGTCGTATCGACAACCAGTTGCGCGGCCGCGCCGGGCGTCAGGGCGATCCGGGTTCGTCGCGCTTCTATCTGTCGCTGGACGATCCACTGTTGCGCATTTTCGCCGGCGACCGCGTGCGCTCCATCATGGATCGGCTGAAGATGCCGGAAGGCGAGGCAATTGAGGCGGGCATCGTGACGCGTTCAATTGAATCGGCGCAGCGCAAGGTCGAAGCGCGTAACTTCGATATCCGCAAGCAATTGCTCGAATACGACGATGTATCGAACGATCAGCGCAAGGTGATTTATCAGCAGCGCAATGAACTGCTCGAAGCAACCGATGTTGCCGAGACGATCACCGCCATGCGCCAGAGCGTGATCACCGAAGTGACACGCACGTATGTGCCGGCCGGAAGCATTGAAGAGCAGTGGAGCGCGCCGGAGCTCGAAGAAGCGCTGCGTAACGACTGGTCGCTCGATCTCGCGGTTCAGGAGATGATCAACGAGTCGAATTCCATCGATGCCGACGAGATTCTCGAGGCCGTGGTCGCCGCCGCCGACGAAGCGTATGAAGCGAAGGTCGCGCTGGTCGGACGCGAATCGTTTAGCGCGTTCGAGCGTTCGATCATGCTACAGACGCTTGACAGCCGCTGGCGCGAGCACCTCGCCGCGCTCGATCATCTGCGTCAGGGCATTCATTTGCGCGGTTACGCGCAGAAAAACCCAAAGCAGGAATACAAGCGCGAAGCGTTCGAACTGTTCGCTGCCATGCTGGATTCGGTGAAGCAAGAGGTTACGCGCGTGGTGATGAACGTGCAGATCCAGTCGCCGGAACAGCTCGAAGAAGCGGCCGAGCAGTTCGAAGAGAAGGGCAGCCATCTGGAAAACGTGTCCTTCCAGCACGCCGACTTTGACGGCAGCAGCGCAGCCACAGCGGTCGCCGCCGACGCCACCACGCAAATGGTCAATCAGGCCATGGCCTACGGTGACGACACCACGGTAGCAACCCACGTTTCCACCGACGACGTTCCGAAGGTCGGCCGCAACGACCCGTGCCCGTGCGGCAGCGGCAAGAAGTACAAAAACTGTCACGGCAAGCTCGCATAATCGGCGGTCTAAAAGCTTTGGCAAATTGATGTATCCAGGACAGGCGACGCAGTGATGCGTCGTTTGTCTTTGGCAAATTGGTTTTACGTTTCGCGGCGTCTGTTTTTCCGTCTTTCATCAGTCAGGCGTCGTTTCATTCATCTTTCGTGTCGTTGCGCTTCCTGCGCTCCGGCACTCGCCACTTTCAGCGAGTCGCGAACATGGCCGTCAATTTTCCCTCGATCGATCCCGCCAATCTGCATCCCGTCGCCGGCGTCACGCTAGGCTGGGCCGAGGCGAATATCCGAAAACCGAATCGCAAGGATTTGCTTGTTGTGCAGATTGAAGAAGGCGCGACGGTGGGCGGCGTGTTCACCCTGAACCGCTTTTGCGCGGCGCCTGTAACCGTATGCCGCGAGCATCTGGACGCGGTGCGCGCGGGTGGCAAGGGCATTCGCGCGCTGGTCGTGAATACCGGCAACGCGAACGCGGGAACCGGCGAACCGGGCATGGCGCACACGCGCGAGACCTGCACGGCGCTGGCTGCATTACTCGGTCTGGACGCTGCGCAGATCTTGCCGTTTTCTACGGGCGTGATTCTGGAGCCGTTGCCCATCGACCGGTTGAAGGCTGGATTGCCTGCCGCACTTGCCAACCAGAAAGCGGCTCACTGGTTCGACGCGGCGCAAACCATCATGACGACCGATACGCTGCCAAAAGCGGCATCGCGCCAGGTTCAGATCGATGGTCACACGATCACGCTCTCGGGCATCAGCAAGGGGGCCGGCATGATCAAGCCGAACATGGCGACCATGCTCGGTTTCCTCGCCTGCGACGCCGCCGTTTCGCAGTCGGTGCTCGACACGCTGATCAAGCACGTCGCGGATCGCTCGTTCAACTGCATCACCATCGACGGCGATACCTCCACAAACGATTCTTTCATCGTGATCGCGTCGGACAAGTCAACGCTGCCTTTGATCGATTCAACGGATTCGGCGGCTTACGCGGCGTTGCGCGACGCGGTGACATCGGTGGCGCAGGAATTGGCGCAATTGATCGTGCGCGACGGCGAAGGTGCAACCAAGTTCATGACGGTGACCGTGGAAGGCGGCACGAACGAAGCGGAATGCCGGCAGATCGCGTACGCTATTGGCCATTCGCCGCTGGTCAAGACCGCGTTCTATGCCTCGGACCCCAACCTCGGCCGGATTCTCGCGGCCATTGGCTATGCGGGCGTGACGGACCTGGACGTGAACAAGATCGACCTGTATCTGGACGATGTCCTCGTCGCGAAAAAGGGCGGCCGGAATCCTGATTATCGCGAGGAAGACGGCCAGCGCGTGATGAAAAAAAGTGAGATCGCGATCCGCGTCTTGCTCGGCCGCGGCCAGGCCGCCGCCACCATCTGGACGTGCGATCTTTCGCACGATTACGTCAGTATCAATGCCGACTATCGCTCCTGAACCGCGAACTTTTCCATGGATAAACTCGAACAATTTCTGACGCGCGCCGAAGCTGTTCTGGCGCGCGTTGAAGGGATGTTGCCGCCCGCCGCGCCTGAAATCGATTGGGATAAAGCCGTGGCGTTCCGCTGGCGCAAGCGTCAGGGGCGTGGTTTTTTGCAGCCGGTGCCGAATCTGTCGGCGCTGACGCTCGATGATCTTTGCAATATCGAACGCCAAAAGCAGTTGATCGAGCAGAACACGCGGCAGTTTGTTCGCCGGGCGCCGGCGAACAACGTGTTGCTCACGGGCGCGCGCGGAACGGGCAAGTCGTCGCTGATCAAGGCGTGCCTGAACGCATATGCGTCCGAGGGTTTGCGTCTGATCGAAGTCGATAAGGACGATTTGCACGATCTTGGCGACATAGTCGACCTGATTTCCACACGGCCGGAGCGGTTCATCGTTTTCTGCGATGACCTCTCGTTCGAAGATGGCGAGTCGGGTTACAAGGCGCTGAAGGTGGCGCTCGACGGCTCCATTTCGGCGCAATCGGACAATGTGCTGATCTACGCCACGTCGAACCGGCGCCATTTGCTGCCCGAATACATGAGCGACAACGAGACCTACAAACACACGTCGGATGGCGAGATTCATCCGGGCGAAGTGGTTGAAGAAAAGATTTCGCTGTCCGAGCGATTCGGCTTGTGGGTGAGCTTCTACCCGTTCAAGCAGGACGATTACCTGACCATTGTCGGGCACTGGCTCAAGCACTTTGGCTGCCAGGAAGAAGAGATCGCGAATGCGCGCGGCGACGCGCTCGTGTGGGCGCTGGAACGTGGTTCGCGCTCAGGCCGCGTGGCATGGCAATTCGCGCGCGACTATTCGGGCCGCAAAGCATGACCCTCCTGGACGCGGGTTCTTCGGGCACGGCGCCTGACGGGCGCAAGGTTACGGACGTGGCGGTCGGCGTGCTTGTCCAGCCGGACGGCCGTTACCTGTTGGCGCAGCGTCCGGAAGGCAAACCGTACGAAGGTTACTGGGAGTTTCCGGGCGGGAAGCTGGAGACTGGCGAAAGCGTTGAGGCAGCGCTCGTGCGGGAGTTGCACGAGGAATTGGGTATCGATGTCACTGCTTGTGAGCGCTGGCGGACGCTGGAGCATGACTATCCCCACGCATACGTGCGGCTTTACTTCTGCAAGGTGACAGCGTGGAAAGGTGAACCGGCTGGCCGGGAAGGTCAGGCGCTTGCCTGGCAGCATCTTCCCGCCAATGTGGCGCCGTTGCTGCCCGCAGCCATTCCGGTGCTCGAATGGCTCGCGGCGGAAGCAGTTTAAGGCGGCTCGTGCGCTGGTATCAGTTCAGGCCGCTATAAGAATCGTCGTCTGGCGGCGTGTCCTGCTGACCGCCGCCGATCTTGTACTTCTCGGTCGCCCACGCACCAAGATCGATTTGCTTGCAACGGTCTGAACAAAACGGCCGGAACCGGCTTTCCGGAACCCAGCGTACGTCCTTTGCGCAAGTCGGGCATTTAACGATGGTAGTCATTGGGCAGTGCGGATCTGATAAAGGTTGAGTTCAGTAAATGAGGGTTTTTAACCCGATTTAAAGACTGCACAGTGTCAGGTGAAATGGAATGTCTGCGTCGACGGCACGTGGCCTCAAGTCACCGTCCTGCACCGTGAAGCGTACCCAAAGCATGTATTTGTTCGCGCTGGCCTCGGGAATCAGGCGCGTATCCGACGGCACGCGGACCTGCATCAGTTGATATGTCCGGCCCGACAGCATCTGCTGATAGCTGCCCTGCATGGCCATTACCTTCGATGCCTGCCCCGATTCGCGCGCGAGGCGCAGCACGATGGTGGCCGCGTCACGCAAAGGCAGCATGGGCGTGACCCACTTCGCAATATCCCCGCGGCGCTGCTCGGCCGGGCATTGCTGCCATGCAAAATACGACGGCAGGTCGAAGCGGCACGTTCCTCCGGGAATGATCGTCCTGCTGCGAATGCTGGCGAGCCATTCGTTGTCCGCGAGATGCTGGCCTGTCTTGCCCTGCATCTGGCCAAGTCCCGCCAGCGTTTGTTCGATCTCACCGAGCACCGACTCCAGCGCCTCCTGCTCGATCCCGGGGTTTCCCCGGAACGGCGCGAGCGTCTGGCGTTGCCGCTCCAGCTCTTTCATCAGATCGGCCTTGAGGTCCGTACGGCCCGCGACTTCAGCAATCTCGAACAGCGTGGTCAAAGCAGCGTGGTGTTCGCGCGGGTCTTCTTGAGTCAGAAAGAAGGTGAAGCGCTCGAAAAGATCTTCGAGACGCAGCAGCGTCCTGATTCGCTCGTTGAAGGGGTACTCGTAAAGGATCAAGCGCGCTCGCCTCGGCGTGGGTCGAAAGTTTCGATTGCAGAAAGTGAGGACATTCTAATGCCGCATCAAACCCCAGGCAAATCTCCACGTTGAATCGCATCCGATGCCCGTTTTCAGCGCCGATGATGAGGAATTCGAACGCGTTGCATGCACTTGCTAGGAACGCGGCTTGCTCGCCCGCGCCGCCATCTCGATATAGCGCCCATGCAAAACGTCGACCTCGCGCTGCAATTTTTCCAGCGTGGCAGCGCAGTCGTTGACCACGACGTCGTCAGCCGCAGCGAGCCGTGCTTCCCGCGTTGCCTGACGGGCGATGATGGCTTCGACCTGTTCCCGCTCGAAGCCATTACGTTGGATCACGCGTTCGATCTGAGTTTCCACAGGGCAATCGACAACGAGAATCCGGTCGACCTGTCTGGCCCGCGCTCCCGCTTCGATCAGCAACGGCACCACGACGATGTGATACGCACCGGGCGCTTCGCTGCGCTGCCGCTCGCTTTCTGCGCGGATCAGCGGGTGCGTGATGGATTCGAGCTGGGCTTTCGCGGCGGGATCGGTGAATACGCGGGCACGCATCTTCGCGCGATCCATGGAGCCATCGGCGGCGACAAACTCAGGGCCGAACGCACTTTCGATCAGCGGCATGGCGACGCCTCCGGGTGCTGTGATCCGATGCGCGATCACGTCGGAATCGATGATCGCGACTCCGTGCGCCGCGAACATATCCGCCACAGTCGTCTTGCCGCTACCAATCCCGCCCGTCAAGCCGATGCTGAACATCTCGCGACTCCTCTCTTTATCCGAACAGCGTGTAGAACGGCGTGCCGAAGAACAACGTGATTGCGCCACCGGCTGCAAGAAATGGCCCGAACGGAAGCGGTTCCTCGAAACGCATCTTGCCTATGCCGGTAGCCACGAGTCCAAAGACAGCGCCCGCAAGCGCCGATACCAGCACGATCTGCGGCAGCGCTTCCCAACCTAGCCATGCGCCGAGCGCGGCGAGCAGCTTGAAATCGCCATAGCCCATTCCTTCTACGCCGCGTACGAGCCGGAACAGCCAATATACGCACCATAGAAACAGATAACCCGCGATCGCGCCGATCACCGCTTCGTGCAGCGGGACGAACGCTGTGTCGTCGAGATTGACGATCAGGCCTGCCCACAGCAGCGGCAACGTGAGCGAGTCGGGAAGATAGCGGGTATCGAAGTCGATCAGGCTCATGGCGAGCAACGTGGCGCACAGGCCGAACGCCGCGAGCGCGATCCATGTTGGACCGAACGCAAAAAGCGAAAGCGCGGCGAGCAGCGCGGTCGCAAGCTCCGTCAGCGGATAGCGTGCGCTCACGCGCGCGCCGCACTTGGCGCAACGGCCACGCAGCAGCACATAACTCACGACCGGAATGTTCTCCCAGGGGCGCAGCACATGGCCGCAATGCGGGCAGGCGCTACGCGGCACGGCAAGGTTGTAGCGTTGCGCCGGCTTGTCTTCTAAATCGCTTTCAATGGCGGCTTCCGCGCGCCACGCGCGTTCCAGCATGATCGGCAACCTGTGCACGACGACGGTCAGGAAGCTGCCGATCACGAGCCCGAACACGATCGCGAAACCATACTGCGCCGCGAGCGGCAGTGCGCCGAAAGCGGAACCGTAAGCGTCGAGATAGCGGCCTGAAAACTCCGCCTGATACAAGGGATGCATGACTCTCCTGGGTCGAATTCGGCTGCGATCCTACACCACCTACACCACATTCCCGAGCTGCACGATTGGAAGATACATCGCCACAACAAGGCCGCCCACCAGCGCGCCAAGCACGACGATCACCACTGGTTCGCACAAGCTCGCGAAAGCGCTTGTCTGTTCGTCGACCTGACGGTCGCCCAGTGTAGCCAGATCGAGCAGCATGGCGTCCAGTGATCCGGACTCCTCGGCGACTGCTATTGGCTGTACGACATCCGGCGGAAAGCAGCCAGCCGCGCGCATGGCGGCGGCCAGGCGTTCGCCACGCCGAAGCCGTCCGGCGATCTCGGTGGTGGCGGTATCGAAGATGCGGTTTCCCGTGGCATTCGACAAGGAATCAAAAGCATCGGATAACGGCGTTCCAGCCGCGAGCAACGTGCCGAGCGCGCGGCTCCATCGGGCAACGGCGAGCGCACGCAGCAGCGAACCCGCAAGCGGCAACTTCAGCACGGCGCGGTCAAACACGCTGCGGATTGAAGGCACCTGTTGCAACAGCCGCTTGAACATTGCCACGGAGATCATGCAAAAGAGCGCGAACGCCACGCTCCAGCGCGCAACGCCATCCGATAACGCCAGCACAAAGAGCGTGGGTGCCGGCAGCTTCGCACCGAAACCGTCGAAGATAGTTTTGAAGGTCGGCACCACGCCGATCAGCAATCCCGCCGTAATCGCAAGAGAGAGCAGCAGCACGGCGACCGGATAGGTGAGCGCGGCACGCAGCTTCGCGCGCTGGGCGCCGGCTCGCTCGCGATCTTCCGCGAGGCGCGCGAGCACGGTCGGCAGCGCGCCGGCCATTTCACCGACTGATACCAGTTGGCAGTACAGCGCGTTGAAGCATGCCGGATGACGCGCCAGCGCGTCTGAAAAGGCAATACCTCGCGTGATGTCCCGCTCGACCGATCCAACAATGCGCGGCAAGCCGCCGCGCGAAGGTGTCTGCGCAATAAGGTCCAGACATGGCGCGAGCGGCAGTCCTGCGCGCAGCAAGCCGGCGAGTTGCCGGGTGAAAAGGGTGACATCGGTGGGCCGGGCCTTGGGCGGCGGTGCTGGTCCCAATCTAGTGAGTTCCAGCGCCGTTACGCCATTGCGTTTAAGGGCGGCGCGCGCCGCCGTGGCGTCCGTGGCGATGGTCTTGCCTCGTTTGTTCGCGCCGGTGGCGTCGATGCCTCGCCATCTGAAGCGCGCATCTGATGGCTGGGATGGTTGCATCAGTTGACCTCCGTCGCACCGGCTGCTTCTGCCACGCTTGTGACGCCTTCTCGCACTCGGGCGAAAGCAGCTTCGCGCAGGCTCGGCATGCCTTCGCTTTGCGCCTGCCGCGTAATGCCGTGAGTAGCGGCGCGAGCCACGATCAATTCGCGCAGTGCATCCGAGACGGGCATGAGTTGGTGAACGCCAACACGCCCGCGATACCCAATGCCGTGACACGTAGCGCAGCCGCGTGGTTCGAACGGACGGAAGCCCGGCTCCAGTTCGAACTCGGACTGCATGCGGCACGCTTCACAAAGCCGGCGCACGAGTCGCTGAGCCGTGATGAGCTTGAGCGCAGAGGCGAGGTTGTATGGCGCAATACCGATATCGAGCAGTCGCGCGATGGCGGAGGGCGCGTCGTTTGTATGCAGCGTCGAGAGCACCAGGTGCCCGGTTTGCGCCGCCTTCACGGCGACATCGGCAGTCTCGGCGTCGCGGATTTCACCGACCATGATCACGTCCGGATCCTGCCGCATGAACGCTCGCAACGCCACGGCGAAAGTAAGACCGGCTTTCTCCCGAACGCTGACCTGATTGATGCCCGCGAGCTGAATTTCAGCGGGATCTTCAACCGAGCACACGTTGCGCGATTCGGCGTTGAGCATTTGCAGGAAGCAATACAGCGACAAGGTCTTGCCGCTACCAGTTGGTCCCGTGACAAGCACGAGACCGTGTGGCGCGTGGATGGCAGCCTTGATGGTCTTCTGCTGGTTGCTAGTAAGTCCTAGCGCGGCCAGAGACAGATCCTTGGGCAGCGAATCCAGCCGGCGCAAGACGAGCTTCTCACCGAACAGCACCGGCAGTGAATTGACTCGATAATCCTCCAGGTTTCCATTGGCGAGCGGTAGCCGCAGGCGCCCGTCCTGAGGCACACGCCGCTCCGCAATGTCCATCCGGGCGAGCACTTTGATGCGCGTGGTGAAGGCGTCCCGCAGGTGGCGCGGCGGCGTGAGATAGGTGTGCAGTGCACCGTCGATACGCAGGCGAATCCGCCATTCGTACTCGCCGGGTTCGATGTGGATATCAGATGCGCCGCGCGCCGAAGCTTCACGCAGGGTGTCGGTGAGCAATGCAACCGCGGGCGCACTGTCTGCCTCGGCGATAACTTCGGCGGGCCGGGCGCTGAACTGCGGCGGCGGTCTGGAAAAGGTGACAGGCAGGGAGGACGGCATGGGCGTGGCTCGTTGAACGGTATGTCCCGATCATGACCGCGTACGCCATCGATTAAAACTAGGCCGAATGGCTAACGCTCAGACACGCGAAAAACCAGGCCGAATGGCCAACGCGAGGCCGCCGGCGACGCAAACCCTGCAAAACAAGGCAAGCTGGTGCAACTCGAAACCCCATGCCGTAGCAACCATGATGCAGCCATTTCTTCTACTTTTTTTTCTTCGGCAATACGCCCTGTGGATTGAATATTTTCACGGTGCGAATCGCCTGGTCGTCGCTGCGCATTACTTCGAAGTGCACGCCTGCAATGCGCACGCTCACGTCTCCGTCGGGGATTTCTTCCAGCACTTCGAGGATCAGCCCGTTCAGCGTCTTCGGGCCGTCGGTGGGCAGTGTCAGCTTGAGCCAGCGGTTCAGTTCCCGCAGCGGCATGCTGCCGGCCACGATGCACTCGCCGTTTTCGTCCCAGCCTCCACGCGAACCGGCGCCGCGCGGAATGGTCGTGGTGAACTCGCCAATCAACTCTTCTATGATGTCTTCCGGCGTGACCAACCCTTGCAACTCGCCGTATTCGTTCACCACAACTGCAATGCGGTGGCGGCTTTCCTGGAAAAACTGCAATTGCTGAAACACGGGCGTACCGGCTGGAACGAAGTACGGCTCGGCCAGCAATTCGCGCAAGGTCTCGCGTTCGAACTCCTGATTGTGCAGCGCCGAGAGCGTCTTTCTCACATGCAGCACGCCGAGCACGCGATCTATATCGCCTTGATAGACGACCAGCTTGTTGTGGTAACAGGTTTCGAGCTGGTGCAGGATTGTGTCGAAAGGGGCATCGAAATCCAGCGCTTCTATTCGGCGGCGCGGAATCATCACGTCGTCAACCGTGATGTTTTCGAGGTCGAAGAGATTGAGCAGGATGCTGCGGTGCTTGGTCGGCATGAAGTTGCCGGATTCCAGCACGACTGTGCGCAACTCTTCTGTGGAAAGCCGCTGGTCGCGGCCGCCTTTCGTATTGATATGCAGCACGCGCAGCACGCCGTTTGCGAACAGGTTGACGAACCAGACGAGCGGCCGGGCTATGCGCATCAACGGCGAAAGGATCAGGCTCGCCGGCAGCGCGACTTTTTCCGGATACGTCGCGCCGACAATCTTCGGCGCAATTTCCGCAAACACAATGATGAGGAACGCCACGATCCCGGTCGCTATCGACAGCACCACGTTGTCGTGGCCGAACGTGCGCAGCGCAATGGATGTGGTCAGTACCGGAATGATCGTGTTGATCAGATTGTTGCCGATCAGGATCACGCTCAGTAGTTGATCGGTCTTGGCAAGCAGGTTCTGCGTGACGCGGGCACGCAGCGAACCCTGGTTGGCGAGGTGTTTGAGGCGATGGCGATTGAGCGCCATCATCGATGTTTCGGAAATCGAGAAAAAAGCGGAGAAAAACAGCAGCAGAAAAATGGCGCAAATTTGCGCCCATAAGGGAATGTGGTCCACGCGAGATTCAGGAAGGGAGGATGGGAAAGACTATAGCAGAGCCTAAAACGATTGCTTCTCTTAGGTAGCTATGGCTTTTGGGCCGCCGTCGAAGCGGCCCATCCTCCCCCTGCGTTGCCGATTCGCTACTGGCTGCAGGTGAAACTGGTCGCCGAGTTCACGTCGCCGCCATTGTATTTCGGCCACGTCGGATAACGGCAGAGCGGTCGCGAACGCCCGAGCGTGGCGGGCGTGGAATCGGACATCGTCAGCGTGCCCGGAGCCGTGCCGTTTTCCACCCACTGTTCCAGTGCTCCGAGCGAATCGACTTGGGGCAGGAACGGGCCGGTGCCGTGGCCGACACCCGGCATCAGATAGAAACGCACGAAATTATCGACGGAGGATTGGCCGAACTTCTGTGCCAAAGCGTTGTAATAGTCGACCGACGAGTCAGTGCTGACGATTTCATCGGCGAGACCGTGGGTGATGATCGCCTTGCCGCCCTTGGCAATGAACGCCGAGAGATCGAGATTGGTGGCATCGCTTTCAGCGGAAACCTGCTGAACCTGCGCCTGATACATGCCCGGATTGAGTGGATCGAAAGTGAGCGAATTGAACGTGGGAATGCGCGTGATGAAGTACTTCACCCATTGGTCGCCGGTGACCCACTGGTTTGCGTCGTTCTTGCCGGCGGGGTTGGCGGGTGTCGGAGACGTGCCAAAGTCACGCGTGGTGTATGGGCCGGCAAAAACCGATCCGGCGAGGATGTTGTAGCCGGCGTACCGGGTGACGCCGTTTGCCAATGGGTAGGGCAGCAGCATGGGTGAAGCAATCGTATTGACGGTTGCGATCTGCGCGTCGGAGAGGCAGGTATCGCCGGTATCCTTTCCCGCCGCGCAGTGCAAGGCGGCGAGCACGGCAGGCGCTTGCAACTTGCAGGCGGCAACGTTGGAAATGATGCCGTCCGCCACGCCGTCGAGCGTGTCGCAGGCTTGGGTTACGGCGTTTTGCAGCAGCACGGTCTTTTTGACGTCGAGCCAGCCGGCACCGCCGTTCAGATAGAGCGCGCGGCCGAGCACGACGTTCGAAAGCCGCAGGCCGGTGTAGTTGAGCGCGGGACGATTCACGACAATGCCGTCGTAGTCAGCCGGCCAGCGCTGGATTACCGTGAGGCCGTCGCGGCCGCCGGTCGAGCTGCCGAAGAAATAGGTTTTCGTGGGCGTCGTGTTGTAACGTGCCTTCAGCAGGAGCAGGGCGACGTCGTGTGTTTTCTTGAGCGTCAGGCCGCCGTAGTTGGCGAGCGCTTCGTCGTTGGCGGCAAAGGAACCGTCGGTGATGCTCTTGCTCTGATGGCCCGAATCGTCGCCGAACGTGACGTAGCCGCGGGCAAGCGGTGTGGATGAACCCGAGGGCGCCATGTCAAGCGCCGCAAGTCCGGTGATGAGCGTGCCGTCGAAGCCGCCGCCGCCATACTGAAGCGCCTTGTTATTCCATGCGGTCGGAAGGTTGACTTCGAAATTGATGTTCGGCGCGGTTGCATCGACAGGAGCAATCGTGCCGTTCACCTGACAGTACTCGCCGGAGGTGGCAGACGCCGCCACCAGCGTCGCACGTGCTACCGTCGCGCCGTTGCTGGGTGCGCCAATGGACGCCGCCGCGATCTTCATCCCGCCCAGCGCGGAACACGCGGCGGACGAGGTGACGGTGGGCGGCGGCGTGCTGCCCGAATCCGAAGATGACGAACCGCCGCAGCCATAGAAAGTCGCGGCGAGAAGAGATAAGCCGCAAGCGGCCATATGGGTTTTCATGATGCTGTCTCCGTATGTTTATGAACTGCTGCCTTGCAAAAACGGGTCAGTCCGTCGCGCCGGCGGTGGATGCGTTCGGAGCTTGTGCTGACCTTTTCACGCCGAACAACGCCCGCACGCCTTCGTGCGAGCCGAGCATCGCTGCGCCGTTGTGGCCTACGCCCGGCACTTCCCAGCACTGATGAACGAGCGCTGCGTGCCGCGACTTGAGGTATGCGAAGTACGAACGCCCTCTTGCCAGCCTGTGCGGACCTTGAGCAGCTGCGGCGCAGGAAAGGTCGAGTGCTTCATGACGCGGATCGCAATCCTCCTGGCCGAGCAGGTAGATCACATCGGCGGCGGCGTAGCGTTGTTCGAGCGTGTCGAACTGTGCAGGCTGCACATAGCGCGGCGCGTGCAGCACGCCATATTTCCAGTCGTCCACGCCGGGACACGCATCCGTATTGGCTGGACGCAATACGCCCTCGGCGTCGGGGCGCATGGAATCGAAGTACACATATGACGATGGATTCGCGATCACATACCGGCAATGCACGCCGGCCACGCTGCATCCACGGCCCACGATTGCGTACCGGTGCGCGACCTGCGCGCCGCCCGAATGCCCCGCGACGACTACATCCCGCAGCGCCGGATATCGTGAGCGATCCGCGAATTGTTCGATGAACGCATCGAGGACATCGAAGGAACTGATCGGCGCAGGACCAAGCGCGTCGTCGCCGCCCATCCATGACGTCCATTCCCAGTGCAGCGCGTCCGCTGGCAGGCCATGCGCTTCAATATCGGCGGTGGCGAGAAATTGCGGCACCAGCAACAAGGTGCGGGCAGGATCGGTCAGTGCCGCCGCCAGCGCGTTTTGCGCCGAGAGCAAATAAGCGTCGGCATCGCGCAGACGGCCGTGCAACAGGATCACGATGCGCGATATATCGGCCGCACCACGTTCTTCCATCGAACGGTAAAACGGCACCGTGCCGGTCCCGCGCGGCGTGGTAACGCGCAACCACGCGTTGCCAACGGCGCTGACGGGTCGTTCGTTACGGGGTTTGCCAAAAAACAAGGTCATTTCATTCCGCCGCGATGGCTTCGGGATCGCGGCGCAAGCGCTGCCCGGAGCGGGTCAGCCCGACCAGCGCGAGCGACACGACGCCTGCAAAAATCAGGTAGTACGCCGGAACAATGTTCGATCCGGTCACGGTAATCAGCGTGGACACGGTCAGCGGCGCGAGGCCGCCAAACAAGGTGACCGCGATGTTGTACGAAAGCGCCACGCCGGTGGAGCGCGTCGCCGTGGGGAAAAGCTGGGTAAGCATGCCGGGATGCGGCCCTGACATCAGGCTGAGCACGACTGTCGCAACCATTTGCGCGGCGAACACGCGTCCCGGCGTGGGCGAAGCAAGCACCCACGCGAACAGCGGATACGCGATCACGATCCACACAATGGTCACCGGAAAGAACAGCCGAAACGCGCCAATCCGATCCGCGAGTTTCCCCGCAAGCGGATACCCCACGATGGTGATCAGTCCCGATACCGCGGTCCCCATCAACGCGTTCTTGAGTGGCAGGTGCAACTGCCGCTCGACGTAAAGCGGCAAGAACGTGTGCCACAGATAATTCGTTGCCGTCCCCACGATGATCACGCCCATCGCGCACAAGGAAGCATCGCCGTGTTGTTTGAAGAAGCCGCGAATGGTCTGGCGCGGCGCATGGCCGAGCCGTTCGCGCAATTCCACGAACTCCGGCGACTCCGCGACCTTGTGCCGGATATAGAACCCGACCGGCCCGACCAGCGCGCCGAGCAGGAACGGCACGCGCCAGCCCCACGATTCAAGCGATGCACGATCGAGATTCGTCGTCAGCAAATAACCGCACGCCGACGACAGCAGCAGCGCCACTCCCTGCGACGTCATCTGAAAGCTGCCGAAGAACATTTTCTTGCCGCGCGGGGCGTACTCGGTGAGCATCGCGGCGGCGGTAGCGAACTCGCCGCCAACCGACAAACCTTGCAGCACGCGCGCAAGCAAAACGAGCAGCGGCGCGGCAATGCCAATGGTCGAATATCCCGGCGTCAGACCCATCAGCAACGTGCTTGCGGCCATCAGCAGGATCAGCATGGAAAGTGTGCGCCGGCGGCCGACGCGGTCCGCGTAGGCGCCAATCGCAATGCCGCCGAGCGGCCGCACAATAAAGCCGACCGCAAATGTCCCAAGCGTCAGCGTGGTTGAAAGCACCGTGTTACCGACCGGGAAAAACACGTGCGCGATGATCTTGGCGAAGTACCCGTAGATGAGGAAATCGAACCACTCCAGCCCGTTGCCGATCACTGACGCCAGCACGGCGCGGCGAATTTGCGATTTGCTCAGCGGGGACGCCGACGCAAAGCCGCCCGCGGCTGAGTCCGAACCTGAAGGAAAGGTCGTTTCCATACGTCTCCTGAATCTTCCGTGCATTTAGTTTGTATTTGAGCGAAGAGTACGAAACAGGTTGGCAAATGTAAAATACATATGAGATGGCATTGCCATACTTGATGAATATGTGGAGATGGCCATGGAGTTGCGTCACTTGCGATATTTCCTGACCGTGGCGGAAGAACGCCAGTTCACGCGCGCGGCGGCACGGCTGCATATCCAGCAACCGCCGTTATCGCAGCAAATTCAGGAACTGGAGCGGGAACTTGGTTTCGCGCTCTTCACGCGGTTGCCGCGCGGTGTCGAATTGACGTCGGCGGGCGCGGCCTTTGTTGTCGATGCACAAGCCGTGCTCGACGCACTCGACCGAGGCGTCATAAACGCACGCCGCGTCGCGAACGGGCAATTGGGATCGGTGCGACTCGCGCTGACGAGTTCGGCGGCGTTCCATCCGCTTGCAACGGCCGCGATCCGCCAGTTTCGCGCGACACATCCGGATATCGCCATCGATTTGAACGAGATCAATGCGGCGGGGATTATCGAACGGATGGTGAGCGGGCGTATCGATGCCGGCATTTTGCGCAAGCCTATAGAAACGCCCGCCGAACTGCGCTTCGACCTGCTGCACGAGGAACGCATGGTGCTGGTGCTGCCGGCCGGCCATGCGCTGCTGGCGCATCCAAAAGGTCCGCGCCAACGCAAGCAGGACGCGCAACCACAGGTTCCATTGAAAGCCCTCGCTGGCGAGCCTTTCATTTTCGTGCGGCGTCCCGGTGCGCCTGGCATGTATGCCGACTTCATCCGCGCGTGCGAGGCGACGGGTTTCAAGCCGGACGTGGTCAGCGAAGTGCCGCGCATGTCGAGCGCGATCAACCTCGTCGCGGCAGGCGCGGGCATCACGCTCGTGCCGGCGTCCATGCAGCGATACCAGCAGGAAAGCGTCGTGTATTGCGCGGTTGCCGGCGACGAGGCGTTTTCCGCCCCGCTGCATCTCGTCACGCACCGTCATTCCGCAAACCCGGCGGCGGCGCGGTTTGCGCAGTCGGTTCTGGAGTTTGTATCGGCGGAATCAACGCGCTGTAACGGCGTGAAATTTTCCGCGCCGCGCCCGATAAAGCCAGTGCAGGCATAACTCCGTGTTTTCCCTCAGAATTGGCGAAATGCCAGGGAATAAATGGTCGTGATGGCGCGTTTGATGGGTGTCGTCCTGCAACGCTGCATGCGCGAATCAAGTGCAAAGGTGTAGCAGAACCGCCAATAAAAAACGCTCGAACAACCCCATTTCCGCACGGAGTTCCAATGTCCACGCAAGCTACGAACGTGGCGTCAAAGCTGCCCGAAACCGAGGCGCCGCTGCGCTACACGCGCACCGCAATGGTCCTGCACTGGCTGGTCGCCTTGCTGATCATTTGCAACGTCGTTCTCGGACTGACCGCGGAATCGTTTCCAGAGAACTGGATCCGGCCCATTGTGGATACGCACAAATCCATTGGCATCACGGTGCTTGGGCTGGTGCTGCTGCGCATTTTGTGGCGCGTGTCGCATCGGCCGCCGCCGCTTCCCCGGACGTTCCCGAAGTGGGAGCACGTCGCCGCGCATATTGCGCATTTCCTGCTGTATCTGCTGATGATCGGGTTGCCGCTCTCTGGCTGGCTGCACGATTCGGCGTGGAACGGGGCGGCCACGCATCCCATGCACCTGTTCGGCCTGATCCCGTGGCCGCGCATTGGCTACGTGATGAACCTCGATCCGGCGCTGAAAGACACGCTGCACGATCGCTTTGGCGCATTGCACGCGTGGCTCGGTTACGCGCTTTATGCACTTTTCGCCATGCACGTCGGCGGCGCGCTCAAGCATCAATGGATCGACCGTAAGTCGGTCATTTCGCGGATGGTGCCGTGATGGACATGGAACTCAAGGCCGCACCAGCGATCGCACCGAAACACGCGGCGCGATCAACACAAAGTTCCCTCGAAGCGGCGCTTGCAAAAGCATCGCCCCGCATTGCCCCGCGCCCGGTCACGCTCGCCAGCGTGCTGATTCACGGCAGCGTGATCTTGCTCTGGCTCGTGCTGTTCGCCCGCGCGTTTTTCCTGCACGGCGTGGTTGCATGGTCAACGGGGATTGCCTACGTTGTCTACGACACTTTATTGCTGATGTTCGTCGGAGCGAAGTCCTGGACGCTGGTGAAGCGGCCCAAGCCGCTCGACCGGCAGCAGCTCGAACACGGGTTACCCGCGCTCGGCGTGATCGTGGCTTCGCATAATGAAGCCGCCGTGTTGCCGAACACGCTCGCCAAGTTGCTTGGGCAAACCCACAGCGCGGCGCAAATCGTGATTGCCGACGATGGTTCAACCGATGCCACCGCTGAGCTTCTCACGCAGCGTTTCGGCCTGGTCAAGCCGGCGGAAGGCGAGTTGAGCGCGGCATCGACTACGCATCCAAATCTGTTCTGGCTGCGTGTTGCGCACGGCGGAAAAGCGCGGGCGCTGAACGCGGCTATCGAAAAGATCAGCACGCCAATCGTAATGACCTGCGACGCCGATACACGGCTCGCCGACGACGCCATTCTCGCCATGCGCAGCGCGTTTGCCGCGCGTCCGAACCTCGTGGCGGCGGCGGGTATTCTGGTTCCGGTGTGCAGCAAGACGCTCAGCGGGCGCTTTTTCCAGTGGTTTCAAACCTACGAATACATCCGCAACTTCATCTCGCGGTTTGCATGGATGCGTGCCGACAGCCTGCTGCTGATTTCGGGTGCGTTTGCGTCGTTCAGGCGTGATGCGCTGGTCGCGGTCGGCGGTTTCGATGCCGAATGTCTTGTCGAAGATTACGAACTGATTCACCGGTTACGACGTCATGCCGTGGATCACGGCCTCGACTGGGATGTGCGCGTGGTGGGCAACGCGCACGCGATCACGGACGCGCCGAGTTCGTTCAGCGGTTTCATGCGTCAACGCCGCCGCTGGTTCGCGGGTTTCCTGCAAACGCAATACTGGAACCGCGACATGACCGGCAATCGCCGATACGGCACGCTCGGCCTGCTGATGCTGCCTGTCAAGGCGTTCGATACCTTGCAGCCAATCTACGGCCTGACGGCGTTTGCGTTGCTGATCGGGTTTATCGTGGAACGGCGCGGCGCTGTCGTGCTGCCTATTTTCAGCGTGATCGGAGCAAAGATCCTGCTCGATTTCGCGTTCCACCTGTGGACCGTGCACCTGTATCGCCGATGGACTGGCGACACCGCCGGATCGAGTTTGTGGATGGCGGTGGTGTCGGCGGTCGTCGAGCCGTTCACGTTCCAGTTGCTGCGCCACACGGGCGCGGCGCTGGGCTGGGTGGACTTTCTCGGACGTTCGCGCGCGTGGGGCGTGCAGACGCGCGCGGGACTTGCGGCGGCGGACGAAGCCTGAACGCCGCGAGGCCGGGGTTACATCTCAGCGAGCGTAGCGAACCACCATGCTCGACGATGCCAGCACGTGATCCTTCATCGCGGCAATCAGCGTGTCGCGAGTGAGCGCGGCTGGCATGGCGTCCCCGGCAATATCGAGCGCGTAGGCCTGCACCACATAATGATGAGGTGCATCGCCACGCGGCGGACAGGGTCCGTAATAGCCATTTTTCCCCGTCCGGTTGATCCCGCCAATACTCCCCGCAGGCGGCGGCCCGCCTTCTGCAAGCGTGGTGACGGACGCCGGAATGCCGTACAAGACCCAATGTACGATGCCCAGCCCCTTGGCGCCATCGGGATCGTAGATTGTCACGGCAAAGCTTTTGGTGCCCTGCGGCGCGTTGCGCCACACAAGCGGCAACGAGACGTTCCCGCCGCCGCAATCCTGAGCGCTCGCCGCGTGACGCGAATCGAGGGTGGCGTTATCGGAAAGCGTGGGTGAGCTCAGGGTGAATCGTTCATCGGCGAGGGCGGCGCAACTCAGGCCGATCCCTGCGCATATCGTCATGAAACGGAACAGCGTGCTGCGTCGAAAACTGTGCATCTTGTCTTCCCTGCTTATTGTTTACTGGTCGTTGATTCTCACTGCCATTTTTTCGGATCGCCGCCTAACGCGGCACAGGTATCGAAGGTGATGGCCCGCAGCTTCGCCTCGCCAATCTGGCCCGATAACGCATAACCCGCTTGTTCCGTGGTCCAGTAGAACGTGCGCCGCGCGCCGTCGCGCAGCATGCGGATGGCGTATTCCTCGCGGCGCTTGCCCGTGCTGCTCGTCATGTAAAGCGTGAGGCGCTCGCCGCTGGCGTTCTGATACATGAATTGCGCGGCCGGACCGTCCTCGCCCGGCAACAAGCGGCCGCCGACCAGTTCGAAGCCATATTCGTGCAGCGACGGAATGGTCAGCGTCCGGTTGAGCCGCTTGGAAAGCCACGTCACCAGGTGATCTTCCTGCGACGCAGCCACTTCCACCGCATGCCGCTGTTCGGGCGCGTACACCGCATAAGCAATATCCGCGCGCTGCGCGAATGTCGGCGCCGGCCGGTCGCGATCGATCACCGGCAGCAGCATGTGCATCAGAAATCCGCACGCAATTCCCACCGCCAGCCAGCTCGCCGCCATGAGATAACGGCGGCGCGGGCGCACGACGACCACTTGCGGTTCCTGATCGGTAGTCGCGGCGAACAAGGCGCGCAACGCGTTGTCCTGCGCGCGATACGCCGCCACCGTCGCGGCGCTGGCTGGATCGCGGGCAATGCGCGCGGCGGTCTCGGCGCGCTCGGCGTCCGTCGATTCATCGTCGATAAACGCCGACAGCGCTCGCAGCTCATCGGCTGAAGCGTTCGATTCCGGGTGTTCCGGCTGTTCGGGTTTAGTCATGTGCCACTCACGATTTTCAACGATGCCGATTTGCGGCCAGGTTCCTCACCGAGCAATACGCGCATGTGCTCGCGTGCGCGGGAAAGGCGCGACATCACCGTTCCGGCCGGCACGTTCAGCACCGCCGACGCCTCCTGATAACTCATGTCCTCCACGCACACGAGCAGCATGACTTCGCGCTGTTCGACCGGGAGACAATATAGCGCGCGTTGCACGTCGCGCAGCACGAGGCCGTCCACTTCGCCAACTGGAGCGGCCATCTGGCGCCACGGCGCGGTTTCGTCGTCCACGGCAATATCCCGCCTGCCACGCAATTGATCGATGTAAAGATTGCGCATGATGGTGAAGAGCCACGCGCGCAGATTGCTGCCCACGCGAAACGCGTTAGACCGGCCGAGCGCGCGCTCGGTGACGTCCTGCACGAGGTCGTCCGCCCAGGCGCGATCGCCCGTCAGCGCGCGCGCGTAGCGCCGCAACTGCGGCAGAATCCCAACGAGATCGGTATCGAAGCTCAACGCCCTTGGCTCATCACATGTTCAGGTTTGGTGTGCGGATATTTGTTCCGCCGTCGTTGTTGGTCTCGTTCGCGCCCTTATGCGGGTCTCGTGCAGCTTTATGCAGCTTTAATGCGGCCCTTATTGCTTGACCGTGTGCCAGACGTCCTTGAAGTTTTCGCCTTTCGCGTCGCCCGGTTTGGTGTCCTTTGCAAACGTGTACACCCGCTTGCCCTTGTAAGCCCATTGTTTGCCGCCGTCGGCGGTAGACACGACGGTCCAGTCGCCCTGCGGTTGATCCGATGCATCGGCCGCCGCTGCCGGCCATGCCTGCGCGCAGCCGCCCGAACAGGCGCTTGGGCCGGAGGCAGTGTCTTTATCGAAGGTATAGAGCGTCATGCCCTTCGCGTCGGTGTACATGCCGTTCGCGGCCATTGGCGGCGCGGCATGCGCGCTCAGGCTGAACGTGGCGGCGAGTGCTGCGGCAAGCATCGGGAGTTGGGTTTTCATTTGCATGTCTCTTCCATTTTGGGATGTACGGATATAAACGAACGCCGCTCGCGCAATATTCCGGCGAGCTGCAAATATTCTGGTCCGTTTTTGAAAAGACGGGCAGGTTTTCTCCTCAAGGCGAAATCGCCAGGTCGCTACAATCGATACGTCCCCGTAACTCCGAAACAGGCGAGCTTAAATGGTGCAGGACAGCAAGAACTCATCGGCGCCGAGAAAGCGTCCACTCGATGGCATTCGTGTACTGGATTTATCGCGGGTGCTGGCGGGACCCTGGTGCACGCAGAACCTCGCGGACCTGGGCGCAGAAGTGTTCAAGATCGAGCGGCCCGGCACGGGCGACGATACCCGCACGTGGGGCCCGCCGTTCCTGCGTGACGCCGATGGCCGCGACACTTCGGAGAGCGCTTATTTCCTCTGCGCGAATCGCAACAAGCAGTCGGTCGCCATCGACATGAGTTCGCCCGAGGGCGCCGCGCTGATCCGTGAGTTCGCGAAATCGTGCGACGTGGTCGTCGAAAACTTCAAGGTCGGCGGCCTGAAGAAATATGGCTTGGACTATGAAAGTCTCTCGGCGCTTAACCCGCGCCTCGTGTATTGCTCGGTGACGGGCTTTGGTCAAAGCGGGCCGTTATCGCAACGCGCGGGCTACGATTTCCTGATCCAGGGCATGGGCGGCCTGATGAGCATCACCGGCGAGCCCGACAGCGTGGCCGGCGGCGGTCCCGAAAAAGTCGGCGTGGCCGTGACCGACCTGATGGCCGGCATGTACGCGACCACCGGCATCCTCGCGGCGCTCATGGAGCGCGAAAAGAGCGGACTCGGACAGCATCTGGATATTGCGTTGCTCGACTGCCAGCTCGCCATGCTCGCCAACCAGTCGATGAACTACCTTACAACTGGCGTCGCGCCCCGGCGCATGGGCAATGCGCATCCGAACATCGTGCCGTATCAGACTTTCGCGGCGAGCGACGGACACGTGATCGTCGCGTGCGGGAACGACGGCCAGTTCCGCGCGCTCTGCACGGCCATGAACCTGCCGGAACTCGCCATCGATTCACGTTTCGCCACCAACAGCGGGCGCAGCGTGAATCGCGCGGAACTGCTGCCGCAACTGGCGGCGGTGTTCGCGACCCGCACGCGCGACGCCTGGGTCGAGGCGCTCGAAGCGTGCGGCGTGCCGTGCGGGCCGATCAACGATATCGAGCAGGCGTTTGGTTCGGAGCAGGCTGTGCATCGCGGGGCAGCGCGGGAGATTGCGCATCCCGTGGCGGGTGTCGCGCCTACAGTGGCGAGCCCGCTGCGCCTGTCGGCCACGCCGGTTCAATACGACCACGCGCCGCCGATGCTCGGCGAGCACACGAACGCGGTATTACGCGAGCTGCTGGGTCTCGACGATGCAAAAATCAGTGAACTGGTTCAGGCCGGCGTGATTGGCGCATGAAGCGGCACATCAAAGTTGCCAGTCGAGCAGCGGCACGGCTTTCTCGATCAGCTTTTCCAGAGCCGGCCGCTTCAGCCAGTCCTCATACGTGACTTGTTGCGATCGTTCGATATCGGCGTCGAAGATCGCGCTTTGCTGCTGCGCGAACGTCCGGTCGTAGATATTGAGATTGGCTTCGTCGTTGAGCTTGAAAGAGCGGCTGTCGAAGTTCGTCGATCCCACCGACACAAGAAACTCGTCCACCACGAGCAGCTTGCAATGGAACATGGTCGGCTGATATTCGTGGATCTCCACGCCCGCCGCCAGCAGATCGCCCCAGCACGCGCGCGACGCTTCGCGCACGGTGTGGGTATCGATACGCTTTCCCGGCGTGACAATGCGCACCTTCACGCCGCGCCGCGCGGCCTCCACCAGTGCGTTGATCGCGAGGCCATCCGGGACAAAGTACGCGCTCGCCAGGTCGATACTCGCCGACGCCGCCGTGATCGCCATCAGATACATCAATTCCATGTCGTCCGCGCCGTGTGTGGGCGAACTGCTGAACATGTGCGCGACGCCGTCGTTCGCTTCGCCTTTTGGCAATGGCTTGACATCGGGAAAATACTTGGGACCGTGCAGCACGTTGCCGGTCGCCTTGATCCAATTGTCCATGAACACGGCCTGCATGTGCCCGACAACCGGACCTTCCACGCGAAAATGGGTATCGCGCCAGTGTTTCTCGTTTTGCGCGTGGCCCGTCCATTCTTCCGCGATGCCCACGCCGCCGGTGAAACCCGTGCGCCCGTCGATGATCAGCAACTTGCGATGCGTCCGGTTGTTCATACGCCCGAGGCCGGTCCAGTGCGGCTTGTGGTACTGCACGACTTCGGCGCCGGCCTGACGCAGTTCGTCCAGATACTTGCGGTCCATTTTCTTGCAGCCCATCCAGTCGAGCAGCACATGCACGGCCACGCCCGCGCGCGCTTTCTCCGATAACGCCGACGCAAACTGCGCCCCGATCTCCCCCGACCAGTAGATGAATGTCTCGAACGTGATGGTTTCCCGGGCCGAGCGGATGCCTTCGAGCATCGATGGAAAGATTTCGTCGCCGTTGAGCAGCACGCGATATTGATTCCCCGATGTCACCGGCGGCCCGAGCAGCAAGCTCATCGAGCGGATGAACTGGGGATCGTCACTGGAATACAACCGGTCGATATTGTGTTCGACCTTCTTTTCGCCGCTCACGAAGTTCGCCAGGATCACCACGACAATCAGCGTAACGAGAACCGTGACCGGTATGGCGAAGAGGAGCATGTGGGATTCCGGAAGAGGGCGGCGTGGACGTGCCCACGCGCGAGCTGACACGGGACGTTCGACACGCCCTGTAGCAAGAGCCGGACCTCCTGCACAGGATTGCGGTTTTTTATTACTCGTCCACGATCGTGCTCAGGTTTACACGAACGCGGCGCAGCAATGAGATCAATTGCGCACGTTCTTGCGCGTCCAGGCCTGCAAGCGCTTCGGTCGCCACCGCGTCGCCTACACGCCGCGCTTTCCCGAGCGCACCTTCGGCTTTCGCCGTCATTCGCACAGTGCGCTCGCGACGGTCGTCGGGATTGGAAAAGCGTTCTATCCAGCCGCCTTCTTCCATGCGGTCGAGCAAACGACCCGCCGATATGGGCGCGACTTCCAGCAGGTCGGCGAGGCGCGCCTGGTTGACATCGCCGAAATGCGACAGATACGCGAGCGCGCGGCATTGCGCCCGCGTGAGATCGAGGGACGATTTCGCGAGTTCGTCGAAGCGCTTGCTGCACAAGCGCCCCACGTCCGAAATCAAAAAGCCAAAGCGCTTGTCGAGATGCGTTTCCATTTCTTGATTATACGAAAGATGCTCGCGTCCACCGCTAGTAAAGGCGTGTTTGAGGCGTACGGGTTTGTCCGGGTTTTTGATCTCTTGTCACAATTATGAGCGTCGTTATAATAAGCATGCTTATTATTTGATCCCACGATCCGGCGTCTGAATGTCCTCTGAATCAACGCCATTGGGCGCCGCTGACGCGCCGCTCAACCGGCCCATGTTGACCATCTCGATCATGCTTGCCACGTTGATCCAGACGCTCGACAGCACAATCGCCAATGTCGCGTTGCCGCATATGCAGGGCACGCTGTCGGCGTCGCAGGACGAGATCACGTGGGTGCTGACGTCCTACATCGTGGCCGCCGCCATCGCCACGCCGCTTACCGGCTGGCTCTCCGACCGCCTGAGCACGAAACGCTTGCTGATCATATCGATCGGTGGCTTCACGGTTGCGTCCGCGCTGTGCGGCTTATCGGAAACGCTTGCGCAGATCGTTGCGTCGCGCTTGTTGCAGGGCATTTTCGGCGCATCGCTCGTGCCGCTTTCGCAATCCATCCTGCTCGACATCAATCCACGTGAAAAGCAGGGCCAGGCGATGGCCGTCTGGGGCATGGGCGTGATGGTCGGGCCGATCCTCGGGCCAACGCTCGGCGGGTGGCTCACGGACAGCTACAACTGGCGCTGGGTGTTTTTCATCAACGTGCCCATCGGTGCGTTTGCGCTTTTTGGCGTGCTTACTTTCCTGCCAGCGCGCGCCGCAAAGCATGGCGTGAAGTTCGATGCATTCGGCTTCGCCACGCTCGGCATCGCGATCGGCGCATTCCAGGCCATGCTGGATCGTGGCGAACAACTGGACTGGTTCGGTTCGCTCGAAATTCGTATTGAAGCCATTCTCGCGGCGCTCAGTTTTATCTTTTTCCTCGCGCACACCGCGACGGCGGGCAAGCGCTCGTTCTTCAAATACGAGTTGCTGAAGGACAGGAATTTCGCGACCGGCGTATTTTTTATTTTCGTGATCGGCGCCGTGATGTACGCCACGCGCGCGCTCTTGCCGCCGATGCTGCAAAACCTGATGAACTATCCGGTCGCGACCACCGGCCTTGTCACCGCGCCGAGTGGCGCGGGCACCATGCTCGCCATGCTGATCGCGGGACGCATGCTTCGACGCACCGACGCGCGGCTGCTCCTGCTCGCAGGCTTCCTGATTTCGGCGTTCGCGCTATGGCAGATGATGCAATACACGCTGGTGCTCTCGGTGTCCGACATTGTCTGGCCCGGCGTGATCCAGGGCTTCGGCCTGGGTTTCGTATTCGTGCCCCTGAGCGCGCTGACGTTCTCAACCTTGACGCCCGAACTCCGCGCCGATGGCACCGCGACCTATAGCCTGATGCGCAATATTGGCAGCAGCATTGGCATATCGATCGTGCAAACCATGATGACGCGCAACACGCAGGTCGCGCACGCCGATCTCGCGGCGAATGTGAACGTTTTCAATCCATCGATGCAACCCATGCTGCAAGGCGGTTCGCAGATGAGTCTCGCGCTGATGGATCAAACCATCAACCAGCAGGCGCAGATGATCGCGTACCTGAACGACTTCAAGCTGATGTTCGTCGCGACCTTGCTGGTGGTGCCGCTCGTGTTGCTGATCCGGCCAGCCCGGCCGGTGCCGGGCGAAACCCTCGTGCACGCAGCGGCGGACTGACAAAAACTATTTGATGGAAGAATCGCGCACGAGGTCGCGTTGCGTCAGGTACACACGCAGATCGAACTCGATCTGGTGATATCCGGGCTGCATGAATTCGCACAGCCGATAAAACGCCTTGTTGTGATCGCTTTCCTTCAGATGCGCGAGTTCGTGCACAACGATCATGCGCAGGAATTCCGGCGGCGCTTCCTTGAAAAGCGACGCCACGCGGATCTCCTTTTTCGCCTTGAGCTTGCCGCCCTGCACACGCGATATGGCCGTATGCAGGCCGAGCGCATGCCGCACCACGTCCAGCTTGGCGTCGTACATGACTTTATCGATGGCTGGCGCCACGCGCAGAAACTCCTGCTTCAGGTCGGTCGTGTATTCATAGAGCGCGCGATCCGACTGCACGGCATGCCGATGTGGATACCGGTCGGCGAGATACATGCCGAGTTTGTCGTCGGCGATCAGTTTGCGAACCTTGTCCTGAAGCGTTTGCGGATAGGCGCTCAGGTATTTCAGAGGAAGCATGGCGATACCACTTGCTTAATGACTGCGTTGCGTGCTCCACACGATACACGCGATCAGCGCGAGCTGAAGCGGCAAACGCGCAACGAGGAGCCATACGGGAATGCCGGGAAAGAGTTCAGCGTGCTGGAGCATGAAGATATTGGCCGGCGTCACCGCGATGGTCAGGAGCGCGAGCCCGATTCCCGCCATGGACCGCGTGCGTCTGATCGTGATTCCGGCGGCGCCGAGCAATTCGAAAACCCCGCTGATAATCACGGCCGCGATGGGCGCGGGTACGAACGGCGGCACGATCTGCACGAAAAAAGGCGTTAGCAGGAAATGGCAGATCCCGCCGATCGCAAACCAGAGGAACACGAACGCAAGCGCTAGGCGGCGCGCGTTTGACACTGGCGGCGATGCAAGTCTCGATAAACCCATGACATGTCCTGCGAGAGGCAGAAAAGGGTTACACGATACTCGCATGAATAGAAGCCGGTCTCAAAACAAGGAGAGGCCTGGCGAACTGCGCCTGCAAATCGAGCGAAGCGATACAAGCGCGGCGGCCTTTGGTTTTGTCGCCTGTGATGTGCGCGTTGCAGAAGATAAAGCGGTCGGACAAAAATTTCTCCGATCGCCAGACGAGCGGATTGCAGCGGGGATTTCGGCTCAGACCGCGGCTCAGACCGTTTCTGTTTCCGCCAAGGCCGTTTTCGAACGTCCGTTGCTCGTGGCTATGCGCGACGGCTCGCGTCCGATGGTTTCCTCATAAATCGCGAGATAGTCCTGACTCACTCGGCTCACGCGGAGCCGGTCAAGATTTGCCTTTGCTCGATCCGCCCAGTCCGCACGCACTGCTGAATCCGTGAGCAACGTATCCAGCGCGCCCGCAAGTGCGCCAACGTCACCGGGGGGCACAAGGAGGCCCGCCTCGCCAAAGTCCAGCGCCTGCGGAATGCCGTCCACGCTCGAGCCAACGATAGGACAGCCGGCTTCGCGTGCCTCGCTTATGACGAGCGGACATGGATCATTGAACGAAGCGAGCGCGAAGATATCGGTTTGTCTAAGGAACGCCGCAGCGTCCGTCTGGAAACCGAGAAAATGCACCCGGTCGCACATGGCGTACTTGAGCATCAACTGTTCGAACTCCGCGCGATCAGGGCCATCGCCTATCAGGTACAAATGCGCGCCTTTGCTGCGTTCGATGCGTGAGAACGCATCCATCAGCACGGCAATGCCCTTGCGGCGGTACATGCCCGCAATAGTGACGACATTTGGATGGACCAGCTCTGGAACCGCTGGACGCTCGACGCTTTGCATGCGGCGAGGGGAGTCAATTGTGCCGTTTTCGATGTTGCGCATGCGGGCCGCGGGTATGCCGCGTCTTATCATTGCCTTTTCGACGGCGGCGCTGACTGCGACAACGGTATCGGCCACGCCCATAAGCCTTGCGGAGCGCTGGAATTCATTGTGCACGGTGCTGACAATGCGATAGGAACGCCACAGGCGAACGATCTTGGCGATCAGCGCTCCGGTCATCATGTGCACATGCACGACGTCCGGCTTTTCACGCACCACAAGCTCATCGAACTTCCGGCACATGCTTGGCAATTTATGTAGTTGGGGTTTCTGCTCAAGGTGGACATGTTTTACGCCATGCTTGGCGAGAACGGCTTCATATTCCCCGCCGGCGCTTGCAACAACCACATCATGCCCGGCGTCGGCCTGGCTGCAAGCAAGGTCTATCACAACGTTCACGATGCCATTACCGATCTCTAGAACATGATTGGCAAGATGGATGATTTTCAGCGATGCTTTTATTTCGCCTCGTTCAGTCTTCATTCCACAACACTCCCTGCCTCTCTCGTTCATGCGCTCGGATCAAGATGGGACTGTAATTAAAACAATTGAAATCGAATGTGACTTGGCGCACGTAAAACCAACCGTACGATTCGTTTCTTATAACAAGCATTATGAGAAAGCGGACCGGCGTGACGCGTGAGTTTCTGCTGTGTCCTTTGCCACTATCGTGTGCTTACCACGATCAATCCACTTACTCGGCGCAGCCAGAAGTGGGTTGTTAGCTACAACCAGCTGGTTAAAGGAAATGGAGCTGACGCGCGAGCTTCTACGGCGGTGGAACTACAGAGCGCTGATGATCCCGATTTTGAGCTATCTTTGATTGGGGACGGACCGTGTAGGCATGCAGTCCTGATTGGCGTGATGAGGCGGTTGGATGTCTTGCTATAAGACGCCGCAAGAGGAGCCCCAAAAACAAAAACCGCCCAGCAAGCTGGGCGGTTTTTACCTCGATCTAACAAGGATAATTCTGGTCGGGGTGAGAGGATTCGAACCTCCGGCCTCTACGTCCCGAACGTAGCGCTCTACCAGGCTAAGCTACACCCCGAATATTCACTCAGAGACGGTTTGTTTCCTTTTCAGGACTGTCTTGCCGTCGAGTAAGAACATAATTCTAGCAGGCTCTCTTTAAAAATGGAATCTGGAAACGCAGAAATTGCGTTTGCCGCCGCCTGCGCTTCCTGACGCGCGCATTTCAGCGTGTGATCGAGCGCGCCCGAGGTGGTAATGGCTTCGAAAATAGTATCGAATTTATCGGTGCCGCCTTGTTCGATAGCCTCGCGCGCAAGCGCCGCCTGTTGCGCCGTGCCGTGCTCCATCAAGTAGATGAGCGGAAGCGTGGGTTTGCCTTCGCGCAGATCGTCGCCCGCGTTTTTCCCCATGGATTCCGCCGTGCCCGTGTAGTCGAGCCAGTCGTCCATGATCTGGAACGCCGTGCCAATGCGCCGCCCGAATTCCGCCGCGGCGGCCTCCGTCTTGGCGTCCGACCCGGACAGCACCGCGCCAAGCTGCGCCGCTGCTTCGAAAAGCTTCGCCGTCTTGTAGCGGATCACCTGCATGTACCGCGCTTCATCTACATCCGGGTCGTGCATGTTGAGCAACTGCAGCACTTCGCCTTCGGAGATCACGTTGGTCGCGACCGAAAGGATCTCCATCACGCGCATCTTGCCTACGCCGACCATCATTTCGAACGACCGCGAGTAAAGAAAGTCGCCGACAAGCACGCTCGCCGCATTGCCGAACAGCGCGTTCGCGGTCTTGCGGCCGCGCCGGAGATCGGATTCGTCGACGACGTCATCGTGCAGCAGGGTCGCCGTATGGATGAACTCCACCACCGCAGCCAGCTCATGCCGGTGACCAGTGGTGTCTCCAAGCGCGCCCGCCACGAGTAGCAGCAGCGCGGGACGGAGCCGTTTGCCGCCGGCCCCGATGATGTATTCGGAAATCTGGTTGATCAGCATCACTTCGGATGCCAGGCGCTGCCGGATGACGCGATTGACCTGCTGCATGTCCTCGGCGATAGGCTCGAGCACGTTGGCGGCGTTTGGGGAGGAAGTGGCAGTGGACGACATGATCGGCAATTAGGATAGTGCCGCGAATTATAAGGCGAATCGGCCGATGGACGCCTCTAATAGACGTCCCGGACTGCCCGCACGAGAGCTGGCATGCGGCGGATCCCGGTATTGGTCAGGATAATATTGCGTGTGCATTGCCCCGTCTGGGCGCAGCGCCGCCCTTTTTGCGATCAAGAAGGGTTTTGACGGAGAGCCTAACTCTCTGTATAATCACGCGTTTTCGCGCACGGTGTGCGGAAAAATGAATTCAGAGTGAGGTTCTCAATGTACGCGGTCATAAAAACCGGTGGCAAGCAGTATAAGGTTGCTGTCGGCGAAAAATTGAAAGTAGAACAGATACCGGCAGACATTGACGCTGAAATCACGCTCGACCAGGTTCTCGCAGTAGGCGAAGGTGAATCGATTCAATTCGGTGCACCGCTGGTCAGTGGGGCTTCCGTCACATGTACCGTCGTGTCCCAGGGTCGTCACAAGAAGGTCACGATCTTCAAGATGCGTCGCCGGAAGCACTACCAAAAGCACGCTGGCCATCGCCAGAACTATACCGAACTGCGTATCGACGCTATCAACGCTGCTTAAAGCGTTGAGTCGATAAGCCAAACGGTCAAGGAGCTATCAAATGGCACACAAAAAAGCAGGCGGGTCATCCCGCAATGGTCGCGACTCAGAATCAAAGCGCCTCGGCGTGAAGGTTTATGGCGGCCAGGCAATCAACGCCGGCGGAATCATTGTTCGCCAGCGCGGCACGCGCATGCACCCGGGCGACAACGTCGGCATTGGCAAGGATCACACCTTGTTCGCGCTGACGGACGGCCACGTCACGTTCACGACGAAGGGCGCTGCAAAGAAGCATCTGGTCAACGTAGTCCCGGCTGCCTGAGCAACATTCAGGCACGGGCTTCAGGACCGGAAAGGGCCCCGCGAAGTTCGCGGGGCTTTTTTTATTGGCTGCTTTTTTACGCGGTCAGGTAGTGACATATATCGAATGGTCTAGTGGCTGGCATCGGCTGGTCGCGGCAAAATAGCGGAACATCGCTGAAACACGGGACGGAGCAACTCATGAAGTTCATTGACGAAGCGAGAATTGAAGTCATCGCCGGCGACGGAGGGGATGGCAGCGCGTCGATGCGGCGCGAGAAGTTCGTCCCGTTCGGCGGACCGGACGGTGGCGACGGCGGCCGGGGCGGCAGCGTGTATGCGGTCGCGGATCGCAACATCAACACATTGATCGACTACCGGTACGCCAAGAAGCACCAGGCCCGCAATGGTGAAAACGGCCGCGGCGCCGACTGTTACGGTAAGGGTGGCGACGACATCATCCTGCGCATGCCGGTCGGCACGATCATCGCGGATACGGAAACGGGCGAACTGATCGCCGATCTGACCGAGCACAACCAGAGCGTACTGATTGCGCATGGCGGCGCGGGCGGTCTCGGCAACCTGCATTTCAAGTCGAGCACGAACCGCGCGCCGCGCCAGAAGACGGAAGGCAAGCCTGGCGACCGGCGCATGCTGCGGCTTGAGCTGAAAGTGCTCGCCGACGTCGGCCTGCTCGGCATGCCGAACGCCGGAAAGTCGACGTTTATCTCGTCGGTATCGAACGCGCGGCCGAAAATCGCCGATTATCCATTCACCACGCTTGCGCCGAATCTTGGGGTGGTGCGCGTCGGGCCGGAAAAGAGCTTCGTGATCGCGGACATTCCGGGTCTGATCGAAGGCGCGGCTGAAGGTGCGGGATTGGGTCACCGATTCCTGCGGCATTTGCAGCGCACCGGCGTGCTGCTGCATCTCGTGGATCTCGCTCCGTTCGACGAAGCCGTCGATCCCGTGCAGGAAGCGCGCGCAATCGTCAACGAGCTGCGCAAGTACGACGAAGCGCTGTATGAAAAACCGCGCTGGCTCGTGTTGAACAAGCTGGACATGGTGCCGGAGGACGAGCGCAAGGCGCGCGTCGCGGACTTTATCAAACGCTACGAATGGGACGGCCCGGTGTTCGAAATCTCGGCGCTGACAGGCCAGGGTTGTGAAGGACTGACGTACGCCATCTTCGATTACATCTCGAAGAATTCGGACGCGTCGCGTGCCGCCGAGGCCGAAGATCTCGCCGCCGACGTGCGTTTCCGCGATGAACCCGCCGCCATCGCGCCTCAACCCGCGCCGGAAATCGCCGCAGACGACCAAGACGAAGACGAAGCGTAAGAAATTCGGCCCGTGGCTGTCGAGCCAAATTCCGAGCCAATTCGAAGCAAATCCCAGGAGAAATGCGTCAGATGCGTTCCGTCATAGCTGCTTCGAAGCGACTCGTAGTGAAAGTGGGATCGAGCCTCGTGACAAACGACGGCCGTGGGCTCGATCACGCGGCCATCGAGCGCTGGGCCGCGCAGATCGCTGCTTTGCGCGGGCAGGGCAAGGAAGTCATCCTGGTGAGTTCGGGCGCGATTGCCGAGGGAATTCACAGGCTGGGCTGGACGAAACGGCCGCGCGAGATCGACGAACTGCAGGCCGCGGCGGCGGTAGGACAAATGGGTCTGGCGCAAGTCTATGAAAGCAGCTTCGGAAAGCACGGCATACGGACCGCGCAGATCCTGCTGACCCACGCCGATCTGGCTGATCGCGAACGTTATCTGAACGCACGCTCAACGCTGCTCACCTTGCTGCGCCTCGGTTGCGTGCCGATCATCAATGAAAACGACACGGTCATCACCGATGAAATCAAATTTGGCGACAACGACACGCTCGGTGCGCTGGTCGCGAATCTGATCGAAGGCGACGCGCTGGTTATTCTCACCGACCAGCGTGGATTGTTCACCGCCGATCCTCGCCGCGATCCCATGGCCACGCTGGTGGAACAGGCCGACGCCGGAACGCCGGAACTCGAAGCCATGGCAGGCGGCGCGGGTTCCAGCCTCGGGCGCGGCGGCATGCTTACGAAGATTCTTGCAGCGAAACGTGCGGCGCATAGCGGCGCGAACACTGTGATTGCGAGCGGACGCGAATCGGATGTCCTGACGCGGCTTGCTTCAGGCGAAATGATCGGCACGCAGCTTGTTGCCCGGACTGCGCGTATTGCGGCGCGAAAGCAATGGATGGCCGATCACCTGCAAGTGCGCGGGCACGTTGTCATTGACAACGGCGCGGTCGAGAAACTCACGGCAGGCGGCAAAAGCTTGCTGCCAATCGGCGTAGTCGACGTCCAAGGCGCGTTTGCACGTGGCGAAGTCATTGCGTGCATGAATCCTGACGGACGCGAAGTGGCGCGCGGGATCACGAATTACAGCAGTTCGGAGGCGCGTTTGATTCAGCGCAAACCAAGTACCGAAATTGAAACGGTGCTCGGATACATGCTGGAGCCCGAACTTATCCACCGCGACAATCTGGTGCTTGCCTGAGCCGTTGTCGTTAAAAAAGCCGCCATTTGGCGGCTTTTTTGTTTAAACGGCGTTGATTCTGTCAAACTCAGTGATAGTTCGACACCGCCGTCCGTTTCATCTGGATATTCGACAAAATTTGCTTCGCTGACCCCGTCGGCAATTTGTTCGCGCAGAAGTAGTCCTGGTACAGCGCCGCGTGATACGCGTTCAACTCGCCGTTTTCAATGCGCGCGAAGTCGCTTTCCACCGCGCGATCCCAACCGTTCTGATCCTCGTTGATACTCGCGTACAAGCGCCAGTTGTAGTTGTCGCAGCGAATCCCTTCGTAGTTCACGTTGCGCGCGCCGGCCGGGCTCTGCACAACGACCGTGTAGCGGATCACGCCGTCGTCGCCGACGCTGAGCGAGTTTTTATCGATGAAAAAACTGAGCGGCGTGTTTTGCGACACGTTGAACGGCACCAGGTCGGCCTGCTGCGGCAAGGGCGGAATGGTCTCGACCTTGTTTTCGGTCCAGTTCGGCTTGCGGTCCATCAAATAGACAAACGCGCTGTCGTCCTTGTTGGTCGGCTTCGAACTGCCGCAGCCGGCGAGCACGGCAAGGGCTGCCGCGGATGCCGCGAACAATGCAATGGCTTTCAATTCTTGAATCCCTGAGGTTGATGCAGAAGCGCCTGCAAATGAATCGGATCTCGCGAGTATCCGAGATCCATCTCCGACGCCGCATGAAAAAAAGCGGCGCGCGTTGCCGCACCGCCGCTTTGAATGACACACGTCCTAATCCCGCAAAGGACGTTGTGCGTAGATATGCAGCTCTTCGGTCACCGAACATTCTGCCTGAATGACTTGGCCGTTAGCAGAAACGGACGCGTCCTCCATGGTCATGCTCCCAATCACGCGCGGATACCGGTTGGCGTGACGCGCCAAATGTTCCGCGCGCTCGGCGCGCACGGCGGCGCGCCTCAGGAAGCGAGAAAGTTCCGTGAGCGCAAGCTGATATACATCACGCTTGAACTCGATCACCGCGTCGAGCGGGACCCAGTATTCGTTCCACCGCCAGGCATCGAATTCCGGATGATCAGTCGCACGCAAACAAATGTCACAGTCGCGGCCTACCATGCGTAACAAAAACCAGATCTGTTTTTGTCCACGATAGTGCCCGCGCACCTCGCGCTTGATGAACTTGTCCGGCACCTCATAACGCAGCCAGTCGCGGGTTCGACCCACGACCTTCACGTGTTCCGGCAGCAAACCGGTTTCTTCGTGTAACTCCCGATACATCGCTTGCACAGGGGTTTCGCCGTACTTGATGCCCCCTTGCGGAAACTGCCAGGAATGTTCACGCAGCCGCTTGCCCCAAAACACTTCGTTGTGCGCGTTCAAGAGGATGATGCCGACGTTCGGGCGAAAGCCTTCACGATCCAGCATACAACCACCTTCGAATCCTTTAAAATTGCTTTGATTATAAACAGATAACGGGCCTGGCGCACCGGCACGAACCCGAATTCGGGCGTTCGTTTCGCGTGGGCGTTGAGGCGGGCGGTGCTTGTCAGCGCCTCGCATCGCTATCCCGTCGTTCACTTGTTCCGCACGTTCAGCAGGACTGGGCCGGCAACGCCCATTCAGGCTGACGCGCTCCCGCTTTGGAAAATTTTTGAATGAAAGCATCCCGTTTCTTTATCGCCACCCTGAAGGAAGCGCCGACCGACGCTGAAATCGTCAGCCATCAGCTCATGGTGCGTGCAGGCATGATTCGCCGCGTTGCGGGCGGTATTTACAGCTATCTGCCAATCGGCCTGCGTTCCATCCGCAAGGTGGAAACCATCGTGCGCGAAGAAATGAACCGGGCCGGCGCCTTAGAGTTGCTGATGCCGGCGGTACAACCCGCCGAACTCTGGCAGGAATCGGGCCGCTGGGTGCAATACGGGCCGGAATTGCTGCGCATCAAGGATCGTCACGAGCGCGACTTCGTGGTGGGTCCCACGCACGAGGAAGTGGTGACGGACATTGCGCGTCGCGAGATCAAGAGCTACAGGCAGTTGCCGGTGAACTTCTATCAGGTCCAGACGAAGTTCCGCGATGAAATCCGCCCGCGTTTCGGCGTGATGCGCGGACGCGAATTCATCATGAAGGACGCGTATTCATTCGACCGCGATCAGGCGGGTCTGGCCGAATCGTACAAGAAGATGTTCGATGCCTACGTGCGCGTGTTTTCGCGCATCGGCCTGGAATTCCGTGCGGTTGCCGCGGATAACGGTTCTATTGGCGGGAGTGGTTCGCATGAGTTCCACGTGATCGCGGAAACGGGTGAAGATGCAATCGCGTATTGTCCGGCATCGGATTACGCGGCGAACGTCGAAGCCGCCGAGGCTTTGCCGCTGAACGCCACGCGCGCAGCCCCGGCCGAAGAGATGAAAAAGACGGCAACGCCGGGCAAGGCGAAGTGCGAAGCCGTGGCCGAGCTGCTGAACATTCCGCTGCAACGGACCATCAAGTCGATCATTCTCGCGACCGAAAACGAAGGCGCCGAGCCGACCATCTGGTTGCTGATGCTGCGCGGCGATCATTCGCTCAACGACGTCAAGACGGGCAAGTTGCCGGGTTTGTCGGGTTATCGATTCGCAACGGAAGCCGAGATTGTCGATACCTTCGGCACGCCGCCCGGCTATCTTGGCCCGATCAACACGAAAAAGCCGATCAAGGTGATCGCGGACAGCACGGTCGCGAACATGAGCGATTTCGTGGTCGGCGCGAACGAGGTGGACTATCACATCACCGGCGTGAACTGGGGCCGCGATCTGCCGGAACCGATCGTGGCGGACATCCGCAACGTGCTGGCAGGCGACCCGTCGCCGGACGGCAAAGGTCCGCTCGAAATTTGCCGCGGCATTGAAGTGGGCCACGTGTTCCAGCTTGGCACGAAGTATTCGGACGCCATGAACGCCACGTTCCTCGATGAAAACGGCAAGCCCGCGCCCATGCTGATGGGTTGCTACGGCATCGGTATCACGCGGGTTTTGGGCGCTGCGATTGAACAGAATTTCGATGCGAAGGGCATCATCTGGCCGGAATCGATTGCACCGTTCGAAGTCGTGCTGTGCCCGATGGGTTATGACCGCAGTGACGCCGTGCGCGAGCAGGCCGACACGCTTTACGCGGCGCTGCAGGCTGCGGGTATCGACGTGATTCTGGACGATCGCGGCGAGCGTCCGGGCGTGATGTTCGCGGATTGGGAGCTGATCGGCGTGCCGCATCGGCTGGTGATCGGCGATCGCGGGCTCAAGGAAGGCAAGCTCGAATATCAGGCGCGACGCGACACCGAAGCGACCCTGCTGCCGGTGGAAGACGCCGCCAACGTGGTGATCGAAAAGGTGCGCGCCGCGCTCGCGAGCGGAGTGACGCGGTAAGTGCAGTACAACTTCCTCTCGGCGACGGTATTGCTGATCCTGATCACCGATCCGCTCGGCAATATCCCGATCTTCATCAACGCGTTGCGGGGTGTGGCGAAGGAGCGCCGGCGGATCGTGATTTTGCGCGAAGTAGCGATCGCGTTCGGGATCCTGCTGCTGTTCATGCTTGTTGGCGACCGCTTTCTTCGCGCGATGAGCCTGACGGATTTGTCGTTGAGACTGGGCGGCGGAATTGTGTTGTTCCTGATTGCGCTGCGGATGATCTTTCCGCATCCCGATGGCCCCATGGGCGGCGATTCGCGCGGCGGCGAACCGCTGATCGTGCCGCTTGCCATTCCCGCGCTCGCCGGTCCGTCTGCGCTGGCAACGGTGATGCTGCTGACATCGCAGGCGCCAGGGCAGATGTGGGAATGGGTCGGCGCGCTGACCGTGACCATGCTCGTCTGCGCAGTCGTGCTGGTGATGGCCGAGAAGATCCAGCATTGGCTGGGCGAGCGCGCGGTGACTGCGTTCGAGCGGCTGATGGGGCTGGTGCTGGTTGCAATATCGGTGGAAATGATCCTGACCGGGATTCGCACCTTCGTGCATCAACTGGCGGCGAGCAACTGACGCTCCACGTGCAACAGTGGTGTCCATAAAACAGAAGGCCGTTTCAACATGAGTTGAAACGGCCTTCTTTCATATTTCGCTGCTACAGCGATTCGACGGATCAAGCGCCTTCAGTCAGCGCCCGGATAGTCGGCAGGTTGCGCCAATATCCCTTAGCGTCCATGCCGCAGCCGAATACATAGCGGTCCGGTACTTCGAAGCCGCAAAAGTCCGGACGCAGCGGCTTCGCTTTACTGATGAGCTTCTCGCAAAGCACCGCCGAGAGGAATTTCTTCGCGCCCATTGCCATGATCCGATCGCGGATGGCGGCCATGGTTTCGCCTTCATCCAAAATATCGTCGAGCACGAGCACCACGCGATCCTTCACCGACTCCGCCGGCGCCACGCGCCATTCCATCTTGTCGCCGCCCTTGGTCGTGTTGCGATAGCGGGTCAAATGGATGTAGTCGAACTCGAGCGGGAAATCGAGGTGCGGCAGCAACATGCCGGTGAACACCGCCGCGCCGCCCATGACGGACAGCACGAGCGGGAACTCCTCGCCGACGCTCGCGCCAATGGCGGTCGCCATGTTGACGATGGACGCAGTCACGTCTTGCGCCGAAACGATCTCTTCGGAGTGGCTGAAAATATGGAATGCTTCTTCGCGATTCATAGGGCAGGCGGCGAGGGCGTAAAGCTAAAGTAGAAGAGACGGGCGCCAACGTGCGCGCCACGACATGATAAACCCGCGTTCCTCGATGAAACCCGGGCCAGTCGAATCAAAGCTGCCAGGGGCACAAAAAAGGACAAAAACTCAGCGCATGCCGGGCATCATGCCTTTCATGCCGCGCATCATTTTCTGCAGATTGCCGCCCTTGAGCTTTTTCATCATGCCGCGCATTTGCTCGTATTGATTCAGCATGCGATTGACTTCCTGCACCTGCACGCCGGCGCCCGCGGCAATGCGGCGCTTGCGCTGCGCCTTGATGAGATCGGGCTTGGCGCGCTCCGCGAGCGTCATGGAATTGATGATCCCTTCCATGCGGCGCATCTGCTTTTCCGCGATACCCATGTTCGCGCCCGCCGCGGCCTGCTGGAACTGGGCTGGCAGCTTGTCCATAAGCGACGACAGTCCGCCCATGTTCTTCATCTGCGCGAGTTGCGCGCGGAAGTCGTTCAGGTCGAAATCGCCGCCTTTCTTGACCTTGTCGGCGAGTTTTTGCGCGGCTGCACTGTCTACGCCTTTTTGCGCTTCCTCGACGAGCGCCAGAATGTCGCCCATGCCGAGAATCCGGTTCGCCATGCGATCCGGGTGGAACACTTCCAGGCCGTCCAGCTTTTCGGCCACGCCCACGAACTTGATCGGCTTGCCGGTCACGTGGCGCACTGAAAGCGCCGCGCCGCCGCGCGAGTCGCCGTCGAGCTTGGTGAGGACCACGCCGGTGAGCGGCAGGGCGTCGCTGAACGCCTTGGCCGTGTTCACGGCGTCCTGCCCCAGCATGGCGTCGACTACGAAGAGCGTTTCCGACGGCTTCAGAAGGCCGTGAAGCTCGGCGATTTCCTTCATCATCGCTTCGTCGATACCGAGCCGGCCGGCCGTATCGACGATCAGCACATCGTGGAAATGGCGTTTCGCCCAGTCCACCGCCGCCCGCGCGATGTCAGCCGGCTTCTGGTCAGGCTCCGACGGAAAAAAATCCGCGCCGACCTGTTCCGTCACCGTTTTCAACTGCGCGATCGCAGCCGGCCTATACACGTCGACAGATACGGTCAGCACTTTTTTCTTGTGCTTTTCGCGCAGCAGCTTGGCGAGCTTGCCAGTGGTCGTGGTCTTTCCCGCACCTTGCAGGCCGGCCATGAGTATGATTGCGGGTGGCGTGACGGCGAGATTCAGCTCGACCGCCTTGCCCTCGTAATCCCCGCCGATGATCGCCGTCAGTTCGCGCTGCACCACGCCGACCAGCGCCTGGCCTGGCGACAGGCTGGAAATCACCTCTTCGCCAAGCGCCTTTTCCTTCACCTTGGCGATGAATTCGCGCACGACC
This sequence comes from Caballeronia sp. DA-9, assembly GCF_051615025.1. Classification (NCBI taxonomy): domain Bacteria; kingdom Pseudomonadati; phylum Pseudomonadota; class Betaproteobacteria; order Burkholderiales; family Burkholderiaceae; genus Caballeronia; species Caballeronia sp. DA-9. Next base: position 3,142,611 of record NZ_CP195133.1, on the reverse strand, counting down.
GGCAGCGCGACGTCGGCCTCGAGCAGCGCCAGGCGCACTTCGCGCAGCATTTCCTGCGTGTTAGCCTCGGTGAGCCGGGCTTCGCCGCGCAGCGTCTTGACGACGCGCGCCATCCGTGTAGTGAGTGTGTCGAGCATGGGGCGTGTGAAAGTGCGGCCGGTGAATATAGGTAAACGGTAGCGGCGTCCTGACTGCCCTTGCTGCGACTTACTGGCAGGAGGGGGAAGACGTCGCGGCTTCAGGGCCTGGTGTAAACTTCAAACATGGATATTGTACTGTATGCCCTCACTGCGCTTCTCTACGGCGGACTTGCCGTAGCGGGTTGGCGCGCGCATCGCCACACGGCCGTCGAACCGGCGCTTGTGGGCGTGCCCGCGGGCGCCCATCTTGCCGCAGGCATGGAAAGCGGGCGGGCATCGAAGGCGTCGGGCATGAGTTCCATGGGGCGCGTGCTGCTCGGCGTTGCGCTGCTCCTGCACGGCATCTTGCTGCACACCACCATCTTTCCGCAGAACGCCATGGTGTTCGGGTTTGCGTTCGCGCTTTCCGCCATGTTCTGGCTCGGTGCGGGCATTTACTGGATCGAAAGTTTTTTCTTCCCGCTCGACGGATTGCGGCTGCTCGTGCTGCCGCTTGCGTGCGTGGCGTCGGTGATGCCGCTGATCTTCGGCGGCGTGCGCGTGTTGTCCTATTCGGCCGCGCCCATGTTCAAGCTGCACTTCCTGATCGCCAACATTGCGTACGGGTTGTTTGCCATTGCGGCGCTTCACGCCATTCTCATGTTGATGGTCGAAAGGCGTTTGCAGAACATGCGCGGCACGGCGACGCGGCATACGTCGAATAGCTGGGTGTCGAGCTGGCTCGATACATTGCCGCCGCTGCTCACGCTCGAAAAATTATTGTTCCGGCTGATTTCGGCGGGGTTCGTGCTGTTGACGCTCACGCTGATCTCGGGCGTAGCGTTCAATGAACAACTCGTCGACAAAGCGTTCAAGCTTGACCACAAGACGGTGTTCGCCATTCTTTCATGGCTGATGTTTGGCGCTTTGCTGACCGCGCGCCGGGTGTCCGGCTGGCGCGGCCGTGCGGCGTTGCGCTGGGTGCTCGCTTCGTTTCTGGCGTTGCTGCTGGCCTATGTGGGCAGCCGCTTTGTGTTCGAAGTGCTGCTGCATCGCGCGGTCGTCTGACGCGTCTACTTCGCCTCTACTATTAGTAAGATCATGCGCCAACTCCTTCTGCTGATTTTTGTATTCTTTGCGAGCCAGTGGCTTTTCAAGAAGCTCAAGCGCGCCCAGGCCGCCGCAGGCAATGCTCACGCCGGCGCGGGCACCGCCCGCACGTCCCGCGGTCCTGCGGCTTCGGGCGCGCCGCAACTTCCCGATCCGCTCGTGCGTTGCGCCGAGTGTGGCGTGCATACGCCGAGCAGTGAAGCGATCGTCGCGGCGGGCCATCGCTTTTGTTCCGTCGATCACGCTCAACGCCACGCCGCTCGCCCGACTGGCCGCGACGCACGATGAGCGAAGCGGGTTCCATCGGCGGCGATGGGTGGTATTCGTCGGCGCTTCGTTTGCCGTCGCCGAACTTTGAAGCACGGCCCGGTGGTATCGAACCGACGTTGATTGTCATTCACAACATCAGCCTGCCGCCCGACGAATTCGGCGGCGGCGCGATCACCGAGTTCTTCCAGAATCGTCTCGATCACGATGCGCACCCCTATTACGATCGGTTGCGCGGCATGCGCGTGTCGTCGCATTTCGTGATTCGACGCGATGGCGCGGTCGAGCAATACGTGTCGTGCAACGAGCGCGCGTGGCACGCCGGCCTGTCGAGCTTTTTCGGCCGTGAACGATGCAATGATTTTTCAGTGGGCATCGAACTGGAAGGCAGCGACTCGAGCGCGTTCGAGGCGGCGCAGTATGCGTCGCTCAACGAGGTGGTTCGCGCGACCATGCAGCGTTATCCGATCGATGCATTGGCCGGCCATTCGGATATCGCGCCGGACCGCAAGACCGATCCCGGTCCGCACTTCGAATGGTTGCGCCTGCAAAACGGTTGTGAACTTCCGCTTCAGTATTTTCCCTATCTCGCCAAAGCGTAGGCCGCGCACGTCCGCGGCCATTCAACGCTTGACATTCACGTCCTCCAATTTTGCGCTGCAACGCGTTCGCCTCTCTTCTGCTCGCGATCCCTTGTCCGACTTTGGCATTCGAAAAGTCAACCCCGGTTAGTGAAATCCTCAGCAAATAAAAGTTTTTGAGACTGTGCGGAATGTCACTATACTTGGTGCTCAGAGACGGAAATCGCACTATATGTTGTGTTGTCAAGGCGGCGCCCCGCTCATAGAGCCGGCGCCGTACGCTTGTCCGGCCATAGAACAAAACGCCGCATAAGCGACTGATTCGCCGCGTGAAATCCGCCGGCGAGTCGGGTTGAAACACTCGGGGCAGATAGGCGTAGCGAGTGAAGTTGCCATCGTGATCGAACGGATCGCAGCGGCAATTTCCCGGCTGACCATTTTCAAATTTCATCGTCGTGCGCGGTCGGCAAGAGCGGTATCCGGCAACAGGAAACTCGCCAAGCGCGTGCGGCACGCATTTCAATCCGCGGACGTTCCGCACCATCGAACACCAGGAGATTTGCACATGCAAACCACCGACAACGCCACGATTTCCCACGAAGGCGCTTACCAGCGGCCCACCGGCGCACAGGCTCAGCAGCCGGGCGCGAGTTCGCTCGCGCCGGACGCCACGCTGGCCGACTACAAGGTCATTCGCCGTAACGGGACCGTGGTGTCGTTCGAGCCGTCGAAGATTTCCATCGCCGTGACGAAGGCGTTCCTTGCCGTGAACGGCGGTCAGGGCGCAGGCTCGGCGCGGGTGCGCGAGCTTGTCGAACAACTGACGCAGAGCGTGGTCCGTGCATTGGTGCGCAGCCGCCCGAACGGCGGTACGTTCCATATTGAAGATATCCAGGATCAGGTCGAACTCGCGCTGATGCGCGGCGGCGAGCACAACGTGGCGCGCGCCTACGTGCTGTATCGCGAAAAGCGTGCGCAGGAACGCGCTCACGCACCGGAAACGCGTGCGAACGCGCTCGGCATCAACGTGATCGACAACGGCGTGTCGCATCCGCTGGACCTCGACGCATTGAAGGCGCGCATCAACGAAGCATGCGTGAACCTTGGCAGCGAAGTGAATGCGGACCCGATCGTCGCAGAAACAGTGAAAAACCTGTACGACGGCGTGCCGATGGCGCAAGTCTACGACTCGGCCATTCTCGCCGCGCGCACCATGATCGAAAAGGACCCGGCGTACAGCCAGGTCACCGCGCGCATCCTGCTGCACACCATCCGCCGCGAAATCCTGGAAGAAGATGTCTCGCAAGGCGAGATGGCCACGCGCTACGCCGAATACTTTCCGCTGTTCATCAAGCAAGGCGTGGAAGCGGAATTGCTCGACGAAAAGCTCCAGCAGTACGACCTGAAGCGCCTGGGCGCCGCACTCGACGCCAACCGCGACCTGCAATTCGGCTATCTGGGCCTGCAGACGCTGTATGACCGCTACTTCCTGCACAACGAAAACAAGCGCATCGAACTGCCGCAGGCGTTTTTCATGCGCGTGGCGATGGGCCTCGCGCTGAATGAGATCGACCGCGAGGCGCGCGCTATCGAGTTCTACAACGTGTTGTCGAGCTTCGACTTCATGTCGTCCACGCCGACGCTGTTCAACTCCGGCACGCGCCGTTCGCAATTGTCATCGTGCTATCTGACGACTGTTGCCGACGACCTCGACGGTATCTACGAAGCACTGAAGGAAAACGCGCTGCTCTCGAAGTTCGCGGGCGGCCTGGGCAACGACTGGACGCGCGTGCGTGCGCTCGGTTCGCATATCAAGGGCACGAACGGCAAGTCGCAAGGCGTGGTGCCGTTCCTCAAAGTGGTGAACGACACGGCGGTCGCCGTGAACCAGGGCGGCAAGCGCAAGGGCGCGGTGTGCGCGTACCTGGAAACGTGGCATCTGGATATCGAAGAATTCCTGGAACTGCGCAAGAACACGGGCGATGACCGTCGCCGCACGCACGACATGAACACGGCGAACTGGATTCCCGACCTGTTCATGAAGCGCGTTCACGAAGGCGGCGACTGGACGCTGTTCTCGCCGGCCAACACGCCGGACTTGCACGACCTGTTCGGCGCGGCGTTCGAAAAAGCCTACGTGGCGTATGAAGAAAAAGCGGCGCGCGGCGAACTGAAGCTGTTCAAGAAGGTTCCGGCCGCCCAACTGTGGCGCAAGATGCTCGGCATGCTGTTCGAGACGGGTCATCCGTGGATCACGTTCAAGGATCCTTGCAACATCCGTTCGCCGCAGCAGCATATTGGCGTGGTGCATTCGTCGAACCTGTGCACGGAAATCACGCTGAATACCAGCGACACGGAAATCGCCGTGTGCAACCTCGGCTCGGTGAACCTCGTCGCGCACATGAAGAAGCAGGCCGACGGCACGCTGGCGCTCGATCACGAAAAGCTGAAGCGCACCGTCAGCGTGGCCATGCGCATGCTCGACAACGTCGTGGACATCAATTACTACGCCGTCGCCAAGGCACGCAATTCGAACCTGAAGCATCGTCCGGTCGGCATGGGCATCATGGGCTTCCAGGACTGCCTGCACTTGCTGCGCACGCCGTATGCGTCGAAAGAAGCGGTCGAATTCGCCGATACCTCCATGGAAGCGGTCTGCTACTACGCATACTACGCATCGACGGAACTGGCCGAAGAACGCGGTCGTTACTCGAGCTATCGCGGCTCGTTGTGGGATCGCGGCATCCTTCCGCAAGATTCGCTGAAGCTGCTGGCGGCCGAGCGCGGCGGCTACGTGGAAGTGGACGAGAGCGCGTCCATGGACTGGACCGAGCTGCGTTCGCGGATTGCAACGTACGGCATGCGCAACTCGAATTGCGTGGCAATCGCGCCCACGGCGACGATCTCGAACATCATCGGCGTGTCGGCCTGTATTGAACCGACGTTCCAGAACCTGTACGTGAAGTCGAACCTGTCGGGTGAATTCACGGTCGTGAACGAGTACCTGGTGCGCGATCTGAAGGAACGCGGGCTGTGGGACGAAGTCATGGTCTCCGACCTGAAGTACTTCGACGGCACGCTTTCGCGCATCGACCGTGTTCCGGCTGATCTGCGGGCGATCTACGCCACTGCGTTCGAACTGGACGCGACCTGGGTGGTGGAAGCGGCGTCGCGCCGCCAGAAGTGGATCGATCAGGCGCAGTCGCTGAACATTTACATGGCGGGCGCGTCGGGCAAGAAGCTGGACGAGGTGTACAAGCTTGCGTGGCTGCGCGGCCTGAAGACCACGTACTACCTCCGCACAATGGCTGCCACGCACGTCGAGAAGTCGACGGTCGCTCACGGTCAGTTGAACTCGGTGCCTTCCGGCAACTCGGACAACGGCGCCGGCGGTGCCGGTGGTAATTCCGGCGCGAACGGCAGCGGCTTCGGCACGCAGGGTTCGCACGGATCGTCGACGGGTGGTTTCAATGCAGCGGCGGTCGCGGCGCCGGCGGTGGCAGCGGCTGAACAGGAAGCCGACGGCCCGGTTTGCATGATGCGCCCTGGCGATGCCGGGTTCGACGAATGTGAGGCTTGCCAGTAAGAGGAGCCCAGCGGCGGGCGTAAGTTACCCGCCGCCAGCCAAAGGCCGGTACGAAGCGGTTGTTCTTCTTAAGCAGGAAGGGCGGCCGGATTCGATACCGGCCTTTTCCTTTTGTCTTTTTGCATCTGTATTTATTTAGCGCGACGATCGCTGCGGTGTTTGAAACGCAAAGCAGCGCCGCTTACCCCCGCGTGCCTCTCGATATCTCATGCCCGGCATCGCGCGAAAGCCGTGCGGTAATGGGAATCGAAAGAAACGAAAACATCCCGACGACCAAAAACGCTGGCCAGAAATCCGACCAGACCATTTGCGGATGGCCCTGTAGATCGTGTGAAATCTGCAGCGCGATCCCGCCAACCGTCACGCCCAGTCCCAGCGAAACCTGCTGGATAAAACTGCCGAGACTCGTCGCGCGGCCAACATCGCGGCTTTCGATCTCGGCATAGGTCAGCGAATTGAGGCTCGTGAATTGCAGCGCGGGGAAAAATCCGCCAAGCAGCACGACCGCCCAGATGAGCCACGTCGGCGTGCCGGGATAAAACATGCCGCACGCGGCGATCGCAATGCCCGACAGCGCCGCGTTCACCATCAGCGTCTGCCGGAAGCCGAAGCGGTGCAGCACGCGCGAGGCGAGCGAGCGCATGAACATGCCGCCGACCGCCGACGCGCACGTGATCGCGCCGGATTTGAACGCGCTCATGCCGAGTCCTTCCTGCATCGCGAGCGGCAGCAGGAACGGCACTGCGCCAAGGCCGATGCGAAACAGCGAGCCGCCAGCCACGCTTGCCTGGAAGGTGGGAACACGCAGGAAGCTGAGATCGAGCAGCGGCAGCTTGATGCGCCGCGAGTGCAGGAAATACAACACGAGGAAAAATACGCCGCCCAGCGCCATGCCCGCCGCGACGCGATCCGTGACCAGTTCGCCGCCAATCAACGAAAGCCCGAGCAGGAAAAGCGTGCCGCCCATCGCCGATAAAAAGAAGCCCAGCCAGTCAAGCGGACCCGGATGCGCCTCGCGCACATTCGCGATGTATTTGTTGGTCAGGTAAATCCCGGCAATGCCGATCGGGATGTTGATGAAGAAAATCAGGCGCCAGTGCAGATATGTGGTGATGAAACCGCCGAGCAGCGGACCGACGGCGGGTCCGAACATCGCGGGGACCGACAGGTAGTTCATCGCGCGGATGAATTCGGAGCGGCGCACCGAGCGGAAGATGATGATCCGCCCGACCGGCACCATCATTGCGCCGCCGACGCCTTGCACGAAGCGCGCGAGCGTGAAGGGAATCAGCGAAGTGGACGCAGCGCACAAGATGGAGCCGGCAACGAAGATGCCGATGGCGAGACGGAAGATGGTGCGTGCGCCGAAGCGGTCGGCGACCCAGCCGCAGATTGGAATGAACACGCCGAGCCCGAGCACGTAACTCGTGACGGCGATCTTTAGCGTTACAGGATCGCGGCCGAAGGCTCTGGCCATTTCGGGGATCGCGGTGACGATGACGTTGGCATCGACGCTTTCCATGAACATCGCACACGCGACAATGAGAGGGGCAACGAAAGCTTTGATGGCTAGCGACATGGAGAACGGAAGGGGTCTCTTCGCGGTGGGAAGCCTGGACGGGAAGTGCGATTATGCATCGATATGATGGCGGCGGCATTGCGAACTGCGGTGCTCGATCCCGCCAAGCGCGGTGAAAACACAAGGAGCAAGGCGATGGACCCCGAAGATTTGCAGCGTCTCGTCACGCAAAAGATGCCTTACGGAAAGTACAAGGACCGCTTGCTTGCCGACTTGCCGGGTCACTATCTTGCGTGGTTTTCGCGTGAGGGTTTTCCTGCAGGCCAGCTTGGCCGGCTGCTCGCGCTGATGCACGAAATCGACCATAACAACCTGCGCGAACTGCTTGTGCCGCTGCGTGACAAACGGGAGTGAGCGTGATGCAGGCGAGGGGTTTGCGGCATGAATCAGCGGTGCAAATGCCCGCTTGCGTATCGGTCTCGCTTGTACTATAGGTAGTCGGTAAGACTGGCTGACACCCAAGATTTTGTGTTTTTACCCTTTGCGACGAAGGCATCGGATGCTACACTTTCATCATGGAAACACGGCGCGGCATGACACAAACCGCGCCGTGTTTCCACAGCAAAACAGGCGGAGATCGAAGGCGCTGAAGCCGCGCTCGAATGATCCGGAAACACGCCGCACACGATCAGTTTCAAAGCTTGGCTTGCGTGCATTGCGAGGATCGACTTAACTGATCTGAATGCATCGCGCATCGCAGGAACCGGTAGTTGATTCACACGCTTCAGCACGCAGACGACCCAGGATTTCATCTAAGGCGACCGAAGTCCACCGCAATGAAAGTCACTGGACGTCACGCTTCAAAGACACACGCAAGATGATTTGCAATGACGTGCTCACGCTTTGAAGCAACGCTCTGAAGCGCACGAAACTGCAGAGCAAGCGCACTGCTTTGAACGTGCTCAGCAAGACATCGCACTAAGCTTCAGGCATTGAGCTCAATGCAAAGTGTTGTATGCAAGTAGCAGCGTCAACATGAAAACAGGATTTTTATGAGCAAGCTCTTTTATCGCTCATGGAAAGATGGTACAAACCGATCTAAATTGATGGTGAGAATTTATGCTCAACTGGGATGACGAGACCACGGCCGTAACTCCCTCGAACGGTTCGCAACACAACACGTTGCGCAACCCGGCAGGTCAGGTTGCCGGCGTCAGTCAGGCATCGCGTGCGGCGGCTCCGGGTGCTGCACATGCTGCCGGTCATGGCGTTCTTCAAACTGCCCATCAAACGTCAGCGGCACAGAATATTTTTGCGAGCGACTTCGTTGCTCCCGCAGCACCGAGCGCCGGCGACATCGCGGCTGCGAGCGAAGCGCGGGTGAATGTGGCGGACAAGCGCATCATCAACGGCAAGACCGACGTGAACCAGTTGGTGCCGTTCAAGTACAAGTGGGCGTGGGAAAAGTATCTGGCGGGTTGTGCAAACCACTGGATGCCGCAGGAAGTGAACATGTCGCGCGACATCGCGTTGTGGAAAGATCCGAACGGTCTGTCCGACGACGAACGCCGCATCGTGAAGCGCAACCTCGGTTTCTTTGTGACGGCGGACTCGCTGGCGGCGAACAACATCGTGCTCGGCACGTATCGCCACATCACCGCGCCCGAGTGCCGCCAGTTCCTGCTGCGCCAGGCGTTCGAGGAAGCCATCCACACGCACGCGTATCAGTACATTGTCGAATCGCTGGGTCTGGACGAGAGCGAAATCTTCAACGCGTATCACGAGGTGGACTCGATTCGCGCGAAGGACGAGTTCCTGATTCCGTTCATCAACACGCTGACTGATCCGGCATTCAAAACGGGCACGCTCGAAGCGGACCAGAAATTGCTGAAGTCGTTGATCGTGTTTGCTTGCGTGATGGAAGGGCTCTTCTTCTACGTCGGCTTTACTCAGATTCTGGCGCTGGGTCGCCAGAACAAGATGACGGGCGCGGCGGAGCAGTATCAATACATCCTGCGCGACGAGTCGATGCACTGCAATTTCGGCATCGACCTGATCAACCAGATCAAGCTTGAAGAGCCGCAACTGTGGACGCAGGAATTCCGCGCGGAGATCCGCGCGATTTTCCAGCAGGCCGTTGAACTCGAATACCGGTACGCAGAAGACACGATGCCGCGCGGCGTGCTCGGTCTGAATGCATCCATGTTCAAGAGCTATTTGCGCTTCATCTGTAACCGTCGATGCCAGCAGATCGGCCTCGACACGCTGTTCCCGAACGAGGAAAACCCGTTCCCGTGGATGAGCGAGATGATCGACTTGAAGAAGGAACGCAACTTCTTCGAGACACGCGTGATCGAGTATCAAACTGGCGGCGCGCTGACCTGGGAATAACCGGGAAAGCGAATCATCGCTGGACTGCGGCAGTGGACGCATTGCCGCGACGAATGAGATGCAGGCCAGGCGCCGATTACGGCGCCGAGTAGACGGGTGAATAGCAAACCGGTGTTCTTGCGCGCGAAACGCGATTGCGCGCGCACCGGCCCAACAGGTTTAGGAGAACGGTCGCCTGATGCAAAGTGCGCCTTGTGGCTTGACAGCCCATATAGATGACAGGCGTTTTGCGGACCCTTCAGTGGGACGGGCAAACTTCCCCCCGAAATATGCCGTCGGCAGTGCCGACGGCCCGATCAAGCGATTGCCGGCGCCGCTTCAGGGTGCTGACTTAATTTGGCGCGCGGTGCCTGATGGCACCGCCGCCTTGCCGTATTCATTAGCGTAAGCAGGCTCCATCAGCGTACGCCGATGAATAATCCGCTTCGCAGCGTGCGTCGTGAGAAGCCCACGCGGGAAGCGGGTTTTGACGAAGGGTGTTGTTTGAACTGACTCTCATCTTGAAACCTGAAGGAGAAAATGATGGCATTAGCCAAGAAATCCGTCGCAAAGAAAGCCGCAGCAAAACCCGCTGTCAAGAAGACGGCTGCCAAGAAGGCAACGGCAGCCAAGAAGGCCCCCGCAGCCAAGAAAGTAGCCGCGAAGAAAGTTGCAGCCAAGAAAGTCGCAGTGAAGAAGGTCGCGGCCAAGAAGGTTGCAGCGAAGAAGGTTGCCGCCAAGAAGGCGCCTGCGAAGAAAGTTGCAGCCAAGAAAGTTGCAGTGAAGAAGGTTGCAGCGAAGAAAGCGCCGGCGAAGAAGGCTGCTGCCAAGAAGGCGCCGGCCAAGAAGGCTGCCGCTAAGAAGGCGCCTGCCAAGAAAGCGCCTGCGAAGAAAGCCGCTGCCAAAAAGGCGCCTGCTAAAAAGGCTGCTGCCAAGAAGGCGCCTGCCAAAAAGGCTGCCGCCAAGAAGGCTGCGCCCGCCAAGAAGGCTGCCCCTGCTGCGAAGAAGGCCGCGCCTGCGAAGAAAGCTGCCGCTCCCGCTTCTGCCGCAGCGCCCGCTGCAGCACCGGCTCCGGTTGCCAAGAAGGCTCCGGCCAAGAAGGCTCCGGCCAAGAAGGCTGCCGCTGCGAAGAAGACGACTGCTGTAGCACCGGCAACGACGGCAACGACCCCCGCAGCGCCGGCTCCGGCTGCAACGGTCAAGACGGCGTTGAACCCGGCGGCTGCATGGCCGTTCCCGACGGGCAGCCGTCCGTAAGCGCAGGTGTAACGCAGTACCTCGACACACACAGTGTGTCTCGCGGCCGTGTAATGCTACGCGGTCCAAACCCGCTGCCGGTTCATATCGGCGGCGGGTTTTTTATGAGCGCAGCAAGCGGACGAAAAAAACGCATGGACCTGAATGGGACCCATGCGTTTTCTTTTGCAGCGCCGGCACGATGTGTTTCATCGTGCCGATACATCCAGAGTTCAGTGCGTCACACGCGTCACGCCACCACTGGATAACAAGCGGACACGCTCGCCCGCGCGGAATACTTCGCCCGTTGCCGTTTGCGTGATCGCGCGCATGTCGCCGTTATCCAGGCGGACCGTGATCTCCAGGCCGTTCTGCGACGCCACGCCGTTTTCAACCGCATTGCCCGCCACGGCACCCGCGATACCGCCAACAATACCCGTCAGGATGGAGCCGCGTCCGCCACCGAGCGCACTGCCGGCTACCGCACCGAGTGCACCGCCGCCGATAGCGCCAAGCCCGCTCGGCTGGCCGTTGTTCGAGCTGATCTTCACGCCGCGTACGCTGTCGACTGTTCCCATGCGGACGGTTTCTTCACGTTGCGCCTGCGACGCGGTGTACACGTCTGGCGAGCTGCTGTTATAAGCGCATCCCGTCATGGCGACGGTGCTTATCAGCGCTGCTGCCAGCGCCATTCGACTTGTCATGTTCATTTCCTGCTCCTGCTCATTTACCGCCGGCTGCCGCGTGCGGCTGGCAGCCGGCTACATCGTGTCATTGCTGAAGCAGCGTGCGGCCTGCTTCATTTCGCCTTCGTTACCTGTGATGCCAAACCGTATTACTTCAAGAACTTCAAGATCTCAGAGCGCCGACCCAAATGCCGACTGAAAACGCTCGGCAATCTCAGCACGCGTGGGCGCGTAAGTTTGCGGTCCTTGATGTTCGATCTTGAGCGCACCCATCAGGCTTGCGAGACGTCCGGTCTTCGCCCAGCCCAGCTTGTTCTCGATACCGTGGAGCAAACCGCCGCGGAATGCGTCGCCGCAACCGGTTGGATCGACAATTTTTTGCGCCTTCACCGCCGGAATTTCTTCGATACCGCCAGCGTGCAAAATCTGCGCGCCGTGCTCGCCGCGTGTGATGATCAGTGCGTCCACGCGGCTCAGAATTTCATCGATCGACCAGCCGGTCTTGTTGCTCAACAATTTCGCCTCGTAATCGTTGACCGCCACGTAAGTGGCAAGTTCAATCATGCGACAAAGCTCTACACCTTCAAGAATCGGCAGGCCCTGGCCTGGATCGAACACGAACGGAATGCCCGCGGCCGCCAGTTCCTCGACATGCTGGCGCATGCCGTCGGCGCCATCGGGTGCGACGATTCCGAGCGTGATTTCCCGGGCTTCTCCGGCGTGATTCAAATGCGAATCCATCATCGCGCCCGGATGGAAGGCGGTGATCTGGTTGTTCGCCAGGTCGGTGGTGATGAAGCATTGCGCCGAGTGCTGGCCGGGCAGGACGCGTACGTACTCGCGCGACAAACCAAGTGCATCGAAACGATCGAGATAAAGCTGCGCGTCGGCTTCACCGAGCGTTGCCATGATCTTTGCGTCGCCGCCGAGCAACTGCAGCGCGTAGGCAATGTTGCCTGCGCAGCCGCCAAAGTTGCGCCGCATCGTGGGGACGAGGAAGCTGATATTGAGCTGATGAACCTGGTCCGGCAGGATGTGGTCGCCGAAGCGGCCCTGGAACGTCATGATGTTGTCGTAGGCGAGCGAGCCGCAGATGAGCGTAGACACTGGCAAGATCCCTGAAAATGATGGGTAAAAGCACGCGCGGTTGGCATTTCCTGAGCACCGTGCATGCCCGGTTAATGGCGCTGCGCATTCGTCGCGTCGCGCGGTGTTCGACGCCACGAATGCACGTGCTGCGGACTTCTGACTAATAGAACACTGGGCGCTTGCCCGGTAAACGGGACACGCCGCAGATTTATTCATTGCCGGCGAACGATGCGCACGTTCCGCCGGCGTCCTGCAATTTCTACTGCTTACTTCAACGCTGCGAGCGCCGCATCGTAATTCGGCTCGTTCTTGATTTCCGGCACGAGCTCGGAATAAAGCACCTTGTCGTTTTCATCGATAACCACGACCGCGCGCGCCGTCAGGCCGGTCAGTGGACCGCTCGTTACATCGACGCCGTATGCCTTGGCGAAATCATGGCCGCGGAACGTTGACGCCGTCACCACGTTCTCGATGCCTTCCGTCGTGCAAAAACGCGTCGCCGCAAACGGCAGGTCGCCCGAAACGACCACGACGACCGTGTTGTCGAGGCCGGCCGCGGCAACATTGAATTTGCGCGTGGAGGTGGCGCACGTGGGGGTATCGAGGCTCGGCACAATGTTCAGCACCTTGCGCTTGCCGCTGAAGCTCGCCAGCGTCAGGTTGCCGAGATCCTTGCCGACCAGCGTGAAATCGGCTGCTTTTGCGCCGGCGGTCGGGAACGTGCCGGCGACTTCGATCGGCTTGCCGCCGAGGGTAACTTGGCTCATGTCTACTCCAGAATGGGTCTGATGTTCAGGGATTGAGCGCGTCGTCCAGCCTGAACGGTCGGGCGGCGCGCACGGAGACAACGACTAGCTAAGAGTGAAAAATGAACGCGGGTGATGCCGCGTCACGGATAAAAGATCTGTACACGATAATTCGCCGCGACGGCGTCGCCGGTATCGAGCCGAACAATGACCTGTTGCGTACTGCGCGCTGCGAGGCCGATGCCAATCTGGGTGCCCGGGCGCGCATAGTCCTGCGGCCAGAGCACGCGGCGGATCGCGACGTTGTTCTTGTCGTCGAGCAGCGTGAGTTCCAGCGCCGGATATGCGATGGCGAGATCGAAGCGATTGCGCAGCGACAGTTTCAGTTCGAGTTTGTGCGATCCATCCACCTGGCGCAGACCTGAATTCTCGATCTGCAATCCATCGATATCACGCGGCGGCGCAACCACGCAGCCAATCTGCTCGCACGCTTGCGCGAACAGCGGCTGTGATGCCGGCCAATACACCATGACGGTTTCGCGCTGCCACCACGCGACTTGCGCGGCGAGCGCGACCAGCAGCACGAGCGCGATCAATGAACCGATGATTTTCCACACCATCCCTGAGCGCGCGGCGGGACGTGTTTCGCGGATCACGGGGAAGGGTTCAGCGGGAGGAGGGACGGCCGACGCCGGACGGCCGAAACGCGGTTCGGGATCGGTATCGGCGAAGGGATCAGCACGGCGATCGTCCGTGCCCCAGGCTGCAGATGGAGGCTCGGCGTGCCGTGGCGCCGGCCTTTCCGGTTCCGCGCGCGGCGCTGTCCGGCCAACGAACGGTTCGGTACGCGGCTCTTGCCGTGCATCGTTTTCCGGGCGACCGATAAACGGGTCGGCGCGCCTTTGCGATTCGGAGTCAACGCGGCCAATGGATGGGTCGTTGCGCGACGCGGCGCTTGCTTCGGCTTGAGCGCGCGGACGGCTGACCGCCTGCCACGGAGATTCGGCGCCGCCGTCGCCGGGGAAATCACTCGCTTCGCGCGCGCGGGACGACGTTTGCGCTTGCGTCGACGCCAATCCGGCAAACGGCTCTTCCTGCGGGACGACGTGCTTCGGATGGACGCCCGCTTCAGCGTCCGCCTGCGGGGCGAGCGCGGTATCGGGAATGAACGGGTGCAGCGGAATGCCGAGCGCCTCATTCCTGCCACCGGCAACTTCCGCGCTCGATTTTTCCGCCCATGGACTCGCCGGGTCCACGCCGTAGTTCGGCGTGGCGGCGGCGCGCGCGGTCATGGCGATTGCGTCGCGGTCGAACTGGTAATGCGCGGCATCGAAAATTTCCTGGCAATGTCCGCAGCGCACGCGGCCGTCGTGCGGCGCGAGCAGATGCGGGTCAAGGCGGAAAACCGTATCGCAGTGGGGACAGCGTGTAGCCAGCGCCATGGTTAGCCGAAGGCCAGAGGCCGGTAGATGGACGATGGCGCTATTCTAAAGGCTTTCGCGGCGGGTACCGGCAAGACATACCCATCCTTCATGTTCACGCCACACGCTGATGTCGATCCAGCGCGCATACACGGCGGCAACTTCGTCGGCCTGACGCGCAAGAATGCCCGACAACGCAATGCGTCCGCCCGGTTTCACGCGTGATGAAAGCATGGAAGCCATGAGCTTCAGCGGGTTTGACAAGATGTTGGCGACCACGATGTCGAACTGTCCTTCGGGCAGGTCGGCGGGCAGACCATAGGTCACTTCCGCATGATTGCGCTCGCTGTTCTGGCGCGCGGATTCGACGGCTTGCGGGTCAATGTCTATACCGATCACCGGATTTGCGCCGCATTTCCTCGCAAGAATGGCGAGGATGCCGGAACCGCAACCATAGTCGAGCACGGACTGGTTTTCGAAAACCGATTGCTCGATCCACTCCATGCAAAGCCGCGTGGTCGGATGGCTTCCGGTGCCGAACGCCAGACCGGGATCCAGTTCGAGTACGAGCGCGTCCGGATCGGGCGCGGCGTGCCACGACGGCACGACCCAGATCCGCTTGCCAATGGGAATCGGGTCGAACTGGGATTGCGTGAGACGTACCCAGTCCTGGTCCTCCACATCGCGCAACGCGAACGCCGGAATGTCCGGGAGGCCGATTTCGTTGGCGGCGGCCGCGAGCAGCACGGCGGGGTCGGTATCGTCGGCGCCGTTGCCGAGAAGCGCAACCACGCGCGAGCGCTTCCACGCCTTCTGGTCCGGCGTGAGGCCGGGTTCGCCGAACAGGGGCTGCTCATCGGGGGTATCGGCGTCGGCGTCTTCCACCGATACCGACAGTGCGCCCAGTTCCAGCAACGCATCCGACAACGCTTCCGCGTGTTCCCGGTCCAGCTCGGCGATCAATTCCCGGTAGCTCATCTCTTGCTGCCTTGACTTTATGCTGCGTCTTCCGCGGCGACGGCGGCTGCCGCCTTGCGCGCGGCGAGCTTGTTTTCGAGGTAATGAATGCTCGTGCCGCCTTCGACGAACTTCGCGTCGATCATCATCTCGCGATGCAGCGGGATGTTGGTCGAGATGCCCTCCACGACCATTTCCGACAACGCAATGCGCATGCGGTTGATCGCCTGCTCGCGCGTCGCGCCGTAGGAAATCAGCTTGCCGATCATGGAATCATAATTAGGCGGAACGAAATAGCCGTTGTACACGTGCGAGTCGACGCGAATTCCCGGACCACCCGGCGCATGCCACGACGTAAGCCGTCCCGGCGACGGCGTGAACTTGAACGGATCTTCCGCGTTGATCCGGCATTCGATCGCGTGGCCGCGAAACTGAATGTCCTTCTGGCGGAACGCGAGCTTTTCGCCGGCGGCAATGCGAATCTGTTCCTGCACAATATCCACGCCCGTGATCAGTTCCGTTACCGGATGCTCGACCTGCACGCGCGTGTTCATTTCGATGAAATAGAACTCGTTGTTCTCATACAGGAACTCGAACGTGCCCGCGCCAAGATAACCCATCTTCTTGCAGGCGTCGGCGCAGCGATCGCCGATCCGGTCGATCAACCGGCGCGCAATGCCCGGCGCCGGCGCTTCTTCAATCACCTTCTGATGACGGCGTTGCATGGAACAATCGCGCTCGCCGAGCCAGATCGCGTTACGGAACGAATCGGCGAGAATCTGGATTTCGATATGCCGCGGATTCTCCAGGAATTTTTCCATGTAGACCTGCGGGTTGCCGAATGCGCGGCCAGCTTCTTCGCGGGTCATGTTTACCGCATTCACCAGCGCCGCTTCCGTGTGCACCACGCGCATGCCGCGCCCGCCGCCGCCGCCCGCCGCCTTAATGATCACCGGGTAACCGATCGAGCGGGCAATCTTCACGATTTCCTTCGGATCGTCCGGCAATGCGCCTTCCGAACCCGGCACGCACGGCACGCCGGTCTTGATCATGGTCTGCTTGGCGGAGACCTTGTCGCCCATCAGGCGGATCGTTTCCGGGCGCGGTCCAATGAACGTGAAGCCCGACTGTTCCACGCGCTCCGCGAAATCCGCATTCTCCGAGAGGAAACCGTAGCCGGGATGAATGGCTTCGGCGTCGGTGACTTCGGCTGCGCTGATCAGCGCGGGCATGTTGAGGTAACTGAGATTGGACGGAGCCGGTCCGATACACACGGCTTCGTCGGCCAATTTCACGTACTTGGCTTCCTTATCGGCTTCCGAATAGACGATAACCGTCTTGACGCCGAGTTCGCGGCACGCGCGCTGGATTCGCAGCGCGATTTCGCCACGGTTCGCAATGAGGATTTTTTCAAACATAGCAAGGTTTCGACTCATCGATGGATCGCCGGGACTCGCGTCCGTGGCGCTCCTGGGAGATCGGCGGCGCGTCTCGCCTGATGTCTGTATTAGAGACGTGGCGAGCGCCCGGGCGCTGCGCTTCACCGGGCGCGCGAGACATCTGCGGCGGCTTCCGGTGAGACATGGAAAATCAGTCGCCGATCACGAACAGCGGCTGACCGTACTCGACGGCCTGACCGTTCTCGACCAGGATTTCCCTGACCACGCCCGACTTGTCCGATTCGATTTCATTGAGCAGCTTCATGGCTTCAATGATGCAAAGCGTCTGCCCTTCCTTGACCGTGTCGCCCACCTGGACGAACGCGTCGGCGCCCGGCGATGGCGCGCGGTAGAAAGAACCGACCATGGGCGAAGTGACCACGTGACCTTGCTGCACGACGGGAGCCGGCGTGGCCGGCGCGCCTGCTGCAGCGCCGCCGCCGTTGCCTGCGTCGGGCTGGCTGTATTGCGGCGCCTGGCCGCCCATCTGGCCTTGCGGCATGTATTGCGGGGCCTGCATGTAGACCGGCGCGGCATTCTTGACGATGCGAACCTTGCCTTCGCCCTCGGTCACTTCGAGTTCCGAGATACCGGATTCCGAGACGAGGTCGATCAGCGTTTTGAGTTTACGAAGGTCCATCGAAAATTCCCCTTTCAATGCTTGGTGACCGGAAGCGTTTTCCGGTGCTTGACTTGGTTTTTGGGTGCCGCTGACGGGCGCGTCATCTGATGTTGCAGATGCTGGCTCCTCGTCACCGTGTGCGGGCGGTTCTGATCCTGCTAGCGGGTCGCGGCTCAAGCGCGCGTCTTCAAGGCGATGCGCTCGAGTGCGAAGTCGAGCGCATACAGATAGCCTTTCCATCCGAGGCCGCAAATCACAGCTTCGGCCAGATCGGAGAAGTAAGAGTGATGCCGGAAAGCTTCCCGCTTATGGACGTTTGACAGATGAATCTCGACGAACGGCAGCGCCACGCCTGCGAGCGCATCGCGAATCGCGACGCTGGTGTGAGTGTAGGCAGCCGGATTGATCAGCACGAAGTCGACTTGTTCGGTCCGCGCCTGCTGAATGCGGTCGACAATTGCGCCTTCGTGATTGCTCTGGAACGACGACAATTCCGCGCCCGCTTCCTTGGCCTTTTCTGCCAGCGCCTGATCGATCTGCGCGAGCGTGACGCGGCCGTAGACATCCGGCTCGCGGGTGCCAAGCAGATTTAGATTCGGGCCGTGAAGCACCAGCAGTCGGGACATAGGGGTTTGGTTTATGCGGAGTTGGGCGCACTTTAGCGCCCTTTAGAGAATTTTGTCTAGTTTTACAACGTCGCACGGCTACCCGACTCGGGGCTGGCGCATGAGTATGCGGACATTTTGCATGCATTTTCGGGCAAAGTGCGCCGAATTGCCTCTATCTTCCCGTGAATCGTTTCGATTTGTACCTGATTAAGCGCGGGGTTTACAGGCTGTCCAGCGCCGCTTTCAGCTCTTTGGGATCGACTTCGCCGAGTTTGGTCGACCGGATCACGCCTTTCGCATCGATTACAACTGTGAACGGAAGCGCACCCGCGTTGTTGCCAAAACTGCGCGCGAGGTCTGCGCCGCCGAAGCCAGCAATATAGATAGGGTAATCAACAGGCACTTTTTGAAGGAATGCGTTCACATTCTTTTCGGAATCCACGCCGAGCCCGATAAACGTGATGCCTTTCTTTTCATATTCCCGGTGCAGCGCCGCGAGATCGGGCATTTCCTTCACGCAGGGGCCGCACCATGACGCCCAGAAGTTCACCACCACGGGTTTGCCTTTGAACGACGCCAGGCTTTGCTGCGTGCCGGCGGCCATTTGCAGTTGCTGTTTCCAGAGTTCGTCGACGGCATTGCCTTTCGCCGGCGCCGTCATGGCGGCTTCGCTCGGGCTTCCGCCCATGATCAGGCGGCTTGCATAAAAGCCGCCGCCGGTCGCCGCGATGGCGACAATAAGGGCAGCAACAATGCGCGTGGGTTTCATAATGATGTGGCGGGTGTGGAAGGGGGTTCGTCCAGCAGCGCCTGCACTGCCGCGGCGTTTGCGCGGGCGAGTTTGCCGCGGCCGTCGGCGCGTACGGCGCCGCGCAGGTCGTTTGTATCGTAGAGCGCGATGTGCAGGCCCATCGGGTCTTCGTCGCGGGACGGGCGGGTGAGGAAGCTCAGCGTTTCCACATAACCGCGGCCGGCGAAGTGGCGCGTCTCGGAGACATCGTATTGAATGTTCGCGTTCAGCAGATAGATGGCGACTTCCTTCGGGTTATCGCAGAAACATTGCAGGTGGATGTCCGAGTGTTCGCCTGCAGTGCCGTTCAGTACCGCGCCGGTGACGTATGGATTGAAAGATTTCAGGCGATGCATCCATTCGAGGGCGACTTCGCGCATGCGGCGCAGGACGGCGGGCTGGCTTTCGCTTTGAAAGATCGCCTGATATTCACGGATTTCTTCTTCGATCTGCGTGTTATCAGGGAGCCATTCGCCCGCGACGCGCGTTTCGCCGATTACCTGGCGAGCAGCCTTGCGCTTGGCGGTGGAATAGTCGAGGCCATCTTCTGCGATCATTCTCGCCGCCGCAATGGCGATTTCCTCGCGGACGCGATGTGGGTCGAAATGAGGTTTGCGAATCATTCTGGGATGATACCGGAAGGGGCCGGCGCTGGCGCTTTGGACGGAGGGTGGGGTGGGGGGGGCCTGCTTTTTGCGCCTGCGCGCGGTCCCTGTTTGTTGGTCCTCTTTAGCACTGTTAGCCACTGTCCGTGGCGGGACTTCATTTCTTTTTCCAACGGCGAAAAAGAAACGAAGCAAAGAAAACGCCTTCCAACCGCTAATTCTTAAGGAGCCCGAGCGTGCACGGACATCTGCTTGGGACTTCAAAAGAACGCTCAGCGTAAAACCCCGGACAGTTGAACCCCTTCCCCTTCGGCAACAGATACCCACACGCTTCGCCACCAGTGTGAGTAGCCGTCAAACCGGAAAGCGCGGCGCGCAGCGCGCGCCCATTTGCGTGCTTGCACGCAAATGGGGTGTTTGGCCGTACTGGTTTCGTGGGCTTGTGTGCTTGCCCGAGAACACGGGTGGCGAAGCGTGTGGATGTAGGGGTTCGGAGGGGAAGGGTTTCAGGTGCTGTTGGTTATGGCGTCGAGGGTTCTTTTGAAGTCCCAAGCAGATGAAACTGCACGCTTGGTCTCTTTAAGAATTAGCGGTTGGAAGGCGTTTTCTTTGCTTCGTTTCTTTTTCGCCGTTGGAAAAAGAAATGAAGTCCCGCCACGGACAGTGGCTAACAGTGTTAAAGAGGAACACCGAACAGGGACCGCGCGCAGGCGCAAAGAGCAGGCCCCCACCCAACCCGCCCCCAGCGCCAGCGCCCCCAAAACCCCCTAAGCTACAATATCCCCCCGGGCACCGGAACCTCCCCAACCCCCGGTGCTAACAAACGTCTATGCACATTCACATCCTCGGCATTTGCGGCACATTCATGGGCGGTCTCGCGGTCCTCGCGCGAGAAGCCGGACACCGCGTCACCGGCTGCGACGCCGGCGTCTATCCGCCAATGAGCACGCAGCTCGAAGCGCAAGGCATCGAATTGATCGAAGGCTACGGCGTTGAGCAGATCGCGCTCGAACCGGATCTCTACGTAATCGGCAATGTGGTAACTCGCGGCAATCCCCTGATGGAAGCCATCCTCGACCGCGGCCTGCCGTACACCTCCGGCCCGCAATGGCTCGGCGAGCACGTACTCAACGGCAAATGGGTGCTCGCGGTCGCCGGCACGCACGGCAAGACCACCACAAGTTCCATGCTCGCATGGCTGCTGGAAGACGCGGGACTCAACCCGGGGTTTCTCATCGGCGGGGTGCCGCTGAATTTCGGCATCTCGGCACGGCTCACGGATTCAAGCTTCTTCGTGATCGAAGCCGACGAATACGACACCGCCTTCTTCGATAAACGCTCCAAGTTCGTCCATTACCGCCCGCGCACCGCGCTCCTGAACAACCTCGAATTCGATCACGCCGATATCTTCCCGGATCTCGCGGCTATCGAAACGCAGTTTCATCACCTCGTGCGCACCGTTCCTGGCATCGGCCGGATCGTGACGAACGGGCGCGAAGAGGCGCTCGAACGCGTACTCACGCGCGGCTGCTGGTCGGGCGTCGAACGCTTCGGCGTGCAGGGCGGCTGGGAAGCGCAGCCCGCAACAGAAGGCGTTCCCGCCGACGAACAATTCGCCGTCTACTGGGAAGGCGAGCGCATGGGCGTGGTCGACTGGCAAGTGCAAGGCGAGCACAATCGCCTGAATGCGCTGGCGGCCATCGCGGCGGCGCGCTCGGTGGGCGTTCCGCCCCCGCAGGCGGCTCAATCGCTTTCCACGTTTCGAAACGTGAAGCGCCGCATGGAAGTGAAGGGTAGCGTGGACGGCGTGACCGTGTACGATGACTTCGCGCACCATCCGACGGCTATCGAAACAACCGTGGCGGGCTTGCGCACACGGATTGGTGCGCAGAACCGCATTCTGGCCGTGCTGGAACCGCGCTCGAACACCATGAAACTCGGCACCATGAAGGCGCAACTTCCCGCCAGTCTCGCCGGCGCTGACCTGATTTTCGGCTACGGCGCGCGCGAAGGCCGCGACAAGCTCGGCTGGGATCTGCAAGCCGCACTGAACCCGCTCGGCGATAAAGCCCGCGCGTTCGACGACCTGGCGCTCCTGGTGAAGTCGGTCGTTGCAGCGGCAAAACCGGGCGACCATGTGCTGGTCATGAGCAACGGCGGGTTTGGCGGCGTGCATCAGAAATTGCTGGATGCATTGTCCGCGCGTCCTGCCACGAAGGAGCGTGAGTGATTCTCTATTTGCATGGCTTCCGGTCGTCGCCGCAATCGTTCAAGGCTCGATTGATGCGCGCGCGGCTGGAAGAGCTCGGACTCGTCAGCGAATGGTGCTGTCCGGTGCTGCCGGTTTCGCCACGAGACGCAATCGCGCTGGCTGAATCGCTCGCCGCGCAAGCTTCTCACGACGACATCACGCTGGTCGGCAGTTCGCTCGGCGGGTTCTACGCCACGTGGCTGGCCGAACAGCACGGCTGGCGCGCCGTGCTGCTGAATCCGGCGGTCGTGCCGCAGGAAGACCTGAGCGCGTACATTGGCGAGCAGCCATTGTGGCATGGCGGCGGAAGCATCGTGGTTGAACCGCGTCATATCGATGAATTGCGTGCGCTTTCCGTACCGTCCATCACGCAGCCGGAGCGCTACTATCTGATAGCCGCCACCGGCGACGAAGTCCTCGATTACCGCACCATGCTCGAGCATTACCCGGGCGTGCAGACCACGCTGATCCAGGGCAGCAATCACGCCATCAGCGACTTTTCCAGCTATATGGACGAAGTGCTCGCGTTCTGCGCAGCGCGGCCTCCGGCGGCAGCGGCCTGAAAAACGTCGAGCGCAGCATCCATTTTTCGTTGGCGTGGCGCTAAGGCGTCGGGGAACTTGCCCGAAACGCGCGTCATGTCGACCAACCGTCTTTCGAGAGTATTGAGTGAACGTTTTTTTCGAGGAATCGGGTAGTTTCAAAGCCGGCGCTGTGTTGTCGAAGGCGAACGATGCATTTCAGGTCGAATTGCCGGGCGGACGGCGCGCGAAAGTGCGCGCGAAAGACGTGTTGATCGAGTTCGATAAACCGAACGCCGCCGAATTGATGCAGCAGGCCGACGCCATTGCAAAGGACATCGATCTCGATTTCCTGTGGGAATGCGCGCCGGAAGAAGAATTCCCGTTTGCGGAACTGGGCGCGGATTATTTCGGCGATAAATTCGGCGCGACCGAACGCGCCGCGCTCGTATTGCGCATGCATGGTTCGCCGGTGTATTTCCGCCGCAAAGGCCGTGGGCAATATCAGCGCGCGCCGCAGGAACAGTTGCAGATGGCGCTCGCCGGACTCGAAAAGAAACGCCAGCTTGCGCTCGTGCAAGCCGGTTACGAAGAGGAACTGGTCGCCGGCAGATTGCCGGAAGCGCTTGCGGGCAAGGCGATTGGCTTGTTGACGAAGCCGGACAAGAATTCCATCGAATACAAGGCGCTCGAGGGCGCTGCGGCGGCTCGCGGCATTTCGCAAGCGCGGCTCATGCTGGAAGTGGGCGGCATTCCGTCCGCGCGTGCGTTGCACGAAGCGCGTTTCCTCTCCGAATTCTTCCCGCACGGGACCGGTTTTGCGCCGGTCGCGGTGCCGCCATTGCCCGACGATCTGCCGGAAGCAAACGTGCAGGCGTTTTCCATCGACGACGTCACCACCACTGAAATCGACGATGCGTTTTCCGTCGAACATCTCGCCGATGGCCGTGTCCGGATTGGCGTGCATATTGCCGCGCCGGCGCTTGGAATCACGCGCGGCGACATGATCGACGCGATCGCGCGCACGCGGCTTTCAACCGTCTACATGCCCGGCGACAAGATCACCATGCTGCCGGATAGCGTGGTTGAAGCGTTCACGCTCGCCGAAGGCGGGTTGCGGCCGGCGTTGTCGCTTTACATTATCGTGAATCGGGAAACGCAGGAGATCGTGGCCAGCGAAACGCGCGCGGAACGTGTGTTCGTGAAGAGCAATCTGCGGCACAACTATCTGGACGAACACGTCACCGAGGAAACGCTCGCGGCGGGCACGGGCGAATATCCGCACAAGGATGACATTGCGGTGCTGTGGCCGCTCGCGCAGGCGTTGTTCGAAAAGCGCCAGCAAGCGCGCGCGGGTTACGGTTTGCGGCGCGAAGTGCAGCGCAACAACGACTTCAACTTCTATGTGGAAGGCGAGCACATCACCATTACGCCGCGCCGGCGCGGGTCGCCGCTCGATTTGATCGTCGCCGAACTGGCGATTCTCGCGAATTCGTCGTGGGGCGCGTTTCTCAACGATCACAGCGTGCCGGGCATCTACCGGTCGCAGCGCGGTTTTGGCGCGCCGGGCCCGAAGCGCACGCGCATGCAGACCACGCCCGCGCCGCACGAAGGTCTGGGCGTTGCGCAATATGCGTGGAGCACGTCGCCGCTGCGCCGATACGTCGATCTGGTCAATCAATGGCAGTTGCTCGCGTGCGTGCGGCATGGCGTGACCGCAGCGCTCGTCGCGCCGTTCAAGCCAAAAGACGCGGATTTGTTCGCCGTGGTTCAAGGATTTGATGACCAGTATTCCGCCTATGCCGATTATCAGCGGCGCATGGAGTTCTTCTGGTGTCTGCGCTGGCTGAAGCAGGAAAACAGGAAGCAGGTTGCGGCGGCCGTGGTGAAGGACGACCTCGTGCGCCTCGATGAAATCCCGCTGATGCTGCATGTGCCGGGGCTCGGCGTGCACGCGCGCGGGACGAAGGTGATGCTGGAAGTGATGAATCTCGATGAACTCACCGTCGAGGCGTCGTGCCGTTTGCTGCATGTGATCGATGCGCCTTCAGGCGCGGCGGCGCAGCCGGAAGAGGCCGACGAAGCGGAAGAAGATCTGATCGAAGCCGAGGATCTGAGCGCTGAAAGCGAGGCCGAGGCGCAGGCGGAAGCAACGACTGAAGCGGCAGCGGAAGAGCCCGCGCCTACGGAAGAACCCGCGAGCGAAAGCACGCCCGATACAACGGAGCCCACGCAATGACATCGGGCGCCGCGAGCCGGGACGCGCGCCCGGTCGACCTATACGCCGTGATCGGCAATCCGGTCGCGCACAGCAAGTCGCCGTGGATTCATGCGCGCTTTGCCGAGCAGACTGGCGAGGCTATCGAATATGGACGCGTGCTGGGCACCATCGGCGCATTCGCCGACGATGTCCGCGCCTTCGTCAACGCGGGCGGGCGCGGCATGAACGTGACGGTGCCGTTCAAGCTGGACGCGCACGCGCTGGCCGACACGCTCACGCCGCGCGCAGCGGCTGCGGGTGCGGTGAACACGCTGGCGTTCAACGCTGACGGCGTGCTTGGCGACAATACCGACGGCGTTGGCCTCGTGCGTGATATCGAAGGGAATCTGAGCGTCGAACTGAAGGGCGCGCGCGTGTTGCTGCTCGGCGCGGGCGGTGCGGCGCGAGGCGTTGTGCTGCCCATGCTCGATTGCGGCGTGGCGGCGTTGACTATCGTGAACCGGACGGCGTCGAAGGCGCACATCCTGGTCGATCATTTCTCCGATGCCGCCCGCGCCGCGAACGTGCGTTTCTCGGGCGGCGGCGCGGAGAGCGTGGAAGCGGGCCTGTACGACGTGATCGTCAACGCGACCGCCGGCAGTCTGGACAACGCGCTGCCCACGTGCGACGACGCGTCGTTCGGTCCCGGCACGCTCGCCTACGACATGATGTACAGCGCCCAGCCAACCGTGTTCATGCGTCACGCCGAAAGCCTGGGCGCGCGCCCAGCCGATGGTCTCGGGATGCTCGTGGAACAGGCGGCGGAATCGTTTTTCCTGTGGCGCGGGGTGCGTCCGGACAGCGCGGCGGTGCTGCGGGCGTTGCGGCTGGAGTTATCGAAGTAATCCTGCGGAAGTCAATTTGAAGCGGCGGGCGTTTCCAACAGAACGAGCACGATGACAAGAACAAAATCGCCCGCGCGTCTCGGGCCGGCCCGATGGATCCTGTATGGCATTTCCGTCATGGCGATTGCCGCCATTGCCACGCAGGTCTATTTCTTCGCGATGGTCGGGATTTACACGGTGGTCAATCCTCCCTCGACGGCGTTCATGCGCGCCGACGCCTGGCGGCTCGCCCAGGATCGTCCCGATCTTTCCATTCAGCGCACGTGGGTGCCTTATGACCAGATATCGCGCAATCTGAAGCGCGCGATCATTGCGTCCGAGGATGCGAACTTCGTCAACAACAACGGCTATGAAACCGACGCCATCCTGCAAGCCTGGGAGAAGAACAAGGCGCGCGGGAAGATCGTGGCGGGCGGCTCGACCATTTCGCAGCAACTGGCGCGGAACCTGTTTTTATCGCGGGAAAAGAGTTATGTGAGGAAGGCGCAGGAACTCGTCATTACTTCCATGCTCGAGCTCTGGATGGACAAGGAACGGATTTTCGAGATCTATCTGAACTCGGTGGAATGGGGCAACGGCGTGTACGGCGCCGAAGCGGCGGCGCATTATTACTACAAGACATCGGCTTCGAAACTGACCGCGTGGCAATCGGCGCGGCTGGCGGTCATGCTGCCGAGGCCGAAATATTTCGATGAACATCGCGGGTCCGCCTATTTGTCGCAGCGGGCGGGCGTGATCGCGAGGCGCATGGGAGCGGCGGAATTGCCGCATTGATTTGCTAAAACGCAGAACGAAACCCCGGCTTGCCGGGGTTTTTCATTTCCGGCGCCAAGCGTCTTGTCTCCCAATATGTGAACACATCAATCACATATTGAATAATCGTTACGCACGGCTCTAAAATCCGATCACAGCCAAACGGCAGTTACATAAGGCTCCGGGTAATCCCGAAGGCCTTGTGCGACGAAAAAAGCAATCGGAGACAAGTCATGACAACGCCTGCGCAATCGCCTCTCTTTGAGCTTCCGCGCGTCCAGCACTCCTTATCGATGAAAACCCGCGCTTTCTCGATTGCGCGCCGATGAGTGCCATGACCAAGACCCTGAACTCCACCCTCGACGCAGAATCGCCGATGGCTCGCGTCAGCGCCGAGCCGGAAACGCGCGATGCCAGCGATTCGGGCGCTTCAAGCGCTTCGGCCGAGCCTGAAGAAGTCAACGAAGCACAAGCCTCGGCTGCCGCGCTGCTCGACCTCACGCCGCAGCAAGCTGGCACGCAAACGCTGCTGCGCGGCCTCGCGATTCTCGAAGCGGCGGCGACCGGCGCGCGCGATCTGCGCAGCATTGGCGCGGCGCTCGGCACGACGCGCAGCACGACGCATCGTCTGGTGAGTTCGCTCGTGCAAGCGCGTTATCTGCGCCAGGTTGGCGGCGGTTATCTGCTCGGCCCGAAGCTGATCGAACTCGGCACCATCGCGCTCGAGCAAATGCCGCTGACCGCCGTCGCGCGCCCGCATCTGCAAGTGCTCGCGGACCACACGCACGACACCATTCACCTCGGCGTGCGCGATGGCGACGACGTGCTTTACATCGACAAGATTCCCGGCACGCGCGGTCTTGAAATGCGATCGCGCGTCGGCCACAGGATGCCTTTGGCATCGACGGGAATCGGCAAGGCGATGATGCTCGACCTGCCGCCCGAAACGTGGTCCACGCTGCTGGAAGCGTCGCATCGCGTGCTCGCGAAGGTGAGCTTCAGGCCGGATCACCAGCCCGACTTCGAGACCTTCGTGCAACGCATGACGCGCTATGCCCAGGGCGGCTTCACCTTCGACCTGGAAGAAAACGAAGCCTCCATCCGATGTGTCGCCGCGCCCGTTCGCGATGCGTCGGGCGCGATCGTCGCGGCGCTTTCGGTGGCGAGCACGATTCCCTACATGCCGCTGGAACGCATGGAAGAACTGATTCCCGTCGTGCAGCGCGAAGCGCGCGCGATCTCGCAAGAACTCGGCTGGCGCGTGCCGCAGCCCGCAACACGCAGGATCAAACGATGAGCGCCGCCCACGATCAATCCACGGCGGCACTGATCGCGCTCGACTGGGGCACGACGGCGCTGCGCGCGTATCTGCTCGACGCACACGGCGCGGTGCTGGATTCGCGTGCATCGGCAGCGGGAATCATGAAGCTGCCGCGCCCTGCAGCGGAAGGCGGATTCGATATTGTCTTCGACGAAACCTGCGGCGCGTGGCTCGCCGCCAATCCGCAACTCCCGGTGATTGCCGCCGGCATGGTCGGCAGCGCGCAAGGCTGGATGGAAGCGCCATACGTCACCGCGCCCGCCGATTCGGCGGCGCTCGTGGCGGGCATCGTGCGCGTTGTCACGCAAAAGGGCGTCACGGTTCATATCGTGCCGGGCGTGCTGGAAAACGGTGCGTTGCCGAACGTCATGCGCGGTGAAGAAACGCAAATTTTCGGCGCGCTTTGCGGCGACACCACGCACAGCGAACTCATCGGCTTGCCGGGGACGCATGCGAAATGGGCGTTTGTATCGGCGGGACGGATCGAGCGGTTTTACACATTCATGACCGGCGAGACCTTCGGCGCGCTGCGCGATCACACCATTCTTGGCCGCACGATGCGCGCGACCGGCCAGCACGATATTGCGTCGTTCATACGCGGCGTCGATACCGCCAAGGACGCAGGCCACGCCGGCATGCTCGCGACCATTTTCAGCACGCGCACGCTGGGCCTGACTGGAAAACTCAAGCCCGAGCAGCAAGCCGATTATCTTTCCGGTTTGCTGATTGGCCACGAATTGCGCGGCCTGAACGAAGTGCTCGCGCGCGAGCAATCGGACCTCGCGGGCAAGACGCTCAGGCTGATCGGCAACGACGCGCTGTGCGAGCGGTATCGGCAGGCTCTTGCGCGCTTTGGCTGCCATCAGGCGCCCACTGTCGCTCACGCCACCGAGCGTGGCTTGCACGAGATCGCGCTGCAGGCCGGGCTGATCCGCTCGACGGCCAGCGCGAACTAATCAGGAGCAAAACATGAGCGATATCGATATCAACCTTCCCGGCGCCTATACGCCGCACGCCGGACTTGCCGCCGCGTTCGGCGCGTGTCCGCTGATCGCGATCCTGCGCGGCGTGAGTCCGGCCGACGCCGCCGATCATGGCCGCGCGCTGTATGAAGCAGGGTTCCGGATCGTGGAAGTGCCGCTGAATTCGCCGCAGCCGTTCGACAGCATCGCGGCAATCCGTCAGGCGCTTCCGGCCGACGCCATCGTGGGCGCGGGAACGGTTCTGCATCCCCATTATGTGGATGAAGTCAAAAAGGCTGGCGGCGAACTGATTGTGATGCCGCACAGCGACGGCGACGTCGTGCGCGCGGCGAAGGCGCAAGGTCTCGCGTGCGCGCCGGGCGTGGCAACGCCGAATGAAGCGTTTATCGCGCTGAAGAATGGCGCCGATGTGTTGAAGATGTTCCCCGCCGAGCAACTCGGCGCGCATGTGGTCAAGGCGTGGCGCGCGGTGATTTCGGCTCGAGTGCCGCTCGTGCCGGTTGGCGGCATTGCGCCGGACAACATGGGACCGTTCCTGACGGCCGGCGCGAATGGCTTTGGCCTCGGTTCCGCGTTGTACAAGCCGGGTCAAAGCGCGGCGACGACGCTGGCGCACGCGAAGGCGTACATCAATGGATTGGCTGTGGCGCGAGGCGCGAAGAAATGAACCGGCTCGCGGGAAAAGTCGCGATGGTCACGGGCGCCGGGCGCGGCATTGGCGCGGCGATTGCCGCCGCGTTCGTGCGCGAAGGCGCGGCTGTGGTTCTGGCTGAACTCGACATTGCGTTGGCGCAGGAAACCACGCAAAAGATCGGCTCGACGGACAACGTGCTCGCGGTGCAGACGGACGTGACGCAAAGCGCATCGGTGCAAAACGCCGTGCGGGAAGCCGAAGCGAAATTCGGCTCTATCGACGTGCTGGTGAACAACGCGGGCATCAACGTGTTCTGCGATCCGCTGACCATGACCGACGACGACTGGCGCCGCTGCTTCGCCGTCGATCTCGACGGCGTCTGGAACGGCTGCCGCGCCGTGTTGCCGGGCATGGTCGAACGCGGGCGCGGCAGTATCGTGAATATTGCTTCCACGCATTCCTTCAAGATCATCCCGGGCTGTTTTCCTTACCCGGTCGCCAAGCACGGCGTGATCGGCTTGACGCGGGCGCTTGGCATTGAATACGCGGGGCGGCAGGTGCGGGTGAACGCAATCGCGCCGGGTTACATAGAAACGCAGCTTACGCACGACTGGTGGAACGAGCAGGCCGATCCGGCAAAAGCGAAACAGGCGACGCTCGATCTTCAGCCGATGAAACGCATCGGCCGCCCGGAAGAAGTGGCGATGACGGCCGTGTTCCTGGCGTCCGACGAAGCGCCGTTCATCAATGCAAGTTGCATTACCGTCGATGGCGGGCGCTCGGCGCTGTACCACGACTAGTTACCAGGTTCAGCAGTATCGGATGACGCACTGGCCGTGGTGCGACGTCATGACAACAAGACGCGGCCAACACCTTTGTTCCAACTAGACATTCAAGTCAGGAGACAGACCATGAAACGCAGAATGTTCATCACGCTGATTGCCACGGCTACGGCTGCAAGCGCAACCCTGTTCACCGCGCCCATTGCACAGGCGGCGGACCCCGTCAAGATCGGCTTTCTCGTGAAGCAGCCGGAAGAACCGTGGTTCCAGGACGAATGGAAATTCGCGGAAATGGCCGCCAAGGACAAGGGCTTCACGCTGGTGAAGATCGGCGCGCCGTCGGGTGAAAAGGTCATGAGCGCCATCGATAACCTCGCCGCGCAGAAAGCCCAGGGCTTCGTGATCTGCACGCCGGACGTCAAGCTCGGACCGGGCATTGTTGCCAAAGCGAAAGCTGCGGGGCTCAAGATGATGACGGTGGATGACCGTCTGGTCGACGGCTCGGGCAAGCCGATCGAATCGGTGCCGTACATGGGCATTTCGGCGTTCAACATCGGCAAGCAGGTGGGCGACGGAATTGCCGCGGAGATCAAGAAGCGCGGCTGGAACATGGCCGACGTCGGCGCGATCGACGTGACCTACGAGCAGCTTCCGACGGCGCATGACCGCACCGCTGGCGCAGTGGAAGCGCTGGTTGCCGCGGGCTTCCCGAAGGCCAACATCGTGATGGCGCCGCAAGCCAAGACTGACACGGAAAACGCTTTCAACGCCGCGAACATTGCGCTGACGAAGAACACGAAGTTCAAGCACTGGGTGGCATTTGGCCTGAACGACGAAGCCGTGCTCGGCGCCGTGCGTGCAGCGGAAGGCCGTGGATTCAAAGCCGACAACATGATTGGCGTGGGCATTGGCGGATCGGATTCGGCTTTGAACGAGTTCAAGAAACCGAACCCGACCGGCTTCTACGGCACGGTGATCATCAGCCCGAAGCGTCATGGCGAGGAAACGTCGGAACTGGTCTACACGTGGATCAAGGACGGCAAGGAACCGCCGCTCGTGACGCTCACGACCGGCATGCTGGCAACGCGTGACAACGTGGCCGACGTGCGCGAGAAGATGGGCCTTGCGTCGGCGAAGTAAGTTTTCTGTAGAGCAATACGGACCGCGCGCTTCATGAACCGAATCGCGCGGTCCGCCCGAATTCCAAGGAGGCGATGTGTCAGCGACGCTGCGTTTTGACAATATCGGCAAGGTTTTTCCAGGCGTGCGCGCGCTCGACGGCGTGTCGTTCGACGTCAACGCCGGCGAAGTGCACGGCCTGATGGGCGAGAACGGCGCGGGTAAATCGACCTTGCTGAAAGTGCTGGGCGGTGAATATCAACCGGATTCCGGACGTGTCCTGATCGATGGCAACGAGGTGAAGTTCGCCAGCGCGGCGGCATCGATTGCGGCTGGGATCGCGGTGATTCACCAGGAATTGCAATATGTGCCCGATCTCACCGTGGCCGAAAACCTACTGCTCGGCGCGTTGCCGAGCACGTTCGGCTGGGTGCACAAGCGCGAAGCGAAGAAGCATGTGAGCGAACGCTTGCGGCAGATGGGCGTGGATCTTGATCCGAACGCGAAGCTGAAAAAGCTTTCCATCGCGCAACGGCAGATGGTGGAAATCTGCAAGGCGCTGTTGCGTAACGCACGCGTAATTGCGCTCGACGAACCCACGTCCTCGCTCTCGCATCGCGAGACGGAAGTGCTGTTCAAGCTCGTGCGCGACCTGAAGGCGGACAACCGCGCGCTGATCTACATCTCGCACCGCATGGACGAGATCTACGAGTTGTGCAACACATGCACGATTTTCCGCGATGGCCGCAAGATCGCCTCGCACGCGAATCTGGCCGAAGTGCCGCGCGATACGCTCGTGCAGGAAATGGTCGGCCGCGAGATTTCGGATATCTACGATTACAAGGCACGCCCCCTTGGCGACGTGCGCTTTTCGGTGAAGAACATAGAAGGTCACGCGCTGCGCGAACCGACGAGTTTCGAAGTGCGTCGCGGTGAGATTGTCGGATTTTTCGGACTGGTTGGCGCGGGCCGCAGCGAACTCATGCACCTCGTGTACGGCGCGGACAGCAAGAAGGCGGGCACGATTGCACTCGACGGCCAGCCGATCAAGATCCGCAGCGCCGGCGAAGCAATCCGGCACGGCATTGTGCTGTGCCCGGAAGATCGCAAGGAAGAGGGCATTGTCGCCATGGCGACGGTCTCCGAGAACATCAACATCTCGTGCCGCCGTCATTATCTGCGCGCGGGATTGTTCCTTGACCGGAAGAAAGAAGCCGCGACCGCCGACCGTTTTATCCAGTTGCTGAAGATCAAGACGCCGAGCCGCAAGCAGAAGATCCGCTTTCTTTCCGGCGGCAATCAGCAGAAGGCGATTCTGTCGCGCTGGCTCGCCGAGCCGGAACTCAAAGTCGTGATTCTCGATGAACCCACGCGCGGTATCGACGTGGGCGCGAAGCACGAGATCTACAACGTGATCTATCAACTGGCCGAACGCGGCTGCGCGATCGTGATGATTTCGTCCGAGTTGCCCGAGGTGCTAGGTGTATCGGACCGGATTGTGGTGATGCGGCAGGGCCGGATTGCGGGCGAATTGCCGCGCGGACAAGCCAACGAACAATCAGTGCTGAATCTTGCGCTGCCTGTGCAAACCGAACCGACTGCGCAGGCAGCCTGAAGCAAAAAGTGGAGACGGAGGACATCATGGAAGTCAGGGAAAACATTAGCAACACGCTGGTGCCAGCGAAAAACGACAAGCAGAAATGGTGGCAGCAGATCACCGAATACAGCTTGATCGTGATCTTCGTCGTGATGTTCATCACGATGTCGCTCTCGGTCGATCACTTCTTCTCGATCGAAAACATGCTCGGCCTCGCGCTGTCGATCTCGCAGATCGGCATGGTCGCGTGCACGATGATGTTCTGCCTCGCATCGCGCGATTTCGACTTGTCGGTCGGGTCTACGGTCGCGTTCGCCGGCGTGCTCTGCGCGATGGTGTTGAACGCGACGGGCAATACCTTCATTGCGATTATCGCGGCGGTCGCGGCGGGCTCCGCGATTGGCTTCGTGAACGGCGCGGTGATCGCGTACTTGCGGATCAACGCGCTGATCACCACGCTGGCGACCATGGAAGTGGTGCGCGGACTTGGGTTTATCGTGTCGCATGGTCAGGCCGTGGGCGTCTCGTCCGATACGTTCATCGCGCTCGGCGGATTGACCATGTTTGGCGTCTCGTTGCCAATCTGGGTCACGCTCGCGTGTTTCATCGTGTTCGGCGTGTTGCTGAACCAGACCGTGTATGGACGCAATACGCTCGCGATTGGCGGCAACGCGGAAGCGTCACGTTTGGCGGGTATTAATGTGGAACGTACGCGCGTCTGGATTTTCCTGATCCAGGGTGCGGTTGCGGCGCTGGCGGGCGTGATCCTGGCTTCGCGGATCACGTCGGGACAACCGAACGCGGCTGACGGTTTCGAACTCAACGTGATTTCCGCCTGCGTGCTTGGCGGCGTGTCGTTGCTCGGCGGCCGCGCGACCATTTCGGGCGTGGTGATCGGCGTGCTGATCATGGGCACGGTCGAGAACGTGATGAACCTGATGAACATCGACGCGTTCTATCAGTACCTCGTTCGCGGCGCGATCCTGCTTGCCGCCGTGCTGCTCGACCAGTTGAAGAACCGCGGCTCGCGAGATTAAAGGGGTGTGTGAAAGATGGCCAGTTCAGTCGATAAAACCCTCGCGCGCTACCCGAGCCTCGCCGGCAAAGTGGTGCTGATCACCGGCGGCGCGACGGGAATTGGCGCGGCGTTCGTCGAGCACTTCTTCGATCAAGGCGCGAAGGTGGCGTTTTTCGACATCGATACGAACGCCGGCGAAGCGCTTGCCGACCAGCTCGGCGCGGAACTGGCGGAAGGACAATTCCGGCCAATGTTCCTGCGCGTCGACCTGACGGATATTGGCGCGCTGCGGCAAGGTATTGCCGACGTTCGCAGCACGCTTGGGGCTATCGGCGTGCTGGTGAACAACGCGGCGAACGACAAGCGTCACAGGATTGAAGACGTGACGCCCGAGTTGTACGACGCGGGCATTGCCGTGAATGTGCGGCATCAGTTCTTCGCGGCGCAAGCGGTCATGGACGACATGAAACAGATTGGCGGCGGTTCGATCATCAATCTGGGATCGATTAGCTGGATGCTGAAGAACGGCGGATATCCGGTCTACGTCACGGCGAAAGCGGCCGTGCAAGGCATGACGAATGGCCTCGCGCGCGATCTGGGACCGTTCAATATCCGCGTGAATACGCTCGTGCCGGGCTGGGTGATGACGGACAAGCAGAAGCGTCTGTGGCTGGACGACGCGGGAAAACGCGCGATCAAGGAAGGGCAATGCATCGATGCTGAATTGCTGCCCGAGCATCTGGCGCGCGCCGCGTTGTTCCTTGCCGCCGACGATAGCCGCATGATGACCGCGCAGGAAGTCGTGATCGACGGAGGCTGGGCGTGAAGGCGCAATTGTTGATCGACAGCAAATGTGCGCTTGGCGAAGGCGCGACGTGGTGCGCGGCGAGCGGGCGTTTCTATTGGACGGACATAGAAGGCAGGCGTTTGTGGCGCTACGATCCGCGCGACTCCAGCCGCGAATGCTTTGACATGCCCGAGCGTCTGGCGTGCTTTGCGCTGTGCGCAGAACCCGATTTGCTGTTGCTCGGACTGGCTTCGCGCCTAGCATTCCTCGATCTGCAAACCGGCGAGATTGAAACCATCATGCCGGTCGAAGATGGCTTGCCCACGCGGTTGAACGATGGCCGCTGCGATCGGCAAGGACGCTTTGTCTTCGGCACGAAACACGATGTGGCGAACGCGGAGAAGGTTGGCGGGTTTTATCGGCTGAATCTGGATTTGTCGCTGGAACGCCTGCCGCTGGGCGACGCCGCGATTCCAAACAGCATTGCGTTCAGCCCGGATGGATCGACCCTGTATTACTGCGATTCCCCCACGCGCCAGATTCGCGCCTGCGACTACGATTCGTTCGCAAATCAGCGCGTGTTCGCCGAACTCACCGACGCAAGCGGCGAGCCGGATGGATCGACCATCGATCGCGATGGCGGTTTGTGGAACGCGCAATGGGGCGGCGCGCGCGTGGTGCGCTACGACGCCGATGGCCGCGAAACGGCGCGCGTGGATGTGCCGACGACGCAACCGAGTTGCGTCGCGTTTGGCGGCTCGCAACTCGGCACGCTGTATATCACGAGCGCGCGCATTGGGCTGGACCACGCCGCGTTGCAGAACGACTTGCGCGCGGGCGGCGTGTTTATCGCGACGCCGGCGGCGAGGGGTATCGCGGAACCCGTGTTTCGTGGAAACTGAGCGCCATTGATCGAGATGGTTTTGCAGCACCGCAATGCCTAAAAACCGAGGTGGCGCGCACGACGCGCCGCCCGCAGATTCCCGGGCATGCCGGGCTTTATGCCAGGACCACGGGAAACGTCCGCCTCTCGGAGACTCGCACATGACCGTTGCCCGTTCCTCATCTGGTTCTGCACCTGGCGCTTCGTCCAGCGCCAAGACCCCGCAGGCCGCGCCACGTCCGACGGTCGCCACTCGCCGTTCCAAACTTGCAGCCGCGACTGAACCGCCGATCCGGCCGGGTCCATCCACATCCGTTGTAGCGATGGGCGGCGCTGGCCGCGATGGCTGCATCACGCTTGCCAAC
This sequence comes from Caballeronia sp. DA-9, assembly GCF_051615025.1. NCBI lineage: Bacteria > Pseudomonadati > Pseudomonadota > Betaproteobacteria > Burkholderiales > Burkholderiaceae > Caballeronia > Caballeronia sp. DA-9. The sequence continues at coordinate 3,106,741 of NZ_CP195133.1, read as the reverse complement.
GCGCAATTGCGTCTGGACATTGCACCGGCGCTCGGCGGCGGCATCACGCGCTTCGACTGGCGCAGCGACGGCACGCTCGTGCCGATCTTCCGGCCGTGCCTTGAACCCGGCGACGCCACCGACCCCAACGAACTCGCGTGTTATCCGCTGCTGCCGTATTCGAATCGAATTGGCGGAGGGCGTTTTCAGTTTCTTGGGCGTGGTATCGATGTCCCGTGCAACCGTCCCGGCGAACCGCTGCCGCTTCATGGCGATGGCTGGCTTGGCGCATGGGACGTGGCGTCCGAGAGCTCCACACACGTGCGCCTCACGCTCGACAGGCGCAATGGCAAGCCCTATTCGTACAAGGCGAGCCAGTCGTTCATGCTCGAAGGCGCGACGCTGGTGGTGACGTTATCGGTCGAGAACGCGGGGCGCGAGGCGTTGCCATTCGGACTCGGTTTGCATCCGTTCCTGACGCGTGAAGCCGATACCGAATTGTCCGCCGCCGCCGATGGCGTCTGGCTTTGCGGCGATGACTTCCTGCCCGTGCGTCACGTCCCGGCGCCTCCGGCGTGGCAATTCGGCGTGGCCTACCCGATGCCCACGGCCATGATCAACAACGCGTTCACCGGATGGAGCGGACGCACGAGCGTAATGTGGCCGAAGCGGCGCTTGTCGCTGACCATTTCCGCCGATACCGACTACTACGTGCTTTATGCGCCTGCCGGGAAAGACTTCTTTTGTTTTGAGCCAGTCGATCATCCGATCAATGCGGTGAATTTGCCGGGCGGCGGCGCGGCAAACGGGATGACCGTTTTGGCGCCGGGCGAAAGTCTGACGCGCGAGTTCAGTTTTACGGTCGAGCGATCGGGCGAGGCCGAGCGGCGCGGGCGGCCGAAACAGCCTGCGGGACAGAAGGCGCGCAAGAACGCGGCGGCGGTTCGGTAGCGTCGCGGGTGGGCGCGGGGAGCGATGGCTCGCGCGGTAAAATGCGGGATACGCCTAATTCGCTCACGGATACCCATGTCTTTTATCGAATCGCTCAACGCCGCGTGGTCGCGCACCCAATCAATGCTTTGCGTGGGACTCGATCCTGAGCCGTCCCGTTTTCCGGGTGCGTTCAACGGCCGCGCGGATTCGATCTTCGATTTTTGCCGCGAAATCGTGGATGCCACCGCGCCATTTGCCTGTTCGTTCAAGCCGCAAATTGCTTATTTCTCGGCGCATCGGGCGGAGGATCAGCTTGAGCAATTGATCGCGCATATTCATTCGGAACATCCGGGATTGCCGGTGATTCTGGATGCGAAGCGTGGGGATATTGGGAGTACCGCTGAGCAATATGCCATTGAGGCGTTTGAACGATATAAAGCCGATGCCGTGACGGTTAATCCATATATGGGATTTGATTCGGTTCAGCCTTATCTTGAACACGAAGGGAAAGGCGTGATCGTGCTTTGCCGGACTTCAAATGCCGGCGGGTCGGATCTGCAGTTTCTTGAAGTCGATGGGACGCCGTTGTATCAGGTTGTGGCACGGCTCGCGGCTGAGAAGTGGAATGGGAGCGGGCAGTTGGGGTTGGTGGTTGGCGCTACGTTTCCGCGAGAGATTGAGGTGGTCAGGTCGATTGTTGGGGATATGCCGCTGCTGATCCCTGGGATTGGGGCGCAGGGCGGGGATGTTGAGGCTACGGTTCGGGCGGGACGGGTTGCTTCTGGGCGCGGCGGGATGCTGATTAATTCTTCGCGCGCGATTATCTATGCGGGGAAAGGCGAGGATTTCGCCGATGCCGCGGCGGAAGTGGCGAGGCGGACGAGGGATGCGATTAATGGGGTGGGGTGAGTTTCGGAGCGCTTAACGAAGCGGGATTGGATTTGTTTGCGACTGGCAGCGTCCGACCCAGTACCGCCATTGACGTCTCAACACTCGGCGCCCGGAAGCGGACGCTAAGCCAATCCAATTAAGGCGCTCCCGCGCTAGACCTGCTAAGGCGGATCTGGAAAGCATGCTTCCGCAGAACAAGGGAGATCTCCAATTTGCAGACGAAACTCTTGAAGACGCAACATACGCGCCCAAATTTAGGACATTCAAGCCCGTCGGCCTGTTTTCACAACAAGAGGACTGCATGCTCGCGCCACAAGAACACGAATACTCGGTCATGGGCGGAGCGAACCGAGTTAGCGTTGGACGTCTCCTCAGTTTTGCCGCTAGCGCGATCTCGGGCGCGCTAGTTTTCGCCATCCTGCACACAGTTGATCTGGCAAAGAAACTTGGGTGGAACGTCAACGCACCCCCCACCCTGCTGTCCCTTGTGGGCGCCGGTGCAGTCTTCGGCATTCTGTATTGGGTTTTGAACAAATGGGCATGGAGATGGCCCGGCGTTGGCCTGCTTCTTAAAGTGCCTGACATATCGGGCACTTGGGACTGTCAGGGTAAAACAATTGCAGCTGACGGGTCGACGAAGTTCAACTGGCTGGCAGAGATCATCATTATTCAGTCTTGGGACAAGCTACGAATCCGGCTGGCAACGAAAACTTCAGGCTCTAGCAGTATTTCAGCTGCGCTTGCGCACGACAGCGTTGATGGGTTCGTCCTGCTCTATCACTACCGAAACGATCCGCGGCCGGACGCCGCTGAACTCAAGCCTCACACTGGATGCGCCGTCATGACTATCGCAAAGGACCTGCGATCGGCCGAGGGCGAATATTTCAACGGTCGGGGTCGTATGACTTTCGGCACCATGAACTGGACCAAGAGAATCTGATGGCGACCGATATCAACAAGCGCCTAGCGCAACTGCGCGCTCGCCGCGACGGGTCTGATCGCCTAGCCATGGACAGCGCCGCGCGAAGTGAATGGTTGGGCAAGGCGTTGAGTAGCGGCGCGGAAACCGTCCAAGAATCGTGGGAGAAGCGAGCTAGCGTCAACAACAAGCACACAGCGTATGCGTTGGGCGCCATGCAGGCCGTTAGCGCAACCTACACGCGAGTAAGCGTTGAAACCGCGGAACGTATTGGGAATCAGCTTGAATCGAGGCTCGGCAAAGCGGGATTAAACGTTGAATTTCGTCTCCAAGGCTCGGTACCGTTGGATGTTCATATCCGTAGAGTGAGTGACGTCGACCTGCTGACAATCGACACGGATTTCTTGGTCTACAGCACCTCTGGAGTTCAAGGGAGAAATGGATATTACGTGCAGACGCCCAAGACTTCCCTCTCAGTGTTGCAAACGCTTCGCAATTTTATAGAGGTCGAGTTACCGCTGGCGTATCCCCAGGCCACCGTGGACACCTCAGGCGCGAAAGCAGTCAAAATCCACGGCGGCTCGCTGCCGCGAATGGTAGATGTTGTACCGGCGCATTGGTACGACACCGATGCTTACCAAGCGAGCAAGATTGAAGCAGATCGAGGCATCCAAATTCTCGACAAGAAGGCAGCGGTCACACTGACGAACTATCCGTTTTTGCACATCAGGAGGATCATCGATCGATGTAATGGCGCTGGCGGAGGGTTACGGAAAGCAATTCGACTATGTAAAAACATCAAGGCCGACGCTGAATCGGAGGGAACGGCGATCTCGCTCCCCAGCTTCGACATTGCCTCGACGATGTATCACGCCGATATGACCAACTTGGCTTTTGGTCGATACTTCGAGCTGTCGATCTTGGCAGAGACCCAGCGACATCTGGATGTCTTGGCTCGAAACAACGAATATGCAAAAACTTTGATGGTGCCCGATGGGTCCAGACAGATTTTCGACACACCCGCTAAGTTGCAAGGGTTACTTTCATTGTCCCTCCAGATGGACGAACTCCTTCGCCGCGTTGCTGCCGAACAAGGCGCGATTGCTATAACGCTGGAAGAATGTCGCAATGCAATTCGGTACCTGAACCAATAGCGCTTTTAGGGACGTCTGAAGAGGGGCAGCTATTAGTAGCCAACGCCTCGGGTTCCCGCACGCTCGGAGCAAGGTGAGGGCCTACCCGGAAGCCGACGCTCGAAATCGTCCGCTTCTGGCCGACAGCCGCCAATGACCGATTAATTACTTGAATTCCTCGCCAGCAGATTATCGCTGGTTGCGGATCGTCCGCTCAATCTCGCTGACCGCCTTTTCCGCCACGTCTTCGCCCGTGCAATTTATGACGTGTCGGCTTTGGATCCCCCGCAACCAGGTCAACTGCCTCTTACACAACTGCCTCGTAGCAAACACCCCCTTATCCCGCATGGTCTTATAATCACCCACCCCATCCAGATATTCCCAAGCCTGCCGATACCCCACGCATCGCATGGAAGGCATCGTCGGCGATAAATCCCCTCGCGCCCGAAGCCGTTCCACCTCGTCCAGAAACCCACCTTCAAGCATCGAATCAAACCGCTTTTCAATGCGCTTATGCAGCACGCTTCTATCCGATGGTTCCAGCGCAATCGGCACAAACTCCGGCTCACCTTCCCGCGTCCTCTTTGGTTCCTTCAATATCGCGGATAAAGCCCTGCCACTCAGCATAAACACTTCCAGCGCGCGCTGAATTCGCTGCGAATCATTAGGCGCCAATCGCGCCGCAGTCTCTGCATCAACCGCACCCAATCGCGCATGCAAAGCGGGCCATCCATCGCGCGCCGCTTCTTCATCAAGCGCCGCACGAACTTCCGGATTCGCTTCCGGCAACTCATTCAAACCGCGCGTCAATGCCATGTAATACAGCATCGTGCCGCCGACCAATAACGGAATCCGTCCACGCGCTTCAATTTCCACAACCAGCTTCAACGCATCGCTACGAAACTGCGCGGCAGAATAAGCCTCGGTCGGATCGATGATATCGATCAAATGATGCGGCGCCACCGCGCGTTCTTCTTCAGTCGGCTTTGCAGTGCCAATATCCATCCCGCGATAAACCAGCGCCGAATCCACGCTGATAATCTCCACGGGAAAACGCTGCGCGAACGCAAGCGCGGCAGCGGTTTTCCCCGATGCCGTCGGCCCCAATAAGCAGGCAACCTTACGCGCGCTCATTGTCCGCGCATGAAGAGCCGGTCCAGATCGCCGAGCGTCAATTGAAACCACGTCGGGCGGCCGTGATTGCATTGATCGCCGCGCTCGGTGGCTTCCATTTGCCGTAGCAGGCCATTCATTTCATCGAGCGTCAGCCGGCGATTCGCGCGCACCGCGTGATGGCAAGCCAGCGTGCCAAGCAATTCATGCTGGCGCTCGGTGAGAACGCGTGAGCCGCCATAAGCCTGCAAATCGGCTATGACCGCGCGTGCCAGCGACTGCAAATCTGCATCTTTCAACAAGGCGGGAACAGCGCGAATCGCAATCGACCCCGGCGACAAAATCGCGAGATCGAAGCCGAGCGCATCCAGCACTTCGCGCTCTTCTTCCACGACGCCCATCTCCACGGCATCGACGGTCATCGTCACCGGAATCAGCAAAGGTTGGACGGCGATTGCGCGATCTGCCAGCGAGTTCTTGAACTGCTCATAAAGAATGCGTTCGTGGGCCGCATGCATATCCACGATGATCAATCCCTGCGCGTTCTGCGCGAGCACATAGATACCGTGGATCTGGCCGAGGGCGAAGCCAAGCGGCTGAGCGTGTTCGCCCGTAGCCGTCGCGCCGGGCATCTCGGCGTAAACGGGCGCGCTCGGCTGAGTCGGCGAATATCGCTCGGACGACGCCAGCGATGTCGTTCCTTCAGGCGTTCCCGCGCCGATATCCCTGCGTCCGAACAACGCGTCGTAAAGCGCCAGCGGCTGCGCGACAGGCAGGTTTCCCTGCGTCATCCGCGATTGCCGCAGCCAGTTCGTACCGTTCTCGGCTTTTGGCGTCGGCTGCAATTCACTCGATCCCGCATAAGGCCGCGCGCTGAACGACGCAACGCCCGTGGGCTGCAACTGCGCCGCATGACCGCCCGCCGTAGTCTCCGGCGACGCCCCCGCGTTTCTCGCCAACGCCCGCTGCACCGCATGGAACACATATTGGTGAATGGAACGCGAATCGCGGAAACGCACTTCGATCTTGGACGGATGCACGTTCACATCGACGGATTCCGGCGGTAAATCCAGAAACAGCACATACGCCGGATACCGGTTGCCGTGCAGCACGTCCTCATACGCGGCGCGCACGGCGTGAGTCAGCAGCTTGTCGCGCACGAAGCGCCCGTTGACGAAAAAGTATTGCTGGTCGGCGCGGCCCCGGCTCGCGGTCGGCAACCCTGCGCAGCCGTACACGGCGAGCGGCCCGGCGCGCTCATCGAGCGGAAGGTGCGCGGTCGCGAATACCTCGCCAAGAATCTTGGCCACGCGCGTGGCGGGATCGGACGCGTTCCAGTGCTCCACGGCCTTGCCGTTATGAAGCACGGATATTGCCACGTCTGGCCGCGCGAGCGCCACGCGCCGGATGACTTCAAGGCAATGCCCGAGTTCGGTCTGCTCGCTCTTCAGGAATTTGCGCCGCGCGGGCGTGTTGAAGTACAACTCGCGCACTTCCATCGTCGTACCGATAGTCCCCGCCGCCGGCGAGATTGCGCCGGTCCGGGCATCGATGCGCGTGGCATGCGCACACGTGGCCGTGCGGCTGGTGATGAAAAGCTCGGCAACCGATGCTATGGACGCAATCGCTTCGCCGCGAAACCCGAGCGACGCCACGGCCTCCAGTTCTGCCAGCGAGCGGATCTTGCTGGTGGCGTGGCGCAGGAGCGCGAGCGGGAGTTCGTCTGGCGGAATGCCGCAGCCGTCATCGACAATCACGATCCGCTTCACGCCGCCTTCGTCCAGCGTGATCCGCAAGCTTGTCGCGCCGGCGTCCAGCGCGTTTTCGAGCAATTCCTTCACCACGGACGCGGGGCGCTCGACCACTTCGCCAGCCGCGATCTGGCTGATCAACTGGTCGGGCAATGGCTGAATGGCGCGCAGCAGCCGCGCGGCGGGAGCGAGAGAAGCCGCTGGCGCCGCCGAGGCTGCGGAAGGAGAAATCGCGCCGGATGAATCGATGAGATCGGTCATGGCGAAATTATAAAGCCTCACGCCGATGAACGATTTCGGGGCCAGCCGGTCTCCATAAAGCCCCGCGCCGCTCACCGCCCGCATGCAAAAAGCGCGCACATTCGCGCCAAAACCCGTGATGGAACGCGCCGTTCGTGAATTTTCCGGCAACGAGTTCGGTATCATGGCGCGACTGTTTTTCCTGCAACGATCCCACCGTGCGTGCACGTTGCCACCGCTAATTCATCTTGATCGAGGCCCCATTTGGATACGCTGCTGTCATTCCTGAGTCTTATCCTCCACATCGACAAGTCGCTCGGCGTGTTCATCCAGCATTACGGCGCCTGGGTGTACGCAATCCTGTTCCTGATCGTGTTCTGTGAAACAGGGCTGGTGGTGTTTCCTTTCCTGCCCGGCGACTCGCTGCTGTTCATTGGCGGCGCGTTCGCCGCGAGCGGATCGATGAGTCTCTCCGCACTGATCGTCTTGTTGCTGGTCGCGGCCGTGCTCGGGAATACGGTGAATTACCTGATCGGCCGTGCGATCGGTCCCAAGGTCTTCGATACCCACATTCCCATCCTGGAACGTTTTCTCGATCGCGAAGCGCTGCGCAAGACGCACGGTTTCTACGACCGCCACGGTGGCAAGACCATCGTGCTTGCGCGCTTCGTGCCTATCGTCCGGACTTTTGCGCCGTTCGTGGCGGGTGCGTCGGCCATGAACGCGTCGCGCTTCCAGTTTTTCAATGTGCTCGGCGCGCTGATCTGGGTGTTGCTGCTCGTGCTGCTGGGTTATTTCTTCGGCAATATTCCGTTCATCCGGCAATATCTGAATGTGATCGCGCTCGTTGGCGTGTGCGCCGCAATTGTCCCGATAGCGCTCGGCGCACTGTGGAAAGTCATGCGGCGCAAGGCGCGTCAGTAAGTAAAGCCGGCACGCGTTTTTATGCGCCAGCACTGCCCGCCGTCCGCTCTTTCGCCTCGAAAACGTAAAAGGTTAGAATGCCGAATTGTCAGATCGATGCATCGAATATCGAGATGAATGATTCCGGTGTTTCATGAACGAACGTTAAATGTTTTATGCTGGCGAAGGTTGGCGAGGCAGGTTGCAGATGTTGGAACGAGTAAGTCATACAACAGGATCGGCGCGTAATGAGAATTGGCGTCGTCTCAGGCTGGCGGTGGCGGTGCTGGGTGTAACGGCGCTGCTTGCCGGCTGCGGGATTTTTGGCTGCGGCGGCAGCGCGACGAACGGCGGGGCTTTCGGCGGATGCGGGGCCGGCATGCGGTTCTAGCGCTGACGTTGGGCACGGAAAAAATCGATAACAGGAAGTCAGGGAAACGGCAAGCATGGCGGTATTGCGTTCAGGTAATTCAGGGCGGGCTTCGGGAGGCTGGGCCGCCAACGGTCGCGGGGGCGTGCTCGGGGCGCTTGTTTCCATCGGCGTGGTCGTGGTGTCGGTCGCCGGGTGTTCGTCGGCAATCACGCCTGCGCCCATTGTCGACCGCTCCACGGGCGGCGCGAGCGCGCCTGCATCCATTCCCACTACGCCGCCCGTCGCCGGGCCAGCGGTTGTCGCGCCGTCTGCGCCGCCCGAAGCTGGGCCGGGGTTTTATCGCGTGAAACCGGGCGATACGCTCTACGGCATTGCGCGCGCGCAAAAGCAGCGTCCAGCCGACCTGATCAAGTGGAATAACCTGCCGGAAAGCAAGCAGGTGAATATCGATCAGTTGTTGCGCGTCGCGCCGCCGGGCAGCACACCGGCCGCCAGCAACGACGACTGGAGCAAAGCGGCGGCAACGGCGAATGTGTCGAAGTCGGGGCCGCCGATCATTGGAGGCGCAGCGGCAACGGCATCCGCGCCGGCCGTAGCGGCCAGCAACGCCGCGCCAGCCAAGGCGGCCGAAGCGCCCGACACCAGCACGCCCGCGGTCAGCGCAAAAGGCGCGTGGCTCGCGTGGCCGGCGCAGGGCGACGTGGTCACGAAGTTCGGCGAAAGCGGCAGCAAGGGTATCGATATTGGCGGGAAGGTTGGCGAGCCGGTCAAAGCCGCCGCAGCCGGGCGCGTGGTGTATGCGGGCAATGGCTTGCGGGCGTACGGCAACATGATCATCGTCAAGCACAGCAGCGACTACCTCACGGCGTACGCGCACAACAGCAAGCTGCTGGTGAAAGAAGGCGACACGGTGCGCCAGGGCACGCCGATCGCGGAAATGGGCACGGGGCCGAGCAACAAGCCGCTGCTGCATTTCGAGTTGCGCAAGTCGGGCCAGGCGGTCGACCCGGTTCCGTCGATGAAAAAGGCGGGATGATCAACGCGGCGCGCAACGAGAGGTCGGCGCACATGAAAAGACTGATGCTTGCCGCCACCTGCGCGGCGGCCGTGCTGCTCACTGGCTGCAACGAGAGCCAGAGCGAGGACGCCATGAACAAGTTGAAGTCCATCTTCAATGCCGTCAAGCCGGATACGCTGTTGCTGAAGGATCTGACGCCGGGCGTCACCACTGAAGCGCAGATCCGCGACCAGATGGGCGAACCCGAGACCACGCGCAACTTCACCGACGGTTCCAGACGGTTCGAATATCCGCGCGGGCCGGCGGGCACGACGACCTATTTTGTCGATATCGATGCACGCGGCAAGTTCGTCTCCGTGACGCAGGTGCTGACGGCGGCAAACATTGCGAAGATCCGGCCGGGACTGACGCAGGACGAAGTGCGCCGGATTCTGGGTAAGCCGACCACCATTGCCGAATATCCGCTCAAGAAAGAACGCGTATGGAGTTGGCATTGGGAGGAGGGCGGCGTGACGCGCGACGCCATGTTTAACGCCCACTTTGGTCCGGATGGCATTGTGACCACGACTTCGCGATCCGAGGCGCTTGGCGGCGGTGCACATTGAGCGTTACAGGAATTCCAGTCAAACCGATGCATACAGATAAATCCAACGACGCGCCAGAGCGCGAGATCTTGATGGCGCTGGCGACGCGTTATCGGACGGAAAGGGCAACAGCGGCCAGTTCAACCGAAGCCAACTGGGAATGCGGGCGCGGCCACGCGTGGGATGACGCGTTGAGCGCGGCGCAAAACGTGCGCTGCATGAATTGCGCGTCGCAACGCCGCGAGCAGCGCACGGAGCGGCTGAGAGCGCTGGCGGCGGAGCGCGGGGGGAAGCTGGTATCGGCGGGATACGTGGATGCAAGCACGCCGCTCGCGTGGGAGTGCGCGTTCGGCCATATGTGGGAAGCGCTGCCGGATGACGTAGCGCGATGCTGGTGCAATGAGTGCGCACGCATAGGCGTCTACGGCCGGGCGATGTGCTGCTGAATCCGAGCCGCCCTGGCTCGGTATTGCTTGTGATATTGCGCGTTTGCTAAACGCCCAATGCAAGCGAACCCCGCGAGATGCTCATGCATGGCTGCTCGCGCTGATTGATCGCCGCTTCAAACAATTTTCGAAATCTCTGGAATAGACCGGGAAAAAATGGGTTCGCCCTAATACCAACCCGTTAAACACTCTGGAGTCGAAAATGAAAAAGATTGCCCTGTTCGTGATGTCCGCTGCTGTTCTCGTGTCGTCTGGCGCTTTTGCCCAAGGTCTGACACGTGCCGAAGTGCAGCAACAACTCGTGGTAGCCGAGCAAGATGGATCGCGTCTTGTCAGCAACGCGTCGTATCCCGATGTCGCCCGGATCTATTCGAACGAAGTAGCGCAGAAAGACGGCGCGAACGCATATGGCGGCGTGGCTGCGGGAACGAGCGCGAGTTCTTCGCGGATTGCCAATGTTGGCGGCGCGAGCCATGAAGCGTGTGTTGGCCCGGTCAGCTTTTGCAACCTGTATGCGGGTTCGTGATCGATGGATGGACGGCTCGCTGTTCACGTGTGAGCCGTCTTTTCATCTGAGAAGAATGAGTTGAGGCGTGGCGTCGTTGCCGCACCAGACGATTGCGTTCTGCTTGTATTGCACGCCGAGTTGACTTGCCGCCTCAAGCGACAAACCCAGGATCAGGAAGCTTGGTTCTCCTGGCCATTGTCCTGATGGATGTTGTCCCACGCCACTGATAAACCTCAAGCCCTTGAGCGTGAGTTCTTCGGAGAGCGCTGTTTGATACCGGGCATTTTCAGCGTCACTGTTAAGGATACCCAATGGGTTTGCTGCCGTGACAAACGCGCTGCACTCCACGTTGTGTTCGAGGTGCAGGCAGGCGAGCAATGCATGACGTACGCCGATGCGCAACGTCATGGGCATATTCCCGAAGACCCGATACTCCGTTTCTTCGTAGGCGCGGATTGTACTGGTGCTGATTGATGAATGAGCGTCCACGTTCACTCCCAGTCGGGCACGCTGTCGGGCATGCTCTTCACGACCTTCGTGACAATATAGGTAAAGTATTTTTCGATGCCGATATCGTCCGTCAGTAACGAGTCGATAAACCGCTGATAGTGATCGATATCGCGCGACACCACGTGCAGCATGTAGTCCACGCCGCCGCCCGTTGCATAACAAAGCGTGACTTCGGGCGCGGCCAGCACGCGTTCCTCGAAGCGCCGCATGTCTTGCGCGGTATGTTTTGCGAGTGTCACTTCGACCACGATCCGGCTTGCCTTGATGGTGCCGACCCAGTCCAGTTCTGCGCGATACCCTTTGATGACGCCGTTTTCCTCGAGTTTGCGCACGCGTTCCCATGCGGGCGAGATTGAGAGGTTCACTTCCTCTGCGAGCCGCGATTTTGTAATTCGGCCATCGCGGGCGAGAATGCGCAGGATCGCGATGTCATAGCGGTCTAGTTTGATCACCGGGCCCGTCTGTATTGTCAGTGGTCAGTAACCCCGTGCGGTATCCACGCTGCCGGGGACCATTCCGGATAGCCGGAACTGGGCGATGTTCTCTGCGATGACGGTTGCCGCGGTATCGAAGTCAGTCGGTGCCGAAATATGCGGGAGCACGCTCACATTGGGATGGTGCCAGAAGCGTGAATCCGGTGGCAATGGTTCGGTGTCGAAGACATCGAGGACTGCGTGCGCCAGGTGGCCGGTATCGAGAGCGGTAAGGAGATCGTCCGATACCACGACGGGACCGCGCGCGAAGTTAACGAGTGCCGCGCCGGGTTTCATGGCGGCAAAACGCTCCGCGTTCAGCAAACCGCGTGTTTGCGAGCTCAGAGGGACGAGGCAAACGACGATATCGCTGATGCGCAGCATTCCGGCGAGCCCATTGTTGCCGGAAAACGTCTGCACATTCGAAACCGATTTTTCGGACCGGCTCCATCCCACGACGTTAAATCCGGCGTTGACTAGCCGTGCTGCTGCGGCGGCGCCGAGCGCACCGAGCCCAAGGATCCCGACGGTAAGTGAAGACGGCTTTTTATAGGCAAGCTGATTCCAGACCTGATCTCTTTGCTGGCGAATATACGTGGGCATATCGCGTTGCAGATAATAGGTCCAGGCGAGGACGGCTTCGGCCATGGTCCGAGACATTTCGGGATCGATCATGCGAACGATGGGGGGACCCTTGGCGGGAAGAGAGGAAACGAGTTGTTCGACGCCGGCCCAAAGACTTTGGATCCAGACGAGCTTGGGAAGCGCGGCGACATCTGCGGGATTTGGATTTGCAACGATAGCGATGCGAACGCGGCTACGCTGTTCGCTGTCCAGATCACGAAACAGAAGAATGCTTTCATTGGGCATGGCGGACGCGAGCGCGTCCAGATACCGGGCTTCGTAGTCGGCGCGAATATTGGTAATCAGCGCAATGGGATCGGCCATAAAAAAGAAAATGAAGGACAAAAAAGAGGCGCAAGAAATACCGCGAAGGTAAGACCTTGCCCGAGAGCGCTGGTGGCGAAGCGTGTGGATGTAGGAGTTCGGAGGGGGAGGGTTTCAAGTGTTGTTGATTATGGCGTCGAGGGTTCTTTTGAAGTCCCAAGCAGATGAAACTGCACGCTTGGGACACTTAAGAATTAGCGGTTGGAAGGCGTTTTCTTTGCTTCATTTCTTTTTCGCCGTTGGAAAAAGAAATTAAGTCCCGCCACGGACAGTGGCTAACAGTGCTAAAAAAATCAGCCAGAATGAAACGCGCGAAAGCCTAAAAAGCAGGACCCACCGCCCGCCCCAAAACCGCTCCCCCAAAAAAATCACCCCGTCGATTTCTCGGCCTCCATCTCGGCCATATCCTGAAACCGATCGGCGATCCTGGGATGTGCCCGCCCGCCATCGGCGGCTCCAATAGCGATCAAAATCTCATCCGGCCCGGGCGCATCGGCAATCTGAAACGTTGCCGTAATAAAGTGCGACCGCTTCCCGGTCTCCGACTTATGAATCATGGGCACAGACATAAGGGCTCCTGGCCCGGACCGAGTATTGGTAAAGCTAAGAAACGCGGTCCCATTAACTGCTTCGCGATACATATTCCCAAACCGCAGCGTATGAATAAGCGCCGACCCATGCTCGATCTCGCCATTCACGCCGACGGTAGCGGCTTTCCCATAAGCCTCCACGCGCTCAGCAGGCATGATGGCGACAAGCCGCTGCGTCATCTCCCTCCCGAGCACGGGAGCCAATCGCAATATCTCCGGCCGCAAATCTTCAACAAATCCTTTCCCTGCCCAAGGATTACGAACAATCGCCGCAACCACCACGGTAGTGATCGGCCGTTCGGCGGCGCGTCCGCCTTCAATATGCGTTTCCTCGATAAAAGTCGCGATCTTGCGAAGTCCGGTTCCGGTCACGTCCATAGCTCACTCCATTGGTTGGCGGTTCGTCATGAAAGAATCCTAACCATCCGCGCGGGCCGAATCTTCCGTTGCTTCGTGGGATGAATCTTTTATTTTTCACTTCGTTATGTCGTATATTGAGATGAGACAAATGGACGCAAGTAAATGCCAGATCAATTGTCGCGGATCATGTCGCTGCGTGATGTCGCGAGCCAAATCAACTCAGACGGCGACCTCGATACACTGCTGCGCGACCTCATCCAGGCAGCATGCCGGCATGGTTCATGGGACCTGGGCTCCATCATGACGCTTGACCTCGCGCACGGTTACGCGCTCGTCACCGCGCGCTTCGAGGCGAACGTCATGCTGCGCAGTCCATCGGGTGATCGATGGGAACTCGCGACCAGTCCCGCGCTTGTTGCATTGCAGCGCTTCGAGCCGGTGTACATCCGCGATGCGCGCGAATCCACCGAATTCCCCGGCTACCGGCGCGAGGCGCTGGAGCGCGGCTATTGCACCGTGCTGATCCATCCAATGGCGAGCGTCGACGCGGAAGGCCGGCCGATGGTGCTTGCGGTTTCATCGAGGAAAGTGGTGGACGTGTCGCCCGATGACCTCGCGTTCATGTCGATCATCGTGCATCTCGGGGCTATAGCGATCGAGCGCGCACACAGGCATCGCGCGCAGTTGGCGGCGGCCGAGCAACTGCGGCGCGTGCTCGGCGCGCAAGGGTCGCTGCTGCAGGAAGTGCTGGCGGGCGGTTCTATCGAAACGCTGACCGCCATGCTTGGCGACCTTTTGAACGCACCCGTGCTCGTGCTCGATTTCTTCGCGAGCAGCCTGCTTGCGTCGGCGTCGCCGGTGCCGAACGTTCATGACGACACTGGCTGGCGCACCATGCTAGAAGGCGCGGCGGGCCGCCAGATCCTCACCGAGGTGCGCGACGCCGTGACCACGCGCCGCACCGAAACTATCACGCTGCGCCTGAGCGAAAAGCTCTCGCTCGATGCGCGCGTCGAACCGCTGATGGTGGACGACGAAGCCGTCGGCGCGCTCTTGACCTTCGATCAATCCAGTTCGAACGACCTGCAGAAATTGCTGATCGAAAGCGCGAAGTTTGCGCTGAGCGTGCAATTGATGCGCAGCGTCATCCGCTTTCGTTTCGAAACTCGTACGCTCACCGAATTGTTCTTCGAGATCGTGGAACGGCGGTGGCGCGACGAGCAGGACATGCTGCGCCGCGCGCGCAGACTCGGGCTATCGCTGGCTGCGCCCATGCGCATGCTCGTGATCGACTTTCCGGACCGCACGAACACATCGGCCGATCTATCAGTCGATGGACATCGCGCCGTCGCGCTGCTCGCTGCACAGCAGCATGTTGCGGCGCACATCGTCACGGTTGGCGGCGCGCTCGTGTGTCTTGTGCCACAGGAAGAGGGCATCGAGCTTGATCGCGTAACGCGCCTCGCGCACCGCATTTCGGAGACGCTGGCGCGATCGGTTGGCAGCGAGCCCATTGTCGTGCTCGGCGATACATGCGAAGGACTTGAAGCGCTCGCGAAAGAATGGGAGCGTTGCTGGCGCATGATTCGCGTAGCGCGCACCTTCGGCCGGCGCGGCGCCATGACCGTGCCCGACTTCGGGCCGCTGCCCATGCTGATGGGCGCGGCGGATTCGTCAGATGTACGGAGCTTTATCGACGGTGCGATTGGCCGCGTGGTCGAGCACGATAAAAAGCACAACACGGCATACCTCGAAACGCTAGCGGCCTACGTGCGCTCGGGTTGCCGCAGCCAGCATTGTGCCGATGCGATGGGCCTTCACGTCACCACGCTCAGATACCGCATGTCGCGCATCTCGGACCTGTTCGGCATTGAAGTGGAGACGCCCGAGCAGCGCTTTTCGATCGAGCTTGCGCTGCAGTTGCACAGCCTGATCGACAACGCCAGTTCCTCCGCAGCGCGTCAAGAAGCGGTCCCTCGAATGCGAGGGTAATTAGTCGCGATCGTCCTTCGGTCCAGCGGAAGAATCATTTTTTTGCATGGCTTAACTTCTATCTCAACGTAACGACGTTCGAGGTGAAGTACATGCAAGCCGATGTCTCTGATAAACCTGTCGCCGTCGATCCCGTGGCCTTGCGCCGGGCGTTCGGCACCTTCGTGACAGGCGTGACGGTCCTGACCACGCGCGACTCGGAGGGCCGTCCGCGCGGCATGACGGCGAACTCGTTCACCTCCGTTTCGCTGGATCCGCCGCTGCTCCTCGTGTGCGTGGGAAAGGGCGCGTCGAGCGCGCCGGTCTTTCAGGAGACCGATCACTTCGCCGTCAATCTGCTGCACGAGGCGCAGACGGATGTATCGAATCTCTTCGCCTCCAAATCCGCCGATAAATTCGCCGCTGTGAGCCATGACGGCGTGCACACCGGCGCGCCGGTTTTATCCGACTGCCTGACGTGGTTCGACTGCACGGTGCATGACCGCGTGGATGCGGGCGATCACACCATTCTTATCGGCCGGGTCCAGGCGTTCGGAACGAGTCCTACCGCACCGCTCGGTTTTTGCCGTGGCCGATATGCGCAGGTGAAGAACCCGTTGCCGCCGGGCTGGCTTTCGTCGCACAACATGATCGTGGGTTATCTGATCGAGGCGGAAGGGTCGTTGCTGCTCGCGAAAGATGGCAAGAACGGCTGGACCTTGCCGAGCGCGCCGCATCGGCTGGTGAATGGACGCTTGCCGATTGCCGGGGGCGACGATTTGGAACTGCTTCCCGACGATACCTTCCTCTATTCCGTCTTCGACGCCGCCGGCAGCGACTCCGGATACCTGATCTATCGCGCGCGCCTGGCGCTGCCGCGCGCCGCGTGCGAGATCCCGGAGAACTTCAGCTTTTTCCCGCTCGACCAGCTTCCCTACGACGACATCCCGACGCCCGAAATCCGCGGCATGTTGAAGCGTTACGTGCATGAAAGCGCGGGTGGCCGCTTTGGCATCTACATGGATTCACACGATGGCGGCCGCATCGCGATGGTCAGCGCCGCGCAGCCACGGCTGCAGCAACCGCAACTCTGAACAAGGACCAAGGACAGATGAAAACGACAGTCGAAAGTTTGCAAGGGTCGAGACAGAATCTATTCATCGATGGCGAGTTCACGCCGCCGCGCAGCGGCCAGTACGTGCCGAGCTACGACCCGACGACAGCCGAGCCCTGGTATCAGTTCGCGCAGGCCAACAGCGACGACGTGGACGTTGCCGTGCGTTCCGCGCAAGCCGCATTGAAGAACCCGGCATGGCGCCACATCACGCAAACGGATCGCGGCAAGCTCGTGCGCCGTCTCGCCGAACTCGTGCTCGCCAACGCCGACGAACTCGCGATGATCGAATGCCGCGACAACGGCAAGCTCATCAAGGAAATGCGCGCGCAGATGCGAGCCATCCCCGATTCGTACCAGTACTTCGCCGGCATGGCCGACAAGCTGCAGGGCGACACCATCCCCGTCAACAAGCTCGACACACTCAACTTCAACCTGCGCGAGCCCATCGGCGTGGTCGGCATGATCATTCCTTGGAACTCGCCGCTGATGATGCTCACGGGCACGCTCGCGCCGTGTCTCGCGATCGGTAACACGGTGGTCGTGAAGCCTTCCGAACACGCAACCGCATCGACGCTTGCGCTTGCCGAACTGGCAATCGAAGCGGGCATTCCGCCGGGCGTGTTCAACGTCGTGACCGGCGATGGCGTCACCACCGGCGACGCCCTCACGCGTCATCCGGGCATCGCGAAGTTCGTGTTCACGGGCAGCACCATGACCGGCCGCAAGATCGCGGGCAACGCGGCGCAGAACCTCGTGCCGTGCCAGATGGAACTGGGCGGAAAGTCGCCGCACGTGGTGTTCTCGGACGTGGATGTGGAGCGCGCGGTGAACGGCGTTGTATCGGGCGTATTTGCGGCGGCGGGGCAGACGTGCGTGGCGGGTTCGCGCTGCTTCGTGGAAGCGCCCATCTACGAGCGCTTTGTGGAGGCGCTGGTCGAGCGCACGCGGCGGGTGAAGGTAGGCCATCCCATGGCCGACGATACCGACATCGGGCCGCTTGCGTTGGCAAGCCAGCTCGACAAGGTCGAAGGTTATGTTGCTTCCGGCGTGCACGAAGGCGCGAAGATCGCGGTCGGCGGACGCAAGCCGCAGGACTCGGCTTTGTCGAAGGGATGGTATTTCGAACCCACTGTGATGACGCAGGCGCGCAATGAAATGCGCTTCATGCAGGAGGAGATATTTGGGCCGGTCGTGGGCGTCGTGCCGTTCAACACGGAAGAAGAACTCATCGCGCTCGCCAACGATACGGAATACGGCCTCGCCTCCGGCATCTGGACGCAGAACATCGACCGCGCGCTGCGTTTTGCCCGCGATGTTGAAGCCGGTACGGTCTGGATCAATACGTATCGGTCGGCCGCATATATGTCCGCGAATGGCGGCACGAAACGAAGCGGTTACGGACGCCGTGGCGGCTTTGAAGTGATGCGCGAATTCTCGCGCGTGAAGAACGTGGTGATCGACTATTCGGGCGCAATGCAGGACCCGTTCGTTATCCGCCTTCGCTGAATGAGAAGTCGAACCCGCTGTGCTTGCTGACAAAATCCAAAAGAGACCCATCATGAAATTTGCCATCTCACTGAGCATGGAGCGTTTTTCGCCGAAGGACTCCATGTCCACGGCCATGTCGAACATGCTCGCGCTTGCCCGCATTGCCGACGAAGGCGGCTTCGAAACGCTCTGGACCGCCGAGCATCACACCATTGAATGCACGATCTCGCCGAATCCGTTTTCCATCCTGACGTGGCTCTCGCAGCACACTCAGCGCATCCGGCTCGGCACCGCGACACTGGTCGCGCCGTACTGGTCGCCAATCCGTCTCGCCGGCGAAGCCGCCATGTGCGATCACCTCACCGGCGGCCGCCTCGAATTCGGGATTGCGCGCGGCGCGTATCAGTATGAATTCGATCGCATGGCAGGCGGCATTCCGCAGCAGGAAGGCGTGGCGTATCTGAAAGAGATCGTGCCGGCCGTGCAGAAGCTTTGGGCAGGCGACTACGCACACGATGGCCACTACTGGAAGTTCCCGCTGGCGACCTCGGTGCCCAAGCCGCTGCAGCAACCGCATCCGCCAATCTGGGTTGCAACGCGCGATCCCGGCAGTTTCGACTGGGCAGTGAGCGTGGGCGCAAACATCTTGTCCACGCCATTGTCTGCGCCGCCGGCGGAAGTCGCCGTGCTTGGCGAGAAGTTCCGCAAGGCTGTTGCCGATCATCCTGAACGGGCGCGTCCGCGTTTCATGATGTTGCGGCGCACATGCGTCTACGATCGGCCCGAGGACTGGCAAACCGCTGTGCGGCATAGCGTCGATTTTGGCCGCACGTTCGAGAACCTGATGCAGAACATTGGCACCGTGACCGATGGTTTCCCCGAGCCCGTGCCTTACGAAACGGTGGCGAACCGCGCGAATTACGATCCGGCCAATATCCGCGACAACCTGATGTTCGGCACGCCGGACGAAGTGATCCGCAAGCTGCAGATTTACGAGGATCAAGGCGTGGATCAGTTCTGTCTCGGCCTCTCGTTCAACTTGCCGTTTGAACTCCAGGTGAAGACGCTGCGTCTTTTCATCGATGAAGTCATGCCGCATTTTGCTGCGCGCGACCGCCAGCGCGAATTGTCGCGCGAGCGCAGCGTTGCCGCGGCGGGAGCCTGAACCATGGACGCCGCGTGCAGTTCAACAATGTTCGATGGCCGTGGCATCACGCTGAATTACCGGCTCGAGGGCGAGGGTTCGCGCCCGCTGGTCTGCATCCACGGCGTGGGCTCGAATCTTGAAGCGTGGGAAGGCATTGTTGCGAGATTGCGGGACACGTTCCGCATCCTGACGCTCGATTTGCGCGGCCACGGCCGTTCGTCGCTGGTGAAAGGACGCTACGAGATCGATGATTTTGTCGGTGACGTCCTTGCGCTCGCCGATCACGTCGGCTTCGATAAGTTCGATCTCGCGGGTTTCTCGCTCGGCGGCCTGATCGCGCAGCGTGTTGCACTGACGCATCCCGAACGTTTGAAGAAGCTCGTGTTGTTATCGACCGTTTCAGGGCGCACGCCGGAAGAACGCGAGCGCGTCGCGGCGCGGCTTGCGGCGCTGCAATCTGGCGACCGCGGATCGCATTACGACGCGTCGCTTTCGCGCTGGCTCACCGAAAGCTTCCAGCAGCGCAACCCCGAGCTTGTCGCGCGCTTGCGGCAGCGCAACGCCGAGAACGATCCCGATTGTTATGCCGCCGCCTACCGGGTTCTGGCGCAGACGGATTTCGGCGGGTTTATCGATCAGATCAGCGTGCCGACCTTGATTGCGACCGGAGAAGAAGACCAGGGATCGAATCCGCGAATGGCGCAGTTCATGCATCAATGCATTACCGGCTCGCAGCTCGAAATCCTGCCCGGCCTGCGTCACTCGATCCTGATCGAAGCGCCAGAGGTGGTTGCCGCAATGATGCGCCGTTTTCTGGCGAGCGATGATCGGGAGGCGCGGCCATGATCGTGGAAGAGCGAATCTACCGTATCAGGAACGGCAGGATGGGCCGATACCTGCAACTCGTGCGCGACGAGGGTCTTGCGATCCAGCAGCCGATCCTGGGCCACCTGATCGGCTACTTCACGACGGACATTGGCCCGCTCAGCCAGGTCACGCACTTGTGGGCCTACGCCGACCTGAACGAGCGCGCGCGTCGCCGTCAGCAACTTGCCGACGACCCCAGATGGCAGGAATTCCTGCCGAGGCTCTCAGAGAACATCGAGCAGGCGGAAAACAGGATTCTGGTGCCGACCGACTTTTCACCGTTGCGGCGCCTGCCCGTTTCCGCCGGCTCATCAGAGGAGAAGATGCTATGACCGAGCGCTTGAAGATCGAGCACTTGTACAAGGTGTTCACGGACAAGCCCGACAAGGCGCTGGCCATGCTCAAGGCCGGCAAGAGCAAGTCGGAGGTGCAGGAAACGCTGGGTCACGTGGTTGGGCTCGACGACGTTTCGCTGAGCGTTCCCTCCGGCGCGATGTACATGATCATGGGCCTGTCCGGCTCGGGCAAGTCGACGCTCGCGCGCTGTATCAACCGGCTGAACGAACCGAGTGCGGGCAAGATCCTGCTCGACGATCAGGACATCTGCACGCTCGACGAAGCCGGTCTTCGCGATGTGCGCCGCAACCGCATATCGATGGTGTTCCAGCACTTCGCGCTGCTGCCGAACCGGCGCGTGATCGAGAACGTCGAATTCGGGTTGAAGCTGCGTGGCATGTCCGCCGCCGAGCGCCGCAAGCGCGCCGAGGAAGTGCTGAACGTAGTGGGACTTGCGCGCTGGGGCTACCACATGCCGCACGAACTCAGCGGCGGGATGCGTCAGCGCGTGGGCCTCGCGCGAGCGCTCGCCACCGACGCCGACGTGCTCATCATGGACGAAGCGTTCAGCGCGCTCGACCCGCTGATCCGCACCGAGATGCAGGACGAATTGCTGCGCCTTCAGCGCACGTTGAACAAGACCATTTTGTTCATCACGCACGACTTCCAGGAAGCGCTGAAACTGGGCACGCGCATCGCGATCATGTCCGAGGGCAAGCTGGTTCGCGAAGGCACGCCGCAGTCCATCGTGCTCGAACCCGGCAGCGAGTACGTCGCCGCTTTCACGCGCGAGGTCGATCGCGGCAGATTGTTCGATGCCGGGTCGGTCATGACATCCCTCTCGGCGATCCTGCGCGGCCCGAACGGCATTCTCATGGGCGACGCGTCCGGCCAGCCGGGCCCGGGCTTCATGCTCGACGCCGACGAACGCATCCTCGGCACCGTGACCGCCTCGGAAATCGAGCACGCACGCGGCGGCGGCGCGATGCCCCGGCCCGATACGCACTTCATGTGCGTGCCCGCGGCCACCAAGCTCGTCGATGTCGCCGGCAGTTATCACAAGGACACGAACGGCGGCCCTATCGGCGTTATCGATGACACCGGCCGGCTGATCGGCCGTCTGGAAGCAGGGCAGATTCTTGCCCGCATTGGCGCTGCGGGCGCCATGGGAGCACGCCATGTTTAAAGCCGACGATCTTGCAGTGCTGCCAATAGGCGACTGGATCCAGCACGGCGTCCAATGGATCGCGCTGAACCTGCGGCCCATGTTTCTTGTCATCAAGTGGCCGGTCGAGCGTTTGCTGACTTTTAACGACACCGTGCTTCACGCCATTCCGTTTCCGCTCATGCTCGTGCTGATGTTCCTGCTTGCATGGCGGCTCGCGAGCATGGGCGTGGCGATCTTCAGTGTTGTGGGACTCGTCCTCATTGCTTCCATGGGCGTCTGGGCGCAGGCCATCACCACGCTTTCTCTGATCGCGACGGCCATTGTGTTCTGCGCGCTGATCGGCATACCTATTGGCATCTGGTGCGCGCGCAGCGACCGCGTCTGGCGCATCGTGCGGCCCGTGCTCGACATCATGCAGACCACGCCGACGTTCGTGTATCTCGTGCCCGTGGTGATGCTGTTTGGCGTTGGCACCGTGCCGGGCGAAGTCGCTGTGGTGACCACCGCCATGCCGCCGCTCATCCGCTTCACGCACCTCGGAATTCGCATGGTCGAGCATGAAATCGTGGAAGCGGGTCTCGCGTTCGGCGCGGATCGCCGGCAGCTTTTGTGGGAAGTGCAATTGCCGCTCGCCATTCCGACCATCCTCGGCGGTCTCAACCAGACTGTGCTCACCGCCATGGTGATGTCGGTCGTGATCGCGATGATCGGCGCCGAAGGTCTTGGTCTTGTCGTGCTTCAGGGATTGGGCCGTCTCGATGTTGGACAGGCGGCGATTGGCGGTATCGCCATCGTGCTGCTCGCAATGATGCTCGACCGCATCACGCAGAAGCTCGCGCAGTCGAAGGGCGGGACACGCAGCGCGCTGCTGCCGGTTCTCATGCGGTTTGTGCGCGGTGAGCGCGTGCCGAGAAGCCCGGAAGCCGACGCACCGCGAGAAGCCAAGAAAGCGTTGTGAATTTGGAAATCAGGAAAAATGAGGCAAGACCCAGGCGCGTCCGGCCCGAGCCGGATGATCGAACGATCACGATATAGGACAAGTTGATGAGACCATTTGCATGGGCAGGACGGGCGCTCGCAGTCGCGGCGGTAGTGGGTTTGACATCGGCGAGCGTGGGCGCATTCGCCGACACGCTGCCGGGCAACGGCAAGACCATTCGCTACGCGCAAAGCGATAGCCTGGGCGGCAACTACGTCGCCGCTCAGATCGTGATGAAAGCGATGAAGGCGCTTGGCTACGACGTGAAACTCAGCACCATGAACACCACGCTGTTCTTCCAGGCCGCGGCGCAGGGCGACGTGGACCTCGCCACCGATGTGAATTTTCCCCAGCGCGAGCCCGGCTTCCGCGCGGTGGAAAAGCAGGCGGAGATCGTGGGCGGCGGGTTAATCGTGGGTGGCGGCATCAATGGGTATCTCATCGATAAAAAGACTGCGCTTGCGCACAACATCACGAGTCTCGAGCAGATGAAAGACCCGAAGATCGCCGGACTTTTTGGCAGCGACGGCAAGGCGGAGCTGATCAGTTGCGATCCGGGCTGGAGTTGCGGCGACGTGGTGGACTACCAGATCGACAAGTTCGGCCTGAAGCAGACGGTGCATGCCGTGCGTGGCAAATACGAAGCCCTGATGGTCGATGCCGTCACGCGCATCAAGGACGGCAAGCCGGCGTTTTTCTACGCCTGGAACCCGTCGTGGACCACAAACGCGCTGGTTCCGGGCAAGGACGTTGTCTGGCTGCCGACGCCCGCCGACGCGCTGCCGCCGAATGTGCCGAACAAGGCGTCGGCGCTGGTGAACGGCGTGGAAGGATGCGCGGGCGGGGCGAATCCGTGCCGCATGGCGATGTCGTCGTGGAACTGGGGATCGGTGGGGAACAAGGAGTTCATTGCCGCGAACCCGGCGGTGAAGACGTTGATCGAGCAGATCAAGTTTCCGGTGAAGACATGGTCGGGCTGGGAGTACGCGATCAGCAAGAACGGTGGTTCGTCGCCGCTCATCAACAAGCTCGCCGATGAATGGATGGCGGCGAACAAACCGCAATTCGATCAGTGGGTGGCTACGGCCAGCAAGGTGCATTGAGCGCCTTTTAAGGCTGGCGGGAAATGAAAAAGGGCTCAGCAAAAGCTGAGCCCTTTTTGTCTTTGGTAGGCCGTACGGGATTCGAACCTGTGACCAACGGATTAAAAGTCCGCTGCTCTACCAGCTGAGCTAACGACCCAAAGAGCCGAAATTATAGTCACGGCGGCCGGTAGTTGTCAACGGCGCGTAAAAATCCGTCGCCTCTCGAAACAAAGAAAGAGCAAGGAAAAAGCCCGGAAAAACAAAGAAAAAGCCCGTAGCAACAACGCTACGGGCTCCTTCACGAGAGGCGCGAATTCGGGGCCGCAAAGCAGTGCCACGCGACCCTTCTTACGCTTACTTCACTTGCGACATCTTGCTTTCAGCCGACTGCGCGGCTTCGGTTCCACCATACTGCGAGATGATTTGTTCCAACGTCTTCTTTGCAGCCGGTTTCTGGCCCTGCTCGATCTGGTTGTTCGCGATTGCGAGCAGCGCGTCAGGCGCCCGCGGATGCGTCGGGAAACTCTTCACCAGATTCTGCCACGTTGCGGTCGAGCCCTTGTAGTCACGCAACGCGTACTGCGCGTTGCCCAGCCAGTACTGCGCGGTCGGCTGATACGGACTCTGCGGATACTTCGCCACGAACGCCTTGAACGACGCCGCGGCATTCTTGAAGTCACCGTTACGGAACTGCGTCGACGCCGCATTGAACGCGTCGGTCTCGCCGGGCTGCACCGTACCCTGCACGCCATCCACCGTTTGCTGCTGCGGCTCGAACTTCTTCAACCGGCCATCGAGGTCGGCGTAGTAGTCCTTTTGCTGCTTCTGCAACGTGGTCAACTGATTGGCGAGATCCTCGTTCTGGCCACGAAGCGTGGCGACCTGCTGATTCAACTGGTCGAGACGATTCTGCTGATCGAGGATAGTGCGCTGAGCCGACGACAACTGGCTAGCCAGGCTGTCCGTTTTCGTGCGCAAATCGAGCACGGCCTTGCGCGCTTCATTGTCATCGAACAATGCCGCATGTGCCGATCCGCCAACCACGGCCGAGCCCAGCAAACAAGCAACTGCGACCGCGCGCAGCGAAGGGAAGCGATACAACATACGGCAACTCACCCGTGACTGGTTCTATTACTGTTGATAAGCGAGATCAGCGCGGCGGTTTTGCGCCCACGACGACTCGTCATGACCGGTAGCCTGCGGCTTTTCCTTGCCCAGACTCACGGCTTCCATTTGCGTGTCGGCCACGCCCAGCAGCGACATTGCGCGACGCACAGCTTCCGCACGCTTCTGGCCCAGCGCCAGGTTGTACTCGCTCGTGCCGCGTTCGTCGGTATTGCCCTGGATCAGGACGTGACGATCCGGATGGCTCTTCAGATACTGCGCGTGTTGCTGCAACAGCGGCTGGTAGTCGTCACGAACTGCGTAGCTGTCGAAGTCGAAGTAAATGCTGCGCTTCGCGAGCGGGCTGTTCGGATCGTTCAGCGGATCGACGTTGACCTGCTGAACCGCGTTCGCGTCGGGTTGCGTGCCGATCGCGCCTTTGTTTGCACCTTCATCAAGCTTCACGCCCGAATGACATGCGGCCAGTGCACCGACCATCGCCACTGCAAAGCCGATACGAATTTTAGACATCATGGTTACTCTCCTTGTGTGTTGCTGCTTGAGTTATTGCATCAGGTTTATTGCATGAACGGACCCCAGGACGGCTCGCGTACGCTGCCCCCCTGAAGCGACAAGACTTGCCGCGTGCGGCCATCGGTCGACACGGCTGCCAACACGCCACGCCCGTTCACCTGGGTGGCGTAGAGGATGTACTGACCATTCGCCGCGAAGCTCGGCGATTCGTCATGCACGGTGTCGGTCAGGCCTGTAGCCGTACCGGACGCAAGGTCCAGCAGATACAGCTTGAAACCGCCGCCAACGCGCGAAATGTACGCGACTTGCTTGCCGTCCGGGCTCACTCGCGGGCTGGTGTTGTAGCTGCCCGTGAATGTGACGCGCTGTGCCGACCCGGCGCTTTCGCCATTTGCCGACATCTTGTAAATCTGGGGCGCGCCGCCCCGGTCGCTCGTGAAATAAATCGAATTGCCGTCGGGAGAGTAAGCCGGCTCGGTGTCAATCGAGCTGCCCGTGGTCAGGCGACGCAAACCGCTGCCGTCTGCGTTCACCTGGAAAATCTGCGTGTTGCCGGTGGCGGACAGGGCGACCGCAAGCTTGCGGCCGTCCGGCGACCATGCCGGTGCACTGTTATTGCCCTTCTGATTAGATACGATCACGCGTTTGCCTGTCGGCAGATCGTGAATATAGACAACGGGCTTTTTCTTTTCGAACGATACATACGCCACCTTGGTGCCGTCAGGCGACCAGGCCGGCGAGATGATCGGCTCGGGGCTGGAAAGCGCAATGCGCGCGTCCTGGCCGTCCGAGTCGGAAATCTGCAACTGATAACGGCCGCCCGTCTTGATTACGTATGAAAGCCGCGTCGCGAACACGCCGCGGCCGCCGAGCAACTTCGCGTAAATGTAGTCGGCCACCTTGTGCGCGCTCATGCGCAAGCCGCTTTCCGGGCTGACGAGGGACAGGCCGCCAAGGCTTTCCTGCTTCACCGTGTCATACAGGCGGAAGCGCACTTCGAACTGGCCGTTCGGTAAACGCGTCACGCTGCCCGATACGAAAGCATCGGCGCCCTTTGCCTTCCAGCTGCCAAGGTCGACGGAATCCG
The DNA here is from genome assembly GCF_051615025.1 of Caballeronia sp. DA-9. NCBI lineage: Bacteria > Pseudomonadati > Pseudomonadota > Betaproteobacteria > Burkholderiales > Burkholderiaceae > Caballeronia > Caballeronia sp. DA-9. The sequence goes on along the minus strand of NZ_CP195133.1, from coordinate 3,080,186 downwards.
TCTCCGACACTGGCGTGCCGCCCGCGTCGATGTTCGTGAACTTGCCGCTGCGCTGCAAATCCTGGCGAATGATCGCGCTGACCTGCTGCGGCGAGTTCGCTTCGTTGGCAAACGTGGCGGTGGCGATAGGAAACTGAGTCGAACCCACGCCGGTCACGAGCACGTTCAGTTGAGCCTGCGCGGCGGATGTACCGGCCGCGATCAGGCAGGAGGCAACAAGCGTCTTCAAGCCAAGCTTCGTCATCAAACTCATGTATCTGATTCCAGAAAATGCAATATTTAAACTATCGATGGCTGCACAACAGACCGCCAATCGCACAATTCGTTCCCAATCTTCACACGAAGGGCATCAAGGTCCTAAAAATGTTCGGCCGGACCGTTCAAATTCCGATCAGCCACCCGCTGGGCGCAAGGTGATCGTAAAAGCGGAGGGCGCCTGACCGTTGGTGTCGACGGGCATCGGGTCCGAGCGCTGCACTGCGCGCAACGCCGCTTCGTCCCATTGCTCGTTGCCGCTCGAACGCCGGATCGTCGCCGATAACAACGTACCTGTCGGCGAACAGCGCACCGCGACCACGGTCTCCAGTCCCGCCGTTTCCCCCGCCCACACAATATTCGGACGCACGCGCCGCTGCACCTTCTCGGCATATCCCGCCGATGTCGCCGTCCCGCCCGCGCCGCTACCCGTACCGCCCTTGGCGAGGCCGTCGCCGCTCGAGTTCGTGCCGCCGCCCGCCTGGCCCTGCAAGGCCGCCAGCCGTGCGCTGCGTTCCTTGTCGAGCTTGGCCTTCGCTTGCGCGTCGGCCTGCGCCTTGGCTTTGGCCTTCGCGTCGGCTTGTGCCTTTTCAGCCTGGGCCTTGGCATCCGCTTGCGCCTTCGCCTTGGCGTCAGCCTGTTCCTTTTGCTGCTCGGCTTTCTCGGCGTCGGCCTGCTTTTCCTTCGCTTGCTGCTGGGCCGCTTTCTGCTGCTCAAGCTTCTGCTGGGCGAGCTGCTTCTGTTTATCGGCCTGTTTCTGTTTATCCTGAGCGGCTTTTGCCGCCGCTGCGGCTTGCTGCGCGGCTTGTTGGGCCGCAAGCTGCTGGCGCTTGGCTTCGGCTTCCTGCTCAGCTTGTTGCTGCGCGCGCTGCTGTTCGGCGAGCTGCGCGGCGCGTGCCGCTGCTTCCTGCTTGCGCTTTTTTTCCTGCAGCGCAATGTCGGCGTCTTCGTCCTTCGCGGGCGGCGGCGCGGGCTGCACCCTCACTGGCGGCGCAGGTGGCGGAGCGATGCGCGGCGTGGGCGCCGACAGGTCGGGGATGTCTGTCCACAATTCGGCTTCGGCTCCGGCCGGCGTGTTGTTCTGCCAGTTCACGCCGTGATAGAGCAGGATGCCGAGCAGCACGTGCATCAGCGCAGCGAGCGCGAACGCCTTCCAAGTGCCGCGTTCACGCGGCGGACGGACGGGGCGCGCACTGGTTCGCGCGCCAGGGTTCCCGCTTGGCTGCCGATTCATCATTGCGATTTGACTAACAATCCGACCCGTTTGACGCCGCGCGCCTTCATATCGGACATCACGTTCATTACGACTTCATACTTCACGGTCTTGTCGGCGGCGATTACGACCGGCTGGTCCGGATGCGATTCCTGCCGGTTCAGCACGAAGTCATTGAGTTCCGACTTCGACATGTTCTGCTGTTGCGCCGCGCCGCCGTCTTCCTTGTAGCGCACGTTCATGCTGCCGTCCGCCTTGATATTGACCACCACCGGCGGCGTTTGCTCCTGCGGCGCGGCGTTGCCCACCGTCGGGAGGTTGATGATGGACGGCGAGACGAGCGGGGCGGTCACCATGAAAATGACGAGCAGCACGAGCATCACGTCAATGTACGGCACGACGTTGATGTCGGACATGGCGCGCCGTGAACTGCCGCGCATGCTGGAACGCATTGAACCTCCGGCCATTCTGAACTCCTTAGTGGGCCTGGCGCTGCAAGATGTTCGAGAATTCTTCGATAAACGTTTCGAAGCGGATCGCGAGGCGGTCGATATCGTGTGCGTAACGGTTATAGGCGACCACGGCAGGTATTGCTGCGAACAGGCCGATTGCCGTGGCCACGAGCGCTTCGGCAATACCCGGCGCCACGTTCGCAAGCGTTGCCTGCTGGACGTTTGCCAGGCCGCGGAATGAATTCATGATCCCCCAGACCGTACCGAACAGACCAATATACGGGCTGACCGAACCGACCGACGCGAGAAACGCGAGATTGACTTCAAGCACGTCCATTTCACGCTGGAAGGCGGCGCGCATGGCTCGGCGCGAACCATCGAGAATAGCGGCTGGATCGTTCATGCGGCGTTCCTTGCCCTTCAGGAATTCGCGCATGCCGGACTCGAAGATCCGTTCCAGCGCGCCGATGGTATGGCGGTTGTGCGCTGCGCTCTGATACAGCGCCTGCAGGTCGCCGCCCGACCAGAAATCGCGCTCGAAGCGCTCCGTCTGAGCGCGGGCGCGCCGGATGGCGAACCATTTACGAATGATGTACGTCCACGACAACAACGACAGTATCAGCAACAGCGCCATGACGGCCTGCGCCAACAGGCTGGCATGAATGACGAGAGAAACGATCGACAGGTCTTGTGTAGTGTTCATAAAAGTCCGCTGTTACGTCCCAAAGGGGCGTCCGGGTTGGTTCCAGTCAAAATGTCGGATTTCCGGTTGGAAAGCCGAAAGCGTCAACAATGTAGCCGCTGGAACGCACTCGGTGCTGCTGTGCTTGCGTGCAAAGGCTCGCAGGCTCTATTCGGTTCGGGTCTCGATGATGGAGCCAAAAAGTTTTTCTACATGAGCTTTTTCTGAACAAAGTTATTTAAACGATACTGTTGCCGGCACGGTTGACGCGCTGCACGCGCGCGGACCCCCGCGCAAGCCGCTCAGCACCGACGCGGGAATTCCCACTGGCCGGATGGACGCGAGACTGACCGACGCCACGCGTATGTTTCCGGCCGCCAGCAACACGCCATCGCGCCACGCTTCCTGGTGAAAGTCCACCGAAGCCCGGCCGATCTTTTCAATCCTGCTTACCACGTGGATGACATCGTCGAGCCGCGCGGGCGCCGAATATTCCACCGCCGTGCGCTTGACGACGAACAATACGCCATCTGATTCCGCCAGCTTGCGTTGATCGATGCCGCACGCGCGCAGCCATTCGGTGCGTGCCCGTTCGAAGAACTTCAGGTAGTTCGCGTAGAAGACGATGCCGCCGGCGTCGGTGTCTTCGTAGTAGACACGCAGCGGCCAGTCGAAAGTCAAAGGGCCGGTCGCCAGTTGAGGCTCGCTGGTTGACATATTCATCCACGCATTTTACCGGAAGCCGTAAACAGGCCGCCGAAACGCGCTGTAATGTGCTGCTTCCAGGCAACAACTGGCGAACGATTCATCGGGACGTGCCGAAAAAATGTCGCTTCAGCCGCGATGAACGCTCAACCCGGCGAATGATTGCGCTACCGGCATCATTTCGATGGTGTTGATATTCACGTGAGCCGGCAGCGTGGCAATCCAGTAGATGGCGTTGGCAATGTCCTCCGCCGTCAATGGCTCCACGTCCTTATAGACATTGGCCGCCTTCGCGTCGTCGCCCTTGAAGCGGACGTTCGAAAATTCGGTGCCGCCGCACAAGCCCGGTTCTATGTCGGTCACACGCAACGCCGTGCCTGACAGGTCCGCGCGCAAATTCAGGCTGAACTGGCGCACGAACGCTTTCGTTGCACCATATACATTGCCGCCCGCATACGGGTAGGTCGCCGCGACCGAACCCAGGTTGAACACGTGGCCGCGATTGCGCTCGACCATGCCGGGCAGCAGCGCATGCGTGACGGTGACGAGACCTTTGCAGTTCGTGTCGATCATGTTGTTCCAGTCGTCGAGGCTCGCGCGTTGCGCCGGCTCCAGGCCGAGCGCCAGTCCCGCGTTGTTCACGAGCACGTCGATGTCCGCGAATTCAGCCGGCAAGCTAGCGGCGACGGACTTGATTGCAGCGTCGTCGCGGACATCCAGTTCGACGGGCAAAAGTGCTTCGCCGAGTTCCTTCGACAACTCCAGAAGCCGGTCCTTGCGGCGCGCCGTGGCAATCACTCGATGCCCGCCTTTAACAAACGTACGGGCGATGGCAGCTCCAAAGCCGGCGGAAGCGCCAGTTACAAATACGATCATGTGCGGATTCCCGTTGTCAGGTTGCGGAAAGGGTCAGGATCGCGACACGCCTGGGCGCGCGCGGGAAAGCCAAACAGCGTACTTCCATTGATGCGGCGCGGCAAGCTGTCAGCCGGGTTTGCTCATCGTCCCGGCAAGCGCATTCGGCGTACCCGGCTCAACGGCCCGCTGGCTAAGCGGCAATTTTGGTGCCCGAACATCGATCGGCCGCGATTTGCCGCGGAGCAAGATCCTTCAGAATCGAACAATTTCAAGCGTTTAGCGGCTGTTGCCTAATCTCCGACGCCCCATTAAACTAAGGCTCTCCAGCCCTGCGTAACTGGCGACAAGGATCTTCGGGTCCAAGGTGGATTAACCCACCGGGAAGCGCGGGGTGCCGTTTTGCCGTTCGCCTGGGCAGCCGAGATCCGCACGCATTGAGCGCGTTGCCGGTGGCTGTCCGTCTTGCGTAAACGGAGCGTCTCTCTTCCGCCTCGCCTGGACCCATCGTGCTTCGCTCTCGCGGTGCAGACATTTTGCGCACGCGCGATCCGGTCAACTGACACCCATTCAACGGAAAACGTATGTTTGATAGAGCCAAAAGCACCATCGCCCAAGTCGATCCGGAATTGTTTGCAGCGATCGAGAAGGAAAACGAGCGCCAGGAAGATCACATCGAGCTGATCGCGTCGGAGAATTACACGAGCCCGGCCGTCATGGCCGCCCAGGGCTCGCAGCTCACGAACAAGTACGCCGAAGGTTATCCGGGCAAGCGTTATTACGGCGGTTGCGAGTATGTCGACGTGGTCGAGCAACTGGCAATCGACCGCGTGAAGCAGTTGTTTGGCGCAGAAGCCGCGAACGTGCAGCCGAACTCCGGTTCGCAGGCTAATCAGGGCGTGTTCTTCGCCATGCTGAAGCCCGGCGACACCATCATGGGCATGAGCCTCGCCGAAGGCGGCCACCTGACGCACGGTTCGCCCGTGAACATGTCGGGTAAATGGTTCAACGTGGTCAGCTACGGCTTGAATGAAGCCGAAGACATCGACTACGACAAGACCGAGGAGCTTGCCAAGGAACACAAGCCGAAGCTGATCGTGGCGGGCGCTTCGGCGTTCGCGCTGAAGATCGACTTCGAGCGGCTCTCGAAGATTGCGAAGACCGTTGGCGCGTATTTCATGGTCGACATGGCGCACTACGCGGGTCTGATTGCAGCGGGTGTTTATCCGAACCCGGTGCCGTTCGCCGATTTCGTCACCACGACCACGCACAAGAGCCTGCGCGGCCCGCGCGGCGGCGTGATCCTGATGAAGGCCGAGTACGAAAAGCAGATCAACTCGGCTATTTTCCCCGGCATCCAGGGTGGACCGCTGATGCACGTGATAGCCGGCAAGGCCGTCGCGTTCAAGGAAGCGCTCTCGCCGGAATTCAAGTCGTATCAGCAACAGGTCGTGGATAACGCGCGCGTGCTGGCTGAAACGCTGGTCAAGCGCGGCTTGCGGATTGTCTCGGGACGCACCGAAAGCCACGTGATGCTGGTCGACCTGCGCGCCAAGCACATTACCGGCAAGGCGGCGGAAGCCGCGCTCGGCAAGGCGCACATCACGGTCAACAAGAACGCCATTCCTAACGATCCGGAAAAGCCGTTCGTGACGAGCGGCGTGCGTCTCGGCTCGCCAGCCATGACCACGCGCGGCTTCGGTGTGGCCGAGGCGGAGCAGGTCGGTAACCTGATTGCCGACGTGCTGGACGCGCCGGAAGACGAAGCGAACCTCGAGCGCGTGCGCGCGAAGGTCGCTGCGTTGACCAGGCAATTCCCGGTATACGGCTAAGCCATGCGCTGCCCCTTCTGCGGTCACGAAGACACGCAAGTGGCCGACTCGCGTGTGTCGGAAGATGGGGCGGCTATTCGCCGGCGGCGGCGTTGCCCCGCCTGCGACAAGCGCTTCACCACGTATGAACGCGTGGAACTCGCATTGCCGTCGGTTGTTAAAAAGGACGGTAGCCGTACCGAGTTCGATCGCGCGAAAATTGTGGCAAGCATGCAACTCGCGTTGCGCAAGCGCCCGGTTGCGGCCGACGCCATCGACGCCGCCGTTGCTCGCATTGAATATCAGTTGCTGGGCAGTGGCGAACGCGAAGTTCGCAGCGACCGTCTGGGCGAACTTGTCATGAACGAGTTGCGCCAGTTGGACACCATTGCCTACGTGCGGTTTGCTTCGGTTTACAAGCGTTTTGAAGACGTATCCGAATTCGAAGACGTGCTCGAAGAATTCCGCCGCGCCGCGCCGCGCAAAGCCAGTCCCCGCAAACGCTGAGCGTTTCTGCATTTCTTTGCCCCTCGCATGAAACCGTGATCGTTTCGACAGTATGTCGAGGCTTTTGCGCGTCCGATACTCGGCCAATCGGCTAATGGCGGACATCGAAAATTCTCTTTAGATTGGTTGCTGGTCCGGTTCAATCGATGAGGGATGCAAATGAATTTTCGTTATTCACCTGGCTTCACGCTGATCGAGCTTGCCGTCGTGCTTGCGGTCATTGCGGTCGTCGCGACGTTTTCCGCACCGTCAATTGTCGTGTGGCACAAGCGCGATCAGGTCGACGCCCGGGCGCGCGCCATGTTGTCCAGTCTTGCACTGGGACGCTCCGAGGCGATCCGGCGCGGCGCTCGCGTGACCTTGTGCCGGATCAATGCCGCACATGCCTGCCTCGTGGCAGGCAAGGCGTGCGACGGGGGACTGACGGACTGGGCATGTGGCTGGGCGCTCTTTGCCGAGCGTGATAACGGCCGCGTGCTGATCCGCATGCAGCCCGCTTTGGCAGGCGTTGCTGTTGGCGGAACGGGAAGCGAGTTGTCGTTCACGCCCCCGTCGGGGCAAATCATTGGCGGATTCCGCAGCTTCGAATTCAGTGCGCGCGATGGCGCGTTGGCATCGCTTGGCGCACGCGGGCGCCGATGTATCCGGATCGCTGCTGGTGGGCGCGCGCGTCTCACGCAAGGAGCATGTGGAGCAGCCGCATGAAGACCTTGACGAACGGATCCAACCGCGGCGACTCGCTGATCGAAGTGTTGATTGCGCTGGCGCTGAGTGCCGTGACGGCGCTTGGCATTATCGGCGCGCAGTTGTGGCTGGCTCGCAACGAACGCGCGCTGATGGCGCGTGAGATGGCGGTATCGATTGCAGATTCCGTTGTCGAGGGAATCCGCCGCGATTCTGACCGCGATCCGGTCGTGGCGCAATGGCGCGCGCGGGCCGAGGCGGCGCTGCCGGATGGTGGCATCGACGTGCTGGATCGCGGAAATGGCGTGCATGTTGCCGTGGTCAAGTGGCGGTCGCCGGCATCGGGTAAGGACGCCGAAGCTTCGTGCGCCGAGCCGGGCGCCGGTGCGAAACTGGCCTGTGTGGCCGTGGCGTTCGCACGATGAATACGCCTGGCACATCTCAGCGTGGTCATACGCTGCTCGAACTGTCGATTTCGGTGGCGCTCGGTTTGCTTATCGTCTTCGCGACCCTTTCGCTCTATCGCGGGCAACGGCTCGCCTATGAACGCGCCGCCGAAACGGCGCGGTTGCGCGATGCGGCAAGCAACGCCCTCGACCTGATTGCGCAGCAGGTTCGAATGGCGGGCTTCGCGCTGGCAGGGATGGGCGCGTCGAGTGGGCCGGATTCGTCGGCGGCATTGTTCGGCTGCTCGGCGGGCCGTCCGATGTGAAGCGACTCCGCGCCGGTCTGCGAGACGTTGACGGGCCGTTCGGACGGCATCCTGATCCGCTACGCCGCCGATACGATCTCGACATGGCCCTCATCGGCAGGGTTGCCTACTGATTGTCTTGGACAGGCATCGGCGGGTGAACAAATCACGAATCGTTATTACGCCAAGGCGAGTTCGTCCACCGTCGAGCCTGAGCTTTATTGCGAAGGCAGCGGCAAACCTGGAACCGGACAACCGCTGGTAGAGGGAATCGAACGGCTCAGGATCGGCTATTGGTTGAAAGACGCGCCATTTTCCGTCGATGCAGTGGCGATTTCCAAAGATCGCTGGCGGCTCGTCACAGCGGTCGATCTATGCGTGCTCGTGCGCGGCGACGTGCCGAGCGCAAATTCGCGTCCGAGTTACTTGGACTGTGATGGCGTATCGGCTGTATCCGCAGATGGCCGCGTCCGGCACGCGTTTCACCGACGCATCGCCTTGCGCAACGGACCGGAGTCGCTATGACGGCGTGTAATCGTTCTCGTCCAAACACACGCGGAATTGCGTTGCCCATCGTTCTGCTTGTCTCGTCAATGCTGCTCGTTACCGCCGCCGCATGGCTCGAAGCGGCCTTGGTTGGTGCAAAGGCAACCGGTGGGCTGGAAGATCGTGTGAAGGCTTTCCATAGCGCCGACAGCGCGTTGCTGCGCTGCACCCGCATTGCGTTCGACTCCTTGCCAGAGCCAAGAGACGTCACGAGCGTACTCGGCAGCGAGCCGGAAAAGTGGCGCCTGAAGGCATCGTTCGAAGGTCCATCGGCGAACGCGATCACTCCGTTCGCGACCTGGCCGCATGCAGCGAGGCCGCCGCAATGTCTGATCGAGGCATGGCCGGCCAGATCGCGCGAGGGCAGCGCATTCCTTATTACCGCTCGTGGATTCGGCGGACGCGCGGGAAGCGAAGCGTGGCTGCAACAGCAACTCGAAATCACTGAAAGCGGCGCGGTCGGGCATTGGCGGCGAGTGGTCGCAAAACCTTTTCAGACAAGCTCACCATGAACATGAACTCGACTGCAAATGCGTTCAAGGGCTTCAGCTTGCTCGAGCTCATGATCACGCTCGGTGTCGCGGCCATCATCGCGATGTTCGCAGTGCCGGTTTATCAGCAGCAAGTGCTTAAGGGACGGCGGCTGGACGCTGTTGCTGCGCTTTATCGTGCTGCTCAATACGTGGAAAGCGCGCGGACGACGTCGGGTAACGATGTCGAGCCTGCATTGCCGGCGGGTTTCGATCAGGCGCCCGCCACCGGGGCGCCAGTGTACATATTACGAATACTTGCGGAGTCGGAGATGAACGGCGGCTACACCATTGAGGCTGAGCCAGTGTCAGCCAGCAACGACGCCTGCGGCACTTTTTCCCTCGATGCTACCGGCGTGAAGTCGAATCGCGCCGCCGAAAAACTCTCGCCGCCGCAAGTGGCGGCGTGCTGGAGCGGCAAATGAACCCATTCATGCAAACGAGAGGATCAGGCGTCGGGCTCGACCACCGTGTCCGTGGAGGTATTAGCCGGATTCGATTTCATCTGTTGCCACACGCGGTACGCCTCCCAGCCAAGCAGCCCGAGCCCTCCCCATTTGAGGATCGGCTTTGCGCTCGAAAGAAGCCGGGTGCGTACAGGTTTGGTCAGCACCAGCGAAGCGATCGAACCCACCACGGGGTATTGCTTGAACAGCAAACTCAGATTGCCGCCGCTGAACAGATTGCCGAAGCCGCTCATGCGGTTCATGAATCCACCGGCTCCCGAAGTACGGCCGCGCTTGCCGCGCCCGGGCATGATCAGATTCAACACGCTGAAGTGCTTGACCTTGTAGCGCAGATCGGCGCTTGCCTGCGCCAGTTCCATGCGCTCGACATCAGCCCGCGCGATCAGCAGCTCCTTGCGCAGTGCGCGCATGTGGGGCGTGCTCAGCTTGTGCGCATTCGCTCGCTTTTGAGCTTTGAAGGTGTCGTCGGTTTGACTCATGGCGTGGCAGGCTCGTGGAAAGTCATCGATAAATACAGCACCGGACATGCAGCGCGGCGACGCGCGCATTGCATATCAGTTGAACGTGTCGCGGTCTTTCTTGAACTCGGCGAGCGTGCTCTCGAACACGTTTGGCGCGTTGCTCAATCCGGCGCGCGCCCGCAGCGCGCAGACAATGGCGACCAGGACATACACCGCCGTGATCGCGGCGAGCGATTGCCATCGGTAAGTGTCCCAGAACGCAATTGCGATGAGGACCGTCAGCGTGATGAGCGCCATCATGGTCAGCATCATTGCGGCGAGGCCGAGAAAAAGAACGCCGATAAGCCGCTCTTTTTCTTCCGAAAGTTCAATGCCGATCAACTCCAGCCGTGTTTCGAAGATGGAGAAAACGGAGCTGACGATGCGGCGCAACGGCCCTTGCGTATCGTGCTGAAATTGCCTTTCTGTCGTCATGGCTTGAGCGCGAAGAGCGCGTTATTTTTGGCGCGAAATATCCGGGTGGACTTCGTAGCATCCAGCCGGTCTGTGAAGCGAGGCGCCGGGAGGCCGGCGGCAGCTTTTGGCTTCGTTCTGGCTAAACAGGCAAGGTTCGGGCCGGGTCCGCTCGCGCGAGCATCGGAAAAGCAGTCACGCGGCGAACCAACGGCAACAAAGGCTTAACGGCGATTGATCAGCAAGCCAATGACAACGCCAATGCCGCCTGCAATTCCAATGGATGCCCACGGACGCTCGTGCACGAAGTCATCGGTGGCGCGCGCAGCCTTCTTGCCCTTTTCGATCACCACGACCTGTGCGTCCGCGGCCTTTTCCTTCGCTTGTTTCAAGCGAGTCAGAGCGGTCTCGCGCAGCTCGGATGCACGCTCGCCAGTGGCACTCGCGGCCTGCTTCAACAGGTCTTCGGCGTCTGCGAGAACGGTTTTGATATCCGACATGAATCGCTCCTTATTGATTTCCGACATTGATGGCTCCAAACGGGTGAGGCTACGCCAATCGTACCAAAGAAGCGGCGGGTGACCAGCGTCCATCCGGCCCCGAAACCAGAGCTTGCAGTTTTTGTTCCCGATGCACGAAGGCCGCCTGTCATCGGCTTGTTGTAGCCGTTTCAGCTTGCGCAATCGAAGGATCGGCGTCTGCGTCGCGCGCGTTCATGGCAAATACGATCGCAAATGTTTCTGTCGTGGACCAAAAAATTACAAAAATGCATGACGATCTGACGGAATGTTCGTTCGTTGTCCAGGCTTGGTCACGTATGCTTTAATTTTGATCGGGCCGCCTCGTCCATCCATTTGGAAATCGGCGTGGCTATCGCAGATTTGCCGCGAAATGAAAATCGCGATCTATTCACTTGAGGAGATACACCATGAGCTTGCGTCTTGGCGACACAGCGCCCGACTTCGAACAGGACTCCAGCGTTGGCCGCATCAAGTTTCACGAATGGCTGGGCAATAGCTGGGGCGTACTGTTCTCGCATCCCGCCGACTTCACGCCGGTCTGCACCACCGAACTTGGCCTGACCGCGAAGCTGGCCGGCGAGTTCGAGAAGCGCAACGTAAAGGCGATCGCTTTGTCGGTGGATAACGTGGAGTCGCACAAAGGATGGATCAAGGACATCAACGAAACGCAGGCGGCCAACGTCGGTTTCCCGATCCTCGCCGATGGCGACCGGAAGGTTTCCGAGCTGTACGACATGATTCATCCGAATGCGAATGCCACGCTGACGGTGCGATCGCTTTTTGTCATCGATCCGCAAAAGAAGGTGCGTCTGACGATTACCTATCCGGCGAGCACGGGCCGCAACTTCGACGAAATCCTGCGCGTGATCGATTCGCTGCAATTGACCGATAGCCATCAGGTCGCAACGCCGGGTAACTGGAAGCAGGGCGACGACGTGGTGATCGTGCCGTCATTGACGGACGAAGAAGAGATCAAGCGGAAGTTTCCGAAGGGCTACAAGGCCGTGCGTCCGTATCTGCGCCTCACGCCGCAACCCAACAAATAACGCCATTGCGTGAACGCTGAGGTCGGGAAAAAGCCAACGCCTTGAAATGCGTTGGCTTTTTTATCGGCGAATCTGCGTGGATCCGGGCGGAATCGGGGCGAATCCCAGCGAATCAGAAGAACGCCTGAATGCCGGTCTGCGCGCGCCCAAGGATCAGTGCGTGGATATCGTGCGTGCCTTCGTACGTATTCACCACTTCCAGGTTTACCAGATGACGAGCGACGCCAAACTCGTCCGAAATACCATTGCCGCCGAGCATGTCGCGAGCGAGGCGTGCAATATCGAGCGCCTTGCCGCATGAATTGCGCTTCATGATCGATGTGATTTCGACCGCCGCCGTACCTTCGTCCTTCATGCGGCCAAGGCGCAGCACGCCTTGAAGGCCGAGCGTGATTTCGGTCTGCATGTCGGCGAGTTTTTTCTGCACGAGCTGATTCGCGGCGAGCGGCCGGCCGAATTGCTTGCGATCCAGCGTGTATTGCCGCGCCATGTGCCAGCAGGCCTCGGCCGCGCCGAGCGCGCCCCAAGCGATCCCGTAGCGCGCCGAGTTCAGGCAAGTGAATGGCCCTTTGAGTCCGCTCACGTTCGGCATCAGGTTTTCTTGCGGGACGAAAACTTCGTCCATGACGATTTCACCGGTGATCGATGCCCGCAAGCCGACCTTGCCGTGAATCGCGGGCGCGGTCAGTCCTTTCCAGCCTTTCTCGAGAATGAAGCCGCGAATCTGGTCGCGTCCGTCTTCTTCGAGCTTCGCCCAGACGACAAAGACATCCGCGATAGGCGAATTCGATATCCACATCTTCTGACCGGAAAGCGAAAACCCGCCGTCGACCTTCTTGGCGCGCGTGGTCATGCTGGCCGGGTCGGAACCCGCATTCGGTTCGGTGAGCCCGAAGCAGCCAATCCATTCGCCCGTAGCCAGTTTCGGCAGGTATTTCTGCTTTTGCGCGTCTGTGCCGAATTCGTTGATTGGCACCATGACGAGGGACGACTGCACGGACATCATTGACCGGTAGCCTGAATCCACGCGCTCCACCTCGCGCGCAATCAGGCCATAGCTGACGTAGTTGAGGCCGGGGCCGCCGTATTGCTCGGGAATGGTCGGGCCGAGCAATCCGAGTTCGCCCATTTCACGAAAGATCGCAACGTCGGTGTGCTCGTTACGGAACGCTTCCAGCACGCGTGGCTGCAACTTGTCCTGCGCGTAGGCGTGCGCGGCGTCGCGAATCATGCGTTCTTCATCGCTCAACTGTTGATCGAGCAGCAGCGGATCTTCCCAACTGAAACGGGCAGCATCGGCCATGGTGTTCTCCTGTTCCTTCTATTCCTAATTGCAGGCTTGACGGAAGTTCCGCTAAGCGGAACAATGTTTTGCAAATCAACGACCGAGTCTAGCATTCGATGCCATCAACTTCCATTGGGGAATCCGGCCTGTCCGGAGCCTCAGCCTCGCCGGATGGAGTCGATGAACGCCGGTTTGTCGTGGCGCTGGCTCGCGGGCTGGAATTGCTGCGCGCATTTCGACCAGGCGAAACCTTGCTCGCGAACCGCGATTTCGTTGAGCGGACCGGGCTTCCCAAAGCCACCGTCAATCGTCTTGCCTACACGCTGACAACGCTCGGCTATCTGCGCTTCGATGAACCCGCCGGCAAGTACGCGCTCGACACCGGCGTGCTGTCGCTTGGTTTCGCGTTACTGGCTGGCGCGGACGCGCTCGAACTGGCCCGTCCGCACATGCGCGTGCTGGCGAGGGAAATTGGCGCAGCTGTTTCGCTCGGGTGCCGCGACGGCCTCGACATGATTTATCTCGAAACCATTCGCAGTGAAACCGCGCTGACGCTCGGCCTCGCGCCCGGCTCGCGGCTTTCCATGCTCACCAGTTCCATGGGCCGCGCCTATCTGGCCGTGCAGGAGCCGGACCTGCAAGCGGCATTGCTGGAAGAACTCGGCGCGGCGGCGGATAAAAGCGGCGAAAACGACGCGCGACTGGTGAAAGCGGCGCGGGACGCCATTGCCGACTACGCGCGCGACGGTTGTTGTTATTCGTTTAGAGACTGGCATGCGGATGTAAATGCGATCGCCGCGCCGTTACGCGATGTCCGCAACGGCCGCTGGCTGGTCTTGAGCAGCAGCGGACCGGCGTCGTCCATGAGTGAAGCCTATTTCCGCGATATTGTCGGACCGAAGCTCCGTGCCTTGGCCGCACGGCTTGGCTAGGGACGCCAATCCATCGAAAACTGATTTGGAAATAACCTCCCAAAGCGGCCGCTCTTAGAACATAATTCGATGAAACAGCCGCAGGGAGACTAAAAAATGACAGGGTTCTCGCTGGACGCAACGGATTGCCGTATCTTGTCGGTGCTGCAGGAAGACGGAAGGATCAGCAATCTCGATCTGGCCGAACGGATTTCGCTTTCGCCGTCGGCGTGTCTGCGCCGCATGCGGCTGCTTGAGGAAGAAGGCGTGATCGCGAGTTATCGCGCGTGTCTGGACAGGGAACGGCTCGGGGTTGAGCTGGAGGCGTTCGTTCACGTGTCCATGCGCAACGATCAGGAAAACTGGCACGAGAAGTTCGCGGCGGCCGTGCGCGAATGGCCGGAAGTCGTGGGCGCGTTCGTGGTCACGGGCGACACGCATTACGTGCTGCGCGTACTTGCGCACAACCTCAAGCATTACTCAGACTTTATTCTGAGCAAGCTTTACAAGGCGCCGGGTGTCATCGATATCCGCTCGAATATCGTGCTTCAAACCATGAAGGACGAAGCGGGCGTTCCGGTTGCATTGATCGACCGGACAGACTGAGATTCACAGCGAACCAATCGTGTGGAATTGCCCCGCCTGGAAAACCAGCGGGGCTATGTCCGCTGCATTTTCGTGCACGCCGCAACGTTCGACCTGACCCACGAAAATCACGTGGTCACCTTCCTGATAGCGGCTCCGGTTGTGACATTCGAACCACGCCAGCGCGCCATCGAGCACGGGCATGCCCGTGTCGCCGGCCGCGTGCGACACGCCGGCGAAGCGGTCGCCCTTGAGTGTCGCGAAGCGCTTGCACAAATCGACTTGCGTGGCGGCGAGCACATTGACCACATAGTGGCTATTGGCCTGGAACACCGGCATGGATGCTGATTTCGTGGCTAAACTCCAAAGCACGAGCGGTGGATCAAGCGATACGGAGTTGAACGAGCTTGCAGTAATGCCGATCAGCTGGCCGGAGTCGGCGCGCGTGGTGATGACGGTGACGCCGGTGGCGAACTGGCTCAAGGCATCTCGAAAAGCGGTTGCATCGAAATTCGGCGGATTGGCGCGTTTCATCGGGAGAGGTTCGTTTTCGATGGTATCGGCGAAATCCAGGCGGCGTGCACACAGGCTGCGTGCTCAGGAACCGGATGAAAATTTCGAAGTCATCGGAAGATTGCGATTGTTGCGATTCTAGCGGAATCGACTCTGCCGCTAATAATGGCACTGGCGTGTGAAAGGCCTCGCGCGCAACACGGACACCCGAAAACCAGTAAGCTGGAAGGGTTGATTCAAAGGGCTTCCGCACGCATCTTGATGACTGCGGAACACGAACCAGGAGCCAGCATGACGCAACATGACGAGCAGGCGAAGCGCGAAACCGCCACCATCGGCGGCGGATGTTTTTGGTGTACCGAAGCGGTGTTTCTGGGCGTTGAAGGTGTGTTGTCGGTCGAATCAGGGTATGCCGGCGGCCAGGTGAAAGACCCGACGTATGAACAGGTCTGCGACGGCACGACCGGGCACGCAGAAGTCATCAAGGTTGAATACGATCCTGCGGTGATCGGATACAAGGAAGTGCTGGAGATTTTCTTTGCCACGCACGATCCGACCCAGCTCAACCGTCAGGGCAATGACGTTGGCACGCAGTATCGGTCGTCCATTTTCACGCACTCCGACGAACAACGGAAAATCGCGCTGGAAGTGATAGACGAGCTGCAAAAGGGCGGCATATTCGATGGCAAGATCGTTACCGAAGTGACGCCGTTGAACGGCAACTATTATCCGGCAGAGGATTATCACCAGAACTACTTCGAGCAACATCCGAACCAGGGATATTGCGCGTTCGTGGTCGCGCCGAAGGTGGCGAAGTTCAGGCAGAAGTTTGCCAGCAGGCTCAAGCGTTGAAAACCGGGCGGGCTTCGGGAAATCGAAGCCCGCTTATTTTTTTCGCAGCCAGATGTCAAAAGCTGCCACCAGATTGCGCGCGATCTTGAAGCACGTCAGCGGCGCCGATCCTTCCGCCTTGTTGTTCACCGCAATCACCACAGGTTGCCCCGCGAGCGCGTAGCGTAGCGCAAGTTCGGCGAGCGCTTCGTGCGTGTCGGGATCTTCATCGACGAGTTTGTCGAACGGCTCGTACTTCGCTTTCGCCTGCTCGTACTTGAAGCCGCCATGCAGGCTCCAACGGACGATCAGCGGTCCGAGTCCACCTTCATCGAGTAGCGCGAGCGCCTTCGCCTGACGCCGTGGATCGGGCATGCGCGCGTGGATGCCGACGCAATAGCGTACGTTTGCATCGCGCAGGACGCGGATAAAACGCGGCGTCAGCATGATGGCGTCGCGCAGTTCCACGGCGTAACAGCTTTCGCCGGGCAACGGCGGCAACGCGTTCAGGAATGCGGCAAGGCGCTCGAGGAACGTGGTTGGATCGACGATCAGCGCATCGGGCAGCGGTGGAATCTGGAACACGAGCGCGCCCGCCTTTTCGCCGAGTCCGGCAATGCACGGCGTGACGAATTCACTGATGGCGATGCGTGCGTCGAGGAACGCCGGGTTGTCGCCGGCGGGTACGCCTTTGTCGCCGCGGACGGTGGCGTCGGTGACCGAGGCGGGCGCTTTGACAATGAAGCGGAAATGCGCCGGAACCTGAGCGGCGTAGCGCGCGTAGTCGGCTACGGAGAGCGGCCCGTAAAACGAACGGTCTATGGATACACACCGCAAGAGCGGATGTGCGCCGAGCGCGTTGAGGCCATCGCGGGAAAGCTTGGCTGACGAATAGTCGTCGCCATACACAATGTCGCGCCAGCCGGGAAACGACCACGTCGATGTGCCGATGTGAACCTTCGCCGGAAGTGCTTCCGCGAGCGTATGAAGTTCGGGCGATGCAAGCGCGGACAAAACGCCGCCGCGCGATTTCGTACGAGGAGAAGTGCGAGAGTACGCCGGTTCTGGTTCCGCAACGCCGCCAAACAAATCGACCTGAACAGCGGACGAATCGAAATCGCCCGCGTCCGGTTCATCACCGGACGCAGGTTCATGGAAAGCGGCGGAGTCGTGCGTTGAACTCAGAGCGATTTTTCGTAGATATACCGGCGCGACCACGGCAGCGTCTTCGCGCTGCGCCCGGCCTTGCGGCAGACGATCTGATAGATCGAGACGTCGTCATTTTCGAACGCGTAGGCGCAGCCCGCAAGGTACACGCGCCAGATGCGGAATTTTTCATCGTCCACGAGCGTCTTCGCCTTCTGCGCGTTCGCCTCGAAGTTCTCAGCCCAGATGTCGAGCGTGCGCGCGTAATGGCGGCGCAGGCTTTCCACGTCCACGGCTTCCAGGCCGCCTTCCTGCAGCGCTTCGAGCGCGAGCCCGATATGCGGCAACTCGCCGTCCGGGAACACGTATCTGTCGATGAACTCGCCGCCGCCCAACGCCGTCTCGCCGCTGTTGAAGTCGGTCGACGTGATGCCGTGGTTCATCGCAATGCCGTCGTCGACCAACAGTTCGCGGACCTTGGCAAAGTAGCCCGGCAGGTTCTTGCGGCCGACGTGCTCGAACATGCCGACGCTCGTGATCCGGTCGAACTGGCCCTGCACGTCGCGATAATCCTGCAGCCGGATCTCGATCTTGTCTTCGAGGCCCGCGTCCTTCACGCGCTTGGTGGCGAGGTCGAACTGGTTCTGCGAGAGGGTGACGCCCACGCACTGCGCGCCGAATTTCTGCGCCGCACGCAGGACGAGCGCGCCCCAGCCGCAGCCAATGTCGAGCAGGCGCTGGCCCGGTTGCAACTGGATCTTGGTCAGGATGTGATCGATCTTCTTGATCTGCGCGGTGGCGAGGTCCTCGTCGCCATTCTCGAAATACGCGCACGAGTAGACCATGTTCTTGTCGAGCCAAAGCTCGTAGAACTCGTTCGATACATCGTAGTGGTACTGAATGGCCTTCTTGTCCGACGCCTTCGTATGATTGAAGTAACGCCGCACGCGGGCAAGCTTGCTCGCGCTGGTGACCGTGTTCTTGGCGAGGCCGTACCCAATGTTGATGATGTCGGACAGCTTGCCTTCAATGTCGATCTTGCCCTTCACATAGGCTTCACCGAGATTGTCCAGACTCGGTTCGAGCAGATAAGGCAGAGCGGTCGCGCTCTTCACGTGCAACGTGACCTGCGGCGCCGCGAAACTTCCGAAGTCGTGTTGCTGTCCATCCCACAGTACCAGGCGGGCGGGCAGGTTTGCCCGGTCCCGGATGTCCTGCACCCACTGCGTCAGCTTTTTCTCCCAAAACATGCTTGTTCTCCGCGCTCAGATGAAATTGAAGCCAAACCGGGTCGCTTGCACTGCACGTTTGCATATCGCCGCGTGATGTCTTTCCGCTTGCACATCAACCATTCAGACACGCCGCAACGAAACGCGATTCAACGCGGCCGCTGGTGTCGGTTCGTCAAGAACCGGGCGAAAGGTCTGTTACTGCCAACCGAAGCAAAAACGGTTGCGAAAGCGCTTCAAGACGCCTTCAGGCGCTAAGGCGATAGCCGGACGATGCGCCATTGCCGGGCGTTGTCCGCTTGCTCGCGTGCATCACGTTTATAGACGACACGGTCATGCAACCGTGACGGACGGCCCTGCCAGAATTCGATAGTGTCGGGAACGAGCCGGTATCCGCCCCAATGGGGAGGACGCGGCGGGTTGTCACCGTATTTCGCGATCAGTTCGCGCTCGCGGGCCTCTAGCACCGCGCGGCTTTCGATCACTTCACTCTGCTCCGACGCCCACGCGCCTATTCGCGATCCAAGCGGGCGCGACGCAAAATACGCATCGCTTTCTTCCGGACTTGTTTTGACGACGGAGCCCTCGACGCGCACCTGGCGCTCGAGTTCGATCCAGTAAAACAGCAGGCTCGCGGTGGGGTTGCTCGCGAGCTCATGGCCTTTGCGGCTGAGGTAATTCGTGAAGAATACAAACCCGCGATCGTCAACGCCCTTGATCAGCACGATGCGCGCGGAAGGCCGACCGCGTTCGTCGACGGTGGCAAGCGTCATGGTGTTGGGTTCGGGAAGTTTCGAGTCGAGCGCTTGCGCGAACCATGTTTCGAATTGCCGAATGGGATTCGGATCCACGTCGGATACGTCCAGCGATCCGACGGAATAATTCTTTCGAAGGTCAGCGAGGGTAGTCATTTTTTATGCAAGCACTTCAATCGCATTAGTATAGCCAAGGTCTGCAAATCCTGCGCTTTACGGCTAATGCCTCCTCGACCTTTATTGAGTCAGATCATGAAGCCGTGCAACAAAAATTGACGCGAACCCGGACGATTATTTTTCATATTCCTTTCAAAAACCGGCCGTTGATTTCCGACGTCCAATCTTCGATAAGGCAGAATACGCAATTCGGCGAATTTCTGCTCATATGCGCTTCTATCGTTGTGATAGCGCGTCAGTTCCGCCTTTTTGCCTGTGAAACGTTCATGACCGCTTTTTCTGCATCTGCCGACGCTTTGAATGTTACATCCGCTGCGCCGGAGTTTGAAGCGGCCGACCGTGCCCGGCGCTTTGGCGGCGTGGCTCGCCTTTACGGGCCAGCCGGGCTTGCCGCGTTCGAACGCGCGCACGTTGCCGTGATTGGTATTGGCGGCGTAGGTTCGTGGGCGGTCGAAGCGCTGGCGCGCAATGCGATTGGCCGCTTGACGCTGATCGACCTCGACAACGTCGCCGAAAGCAACACCAACCGGCAGGTGCATGCGCTCGACGGCAATTACGGCAAGGCAAAGGTCCGCGCCATGGCCGAGCGCATCCGGCTGATCGACCCGGATTGCCGCGTGGAGGAAGTCGAGGACTTCGTGGAGCCCGCGAATTTCGACGCGATATTGGGCGGCGGTTTCGATTTCGTCATCGACGCCATTGACAGCGTTCGTACGAAAACGGCGCTGATCGCGTGGTGCGTGGAACACAATCAGCCGCTCATTACCGTTGGCGGCGCGGGCGGACAACTCGACCCAACCCGGATTCGTATCGACGATCTTGCGCTTACGATTCAGGATCCGCTGCTCTCGAAGGTACGCGGGCAATTGCGCAAGTCGCACGGTTTTCCGCGCGGGCCGAAGTCCAGGTTCAAGGTGAGCGCCGTGTACTCGGAGGAGCCGCTGATCTATCCGGAGGCGCCAGCCTGCGACATCAGCGAGGAAGCCGAGCACGTTGAAACCGCTCCGGGATATGCCGGGCCGGTCGGATTGAATTGCGCAGGGTTCGGTTCGAGCGTGTGCGTGACCGCCAGTTTTGGGCTGGCTGCGGTTTCATACGTGTTGAGAGAACTCGCGAAGCGGCCTGAAATTAAAGCGTGAAAAAGCATATAAATTAATGGCCGCTTTTGCCTTTACAGGAAAGCGGCCATTAAAGAATTCCAGCACGATTTAGCGGGACGCCGTTTTAAGCTGATTTAATCCATTTGAAAGAATCAGCGGTTGCACATTCATGCTTCAGTTCATCGCGCTGCTGAGCTTGCGTCGCCAGAACGAAACCACGTCCGGTTGATGCGCGGCCAAACCGAATACCGACAGCATGGTTTTTCGGCCGACATCGTCCATGAAAGCCCGATCGCGCGTGACGATCGCGAATAGATGCTCCAGCGCGCCGTTGTAGTCGCGGCCCGCGATCAAGCGGTTCGCCAGCGCAAAGCGGGCTTCAAGATCGTCCGGATTGGCGTTCACTGCATCGATCAAGGCGTCGGCGGGCGGCAGGCTTGCAGCGGCATCGGCGGCGTCCAGTTCTGTTTTCAGCGCGTTATAACGGGCGTCGATTCCTTGCGTGGTCTTTGGCGACAACAGCTTGTCCTCGTCGCGCGCCTCGTCCGTGCGGCCCGCTGCCAGCAACCATTCGATCAGGTCCAGCCGGGCTTCGTCGTAACCCGGATCGAGCGCCAGCGCCGCCTTGATGTGGTCGATTGCCAGATCGGTTTCGCCCGCCTCGTACGCCGCTTGCGCCGCGCGCCGCTCGGCTTCCGCGCCGTCCGGAACCAGCTTTTCTATAAACGCGCGCAACTGACCTTCCGGCAGCACGCCAATGAACTGGTCGACCGCGTGGCCGTCCGCGAACGCGATCACGTGCGGAATGCTGCGTACCTGGAAGTGCGCTGCGAGTTCCTGGTTTTCATCCACGTTGACCTTGACCAGCTTCCACTTTCCCGCGCCTTCCGCTTCCAGCCGTTCGAGCATGGGCCCAAGCGTCTTGCACGGACCGCACCACGGCGCCCAGAAATCCACGAGGACCGGCGCGAGTGTGGACGCGGTGATGACATCCTGTTCGAACGTGGCGAGTGTTGTATCCATGGTGTTCCTCATAAACGTCTTACAGAAAAGGGCACAAAGCGATTACGACAATTCTACGTCGAAGCTTGTGCGATTTTCCGTGGATACAAGGGGTGGCCATTCGAGACCGGATGATCAGTGCGCATAGCCGAGCGGCGTTCCACCGTTTGGCCTGTGGAAAACGCCCATCGGGATATCGTAGATGGCGCTGAGCGTCCCGGCGCTCATGATCTGCGCCGACGGCGCATGGGCCAGCTTCCGCCCGCCCTTCAGGGCGACGATGTCGTCGCAGAAACGCGCGGCCATGTTGATATCGTGCAGGACTGCGACGACCGCGAGTCCGCGCTCTTCGCTCAGGCGTCGAACGAGCGACAGCACGTCGACCTGATGCGCGATATCGAGCGCGGATATGGGCTCGTCGAGCAGCAGGCATTCGCTGTCCTGCGCGACGAGCATCGCGATCCACGCGCGCTGGCGTTCGCCGCCGGACAAGCTGTCGACGGCGCGATCGGCATACTGTAGGACATCGGTGAGTTCCATTGCTTCATGCGTCTTGCTGCGGTCGAGCGCGGTGAAACGGCTGATCGCGCCATGCCACGGATAGCGCCCGAGCGCCACCAGCTCGCGCACCGTCAGGCCGTCGGCCGTGGGCAATTGCTGCGGCAAGTACGCGATCTTCCTGGCGAGTTCGCGTTTGCCCCAGTCGGCGAGCGGTCTGCCATCGAACTGGATGAGGCCGAACGTCGGCGATTGTTGCCGCGCGAGCAGTTTGATCAACGTCGATTTTCCGGAACCGTTATGGCCGATCAGCCCGCATACACGCTTCTTCGGCAGGATCAGGGAGATTGGTTCCAGCAGCGTCCTGTCGCCGGCTTCGAATGAAACGCCGTTGAGCGTGAAGGAGGGTTCAGGCGTTGACATGAGTGATATCCCGATAGATCAAAAGCGCGTCCCCGACAACTGCCGGTCGCGCGCGTCGTGCAGATCGGAACCCGCGCCGGTTTCCACCACCTGGCCGTAGTCGAGCTTGATGTAACGGTCCGCCAGATGGAAATACCGGTCGTCGTGCGTAATCACGATCACTGCTTTCCCGCGCGCTTTCAGGTCGGGAAGCAATTGCTTGTAGAACACGTCCTTGAACAACGGGTCCTGGTCGGCGGCCCATTCGTCGAACACGTAGAACGGACGGTCTTCCAGATAGGCTACCAGCAGCGCCAGGCGCTTGCGCTGACCTTGCGACAGATCGAGCGTGGAGAACGCCGAATCCTTCACGCTCACCTTGTGATCGAGCTGAAGGCGTTCGAGCCAGGCGCGGGCTTTGTTGTCGATGCCGTCGAGCTTCATGCCGAGCAGCGTATCGAACAGATGAAAGTCGTTGAAGACGACCGCGAAATGCTGGCGATACGCATCGCGTTCCTTCTCGCCAACCGGCTCGCCATTCAGCAGGATCTGGCCGCTTTCAGGTGCGTACAGACCCACGATGATCTTCGCGAGCGTGGTCTTGCCGCTGCCATTGCCGCCAATCAGATACACCAGTTCGCCCGGTTCAAAACGCAGATTCACCGGCCCCAGCGTGAAGACTTCGTTTTCCTTTTCGCGGAAATAGCTGTGCGTCACGCGATCGAGCACGATGCTCTCGAACGCATTCGCCGCGGGTCCTGTCATGGCCGTTTCAGTCGGCAGATCGGCGTTGACCTGCTCGATGCGCTCAAGCGCCACGCGCGCCGACCCAATGCTGGGAATCGCGGAAAGCAGCGCTTCGATTGGCATGATCATGTACAGGATGATCATGGCGTAGCCTGACATGACGTGTGTATCGACCGGGAACATGCGCGCGATCACAAACAGCGTCACGCCGATAAACGCAAACAGGATGAAGCTGCCCCAGCTCGCAGCCGCCGCGTACAGAACGTAACCGCGCGTGCGCTGGACGCGGACGGCTTCCACGTTGGTGGCGAGGGTTTCATCGATAAAAGCCTGCCTGCGTTTGCGGTGCAGCTTGAGTTCCTTGGCGCCGTCGAACAGTGCGCGGAAATGGCGGACCAGGTCGTCCTCGCGTTTTCTCGACGCGCGCAGATGGAACAACGCGCGCCCGTTCGCGAGCCGGAAGCCGATTGAGCCAATCGCAATCGTGACGGCAGCGAGCAGCAGGATTTTCCACGACAGATAACCAAGATAACCAAGGCAGCCGGCGATGACCGCGCCTTGCATCGTGAGCGACGGCATGCTCACAAAAAACATGACGATGGTGTCGAGATCCTGCGTCAGCACGGCAAGCGAACGCGACGCGCCCTGTTGTTCGAGATGCCGGAACGACGCCTCGCCAATCCGGTGGATCGTGCGCATGCGCAGCATGGCTTTCGCGCGCTGGCCGAGGTACATGAAGAGTGTCTGCGACAGCGTTCGCGTCACCAGCACGGCGATGCTCAACCCGAGGAATCGCCAGCCCAGTTCGGCAAGCCGCGCATTCGAAGCACCCAGCGCCTGGTTGATCAGCGCGACCAGCCCGGCGCTGCCGAATCCGCTCGCGAGGCTCGTCAGCAGTGCGAGCAGCAGAAGCCATCGCGACTGACGGGCGAGATTCAAGAGTAAAGACATGAAGCTCCTTGAGGACATATGCCGCGCGTTCTTTGACGCGCGATCGGTTGGTTGATGCGTGTTGCGCTTGATCGTGCTCAGTTTCTTTTCAGCATGACCAGGATCAGATACGAACCGCCGAGCACGGTGGCCACCACGCCCGCCGGCATTTCTTGCGGGAACAGGATCCATCGGCCAATCCAGTCGGACGCGACCATCAGAAGCGCGCCAATTCCCGCCGACATGAACAGCATGGACTGCGCGCGTTGCAGGCCGAGCATCCGCGCCATGTGCGGCGCCATCAATCCGACGAACGACAACGGGCCGATCACGAGCGTGGCAGCCGCGGTCATGACGGCGCTTGCCACGAGCAGCGACAGGCGCGCGACGCTGAGATCCACACCAAGACTGCGCGATGTCACCGCGCCCAGCGGCAGGATATCGAGCCATCGCCGCGCGAACGGTACGAGCGCGAGGGCGGCCAGCGCGACCACGGCGACCATTCCCGCGGCCGTTGCGCTGACGTTGTAGGTCGAGCCGGCGAGCAGGTTGTAAAGCACGATCACGCGGGGATCGTCGCTTGCCACGACGATCGTCGATATAGCCTGGAACGCCGCGCTGATTGCAATCCCGCCGAGCACGAGCGTATCGGGCGCGTAGTCCGATTTGCGCGCGAACAGCAGCAAGGCGGCCAGGGTTGCGACCGAGCCTGCCGCGCACCACAGCAGCAAAACCGGCAGTCCCGGATGAGCGTTCAGGAACAACGCGCCAATCAATCCGACCGCACCGCCCGACGTGATGCCGAGCAGGTCGGGACTCGCCATCGGATTGCCGGTCATGCGCTGCAACAGGCCTCCGGCGAGCGCCAGAACAATGCCTGTACTGAGTGCCGCGACCACGTGCGGGCCGCGAAGAAACATCAGCGCGACGATTTCCGATGGCCGCGCGGCATGCCACCCATCCAGGCCACGGCCGAGCGTCAGCGAACACCCGATGGCGAGGGCGAGCACAAGCATCATGACGATGAACATCGGAACAAGGCGGGCGCGTTTCGGGGTGCTTGACTGTATTGGCGAGGGGGAAAGGTCCGGGCGTCCGCGCAAACGCTTCATCAGGATCAGCAGCATTGGCGCGCCGAGCAAGGTCATCACCGCGCCCGCTGGAACCAGGACGCCGGTGAAGCTCGAGACGTGCTGCGTCATCTGGTCGGCGAGCCACAACAGCGACGCGCCGAGAACCGGCGACCACAGCATGCGGTCGCGCAGCCGCCGCGCGCCGGAAAGACGGGCGAGCATGGGCGCCCCCAGTCCAATAAAACCCAGCACGCCGACTGCGCTCACCACGAACGCGGTAATCAGCAGCGTCAGGGCAAGGACCGCGCCGCGCGTGGTGCGCAACGAGACGCCAAGGCTGCTGGCGACGGCGTCGCCGGCGTCGAAGGCGGCCATTGGACGCAGGAACAGGATCAGGATCGCCGTGCATGGCGCAAGCCGCAGCAATAATGCCTGCGCGACGTGCCAGTCATGCTGCGTGAGCACGCCGCCACCCCAGATCATCAAGCCCGAGAGCAAGTCGAAGTGGGCGATCGCCAGTGCAAAACTGAACGCGCTGCAGCACAGGTTGACAATCATGCCCGCGAGGATGAGCGCGAAAGGCGACAGGCCGCGCCGTGCCGCCAGCGCGAAGACGAAGCTCAGCGCGAGAGCCGCGCCGCCAAGCGCGACGGCATCGCGTCCGAAGGCGAGCCAGACGGGCGCATAAACCGTCGCCACCGATAACGCCAGATAAGCGCCGGAGAAGACGCCGAGGGTCATCGGTTCGGCGAGCGGGTTGCGCAACACTTGCTGGGTCGAGACGCCCGCCAATCCGAGCGCGGCGCCGCACAGCCAGATCACGCCGATGCGCGGCATGTCGCTGAAATGTACGAGAAGCTGGCGTAGATCCGTGGGTGACGGCGCGATCACAGCGTGCCACCAGAGCGACGCGGGCAGTCGTTCCTCAAGGCGCGCGATGGTGAGCAGGATCGCAATCAGCACGATGACGCCAGCCGTCAATGCCGGGGAACGATGCACGGAATGGCTGCGCACGGTCATGGCTTCGCTCATGTGCGCGTCCTTTCCAGACCGGCGAGCGCGCGGGCCAGGACATCGGCGAAACGGGTGGCCGAAAGCGTGCCACCGTCTGGTGGCACGCCCGGCAAGGCCAGCGTGCCGCCGGGTTTGGCAAATGGCATCGCTTTCCAGATCGGACTGGTCTTCATCATGCTGGACGCAGCGGGGCCGAGCGGTCCGAAATAGGCGAGCGTGGAGTCGGGCGCGGCATCGAGGTCTTCAATGCTCGTGGTCGAATATGCGGAATCCGCAGAGGCGCCACGCCCGCGCCACGCGTTATCAAGTCCGAGCTGCGCCAGCAGTTCCCCGTAGAAGCTGCGCGGACCGTACACGCGGACATGGGTTTCATCGATAAACCGCGTCAAGTAGAGCGGCCGTGCGCGCGTTGACGGCGTTGCTGCAATCGACTCGCGTGCGCGGGCGATCGCGGCGTCCGCGGTCTTGATTGCGTTTGCCGCAGCGCTTTCCCGCCTGAACAATTGGCCGAGCGCCAGCGTCTCGGTCTTCGCGGCGGAATAGGGCGCCGGACTTCCGTGGAATCGCCCGAAAGTGAGCGTCGGCGCGATGCGCTCAAGAGACGCGAGCAACGCCGTGTGCGCAGGCGTGACGAGGATCACATCCGGCTTCAACGCGAGCATCAGTTCGAGGTTTGGCTGGAACATCAACCCGAGGTCGACCACGCCGGCCGGAAGGTCGCACGCCGTGTACGCCTTGCGAAAGCCCTGCGGATTGGAGACGCCGGCCGGCACGATTCCCGCCGATAACAACAACTCGGTCAAACTCCAGTCGAGCACGACAATCCGCCTTGACGTCGGCGTCGGCATAGCCCCGGCCGCCGCACAGCACGACGAAGCCGCGGCCATCAGGCTCGCGGCTGCGAACGAGGTGAGCAAGGCGCGGCGCTTCATGCTGCCGCGCATCGAAAGCGGGTAATACGGATCACCATTGGTACTTCAGCCCCGCGAGGACGAGCCGCCCCTGGCCCCAGTTGCACGAACCCGCACTGCACGACGCCATGTAGTGGCGGTCGAGCAGGTTGCTTGCATTGAGCGACGCGGTCCATCCATGCAGGTTGAAGACGGAGCGACCGAGGTCGTAGCGCACCGCCAGATCGATCAACGTAGCCGATGACGTCAGCAATGAATTTGCGGTATCGCCATAAGACCCGCCTATGTAGCGCACGCCTGCGCCAAGCTGCAGACCGGCAAGCGGGCCGGCCGCCATCAGATAATCCGCCCACAGAGAGGCCGTGTTGCGCGGAATGCCGACCGGCACCTTGTCGAGATTGCTCGAGTTGCTCTTTGTGTTCAGCAAGTTCGTGTATGTGTAGCTCGCGATCAGTTGCAGGTTGTTGGTCAGACTCGCGTGGGCCTCGACTTCAAAGCCTTGCGAACGCACTTCGCCGGTCTGGACCTGGAAGTTCACGTTGACCGGATCGGTCGTCAGCACGTTTTGCTGCGTCAAGTGGAACGCCGATACCGTGACGAAACTGTTGTAGCCCTTCGGCTGGAATTTCACGCCGACTTCATATTGTTCGCCGGTAGTGGGATTGAACGATTGTCCGCTGAACGACGAACCGACCTGCGGCTGGAACGACTTCGAGTAGCTGGCGTAGGGCGCAATGCCGCTCTCGAACTGGTACACGCCACCGGCGCGCCAGGTGAATGCGCGGTTGAACTGGCTGGTCAACGCGCCGGTCTTGTAGGACTGGGCATCCTCGTTGGTCCAGTCCTCGCGCAGGCCGAGCAGCAGTGACCATCGGCCTATATCGAGTTGATCCTGCGCATAAGCGCCAAGCTGCTTGATCGACTGCTTGTTCGATGTGGCGAACATGATTGTCGGATACGGAATGGTCTGGCCGTACTGCGGATTGGTGATGTTGAGCGGCGGCGTGGTGTCGCCAAAGTCGCCAAGGAAAACGTGGTCGAACTGAATGTTCTGGTAATCGATACCCACCGTCGCCTGATGCGCGACCGGTCCCGTGTTGAAACGCGCGGTTGCCTGGTTGTCCACCGTGTGCGAGTTCACGCGGCCGCTGTTCATGTAGGTCTCGCGAGCGAGGGCGGTGCCGTTGTTGATGTAGCCGAGGTCGTCGGCGACGTATTGCACGGTCTCGCTGTTGTGAAGGAACCGGTAGCTTTGCTTGAACGACCACACGTCGTTCAGCCGATGATCGAGCTGGTATCCGATCGATTCCTGGGTCTTGCGGAAACTGTCGAAGCTCGGCTCGCCCGGATAAAAGCTGCGCGGCAGTTGCGCCACGCCGGTCTGGATCGTGCCGACGACCGGCACGAAGTTATAGATGCCCGCTTCCGGGTCGGCCTGATAGTTGGCGTACAGCGTAAAGGTCGTGTCCTTCGTCGGCTTCCACGTGATGCTCGGCGCAATGGCGAAACGTTGCTGGTTCACATAGTCCGTCTGCGTGCCCGTGTTGAATCCGTCGGCTGTCAGGCGGTAGAGGACCTTGCCGTCTTTATCCACGGGACCGCTGAAGTCGAAGAATCCTTGCAGACGTCCATAGCTGCCCGTCTGGATTCCAACCTCATGAAGCGGTTCGGCCGTCGGCATCTTGCTGACCAGATTCACGGTCCCGCCAGGCGAGCCCTGACCGTACAGCACAGACGCCGGCCCGTGAAGCAACTCGATGCGCTCGAACATATACGGATCGAAGCTCGTCACGTTATAGCCGAAGCCTCCGGCGGGGCCGGGCGTGCGCAGGCCGTTCCAGAATTCATCGACGAGAAAACCGCGCGCGTACAGATACTCGAGCGAATCCGTGTTCGTGCCGCGTTGCTCCGGATTGATGCCCGATGTATAGCGCAGCGCCTGAGCCACGCTCTGCACGTTCTGGATGTCCATCTGGTCGCGCGTCACCACCGAGATGTTTTGCGGCGTCTTGATCAGCGCGGTATCGGTCTTGGTTCCCGCCGTGCTCTGTGTCGCGACGTAACCCGAAACCGGCCCGGTGCCGGTTTGCGCTTCGCGCTTTTCCTGCACGACGACCGGCGGCAATTGCGGCGCGGCGGCGTTGGTTGCGTCGGACGCACTCGCGGCTGTGGCCGATGACTGCGCCCATCCCGCATTCGCGAACATCACCCCGGCTGCGATTGGCAACAGCCGCCATCCGGCCATGCTTCCCGCCCGCTTCTCAGTCACGCACTTCGCCCGCTTCATCTATCTGGTCCTTGTGAAATCGATGTTGATCGCAATCTGGGATGACTCAACAAACGCGATTGCGAATCATTTCTATTTTTGCTGGTAAAACTGCCTTGGTTCGTCGCAAAATAGGATAAGCGACGCAATCCCGAAAAGTATCGCCAAGAAGTTTCGCAAGACAGACAAATTTTGGCTGAAAAACGATGCAATTATTACCGGTCAATCCCATGCAACTGCAGCCTCCCGGCCGGGAAGAGCGACGGATGTCGCGTCCCGTTGTGGCCGCAAAACGCGATTACACCGATGGCGCCCGCGAACCGTGGCATTTGCACGAAGAGGCGCAATTCGTGTTCAGCGCGCATGGCGTGCTGCGTGTGGTGACGCCTATCGGGGTGTGGACACTCGGGCCGCAATTGGGCCTCTGGCTCGCGCCGGGTATTGCGCATGAGTTGCATGCGGTCGGCGACGTAACCATGCACAGTCTGTATTTCGAAGGCGATGCCGCGCCATGGACGAGCCCGGAGTGCCGCGTTCTCGCGGTTTCGCCGCTGTTACAGGCGCTGGTTGCCGCGATGGTCGAGGACCGGAGCACGCCGCACGAGAGCCGCGCAACGCTCATCACGCCGCTCCTGGTCAGCGAACTGAAGAACGCGCCGCTGGCCCACGGCGTCAAGCTGCCGTTGCCCGCTGACCGGCGCTTGCGTCAGATTTGCGAGCTGCTGATCGCAGACCCAGCGAACGCCGATTCATTGGGAACGTGGGGAGACAGGGTCGGGGCAAGCGAACGCACGCTCGCCCGGCTTTTCAAGGAAGAAACCGGGTTGACCTTTGGGCAATGGCGCCAGCAGTTACGGCTTGTGGAGGCCGTATCGCGGCTCGCTCAGGGGATGCCGGTCGCCACTATCGCGATGGAACTCGGCTACCAGAACGCGAGCGCCTTCATCACGATGTTCAAGAAGTCCATGGGCGAAACCCCCCAGCGCTATCTGAAATACTGAGCTCACCACGGGCTCACGCTTCCGGTGCATTGCCCTCGCGGCGCGGCGCCGGCAACGGGATGAACTCCGTTTCGCCAGGCACGTGCCCCATTCGCTGCTCGCTCCAGGCGGCTTTCGCGGCCGCGATTTTTTCCTTCGAACTCGAAACGAAATTCCACTCGATGAACCTGTGTCCGTCGAGCGGCGCGCCGCCCAGCAACATGGCGAGAGCGCCATTCGTGCTGCGCAGATCGGCTGAAAACCCGCTTTTCAGCACGGCCATCTGACCGGCAGGCAACGCGTCGCCGTTGATGGTGAGGTCGCCCTCCAGCAAATACACGCCGCGTTCTTCGTGCTCCGTGTCGAGCGTGACGGCGCTGTCCGGAGAAAATTCCGCCGCCACATACAGCGTTGGCGAGAACGTGGTGGTTGGCGCTGTTTCGCCAAACGCGCTGCCCGCAATCACCCGCAATTTCACGCCGTTGCGCTCGATTAACGGTAGAGCCGCCGCCGGATGATGCTCGAACGACGGCTCGACTTCTTCGTCCTTGACCGGCAAGCCGACCCAGGTCTGGATGCCGTGCATGGTCTGGCCGGCAGCGCGTTCCTCGTCCGGCGTGCGTTCCGAGTGCACGATACCGCGCCCCGCCGTCATCCAGTTCACGTCGCCCGGCGAGATTTTCTGCACGGAACCCACGCTGTCGCGGTGCATGATCGCGCCCTCGAACAAATAGGTCACCGTTGCAAGCCCGATGTGCGGATGCGGCCGGACGTCGAGTCCCACGCCGGGCACGAGCGTTGCGGGGCCGATATGGTCGAAGAAGATGAACGGTCCGACGGTGCGGACGGCCAGTGCGGGCAACACCCGCCGGACGATAA
This sequence comes from Caballeronia sp. DA-9, assembly GCF_051615025.1. Lineage (NCBI taxonomy): Bacteria > Pseudomonadati > Pseudomonadota > Betaproteobacteria > Burkholderiales > Burkholderiaceae > Caballeronia > Caballeronia sp. DA-9. The sequence goes on along the minus strand of NZ_CP195133.1, from coordinate 3,049,073 downwards.
GGCCGCCAACGTCGTGCTGATGTGGCTTGAGAAACGCTTCGATTGTGGAAGACATGTGGGACGCCTGGTTGCGTATTTGGAACTGCAATTCTACTGGGCGCCGAGTTGAAGCATGCAAGCGTTATCCGGGCTATAGGCCATCAGGTCTATGGTTCGTCGTTGTGTCGATGATTTCCGCAATTCCCGAAGAAACACGCTACTTGACAGTCCCTTGCACACATTGGAGTCTCACAATGACCAAAAATACGCTTTTGATTGCCCTTACGGCTGGACTTCTTGCTGCCAGCAGCGCCACTTTCGCGCAAACATCGAGCGGCAACTCCACGGGCGCGGACACTTCCGGCGCAATGTCGCAAAGCACCGACGGCACGGCGGCACCGACGAAGAAACACCGTGCACAACGCCACGGCACCAACAAGTCGTCCAATGGTTTATCGGCTAACAAGAGCAAGACGCCGGCCGTTGAAACCGGCGCCAGCGCAGCGGTGGAGAACGGCCAGGGCAAGTAATTCCTGAGTCAAAAAGCTGAAAGCAAGCGCTTGTGCCGAACCCGGCACAAGCGCTTTTTCTTTGCGCGAAACGGTGTACTCACGCCTTGTCCGAATGGGTCATGACGTGAGTTTGTACAACGCGTTTGCAAAATCGTCCGCTAAAGTGTCGACTTGTCCGGTCGGATTTTCGCCGCGCCACACGCGGTGGATCGGATCCGGCAAGCACTGAATACAACTCACGGAGATGGCTGTGTCGCCCAAGGATTTGTTGTCCGCACTGATTGTGATTCTCGCCTGGGGCGTGAACTTCGTCGTGATCAAGGTTGGTTTGCACGGCGTTCCACCCATGCTTCTTGGCGCATTGCGATTCGCGCTCGTGGCTTTCCCGGCGGTATTTTTCATCAAGCGCCCGGCTGTCGGATTTTGGTGGGTGGTCGCATACGGTGCGACCATTTCCCTCGGTCAGTTCGTGCTGCTTTTCTACGCGATGTCCGTTGGCATGCCAGCCGGTCTCGCGTCGCTGGTGCTGCAGGCGCAAGCCTTCTTCACGCTGATCTTTGCCGCCGTGATCCTGGGCGAGAAAATTCGCGGGCCGAACGTTGCGGGCTTGTTGATTGCCGCGTTCGGGCTGGCCGTGATCGGCGTGCAGGCGGGTCACGCCATGACGGTCGCGGGATTTCTGCTGACGCTCGCGGCATCGGCAATGTGGGGCATGGGGAACGTCATCACCAAGCGCATGGGCAAGGTCGATTTGCTGTCGCTCGTCGTATGGGCGAGTCTTGTGCCGCCGCTGCCGTTCCTGGTTTTGTCGCTGATGATGGAAGGGCCCGCCCGCATTGAGGCGAGCCTGTCGGCCATTTCATTGACCTCGGTTTTCGCGATCGTATATCTGGCGTTTATCGCGACAATGCTCGGCTATACGTTGTGGGGAAAATTGCTTGGGCGTTATCCGGCAAGTCAGGTCGCACCGTTTTCGCTGCTCGTGCCCATTGTGGGACTGGCGTCGGCCGCGTTGCTGCTCGACGAAGGTCTCACGTCAATGCAGTTTCTGGGCGCGGTCCTTGTGATGGCCGGACTTTGTGTGAATGTGTTTGGCGGGTGGCTCACGCAGCGGTTGATGCCGGCGCGCTGAAGCGCCGGCATGCTTGTTACGTCATCCGGCTCTTCGCCAACGGCGGATTCGCGGCGAAATACCGCTTGATGCCTTTCATGATCGCGTTGGCCATCTTGTCGCGGTAGGCGTCGTCGTTCAGGCGCTGCTCCTCTTCCGGGTTACTGATAAACGCCGTCTCCACCAGAATGGATGGAATGTCCGGCGCCTTCAGCACGGCAAAACCGGCTTGCTCCACCGAGCCTTTGTGCAGCTTGTTGATGTCGCCGATCTCGTTGAGCACGAAGTTGCCGTAGCGCATGGAATCGCGGATCTGGGCGGTCGTGGACATATCGAATAACGCGCGGTTCACGCTTGCATCCTGCGTCGTCACGTTGATACCGCCAATGGAGTCCGACGCATTTTCCTTGTTTGCCATCCAGCGCGCCGCTGCGCTCGATGCGCCGTGATCCGACAACGCGAACACGGACGACCCGCGTGCCGAAGGCGTGGTGAACGCATCGGCGTGAATGGACACAAACAGGTCCGCGCCCACGCGACGTGCTTTCTGCACGCGCACGTTGAGCGGCACGAAGAAATCGTTGTCGCGCGTCATCATGGCGCGCATGTTGGGCTGGGCATCGATCTTGGCGCGCAGTTTCTTGGCAATGTCGAGCGCGATGTGCTTTTCGTATGTGCCGCCGCCGCCAATCGCGCCCGGATCTTCGCCGCCATGACCCGGGTCGATGGCCACCGTAAGCAGGCGCGTCGTACCGGCTTTGCCGCCTTTCGGATTGGCGAAGCCGTAGTCGTCGCTCGTGTCGTTATCGGATGAGTCGCCCTTTGCAATGGCCGTTGGCGGCGCGGGCTTGATCGTCGGGCGGGGCTTGGCGAGAGGCGCGGCGGGCGCAGCCGGCGCTCCCGCGGGCGCACGCGGCAAGTCGTCGGCCTGCGCATATTTCTGGAAAAACTCGTCGGTGTTGTCCGGCGCGTTGGACTTGGGCGCGGTCGCGGGACCAGCCAGGGTAGCGGGCGGCTGGGTCGGATTGGGGTTGCTCTGGTCAATAGCCTGCTGCTTGTGTTCGGACTGGGCGAGCAGATCCATGAGCGGATCAGGAGCGACCGCCGGATACAGATCGAAGACCAGCCGATACTTGTAGCTGCCAATAGGCGTCAGCGTGAACACCTGCGGTTTCACCGCGCCCTTCAGGTCGAACACCATGCGCACCACGTGCGGCTGATATTGTCCGATACGCACCGACTGGATCTGCGGATCGTTCGGCGTGATCTTCGAGACGAGGTCTTTCAGCGCCTGGTCGAGATCCAGTCCATTCAGGTCGACCACGAGCCGGTCCGGGCCTTGCAGCAGTTGCTGGTTGTTCTGCAGCGGTTGATCCGACTCGATCGTCACGCGCGTGTAATCGCGCGCCGGCCACACGCGCACGCCGAGCACAGAACTCGCATACGCGAGCTTGGGCCCGAGCAGCGCCAGCGCAATGGTCGAAGCCCCCGCGCGCAGCACTTGGCGGCGGCGCCAGTTGTGCGAAGCGGTGGCGGTCGATTCGATCGAATGAAAAGGCTTGATCAACAACTTTCGAGACATGACTTTCCTGTTTGGCTAAACGCGCGCGCGGTCAGCACGCGGCCTTCGCCTTCCTGTTCCAGCTTGAATTCGATATCCGGCACACCCAGCAATCCGCCTGCGCGCTGCGGCCATTCGATCAGGCAGACCGCGCCTGATTCGAAGTATTCGCGAAAGCCGGCATCGACCCATTCGGCTGGATCGGTGAAGCGATAAAGATCGAAGTGATACAGCTCGAGCGGACCGGCTTGCGTGGCTAGCGAATACGGTTCCACCAGCGTGTAAGTGGGACTTCGCACGCGGCCCGCATGACCCAGCGCGCGCAGCGTCGCGCGCACGAGCGTGGTTTTGCCCGCGCCCAGGTCACCGGTCAACTGGACCTGCAAACCGGGAAAACGTTCGCCAGGCACGTTGGGATTTGCGCCGCGAACCTTGAGAATGGCCTGCGCGAAGCAGCCACCAAACGCGAGCGTTGCGTCCTCGCCGGGCAGGTCGAAGCGGCGTTCGAGGAGCGCGGAGGGAGGATTTGCAATCGATCGAGTGAGGCTGTCGGGCATTCTCGTAAAATGTCGTGATGAACCGTTTGCCGGAACACCCTGTGGAACACGAGCGCGCGTCAGACAACGCCGCCGGGAACCTGCGCCGCTTCAGGCCTGATGACGAAGCCGCGCTGGCTGAACTCGCGCTGCGCATCAAGGCGTGGGGGCGCGAACTGGGGTTCGGTGCAGTGGGCGTCAGCGACGCCGACTTGACGGATGCCGAAGAAGGCCTCGCATCGTGGCTCGAAGCAGGCTATCACGGCGAGATGGATTATATGGCCAAACATGCGATGAAACGCGCAAGGCCAGCCGAGCTTGTGGCCGGTACGCGACGTGTTATTACAGTTCGGATGGCCTATCTGCCGGCATCGACACTGATTGGCAAGGTGCCGGAAAGTGCCTCGACAGCCGATCTCCACGCAGCGGACTGGCGCGCGGCCGAGTGGGCGCGCATCGGCGAACCTGCCGAGGCCGTCGTGTCGGTGTATGCGCGCGGCCGCGATTATCACAAGGTCATGCGTGGCCGCTTGCAGCATCTGGCGGATCGCATCGAAGCTGAAATCGGGCCATTTGGATATCGCGTGTTCACGGATTCCGCGCCCGTTCTGGAAGTCGAGCTGGCGCAAAAGGCCGGCAACGGCTGGCGCGGCAAACACACGTTGCTGTTGCAGCGCGACGCGGGATCGCTGTTTTTTATCGGTGAGATTCTGGTCGATATCGCGCTTCCCGCCGACGCCGAAACCAATTCGCAGAACGCGCCCGAGCACGACGGTTCGCATTGCGGAAGCTGTACGAGGTGCATCGACGTCTGCCCTACGCAAGCGATCGTAGCGCCCTACAGGCTGGACGCGCGGCGCTGCATTTCGTATCTCACCATCGAATTGAAGGGCAGTATTCCGGAGGACATGCGGCCGCTGATCGGCAATCGGGTTTATGGTTGCGACGATTGCCAGCTCGTATGTCCGTGGAACAAGTTCGCGAAGGTCGCGCCGGTCGCGGACTTCGACGTCCGGCACGGGCTTGATCGCGCGTCGCTCGTCATGCTGTTCGCCTGGAGCGCCGCCGAGTTCGATGAACGCATGCAAGGCAGCGCGATTCGTCGTATTGGACACGAACAATGGTTGCGCAATATTGCGGTGGCGATGGGCAACGCGCTACGCTCCACTTCGCTCGATGCCGGCGCGCGCACTGAAATACGCGACGCGTTGAACGCTCGCGCCGCGCACGCGTCGGCGCTTGTGCGCGAGCATGTGGAATGGGCGCTACGGCAGGCAACATGACGCAACGCTTAAAGGATGTACGAATGGATCTGAGCGAGGACATAAGCAAGGTGGAAATGACGTCGAGCAGCGCGTCGATTGACCTTTTTTGCGATGCCCTCTGGCTGGAACACGGCCTCGCGAAGAACTCGCTGGAAGCATACAGGCGGGATTTGAAGCTTTTTGCGCAATGGTTATCGAAGACGCGTAGCGCGGATATCGATACCGCCACCGAAGCCGACATGAATGGGTATCTCGCCGCCCGCCGCGCCGACAAGGCGACATCGGCGAACCGCCGCTTGTCCGTGTTTCGCCGCTACTACGCGTGGGCGCTGCGGGAGCATCGCGCGCTGGCCGATCCCACGCTCAAGCTGCGCTCGGCCAAACAGGCACCGCGTTTTCCCAAGACGCTGAACGAAGCGCAAGTCGAAGCCTTGCTCAACGCGCCCGACGTGGAAACCGCGCTCGGCCTGCGCGATCGCACGATGCTGGAACTGATGTACGCAAGCGGTTTGCGCGTAACAGAACTCGTGACCTTGAAGACCGTTGAAGTCGGATTGAACGAAGGCGTGGTGCGCGTAATGGGCAAGGGTTCGAAAGAGCGCCTGATCCCGTTCGGCGCGGTGGCGCACGACTGGATCGAGCGGTATCTGCGTGAATCGCGTCCTGCGTTGCTCGGCGCTCGTGCCGCCGACGCGCTGTTCGTGACCACGCGCGGCGAAGGCATGACCCGGCAGCAGTTCTGGAACATCATCAAGCGCCACGCACTCACCGGCGACGTGCGCGCGCCGCTTTCGCCGCATACGTTGCGGCACGCGTTCGCCACGCACTTGCTGAACCACGGCGCGGACTTGCGCGTGGTGCAGTTGCTGCTTGGCCACACGGATATCTCGACCACGCAGATCTACACCCACGTGGCGCGCGAACGGCTGCGGACCTTGCACAAGGAACATCATCCGCGCGGGTGAGCACCCCGCGTGATCGCCTAAAGCTCGTCCCTCAACTTGTGCTTCAACACCTTTCCCGTCGATGCCGCCGGCAGCGCGGCCAGCACGCGAATCTCCGCTGGACGCTTGTAGGGCGCGAGCCGCGCGGCGCACCACGCGACAATGTCATCCGGTAGCGCATGCACCGAGGGCAGCAGTTCAACGAACGCGATCACTTCCTCGTTGCCCTCGACCGTGCGCCCGATCACGGCCGACTGCAGCACGCCGGGATGCGCGTTTAACACATTTTCGACTTCCGCCGGATACACGTTGAACCCCGAGCGGATGATCAGCTCCTTGCTGCGCCCCGCGATAACCAGCGCGCCGTCCGCCGCCAGCCGCGCGAGATCGCCGGTTCGAAGCCAGCCTTCTTCAGTGACGGTCGCGCGCGTCTGCGCTTCGTTCCGGTAATAGCCAAGCATGACGTTTGGCCCATGCACCCACAGTTCCCCGACTTCGCCGGAGGGGACATCAATGCCATCCATTCCGACAAAACGCAGTTCGATGCCCGGTATCGGATGACCCGCCGCGCAATCCTCGCGCGGCGCGTCAAGCATTGTCTGCGCGATGGTCGGGCTGCTTTCCGTCATGCCGTAGCCGTTGTGCAGCGGCACGTTGTATAGCGCCTCGACGCGGGTCTTCAACGCGGGATCGAGCGGAGAGCCGCCCGAATAGGCAAAGCGCAACGCGGGCGCGCGCCAGGGCGTGCCGCTCGCCTGCACATGCTCGACGAGCTTGGCGTGCATGGCAGGGACGCCTTGAAAGATCGAGACGTTTTCTTCGGCCAGCGCATACAGCACGGCATCGGGCGCGAAACGCGGCGCGAGCCTGAGCGTCGCGCCCGCATACAAGCTGCCAAGACACACGGAAGCCAGCCCATAGACGTGCGTGATCGGCAGAACGGCGTACACCACGTCGTCGGGCGTCACGCGTCGCAATGTGCTGGAAATCGCCGCGATGAACAGCAGATTCCGATGCGAGAGCATCACGCCTTTCGGCGCGCCGGTCGTGCCCGTGGTGTAGATCAGCGCGGCGCATTGCCGGGCGGCATCTTGATGAACGGGTTCGGGCAAGACGGTGTCATCGACAATGAAATGCCATGCGGCAGCGCCCGGCACAGCGCCCAGACGCTCGGCGTGGCTTGCCGCGTCCTTCGATGCATCCACGGTAAACGCCACCACGCGCGGCTGTGCGTGATCGCGAATGGCATCTGCTTCGCCTGGCGAAAGCCGTGCGTTCGCAAGCAAACACCATGCGTCGAGCTTTGCGGCCGCGAACATCAGCACCACCTGCGCAATGCAATTCTCACTCACGATCATCACGCGATCGCCGCCTTTCACGCCAAGTTCGGCAAGCTGATTCGCGGTCTCATTGACGGCATCCACCAATTGCGCGGCGTTCAATCGCCGCCCGTCTTCGGTCAGCACGACGTGGTCCGGATCGCGCGCGGCGAGACGCGCGGGAATATCCGAGATTCGCCTGGGCAGCGCGCTGAGCAATGCATCAACATCAATATCCATCTTAAATCTCCGTGCCGCGCATCAAGCCGCGCGCAATGATGACCTGCTGAATCTGCGACGTTCCTTCGTAAAGCCGGAACAATCGCACATCGCGATAAAACCGCTCGATGCCGTATTCCGAGATATATCCTGCGCCGCCATGGATCTGCACCGCGCGATCCGCCACCCGGCCGCACATTTCGGTCGCGAAGTATTTTGCGCATGATGCTTCCACCGATACGTCGCGGCCATCGTCGCGGCGGCGCGCTGCGTCGAGCACCATGCACTCGGCCGCGTAAATCTCCGTCTTGCTGTCGGCAAGCATGGCCTGAACGAGCTGGAATTCAACAATAGGCTGGCCAAACTGCTTGCGTTCGGTGGCATAGGCGAGGGCGTCGCGCAGCATTCGCTTGGCCGCGCCGATAGCCACGGCGGCAATGTGCAGGCGGCCTTTGTCGAGCACTTTCATGGCCGTCTTGAAGCCGACGCCTTCCACGCCGCCAATCAATTGCCCGGCTGGAATACGGCAATTCTCGAAGATCACGTCGCACGTATGCGCGCCGCGCTGGCCCATCTTTTTGTCGGGTTTTCCAAGCGACAATCCCGGCGATTCACGCTCCACGATAAACGCCGAAATGCCGCTCGCGCCTTTAGCGTCGCTCGTGCGCGCCATTACCGTATAGATGCCTGCTTCTGGCGCATTCGTGATGTAGCGCTTCGTGCCGTTCAGCACGTAGTCATCGCCGTCGCGGCGGGCGGTAGTTTTCAGCGACGCCGCGTCCGAGCCCGAATCCGGCTCGGTCAGGCAGAATGAGCCGATCAGATCGCCAGCCGCCAGTTTCGGCAAATAGTGGCGCTTCTGTTCCTCGCTGCCGTCAAGCAGGATGCCGATGGAACCAATGCCGTTGTTCGTCCCGATCACTGATCTGAACGCCGGCGACGTCTGGCCGAGTTCGAACGCCACGCGCACTTCTTCCTCCATGGTCAGGCCAAGGCCGCCGTACGCTTCCGGAATCGTCAAACCAAACAAGCCAATTTCGCGCATGGCGGCCAGGACATCGGCGGGAATCTGGTCGGTTTCGTCCACTTCGGCTTCGCGCGGCACGAGCGTTTCGCGCACGAAACGGCGGATGGCATCTTCGAGCAGCGTCTGGGTTTCTGAATCGCGAATCACGTTAAATCTCCCGGGTGGCTCGGCCTGTGCAGGCATTTCCGAACGATCGTGCCACAGTAAATCGGCTCGCACAATTGGCCGTTTGGCCGATGGTGGCCGGGCTTTCGCGCCGCTACAATGCCGCCATGTCCAAGGTAAAACACATTTCCGAAACGCCCGCGACGCAATTTTTGCGTCGGCACAAGGTCGAGTTTGGCGAACATCCTTACGAATATGTCGAGCATGGGGGCACCGAGGAATCGGCGCGTCAGCTTGGTGTAGATGAGCATTCCGTGGTGAAGACGCTGGTGATGGAGGACGAGCACGCAAAGCCGCTGATCGTGCTCATGCATGGCGACAAAACCGTGTCGACGAAGAATCTCGCGAGGCAGATTGGAGCCAAGCGCGTCGAGCCGTGCAAGCCCGAAGTCGCGAACCGGCACTCGGGATTCCTGATCGGCGGCACGTCGCCATTCGGTACGCGAAAAGCCATGCCGGTTTACGTGGAATGCAGTATTTTCGATCTCGACCAGATTTATCTCAACGGCGGGCGGCGCGGGTATCTGGTGAGCATCAGGCCGCGGGTATTGACCGAATTGCTGAAAGCCACGCCCGTGAATTGCGCAAGCGTCGATTAAAATGCGCGTCCTGAAGTTCCGCTTTTGTATTCGAAGATAAGAAGAAATCGATGAACAATGTGATTGTCGCTGTGCTGGCTTATTTGATCGGGTCGATCTCGTTTGCGGTCGTGGTGAGCTCGGCCATGGGTCTCGCCGATCCACGTTCGTACGGCTCGGGAAATCCGGGCGCAACGAACGTGCTGCGCACAGGGAACAAGTTGGCTGCGGTGCTTACCCTGCTTGGCGACGCCTTCAAGGGCTGGCTCGCGGTATGGCTTGTCGTGCACTTCGGCGCGCGCTTCGGGCTCGATTCCACGGCCATTGCGCTTGCGGCCATCGCTGTGTTTCTGGGGCACCTTTATCCGATATTCTTTAGATTCCAGGGCGGGAAGGGCGTTGCAACCGCGGCGGGCGTGCTGCTGGCGATTCATCCGGTGCTCGGGCTGGCGACGTTGCTGACATGGGTAATCATCGCTTTCTTCTTCCGGTATTCGTCGTTGGCGGCGTTGGTATCGGCGGTATTTGCGCCTTTCTTCGACGTATTCCTGTTTGGGCCGAGTCGTATATCGCTAGCCGTTGCTGCCATGAGCGCGCTCTTGATCTGGCGGCATCGCGGCAATATCAAGAAGTTGCTCGACGGGAAAGAGAGCAGGATCGGGCAAAAGAAGGCGGCGACAGAAGCGTCTTGATAGCCAGACCTGCATACAGGAAAGCCGCCTGTAAGGCGGCTTTCCTGACTCAATGCATTACGCTCGTCTTGAACCATCAGTCCCGGAAGTTATTAAAATCCAGCGGCGCGTCTGTCACGTCTTTCTTCAGCATCGCGATCGCACTTTGCAGATCGTCGCGCTTTGTGCCGTTGATGCGCACCGCGTCGCCCTGAATGCTCGCCTGGACCTTGATCTTGCTGTCCTTGACCAGCTTGACGATTTTCTTCGCCAGATCGCCGGTCACGCCTTTCTTGATCTCGACAACCTGCTTCAGCTTGTCGCCGCCAATCTTCTCGATCTTGCCGTAATCCAGAAACCGCACGTCCACGTTGCGCTTGGCCAGCTTCGACAACATCACGTCCTTGACCTGGCCGAGCTTGAAATCGTCGTCGGCAAAAAGCGTCAGGTCACGATCTTTTTGCTCGATGCGCGCGTCCGAACCCTTGAAGTCGAAGCGCGTGGAAATTTCCTTGTTCGACTGCTCGATGGCGTTTTTCACCTCGATCATGTTTGCTTCGCTGACGACGTCAAACGATGGCATTTGCATTCCCCTTCGTTGAGGCGAGGCGCCAGATTGCCCGCACGCACTCGCTATAATCACTAACCAACGTCATTCTACCGATGCCGTCGCCGTTTGCCCAAGACCACTCCTAGTGTTGCCTCAATGCCCGAGTACGAACTCCTCTCCGATTACCCGCTGCTCGCGCACAACACCTTCGGTTTCGATGTCCGCGCCAAATATGCCGTTCGGCTGACGGAAGAAGCACAAATCGCATCGCTCGCCCGTGACGAACGCGTCAAGAACGCGGCGCGGCTGGTGCTTGGCGGCGGCAGCAACGTGGTGTTGACGCAGGACTTCGACGGTCTTGCCCTGCTGATGGAATTGCGCGGCCGCCATGTCATTCGCGAAGACGCGGATGCCGTCTACGTGGAGGCGGGTGCGGGAGAAAACTGGCACGAATTCGTCGCATGGACCTTGTCGCGAGGCCTGCCCGGGCTGGAGAATCTCGCGTTGATTCCAGGGACGGTGGGCGCGGCCCCTATCCAGAACATCGGCGCGTACGGTCTTGAAATGGGCGAGCGCTTTGACACGCTTCGGGCCGTCGAATTATCGACGGGAGACATGCGCGAATTCGATTCCAACGCGTGCGCGTTCGGTTACCGCGACAGCTTTTTCAAGCGGGAAGGGCGCGGGCGTTTTGTGATCGTATCGGTAACGTTTCGTTTGCCGAAAAAATGGGTGCCTCGCGCGGAATACGCGGATATCGCGCGGGTACTCGAGAACGGTTCATCGGACGGTCCGCAGGCGATCTTCGACGCAGTCGTCGCCGTGCGTCAGGCAAAGCTGCCCGACTGGCGTGTGCTTGGAAACGCGGGGAGTTTTTTCAAGAACCCGGTGATCGGCGCGGCCGAGTTCAGTGCGCTCAAGGCGCGCGAGCCGGACCTTGTCTCTTACAAGCAGCCGGACGGACAGTTCAAACTCGCGGCAGGCTGGTTGATCGACCGATGCGGGTGGAAAGGCCGCTCCATTGGCGCCGCTGCCGTTCACGACCGGCAGGCGCTGGTGCTGGTCAATCGCGGCGGCGCGTCGGGCGCACAAATTCTCGAACTCGCCGATGCCATTAAACTCGACGTGTACGCGCGCTTCGCCGTCGAGCTTGAGGCGGAACCCGTATGTCTTTGACGCGGCGCTGACCGCTGCAAACGAAAAACCCGCCGGGAGGCGGGTTTTTCACTTCAACTTCGAGCATCCTTCGAGCATTCATTAGCACTTAAGCACAGCACTTAACCCTGCGCTCAGCCACCACGCTTGCGACGCGCATTCTCCGCAATCCGCATGCGCAACGCATTCAGCTTGATGAACCCGCCAGCATCGGCTTGATCGTACGCGCCGCCGTCGTCGTCGAACGTGGCAATGTTCTTGTCGAACAGCGTTTCCTTCGAATCGCGCGCCACCACCGTCACGCTGCCCTTATAGAGCTTCACGCGCGTCCAGCCGTTCACCTTGTCCTGCGTGTGATCGATCAGCACTTGCAGCGCGCGGCGCTCCGGGCTCCACCAGTAGCCGTTGTAAATCAGCGAGGCGTAACGCGGCATCAGATCGTCCTTCAGATGCGCGACTTCACGATCCAGCGTGATCGACTCGATCCCGCGATGCGCCTTGAGCATGATCGTGCCGCCCGGCGTTTCGTAACATCCGCGCGACTTCATGCCGACATAGCGGTTCTCGACCAGATCCAGCCGTCCAATGCCGTGCTTGCCGCCAATCGCGTTCAATTCGGTCAGCATGTCCGCTGGTGACAAACGCTTGCCATTCAACGCAACCGGATCGCCCTTTTCGAATTCGATATCCAGATATTCCGGCGCGTCCGGCGCGTCTTCCGGCGCAACGGTCCAGCGCCACATGTCGGCTTCGGCTTCCGCCTTCGGATCTTCCAGATGACGGCCTTCGAACGAAATGTGCAGCAGGTTCGCGTCCATGGAGTAGGGCGCGCCGCCTTGCTTGTGCTTCATTTCAATCGGAATGCCCGCTTTTTCGGCGTAAGCCAGCAGCTTTTCACGCGACAGCAGATCCCATTCACGCCACGGCGCGATCACCTTGATGCCCGGTTCGAGCGAGTAATAACCCAGCTCGAAGCGCACCTGATCGTTACCCTTGCCGGTCGCGCCATGCGACACGGCTTGCGCATCCACGGCACGCGCGATCTCGATCTGGCGTTTTGCGATCAACGGCCGCGCAATCGACGTCCCGAGCAGATATTCGCCTTCGTAGATCGTGTTGGCACGGAACATTGGAAACACGAAGTCGCGCACGAACTCCTCACGCAGATCTTCGATAAAAATGTTGTCCTGCTTGATGCCGAGTTGCAGCGCTTTCTTGCGCGCCGGTTCGAGTTCTTCGCCCTGACCAATGTCAGCGGTGAACGTCACGACTTCAGCGTCGTAGTTGTCTTGCAACCACTTCAGGATGACGGAGGTATCGAGGCCGCCCGAGTAGGCGAGCACGACTTTTTTGATATCGCTCATGGTGAACTCGTATGGCTGGAAAACGGTGTGCGCCGGGCTGACAGCGCGCGGAAAACCGCTATTTTGACACTAAATGGCGGCCATTCCGCATTTTCGGGACGATACGGCGTCTCAACCCGGCCTCAATGATTGAGTTTGCCGAGCAGCAGGTATTCCATTAACGCCTTCTGAACATGCAGGCGGTTTTCTGCTTCGTCCCAGACCACGCTCTGCGGACCGTCGATCACTTCCGCGCTCACTTCTTCTCCGCGATGCGCCGGCAGGCAATGCATGAACAGTGCGCCGGGGTTTGCGCGCGCCATCATGTCGGCGTCAACACACCAGTCGGCGAACGCCTTCTTGCGCACTTCGTTCTCGGCTTCGAAGCCCATGCTGGTCCAGACGTCCGTGGTGACCAGATCCGCGCCGGTGCAGGCGTCGTTCGGATCGGCGAACTCTTCATAGAACGGCGCGCTTTCCGGGGCCACGAGCGCCGGGTCGAGCGAATAACCGGGCGGCGTGGAAAGACGCAACTTGAAGCCGAGAATCTGCGCGGCCTCGATCCACGTGTACAGCATGTTGTTGGCATCGCCCACCCAGGCCACGGTTTTCCCCGCAATAGGGCCGCGCAATTCGTAGTACGTGAAGACGTCGGCGAGAACCTGACACGGATGATATTCGTTCGTCAGCCCATTGATTACCGGCACGCGCGAATTTTCGGCGAACCGCTGGATGATGTGCTGGCCGAACGTGCGGATCATGATGATGTCCACCATGCGCGAGACCACTTGCGCCGCGTCCTCAATGGGTTCGCCTCGCCCGAGTTGCGTGTCGCGCGTGCTGAGAAACACCGCATGTCCGCCCAGCTGGAAGATGCCCGCTTCGAACGAAAGCCGCGTACGCGTTGAGTTCTTCTCGAAGATCATCGCCAGCGTCCGGTCGTGCAGCGGATGATAGGTTTCGTAGCTCTTGAACTTGCGCTTCAGAATGCGTGCGCGTTCGAGCACGTAATCATAATCGTCGAGGGAGAAATCCTTGAACTGCAGATAGTGGCGAATTTTTTTTTCGGTCATGAAATGCGTACGGCGGCTTCAGCCGGCAAATTTCGCCGGACGGCGCCGCCGTCGTGGTGGTATCGAATTTCAGCATAAAGGAAATTTTGCCATTTGACGAGGTGGCCAAATAGCCAGTGCTCGCTGTCCCATGCGTCGCGGTATGCCGTCCTGCAGCCCGTCTGGCGTGGTTTAGCGGCTTTGTGTGCAGTGCGGAAAAAGGCCCTCTGCTGTATAATCAGCCTCGTTTCTCCGGCAGTCCTGATACCTTTCGACTGCTTTCAGCACGGCTTCATAGCGGCTTTTGTATCCTTTTGCGGCAGATGTCTGCGCTTCTGCAGACATAGGCGGGCATCCATGTTCGCGTACCGCTGCCTGCCAAAGGTAAGCCGTGAATCATGTCGAGAATGGGCTTGTCGGGGCTTATTGAACGCCAGGTTTCACCGCGGTTTTCACTGAGACAAGGGTCACCAAGCCGGGCTCAGTTTCTTCCGGGTCACCTTGCCAATCGTGCATGCGCGTTTGCCGGCGGTCTCCGCCGGTCGTCAAACAGGTATTCCTACATGGCCGAAACAACCCCAACCGAATACTTTATCCAGGGCGTTACGTCGAACGGCAAGACCTTTCGGCCAAGTGACTGGTCGGAGCGGCTTTGCGGCGTGATGTCGGATTATGGCCCGAAGAAGCGCGGACCCAATGCGCGCCTGCAGTATTCCATCTACGTGCGGCCTACCTTGCTCGGCAACGTGAAGACGGTGATCCTCGACTCGCGGTTGCGCGATATCGAACCCATGGCTTTCGACTTTGTGATGAACTTCGCCAAGGACAACGATCTGCTCGTGACCGAAGCCTGCGAATTGCCGCCACATCACGGAACGCAACAGCCCTGATTGAAGAGGGCGGTGCTCTCAAGGCACGCCCCGAAAGCACGACAAAAAACCCGCCATTGGCGGGTTTTTCTATTGCTGCTTCTGCAGATCAAAGTCTCCATACTTCAATTTTGACTTCAACGCAAAAGCAACTGCCTGTCACGCGTGAAGCGAGGCAGGCCGCAACCGGAATCCTTAGGCAGCAGGTGCTTGCAGACCCTTGATGGCAGCCGACAGACGGCTCTTATGGCGAGCAGCCTTGTTCTTGTGAACGATGCGCTTGTCCGCAATGATGTCGATGGTCTTGACCGACGTCTTGTAGATTTCCGCAGCCTTGGCCTGGTCGCCGGCGTCGATTGCCTTGCGAACTGCCTTGATGGCGGTGCGGAACTTCGAGCGCAGCGCCGAGTTGTGCGAGTTTGCCTTCGCGCTTTGACGGGCGCGCTTGCGAGCTTGTGCGGTATTTGCCATGACGGTTCCTTATCCTGTTCCAGCTATGTGTTTCAGCGCTTCCCGTTTAGCTTCCGGAGCGAGTCCAGCTCAATGCCGGCCCGGCTCCGCACAAGATAAAACGAGGTCAATCCGATGCGCTGTTTATGATCAAACCCTCGGGATCGATTGCCCGAAAGCGCAAAAAACGTCGAAAGAAGACGCGAAACCGCAGTGCCTGGTATGTGCGTACCCGTGCCGAAAGCGGATTCAGGAGCTTCGAAACCGGCGATTATAGCAACGAAATCATGGCACTGGCAAGCACGAAGGGTTTTTCCGGACTTGTTGCAGGCAACATCCCGCAACCACCGCGCAGCGCACGATAACACCACGTTCGCAAATCGCGGTTGCAAATTCTAACCAATGGGGAATTGTTGCAACGCGTTGCGTTCATGGTGCCGCCCGTATAATAAGCGCCCCATGAATCTATTCCGAGCCCTCCTGACGGTCAGCGGATTCACGTTGCTTTCCCGCGTGACCGGCCTGATCCGAGAAACGCTGATCGCGCGAGCTTTCGGCGCCAGTCAATTCACCGACGCGTTCTACGTCGCCTTTCGCATCCCAAACCTGCTGCGGCGCCTGTCCGCGGAAGGCGCGTTCTCGCAGGCCTTCGTGCCGATTCTCGCCGAGTTCAAGAACACCGAGGGCCATGACGCAACCAAGGCGCTCGTCGATGCAATGTCCACAGTGCTTGCCTGGGCGCTCGCCGTGGTGTCGCTGGTGGGCGTGGCGGGCGCGTCGTGGGTCGTGTTCGCCGTGGCCTCCGGCCTGGAACACGATGGCCGCGCGTTCGGCTACGCCGTAACCATGACCCAGATCATGTTCCCGTACATCATTTTCATTTCGCTGACGTCGCTGGCGTCGGGCGTGCTGAACACGTACCGGAAGTTCTCGCTGCCCGCGTTCGCGCCCGTGCTGCTCAATGTGTCATTTATCGCGGCGGCGGTTTTCCTCGCGCCGCATCTGAAAGTGCCCATCTATGCGTTGGCGTATGCGGTGATCGCCGGCGGGATCCTTCAGTTTCTCGTGCAACTGCCGGGGCTGAAAAAGATCGACATGATTCCGCGCATCGGCTGGAATTTTGTCAAGGCGCTGCGTCATCCCGGGGTCAAGCGCGTGCTGATCAAGATGGTGCCGATGACCTTCGGCGTCTCGGTCGCGCAACTGAGCCTGATCATCAATACGAATATTGCGTCGCGGCTTGGGGCGGGCGCGGTGTCGTGGATCAATTACTCCGACCGCCTGATGGAATTCCCGAGCGCGCTGCTCGGTGCCGCGCTCGGCACGATCCTGCTGCCGAGCCTTTCGAAAGCGCACGTGGACAAGGATACGGTCGAATATTCGGCGCTGCTCGACTGGGGCCTGCGCATTACGTTCCTGCTGGCCGCGCCCAGCGCCGTGGCGCTGTTTTTCTTCGCCCAGCCGCTTACGGCGACGCTTTTCGGCTACGGCAAATTCGATGCGAATTCGGTGGTCATGGTCGGCCGCGCATTGGCAATGTACGGCATCGGGCTGGTCGGGCTGATCCTGATCAAGATTCTTACGCCGGGTTTCTACGCGAAGCAGGACATCAAGACGCCGGTGATTATCGGCATTGTGGTGTTGATCGCGATCCAGATCAGCAACCTGGTTTTCGTGCCCATATTCGCGCACGCCGGGCTGACGCTTTCCATTGGACTGGGCGCGTGCGTGAATGCGACCATGCTGTTCATCGGCTTGAGAATGCGCGGAATTTACCAGCCGTCGCCGGGATGGACGCGGTTTTTCATCCAGTTGCTCGGGGCATGCCTCGTGCTGGCAGGAGTCATGCACATGGTGGCGGGTGCGTTCGACTGGATCGGAATGCGCGCCGCACCGCTGCAGCGCATTGCGCTTCTTGGGGCCAGCCTGGTTGTATTCGCTGCGCTATATTTCGGTATGCTCTCCGCGATGGGCTTTAAATACGCGTATTTCAGAAGGCGAACGCAGTGATGACGACCACGCGCATGCTCGACTATTTCACTTCGCTCGTGGCGGAGGACGACAGTCTGCCGCTCACCGAGGCGGCGTTGTCGCTTGCGCAGGATGCGTATCCCGACCTCGACTTGCAAGGCGTGCTGGCCGAGATCGACGAACTGGTGCTGCGGGTGCGCCGCCGCATGCCGGACGACGCCGACATCAAGCAGAAAGTCGGCGTGCTGAACCGTTTTTTCTTCCGTGAGCTGGGTTTCACCAGCAATCTCAACGACTATTACGATCCCGACAACAGCCACCTGAACATCGTGCTGAAGCGTCGGCGCGGCATTCCTATTTCGCTTGCGGTCATCTATCTGGAGATGAGCGAGCAGCTTGGCATTCCAGTGCGCGGCGTGTCGTTTCCGCAGCATTTCCTGTTGCGCGTGACCACGCCGGAAGGCGACGTGATGCTCGATCCGACCACGGGTCATTCGTTGTCCGAGTCCGCGATGGTCGAAATGCTCGAACCTTATGTACAGCGGGTGGGGGAATCGATCAGCAGTGCGTTGCGCGTACTCTTGCAGCCAGCGACGCGCCGGGAAATCATCGGAAGGATGTTGCGCAACCTGAAGAGCATTTACCTGCAGACGGAGCGCTGGCAGCGGTTACTGGCGGTGCAACAACGGCTCGTGATCCTGATGCCGGGCAGCATCGAGGAAGTGCGCGATCGCGGGTTCGCTTATGCGCGCCTGGATTACTTGCGCCCAGCAATGGAAGATTTGCGCCGATATCTGGACGACCGCCCCGATGCGGAAGACGCCACCGTAGTGGAAACGGAACTGCACGAACTCCGGCAGCGAACGCAGCACAACGGCGATTGATCAGGCATCCCAAAAACGGCGGCGCATCCACCAAGATGCGCCGCCGTTCGTTTTTACTTCGGCTGCATCCGGATCGCGCCGTCCAGGCGGATCACTTCGCCGTTGAGCATCGGGTTGTCGAAGATGTGCTTAACGAGCATGGCGTACTCGTTGGGTTTGCCGAGCCGCGACGGAAACGGCACCATCGCGCCGAGCGCATCCTGCACTTCCTGTGGCATGCCGAGCAGCATCGGCGTTTCGAAGATACCCGGCGCTATGGTCATCACACGAATGCCGTTACGTGACAGATCACGCGCGATAGGCAAGGTCATGCCGACCACGCCGCCCTTCGAAGCCGCATACGCTGCTTGTCCGATCTGGCCGTCGTAGGCCGCAACCGACGCCGTGCTCACAATCACGCCGCGCTCGCCGGCCGCGTTCGGTTCGTTCTTCGACATGGCCGCAGCCGAAAGCCGGATCATGTTGAACGTGCCGATCAGGTTCACGCCAATGGTCTTCGAGAATATATCGAGTGAATGCGGACCATCCTTGCCGACGGTTTTCGCAGCCGGCGCAATGCCCGCGCAATTCACGAGTCCGCGCAGGCTGCCGAGCTGGATCGCAGCGTCCACGGCGCGCTGGCCATCTTCCTCGCGGCTCACGTCGCACTTCACAAACACACCGCCGAGTTCCTTCGCGAGCTTCTCGCCGCCGGTTTCGTTCATGTCCGCAATGACGACCTTGCCGCCATGATCGCGGATCAGTTGCGCCGTGGCCGCGCCCAGGCCCGATGCGCCGCCGGTGACGAGGAAAACGTTGTCCTGGATATCCATGCTGTGCTCCTCAATGATGGTGATGTGCCAAGAGATCGATAAAAGCAAAAACCCGCTCGGCCAATGAAGCACGAGCGGGTTTCAGAAGGCGTGCTTGCGGCGCCGGGCGCTGGGATCAGGTCAGTGCGTCGAACACGCGCTGACGGATTTCGTCGACCGTGCCGAGGCCCGAGATACGCCGGTATTCCGGCGCCTTCAAACCGTTGTTGTCGCCGTGCTTCGACCAGTTGTTGTAGTAATCGATCAGCGGCTTGGTTTGCGCTACGTACACGTCCAGGCGCTTTTTCACGGTCTCTTCCTTGTCGTCGTCGCGCTGAATGAGCGGCTCGCCGGTCACGTCGTCAAGGCCTTCCCGCTTCGGCGGATTGAACTTGACGTGATACGTGCGCCCGGACGCCGCGTGCGAGCGCCGTCCGCTCATGCGCTCAATGATGTCCGCGAAAGGCACGTCGATCTCAAGCACATAGTCGATGGCGACAGCCGCCTGCTTCATGGCGTCGGCCTGGGGAAGCGTGCGCGGGAAACCGTCGAACAGATAGCCATTCGCGCAGTCCGGTTCCTGCAGTCGTTCTTTCACGAGGTTGATGATGAGCGCGTCCGGCACGAGTTCGCCGGCGTCCATGAAGCGCTTGGCTTCCACGCCCAGCGGCGACCCGGCTTTCACGGCGGCGCGCAGCATGTCGCCCGTGGAGATTTGCGGAATGCCGAACTTTTCCTTGATGAAGGTGGCCTGGGTGCCCTTGCCGGCGCCGGGAGCGCCCAACAGGATCAAACGCATGGTGATATCTCCGAATCGAATAGAAACCGCTCACGCAGCGAGGCTTATTTGGCGTCCGGCCGCTATTGACGCAATGCCCGGGAGAAGCCCGAAACGAGGCGCGACGAGCCGAATTCGAGAGACGGCGCGGCACCAGTCGACATGGGCGCTCGGGAGCAAAGGCGCTGACCGGAAGGCTCGCGCTACCGGCCGATTATGCCATGCATCGTCACAATGGCGACCCGAAAAAAGGCCGCAAAGGCTTGTTATGCAGGGCGTGGCGGGGTTAACGCGAGTTGCCCGGAACGGCTTAGGCGCGTTAGGACGAAGCCGGAAACAGCGCGCGCACGCGGGCCAGATCGGCGGGGGTATCGACGCCTGGCGGCGGTGCATCCGTTGTTGTCAGCACGGCAATGCGCTCGCCGTGCCAGAGCGCGCGAAGCTGTTCGAGCGCTTCCGCCTCTTCTATGGGCGCCACGCTCAGTGCGGGATAAGCCCGCAGGAACTTCGCGCGGTACGCGTACAGGCCGATGTGCCGCAGGACGTTGGACGGAATCGGAGGGCGCGATGCCAGCGCGGCCACGTTAGGCCAGTCCTTCTGCCATGCATCGCGCGACCAGGGAATCGGCGCACGCGAAAAATAGAGCGCGACACTTTTTGAATCCAGCACGACTTTCACGACGTTTGGATTGAATACGTCAGCAGGATCGTGGATGGGATGCGCCGCCGTCGCGATGGCGCACGACGGATGCGCCGCCAGATGCGCCGCCACGTTGCGCACGAGCGCCGGGTCGATCAGCGGTTCGTCGCCTTGCACGTTGACCACGATGGTCTCGTCGCTCCAGCCGAAGTGCGTGGCGACTTCGGCGAGACGGTCCGTGCCGTTCGGATGATCGGCGCGCGTGAGGAGCACATCGAAGCCATGTTCCTTTGCGACCGCGACGACACGCGGCGAATCCGTTGCGATCAGCACTTGCAGCGCGCCCGACAAACGCGCGCGCTCGGCGACGCGCACGACCATCGGCTTTCCGCCGATATCCGCCAGCGGCTTGTCCGGCAGCCGCGTGGATGCAAGCCGCGCGGGCACCACGGCAATGAAGGGCGGCACGACCGGCGTGTGGGCGTTCATTGTGCGATCAGTTCCCGCTGACCGGTTTCAACGGATCGACGGGCGTGCCTTCCACCGTCTGGCGCGCTTCGTCGGGCAGCATGATGGGAATGCCGTCGCGAATGGGATAGGCGAGTTTGTCGACGTTGCAGATGAGTTCCTGCGCCGCGCGGTCATACGTGAGCTGGGTCTTGCAAATCGGGCAGACAAGGATTTCAAGCAGGCGTGCGTCCACGAAGTTTCTCCACAACTAATGCGATGAGGCGGGGTTTGAGCACGGCTTCCACTGGGACGACCCAGATGCGCGCGTCACGCCAGGCCCCGAATTTTACTGCATCCTTCTCGGTGATCAGGATCGAATCCGCTTCGATGCCGGCAAACGGGTTGTCGTGGTAATCGTAATGATCGGGGAACGCGCGGGTCGCAAGCGTCAGGCCTTCCGCCCGCAGCGACGCGAAGAACCGTTCCGGCGATCCAATGCCCGCCGCCGCCACGATCCGCTCGCCCTTGAACGCGGCGAGAGGGCGGCGTACAGCGGGGTCATCGAGCAGCCATGCGTCGCTGGTCGCGAGGTCGAGCGAAAACGTGTTGGGCCACGGCGGCAGCGCGCGATCGTATGGGCTGTTGATGAGCGTGGCGTCACGCCGCCGCGACATGGATTCACGCATCGGCCCGGCCGGCAGCAAAAACCCGTTGCCGCCCAGACGGTCGTCGAAAACCACGAGTTCGAAGCTGCGCGCGAGACGGTAATGCTGCAGGCCGTCGTCGCTCACGATCACATCCACCGATGGATACGCTTTCAACAACGCCCGCGCGGCGGCGACGCGATCCGGCGACACCATGACCGGCGCGTGGGTGCGGCGGGCGATGAGCAGGGGTTCGTCGCCGACTTCGGTCGGTTTGCTTTCGGGCGTGACGCGCGTTGCTTCGTGGATCTTCGCGCCGTAGCCGCGCGAGACGACGCCCGGCTGAAAGCCGGCGGCGCGAAGCGCTTCCACGAGCGCGATCACGGTCGGCGTCTTGCCGGTGCCGCCCACGGTCACGTTGCCGACCACCACGACCGGCACGCCCGGGTCGACTTGCTTGATCCAGCCGAGCGCAAAAACCGCGCGTCGAATGGCGGCGATCAGGCCGAATACGCAGGCAAACGGCGTCAGCGACCACGCCACCCAGCCGCGCCGGCGCCATTCGCGGGCAAGGAAATTTTCAATCGGCGGTTTGAAATCAGACACGGCGTTCCTCGCCCTCGTTCGATAGAAAAGCGCAGGACTGGATTGGCCGGTGCTTAAAGCATGACGATAATGCCGAGGGTAACGGCCAGCACCTTTGCATCGGGGCGGTTCTCCAAAATGGGGGGCGGACGGAAAGCGGTCGACGGTCGATGCTCGATGCTCGAACCCGGCACTCTAGCGCGGTGCCGCGAGCGACGCCAGTCGAAGGCCGGAATCAAGCGGCGCAGTTTTACACGGAACATCCTGTGGATAACTCTGTGAACAAGTCGGCGTTCATCGCCCGGAAATCGGCATCGGGCCGCGCTTGTTTCGGTTAAAAGTCAGTGAAAACGTGAAAATATTATAAAAAACAATAGCTTAAATATCATTCATGCTGGATTCACAATCCTATGGCATTGCTTTCGATACCGTGTGCATTGTGGACACTTGCTACACTTCGGCGGCCGATTGGCTATCCGTTCACTGTCGCGCCACCGCAATCAACCGACCCTTTCCTTTGATGAGCCCCGATCCTTTCTCACCTTCCGGACAATCCACCGGCGCCCCCGGCGCGGAAGCCGTGATCCCCGTTTCGGCA
The DNA here is from genome assembly GCF_051615025.1 of Caballeronia sp. DA-9. Classification (NCBI taxonomy): domain Bacteria; kingdom Pseudomonadati; phylum Pseudomonadota; class Betaproteobacteria; order Burkholderiales; family Burkholderiaceae; genus Caballeronia; species Caballeronia sp. DA-9. The sequence goes on along the minus strand of NZ_CP195133.1, from coordinate 3,026,426 downwards.
CTGAATCGCGCGATCGGTTCTATGCTCGAGCGCTCGTTTCCGCTGGTCTGGGTATCGGGCGAGGTCTCGAATTTTACGAAAGCGGCGAGCGGCCACTGGTATTTCTCGATCAAGGACGCGCAGGCGCAAATGCGATGCGTGATGTTTCGCGGACGTGCGCAGTATGCCGAATTCACGCCGCGTGAAGGCGACCGGATCGAAGTGCGCGGCCTTGTCACCATGTACGAACCGCGCGGCGAGTTGCAACTCGGCGTGGAAGCGGTTCGCCGTACCGGACAGGGCCGGTTATATGAAGCGTTTCTGAAGCTGAAAGCCAAGCTCGAAGCCGAAGGCTTGTTCGCCGCTGAACGAAAGCGCACGCTGCCGCAACATCCGCGTGCCATTGGAATCGTGACGTCGTTGCAAGCCGCCGCCTTGCGCGACGTGCTCACCACGCTTTCACGCCGCGCGCCGCACGTGCCGGTGATCGTCTATCCGGCACCCGTGCAGGGCGCCGGGGTGGCCGCGAAACTCGCCGCCATGGTCGACCAGGCGAGCGCACGCCGGGAAGTGGATGTGCTGATCGTATGCCGCGGTGGCGGTTCTATCGAGGACTTGTGGGCCTTTAACGAAGAGGTGCTTGCGCGCGCAATCGCCGAGAGCGCCATGCCCGTTGTCAGCGGCGTTGGCCACGAGACGGATTTCACCATCGCTGATTTCGCCGCCGATGTCCGCGCGCCCACGCCCACGGCAGCGGCCGAACTCGTCAGTCCGCAGCGCGTGTTGCTGCTGCGCGATCTGGATCATCGGCATGCATCGCTGGCGCGCAGTTTTGGCCGGATGATGGAGCGGCGCGCGCAGCAACTCGACTGGCTCGCGCGCCGGCTGGTCAGCCCGGCAGAGCGGCTCGAACGCCAGCGCGTCCACTTGCATCAACTGGCCACGCGGCTTGCTTCCGCTGGAGCGCGTCCGGTGCGCGACGCCCGCGCGCGCTTCGCCCTCGTGCAGATGCGCTGGCAGCGCTGGCGTCCGGATCTTGCCGCTGAGCGCGAACACCTGATGCGTGTCGCGCAGCGCCTGAGCGACTCGCAAGGGCGCAGGCACGAGCGGGCGGCGGCGCGGGTATCGGAACTATCGGCGAGATTGCAGGTGTTGAGCCCGCAGCGCACGCTCGAGCGCGGCTACGCCGCGTTGATTGATTCGCAGTCGGGGCGCGCAGTGCGCTCGCCGAATGCGCTCAAGCCAAAGCGGCCATTAACGGTGCACTTGGCGCAAGGCGCGGCAGATGTTTTGCTCGCCGATGTGCAAGCGCGTTTGTCGGACGAATTCTAGGCGCGGCACGCTCCATGCGCCGCATGAAACTGCCGCTGTGAGCGTGCGTTCCGGCACGTTGCGGCAGCCCGTAGTTTTGACGGGATAGCGTGACTGCTGGAGCATTTTTTACGCCGCTGCTAATGCTTCGTAATCGATAATGCTCATAAAAACCCGCAATTTGCGGGGTTATCCCAACTCGCCTACAATCGAGTGCTGCATTGCTTCACTCCTCACGTCCCCATAATTCAACATAGAAGGAAGCTCGCACCATGGAACATACCCTCCCGCCGTTGCCGTTCGAAAAGAACGCGCTTGCTCCGAACATGTCGGAAGAAACGCTTGAGTATCACTATGGCAAGCATCATCAAACCTATGTGACGAACCTGAACAAGCTGATTCCGGGTACCGAATTCGAAAACCTGTCGCTTGAAGAAATCGTCAAGAAAGCATCGGGCGGCGTGTTCAACAACGCAGCCCAGGTCTGGAACCACACGTTCTTCTGGAACAGCCTGTCGCCCAAGGGTGGCGGCGCTCCGGCCGGCGCGCTCGGCGACGCAATCAACGCCAAGTACGGCTCGTTCGACAAATTCAAGGAAGAGTTCGCGAAGGTTGCGACCGGCACGTTCGGTTCGGGCTGGACGTGGCTTGTGAAGAAGCCGGACGGTTCGCTCGATATCGTCTCGACCAGCAATGCCGCCACGCCGCTTACCACGGATGCGAAGGCGCTGCTGACCATCGACGTGTGGGAACACGCGTATTACATCGACTATCGCAATGCGCGCCCGAAATTCATTGAGGCGTTCTGGAACATTGCGAACTGGGAATTTGCATCGAAGAATTTCGGTGCCTGAAGTCCCATGACAATGAAGTTTGGCAACGGCAAACAAGTCTGGAAAGTGGGCACGATGCCACGCAATAGACTTTGAAAACCGTAGCCAAAAAAAGCCCTCCGTGAGAGGGCTTTTTTGTGTCTGCTTATTGCTTCGTATTTGCCATAGGTTCGGTGGAGACCTGGCACCAGGGAGTGCTGCACGGTGCGGATAAGGCGGTACTAGACACCTGCGCCGTGATGCGGATTTTGCTCGATCACCCCAAACCAGCCCATGCCTTGATAGCTTTCATAGCCAGGCGTCAATGCGTATCCAACAAGCGATCCCTGCGCAGTGCGGTAGGCGCCGGTATTTGTACTACCCTTTCGCAATTCATAGTGCTTCGCATCCCGGGACGCTTGGCCGGAGTCCGCAATGACCCGTCCATTGGCGTCGACAATCATGCAACGCGTGCGCGAGCGTTCCTCGTTACTCAGACGCACGTTGTCCAGCACCGCCGATGCTTGCTTCGTCCAGTCAAAAAAGACCGCAAGAACGCCCGTGATCTTTCCGTTGCTTGCGCCGCCTTCCCTGATCGCAGTCGCGTATGTTGCCGTCTGCGCTCCGTTCAGTTCCGCGACCGTGCCCACGTTCGCGGTGGCATATTCGTCGCCCGAGCGGGTACGGAGCGCGGCGTCGAACCACTCCTCGCCTGCGGCGTTTGCCATCCCCGCGACCGGGAAGTTCGAGGGGCGACCATTCGCGACGACACGACCGTCGAGATCCAGCATCCAGATGTCGAGATAGACCGTGTAGCTGTCGAGTATCACCGACATACGCTTTGATGCATGAGCGGCCGCCTCCGGGCCGCGAGTCACACCGTCAACGATCGCCGCGTCCGTTGCCCACCAGCGTACGTCACATGACCGCTCGTAAAGATTGCGATCGATCACGTCGATCATGTTCAGTGCCAGATCGGTGAGACGTTGCCCCTGTTGCCGTTCCAGCTCTGCCACCATTGTTTCGCTGATGGTCGCGAGTTCAGTGCCGAGTTCGCCAGTAAGATGGCCGATCCGGTGCGAGACGTCCTTCACCTGGTTTGCGACGACTGCGAAGCCACGGCCGGCTTCCCCAGCGCGTGCCGCCTCGATCAGCGCATTGATGGCGAGATAGGTTGCCTCGCGGTTGATCAGATCGATTTCCGCGATCTTGTCCTTGGAAATCCTGCGAACGGCTGTCGTCAACTCGGCGATGACCGTGCCTTTCGACGGTTGACCGTGCTTCGATAAGACTGCAGACATGGCTTGTTTGCTCCGATTGATACGGTGCTGCCAATTGAGATTCACTACCGGCGCGGTAGCGCGCTAAAGGTATTAACGGCGCATTTAGCGAGTGCTTGAGTGCCGGGGGGAAATTCTCTCGGTTTCACAACGCGGAAATTCACCGGGGCGTCACCGCGGAGCACTGGGCTAAACGTCGACTTCACCCTGAAGAGCCAATATCAGACCGCTCAGCGGCCACCGAATGGGCAACGTCCGGTAACTGGCGTGTTGTCATCGGGCAGGCAATACTGCTTCCATTCGCGGTTATGCGGATCGCCATAAAAGCCGATGTCCGGATGCACCGGCATCGCGTCGTACTCCAGCATCCGAGCATGGATCTGCCGGCGGATGTCAGCGGCGATCGGCTTGCCGGTCGCCAAGTCAGTGAACAACTCGCGCGGCTGGAACAGCAGCACGATTCCGCTGCCGACCACACGGCTGCGCCGCTGGCGATAGGTCGGAGCGGTGCCGACAACAAACATCTTGCGGCCACCGAACGAGAATTCCCACAGCGGGTCATCCGGATCGGCGGGCTGCATCGGCACGTTGTCGGCTTCCTGCAACTGCTGCAACAGGGTCCAGAAGCGCCGCAGGAATTCGGCGTGCGACGTGAGCGCAGGGTCCGGCGTGCAGAACATGGCGAGACTATGCCGCCTGAGCTTTGGATCGTGTCCAAGTTCGACAAAGCGCTGCATTGTCGCGCGCGCAGTCTCAGGACGTTCGCCCTCGAACGCGTAGAACATCTCACCGCGCCGCTCGGCCGCCTGGCCGAAGAAGCACGGGTAATCCGGCTGCTCAAGCGTCTTGCGGTAGCTGTGATACGCATCGCGCCACCACGCCGGTAGATCGCCGGCATTCGACGCTTCGATGTTCAGAATGCGTGCGATCCACTGATCGGACGCCGCGTTGGATTGTTCAGCTTCGGGTGAAGTCGCCATAGGCTTGCTCCGGACGAAGTTAGATGTATCGGCAAGGTCGTGCACGCCCGCATGGCGTGCGTGGAAAGTCGGTGGTCGCCGGAGCGTCGCGCAGCCAGTTCTCGCTCATTGGGCTGGCCGGTGGCGCTTGCGCGCGAGCTGGATCATCCGGCGCACGCCGGCCGCATGTTGCTGCCACCAGTTGCCCGTTGCGATGATCGGATCGGCACTCGGATCTCCGGTCTCGCGTGCATCGTGGGTGAAATTCGCGGTGCCGAACAGCATGTCCCACCATGGGAACACCGTGCCGAAATTGCAGCTCTTGCGCCGCGTGATTTCCGGGCAGTGATGCGCGCGATGGAATTGCGGTGAGATCAGAAGCCTCTCGCCCAGCCACCCGTAGCGAGCGCGGGTGTTCGCGTGCGCAAAGCTGCCAACGAAACGAAAGCCGAGAATCACGAACGGAAACTGCAACGCAGGCATTCCGATCGCAATCGCAACGATGAAAAGCCATACGTAAGTGATGATGTCCTCGAGCAGATGCGAACGGTCGTCGGACCAGAAGGTCATCTGCAGCTCTGCGTGATGCAGGGTGTGCAACCCGTACCACCAGCCGAGACGATGCGAGATCCGGTGACGCCAGTAATCGGCACAGTCGAGTATCACGAAACCGGCGAGGAATCCGGCAAGGGGCATTCCCGCGGCATCGGCGATGTGCGTGAGCAAGGACGGCACCGGCCACTCATGTGCGAGAAGCCAGTGATCGACCGCGGCCTTCGCGAGTTCGTACTCGAAGTAAGCCGCGAGCGGGAACAAGACGATCCGGACGATGAACGTGTAGAGGATGTCGGTCGCCATCGGCTGACGCACCGGCCAGTGCAGTAGCGGCCAGCGCCGTTCGAGCGGGGTACAGAACAGATAGCTGAGCGTGACCTGCAGCACGCCGCATCCGGCGAACAGCAGCCACGCCCAGCCAGTCGATCTCTGCACCTCCGATCCAAACAGGCCGGCAATGCACGACACCATCGCATTGGTGCCGGAGCAGGCAAACAACGCAGGCAACACGAGCAAACTCCCTTGCGTTCGAACTGTCGGCCAGTGCCAATGCTCGTGGGCCGGACAGGACGAAACGCCATCCGGCAGCGAGAACCACATACAAAAACGGTCCGACCCCAGCACATGACAAAGACCTTGCATCAAGCACACTATAGTCCGTGTTTCCTGGCAAGCAGGTGACGTGCCGATGACAGCCTTGCCAGAAACGGTGTTCGTGGGAAACCCGTCGGCGAGCATTGAAATCGTGGACAACATGCGTCGGCGCACGTTAATTGTCTGAGGAGAGACGTGGCCCGCAAGGAGGGCTTTTGCGTCAAGCGCGCGTGATCGAGGACCGCCGTTCCGGAGCGTTGCCGCTGCGCGCTCCCTCGTGGGCCTGTTCCTTGCTCTCGCCTTGCAATACCGCGACAGCCTGCTTATCCGCCACTATCGACCATGAGAAACAAACGCGAACCGTTGCCTCCTACTCCACGCATGTCTACCGGGGTGGAGGGGCTCGACAATATCCTCGGCGGTGGCCTGACGCCAAACCGGGTTTATCTGGTCGAGGGGTCGCCCGGAGCCGGCAAGACCACGTTGGCGCTGCAATTCCTGCTTAAGGGCGCCGAGCTGGGCGAGGCGGGGCTGTACATCACGCTGTCGGAAACGCGTTCGGAACTGCTTGCCGTGGCCGATGCCCACGGCTGGGATGTCGACGCCCTCTCCATAGTCGAATTGCTCTCGGACGAAGGGCTGGACCCGGAATACGAGCAGTCCATCCTGCATCCGGCAGAAGTCGAGTTGGGTGAAACGGTCAAGAACGTGATGCAGCAGGTCGAGTCGGTCAAACCTGTGCGGATCGTGCTGGACAGTCTGTCGGAATTGCGGCTGCTTTCGCAAAATACGTTGCGCTACCGCAGGCAGATCCTTGCCCTCAAGCGTTACTTCGCGACGCGGGACTGCACGGTGATCCTGCTCGATGACAACACCTCCGACCCGGGCGATCTCCAGCTTCACAGCATCGCACACGGGGTGATCAGCCTCGATCAGCTCGTGCACGACTACGGCGGCGCGCGCCGCCGGCTGCGCGTGGCGAAGATGCGCGGCCTGAAGTTCCGCGAGGGATTTCACGATTTCACGCTGGAGACGGGCGGTATCGATGTTTATCCGCGTTTGGTCGCGGCCGAGCACCATGTGGAGTTTTCGAGCACGCCGCTGAGCACAGGATCGGAGGGGCTGGACGCCTTGCTGGGCGGCGGACTGATTCCCGGCACGAACACATTGCTGATCGGGCCTTCGGGCGTTGGCAAGACAACGACGGTGGTGTGCTGCCTGATGGCGGCGTTAAAGCGCGGCGAGCGCTGCATCTACTATCTCTTCGATGAAACCCTCCGCACGCTGCTGCTGCGTTCGAAAGCGCTCGGCATGGACCTCGCGCCGTTCCTCGAGAATGGACAGTTGACCTTGCGCCAGATCGATCCGGCGGAGATGTCGCCGGGAGAATTCACCAGCGACGTGCGCGTTGCAGTGGAAGAAGACGGCGTGCGCTACGTGGCCATCGACAGCCTGAACGCCTATTTGCAGGCCATGCCGGGCGAGCGTTATCTGCTGCTTCAGATGCACGAACTGCTCGGCTACCTGAACCAGCGCGGAGTGGCGACCATGCTCGTGCTGGGGCAGCACGGGATTGTGGGCGAGGTGCAAACGGATATCGACATCAGCTATCTCAGCGACGCCATGATCGTGTTCCGCTACTTCGAGCATCAGGGCGAAGTCCTGACTGCGCTCGCGACGGTGAAAAGCCGCGGCAGCGCACATGAGCGCACGATCCGGCAATTCAGGCTCGCCCAGGGCGGCATTGAGGTGAGCGAGGCGCTGCGCGACTTCGATGGCGTGCTCGCAGGCTTGCCTTCGTATCGTGGCAACAGTGCAATGCTTGGGGCTGCCGGCCCGAAGGACGCGTAACCGTGGAGAATCGCGTTCTGATCCTGGCGCCCCGTGGCAGAGATGCTGATGTCATCGGCGAAGTGCTGAGCCGCGACGGCCGCAAATGTCTTGTCTGCCGCGACGCGGCGACGCTCAACAGCGAATTGCGCACGAGCGCGGGCACGGCGCTGATTGCGGAAGAAGCGCTCTCCGACGATGACATGCCACAGCTTTTCCAATGGCTCGAACAGCAGCCGACGTGGTCCGATTTTCCGTTGATCGTGCTCGCCACGAAACGCACGGAACGGCGTCCGAAGCACGCGCTCGAACTGCTTGAAAAGCTCGGGAACGTGGTCGTGCTGGAAAGGCCGCTGCATGCCGAGACGTTGCGGCGCGCGGTGGCTTCGTCGTTGCGGGCGCGGCTGCGGCAGTACGAAGCGCGGCGTCAGCTCGTGGAGCGCGTTGAGTCGCAGGAACGGCTGCACCTCGCGCTGGCGGCCGGCCGCTTGGGATCGTGGGAACTCGATGTCGAGACCGGCGCGTTGCGTTCCACCGAGGCGTTTCGGAAGATATTCGGGTATAAGGGGCCGACGCTGGATTACGCGCAGATCGTTGAATCGATTCATCCCGACGATCGCGAGATGCGCCAGCGTGCATTGGACCGCTCTATAGCAGAGAACACGAATCTCACGATCGAATACCGCGTGATCTGGCCGGACGGATCGGTCCACTGGGTCGAGTCGCGCGGTCATCCCATGCGCACCGTCAACCATGCGACCGGTTGTGTGACGACGCGGATCATCGGCGTGTCGCTTGATGTCACCGACCGGCACGAGGTGAACGAAAAGATTCTCGCAAGCCAGTTGGTGGCCGAGCGCCTGAACAATACGCTGGAAAGCCGGATTGCCGAACGCACGCAGGAACTGGCGTCGGCCAATGACCAGTTGATGAAGGAGATTCACGAACGCTCGAAGGTTCAGGCCGTGCTCGTTCAGGCGCAGAAAATGGAGGCGCTCGGGCAATTGACCGGCGGTATTGCGCACGACTTCAACAACCTGCTGAACGTGATCATGGGCAACGCCGAGCTGATCATGCGCGTGAGCCGCGACGAACGCGTCAACAACATGGCGCAGACGGTCAAGCGCGCGACCGAGCGCGGCGCCAAGCTCACCGGGCAACTGCTCACGTTTTCACGCAGCAGCAATCTGGATCTCAAGGCCATCGATGTCATTTCGATGTTGCATGGCATGCGCGACATGCTGGCGTTATCGCTGGGAACGGGAATTCATTTCGGCACGCGCTTTGACGTGGAAGAAGCCTGGACGGACGCCGACGCCAACCAGCTCGAACTTGCCGTGCTGAACCTTGGGATCAACGCCCGCGACGCCATGCCCGACGGCGGCGTGCTGACCATTCACGTGGACCAGCGTAGCGCGCCGGACGAAACGATGCCGCCCGGGCAGTACGTGGTGATTGGCGTGAGCGATACGGGCACGGGTATCGCGCCGGAACTGCTGTCGCGCGTATTCGATCCGTTCTTCACCACGAAGCCCGTGGGCAAGGGTACGGGGCTAGGCTTGAGCCAGGTGTATGGCATTGCCAGCCAGGCAGGCGGCACGGCGCGGATTCACAGCGAGACGGGCAAGGGCACCACCGTTGAGCTATGGCTGCCGTTGCGCGAGCGGCGCGAAGCGGAAGCCGCCATACCGGAACCCGACGAAGCGCGCTCCGATGGCGACAGACGGATCCTCGTGATCGAAGACGATGTCGACGTGCGCAGCTTCCTTGTCGACTGCCTGAAGATGCTCGGATACACCGTCACGGAAGCGGCGCAGGGCCGCTCGGGACTTGAGCGCCTGCATCACGACAATCCGGACCTGGTGATGGTCGACTTCGCGATGCCCGGCATGAACGGGCTGGAAGTGATCTCCGAGGTGAAGCGCACGCACCCGCGCCTGCCGGTGATCCTGGCGACGGGATACGCGGACGTGGATGTATCGAAGGAGCGGGTGGACGGGTACGCCGTGCTACGCAAGCCGTTTCAGATCGGCGACCTGGCGCGCACTGTGAAGGCCGCGCTCATGAGTTCGCATGCGTGAGTTGACATGCGTGAGTTGCCATGGATGAAGCCGAATGCGTGAGGCTAGCGCCGTTGCGATGTCACGTCCCAGTTGATGTCCACGCACAGCACTTCGAGGCCGCGCGAGGTCGGTGCGGCGATCGACGCTGTCACGCACAGATGCGCTTCGTTGATCGACAAATAGGGCGCGGTCAAATGGACACGATCGGGCGTGCGCAACGCTTCGATGAAATACGGCCTGCGTTCCCAGCTTGCGCCCTCCGAGTGCAGCAAGGGCCTGAAGCGCTTGGCGCGCTGCGATGCGCGCGCCGCCGGCAATACGTTGTCGCCGATCTGGCGGCCGGAGGCATCGAGTAGAAAGCAGCGTGCTGTTTCGTTTAGTTGCAGCAGGCCGCGCGTGGCTTCGACCAGACCCACCCCCTCGATCAATCGCGCCGCCGCGCTTTCCAACGCGCCCACATAGGGCGCCAGCCGTGCGGATTGCGCCCGTTCGCGCGCGGCCACCCGTTCGCGCGACGCGGCCGACAACGCGTCCATCACGCCTTGCGCTGCTTGCGGTTTCACTGCTTCCACGCTCGGACCTGCAAAGTACGCGCCTTGCACGAAATCGACGTTGCATTCGAGCGCGATCAAAGCGTCGCGTTCCGTGCTCAGACCGCCCATCAGCACCAGTTGACCCGATTCATGCAGCAGCGAGACGAGGCCTGGCAACACGCGTTCAATGTGCGAATGCTCGCTTGCTTGCTGCAGGATGCATCGGTCGAGCGTCACGATATCGGGGCGCAGATGCCACACGCGGTCGATATTCGAGTGCTTCACGCCGAAGCCATCGAGTGCGATCAGGAAGCCGGACTTGCGCAACGAGTCGATGATTTCGGCGAAGCGCGTCGTTTCGCCGCCTGCTTGTTCGGGCACTTCCAGCACTACGCGTTGCGGCGGCAGGCCGACATTTTTCAGCGATGCGAGGAGTGCGTCGCCGTAGCTCGTGTCCATCAGGGCGGCTGGATGGAGGCTCAGGAAGAGCCATTCGTCGTGGCTATCGAAGGAAAAGAAGTTGCCCAGGTGCAGCGATTCGGCGAGCCGTCCGAGTTCCAGCAGGTCGCCGCGCCGGGCTGCCTGGGTGAATACCTCGTGCGAAGGAACTTGCCGGCCGGAGTCGTCGCGGGCGCGCAGGGAGGCGTGGTAACCGATGGCGCGCCGGTGTGACACCGAGAATACCGGCTGGAACACGCTGAATACGGTGTATTCGCCGTACAGGACGGTTTGCCGCGAGCCGTCGTCGCCAGCGACGGGGCGCGGCGGTTGGAAGCGGGGAGGGTCGATGTCAACCATGCTCATGGTGTAGTGGCCGGTGTTCGAGAGCAGCTCGATCGGAGGTGGACGTGGTAGGGCGCTGCGCTAGTTTACAGGATAGGGCCCATCGCGGAAGAGCAAGAAATATGCGCATTTGGGGGTAATTTGGGAAATGGGCCGCGGGCGGGGGGCGGGTTTTTGGAGCCTTGGCGGTCGGAGTGAGCGAGTGCACTTTTCTAGTGCGGAAGTGGTTGCTGTCGCACTTGTTCGGGGTTTTTTTGCTGGCGCTTTGAGAGCGGTTTTTTGCGGCCGCGGTTAAGAGTTAATGCCGGGTTGCTGCTTTTTGGGTCTTCGCGCGGTCTGCTTTAGCTGATCTTTTTAGCACCGTTAGCCACTGTCCGTGGCGGGACTTCATTTCTTTTTCCAACGGCGAAAAAGAAATGAAGCAAAGAAAACGCCTTTCAACCGCCAATTCTTAAGTAGACCAAGCGTGCACGGACATCTGCTTGGGACTTCAAAAGAACGCTCAGCGCATAATCCCGGACAGTTGAACCCCTCCCGCTCCGTTTACGGCTACCCACACGCTTCGCCACCAGTGTGAGTAGCCTCAAACAGGAAAGCGCGGCGCACGTCGCGCGCCGGTTTGCGTGCTTGAACACAAACGCGGTGTTTGGCCGTGGCGGTTCTGTGGAGTTGTGTGCTTGCCCGAGAGCGCTAGTGGCGAAGCGTGTGGATGTAGGGGTTCGGAGGGGGAGGGTTTCAGGTGTTGTTGGTTATGGCGTCGAGGGTTCTTTTGAAGTCCCAAGCAGATCTGCGTGCACGCTTGGTCTCATTAAGAATTAGCGGTTGGAAGGCGTTTTCTTTGCTTCGTTTCTTTTCCCCGTTGGAAAAAGAAATGAAGTCCCGCCACGGACAGTGGCTAACAGTGCTAAAAAAATCAGCCAAAACAGAACGCGCGAAAGCCCAAAACGCAGCAACCCCCACCCAATCCCACCCTCAAGCGCCAGCGAAACCTAATGAGCTTCCGAAGGATCCGTCTCCATACTCTTAACGGCTCGAATCTCCGGCGCAAGCTGCGCAAAAATCCACGCTGACGCGGCAGTAATCACGCCCACGCAAAGGAACGTAGCGTGAAAAGCGGGAAGTGAATTCGTCTCAGTGACCTTCGGCAAGATCCCTGTAAATGTCGCAAGAACCGCCCCGGCGATGGTCACGCCAAGACTCATCGAAAGCATCTGCACGAGCGAAAACAGGCTATTGCCGCTGCTAGCGCCTCCCGTACCGAGATCCTTGAGCGTGAGCGTGTTCATCGCGGTGAACTGAATGGAATTCACGCCTCCAAAGAACGCCAACTGTATCAACCGCAACCAAAGCGGTTGCCCGGCGCTCGTGAGCGAAAAACTCGCCATGGTCAACCCGACAAGCACCGTATTCACGACCAGCACGCGCCGATACCCCCGCGCCATGATCAGCTTCGTCACAATGCGCTTGGACACCATCCCCGCTGCGGCCACGGGCAACATCATCAGGCCGGCTTCGAAAGCGGAATAACCCAGGCTGATCTGCAACAGCAAAGGCAATAGATATGGCATCGCGCCGCTGCCGATCCGCGCGAACAGATTCCCCAGCAAGCCAACGCTGAACGTATGGATCTTGAACAGATCGAGCGAAAAGATGGGCTGCGGCACCCGCACCGCATGCAACCCGTAAGCGACAAAGCAAGCAAGGCTCAGCACCAGCAACACAAGCACGATGGCGTGCTGCAAGCCCAGGTCGGCGAGGCCATCGAGCGAAATGGTCAGCGCGACCATGCCAACGGCGAGCAGCAGATAACCGGCAAGATCGAAAGGCGCGGTGGCGGGATTGCGGCTATCGGGCATGAAAAGTCGGGTCGCAACGCAACCGATCACCCCCACGGGCACGTTGATCAGGAAGATCCAGTGCCAGGACGCAATCTGCACGATCCAGCCGCCAAGCGTCGGCCCGATAAGCGGTCCAATCAGCCCGGGAATCGCCACAAACGACAACGCCGATAAATATCGCTCAGCGGGAAACACACGCAACACGGCAAGCCGTCCGACCGGCAGCAACATGGCGCCCCCCACGCCTTGCACCACGCGATAGATCACCAGTTGCATCAGCGTATGGGCGTTCGCGCAGAGCAACGACCCAATGGTGAAGATCAGGATGGCGCTGAAGAACACGTGCCGGGTGCCAAACTTATCGGCGAGCCAGCCTGAAAACGGGATCACGGTCGCCATGGTCAGCGAATACGCAATCACAACGCCCTGCATGCGCAGCGGCGCTTCACCAAGACTGCGCGCCATGGCGGGCAACGCCGTGTTGACAATGGTCGAATCGAGCGTCTGCATGAAGAAGCCAGTGGCGACGAGCCACAGCATGATCGTGAGCGCTTGCGGAGAAGGGGAGGATGCAACGTTCGAGCGGATTGTGACGGGCATGAAGGCGGCCGGCGGAAGGAGTGACGTGATTTTACGTGGATGCGCAAGAGGAGCGGGCAGCGATTTACCGGGCCCCGCAGGTAACGTGCCGCCTGCCTATACCACCCGGACGCCATACAATCGAGACTCGTACGAAGTGAGCATACTAAGTGAGCATCCTGAAAGGAGCCGCCATGAATTTCGCCTTGAATCCGCTTACGGCGCTTTGGCAACTCGCCGGCCGCAATGCCGAAACGCTCAGCCATCTCACGCTGTCCGGCGACGAACGGCAATTGCCGTCGGTGTATCGGGTGAGCGCGCTGGCGTCGGCGAGTATCGGCTCGGCGGCGCTCGCCGCCGCCGATTGCTTCCGGCAGCGCACGGGCCAGATGCAGCATGTCGAACTCGACGCCCGCCGCGCGGCAATTGCGTTTCGCAGCGAACGCTACCTGCGCATCAATGCCGATCCCGCGCCCGAGCTGCGCGATCCGCTGATGGGTTTCTACGAGACCCGCGATGGCCGATGGATCCAGCTTCATACGAACTTCAAGCATCATCGCGATGGCGTGGTAAAGCTGCTCGGCTGCGCGAACGATCACGCCGGCGTGAGCAAGGCGATCCGCGGTTGGGACGGCGCCACGCTCGATGAAGCGCTCGCCAGTGCCGGCCTTTGCGCCGCGCTGATCCGCACGCCGCAAGAATGGGCGATGCTGCCGCAAGCCCGGGCGATCGCGGAAACGCCGCTGCTCGAAATCATGAAGATTGGCGATGCGCCGCCTGAGCCCATTGGCCAACCTGACGAAGGCGATATTCAACGGCCTTTATCCGGCGTTCGCGTGCTGGACCTGAGCCGCATCATCGCGGGGCCGGTGGCGGGGCGCACGCTTGCCGAGCACGGCGCGGACGTCCTCCTGATCAACGGCCCACATCTGCCGAATATTGCGCCTCTTGTCATCGATAACGGCCGTGGCAAGCGCTCCGCCACAATCGATCTGCGCGACGAAACCGGCCGCGAGACGCTGCGCGCGCTGTTAAAGAACGCCGATGTGTTTCTGCAAGGCTATCGTCCCGGCGCGCTTCAGGACAAAGGCTTCGGCCCGGAGGAAGTCGCGAAGGACAGGCCGGGTATTGTGTACGTGACGGTCTCGGCGTATGGACACAAGGGACCGTGGTCACAGCGCCGAGGCTTTGACAGCCTCGTGCAGTCGGCGAGCGGCATTGCGTGGACCGAAGCGCAAGCGGCCGGCCAGACGAATCCGCGCCATTTGCCCTGTCAGGCGCTCGATCACGCGACCGGTTATCTCGCGGCATTCGGCGCGATGACTGCGCTGCAACGCCGCGCAGAGGAAGGCGGAAGCTGGCATGTCCGTGTGTCGCTCGCGGGGACGGGGCGCTGGCTGCAATCGTTGGGATTGATCGAAGACGGGCAGAAGATCCACGATCCGCAAATCGACAACGTTCGCGATGCGCTTCAAACCATCGAATCGCCGTTCGGCTCGCTCACGTGTACGCAGCCGCCAGAACGCATGCCGCTGACGCCGCCGTTCTGGAGCCTGCCGCCGGTGCCCATTGGTACGGACGAGCCGCGCTGGACATAGAAACAGGTTCGATTACTTCCGCAGTTCCGCGACGAAGTCGTAATAGTCGTTGCGGCAGTAGGTATCGGTGAGTTCGATCGGGCGCTGGTCGGCCGTATAACCTACGCGTGTGATCAGCAACAGCGCATCGTGCGGCGCGATCCCCATTTGCGCCGCGATTTCATCGCTTGCATTCACCGCGCGAAAATGCTGCAAGGCGCGCACGATAGACAGATTGCGCTGCTCGAGAAAACTGTAAAGCGAATCGCCGACAGCTTGCGGGTCGGGAATCAGCGCCGCCGGAAAGGTCGAATTCTCCACCGCCATGACAATGCCATCGGCCGTACGCAAGCGCCGCAAGCGTGCAACGGCCGCCGCCGGCGACAATCCAAGCTGGATCACTTCGTCGCGATTCGCGGGTTCGATCACGCGCGAAAGCCACTTCGAGCCGGGCGTGAAACCACGTCGACGCAGCATCTCGCTGAAGCTCGACAGGCGCGAAAGCGGGTCTTCATAACGCGGCGTGATGAATGACCCCGCGCCTTGCGTGCGTCGTATGAGTCCTTGTTCGACCAGCAGCGCAATGGCCTTGCGCGAGGTGATCCGCGATACCCCCAGCGCTTCCGACAGCACCCGCTCCGAAGGCAGCGCTTCGCCAGCGTTCCAGCGGTTATCGTGGATCGCGTTGCCGAGCTTGCGGGCGAGTTGCAGATAAAGCGGCGTGTCACTGTCCGGGTCCGGGCGCAAGTCGCGCCAGCGGTCTTCCGATGTGGAGTTCATAGAGCGCAGGAAGTGAGGACCAAGCGGCGATTCTAAGACAAGCAGCGCAACGGTGGTTTGGTTTCGTTCGCAAGTGCAAACAGTCGGTTGCCATTGATCCAGTGCTTCAGCCCCAGACTTGCCGCTCGCTCAGGCCCATTTCGGCGAGGTCGGCGGCGCGCAGCGCGGTGTCCATCTCGCAGAAGAATTCGTCGAGTTGTGGCGGCGCGACCGCGGTTGCCGAGAGCATGGCGTGCGCTTGCCCACGATGATGGATCTGATGCTGAAAGAGATGGCCGAGCAGCCGCGTGCGCGTTTCGCGCTGCGTGGTGCGCGGGCGTATGAGCGTGACGGGGCGCTCGAGGGTGGTATCGGTGAGATGCTTGGCGTATTCAATCAGCCGATGATCCGCGAGCCGTTGTTCGCGCTGCAGGTCCGCACAGGCCGCGTAGTGTTCTTCCGGCTCGAAGAACGTCGCAATGTCGCCGTTCGGAGGCTTGCCGTGAAGTTCGCGCTCCAGTGCATCGATGTAAAGCCAGTCCACCGTCAGGTTGTGATTGAGCGTCGCCTTGATGGACGGAAAGAACCCCGTTCGGGGCGCGACGAACGCTTCCTGACTTAGTTGCGAACACGCTTTCAACAAACGATGGTTCGCCCACGCGTTGTTATAAGCCATGCTGAGAAAATGGCGGGATAGCGGATTGGACATGAGCTTGGCTCCCGAAGCAGGATCGCCGGAAAATTATGGCATGCCTCGAAGTCCTGCCGGCCAATGCAAAACGTCCGCGTAAGCGGACGTTCTCAACGTGCTTTACCAAATCGCCGAACTCGCCAAAACCTTCAGGCCGTTGCCGCGCCGCCCAGTCCGCGCCCGGTGCGCATATACAGCGCGACCGTCAGCGCCACGCCTGCCGCCGATGCAATCGCCGCAAACAGGTACACGGAACTGAAGCCGAATTCGCCGGCGACATATCCGGCCAGCGGCCCGGTCACGCCCAGCGACAGATCGAGAAACACCGAATACGCCGATAACGCCGCGCCCCGGCTCGCAGGCGGAACAAGTCCGACCGCTTCTACGCCGAGCGCCGGAAAGATCAGCGCGAAACCGAAGCCGGTCAGCGCCGCACCGGCCAGCGCGAAGGCCGGATCGGCGGCGAGCCAGAGCATCAGCAGGCCGACGCACTCGAACGCGAACGAGACAATGGCCACGCGAAAACCGCCAAACATCTTGATGGTGTTGGCGAACAACAGCCGCGCGCCGACGAACATCGTACCGAACACGGTCAGCGAAAGCGCTGCGTTCGGCCAGTTATGCGCGGCGTAAAAGAGCGTGATGAACGTGGCAATGGACCCGAATCCCGCCGATCCCAGCGCGAGCCCCATGCCGTGCGGCAATACGCGAAAGAACACGCTGCGGTACGACATGCGCTCGCCATGAACCACCGGCACGGGCCCCATGCGCGTGGCGAGCCAGTAGCCAAGGCCGCCGAGCGCAATCACGAACGCGCCCAGCGATGCAAATCCGAGCGCGTGCTCCATCGCCACGCCAAGCGGCGCGCCAAGCGCGAGCGCGCCGTAGGTCGCAATACCGTTCCACGAGATCACGCGTCCGCTCTGGCTGGGCCCGACCCGTCCGATACCCCACGTGATCGCGCCCGTTCCGACCAGACTCTCGCCGAAACCGAGCACCAGGCGGCTCACGATCAGCAGCGCGAGACTCACCGGATGCCACTGTTCGGCGAGCGCGGCGCAGAGCAGGAGCACGCCGCTGATCGCGCAGGCGGTCAGTCCGCGCAGCACGGTCTGCTTCGGGCCGATGCTGTCGGCGGCGCGCCCCGCGAGCGGACGCGAAGCGAGGGTCGCGAAGTACTGCACGCTGATCGCCACGCCCGCCATGATCGATCCGTAGCCGAGGTCCAGATGCACGAAACCCGGCAACACCGCGAGCGGAATGCCAATGGTCAGGTAGCAAATGAACGTGAAAACGACGACAGCGACAATTCGCCCGGTAATGGCGAAATCGGCGCGGCGGGACAGCGGAGCTTCGGTGGGCATTGGGGTAAGTGCGGGGTTGATATTGCTGAAGAAGCGTGATTTTCCCACAGGTTTGGCCGAGCCGTATGGTCTGTGCGATATTTCTGCACTCTCTTAATACGCGGAGATCCTTAACCAGCAAGGGATTAGCGGATTTTCGCGGTCCCATTAAAAGTTTGCTGCGGCGCGGAATCGATACCGAAAACGAAATTCCTACCGCTCAATCCGGCGCAGGTTGGCCGGTAAGCTCCTTGGAAACATCGGTCATCAAGGCTTGCAGCCAGGTCAGATCGGTTGGGCGGCTGACATCGGGCAGGGACATCAAATAGCTTTCGATGGGTGGAAACTCGATCGGCGACTCCATCACCACGAGCGGCAACAGCGCTGCATAGTGCAAGGCGAAGCGGCGTGTCGCGGTGAAGATGAGGTCGGATTGCAGCAGCGTTTGCGGCACGAGACCAAAGTAGGGCAGCGTGACCACCACGCGCCGCTTGATGCCGGCGCTCGCCAGGCCAATATCGATGGGATGCCGTTTCGCCCCACTATAAGCGGTCGGCGCGAGGTGCGCGGCAAGCGCGTAACGCGCGGCTGTCAGCGGTTCCCGCGCAAGCGGATGCCCACGCCGCATGAGGCACACGAAGCGATCGGTGAAAAGCGCGCGGCGGGCAAAACGCGGTTCCGGGTTTTCCCAGTTGCCGACAACTAGATCGAAATCGCCGTCGTCCAGCGCGCGTTCGTGATCGAGCGTGGGACTGAGCGATTCGATTTCCAGCCGAGCATTCGGCGCCGCCGTGCGGAATGCGCGGATCATCGTCGGCATGAAAAAGTCGTTCAGATAATCCGGCGCGGCCACACGGAACGTGCGTCGCGAGGTGGCGGGATCGAAGACGCCATGGGGCGTCGCGACGAACTCAACGTCGCGCAGCGCGCGCTGCGTGGCGGGCAGCAGGGACGCGCCATACTCGGTCGGCACCATTCCCTGCTTGCCGCGTACCAGAATTGGGTCGCCCAGAAGGTCGCGCAGACGCCGCAACGCCGTGCTGATGGCCGGCTGAGTCTGGTTTAGTCGCAGCGCGGTTTGCGTGACGCTGCGCTCGGTCAGGAGCGTCTGCAGGACGCGGATCAGCCAGATATCGAGGGAATCGGTCGATGCTGAATCGTCGGGATCGTTCATTGGCGAGGCGCTCGGGCGGGCCCATACGTGAAACATGGCGATGCACGCCGGAGCCGCTACGGTAAGCCCGGCCCGTCCCGCGCGCCATAGCGTGGCCGCTATGCGCGGGATAGGAGCAGTTGCCTGAGCCGCGTTAGATTTGCGGCGCGGTCCTCGGCAGGTTGCTGATGCGCTGTACTTCGGCGCCGTCGAGCCAGTTTGGTGACCGGGCCACGTAGAGCACCATTGGCAAGGTGTCTTCGCCCCAAAACAATTGCTGGTTCACCACGAAGGTCGGCACGCCGAACACGCCAAGTTCGATTGCCCGCTCCACGTTCGCCTGTAGTGTCGCCTTGACATCCTCGAGTTCGATCATTTTCGCGCCGTCGGGCAGACCGACATGGCGGCAGAGATCGTCAAAACCTTCTTCCGTGGATGGATCGCGGCCTTGTTTCCAGATAAACCGGAAAATCTCGCGGATACAGCCAATTTCCCCGCCCGAAGCCACTGCCAGCCGCAGCGCCTTGCTGGAATTGAACGGATGCGACGGCGGCATCTTGAACGGAATACCCAGTTGTTCAGCCCTAAACAGCGCGTACCGGTACATGAAGACGCGCTTGGGCGGGATGGAGCCGGGCATCGGCTGGCCCCAGTGCTTGAGCAGCAGCAGATAATCGATCGGCAGCACCTCGAACGGCATGTTCGGCCACTTTTCATGCTGTTCCAGCAACAGATACGAAAAGGGAGAATTGAAATCGAAAAAAAAGTACGGCTGGCGCGGATCGGTGGAAGGCGAGGCGCTCATCTGAATCTCCCTGGCATGTGGTGCCCTTCACGCGGCACCTGTAATTCAGGTTGCCGTCGTTTCAGCTTTCGATATTACGTGGTGTGCTGAACGCTGTCTGCCTGTGTGTCGCGCGCGGCGCTTTGAACGAGGGTCAAACGCTGCCGTACGAAGCCGATATGTTCCCGCAGCACATAGAACTGGTCGGCATAGGCGAGCGGCATTTTCATCTGATTCACCTTTCCTTCAATGTCGTCCAGACGCTCGATCAAGGCGTCGCGCTGGACGGTGTCCGGGTCGGTCATCGCTTCGCGCTCGATGGCGATCAGCGCGCCATAGATCTTGTAGATGCGCGATCTCACGCGCCACCGGTAAAGTCCCGGCACGAGCCGGAAGCCCGGAATCAGCACCACGATAATCGGCACCAGCAGCACGATCACCCGGTCCGCCAGGCTCGCGATCCAGAACGGCAAGGTTCTATACAGGAAGCCCTTGCCTGATTTGTAGTAACGCTCGGCGTCGTCGCTAATGCGGAATTCGTGCGCGAGCGGCGCGGGGAATTCGTTGGCTGACTGCATCAGATTGGCGCGGCCGTGGACTTCTTTCGCAGCTTCGATCAGGAGGTCGGAAAGCGCCGGGTGCAGGCCGTCCCGGGCAATCAGTTCGGCGGTGGGCGCGATCAGGCGGATACGGTGCGCGGGCAGGTTTTTGGCCAGATCGAAGGCGCCCATCGGCAATTCGAGCACCTTCAGGTAGGGAAAGCGGCGCGCGTAGGCGTCGGCCTGGGTGAAGTCGAAGAAATGGATGCCGGGCGTCCTGTACAGCTTGCCCATGGTCGGCGGCTGCGCCGAATCGCCCGTGAGAAACGCGGCGTCGATAGTGCCGTTCGTTAGCGCGTCAGCGGCGGCGTCGCCCGCGAGCGGCAGCAATTCGGTGTCGCCGCCCGGTTCGATGCCGTTCGCTTTCAAGACCGCCAGCGCGAGCGCCCGGGTGCCGCTGCCTTCGGTGCTGATGGCAAGGCGCTTGCCCTTGAGTTCGGAGAGCCGCGTGAGCGGCGCTCCGCGATAGAACACCGCCAGCGGCACGTACGACACGCTGCCGAGCGAGACGAGGTTCTCGCGTTTGTCGGCCGCGCCCGATGACGCTCCGCCCGGCACGCCGGCGGCGGCAGCCGACATGCCGCCTTGCACGAAACCCACGTCCACGTTCGAATTCGGATCTTCGAGTTTCTGCAGGTTATCGAGCGATCCTTGCGATTCCAGCACGTTCAGCGTGATGCCGTTGCGCGCGAGAATCTTCTTGTATTGCTGGGCGTTGTTCCAGAAGGAACTGCCCTTGGTTCCCGCCGACATGGTCAGCGTGCTGGGCGGCGCGGGCTGGATCAGGCGCACGGCAAGATAGATGGCCGCCGCGCTGACCAGCAGGATTGGACCGAATGACACCGCGAGATCGCGCCAGGAGATGGCGACGAAACGCGCCATGGAAGGCTTGATGCGCCGGGCGCGCGATTTTGGCGGAACGTCCGGAGCGGAAGGTTTCTGGCCGGGAGATTGGATCATTGTCGAGTGCGTTGAAGCGGGGCTTGAAGCGCCACGCCAAACCATTAAAGCCGCGAGTCTTTTAAATACGGAAATAAAAAAGCGGATAAGGAAAAGGGAAAACCCTTATTCACTAAACACAGGGGTTATTCGGTATTCGCGTGAATATCGCCGGGAGAATGCAAGGAGAATGGGCGCACTGCGGATACGACCCAATGCCTGTTTCAGCCGGCCCGAATTGTCGCCGATGGTACATGATCGGAAATCCGGCCGAATCAGGGGCACGCCCTAAGCCGTGTTTATCCAGTATGAATTTTTGTCGCGAGCGTCACGATAAACCCACGGATGCGTGTCTTCTTGTTAAATGCTTTGCGCTTCTTGCAAGGCTGGATTAAATTGACGTTCGCCGCCGCAGAACCAGCGTCCGCGCCGCCCAACCGGCATTTCGGAGCAAACGCTCCGTGCAGAACCGGCAGCGTCGCGCGATGTGCAGCAGCTCGTGTCCTGAGTCAACGGAGTGATATCCGTACAAGAACGGCCGGACATTCGTTTTTTTCGCCAGTCTCTCGCAACACCGTGTCGCCAGCATCGCCGGCTTTACCTGTGTGTATCGACTTTAGAAGGTCGGGATTCATGGGGCGAGCTGCAAGATGTCGTAGCAAGCCGCTGGGTTGATGCGGTCCAAAAGAAGCACAAAGAAGTACAACTTTGCGAAGTCCAAAGCGAAACAAAAGGAGAAACCATGAAAGCAGTCGATATGTTGAAGGCGCTGGGCGTCGTGCTGTGCGTCGCGGTGGCGTCGAGCGCTTATGCTCAATCAAGCGATGCCGCGGCCACCACGGACGCGGCAACCGCCAAGGCTACGGCCAAGACCACCAAGAAGACCGACCGCAAGCTCGGTCTGGATGTGCGTCGTGCGTTGGGCAAGGCGCAGGGCATCGACGTGTCGAACATCTTCGTGCGCGCACGCGGCGGCGCTGTGACCCTGACGGGTTCGGTGCCGGACGGCGCGCAGATTCCGCAAGCCGAAGAAGTCGCGAAGGGCGTCGCCGGCGTGAAGTCGGTGTCGAACAAGCTGTCGCTCGCACCGCAAAACGGTTCGTGATGCAGGTCTGAACCTGCCGCCTTCCGAATGCCGCCGCGTTGCTGTTGGCAACGCGGCGGTTGAAGGGGTTAAGTGGTTCAAAAACGGGCTCCGGCGCTTCATGCGCTGGAGCCCGTTTTTATTTGCCGTCCTGATTTTGAAGGGTGGCCGGGTATTGCCGGGTAGCAGCGCCGCGCCGGTTTGTGTTTGAGTGACGCCAGTGCGTGGAGAACAAGCGCGCCCGGACCAATAAGAAATCAGGGAGATGCCATGAAGCGATTCTTGGTAGCCACGACGCCTGTCGTGGCTGCGGCACGGATAACGGCGCTTGCTGCCGTGGCGGTTGGACTCGTGGCTTGCCATGGCAACGACGACAACAATGGTTCGCAAACCAATTCATTGCCGAGCTTTATTTCGGGTAGCGTCCGCACGCAAACCTACGACGGCAACACCGACGACCTCCTGACAGCGGGCCTTGGCAAGACCGGGCTGGCATCGGCGAGCGTGCCTGCGGTTGCCAACGCCTTGTCACCGACTGCGGCGGAGCTTAGGCGGCTCGCGATCTATTCGAACTATCGCGCGCTCGTGGATATGTCCGCGAACGGCGGCTACGGCCGTTTCTGGGGACCCAACGTGGACCTGAACGGCAACGATACTCTTGGCGAAGGCAAGATCGCCGGCAAGGAATATCTCGCCTTCGCCGACGATGGCAGCGGCAAAAAAAACGTGAGCCTGCTCGTGCAGATCCCGGCGAGTTTCAATCCGGATCAGCCGTGCATTGTGACGGCTACATCGTCGGGTTCTCGCGGCGTGTACGGGGCGATATCGGCGGCGGGTGAATGGGGCTTGAAGCGCGGCTGCGCGGTCGCCTACACCGACAAAGGCAGCGGCAACGGCGCGCACGAACTGGCGACGGACCTCATCACGCTGATCGACGGCACCTTGTCCGGCGCGGCGGCCGCGGGCAAGACCAGCGAGTTCACGGCGAATCCGGGCGCGACGAGCATCGCCGCGTTCAATGCGCAATTTCCCAATCGATACGCTTTCAAGCACGCGCACTCGCAGCAGAATCCGGAGAAAGACTGGGGCACGAATACGCTTCAGGCGATCCAGTTCGCATACTGGGCGCTCAACGATACCTACGGCCCACTCGACGGCACCACCCGAAAGACGCGCTACAACCGCGGCGATGTGACGACCATAGCGGCCTCGGTGAGCAATGGCGGCGGCGCGTCGCTTGCCGCAGCCGAGCAGGACACACAGGGCTGGATCACGGCTGTCGTGGTCGGCGAGCCGCAGATCAACCTGAAGGTTCCGTCGCAGGTATCGGTGCGTCAGGGCGGCGTGCCGGTGGCGTCGTTCGGACGGCCGCTCGCCGACTACATGTCGCTCGCCAACCTGCTGCAGCCTTGCGCGGCGCTCGCTCCGGCCGCCGCCGGCGCGCCTTATCTCACCGCGTTGCCGCTGACCACGACGACCGCCACACGCACAGCCCGATGCGCGTCCCTGGCGGTCAACGGCGTGATTTCCGGCGGCGATGTGACGAGCCAGGCGAACAGTGCGTTGGCCCAGTTGCATCAGGCCGGCTACCTGACGGACTCGGACCTTCTGCAGGCGGCCATGTGGGATTCGCAGGCCGTGCCCGCGGTTGCCGTGACTTACGCCAATGCTTACACGCAGTCGAGCGTGACCGACAACCTGTGCAACTTCAGTTTCGGCACGACCAATGCGCTCACGGGCGTGGCGGGCGTGACGCCGCTCGTTTCGCCCATGCCAACGGTCTTTGGCAACGGCAACGGCGTGCCACCGACCAATGGCATCAATCTCGTCTATAACGCGGGGAATGCGGGCGCGGCGGATCACCGGCTCGCCACCGCCGATGCCAGTTTTGCCGGCGCGTTCTGTGTGCGCGGGTTATGGACGAATGGCGACTCGCGGATGACGGCGAGCGTTGATGCAATCCGGGTGAATGCGAATCTGCGCGGGAAGCCGGCGATCATCGTGCAGGGCCGCTCGGACACGCTCGTGCCGATCAACCATGCGTCGCGCCCGTACGCGGCCATGAACAAGCTCGCCGAGGGCAACGCGAGCAACCTGTCGTTCTACGAGGTGACGAACGGCCAGCATTTCGACGCTTTCTTAAGCGTCGCGGGCTTCGATAATCGCTTCATCCCGCTGCACTATTACAACCTGCAGGCGTTGAACCTGATGTGGGCGCATTTGAAGAGCGGCGCGCCGCTGCCGCCTTCGCAGGTCGTGCGTACTGTTCCGCGAGGCGGCGCGGCGGGGGCGGCGCCGGCTTTGTCGGTGGCGAATCTGCCGGCGATTTCCGCCGCGCCCGGTGGAAATGAGATCACGTTCGGGGGCGGCGCGGTGAATGTGCCGAACTAGGAAGCGGTTCAAGGTGTTGGCGATGACGCGGGCGCGGGCGCTGGCTGTACCGCGGCCGTTGCTGCCGTCGCCGGCGCATTCACAACCGGCGTCTGCACGACGATAGGCGTCGGCGTGAGCTCAGGCGAATTCAATATCAGCGATGGCGCGAGCGGACGGCTGGTGACATCGTCGCCGGGAATGGGGGAACTGCGCGGCACGGTGCGCAGATAATGGCCGACAAGACCAAAAAACCGGTCATAGAACTTCCCTGCGGGCACGGTTTCGCTTGAGATCTTGACCATGGAATCGCTGTTCGAGCGGATCGGCAGCGACAGCGACCCGAGCACGCTCAATCCAACACTCGCCGATGTATCGCTTTTCTTCAGCGTATAGCCGTCCTGCACAGCATTCACATACGCGATGCTCGTATTGCTCGCGTTCTCGCCGGGCGTGCAGACCACGTGAAACGACACTACGACGTGCGTTTCCGGCGTTGGCTGGAAGTTCTTGGTGGCATCGACGGTATCGGGTTGCGCCATGGTCGTCATGTAACCTTGGCTCAGCAACGCCCGGCGCGACGCTTCGCAGGTTTCCTGGCTGGTCGCGTCGTAGTTGTGCGCGAAGGGACTCACGCCGGTGGAGAACATTTCCGCCTGATAACTCGGCGTGGGCGCGGCCTTGCCGCCGCATGCAACGAGAATCAGCGCGGGCAGGGCGAGGACGAGGCGGGAAAACGGGTTGTACATGACAGTCGGCGGGACGAAACAAAGGACATCGGCGGCGTAGATTGTAGTGCGGGGCGAGGGCGGACGTAAAAGGCATTAATTTACAAGGCATTAGCTTGACATATGTTGACATACGCCTTACCTTTGATTTCTCGCAGCGCGTTTTCAACACGGAGGGGTTTTCGATGCGAACCGTATCTATTTTCAAAAACAATGCAAATCAGGCCGTCCGAATTCCAAAAGATATGCAATTCGAAGGAGTAACCGAACTTGAGATCCAACGTGAAGGGGACACCATTTTGTTGCGCCCAGTTCGGCCAAACTGGACTTCGTTCGCTGCCGAACCTATCGCGGACAGCGACTTCCTGATGGAGCGATCTAACGTTATCCAGACCGGACGCTTTGATCTCTCCGGCATGGATGATGAATCAGGAGAGCCTGCCCGGTGACACAGTTGTACATGCTCGACACAAATATTTGCTCGTTCATCATGCGAGAGCGGCCAGCGGAAGTCCTGGCCAAGTTGCAAAACTGCGTTAATGCCCAGAACAGAATCTTTATTTCTGCAATCACGTACGCAGAAATGCGTTTTGGCTCGATCGGGAAAAAGGCTTCGCCAAAACACGCCGGCCTGGTTTCCGCATTCGTTGCACGGCTGGACGGAATATTGCCTTGGGATGGCTCGGCCGTCGATGAAACAACGCGCGTGAGAGTCGAACTGGCAAGGAGAGGCACGCCGATTGGCGACAACGATTCCGCGATTGCCGGCCATGCGTTTGCCGCCGGTACTGTCTTGGTGACGAACAATGTCCGAGAATTCATCCGCGTGCCCGGCCTGCGGATCGAGGACTGGGCGACGCCCGCACCCTAGTACAACCGCAGCCTCGCGCCTCCGTACATCTATTTATCGTCTTTCTCCCATACCCTTCTTGAAATTACCGATCGCTGTGCCATATACTTGGCACTCGTCGCACGAGAGTGCTAACAGTTTTCCGGCCGGTGGTTGCATATGCGGTTCAATGAGCCGCCGTACGGGTTTCCCGCGTTTTTATAGTCTCAGTTAAGAGAGGAGTGTGTATGAACCTTCGTCCTTTGCACGATCGCGTCATCGTCAAGCGTCTGGATCAGGAAACCAAGACTGCCTCGGGCCTCATCATCCCCGACGCTGCAGCCGAAAAGCCGGATCAAGGCGAAATCCTGGCCGTCGGTCCGGGCAAGCGCGATGACAAGGGTACGCAAAACGCCCTCGACGTCAAAGTGGGCGACCGCGTGCTGTTCGGTAAGTACGCTGGTCAGACCGTCAAGGTCGACGGCAATGAACTGCTCGTGATGCGCGAAGAAGACATCATGGCCGTTCTGGTCAAGTAATCACCTTCAAGCCTGCGGCTCCCGGGCCGGTGCGATCGAGTCGCTCATGCGAGTCTCGCCCAGCCTGGAAAAGCCCGAAAACTGAAACGA
Source organism: Caballeronia sp. DA-9 (assembly GCF_051615025.1). Taxonomy (NCBI): domain Bacteria; kingdom Pseudomonadati; phylum Pseudomonadota; class Betaproteobacteria; order Burkholderiales; family Burkholderiaceae; genus Caballeronia; species Caballeronia sp. DA-9. The sequence goes on along the minus strand of NZ_CP195133.1, from coordinate 2,999,825 downwards.
ATCAAGGAGTTTGAATATGGCAGCTAAAGAAGTCGTATTTGGCGATATCGCCCGTGCAAAGATGGTTGAAGGCGTGAACATCCTGGCCAACGCGGTCAAGGTCACGCTGGGCCCGAAGGGCCGCAACGTGGTTCTGGAACGCAGCTTCGGCGGCCCGACGGTCACGAAGGACGGTGTTTCGGTCGCTAAAGAAATCGAACTGAAAGACAAGCTCCAGAACATGGGCGCGCAAATGGTGAAGGAAGTTGCTTCCCGCACCAGCGACAACGCCGGCGACGGCACGACCACGGCTACGGTTCTGGCCCAGTCGATCGTCCGCGAAGGCATGAAGTACGTTGCATCGGGCATGAACCCGATGGACCTGAAGCGCGGCATCGACAAGGCAGTGACCGCTGCTATTGAAGAACTGCGCAAGATCAGCAAGCCTTGCACGACGAACAAGGAAATCGCCCAGGTTGGCGCGATTTCGGCCAACAGCGATTCGTCGATTGGTGACCGCATTGCAGAAGCAATGGACAAGGTTGGCAAGGAAGGCGTGATCACGGTTGAAGACGGCAAGTCGCTGGAAGACGAGCTGGACGTGGTTGAAGGCATGCAATTCGACCGTGGCTACCTGTCGCCGTACTTCATCAACACGCCGGAAAAGCAAGTTGCCGTGCTCGAAAACCCGTTCGTGCTGCTGCACGACAAGAAGGTTTCGAATATCCGTGACCTGCTCCCGATCCTGGAACAAGTTGCGAAGGCTGGCCGTCCGCTGCTGATCATCGCTGAAGATGTAGAAGGCGAAGCACTGGCCACGCTGGTTGTGAACAACATCCGCGGCATCCTGAAGACCGTTGCTGTCAAGGCTCCGGGCTTTGGCGACCGTCGCAAGGCCATGCTGGAAGACATCGCGATCCTGACCGGTGGTCAAGTCATCGCTGAAGAAACCGGCCTGACGCTGGAAAAGGCGACGCTGGCTGAGCTGGGTTCGGCCAAGCGCATCGAAGTGGCGAAGGAAAACACCACGATCATCGACGGCGCTGGCGAAGCGGTGAACATCGAAGCGCGCGTGAAGCAGGTTCGCACGCAAATCGAAGAAGCAACGTCGGATTACGACCGTGAAAAGCTGCAGGAACGCGTGGCCAAGCTGGCTGGCGGCGTTGCAGTGATCAAGGTTGGCGCTGCTACCGAAGTCGAAATGAAGGAAAAGAAGGCACGTGTTGAAGACGCACTGCACGCAACGCGCGCGGCTGTGGAAGAAGGCATCGTGGCTGGCGGCGGTGTTGCGCTGATCCGCGCTCGTCTGGCACTGAAGGACCTGAAGGGCACGAACGCCGATCAGGACGCCGGCATCAAGATCGTGCTGCGCGCAATGGAAGAGCCGCTTCGCCAGATCGTTACGAACGGCGGCGAAGAAGCCAGCGTCGTGGTGGCAGCGGTTGCAGCCGGTACGGGCAACTTTGGCTACAACGCAGCAACGGGCGAGTACGTCGACCTGGTGGAAGCCGGTGTTGTGGACCCGACCAAGGTAACGCGTACGGCACTGCAAAACGCGGCATCGGTGGCAGGTCTGCTGCTGACGACCGACTGCGCCGTGTCGGAACTGCCGAAGGAAGATGCGCCGATGGGCGGCGGCGGAATGCCGGGCGGCATGGGCGGCATGGGCATGGACATGTAATTTCGGCGTCTGCCGGAGTTGCGTGACAACGTGGGCTTCTTCGGGAGCTTGCGTTTGCCTCAAGAAAAAACCCGCATCGGGCAACCGATGCGGGTTTTTTCATTTCATTTGACCTGCGAGGTGCGCGCTATTTGCCGTTCTGCTCGCGCATCTGTTCGGCGGCCGCCTTGTAATCGTAGGTTGGATAGAACTCCGTCCTGTAGCCGCCCCACGCGGTGCTTTCGATAGCGCGATTCACTTCGCGCAATTTATCGGCGGGAACGCGCAGTGTCACAACCTGGCCGATCCCCATCATCACGTACCACGAAACAACCTGAACGCCCGGTGGCGGAAATGCCTTGAAGTAGCCCTGTTCCTTCAACTGCTGGTTGATCTGCGGCAGCGTTTTGGATTCATCGTGCTTGAGGAAGATGGTGAGCAGGAAAGTTCCATCGCCGACCGGCGCGGCCGTATTCGTTGCGCCCGGCGCGGGCGCTGTCTGCGCCATTGCCGATGTCAAACCGCCAGCCAGAAACAAAGCAGCGCTCAGCCACTTCATGTACTCACGCATCGATTTTCTCCTTTGCGGCAACAGGTCGTTTGGGACGGGCATTCACTGCACGGCGGCTTTTAACGCGTAACGCGTTGAACTGCGCGGCGCCGGCGGCGGTGTTGTCGAAGATGCACCATACCTCGCGCGCTTTCTTCGCCCGGTCGTGCAGCGTGAGCGCGAGGGCATCGAGATAAGGATATTCATAGGATGACCGATACACCTCCGGCGAGCCATGCAGCCGGAAGTACGCAAGAGACGTATCCGCCCGATGCCTGATCGCACAATCGTCGGGCTGCGGATCGGCATCTACGTAAGCGATGGTTTTCGACTTCAGCAGCGTGGCGGCGTCTTTCGCGAACCAGCTTTCGTGACGTGCTTCCAGCGCAATGGGAATCCGGGTGCGCTCGCGAATCGATGTAAAAAACGCTTCGGCTTCGTCAGCGTTGAACGCGAGACTGGGCGGCAATTGCACGAGCCAGCAACCGAGTGCATCGCCCAGTTGGGTTGCGGATTCGAGGAATGCGTCGAGCAGCGGTTCGCAGGAAACAAGGCGTGCATCGTGCGTAATGGCTTTCGGAATCTTCACCGAAAAGCGAAACGTGTCCGGCACGCTGTCGCGCCATCGGGCATAGGTTTCGGGACGATGCGGCCGATAAAAACTCGAGTTGATCTCAACGCACGTCAGCACCTGCGAGTAGCGGGCGAGATGCGTGCCGTCGCCGGGGAAATGTTCGCCGACGGCATCCGACAATCCCCATCCGGCGCAACCTATGCGGACTGCACCGGGGTGTTTCTTGAGTGACGGGAGCGAAGCTTTGCGCAGCGGCATATTTTAGTTTCGCTCCAGTTCAGTGTCAGTGGCGTGCTTCGCCGGGTGCGACGGGCGGCGTGTCGACCACCACGGGCGGCGTCTCTTCGTCATCGTTCGAACGGGCCCAAAAGAATCGATCCGGCAAATAAGCGCCCATGCCGGGCCTGAAGGCGGCTCGCGTCGCCTGAAAAACGTATTCTTGCGCTTCGCGCGCGGCTTCCGCCGGTTCCTGCCCGTTCGCCAGCAGCGCGGCAATCGCCGAGCCGAGCGTGTCGGTAATCCCCATCATGCGATGTTCGGTGCGATCCCACGTGTCCTGCCGGATCTGGCCTTCCTCGCCATACAACGTGTTGACGTGCCGGTGCGTGCCCGTTTCCGTTGCCAGGATGTACTCGCAGCCTTGTGACAGCAGATGCGAAATCGCGGCGTCGAGCGTGGGCGCTTCGGCGTCACCGTCAGGTTGCGCGAGTTGCAGGAGGGTGGCCAGATCTGCGACCAGCATGGTGGTTTGCGGCACCAGCAAATCGGCCATCGACTCCCGCAATTCGTCCGCAGCCAGCACGTGTTCGTCGTCGAGCGTGAAATCAGGGGCGAGGATCAGCGGCACGTCATCGTAGTCCGCAACGACTTCCGCTATGGCGCTCACGACCTCCGCGCGCGTTGCCGCGCCGATCTTGAACGCCGCCACGGGCATATCTTCCAGCAACATGCGGGCCTGAGTGCCCACGGTTTCGGGATCGAGACCGGTGACTTCGTCGCAGGTCGCGGAATCGCGCACGGTAAAGCCCGTGAGGACGGTCAGGCCGTGGCAGCCCATGCTCGCGAGCGTCAGGAGGTCCGCCTGCAGGCCGGAGCCGCCGGTCGGGTCGGACAGGCCGAAGGTAAGAACAATAGGAGGGGTATCGCTGGGCATCGAGTGATTTTTCTGGTCTTTCGGCTAAAGCGGGTCTGCGCAGCCGGAAAAATGGGTTGGTGCAAACGGCACGATTATGCGGCCTAAAGTCGCCTCGCCACACCATGCAGGCACTTTTTCCGGCGATCAGGCGCAATCGGCCCGGAAGTTGAGCGAACAGAAACGGCGCACAGGGTGCAATACTTGCTGCGATGACGGGCGCGCTAGTCGCGACAGTGCGGGCGCATGCCGTTGATCCCCGTCATGATGAACACCGGCCAATTGTCTAACGCTGCTGCATTGCTAGGCATCGCGGCGGCAAACCGGTACCATCATGCACTCATTTAACCGACTCCCCGACGCGACATAAGCATGGAATACAGAAGCTGGATGTGCCTGATTTGTGGCTGGATTTATGACGAAGAAGCCGGTTTGCCGGAGGAAGGCATTGCGCCCGGCACTCGATGGGAGGACGTTCCAATCAATTGGACCTGTCCCGAATGCGGCGCCCGCAAGGAAGACTTCGAGATGGTTCAGATCTGAGCACAGGCTCGGGCGGGTTTCAGGAAAACCGGAAAAAACCGCGCCGCATGGATGGGATGCCGTCATGCGGCGCGCGTTGTTTACAGTAGTAGAAGCTCTAGTTTCAAACGCGCTGAGTCAGCGCGGAAAGGACGTGCGGTACAACGTGGCGCCACGAGGCGGCAAGCAGCGCGACCACAGGCGCGGGTTCTGGCTTGGAGTATCCGGCCAGACACGCTAAAAAGCGCCAATCCGCAGAAGTGTTCGGCCAGGGAAAACGATTCGGCAAACGTAGGTCCGGGTGTACACCGCGAAATGTGAGCAGCAAGATGTGAGCAGCATGTTGTAAGCGGGATGTGCCCGGGTTCGACCCTGATCCATCCGACGAAACGGCCTGCGCCGTCTGTCGGCTCGTGAGCGTTCCATGACTACTCTGTCCGGCTTGACCAACACGTTCCACGCATTGCCCAATCCGCGCGGCGGCGCGGTGCGGATTGCAGAAATGGCGCTGACCGACGCGCAGCACGCGTTCATGCGCGACGGCGACACGCTCGGTGTCTTGCGCCGCGCCATTGGCGCGTTGCAGGCGGCGGGCTGGCTGCCCGCGCAGCGTTTCGCCGAAACGCTGGTGCTGGTGTCGCCGCTCGCGGGGTTATCGGAGAAAACGCGCAACCAGTTTGCCGAGGCGTTACGCGACTTCGGCTTCGCCGTCGAGCGCCGCAACTTGCGCGAACTGGCGTGCTCCACGCTGCTCTTCGATCACTATCGCGGGCTGCACGCGCTGATGGCGACGCATACCCGCGCGGCACCGGTTTCCTTCGATGACCTTGCGCTCGCTGGCCGCGCTATTGCGCCTGCCACGCTGCGGGCCGTGTCCGAAGAGCGCCTTGCGCGCGTGCGCGCGCATTACGAACGCGCGCTGCTGGTGCTGCTGCGCTCCAGGGTGGACGAGGAGACCGGGCGCGCCGAAACCACGTCCATCCTCGACGCCTGTCTCGCCGATCTCGCCGGCCCCGATCCCTACGACTTCTGGCGTCTTGCCGGCGCGGTGGTGCAGGCGCTGCGCTTGCAGCCAGACGCCGACAACGCCGCCGACGCTCGCCGCCTATACGCACGCTTCAACCTGATACTCGCCGATCAGGCGCATGGCCTGACGCACGCGCCCAAATCCCTCGTGCGCGCGGCGCTCGCGTTGCTGTGGCGCGATTACGCGTTATATGGCGCGTCGGCGGAGGATTCCGCCCAGGTCGACGTGCTGCGCGACTACGGCCTGACTGTCCACTGGCATGTCGCGGGTACGCAGGCGTCCGAGGACGCGTGGGAAAAAACTGCGGAGCAGGCACGCGATGCATCCACTCGCGACCTGGGCGTGCTGCGCGTGAACGCGGCGGCCTACGAGGATTTTCTGGCCAGCGCCGAGCCGGCCATCGGCGCGTTGATCGAGCATGGGGCGGCAGCCCGGGAAGCGGGGCGTATCGATGTGCAGGCGGCCATCAAGGCGGCCGACGCCGCATACCGGCTGGGCTCGGCGGCATGCGCGCTGGGCCTGGGCCACGTCGCGCTGCTTGCCGACACACTGGGCCTTGCTTGGCGGCGAATTGCATACGAGGCGCAAATGATGACCGGCGGGCAGCCGCTGGATGCCGCCGTGCCCGAGCGCGCCGCTCAAGCGCTCGGCGCCATGCTGCATCAGGCGGCGGCCGGGATTGCGCCGTCGGAGGGCGGCGCATCGGTGGCGGCGCTGACGGTGATGATCGAGCGCGGCCTGGCGGTGCGCTGACTTTCATTCGTCGTCGGCGGCATCGGGTCCGAAAGAAGCGCTTTTCACCACCGCATACCGCGCCAGCGTGGTCTTGCGGGCGGTATCGTGATCGACGACGGGCATTGGGTACTCCGCGCCCAACGAGATTTTCGCCGCCTTCAGCGCGTCCGGCTTCGCTTTCCATGGCGCGTGGATGTCTTTGTTGGAGAGGGCGGCGAGTTCCGGCACGTAATGGCGTATGAACTTGCCGTTGACATCGAATTTCTCCGACTGCGTGATCGGATTGAAAATGCGGAAATACGGCTGGGCGTCGCAGCCGCTGGAAGACGCCCACTGCCACCCGCCATTATTCGATGACAACTCGAAGTCGTTCAGCAGCACTTCGAAATACTGTTCCCCGCGACGCCAGTCCAGCCCGAGATCCTTCGTGAGAAAACTCGCGACCACCATGCGCAGCCGGTTGTGCATATAGCCCGACGAATTGATCTGGCGCATGGCGGCATCGACTAACGGATAGCCCGTGCGGCCTTCGCACCACGCGGCGAAATTGCTGTCGGCGGCGTCGCCGGTTTCCCATTCGATACGGTCATACACTGCCTTGAACGCCTGGTGATCGCCGGGCACGCCGACCTGCGGAAAATGGTGCAGCACGGAAAAGTAAAAATCGCGCCAGATGAGTTCGGACAGCCATGTCTCGGCGCCCCGGTTGCCGTGGCGCTGCGCGTCATGCGCGGTCCGGGCAAGCGCGCGGACCGAGATCGTTCCGTGCCGCAAATGCACGCTGAGGTAGCTCGGACCTTTCACCGATGGAAAATCTCGCGTCCGGTCGTAATCGGCCATACGGTCGTGGAAATCATCGAATAGCTGATAGGCGCCGCTCGTGCCCGCAGGTAACGCGGGCGCGTGCTCCTTGCTGAACCCCAGCGTTTCCAACGACGGAATCCCGTGTTTCACGCCCGGCGGCTTCGCCAACGCGGACAAATTCTCTTCCGACGCATACGGTTTCAGCGCATCCGGTGTAAGCGATGCGAGCCAGTTGCGCTTGTACGGCGTGAAAACTGTGTAGGGCTTGCCGGCGCCTGTCAGCACATCGTCCTGATGAAAAATGGTCTGGTCCTTGAACGTGAAAAACGCAACGTCCGCGCTTGCCAGTTTTTTCCCGATCGCCTCGTCGCGCGCTTTTGCGGACGGCTCATAATCGCGATTGGCGAATACGGCGTTCACGCCGCATTCGCGCGCGAGTTCGGGAATTTCATGCAATGGCACGCCATGACGCACGATCAGGCCGCCGCCGGCTTCGCGCAGCGACTTATCGAGTTCGATCAGGCTGGCATGAATAAACGGCACGCGGCGATCGTTTTTCGATAAAGGCGACAGAATTTCGCGGTCGAAAACGAAGGCGCACAGCACCCGGCGACAGCGTGTTACTGCGTGATAGAGTGCAGCATGGTCTGCCACGCGCAGGTCTCGCCGAAACCAGACAAGTCCCAGTTCAAAGTCGGCCATCAAGTATCGCCTTTGTTAAAATCCGAATCATGTCCAAGACACCCGATCGCATCAACTTGACCAATCAGTTCCTGATCGCCATGCCCAGCATGGCCGATCCCACGTTCTCGGGGACTGTAGTCTACCTTTGCGATCACAGCGAGCGTGGTGCGCTCGGCCTGGTGATCAACCGGCCGACCGACATTGACCTCCAATCGCTTTTCAATCGAATCGACCTGAAGCTCGAGATCGAGCCGCTCGTGCATTTGCCCGTCTATTTCGGTGGACCGGTGCAGACGGAGCGCGGTTTCGTGCTGCACGATCCCGCCGATGGCGATGTCTACACATCGTCCATGAGCGTGCCCGGCGGCCTTGCCATGACCACGTCGAAAGACGTGCTCGAAGCGGTCGCGAGCGGCAAGGGTCCCGAGCGTTTCCTGCTCACGCTCGGCCACGCCGGCTGGGGCGCGGGGCAACTGGAAGAGGAAATCTCCAAGAACGGCTGGCTGACGGTGGAAGCCGATCCGCGCATCGTCTTCGACGTGCCTGCCGAGGACAAGTTGCAGGCGGCGTTGTCGTTGCTGGGTGTGTCGCTGTCCATGCTGTCGGGCGAAGCGGGCCACGCATGACGGGTGACGGCGGGGGTGACACACGTATTGAAGCTACGTTGCTTGCCTTCGACTACGGCGAAAAGCGCATTGGCGTGGCGGTCGGCAATACGTTGACGCGGCATGCGCGGGCGCTCACCGTGCTCGAAAACCGCAGCCGGGAGTATCGGTTCGAAGCGATTGGCCAGTTGATCGCCGAGTGGAATCCGCGCACGGTGGTCGTCGGCCTGCCCATGCACCCGGACGGCACACCGCACGAAATGACCCAACTGGCCACGCGTTTTGGCAACCAGTTGAACGGCCGGTTCAGTGTGCCGGTGAGCTGGGTGGACGAGCGGTATTCGTCGGTGGAAGCGAAGGCCGAATTGAAGCGCAACGGCGTGAAGACGAACGCAAAGGGCCGTTATGACGACATCGACGCCGAAGCCGCCCGCGTCATTCTCCAACAGTATTTCGACCAACTTTCCGACGATCGATCATGAGTTCCATTGACGCCGAGGCGTTGTACCGCGAGTTGCTCGGGCAGGTTCGCGCGGCTTATGGCGAATCGCTTTCGCAAGCCGGCGCTCCCGTGCTTGCCGGCATCTACAGCGGCGGCGTCTGGCTCGCCGAGCGGCTGGCGAAAGATCTTAACGTAGCCGGAATCGGCGTGATCAACGTGTCGCTGCATCGCGATGACTACGCGAAGAAAGGCTTGCATAGCCAGGCCAGCCCGACTTCCCTGCCGTTCGAAATCGATAACGCGAAAATCCTGCTGATCGACGACGTGCTGTCGACCGGACGCACCGTGCGCGCCGCCGTCAACGAGCTTTATGACTACGGCCGCCCGGCACGGGTCGAACTTGCCGTGCTCGCCGACCGCGGCGGCCGCGAATTGCCCATGGCTGCACGCTTCACCGGCGGCATGGTGGATGTACCGGCGAACGCCAATCTCGTGCTCACGCAGCGCGACGACGGTTCGCTTTCGTTCAGCATTGAAGCACGCACGGAATAAAGCACGTCCATAAGCGCGCGCAGGCACGCGCGATAAGCATCTCTTCTTGTCACGAATCAAGCACGACCAGGATCCACATGAACACGGCCACTCAGGGTTCTGCCGAAAGCCGGGCGCCGGACAGAAAGCCGGCGGCAACGCGTCCCGGCTTTCTCAAGGGCAATCCGCAGCTTACGAAAAACGGCGAACTCAAGCATCTGCTCACCATTGAAGGACTGCCGCGCGCCATCGTCACGCATATTCTCGATACCGCCGAACAGTTCGTCAGCGTGACCGATCGCGAGATCAAGAAAGTGCCGCTGCTGCGCGGCAAGTCGGTCTTCAACCTGTTCTTCGAAAATTCCACACGCACCCGGACCACGTTCGAGATCGCCGCGAAGCGCCTTTCGGCTGACGTGCTGAATCTGAACATCAACGCGTCGTCCACGAGCAAGGGCGAGTCGCTGCTCGACACCATCAACAACCTTTCCGCGATGCACGCCGACATGTTCGTCGTGCGTCATGCGTCGAGCGGCGCGCCGTATCTGATCGCCGAGCATTGCGCGCCGCACGTGCACGTGATCAACGCCGGCGACGGGCGCCATGCGCACCCGACGCAAGGTCTGCTCGACATGTACACCATTCGCCACTACAAGAAGGATTTCCGGAATCTGCGTGTGGCAATAGTCGGCGACATCCTGCATTCGCGGGTTGCGCGTTCGGACATTCATGCGCTGACCACGCTTGGCGTGCCGGAAGTTCGGGCTATCGGGCCGCGTACCTTGCTGCCGGGCAACCTCAACGAGATGGGCGTGCACGTCTATCACAACCTGGACGAAGGCCTGAAGGGCGTCGACGTGATCATCATGTTGCGGTTGCAGAACGAGCGCATGAGCGGCGCGTTGCTGCCTTCGGCGCAAGAGTATTTCAAGTCGTGGGGACTCACGCCCGAGCGTCTCGCGCTGGCTGCGCCCGATGCCATCGTGATGCATCCGGGACCGATGAATCGCGGCGTCGAAATCGATTCGCAGGTTGCCGATGGTCCGCAGTCGGTGATTCTCAATCAGGTCACCTTCGGGATCGCCGTGCGCATGGCGGTAATGGGCATTGTTGCGGGCAATAGCGATTAATCCATGAACATACATATCCAGGGCGGAACGCTCATTGACCCGGCCGCGGGCACGGAAACCCTTGCCGATGTGTTTATCGCGGCGGGGAAGATCGTGGGTATTGGCAATGCGCCCGCTGACTTTCACGCAACGCGCACCTTCGATGCAAAAGGACTCGCCATCGCGCCGGGTTTTGTCGACCTGAGCGCGCGGCTTCGCGAGCCCGGATTCGAGCACAAGGCGACGCTCGAATCAGAAATGGCGGCGGCCGTGGCGAGCGGCGTGACGAGCCTCGTGTGTCCGCCCGACACCGATCCCGTTCTCGATGAACCCGGTCTCGTGGAAATGCTGCGTTTTCGCGCGCAGAAGCTGCATCAGGCGCATGTGTATCCGCTGGGCGCGCTGACCGTAGGGCTCAAGGGTGAAGCAATCACCGAAATGGTCGAGTTGACGGAATCGGGATGCATCGGCTTTTCGCAGGCCGACACGCCTATTGTCGATACCCGCACGCTGCTGCGCGCGCTGCAGTATGCGACCACTTACGGTTATGCCGTGTGGCTGCGGCCACAGGACAGCTACATGGCGCGCGGCGGCGTGGCGGCAAGTGGCGCGGTGGCGTCGCGGCTCGGCTTGTCGGGCGTGCCGGTTTCGGCGGAAACCATCGCGCTGCACACCATTTTCGAGCTGGTCCGCGTGTCGGGCGCGCGCGTGCATTTGTCGCATTTGTCTTCTGCGGCGGGCGTGGCGCTCGTGCGTCAGGCAAAGGCCGAAGGCCTCGCCGTGACCTGCGATGTCACCATCAACCACGTTCATCTGACGGATATGGACATCGGCTATTTCAACTCGCAGTTTCGCCTCGATCCGCCGCTGCGCTCGCAGCGCGACCGCGACGCGATTCGCGCGGGACTGGCCGATGGCACCATCGACGCGATCTGTTCCGACCACACACCGCTCGATGACGACGACAAGCTGCTGCCTTTCGCCGAAGCTACGCCGGGCGCAACGGGTCTGGAACTGCTGCTGTCGCTGACGGTGAAGTGGGCGCGCGAGGCCAACGTGCCATTGTCCAAAGCGCTGACGCGCATCACGAACGCGCCGGCCGGCGTGCTCAAGCTGGACGCGGGACGCGTTGCAGTGGGCGACACGGCCGACCTGTGCCTGTTCGATCCCGCCGCCGAATGGCTGGTCGAACCGGCCACGCTGAAAAGCCAGGGACACAATTCGCCGTTCCTTGGTTATGAACTGCCGGCGCGCGTGAAGGCGACGATTGTCGCGGGACATATTGCGTATGAAGCGCCCCATGAAACGCTTTATGAAACGCGATAGCGGCTGGGGATCCTGACCATGTTCGCCTTTCGCAAGCTCCATATTGTTGCGCATCTGCTGCACGGCATGTTCACCGTGGCGACGCGCTTTCCCAAGGCGACGCCGCAAACGCGCATGGAACTGAACCGCGCATGGTCCATTGAAATGTTGCGTCGATGCGGCATGAAACTCGTGGTTCACAACGATCAGGCGCGGCTCGACAGCGGCGCGCTGGTCGTCGGCAATCATGTGTCGTGGATCGATATCTACGTGGTCAATGCATGGCGGCCGACGCCGTTTGTATCGAAAGCGGAAGTGCGGCAATGGCCGATGGTCGGGTGGCTTGCACAGCAACTCGACACGATCTTTCTTCAGCGCGAAAAACGCAGCGATGCAAAACGCATCATGCATGAGCTTTCCGAGCGCCTGAAGCGCGGCGAATTGATGTGCGTGTTCCCGGAAGGGACTACATCGGCGGGCACGGAGTTGCTGCCGTTTCATTCCAATCTGTTCCAGGCGGCAGTGTCGGCGGGATGTCCCGTACAGCCGATTTGCCTCATGTACGAAGATGGGAATGGCAGGCAGTCGGAGGCGCCGGCTTATATCGATGACCTGACGCTGGGTTTTACGCTCGACGCCATGCTGCGCGACAAGCCGCTGACCGCGCATCTTTACGTCTGCGACGCGATCGCCGCGGGGGCTGATCGAAGGGTGCTCGCGAAGGATGCGCAGGCGGCGGTGGAGACGGCGTTGCGCAGGATGCAGGCGGGGTTGAGTGCGGCAGTGGTCGAGGAAGAAGCGGCCCATTCTGCGGATCTTGAAGGGCTTACGCCCGGGCACTGACATGATTCTTGTGACGGGCGGAGCTGGCTTTATAGGCGCGAACTTCGTGCTTGAGTGGCTCCGCGCGTCGAGTGAAGCCGTGCTCAACGTCGACAAGCTGACATACGCCGGAAACCCGCTCACGCTGAAGCCTTTGCAGCACAATGGCAATCACGTTTTTGCGCGCGTGGACATCTGCGACCGTGCGGCAATCGATGCGCTGCTTGCTCGCCATCGACCTCGCGCAATCCTGCATTTCGCGGCGGAAAGCCACGTGGACCGATCGATACATGCTCCCGCCGAGTTCGTGCAAACCAACGTGGCCGGCACATTCACGCTGCTCGAAGCGGCGCTTTCGTATTGGCGCTCTTTGCCTGACGCCGGACAGGCGGCGTTTCGCTTCCTGCATGTATCGACGGATGAGGTCTTCGGTTCGCTCGCGCCCGGCGACGCGCCTTTCTCCGAGATCGCACGGTACGCGCCGAACAGCCCTTATTCCGCGACCAAGGCCGCTTCCGACCATCTCGTGCGGTCGTATCACCACACGTACTGTTTGCCCACCATCACGACTCATTGTTCGAACAACTACGGCCCTTATCAGTTTCCAGAGAAGCTGATACCGCTGATGATCACGAACGCGATCACCGGCGAGTCGCTGCCGGTATATGGCGACGGCATGAACATTCGCGACTGGTTGCATGTCAGCGACCACTGCGCCGCGATCCGCGAAGTGCTGTCGCGCGGCCAGATCGGGGAGACGTATAACATCGGCGGCTGGAACGAAAAGACGAATCTCGGCGTTGTGCACACAGTGTGCGATTGGCTCGACCGGCTGAAGCCGAAAGCGGCGGGGTCATATCGCGATCAAATTGCGTTCGTGAACGACCGGCCAGGACACGACCGGCGTTACGCTGTCGACGCTCGCAAACTCGAGCGGGAACTCGGCTGGAAGCCGGCGGAAACGTTCGAAACGGGTATCGAGAAAACGGTCCGCTGGTATCTGGACAATCAGGCGTGGGTTGGCGACGTGGTTTCCGGCGCTTATAGAACGGCATGCATCGACATGGCGAGGTTCGGCGATGGCGCGTAAAGGCATCATTCTGGCCGGTGGCACCGGGACACGGCTTTATCCGATCACGCACGTGGTCTCGAAGCAATTGCTGCCCGTGTACGACAAACCGATGATCTACTATCCGCTATCCACACTGATGACGGCTGGGATTCGCGAGGTCCTGCTCATCTCGACGCCGCACGACGCCCCGCTGTTTGAAGCCATGCTGGGCGACGGAAGCCAGTGGGGCATGGATATCCAGTACGCCGTGCAGCCAACGCCCGACGGGCTGGCGCATGCGTTTATCATCGGTGAGCGGTTTATTGGCGCGGATCCGTGCGCATTGATTCTCGGCGACAATATTTTCTACGGTCAGGATCTCGACCGCCGCCTCGCGCAGGCAGATGCGAGAACAGAGGGCGCTACGGTCTTTGCGTACCATGTGCAGGATCCCGAGCGCTACGGCGTGGTGGAATTCGACGCGGACTTTCAAGTGGTATCGATTCATGAAAAGCCCCGGGTGCCTCGCTCGAGTTACGCGGTCACAGGCCTTTATTTCTACGATAATGACGTTTGCCAGATCGCTCGCAACATCAAGCCATCCGCGCGCGGCGAACTGGAAATCACCGATGTCAACACGGCGTACCTTGCGCAACAGAAGCTCGAGGTTCAAATCCTAGGCGGCGGTTTTGCGTGGCTCGACACAGGGACGCCCGACTCGCTGATCGACGCTGCAACATTCATTGCAACGTTGCAGAAGCGCCAGGGTTTGATGATCGCGTGCCCTGAGGAAATCGCTTTTCGCAGCGGCTGGATCGATGGCGAACAGGTCTCGAAGCTTGCCGCACCGCTCGCGAAAAACGCTTACGGCCGATATTTGCTCAACCTTCTCACGCATCAAGTCGCATGGCCCTCAAAGTAATCGCCACCGCGCTGCCGGAGGTCGTGATCGTTGAACCGGAAGTATTCGGCGACGCCCGCGGCTTCTTCTACGAAAGCTTCAACAGCCGCGATTTTGGCGAGCATGTGGCGGCAGGCGTGGAATTCGTGCAGGACAACCATTCGCGTTCGGCGCGCGGCGTATTGCGCGGACTGCACTATCAAATCGAGCGTCCGCAGGGGAAACTCGTTCGGGTCGTGGAAGGGGAAGTGTTCGACGTCGCCGTCGATTTGCGCAAAAGTTCGCCGCGCTTCGGCCATTGGACGGGCGTGAGTTTATCGGCGGAGAATCGACGGCAATTGTGGATTCCGCCGGGGTTCGGGCATGGTTTCGTGGTGCTGTCGGCGTCGGCGCAATACTTGTACAAGACGACGGATTACTGGTATCCGGAACATCAGCGAAGCATTGCATGGAACGATCCGGCAATCGGAATCCAGTGGCCGATAGATTTCGAGCCAATGCTTTCTGAAAAAGATGCTGTGGCGGTGAGACTGGCCGATGCCGAACATTACGCATGAGCGCTGCAATGACAGTCCGGGATTTGCCGAAGCCGACCATTCTGCTGACGGGCGCGACCGGCCAGATTGGTTTTGAACTTGTGCGCATTCTGCAAGGCTTGGGTCGTGTCGTGGCGTTCGATCGTGCGGGCCTTGATCTTTCTGACATCGCACGGATAGAGCAAGTGGTCAGCGATATCGCGCCTGCGGTGATTGTGAACGCGGCAGCTTATACCGCCGTCGATGCAGCGGAAACCGATGTTGCTGGCGCGATGCGATTGAACGCGGAAGCGCCGGAAGCGCTGTCGCGGGTGGCGAAACGTCTCGGTGCGTTGCTGGTGCATTACTCCACGGACTACGTGTTCGATGGCGTCAAACCCGGTGCGTACGTGGAGGATGACGCGACGAATCCGCTGAATGTCTATGGCGTCAGCAAACTGGCGGGAGAGCAGGCGATTGCGGCGTCGGGTTGCGCGTATCTGGTTTTTCGCACGAGTTGGGTCTACGGCGCCCAGGGCACGAATTTCCTTCGGACCATGCTGCGGCTTGCCGCCGAGCGCGACGAACTCAGCGTGGTGAACGATCAAATAGGCGCGCCAACGTGGTCGAGAACCATCGCCGACGAAACGGCCATCGCGCTGTCGCAGCTACTTCGCGGTCAGCGCGAAGACTGGTTTCGCCGCTCGGGCGTCTACCACCTCACGGCTGCGGGATCGACCTCGTGGGCTGGTTTCGCGCAGGCGATCTTTGATAATTCGAGGCAGCCGGCCAAGCCCGTGATCAAAGGGATTCCAACGATTTCGCACCTGCCTCCCACCGTGCGGCCGTTGAACTCCAGGCTTTCAAACGGCAAGCTGGCGGATGTTTTCGGCATCGAGCCGCCTCCTTGGGACGAAGCGCTGCGCCAGTGCATGGCGCAATCGCAGCTTTGAGGCGGTGATTGCGTTAATCGGGCGTTAGTCGTGCGTCAGTCGATTACAGCGCGGCAGTTCGAGCAATCGACCTGCGTCACTTTGCGGTCGGCGGGGTCGCTTGCGAGCCGGATTGCCGTGAGTTGTTCGCCCCAGACGCAACCCGAGTCCAGTCCTATGATGTTGTCGCGAACGATCAGTCCGATCGCCGCCCAATGACCAAAAATGACGGTTACGTCCGATGTCCCGCGCGAAGGCACGTCGAACCACGGCATGAATCCGGGGGGACCCGAAGCTACGCCGCCGCTGGACGAGAAATCCATGTCGCCTTCGGGCGAACAAAAGCGCAGGCGCGTGAGCGCATTGCATATCACGCGCAGCCGGTCGGCGCCTTTGAGCTTCGGTTTCCATCGGGTCGGCTCGTTGCCGTAGAGACTCGCGAGCGTTTCCTTCCAGTTCGGCGCGCGCAGGGCGCGCTGGAATTCTTCGGCGAGTTCCAGCGTGGTCGCCACGTCCCATTGCGGCAGAACGCCGGCGTGGACCATCAGCATGCCGTGATCGAAATGCGCGATCGGACGATGCCTGACCCAGTCGAGGAGATCGGCGGCGTCGGGCGCGGCCAGGATATCGTCGATAGTGTCGCCTTTCTTCGATTTACGAATGCCCGCCGATACGGACAACAGATGCAGGTCGTGATTACCGAGGACGGCAACGGCGCGGTCACCGAGCGCGATCAGGTCGCGCAGCGTGGCAAGGGATTCCGGGCCGCGGTTGATGATGTCGCCGGCGAACCACAGCGGCGTGGTCTCGCCGGGCGCAGCCTTCGCCAATAGACGCTGGAATGCTTCGCGGCAGCCCTGAATGTCGCCGAATGCGAGGGGGACGGGGCGTTGGGCAGGGGAAAGCAGCATAAGTGAGGCACTGGCTACAAAATCGGTGAAGGAGTGTCGGAGGACGGGCGCGTAACGGTGTTCGCAATGCCAACGTATCATCCGCCGGTTGCAAGTCATTGCGGATGCGGTTGCGCTATAAGGAAGTAGTTTAACTGGCAAAAGCTTTTGGCGTGGTCAGGTGTTGCGTCACTAAGAATTGGATGTCGATGCGTTGGCGCTTAGGCGGAGACCTGACCGCTTAATTGCATCGACGCCGTGCCTAGCATGTATTCGCTTGGTGTTTCTTGTACTTTGCCGCAATGGAAACGAGCCTCAAAACGGACTGGCACCTACCTAGGCGATAGCTAAAGCATCGTCGGCGAAACTCACATATCCATATCAAAAATTACGAGCGTGCGTGAAGTGGAGGTGTCTGGTCAAGACGTACGCGTCGCCTGAGTGTGGTAAATGAAATAGGGTCGCATTAGTCAATGCGATCGCATAAGGTATGCGAACAACCTGATCTAATTTCACATCATGCCATCGCATTGAAACTATGTAACAGTGAGAACGAACTATTAGTTTCGCAATGCTTAAAGCTTGCAACGCTTGATTAACAATTCAGTGAGCAATTTGACAGATTGTTCTACTGTTTGCTGGTCTGTATTCAAACACAGCGTTGGCGACAGCGGCTCCTCGTAGCGGGAAGACACCCCCGTAAATTTGTGGATCTCTCCACGCGTTGCTCGGGCATAGTGGGCCCTTGGGATCTTGCCCCCGGGCAAACTATGGACGGACAACTACAATAAGCTTCGAAAAAGTCGTCAGGGTTAAACAGCTGTTTTACCCGTTCTCGTGTCTCCCGAATCGGGGAAAGCAGCGCAACAATGACAAGTATGCCGCACTCTACAAATAGTTGGGCTGTCTCGGCGACCCGCCGGACATTTTCGTTACGATCCGCTTCGGAAAACCCTAAGTCAGCGCACAAGCCAAGCCGAACATTATCACCGTCGAGAAGCGGTTTGCATGCCTGGCGCGTAGAGATTGCGTTCCGTTGCATCCCCAATTGTTGACTTTCCAAAACCTGGCAACCCCGTCAGCCAAACGACAGCACTGCGGTGATGATTTCTCGCCTCTCGATTGGCACGAGTGACTGTAGTTGTCTGCTTCACGACATGAAGTGAAGAGCGGGCGAGGATCGGAGCGAAATTTTGACGAGGTGCCGTAAAAGTCCTGCGTAAAATTTCCGGTTCTGTCCGCAAACTGGTCGGCATTGCGTACGCACACGATTAATAACAGCTACGTTACCTATGGCTTTTCACCGTCAAATTTGTCGCAATGAATATTTTATTCGTAATAAATGCTGGTCAAAACGCTCGATTTTAAATTTTGACAACGCAATTTTTTTAAAGCTAACTTCAAGTTTAAACCACGTGAGTTCATTTCCGAGAAGTCTGATAAAACGTTTGGGATAAGTTTTTGAATGGACAATAGGCCATTTCTTTATTATCGGCTTAAATAATATTTCTAACCTTTCAGTCGACTTCAATCGGATGGTCTCTGAAACTCGCTTGTGGAATCAAAATTCACATCTTAAATTTTCGGGAACTCTTAGAAGTTACTGCGGTTATTTATGCCGAGGCGTAATTCGATGTCCAGAAGAAGCTTGGCTCCGCTTTTTGACTGAGAAATGTTCATGCTCTCGCGGATTGTCCTGGGAACTGGGCGTCACGCGACGAACGTCCACGCAGACGCCACGTGATCTCAAGTGATCTATTCGATGAGAAAACACGTGACGTGAACTGATTGATGAACACGCTTGTACTTCACACGATTTTTATCTTTTTTCTGAGTTTAAGATTTCTCGTGACGTCTCGCGCTTAAGTGTAGACGCGCTATGCGTTACGTCCATATATCGAAATGCGGTCATGTGCCGTTTGCGCTTGTCAGAAGTCGGTAGAGCCAGGCGCGCTGCGGACGGGTTGCCAGGTACCGCCCTTGCATCTTATAACTTAGGTCGGAAGCTTGGGCGGCCATGTTAGCTCGGTTACAATTGAGCCCTGAGCATTTTCTCCATCAAGCGCGATAGTGCTATCGAGCAGATGGGTCTACTTAAAGGAGATGGAATTGACGAGCGCAGTGGTCACAGGCATTACGGGGCAAGACGGAGCATACCTCACGCAATTGTTGCTTGAGAAGGGCTACGAGGTTCATGGCACCTACCGGCGTACGAGTTCGGTCAATTTCTGGCGCATGGAGGAGCTTGGTGTCCTGAACCATCCGAAGCTGAACCTAGTCGAGCACGATCTGACCGATCTGGGCGCAACCATCCGCTTGCTCGAAATGGCCCAGCCGCGTGAAGTGTATAACCTTGCGGCGCAAAGTTTTGTCGGAGTCTCGTTTGACCAGCCGGCTACCACGGCAGAAATCACCGGCGTAGGCGCGTTGAACCAGTTGGAAGCAATCCGTGTTGTTGATAAATCGATTAGGTTTTATCAGGCTTCTACTTCCGAGATGTTCGGGAAGGTCCAGGCAATTCCTCAAAAGGAAGACACACCGTTTTATCCGCGTAGTCCCTATGGCGTCGCTAAGCTGTATGCCCACTGGATTACGATCAATTATCGTGAGTCGTACGATATTTTTGGTTCGAGCGGCATTCTGTTTAATCATGAGTCGCCGTTGCGCGGCCGCGAGTTCGTGACGCGCAAGATCACCGATTCAGTGGCAAAGATTGCGCTTGGCAAGCTGGATGTGCTCGAACTGGGCAACATCGATGCGAAACGCGACTGGGGCTTCGCCAAGGAATATGTCGAGGGCATGTATCTTATGCTTCAGGCCGACAAGGCGGATACATTCGTGCTTGCCACCAACCGGACAGAGACGGTTCGCGATTTCGTCACCATGGCGTTCAAGGCAACTGGTGTTGAATTGAACTGGCGCGGCGCGGGAGAAAAGGAAGAGGGCGTCGATTCGAACGGCAAAGTGCTGGTACGCGTAAATCCGAAGTACTACCGTCCGGCCGAAGTTGAGCTGTTGATCGGCAACCCCGCAAAGGCAAAGGAAAAGCTTGGCTGGGAACCGAAGACTACACTGGAGCAGCTTTGCAAAATGATGGTCGACGAAGACCTACGCCGCAATAAGGCGGGTTTTTCGTTCTAAACGAGTAATTCGTGCATTGGGACCAGGCTAGTGTTTCGTCAGATCGGCCGAGATACAGTGGAACCACCAACCCAACTGATTTTGTGGGAGGTGGCTCTGCTGTCGATCGGTGTCGAGAGTACTCGCGACTCGAAGATAATACTGTCAAGCGTTTGGTCGGTTATGCTGATCAAATCGATGCCCGAATTCTTATTCACGCCGTTAATGGTTCTTCGGCCGGCATGCTGCGATTCCTCATAAAAAGGGCGATCTATGCACTTTGTCATCGTCAACCATCGATGAGCCGGGTAACCTCGCGCAGCTTGAATTTCATTTCGAATCCAAGGCGCGTTCAAACTCGCGAAGGAAAGAGTGAGGAAACGAATTTGTTTCCGACGAACGACTGGTTTTCGGAGACCGTCAACTTTCGCTTTGAGTTTGAGGAGGTGATTTACCGTGGTCTTATTAGTCACGCGGCTTTGCGCGAGCACTTTCACGCTGCGGATACCGACGATGGCCCCATGAACGCTTTCGTTCGCAATTCAGCACTCATCGCCGGCATTGCGGCTACACGGGTTCGCACTGCCGAATCTGGCGTAGTCAGGATCGAATCCTGGGATATCTGACGTCAGCGTGAAAACTCGTAAGCAATTCGCCTATACAAATCGACATACGAGTCGGCCATCTTGTCCGCAGTGAAAAGCTTGCAGAATCGTTGCTGCGCCGCAGATCCAAATCTCACTGCGAGCGCTTCATCGTGCCACATCTGGTCGATTGCATTTCGTAGCGCGGCGCGGTTGCATGGGGGCACGACAAGCCCGGTTTCATTAGCCATGTTCACATAAGACGTTCCAGTGCCAATTTCGCACGAGATCATCGGCTTGCCGAACATAGCTGCTTCCAGCAGTGAAATGCCGAATGCTTCCGATCTCAGATGCGACGGAAAGAGGAGCCCATAGCACAGCGTAAGCAGGGCGACCTTGTCTTCATCAGGCAGTGCGCCGACGAAATGCACGTTGCGCAAATCCAGTGCTGCAGCCTGCGACTTCAATTCATTCTCGAGAGGGCCACCACCCAGGATGACGACGGTGTAGTCGGAGCCCTTCAGGGCGTCCAGCAGGACATGCAAGCCCTTGTAGTAGCGCAGCATGCCAACGAACAGAAAGAACTTGGGTCCGACGCGAGCCCGCCATTCGGCCACTCTGGCTTGAGTTGCGGGAGGGTAAGCTTGTGTGTTTAGCCCGAAAGGGATCACCTCGACCTTATCTGCGAACCGCTGCAATACCACGCTGCTCTTCGCGTACTGCGGCGAGGTCGCAACGATGCGCGTGACGCTGCCGAGAAAACGCATCATCAGCGGCCGATAGAAGTGCAGAAGCGTTTTCTGCCGGACTATATCCGAGTGATAGGTGACGACCGTCGGCTTGTTCAAACGTGTGAGGAAATGCGCCATGTCCATGAACGGCCACGGGAAGTGGTAGTGGATCACGTCGGCGTGCTGGGAGAGTTCCTTCAACCGGGAGAGCGACGACAGCGAAAACGCCGACGATGCAATATTGAGGTCGAGCCGCGCCCGATAGTGCATGTGGTCGCCCAGATCCACTGTTGACGTGTTGCGACTGACAGTGAGTACGTCGCTTGCTACACCTCGACGTGCAGAGCCGCTGCAGATCTCACCAATCACCTGCTCGATGCCACCTATCGTATCCGGCTTATAGGTCTTATAGAAATGAAGAACTCGCATGCTAGCGGATGAGGGTCTTCCACCAGACGGCGTAAGGCTGGGCGAGCCACCACTTCAACGGTACATGGCCATGATGGCGGCGCACTGTTTCCATCGCTTCCTTGTAGTGCAGGCGGCGATGAATACGCGTTTTGGTTTCATCGTGGTTCCGGTTGACCGCGACTTCTTCATCGACAAAACCAAGCGGACCACCGGTGCGATAAAGACGCCACCAGAGGTCGTAGTCGAGCGCCATCTTCAGGGACGTGTCGAGGCCTCCGACTGCGGTCCAAGCGCTGCGCCGGACCAGTGACGCTGGCTGGGTGATGACGCAGCGTGTTGCCATGCGGCGCTCGTTAAACGGTTCGACCCACGCGGGAGTGCGCCGACCAGTAACCTCATCGAGATGCAGCGCCTTGCCGTACGCGGCTGGCCACATGGAGTGCCGCTCTAGTGCTGCGACGAGTTTGCCGAGGCCACCGGGCAATAAGAAGTCATCGCTGTTGAGCCAGCAAACATACGGTGCTGTACCGAGGGCAATGCCTTCGTTGATTGCCGCAGCCTGCCCGTCGTCCTTGTGACTACGCCAGCCTGCAAGCTTCGATTCCCAATTTCGAATGATAGAAACCGAATTGTCTGTCGAGCCCCCGTCCATCACGAAGATTTCGGTGGGGACACTTTGCGAGGCTATCGATCGAAGGGCGTCTTTGAGGAAGCGCCCTTGGTTGAACGAAGGAACGACGACAGTAACGGCGGGCTTGCGATTGGGCATACGTTGGTGAGCTACCGCTTGTCCCCGTTCAGGAAACTTTGATAGGCGAGGCGCAAGCCTTCTGGCAACTCGGTCTTCGCTTTCCAGCCGAGCGCCTTCAGTTTGTCAACAGACAGGAGCTTGCGCGGTGTGCCGTCGGGCTTTGTGGTGTCAAACGTCAATTTTCCGTCGAAGCCGACTGCCTCGATCACCGCTTGCGCTACTTCGCGAATCGTGACGTCCGTTCCTAGGCCGATGTTGAACAGGCCGGACGGCACACCGGATTCCATCATGAAGACGCAGGCGTCCGCCATGTCGTCGACATACATGAATTCGCGGCGCGGCGTACCTGTGCCCCAGACGACCAGTTCGTGATCGCCGCGCAACTTCGCTTCGTGCGCCTTGCGAATCAGCGCCGGCAACACGTGGCTGGTCGCGAGGTCATAGTTGTCGTTGGGACCGTAGAGGTTGGTCGGCATGGCGCTCGCGTACTGCGTACCATATTGGCGGTTGTACGCGTCGCAGAGTTCGACTCCGGCAATCTTAGCGATGGCATACGGCTGATTGGTCGGTTCGAGCGGACCAGTCAACAGGTAGTCTTCGCGGATAGGCTGAGGACACTCACGCGGGTAAATGCAGGATGAACCGAGAAACAGCAGCCGCTGGACACCTGCTTCGTAGGCCGAATGGATAACGTTGTTCTGGATGGCGAGGTTCTGAAAGATGAATTCGCCAGGATACGTATTGTTCGCGTAGATGCCCCCGACTTTCGCCGCCGCGAGGAAGACATAATCCGGTTTTTCGCGCTGCATGAACGTCCGCACGGCGTGATTATCTTCAAGATCCAGTTCCGCGCGCGTCGCACTCAGGACGTTTTCATATCCGCTGGCATTCAGGCGGCGCACAATTGCTGAGCCGACCATGCCACGATGACCGGCGACGTAGATTTTAGAAGCCTTGGTGATGGTTGCTGCGCTCGTCGACATTGTCGATATCTCTCACTCATCAAAAGGATGGACCAGCCGAACCCTCGAGTCGCGCCAGAATGGTCGCGCGGTAAGCCACATCTGAGGTGGAAATACCAGCTGCTCCAGTTTCGGCGAGAGGCGATCTCTTAGGCGCACTAGCAGGTAACGATCAACAATTATAACATTAGTGTCATCATCAAAGCGTCGCGCGGCGGACGTTGAGCCACCGGGTTCGTGGTAAATTCCATTGAGTAGGAACGCGCAAAAGCGTCTTTTAGCGCCCGCGTTACACCTGTCGATTTATTAAATGGATGGACGATGTTCGCGGCTGACCTGTTCGCCCATAATCGGTTGCGTCATCAATGACGTGGCATTTATTGGTAGATGGCGTCCATTATTGACGTCTGATGGTCAAAAACATTACGCGTAATGGCATAATTGCGCCGCATTGCCGGAACCGTGCGTCGGCAGGGGCGATGTCATCCGTTAACTAGAAGATATCCTCGAAATGACCGGACTGTGCAACTTATGCCGGCTGCGTAAAGATTCCGTAATCTTGACCGTGATGGCTCTAAAGCGCAGTAGTTGGCGGAGCTAGCGGTTTGATCGGAGACCAAAACGTGAAGCCAGCCCGGGTGCCGGTTTCAGGCGAACTAAAATCGTTGATTAGGTGGTGAGGGAGCATTCTTGAGAGAGACAAATCAGCTTGGATTTGAATCAGTACTGTCCGGGAAGCGGATCCTGGTAACGGGCCACACAGGCTTCACCGGAAGTTGGGCTTGCCTCTGGCTCAAGCAACTGGGTGCTGAGGTCGGAGGGTTCTCGCTCGCGCCCGAAACTTCGCCCTCGCTCTATGTTGAAGCCGATGTCGCGAACGACGTAGCGGGAACCGAAGGAGACATCTGTGACTTCCACGCTGTGCTTGACTGTTTCACGCGCTTTCAACCAGAGCTAGTGCTTCATCTTGCGGCGCAACCTCTCGTTAGGCGGTCGTATCGCGAGCCGGTCTTGACCTTCGCTACCAACGCGACAGGCACCGCCCATGTGCTGGAGGCGGCACGCGCTACCGCCAGTTGCCGTTCGATTGTCTGTGTCACGACCGATAAGGTCTACAAAAATAACGAGTGGGCGTGGCCCTATCGGGAAAACGATGCGCTGGGAGGGAAAGACCCGTATAGCGCGTCGAAGGCCGCAGCGGAGATGGTGATCGACAGTTACCGCTATTCGTTCGGATCTGACTCCCGGCATCCGGTAGGAATTGCAACGGCACGCGGCGGCAATATCATTGGCGGCGGAGACTGGTCGGAGGACCGGTTGATCCCTGACTTTGCGCGAGCAGTAAATACCGGCGGTTCGTTGACGCTTCGCTATCCCGACGCAACCCGGCCGTGGCAGCATGTGCTGGCCCTTGTGCAAGGGTATTTGATGCTGCTCGCTGGTTTGGAGCGAGACCGTGCAACATTTGCGCGCGCGTGGAATCTTGGCCCGCATGAATCTCGCCAATTCAGCGTTCGTGACGTGCTCGAGATTCTCTCGGACGGCTGGGAACGCCCAACCCTGGATTACCAGCAGAACCCATTACCGGAAGCCGTCGCACTGGCGCTTGACAGCTCCCTTGCACGCAATGTTCTTGGATGGACTCCCCCTTGGGATACCAAACGTGTGGTCAAGGAAACCGCGGCCTGGTACCGCGCTTTTCATTCAGGCAATACAGGAGCACGTGAGCTTTGCATGCGCCAGTTGGCAGATTGGCGCGAAGGAATGCGTTCGTGAATCTATTGCTGACGGGAGCCTCGGGCTTTATCGGCATGAATCTCGCGCGCACTTTGCTAGCGCGAGGGCATCGGGTGGTCGCGATTGGGCGGCGCGCGTGTTCGGTCGAGGGTGTACTCAACATTGAAAGCGCGCGGCTCGACGCGACCGTTTTGCAGCAGGTCATGGCGGCGCATCGTTTCGATGTTGTGTTCCATCTTGCGGCCGCAGGCGTGCATCCTCAGGATCGAAACCGGACCGAGTTGGTCCGCGTCAATGCAATGCTGCCTTCCGACGTCGTGGCCGCTGCCAACGCGTCTGGGATCGGTGCAGTGGTTCTGATGGGCAGTAGCGCGGAATATGCAGCCCAGCACATGGACATGCTCACCGAGGACATGCCGCTCGAGTCGCATAAGCTCTACGGTGCGTCGAAGGCTGCAGGCGGTTTGTTGGCATTGGCGACGGCTGCAGAACAAGGTCTTCCGGTTGCAGTGCTTCGCGCATTTAACGTGTATGGGCCGGGCGAGGCTGCGCACCGCCTGTTGCCATCGCTGATCTATAACCTGCAATGCTCCAAGGCCGTTGATCTTTCGGTGGGAACTCAGATTCGGGACTTTTTGTACGTCGACGATGCATGCGACGGATTAGCCGTTGCAGCGCTCGCGTTGATAGAAGGCCGAATGAAAAATGGCGCTTACAATCTGTCGACCGGTACTGAAACATCGGTCCGCGATTTTGCGAGCGCATTGGCGGGCCACATGGGCGCAGACGAATCCCTGTTGCGCTTTGGCGCGCTCGCGCTGCGTCCGGATGACCTCCCGGTTGTTGTTGGTGATCCGGCTCGCCTGCAACAGGCAACCGGTTGGCGCGCTAGTCATTCACTCGATGACGGACTGCGTGCAACGTTGCGTCAAATCGCATCGAATTAATTGCCATGGAAACAATATCGATGGACACTTCGGTAGATCTTCCGCTCATCTCAATTTCAGTACCTGTACTAAATGAAGCGGACAATCTTGACCTGTTATACGCCCGTCTCCGAAAGTTGAGTGAGACCATGGCCGACAGGTGCCGGCTCGAATTCCTGTTCACGGACAATCACTCATCCGATGCGACGTGGGAGAAGCTGACCGCCTTGGCGAGTGTCGACCAAAGAGTTCGCGCGATCCGCTTCTCGAAAAACGTGGGCTTTCAGCGTTCGATCCTCGCCAACTATATGCATGCGCGCGGTGATGCAGTCTTGCAAATCGACGCAGATTTGCAAGACCCGCCTGAGTTGCTGGAGCAATTCTTCCAGTTGTGGCGCGACGGGTACCACGTTGTATACGGTGTGCGCGAAAAACGGCCGGAGGGATGGCTGATCAACACCTTTCGCAAGTTCGGCTATTGGACCATCGATAAACTCAGTGAACACGCGATTCCGCGCGATGCTGGCGATTTTCGTCTGGTGGACCGCAAGGTCATTGACGCATTGCAGCGGTATCGTTCGTCGAATCCCTATTTGCGCGGGTTAATTGCCGGTATGGGATTCAAGCAGATCGGGGTGCCATATTCGCGTATGGCCCGTGTTGCAGGGTCGAGCAAGTTTGGCGTGGCGCAGTTGGTCAAACTCGGGTTGGCGGGCGTATTTAATCACTCGGTATTGCCGTTGCGGCTAGCAACTTATGGTGGCCTGTTTCTCCTCGGGCTGTCGGCCTTCGGGACGGTCTATTACCTTATCCTGCGTGCATTTCATCCCGACCTACCACGCGGCCTCGCCAGCATACATATCCTTGTGCTGTTCGGCATAGGGTTTCAGTCGCTGCTGCTGGGCATTCTTGGCGAGTATTTACTGCGCATCTATTTGATATTACGAGCTGAACCCGTCGCGATTGCGGAAGAGACCCTGAACCTCGCCCCGGCGGATATCAGACTTTAGAAAGTTGAGGAGAATTTTATGAAAGCTGTGATTCTTGCCGGCGGATTAGGCACGCGCATTGCCGAAGAGTCGGATTACAAGCCGAAGCCGATGGTCGAGGTAGGTGGTCGTCCCTTGCTGTGGCACATCATGAAATCATATGCGCATCACGGTATCAAGGAGTTTGTGATCTGCCTTGGGTACAAGGGTTATGTGATTAAGGAATTCTTTTTCAATTACTACCGTCACACAGCAGATCTTTCGATCGATTTGCGAACGGGTGCGCACGAGGTTCTTAACTCGCAATCCGAGGACTGGAAGGTCACGCTCATTGATACCGGCGCAGATACGATGACAGGCGGCCGGTTGAAACGTGCGGCGCCTTATCTGGGCAGCGAAACCTTTTGTCTCACCTATGGTGACGGGCTTTCAGATGTTGATATCACCGCCGAAATCGCTTTTCACCGAAAGCACGGTCGACTTGCAACGGTTGCTGCTGTGCAGCCACCAGGTCGCTTCGGTGTACTCAACTTGGCGTCCGACGGTGGCGTAACGAGCTTCGAAGAGAAGCCTAGCGACGAAATCGGCTGGATCAACGGTGGTTTTTTTGTTGTTGAACCGAGCGCTATCGACTACGTATCGGGCGATGAGATGCCTTGGGAACAAGATCCGTTGAAGAATCTGGCCCGTGACGGAAAGCTCGCGGCATTTACCCATCACGGGTTCTGGCAACCTTGTGACACTTTGCGCGACAAGCGGCATCTTGAGTCTTTGTGGGAATCCGGCAAAGCGCCCTGGGCGACATGGATCCGATGATGAACGATGAAAAGGCGGGCGTCGACCGACCGTTGCCGGGCGTTCCGCGTCAGCAGGCCGGCTGGAAATCATGGATCAGACAGGTGCTTGGCGTGGGGATCTCCCTCGTCTGTCTTGTTCTAGTTTTCCGGCGGGTAGATTTCGATGCACTGAAACTTGCTCTGTCGGATTTTCGCTGGCATTTCCTTGTTGTTGGACTTGTTTCGCTTGCAATTGACTATTCCGCTCGCATCGAGAGATGGAAGGTGATGCTGCGCGCGGCGGGCGCGAACGTAAGCACTCGCCAATGCATTGCACCGTTTCTCGGGTCAATTGCATTGAATAACGTGCTGCCGTTGCGTGCGGGTGACCTGGTGCGCGCGCTTGTGTTTCCATCGGCTATCGGAGTAAGCCGCGTGACCGCGACCGCGAGTCTCGTTTTCGAGCGGTTGATCGATCTGCTGACGTTGCTTTTGTCTTTGGGAATTGGCTTGCTCATTTCACCGATGCCGCTGCCCGAGTGGATTGGCAAGACGGTGATGATTGTTGCAATCGCGGGTGTGGCGGGGTTGGCGACTATTGTTGTGTTCGGACGTTCGTTGATCTCAATGCTGGAATGGATCGCACGCCGCTTCGAGCGCATGCCAGCGCTAGCGAAACTGATCCGACTGGCCGCGTCGCTGATAGAGCAGTTGAGCACAATGGGCAGCTTGCGAACAATGTTGCACGTGCTGCTTCTGTCGACAATCGTCTGGGCGGGCGAGGCAGGGTTGTTCTGGGCGATGTTCAGAGGCCTCGAGATGCACGCGGACTATGCTTCGTCCCTCATGGTCATGGCCATCGCTACGCTTTCGACATTGGTACCATCGTCGCCTGGCTATGTTGGCCCGTTTCACCTTGCAGCCTTTGCAGCTGTTCGTGCGCTCGGCGGTACTGAGGCACAGGCCGCCAGCTTTGCTGTTCTCGCTCATTTGTCTCTTTGGTTGCCGACCACGGTCGCCGGAGGCATTGCAATCCTGTTGAATCCGAAGCTGTTTGCCGCGCGTGCGCGCAGTTCGGTTTCTTAGCTGAAAATCAATACTGGATGTGTTCCATGAATCAACAATATGACGTCGCCATTGTGGGCGCGGGTTTTACCGGCTTGACCGCAGGCTTGGCTTTGAGCCGCGCAGGCCGGAAAGTGCTGATCGTGGAGGGCGATGCCCATCCGGGCGGCCTCGCTGGAACCTTCCAGTTTCAGGATGGCGTAACCATCGAGAAGTTTTACCATCATTGGTTTAACAACGATGTTTATGTGCCGCAGCTTGTGAAGGAGTTGGGTCTCGAGGGCGAGATCGTGACGCTGCCTTCGCGGACTGGCATGTATTTCAACGGAAAGATGTGGCGGCTGTCCACCCCGCTTGATTTGTTGCGCTTCTCGCCGCTGTCGATCATTGACCGGATCCGATTAGGCTTACTGGTTTTCCAGGTCCGCAAGATCAAGGACTGGCGGCAGATCGAGCATTTGACAATCCGCGAGTGGCTCGAGCCGCTGTGCGGCAAGACGGTGTACCGTGTGGTGTGGCAGCCCCTGATTGATGCAAAGTTTTCTGTGTTTGCCGATGCCGTCAACGCCGTGTGGTTCTGGAAAAAACTCGTTTTGCGCGGCAGCACGCGAGACAAACAGGGCGGCGAGCAACTAGCCTATTTCCGTGGCGGGTTTGGTCGTCTCGCACGTGCGATGTCCGACGAAATCGTAAAGCGCGGTGGCGAGGTGCGCTATAACGTGCGAGCAACCGGAGTGCGTGCGGCGAACGGGAGTATTGAAGCGCTGCAGTTGGGGACGGAGGAAGTTAGTGCCCGACAATATTTGCTTACGCCGGCTTTCCCTCTAATCGCGGATTTGCTCGAGAAGGTGAGTGCCCCGAAATGGATCGAGTCGTTGCGCCGCGTGAACTACCTGGGCAATATGTGCCTCGTGCTTGAAATGGATCGGAGTCTTTCCGACACCTACTGGCTCAACGTCAACGATCCTGGTTTTCCGTTTGTTGGAGTTATTGAACATACCAACTTCGATCCGCCGGCTAACTATGCTGGCAATCACATCGTGTTCCTGTCGCGTTACATTGCGACGGCCGACCCTGTCTGGAAATACGGCGACGAGCAGTATCTTCAATATGCGCTGGATCATTTGAAGCGTATGTTCCCCGAGATGCAGCGTTCCTGGATCAAGGATTTCCGGCTCTGGCGCGCTGATTATGCGCAGCCGGTCACTGAACGCGACTATTCGAAGTACGTACCGGGGCGTGAGACCCCTTTTGCTAACGCGCTGATTTCAACAATGGCTCAGATCTACCCTGAAGACCGCGGCACGAACTACGCGATTCGGGACGGGAAGGAAGTGGCCGGTGTTATTGAAAGTACGCTTGCGGCCAGCGACCCGATGCGGGAAGCACGGGATGCCAGCTGAACAGTGATGAGATGACAGTAGCGATCTACTCGATAGCACTGCTGACCGCATTACTGCATGTATGGTTGCCCGGCTGGGCGCTTCGTGAAATGGTTGGGGCGCTGGGGCTCAAGTTTCGTAGAACCGGCGCAAGTCGCTTCCTGACACCGTTTGCACTGGGTGTCCATTTGAATGCGGTGTGGTTTTTGTTTGCGTGGGTATTGTTTCCAGGCGGGTCGAAGCCATATCTGGCTGTCGGTACCGCCGTTCTCGACCTGATCATCATTGGCGGCGGCATCATGCTGTCGCGTAGGACTCCCGCTCGAAAACGAGGCTCCATTCCGGCATACCTTGTGACGGTCGCAATTCTCGGGTTACTCGTTGGCACGTTTGCGTGCTTTCAGGTTCCGAGCGTGCTCGACTCGATCCAGATCCTGCAAATCCAACACTTTGTTTTGGGTTGGGGATGGAATGCCGCGGACAATGCGGCGACCGGGGCTCTTGTCCGGGCGGTAGGTTTGTTGACTGGGACCATTCCCTGTCCTCCAATGCCGGGTTTTTCCGGCATCATGCTGCTACCCGCTCTGTTGCAAGGAGCTCTGCCGGTCGCTACGACCAGCGCCGGCATGAAAGTGCTGCTCGTGCTAATGGCAGCTTTCGTGTCCGCGCATGTTGGCGAGCGCCTCGGACTTCGACCGCGTCTGATGGTCACGCTAGTGTTGTTCGCAGGTTTGGTATTAAGCCGGTTCGGCATGTATGGCATGATCAATTTGGGCAAGGACTCGATCTTTGCCGTGCCAATGTTCATCGCCGCGGCGGTGTCGCTGGCCAGTGACAAAACCGGGCGCCATCGGCACGAGTCAAATGTCTATTTTTCTGCGGCTATCTTTCTCGGTAGCGTGGTTGTGCCGTATGGGCTCGTGTTTTGGGCGATCTACTTGACGCTGTCGTTGGGCCGTTCTCGTGTATTGCCCGATCTCGTTTCGTTGCTGGCGTGGACACTTTTGGCCCTGCCTGTTTCCATTTCGGGGATTCAATCGTCTCTGCAGGCTGGGGAGGGCAGTCATCAGCCTTTGCTGACTTTAATCGTTTGTCAGGCGGTCCTGATTCTCGGACTTTGTCTGTTGCGACGTTATATGCGCAGTGCCGGCCACGACCGCGCCCTGTTTCAGCGCCTTACGCCTTTCGTGCCGCTGGTCGCTTTCATATTCTGTTTATGCCTGATGCCTGCGGTTGCTCACATCGCAGTTTGGACTGACGCATTCGGGCATGCCGTGATGGAAGAACGGGCCCCGCTCGATGGCCACACGCGATTTGTCACCTACCTGCTTCGTTCTTTTAAAGAGAACTTGTCACCGATGATCCTGGTCGCTGTTCTGGGCTGCATGTTTCTTCCGTTTGCAAACCCGAGATATCGGCAACCCGGATTTGTCGCACTCTTTTCGTTTTTACCAGTGACATTGGTGCTCGTTCTTTTGCATTTGAAGTTGGGTTTGCATGGTCTGACTGACTTCAATATATGGGACATCGCCAAGAACGTCCCTCAGTGGTTTGTCGGTCCATTATTTACTGGGTTCGCCGTTATGACATTTTCGGCGCTGAAAGGTCTGCTCATCGCAAGAGGAATTGGCGGCGCATGGATGAGACGGGGACCGGTCGCAGTTGCCGGTGTGATGCTTGTGCTCGCGGTGCTCGTTGTCGCGGCGCGTAACCGAGACTTTCGTAATGCGATACGTGTCCATACGCTGACGCGCCCCACGCTGACGGCAGCGGGGGGATATGTGGACCCTGATATTGCGCAGGCGATGGCATTTGTATGGGCTAACGCACGCGGCAAGCCGGTGTTTGTCTCGCACGCGTCCATTTTCATGGGCGGTTTTTATCTATACCAGATGTTTGGGGCGGGCAGCACATTCGAATTCGATCAGCGCTTATTGAATGCCGAGTTCCCCAAGTCTTATCCAAGTGTTTCTTTTCTGCTCAATGCTAACGATCTTGCGAAAGTCGAAGATTTCGCTCGTTCGTCCAAAGCGTCCATGTCGGTCTCAGCCACTCGCAACCGCAATTATTTGGTGCGTGTGAGTTTCAATGGTGAAGGGCGTGTTTCAGGTAATGGCCTTTAGACCTGTGTGCGATTCATGGCATCAATGTGATTCTCACATCTCGTTTGTCAGCCGATATGGGAACAGGGCCTGGCACAATGGTCCCGATCTCGAGCAGCCGTTAGACGTCAAGCATGGTGACCCGGAGAGCTTCCTTATCGGGCAATTCGCGCAAGGTGTTTATGATGGCGCTCTTGCCTAAAGCTGATATTTTCCCAATGCAAAAAACAACGCCTCGCGTCCCCTATTATCTGCTGGCATCGCTAGTCGGTATCGCCCTTCTAATGGACTTCGGACGCTTCATCGAGCTAAGCATGGATTTCGTCCAGCACTTCATGCTCGTCGATGAAATCATGAAGCATGGCGAGCGGCGCCCGGAGGTACAGATCGGGATCATGAGCATATATCCGGCGGGTGCGCATTGGCTTGCTGCTGTGGGGGGCTGGATTGGCGGCTCTGGGCTTGTGGCAATCGTGTTGATTTCTATCGCATCTGTGTACGTGTCATACCTGCTCGTGCTCGAGCTGGTTGGAAAAGATTCCCCCGTAAACTTAGTCCTGGTCGCGGTCGCATTTATCCTGCTTGCGCACACTCACTCGCTGATCGGGTGGGAAGTAGTACTCAACTTCTTCTACTCGCAACAAGTGGCTGACGTTTTGCTTCTAATGACCCTGGGCACCCTTGCCCGTATGACAAATGTATGGGCTCGAGCGTTTATTGTGCTCGTGGTGGGCGTTGTCAGTATGTGGGTGCATGCGCTGATTGCGATCCAGATCCTTGGTTGTGGCTTGTTGCTGATGTTCTATGAGGGCGTTCGGGCGTGGCACGCGGGCCGGTCGCCAGTAGTGAT
Organism: Caballeronia sp. DA-9; assembly: GCF_051615025.1. Lineage (NCBI taxonomy): Bacteria > Pseudomonadati > Pseudomonadota > Betaproteobacteria > Burkholderiales > Burkholderiaceae > Caballeronia > Caballeronia sp. DA-9. The sequence continues at coordinate 2,966,669 of NZ_CP195133.1, read as the reverse complement.
CGCACGCGCGCTCGGCATAACCGGAGCAGGGACCGTGCTAATCCTGCTCTTCCATCCCTCATTCAAGGCTATGCGTGCTGCGGCGGAAACGAATGGCTATGTGCAATTCAGCTATTCCTTCACTCTTGTGGCAGCGACAGTTTGCGGAGCGATCGCGTTGCTGGCGTTGTGGAGAAACTTCAGCGGCCGTTCGCTGAGCGAAGTTGACGCTGTACTCGGATGCGCGGGACTTGCGACGGCCATACTCGCGGTTGTGCAATATATTGTCTTGCACGTCATGCACGCCGGCTCCGATTATGCCGTCAAGAAACACATGTTTGTAGTCGTGACCCTGGCGATGATTAACGGCGTAAGGTTCGTGGGTGATCGGTGGCCGCGTCCGTGGCGGTATGGATGGCTCGCTGCGCCAGTCCTCGCGGGATTCGCGGCTTTCCATATCTTGGAACCCTTTAGTGTTCCTGTCGTCCCGGTACTCCGCGCTATCGAGTATGCAAATCACGTTGCGCAATTCGATTTACCTGGATTCCGGCCGGGCAATACGGTGTCATACGATAAAGAATTATCACCCGAAATCAACCTTATGATCTCCAACACGTCATTTCAACATCCGTTCGGGGACAAGCAGACTGTTTGGCTTAACGGGGGGGATCCAACTGTTGACGCGCAATACGTTATGGTTCGGCGTAGCCCGGAGATCGACGCGCGATGCAAGGATCGGTTCGCCGAAAGCGCGACCTATGTAATGGTCATGCCCGACTGCATGAAGCCTTAGCGAAAATGCCTTCCGTCCACCTTTACATGCCTGCTGCGGAGTCGATGACGTAGTTGACGCAATGCATGATGATGGCACCGGCAAAGTTCTGAATGGGGTGGCTTATCAGGACTGGGATTTAAGATAGCCGCTCATGTACAAGTGAACGAGCTCCGTGTCCACTCTTCATCGTGTTGGTGAGCATTTGGAGGCCGGCGTCGCTTGCGTGGAACTCTTTCTCCTACTTTACGCTGAAGAACCAAGGGTGAGTTTCGAAAAAGGCCATGCCTGCATCCAGCACGAGCAGCCCACTCCAGAAATACCACCAGAGTCGTTTGGAAACGCGATGCTTGCTCCAGCAAGCCTTCCAAACTCCGGCAACGCCAACAATGGCCGCTATGCCGAGTCCAGCGGGGCCGATCAGCACGCAAAGCCCCAATGCCGCACCTAGGCTAACGGACACCCAACCGAGCACATACAGATCGCATTTGATCGCAGCTTTGGCTTCGTGCATATTGTCGTTCATTGATCAGCATCCCTTTTTTCTGTCGAGAGTATAAGTACTCCATTGAGAGACTGACGATCAGGCCAAGCACGACCGGTTGACCTAGGCGATGCAGACATTGTATTTCGCGGCCACTAATTTATCCACACGCCGCAATAATCTCGCGGTCATGCAGATACCGGTCAATAACGGTGTCGGCTATGTGCATTGCTCGATCGAGTTTCCTCCGCAACTCGGCTGCGGCCAAGCGTCAGGAAAACTGTCGGAAGAGGACTAGTTGGGAGACCGTTCACAAAAGCTGAATTCCCCTTCCAGATCACACCCCTTAGCATGCGGCTGTCGCCTCTGCTGCGGCATCGTTTCATCCCGGCCTCCGCTCGCGTTGCACGAGCAGCGACCGGTTCTTCCTCGTAAACTAACATGTACAAAGTCGATAACATAAGATCTCCGGAGTTATAAGAGCTATGTAAAAAAAATAGGTAAATTTACTTTGCGGGGTTTTCTGACATAAGCGTGAACACAAAAACTAGATGCGCGGATCGCTTCTACCCACGGTGGACGGAAAGGTGGCGGTCGCACCATTGGAGTCGGACTACCCGGTTGCCGATCCATCCTCTTTTCCTCGTTATCTTATGAGTTTCTTCGCTAGAAGTAATGCAACTGTAAGAAAAGAACTATACGAGGCTTACGTGAACGTAGATAATGTCCACCCCAATGTTCAGCATTGCCATTTTCCGGGTTGCAACCACCGTCTCGCGCTCGAAGGGAGGGCGGCTGGGGAATGGCTCCCCTCGATGCGATGGTTCGAAACGATCTGCTCGAGATGATCGAAGATCGCGCGGCGGGGCAAGGCGACCATCGTCACCAGTCAGTTGCCGATCGAGCACTGGCACGGCTGCATCGGCGATGAGACCATCGCCGATGCGATGGTCGACCGTCTTGTACAGCGACATCACCGGATCACGTTCACCGGTGAATCACTTAGAAAAGCAGCCCTAAAGCCCAGGGTCATGGAGTTCCAACTCGACCAGAACTGACCAGGAAATCTACAATCGACACCGCAACGCCCAAACCGCCGAATCGGTCACATTCCAGATCCGCGGTCACGTCGCCGAATACGCAGAACGTTCGTATAGCCGAACGACAATGGCGCAAAAATCTACAATCTCAGTGTCGATGTCACAGATCAGCGTAACTAGGACTAGGCAGATCGCGTAAATTTGACCACACGCATGACGGCGAACCCATCCCCTGCGACTTGGCGCATGCAGCAACAAGTCAAGCCCTGGAGTTGGCATGGTGGGCTTGTCTCTTCAGAGTGAAAGCCAATGCTTGGCGAAGCAGATAACTTCAGCAGGACGCGTAATAAACCCAAAGTCAGGGGCGGCCCCATTTCAATTTACACCAGTGCGCGATGAGAGTCCTGTGCCCAGGCTATAGCGCTCGAATCGAACTACGTTTATCTTACGTTCAGGCGGATAACGCGCCGGCCCTTAGCGAGGTCAAAAATTGGCTTGGATTTTTTCGAAATGGAAGCAGCGCGGTTTGAGTCGAGAAATGCGCTACCGGCCTCTAGGGGGGAGCGGTCTGCAAATAAGCGCCGTCGGATTTGGGACATGTCAGTTGCGCATGATTCCACATCAACAAGCAATCGACACCTTAAAGCGCGGGTTTGATCTAGGCGTAAATTTTGTCCATACCGCACCCGACTATGAGGGGGCAGAAGACCTGGTAGCGCAGGCCGTCAAGGAATCCGGCCGGAAAGTCTTGGTATTCACCCAGGGATACGGCGCAATTTCCCATTTCGAATGGCTTTTTGAAATGGCGTGCAGGCGTGCTGGGACCAGCACACTGGACGTGTTTGGAATAGCTTGCGTTGAAGATAGGGAAAGCCTGAACGAGAACGTTTGGGGCGCAGGCGGAATGATCGAGTTCCTGCTCGAGAAAAAGCGGGAAGGCCGATTGCGTTCGATATTCGCCGAGTCGCATGGCGCGCCGGAATATATCAAGAGACTGATTCAATCGAAGGTGTTTGATTCGATTCTACTCGCTTACAACACGCTCGGCTTTCACGCCCTGTCTTACTATCCGGAGCCTCCCGCCACCTTCGAGACTCTATCTCGAAACAAGCTCGAAATTTTCCCTCTGGCTCGCGAGCATGGGGTCTCGATCCTCTTGATGAAGTCCCTGGGGGGCGGACTGCTGTGCAAAGGGAAAGCCTTTGCGCCTCACGCCCGCTTCAGTACGGAAGAGCAGACGCCAACCGCCGGCGATGTGCTGCGCCACCTGCTGCTTGACCCTGACATCACAGCAGTGGTGCCGGGTACCGCGTCCGTGGAAGAGGCCGAAGAAAATGCCAAGGCAGGATTCACCAAACCGCCATTTGGCCCAGAACAGGCACGACAGGTAGAGGCGTCCAGTGCACAGATGCAACAGACCTTATGTACGCGGTGCGGACACTGTGATTCTCTGTGCAGCCACAATCTCCCTGTTTCCTGGTTGTTTCGTGATGCTTACGTTTCTACTATTGCTGCGGAGACGTTTGAAACCCTGGATCGGCTCCAGTACTTTCACTTGCATCCGGGTGAAGTATCGACATGTAGCACGTGCAATGATGTGACCTGCAAATGTCCGTCCGGGTTAGACATTAAACACAGTTTGACGCTGGTTCACTCAGTCATGCTTGACATTAGGAAAAAAGGACTACTTCCGCTGACGCCTGCTCAAAGCGCGTTGCAGCAACCACGCGGCCCCTGGCGCGTCAGGTTGTTCCAGACTGAAGTCCCGGATGCATTAGCGCGCGGGCAGTCCAGGACGTGCCGGCTTTGGTGTGAAAATGCGGGCGAAAAAAAATGGATACCGGCAAGTGGCTGGACCAATGGGCGCGGCTTGATCTTATCTGCGCGGATTGGCGGCGTGCATCAAACGGTCCCTTTGCGGCATGAAGTAGAACCCCATACGCGGACCCATTTTACCTTTGAGATAAAGGCCCCGGCGCAGCCGGGCAACCATCATCTTGAAGTTTTCTTGCGGTCGGTTGGCGATGCCATTTCACCCATGCCCGAAGAGGATATTGCGATATGTTCCTTTCCAGTCGACGTAAAGTAAGCGGTGAAGAACCCACGCAGCTCTCCCGAATTTATGATGCGGCGTTTGGCGAAGTTAATCTTCCTGCCGAGCTGGCGTCAGGTGCAATGTGGAGCTTGCGTGTGGGGGTCCAGAACCGGTCCAGCTGGATCTGGCGACGTCACGACCCTGAAGCGAAAAACGTGGATTTGACGGTGTGGATCGACGGTCAGATTGCAGTGACAAAAAGTTTGCCTGTTGAGGAGGTGCACCCTGGTGAACGCGTCGACTTTCGCGTGTCTTTTCAAGTTCCAGGCAAGGTCGGGCTGCATGAAATTGTGATAGACATGATCGAGCAGAATGTCGCACTGTTTAGCGACAAAGGCTCGGCGCCCCTTAAGGTCAGGATTAAAGTTTTTGCCGCGCCTGTGACGCAAGGCGCCGTGCTGCAGGAGAAAGCCAATCGGCTTTGTCCTTGGAATTATCAACCGTCTGCCGGAATTCAGGCGGGGGCGGGCGGGGCGCATTACCCATTGTTTGTCGCCCGGTCGAAAGGGGCGCACTTCTGGGATACGGAGGACAGGCAGTACATCGACTATGTGATGGGATGGGGTTGCGCGTTGCTTGGATACGGCGAGCCTCGTGTGCAGGAAGCAGTTCGGCGCGCGCTTGAAAGCGGCGCGGTCGTGCCCCTTCCACATGCGTTGGAGGTAGAGGTGGCAGAAATGCTTACCGAAGACATTCCCTGCGCGGAACGCGTGGTGTTTGGGAAGAATGGCTCAGATGCCTGCACTGTGGCCGCACGGCTTGCCAGAGCGTACACCGGTCGAAATGTCATTCTTTATTCGGGCTATCACGGCTGGCAGGACTGGTGGGTTGAGCAAGTTGGTTCCGAAAATTGCGGCGTGCCCGATCGCCCGACTCCATTGATTCATCGGTTCAAATTCAATGACCGAGCGGATTTTCAACAACTGTTTGATCTGTATAAGCGTGACCTCGCCGCTATCATGCTTGAGCCGTCTGGACCAGCCGAGGGACCGCAAGGTTCTCCTCAGGACGCGGATCCCGCCTTCCTCCTGTTCCTGGCTGATTCAGCGAAGAGGGCAGGGGCGCTGCTCATCTACGATGAAATCATGACGGGCTTCAGATATCCCGGCGGAACTGTTCAAAAGGCGACCGGCGTTATTCCGGATTTGACTTGTTTGGGCAAGGCGCTTGGAGGTGGCATGCCTTTGTCCGCTCTTGTGGGACGTGCAGCGATCATGGAAAGCGCCATGCATCGCACGCACTACGGACCGACATTCAAAGGCGAAATTTACTCGCTTGCCGCCGCCAAGGTCGCACTGGGAATATATCGTTCCGAACCAGTTGCCGAACACGTTTGGGCGCATGGAAACAAGCTTCGGGAAGGGGTCAACCGGTTGTGTTCAGAACTGGGCGTCAACGCGCAGTGCGTCGGACCCGCCTTTCGTGCGACTGTAGTGTTCTCGGACAACGACGTTGGTCTCCTGCGACTCAAGAGAACGCTCTATTTTCAAGAGTTGCTGAAACGGGGAATCATGACTTACAACGGCTTCATGTTGCCCAGCTATGCGCATGACGATCACATGCTGAATCAGCTTCTCGAGTGCGCCGGCCTGGCGTTTGAGTGCGTTGCGCGGGCGGAGCGGTATGGAACGCTGGACCGCACTATCGAGATTCCACTACTTTGAACGAAATTATTGTTGAGGTTTTTTTATTGACGGACATTAGCGTATCCATTTCTGTTGTGAATTTTGCGACAAGACGCTCGAAATCCGGGAATGTTTCAGCATCGCGTGAATCACTGCAGCGACACTTGTCGCAAACGGCACAAACGTCGCTCTGTTTTTGTGCGCTGCGTAAATGTTTAAAAACCGGATTTTTCCATAAATTCAAAAATTCGTTTTCTCCTGGAAAATTGAATGTTGTCATCTGTGAAAGTTCAGCGCTCGACAGCGGACCGATGCAGGGGTACATGTAGTTAGACACATTGCGTGCCCTGCTACCTTTGTGCGTGCTGCCAATGCATCCCATACGCCAAAGAAATCTGCAGAAGTTGTCCTGCGTCTCGGAGTGCAGGAAAGCATCCGCCAGCTTGCTTAACTGCCATTCGTTCTTCTCAATCTTCGCGAAATCATAGAATCCACGGACCTCCAGACCATACCGAACTGTTTTCTCAGCCGAGGGTGATGGAATTTCCAATGACACCTGGTGAATACCGGCTTCCCGAACAGTTTCCTCATAGATAGCATCGTATTCAGCCCTGAAGTTTTCTAAGGTTTCTTCTGGACCAAAAGTATGGGCAACGGTGTGATATCCCAATGCGGCATAGGGAAAAGCGGTTAATCGGTCAATTCCGAGTTTTCGGCACAGCGCGGGCATTTTGGGTAAATCTGAAATATTCTTGCCATTCAAGACCATCGATCCGAAAACGAGTGGAAACAGTGTGCCGCTCTCACGTTTCGCTGTCTTTAATTTTTCCAGGTTAGCGCAAACTCGATCGAAATGATCCTCCTGGTGCTGCATCTGCCAGGATTCTGCGCTTGCTGCATTGAGAGAGACGTTGATCCACCTCACCTGGTTCAGCAAGGCATCGATGAGACCGGGGCGATGCAACGCAACAGCATTGGTAAAGAAATTGAGGCCGAGGTGCGGGAAACTTCTGGCAAGGTAGTTGATTATCTCTGGTAAATGCTTGTTTAGAGCGGGTTCGCCCAAACCGCTCGATAGACGCAGAATCTGGACGTGGCGTAAAAAATCCAGTCGCATGATCTTTGTTAAATCCGAGAATTCATAGATGGCGTTACTGTCTGTATAAGCGCAGAAACGGCATTCCAGATTGCATGCGCCGGTGAGTGAAAGATGAATTTCGGGCGGAAGGCTGTCAGGTTCCGTGATCCCTTGTCGGTATTCTATTTCATTGATCAAGGCGTTGAATACCCAGGGTATCTGTGACCTGTTACGGTGTTTTAATAGCGCGTCGATCGTATTGTCGATTGTACTAGCTCCTTGATGATCTTCATCCTGTTGAGATTCAAGTAATTCATAAAATGCAGCGTTGATGTAGATAGGAGCATCGCTATAGGACCGACCCATCTTTATCTCGATATCGTCCAGCGTTGGTGAATGGTACGCTGACGTGCTGGATGGTGGAATCTGGTGGGCGATCAGATTGTTGCTCAAACTAAATTTTCGAGAGACTGTGGTGGCAGTTAGAGCGTGCAGAGCAGTCCATACGTCATGAGACGAGACGGTATTATTCCGCCATGCAATTCCGTAATAATCTTGAGTACCCGGGTTCGTACAAACTGCCGGTATTTCATCACTCACTTGGTCCAGAAGTGCAGCGATTGGGGGAACGTCTTGCAAAAGAAAACTCGGATTAACAATGACGTGAGTACCGGAGACCTTCAGATGTTGAGGCTTGAGGTATTTTCCGTCACTCAGACGCAAGATGCGTTTTGTGTCATTGTTGATTAACAATATTTCCGTATGTTTGGGCACAAAAACCTGCGCTCTTGCCTGGAGATATTGGATAAGGCGCGCGGCCCATGCGGAAATCCCAAGAGGTGAAGGTACGCGCGCCGGTAGCACAACATAGCAGTAGGTTTCGTTAGCATCCCGCCGGCGGAGTAGTCTCATTATCGTTCCTTAAACGGATGCTATGCCGATCAATTATTCGCATGGCGGTGGATCGCCTGAACTTTATCCTGAACGCGCTTGTACGGATAATCTGGAGCCAGCTGGCGCTATAGAACAGCCCCTCTGTTGCTCGCCTGACCGCTTCGGATCTAACGCTCCGATAGAAGCACGATACTCGGTTCGAGGTCAAATCGTGAGATATCTTTAGTGAATTCCAGTTCTTTTTTGCGCGCAAGATCATCGATTACCTCGCTGCAGCAATGTTCGAAGACCTGCGCTCATATTGATACAATGACGTCCGACTGTTGGAACCGGGTCCATTCCGGAATCGGCGGTTAAAAGCCCCGAGCACTAATCGCGCTCGGGGCTTTTCCGTTTTCATGGGTGCCAAGCCGCTTGCAAGCGGGTTAGGCGAAATCGTAGCAGGTGATACAAAAAATAATGTATCTTTGCGACTTTTCTTGAAAGAAGACGCGGCATGAATGCAACGATCCCGATGATGAGCGCCCTGTCCGGAGTTCTGCTAGTACTTTTCCCTGGGTGGGGAGCCAAACAGATCCTCGCGAAGTTTGGCCTGCGATGGCAATCCGATGCGGCGTCGGCGATCTTGACCTCGTTTTCCTTCGGGATCCATGTCAACGCGCTAATGTTTCTTTTCTGTTGGGTTTTTGTAAGTGGGTCTCCGAGCACGATTGGTATATCCCTCCTCGTCCTTGATCTCGCAATTGGCTGCAGCGGATTGATCTTGAAAGGTCCAGTTGGTCCGGTACGAAGCTCCCTATGGGCGCTAATTACGCTGGGACTTGTCGTGGGCGAGTACGCTTCATTCCAATTCCCCAATGTACTGGACTCTGTGCAGATCCTTGAAGTGCAACAATATCTGCAGGGATGGGTCGGAGGAGTGGCCACTTTCCCAACAGTTCTCGCCCGTGCGTATCACATCTTGATGGGTGGGATGACTGTACCGACGCAGCCTGGTTTTGCTGGCCTGATCTTCATTCCATCGCTACTTCAACCGGATTTACCGGTAGCGACGTCGGCGGCAGGCATGAGGGTTATCCTGTTCGCATTGGCAGCGGTAGTGTCCGACTACGCCGCTAAGCAATTTGGCTTTCGCCTCCGAGTTGCTGCCGCACTGTTGATTCTTGCAAACCTTGTATTTAGCCACTATGGTCTCTACGGCATGTTCTTTGTCGGGAAAGATTCCATCTTCGCTGTGCTGTTGGCGATCGCTTCCGTAGCTGCTATCTATAATAATGATCCGGATTCGAACGAGCCAGGACTGTTCATGTCGGCAGCCGTACTACTTGGTGCAGTCGTCGTTCCCTACCTTTTATTATTCTGGGCTATTTACTTTTTTGTCTCTCCATGGACAACGGCGCGCAGGGTATTCCGGCAGGCCATATGGTGCGTGTACCCCTTGACAATCGCTGTTGTCGGTGTGCGCGCGGCATTCGCTGGGGCCGGAAGCCATGTCATAGGCTTGCTGCCAGCATTCATCGCGGAGATCGCAGGGCTCGCTATCGCCGCGTATACGTTCCGGAAGCTAAGACATGAACAAGTTGAGACGCCCCAGTGGTGGCGCTTCGTGCTCGCATGCATACCTGCTGTGTCAATCATCGGTATTGTGCTGCTGTTGCCTGCGAAAGCACACATCATTCAAGGCTACAGGGGTACGGCGCCGGTTGTGATGTCTTATCCACCACTGGATGGGGTAATGACTGCATTCGGATACTTCTACAAGATGACTCCGATGAACAACCCATGGCTTTCGACGGTGGCGCTTATCATGTGTAGTCTTGCTCCGCTGGTTATCAAGCGATTCCGGTCACCGTTTTTTATTGCACTGTTTGCGTTCCTGCCGACCTCGGCATTCCTTGTACTGATTCACCTCCGGCTCGGATTGCATATCTTGCCGGACTTCAACATATGGGACGTGACCCGCGACACGGTCCAATGGTACGTCGGCGCATTCGCCGCGATCATCGCTTTGATCGGATTAGCAGCTATCGGTGAAAGGCTTTCCCCAGCGGCCAGCGTTCTCGTAGTGCCTGTTGCCGCTGCTCTTTTCCTCGTGGGCGTGCAAGCCACCTTCAAATATTTTGCGTGGCTTTTAAATCAGCCCGTGACGATGACAAGCTCAGGAGGATATCTGGATGCCCCTACGGCGCGCGCATCAGACTTTCTTTGGCGTGAAGCGCGAGGAGAGCCGGTATTCGTCAGCCAGGAATCCGCGCTTGGCACCACCTTTCCGATCTATCAGATGTACGGGGCGCGCCGGGTTGCTTATTTCAGCGATGAATCGCTCTCAGCTTCCGATGAGAAAGCAGTTGCCTATTTTGTGAACGGGAAGGATGCCAAGAAGGCGGTCGAGTTCGGCAGCCAACACCATGCAGACGTGAACGTTCTGGGCCTATCGAGCGATTCATATATCGTCCATTTGAAATTCGACGGAAGCGCAAAGCTTACCGCATCGGATGTGCCGAAGCTTTCCGTTGGCATCGACGACAGCGCCTATCCGATAGAACATGCCCAAGGAAGAACATTCCGGTGGATCGGGCCTGACAGCAAACTGACCTTGAACAGCATTCTGGGAGGAGGCGAGCAAACTTGCGTTGTTCTCCAACTGATCAATCCATGGGGCGACAAATCGCTGTCGGCTACGATCACGACTTCGCGAGAACAGCAGACAGTCGATGTCCCCTTCGATGCGACTTTCGCCAACCCGCTGACCAAACAGGTTTGCGTAGCGCTGGCAAGCCATGACGAAACGATTGAAGTGAAATCAAACAAGCCTGCTCAGCACTTTCCCGACGACTACAGAAATATCTCTTTTGGGCTGGTCTGGCCGCCAGCGCCCCATTGAAGCAGAACGGAGGCAGTCTTTCGCTCCACGATAGACTGCAAGAAAAATCCAGGAAAGAAATATGAAAAACCCCGGGCGGTCACCCAAATTCCTCTATATGAACGGCCCCCTTTGCGCCAGGCTTCTTGTGCGTTGAAGAACAGGATAGGTTGCAGCTCTATATGCGACCTTCTTGCAGCCGGTATAGCCGCTGCGGGTCTCTATGAAATCCGCTGACTCGTGCCTCATTCCGGGTGAGAGCTCGAAGCTCGCTGGAATTTCCAGGTTTCACGAATCCCGGTCTTACCTGTGCTGTCATTACACTCGATTGCCAACGCAACTTTACGACGGGATTATCCAACTCGATTGAACTGCTCGTTAAGCGGAATGCTTGCTCAAGCCGACTTCAGGCTGACATGATCTTTCGTGTACGGTCTGGCGTGCGCCAGTACTGCCCAGATGATTCGCGCCATCTTGTTAGCGAGCGCGACCATCACCACGTTCAGTGGTCTGCGCTTTTTCATCTGTTCGATCCATTCTGTAGGCTCCTTCGTGTGAAACAACACGCTACGAGCGCCATGAATTAGCAAGGTTCTCAAATAGGTGTCGCCACGCTTGCTGATCCCAAGCAGTTTTATTTTGCCGCCTGAGCCTGTTTGCCCAGGCACCAGACCAAGCCACGCTGCAAACTCGCGTCCCGATCTGAACGATTTCGGATCACCCATCGTAGCAACGGCAGCTGTCGCGGTCAGCAGGCCAACGCCGGGGATGGCAGCGATTGCATTGCACGCCTTGTCCTCTTTCATCCATGTCTGCAGGCGTCGTTCAATTTCGGCAATTTGTTTATCCAGTGCTGTCAGCCCGTTCCATTGTTCACGCAGGGTGTTGATTAGAATCGCCGGTAGACGATCGACCAACCGTTGCAACACACTTGGTATCGCCTTGTCCAACGCGGCGCGCCCCTGGGCCATCACTTCACCGTACTCAGTCAGCAAGCCACGGAGGCTATTGATCTGCATCGTGCGAAACTTCACGAGTTGCTGCCTCATCCGATGCAGCGCAAGAACGGCTTGCTGTGCCTCCGTCTTCACTGCAACCGCTTTGCTAGGCATTTGCGTTGCCATCCAGATTGCGCGCGCATCGGCAGCGTCATTTTTGTTGCCGGTATTGAAAGCCTTAACGAATTTAGCTGGCATCAGCTTTACCTCGTGACCCATTTCGATGAGCCGCCGTGCCCAATGTTGCGCACCGCTACAGGCTTCCATCCCGATCCTACAAGGCGCACGATTTGCGAAATGCTCCAGGAACACTGCGCGCTTAACCGGCTTGTTCACGATTTCACCGGTGTCTAGGTCGACCCAGTGCAACTGGATGACGTTTTTCGTAATGTCCACACCAACGGTCGTATGCTTCATTTTGGATTCTCCGGTTTGCCTGTGAAGATCTCCATCATCTAACGATTTGGGCACTTTTACGCGGTCGGCCGACGGAAGTGCGTCCCCCGCACGATCTTGTCGACGGGTGGGGGCCGTTCATTTCATTCCGGGTGTGGTCACTTCAAACTCCTCCACCCTTGGGCTCGAGCTAGGCAATTTGTAGCCGCTGGTCGCGCCGTGTAGCAGGACGTTATTTTTACCTCCTTGGCCAGCCTTGGAGGTGGGAGTTGAACGTCTTGAAGCAGCATCAGCAAAGTACCGTGTTCACGCTTCTGGAGCTCGGGAAGAGCCAGCGTGAGATTCACCGGATCACCGGAATCGACCGCAAGACGATTCGCCGCTACATGGCGATCTTCGCGGCGCGCGCGTTTACGCCCGCAAATTCCCCCACCTCCCGCGACCATCGGCTCAGAAGACGCGGGCCAAACTCCTCCACCGCCGCGACCACCGGCTTTTCAGGCAGCGGCCGTCAAGGAGCACAACTTCGATTTCGCCCGTTCATTGTGCGAGCCCCATCGGCAATGGATCGAAGAGCAAGTTCGCTTGCAACGAAACGCTCAGGCTATCTACCAGGATCTCGTTGATCAATACGCGTTTGCCGCGAGCTACGAGAGCGTCAAACGGTTCGTGCGTGCCTTGCGCCATATCGATCCGGAACAATTCGACCGTCTTGAGTTCCTGCCAGGCGAGGAGGCTCAGGTTGACTATGGCGAGGGTGCGCCGACCCTCGATCCGAAGACGGGACGCTATCGGCGACCACGGCTATTTGTGATGACTTTACGTTTTTCGCGTCACAGTTTCCGCCGGGTCGTATGGAAATCCAGCCAGCAAGTGTGGGCGCAACTTCACGAAGAAGCGTTCAGATATTTCGGTGGTTGTGTTCAATACATCGTCCTCGATAATCTTAAGGAAGGCGTCATCACGCCGGATCTATACGAACCGGAGATCAATCACCTCTACGCCGCGATGCTCGAACACTACGGCGTGGTTGCTGACCCGGCGCGCGTGCGGGATCCGAACCGCAAGGGGACCGTTGAGAACGCAATCCAGCATACGCAAGGCACCGCGCTTGGCGGCCGACGCTTCGACTCTATTGAGGAACAGAACGCGTTTCTCGTGCGCTGGGAAGCGAACTGGGCATCCAAGCGCTTGCACGGCCGCGCCCGCCGTCAGGTCGAGGCGATGTTCCAGGAGGAGAAGCCGCACTTGCGGGCGCTGCTCCTGGCAGGATTCCGCTACTTCGAGCAGGTCGTTCGCACCGTATCCGACGACACGACCGTTCGAATCGACCACAGCTGGTACGCAGCCCGACCCGCCGCGATCGGCAGCATGGTGCTGGTGCGCATCTTCGATTCAACCATTGAGGTTCGCGACCGACAGACACAGACGCTGCTTCGTATTCACCCGCGCTTTAAACAGCCGGGCCAATTGCTGTTGCCTGAAGACGAGCGTCCGTTCAATCCATCCCGTCAAACAGCCTTTCTTCTATCGGCCGCTGGCGACATTGGGCCGCAAACCAAGGCGCTTTGCCAGCGGATGTTTGACTCCGAAGAGCGCGTCGGTCAGCGCGGCATGTGGGGCATCGTCGGCCTCGCGAAGAAGTATCCGGCCCGCATCGTCGAGCAAGCCTGCAGTCAGGCACAGGAGCACCGCCTGCGTTCGTATAAACAAGTTCGCGGACTGGTCGAGCGGCTGTTCGACCAAGCGCTGGAGCGGCTCAGCGAAGCGCCGCAACTCGCTTTACCTCTTACCCAGGATCACGCGCTAATCCGTCCAGCCGCCGAATACGGCGAGCTGTTCAATCTCGGCGCGCAACAGCAGCTCAAAGAACCGTCCTTGACCACTGGAGAGACCAACAAATGACCATGTCGATGCCCGAAATCGAGCGATCGCTCAAACAACTGCATTTGTCTGGTGTTCGCGACACGCTAGAAACACGCGTGTTGCAAGCGCAAGCGGCAAACCAGCCCTTTCTGGAAACCTTCTCAATGATTCTTCAAGACGAACTCGATCGCCGCCAATCACGGCTCGTCGAGCGCCGGCACAAACAGTCGGGCTTGGAAGAGAGGCTTACGTTCGCCGAATTCGATTGGTCCTTCAATCCAAAGCTTCCACGCCAAGCCTGTCTGGAGTTGAGGACGTTGAAGTTCGTCACGGCCGGCGAGAACGCGCTTCTTATCGGCAAACCGGGCACTGGCAAGTCGCACGTCGCGAAGGCGGTCGCCAACCAGGCGGTCCTGCAAGGCTATAAGGTCCAGTATCTTGAGACCGACGACTTCTTCACACGCTTTGAGCTTAGTGAACCACCACAACAAGAGAAGCGTTTGCGGAGCATTCTCGAATGCGATTTGCTGGTGCTGGACGACCTGTTTTTATCCCGGTCGATTCCAGACGTCGCTGGAGCTTTGCTGCAAACCCTTGTTCATCAACGATACAAACTGCGCCGTAGCGTCATGGTCACGTCAAACCGCGTCGTTCAAGACTGGGGCGCCTACCTCGGCGACAACACCATGAGCAGCACGATTCTGGACCGCCTCATGCATCACTGCCATTCACTCGAATTCGACGGCCGAAGCTATCGCTTGAAAGAAGCTGCGGAAACCCTTGCGCGCAAATCCAAAGCGAGCTAAAAAACCATCTTTGTCCTGCTTTTAGGTGGAGGAGTTTGCGCGACCATAAGTGGAGGAGTTTGAAGTGACCATCCGGGAAACAAGCTGGACTGTTGTTTTTGGGCATGAGGATGCAATCTTGGACTGGTTAAGCTATGGGTCCCAGACTTTTCCGGTATTCGACCGGGCTCAGTGTACTCCGCGGCAAGGTCCGCGTCAGGGCGCGTGCCAAATGCCCCAGCGGGCGACCGTTTACGTTGCACGGCCTTCTCCGAGATCATTATCTGTTGCCGGCCCAACGATGCCTGAATGCGTCGATAGCCATAGCAACGGTGATTGTCTTCAAAGATGTCTGCAATGGTGCGATGCGCTTCAATATATTCGTCCATGGCATCAAGTCTTGCTCGAAAGTAGAAGTAAGAGCTGCGTGCCGGGCCTACCTCCTTCAGAAGATCCGGAACTTGACAGATGACCGTTTGAGTCCTGGGATGTCCCTTCTGATCGACTAACAACGCGCGTGTGTCCCGCGGGCGTCAATTCTCGTATCCAAACGTTAAGTGACGTGCGGACAAGATTGCCCAATGCTCTGAGTATCGCGGAGATGCAGCGGCCGTGGTCAAGATAGTGTTCGATGGCGAGCCGCTTCTGCTGCTGGGAATATCGCGGCTTCAAATGTGCGTAGCCTAAGGCAGATCAAGACGCAGTTTGCATCCCGGTGCCAGCTCTTAAGAGCATTCTTGGTCGGATATTCAAGCTGTCAGATAGTCGCCGCTGCGGAGGCGGTCTTCGCATGAAGACATGAGCTATCTCCAGGTAGTCCAAGATTTTGTCCGCATCCCCCTTAGCGCAAGTGGGTCACCCATTAGCCGTCCTCCGCCAAGAGCACGAATTAAATCCTCCGCTGCTCCGCGATTAGCTACTGCCCCATCGCCAATGCTGTCTTCTCTCAGTAACAAATCGTGCCTTGCGCCTCATCGTGTGGTTACGTGAATCGCACCAGTCACCCATGTGGTGTCAAGCGGACGTCCGAATCGCTATTCCGCCCCGACGGGGAACTGCTCCAGAGTCATCTCGGTTCTGTCCTGCGTCCAAGTGATGGTCAATTCTTTGGCTGCCGCTTGGTGGCTCCAAACCCTTGTGGCTCACAATCCGGACGACTCATTTCCTGCTAAAGCAACAACGATGGCAAACGACACGGCGTCCAATCAGTTTTGCTGGCTCAGTATCCAACCCGCTTGCGGGCTCACCGGCCGTTGCCAAGAATTATGTGAAGCATCGCTTCACAGAAAACTTCTCGCCAGTCTTCAACATATGAAAGCAAGCGCGAGCGAGCTTATGGGCCACCGCTTTGATGGCCACGACGCTGTTTCGTTTGGCTTTTTTTTTCCGCTGATAAAATTTGCGGGCGGCTTCGCAATAACGGATCGCAAAATTGGCAGCTTCGACATATGCCTATGCCAAGAAGCGGTTGCCGTTTCTTGGTATTGCCTTCTCCCTTTTTCTTTCCGTTGGACATATGAGCACTTCCGACCCAGCGATAATACGACGTGTTATTTCCGACGTCGGCGAAGCGACCAATATCGCCAGTCTCCAACAAAATGACTGTCGCCAGGATCGGCCCGATGCCAGCTACGGACCACAAGAGACGGTAATCTATGTGGCGACGGCAGTGCTTTGACAACGTCGCTTCGATTCCATCGATTTGCACCTGGAGCGCCTGCATAACCGGGAGGTTTGCTTTCATGCCTAGCGTCCCTGTCGGTCTAATCGGCATCGCATCGATATCATCTGAGGTCAGCTCCTTGACGCTGCTGCCAGAAATTGCGGCGCCCATGTGCTGGGCCATGCTTGTTTCGATCGAAACGATCTGAGAGGTCCGTTGCCCAACTAACTGCATGCGCCGATGCGCAAGGTCGCGGAACGCGCGATTAGCTTTGGGCATAATGTGGCCTTCTGGCAGCAAACCAAGCCGAATAACGTGCGTAAGATGACGTGCATCGGATTCGCAGCCGCGGTGCTTAAGACCATCGTATTGTTTGATAGCCGTGGTGTTGGCCAAGTGTATTAGTGTATTGAATGGCCTGCGACCATCAGCCCGTCAACCAGCCATTACCAGTTGTAAGTAGATTCGACGAGCACGCCAAACAGCTCGTGTTGATAAGGACTCAGCGCGGCACATATCGGTGCGAGATCGTTCGGTAGCCGCTTGGAATACACGGCCTTGTCGGCGTCGTCGGAGACGACAACAAGGCCGTTGTTGGAATGAAGACCAATGCCACAAGATAACATGACGTCCTCCTCGATAAAGTTCGGATTCGTACCGTGACTTTATTCCTCAGCTCTGCCGAAGTGAGGATGGCTAGATGACTATCAGTTTGCGTGGCCATCAACACGCACGACTCATATCGCGCTATCTCCACCAGACGGAGCTGTTGCGTCACTGCCCCGTCACTGACAGATTCCGAACGTTCCACGCGGCCAATCGGTTGTCGGTGGGTCCAAGCGTTTTTGCTTCCCCATTCGTTTCAATGCTGATTTCCGTTATGTCTTTCGGATCTGTATTTATCGTGGTTGAGAACTGCATAGGAGCACCGCCGTTTGATTCCAACGTGAATTCCTGAGCTGCACCGTCTCGTTTGACAAGCCGTACTGTAAGTGTCTGCTTCCCAACTGTCTTGTAGCCGAACGACAGGTTGGTGTGTGCAGTCGTTGACTGCACGGATTTTGTGTCGAATGTGAATTCGATCTTGTGAGGTACCCATTGCCACCAGTTGTCGCCGTCGCTCTCGCGCGCGTATGCGCCTTTAATTGTTGCGATAGTGATTGCACCGTGCCCGTCGTAGATGCCTACTTTGAACGGACCCACTACTTTGCCTTGCTCGACGTATCGCGGCTTGTTCCGCGCTTCCACGACGCAATCACCTGCGGCGATGTCTTGATTGCCATGGGCGCGGGTCATGTCATTGAGGTAATCGTCACCTGTCCAATTCGATCGAAGATCACGATCCGCCAAGAAAAGCGCAACGATTTCACGCGCTTTCACATCTTCGCCATTGAGAGCCAAATACACTGCTCTGTTACCGGGACAGATATCTAGGGCCGTATTTCGGAGATTAAGATAGAGTTGGCCCAGGTCTGGCGGTGAACCGTAATACCTGATGAAAGGATTGAATGCGCCAGCGAGCACTCGGGGTGGCGCGATGGCAGTAAGTATTAGGCCAAGGGCAAAGACGGTTACCACTGCGTGATTGAACTGCTTTCCCAAGGGACGTTTCAGGCGAATCATTCCGACCAAGATAAATACCGACATGAATGGACCGGCCCAATCGGATAGCTTGAATTCGCTCCAACTCGCACCGATGCCTGTTGGAAACGGTGACGGCACAAAGTATCGGAAATAAACGAGCCCGGCCGCAAACAGTGTCAGCATCACGCTTGCAGGCAATAGTTCGCCGTCACTTGTGCTTCGCCATATCGTCCGCCAGCTCGTGATTACCAAAACGGAAGAGATCGCCAGCACAACGACCCCTAACCAGAACGACGAAGAGCCCACGTTTGGTTGAAGGGCCCAGTTAAGTCCATCCCATGGACCGCCGTGAACGCCGAATGCATGTGCAACAAACCCGACTAACGCCCAATCGACTGGCATACCGACGACCGCGTGCGACTGAAGCATCACTGCGTTGACTGTACGCATCATTTCCGTATTAAGCAGCAGGATTGAAGCTCCCGCGACCTCGAAGCCATACGTGACAATCGTCTTAAACGCTTGATAGCGCGAAGCAACTAGTCCTGCGCTGGCGACCATTGCGACGACTACGAACGGCATGACTTCCGAATAGGTGTAAGTCATGGCGCCAAACAATGCGGCGAGGGGGACGGCTGCATTTGCACGTTCGCCCGCAGTTACCTGTCGAGTTGCAATTTGCTTCATGACCGGACCGGCCAAAAACAGCAACCCGGCGCCAAGCGCCAGCCCTAGTGTTTGCGGCATGAAACCTGATGTCGAACCGAACATCAGGCCTCCAATGGTAAACGTTGGGACCAAAAGTAGTGCCAGCCGGTGAATGCGAGAGACCCGGCGCAGATATCGCGAGACCGGAAATCCCGCAGACAGGCAACATGCCGACATCCCGAGAATGATTACTGATGGGTATACGTCGAACGCCCAGCGCTGGCCAGAGATTGCCTGGGCAAACGCGAGCAGATAACTGCCGCCCATGCGTAGACCGGCGTGTTGATACATGTAGATCTGACTTGAAGACGGAGTCACCGCGTCGAGCGGAATAGCTTTCGCAAATGCGTGACCCTGGAGCCAGTCACTATGCGCAAGGTACGTGAATGTATCGTTGTGGAGCATGTAAGCGCCGTGCATCAGAAGGCGCTGCAGAAACGCAGCGCCGCAGATTAACCCGAAGCAACTCACCAGAAAGGCTTGTTCTATCGCCCGTTTTTTTTCCCTTTCAAATATCAGAATGACCGCCGCGAAAGTCATGACGATGCATAGCGTGACGACTGGGTTGCCAAGGGGCAATTGTCGTCCGATGATGCTGGCACATATTACAATCATGCTAAGGCCCAAGATCGGGGCTAGATAGAAACGCGCAGCGCCTTGCAGTCTGAGCGGCAAAAAACGCGTCAGAACCCGGCCCAGAAATGTAGAAAGGCATAGCATTGCGGAGGAAATGAGGATGGTCTTCCAGTAAACACTCGGCATAAAAGGCTAGTTGAATTAAATGGTTCGAGACGATCTCACAAAGGGTATGAGCCCTAGCGAGACTTAAGGTGACATCCTCGCCGATCCTGTCTTCGGTTAGAAAAGCGAGGCCGCGAATTGTTGGAAGCTTCTTTGGGTGCTCATTCGCAATTTGGCATTCCGTGTGGTGGTCGAGTTATTTCGGCAGGCAGATGGCTCTTCCACTGTCAGTCTCGCCTTGAGGCCGCGTGCGACAAATAGTCCGAAGCCAAGTACAGACGCACGGGATTGCAAAAACCGACGATGTACTGGCTGATGCCGCACCTCGCTGTGGCTGGCATATTGGCACTGCCAAACGCGCTCCATTCTTAGACTCAGAAAGAAGATTTCCGTCACCGTGTTGTTCCAGCAATTTCCCTTGCTGCTCTTATTGAAAATCAGACGGTGCTCCTTAAGCAAGGCTTCGTATTCATCACTCGCGTACGAGCTGCCTTGGTCGGAATGCAGTAGCAGTCCCGGTGCTGGGTGACGCAATTGCAGCGCGATGGTCATGGCCGGATATGACTAGGTTGGCCGGCGTAGTGGGCGTCATGGACTATAATCTCCCACCTCGCATGAGCCTGAATACAGGTCTGGCACGACCGCCAAGTACATCCAGCCTGGACCTATGCTAATTTAAGTGATATCTAAAACATACGCGCGATTAGGCTCGCTGGTCAAACTGCCGGTGCGGCACGTCCTCCCCCGCCCACTGATAGCGGATGCCGACTGGCAGTCGTTGAGACGAAATTGCGCTTTCTGCTTGTGCACAAATCCACTTTGCGCATCAACGTACGCATCCGGCAGCGCTCAATACTTACTGCTTGCTTCTTGATCGACTATACCGCGCACGGATTGGTGTATCTCGCGCTGTTTGCGGCAGATACTACCTTGGCGTCGGTCTGATCATGCAGACGCTTTAAGCCCGGTCTGGAAGGCCGGTGCGAGGAGTAGCCAGAGTGCGCACCTTCAAAACGCGACAGGCGTCACTGACCGATACAGCCTCCAGTTAAAAGTGGGCTACCACGCGGTAAATCACTTCAGTCCGGCGACGAAGGCCGATGACTTTTGCAGCTATGTATTGTCCTCACGCAGTTGCCGACTCCCTATTTCAAGCTGGTGGATGCGCTGCTCGGTCGTCAGTAGTTTTGTCTGCGCCAGCCCCCGCTCGACTCGGCATCATGCTGCGCAACCCAGCGACATATGGCTGTCTCGCCGAGGTTCATCGACCGGTACACCTTGTTTAGCGGCGACCCCTGGGCTTGTATTGTATTCACCACTTCAGCACGATGTTGGCAGCAAATTGTGTGTCCTTCTTGTCATCCAGCGCATTTCCTTTTCGATTCGGGATTGTCCTTTCGATCGACCTGTCCGAGGAAACTAGACCACCATGGTGTTGCTGCCCCGAATTTCTATATGCTCTAATGTTCCTTGGTTTATGCGAAGACTATTATTAAGCATTGGTGAATGCTATAGCGTTCTAAAGGCGAGGCCAGACTGTAGGTATCTTAAAACGAGCTGATGCAGCAGGTCGATGATCTTATTGCATTATTTTGTTATGATCTCGGCTTACAATGGCTGTGCGCGAACCAGATTTAAGACCCGCCCGCCCCCGAGTAACCGTAAGCCGACACCGCAGTGAAAACACATGGCAAAAGCTGACGAAATTGATTACATTAAGAAAGTGGCGGAGGTTGAAGCGTTTTCTACTGATGACTTCATAGACTACCTTGCGCGCAAACCGTTCTCGGACGCACGGTGCGGTGAGTATCTGATGGACATTGCCCAGGTGATGATGCTTCTTCCTCCGCCGCCTGCCAAACTGTTAGATGTGGGTGTTGGAAGCGGATGGACCAGTGAGCTGTTCGCCAGCCGCGGTTACGAGGTGCTTGGGCTAGATATCAGTCCTGACATGATTGAGCTTGCGAACCGTCGAGCGCATGAGGGGCTTTCGTTCCAGGTTTGCGACTACGAAGCTGGCACCATCCCCACCGGTTTCGATATAGCCGTAATCTATGACTCACTTCACCACGCGGAGGATGAGTTCAAGGTCGTAAAGAATATCTTTGCCGCGCTCAACGACGGCGGGGTTCTCGTAACCGTTGAACCGGGCGCCGGTCACTCGACTACTGAAGACAGCATTGCGGTCATGAAGAAATACGGCACGACTGAAAAGGATATGCCGTGGTCGCTACAGCAAAAATTGATGCAGAAGGCGGGTTTTGGAAGCGTAGGACAGTATCTCCGTCTTACACAGATGCCGCTTACTGAGATCAGCAGTACGGACGGTTCCCTGGAGCAAGTGCGACATGCTATTTCGCTCGCCTACGAGACGTCGACCGGGTTGACGAGCATCGCGGTCGCAAAAAAAACTGCTGAGCCTGTTGATCCGTCAGACGCGCAGTCCGAAAGAAGTAAGGCGTTGCTTGACTTGTCCGAGGCACACGAAAGACATTTGAACCCGCCCGCGGCAATCGATCCACCGGCATTCGAGGTCGCAATGACGGCGCAACTGTCACTGATTGAACAGAGCGCTGCTAGACTTCATGACAGGTTCGAACAGCTGGACCAGCGGGTAGCGAGGATCGACAAACAGCAGGGTTTGGCTACTGAAGCCGTCATTGTCGAACAATGCGAACAGCTTCACCACGTGCGAAGCACTATAGATCAGGTGCAAGACGAGGTCGGTGAATTGAAAGCGACGATGCAGGCCTTGTCGGGTACCGATCTCGCCGAGCTGAAGGCTACCCTCTGGCAGCTGAGAGCCGTCGATTCCATCGAGATCAAGGACAGCATCAAGGCATTTCGGATCGAAATCGCGATCAATCTCACGCGAAAATTCCGACTGCTTGCGGGTGGTTTCGCAGTTGCCGCGCTGGGTGTCGTCGGGATGTTGGCGGTCGGCTTCCACTGGATTTAGCAAGGAATTCGTCCGTGGCACCACCCGGCAAGGTTGGCAGTTTCAGGTGACATCTTTATTCAACCGGCTCTGATCTCGTTGTAATAGGGCTGGCTGAACGACGGAAGGTCGCTGCGGCTTTTTCCCGCGAAGGTTTGAATTGAACTGTAGCGAGTCTCGCCTATGTGCCCGGTTCGGTGGCGATAGCGATCACGGCATTCCCTTTGCGAGATGTCTCGCCGAGTTGCACAAAAAGCGTCGCCGGTGGGGGCACTTTTAACGTTGTCGACAGCTCATGCCTCGTAACGGGCGATAACACTTTGGCTCATCGCGCCGCTCGGTTGCACGTGGTTTCGGGCCCATCCGGTGTCATGTCGAACTTGCGGGCTCCAGGTGTTGATCAAACGAAGCCTGCCGTTCTCGCAATCTGCTCGCGCTACGGCAGGGACGCTTGGTATTTCAGCCGGCTGGGATGAAATGCCAACCGCAATGCTGTTTCGCTTCAGTTCACGGCTAACGGTGGCGGTCGAGCATTCGAGTATTTGGGCCATCGCCGTTAGTTTGAACAACACGCCCGTTTCTGCATGGTCCTAGCGATGCATCCAGGCCGGATAACCTTCGAATCTGGCCGTGTTGCGGTGTCTGTCATTACTCGTCGCCTACCGGTGACAACTGCGTGCG
Source organism: Caballeronia sp. DA-9 (assembly GCF_051615025.1). Classification (NCBI taxonomy): domain Bacteria; kingdom Pseudomonadati; phylum Pseudomonadota; class Betaproteobacteria; order Burkholderiales; family Burkholderiaceae; genus Caballeronia; species Caballeronia sp. DA-9. The sequence continues at coordinate 2,943,479 of NZ_CP195133.1, read as the reverse complement.
ATCGCGCATGGCCGCAAAAGCCATGCACACCGCTTGTTAGACCTATTCGACAAACGAATCCATTCTGTGCGGGTGTGAATCGATGCGAAAGATCAATAAAATAATAGCGTGGCGCTAGGCTTGCATGTAATCACTTAAGTTTTTATATTAAAACACGTAATACTCGATTTCATGTCGAATTCCGTGCACCTAAACGGCTGATCGTTGTTCTCAAACCGTATTCGGAGGGTAGTTCTATAATGGCTGATTCAGTTGTAGCGCCTCGTACTAAAGACGAGCCGATTCGTTCGGATTATCCGATTTGCGATCCCAACGCCTTTCCGCGATACGTAGTTAGCTTCTATGGCGGCGGTAATATGGTTGTCAGTAAGGAGGAGTACGACGCTTGGGAGGGCGTTGAATCCACGCATCGATACATTCAGCACATCGCGTTCCCCGGGTGCAACATGCGGCTGCAATATGAAGGAAAATTTTTGCCCGAATATGGGAAATTGGCGCCTCCTTCAGAATTGAAGAAACCCCTCCAATCGTCTGAGCCCACAACTGAGTCATGTCTGATAAATCGGACCTGAACAGGGCGTTAAAGAACGAACGGCGCGGACTGTAGCGGCGAGGTTTGTCTCTGGCCGAGTTTGCTGCGTACGAACTTGTGTGTCACCCGTGTCAAATATACGATTGGGCAGATTGATAGCACACGTTTATCACTGAGGTACTGGCACTCCACGATTCAAGTCTGCCCGCCCATAGTTAGTCAGAGAGCACGGAGTTGCGATACCGTGTCGATGCGGAGTACATATCATTGCTTTGCCTACCCAATGCCATCTCAAGTGTTGCTTCTTTCGCAAGATTGGCTTCCAGCATCTGCGAGACGGAAGACATTCCGATAGTATGCCAAAACGACGACTACAAAATCATGGAGTTGATCAACGCTGGGACCAGTTTCCCGAATGCACACTCTTTCGATTTGAAGTTGGCGTAAATAAGCGGGTGATATGTCTATTGCAGGAGAATGTCGGTACGTTGATGGTTCTATATCGATTTCAATCGCTCTGTTCCCGGATAGCCTGGTCGCACAATATCGAACTCCATTTGGGCGTCGAGGGTAACTAAGCGAGTTCTGGGGCGGGAAGTAAGAAAGCCCCAGCCAAGGGGCTCTCCTGTGTCAGATAACAAGGCGAGATCGGGGCGGTATTGTCGTTTTCCGTTTGTTCGGATTACTTCAGGACCCACGAGTAAATCGCCTTTATCATTCCGCGCGAGACAGTGTGGTTCCACTTAAGCGCGGCGGCAACCGCCGCGGCGCCAACTCGCAACGCGAACTTATTCCCGGCGCTTTCGCGCGTATGCCGTTTCTCTACCACCGCATGCGCATAATTGAACAACCACCGATCCGGGACTGTGCCGAACAACTTGACGAACATGTCGTTGATCTCAGCGTGAACCTTGATTCGTGCGCCGAGTGTCTTGTTATCGGCGTAAAGGCGTGAGCCGGCGAGCTTTTCACGGAGCAGTGCGAAGCGGACACCGACTTTTCCAAGCCGTAACCAGTACCCGTAGTCCATGCAGTAGTTCAGCGACTCATCAAGAGGGCCGTGCTGGTCGACGACACGCCGGCGGAAAAATAGTGCCGGCTGGCAGATGAAGCACGTTTCCTTCAATCGATCGAGATCCCAGTCCTCTATCGGATAGGCTTCAAAAGCATGATCTTCCAGATCGATGTGATCAGCCAGTCCGTAGACCACGTCGATTTCCGGATGCTGTTCAAAGAAAGCCACCACTTTCGCAATCGCACCCGGGTAATAGACATCGTCGGAATTCAGCCAGCCGATGATCTCGCCATCGGTCGCGGCGATCCCTTGGTTGACGGCGTCGGTTTGTCCCTTGTCCTTCTTCGATACCCAGCGCACCGGTGGCTTGAATGCCTTCAGAACGGACACTGTCGAGTCCGTGCTACCGCCGTCGAACACGACGTGCTCGATCTCCGCGCCCGTTTGCGATGCGACGCTTTGCAGCGTGCGTTCAATAAATTGTCCCTGGTTATAAGAGGGAGTGACGACGCTGACTTTCATGCAGAAACCTTCTCTGGGAACAATTCGATGGGAGTGTTGTCGTCGGCAACGATACTGCAGCGTTGCAACATGGCGGACAGCTCGCGCTGATCGTCGCCGAGCTTGTGGCGAGCGGGAACGAAGGTAGGTCTGATTTGTAGCTCGTAAAATCCGCCTGCGCCGTCCATGGGTAATGACACTACCACTTCAGATCCACGCTTGATCCTGACGGCATCACCATCCGGCTTACCTTCACGAAAACGCTGAACCGTAACCGAGCGCTGCGGCGCCCATTCGGGCGCGAGGAGCGTCACCTCCACACTGCGGGCGCCAAGGAGCGGGGCAGTCTGAATTCTCAGGTTTCCCCCGACCCAGCCGTCCACGTGCACGCCGGTAATCAGGTTCTCGTGTCTCGAATTCGCTAGCGCAGAGACAAACAGATCCCAGTATTCGTTCGCCATGCGTTTCGAATCCGAGAATTCATCGACGCGTCGCCGTCCCGCTTCAATTAATTTTGCGCGTAAGGATTCGTTCGTGACGAGCGTAATCATGGCCGCGGCAATTTGCTCCGGAATGCGCGGATCGAACATGATGGCGGCGTCTGCTGCGACTTCAGGCAGCGAGGTCGTATTGCTGCAAGCCACTGGCACGCCCGCCGTCATGGCTTCGATCACCGGTAGGCCGAACCCTTCGTAAAGCGATGGAAAAACGACGCCGCTGGAGCAAGAGATCAACGTGGCCAGTTCCGCGTTCGGCAGATAACCCGGAAAGATGATCCGATCGCTCAAATTCAGGGCGCGAGCAGCCCGCATCAGCCAGTCGCGTCGCGCACCCGGCGCACCCGTGCAGACGAGCTTGATATAAGGACCGAGTCCGCCTTCCCTGCACGCCATGCCGAACGCTGTCAGCAACATTTCATGGTTCTTGTGCTTCCAAAAATTTGCCGGAAAGACGAGATACCTCTGGCGCGTGAGTTCGAGACGATCCAGTACCTGCGTAGTTTGCGATGCGTCAGGTGCGATCCGGCGAGCCATGCGCAAGTGGATCGTTCGAATGCGGTCCGGCTCCAGGTCGCCATGATCGATCGCAGACTGGCGCGAGTAGTCCGAGATGGCGGCCAGCGCATCGGCTCGACGTGCTGCGTCTAAAAACGTCTGGGCTCGTTGCGCCACGTCCTCCGGCGTGAAAAACTCCGGATAGGTCTTGTATTGCAGATCGTAGATCGTGCAGACAGTGGGAATGCGGGGTTCAAAATACGTTGGCGCGGTGAACGGACAGAAGAGCAGATCGACGCCGAGCTGGCGCAAAAGTCCTTCAGTTCCACGGCGCTTGAGTCTCGTGTTAAGCCGATAAATCCCCCGGCTGAGAACCCGTTGGAACCTCGCAGGTACTTTCGGCACAACGCGTCCGGCAAGGTTCTTTAGGCGCGAGCGGCCGGAATTCGCTGTCAGTGCGCCCAGAACCATGCGACGTTGTACGTTCGGCCGGTCGAGTTTGGCCAGTTCATCGTGAGAAGCGGCCTGCGTTAACAGAATGAACTGCGCATCTGGCCTCATCTCCGCCAACTGACTCAGCAAGTCGAGCACAAATATTTTTGCGCCGCCATTTTCACCGCCTGGCAGTACCGGGGTAAGGTCTACCGCTATTTTTTGGGGAACTTGGCTCATTTACTTCTTAATCCCGCTCGTCAATTCGATCTTCAGCACTATTTTCAAGTAGCTTTTCCAATATCCGGAACTGTTCGCCGCCCGCAACTTTTACCACCGCATGAATCGTCCGATGATGAAAGAAACGTCGCACTTGATCCAGGAGTGCCTTTTGGGCAGCGCGATCGCTCACTGATTGACTTAGCACTATCTCCAAGGCTGACCTTTGTGCGGTCTTCGCAGACCTATCCTCTTCACACGCCCGCAACATTTCGGTTAAACGCTCAAGCTGTTCGCCTTTCGTAGCGCGATCGGCTTCCGATTCGTTCAAAATCCTTGCCAAGGTCTCGACATACTCAACTCGAGCAATACGATCCTCTTCGGCTTCCTTCAACATCCTTGCCAAAGTCTCGACTTGCTCACCTCGCGCACTACGGTCCTCTTCAGCCTCCTTCAACATCCTTGCCAACGTCTCGACTTGCTCACCTCGCGCGCTACGATCCTCTTCAGCTTCCTTTAGCAAGCTATGCAACGTCGCAATTTGTTCAGTGGACTGGGCGGAATCTTCCTGCGCTTTATTTAACAAATCTGTCAACGTCTTCAACTGTTCACCTCGCGCGCTGCGATCCTCCTCAGATTCATTGAGCCGTCTCGTCAGTATCTCGATTTGCTGGCCTCGTGCAGCTCGGTCGGTTTCCGCCTCTTTCAAAAGGCTGGTCAATTCATCAATTTGTTCGCCCCGCGCAATGCGATCTGACTCCGAAGCAAGTTCGCGCTCACGTAGATCAAGCAACGCGAGGGCCATCCGTCCAACTGGACGCGACTCCAGCGTGGCACTTACATCATCTGTCGGCCGCCATGTCAAGTGAGTCCTACTTACAACGAAAAACATGTCGTAGTGTGCAAATATTGCGGGTTCGAAGTGGATGAACCTTGCGCCCAACCCACGGAACATTCTCGTGACCGATTCCCGGGTGAAGAGATATATGTGCTCCTCTGGAATCAACATCTCAAGGAAGCGATTCTTGCCCGCAACGAACTCTTCGTAGCTAGCACCGCCAATGAACTGCGGCGTTTGCAACAATAGCAATCCGTCTGGCTTTAAAAGCTCGAGACAACGTCCCATGGTAGTTGCCGGATCGGGCAAATGCTCGAGAACGTCCATTGCGACAAGCACATCAAGGCTGCCGGGCGTGATGTCTAGATTCTCGATCGGCCCCAGCGAAATGGGTACGCCAAACGTTTTTTGCGCGAAGTCAACTACCCACGGGCTTAATTCGACACCCGACGCGTCGAACCCGGCCATTCGCATCAAAGCGACGAAACTGCCGTGTGAGCAGCCCAGTTCTAACGCTTTTCCATCAGATGGCGAGCGATATTTGAGCAGCGTTTTTAGCCAATGTAGATTTCGCTCGGTCAGGTCAGTACGTGCTCTGGAAAATATGTCGGCCGTACCAAATTCGTCTTTCTGACGCTCGAGCCAATAGTTCTTGCCATAGAAGTCAGACTCGTCGTCATGAACTAACAATTTTTCAGGCGGCATTTCCAACAGATACACCAACGTGCCGCAAACCGTGCATTCGCCATAATCAGGACCAAATGGTTGATAGTCGGTGTTTCCGCACCAGCATGCGCGCATGATCATCCCCCGGGTTTGCGAATCACGAAAACCGCGCCGCAAGTGTCCTGCCAGTCGGTCTCCATATCTAGCAGGCCCTCAAATACCTTGCGAAATGCCGCAGGGAAATTTGCGTTAGCCGAAAGAAACGGATAGATAATGTCGCCCAGTTCGCCACCGGACTTTCGCTTGAGGTGCCAGAGGCTGTCCATCAATAGGAAGATTCCGCTATTGATTCTCGGCAGGATAGGTACGAGCGCCTCCACCTCCAGTCCCGCACGTTCGAAGCTTTTGGTCCATTCGTCGATAGTGAGTGGATTCGCGAGATGGTGGTACTCAAGGAAATCTTTCTGGAGCGAATCGGCAATCTTGTCGTGTCCTGCCATTGCAACCAGATTCGACAAAAGAGACCACTCGACAAACCTGTTAGTCACAACGCTGCCTACCAGCGTGCCGTTGGGTTTGAGACACCGATAAATCTCCGCCAGGACCGTGTCGAGATGATCCATGTGCTCGAGCGAGCAGTTAGCGAATACGTGATCGAAGCTTGCGTCGGGTTCGGGGACATTGTGCGCGGCTGTGACATAGACATCGCGATAAACGCCGCTGTTGCGGCCAAGTTCGGCGACTACCGGTTCCATGTCAACACCGACAACATTCTTCGCGTCCGGCCAGATCAGGTTGAAGTATCGGCCGTCGCCGCAGCCGAGATCGAGAACGCGGCCTACGATCGAAAAATTTTGATAAGCAGCATATTCCCAGGCGCGCCAGTGGCTGAGCGAAGGCACATGCGGATAAAGGACGCTGACCGCATCATAGCCTTCCAACAAAGAGTCGATTGAAAGAGTGAGAGTTTTCATTTCGAGGGTTGCCTGGTAATAGTGTTTACTTTTCGAGCAGGATGATGCACCGCGGATGGGGGTCGGACGGTACGATCGAATAGGTCCGAAAGTGCAGCCTCAGCGCCTTGATAAAGTTGTCAAGCGTGTACCAAGGCAACTGCTCAGGCGACCAAAGCGCCACGTGTTCGTCGTCGGCCGGAACGAACTCCACGATCGCGCGCCGCTTCGCTAGTCGCGCAATGGCGCCCGCCATTCCTTCGAAGGATACCCGCTGCTTAAACGCCAGATGATGCGTGACCGCCATGACCATCGCCGTGTCGCATGAAAGACGATCCTCCGCTCCCTGGATACTGTTAAAAATTCCCGATGTGCCTATTGGCCAAAGCAAATCATGGAATAATGGAAGAATGTCTGCTCCGCTCTGACGAGTCCGCGAATACAGAGCATTCAAGCACGCTTCCTCGATGTCGCAGGCGAGCACGCGTTTGCCAAGCGAAGCCGCAAGTTCGCTGTGCAAACCATTGTTAGTGCCGATATCGATCAGGGTTCTGCCCTGGTCGTCCTCAAGTATCCGATGAACAATGCGGTCTTTTTCACGCAACGATGACATGTCTACGAGACTCGACAGACGAGGCTGTGCGTAGGCCGACCATTCGCCCTCGACATGTGGCAGCACGAGGTTGGCGACATAGTCCGCAAGCGCCTCGAACGTCTGGGCTGTTAGCGCCTCGCACGCCGCGTGTGCGATCGCGTTCGCTTCGGCAGGCTCGTTAACTAAAAAAGGTTGTTCGATGATCTGATTGCCGACGCCTACCTTGTGTTCCCGCAGCATCGCGCGGGCGATTGGAGCATGCCCGATGGAAAACGCATGCAACGGTGCGAGGAGGAACTGTCTGAACTGCTTGTACCAAAGCGACCAGTTTATCTCCTTGACGGGCGCAATTGATCCCCAGTCCACGAAGTACGGCCGCGATCCATCGAACAAAACGTTCCACGGATGCGCATCCTTTAGGCAGAGGTTCGATTTGAGCAGAGCCGCACTTACTTTTAATATGCAAAGCGCCGCCTCGCGGAGCGCTTCGCCGCACCATTCTCCACGCAAAGTCACGAACGGAACCCTCTGATGCTCAATGACGAGCGGCGAGCCCTTTATAGTGAAGTCGCTCGGCCAAGTAGGTACCAGACCTTCATCGAACAGGTTTTGACTTCCAGCTAGCTCGATTGTGTCCTTCACAAAACCGGCATAGGCCGGGGAGATGGCTCGGAAAACCCGGTTGTCGAAATGGAAGACTTTGCCTACTGGATCAACCACGGAACTAGATTCGAATCGAATTTGATCAGCATGGAGTTCTATCATGTGCCTTCCTTCTCAACGCTTGTAACAAACAGGTCGCACGCGCCAGGTAGGTTCGCGAGACCGTGATGAGTCAACGCGATCCCGTCGCGGCGCAGGCCGACGGTAAAAGTCCCCGCATTACCCACAGAGAGTACGCGGTGTATCGAGTTAGACAGGTCGCCGTGAGACATATGTTCGCTGTGCCGGTATGTGTCGGCATCGGTGGTCGCCAGTCCAACTACAAAGCTGTATTCCCCCGGTGCGAGATCAAGCGCAATGCGCTGCCGATACCGCAGCGTTTGTCCAACGCGTGCGGAGTCCGGCGCATTCAGTTTATGCTGAATAGAGTTTTTGCCATGAACAAGCAAGCCTTTTTCATTCGCGATCGTAACCCCGAGGATTGGAACGTCGATATCCCTGAGCAGCCGATATTCGACAAAAAAGTCGGCCGTGTCGCCCATTTGGAAAACGCGTGCCGCTTCACCGGTTTCATCGCAGAGCGCTACCCCGATGAATTCTGCCTGCCCGGTACCTACGATATCCACTTTGTCGGTTTCGAAAAAAGCGTCGTCGGAAGGCCAGTCGAAACCCCGAGAGGCCGGCTTTTGATCGCCGCGCAGTTTCAACTTCTCCGCAATTCGCGTACGCGCCGTGATGCCTGGCACCGCATCACGTTGGAGCGCCATGTAACGACGGATGGCGGGTACGGGCTCCCCACTAAACATCTCCTCGCCATTGTTGAGTACTAGCACGCGCGTGCAGAACTGCGTAACCGTTGCCATATCGTGCGTCACGAGAACCACTGCAGCGCCACCGTCCACCAGTTCGCGAAGACGAGCAAAGCACTTCTGTGTGAAAAACACGTCGCCCACGGCGAGCGCCTCGTCAATGATTACGATCGATGCGTCGATGTGTGCTTGCACTGCAAACGCAAGGCGCACGAACATACCGCTCGAATAGGTCTTGACCGGCTGATCGATGAACGAGCCAATATCGGCAAAGTCGACTATCTGATCGTACCGCTCCTCTATTTGCTTTTGCGTTAGTCCGAGAATCCGCCCGTTTAGAAACACATTTTCGCGACCGGTGAACTCTGGATTAAAGCCGCTGCCCAGTTCGAGCAAGGCGGCGATACGCCCGTTGACCGCAACACTGCCGTTTGTGGGCGTTAGCGTTCCCGCGAGGAGTTGCAACAGCGTGCTTTTGCCGCTGCCATTCCGGCCAACGATCCCGAGCGTTTCTCCCGCGCGCACTTGTAGCGAAACATTGGTCAGCGCCCAGAATTCGCGGAAATAATGCGGCGGTGGCTTGAGCTTTGAGAGTCTGAAGGCACTCATGGTCCGATTGATCATTCGGAAGAAGCGCGGAAGGACGAGCTGCTTGAGTCGGTCTCGCGGCGTCTTGTAGATTTCGTATCGTTTGCTGAGATTCTGAATATCGATGACAATTTCTTTAGACGACATCAGCGAAACCCCGACGCGATTTCTGAAACCACCAATATCCCGTCTGAAAAACGACGAGGCCTGCTATGAGGCTGATGCCCCATGCTTGCCACTCAAACGACTTCCCCCACAGTAGTAGATTGCGTACCTGGATCACAGGCAGGGTAATCGGATTCCATATCAGGAACCCCTGATATGCTTTAGGCAACGATTCGATTGGATAGAACACCGGCGCGAGAAACATTGATATCGTGACGAGCATGCCAATCACTTGCGACAGATCTCGCAAGTACACTCCCAGCGACGCAAGAATCCATGACAAGCCAAGGATCATCAGGACCAAAGGAACTAGCGCGATCGGAATCAGCAAGCCTTCTATATGTAGTGTTGCGCCGGAAATTAGGCAGAATCCGATCAACGCGGCGAAGCTCACGAGAAAGTGCAGCAAGGCTGAAAGCAATGCCATCCAAGGCAGCATTTCGAGCGGGAACACTACCTTCGTAACATAGTTTGCGTGGCCAGTGATAAGCCCCGGAGAACGATTCAGACATTCCGCAAAGAACGTATGAACGATTATTCCCGAAAACAAGACAATGGCGAAAGCGACCTTGCTTTCATCGCTGTGACCACCCCAGCGTGCCTTGAATGCCACGCTGAAAACGAACGTATAAATTGCCAGCATGAAAAGCGGATTGAAGAGCGACCAGACGACACCGAGCATTGAGCCTTTGTAGCGACCAATGAAGTCCCGCTTCACTAGATCACGCAGCAAGTGCCGGTGCTGTGCGAGACTTCTCAGCATCGCGGCTGGTGATGCAGCGTATTTATCACTCATTAAACTAATCGGCCTCAATAATGGAAACCGCAAGCCCCGGCGAGATGCCGTTGCTCGACCGTACTGCGATTATCAGGTGCGCCCGTAGATGTCCTGGAATCGGACGATATCGTCTTCACCCAAGTACGGTCCGCTTTGAACCTCGATCATGACGAGGCTCAGGATGCCCGGGTTTTCAAGCCGATGTCTGTGGCCTGCAGGAATGTAGGTGGACTCATTGGTATTGATGAGCAGTTCCGCGTCGCCATTCACCACCTTCGCCATGCCGCGCACGACGATCCAATGCTCGCTGCGGTGATGGTGCATTTGCAGGCTCAGGCTCGCCCCCGGCTTCACTTCGATGCGTTTGATTTTGAAATCGTTGCCTTCCTCGAGAACGGTATACGTGCCCCATGGCCTGTGCACCGTCCGGTGCAGACGGTAAGCCTCATGGCCCTTGACCTTCAACTGTGAGTAGATCTGCTTGACGTCCTGGGCGCTTGACTTGTGAGCGACAAGAACCGCGTCCGGGGTGTCGATCAGGATCAAATCGTCCACGCCAACCGCGCCCATGAGCCGGTCATTACTGTGGATGATGCAGTTGTGGGTGTTGTGCATGAGCACGTCGCCCTGGATTCGGTTGCCGTTTGTATCCGGCTCGTCCAGATTACCTAGCGCAGTCCAGGAGCCGATGTCGCTCCAGCCCACATTGCACGGAACAACAGCGATTTGATCAGACTTCTCCATGATGGCGTAGTCGATCGACAAGTCCGGCACCAGCTTGAATGTGTTGGCGTCCAGCTCCAACTGGGTGTATCCCTTGCCTTCGGCCGACCGCGACTGCCTGGCGCAAGCGGCCGTGGCGTCAAGAATGTCCGGGCAGTGCAGCTTCATCTGCGCCAGCATTGCGCCCGCAGCGAAACAGAACATGCCCGAATTCCAGAGGAAGCGCCCAGAGTCCACATATTCCCGAGCTACCTCGATTGATGGTTTTTCGACAAATCGAATCACCGTGTTGCCTTCCGCCTCGATGTAGCCATAACCCGTCTCAGGGCTATCAGGATGAATGCCGAAGGTCACCAGCTTGCCTGATGCCGCTAGTTGGCTCGCCGTCCGTACGGCCTTCTCAAACGCCGCTTGGTCCGCGATCACATGATCTGCAGCGAGCACCAGCATGAGCGCGTCCGGGCCGTGTTTCTCGGCGACTTGCAGTGCGGCAATCGCGATGGCTGCGGCCGTATTGCGCCCGCAAGGTTCCAGCACGAAAGACACTGGTATCCCGGTCGTATTGACCTCGCGAAATTCATCTTGCGTGGCGAACAGCAATTCACGGTTCGTGACGGTCAAAATTTCCGTCAACCCTGAAAGCTGTGCACCCCGCAGGAAAGCCTTTTGCAAGAGACTCTGTCCGTCCGCCAGTCGGATAAACGGTTTTGGGTGAAGTTCGCGCGAAACGGGCCACAATCTGGAGCCAGCGCCGCCGCAAAGAATGGTCGTAATTAACTGCATGGACGTCCTTAGTAGGTCTCTTGGCTGTACGCCGTAAATGTGCTTATTGATCGAGGGACAAAGTCAGATGCACTTTCACTATCGAGCGCGCCGGTCGTCGCTTAAGACCGCGTACGCGCGATATAACTGGGGAACGGGTAATGATGGAAAGTTCCTTTTGCGACCAACGCAGCCCGCGTCGTTTAATAAGACATAGGATTGTGTGCTGAACGGTCATTCAGCCATGCGACCAGTGGAGCGTTGACAAAAGGGACGCAGCATTTCGAGATCCAGCGGGGCAGTGCAGCGCACCGGATTAACGGGTCGATAACTTGCCAGCCGCGCGCGGCCAACGACCGGCGCGTGTCACAATAAACGGGTCGGGCGAACTCGCTGGGGCGTTTCCCGCATCGGTTTTCGCGCTAACACCCTTTGCTGACTAAGCTTGGAGTATAGCAAACGCAATTAGAGCCCGGCAATTCCGGGCGCTCTGTAGACGTCGGATTTCACTCAGAAACGTCTCAGTTACGTCTCAGTTGTAACAAAAAAAATCTTGTTTGCTTTAACTGCGATCTCTCTTTGCTTAAAAGTTGCGCAGATTGCAATCCGCACAACACTTGCTGGCGCCATTGCGTAATTCTTTCTAAAATAGTTACCTGCGGTAAAATCAGCCGCGGTACTGGTCGGCAACAGATGCTTTCGTACCCACGCTTTGCGTCGCTTGCTGGTTGCCGCATCGTGTCCCCCGTGGTCGGTCAGCGCCGCAGGTACGTACCTAGAGTTGTTTTGCGCGGGTTTACACATAAAAACGAAAACGCACGATTGAAGCTATTAAGGCTTTCGGAAGAAGATCGTCGGGCCACTCGTGCCTGGGATCAGCCGTGCAACAGGACTTGAGAATGCACATCGGATTTGATATTTCGCAGACCGGTTCCGGGAAGGCTGGCTGCGGTTATTTTGCGCATGCGTTGGCCCACGCCATGATCAACATCGCGCCTGAGCACAATTTTTCGCTTTATCCGAGCTTCGGCGATTTCTACTTTGACGCCCTGATGCCGGTCATGAATCCTTATTCGGGAAGGAGCGTTGAGTATGGTCCCCGCCATCTCACGCGAGAGACCGCACGCGCATTCTGGACCAGCGCGGACGCCGAGCAGTCAATCGGCTCGCCCGATATCGTCCATTCGAACAACTTCTGGTCGCCATTGCAAATGACGTCAAGCCGGCTGATCTACACGTTCTACGATATGGGTTTTCTCATCGACCCAACGTGGACCACCGAGGCCAACCGGCTTGGATGCTTTGAGGGCGTCTTTCGTTCATCGGTCACGGCCGATTGGGTCGTGGCGATCTCCGAAGCTTCCCGTGTGCACTACCTGAAGGTCTTTCCGCATTTCCCGGAAGATCGAATCCGCGTGATCTATCCGTGTTCGCGCTTCGCGGATTCATCGGCGGTGGGCAAGCGCCCAAAGGCGCTCGACGGTATCCCGGCGGAGGGTTTCTGGTTGAATGTGGGTACGGTTGAGCCCAGAAAGAACCAGCGGCGTCTGGCGCAAAGCTACGCTGACTATCTCGAAGCTGGCGGCGAGCCCATGCCTCTCGTGCTGGCCGGTGGCAAGGGCTGGCTCATGGAGGATTTCCAGAAGCATCTGGCCGAGCTTGGTATTGAAGCGCAGGTCGTGATGACCGGCTATGTGACGGACGAAGAGTTGATCTGGCTATACAGGAACTGCTACGCGAATCTTTACCCGTCACTGTTTGAAGGCTTCGGACTGCCGGTCCTCGAAGGGATGCAGTTTGGTGCGCCGACTATCACCACCACTTCGAGCTCGGTACCCGAGGTAGCTGGCGATGCTGCAATCCTGTTGGACCCCGAGGACACAAATGGCTGGACGCAAGCCATGCTTCGACTTGTAGCGAATCGCAACGAGCGGGACGCACTGAGCATTGCATCCGTGAAGCGGGCCGGGCAGTTCGACTGGCAGCGGAGTGCAGGCGATCTGCTGCAGCTTTACGAAGATGCAGTGGCAGCGCCGAAACGATAGGTAACGAAATGAGAGCAGTGGTTACCTTATAGTCAATGCCGCTTGATAGACTCTCGAAGATCATCGCAGTTATTTCCGGCCGTTTGCAAAGCAGCCTTTCGGGATACTACAGAACTGAGGTCTATCGATGCCATGTTTCAGTACCAATGCCAGCAGGTCCTGTTGTCCTCCGCCTGCGTCTCGTAGCATCCGCAGTGGCCGTGAAGGGTGTCCATGAGCGCTGCCGTCCTCGTATCGGGCGCCAACGGATTCGTTGGGCGCACAGTAGTAAAAGCATTGATCGAACGAGGCGATGACGTCATCGGTCTGGTGCGGCGTCCGCAATCAGATATGCTGGGGGTGCGTGAATGGGTGCTTGAAGGGGACGGTTTTGCCGGCATCGAGGATAGCTGGCCTCCAAGCTACAGATGCGGCTCGGTCATTCATCTCGCCGCCCGCGTGCACATGATGCAGGACACTGCTACCGACCCGCTGGCCGCGTACCGGGAGACTAACGTCAGAGGGACTTTGCGGCTTGCAAAAGCATCCCATGCGGCTGGCGCCCAGCGCTTTGTTTTTGTCAGTAGCGTCAAGGCGGTGGGCGACAGCGATCATGGCCGACCGCTCCGCGAGTTCGACCAACCCGCTCCGAATGACCCTTACGGCGTGTCTAAATTGGAAGCCGAGCAGGCGTTGCTTGCGTATGGTGTTGAAAGCGGTCTGGAAATCGTGATCGTGCGGCCGCCCCTGGTTTACGGCCCCGGGGTGCGGGCCAACTTCCTTCGGTTGATGCACGGGATCGCCGCGGGCGTTCCATTGCCCCTCGGCGCAATTCCTGCGCGGCGAAGCATGATTTTTGTCGGGAATCTCGCCCACGTTCTGATCCAGTGCGCAACTGATCCGCGCGCAGCCGGCCGCACTTTCAACGTCACAGATACCCACGACCTCACGGTAACCGAACTGGCTCGCATGCTGGCGGCGAAGTTGAACGCGCCCGCGCGGCTCTTGGCCGTTCCGGCATCGTGGCTTCGCTTCGCGGGCACGCTGATCCACAAGACAGAACAAGTGGAGCGGCTGATCAGCAGCCTGCAACTCGATACGAGCCTGATTTGCGAAGTCCTGAACTGGCGCCCGCCTTATTCGACCGAGGAAGGTCTGTCGTTGACGGCGGCCTGGTATCGCTCGACACATTGAGACATCCGCATGCAGCTTGATTTGTCACACGCCGGTACGGTGGCCGACGCGTTCATTTGCGTACTCATAGGCGTGTGCGTGAGTGCGGTCATTTTGTGGACGTTACTTAAGACCGGGCTGGCGTGGCAGTTGGCCACTGATATCCCGAATGACCGCTCTCTGCACACTCGTCCCACGCCACGCGTAGGTGGATGGGGCGTAGTGCCCGCGCTAGCGCTGGCCATTTTTCTCTATGCACCCGATTTTCGCCTGATTGCTTTCGGCGCGTTGTTGCTTGGCATGATTTCCCAGATCGATGACCGGCGTGGCTTGCCGGCACGCGTCCGCTTTGCGGCTCATGTCTTGGTGGTCGCCGCGGCGATCGCCTGGAGCACCGTCGATACCGCCTGGTGGCTAGCGCTGCTCGCGGTAGTTGCCCTGGTCTGGGTAGTCAATCTCTACAATTTCATGGACGGTTCTGACGGGCTGGCCGGCGGCATGGCGGTATCGGGCTTCGGTTTTTATGCGGTTGCCGCGCTTGCGGCTCAGCCTTCTTTGGCGGCTGCGGCAGCGGGTGTCGCGGGGGCGGGTATCGGATTCTTGATTTTTAATTCTCATCCGGCCAAGATATTCCTAGGCGATGCAGGTTCCATACCGCTCGGTTTCCTCGCCGGCGCGCTGGGTTTCTGGGGCTGGCAACACGGCGCGTGGCCTATCTGGTTCCCGGCGATGGCGTTCGCGCCATTCGTCGTCGACGCCACTGTGACGCTTGGCCGCCGCCTGGCGCGGGGTGAAAAGGTGTGGCTGGCGCATCGCGAACATTACTATCAGCGGCTGGTGCAAATGACCGGAAGCCATGTCCGGGTTGCCGTGGCGTATTACTTGCTTATGTTGGGAAGTGGCGGGGCGGCACTCATAGCACTTCACGTGCCTCTTGCAGTCCAATGGGTGCTGTTCGGGGCCTGGTACGGTGCCCTGGCGATGGTTGGCTGGCAGATCGACCGCCGTTGGCGGCAATTCACCCTCACTCAAGATAAGCATAACGATGCGAATTAAGCCTTCATGGCTCTCTTTGGCGGCATTTGGATTCGATGTCGTAGCGGTGGTCGTCGCGTGGCTCGCTGCGTATTCCCTTCGCTTCAATGGCTCGGTTCCCGACGATTTCTGGCACGGCGCCATCACCGCGCTTGTGTGGGTCGTGGTCATCTATGCGGTGATGTTTCGCATTTTCGGGCTGTATCGCGGCATGTGGGTCTTCGCGAGCTTGCCAGACCTCATGCGGATATCGAAAGCCGTCGCGAGCGGGGCGCTGATAGTGGTGATCGGCGCGGCCATGTTGCAGCCGTTGCCTATCATTCCGCGGTCAGTTCTTATTGTGTCGCCGTTGCTGCTGTTCATGGCAACGGGCGGCTCGCGCGCGTTGTATCGGGCCGTGAAGGAGTTTTATCTTTACGGCGGGCTGATCGGCAAGGGCAAGCCGGTGATCGTGCTTGGCGCCGGCACCGCCGGCGCGAACCTCGTGCGCGAACTCGCGCGTTCCAGCGAATGGCGCCTTGTCGGCCTTCTCGACGACGACCCCGCCAAGTGCGGCCGCGAAATCCTTGGTCATAAGGTTCTGGGATCAATTGGCGAATTACCGCTCTGGGCCGAACAGCTCAAAGCCGATACCGCGATCATCGCGATTCCTTCCGCATCAGTCGGTGCCCAGCGCCGCGTCGCGACAATGTGTGTACGCGCGGGTGTTAAGGCGATGGTCTTGCCCGCACTAACCGTGCTCACGCAAGGCCAGGCGTTCCTTTCGCGCGTTCGTCAAATCGACCTTGAAGATTTGCTTGGCCGTGAGCCGGTGAAGATCGACATGCCGCACGTGGAAGCACTGCTGCATGGCCGCGTGGTCATGGTGACGGGGGCGGGCGGGTCTATCGGTTCGGAGCTGTGTCGGCAGATCCTGCGCTTTTCGCCGGCGCAACTGGTTGCGTACGACCTGAGCGAATACGCGATGTATTTGCTGGTCGAAGAGTTGCATGAGCGGTTCCCGGAATTGTCGGTGATTCCAGTTATTGGCGACGCCAAGGATTCCCTGCTGCTCGACCAGACCATGTCGCGCTTCGCGCCGCATATTGTGTTTCACGCGGCGGCGTACAAGCATGTACCGCTCATGGAAGAGCAGAATGCATGGGCCGCGGTGCGCAATAACGTTCTGGGTACATTACGGGTGGCGCGCGCGGCAATTCGTCATCAAGTCAGCCATTTCGTGCTGATTTCCACCGACAAAGCCGTCAACCCGACCAACGTTATGGGCGCGAGCAAGCGGCTTGCGGAAATGGCGTGCCAGGCGCTGCAGCAAACCGCGCCGCGCACGCAGTTCGAGACAGTGCGATTTGGCAACGTGCTAGGCAGCGCGGGCAGCGTGATTCCGAAATTCCAGCAGCAGATTGCGAAGGGTGGACCGGTGACGGTGACACACCCGGAAATCACGCGCTTTTTCATGACGATCCCCGAGGCCGCGCAATTGGTGTTGCAGGCGTCGAGCATGGGGCGCGGCGGCGAGATCTTTATTCTCGACATGGGCCAGCCGGTGCGGATCGTGGATCTCGCGCGCGATTTGATTCGCTTATATGGCTTCACGGAGGAGCAGATCCGAATCGTTTTCACGGGTTTGCGCCCAGGCGAGAAGCTGTACGAAGAATTGCTCGCCGATGACGAGACCACCACCCGTACACCGCATCCAAAATTACGCATCGCGCAAGCGCGCGGAGTTGCTGATCATTTTCTCGATGAACTGCTGCCGTGGCTAATGCAGCATCGCGTGTTGGCCGACGAAGAAGTGCGTCGTGACCTGCGGCGTTGGGTGCCTGAATATCAAACGTCTATGCAGCCGGTCTTGCAATCGATTCAGTCTGCGAATCGGTAATCCACCTCCGCATGCGATTTCGATAAGGTCCAGGCTCGGCAGGCTTAGCCGCTAGGGAGAGTCTGTTCAGATCCTACTCACCTCTGTTTTACCGTAAGGCGCCCCAGCACGTTACTTAGGACGTTTTCCACAAAGTCCGCATCGTCGGGGACATGCAACCTTCTTTTCGACGCAGCCCCGTCCATCGGCTCGCTCGCGTTAGTAAAGCCCTTCATCAAAAAGTCAACGGAGTTCGATTATGGACCTGAGGATATAGTAGATATTATGTAGTCCCGATTGATAGGTCACTACTCAACGCTAAAGCGCCGGAGATTTTTTTCGTAGAGGTTTCAAAGGAAGCTACCGTAAAAGGCACTCGACAGCATCTTAGCTCCGGGATTTGGCAAGGATCTCCGAAAAGTGTCAGGGCTACGACCTAGTTTCTCGCAACGTTGGTAGCAGCCTCTGAATACTTGACTTCATATTGGACGGGACATCATAAGTCGGCTCTCCATATGGTGAACGAAAACAACCGGATGGAAAACCTATGTCGCCCTTCGAGTACGTACGTGCCGCATATCGCCTTCGCCGTAAGCTCGCGGTTGAACTACTTATGTTATTGGCGCTCGCTGTAATTGTCACTTATCACGTAATGACCGGGTCAGTCTTGGACTGCGTCTTGCGATGAGTCCAGAGGCCAGCCGGTGAAGACGGGTGATCCTCGATCATCAACACTGCCCTGCAGTGGTCGACGAAACGCACATTTACGCATTCAAATTTTCGAAAATGTTCAGAAATAGTTTGGAAGTACCCTGTCGTCCACTCAGAATGTCCCCGTCAGAGCATCACGGCTATATGTATTAATACGTCTCCTTTCTAATGCCGCTAACGCAGCGCTCGCTGCGAGGGCCCGCTAGTGATAGAACTCTGTGCCCACTTCATCTTTTTGCGTCGCACGTGATGTTGCTGAGATAACAGACGTCAAGTGGTGTATTGCATCTTCGCTAACCTAAACAAAATTCACACTGAATCAGGTTGTGTCGGAAATTTCGTTATGCAAAACAAAGGAGGAAGGTGTCGTTGAACCTTATAAGGCGGTGCCCATCTTCGTGCTGAATTGCCGTCTCCCGTTCCATAAAAAAATTCCCACGGTTAGGATAATTCTTATCTCTCTCAAAGCTGGTTGAGCTGCGCGGGAACTTCGTCGATATTTAAAAAATTTAGTTATCCTATCTATTAGATATTTCGATTTGTTAAATACGCATGAATTTGTCGAGGTTTGCGACCACGCGTCGACTAATCGGGATTCAAAAAAGATGCCTCTATACCGTACTTGTTCCAGCCTTGACTTTCGCCGTGGCCTGCGACGATGAAGAAATCGGGTCTGCTATTGGAGCACCCGATGTCAACCATCGACTGGAGCAACACTATGACGTTACTAACAAGTCTTCGCGAGCTTGACTGGACTCGCGGCATTCGATTCTGGATTCTTGTCGCAGCGATTTTCGCCACGTCAGAAACCGCATTTTTATTCCGGCGTGCGGCGCTCATGCATCGTAAGGGCGGGGGCGACAATGTATAGTAGATTTATAGGACTACATTGGATCGTTCGCCGCGTGATTCTCGCCGTGATGTTCTATGTGATTTTCGCGGTCGATATCGGTTGTTTCCCTAAAAGCGATTTCACAGTTTCGCTTATGCTAGTTTCTTTGGGCGGTCTGTATCTCGCGATCGGCCTAGGTCGACCAACACTCATCTTCATTCGCCTATTGCTCAAGGTCATGATCATCTTGCATTATTGGGTGAATCGATAATCTAGAAAGAGAAGGATGATGTTCAGCCAGCGCCTGCTTTTCTTGTAGTAGGGCGTTGGCCAAATCGTGGGAATGATAGCTAAACTATCGAAAAACCGTTGACCGGTAAGCAAATTACCCCGCTCTTGGCGGCAGGCATGAAACCCATGGTATCGCTGCCGTCACGACCGCGCCGAAAGCGTCTGTCTACAAAGCGGCGTGCGCAACCCTCGGGAAATGCGGTAGTGATATTTCTGCCGTCTCAGTTGCTGGGTTTGCGTACAGCGACGCGACGCCGGGAACGGATATATTATGTTTTGGATTTGGGCGCGGGACATCTAAAAAAAAGCCGCGCCCGTACAGGGCGCGGCGCGTTCTAATTCACCTATTGGCGGTAACAAAAACGGGCGCTACTCTTCTTGACGCGCTCGTCGCCGATGGTCCTGCTCGATCCTGCGACCGTTGTGAGAAGTCCATCCGAAAAATAAAGCTATTAAAGCTGCTGCACCAATCACCCCAATAGAAAAGTTCATCGTTAATCCCTCTTGCAGTAAAAACCTGCGATGCCAAGAAGAGCAGCGCAAATCAAGAAACTAGCGACATCCTCAACTGCGGCGAGATTCCAATTCGTTACAGAAGCTGCGCTCCAGCAGGCCCCCGCCAACGAGGCGACGCTAAGCAGATGGGCCAGGTGCCCGTTTGAGTGCCGCTGGGGTCGATTAGGCGCGAAGATTGATCGAAATCCTTCGACATGAATCCGATCTTTCTCGCGCGCGAGGATATGTTTTCCGTCACTGCCTTGGACCACTGAGAAATCGTGCCCGCTCAAACTGATCGAGATAAAGGGTGCGGCTTCGGTTTTCGCCATTTCTAGAAAGATTACTGTCAGGCGGGAGCTGAAATGCACCTCGCGGGTCGTTGGGTCCAGCGAAACGCGGTCTTTAATGATAGTGCCGCATGAATATCGGATCGTCACTGGAACAAGCTTCATTACGTTAAACCTCTTCGGAAATGCGAGCATTCTCCCCGACGGGAGTTCTCCCGCGGGGTTAGCGCTACAAATTACATAGCGCGGAAAAAAAGCTGAAGCGCTGGCCAATTACAAGAGATAAATCTTCGGAGCGACGACTGCAGGATCGTCGCAACGAGCGCACTTCCGCTGTCGCCTAGTCGCTGGGAGCTTCAGTCGATACCATCTAAAAGATTGCTTAAAATACGAGTGACGAGACGTAAAAGCTTCGCCGGAGTTCGATGCGCGTCAGCGCGGGGATTCACAGAGTATAGAGTTCCGACGACGTGTCTTAGTTTGCAAAGCTCGCAAAAACCACATGCCTTTCTCGTCGAATCATCGATTTTGGCACTTCGGCATACCGAAGGCGGACGATCTGCGCGGTCCTACTAGCCCAATTTTCAGCCCCCTTATACCTCATGATTACCCACATCTTGGTGTGCGAAGGCTTGAGTCGATGCTTGTAAATAAGCGGAAGCGAGATTGGCTTGTGTGCGTCCTGTTTGTTATCCGCCGATGTGGCTGTGGCCGCGTAGTTGGCTTCATGTGACGTGCTTTTTTAACTTAATTACGTTTTCGGTGCGGCAGACGCGCTTAATTTGGCTAGTTTGAAGCTGCCCCCACACGGCATATAACCCATAAAAAAACGGCGTCGCCGTAAGGTATTGTTTTTATAGCGAAATCGCTCGTTAAAAAAAGTGCTAGTCGGAGAAAGCTGTGGATATTTGTCCGGCAAAAGCGCCCACCGCTTGATAGCCGTCCGCTGACAGTGGTTGACATCAACCCTTCAGATAAACGCCACGCGTCTAGTAGCCCGCACATACGATCGACCCTCCCGAGATGGCCTGTACTGTTCCCTTTCATGCGCATTGCTCAAGCAGTGTGGGCGTGCAGTCCAACCCAAGGCTTTTCCCAATCCAAACTTGGGAGGCCAAACTCCATCGCGGCATGCGCACTTGCACTGCAAGCGCTCGTAGATTATCGCGCGGCTCGCCGGTAAGCCAGTCACTAACCGAGGCTCTTATCTTCGCTGCGTTTGTAGCCGAGGAGGGACGCGCTCGACGTTGCGCGAAATATGGCGTGCCGCCGAGCGTGCCCACAAGGAGGCATTCAAAAAAGGTCGGGCCACGAGCCTAGACAAAGTCAATGAAATCTGGTGCCCACTGGGTTGGTACCTTCGTGACTTGACCCGCACGTAAGTGCCGCTGTTGACGCGCCGTTTATTCTTGATCCGCTATCTCGAACGTCTGACGACAGGGAAATGCGCGCCGCCGTTTGCGCAATGCCCGCGCCGTAACCTAGGGTGATATCCTCACGCCGCGCACAGGCTCCGCAAAGAGTTGCCCCTTGGAAATATTCACAAAGCCAGCCTTACGGCT
This sequence comes from Caballeronia sp. DA-9, assembly GCF_051615025.1. Taxonomy (NCBI): domain Bacteria; kingdom Pseudomonadati; phylum Pseudomonadota; class Betaproteobacteria; order Burkholderiales; family Burkholderiaceae; genus Caballeronia; species Caballeronia sp. DA-9. Next base: position 2,921,974 of record NZ_CP195133.1, on the reverse strand, counting down.
CATCCTAAGCTCTCCACGCAATGACAAGCACTGTAATGGCCCAGATGCAAAGTGAACGGTCTGCACCACTTTGGAACACATCATGATGTGGTCAGTTTTTGCGTGCAAAAATTAATAAGTATTTGAATATTATAGGGATTGACAGGATTTCTAGCGTGGTGCGGTCTGGACACAACACGCTCAAAACGCCGCACCACTTGACCCACCCATACCGGTTACGGTCATCATTGCCAAAGCCCGCAAATCGAATTGCGGGCGAGGCGGTCGTGAGGTTGCCGATAAAGCAACCTCGGATTTGCTCATTCGTTCATCTGGACAATCCCGCGCGCTTACACCTCCCATACCTTGTACGGCATGGGTGGCGTCGTGCGCTTCGTTGGTTTGCCCGCCGGATGCAGAATGTGCGGTTCTCTCGATATCTTCCTAGCGCGTTCGCGAGCACCGAACACTAAAGCAAGCCCCGAAGAAATAGATCTGGGCCGATCGCGCGTCAAGCTCTCAGCACGAGATAGTCGTGGCCCGGCATTCTAATCTGCTGTCTCGGGCACAATCACGCTCGGTGTGCAATTTACACACTTGTGTGCACGCTAGCCAAAGTGGACGAATCTCACGCCTCGCGTTCCTTCGCCAATCGATGGTCTGCCTTTCCCGAGACCCCTTATACGGCGTATAAGGGGTAATTGAGAAAGCTATGGAAAAACATATCCTTTTCCGAGCGAAAAGAGGTGGCCTCGCTCGTTCGGACAGTCTTCAGAGATTTTTAAGTGTAACGTCCGGGGCAGTCATGCTGCCAATTTGATCGCAGGCAGCGTCGCGAAGTATGCCTCATCCGGCGTGCGGTCTTCCAGACTCGAATGAGGTCGTCTCTGGTTGTACAGATTGATGTAATCGCCGATTTAGCGCCGGGCGTGGCCGACCGATTCATAGGCTTTCAGATACACCTCTTCATATTTCACGCTTCGCCACACGCGCTCGACGAACACATTGTCTCGCCAGGCATCTTTGCCGTCCATGGACAAGCGGATGCCCCGGCTGAGTACAGCCTCGGTGAACGCTGTCGCTGTGAACTGGCTGCCCTGGACGCCCTTCTAAAGGTCAAGTGGAAATTTGAGTCTTTGCAATCTCACTGTTACGCTGTCGAATGACGAAGTAGACCTCCCGCGCGATGTAGCGCTTGAGGCATCGTATGGCTTCTAGCTTTGAGTGACCTTCGCTGATACGCCGAGCGACATAAGCCTTGGTGCGAGCGTCAGTCCTCAACCGACCAATGGCAATATGTACAAGGCGCTATTGGCTGCCCGATCGCCGCCTCGGTTTAACCGGTGTCGTGTGACCTTCCCAGATGACGCGGGCACTGGACTCACACCACACAGCGCAGCGAAACTCGCCTCTGACTTGAGACGGTTGTTGTTGTCGCCAGCGGTCAACAACAACTGCGCAGCGGACTCGTAGCCGATCGATGCACGAGATATCAGGTCAGGTGCAAGCTCGTCGACGAGAGCCGCTATCATGACGTCGAGATCGGCGATTTCATCGTGCAGTTCAAGATAGCGTCGCCCGAGGCACTTCAGGGTGATCCGATATGCCGAGGCCAGGTTTCGGTAGTCGGAGAGATCCGGGCGCGAAGCGACCAACGTACGAATAAGCTGCATTCGGGTCATCGCACGTAGTGGTTCGCGCAACTCGTCAGGCGCGCAAACAATTGTGTTTTGGATCAGTTGCAGCGCAACCCGTCTCGCGCTCATTGCCGTCTTACGGCAAACCTTCAGCACCCGCAACGACTCGGTCATGCCGTCGCGGGTTTTCGGAGTTACTGTGCGAACCCCGGCGAAGGCAGCATGGGCTGCGTTTTGGGCATCCAGGGTATCGTCCTTGCCGCGTTTTCGGCGGTCGCTTTTGTCAGGCGTCGTCACCTCCAGCACCGTCACGCCGGCCTGCTGTAGATATCGAAGCAGGCCCGCTCCATACGTCCCGGTGCACTCAATGCCTACCCGGGCAAGTTCGCCAGTATTGGCAAATGACGTTGAGGTAACGGCTTGACCGGACGGGTGACGCGTATGGTGATCTGGGTTTCAGGAGACCCTGATCGGCACTCAGGGTCTCGCGGCACGTTGTTTTTTCTAAGTGTTTGATTATAAACAAGAAGATTCGGAAAACCCACCGGATAACAAAATAAAAAATCTGGAAAACTCTTTTCGGGCATTCCGGGCGTCCGTCATCTATTTTGACCGGTCGGGTGCTGCAAAAGAGATACGTTTTATAGCGTCTTTGTGAGAAAGACCCTGTACGGCGATCAGGGTGTCGCCTCTTTCAAACCACGCAAGGTGCAAAGGGGCGCTCGATTCCCCCCAGCAGCCGCATCCAAGTCTCTGAACCGCTAAGGCCAGCTATGACGGGCTATCGACATTTGCGCTCGAAGTATCCGGATGGGTGTTAAGAAAGCCGCCCTCGACGACGTTGGCACAGGCGGATGCGCAATTGGACGTCTGCACGCGATATTCCGCTTCCAGAATACATGGCGCACTGGCGTACATCCAAAAAAAATCGCGGACTATGCACAGTCGCGGCATGCAATCCGATTGCCCTCTTGAGACGGTGGGCAATGAGCGACGAGAAAAAATAAAAACGACGACGGCCGTGGCCGGCGATGAGTGATTCAATCCAAAGACGCGAGTGCCGCAGGCCACTGCAGGTTTGGCGTGCTGTCGTCACCTTGACATTGCCGCCAAGCCGAGAAGATGGATTATCACCAATAAATCTTTCTTCCAATGCGCACAAATCATGTTTCTGCCTCCGCTTCATGCCTCGCCTTATTTGAACGTAACGTCGTCGCCTCGTGTCGGTTTCATCAAGCACTCACCATCAGTAGGACGCAATCGTATTCATATAAAGATTTTTTAAGATATTTCAATAGGACTACAGATCGAGTTAGACGTACTGACGAGCACGAACAATCGCATCGCATTAATTGGGTCACGCAGGCATTGTCCGCGATGATCCGGCGGGCGGAGGCAGTACTATGAGGGGCCTTATTAAACGTCGGTTGATCCTGAATCAACCGAAACGCCAGCCGTCAATGTTCGCTGATGCAGAACTCAGGCACCTGGACGCTGTGATTCGATATGCCGTCGTGCAGGCCGAAGGCGGCCGTCCTGTCAATCTCAACCCCGACTACTGGCGCGAACGAATTCGAAACTTGGCACATACATACGAGCTTGTTCCGGCTCAACGCATGCGTCTCAAGGGAATCCTCACACTCTTGGATTTGGCTCAAGATGCACTTGCCCCGTTTAACTATGACCGATGCAAATGACCTGGCGGGGCTTGTCCAAATCGGATGACGCGTAAACGCGGTCTAGATCATCGCGTCAACTTAAGGGGCATCGCCTGCGTTAAGTCGGGCGAGAAAAGCGTCCTTGTGGCGTCGCCGAAACGGACCGTGCGGAACGTCACAACATCCGGGGCCCATTGCAGGTCGTTCGGTTCGGTGATTGCGATGGGTCCGCTCTCCCGCATTGGTGCTTTCGGGGCTTTCGGCGTCTCCTGCGATGGCGTTCAGGCGGCGGCACAACCACAGCGTCGACGCGGTGTCGGAGCCCAACCCGACGAGCTTTCCTTCTCTACAATTCAGAGGATGACCCATTGAAGCCTTTAAAAGGGAAACCTTGTAGTTATCCGCATAAGGGTATCTCCAGCCCATGCGCAGGAGCTTTTTGACAAGGCTTGGCGTCGATTCAACTGGTGGTGCGACGCGACAACTGAGTGCGCAACTTGCTCCGTATTGTTTTTGGGCGGACGCTGCGGCACCGCAGTGGGCGTGTCACCGCCATTGAGCGCCGTGTATGCCCCTGCATCACCCTATGGGTCGTGTCGGGAAACCCAAAAACGCGCGCGTAGCGGCTTCGTGGCTCACAGATAACGCTAATTTCAGCCGCTTGCGGCGAAAGACATAGCAAATTCGTGAGCTTTGCAAGTCAGTGCGCGCCGCACGTAGCGGTACGATTCATTCATACACCGCGCCATCGACGCATCGACCCGAGCCTAAGGGCCCCAACTCCGTTACAACGCTTTCCAATGAACGTCATCCTCATGAAAGACGTCCCAGACGTCCGCTACTTGCATCACGTGCCGCCGTCCCGACACCTGGACGTCCTAGGCATATCGACCGCCCATGATCCGCAGCTAAGCGCGGAGCGTGCGACTAAGAACGAGCGTGTGACCGGACTCACTGCGCTCGAGGACATTCAGCTCGCCCCTTCAGCATTGTCGCTGGGCATGGTGTGGGTTGCCCGATACACCGCGGCAACGATGCACCGGCTTGCCAGGGGCGGGAAACTTCATGTACGAAGCATGTACGAGTTTCCGAGAACTAATCGATCGGCACGCGCAGCCGAACCAAAATGCGCAAAAAGTATTGCTTAACTGCCGCCCTAGCGTGCGTCGGTTGAGTAGCCTAAGTCGGTATATCGACTTGGGACCATCGGAACGCAGCCGCTTCCCTGCGTCGGGTGGATCGAACAATTATCGCTAAAGTCCCGGAATGCAAGCGTGTAGTTCCTGCAACCCAACCGTCGTATCGATTGGCACGACGGTTTACCCAAAAGCTTACGACAACAGACACGTCCGATTTAAAGCGTCGCGCCACTTGTTGAAAGTATCGAATTTAAATATGGCTAAAAATAATCAGACCGGGCTTCTGTTCGATGGATAGCCGCATGCTTATGGCACGTTCACGTACGGGCCACCCTGGGTGTATTAAGTGCGGTTAGTTTCGCGTCGGCGCGTCGACGAAACACGCTTGTCGCTTGGTTTCGGAAACTGAGTGCCTTGGCCACGTATGTGTGACGTGCTTTTCAACCATTGACAGAAAACGAAGCTCTACTGAGTGCACTTTCTTGTGCGGACATGCTAGGCCTGACTCGGGTCTTATGGCCGGGTCGCATCCGCTGCCAACCGAGTGCCCCTTTCACGAATCGTGGCCTCGGATGTTGAAAAGTTTCAGTCAAAGTAAGTCTTTTTATTCCGATGTGTGCCGCCTTGATGCGGCTCCAACTTAATCAGAGGCATATCAAGTGAAAGTCGTTATCAATTTTCGCACCTTACTCGAACGGTCTGGTCTCCCCAAGCGCTTAACGGAGGAGCTTGAAAAGCTTTTCCAAAAATTTTTATCTCAAGCGCATAGTAAAACACGGGTGACGGCGAATGCCATCTCAATTAAAACACAGGAGCGGCGCCTCTTGTCTTTGATCGCTGGTTTCAAAGAGCTAAGGCGCGATGGCTTTGCAATCGAGACACCGTGGAATATCTCGAGCAAGCATATTCGGCATCTGGTTAATGTGTGGGTGATTAAAAATAAACAGAGCCCAGGGACGGTCGAAAACAAGCTCACGTATTGGCGCACGCTGGCTGCATGGATGGGCAAACACCAGTTGGTGGGTACGGTCGACGACTACATTACACGCCCCGAAGGATACCGGCGGTATTACGTGGCGCAGCGGGACAAATCGTGGGAGGCGGCTAACGTGAATGTTGACGAGGTCATTGCACGCTTAACGCACAACGACCGGTGGGTCGCACTTCAAGTCGAACTGCAGTCTGCGTTTGGCCTGCGCGCACAAGAGAGCATGCTGCTGCGCCCACTTCAGTGTCTGCGCGTGTCTGGCCATCTTCACGTGGCCGATGGGACCAAAGGCGGGCGTGCGCGTGTGGTGCCCATTGATGCTGAGTGGCAGTATGACTTGCTTATTCGGGCTGCGCAGATGGCAAACCCCCGCACAGGCTCGATGATCCCCGAAACCCATACGCTCAAACAATGGTATCGCCATTTTTACAAGGTGTTGGGTGACGAGGGCGTATCGCAAAAGGGCTTAGGGGTGACGGTGCACGGTTTGCGCCACGCCTATTTGCAGCGCATGTATGAGCAAGTCACCGGCGTGCCCGCGCCGATCAAGCGGCCTGATCACAAACCCGATCCGCAATTGCACCAGTTAGCGATGGAAAAGATTGTCGCTGCGGCTGGACATGGATTGGCGACCAAGGCGAGTGCCTACATCTCTTCGTTTGCGGCAATCCGGAGGATTGATGCTCCGGTGGTGAGTTGCGAGCAGGCGCTCGTTGCGCTCGCGGCAGCAAAAGGCAATAAGTCGCACGCTGCAAAGTCACTGGGCATTTCTCGCCAGGCGCTGTATCGCGTGCTTTCTAAGGTAAGCGATCCAAGCGCTCACGTGAGCAGCGGGCCAGAAACGCGTGACGACGATGACGATTCCGAGGAGAGCTTGACGGTCTAAAGCTCCGAGTCCCACGACGTGTCGTCCTTTTCGTTGGAGCGGCAGCTTGATGTTTAGCCACTTTTGCATGGAGGGCGATCGACGCGGCTCGCCGGCTGCTTGACTTTCTTCTTCTTTGCTTAGGCTAGTACGGTCTACTTCGAAGAGGAGATTGTTTTGGCCGGAACAGCTTTGAGCGATTGCATTGGTCGGCGTTGGGCCGAAGGTGCAACGGAACAACGTAAAGTAAATGCACCTTCGCGTATCCCCGATGGGGACAAGGCAGCGGAGCTCGTCTTGACCGTTTTCAAGCAAGCGCTGCGTCGCCTGGGGATAGGCGACTATGTGATACGACGTGGCCTGCGCTTTGTCCATGCGCTACATGCGCAGTGCGCAACTACGGATCTGGATATCGTGGTTGTGACACCATTCGGCGCGTTCGTCGTATGTGTAATGTCGTTTCAGGGAAGCGTCGAGCCAGGCCCCAACGTCGAGACATTGATCGCCGCGGGCGGCGAGGGCGAACCCGTGCTTCTCACCTCACCGGTGCGACGGCATGCAGCAGTCCTGCGCTCGCTACGTTCGCTCCTGAGTGTGCACGAGTGTCCGGTTGAAGGACTCGCGATCGCTGCGGCGACACGTTGCGAAATCCATCCGCTGCTGACCGAGTCAATCCTCGCGCCAGATGAGCTCTACCACTATTTGCGGCTTCGCCTACTTAAATTTTTCGAAACTGGAAGGCCGCACGTCGTTGTGTTGCAGGCTGTCGATGCGATCGACAGGAGATCCGAGAAGCAAGCCTAGGTAAGCGTAGGCGCCACGAGTCGGCTATCTGCCGGAGCGAGCCGTACGGCAAGTGCGCACTGTCGTAAAGGCCGAAGGCGCCACGCGGCGATCGCGTGGTAAGCGGATGCTCGCACAGGTCCATTATTCGAATTACTCGACACGTTTGCGCTCGGACGATGAGTAAAAAATGGGGTGAGTTGCAGTGGTGCGAGCCGAGCTCATAAAACGGCGAGGCGCCGTGTTCTCCCCTTCGCTGAGAAGTTCCAACGCTCGTCTAAGTGTGAAAAAAAGTCGCGGCCTCTGCAGGACGCGACTTCATGGATCAGACTTGGTAATTAATCGCCGCTGTTAGGCAGCCTCACAAATGCGACCAACGCCAGTTATTTAGGCTGAAGCTTTCTCGGCTTGGCTGGCGTTTGCACTTTGTTGTATTGAAATTCGGGCGTGTCTTTGAGTGCTTGTTTCGTTGCGCCGGCCAGATAGAAATTGCCGTTGCGAATGTCGAGTGACCCGATCGGCACTGCGACATCATGGGTCGCGACACCGAGGAAGCCGCCCGTGGAAATGATCGCGGCGGATACTGTCGTGTCGGGTGAAATCACCAGATCCATGATCGAACCAATTTTCTCATTATTATCGTTGTAGACCGCTTTGCCGAGGATCGCTTTTTTAGCGCTCCACCCTTGCAGCAATGCTTCGGACTGTTGAACGGTGACGCTCAAAGGCTGGGTACCAGCAACTTGCGCTTGCGTGCCGATGCTTGCCAAGCAAATGACGGTAGCTGCGGTGATACAAGTCAAAATTTTCATATGGTGTTCTCCTCGTGTAGTTAGGCCTTCGCGAGGCGACGCAATTTTTAGACCTGCGTTATCACGTACTTAAAAAGTGGCGGCTCAGTCCTGAAAACTGCCGGTCGCTCGCTGAAAGATGTAGGCTTGGGTTACGCGCCGGTTTCTTACGCGGGCCATATTATCGTTTTAAAAGGGAATAAGCGCTCGGCGGTAGCGCAACTGTGATCAGTCGCATGATCCAGTTACTTTAGGCCACTGGCATGGGACGTTCGGTGAATCGATCGTCATTATTGACACGCTCTGAATCGTTGCAGGCCCCGTTATCGGACAGCCAACGAGCGGCTAATGAGCATTCCATGAGACAAGACCTTTCCGTCGTGCTGCTGTACGCCACACCCGTGGCGATCGCACCAATTCACGAAGCATTTTTGGCCGATTTGCCAGAGGCTCGACTGACCAACCTGCTCGGGGACAGCCTGACCGCCGCCCGGGGAGCAGCAATCGCCCGTCCGAGTCGTGCGAACGCGCTTTGTGAATCTCGCGATACGGCTACGAAAGCGGCGCTGATGCCATCCTTGTGGTGTGTTCCGCACTCGGTCCCGCAGTTGAGAACGCCGATGCCGACCTTCCGGTATCGGTCTGCGAACCGAATGCAGCGATGTTCACCAATGCACTGACGCGTGCCAAAAACGTCACAATGATCGCGACCTTCGAGCCCGCGTTGCCAACAATGGTGATGGAGTTTTTCGGCATCGGTAATGCCCGCGCCTTGCAACGCGGGGAATCATCGATCCAGGATTGGGTTAAATAAAGCTCCCGGTCGATAAACGCGCTACCTCCGTGGCTCGCATACTAGAGAAACCCCCCGACCTGACTGTTCTCGATACGCCGAGCGGTTCCGCTGTACTGGCGCTGCACAGCCGCCGAGTGCTTCCTGTTCTTGACGAAGCCAATCTCATCCCCAACCAGCACCGCGTCGCTTGTACCCAAGTGTTCAACCACATACTGGCGCAATACATCGCGCGCGGCGTCTGCATCCCATCTCGCCCGCTCGAGCAGGTACTGCACCCCGTCTGGGGTCAAGTCGCCGATCTCATTTCCCCGAGCTGCCATTCGTTCTTGCGCTCAGCGGTACCCCAGCATTCCCTTCATGTAGGACAGCGAGCGCTGCCGCGATTCCGAGCGACTGAACTGGCCCCCGAGCCGCTCGTGCAATGCTTCAGGCTCCCGCTCCCGTTCCTTCATGAGTATCTTTAGGTCGCATGAATCGCATGGTATCGGTAGCTCAATATAGTGCGAAATAGTTACCCCTGTCGTATTCGGGAAAGTTGGCTACTTAACTGCCTGCGCCCGACCTTATCGATCACGTCCGTAGTGATCACCTTGAACCCCTGCTGAATGCTTCAGCAGGTGAGTTGGACACCCTTTGACCGCTTTCAATAGCGCACCCTCCCATGCTGCCGGTTGGCACGCCAATTATCCACGATTCGTAATCTGCGGTTTGCCGCTTAGGCCATTGCCAGCGGCACCTTCTCAACGAGATGATTAACCCAGCCAATAAACAAATCCAAAGACGGAGACAAACCATGACTAATCGGCCGGCGACGAGCCGCTACCGTTACGCGATTTTTACATCGGTATTCGTTCTCGCATTAATCAACTACATCGACCGGGGTGCCTTAGGATTCGCGTCGACCAGCATCATCGACGAATACGGATTTGACAAGTCGACGTGGGGCACCATCCTCGGGTACTTCGGCTACGGCTACATGTTCGGCGCATTGATCGGCGGATTTGTCGTCGACCGGATCGGGGCGAAGAGACTATGGATTGTCGCTGGCGTCGCCTGGTCGATATTCGAAATGCTCACCGCCTGGGCCGGCGACTTCGGACTGACGTTCCTTGGTGGCAGCGCTATTGCGGGATTTGCTGCGGTTCGGATCATTTTTGGATTGACCGAAGGTCCCGCTTATTCGGTTATCAATAAGACCATGTCGCGATGGGCGCCAAAACGGGAGCGCGGTTCCGCGGTCGCGCTTGCTATGCTGAGTTCGCCGCTGGGTGCCATGTTGACAGCACCGGTTTCAGTGGGTTTGTTATTGCTGAGCGGTAGCTGGCGCACGACGTTCGTTGTCTTAGGCATTGTCAGCCTCGCTGCCTTACTGGTGATCATGAGGTTCTTCACGAGCAGACCTGAAGAGCACTCGCGGGTTTCAGCCGCTGAGCTTGCAATGATCCAGGAAGGCGCCGAGGACGGACGGATTGATGCCAACGCGCTCGCTGCGTCAAACGATGCATGGCCGTGGTGGTACTTCTTTCGTACTCCGACTTTGATATTTAATGCGCTAGGTTACTTTGCCTATGTCTATGTAACATTCCTGCTCGTGACGTGGACGCCAAAGTACCTGCACGACCAATTCCATTTCGATTTGCAGTCGCTGTGGTACGTGGGCATGATCCCCTGGCTTGGCGCATGTGTGTCCGTCGTTTTTGGCGGTCGTCTCTCGGACCTGATTCTCCGACGCACCGGAAATTTCTTTCTCGCAAGGAGCTGTGTCGCCGCCGGCTCGCTGTTCATGGCCGGCCTGTCGTTCTGGCTGATGAACCAGGTCACCACCGCCGCGGCTGTGATCGCATTGATGGCGCTTGCCAATGCGTTCAGCGCTTTGCCGAATTCGGTGTATTGGGCTGTTGTCATCGACTCGACCCCTGCTGAACGAGTCGGAACGGTCAGTGGCATCACCCACTGTATAGCCAATACCGGCTCGATAATCGCGCCCACGCTCGCGGGTGTTCTCGCGACCAAGTATGGCTATCCCGCCATCTTCACCGGTGCGTCGGTCGTGGCCGGCCTCGCGATGTGTTCAATGCTGTTGGTCCGTCCCGGCCGAAGCGCGCGTCAGCTAGCCGTGGTCTGATGCCAAATGGACATTTTCACGCATGATGCCGTCGTGCTGGGAGTCAGGCAGCTCAGGCGCCTCGCCAAGCGGTCCGGCGGCAAGCCATTTTTTGAGGAACTCGACGCAGACGCGGATCTTGGCGGATGTCGAAAGGCGGCTGGTGGTAACGGCCCACACGTTGGCGGGCCAATGATAATCAGGGAGCACCCTGACAAGCTGCCCCGACGCCAGACTGGCCTCGCAGTCCCACGCCGAAGCGCGCATGATGCCGTGGCCGGCCAGCGCCCACTGCCAGATGATGTCGTTGTTATTGGAGGAGAGGGGCCCCCCCACCTTGACCGCCGCGACTTCATCAAGGGTGCGCAGTCGCCAATTACCGAAGGGCTGATCGCGTTCCCGGAATACCAGGCACGCATGGTCGCGCAGGTCCTCGGGCGTTTGCGGCGCACCGCTGCGGGAGATGTAATCGGGAGAAGCGCAGAGAACTCGTCGACTGACGCCAAGACAGTGAGCGATCAGATGGGGCTCGGGCACCTCGCCGATCCGAATATCGAGGTCGATCGATTCAGCGATCAGATCGACCGGGCGATCCATGACGATCAGCGATATTTCCATGCGTGGATACCGTATCGACAGTTCCGAGAGCGCGGGAGCGAGCAGGTTGCGTCCCAATCGAAAACTCGAACTGATACGCAGCGTGCCGGTCGGGTCGCTACGGATGCTGGTGACGGCGCGATGCATCTGCCCGGCAGTATCAAGGATCTCGAGTGCCCAGCGGTGTATGACTTCTCCCTCTTCCGTGGGAATTACGTGACGCGTTGTGCGATGCAGCAGCGTGCAGCGAAGATCGCGTTCGAGAATGCTGATGCGTTTGCTGATGTAAGACGAAGACGTGTCGAGTTCCGTCGCGGTTTTCGTAAAGCTGGCGAGACGCACGATCGCACAAAAAATTTGGAGATCGCGAAGTTCCGGAAATCTATCCATGCAAAGTCTCCACTTCTCACCCACCACCATTAATCGTCTGCTAACAGGAGTCGTCATGAAAATCGATCATATTGAAGTTATTCCGCTCGACATGTCGTTAAGCGAAGTATTCAAAGGTGGCACATATCAGGTTGCTTCTCGGCCGACGATAATCACGAGAGTGTATCTCGCGAACGGCATCATGGGAGAAACGTATGGCGGCGACGAATTCCACACCCAAAAAGAGATAGTCGATGTAATGCGCAATCACCTTGGCCCACTGCTTGTCGGTCAGGATGTTCGCGACTTCCAACGCCTGTGGGAAGCCATGTTCAACATCAATCTCGACTTGGGCAATCGGGGCCTTCATCAATTGGACATGCATCCCCGCGGAATTTTGCTCCAGGCGATAAGCGGGCTCGATAACGCCATGTGGGATGCACGAGGCAAACTTTATAACACGCCGGTTTACAAATTGCTCGGCGGCGTACGTGACAAGGTGCCGGTCATTTCCATCGGCGGTTACTATCCGAAAGACGGTGGAGATCCGCTTGAAGCTATTGCGGAAGAAGTCGCGATGGTCCGCGATGCGGGCTGCATGGGCATCAAGATGAAGGTGGGACGGGCAAGCCTCGAACTCGATCTTGAGCGTGTGCGTGCGGCACGGCGCGCTGGCGGCGCCGATTTCGTCATCACGGTCGATGCGAACCAAGGGTGGGACCCGCTGGATGCGGTCAAATTCTGCGTCGCCATGGACCGGGCGCAACTCGATGTTCGTTGGATGGAAGAGCCTGTGAAGTGGTATGACCAGACCGATGGATTAAAGCTTGTCGCAAGCAAGACGTCGATCCCGATCAATGTCGGGCAGGGCGAGATCAGCGGGCGTGCTTGCCGTGATCTCATCGAAAAGGGCGGCATAAATATACTGAATCTTGATTGCACCTTGTGCGGTGGCATTACCGAGTGGCAACGCGTCGCGGGCATGGCGAAATTCATGAATGTGGAAATGGCACACCATGAGGAACCGCAGGTTGCGATTCACTTGATCGCGGCAAATCCTCACGGATTGTTCGTCGAGATATTCGCGAATCGAAAACGAGATCCGCTGCTGTGGGAACTACCCGATGGCTTTCCAGAAATTCAGGGCGGCTATATGACCGTGCCGCAGACCCCCGGACTGGGCATTAAGTTAAGGCCCGACGTGATCGAACGTTACCGTTGCGATAAGTGACGCACTAGATGCTTTCTTTGTCGTAGTCGCTTGGGGGACGGGGTGAGCTATGCTATCGCGATGCCCTCTTGCCACTTCTCCTCGTCATCGGCTGAGCTTTTAAGGGCTGATACGAAAAGAGCCCGGAGGGGGTTGTTTACTTTTCCACGAAACGGTTATCCGAGGGACGTCGGTTCCGCCGCCGTCCCTTGAACGGAGTCGCGTAAACAACGCGCGATGCCGGCTCGATCGGGGAAGTCAGATCCGGGTTTGAGAATGTTCTAGAGAGGTACGTGCCATCTGATTGCCACGGGTCCATCTGTCAACGACATTGACTACGACGCGCTGGACCTTCGCAACGTGATGGGAGTAAATGGTGCGATCACGTTGCAAGATAAGCACCAGCTTCGATTCGACTACTATTGCATCGTGGACCCGGGGTTTGTCCGCAGACGCCCCGATTTGGTCACGCGTGTCGTTCAAGAAAGACTGACGTTGTTTGCGACGCCTCTCGTGTTGTGGCACATCGCGCAGTACTTTCCGCTAACGAATTTGCGCTGCCGATTCTTCCTGATCGAAGATATCCAATACCCGGCTTGCAGGCGCGCACTAAACAAGCAGGAACTGCTTGCAGCGCATCCAAGCGCCGACCTTGTACTGTTCAAGGAAGCTCTCCCTTTGGGATTTAGCTTCGACATCAGACGGGGCACGTTCGACGGTGGCACGGTCGCATACACCGGTTTGCAAGTACTCACTTCGCTCGGGTTTAACAAGATCCTGTTGCATGGGCTCGATTTGATGAACTCTGCGAGAACCCCACGCTTTTACGAGACGAAAGAAGACATGCAGCCGAGTTCGCTGGATGATGATTTCAATACTCTCATTGAGCCGTCATTTCGCCATGCTGCACCGCTGTTGAAGAATCGCGGTATACGCGTGCTGAACCTATCGCCCCACAGCGCGCTTGGAGCGAGGTCTTTGAGAAACACGATTGGCGGGCACTGACTGGTTCAACCGTTTGAGCGGGGGTTCTGCCGCAAGAAGGATGGCGAGGCAAGCAAAAGCGATATGATATGCAATGCTTTATTTAGCTAACGAGTACAACTGCTCGGCAACAGTTTGGCCAGTCGACGCTCCCGTTGCGCCCGCATCATTTTAGGGGCTATCGAACTCATGCACATGATAGCGAAAGGTATATGAGCAGTGCCGATGGACGGTGACGTTCAGTCGCCGAGCAATTCTACGATCTCGCGAAATAAGCATTCCTATACGTTCTGTATCAACTCCACCTAATTTCCTTACCGCGACAGAACCAAGGTGCCCCCACGTCGATTCCAATTCTTCTCACGCTATTTCATCGCAACGGTTTGCGGGTTGCATGGCGCGGCGTTTGATCGGCTATGGTCAAACGCTCGCCGCTTGCCCTGCTATTGATTTGACGAGTGTAGTGAGCTGTGGCGTGCGCAGATAATGAAACCTTTCGATCACGTGAGACTGTGGAGTTATATCGGTAATAACCAGTATTGATGCAATCCTCAGGCGCTTACGCGGCAGCCATGTCGTCTTGCTGATTGCGCTCGACGACCACGGCTCGCTGCGTCGCGCAGCGCAGCAGGTGTCGCTGTCGCAACCTGCCACGACCAAATCCCTGCGCGAGATCGAGTCGATGTTCGGCGCCGAACTGTTCGCGCGATCGCCGCGCGGCATTGTGGCCAATGAACTCGGCCGCTGCGTGATCCGTCACGCGCGCACGCTGCGCGCGGAAGTCGGCGCGTTGCGCGACGAGCTTGCCGCAATCATGCGCGGCAGGGGCGGCACGCTTGCCATTGGCGCCGTCATGGGCGCGGTCCCGGGCTGGCTCACACCCACGCTCAGGGCGCTGCGCAAAGAGGAACCGAATGTGTCCGTGGAAGTATGGGAGGACAACAGCGCGCGCCTGCTTTCCATGTTGGCTCAGCGCACGCTGGACCTCGTGCTCGGGCGGCCCAGTGTTAGCGTTCATCCGGAGGCTTACGACTTCATTCTTCTTGAAGCGGAGGAGATGTGCATCGTGGTGGATGGCTCGCATGAACTCGCCCGCAAGCCGCACGTCAGCTTGCAGGACATTGCCGCGAATCCGTGGATCGTGCCGCAGGCATATCTGCCGCTGCGCTCCCTGCTGGAGCAAGTTTCGAGGACGAGGGCTTGCCGTTCCCCGCTTACGCAACCGAAACTACGTCCACTTTCGCGACGTTGGCGCTACTACGTTCAGGCGATGGCGCGGTCGGCCTGAGTTCCGTTCTCGTTGCGCAAATACTTTGCGCAAGGCAGGTTGATCGGTATCTTGCCAATCAAGATTACGCGCACCGGTGCGCCTTAAGGCATTGCTACGCGCAAGGGCGCAACGCTTACGCCGCCGGTGCTGATGTTCATCGATCTGTGCCGCAACCGGATTGAGCAGCCCGGTTAAAAACGCTGCTCTTAATAAGCCGCCTATGTGCGTTGAATGCGCATAGGCGGCCCACTTCCCGCCTTTAAAACAAGACGCCGGTCCACCGGCCTCGACGTCTCGTTCATGTACCCCGCTCAGGGCAAACACCTAACGCACTGACGATTGTGCAGACGCGCATATTTTATATAAAATATAATTTATCGGTATCGACTAGATGCTGATTGTGCGCTGCCGTCGACAAATCGACTGCGCCACGCACGATCGATCATTTATGCCGCAGTCGTCCGAGACAGACTTACAGCGTGCCTCCGATCTGAAAGCGGACCCGTTCCTAGAAAACAAACAGCGTGCAGGAGACATTCGTGCCGTCCACAGATCCCGTTTCTCTTGTTTTCCCGACCGCCGTTTCCAGCGACCACCCGCAAGTCTACGGACGCATTGCCCGCCGCTTGTTGCCGCTGCTCTTGATCTGCTATGTCGCGTGTTATCTGGACCGGGTGAACGTGGGTTTTGCCAAGTTGCAGATGGCGGCGGACCTTGGCTTCAGCGATACCGTCTATGGGTTGGGCGCGGGAATGTTCTTCATTGGCTACCTTGCGTTCGAGATGCCGAGCAACATGATTCTCTACCGGGTAGGGGCGCGCCTGTGGCTCGCGCGAATCATGATCACGTGGGCACTGGTCTCGGCCGCAACGCTCTTCGTGCATACGCCCACCATGTTTTACGCCATGCGCTTTCTGCTTGGTATTGCGGAAGCCGGATTTTTTCCGGGCGTGGTGCTTTACCTGACGCAATGGTTTCCCTCCGAGCAACGCGGCAAAGTCATCACCTTCTTCATGATCGGAATACCGCTTGCCGGCGTGCTTGGCGGGCCGGTGTCGGGCTGGATCATGGAGCACATGAGAGGGGCCGCCGGCCTCGCGTCATGGCAGTGGCTGCTCCTTCTCGAGGCCATCCCGTCCATTGTCCTTGGATTCGTACTGTTCTTTTTTCTGCCGAACAACCTCGACGACGTCAAATGGATGAACCTGGACGAGAAGCAGTACGTCCGCTCTCAGCTCGCCAGCGAACGGCGCGGAAAAGCCGATGCCACTTTCACGCAGATGCTACTGGATCGTCGTGTCTGGACCTGTGTCGCGATCAATTTCTGCAACGCGATGGGGCAATACGGCATCGGCTTCTGGCTGCCCACGCTGGTGCAAAAACTGGGCATTCACGACAACTTCGAAATCGGTTATTTGAGCGCGATTCCGTACGCGGTCGCGGTCATCGCCATGGTGCTCGTCAGCCGCAGCGGCGACCGGCGGCGTGAACGGCGCTGGCATGTGGCCGGCCCCGCGTTGATCGGAACGCTGGGCTTTGTGCTCAGCACGTTGCTGGTGGGTCATCCTCCGTTCGCCATCGCTGCACTGACGCTTGCAACTGCGGGCGTCATGACAACGCTGCCACTTTTCTGGTGCCTTCCCACCGCGTTCCTCAAGGACGCTTCAGGCGCCGCGGGTATCGGGCTCATCAATTCGGTGGGCGGGCTGGCGGGCTTTGTGAGCCCTTTCCTGACAGGCTGGCTGAACGACGCAACGCACGACGCGCGCTACGGCGTGTGGATGCTTGCAGCGTGGCTTGTTTTAAGCGCTTTCTTGATCCTTTCCATCCCGGCCAAGCTGGTGAACCGGTAGCGATACACGCCCGGTTCGCCCGGGTGTCATGCGTGGGAATCGTCGCTTGACAAAGCCGGTCTACCCATAGAATATAAAAAATAAAAAATATTTCTGTGAAGTGCGGTGATATAAATGGGGCCGTGCGCCGATAGCGCGCGGCAAGACACAAGCGTGGTCCAGTTACACGATCGAGCGGCGACGCTCGCATCTTTTTAAGTGAACCCGCTGTAGGAAGAGACTCGGGAGACTGACTTGAACGTACAGCAAATAGGCAACGTAGCAATTCATAAGGTCGATGAAATCGCGCAAATGGCGCTGGAAGCGAAGTGGCTGTTTCCATCGATAGATGAGAGCCTTGTCGAGGCGCATCGCGAGACGCTGGGACCTTTGCTCGTGGAGCCGGGATCCACGAAGTTGTACATGAGCTTCCACAGCTATGTGATCCGCACGAGGCACCACAATATTCTTGTCGATACCTGCAACGGCAATCGCAAGCAGCGCCCGTCCATGCCGGCCTGGAATAACCTCGATACGCCTTATCTGGCCAATCTCGCGGCGATCGGCTTGCGGCCTGAAGACATCGATATCGTGCTGTGCACGCATTTGCATGCGGATCATGTCGGCTGGAACACGCGTCTTCAGGATGGCCGATGGGTGCCGACATTTCCGAACGCCCGTTATCTGATGGGCCGCGTGGAATACGAGCATCTCGTGAACCAGAAGCGCGCCAATCCCGAGACGCTGGTCAATCGCGGTTCGTTCGATGACAGCGTGCTGCCGGTGGTCGAACATGGCCGCGCAGACATGGTCGAGATGGATCACGTGGTCGAGCGCGAACTTGGTGAGAACATCTGGCTGTCTCCCGCATGCGGCCACACGCCGGGGCACGTGTTCGTCAACATCGGCGATCACGGGCATGAGCGCGCGGTGTTCACCGGCGACGTGATTCATCACCCGATTCAGTTCATTGATACTAGCGTGGCCAACCTCGCGGACTTCGATCCCCAGCAAGCACGCGATACACGCCTCGGGCTGATGCGCCGCTACGCCGATACCGACACGCTCGTGATGACAGGACATTTTCCTTCGCCCACCGCGGGCCGCATCGTGAGTCACGGCGACCAGTTCCGCTTCGCGTTCAAGCAAGGCTGAGCGTTAAGAAATACGCAGTTGCACAAATATATTCAACTGGAGACAGGTATGAGCAAGAGGACGTTAGGGGCGATCGCTACACGCGTGTTGTGCGCGAGTGCCGTGTGCGCGATTGCATTGTCGGCGCAAGCGCAGGAAGTGATGAAGATCGGAGTGATCGCTTCGCTGTCTGGCGGCGGCACTGCCTGGGGCCTCGGCCTCGAGCGCGGCGTACAGATCGCAGCCGACCAGATCAACGCGCAAGGCGGCCTCAAGCTCGGAGGAAAGACCTACAAGCTGCAAGTCATTCCCTATGACGATCAGTACAACGCAGCGCAGGCGAAAACAGCAGCGGACCGGCTCGTCAATCGTGACGAGGTAAAAGTCATTTTCGGACCGGTCGGCTCGCCCGGCGCAATGGGTTCGCTTCCGGTCACGCAGCCGGCGAAGGTGCTGCAGTTCGTCGACGGCTACGCTCCGGCCATCTTGAAGAACCAGTGGCAGGGCGCGTACGTATTTCGTATTAACAACAGCACGCTCGAATTTTCCGAGCCGATTGTCGGCTGGTTGAAGAAGACTTATCCGAATGCGAAGAAGGTCGGCATGATCGCGCCGAACGATGCGACGGGCCAGGCCGGCGTGCCAATTCTCGCAACTGCCTACAAGGGCAAAGGGTTCGATGTATGGACCGAGCACTACGAACGCGGGACGAAAGAATTCACGCCGTTGGTGCTTCGCATGATGGCGCAAAACGTCGATGTCTTCGACCTCAACGCCAACGCACCGGGAGAAGCGGGACTGCTTGTGAAGCAGGCGCGTCAGGTTGGTTATAAAGGGTTGATCGTGCAGTCGGGAGGCGCCGGTATAGATGAACTGATCGCCATCGCCGGACCGCTTGCGAACAACATGCTGAAGTACGACGTGATCGATGAATCGCTGCCCCGTGTGCAGCCATTCGTGGCACTCTACAAACAGAAATACACGGGCGTGATGAACGGCCTCGCGCCGGTCTACTTCAACGCTGCAAACATGCTGTTCGAAGCCATGCGTCGCGCGAATTCCACCGATACCACCCAGATCCGCGACCAGCTTGAAAAGCTCAGCGGCAGCTATGACGCACCGATCTTCGGTCAGGTCAAGTGGACCGGCGAGAAGAACTACGGCGTGAATCACCAACTCCTGCATACGTTCGTGATCAAGGAAGTGGAGAACGGCAAGGCCTCGGTGAAAGCGGTGATCACGCCGTAAAGGCAGTTCCGTATCGTCCGCGATGTCAGCTTCTAAGCCAGCGTTGCGGCGAACGGTGAGAAGCGTTTCCAGGAGCGTTCATGTTTTCTCTATCTGTATTAGCGCAAGTGTTTGTGGACGGCATTGGCCTGAGCGCGATCTATATCCTGATCGCGCTCGGGTTCACTTTGCTGTTCGGCATTATGCGTGTGGTGAATTTTGCGCATGGAGCATTTGCGATGCTCGGTGGTTACGCGCTCTATTATCTTTACGGCAATGCGGGCTTGCCTTATCTCGTGGCGGCGCCGCTCGCGGCGCTCATTGTTGCTACAGGCGCGCTGGTGCTCGAGCGTCTCGTGTACCGTTTTTTCTATCAAAAGATGTTCCAGAGCATGATCGGCTTGCTCGGGCTCGACATGGCGATTATGTATCTCGCGGTCATTGCGTGGAACGCCGAGGAGCGATCCGTGCCACCCAGCACCGACGGTCTGATGCATCTCGGCGAACTCGTCTTTCCCGAGCAGAAGCTGATCATTGCGGGCATTGCCGCCGTTGCGCTGCTGGCGTTTTATCTCTTCACGCACTATTCCCGATATGGCCTTGCCATGCGCGCCGCGTCGCAAGACGTTGATATTGCCGAGGCACAGGGCGTCAACAGCACGTCGATCTATCGGCTTGCATTCTTCATCGCGATCTTCATGGCGGCGCTTGCTGGCGGCTTTTACGCACAGACTTATGCGCTCTCGCCGTTCGCCGGGCAACCTCAACTGATGATCGCGTTCGTGGTGGTGATCCTGGGCGGCATGGGCAGCATCCCCGGCGTCGCGCTGGGCGGCTTGCTGCTCGGTTTCGCCAATAGTTTTCTCGGGACGTTCTACGGTAGCGCGACATCCATCTTTGTGTCGTTCGGTGCGGTGATCCTGTTGCTGATCGTGCGGCCCTGGGGCCTGCTGGGAACGAGGGAAGCATGAGCAAACCATCGACTATCGATTCGGGCGCAATGCGCGAGAGCATCCGGCCGCGGGCGCTTGCCGAGAAACCTTTACGCCGCTGGCTTACGCATCCGGGCGTGCTTGCGGTCATTGTGCTGGCGCTCGTCGCGCTGCCGCTGGTGTTCCCCAACAAGTTCATCCTGTCCGTTGCGGTAACCACGTTTATTACGGCGATTGCCGCCGCGTCATTGCACCTGATCGTGCGCACTGGGCATGTCTCGCTCGGGCATGCGGCGTTCATGGGCATTGGCGCTTATGTATCGGCGATTGCGACCATGCAGTTGAACCTTGCATTTCCGGTCGCGCTCGCGCTTGGTTTTCTCGCACCAGCCGCCATTGCGCTGGTGATCGGCCCCGTTGTGTTGAGGCTGACCGGCAAGTACTTCGTGTTGGTCACTTTCCTGTTCGGCGAGATCGTACGGACGGTTTTCGTGAACTGGTCGAGCGTGACGGGTGGATCGAGTGGCATCTCCGGCGTGCCGTCTCCCAGCCCTCTGTTTGAGCAGCCCATTGCGTTCTATTACCTCGCGCTGGTGTTCGTGGTCGTGATCATCGGTTTTATCGGGCGGCTTCTTACATCTGAGATTGGCCGCACGATTGAATCGATTCGTGAGAGTGAACCGCTTGCGCGCTGTTCGGGCGTGCCGGTTCTGCGCACCAAGGTGGCAATCTTCATGCTCGGCTGCGGATTGGCTGGCGTAGCCGGCGCCCTGCAAGGCCACTTCGTTCATTACATCGATCCCACGTCATTCTCTGTCGATCAGTCGTTGAATCTGGTCGTCATCAACGTGGTTGGCGGCATGTACACGTTGATTGGCCCGATTGTCGGGACGCTGTTCATTGTGTTGTTGCCCGAATTCCTGCGTGGATATGTCGAACTGCAGCATGTGTTCTTCGGCATCGTGCTGATTCTCGTGATGGCGTTTTTCTCGGGTGGTATCGCGGATATTGGCACGTTGTTCAGGCGGCTCTCGCAAGAGCGCGGCGCGCGGAGGGAAACCCGATGACGCATTTACTCGATATCGAAAAGTTGACGCGTCACTTCGGCGGCCTCGCTGCAGTATCCGACCTGACATTCCACGTCGATGAAAACGAGATCCTCGGGATCATCGGGCCGAACGGTGCGGGCAAGACCACGGCCATCAATCTGGTGAGCGGCGTGATCCGGCCGAGCAGCGGTCACGTGCGCGTGGCGGGTGAGGATGTGACCGGGCTGTTGCCTCATGTGCTGGCGCGCAAGGGACTCGTGCGCACCTTCCAGTCGACGACGGTCTACGGCGAGCGCACGGTTCGCGAGAACGCGATGCGCGGCGCATATCTCGGCATGTATCCCGGTGCGTTCGCGGCATTCTTCAACACCGCGCGCGCTCGCAAGCTCCGAACGGAGTCCGAGCGTCTCGTGAACGAACTGCTGGAATGGCTCAATCTCGCCGATGTTGCGCATCTCAAGGCCGGAAGCCTGCCGTATGGGCATCAAAAGACGCTTGGCATGGTCATCTCGCTTGCCGCGCAGCCGCGCATCATCATGCTCGACGAGCCCGTTGCGGGCTTGAGCGCGGAGGAGGCCGACCATGTGCGCGACACGATCCTGAAGATCCGCGAACGAGGGATCACGGTGGTGGTCATCGACCACAACATGCGTTTCATGAAAGGTCTATGCGACCGCGTCATGGTGATGAATCAGGGACACGAACTGACTACGGGCATGCCGCTCGAAGTGCTTGCCAACCCGCTGGTCATCGAAGCCTATCTTGGGAGGGGCCATGCCGCAGCTCATCGTATCTGACCTGAATGTGCGGTATGGGCGCGTGATCGGGACGCAGGATGTGTCGTTCACCGTGGACGAAGGCGAGATCTTCGCCCTTGTAGGCAGCAACGGTGCGGGCAAAAGCAGCGCGATCAAGGCCATCCTCGGCATGGCGCACTACAGCAGCGGCAAGATCACGTTTGAAGGGCAAGACCTGAGCGGGATGAAGACCAGTGACATCGTCCGTCGCGGTATTGCGTTGTCGCCGGAAGGGCGGCGCGTCTTCCCGCAATTGACGGTTGAAGAGAACTTGCGCATGGGCGCATTCACGCGATCACGCGACGAATCCCAGGAACGCATGCAACAGATCTACCGCTATTTTCCGCGTCTGAAAGAGCGCTCCAAGCAGCATGCGAGCAGTCTGAGCGGCGGCGAACAACAGATGCTGGCAATCGGGCGGGCGCTCATGTCGCGGCCCAAATTGTTCTTGCTCGACGAACCTTCGCTCGGGCTTGCGCCGATCATCGTGGAACGTATAGGTGATGTGCTCGACGAAATCCGGCGCGAGGAAAAGTTGACCGTGATTCTTGCCGAGCAGAACGCGCACTGGGCCATGCACCTCGCGTCCCGGGCGACGATCTTCGAACTGGGACGCTCGGTGAATACCGGTCAGACCGAGGCCTTGTTGCAAGACCCCGCCGTGCGCAACGCCTATCTTGGCGTGTGAGATTTCACGTGAGCGAAGGAAATCAATGAAGAAAATATTGAATGAACCGGGCGACTACGCCGACGAAACACTCGACGGCATGTGCGAAGCGCATCCGGATGTCTATCGGCGAACGGGTGAAACGGGTCGAGTGATTACGCGCGCTGAACCGGGTTTCGATGGCAAGGTCGGCGTGGTGTCGGGCGGCGGCTCGGGACATTTTCCGCTATTTACCGGCTACGTCAGCACGGGCCTGCTTGACGCATGCGCGGTCGGCAACGTTTTTGCCGGCCCGGCAATCGGCGATTGCATCGATGCAATGCGCGCCGCGGATCACGGCGCGGGCGTGCTGCGTCTTTATGGAAACTACGGCGGCGACCGCATGAACTTCGACATGGCAGGCGAACTGGCCGAGCTCGACGGCTTGCAAAGCACAACGGTGCTCGTAGCCGATGATGTCGCGAGCGCAAGCCACGAAGAGCGAGCGAAGCGGCGCGGTGTGGCGGGCGTGGTCTACGCATACAAGATCGCCGGCGCGAAGGCCGAAGAGAAGGGTACGACGCTCGATGAAGTAACGAAGGTGGCGCGCAAAGCCGTCGACGCCTGCGCTTCCATCGGCGTGGCGTTGACGTCTTGCATCGTGCCGGAAGCAGGCGTGCCGAGCTTCGAGATTGGCGATAACGAGATCGAGATGGGTATGGGCATTCACGGCGAGCCGGGCATCTGGCGCGGTGAATTGAAACGCGCTGACGCGCTTGCCGCCGAGATGCTCGAGCGCGTGATGAGCGACCTCGGAATAGGAGCGGGCGAGCGCGTTTCGGTGTTGGTCAACTCACTGGGCGCCACGCCTTACGAAGAACTTTATATCCTGTATCGGGCGGTTGCTCGCGAGCTTAAGGCGAAGGGCGTCAGCGTTGTTGCGCCGCTGGTTGGCCGCTATGCGACATCGATGGAAATGACGGGCGCATCGCTCACGTTGCAACGGCTTGACGGTGAGCTCGAAGCGCTGTTGCGCGCGCCGGCGAACTGTCCGTTCTGGAGGTCGTGAGCATGCCGATAACCGTGGATGCAACCAGCCACGCGTTACGCCGATGGGCTGACGCAATGGATCACGCCGCGCCAGAACTGAATCGTCTCGACGGCCAACTGGGCGATGGCGACCTGGGTGTGACACTTGTCAAATCCGCAGCGGCGGTACGCAACGCGCTCGATGCCGGACAATACATCGATCTCGGCCAGCTGTTCAAAGCGTGCGCAATGGGCTGCGCGCGTGCTTCCGGTTCGAGCTTTGGCACCTTGTTGACCTTGACGTTCATGACGCTCGCGAAGCGTCTCGACGGACACGCGACCCTCGAATGGGATGCGTTGCCCGCCGAACTGCAGGCGGCGCTCGATGCCATGTCGCAGCGCGGCGGTGCGAAGCTCGGCGACAAGACCGTGCTCGATACGCTGGATGCCGCGCTGAAAGCGATTGAAGGATCGTCGGATCCGAAGGTGCAGCACGCAGCGGCGAGCGCAGCGGTGGACGCAACCATCGAACATTTCCGTACGCAGCCGAATCGCATTGGCCGCGCGCGAATGTTTGACCAGAAATCGATCGGTTTGGATGATCCCGGCATGATCGCGTTCCGCTACATGCTGGCAAGCCTTGCGGACGCGTAGCCGCAGTCATGGATGAAGCGCACAACAATTCTTGTGCGCTTCAAGCAACCAGAGTTTACGGCCGCTGCGCGCCGCACTGACCCACATACACCGCCATCAGCGACGAAGCCGTCGTCACAAACAGGCGATTGCGCTTCGGGCCGCCAAACGTCAGGTTGGTCGCAACTTCAGGCAAATGGATTTTTCCAAGCAGCTCGCCATCGACGGCGTAGCAGTGCACGCCGTCGCCTGCTGTTGTCCAGATGTTGCCTTCCGTATCGATCCGGAAACCGTCCGCCACGCCCGGCGAAATGGTCGCGAACACACGCTGATTCTCCAGACGGTGACCGTCGACAACATCGTACGCAACGATATGATGCGGTCCGGCCGGATCGTGCGAGACACCTGAATCCGCGACGTACAAAATGGTTTCATCGGGCGAGAACGCGAGGCCGTTAGGCTTGACCAGCGCGCCCGTTGCAACCGACATCTCGCCATTGCGCGGATCAAGCCGATACACATTGTTGGCTCCAATCTCGCTCTTCGCCTTATGACCCGTGTAGTCGCTGAGAATGCCGTAGTCAGGATCGCTGAACCAGATGGTGTCGTCGGACTTGACCACGATATCGTTGGGCGAATTCAGGCGCTTGCCTTCGAATTTATCCGCAAGCACGGTGATCGTGCCGTCGAGTTCGGTACGCGTCACGCGACGTCCGCCACTCTCGCACGTGACAAGCCGGCCTTGCCGGTCGCGCGTGTTGCCATTAGCGTGATTGCACGGGCTGCGATACACCGTTGCCGGGCCGCCTTCCACCCATCGCATGATGCGGTCGTTCGGGATGTCGCTCCACAGCAGGTAATCGCCATCGGCGAAATAGACGGGGCCTTCCGGCCAGCGCATGCCTGTGTGCAGCACTTCAATGCGCGCGTTGGCGACGAGGCTATGACGAAAGCGTGCGTAGTTGATGATCTCGAATTCCGGGCTCACAACGTGTCTCCATTAAAAATGAATGCGGGCGAGAGGCGAGAGAGAACGCCCGCAGACCCGCGATCATTCGGTCGCGGTTCTAGAATTCCAGGTATCGACGGGAATGGTCGGCATGTTGAAAATCTCGCTGGTGCGTACGTAGTGATGGCCATGCATGCGTCCAACGAGTTGCAAGCGGGGTGTATCGATCATGCAGCGTTCGGCGTCAAGCACTGCGTGGTCGCTTACGTGCATGGCGAGCACTTCGCCAATGATCAACGAGCGGCGCGTGCCGAGCGGGACGATCTGCATGAGCTTGCATTCGAACGAGACGCTGCTCTGCGCAATGCGCGGCGTGCGGATCAATGTAGACGGTGCAGGGGTCAGTCCCGCTGCGACGAATTCGTCGACGTCGGGCGCGAATTCGATCGCCGTGATGTTCATGCGCTCGACCGTGTCGTCGCTGACGAGATTGACCACAAATTCGTTCTGCAGGCGCACGTTCTCGCCAGTGTCCTTGCGATCGGTATCGGAGCGATGATTGATTGCAAATCCAAGCGTGGCCGGATCTTCGGCAAAGACGTTGAAGAACGAGAACGGCGCGGCATTGGGCTGACCGTTCGCGTCCATGGTCGATACCCACGCAATAGGACGCGGGGTCACCGTCGATGAAAGCAGCTTGTAGCGCTCATGCGGCGTGTGGTTTGCAAAATCGAAGTACACGTTAGATCCTCTCGGTGAATGGGAAAGCCGCCGCTTAGATCACGCCTTCTTCGCGTAGTCCTTCAATCTGCGCTTTCGAAAACCCCAGCCACTCTTCTAGGATGATTTCGTTGTCTTCGCCATAACACGGCGCGCCGCGATCGATCACTCCACCGCTATATGCCGGCGTTGCGCTCATCTTCACGGGAAACTCGGCGACTGGCCAGCGCCCGATGCGCGATCCGCTAACTTCAGTCAGCCATTCGAGCGACGCCAGTTGCGGGTCGCTGTCGCAACGGTCGCCCGCTGTCTGGCATACCCCTGCCGGCACACCGGCGCGTTGCAGACGCTCCATGGCAGCGTAAGCATCTTGCGTCGATGTCCAGGCGCCCACGATTGCATCGAGCGCGTCCTGGTTAGCGAGGCGCAGTTCGAGCGTTGCAAAGCGCTGATCCAAATCAAGCGCCGACAGGCCGGAGACTTCCACGAAGCCGTTCCATTGCTTATCGGTGAAACAAGCAATGCTTAGCCAGCGGTCAGTGCCCGCGCATTTGTACGCACCGTGCGGCGCAGCCGGCTTGTAAGGCGACCTGTTGCCATAACGCGACCACGCGCGGCCGTTTGCGGACCAGTCGAGCACGGCCGTCGCCGTCTGGAAGATGCCCGATTCGCACTGCGATGAATCGATCCACTGTCCTTCACCGGTCTGCTCGCGGTGATAAAGCGCACCGAGCGCGGCGAGCGCGAAACCGTAGGCGCCGATCCAGTCGAGATACGAATAACCCCAACCCGCAGGCGGCGCGGGATCGGGCAAGCCGGACATCTCCGTGCTGCCGACAAACGACGCCGCAACGGGACCGACCGTACGAAACCTTCCATATGTGCCGATGGCGCCCATGCCG
Organism: Caballeronia sp. DA-9; assembly: GCF_051615025.1. Taxonomy (NCBI): domain Bacteria; kingdom Pseudomonadati; phylum Pseudomonadota; class Betaproteobacteria; order Burkholderiales; family Burkholderiaceae; genus Caballeronia; species Caballeronia sp. DA-9. Next base: position 2,894,954 of record NZ_CP195133.1, on the reverse strand, counting down.
GCCTGCTGCACATAGATGATGTCGGGACGGATCGACTTCAGTACGTCATAACCGAGCCCGAGCCGCTGCAATACGCCCGGAGAAAATCCTTCCGCCACGATATCCGACATCCGTATCAGGTCCTTCGCGATGGCGAGCCCTTTTGGATGACGAATGTTGAGAGACATCCCGCGTTTGCCGGCGTTCTTGTTGTTGAACTGGCCACCCATGTTGGGATCGGTGACGGCTTGCAACGGCGCGGTTGCCGTGACGCGTGCTTCGCGTCCGCCAACCGGCGCCATCGCACCAAGGCGAGTGTCCGGATTTTCTTTCCACTCGACCTTGATGCTTTCCGCTCCAAGCGAATTCAGGAATCGCGTGCCGCCCGCCGACGCAAGGAACCACGAGAAATCGAAGATGCGGATGCCTTGCAGCGGAAATGGTTTGCCGTGCGCCGACAGCACTGGCGTGCGCGGTTCTGCGGGGACGCTGGCGGGTTTGTCGGCGTGACGCGCAAAACTGATATCACCGTTGTGCTCGCCGAGTAGCGGCGCTCGCTTGCCCCGTTGCCACGCCGTCGCTGTGCTCAGCCACTTGCTGGTTGGATATTGAAACGTGCGTCCAAGCTCGGGATGTTCGACTTCCGAAAACGTCGATCGTATCAGCCAGTGCTCGTCCTGCGCGTTCTCATGCGGCTTGCGTACAGGTGCCCACAACAATCCCGCGTTTTGTGCTTCATGCCACGGCAGGTCCGCATAGTCATAGGATGCAACAAACCGCTGGATCACTTCGAGCATGTGCTCGGTTTCTTTGTCGAGCTTGGCCGATCCCGGCGTATCTCTTGCCGAGAGGTCGCTGTCGAGCGCGGGCGGGCGCAGGTCTTCCGCCTTGTCGTAATGCTGCAGGAACGGTACAAGCCGCGCCTTGTCGCGAGCCGATACACCCCACGTCATGTTCCAGCGATCGTCGGCGGTGCGGCTGATGTTGAGCATGCTGTTCGTCGCTTCCGCAGCATGTCGTGCAGTCTGGCGAAAAAGCGGCGCACGGCGCATCACCCATGACATCAGGTCCAGCTCGGTATTGATGGCGACGGCCTGATGGATTGCGCACGAAAGATCCTGTCCTTCGCCCGTCTGCTTTCTGTGCAAGAGTGCCGCGACGACTGCCACAGCGGTCTGGTCCCCCGCGATATGGTACGCATGCCAGACCTGCGGCGCGATAGGCGGTTTCGTGTAGGTGCCGTCCGGCTCGGGGTCGTACCCACAGTTCATCATCACGCCGCCGAGCGCGAGATGAATTAGGTCGGACGCTTGATAGTCTTTCCACGGGCCGCTGTCGCCGAAGGGCGTGATGCGCGCAACGATCAAACGGGGAAACTTCTCTGTGAGCGGCAGGCTAAGCTGCAGGTCTCGCGCGAGACGGTCGCAACTGCTGTCGAGCAAGATGTCGGCGGTGGCGAGGAGTTCGAGGAATTGCTTGCGTCCATCTGCGGCCGTTGTATCGATGACGACCGACTTCTTGCCACGGTTGTACGCCCAGTAAAACAAGGAACGTTCGGCACCCGGTTCATCCTCGAAGAACGGCCCGATCTTGCGGGTCGGGCTGCCTTCCGGCGGTTCGACCTTGATGACTTCTGCGCCCAGTCCAGCTAATACGAGTCCGCAGTATTCGCCCAGTTCGTCGGCAACTTCAATGACGCGCAAGCCGGCAAGCATGCCGGGGAGCGTCTTCTGATCGGGCATCGGCGAACGCGCGGAGGCGGGCGGGCTGGAAGCGGGATGCGACATGGATTTCCTTGTATCGAAAGGGCAGGATCAACCATCGATAGCCATGCGTGCGCGTACAACACCGTCTTGGGGAAGGGTGGTGTTCTTCGTGCCGCGATAGCGTTGCGTGAGATCGAGCCAGTGCTGGTCAGTTGGCTCTAGCGCGAGTTCTGGATGTACACCACATGCGTTTGGGTATATTCGTAGAGGCCATGCTTGCCGTCCGCGCCGCCGATTCCCGACTTGCGCACGCCGGCGTGAAAGCCCTGCATCGCTTCGAAGTTTTCGCGATTGACGTAGGTTTCGCCGAAGCGCAGTTCATTGCAGGCGCGCATGGTGTTGCCAAGGTCATGCGTGTAGATAGATGACGTCAAGCCGTAATCCGAATCGTTAGCCATGTCGATAGCCTGATCCAAGGTGTCGAATATCGTCACCGGAGCGACCGGGCCGAAGATTTCCCGGCGCATGATCTCCATGTCCTGACGGCAGTCGAGCAGCACGGTAGGTTCGAAATATTGACCGCCGTCGCGCTCAATTCGATTGCCGCCAACCGCGAGTTTCGCGCCGTCCTTCAGCGCGCGATCAACGAGCCCATGAACTTTTTCGGCGGCGGCGGTGTTGATAAGCGGGCCCATGTTGACATCGGTCGAGCCGAGCGGATTGCCGAAAGTGGTCGCGCGCATCGCACGCACGAGCTTCTCGCTGAATGCATCCGCCACTTTGCGATGCACGTAAATGCGCTCCGCGCAATTGCAGACCTGGCCGCTGTTGATGACGCGCGAATCCTTGATCGCGTTGACCGCGAGATCGAGGTCAGCGTCGTCCATCACGATTGCCGGCGCTTTGCCGCCAAGTTCCAGATTGACTTTGGTGATGTTCTTCGCGGCGGCGGCCATGATGCGCGAGCCGGTCTCCACGCTGCCGGTGAAGCTGATCATGCCAATGTCAGGGTGTCCAGCAAGCGCACTCCCTGCTTGCGCGCCGTTGCCGTAGACAAGATTGAAGACGCCCTTCGGCAGCTCGGTTTCAGCAAGCAACTCGGTGAATAGCGCCGCGTTGTTCGGTGTTTCTTCGCTTGGCTTGATCACGATCGTGTTGCCGGTGATCAGCGCCGGCGCCATCTTGCGAGCAATCAGGAAGAAGGGGAAGTTCCACGGCAGGATCCCGCCGATCACGCCAATTGGCTGGCGGAACAGCAGGATGTTTTCGCCAGCGCGGTCGCTCGTGAGGATCTCGCCTTCAAGACGGCGTGCCCATTCCGCCATGTAGTCGAGGTAGTCCGCCGTGAACGACGCTTCGACGCGCGCGAGCGACAGGATCTTTCCTTGCTCTTCCGAGATCACGCGTGCAATCGCTTCGGCATTCTCGCGGATCTTCACAGCGATGCGCCGCAAATGCCCGGCCCGCTCGATTGCAGGCAGCCGTCCCCAGCCTGGCTGAGCACGCTTGGCCGCTTCGATAGCTTCATCGACAACCGATGCCGCCGAATTCGGTATCTCCGATATGACTGCGCCCGTGGCGGGATTGAGGACGGCGATGCGTTCGCCGTTGTCCGATTCGACGAAACGGCCATCGATGTAATTACGGTGCATGTGTCTCTCCATGTCGTATGCACAGCCGGCATCAGAGGTCGGCCATGCGGAATCCGCTGAGTCAGACTTAGGATATTTATATTGAATATAAATTATATAATGCATTGTATTCGAGAGCGCCGTCAACGCCGAACGGCGACAAATCCACCCCTTGTGCGTCCATATAATATAAATTATATTCTTCTCACTGAAAACAATGAGCAACTAGGAGGGAGGATGGAAAGGCCGTTCGACGACGTACGGGTTCTCGATATGACGTACGACCTGGGGCGCTATGTCGGGCGTCTGTTTGCAGATCTCGGCGCGTTGGTCACGCGCATTGAACCGCCGGCGGGGTTGCCTGACCGCGAGTCGTCCAATGGTGACGCCGTTGCCGGTCAAGATCCCGCCATTTACGAATTCGAATTCCTCAATGCGGGGAAACAGAGTCGCGTGCTCGACTTACAAACAGATAACGGGCGCGCCGAATTTGCGGCACTCGCGAAGATCGCGCAGGTGGTGTTGCTCGAACGCGGTGGTCCTCTTTACAACGAGGTCGACTGGCTCAGGTCGCTATCGCCTTCCGTCGTCGTGACATCCGTTTCGCCTTTTGGCAGAACGGGGCCGTGGGCCGACGCCCCGGCGACCGACCTGACGCTTCAGGCAGCGGGCGGCATTGCGTGGCTCTCGGGGCGGCTCGACGACGCGCCACTGCGTCTTCCGGGATCGCAGGCGACCATGATCAGCGGCGTTTATGCAGCCGTTGCTACATCGCTCGCGTTGCATGACGCAAAGGCCACGGGCCGAGGCCATGTCGTCGATGTCTCCGCGCAGGAGTGCATCGCGCACTCGCTGCAGAACTCCATACAGATGTGGGACTTCGAAAAGAAGATTTCCATGCGGGGCGGGGAAGGCACGCGCGACGCGAGCGAGGACATGTTCGCGTGCAAGGATGGGCTGATCTTTCTCGCGGCGCCACGTTCCTTGGGGGTGTCGTGGAATGCGCTGGTCGGCTGGATTCGCGAGACGGGACATCCTGCCGGCGAGGTGTTGTCCGAAGAGCGCTGGGCAGACCGTGTGTGGCGGTTGACGAGGGAAGCCAAGCACATCTTGCGCGAAACACTCGAGTCGTTCACGCGCCAGTACACCAAGGAAGAGCTTACGCAGGAAGCGCTCAAGCGCAAGATTGTCATGGGGCCGGTTAGCACCGTGCTCGACGTCCTGGAAGATCCGCAATTGCGGCACCGGCATTTTTTCGAGTCTGTTGCGCTGACCCACCTGAACGCGACCGCGCGTTTTCCCGGCGCGCCTTATCGTCTGTCCGAACCGGTGTGGTCGGTCAGTCCTGCAGCGCCTCTTGGCCAGACTTCCGATCGACCCTAGGAACCTTTCATGCGACCCAACTTTCTCAAGGGCATCCGTTTTACAGACCTGACGTGGGCCGGCGCCGGGCCGTTCGGCACCAAAGTATTCGCGGACTTCGGCGCCGAGGTGCTGAAAATTGAAAGCATGACGCGGCCCGATTCGGTACGGACCGCCGGACCGTTCAAGGACGGCATTGTCGGCACAAACCGCAGCGGTTATTTCGCGTCGCGCAATACCGGCAAGAACAGCATCTCGCTCAATCTGAAAACTGAAGAGGCGCGACGCATCGTGCGCGATCTCGTGGCGCACTCCGACGTGGTCTGCAACAACTTCGGGCCGGGCGCGATGGATCGTCTCGGCTTCGGTTATGAGGCGCTGCGTGAAATCAAGCCCGACATCATCTATCTCTCCATGCCGATGTACGGCCAGGACGGTCCGCGCGCGGATTTGCTGGGCGTTGGCATGACGATCAGCGCGGTGACGAGCATCATGTGGCAGACCGCTTACGGCCCCAATGATCCCGTCGGCCCTGGCACGCATTATCCCGACCATGCGGCGAACCCTTATCACGCGGCGTTTGCCGTTCTCGCTGCGCTCGCGCATCGGCGGAAAACGGGTCGTGGCATGAAGATAGATTTGTCGCAGGTCGAGTCCACCTCGAACTTTGTCGGGCCTTCAATAGTGGAGGCGTCCGCAACGGGTATCGAACCGCCGCAGATCGGCAATCGCAGCCGCAACGACGCGCCTCATAATATCTTCCGGGCTCGTGGCGACGACGCATGGGTCGCAATTGCAGTGACGGACGACGCGCAATGGCGTGCGCTTACGCAAGCGATCGGCCGCACGGATCTTGCCGCTGACACGACCCTGTCAAAGGCGGCTGGGCGTCTCGCCGCGCTCTCGCGGGTCGAAGAAGCGGTGACTGGCTGGACGCGCCAGCAGGATATCGAGGAGATCATCGCGGCGTTGCGTCCGCGTGGCATTGCGGTGGCGCGGGTGTCATCGTCGCGCGAGTTGATCGAGAACGATCCGCAACTGGCGCATCGTCATTACTGGCAGCATGTCGAGCATCCTGAAGTAGGGCCCGTGCTGCTGAGTTCATTGCCGTTCACCATCGACGGCGAACGCGTCCAGCTTGAGCGTCCGCCGCTCTTTGGCGAGCACACGAATGCGGTGCTTGGCGGGCTGCTTGGTCTTTCCGCCGAGCGTATCGACGCGTTGAATGAACTTGGAGCGCTGTCATGAGCGAGACGGAAATCAAACGGCCGAGTTCAAACCTGCGTCGGGCGGCGGCCGTCGTCGGCGTGGGGCATACGGACTGGGTCGGCGACTGGAAACGCGTTCGCGCTGGCGAAAAGCCGACCGACAGCTATGGTTATGGTGCACGCGCGTTTCGCGAAGCACTGGCCGACGTCGGCCTGACACGAGCCGATATCGACGGCCTGATTGTTGGCCCGACCACGGCTTACGAACGCATGTCCGAGGTGCTGGGTATCAATCCACGCTGGGGCGATCAGGCGGACGCGGTGCTCTCCGTCGCGCAGGCAGTCACGGCGATTGAGGCAGGGCTCGCCGAGACCATCGCACTGGTTTATGGAAATGACCAGCGCTCCGCCGAGATCCAATACGGCGGACCTCAAGCGATGGGCGGCGACGCGTTCCTCTCTTACGTGTATCACTCGCCTTGGGGGCTGACCTCGCAAGGTGCGCTCTATGCGCTGACGTTTCGCGCGTACTGCCATGCGCGCGGTTTCGACCCGCTCGACCTTGGACATGTAGCCGTAGCGCAGCGCGGATGGTCGTCGATGAATCCGAACGCAGTCATGCGCAAGCGCATCACGCTCGACGACTATCGGGAAGCAAAGTACATCTGCGAACCCTTGCGCCTTTACGACTACTGCATGATCAACGATGGCGGCGTGGCATTGATCATCACGACCGCCGAGCGCGCGAAGAAACTACGCAAGCCGCCGGTGTATATCGAAGCGCTGGGACGGCGCGACCTGAACCGCGGGGCGACGAGCCTCGAGCCGAGGCTCACGGACTTCTATCTTTCGGCGCAGCAGGACTGTGCGCGTCAGGCGTATGACATGGCCGGTTTCGGACCGCGCGACATGGACCTGTTTCAGGTATATGACAGCTTCTCGGTCCATGTGCCGCTTGCGCTCGAAGGCTACGGGTATTGCGATGTGGGCGAGGTGGGGCGTTTTCTGCGGGAAGAGGGCATCGGCCCGGGCGGAAAGTTGCCGACCAATACAAGCGGCGGCCATCTGTCCGAAACCTACATGCAGGGTTGGGCGCATCAGATCGAGTGCGTGCGCCAGTTGCGCGGGGAGTGCGGCGAGCGGCAGGTGCCCGATTGCCGGCACGCGCATTACACGTCAGACGTTGCCGGCAAGGCGGTGTCGATCATTTATAGCCGATAGGCAATCAACAGGAACGCGCGATGAGCCAGGCAACATCTGAAGCGGCACGCACGCCGCAGCCCGTGATGGGCCTCTACGACCGGCCCATGTGGGAAAGCATCCGAGAACACGCGATGAAACTGCAGTGCTGCACCGGGTGCGGAGGGTATCAATATCCGCCAGCACCTGTTTGCGTGCATTGCTTGTCGACGGAGCTTGAATGGCGTGCGCTGTCCGGGCAAGGCAGCATCATCTCGTGGGTGGTATTCCACAAGAGCTACCTTGATGCCTACCCCGCGCCGTATAACGTCATTGCGGTGAGGCTTGCGGAAGGCCCTGTGATGATTTCCAACCTGGAATCCCCTCTTCCGGAGGGCAGCTGGATTGGCAAGCCGGTGCGCATGACGTATGTGACCATGGCGGATGAACTGGTGCTTCCGCGGTTTGTCATCGATTCCCAAGAGCAGAAGTCAGCGTAACGCCGATTCCAGATGCATGAAGCGATCACGCGCTGCTGGCGGTAAGCCTGCCGGGAAGCGTGCTCGCGTCCGAGCAGTTCCGCGACCTTGAGGCATCAAATGTGCTCGGGTAAAATCCCGCATTGCCGCCGGCAGTAGGATAATTTATTTTATATGTATAAAATATGCGGTCGGTTCGGCGCGGTGATTTGCGTCGCACTGCGGCGAACATTCCGCTTATCCCCATTTTCCCGCCAGGCATGCCAATCCAGGCACGCAGGCGCTAATGCGCGCGAGGCAAACGAGTAAAAGTACCGAGGAACGCACGCACAGCACAAGTCGCCCATAGCAATCACTCATTATTGACGGCGCGGCCTCGTACAATACCGGCAATCGGACCGCGGACCCGGCCGAGATGATTACCGCCCCCCGTCACGGCGCCTTAGCGCCCAGGTCTTGTCGACCTTTGGCGGACGTGCACTGGAAACCCTTGGAATGCATATGACTTTTTGGACGAAACTCGATCAGGTTGCCGAGCGATTGCGCGAACGTATCATCTCGGGCGAATACAAGCGTGGCGACAAGCTGAAGCAAGCTGATATTGCCGCCGAACTTGGCGTTTCGATCACGCCCGTGCGCGAAGCGCTGAAGGTGCTCGAGATGGAAGGCTTCGTCGTGAGCGTCCCGCATAAAGGGCTTTCCGTTCCTGAGATCGAGCCGGAACGCGCTCGCGAGATATTCGAATTGCGCGTGATGCTCGAGCGGAGCCTCACCGAAAAGGCGCTCGCGCGGATCACGAAAGAAGAAATCGCCGAGCTTCGTACTCAACATCGTGAACTGACGGCGCTGGTGAAGGCGCGCGAAGTTTATCCAGTGCGCGCGGCCAACGTGCGTTTCCATTTCCGGCTTTACGAAATCGCGGATTGTCCGCAAACCCTGCAGTTCGTACGCGTGCTGTGGGCGAAGTACCCGTTCAATTTTCACGATGACCAGGCGGTACGCTTCAAGCAACTCTTGCAGGAACACGGAGAAATCATTCGTGCGCTCGAGTCGGGTGACAAGAAAACGGCGCTTGCAGCAATGATCAATCATATTGAAAGCGGTTGGAACCGTGTTTCCGAAAACGTGATGTCGTCAAAGCATACGTAGTATGTGACCGGTACGGCATCAAAGACGTACGTAACGCTGGTTAAAGCGCCAGGTCACTAGCCGTTGTACTGTTGCGCTTGGGCAATCCATTCGCAGAATTCCCAGATCCTACCGCCAGCTCTAATCCTCCCGGGCTGGCACATCCCCCTTTTTTTCCCTGGTTCATTCACGGCCTCTCCACGCTTAAGCAAGCCTCACATCGCGGCTGCTTTCGATCGTTGATACGTAGTGTATAGCCGATAAAACACAACCAGAACTTGGTCGGACCAATTTGTCCGCGCCCCTCGCGTTACTCATGATTGCAGGTAGCAGCGCATGCAAAAAACACGCGTTGCTCAGAAGAAATTTCCCTGCATTGGAGAACACCATGGACACGCTTTCGCAGATCATCCGGCTGCACGAAGACGACGACGTTGTGATCGCCCGCAACACGTTGCCGGCCGGCACGGTACTCAATGAGCTCGATGGGCTCCTAGTACGCGCCGAGATTCCCGCCGCACACAAGGTAGCGCTACGGGACGTCGAAGCCGGAGCACTCGTGCGCCGTTACGGACAAACCATCGGGCGCGCGTCGTGCCGTATTGAACGGGGTGAGCACGTCCATGTGCACAACGTATCGATGGGCGATTTCGAGCGCGATTACGCGTTTGGCGCAGACATGAAGTTGATCGACAAAGCGCCGGATACGCTGACGTTTCAAGGCATTCGCCGCGCGGATGGCCGCGTGGCGACACGCAATTACATTGGCGTGGTCAGCACGGTCAATTGCTCGGCGACAGTCAGCAAAATGGTCGCACAGCACTTCTCGGCGCCCGGCCGCCTCGACGCCTATCCGAACGTGGATGGCGTGGTCCCGGTCACGCACAGTTTCGGCTGTTGTATCGATCACAACGGCGAAGGCATCCAGCAATTGCGACGTACGATCGGCGGCTTCGTCAAGCACGCCAACTTTGCGGGCGTGCTTGTTATTGGCTTGGGTTGCGAGGCGAACCAGATGGGCGCGATCTTCATGACGGGCGGCATTGCAACCGGCCCCACGATGGTGCCGCTCGTCATGCAAGAGCAGGGCGGCACGCAGAAAACCGTCGATGCCGCGATCAAGGCAATCGAGACCATGTTGCCGCTCGCCAACGACGTGGTCCGCGAGCCGTTGCCTATTTCGCATCTGAACATTGCGCTGCAATGCGGCGGCTCGGATGGTTATTCCGGCATCACGGCCAATCCGGCGCTCGGTGCGGCAGTCGACTTGCTGGTCCAGCATGGCGGAACCGCAATCCTCTCCGAGAAGCCGGAAATCTATGGTGCGGAACACTTGCTCACGCGTCGCGCGGTGTCGCGTGAAGTCGGAGAAAAGATTGTTGAGCGCATCCGATGGTGGGAGTCGTGTGCGGAGCGCGAGAAGGGCAGTATCGATAACAACCCGACGCCCGGAAACAAGGCCGGCGGCCTGACGACAATTCTCGAGAAATCGCTGGGTGCGGTCGCTAAAAGCGGTTCCACGCCACTGATGGGCGTGTACCGCTACGCCGAGCCAATCGATACACACGGTCTCGTGTTCATGGATGCTCCCGGCTACGATCCTATGGGTGCTACGGGGCAAATCGCGAGCGGTGCGAACCTTGTTGTATTCACGACAGGCCGCGGGTCGTGTTTCGGCGCGAAACCCGCCCCATCGATCAATCTCGCGACCAATACGAAAATGTATAACCGCATGCGCGACGACATGGACATCAATTGCGGCGACATCATGGACGGCTCCGTCAGCGTGCGCGAGAAGGGCGAGGAAATTTTCCGCTCGATCATCGAGATTGCTTCGGGCACGCAGAGCAAGAGCGAAGCGCTGGGTGTCGGCAACGAAGAATTCGTTCCTTGGATGATCGGCGCGCAGATGTAGACGGAGCTGTTGGGTCTCGATCGGACGCTCAGTGCAAACCCTGAAGCAAGGGGTTTATCAGTTGTCGCTTAACAAAATATAAATTATATTGAAGTTCCAAGATAACCGCCGCGTCGCAACGGAGACAAACGTGAGCTGGAAATCCCGCTATTGGGTGTTCTTGATGTTGTTCGCGCTCGCGACCATCAACTACCTGGACCGCGTTGCGCTCTCCATTTCCGCTGGCCGGATATCCACCGATCTCGCGATAACAAAGGTCCAGCTCGGCTATCTGTTTTCATCGTTCTTATGGGGCTATACGCTCTTCCTGATCCCGGTGGGTATGTTGGTGGACAGGTTTGGGTCGCGCTCGGTTGCAGCCGTCAGCATGGCGGTGTGGTCGGCGGCCACGGCACTTACTGGCGCCGCAATGTCCGTGGGCGCCGTGATCACGGCGCGCGTCGTCATGGGCATCGGCGAGTCCAGTTGTTATCCTGCGGCGGGACGCATCATCCGCGAATGGGTGCCGAACAGCGAGCGCGCGACCGCCATGACGATCTTCAACTCGGGCGCGTACTTCGGTCCCGCGCTGGGAGCAGTCGGACTGTCGTGGCTCGTATCAGTAGCAGGGTGGCGCTGGTCGTTTGCAATTTGTGGGCTGGTCGGCTTCGTATGGCTCGCTTTCTGGCTCGTATTTTTCCGGACGCCGGAGAAGGCAAGGTGGCTACCCGAAGCGGAGCGCCGCATCATCGAGCGTGATCGTGAAACGGCCCGGCAAGTACGTGGTAACGCCGCGCCGCCTGTCGGGCTTGCGGGCCTGATACGCAGCAAGACCATGATCGGCCTGATGATCACGCAAGGCTGCAATTCCTACACGCAGTACCTGTTCCTCACGTGGTTGCCGAACTACCTGCAAACCGAGCGCGGCATGACGATGCTTGCCAGCGGCACCGTCATGGCGCTGCCTTATCTCGGCGCGATTGTTGTATCGATTGCACTCGGCGTGCTGAGCGATCGCATGCTGACGGAGCAAGCCGTGGAAGCGGGACGCCGCCGTACGCTGATCGGGATTGTGATGATCGGCGGCGCCTCCATTCTGTTCGTGCCGTGGATATCGAGCGTCTGGATCATCGTTGCGTTGATCACGCTTGCGCTGGGCGGCGTTGCGACCGGTAACGCGCTCAACATCGCGTTACTGGGCGACCTGCTGCCGTCGAAGTCGGACGTAGGACGTGGTACGGGAATGCTGCTCATTGGCGGGAACGTGCTGGGGTTTCTCGCGCCCATCGTGACGGGCTACGTCGTGCAGGCGACGGGACACTTCGCCGCTGCTTTCGTTGCAGCGGGTGTGCTGCTCGTGATCGGTGCGTTGTCTTCGTGGTTCCTGACGCGTTCGCCAATTGGCGCAAGGAAAAACGCGGGCGCGGCGGCAAGCGCCCCGCAGCCCGCTGAGAGTTGATATGAACGAAACTGTTTCCACTATTGCAGGAAAGCCCCTCGCACCGCCGCACGTCAGCATCCGGCCCGAATGGCTGGCGCTGCGCATCGAACCGGTTCTGGAGCCGGCGCTGCCGATCGTCGATGCCCATCATCATATTTGGGAACTGCCTGACAAGGTGTATCGCGTAAACGATCTGCTCGATGACATGAGCGGCGGCCATGACATTCGGGCGACGGTTTTCATCGAGTGCAAGACTCATTACGATGCGGCCGCGCCGGCCGGATTCGAGCCTTTGGGTGAAGTGCGATTTGCATGCGATGAAGCGCGCAAGGCGCAGGCCATGGGCATTCGTACAAAAGTGGCTGCGGCGATAGTCGCGAATACCGACCTGTTGCTGGGCGATGGCGCACGCCCGGTGCTCGAACGAATGCTTAAGATCTCGGGCGAGCGCGTGCGGGGAATTCGCAATATCGCTGTATGGCACGCCGATCCAAGCGTTCGCGCTTCGGCAGCAACGCCCCCGCGAGGCCTGGTGTCAGACATACGCTTCCGGGAAGGCTTCAAACATCTCGCGCCGCTTGGTTTGAGTTTCGATGCGTGGCTGGTTCATACCCAGATAGATGAGCTGTGCGCGCTTGCAGAGGCGTTTCCTGATACCCAGATAGTGCTCAATCACGTCGGTGGCCCGCTTGCTTTGGGGCCGTATCGAGGACATCGTGAGGAGGTCTTCGAAGTGTGGAAGACAGGGGTCACGGCGCTTTCGCGCTTCCACAATGTCAGCATGAAACTGGGCGGTTTCGGCATGCCGTTGTTTGGCTTTGACTTTCAGGAATTGCCTTTGCCGCCAGATTCAGAAGCTATCGCGGCGGCTATCCGGCCCTATGTAGAAACATGCGTTGAATTGTTCGGCGCGACGCGCTGCATGTTCGAGAGCAATTTCCCCGTGGATAAAGGTTGCTTCAGTTACAGCATCTTATGGAATGCTTATAAACGGCTGACCATCGGCATGGCGGATGCTGAAAGGGCGGCGCTCTTTCATGACACTGCAGCGCGGTTTTATCGGATCGGGCCAGCGTAGTGTGATCTGGTCAAGGAGAGAGATATGGACGGTTTGACCAGGCAAGTGGGTGCGTTTGCCGCCGCGCTGCGTCGGGATGACATTCCCAATGCAGCTATTGAAGGCGCGCGAATTGGCATGACCGACTGCGTCGGCGTTTTGCTTGCGGGCGCCGGTGAAGCAGCACCAACGCTTGTCGCCGGCATGCTTGCCGAACTCGATGGACCCCACGCTGCGCCGCAGATCCCCACGGGGCGGCGCCTCTTCGTTGCCGATGCGGCGCTTGCCAACGGCGTAGCCGCGCATGTGCTCGACTATGACGATGTCGCATTGTCGGGCCATCCGAGCGTTGTCTTGACGCCCGCGATACTTGCGCAAGCGTGGACACTCGGCAGCAGCGGCCGCGATCTACTGAGCGCCTACGTTGCGGGATACGAGACCTGGGCGCTTCTCGACGCGCTCGAACCCGGCGCGTTGCACGAAGCTGGGTTTCATCCGACCGCAGTGTACGGCGCGTTGGCGTGCGCGGCGGCGGTGTCGAACTTGCATCGGCTCGACGCCGAAAAAACCGCACATGCGATTGCGATCAGTGCATCCATGGCGGCAGGCACGGTCGCCAACTTCGGTTCAATGACCAAGTCGCTGCAGGTCGGCCGCGCCGCGCAATCGGGCGTGCTCGCGGCCGGACTGGCAAAGGCAGGCTATACGGGTTCGCTTGACGCTCTCGAACATCGTGCCGGTTTCATGGTCGCTCATTCGCCCTCTGGAAGGCCTGATATAGAAACCCGTGATTTCAAGCTCGGCTCACATTGGCGGCTTCCAGAAAGCGGCGTGCATATCAAGCGCTATCCGATTTGTTACGCGACTCACCGCTCTATCGACGCAATGCTGGACCTCGTCGCGTTCGAAACAATCAGCGCGGAAGATGTGGAGGAAGTCCGCGTCCACACCGGCGATACGCAGATGCTGATGCTGCGAAATCATGCGCCGCAAACGGGTCTCGAAGCGAAGTTCAGCATGCAGTTCGCAATGGCTGCGGCATTGATATCGCGTCGCGTTGGACTCGAGGAATTGACCGATGCATTCGTGCAACGCGAGGACGTGCGCCGCCTGATGCCCCGCATTCGATGCACGGCCACAATTGAACGCGTGCAAGGCTGGGATCAACCCTTCGCACCCGCAGATCAAGTGACCGTGGTGCTCAAGTCCGGGCGCGAGTTGCGCTCGCAAGCGGTCGAACGGCCGAAGGGTAGTTGGCAGCGGCGGATGACATGCGATGAACTGCGCGACAAATTCATCGATTGCGCTGTCCGTTCGCTTGATCTGGCACCCGCGGAGAATTTATTCAACCAACTTTGGGCGCTCGACGATCTGTCGACCGTACGCGACTTGCGAATGTTTTCCGGATCGTCACGCGATCTGTCGTGACCGGCTGCGGGTCCTACCCCTCTTTCATTCAATACACCTAGCAATGATGACATCAACCCCTCAAGAGACCGATGACCAGTTCATGGTCTCGTTGCAAAGCCAGGACTTCAGCGAACTGCGGGACGCGGTACGCCGCATCTGCCGCGACTATCCAGGTGAATATTGGCGCAAGCTCGACAACGAAAGCGGATATCCGACCGAATTCGTGCGGGCTTTGAACGAGGCGGGCTTTCTCGGCGCACTCATTCCTGAGGAGTACGGCGGTTCCGGCATGCCTTTGCGTGCCGCTGCGGTGATCCTGGAAGAGATCAATGCGAGCGGCTGCGTGGCGAGCGCGGCGCATGCGCAGATGTACATCATGGGAACGCTGCTTCGTCATGGCAGCGAAGAGCAAAAGCGGCGCTATCTTCCGGACATTGCGTCAGGCGCGCTGCGGTTGCAGGCATTTGGCGTCACCGAACCCACGAGCGGTTCGGACACGACGCAACTCAAAACCCGCGCGGTGCGCAAGGGCGATGTGTACGTGGTCAACGGGCAAAAGGTATGGACGTCTCGTGCGTTGCACTCGGACCTGATGTTGCTGCTGGTTCGCACCACGCCTATTGAAGAATGCAAGAAGAAGACCGACGGACTGTCAACCTTGCTGGTGGACCTGAGAACGGCCAAGGGCAACGGCATCGAGATCCGGCCGATCCCCGCGATGATCAACCACAACACCACGGAAGTGTTCATCGAGAACCTTGAAGTGCCCGTTGAAAATCTGGTGGGCGAGGAGGGCAAGGGATTCCGATACATCCTCGACGGTATGAATGCCGAGCGCATTCTCGTGGCGCAGGAATGTATTGGAGATGGCCGCTGGCTTCTCAAGAAAGCGGTCGATTATGCCAATGAGCGAAAGGTGTTCGGGCGCGCTATCGGACAAAATCAGGGTATTCAGTTTCCGCTGGCGCGCGCGCATATGGAGCTCGAGGCTGCCGATCTTATGTCACGCAAAGCCGCTGCATTGTTCCAAAGCGGCAAATCTTGCGGCGCGGAGGCGAACATGGCAAAGCTGCTTGCGTCCGAAGCAACGTGGCATGCAGCCGATACAGCCTTGCAAACGCATGGTGGTTTCGGCTTCGCTCAGGAATACGACGTGGAACGCAAATGGCGCGAAGTGCGGATTTACCAAACCGCGCCGATTTCGACCAATCTGATTCTGGCATTTCTTGGCGAACATGTGCTGGGACTGCCGCGCTCTTATTGAAGAACGTTTTTAGCGAGCGTATGCATAGCCGGCATACGCTCGCGAGTTTGCAGCTCAAGCCGGCACGAACTTCGCAAGCGAGATGTCGGGAGTGACATCGTCGAACTGTACCTTCATTGGCATGCCCATCTTGGCGCCATCCGGAATGTTGCCCGCGAAATTGCCAGCGATCAATGGACCGTCATCGAGCTGAACAAGGCAGACGTGATACGGCAGATCATCACGAAACGCAGGCCAGTATGCGCGATGGAACGTTACCCACGAAACCAGCGTGCCGCGCCCGCTGACGGGCTCCCAGGTTTGTGCATCGGAAAGACAGGATGGGCAAACCGGCGTTGGCGGAAAATGCCGGTGACCGCAAGCGTTGCATACTTGCACCGATAGCCTGTGAGCGCGCGCATGATCCCAATAGCCTTTGGAATCCTTATCGATAACAGGCAATGGCTTGTCATAGGAAGTCAGCATGGTTACCCCTTCGTGTAGATGATGGAGCGCGTGCATGGCGTAGCAGCAATGTACTGAACGACTTCGCAATCCGGTACCTGACGTGCGCCGCATTCTCCGCGCAACTGCCGCACGGCTTCCACATTCAGCGCCCAGCCCTGCATGTAGGAGTTGGAAAGATGGCCTCCGTCCGTGTTGGTTGGCAGGCGACCGTTAATTCCGAGCGCACCATTCTCGACAAACGCTCCCGCTTCGCCGCGCTCGCAGAAGCCCAGGCCTTCAAGACTGAACAGGACTGTGGGAGTGAAGTTGTCGTAGCACATAAGCGCGTTTATGTCATCGTGCGTGACGCCTGCCATTTCATACGCGTTTGTGCCTGCCTCGCGAACTTCGTCATACCAGAACTCCTGGTCGAAGTTGCCGATCGCGCTTCGTTCGAATGCGTCGCGTGCGCCCACGCCGGAAATCAGCACCGGCGGTTTGTTCAGGTCGGCGGCGCGCTCGCGTGTTGTGAGGATCATGCAAACGGCGCCGTCGTTGACGAGGCAATAGTCCAGCAACCCGAGCGGCTCGACTATTCTGCGCGCGGCGGCGTGATCGTCGAGTGTGATTGGCTTGCGCATCACGGCGTCGGGATTGAGGATGGCGTTGTTGCGAAACGCGACGGACACTTCGCCAAGCTGACGGGTGGTCGTGCCGTACCGCTCCATGTGCATGCGGAACATCAATCCATGCGATGCACCCGGAGACGTGAGCCCCCACGGGTCCCAGAAAGAAGCGGATTCGTCGCCACCGTAATTCATCCGGCGCGACCGGCCAATGTTCGTATAGATCAGCGCGACATAATTTGCGGCGCCCGTTTCCAATGCGAGCATGGCTTCGGCGATCGCCATGCCCGACATCCGGCCGTGACCGGGCAGGGTGATTGTCCAGCGGGGATTCAGGCCCAGGATTTCGCCCATGTGCGCGTAAAACGGCACTCGGCAGCAAAGCAAACCGTCGACGGCGCTTTTTTCAAGCCCGCAATCGTCCAGCGCAAGTTTGAATGCTTGCGCACCCAACGCATAGTCCGTGACATCCGGGAAATCGCCGTATCGCGTATTGCCAACGCCGACCACGGCCACGCGATTGCTCAGGTCCTGCAAGGGATTCATGCCTGTATCTCCGTCGAATGGACCAGCCATCATTTCTATAAATATAAAATGTATTTTATGTGTCGCGCAGTGAGGTGGTCAAGCTGAGAATGTTTGCTGATTGGCTCCAATGCATGCATGTAATATAATTTATAAAAAGTGGCGGACCATGAGAAGGAGCTAGATGGATATGGCATCCACCAGCACTGGCCGGAAAACGTTGACCCGAGTTATTGCGGAGCTGGAAGGCAAGATTCTCGACGCGTCGTGGCGAAAGGAAACGCGGCTTCCTTCGGAGCGGGAACTTGCCGCGTCTCTTGGCGCTTCACGTACAACAGTGCGAGAGGCCATACAGCGTCTGGTTGCGCGAGGGTTGCTCGAAACGCGTCGCGGCAGTGGCTTGCACGTGAGCAGTCATCCGCCCGCACGGCTTTGCGCGCCGTGGCTCCAGTTGATCGCAGAGAATCCGCCAATGCGCGCCGACACGCTCGAGTTCCGGCTCGTATTCGAGTGCGCTGCTTCACGGTTTGCCGCGGAGCGGGCCACGCAAGCCGAGTTGGCCGACATGGATACGATTCTGCTCAAAATGGTCCAGGCGGTTCGCGGCGAGGACGTGCAAGCCGAAGCGCTGGCCGATGCAGAATTTCACACGGCGCTCGCGGGCGCCTCGCATAACCTGACGATGGGTCATTTTCACGCAAGCGTGATTGCGGAATTACGCGAGCACATCACGAGCAACACGTTTGATGCCGCACACATCGACGCAGATGCGAAGCGCCTCTCGTTGATGCGTCTTGACCAGCACCGTGCCATCTACGAAGCCATTCGTGCGCACGCGCCACAAGCAGCGATCGACGCCATGTATGCGCATATCGATTTTGTAGGGAAGCAATTTGCATCCGCGTAGTGGACTATCGAGCGTCAACCATGGCAAGTGACGACGACCCTTAAGACGGCGGTTCACGCGTTTCATTGTATTGCGATACTCTTGTATCGTTTCCTTTCATCGACCTGTGCGAGCCTGTAAACAAGGCTGTAAGCAAGGGTTCGCGCGTCGCCGCAGCACAGAACAAGGACCATCATGTCGACTGCTTCTTCCAGTTCGTCCGCATCTCCAGTCTGGTTTATCACCGGTTGCTCGACCGGTTTCGGCCGCGAAATAGCCTTGGCGGTATTGGCGCGCGGATGGCGCGCAGTCATTACCGCGCGGGACCCGGGCAGCGTCGCCGATCTGGCAAGCTCAAACCCCGAAAACGCGCTCGCGCTCAAACTCGATGTCACGTCTCCAGAGGCCGTAAGTGAAGCGATAGCCGAAGCGAAGGCAAAGTTCGGCCGCATCGACGTGCTTGTGAACAATGCGGGATATGGTTACTTGTCGGCTGTGGAAGAAGGCGAAGACAACGAAGTGCGCGCCATGTTCGAAGTCAACTTCTTCGGCGCGGTCACCGCGATCAAAGCCGTATTGCCCGTAATGCGTGAACAGGGCGCGGGACATATCGTCAATATCACGTCTGTCGGTGGCCTGGTCGGCAATCCCGGCAGCGGTTATTACGCCGCAACCAAGTTCGCGTTGGAAGGCCTTGGCGAAGCGCTCGCTCGCGAGACTGCCGAATTGGGCATCAAGGTCACGACGGTCGAGCCGGGACCATTCCGGACGGACTGGGCGGGGCGGTCATTGAAACAGACCAGCAAGACACTCGATGCCTACGCGTCGATTGCGGGGAGACGCCGCGCGGACGTTGCCGCGAACAGCGGTCGCCAGCCGGGCGACCCGGTGCGAGCGGCACTGGCGATTATCGCCGCGGTCGAGGCAGAGTCTCCGCCTTCGAACCTCGTGCTCGGTCGCCAGGGACTCGGCGTGGTTCGCAAGAAACTTGGCAGGCTGATCAACGATCTGGACACATGGGAAGCGACAACGGTCGGTGCAGATTTTCCTGACTGATCATGTTGTTGGGGCGCGCTTTTGTATCGCACTCAAGCGCGCCATCACTCAAACACCAAGATGTTCGAGCAGTTCGTCTTCGCGTGCAATCACGTCGTCATTTGTCAGGGTCTGGATGATCTTGCCGTCGACCATGAGGTTGTGACGGTCCGCCACGGATATAGCGAATCGCAAGTTCTGCTCTACAAGAAGAACCGTACGGCCATCCGCCTTGAGTTGCAGGATGACGTCGCCAATCCGGTCGACGATGACAGGTGCAAGACCTTCCGTAGGTTCATCTAGAAGAATGAGTTGTGAGCCCATGTGCAAGGGGCGTGCGATGGCAAGCATCTGCTGCTCTCCACCCGAAAGCGTCGACGCCTTCTGGTGACTCCGTTCGCGTAGTACGGGGAACAACTCGTAAATGCGCTCGAGCGGCCATGCTGCCGATCCATGAACCGGGGAGATCACAAGGTTCTCCTGCACGCTCAGCGTCGCGAAGATGCCACGATCTTCGGCAACGTAGCCAATGCCCGAGCGCGCCGTGCGTTCTGGACCGAGCGGCAATACGTCAACGCCCTTGTATTTCACCGTTCCGCTGCGCTGCCGCATGTCGCCGATGATCGACTTCAGTGTCGTAGTCTTGCCCACACCGTTACGGCCGATGAGCGTGACCACTTCACCGGGCTGGACGTCGAAGTCGATGCCGTGCAGCACTTGCGTCTCGCCATACGACGCGTGCAGGTTGCGCACTTCAAGCATGGCCGTGTCCTCCAACTCCGCGTTTGCCGCCGAGATACGCTTCAATCACGCGCGGGTCCGAATGCACTTCATCGTATGAACCTACGGTCAGTACGCTACCTTGTTGCAGCACAATAATCTGTCGCGCGAGGTCGGACACAACGCGCAGATTGTGCTCGACCATGATCACCATGCGGTCATAGGCAATGGTGCGGATCAAGTCGATGATCCTGCCGATGTCCTGCGACGACATGCCCGCCGTCGGTTCATCGAGCAGAAGAACCTGCGGCCGCGTCGCGAGGCTGATGCCGAGTTCCAATGAGCGTTTGAGTCCGTAGGGCAGGGCAGATGCCTGCTGGTCACGCCACGCAGACGCAATACCGACTTGATCCATGATGTCGTCGATCTCTTGGCGATGCACATCGAGACCATGACTGCGCCGCCAGAACTCACATCCGCTGGTTGCTCGCCGCTGCATGGGAAGAAGCAGATTTTCGGCGACGCTCATGTGGCTGAAAATGCTGCTGATCTGGAAGCTGCGCACAATGCCAAGCCGCGACACAGCTTGCGGATTGAGGCGTGAGATGTCCTGATCATGGAACAGCACCTTTCCGGCAGACGGCTTTAGGAAACTGCTGAGCAGGTTAAAGAAGGTCGTCTTGCCCGCACCGTTGGGGCCAATGATGCCGAACACACCCGTTCCGGCAAATCGCAAATCCACGCCCGCAACGGCCACGAAACCATCGAATTCCTTGCGCAGTCCACGCGTCTCGATCACGGGTTCCCGCGTTGCAATGCTCGGAGCCTTTCCAGCTTCGCCCCTTACGTATTCAGCACTCTTTGACATCGCCGAACCTCCGTTGAAACCCTTAAAAATATAAAAAATAAAAATATTTGACAGAGCTAATATACAATGCATTCTCGTGGGGTGGTTGAAGTTACATCAAAAAATTCCGGAGACGCAACCATGAAACACAGAGGCGGATTGCTGCGCGCAGGCTGGCTGCGCAGCGTGTCGGCGAAAGCAATTGCGTGCGCTGCCGCGGTCGCTGCGGCGCTGGGAGGCGCGGCTTCAGCTCATGCACAAATGACGGGAAAGGCGTTCACCATTCTGGTAATCACCGATCTGTCGACGGTCTATTCGGATACGTCAGGCAAGGGGTCGGTGAATGCAGCGAAGATGGCAATCAGCGATTTTGGTGGCAGCGTGAATGGTGTGCCCATCAAGTTGATCGTGCTGGATAACAAGCTAGATGTAGGTATCACAGTCAACAAGACGCGCCAGCTGATCGAGACCCAGGGCGTGAACATGATCACCGATGTGACCGGGTCAGCGGCGGCAATCGAAGTGGCGAAGCTCGCCAAGAAATACAAGGTGACCACCACGTTCGTGAGTCCCGGGACCACCGCTCTGACTAACGAGTTCTGCACCAAATACGCGTGGCACTATGCGTGGGACACGTATGCATTGGCAAACCTTGCGGCCACGAAGGTCACCAAGCTTGGCGCCAAACGCTGGTACTTCATCACAGCCGACTATGCGTTCGGTCACTCCCTGCTCGAACAATTCAGCCGCGCCGCGAAAGCTGCCGGCGGGACGGTGGTCGGCAACGACATGGTGCCGTTTCCAAACGATGACTTTTCGAGCTTCCTCTTGAAGGCCCAGGCTGCGCACGCGGATGCTATCGGCCTGCTGGAATCCGGACAGGACTTGCGTAATGCCGTCAAGCAAGCGGGGGAATTCGGGCTGATGAGCGGGTCGGTGCGTCTGGTCCCCGGACAGATGAATCTGACCGACGTGGCCGCACTCGGTATATCGGCTTGGTCGGGCGCGATTCTCGCGGACCCGTGGTACTGGAACTACGATGACCGCACGCGCGACTGGACAAGCCGATACCGCAAGCTATACGGATCCGCGCCCGGCAGCCTTCATGCCGGCAACTATTCGGCGGTGACACAAGTCCTGAGCACGGTCAAGCGGATTGGTTCAGACGATCCGGACAAGATTGCGGCCGCGCTGGAAGGGACAACGTTCGATGATTTTTTCGCGCGTAACGCCACGTTCAGGAAAGCTGATCATATTGTTGTCCACGATATGTACCTCGAGCAGGTCAAGAAGGCCAATGAGGTCAAGACACCCGATGATGTGTTCACCGTGCTCGCCACGGTCAGCGGCAAGGACGCATTCATGCCCGCTTCGGAAAGTACCTGCAAGCACGACTGGCAATAGACATCGGCGGAGAGCTATCCATGTCGCAATACTATTTGTCGCAGCTGTTCAACGGGCTGGTCAACGGCGGTTTTATCGCGTTGATGAGCCTGGGCCTGAGCGTGATCTTCGGCATGATGCGGGTCGTCAACTTTGCCCACGGCGCGCTTTATATGCTGGGCGCCTTCATTGCATTCAGCGTGGGATCGGATTTCGGCCTCTCGCTTTGGGTCGCGATGCTGGTTGCGCCTATCGTTATTGGCGGCTTCGGGCTGGTGCTTGAAAGATTGTTTCTCCGGCGTCTCTACGGACTCGACCCATCGTATAACTTACTGCTGACGTTCGGGCTCACGCTGATCATCGAAGATTCGATGCGGCACTTCTTCGCCGTACAAGGTGCGCCGTTTCTTGTCCCCAGTGCGCTTGCGGGCGCCATCAACTTGGGGTTTATCGTTTATCCGAAGTATCGGTTTTTCGTACTCGTATTTTCGATGGTGGTCTGCGGCGCCACGTGGCTGCTGCTGGAACGCACGAGGCTCGGCGCGCTGGTGCGCGCAGGAACCGAGCGCCCGGATCTTCTGCGTTGCTTTGGCGTGCGCGTGCCAGTGCTGGTCTCCGGAACGTTCGCGTTTGCGGCGGGCCTCGCTGCTATCGCCGGGGTGCTTGCCGCGCCATTGCGAAACATATCGCCGTTCATGGGCCAGGAGATGATCGCGACTACATTTGCGGTCGTCGTGGCCGGGGGGCTCGGGTCGATCGCCGGTTCGGTTGTCATGGGCTTTGCGGTCGGTGTGCTGTCGGCTGTAGCCGCAATCTGGTATCCACCTGCAGCCAATGCGGCAACTTACATTTTGATGATCGCCGTGTTGATCGTGCGTCCGGGCGGCATATTCCGGGGTATCGACGTTGCGCATTTTCCGCTGCACTACACGCCGATCACGCCTGCGGCGCGAAGGCTCGTGATGGGCTGGAAACTCAAACTGGTTGCACTTGCCGTGGGGATCATATTGCCGTGGTTCGTCTATCCGGTGCTTGCATGTGACATCGTGCTGTGGGGTCTGTGCGCGCTTGGCTTCGATATCCTTTTTGCGTTCGCAGGCCTGCTGTCGTTCGGTCAGGCGGCTTATTGGGGCGGCAGCGCATACATCACCGGCATCATGATCGCCAAGCTGCATTATCCAATGTGGATTGGTTTTATCGCGGGCGTCTCAATCAGCACGATGATCGCGGTTGCTTTCGGTGCGCTGATCTCGCGCAAGCAGGGTATCTATTTTTCAATGGTGACATTCGCGCTCGCCGAGATTGTCTACTTCGTCATCAACCAGACGCCGCAGTACACCGGGGGCGAAGACGGGCTGCATGGCATTGCGCGCGGCTCGTTATTCGGCTTCCCTCTCGAGAACCAGATCATCTACTATTATCTCGCGCTGTTCATCGTCGCACTTGCAATCGGCTTTGTATTCCTCGTGATCCGGTCACCGTTTGGACTCTCGCTCGGCGGTGCGCGCGATAGCGAAAGGCGCATGCTGAGCGTGGGCTACAACGTGCAAGGGCTGCGGCTGCGCGCGTACGCGTTGTCGGCGTTTCTGATCAGCATCGCGGGATCGCTTTTTGCGCTCAACCATGAGTTCGTCAGCCTGGAATCGGTCTACTGGCGTGCGTCCGGCGAGCCCATCATGATGACGCTGCTTGGCGGCGTGGGCACGGTGTTCGGGCCAATGCTCGGCGCGGGTATCGTCGTGTTCCTCAGGGACTTTCTGAGTACGCTCACGGACAGCGGAAGCCTGGTTCTCGGCGTGACGTTCGTGATCGTGGTCATGGTGTTCCGGCGCGGCGTGCTCGGCGAGATTCTTTTCCGTCTGCCATCCATGCAGGACCGCCGTGCTGAACGTGCGCAATCGCGCGCCAGGCAGCCCATGCAAACCAGCGCTGACGATACTGCGATCCACCGGAGTTCCGAACTGTGATTAACGTAGCCCTGCTTGATGACTACCAGAACGTCGCCATGAAAATGGCGGACTGGAACAGCCTCGCGCCGCGCGCGAAAGTGACGGCGTTCCCCGATCATCTCGACGACGTGGATGCGCTCGCTGAGCGTTTGCATGCGTTCGAGGTCATCGTGCTGATGCGCGAGCGAACCCGCGTGTCGCGCGCTTTGATTGAACGGTTGCCGAACCTGAAGCTGCTGATCACGGCGGCAATGTGGAACGCATCGGTCGATATACGTGCCGCCACCGAGCGCGGCATACAAGTCTGCGGCACCGACGACCTTCCGACGCCCGCCGCCGAAATGGCGCTCGGTCTGATGCTTGCCCTTGCCCGCGCCATTCCGCGGGAAGATCGTGCGATCCGCGCCGGTCAGTGGCAAACAACGCTGGGCGTCGGGCTGCACGGCAAGACGCTCGGCGTGATCGGCCTTGGGAATCTCGGGCGTCAAATGGCGGGTTACGGAAATATCCTCGGGATGAAGGTGCTTGCCTGGAGCCAGAACCTCACGAATGAGGCGGCCGCGGCGTCCGGTGCGTTGCGCGTGGAGCTCGACGAGTTGATGGCGCGGTCCGACGTTGTATCGATTCATTCGAAATTGTCGGATCGCACACGAGGCCTGCTTGGCGCGCGCGAACTATCGCTAATGAAGCCGACGGCTTATCTGGTGAACACGGCGCGTGGTCCTATCGTGGATGAAAGCGCGCTCGTCGCGGCCCTTGCGCAAAAGCAGATTGGCGGCGCCGCACTCGATGTGTTCGACATAGAACCCATGCCGGCCAATCATCCGTTTCGGACGCTGGAGAACGTGGTGCTTGCGCCGCACGTTGGCTACGTCACCAAAGAAAACTACGAGCTAATCTATAGTGGCGCGCTGGAAGATATCGTGGCGTTTCTCGATGGAAAAACCGTGCGGCCGCTCAATACTTTATCCTGAGCGGGATCGTACGTGCGGCGGCTCGTCATGCACTAGCTTGCAAAATGAAAGTGCCGCCGGAACTCGCTTCCACTCTTCAAACTTCTATGCCTCTTTCGCCCGCCAGTGAACGCCAGTTGCTCCACACTCGCAAGATAGAAGCCAACGGCTACTCCCGGCCGGGGGGCCTCTACGACCTCGAAGCGCATCTTGTCGATACCAAGACGCACACCAAGGAATCGCCCGCGGGCAATCGCATGGCGGGCGAGCCCATTCACGACATGTGGTTGCGCATCACGGTCGACGAAACGCTGACCATCACTGCCGCTGAAGCCGCGTTCGATGCCGTGCCTTATGTGGGGCACTGCGAGCAAATCGCTCCTGACTATGGACAACTGACAGGCTTGCGCATCGCGCCGGGATTTTCGTCGCAAGTGCGATCCCTGTTCGCAGGCACTCAGGGATGTACCCACGTCACCGACATGATCGGCATCCTCGCGACGCTCGCATTCCAGACGATGGCCAATCGCCGTGCGCGTGAACAGCAGGACGTCAAGCAGCCGTTTCAGTTGAACCGCTGCCACGCGTTATCGACGAGCGGTCCGGTTGTGGCGAAATACTATCCGCGATGGAGCATCAAGGCTGAGTAGCAGAGGCCACAGGAAAAGCTGCGGACAACCAAAAAATCAACTAACGGTCTGACCACGACGTCTCCTTGGAAAACGCCATATTCTTCGGCGCAGGGATATTGTTTTGTCTTGCATGACGCGAGGTTCATCGCAAGGGGAAGGAGCGCGCACCAGCCAAAAAACGCGCATGATCGTCTCATGCGCGCGGCAGATGGCAGTCCTGTTAGGCAGGCTCAGAACCGGTGACGCATGCCCACCGCGACCACCGTTTGATTAACTGTCGATGACGGCGAAAGCGTATTGATCGATGCAACGTTCGCACCGAAGTTGCCGAGTTCACCCGATGCATGCTGATACACGCCTTCGAGATAGACGTCGGTACGCTTGCTCAGCGAGTAGTCGCCTTGTAGCGAGACCGTATGCCATTTTGGATCGCCCGAACCGTTCGAGCCCGAGACCTTGCCGTCAGTGAACGTGTACGCTGCAGCAAGACTCATGGCCGGCGTCAGCGCATAGCGGCCGTTCACTTCGTAGTTGTCCATATGCAGGTTCGTGCCGGCCACACCTGCGAGTGTCGTACCGCCAACATTCACGCCGGTAATGCCATCCAGTTGAGTATGCGTGTACACAAGGCCAACGTTCGCTGGGCCGTAAGCGTAGTTGAGGCCCGCGCCGTAAGTGCGCTGCTGCTGCGCGGCAATGGCTGCGGTGCCGTCGCCTTGAGATACAGCCCCGCCGACGTTGTTGCTACCCGAGTTGTTCAGCTGCAGGTAAGCCGCTGCGACGCTCAACGGACCATTGCCATATGAAGCGCCTGCGCTCCATGCACGGTTGTTCGAGAACTGGCCGGCGTCGTTGCTGAAGCCATACAGGCCGCCGAACTTCACGCCGCCGTAGTTCGCGCTCTGGTACTTCACTGCGTTCTTGACCGAGAACGAGTTGTCGAGGTTGTCGTTATCGAACGGGTGAGCGGCCAGGTTGTTGCCGTAGCCCCCGCCGGCAGCCGACAGAGGCGCCAAATAGTCGACCACCGAGTCGTATTGACGGCCGAGTGTCAGCGTGCCGTACTGGTTGCTCTGCAGACCAACGAAGGCTTGACGATTAAAGACGGTGTTGTTTTCCGTGAATCCGCCGTTGTTCAAGTTGAAGCCGCTTTCCAACGTGAAGATCGCGTGCAGACCGCCGCCGAGGTCTTCGCTGCCGCGCAAGCCAAAATATGTATTCGATACTGAACCGCTACCTTGTTGCCAGCTGCTGTGACCGCCCTCGTTGTTTGCAAAGACGAGGCCGGCGTCGAGTGTGCCGTAGAGCGTGACGCTGCTTTGTGCGTGAGCGGTGATGGCGAAAGCGCCCATGAGGCCCGCTGCGATGACAGTTTTCTTCATGATCTGTAATGCTCCGAAACATTGCGGAAGAATCGTATTCGAGTGATAGCCAATGTTTTATTGACGACTCGCTGCGCAGTGTATTCCGGCATTCCAAATCTTTATCTTTGTCTCAAGCAATAATGCATTCCTGAATTGGGAATAGCGAAAGCATCGACAATTAAGTGCGGGTAAACAAAGAAGAAATCATTCTGCGCATCGTAAGGTTGCACCGGTAAGCGGAGAGAACTGTTGCACTCACACGACGTCGATTGAAAGCCTTTTGCCATAAGGCTCTGCGGGTTTTTTGCGCGAATGAAAATTCGCCAATAAGTTCCCTGTCGATTAACGCAATTCATTCTTCCGGATGCCGAATATGGCTGGCAGCGGGCTTAACTTTTAAAATGAGCTACCCTCTGACAAGGGTGTCTTTTTCATCTTTCTTCACGCGGCTTTCGGGCCGCGTTTTTTTATTTCCGATTATTAAAAACTAGAAAGGACGATGCTAATCACGGCAGTGGCGCCGATCAAAAGTCAGTGAATCAGCGCGAATGAATATCGATTCACAGCCGAAGATATCGCAAAGGCTCAACAATCTCGTACTGGCGTCACGCCTGCACCGCGCTCATAACTGCTTCTGAACCGAGTAGCGTGATCACTCTTTCATGTTGTACGCCAGCACTTGCAATCTCGTCTCAGTGCTCACCCGCTATGGTCCGAGTCAGGAAATGAGTGGCGCCCATCCATGCCTTGATCGTGCCAAACGGGTGCTCGACAGTCTGGTCAATCAGGCGATCGCGGTACGGGCGTTCAACCTATAGGGGACGATGTTGCGGACGGGGCAGCGCCGTTTTCAGGCGTCTTCGTAAACCTCGCTACTGGGAGAACGAATCCGATCCTGTTTGACCCCGCTGCGTGGACGCGTTTTGGCTACACGTACGCGGCTTCCAAAGTAAGGAAGAGAACTCGAAAACAACTCGTGTCGGACATCTCCTTCTGATTCATCTAGATCTTTTTAAGCGCGCGCGGATTACCCCTTGGACAGCGGCTCATATGCCTGTTCCGGGATTTCCGCGAATCGGAAGGAATGCACCTGGGCACTCAGCCCGTAGAATTTTTGAAAACTCATGATTAACGGCGATCAGTTGTCCGGATCGAGAACCATTGACTGGGAGATGTATCGGCCGAGTTGGCGACTTAGTTTCGCAAGCCGCACGAGCGCAGGTGACCCCGCACAATTGGCCCCGTTCACGGTCGCTACATCGATGCCAGCCGAAACAAGGGAAAAGATTGCTGTTTCTGTTGTTACTTTCGGTATTACGTTAAGAACGAATCCTGCGGTTCGGCAATTCCGATCAGATATCGGGTGTCCCGTTCAGCAGATAGACGAACCCACCACCGAGGCGGCCGTCGACAAGTGCGGCGATATGGGTCGGCGTATTCAAGGGAAGGAGTTCGAGAGTCACGCCGCGCCCTTCTTGTTCGAAGCGCTTGGGGATTCGCTATGGATCCATGAAACCTTGATACCTTCATTATGCGCTGACGTTCCCGACGTCGAAGGCGGCCTCGGAGGTCAGGCTCCGCAATCGATCGGATTCGAGAATACTGGTAGCACCGCCCAGACAGATCCAATGTCTGTTGCCAGCGGGCTCTGAGTCCATCTCGCGGATCCAGTTTGTCCCGCATGTACAACAGCGGTACCAACTAATGAGAACAGGTCGGCGCAGCATCGGTCGCAGCTTCCGGGGGTACCGACGGGCGCAAGCGCGGAGTGGGGCGGGGCAGATCCTTCCTGTGTAAGTAGTTGCTCGCACGAATTGCAGTGCATTGTCACCAATGTGACGAAAAGGTGACAGTTTTAACATGCACGATACGGGGTGGCTTTGCGGTCTGCATGATTCATCGGGCAACACACAGGGCACGCCTGGAAGCAATAAGCGCTGCTAATTGCGTAGGATCGTGACCGTCGGACTGCCTTTTATCTCTTCAAAGCGGTCTGCGATCTGTTCAAGTGCTTTGATGTCATCGGGTAAGCGGGCAGTGGACAGGCGGAGGAATTCACCCGTCTTTTGACCTACATGGCAGCGGCTTCCACTTCCAACCGAAATTCCATGTGCGGCCAGTGAGACGATTGCTGCTTCCTCGTGAGCCACCGATACCCATAGGTTGAGACCG
The DNA here is from genome assembly GCF_051615025.1 of Caballeronia sp. DA-9. NCBI lineage: Bacteria > Pseudomonadati > Pseudomonadota > Betaproteobacteria > Burkholderiales > Burkholderiaceae > Caballeronia > Caballeronia sp. DA-9. Next base: position 2,865,698 of record NZ_CP195133.1, on the reverse strand, counting down.
TCGTTACCTTGCACAGTCAGTTCTCGTGCCCGCAACAGCATGAGAAGGTTCTGGCGGCGCACGGCGTAACGTTGCTGGGCGTTGGCGACGGCCTTACCAGTTCGCTCGTCGCGCAGTAGCCATGCGAGCGCGCCCTGGAGAATCCTGCTGTTCATCGCGGCGCCGAAGCTGCGCAGACGTCGTACCCGATCCACGAGTCTGGACGAACCGCCGATCACGCAGGTGCGAAGATCAATTCCGTATGTGTTGCAATACCCACGCACCAACAGTGTCCGGCCTTGAAGAAGCGCCCCCATGCTTGGTGCCGTGGCCAAAGAAATCATACCGATAAAATCGTCTTCGACGATCTGTGTGTTCGGGCTCCGCTTCAATTCCTGAGCCAATTCACTCAATCGCGCCGCGTTGACCGCGTGGCCAAGCGGCACCTGTGCGCGCGGCTGATAGACGAATGCCGCCGGTTGCCGCGTCAGGGCTTCGCGCAGTGACTCGGGCGTGGGGCCGCTTTCGTCACATTCAACGGCAATTAGCTCAAGCCCGAGAGTCGCGCAGATGTCCAGCAGCCGGGGGCTGGTCGGCGACTCGATGGCGACGACGCTTCGTTCGCCGGCCGCAGCCTGGATCGCGAGCAGCGTGCCTTCGGTGCCGCTTCCCGCGGTGCTCCATGCTTCTGGCTGAAACGGCCAGGTCGGGCTCACCGCGGCCACCAGGCTCGGGATCGCGTGTTCCTTCGACGCCCGATGAATCGAGGATTCCTGCAGCCCGGCCAGTAACGCCTGACCGAGATCGGGCAGTAGCGAGTAATCGATGAGCCCCTGCGCCAGATCCCACGATTGTTCGTCGCGTACCCCCGAGCGCAGAGCGACCCGAGCGCCGATGTCCGTCACAACCGTCCCACCGCGTCGGCGCGTTTCGATCAGGCCGAGCTCACGCAGCCGGGACCAGGCGCCCGCGACCGTCGCCGGGCTGACGCCTAGAAGGGAGCCCAGTATACGCACTGTCGGCAGGCGTGCGCCGGTCTGCAGCCGTCCAGACTGGATCAGATCCCGGATGCTGTTGACCAGATTGCCGCCGCCGTCAGTCTGAACATAACGGGCCAACCAGTCAGCCTCAGCCAGTTGGCCGGTGTCGCAATCCAGGTTCTCAAGCGCGCTTTTTGTCGCGGTCATTCAATCAATCCATTGTCGTGGCCAAATCTTGATGCCGGTCGGAAGGCCCGCTGGACGGGGTCTGCCCATTGCTGAGACGGCCCCGGGAACGGCAGTCTACCGCGAGTCTCGTCCTATAGGTCAGGTTACGACGTTCCATTGTGTGGGTAGTACCGGAGCAGGTGAACATATTTTTATGAGATAAACATATCTGAATATGTTACTGGAAGAAACGGACGTGGTCGTATCTAATTTCATCACGGAAAACCCTCTTTGATCTTGGAAGGATGTCTACTCATGAGCGAGCAACGCAGTGCAACGACAACCACCATCGGTGTCATGGGACGCTATCTGGTAGAGAGTCGCGGCAACCTCTTCGCGTCGGATTCTCCGTCGGCGCGCGATGGCGACACGGTCGCGACAGAACCCTCAGAACTGCTGTTATCGGCGCTGGGCGTGTGCGCGCTCGGAAGCGTTGAGAAGGCCGCCCGCGAATTGAATCTCACGGTGAAGCACGCCACGGCGGCCGTCGACTCAGTGCGCGACGCGGAAGACCGGACCCGCTTTGAGCGCGTGCATATCGATGTCGCGGTATATGGCGTTACGCAGGTTGAGGCACAGCAACTGATCGACCACTTCACCAGTGGCTGCGTGATCTACAACACAGTTCGGCGCGGCGGCCCGATTTCGGTCGCGGTCCGGGCATACCCGTAACCCCTCTGCGGCCTCGCAGCCCGACCTGACCTGAAGCAATCATGGCACGCAAACCGTTTCACCTCGCATGGTTCATCTCCCGCGGCTACGGCCCGAAAGCATGGCGGCTGCCGTGGGGCGGCCCGAACCCGAAGGGATGGACTTCGCCCGACCTGTTCGTCGATCTTTCGCGCGCGCTGGAGCGCGCCGCATTCGACTACGTAATGATCGAGGATTCATCGAACATCCCTTACACGTACGGCAATTCGCACGATACCTATCTACGCTATGCGGTCGATTCGCCGAAGCTCGATCCGGCCGTGCTCGCCTCGTTCCTGATTCAGGCGACGCGCCGCCTCGGCGTCGTGACGACGCTTTCGACCACTGAATATCACCCGTTTCAACTCGCGCGCCTGACGAACACGTTGGACCACGTGAGCCTTGGCCGCGCTGGGTGGAATCTCGTGACTGGTAGCAACGATGGGGGTGCTCAGAATTTCGGGCTCGAGCGCCAGTATCCGCACGATGAGCGCTACGAGATGGCGGACGAATACGCCGATCTCGTCACACGGCTATGGGAGTCGTGGGATGAGGACGCCGTCGTGATGGACCAGGAAAACGAGATCTTCGCGGATTCGTCGAAAGTTCGGCCGGTGTACTTCGAGGGTAAATATTTTCGCTCCCGAGGACCGCTCGGTGCGCCCCGCTCGCCGCAGGGGCGACCGGTGATCTGCCAGGCGGGTGGTTCCCCCCGTGGCCGCCAGTTCGCAGCCCGCTGGGCCGAAACAGTCATCGGCACCGCGCGCAGCGTGGCCTCAATGAAGGCGTTTCGCGAGGACATCCGGGCAAAGGCACGCGAGGCGGGGCGCGACCCGGACGGCATCAAGGTGTTGTTCCTGATCACGCCGATCGTCGACGAGTCGCGAGAGAGCGCCGAGCTGCGCCGGCGCGCGCAGCTCGAGGACACTGAGCGGCATCTGGACGCGCATCTCGCGTCGCTGTCGCGCACGAGCGGGATCGACTTCTCGAAGTTCGACCTGGATGAGCCGTTGCCGGAGCTAAAGTCGAACGGCCACCAGACACTCGTCGCGCAGTACACGGGCCGTACGCTGCGCGAGATTAGCGGCAGCGGCAAGATGCTCTCGGATGTCAATCTGGTTGGTACCGCGTCGGACGTGGCCGCGCGGCTGTCGGAAATCGTCGATGAAGTCGGCGGTGACGGCTTCCTCCTGATGGACCCGGACCTGACGCGGCGCTACATCGCCGAGATCACCGATGGCCTCGTGCCCGCGTTGCAGCGTCTTGGCGTGGTGCGCACGCGTTACGAGCACAAGCGTTTCAGGGAAAACCTGATGGCTTTCTAGTGCAGGCGTTTCGCACGTTGCTGGTGGACTTGGTGATCTGCAAAACTCATATTCCATTAACAGATTAGTAATCCATATAAAAATATGTACGCGAACCAGTCCGTTCAAAAAATTTCCCCATCATCACAGGCCTCGATTACACGAGAGGCTTGGGGCGTACTGGCAATCGTCACGACATTCTGGATTGCGGACGGCTACGACACCTTCGTGTTGCTCGTGACGGGGCGGCCCGCGCTGGCGGAATTGCTGCGCCCAGAGGTGGGCCATGCATTTGCGAGATATCTCGGATACCTGGTGACAATCACGTTGGCGGGCTGGGCAACGGGCGGCGTGCTTGGCGGCGTGATGGGCGACCGGATCGGCCGCCGGAGGACGATGATTCTCGGCGTCGCGCTCTACAGCATAGCGACCACCGCATCGGCTTTGGCTTCGTCATGGGAATGGCTGGCGCTTGCGCGTTTCTTCACGGGTGTGGGCATCGGGGCGGAATGGGGCGTCGGCACCTCGCTGCTGCAGGAAGTGTGGCCGGAGAAGTGGCGTACGCGCGGAGCAGGGCTGTTGCAGGCAGGTTTTTCGGTCGGTGGATTGCTGGTATCCGGCTTGTGGGTGCTGATCGGTTCGACGCTCGGGTTGTCGTGGCGCTGGATGTACCTCTTCGGAGTTGTGCCGCTTGTGATAATCCTCGCTGTGTACCGGCACATTCCCGAGTCGACCCGATGGACCAAGGCTCAGCACGACGCGAAACCGTTCGCGCTCTTTGCCACGCCCGCGGTCCGCAGGCATCTGGCCGCCGCGCTCGCGGTATCCATATCGATTACGGGCGGCTGGTGGGCGGTAACGTCCTTTCTGCCGACCTTCGTCGGCAGCCTCGCACACGATCCGCGCACCGCAGCTTCGCTAGCAGGTTGGGCGGGTGCGTTGTACAACCTCGGCGAGATCGTCGGCTGCATTGCGATGGGCTTTCTGGCGGAGAGCTGGGGACGCCGACCGACAACGATTGTCTACCTGCTCGGATCGCTGCTGATCGTGCCGGTGGTGTTCGCCGGTCTCGGGTCCGCGCAGGTTGTGACGCTCGCGCAACTGGTCGCGGGCTTCTTCACAGGTGGCCTGTATAGCTGGTATGCAATCCACACGCCGGAACTGTTCCCGACGCGGATCCGCGCCACGGCTATTAGCATTGTGTTCTCCGGTGCTCGCTATCTGGCGATGGCAGGTGCCATCACCGCCGGCACACTCGCCGCGGTGCTCGGTGGCTTCGGCAAGGTCGCCGTCTGGTTTGCTCCGATCTACCTGCTCGGGGTCGTCGCAATGCTATTTCTGCCGGAAACTCGCGGCCGTGGCCTGCCGGACTGACCGACATCCGCAAATCCTTTTCTTCCTGTGGTCCAAGAGTCATGTCAACAGAACCCGCAACACAATCAACACCCCGCGCGCCAGCGCTACAAGGCCCGCTCGATTTTCCGGACAGCCCTCTGTCGAAGGCCGGCCGTGAGCCGCTGATGCTCGGCCTGTTCCTGCCGACGCAGACCGGCGGTTTTTCCCAATCGACCTATCCGCGCGGTACGGACTGGGCTTTCGACTACAACCGTGCCTTGGTGCTGAAAGCGGAATCGCACGGTTTTGACTTCGTGTTCGGCCTGCAGCAATGGGTGCCCAAGGGCGGTTTCGGTGGCGCCTCACATTACCGGGAAAACTTCCTTGATCCTTTCATGTCGACCGTCGCGTTGAGTGCGTTGACTACGCGCATTATCACGATCTCGACAGTACACATCCTATATGGCAGCTGGCATCCGCTACATCTCGCGCGCTTCGCAGCGACCGCCGATCATATTTCAGGCGGCAAGTTCGGGCTGAATATCGTGACAGGTTACGATGCGGCCGAACCGCTGATGTTTGGGATGAAGCGGATCGCGCATGACGAGCGCTATGAGCGTGCGGACGAGTTCGCATCGGTGATGGAGACCTTGTGGGAGGGCAGCGAAAACGTCACCCATGAAGGTCGCTTCTATCAGCTCGAAAACGCGTATGTGTCGCCGCGGCCGCGCTACGGCCGCCCGATCATGGTGTCAGCGAGCGCGTCCCAGGCCGGTTTCGAGTACGCAGCTCGGCATTCGGACGTGGTGTTCACGTCGAGTCCGGCCGGGGCGGTGTTCGAGCGTGCGATCGAGGCGCTGCCAGAGCATGTGAAGCGGATTCGCGCACCGTATGCAGACACGGGGCGCTCGCCAAAAGTGATCATTTTCCCCCTCGTCATTTGCAAGCCGACGCGGCAAGAGGCGTTCGCGTATCGCGACGCGATCCTGGCGCAGGCAGACTACGAGTCGGTCAGGGCGTACACCGCGCGTCACTCGGGCGGCGATGCGCAGGGATGGAAGGAACACGTGCCGGCCGACCGGATTCTCGGCGGTCACATCCAGATTGTCGGCGACCCCGACGACGTGGCCGACGCGCTGCAGAAACTGCATGAAGCGGGCATCGACGGCGCGCAGATCGGCTTCTATGATTATGCGCCCGAACTGGATTTCTTTGCTGCGAACGTGCTGCCGTTGCTCCGAGCGCGAGGACTGAGGCTCGAGCACGAGTAGGAATCCGGAACCACGGCGCGGACCGGCTTATCTAGAAGCCGGTCACGTCTTTTTACATATTAAATAAATAGGATAACTAATGATAAAAAGAAAAATATACAGTGCTGCCGCACTGGCGTGGTTTGCGGCTGGCGCCCACGCGCAAAGCAGTGTGACGCTGTATGGCAGTATCGACGAGGGGGTGACGTACAACACGAATGCCAAAGGCAGTGGCACGGCACTCGCGGGTCCAGTCGCTGTGCCTGATTTCTTTGGCTTGCGCGGCAGCGAGGATCTCGGGAATCATCTGAAAGCGGTGTTTGCGTTGCAGCACGGGTTTCTCTCCAATACCGGCGCCGGAACGATCGGTAATGAGGCGTTCAGCCATTTTGCATACGTGGGCTTGTCTTCACCCCAGTACGGTACGTTCACGATGGGTCGGCAACTTGACCTGACGACCGAGGCGCTGCGGCTCAATTCGAACGGCAGTATTCAGTACACGTTCTATCTGTTCCACCCGGCGAATCTCGACAACATCGGGATCATGGGCGATTCGATCAACAATTCGCTGCGTTATACGACACCGGAAATCGGTGGACTGACTGCGAGTGCTATTTACGGCCTGGACGACACGGTCACGCAACCGGGGCATGTGTTTTCCGCCGACGTGTTGTATAAGAATGGTCCGTTCCGTGCATCGGCGGTGTATAGCAGTTGGCGCAACCACGCGATCGATGTGGGGTCGAAGCTCGGCTATTCGAGTTTCCTCGGACAATCGCTCGCCACTGGGGCTGTTTTTAGTGCGAGGACACAGCGCATCAGCGGCCTGTCCGCGTTCTATTCAATCGGCCAGAAAGTGGACCTGCATGGCATGCTGACTCAGGTGAACTTGGGAACGGACACTGCTTCGGGTCGCATGCGTACGGTCGAGGCGGGCGCTGATTTCCATACCACTGTAGCAAACACCGTCAACGTCGGCGGGTATCTGTCATGGCTGACTGATACACGGTACGCGGAGGTGGGTGTCGGCGATATGTACAAGCTTTCGGTGCGGACCACGGTCTATGCGCAGCTCGCGTGGCAGCACGCAAGCGGCTCAGGCAATGCTGCCATCCCCCTGCTCGCACCGTCGTCCAGCGCTAATCAGGCGGCGTTGCGCATCGGCATGCATCACTTCTTCTGACGAGCGTTCAATGGATACTCAAGCGTCTGCAGACATACCAGGTGTGAGTCGCCGCGCGCTCGTTACGTTGATCGGCTTCGGCGCAATAGGCTCGACTGTGTTCGACGCGTTCGTTGACGATCCTGATATTGCCATCAGCCAGATAATCACATCGCCACGCAGCGTCGAAGCGGTGCAGCGCCGTGTCGGCACGTCGGTGGTGGTGGTCAGCTCAGTCGACGAACTACCTCAAAGGCCGCAGTTCGCGCTCGAATGTGCGGGGCATCGCGCAATCGGCGACCACGTAATTCCGCTTCTACGTCGCGGCGTTGACTGCGCGATTGCCTCCGTCGGGGCGCTCACTGACGATGCCCTTCGCGAAGCACTCAACGCTGCCGAGGTGGCTGGAGGCACGCGCGCGGCGCCCCTATCAGGGGCGGTCGGCGGTATCGACGCGCTGTCGGCTGCGGCGGTCGGCGTGCTTCACGAAGTTCGCTACACCGGCCGCAAGCCGGTTGACGCCTGGCGCGGCACGCTCGCCGATGCCGCTGGCAGGCTCAATGCCGTTTGTGGGGCGACCGTGATTTTTGATGGCACAGCTGGCGAGGCAGCGCGGCTTTACCCTAAGAACGCGAACGTCGCCGCGGCGGTGGCGCTGGCAGGCATCGGCTTCGGGCGTACACGTGTGCAGTTGATCGCTGATCCTGCTGCAACAACCAATACTCACATCGTTTGGGCACGCGGCGTATTCGGCGAGCTGCGCGTGGAGATCGACGGGAATCCGTCAGCGCAGAACCGGAAAACTTCCGCGTTGACGGCATTCAGCGCGATTCGTTTTCTGCGCGACCAATGTCTTGGACCACACACGGTCCGGACGTCCAGGAAAGAGCGTTTTCAAGACACGCGGGATTCAGATTAGCATTCTTAGTGACGCGTTCGGCATCGTACCCCAGGTCGATTAAAGTGCCCCGCCAAGTCCCAAACCTCCTGCACCGGCGTCGATGAACGTATGTGCGCTAACCACGTATTACTGGGGTTCTGGCGCAGTAGCCGATCTGCTATGGTGGCCGGTCCCGAGACGAGCAATGTAACGAATGATTAAGACCCAACGCCGCTGTGAGCAAGGCGCTCAAACGGCGGCATTATCCGCTGGACATAATGCTGACATGCGTGCGTTAGGATGTGGCCTATCCATTGAGTCTACGTCATCTGGAAGAAATGATGTCCGAGCGGGCAGTGTCGGTCGATCATTCGACGGTGCACCGGTGTGCTATCCAGTAGCCGCCTGCGCTCGGTAAGGCATTCGGACCGCGCAAGAAAAAGATTGGTCGAAGCTGGCGAATGGACGAGACCTACATCAAGGTCAAGGGCGAATGGAGGTGTGTGTCACGAACACAAGCGAGGAGCTTGTGATGCTGTACTAAAGACGGAAGTTGGCTTTCCGAAGCCGGCCTGCAGGGGCATGCTTCAAACCGCCCGGTGCTGCTGCGTTCAAAAGGCGTGGTAGTGAGCGACCGTGGAAAAGTCAGCCGTTGAGGATGGCAGGTAAGTATTGAGAAGATGAACGAAAGTGAACCCTCCGATGACGCATCGTTATTGCCTTAAAGCGCTGTCCATGCTGGCGACCACAATGCTCGGTCCGGCGCTTCGTGGACTGCTGGTGTGGGACATGAATGGAACATTTGATGAAGTTTATTCAATGCCAGTGATGCAAGCCGCACGCGAAATGATGACGCCGTAGTGGGCAAGCACGTGCGTTATGCGCCGACCCTCGACTGTGTGCATATCAGTTCGTTCGGATTTGAGGGCGGGAGCGCGTTACGAGAGGGGATCAAGTAATGATCGAAGTCGGCTAAACCGTGTATGGCTCGAAGTCATACAACCGCTCCGGGTTGTCGACAAAAATCGCTTGTCGTAGCGACGCGTCGTTGACCCATTCACCAAACTGGTCGACAAGATCGGTGTCGTCGGGCATGGGTACGGGTATCGATGGGTGCGGCCAGTCGGTGCCCCATACGAGCTGATGCGGGTTCGCACCGATCAAGGCCTCGACGAAGGGCCGGGTGTCTTCGAAAGGCGTAGTCTGTCGGCTCGTGCTTCGATAGGTTCCCGACAACTTCACCCACGCGCGTCCCTCGCGCACCAGCGCAAGGAGATTCTGGAAACCCGCATTGCGGATGCCCTTGTTCGCCGGCACATGGCCCAGGTGATCGAACACGGCCGGCACGCGCAAGCGCTGAACCAGCGCGGGGAGATCGTCGATCGTCGAGACGTCGGCGAGAAACTGCAAGTGCCAGCCGAGTTCGCTGATGCGCTGCGCGAGCGTGCTTGCCGTGTCCATCGCCAGGCCCGCGCCGAACAGCAGGTTCAGCCGCACGCCGCGCGTGCCGAGACGATGAAATTCAGCAAGTTCGGCATCCGTGACGCTCGGCTCGACCACTAAGACCGCACGCATCGGTATCCGGCTCGCGGCCACCGCCTGCAGGCTGCGACGGTTGTCCATACCGTATGGGCTTGGCTGGACAATCACCGACCGCGCGATGCCCAGGGTCTGCGCCAGATGCTCATAGTCCGCAAGCGGCGCATCGGGCGGTGTATAGCTGCGTGCCGGCGCATACGGCCATTCGCTCGCCGGTCCGAATACATGGAAATGGCAGTCGACGGTACCGGGCGGCAATGGACTTCTTGGCGCGCGTGAAATCGCACGCGCCGGCTCACACACGGGATTGATCACGATTCAATGTTCCTTGGCGCGGGGAATCAGGAAGCCCGTCGCAGACGCCCGCGCCTTTGGTGCGACGCTCGGGGCTTCATAAGGCTTCTTCAAGGCTTGACCGTCGCGGCCACCTTGGTCAGTTTGAACAGGTCCGCGGGCGCCTCGCAATGCGCACAATTTACGCCAGGAACGTTCGGCGCCTGCTTGATGACATCGGCAGGCAGCGGCTGGATCGTCGCGCTTGGCGTCGGTGTGCCGTGCAACGCAGAGCTGAGCGACAGCTCGGGTGTGAGCACCGGATCAAACACTTCGGTGTTAAACGAATCGGGTACCTTGGTCGACGGGAAGGCATTACAGCCGTTGGTGAAGGTGTCCCCTGTGCACACCTTCACCTGGGCCGCCGGTACCCACGGCAGCGGATACTCGATGTTATGCACCGCCACCTTGCGTTTGCCGGTCAGCTCTTCCATCATCAACTTGAACGCGTAACCGGACACGTTGATCGGGTCTCCCGACGATATTCCATCAAGGCCGCGCTGCTTCAGATCGGCGTTGGCGAGCGCAAGACGAAAGCCGTTGGTGTTCTCGCCCGTTACCGGCACGAGCTTTTTCTGACCGCTTGCGAGCATCGCGGCCACGATGCCGTCCTCGCCGTTTTCGCCAAAGATAGCATCGACGTCCGGGTGTGCCGCAAGCGCCTTCGCTGTCTCCTGCTGCGTAGTCTGGCTGTTCCACATGCCGTAGTACTCGGCCACGATCTTGATGCCTGGATACTTTTTGAACACACTCATCGCGCCGTCGTAGTTCATTTTGTCGACAGAGTTGCCCGCGACGCCGCGATCGATGAACACATTGCCCTTGCCGTTAAGCTTGTTGACGAGCCATTGGGCGGTATTTGGTGCGAAACCGGCTGTGATGTAACTGACCGTGCGCGCGCATGGCTCGGTCACCGTGGCACTGTATGTGTAGACCAGCACGTGTTTTTCGCAAGCTTCGTGGATCGCGCGGTTCAGGCCGGTCGACGAGATCGGGAAGGTGATGATCGCGTCCGCGCCCGCCGACACCATGCTCTGGTATGCGGCCGCCTGCGCTTGTACGTCGGTGCCGGAAATGACGGTTTTCAGATCAACGAGCTTGTCGTAAGGCGGTGTCGCGGCGAGCGCCTTGATCAGGTTCGAGGTCTCGGTCTGATAGCCGTTGCCGCTGTAGCTCATGCTGAGGTAAACCTTGTATTTCTTCGGCGGCGTCTGCGCCTGAGAAGGCGCGACTGCGCCGACCAGCATGGCGGCGGCGAGCGCGAGCGAGCAGGTCTTCAAGCGTGTGCTGGAATTCATGTTTCCTCCTGATGGTGTCCGGGTAGGCCGGTCTTTAGGGTTGTGTTCTGCTTCTGAAACCACTGCGTTTGATGAGAAGTGCGAGATCGTCGCGCAGCAACACCAGGGCGACGAAGATCACTGCGCCGTAGATGATCGTGCGCCAGCCTTCGGCAATACCGAGCGACGACACGATGGTGGACAGCGTGGTCAGCAGGATCGCGCCGGCTGCGGCGCCCAGATAGATGCCGCGTCCTCCGACGATCGACGTCCCGCCGATCACCACCGCCGCAACCGACGGCAGCAGGTAGCTCTGGCCGAGCGTGAGCGTGACGCCGCGCACGTAGCCGAGCATCAGAATGCCGGCGAGGCCCGCGCTTGCGCCGCTGATGGCATAGGTCGCGATGGTGAGCCGGTGTACGGGCAGGCCTGCCACGCGCGCCGCGGTCGGGTTCGTGCCGAGCGCGTAGACCTTGCGGCCGAAGCTCGTGCGCATCTGCAGGAAGCAGCCGGCCGCAGTGCCGAGCACCATCAGGTACAGGATCGGGGCGCCGAGCGGCGTGCTCACGAACAACGAAGAGAGGGCAGCAGACGGCTGGCCGGCCGGCGTGCCTTGCGTGAAGCCGAGCGTGACACCATAGAGGATTACACCCATCGCCAGCGTCATGATGAACGGCGGAATCTTCACGAGACTCACGCCGATGCCGCTGCACGCACCGAGCGCGGCGGTGACCGCGAGGATCGCGGGCACGCCCCACACGACGGCCGAATCCGCACCGCCGATCCACTTGAACGCGAGCACGCCGCCCAGGGTCATCATCGAGGCGACGCTCAGGTCCAGGCCGCCGAGCAGGATCACCATCTGCTGGCCGAACGCGACCACCATCAGGAAGCTCGAGATCACGAGGATGGCCTTCATCTGCGCGAGGCTGCCGAAGTTCGGGCCGAGCACGCGTGAGGCGGCAATCAGCGCGAAGGAAATCGCGAACAGCGCGATGGCGGTGCGCACGTCGCGGTCGAGCCGGCTGAACCAGCCTGGCGCGGCGTCGCCGCCACGGGTATCGGCGGGGCGGCCGCTGGTGTCATTGGCGCCGTTGCTGCCGTTGCTGCCGTTGGTCAAGGGTGTCTCGGTCATGCGTGCACCTCTTCGCGTGAGCTGAAGCGGGCGAAGAACACCGCTACCACCACCGCCGCGATCATCACTACACCCTGGAAGATGCCGGTATAAAACGATGACACGCCGGTGGAGAACAGCACCTTCTGCAGCAGCGTCAGGGTCAGCGCGCCGAGGATCGATCCCGCCACGCCGCCGCGTCCGCCCGAGAACGAAGTGCCTCCCAGCGCAATAGCCGCGAACACCAGCAACAAATACGGTTCGCCCGCGTTCGGCGTGCCCGTGGAGGTGAGGGCGCTCAGCATGAAGCCGGCGAGCCCATAGCAGACGCCCGCGAGCATGTACGCCACCAGCTTGATCCGCTTGACCGGCACGCCGGCCAGAACCGCAGCGGTTTCGTCGGCGCCGGTGGCGTAGAGGCCGACGCCCCAGTCGGTGCGGCGCAGCACGCGCCAGATCGCGTACGTCACCGCTGCGATCACAAGCGAGACCGGCACGATGCCGTGAATGCGGTCAGTCATCGTGTAGATCATGAAGTCGGAGACGTTGCCGCCGGGGGCGTCGAGGATTAGCAGCGCGGCGCCTGAGCAGACGATCATCGACGCGAGCGTGAGCGCGATGGATTGCAGGTTCCAGTACGCCACCAGGTAGCCGTTGATCGCACCCACGCCGGCGCCGGCCGCCATCGCGATGGCCACGCCCTGCAGCGCGCCCCACGGGCCGTCGCCGCCGTGCACCGCGACCAGCACGTTGGTGAGCGAAACCACGCCCGCTACCGAGAGGTCGAAGCCGCGCGTCAGCACGACCAGCGTGCCGCCGACCGCCGCCAGCGCGAGCGGCAGACTGTTGTTGAAGATGTCCGTGATGACCGTGGCGCTCAGCGCGTCGGACTGCGTTGCCGCGAAGATCACGGTCATCACCGCGAGGATCACGACAATGATCGTGGTGCCGTCGCCAAGCAGACGCCGGGACAACGGCTCGGGGCGCAGCATGGCGGCCGCACGCGAGCGGCCGGAAGAGGGACGTGCCTGGTTCATGATGCGTGGGCTCCGTGTCCAGCCGCAAGGGCGACGAGGCGCGCCTCGGAAAGTTCGTCGCCGGACGCTTCTCCCGCGATGCGTCCGCCGTAGACGACCGCGCAGCGGTCGACAAGATGGATGAGTTCGGCCAGTTCGGTGGAATAGATCAGCGCCGCGCCGCCTTCTGCGACGAACGCGCGGATGACGTCGTAGATCAGCGCCTTGGTGCCGACATCGACGCCGCGCGTCGGGTCGAACAGGACCAGGTAGCGCGCGCCCGACATCAGCACGCGGCCAATCAGCGCCTTTTGCTGGTTGCCGCCGGAAAGCGCGCCGATCTTCAGCTTCAGGTATCGGCTCGAAAGGTCGACGCGTGCCGCTTCCTGGTTCACGGCGGCCCGCTCGCGTGCGCCGTTGACCACGCCGAAGTGGCCCAGCCGGCCGAGAATGGGCAGAGTCATGTTGCTGTCGGTGCGCAGGCTGAGGAACACGCCTTCGGTCTTGCGTTCCTCGGGCACGAAGCCGATGCCGGCTTTTGCCGCGTCAGCCGGAGTAACCAGGCGTACGGACTTGCCGTCGATACGGATCTGTCCGCCGCGCACGGGCGTGAGGCCCGCGAGCATGCGGAACAGGTCGCGCTGTCCCTGGCCTTCCAGACCTGCGACGCCGACTATTTCTCCCTTGCCGACGGACAGCGTGATGTCGTTCACCGTACCGCCCGCGAGCTTGGTCACCCCGAACGCTTCCGCTCGTGCCACTGTCGATACGCTGCGCGCCGCGTGCGATTCGCGCGCGGCGGAGCCGACCATCATCTTGAAGATGCCGGCGTCCTCGATGCCTGCAAGCGACACCGTGCCGATGCTTTCGCCGTTGCGCAGCACCGTGCCGCGACGGCATAGCCGGCGCACTTCGGAAAGCCGGTGCGAGATGTACAGCACGCCGGCGCCGGCCGCGGTCACGCGCGCGAGGATATCGAAGAGCCAGGTCGGATCGGAGAGCGCCGCGGTGGGTTCGTCCAGCACCAGAAGACGCGGCTGACGAGCCACCGCGCGCATGATCTCGACGCGCTGTTTTTCGGCTAGCGAGAGCGCGCGTACGTACACACCCGGATGAATGTGAGCGAGGCCGTACTCCGCCAGCATTGCAGCGGCGCTCGCTTCGCTTCCCTTCACCGAGACAAGGCCGGCCGCGCCCTTTGCCTGCCGGGGCAGCATCAGGTTTTCGGCCACGCTCAGGTTCGGCAGCAGGCTCAACTCCTGGAATGCGGTCGAGACGCCGGCGGCGCGGGCGGCCATCGGATTAGCCGGCGTATAAGCGCGGCCGTCGAGCGTGAGCGTGCCGGTGTCGGGAGCGACAATGCCCGAGAGAACCTTGACGATAGTCGATTTGCCCGCGCCGTTCTCGCCGAGCAGCGCATGGATCTCACCCGGCTCGATGTCGAAAGACACGCGGCGCACCGCGACCGTCGCGCCGTAGGACTTGGCGATGTTCTGGATGCCGAGGATCGCCGGTGCGCCCGTGGACTGCACAAGAGCGTCAGCCATTGTAGACACCGCCGTCGATGCCGAAGGACTGCGCGGTGACGTAGGCCGATTCGTCGGAAGCAAGGTAGACGAAGAGTGGCGCGATTTCGTCGGCGCCGGCCTGGCGGCCGAGTGGCACGAGTGCCGCGATCTTCTCGTGCTGCGCGTTCGCGCCGCCCATGAAGTCGATGGCCGGCTGGTTGAACGCGGTATCCACCCAGCCGGGACAGATCGCATTCACGCGGATGTTGTGGGGTGCGAGTTCGAGCGCGAGCGCCGTCGTGAAGGCGATCACCGCGCCCTTTGAGGCCGAATAAGCGACCAGTCCCGGGCCGCCGCGCTTGCCCGCAAGCGACGACATATTGATGATCGAGCCTTTACCCGACTGCTTCAGATGCGGGATCGCGTGCTTCGCGCCAAAGAAATGCGCGCGCGCGTTCACCGCAAAGAGCGCATCCCAGTTGGCCTGATCGAATTCCGCGATCGCGCCCGAGCGCTGCAAGCCGGCGTTCTGTGCGAGCGCGTCGAGGCCGCCCAGCCACTCCACGCCGCGCCCGATCAGGTTGGCGACGCTCGCTTCACTTGTCACGTCGACCTGTACGAAATGTGCGGCGTCGCCGAGTTCCGCAACTACCGCGCGGCCGGCTTCCTCGGCTATGTCGCCGATCACCACGCGCGCGCCTTGCGCAATGAAGCTGCGCGCCGCTTCCTTGCCAATGTTGCCAATAGCGCCCGTGATGATGATGCGTTTTCCGAAGAGACGGCCTGCCATGAGGAACTCCTGAATGGAATGGGTTACCGGCTGCGCGAATTCGCGAGCAGGAAGCTTTCGATTGCCGGATTGCACAACTGCGGCTGCTCCATGGTCGGCATGTGCGCCGCACCGGGAATCGTGATCAGCTGGGCGTAGGGGATAGGACGAGCGATGCGTTCTAGGACAGGTAGCGGCGTCGAAGTATCGTCTTCACCCGCCACGACCAGCGTGGGGACGGCGATGCGGCCGATCACAGCGGCGGCGAGATCCATGTCGCGGATGGCGGCGGCGCAGCCGGCATAGCCGTCGAGTGAAGTGCCGAGGACCATTGCGCGCATCTTCTGCATCAGTTCGGGCTGCGCGCGCTTGAACGCGGGCGTGACCCAGCGGTCGACCGATGCTTCGGCGAGCGGCGCTACGCCGATATCGCGCACTTCTATCACGCGCGCTTCCCACAACCCCTTCGGCGCCTCGCTCGTGGTAGCACACAGCGTGAGGCTCATCAACCGCTCGCCGTGCCATGCGCCCACGTATTGGCCGATCATTCCGCCGAGCGACAACCCGACGTAGTGCGCCTGCTCGATGCCGAGGTGGTCCATGAGGGCGAGCACATCGGCGGCGAGCAGGGCGAGCGAGTAGTCGCCGGGCGTGGCGCTGGAGCCGCCGTGGCCGCGGATGTCATAGCAGAGTACGGTAAAAGAGCGCGACAGCGTATCGAGCTGCGGCGCCCACATCGACAGATTCGCGGCGAACCCGTGACTCAGGATGACGACCGGCGCGCCGGGCTTGCCGGTCAGCGTGTAATGGGTCTGAATGCCGTTAGTGTCGGCCCGTGCTTCCATGTCTCCGATTCCCCGATAAGCGTTTTGCTCAGCGCTTTTCCAGCGCGCTGGAGCTACTGAAAACCGAGTGTCGATTTTGTCGCCAATTTTGTCAAACATATTTGCGTCAAGGTAAACGCCAATATTGGCGCGACATGATGGAGGTAGAATGCGCGGACGTATAGGCAGCCGGAAGCGTCGGAGAGTGGCGCGGCGAGAACGACGAGAAACTAACGAGGGAAAGGGTTTGGTCACGAAAACGGACGCACAGGCGGCGCAACTCGTAGAAGGCATCAAGTCGGACATCATCATCGGCCGGCTGCGTCCGCATCAGCGATTGGTCGAGGAAGAGATCAGCGCGCAGTTCAACGTCTCGCGGCATGTGTCGCGAGCGGCGCTCGTGCTTCTTGAACGCATGGGACTGGTCACGCGTCGACCCAATCGCGGCGTGATCGTGCGCGACTTTTCCATGGAACAGGTCGAGCAGATCTATGAGGTCAGGATGATCCTGCAGCGCGAGGCAGCGAGCCGTGTGCCGATGCCGGCGCGGCCCCACGATCTCGCGCAGATCGAAGCGATCCATGCGGAATACTGCCGCGAGCTGGACGCGGGCAACCTGCTGCAGGTCAACGTGCTCAACGACGCGTTCCACCGGCGCATCTGGGCGACCTGTCCCAATCTTTACCTGGCCGAGACGATCGAGAAGCTGTGGGTCGAGACGACCGGGATCCGCTGGTACGGCGTCGGCGATCCGCAATTACTGTCGCATTCGCGCGAGCATCACGCCACCATGATCGAACAGTTGCGAAGCGGCGACCGCGACGGTTTCATGGCGCTCGCCGTTGATCACATCATGCCGCCGCTGGACGCATTCAGACGCGCGCACCGGGCCAGTTCCATGTTCGGCGCGGCGGTGTTACAAGAGCGTGAAACCGGATGAATCCGACCTACGAGATCCTGGTGCAGGGCAACAACCTGCGCCTGAAGAACGATTTCCTGGGCATTGCCAACGTCACCCTGATTCGCGGACATGACGGCCTGACGCTGTTCGACACCGGCGGCTATATCTCGCGCCTGGGTCTGCTGAAGGCGCTGCGCGACCGCGGCATTGAGCCCGCCGACATCAAAACAGTCTTTCTCTCGCATTTGCATTTCGACCACGCGCACAATATCGACCTGTTTGCGAATGCGCGCTTTGTCGTCAGCGAACGTGAGTGGGAATACGCGGCGTGTCCGCATCCGGAAGATCTGTTGCTGCCCTGGGGAATTCGCGAGCAGCTCTCGAAAGGCAAGGTCGAGTTCATCAAGGGCGAAGGGCAGTTGGACCGGGGCGTGCACTTCTTTCCGGCGCCCGGCCATACGCCCGGCTGCTACGGACTTGAACTGGACACCGCCGACCGGGGCCGCGTGATCATCGCCGGCGACGCGATCAAATACGCTAAGGAAGCGATCCTCAAGCGCTGCGACATGGCCTTCGACGAGATCGACGTTGGTACGCGCACGATCAAGCGGATCCTCGAACGAGCCGACCGGATTGTGCCGGGTCATTTCCCCGAGTTGATCCGCCAGCCGGACGGCAACTTCAGTTGGGAAGAGTCCGCGCCGTTCGAACTGCTGATTCGCTAGCGCCGCTTGAAAAGCGAACGGGCCGCCACGAGTCGGCCCGTTCACAACGCACTACGTACTACATCTGTGCGCCGATCATCCAAGGCACAAACTCGTCATCGCCCACGCCGAGAGCCTCGCTGCGGCTCGGTTCTCCCGATGCGACCCGCAGGATCGCATCGAAGATTTCCTGACCCTTCTGCCGCACCGTGGCGCTGCCGTCCATGATGTCGCCGCAGTTGATGTCCATGTCGTCGCGCATGCGGTTGAACATTTGCGTGTTGGTGGCGAGCTTGATGGAGGGTGCGGGCTTGGCGCCAAAGCACGAGCCGCGTCCCGTGGTGAAGACCACGAGATTCGCGCCGCTCGCGATCTGGCCGGTCGCACCCATTGGATCGTAGCCGGGCGCATCCATGAAAACGAGGCCGTGGGTATCGACCGGTTCGGCGTAGCGGTACACGCCCATTAAAGGCGTCGAACCGCTTTTCGCGACCGCACCAAGCGACTTTTCGAGGATCGTGGTGAGGCCTCCGGTCTTGTTGCCCGGCGTCGGATTGTTGTCGATGCTGCCTTTCTCGCGCTGCGCGTAGTCCTCCCACCAGTGAATCCGCTCGACGATCTTTTCGCCCACTTCACGCGAGACGGCGCGCCGGGTCAGCAAGTGCTCGGCGCCGTAGATTTCGGGCGTTTCGCTGAGGATAGCGGTGCCGCCGTGCTGCACCAGCAAGTCGACGGCCGCGCCCAGCGCCGGATTCGCCGTAATGCCGGAGTAGCCATCCGAGCCGCCGCATTGCAGCGCGATGCTCAAGTGCGAGACCGGCAGCGGTTCGCGTTCGACGCGATTGGCCGCTGGCAGCATCTCGTTGACGGCGGCGATGGCCGCGTCGATGGTCTTCTGCGTACCGCCGAGTTCTTGCATGACGAGGGGCACGATCATCGAGCCGCTTTCCACGTTCTCCGCAACGAAAAGAGCACCCATCTGGTTTGCTTCGCAGCCGAGTCCGATCACGAGCACGCCAGCGAAATTGGCGTGCTTAACGTAGCCGCCGATCGTGCGGCGCAGTTGCTGGATGCCTTCGCCGTTATGGTCGATGCAGCAGCCGAAGCTGTGCGTGATGGGCACGACGCCGTCCACATTCGGATAGGCAGCGAGCGCGCCGGGTGCGGCGAAGTGCTGCGCCACGCGCTTGCTCACCGTAGCGGAGCAGTTTACGGTGCTGACTATGCCAATGTAGTTGCGCGTCGCGACGCGTCCGTCGGCACGGCGAAAGCCCTGGAACGTCAACGGCTGCGCCGCCGGGGCTACAGCCTTGACGTCGCTGCTGAACGCGTAGTCGCGGTCGAACGAGCCGATCGACATGTTGTGCGTATGGACGTGGTCGCCCGGTACGATGGCGTCGGTGGCGAAACCGATGATCTGACCATAGCGGCGTACGGCTTCGCCGACGGCGATCGGGCGCAGCGCGATCTTGTGCGCAGCCGGGACGTCGGCGCGCGCAACCAGGCCGCCGAATTCGGCGAGCGTCGTGCCGCTGGTGAGTGCATCGCGGGCAATGGCGACGTCGTCTGCGTCGTCGAGTTTGAGCGCGCGTGAAAGTGGGTCCATCATCGTTCTCCAGATCCATCGAATGTAGTGTGGGCGCCGATTTTTGCGGACACCTGAGGCAGGTCCGTCGGCTGGGAGTCATACTGCGATAATCACGTGTCGACAGGAAATTGGTCGGACCACAAGGGAAGGCGGAGGACTCATGGCAACGGCTGGCATCACTCGCGCGGCGCTTGCGCATGTAATCAGGAAACTGGAAGACAGGATCCTCGACGCCAACTGGCGCAAGGAAACGCGCCTGCCTTCGGAGCGGGAGCTGGCAGCCGAATACGCCACCTCACGCGCCACCGTGCGCGAGGCGATCCAGCGTCTCGTCACGCGCGGCTTGCTGGAGACCCGTCGCGGCAGCGGCCTCTTCGTAAGCGCCCAGCAGCCGGCGCGCCTAAGCGCGCCTTGGCTGCAGTTGATCGCGGAAAACCCGCCAGTGCGGGGGGACACGCTGGAGTTTCGCCTGGTCTTCGAATGCGCCGCCGCGCGTTTCGCGGCGACACGCGCGACTCCCGATCAACTGACTGAGATGGCATCGATTCTGGAGCGGATGCATCATGCGGTGCACGCACGGGACGTCGAAGCGGAGGCGCGCGCCGATGCCGAATTTCACGCGGTCCTTGCAACGGCGTCGCACAATCTGATGCTGAGCCATTTCTATGCGAGCGTGATCACTTTATTGCGCGAGCACATCACGAACAATACGTACGAGGCGTCGCATATCCAGCTCGACGGGGGAGAACTGGCACTGACACGCCTCGCCCAGCACAAGGCGATATATCGGGCCATACGCGCTCGCCGGCCCGACGCGGCCTTCAAGGCCATGCATGCGCACATTGATTTTGTCGGCAAGCAGTTCGCAGCGACATGATGGTTGGTACCGCCAAGCATTGGCTGGGAGCAGGATGTGAGTTTTATGGCAGGGTTCGAATGACTGAGGCGACCGGGTCATGGGATATGGTTGAGTCGAGCGGCGCGCGATTGCCATCGGTGCAAGTTGCCGTCTTTGTTTGCGCTGTAGTGAGTTTGAAAACCTCATTCTGGTAATGCGAACAAAAGGATAGTTGCCGCCCGCTTTGCTGCATTAATTACGAGTGCTCATACCTTACTCCTTTGATCGTGGCGTACTGTGCTCGTGCTGTCAGTCTTGAAATCGCAGCAGCACACATAAATTGGAGTTACTCGATGGGCCAACCATACGGGCGTTCACAGAGCGCGGGGAAGAGGTTGCAAGCGTCGCGTCAACCCCCAACGGGAAAGCCGGCGCAACGCACCAATAAAGCACTGCATAAAGCCTGTGCCGCCGCGGGAGTCAGCGCAGACGGCATCCGTTATCAAAACGCGAGCGTTCAAGTTGCTCGTCAACGCTGTGGGTGCCGAGAATCTTGCTCTCGCGCTCGATTCATACTTGGCGCCCACTTCGGAGCCGGCAAACGGTGAGCGATTTACAGTCGAGACTGCGTTTTTCACATGGAAGCAACGCTGCGATTGCCGCGCGGGTTTTTTGATCAACCGTACCCTGTATTGACTCCAGAGTGCAACCCTATTGCTTTAACCCATGGGCTCGGGCTGTGTTTGCGGGAGGTTGACTGTTCCAAAGTCGAGGGCGGTTGTTCGAAATTAGACCAATCCAGGATTTAGGAAAAAGCCTCGGATGAACATTGAGCCTGTGCCGTATCCGTAAAGAGAAATGGTTAAAATGGCCGTGAATTCACCGCGATTGACGGACACGGAGAGTATGAATGCGAGAACTCGAGAGTGATTTCAGCCCATCTAATGTTGGATGGACCGCGGAATGGGTCGATGCGACGGTCGATCACTCGATTTTTCTTATTACATCTCAAGGTGAAATACTGAGCTGGAATTCGGGCGGTGTTCGGCTCGAGGGTTACGCAGCGCAGGAAATCGTAGGCCGACATTTTTCCGAACTTTATACGCCCGAGGACCGTCAGGCGGGCCTGCCCGCGGCAGTCTTAGCAAAGGTAGAACGTGCTGGCCGACATGTCTGGGAGGGTTGGCGTCTGAGAAAAGACGGCGCCCAGTTTTGGGCGAGCGTCGTTACCTCCGGACTGCGCAAGACTAACAGTGATGAGCGCAGAGCGGTCCAGATCGTTCGCGACGTCACCGAAAATCGCAAGGCTCACGAAGCGGTGATCGAAAGCGAGCGACGTGTCAGGTTGCTTGTTGAGGGTGTTACTGACTATGCGATCTTCATGCTCACTCCGGAGGGTTACGTGACCAACTGGAATAGCGGCGCACAACGTATCAAGGGTTACCGGGCTGAAGAAATAACGGGATCGCATTTTTCTCGCTTTTATACGCCAGACGATGCCGCGGCCGGTTTGCCCCAACGAAGCCTTGACACGGCTGCCCGCGATGGTCGTTTCGAAACCGAAAGCTGGCGCGTGCGTCACGACGGCCAAACGTTTTGGGCTCATGTCGTCATTGATGCGATCCGAGATGACGATGGCGAACTCATCGGGTTCGCTAAAATCACCCGCAATATTACGGAAAAGCGCCGGGCGAGCGAGACGCTTGAACAGACGCGCGAAGCATTATTTCAGGCCCAAAAGATGGAGGCTGTCGGCAAGCTGACCGGGGGCGTCGCCCATGACTTCAATAACGTGCTGCAGGTATTAAGAGGAAACCTCGAGTTGCTGGAAAATCGCCACCGGCGAGACACGTGGAGCGTCGAGCGCCTTGCGCACGCGATTGATGCAGTCGAACGCGGCGCGAAGCTCGCCTCGCAACTTCTGGCGTTCGGACGCCGCCAGGCTTTGCGCCCGACCGTCGTCGACCTTGCAGCGATGGTACGCAGTATGGATAGCCTGCTCGCACGTGCCCTTGGCGAGATGATCCGTGTCGAGACGGTGATCGCTGCGGGTCTTTGGAACACGTTGGTCGATACACACCAACTGGAAAACGTGCTACTTAATCTCGCCATCAATGCACGTGATGCGATGCCGCTCGGAGGCCGGTTAACTGTCGAGTTGTCTAACACGATGCTGGATGATCGTTACGTGCGCGCACTTACTGACGTCCCGCCCGGGCAATACGTCATGCTCGGCGTAACAGACACGGGAACCGGCATGACAGCAGAGGTTGCCGAACATGCGTTCGATCCATTTTATTCGACAAAGCCAGAGGGGCACGGTACGGGACTTGGCTTAAGTATGGCGTATGGATTCATCAAACAGAGTGGTGGCCATATCAAGATCTACAGCGAAGTCGGTCACGGCACGACGGTAAAAATTTATCTTCCTCGATCTACCGAGAAAGCCGAAGCGATGCCGTTGAAACGGATGGGCTCGACCATGGTAGGTGGCGAGGAGACTATTCTCGTTGTAGAAGATGACGTTAAGGTTCAATCGACGGTCGTCGAGATGCTCGCGGGGCTCGGATACTCGGTACTCAAGGCCGACGATGCAGAACAGGCCCTGGCCGTGATTCGTAGCGGAGTCAATATTGATTTGCTGTTTACGGACGTAGTAATGCCCGGCACCTTGCGCAGTCCGGAGATGGCCCGTCAGGCAGTGCAGTTACTTCCTCATCTTAAAGTATTGTTCACTTCAGGTTACACGCAGAATGCGATCGTCCACGGCGGGCGACTTGACGCAGGAGTCGAGCTGCTAAGCAAGCCATATAGTCAAGAAGAGCTTGCATGGAAAGTCCGTCGCGTTCTCGGCAGCCCTGGTAAAAGCGTCGCATCTGATGGGAAAAGCGCATTTTTGGAAACAACCACTCACGATGTCCAAACATGCTTCCGCGCACGTTAAGGGCAGTGGCAAGGCAAACAAACTCACTGGTTTCGATAACCTCTTGCTTTTCTCGAGAAGCGAATTCGCTCGATACATCTCCTAAGGTGAGGCAACGGTAAAAGCGCTTAGAACTTCCGTCGTGCTGTTTGCGCATCGGGGTCGTTTTCTGGACTGAATGTTGTGAGACGGGTTACGACGCCTTTCGGCAAGCGACCGATCCAACTAGTCGTAGCAGTCCCCGGTACACGCCAACGCAGCGATCAGCAGTCTCGTAGTACAGAAATGCGGTGGATTATGACGTGCCGCCGCAGGACAAGGGCTCTATCGAGGTCAGCGAGTAGCTGTGAAATGACTTTCAAAGTCGGAGTTGTGCGGGGGCAAGTCTCGAATCGCTTTTTGAATAACTGTATTTGTTGCTTGCTATCAAAGACGCCCGAATTGCTGCCGATTTTATAGCGGTGGCTAGCATCAACACACATTCGTAAGTGAGAACGCAAGCTCGATCGTTGATTAAGCTTCTGCTTTGTGTTCGCCTGAGCGATAAAATCTTGCAAATTCAAAAAATAGATTACCGTAGATTCATAGAATTTTTTAATTCACCGATTCCCCAATGACCGTTGGAAGTAAACTGTTTTGACTGACCTCGTGAACGACTTAAACATGATTGCGATGAGACGCATGCTGTCGTCTGTGTAACTGAGTGGTTACTTCCTTCTAAGCCTGGTCTTTCCGTAAAGCCACTGGCTATTTATTTTTGCAATCGCGTGTAGAGGTGCAGGGATTATTGTTGAACGCTTTTAAACTTCGGTTTAGACCGAGCCGTTGGCTTTATGCTGATCTTGAAACCTACTATTCTCTTGTATTTTATAGCATGTCTTAGTCGTCGGGTAAAGCGGTCAAGAACGACGAACTGACAAGGGAGGTGTCAATACTGTGCTGAATCGAAATCTACTCATTTGAATCGTCGCGCAGGCGTGGCGGCCTCCGGATTAACGAACTGCTGATTACCAGAAAAAGCTGTCCTCATGATGTCGTCGCTGTAAACAGGCCGGTTAAAGTTGCAAACTTGCGTGATACATAGAGTTCTACGTGGTGTCGAGTAACACTCAGTTTTTGATTGCGTCAGACCGTGCAGGAACTTCTCCCAACTGTGACACTTGCGGCGTAGTATTATGCAGCTTAAATAATGCTTTCCGGTAAGAGTTACGTTCTAATGTTAAGAGCTTGACTATTTGAGCCATCAGTTTTTCTGTTTTTTTCACAACTAGACTGGATTATCTGAGATGCCACTTGACGATGTTTCCGCAATTAGTAATCTGGGGTCTTTGCTTTCACTTGATGGCAAAATTGTGGCGCCTTACGATCTCGAATTTTCGAATGGACCGATGACCGGCTACCGGGCGCTCGGACTTTCAAATGGAATTTTCAACGCGGCGCTGGCTGCGTTCAGACTTGATTATGCGTTTATATCGCAGGTAATAGTAATAAATGGCATGGGCGTGACGCTTGGGGATTCTATTGTCGGAATAACCGCGCTTCTCGCGATTAAGGCAAATTTTCCGAATATTTCCTTTAAGATTTTTCGGCCGCGACATACGGCCAAATTTGTAAAGCAGCTTTATGAACTTGCTTCGCCGTTATTAGGAACTATTGTCGACTTGCCCGTTAAACTCTACCCGCTGGCGCAAGGGGAGTTACGCATCGATATCGGTAACCATTTGTTTTGGCCGAAATTCGCTGAGTTGCCGATGATCGATTTTTTTATTGATGCAATGGGTATAACGCCCCAATCAATTTCTGCCGAACGTAAGCGCAACCAATGGCTCAAGGGCATAAGCCTACCGACCCCGCAAGTAATCAACGGCGAATATGTGCTGCTGTGTCCCACCGCTAGCACTCCGGTACGGAGTATCCCGGTGTCGCAGCGCGCGCGTCTAGCTGAAGCGCTGTGGCAACACTTCAGGCTCCCTGTGGCGGGGTTTGGCGCGATCGACCACGCCCATTACACTGATCTCACGCCACGTTCACCCGACACGGCGCATTTCATCGCTTGGATAAAGGGCGCGCGTTACGTGGTCACGCCCGACACAGCCGCGCTGCACATAGCTGCCGGATTCGACATTCCCACTACAGCGTTTTTCACCACAATTGCGCCGGACTTGCGTGTGCGCGACTACCCGCATTGTCATTCGATAGATCTATCGCTTCCGCAATTAGCAGGTATCCATGCAAGCAATCGGACGAAAGATATAGAACTGATCGAGCGTGCATATAACGCGCTGAGTGCAGATCGTTTTTTTAGGTAACTACTTAACATTTGTTAAGTGCATACCTCAAAGCTTCGACGTGGATTCGGAATAAATTACCTATAATTGTAAGAATTAAAAATGATATAGGTCGCTGAAAATCTACTGCTTTGTCATATTCGGGCAAACCATTAGGATGGTATGCTTCCTGCACGTAT
This sequence comes from Caballeronia sp. DA-9, assembly GCF_051615025.1. Lineage (NCBI taxonomy): Bacteria > Pseudomonadati > Pseudomonadota > Betaproteobacteria > Burkholderiales > Burkholderiaceae > Caballeronia > Caballeronia sp. DA-9. The sequence continues at coordinate 2,840,089 of NZ_CP195133.1, read as the reverse complement.
TCTTCATACCCTATGACAAAGGGTGGATCGTGCGCCGCAATGAACCGGTTTTGCACCACGGCGCAGATTGAAAGCCTTTTCGCATGCACCAATTTGTTGTTTTTAGCAAACGTTTGCGAACACTTCGAATTTCTTGATTCAGCGTGGTGCGAGTGATTTTCACCTAATTTCACTCCTTACGCTCGGTTCAACATTCGCAGCGCGGTCCGACTGCATGGAGCAACCCAATGTTTTTCGACGAACTCAGCAATGAAGAGTGGGCGCTGATTGCGCCGCTTGTGGCCGAAGGCGAAATCCGTGAACATCGTCGGGGACGGCCGCGCGCACATCCGCGCACTATCGTGAACGCGGTGCTGTGGATTCTCACGACTGGCGACACATGGTCGAAGCTTCCCAGTCACTATCCAACCGTGCCGACCTGCCGCCGGCGTTTCAACGACTGGCAAATGGATGGCACGCTGATTGAAATGGTGACGCGGCTCGCTGCACGCGGCCGGTCGTTCGCCATCGTTCCAACCGTGCCGGTGGAAGCGCCGCAGCGCCAGGCGCAAACCGCATATGAATGCGATCGCCTTCGCGGCGTGTTCTGGCAGAACCCGGAGTCGTGGGGCGCTGGCGACGGCCGCGGTGCGAACGCGGTGGATGCACTGTTCGCCGCCGTGCCGCGCCGCTTGCCGGAAGCGCACGACATCGCGCGCGCCAATGCGCCCGTGCCGCTGTCCGCTAGTCGAAAGGCAATGATCATGAACGTGCCGCGAGCGGCGTATTACGACGCTTCGCGCAGCGTGGGACGTCCGCTTGACCCCGTACCCATGGCTTTCGAACCGGACTGCACCCCGGTTCACGACGGTCACGGCTACACCATCTATGCCATCGCGCGTCCCGTCGCGGGCAGCATGTTTCGCGGCTGGGCCGAGATCGTCAAGGATGGGCGGCGCGTGGAGCGTTCAGGTCTGATAGGACCGCGATACGGCATCGCCGAGGAAGCGGCGGCTTACGCGCTCGATTGGTCGCGTAGATGGATCGCGTCGCAGTCCACACGAATCACGCATCCGGGGCAGGCCGACTCGGACGATGTGCAACTTGCCACGCCTGAAACGGCGTCCGCCGAGGCTTTGAATCATGTGCCGCAAGGCGAACGCGCCACACCGGTTGAAGTCCGGAGCTTGGCCGACGTGCAGGGATAGATCGTCACGCGTTGGCAATAATGAAGAAGTAATACGTCACGCCATGCGGCGCGCTGAAATCGCGCACCGCATGGCGCTCTTTATTGCCGGCCGTATTTATCGTCGAAACGGACGATATCGTCCTCGCCCAGATACGTGCCCGACTGCACTTCAATGATCTCGAGCGGCATCTTTCCCGGATTCTCCAGTCGATGTTGCACGCCAATCGGAATATAGATGGACTCGTTCTCGGCGAGAATGAACTCTTCCTTGCCACGCGTCACGAGCGCCGTGCCACGCACCACGACCCAATGTTCCGCGCGGTGATGATGCATTTGCAGCGACAACCGCGCGCCCGGTTTCACCACAATGCGTTTCACCTGAAAACGCTCGCCGTTATCGACGGAATCGTAATGGCCCCACGGCCGGTGCACCTTGCGGTGATCCGCCGCTTCCTTGCCTTGCTCCGCCTTGATGCGCCCGACTATGGCCTTCACGTCCTGCACGCACGCCTTGTCCGCGACGAGAATGGCATCCGCGGTTTCAACGATCACCAGGTTGTGCGTTCCCACGCAGGCAATCAGGCGTCCTTCGGAATGCGCATAGGTCGATGTGGAACCCTGGAACATCACGCGGCCGCGCGCGACGTTTTCCTCGCTGTCTTTCGGCAGGATCTTCCAGATTGCGTCCCATGAACCGACGTCGGACCAGCCCGCGTTAAGCGGCACAACGGCGCCCGCGCAGATGCTTTGATCGGCGGCAAGTTGTTCCATCACCGCGTAGTCGATGGAATCCGAAGGCGAAGCCGCGAACGCGTCCTTGTCGAGACGGAAGAACTCGCCGTCGCGCGTGCCCGCGTCGCAGGCGGCGCGGCAGGCGGCGTGAATGGCCGGCTGGAAGTGCTCGATGGCTTTGAGCCACACGGATGCACGCACGATAAAAATCCCCGCATTCCACCAGTATTCGCCCGAGCTCACATACTGGCGCGCAAGTTCGAGATGCGGTTTTTCCACGAACTTTTCGAGCGGCCATGCGCCCGAACCAAGCATCTGTTGCCCAACCTTGATATACCCGTATCCCGTTTCCGCATGCGTCGGCACAATGCACATCGTGACGATCGCTCCGTCTTCCGCGCATTTGGCCCCCGCGCCGATTGCCTTGTGAAATGCTTCGCTATCCGTAACAACGTGATCCGCAGGCATGACAACGAGGATGGCGTCGCCGCCAGCGGACAGCGCGTGCATGGCGGCGACGGTCAGCGCAGGCGCGGTGTTGCGCGCGACCGGTTCGAGCAGGAGGTCCGCCTTGGCGGCGGCGGAGCGCAACTGATCGGCGGTCGTGAAGCGATGATCCTCGCCGCACACGATGATCGCATTGTCGACGCGCGCCGTGCCGTATGTCAGGCCGTCCAGCCTTTGCGCCGTCGATTGCAACAGCGACTGGTCGCCGATCAGGCCGATCAACTGTTTCGGAAAATGCTCGCGCGACATGGGCCACAGGCGGGTTCCCGCGCCACCGGCCAGGATGACCGGCTGGATTCTCAGCCTGGTTTCCAATGCGGCAGGCGTGTGCGGAGCGCTGACAAGGGTTGTATCGATGGCGGTCATGAAGGGGTGACTCCTTGAGCTTGAACGGGTATTGCAATTTTTAGCACGTAGTTAATAGGCGATAAATCAAAAAACCAGAAAATAATCGATAACCATATGCAAACCGGTAAGAGCGTCATTAAACGTAACGGACCGGGGAGATGAATTTTTTTCTTACGCTTCGAGAATTTTTTCTCGAAAAATAATTGCTGGATGACTTGCTGAAAGCCTTTCTGAACAAGCCTTCCGGCGGTCCTCGGCAACGACAAAAAATCCTCTTGCCCTCATGGCTTACGACGCTCAACGCGCAATTCAATCCCTCTCGTGACAAAAATAAATCGGTTAAAAACTGGAATTAATTCGCGCATTATTTTGCGGTTGCAGCATGAATTTAATTCCAGCCTTATACGGGTATGTACCAAGGCGTGTGGCGAACCATTTGGCGAAGCTGTGCCACCGCCCTGGGATTTCCACCCGAGGTGTCCAACATGTTGAGCGTGCTTTCGAGAATGATCGACATAGCGATGGTCGCGCTGGGCGCGTGGCTCGCCGCGTCGCTGCACGCGGGAAATGCGGTATGGCTGGATGACATGCAAAGCACGCTGCTTGCATTCAATTGCGTGCTGGTGATCATGACGTTCCCGTCGTTCGGAATCTATAAGTCATGGCGCGGCAAGCCCGTCTACGACCTCCTGTTACGCGTGACGGTAGCGTGGCTGATGGTGGAGGGCGCGGGCGTCCTGCTGACCTTCAGCGTACACCGTGCGGATTTGTTGTCGCGTTTGTGGTTGCTTTACTGGGGCGTGGCCGCTGCCGCGCTGCTCATGATTTCGAAGGCGGCCGTGCACGCCACGCTCAAGTCGCTGCGGCGTGAAGGCTTCAACCAGAAGGCGGTCGCCATTGTGGGCGCGGCGCCCTACGGACAGTTCCTGATCGAGCAGATGCGCAGCCGACCAGAAGCGGGTTTCCGCCCGGTGTACGTATTTGACGAGGCTCTTGCTGAAGAAACCCTTGCGGGCGTGCCGGTCAGCCGCGATCTGGCCGACCTCACGCAACTGGTTCGCCGCCGCGCGATTCGTGAGCTATGGCTTGCCTTGCCGATTTCGCAGGAACGGACCATTCACAAACTCGTCGCCGAGTTCCGCGATGACTTCGTGAACATCCGCTTTATCCCCGACGTGCGCAGCCTGTCGTTCTTCAATCACGCCGTGGTGGATTTGCTTGGTGTGCCGGCGATCAATCTGGCGGCGTCGCCGATTACGGATTTGAAGGTGCTGCCCAAGCGCGTCTTTGACCGGATGTTTGCAGCAGTCGTGCTGCTGAGTCTCGCGCCGCTGATGATCGTGCTCGCGGTGGCCGTGAAGCTGTCGTCGCCGGGGCCGGTTTTCTTCAAGCAAAAACGCAAGGGCATAGACGGTAACGAGTTCGAGATCTACAAGTTCCGCTCCATGCGCGTTCACAAGGAAACGGCGGGGCACGTGACGCAGGCAAGGAAGGGCGACAAACGCGTGACGCGCGTGGGCGCATTCCTGCGGCGTACGAGCCTCGACGAACTGCCGCAGTTCATCAACGTGCTGCGCGGCGAGATGTCGGTCGTCGGACCCCGCCCGCATGCGCTCGAACACGACGACATCTACAAGGACCTCGTGAAGGGCTACATGTACCGGTATCGCATCAAACCCGGCATTACCGGATGGGCGCAAGTGAACGGTTTTCGCGGCGAGACCGACCGCATTGAAAAGATGATGGGGCGCGTGAAACTCGATCTGTACTACATGCAGCACTGGACCTTCGGACTCGACATGAAGATTGTCGCGATGACCTTGTGGAAGGGTTTCGCCGGTGCGAACGCTTATTAAAACAATCAACCAAGAACGCTTGAACAACTTGCCAACCCTGGAGCGCGTGCTATGAAACTCACCATCATTGGAAGCGGCTATGTAGGCCTCGTGACGGGCGCGTGCCTCGCCGATATTGGCAACGACGTCTTCTGTCTCGACCTCGACGAACGCAAGATCGCCATCCTCAACGGCGGCGGCGTGCCGATCCATGAACCAGGCTTGCAGGAAGTCATCGCACGTAATCGCGCAGCGGGACGCCTGACGTTTTCCACCGATGTGAAAGCCGCGGTCGAGCACGGCGAAGTGCTGTTCATTGCAGTGGGTACGCCCTCGGACGAAGACGGCTCCGCCGACCTGAAGTACGTGCTCGCGGCGGCGCGCGACATTGGCCGCTACATGAACAACTTCAAGGTGATCGTCGATAAATCCACGGTGCCGGTCGGCACGGCGCGCCGCGTGAAGGCGGCGATCGATCAGGAACTCGCCGAGCGCGGCGAATCGCACATGTTCTCGGTGGTATCGAATCCGGAATTCCTGAAGGAAGGCGCGGCTATCGACGACTTCACGCGGCCCGATCGCATTGTGCTGGGTTGCGACGACGACGTCCCGGGCGAACGCGCGCGCGAACGCATGAAGCGCCTGTATTCTCCGTTCAACCGCAATCACGAACGCACGCTATACATGGATGTGCGCTCGGCCGAGTTCACCAAGTACGCAGCGAACGCGATGCTTGCCACGCGGATCTCGTTCATGAACGAACTTGCGAATTTCGCTGATCGCGTGGGCGCGGATATTGAAGCGGTGCGCCGGGGTATTGGCTCTGATCCGCGCATTGGCTACGACTTCCTGTATGCGGGATGCGGTTATGGCGGCTCGTGTTTTCCGAAGGACGTGCGCTCGCTGATTCAGACGGCGGGCGAATACGACGAGCAGATGGAAATTCTGAAGGCCGTGACATCGGTGAACGAGGCTCAAAAACAAACCCTCGCGAACAAGATCGTCGCGCGCCTTGGCAATGACCTGAGCGGCAAGAAATTTGCGCTGTGGGGCCTCGCGTTCAAGCCGAATACCGACGACATGCGCGACGCCCCGAGCCGCGTATTGATCGCGGCATTGCTGGAACGCGGCGCGACAATCAGCGCCTATGATCCGGTTGCGACCGATGAAGCGCAGCGTGTCATTGCGCTCGATCTTCGCGATACACCCGAGCAGCTCTCACGCTTGAGCTATGCAAAAGACCACGCCGAAACGCTCGACGGCGCGGACGCATTGATCATCGTGACGGAGTGGAAGGCGTTCAAGAGCCCGGACTTCGACGGCATGAAACGCCGTCTGAAAACACCGCTCATTTTCGATGGCCGCAATCTTTACGAGCCAGAAACCATGGCCGAAATCGGTATCGAATATCACGCAATCGGGCGGGGTGTACGGCAGGCGGCCAAGTCGCCGGTCACCGCATAAACGCCTTAAAAAGCAGCATAAAAAGCAAGTTTGAGCGAAGCGCGATGACCGGTTCAAGGACCCGGCGTTCGCGCCATGCGCCGCTTTATTGGACACACTCACGGTCTCGTTCAAGGACACCGCTCACATGTTTCAAAGCGTCTTGATTGTCTGCCATGCGAATGTCTGCCGGAGTCCGGTCGCCGAGATGCTGTTTCGCGCGCACTCGGCGCGGACGACAGCCACGCATGCGAGACGCGGGATCGAATTCAGCTCTGCGGGGCTCGTTGTGCAAGAGGGCCGCACTATCGATTCAACCATGTCGCGCCTGCTGATGGAACGCGATGTCGATTCATCGGGGCACGCAGCACGCCAGCTCGATCGCGCCATGGCGCGCGCCGTCGATCTGATTCTGGTGCCCGAGCGCAAGCACATCGCCGCGATTGAAGAGATGGAACCGGTCACGCGCGGCAAGGTGCATCTGCTCGGCAAGTGGGAGGACGCTGAAGTGGCCGATCCTTATGGCCGCCATGAAACCGCCTATCGCGAGAGCTTCGGGCTTATTGAACGTCTGGTCCAGGGATGGCTGAATAAAATATGGTGAACCGGTCTCTAGCTTTTACTGTTTCCGCGGTCTTTTCGCTGACGACTTTTTTGTCGGCTTGCGGTGCTCTGCCAGGTTATAGCCTGAACACATCGCGCCTGCAGGACAACGATCCCACGCCGACGGCGACCTATCCGGTGCGCCTGATTTCGGCCGACGTCATCCTGCAGCAGAACCGTCCGGCGACAGCCGCGCCGTTGCCGCCTGCGCGGTTTGCCGACCCTGCGCAGTATGTTTATCGCGTGGCGCCGCAGGACATTATTGGCATCACCGTGTGGGATCATCCGGAGCTCACCACGCAGCAGGGGCAGACCTTGTCGGCGGGCGGCAACACCACGCAAACCGTGGCCGGCGCGCTCGCGCAGCCGTACACCACGGCGTTGCCGGGCCAGGCCGATCCGTTCGGGCAGACCGTGTCGCCCGACGGCACCATCTTCTTTCCGTTTCTCAACAAGGTTCACGTGGCGGGCAAGACCGCGGGCGAGATTCGCGATCAGCTTGCCGCGGCTTTGTCGCCGTATTTGAAAAAGCCTCAAGTCGATGTGCGCGTACTCGCGTACAGAAGCCAGAAGGTGTCGGTGACGGGTGAAGTAAAGGCGCCCGGGCCGCTTGCAATGAGCGACGTGCCGCTCACGCTGGTCGATGCCATCACGCGTTCCGGCGGCACGACGGCGGACGCCGACCTGCAGCGCGTGCGCCTCACGCGCAACGGCAAGCTGTATCAGCTCGACGCGGATGGCGTGCTCGATCGAGGCGAAATAGATCAGAACGTGATGCTTCAGGCCGGAGATATTGTCAACGTTCCTGACCGTACCGACAGCCGCGTGTTCGTGATGGGCGAAGTCAAGACGCCGTTGCCTGTGTCGATGATGAAAGGCCGCCTCACGATCGCTGACGCGCTGACGCAAGCCGGCGGCATTCTGGATACCGACGCGAACGCGCGGCAGATCTACGTGGTGCGCGGCGCGCGCGAGAAACCTGAATCGCCCGATATCTACAGGCTCGACCTGACCCAACCGGACTCCTTGCTGCTGTCCACGCAGTTCCGGCTGCAACCGCTCGACGTGGTGTACGTGGGCACGGCCGGCTCGGTGCAGTTCAACCGTCTGGTCAACCAGGTCCTGCCGACGTTGCAGACCATCTTCTACCTGAAGCAACTGACGCGCTGATCGTCATGACGCGTCAAATCAACCGGGATTGAATCGTGAGCACGCCAGCACATTCCTATCAGGGCAAGACAGAAGAAGAGGACGTCGTTCTCGGGCAGTTGCTGCAGGTGATCATCGACGACATCTGGTGGCTCGCCGGGATCGCAGCGTTTATCGTGCTCGCGGCGGGCGCATATTGCTACGTCGCCAAGCCTGTGTATTCCGCCGATGCTCACGTGCGTGTCGAGCAGTCCGACAACACGTCGCAAGCGCTCACGCAGACGCAGACCGGCGCGGCTATTGGCAATTCGTCGGGCGCGCTGCCAACCGACGCGGAGATCGAGATCATCAAGAGCCGCGGCGTGGTCGCGCCGGTCGTCACACAGTGCAAGCTCAATTTCTCCGTGACGCCGATGACCGTGCCGCTGCTGGGCAGTCTCGCAGGGCGTCTCGCGACGCCAGGCAAGCCCTCGAAGCCGTGGCTCGGCATGACGTCTTACGCATGGGGTGGCGAGCAGGCCGCGATCGATTCCATTGAAGTCGTCCAGCCGCTGGAAGGGCAGAAGCTCACGCTGACCGCGCTTGCCAACAAGCGTTATTCGCTCGCGACGCCTGATGGACGTCAGTTGCTTGAAGGCACGGTCGGCACGATGGAAAGCGGCAATGGCGTGAACATCAACGTGGCGAAACTGGTCGCGCGTCCGGGCACGCGGTTCACGGTGGTCCGTGCCAACGACCTCGACGCCATCGCTTCGTTTCAGTCGGGCATCACGGTCGCGGAACAGGGCAAGGCGACGGGCGTGATCCAGATATCGCTCGAAAACGGTGACCCGGCGCGCGCTGCGGAAATTGCGAACGCGCTGGCCGATTCGTATCTGCATCAGCACATAGAAAGCAAGCAAGCCGATGCCGAAAAAATGCTCGCGTTCCTGAAGAGCGAGCAGCCACGTCTGAAGAGCGATCTGGAGCATGCGGAGGCTGCGCTCACCGAGTATCAAAGCAAATCCGGCTCAATCAATGCAAGCGATGAAGCCAAGGTTTATCTCGAAGGCAGCATCAGCTACGAAGCACAAATCTCAGGGCTCAAGTTGCAGATCGCAACGTTGAACCAGCGCTACAACAGCGCGCATCCGGCATTGATTGTCGCGCAGCAGCAGTTGAGCCAGCTTGAAGCGGAGCGCGCGCGTTTTGGCGAGCGCTTTCGTAACCTGCCGGCATCGGAAGTGAAGGCCGTGTCGCTGCAACGCGACGCGAAAGTGGCCGAAGACATCTACGTGCTGCTGCTCAACCGCGTGCAGGAGTTGTCGGTGCAGAAGGCGGGCACGGGCGGCAACGTGCATATAGTCGATGCCGCGCTGCGCCCGGGTGCGCCGATCAAGCCGAAGAAAGTGCTGATCATGTCGGCTGCGGTGATCCTGGGAGTGATCCTTGGCACGGGCTTTGTGTTCCTTCGTCGCGCGATGTTCAAGGGCATCGTGGACCCGGACAAGGTCGAGCGTCTGGCAGGTTTGCCGCTGATCGGGCTCGTGCCGTTGAGCGTGGAACAAGTGAAGCTCGACGCTGAAGCGAAGCGCACCGAGCGCGACCGCGATCGTGTCCTGCCAATTCTCGCGACCATGCGCCCGAACGATGTCTGCGTGGAAATCATGCGCAGCTTGCGCACGTCGCTGCAATTCACGCTGATGGAAGCACGCAACCACACCGTGATGTTGACGGGGCCGGCATCGGGCGTGGGGAAGAGTTTTCTGGCGGTGAATTTGGCGGTGCTGCTCGCGGCATCGGGCAAGAAAGTGCTACTGATCGACGCCGACATGCGGCGCGGCAAACTTGAGCGTTCGTTCGGGCTCGAGCGTGCGAACGGACTGGCTGAACTGCTTGCCGGAACCATTGGACTCGAACAGGCGATTCGCACCACGCGCACGCCGTTGCTCAGTTTCATGCCTGCGGGCAAGCGTCCGGAGAATCCTTCGGAACTGCTGATGTCGCCGCGCCTGCAGCAGTATCTGGATGGCCTCGGGCGTGTCTATGACGTGGTCTTCATCGATACCCCGCCGGTTCTCGCGGTCACGGATGCATCGATTATCGGCAAGCTGTCGGGCAGCAACTTCCTTGTGATGCGCTCGGGCGCACACAACGAAATGGAAATTTCCGACGCCATCCGGCGTTTGCGTACAGCGGGCATTCCGCTTGCCGGCGCGATCATGAACGGCATGGCGCAGCGCTCGCGCGGCTATAACCGCGGGCACTATGCGGCGGTTGAAGACTACCTGAACGTTTGACGCATCGGAGCGCGCATGACATCGACCCTGACCATCTCCGTGCTGGTTCCAACGTATCGCCGTCCCACCGATTTGCAGCGATGCCTCGCGGCGTTGCGTGCGCAAGCGCGTCCGGCGAATGAAGTGCTGATCGTGGCTCGCCCTGAAGATGAGGCCACGCACTGCGCGATAGAAACTGAAATGGCCGCGCCTAATCCGTTCGAGTTGCGCGTGATCGAAACAGGACTGGGCGGTCAGGTTGCGGCGTTGAATCGTGGCCTCGATGCGGCGCGTGGCGATATTGTCGCGATCACCGACGACGACGCCGCGCCGCGCATCGACTGGCTTGCGCGCATTGATCATGCGTTCGCGAACGATGCTTCGCTCGGCGCGCTGGGCGGCCGCGACTGGGTCTTCGAGCGCGGCGCGTTGCTCGATGGCGCACGGACCGAAGTCGGCCAGATCCGCCGCACGGGCAAGGTCATTGGCAACCATCACCTGGGCGTTGGCGAGCCGCGCGAAGTCTGGTTGCTCAAGGGCGCCAACATGATCTATCGGCGCGCGGCCGTGGGCGGTCTGCGTTTCGATACGCGCTTGCGAGGCAAGGGCGCGCAGCCTTGCAACGACTTGTCGTTCAGCTTGAGCGTGAAGCGCACGGGCTGGAAGATGGTCTACGATCCGCGCGTCGCGGTCGATCATTTCCCGGCAGAACGTTTCGATGACAACGGCCGCGACGCACAAACGCTAGGCGCGCTCGCCGACACCGCATACAACGTGCATCTGGTGCTGCGTGAACATCTTGGGCCGGTCGCGCGACACATTGCGTGGTACTGGTACGCGCTCATCGGCACGCGCGCGATGCCGGGATTCGCGCACACGCTGCTCGCGCTCGCGCGCACCCGCGATACCGCTTGCTGGACGCGTTATCGCTCCATGCGTCGAGGCGCGCACGACGCCCGCCGCGACGCGCAGCACGAGCCTGCGGCCTACGCGCTCGCCATGCGCGGCCATTCCGATGGAGCGAAAGCCGCATGAGCCGCGTATCGAGAGTCCGCAATACCAAGCAGCACGGCGACGCGGAGACTTCCTTCGTGCAGCCGACGAAGGTCCACGTCCATCTTTTCTATGGCGCGGACCCGCGGTTTTATCGAAAGGGCGAGAACATCGGTTGCCTTTATGGGTATCACCATGCGGAGTCGCCGGAACTGGCGCTGACGTATTCCCGCGATGAACCCGAGAACAAGATCGTGCGTCTCGTGAGACGCGGATTAAAAGCGGCGCTCGGCTTCGACTTCATCCATACGTGGCGCAACCGCGCCGAGATACTGAATTCGGATGTGGTGTGGACGCATACGGAACACGAGCATTTATCGGCGGCATTGTTGCTCTTGATAAAAGGACGCGCGCGCGGCAATCCGATGTTGCTCGCGCAAAGCGTCTGGCTCTTCGATAAATGGGCGGGTTTTGGCGCGTTAAGAAAGTTCTTTTACAGGAAACTGCTCGCACGCGCCGATGTACTGACCACGCATGCCACGGAGAACGCACAAATGGCGCGCGACTATCTGAAGCGTGACGTGCAACAGGTTTTCTACGGCATCAATCCGCGCGACTTCCCGCTGCTGGAACCGGCTGCGTGGCAACCGAACACGCCCGTTCGGATCGGTGCGATTGGGAATGATCGCGACCGCGACTGGGAGTCGCTCGTGAAGGCATTCCGCCAGAATCCGGCGCATGAGGTGCGCATAGCGACGCGCCGGCGGGTATCGAAGGAACTGCATGCCGGCAATGTGAAAATCGCGCCCGCCATTGGTCTCAAGGCAGCGCGTGAACTCTACGACTGGGCCGATGTGATCGTCGTGCCGTTGCGGCATAACACGCATGTATCGGGTATTACGGTCGTGCTGGAAGCGGTCGCGTTGGGCAAGCCGGTGATTGTCTCCGACGTCGGTTCATTGCGCGATTATTTTGGCTCGGAACATGTGTTCTATGTGCCGCCGCACGACGTGCAGGCGTTGCAGCGAACGCTTGATGTAATCGTCGCCAATCCCGCGCTTGCGTTGCAGCGCGCGCAGGCGGCGAGCCGTCATTTTGCGGCGCGCGATTACACCACGCGTCAATTTGCAATGCAGCATGTGCGCATCACGCAGGACTTCATGCATAGGGTGCGCCCGGTTGAGGCTCCGTTGCATGCGGACATTGGCAACGTTGCGCCTTCGCGTGGAGCAAACTGAACGATGAGCACGCCGGCCGCACCGCGCACGCCGAAGTTCATCGCCGATCTGATCGAGAACGGCGGGAAGCCCGCGCGTGCCGGATTCCTTGGCCTGTTTCGCGACGACCCCAAACATTGGGTGCCGCAGACCGGATTCTGGGCGTTCACGCTGCTGCTCATACTTGCGCATCAGGGCACGATCCTGACGCTTGCGTTTCCGTTTTTATCGACCGCGGTTGGCGTGTGGCTTTACTTCAAGAGTCCCGCGCGGTACATCGGCTTCGTGTGGTGGCAGTGGTTCCTGAGTCCCGAAGTGCGACGCCTCGCCGACTACGCGAAGGGCGGCTTCACGCCAACCAGCCTGATCCAGATCGCGCCCGTGGTCGTCACCATGATCTGCGCGCTGACCGTCGTGCGGCATTACCGCGTGCTTGCCGAGCGGCGCGGCTTGCCGGTGCTCCTGATTCTTTTGGGGCTCGCCTATGCGTACTTGATCGGCGTGATGTCAAATGGCCCGATGGCGGCGACCTACGACCTCGCTGCATGGCTCTATCCGGTACTGATCGGCTTTCATATCATGGTCCATGCACGCGAGTATCCGAAGTATCGCCAGGCGATCCTCGATACCTTCATCTGGGGCATGCTCTTCATGGGCGGCTACGGCCTCGTGCAGTTCTTCGTCATGCCGGCGTGGGACGCCATGTGGATGATCGGTTCGCAAATGGCGTCGCAGGGCGACCCCGTGCGCCTCGGCGTGCGCGTGTTCAGCACCATGAATTCATCAGGCCCGTTCGCACTCGCCATGATGGCCGCGCTCACCTTCACCATGGCCGGCACGCAGAGCGTGCGCTGGCTCGCGGGCGGTCTTGGTTTCATATCGTTCGGACTATGCATGGTGCGCTCGACATGGGGCGGCTGGGTCATCGCCATGGTGTTGCAACTGATCAAGGCAAGCAACAAGGTGCGCGTGCGGATTTTGATTGGCGCGGTGGTGCTGGTGGCGCTCTCCGTGCCGCTGCTCACCTTCGGTCCGATCGCCGACAAGATGGCGACGCGCCTGCAGTCGATCACCAATCTCAGCGACGACAACAGCTACGCCGCGCGCAACGAGTTCTACGCATCGTTTGCCAAAACCGCTTTCACCGATGTATCCGGCGAAGGATTCGGCGCGACCGGCGCGTCGACCAAGCTGTCGAGTTCCAACGGCGACCTCGGCAAATACGGCAGCTTCGACAGCGGCGTGATGAACGTGCCGTTCGTGCTCGGCTGGCCGGGTTCGCTGATGTATCTCGCGGGGCTTGGCCTGCTGCTGATGCGCGCCTTTCGCGCTTCGTTCTCGCTGCGCGACGACAAATACGCGCAAGCCTCGTTGAGCGTGGCGTTTGCGATTGTCGGCATGCTGGTCTTCACCAACACGTTCACGTCGATTGGCGGAATGATCCTTTACATGGGCCTGTGTTCCGTCCTTGCCGCACGCCACCACATGCGGCTCGAAAAGAGGCGGGCGCGCGCGCTCTTCGAACAATCCATTCCACAAAAGGCACTCCGATGAGAATTGCCGTCGTCACCCATGTCGTGCGTCATAACGACGGGCAAGGCCGCGTGAACTATGAGATCGCGCGTGCCGCGCTGGCGGAAGGCCATCAGGTCACGCTGCTCGCGTCTCACGTGGCGCCGGAACTGGCCGCCGAACCGCGTTTGAAGTGGGTTGAGATCAAGGTCGGACGCTTCTGGCCGACAAAGCTTTTCAAGCAGCAGGTTTTCGCGCTGAAGACCGCGATATGGCTGAAGAAACATAAAAAAGAATATGACGTGTTGCATGTGAATGGGTTCATATCGTGGGCCAGAGCCGATGTGAACACCGCGCACTTCGTACATGGCGGGTGGCTGCGCAGTCCTTATTATCCGTTCAAACTGACCGGCGGCTTGTGGTCCGCTTACCAGGTTCTTTATAGCCGCGTGAACGCAAGGCTCGAACATTGGGCCTATCAACGCTCGAAGGTCATTGCGGCGGTGTCGGAGAAGGTGGCTGTCGAGATTCGTGCGAATGGTACGGATAGCGAACGGATTGAAGTCGTCTATAACGGTGTGGACACAAGCGCGTTCGTAGCGGCGCGGCGCGCGGGCAGCGACCGGGCGTCGTTCTCGCTTCCCGGCGATGCCTGTCTGCTCCTTTTCGTTGGCGACCTGCGCACACCGCGCAAGAACCTCGATACCGTTATGAAAGCGCTGTTGCAGCTTCCATCCAACGTTCATCTGGCGGTCGCCGGCTACATTCCGGGCAGTCCCTATCCCGAAGAAGCCAAGGCGCTTGGCATTGGCGAGCGCGTGCATTTTCTTGGACTTGTGAAGAACATGCCAACGCTCATGCATTCGGTCGATGCCTTCGTCTTTCCCTCGCGATACGAAGCCATGAGCCTGTCGCTGCTCGAAGCGCTCGCGGCCGGCTTGCCGATCATCACGGCGAAGACGGCAGGCGGGGCGGAGATTATCGACACGGATTGCGGCATCGTGCTTGATGATCCAGACGATGCAACCGCGCTCGCGGGAGCGATTGCCAAACTCGCCGATGCGCCGGATTTGCGCCGCGAAATGGGCGCTGCCGCCCGCTTGCTGGCTGATCAGTTCGGCTGGGCGCGAATGGCGCGGCGCTATCTGGATTTGTATCGCGGCTTTGCGAATCAGGCGGGTGCCACGGCAACATCGAGCGATGTCCAGCAGGTCGAAGGCGGAGCCGCGAAGGCCGTATAGCGTGCTTCCGGCGCTGTCGTTATTCATTAACATTATTGAGCGGGGTCGGTGATATGAGCACACAAGCCATCAAGTCGCTGCAGATCGGGATGCATTGGTTTCCTGAGCGCGCGGGCGGTCTGGACCGCATGTATCACACGCTGGTTGGCGCGTTGCCGGGTGCGGGCGTCACGGTGCGAGGCGTGGTTGCCGGGTCGGCGCGGGTTGCCGCCGATACCGAGGGTGCCATTCGCGGTTTCGGCCCGGCGGCGCAGTCGTTGCCGCGCCGCTTGATGGCGGCGCGCCGTGCGTTGCGCGCTTCGTTGAGCCGTGAGCGGCCTGACGTGGTCTCGTCGCATTTCGCGCTTTACACGTTCCCTGGTCTCGATGTGACCCGTGGCATTCCGCAGGTTTCGCATTTCCAGGGGCCGTGGGCTGACGAGAGTCATGTGGAGGGCGCGGATTCCATTGGACAACGAACCAAGCGCATGCTTGAGCAGCGTGTGTATGCGCGTTCTACGCGGCTGATTGTTTTATCGGAGGCATTTGGCGAGATCTTGCAGTCGCGTTATTCCATACCTGCTGAGCGGATTCGCGTGGTGCCGGGATGTGTCGATGTCTCGCAGTTCAACTTGCCGTTAAGCCGTGCCGATGCGCGGCGGCGCTTGCAGTTGCCGCAGGATCGTCCGGTCGTGCTGGCTGTGCGGCGGCTCGTGCGGCGCATGGGGCTGGAGGATCTGATTGAAGCGATGAAGCGCGTGAAGGCGAAGCAGCCGGACGTGTTATTGCTGATCGCGGGGAAGGGGCGGTTGGCTGAGGAGCTGCAGGCGCGCATCACGGACGCTGATCTCGACGATAACGTGCGTCTTCTGGGATTCGTGCCGGATCGGCATTTGGCGGCGCTTTATCGGGCGGCGGATGTGAGTATTGTGCCGACTGTGGCGCTTGAGGGGTTTGGGTTGATTACGGTGGAGTCACTGGCCTCGGGGACGCCGGTGCTTGTGACGCCGGTGGGCGGGTTGCCGGAGGCGGTGGCGCCATTGTCAGGGAATCTTGTGTTGGCTTCTACTGGCGTTGATGCTATTGCTGACGGGTTGATCGGTGCACTCGATGGGTCGCTTGTTTTGCCAAGCGAGCAGGCATGTCGGGCATATGCCAAGGCGAATTTCGATACGCCGGTTATCGCTCGGCGGGTGGCTTCTGTTTATAGCGAAGCTATTGAGGTGGGGGTTTTGCATTAGAGGGGCGTGGTGGGGTGGGGTAGGGACCTGCTTTTTAGGGCTTTGCGCGTTCCCTGCTCGTTGTTCCTCTTTAGCACTGTTAGCCACTGTCCGTGGCGGGACTTCATTTCTTTTTCCAACGGCGAAAAAGAAACGAAGCAAAGAAAACGCCTTCCAACCGCTAATTCTTAAGGAGCCCGAGCGTGCACATACATCTGCTTGGGACTTCAAAAGAACCCTCAGCGTAAAACCACGAACACTTGAAACCCTTCCCCTCCGAACCCCTACATCCACACGCTTCGCCACTAGTGCTCTCGGGCAAGCACACAGCCCCACGAAACCGCCACGGCCAAACACCGCGTTTGCGTGCAAGCACGCAAACCGGCGCGCGACGTGCGCCGCGCTTTTCTGTTTAACGGCTACTCACACTGGTGGCGAAGCGTGTGGGTAGCCGTAAACGGAGCGGGAGGGTTTCAACTGTGCGGAGTTATGCGCTGAGCGTTCTTTTGAAGTCCCAAGCAGATGTCCGTGCACGCTCGGGCTCCTTAAGAATTAGCGGTTGGAAGGCGTTTTCTTTGCTTCGTTTCTTTTTCGCCGTTGGAAAAAGAAATGAAGTCCCGCCACGGACAGTGGCTAACAGTGCTAAATAGGAACAACGAACAAGGACCGCGCGAAGACCCAAAGAGCAGGATCCCACGAGCCCTAACCCCAACCGCGCCAGCCCCCCTCAGCGCATCAAAACCTAATTTCCATCATAATAATCACGCCCAAGGCCCAACCGCCCCGCGCTACCCCGTAAAACCCCAGCCTGGAACCCCTGTCCATGGACCGTTTCCTAGCGATGAAAGTCTTCGTGCGTGTCGTCGAAAGCGGCAGCTTCTCCAAGGCCGCCGATGCCTTGCGCCTCCCCGCCGCCAGCGTCTCACGCACCGTACAAGCCCTCGAAGCACACCTCGGCGCACGTCTGCTCAACCGCACCACGCGCAGTATCAGCATCACCGAAGACGGCGAAATCTACTACGAGCGCTGCGTGCGCGTCCTGGGCGAAGTCGACGACATGGAGTCCGTGCTCTCGCGCTCGAAACTCAGCCCTAAAGGAACAGTGCGCGTCAGCCTCCCCGCCCTGATGGCAAAAAGCACGATCATCGGCGCGCTTCCCGAATTTTTTGCGGCCTACCCGGATATCCGCGTGGAAATGAGCCTCACCGATAAACAAATCGACATCATCGAATCAGGCGTCGATTGCGTGATCCGCGTAGGCGCAGTCGGCGATATCGGCCTGGTCGCAAAAACCATCGGCCGATACTCGCAAATCACAGTCGCCGCACCCTCGTATATCGAAAAATACGGCGAGCCAAAGACGCTCGAGGATCTCGAGAATCACTATTGCGTGGACTATCTCGTGAGCAAGACGGGACGCGTGAGGCCTTGGGAATTCGTGGTGAATGGCGAAACCCGCGCCGTTGCGCTCAAGGCAATGCTCGCCGTGAACGACGCCGATTCGTACGTAGAGTGTGGCCTGAACGGACTCGGACTGATCCAGGCGTCGAGCTATACGCTCGCATCGTATGTGGAAAGCGGGGCTTTGCGCGAAGTGCTGCAGGCGTATCCGTCTTATCCGCGAGTCGTGTCGATTCTCTATGCAGCGAACCGCCACCAGCCGCGGCGCGTGAAAGTATTTATTGAATGGATTGCAGAGGTCTACAGGCGGCAATCATCGCTGCAAGTCTCCGAGGACGATCCGCTCGCCGGCCAGACAAGAGCAATGCCGCAAGCACGCCACTTTTCGAACGGGCAAGTCCCGACCGGGCGCGTTACGCCTTGACGGCGGCGACGCTTTCGAATTTTGCACGAGCGTGCTTGTACATCCACTCGAGCGTGTCGTAAATGGGCGTGACCGGCACGCGGCCAATCGCGCGCCGCAACTTGACGTTCGAGCCAACGAGTTTCGCAATCTCATTGCGACGCATGAAACGAGGATCGACGAAAACCTCGATCTCGTAGCCGGCAATGCGCCGCATCATGCCCAGGATTTCGCCAAGCGAATGGCCGACCCCGGAACACGTGTTGAACACTTCGCCAGCGGGCGCTTTTTCGATCAACTGGGCGTAGACCTCGACCACGTCGCGGACATCGGAGAAATCACGGCTTACCGCAAGATTACCAAGCGACATCTTCTGCTCGTGGCGCGCATGATGATTGACGATCTTGGGCAACAGGAAATCCTCGCCCTGACCGACGCCCGTGTAGTTGAATGGCCGTGTAAAGAAAATGGGCAGACGGTCGAGCCATAAGCGCGCCATGTTTTCCATGGCGAGCTTGCTGACCGCATAGTCGTTGCCGGGACTGAGCGGCACGTTTTCGTCGATGACTTCCACGTTCGCATTGCCATACACATTCGATGTGCTCGCCATCAGCACCGCGCGAGGTTTCTTGTCGAGCAGCGCGAGCGCGTCGAGCAGATTGCGCGAGCCCATGATGTTGACGAGATAACTCTGCGTGGGCGGATTGCCCGTCACGTGCGCGAGTCCGGCCAGATGCACCACGACATCCGGATTTGCATCGGCCACGCAAGCACGCACGGCGTCGAGATCCAGCAGGTCGACAGGCAGGCCGGTCGTACCCGGCACGTCCGCTTCCGACGCCGGCGAAGTCGTGCCCCACACGTCGTAGCCTTCGTCGAGCAGCCGCTCGGCCATATGGCGTCCGGTGAAGCCCGAAAGACCCGTGATGAGAGCGCGGCGACGCTTCGTGCCGCCATCAGGATGTTTTGTGTCGTTCATTGCGCTTGGTGTGTGCGGCGATCATGTCGCTCATGTCGCGGGTGGAGTGCAGCGCCCATATTTCAGCCATTCCGACATGGCGACCGTTGAGCAAGTTCACTGCCCGACAAGCCTGGTGCAGCATGTAATGAGACGCCAAGCCATTTTCCGCGTCAATTCAGGACAGAATTTTAACATGCGCGTCCTTTTGCAAGGGGACAGAACACATCGTGTCCATCGAAGAAATCGCCGGCGGATTCGACCCGGAAGCGTTTGGAAAAATTTAACGCATGTTCTGCACAATCGCATGCGTTGCGAGCTGAATATGCGCTCGTTGACCCGATTTTCACGCCTTCCGATGCGGGCCGCACAGAAAAACCAATAAAAATCGTCATTAATTCTATGGCGAAACAATTAAGAAAATATTGAGGCGGCCCATGCGCTTTGCGGCTTCTGAAGGCCCCATTGCACGTCAACGGCACCATCCAGTTTCTTACTTTTCGAAACAATTTTTTGAACAAAATAAGTCGATCTGGAATTCATGCAACGTATCTGCAGATTTCATCAATCCATTTATTTCAGATTTTTTTGCAATATTTGAACGGTAGGCTTGATTAACCCGAGTAACGGCCGTGACGCCTTACCTATGCCATTGGCAGACCGAGCATAGCTGGCCGCTCTCAGATGGAGAAAACCTCTTGGTTCGCACTTTGCGTCGTATTCAGGTTTTGGTTTCGCGGTTTTGGATGGTGAGTGTGCTTGGCATGGCTGCCGTGGCGCCGGCATATGCAGCGTACGTGGCACCGCCGACGGTGCTGCCGGCGCGCACATCATGGATTGGCAACACCTTTGGTTTCGGCGATGGCGTGTGGACGCAGATCAACATAACCGCGATCGCCGTTGCTCCGGACGGCCGCGTGTTCACGAACGCGCCGTGGGACGAGAGCGGTGCTGAAGTCAGCATCTACAAGAATGGCAAGGTGCTCGGAACGGCCGACGGCACGCACGGCTGGGGCCATTACGGCGGCAACGCGATTGCGTTGAACCAGCGATACGTCTTCGTTGCGGTTGCGGTGGGCAATGAGCGCGGCGTCTTGTCGAGGCCAGGGATATGGCCGCCGAAGGGCAAGCAGTGGTTTGGCGTGTCACGACGCGAGATAGGCGACATCAAGCGAGCGGCCACGTTCCAGGCGAATCCCGCTGCGGACAAGGCGGACGAGCAAGCCAGGCTTGCGGCCGCGTTCCTGATGGTGAATGAAGCGCCGGAGGAAAAGCGCGGCGCGCCGAAGACCGAATTCAGGCAGGACGTTGGCGGCCTGGCCGCGACTGACTCGCTGCTGTATGTCGCGAATACATCGGCGAATCGTATTGAAGTGTACGACGCCGAGTCGATGCAACAAAAGAACAACTGGAGCGCGCCGCAACCGGGGCGTCTCGCGCTCGCGAAGGACAGCACGCTGTGGGCGTTGGTGAATACGCAAGGCGCGAAGGCACGGCTCGCGCACTACACGCCGGCGGGCGCGCCCATTGACGATGCACCCGCTTTGGCGGCGGGAACCGATGCGGTCGATCTGACTATCGACGGACAAGGGCGGTTGCTGGTTGCAGACAACGGTCCGCGTCAACAGGTGTTGATCTTCACGCGTGAGGGCGGTGCCAACACGTATCGCGAGACGAGTGCGCTGGGAGAGCGCGGCGGAATCTTTTCGGGCGTTCCAGGGCGGCCGGGTCCGCAGCGTTTCAACGGACTGACTGGAGTGGGTACGGATGCCGGGGGCAACATCTATGTATCGACGAATGGGATTGGTGTGCGGCAAGGTTCGACCGGCGCGGGATTGGGCGCCACGCTCGAAAGTTACGCAACCGATGGCAAGCAGTTGTGGCAGGTGCAGGGCTTGTTGTTCGTCGACGGTGCATGGATGGACCCGGCGCGTCCCAACAGCGTGTACACCGGGAACAAGCGTTTTGAGTTGGATTTATCCAAACCGGTGGGACAGGAATGGAAATATGCGGGCTTCCTTTCGGGGCGTTTCAAGTATCCCGAGGACCCGAGTTTCAGCGTCGATGACTGGCCTGGCCAGCCGATCGCTCGCAGGTTGAATGGCCGCACGTTTTTGTATCTGGTCGACATGTATTCGGATCATCTGAAGATTTATCGATTCGATGCGAAGCGCGACGGTGAGCTGGCGATTCCTTCGGGTTACTTCGCGGGCCGGGAGCGTGCCGCGGTGAACATTCCGAATCGTCCGGCGGGTGGTGACTGGATCTGGCACGACGATAACGGCAACGGACGGTTCGAGGCGAACGAGTTCGAGGTAAACAGTGGCTTGCTGCCCAATCCGGGTGGTTGGGGATGGTGGGTCGACACGAAGGGTGACATCTGGCACACGAGTGACACACGCGGCATCAATCGTTTTCGATATGGTGGTGTGGACAAGGTGGGCAATCCGCTTTACGCCTATGACAATGCGCAGAACTATCCGATGCCGGCGCCGTTCAACGTGGTGAAGCGTGCGGTGTACGAGGCGGATACGGACACGATGTATTTGACGGGTTACACGGCGGATGAGCCGTTTGATCGTGGGTACTGGAAGGAGGTGGGGCGGCGTTTGGTGCGATACGACCATTGGTCGGGAACGCCGCGGGAGCGTTATTCGATTGCCTTGCCGTGGGATACGAAGAGTAAGCCGCTTGTTACCACGATTGGATTGACGGTGGAGGGCAAGTATCTCTTTACGGTTGAGCCGTATGGGATGGTGCATGTCTATGAGAAGGATACTGCGCGTGAGGTTGGGGTGATCAAACCTGGCCCGGAGGTGGGTCGTGCGTCGGGGTGGGTGGATGTGCCGAATGGCATTAGTGCGAGCCGGCAGGCTGATGGGGAGTATCTGATTTTCGTTGAAGAGGATGCGCGGGGGAAGGTGATGATGTACAGGTGGCGACCGTGAAGGTCTTGGGGGCGCGGGGGTGTTCTGTTCAGGGTCTTGCGCGTTCCATGTGCGTTGATTTTTTTAACACTATTAGCCACTGTCCGTGGCGGGACTTCATTTCTTTTTCCAACGGCGAAAAAGAAACGAAGCAAAGAAAACGCCTTCCAAACGAGGGCACGTAAGTGTCCCCAGCGCGCAAGCACACGTTTTTGGCCCTTAAATAGAACGGAGCCCACATAACAAAGAACACCTGAAACCCTTCCCCTCCGAATCCTGACATCCACACGCTTCGCCATTAGCGTTCTCGGGCCAACACGAGAACCAGGGGAAAACTGCCGCCAAAAATTCATTCGCACTATTTATTGACTGCCACAAACACTGGTGGCGAAGCGTGTGGGTAGCCGTGGACGAAGCGGGAGGGTTTCAGGTGTCTGGGGTTATGCGCAGTGCGGTCTTTTGAAGTACCAAACAGATGTCAGTGCACGCTTGGTCTCCTTAAGAATTGGCGGTTGGAAGGCGTTTTCTTTGCTTCGTTTCTTTTTCGCCGTTGGAAAAAGAAATGAAGTCCCGCCACGGACAGTGGCTAACAGTGCTAAAGAGGAACAACAAACAGGGACCGCGCGCAGGCGCAAAAAGCAGCAACCCTGAATTGACCAAAACCGTTCACTAAAGAAAGAAACCCCTTTAACCCCAAGTGCCAACGACCCGCCCCTGATGGAAAAATCGTTAATCAAAAACATGGCGATCAACTTCTCGGGACTGGTGCTACCGACCTTCGTCTCCCTGATCACCGTCCCTGCCTACATCCATCTCGTGGGCGTAGAACGCTATGGCGTGATCAGCCTGGTCTGGACACTCATAGGCTACTTCGGCATTCTCGATCTCGGCATGGGCATGGCCGCCCAGCATCAAATATCGAAGGCACACGCAGCAAACGACCCCGAAGCACGCTCACGCGTTTTCTGGAGCGCAATCTGGCTCAACCTGGGCACAGGAATCATCGGCGGAGCACTGATCTACTTCGGCGCCTTCGCCTACACCGCCTATGTCGCGCACACATCCCCCGACATGCAGCGCGAGGTCTATCACGCGCTCCCATGGCTCGCACTGGCCATCCCCATCGCGAACGTCTCATGGGTGTGCGCCGGCGCAATCAACGGCGTCGAACGCTTCGGCATCTACAACACGAACCAGACAATCGGCACGTTCCTGTTCCAACTGCTGCCGCTCGCCGCCGCCTGGAAGATCGCCCCCAACCTGCAAACGGTACTCGCCGCCGCAGTGCTCGCGCGCGTCATTGCGGTCGTGCTGCTCGCACGCGCAAGCATCAAGGTGCTCGATCTCAAACGCATCGAATGGCCGCAACTGGGTGTCGCCAGCGGCTTGTTCAAATTCGGCGGGTGGATGCTGGTCGCGACCATCTCCAGCATGATCACGGACTCGCTCGATCGCATTCTGCTCGGCGCGAATCTCGGCGCGCGTTTCGTCACGTACTACACCGTGCCGCAGAACCTCGTCACACGGCTGAACATGCTGCCCAACTCGCTTGTGCGGACCTTGTTTCCGCGCCTCTCGGCCGTCAAGCGCGATCACGCCGACGCCATGGTCCGACAATCGTTAGAGTTCCTGAACGGTGTGTTTACGCCCATCGCGCTCTTCGTCATGCTCGTGCTCGCCCCGTTCCTGCACATCTGGGTCGGACAGGAAATCGCCATTGCAAGCGCACCCGTTGGACGCATTCTGATCGTCGGCGTGTGGCTCGTCGGGCAAGCCAGCGTGACACGCATCATGATCCAGTCGCAAATCAATCCCGCTACGGCGGCGCGTATCGGCCTGGTTCAACTGCCGTTCTTCGTGACGGCGCTGTGGTTCGGCATTGCGCACTTTGGTCCTATCGGTGCGGCAAGCGTGGTCGTGCTGCGCTCACTCGCCGACTACGGCCTGCTGCTGTGGATCTCACGCGTCAACGCCCGGCCGATCGCCGCCGACATGCTGCTGCACCTCGCGTTTCTTGTCGCGGGGCTCGGCGTGGCTTATCTCGTCGATCCAATCGAATACCCGCTGCAATCCGTTGCCGCCGCGTTTTTTATCGCAGGCCTCAATGCCGCTTGTTCCCTGTTGACGCGACCCGCCTTGCGCTCCATGGCGCGCGGCTTCGTTCGAGAGTTGAGTGCGCGTCTTAAACGACGCGCGAAATCCACGGTTTAAGGTGAGGAGTGGCGCATGAGACATGACCTCGATGAAGTGCTCATCGACCCGGTGCAGGAACCTGCCGGCCGTATCGACGAGAATCCGCCTGCCGTGATGGACGCACCGCCGAAGCATCGCGCGCGCGTTGCCAAGCGGGTGCCGCGCGTGGCGATCGTGCATGACTGGCTGGTCGCATTCGCGGGCGCGGAGAAGGTGCTCGAACAGATTCTCATCTGTTTTCCAGAAGCGGATTTGTTCAGCGTGGTCGACTTCATGGAAGAGCGCGCGTGGATGCGCGGCAAGAAGGTGACCACGTCGTTCATCCAGAAACTGCCGCAGGCCAGGAAACGGTATCGATCATATTTGCCGCTGATGCCGCTCGCGATCGAACAACTCGACGTGTCGGGTTATGACCTCGTGATATCGAGCAGTCATGCCGTGGCGAAGGGCATTCTGACCGGTCCCGATCAGGTTCACGTGAGCTATGTGCATTCGCCTATCCGCTATGCATGGGATCTGCAGCACCAGTACCTGCAGCAATCGAATCTCACCGCCGGGCCGAAGTCCATGCTCGCGCGCCTCGTGCTGCATTACATGCGCAACTGGGACATCCGCACATCGAACTCGGTGGATCACTTCATCGCGAATTCGGAGTTCATCGCGCGGCGGATCAACAAGGTCTATCACCGTGATTCGCATGTGATCTTTCCGCCCGTGGACGTCGATGCGTTCCAGCTTTGCGAGGTGAAGGAGGACTTCTATCTGACGGCGTCGCGCATGGTGCCGTACAAGAAGATCGACCTGATCGTGGAGGCGTTTGCAAAGATGCCCGGGCGCCGTCTCGTCGTGATCGGCGATGGTCCCGACATGCGCAAGATCCGCGACAAGGTTACACCGAACATCGAGATCATGGGTTATCAGCCGTTTTCAGTGCTGCAGGATCAGATGCGGCGGGCGAAGGCGTTCGTGTTCGCGGCCGAAGAAGATTTCGGCATTTCGGTGGTCGAGGCGCAGGCATGCGGGACGCCGGTGATCGCATACGGCAAGGGCGGCGCGCTGGAAACCGTGCTCGACAGTTCGAATGCATGCCCGACAGGTCTCTTCTTCGATGAACAGACGACCGAATCGATCATCGACGCCGTGGAGGGTTTCGAGCTCGGCGCGGTGAAGATCGACCCGGCGGATTGCCGCGCGAACGCCGAGCGTTTCTCGGTGAGGCATTTCCGCGACGGCCTGCGCGCCTACGTGCAAAGCGTCGCGCCGCAGTTCACGCTGCCGCCGCCGGCGTTGCCGCCCGTGCCGCTCGTTCGCAAGATCAAGACGACCACGCCAAAGCAGGATGAAGACAATGAAGCCGCCGACGGCATGCGCGTGCTCGCCGTCGATCAAAGCGGCGTGCTCGGCGGCGCGGAGCTCTCGCTGCTGGAGGTCATGAAGAACATGCGCGGCAACAACGAGACCGTTCTCTTCGATGACGGCCCGTTTCGCATTGCACTGGAAGCAGTCGGCATCAAGGTCGATGTACTCGACGGCGCCGCGCTTGGCGGCGTGAGCAAGGACAGCGGCATGAAGCGGCCGAGCGCCGGCATGATCGGCGGCGTGATGGGACTCGTGCGCGGCACGCTCGAAAAATCGCGCAACTCCGATGTGATCTATGTGAACACGCAACGCGCGATGGTGGTTGGCGCAATCGCGGGCCTGATCTCGCGGCGTCCGGTGGTGTGGCATTTGCGCGATATCGTCAGTCCCGAGCATTTCGGCAAGACGCAACTCACCATCATCAAGTGGTGCACGAAGCTGATGCTGGAACGCGTGATCGCGAATTCGACTGCGTCCGCCGTCGCACTTACCGCGTTGACGCGGATGAAGGAAGAGCGCCTGGACGTTGTTTTCAACGGCATTTCAGCGGAGCCGTTCACCGAGCTCGAAGCGGTCGCGCAACATGAATTGCGCTCGCGTTTCGGCTTGCCGCAGGATGCGTTTCTTGTCGGCTCGTTCAGTCGTCTTGCCCGCTGGAAGGGCCAGCATGTGCTGCTCGAAGCGCTGCTGGATGCGCCCGATATGCACGCCGTGCTGGTCGGCGCGGCGCTCTTCGGCGAGGACGCTTACGAGGCCGAACTGAGAGCCTACGTGCTCGAGCACGGACTCGGCGACCGCGTGCATTTCCTCGGTTTCCAGCATGACATCGCGGCGTGCATGAAAGCAGTCGATATCATCGCCCACACGTCCATCAGCCCCGAGCCGTTCGGTCGCGTGATCATCGAGGGCATGCTGGCGAAGCGGCCAGTCGTGGCGTCGCGTGCGGGTGGTGTCGTGGATATTGTGACGAACCGCGAGAACGGCATTCTGTGCACGCCGGGCGACGTGAACGAACTGGCGGGCGTGCTGGGTGAACTATCCGCCGATGCCGACCTGCGCAACCGTCTGGTCGAGCAGGGTTACGCAAACGCGATCAACCGCTTCGGCACGGAGCGGTATGTGGAAAGCGTGCAGAAGATTCTGTCGGATGTCGCCGGGAAGGGGCGGTCGAAACGCGGTTGAGTTCTTCGAAAGCTAGTAGCTGAAACACGAAGCCCCGCATCATGCGGGGCTTCGTGTTTTTGTCGATCGACCAACGCGCGTCCAACTCCTCAAGTCACGTTTGCCTGCTTGCGCTTGAGACTCGCCGACCAGTGCATGGCCGGCCGTTCCACGAGCCTGTAAAACCCGAACGCTACCGCAACCGGCGCGAGCATGAAGACGAACGACGGCCAGATCTCGGTCTGCAGCGCCGAGCGAAACAAAAGTGATCCGAGGAAAACGAGGATCGGAATATGCACCACATACAGCGAAAAGCTGAACTCTCCGAGCCATGAAAACCCTTTCACGGGCAGCGAGTTGCGCATGGGTTTATCGAGTACCTGATACAGGTACAGCGCGAACGCGACCGCCCAGAGTTGAAACGCCAGGTACTGCCCGATCTGAAACGCCGCGCATCCGAGCAGCGCGACCACAACCGCCGCAACCTGCAATTTCCACGATCCGGAGGCCGATCTGGATGCATTGGGCGCGGCTTTCGCTTCGGCTATCCACGCGCCGAGCGTCCACGAGAACCAGTACGACGCGAACAAGACGATCTCGTGACGCTCGAATACGAGTGCGGACGCCACGTTGACGATTCCCACGCTCACCAGCACGGCCTTCATCCCGATCCGGCGCCGCAAGGCAATCAGCAGCGGATACACAAGGTAGAACTGCACTTCGAGCGACAGCGTCCACAGCGCGCCGTTTGAACCGAACGTCTTGCCCGCCACGCCCTGCAGCGAAAGCAGATTGACGATAAATAAATGCAGGTCCAGCGTGCCGATCTTCGGACTGGTCGGCGTGAAGCTGCGGCTCCATGAATCGAGCAGATAGGTCAGCACCAGCGCGGCGAGCAGCACAGGGTAAATCCGCGCGAACCTGCGCATGAGGAAGTTGCGGGTATCGAAGGGCGCGGACGGATTGGCGATCAGCTTACGCGCCGTCCCGCGATGAATACAGTAGCCGCTGATCACAAAGAAAATCGGCACGCCGGCCGAACCCCATGCAATCGGAAAGGTGAGATAGCTGAACAGCGTGTTGAGATCGAACCCGGCGGCCGTCTTGTGAAATTGCTGAATGCCGATCCACGTGATCTGGCGGCAATGGAAATACGCGACCAGCAGCGCCGCGAAACCCCGCCACGCGTTGATGGCGATGTCCTTTTCGTCCAAGCTGAGCGTGGCCGCGCGCTCCGGCGATAACCGCAAGCGGGAAGCTCCTGGATTGAGCAAGGAAGAGTCGCTCATTTAAAACCTCGTGTCCGGGTTGATTCTGTTTGTATCAAGCGAGGCCGAGGCGCTGAACCCCGGCTTCCCCGCGCCGTTTGAGGCGTGCTCACTCGTAAAGTCCCGAGAGTGATGTTAGTCCCGCAAATAATGGAAAAATATGCGCGAAAAAACCCCGTCTTTCGCGGGATCGAAAAAAAGCTGCCAAGGCATGTATCGAAAATGACGATTTTTATTCGGCAATTATTTGCCGTTTTTTTTCTGATAACTTCGTCTCAAACCATTCGCATACAGGGATTACGTCATGGACATGCACGCACTTGCCGGTATTGCTGTTTTATTGGTCCTTGCCGCCGTTTCGGCATACAGGGACGCGCTGCGCAACGATCCAATGTCGACAATGAATGCATCGGGCATTCGTTTTCCACAGCCCGACGATCACGAATAAGTCTTTTAAATGAACGGTCGTGCATTGAGCGCATGAATTTCGCGAACACGCGCTCGGGCATTAATCAATCATCATTTGGGAAGCGCGCGATGCTGAAAGTCACCAAAGCCGTATTTCCTGTCGCCGGACTTGGGACGCGTTTCCTGCCCGCCACCAAGGCGAGTCCGAAGGAAATGCTGCCCGTCGTCGATAAACCGCTTATTCAATACGCGGTAGAAGAGGCTATTGCGGCCGGCATTACGGAAATGATTTTCGTGACGGGCCGAAGCAAGCGCGCAATTGAAGACCACTTCGACAAGTCGTATGAGATCGAGGCGGAACTCGAAGCGCGCGGCAAGGAAGCGTTGCTCGACGTCGTTCGCAAGATCAAGCCGGCAAACGTGGACTGCTTTTATGTCCGCCAGCCGACCGCGCTCGGTCTGGGACACGCGGTGCTATGCGCCGAGAAGCTGATCGGCGACAACCCGTTCGCCGTGATTCTTGCCGACGATCTGCTTCACGGCAAAGAGCCGGTCATGAAGCAACTGGTCGATGTGTTCAACCATTACCATAGCTCGGTGATTGGCGTGGAGCGCATCAACCGCGTCGATAGCGCGTCGTATGGCGTGATTGAAGGGCGCGAATGGGAAGAAGACATCATCAAGCTCTCGGGCATTGTGGAGAAACCGCAGCCGGCGCTGGCGCCTTCGAATCTGGGCGTGGTCGGCCGCTATGTGTTCATGCCGGGGATCTTTGCGCATCTTCGCGCGACGCAGCCGGGAAGCGGCGGCGAGATCCAGTTGACCGACGCTGTTGCGTCGCTGCTGTCGGCGGAACAGGTGCTGGCGTACCGCTATTACGGCACGCGATTCGATTGCGGCAGCAAGCTGGGATACCTGAAGGCGACCGTGCAACTCGCGCTGCAGCACCCGGAGGTGCGCGACGGTTTCGAGGCTTATCTGCGCGAGTGCATGGCGGAGTTGCTGCCGGCGCCGGAGGTCGAACAGGTTGAGCAGGCGGAACTGACCGTGCTTGAGTAGGCGTTCGCCCGCGTCATCGGATCATCTGGCGCGGGCTCATGAAGGCCTAAAAAGACAGCTTACAAATCGAACCACCGGCATAACCACGGCGAATACGCGGCGAGAATTTGCTGGACGGGCGCGTGATGCCCATAAGCAATCGTCGATACCGCCAGCAGCCCAAGCCCGGCGAACAACGACCCGGTCATCTTCCGCGGTTGCCCGAAAAAGCGCCGCAGGAAAATGAGCGCCACGCCGCTGCCCAGAAACCATCCGGCGACCACTTCAATTGGCGTGTGCGCATCCTGCACGACCCGGCAAAACCCGATCAGCGCGCCAAGTACCAACCCCACTGCCGCACCAAGCCCGTACCAGTCCGCACGCCAGCTCCCTGCCAGCAATCCGAACGTCACGCCCCATACCGCCGATGTCAGCATGGTGTGGCCGCTGATCACGCGAAATTCGAGCGATCGAATTTCCAGACCGCAGCCCGCATAAAGAATCTTGTTGACCCCGACCAGCGCCAGCGCGCCGCCAAGCAGGGCGATCCAGACCAGCGCCTCGCGCTTGTCCGTTGCCCGCACCCAGATCGCGCAACCGGCCGCGATTGGAATGGTGAGCGCAACGTCACCGAGATTGGTGATCAAACCCAGAATAGTGGTACCCGTCATGCTTCCCCCGAAAAGCGCGCGCCGCGCTGCGACTGCAAAACGTCGCGCTTGGCTTGTCGCGCAATGCCTTGACTTCGTATGTGATGTTACTGCAGCCGCGTCAGTCCTCCGCCGCTTTTCTGCGCCCGGCAAGCCGGTATTCCGTTGGCGAGATCGACAGGCGCTTGCGAAAAATCTTCGCCAGTCCGTCGCCGCTGCCCGCGCCGCAACGGCGCGCGATCTTGTCCACGGGAAGGTCGGTCGCCGCAAGCAACATGCAGCTTGCATCCAGCCTTGCACGCAATAAATATTCCGATGGCGTCAGGCCAATCTGCGCCTTGAACCGGCGCAGGAAGTTGCGCTCGCTCATGGCGGCGACGCGCGCGGCGTCGGCTATCGAAATGGGGCGGATGTAATTTTCGCGCATCCATCGCGCGGCTGCGTCGATCTTCTGGCGCACGCCGCCCACATCCGTATCTTCGAGTACCGCGGACAATTTTGGCCACGCGCCCGGGATGGAGCGCTCCGACACTTCCCGCGCCAACGCGGGGCCATAGTCGCGCTTGATGATCGATAACGCGGCCGCAATCGGGCCCTTGGGGTCGTCGAGCGTAAGCGTCTGTTCCGCGATGAACAGCGAGCTGGTCAATGCCGACGCCGCTGCCGGATCCTCGAAGTCGGGCGCACGATTTTGCAGCGACAGGTTCGCCGCCGCCAGGATTTGCGAGCCTTCGCCTATCGCTTTCACGAACGATATCTTCGGCGCGACGCGGCTCAGGCGGCGCAGCAACTGCGTGTCGAGTTTCGCGCGTTGTGCGCCGTCGCCGCCCGCAATGAACAGCGCGTCGCAATCGCTCATCCAGCGTGTATCGAGGCTCTCGGTCCAGATACGCATGGAGCAACTGCTGGCCACGCTCCCTCCGTCGCTCGATAAAAACAGCAGCGCGTAGTCCGGCGTTTCGCCGCCCTTGATGGCGGCCGAGTCCGACAGTTCATGGATTTCGTTGGCGAGCGAAAACACTTCGGAAATCGAACTGACTTCGACCAGCGAGAAATCTTCGAAGATAAGAATGCCTATGCGCCTGGGCGCCGGCGTCCCTTCGAGTCTGGCTTCGTGCATGACGTCTTGCATGGCTTCGTTGGCGGTTTCTTGTCCCGGATCGCGTCCTTCGGCCGACGCTTCCCGGGCATGTGCACCGGGCCACGATCCGGGCGTATTCGTGCGCGGCTTGGCGTGTTCAGTGTGCGCATCGTGCTCATGGTGCACCAGCGCGGGGTCCGCACCAGCCGGGCGTACAACCTGCAACCGGCTCGTGCCATTAGCGTGTCCCATCAGCTTTCTCCGTTGCCGGCCAGAGCGGCGGGTATTTGGTCTCGTATGCGTCGCACTATACGCGGCGGGATTGAAGCGTCATGACGGTCGTCTGAAAAGCACGAGATGTTGGCAGATGGTTTCGATATTCGAGTAATAAGCTGACCATCAGTGATCGAGATTGCGTCGCCGGGCTCGCGCCTATCGAGGCATGCAAGTTGAAACGTGTTTGCCGAGTCGCATAAAACACATAAATCACGTTGACATGAAATCCTGGCCCGTTCGCGAGCGCCGGACAAACAAGGGGTCGGATATGCTGAAAGTTCGCAAGGCGGTGTTCCCCGTCGCTGGGCTCGGTACGCGCTTTCTTCCGGCGACGAAGGCAAGTCCCAAGGAAATGCTGCCCATCGTCGATAAACCGCTGATCCAGCACGCAGTGGAAGAAGCAGTCGCTGCCGGCATCACGGAAATGATCTTTGTCACGGGCCGCGGCAAACGCGCCATAGAAGATCATTTCGACAAATCATACGAAATAGAAAGCGAACTCGAGGCGCGCGGCAAGCGCACATTGCTCGACCTCGTGCGCAACATCAAGCCGTCGCATGTGGACTGCGTGTACGTACGCCAGGCTGAACCGCTGGGGCTGGGCCATGCCGTGCTGTGCGCGGAAAAACTCATAGGCAACGAGCCCTTCGCCGTGATGCTCGCCGACGATCTGCTCGACGGCGAGCCGCCCGTCATGGCGCAGATGGTCGAGGTGTTCAATCACTATCATTCGTCGGTGGTGGGCGTCGAGGAGATCGATCCGGGCGAGTCGGGATCGTATGGCGTGATCGATGGCCGCCTGTGGGACGAACATCTCTTCAAGATCGCACGTGTAGTGGAGAAGCCGGAACCGGCGCTGGCGCCGTCCAATCTCGGTGTGGTGGGCCGCTATGTGCTGATGCCGCGCATCTTCGAGCATTTGCGCACGCAGAAGCCGGGCGCGGGCGGCGAGATCCAGTTGACCGACGCGATCCAGGCGTTGCTCGCTGACGAACAAGTGCTGGCGTACAGATATAAAGGCAAGCGTTTCGATTGCGGCAGCAAGCTGGGATATCTGAAGGCAACCGTCGAATTCGCGCTGCGCCACCCTGAAGTCGCGCAGCCATTCGAGGCGTATCTGCGCGCGTTCCTCGCGGGCCGCCATCCCGCGAACGAGGCCGAGATTGAACGATTC
Organism: Caballeronia sp. DA-9; assembly: GCF_051615025.1. NCBI lineage: Bacteria > Pseudomonadati > Pseudomonadota > Betaproteobacteria > Burkholderiales > Burkholderiaceae > Caballeronia > Caballeronia sp. DA-9. Next base: position 2,807,587 of record NZ_CP195133.1, on the reverse strand, counting down.
GATGAAACACCTGAACTCGCTGTCGACACCGAATGACGACAGCGCCGGAATCAAGCTAGCTGCAGGCAATTCCGGCCGTGGCGGGGACACGTAATTTAATGCAGCATGAACCGTGTTGTAAGTAGCGCTAGCCCCCCGGTGCGCGCTATGGTCTTTGGCCCGCCTCGTGCGGGCTTTTTTTGCGCCAATTGTTTCGCGCAAAATGAAAAAGCGGCTTTGCGAGCCGCTTGAAGATTGCCTGGACGTGCTGCCAGGGCTTAACGGAAATAAGCTTTCGCGTTTGGATGCACGTCGCTTCTAGTGAGCACTTCAGTAGGCAGCAGCCACGCATATCCGCTATGTTGGTCGAAGCGGCCGATGGGTACCGCGCCGCCCAACGTGATGGAGTAGGCGAGCACCACGTAGTGTGTCGGAATGTCCGCGACGCCCGCGAAGTTTTCATCGTAGTGATGCTCGAACACGCCGAACAGACGCGACGCCGAGCGTTCAACGCTCGCTATGCCCAGTTCGTCGCGAACCACCCGCGTGAACGCGGTATCGAGCGTTTCGCCTTTCATGATGCGTCCGCCGGGCACGAACCACGAACCTTGCGCGGGACGGTTGCGCCGCTGCCCGAGCAGCACGCGGCGGTTTCCGTCGGTCACGATTAGGTCGATGGACACGAGTGGAGTCAGGCGGACGACGTCGAGAAAATCCGCTTTGCCCAGATGAGGATTGAGACGGGACGGCGCGTTTTGCATGGGCCGCTCCGGCTCACGCACAGCGGCGACCACGTTGAATGAAGAAAGGTCTGTCACGCTCGAATTACCTCAATCATGGTCGTTGTTTTTGAACAGGCGTGTGCAGGTGTGACTGACGACAAACACGGCCAACGCAAGCAGCGCGCATACGGCCAACCCGCCGCCGAGCATTGCGACGACAAGAATCGGCATCAGGCGCAGGCTTTCCATGATGTTTCCGAATAGGCTGGGTTGCGCTGTTGCTGGCCAAGAGGGCAAAGTTTTCCTGCGCATCTCTGATTGCTTCGGCACTTTATGCATGCAATTCAGTGTAGCGCGGGGCCTGAGCCTCCGTATTGGCAATGGGCTGGCTTAAACCGACTAAAGACCGTGCTTGTAAGCCAATACGCAGCTTGAGTCGCGTCAACGCAGGTCGCCCTTCACGAGCGACGTGCTTTCAACGCGCGTGGTGTCAGGTGTTTCAGGCGCCTTGGGCGGGCACGCGGTCAGCACGGTTGAACAACCAATGAGTATGGCCAGAAGAAGTTTGCTTGTGGATGCCGAAGCAGTCGATGGATCAAGTGGGTTCATGCAATTACAACGGCGCACGCCGCTGCCCTAAATGGTCATGGGGATATCCAATTTAAGGCGCGGCGAGAGGTGAATCTGTCGGAGTTTTCGTAAAGACCGGGCAGCTTTATCGAAACACATTGACACGCCGTCAGGCACAAAGCGCTACCTCGCCACATACCCTTCGGGCACGTTGACGTTCTGCTTCATCACGTCGGCGTTTTGCGAAATCACGTACACCGGCGCTTCGGTGAGCGTCAGCGCGACGCGGCCGTTTGCATAAGGCAGCGTCGACGGATTGCCCATCATGTCGAGCACGGTGACCGATCCCGATGAGCCGGGTGTATCGACCGCAAGCGAATAGCGTACGCCACGCGTAGCGCTGAAGCCCGATGCGCCGGGCCACGCGGCGTTGTCGTGCGTCCATAGCGCGGTCACGACCTTGCCGCCGTTCAGCCGCTGGAATGCATACGCGTAGACGCCGGATGGCGTGTCCTTCACGGGGCCGAGCGTGACCGTGCCGTCTATGGCGCGCGTCATTGCAGCCACGCCCATGGCTGCGGGCTTGGGGCTGATCTGCGTCTGGCCGAAGCCGCCTTCGGCGTTCACGAGATCGAAGAAGATGCCATAACCCACTTCGGGCGGATCGGTTGCATAGAAAACATAGCTCATGTCAGCGCCTTCGCCGAGCAGGATCAGATGCAGTCGCGAAACCAGCGCGCCCTGCGCATACAGCACATTCGCCGATGGCGTCGCGCTTCCGTATTTCGTGCCGATGTCGTAGCTGATTCCGGACTCCGTGATGAAGAGCTTCGCGCCGGGTTTGAGCATCCGCGCCATGGTGTGGCGCAACGCCCGCATCATCGCGGGCAGGCTTTGCGCGGCCTTTTGCGGATCGCTGTTGTCCGCCATGCGTTCCGGCGGATGAGATGGCGATGTGCCGACGTCGTAGTAACCGTGCGCGCTCACGCCATCGAGATACTTGGCAATGCCAAGCGGTGCGAGACGCTTGAGCCACTCGGCATTCTTCCCGAGCGACGACAGCGTCAGGCCCATGACCACGGCATGCGGATCAGTTGCATGGATGGACTCATAGGTCGCCTTGTACATGGCGACGAGGTTGGCGTCGGAGTCCCGCCACGGCAGGCCGCCTTCATAATCGGGTTCCCAGCTCACCTGATAGTAATTGCTCGATTGCGTCGGGAATACGGTCGAGCGCACGCGGTTCGATTCCTCGCCCACGCGCTTCATATAGGCGCTGTAGTCGGCAAGCGATGAAGGCGCGTAGCTATGCGTATCCTTGCCCGTCTTGTTCGCCCAGCCGGGAATGCCATCGAGCTGGATCAGCCGCAGCAGGTCGCCCGGTTTGAAGAAGGGCTGGAGGTTGTCGGCGGTGGCGTCGAATGTGTTTGGCGCCTTGGGCTCCGTCATGTACCAGTTGCGGTTGTCGTTCACCCACGTCAGGCCGAGGTCCGTGTAAAGCGGCCTGTAGCCATCCCCGGAACAACACGACTGGCCCGGCCGCAAATAGGCCGCGCCCTGGCCGCCGAAGCGGTGCAGGTCGGCGTTCCTGTACGTGACGCCCGGCAACACGCCGGAGAGATCGGGCAACACGCCGAAGGTCGCGATTCCCGCAGGGCGCGTGCCCTTCGAAGGAAGCGCCACCGGCGCAGCGTTGCCAGATTCGAGCCGTGCCGCGACGGCGAAGTAACCGGCCGCCTGCGATGTGCATCGAATAGTCGATACATGTGCGCCAGGCGTGACGGCAACGCGGCCGCTCGCCTTGACGGTGTTCCACGCATCCTGGATTTGCCACGCAAGCGTCCCGGCGGATTTCGACCGCGTGGTCAGCGCGATCTCGAACGGCTTGTGCAACGCGAACATGCGTGTGCCGTTGCTGCCGGGCGTATCGGCTTCAATGCTGTCTGCCTCGGGGCTTGAACCGGGGATGTCGACCGGCGCGGCGGCAGGGCTGCATTGCATCGCAAGCGGCGTGGAGGGCGGCGGTGCATCGGCGACAAAGCTCGCCTTGCGCTGGCCGCCGGTTTGCGCCGGCGCTTCGACCCAGCAATGCTTCGTGGCTCCTGGCGCCGGGTCGTCAAATACGCCGTTGTCGCAGCCCGTCCCGCCGCTGAAGGTCTTGACCGTGTGCTTTTCCGGCGTGCCGTAGAGCACTTTTCTCGCGCCATCGAATGAGCAGCGCTCGTACTCGGCCGCGCACGGCGTCCAGGATGCGCCGTCTATCTTGACCGAGCCGTCCGTGGTGTTCGCATCCTGGTCAGTTGCCGATTCGCCCCGGCAACTCGATACAACCAGGCCCATGACGCAAATTAGCGCGATCTTCGTGCAGCGAGCCAGCGCTACAACCCGACGCGGCGACTGTGTTGTTGATGTCGTTTTCATTACGCCCCGAAGAATCAAAGCCGGGTGGTCCAATTCGCAGCATTGGTGTTTCCACCGATGAAAGTGCTGCCGCGCCACCTTCGTGCTACCTGAATGAAACGTTTTCGGCGGGTTCTACGCCGTGCGCCTCGTCATGCCGTAAGCCGGAAACTTTCGATGCCGCACTGCCGCAAAAAGCGATGCTCCATGAGTGGCAGCACCTGTGTAAAGACATGCTGCGCCTCGTCCAACAAGGCTCCCCAATGGCGCTGAGGATAGGTGAGGCGAAACAATCGCGCCAGTCATCGCGATGAACGTTGGCGGATGCTCACTGCATAGGGGCTTGAACCTCATATGGATGGCGGGATTGCGCGACTCAATGGCTGATCGGGCGTGGCGAAATGTGGCCTGACTGTAAGGAATGGTGCGTAACTAATCTGTATCAAATCGCACTGACACCCTAAGCGGCGGTTTCCGCACACAGCCGGTAAGCATTCCGACACACGGGTAGGAGGCAGACCAGTTCAATATAGCTGGTATGGAACTGGTTGAGGCGGGGCGGACCGAACCGCCAAGTGACTGGTTCCTTTCGCCATGCATCCGCGCGTCTCGATCGCCACATGCATTGCCGACCCCGCACGCAGCCCATTTAGCCGAGCGCCATTAGCTCCGGGTAGTGGTTTTTAAATATATCCCGCATTTTGTAAGATTAAATAAAATCGTTACTTGTGTGAAACGCGATTTAAGGGAATTTATCGAGCCAGAGAATGTCTGTGCGCTTTCGCACCATCGGCGATCTTGTTGTTAATTGAGGCAAAACATTAAAGGCGTTCTTCAAAGCTTGTAATTTAATTTGAAGTCGCTTTATGACCTCGTTTCAGCCGCGTTTAAACACGGCTTTCTCTCGAAGCGGTTCGTTAATCGGCTTTTTCGATGTTTCATAGACGAAACGTTTACGCTGCTCGACGCCTGGAATGTCCCGCGCGGCGGACCGCCACGGTGCTGGAAAGCCGCGTGGCGCGGGCCGCCAGAAACCGCGCTGAGCATTGATTTGTATGACGTTGGCAGGTTTTGACAGCCCTGTCCGATATGCGCTACCGGATTGGATTGGCATTCGTCTTGCAATGTCGGATTCGAAATCAAACGACCCAACCCAATTTCACGGTGTTTAAAACGAACGGCCGTATTGGAAAAAGGGTAAATGATCGGCACCGCACGCACTGAAAGGATTTAAATGGCGACGCTGGAATTTTTCCGCCAACATCTCGCTACTTTCAGTCACGACAACCTAATCAAACTTGAGGGTGTCTATGATGCACCGCAATGAGAACGCACTATCCAATCATGTTGGATTCAACAAGTTCGCAGGGGAATGCCATGCCTTACGCCAGTCTTGAACCCGCCGTAATGGGCTGGCTGCAACCGGCGCCCAGAAGCACGCAAGCCGAGATTCGCCGCATCGCGATCCTGTTGTACGACGGATTCTCTTTGCTTGGCGCCGGCATTGTCGCGGAAGTCTTCCATGTTGCAAATGAACTGGCTGTCCTGAAAGCCCGCAACGACTGGAACTACGACGTACGGTTTCTCTCCGTCGAAGGCGGTAACGTGGCATGTTCGTCGTCGGTACGCGTATGGACCGATGGGCTCGACGCGCGTCATTACGGCGGCTTCGACGCACTGTTCGTGGCGGGCGGCAAGGGCGCCGACAACGCCGCAGGCGACGAGCGCATCGTCGAGTGGCTGCGGCGCGTTCACTCGAAGACTACCCTCGTCAAGTCGATTGCTGAGGGACGCAAGGTGCTCGATGCGGCGGGTATCGGCCATGCGGCGGAATCGCAGATTCACATCGGACATTCGATGATGAACGCGGTTCGCGAGGAGCAGGCAAGCGAAGCCGGCGACCGCTACGAATCCATGAAGGGCGCACTGCTGATGATCAAGCGCGATCTGGGCGTCGATGTAGCGCGTGGTGTCGCCGAACGCCTGATGCCGGGCTCCGCCTCGAAGCTGGTCCCCTTGCTCGGCGACAGCGGCACGGCTTCCGCCGGCGACAAGATTCGCGCCGCCGCCCGCTGGCTGCAGGACAACTGCGAGCGGCCGATCTCGGTGGTCGACGCCGCGCAAGTGGCAGCCATGAGCGAGCGCAACTTCCTGCGCCGTTTCAAGATCGAGATGGGCATCACGCCGTCGGACTATCTGCTGCAAGCGCGTCTTGCGGTGACCTGCACGCTGCTCACTGATTCCGAACTGCCGGTCGACAAGATCGCGCGCCGCAGCGGCATGGGCAACGGCGATCGCCTCGCCAAGATCTTCCGCAAGCGCCTTCTCATTTCGCCAACCGAATACCGGATGCAAAGCCGGCGCGACGCGGGCGTCTGAGGGAGACCAGCACTACAGACATATCAGACGGTTCGAAAGCGAGCCGCGCGGGATTATCGGTGCAGCCGGTGCAGGGCATATGCACGGCGTCACCCGGGGAAGACGTTCGGGAATATAGGATTACTAAAATGATTACGAAAACGGGGCAGGACGAAGGAGCAGTGGTCATGGGCGAAAAAGGTCTCGCGGCCGACTGCCGGCGTCTTGTGCAGGTGATTCTGGCTGGCGGTTCGGGCACGCGCTTGTGGCCGGTATCGCGCGAAAACTTTCCGAAGCAACTGATTGGCGTAGTGGGCGCCGAGTCCTTGCTGCAGGCGACCGTATTGCGCATGAAGGATTTTCCCTCCGCGTGGGATGTTGCCGCCGAACCCGTGATCGTATGCGGTGACGAACATCGCTTTGCGACAGCGGAACAGATCAGGGACAGCGGCGTGAGCGCGCGCATCGTGGTCGAACCCGCGCGGCGCGACACCGCGCCCGCACTCACGCTTGCCGCACTCACTGCCTGCGCCGACGGCCAGGACGCGATTCTCGTCGCCATGCCGGCCGATCACGCGATCGCAAATGTGCCCGCGCTTCACGCAGCTATAGACACCGCAGCGCGTCACGCGCAATCCGGCGAAATCGCCACGCTAGGCATTCCGCCGACACGGCCGGATACCGGCTTTGGCTACATCCGCCTGGGCGACGCACTGGATGACGGCGCGCATTGCATCGATCGCTTTGTCGAGAAGCCGGCAGCCGAACTTGCCACGCAATACGTCGCCTCCGGTAATTATTGGTGGAACAGCGGCATCTTCGTCGTGCGTGCATCGGTATGGCTTGCCGCTCTTGAAAAGCTTCAGCCGGAGATGTACGCGGCATGTGTCTTGTCGCACGAACAAGCGAATAACACTGACGAATACTTGCGTCCATGCGCTGTTTCGTTTCAGAAGTCGCCTTCCGACTCCATCGACTATGCGGTGATGGAGCATCTGGGCAAGCCCGATTCGCCGTTCATGGGCGTGGTCGTGCCGCTTGAAGCCGGCTGGTCCGATCTGGGTTCCTGGGACGCGGTCTGGGACGCAATGGACAAGGACGAAGACGGCAATGCGGCAAGCGGCCGGGTCTTGTTCGAAGGGGCAACCGCGAGTTATGCGCGGTCTGAAGGTGGGCGGCTGGTGGCGTGCGTGGGAACGAACAACCTGATCGTGGTGGAGACCGACGACGCTGTTCTGGTGGCTGACCGCTCGCGCGTGCAGGACATCAAGGGTCTCGTGTCGCGGATCAAGCGTGAGAAAGCGCCCGAAGCCGATACACATAGAAAGGTTCGCCGTCCTTGGGGTTTCTATGACTCCATCGATCATGGCGAACGCTTCCAGGTCAAGCGCATCGTGGTGAATCCGGGTGCGCGCCTGTCGCTGCAAATGCATCACCACCGCGCCGAGCACTGGGTCGTTGTCAGCGGCACGGCGCTCGTGACACGCGGAGAAGAAGAGTTTCTGCTGAGCGAAAACGAATCGACCTACATCCCGCTCGGCGTGCGTCATCGCCTGGAAAACCCGGGTCGCGTGCCGCTTGAAATCATTGAAGTGCAGTCAGGGACCTACCTCGGCGAAGACGACATCGTCAGATTTGACGACAAGTATGGCCGGTGCAGTTAATTAACCGTCAAGCAAAAGATTTGAGCGGTTCGGGGAGAATAAAAATGCGCGTAATGACCAACTTGCTGGCGAGACTGTTCGACGTCGCGATGATCGTGGCGGGCGCGCTGGTGGCGTCGCAAATCCGTTTCGACGATGCATCGCAGCGCAGTTTCTACCTGGCGTTCGTGGCCTTCGCGGCGGCGTTTTCGCTTGCTGTGTTTCCTGCGCTGGGCGTCTACGAATCCTGGCGTGGGCGTTCCAAAGGCGCACTCGCCGGACAGGTCGCGCTGAGTTGGCTCATCGTGCAGGCATGCGCGATGGTGTTGATGTTCTCGCTCCACCGGATCGACTTCGTGTCCCGCCTCTGGTTCGTGTATTGGACCGGCATGGCGGGCGCCGGAATGATCGCGGGCCGCATGGTGACGCATACGGTGCTCGGCCGGGTTCGCAACGCGGGCCTGAACCTGAAGCAGGTTGCGGTCGCCGGCTGCGGCGAACACTGCGACGAGATCGTGCGCAAGATCGACATGGCGCCGGCCGCGGGTTTCCGTGCGACTGCCGCTTACAACGTCCAGACCGGTGCGAACATGAATACTCGCGTGCCGGTGTTCGAAGAACATGAAGCGTTCGCCAACTATGTCCGCACGCAGAACGTGCGCGAAGTGTGGCTTGCGCTGCCGCTGACTGAAGAACGCACGATCCTCAAGCTCGTCGACGAATTCCGCAACGACCTCATCAATATTCGTTTCATGCCGGACGTACGCACGCTTTCGCTTTTCGAAGGCAGCGTGACGAACCTGCTTGGCGTACCGACGATCAACCTCGCCGCGTCGCCGTTGCCGCCGAATGCGCTGATGCAAAAGGAAATCTTCGATCGCGCGTTTGCTGTCGCCGCGTTGATTGCCGTGGCGCCGGTCATGATCGGCTGCGCGATTGCAGTGAAGCTCAGCTCACCAGGTCCTGTGTTCTTCAAGCAGCGCAGGAAAGGCGCCGATGGCCGCGTCTTCAGCATCTACAAGTTCCGCTCCATGCGCATGCACGTGGAGAAGCAGGGCGAGTTGCGGCAGGCAACGCGCGATGACCCACGCATCACACGCGTAGGCGCTTTCCTGCGCCGCACGAGTCTTGACGAGTTGCCGCAATTCTTCAACGTGCTGCGCGGCGACATGTCGGTGGTGGGACCGCGCCCGCATGCACTGGAGCACGACGATCTATATCAGAAGGTCGTTTCGGGTTACATCCATCGCTACCGGATCAAGCCCGGTATTACCGGCTGGGCCCAGGTCAACGGATTTCGCGGCGAGACTGATCGCATCGAAAAAATGGAGGGACGCGTTGCACACGATCTGTATTACCTGGGTAACTGGTCGTTCGGACTCGATATGAAAATTATCTTTGCGACGATCTTCAAAGGTTTGCGCCACACCAACGCTTATTGAAGCAGGGGACGACAACATGAACAGCCAACAAATATCCGGTGCCACGGCGCCGAACAAGAACAGCCATGCCGTGCCTGGAACGCGTGTGGCCCTTTGCCTCGCGATCGCCGCCATGCTGTCCGCATGCTCGCTGGCTCCGGGCCAGCACATGATCGAACCGGCCGCGTTGCCTGTCACGAGCGCCGACAACGGCGACACGACAAGCGACATCCAGATTCCGATCAAGCAAATCGACCTGACGCTGATCCGCCAGATTCGCGCGGACCAGAAGAACATGGACAAGACGGCCAGCCAGTTGAATCTGTTCGCGAAGGCGACCGGATACAAGCTCGGACCGGGCGACGTTTTGCAGATCACGGTGTGGGATCACCCGGAACTCGCGGCGGCGCTCGGCCAGCCGGCGCAGAACACGAAGGCGTCGGACGCAGCGCCCGGTTTCGTGGTGGATAGCGAAGGCAACGTGCAGTTCCCGTATGTGAACCGTGCAATCCACGCATCCGGCAAGACCGCTGAACAGATCCAGCGCGAAATCTATTCCGAGCTGAGCAAGGTGTTCGTGAAGCCGCAGGTCACGGTTCGGGTAGCGTCTTTCCGGTCGTCGCAGGTTTATGTGGATGGCGATGTGCGCGCACCTGGCGCTCAGACCGTGAACGACATTCCGATGACCCTCACCGAAGCAGTGAACCGCGCCGGTGGCTTTGCACCGACCGCCGATCAAAGCCGCGTGACGATCACCCGCAACGGCACGGCCTACCCGGTCAACGTCGCACAGATGATGAAGAACGGCAAGAACCCGGCCGACATCATGCTTCAACCCGGCGACATGCTGCATGTGGATGCGCGCGAAGACAACACGGTCTACGTGATGGGCGAAGTCAACAAGCCGGCGCCTGTACCGCCGCTGCGCGATGGCACGCTCACGCTTGCCGAGGCGCTTGCGCAAGCGGGCCAGCTCAACCAGGAAACGTCGAATCCGAAGCAACTGTTCGTGCTGCGCTCGACCGCGGGCGACACGCCGGTTATTTACCGGCTCGATGCGCGCTCGCCGGTTTCCATGCTGCTTGCGAACCAGTTCCCGCTGGAATCGAAGGACATTGTCTACGTCGATAACAGTGGCTTGGTCCGTGCGAACCGCGTGTTGAACCTGTTCCTGCCAGCCATCAACGCGGGCCTGACTGCCGCGATCGTTACCAAGTAGTTCTGGAAGCAGCGTCCGGCGCCATGCCTTTCAAAAGGCGCCGGCGCGTTTCGTTTGATCGTGTGATCGTTTGAGTGAGCGACAAAAATGGCCATCAATTTTGAAAACCGCTATGCGGATGTGGTGTCGACGGGGGACGAGCTGCGCTTGTCCGATTACCTGGCGGCCATCTTGGGAAGCTGGCGGATCATCGTCATGGTCACGCTCGCAGTGGTCCTGCTCGGCACGGCGTACGCGTTCATCGCGCCGCCGGTGTATCGCGCCGATGCGATGATCCAGGTCACCGAAAGCAACGCGGGAAATAACAACAATAACAATGCGAACGCGGTGCAGACCGTGTCGCAGATGTTCGACGCGAAGTCGACGACCGCCGCCGAGATCGAGCTGTTGCGCTCGCGGCTAGTGGTCGAGGATACGGTCAACAAGCTGCATCTGGATATCACGGCGCGTCCTCGCTACTTCCCGATTGTCGGCGGCCTGATTGGCGACATTCTCGGGGCGCGCAACGGTCAGGCGCCGGTGAGCTGGCTGTCGGGCTTTGCGTGGGGCAACGAAAGCATCTCCGTGCCGAAGTTCGACACACCAAAAGAAGCCTACGACAAGACCTACATTCTCACCGCCGGCGAAGGCGGCAGCTACGTGCTCAGCGACCCTGACGGCATCGCGATCCTGAACGGCAAGGTCGGCCAGGAAGCGAACGGCGCAAGCGCGCTGGGTCCGGTGAGCTTGCTGGTGGAGCAGATGACGGGCGAACCGGGCGCGAAGTTCGAACTGTCGCGTGCATCGACGCTCGGCACCGTGGACGCGTTGCAAAAGCGCCTGACAGTAGCCGAGACAACGCTGCAGTCCGGCATCATTGCGTTGAGTCTCGAAGGTCATGACGCGAAGCTGACTTCACAGATCGTGAACAACATCGCGCGCCGCTTCGTCCAGCAAGACATGGATACGCGCTCCGCGGAAGCCGGCAAGACGCTGGCGTTCCTCGAGCAGCAATTGCCGGAACTGCGCGCGCAACTCGATCAGGCCGAGCAGAAGTACAACACGTTCCGCAACAAGCAGGGCACGGTCGATCTCGGCGAAGAAAGCCGCCTGCTGCTGCAGCAAGTCGTCGACAACAAGACGAAGCTGATGGACCTGCAACAGCAACGCGCCGAACTTTCGCAGCGCTTCACGGCGAACCATCCGTCCGTGGCGGCACTCGATGCGCAGATCGGCGCGCTGCAAGCCGCGCAAGGTTCGCTCACGAAGAACGTCTCCGTGCTGCCCGATACCGAGCAGACCGCCTTGCGCCTCTTGCGTGACGTGCGCGTGAACACCGAGCTCTATACGAATCTCCTGAACAGCGCGCAGCAATTGCGGGTTGCCAAGGCGGGACAAGTAGGCAACGTGCGCGTGGTCGATTTTGCCGAAGCCGCCGACGACCCCGTGCGTCCGAAGCGCCTGATCGTGATCCTGATCAGTCTGGGCACGGGCCTGGTGCTGGGCATCATCGTGGCCTTCATTCGCAAGTCGCTGTTCGGCGGCGTGGAGCGTCCGGAAGAAATTGAAAACCGGCTCGGCGTGCGTGTGTTCGCCATTGTGCCGCGCAGCAACCAGCAGCTTCGCCTGCAGCAGAAGGTCGGTTCGCGCACCCAAGGGCTGCATGTGCTTGCCGCGACCTCGCCGGAAGACGCCGCGGTGGAAGGAATTCGCGGCCTGCGTACCTCGCTGCAACTGCAGATGGCCGACGCGCGCAACAACGTGGTGATGCTCACGGGTTCGCGTCCGGATGCCGGCAAGTCATTCCTCTCGGTCAACCTGGCGACGCTGGTTGCATCGACCCGCAAGCGCGTGCTGCTGATCGACGGCGACATGCGTCGTGGCGACGTGCACTCGCATTTCGGCGTGCGTCACATGCCGGGCTTGTCGGATGTGCTGATGGGTTCGGATATTGAAGCGGCCGTGCTGCACGACGTGCTGCCGGGCGTGGACTTGCTGACGAAGGGCTCGCTGCCGTCGCATCCGTCGGAACTCCTGATGAGCGATCGCATGCACGAAGTGCTTGAGTTCCTGAAGCACAAGTACGACCTCGTCATCATCGATACCCCGCCGGTGCTCGCTGTCACGGACGCGACCGTGATCGGCAAGCACGCCGGCACGAGCCTGCTCGTGGTGCGCCATGGCCGCAACCAGGTTGAAGAGATTGGCGAAACCATGAAGCGCTTGCAGCACGGCGGCGTGAACATGAAGGGCGTGCTTCTCACTGACGTACCGCAATCGAAACTGATGTCGGGCAGTTCCTATACCAACTACTACGGCTACGAGAGCATCCCCGAGTGATGCCCTGGACACAATGACGCCGCGGCGCGCGGGACGCGCCACTTTCACCGAGAAAGACGAGAGGCACAAGATGAAACACAAGGTCGCTTTGATTACCGGCGTGACTGGACAGGACGGGTCCTACCTGGCTCAACTGCTGTTGGAAAAAGGGTATGAGGTACACGGCATCAAGCGCCGTAGCTCGCTTTTCAACACGGACCGCATCGACCATCTTTACAGCGATCCGCATGAGGATGGCCCGAAGTTCGTGCTGCATCACGGAGACCTGACGGATACCTCGAGCATCATGCATATCGTGCAGCGTACCGAGCCCGACGAGATCTATAACCTGGGTGCGCAGAGCCACGTGCAGGTGTCGTTCGAAGAACCCGAATACACGGCGAACGCCGATGGTCTTGGCGCACTGCGCATACTCGAAGCGATCCGCATTCTTGGCATGGAAAAGCGGACGCGGTTTTATCAGGCGTCGACGTCCGAGCTCTTTGGGCTCGTGCAGGAGTCTCCGCAACGCGAGACCACGCCGTTCTATCCGCGCAGCCCGTATGCGGCTGCGAAGCTCTACGCGTACTGGATGACGGTGAATTATCGCGAGGCGTATGGCATGTACGCGTGCAACGGCATCCTGTTCAACCATGAGTCGCCGGTGCGCGGCGAGACCTTCGTCACGCGCAAGATCACGCGCGCTATGGCGCGCATTGCCGTCGGCATGCAGGAGAACATGTATCTCGGCAATCTTTCGGCGCTGCGCGACTGGGGTCATGCGCGCGATTACGTCGAGATGCAATGGCTGATGTTGCAGCAGGACAAGCCCGAAGATTTCGTGATCGCAACCGGGGAACAGCACAGCGTGCGGGATTTCGTGGTGCAGGCGGCCGCGGAGCTGGGCGTACACCTGCGTTTCGAAGGCAAGGGCGTGGATGAAGTGGGTATTGTGGATCGGGTCGAGGGGCGCGAAACAAAGCTCGTCAAGGGCGACGTGATCGTCCGTGTCGACCCGCGCTATTTCCGCCCGACCGAAGTCGAAACCTTGCTCGGCGACCCTTCAAAGGCACATGCAAAACTTGGCTGGCGTCCGACGACAACCTTCTCCTCGCTCGTCAAGGAGATGGTTCGTTCGGATTATCAGATCGCACGGCGTGACGCGCTCGTCACGATGGCTGGATTCAAAGCTCTTGAACACCACGAGTAAGAGATCATGGACAAAAACGCACGCATTTTCGTAGCGGGTCATCGGGGCATGGTGGGTTCTGCGCTCGTGCGCCGGCTCACCGACGCGGGGTATCGCAACATCATCACGCGCACGCATTCGCAGCTCGATCTGACAGACCAGGTCGGCGTGAACATGTTCTTCGAGAAGGAAAGCATAGACGTGGTGCTGCTCGCGGCGGCGAAGGTCGGCGGCATTCTCGCGAACTCGACGCTGCCCGCATCGTTCATCTATGAAAACCTCACCATCGAAACGAACGTGATCCATGCGGCATGCCGCTGGAATGTATCGAAGCTGGTGTTCTTCGGCTCGTCGTGCATTTACCCGAAGGCCTGCCCGCAGCCGATCAAGGAAGAGTATCTGTTGACCTCGGCGCTGGAGCCGACCAACGAGGCATATGCCATTGCGAAGATCGCGGGCTTGAAGCTCTGCGAGGCTTACAACCGCCAATACGGTTGCAAGTTCATCTCGCTGATGCCGACCAATCTTTACGGCCCGAACGACAACTACGATCTGAAGAGCAGCCATGTGCTGCCGGCGCTGATCCGCAAGGCGCATGAGGCGAAGCTCAATGGCGAAAGCACGCTGACCGTATGGGGCTCGGGCACGCCGCGCCGTGAATTCCTGCATGTGGATGATCTGGCCGGCGCTGCCGTGTTCCTGATGGAAAGCGCACACGATGAAGGCGTATTCAACGTGGGCGTGGGCGAAGACCTGTCCATTCGCGAACTTGCTGAAACGGTCTGTCGCGTGGTGGGCTTCGAAGGCGAACTGGTATTCGACGCAAGCAAACCCGACGGCACGATGAGAAAGCTGCTTGATGTGTCGAAGCTCGGCAACATGGGATGGCTTGCATCTACGGGGCTCGAGCAAGGCATACGCGCAACCTATCAGGACTTCCTGCAGCACTACGAGGCGCTGAGCCGGCAGCCGGCTCACGCATGACACGGGGACGGCAGCGCCTCATGCCTCGTGAAGCACACGCTATCAATAGGGATAATTAGAACATGAATGCAACGGTCACCATTTTCCATAATGTCGTCTGGTCGCGGCACAAAGGGGCTGTTTTGTCCGCGCTGCACAACATTTCGGGCTCGGGGTCGATCAAGTATTCGATGGTCCAGATCGCCGATACCGAGCACGACCGCATTGGTTTCTCGGACGTGGATTATTCGTTCCACAGCTACCCGATGCGCAAGCTCTACAACGGCTGCTATGAAGACGTGCCGACCTGGCGCATGACGGCGCGCCTCACCTGGGAAGTGCTGAAGGCGAAGACCGATCTTGTCGTGCTGCCCGGTTATCACCGTCCCGAATACTGGGCAATGATGGCCGCGTGCATCCTGACGGGAAAGCGGCGCGCGGTGTTCTGCGATTCCACCGGACGTGACCGGCCACGCAAGATGATTACATCGATTCCGAAGCGCGTGTTCTTCTCGCTCTGCGACGGCTATTTCGGCTTCGGGGAACGCAGCCGCGAATACCTGATGTCGCTCGGCGCGAAGCAGGAGAAGATTTTTATCCCCTGCCAGGCCGCGGCGCTGCCGCGATCGTTCTCGCCCGAGCGCGCGCTGTCGGACCGGATGCATTACCGGGCCGGGTCCAAGCCTATCTTTGTCTACGTGGGACGCTTGTCGCCGGAGAAGGGTATTGGCACGCTGATCGAGGCATTCAGGGGCTTGAAAGAACGCATTCCCGACGCCTTGCTGCGCATTGTCGGCACCGGTCCAATGGGCGACGAACTCAAGGCCAAGGTAGCGGACCTGGGCCTCACGGATTCGATCACGTTTCTTGGCAGCCTGCAGGACGAGCCGCTCTCGGTCGAGTACTTCAGCGCGACCTGCATGGTGTTGCCAAGCATGAGCGAACCGTGGGGTCTCGTTGTCAACGAGGCGTTGAGCCATGGCTGCCCGTCGATTGTGAGCGAGAGTTGCGGATGCGTGCCCGAGCTGGTGATCGATGGTGTATCGGGGTATGCATTTCCGGCCGGCGACGTGCCTGCCTTGCAGCGCACGATGCTCAAGTCCATTGAAGCGTTCGCCGATACGGCCGGGACGGCCAGGCGCTGCATGGATGTGATCCAGCGTTTCGATCCGCCTTCGGCGGCTGCAAACATTGCAAGGGGCTGCGCAATGATGCTCAGCGACTGACTGCGGCAACCGCTTCTATTTTCACTCCAACAACCAAGAGAGCCACGCATGGTCCCCGCGGCGCACGCGCGCCGCGGCTAATCCCGTGAGTGATGTTTGCATAAATCCGTTTCGCCGGATTGCGCTTGTCCGGCGAAAGTGGAGGCACGATGAGAATCCTAATCTACGGGCTGAACTACGCGCCCGAGCTGACGGGTACGGGCAAGTACACCGCCGAGATGGCGGAGACGCTGCAGCAGCACGGCCACGAAGTTCATGTCGTGTGCGCGCCTCCGTACTATCCGGAATGGAAAATTGCCAAGGACTATTCGGCATGGCGCAACGCGTGCGAAACGCGCAATCATGTGCGGATCTGGCGTGCGCCTTTGTGGGTACCTGCACATCCGAGTGGTCTCAAGCGCATGATTCATCTTGCTTCGTTTGCGGCGGCTTCATTGCCCGCGCTCCTGAAGCAGGCATGGTGGCGTCCCGACGTGGTAATGACCATCGCGCCGACCATGCTCAACGCGCCTGCCGCATTGATGCTCGCAAGAATGACCGGCGCTCATTCGTGGCTGCATATTCAGGATTTCGAAGTAGATGCAGCGTTCGAACTTGGTTTGCTGAAGAGCGAACGCGCTGGGCGGATCGCGCGATTCATGGAGCGCGTGTTGCTGCGTCGCTTCGACATGGTTTCCACGATCTCCGACAAGATGATCGAGCGTGCGATGACCAAGGGCGTGTCGTCTTCCAGGATCTTCCGGTTGCCGAACTGGGTCGACATCAGCGCGATCTATCCAATGCAGCGCCCGAACAAGTTTCGCGATGAACTTGCCATTCCGGAGCACGCAAAAGTTGTTCTGTACGCGGGCAACATGGGATCGAAGCAGGGCTTGGAAGTGCTTGCCGGCGCGGCGCAGGCGCTTGCCAAACGCGATGACATCACGTTCGTTTTCTGCGGCAACGGCGCGACGAAGGTCGATCTGGAGAAATGCTGCGAGAGCCTGAGCAATTGCCGGTTCATCGCACTGCAGCCGGTCGAGCGGCTCAACGAACTCCTCAATCTCGCCGATATCCACGTCCTCCCGCAACGCGGTGATGCCGCGGATCTCGTGATGCCGTCCAAGCTCACGGGCATGTTCGCCAGCGGCCGCGTAGTGATTGCAATGGCGCGTCCGGGCACGGAACTGTACAACGTGGTTTCGACGCGTGGCGTAGTCGTGCCGCCCGAGAACGTGGATGCGTTGGCGGCTGCTATCGAAGAACTGGTGGCCAACCCGGAACAACGTGCGGCGCTTGGCGCTGAAGGCCGTGTTTTCGCGGAACTGCATTTGTCGCCGGCGTGGGTATTGGGACGGCTTGACGACAAGCTGCGAGCACTCAGAGGAGACCGTGCGGGCGACCGGGTGGGCGCGCATGCGGTGGAACGCATGGACGTCAAGACGGGAAATTCAGGGGCCGCTGCCACGCCCAAAGCGAGTGCTGCGGTGACGATGGTGGAGATCGAGAAGATCGATTGAAGCATTGCCAAACCATACGGCTCTCTTGCAAGCCGCCCGATGCATACGTTGCCGGGCGGTTTTTCCTTTGGCGCAGCTCGTTTTCGATTTCAGTAAGGTGACTTGTAGATTTCCAGCGGTTTCTTCGCGGCCTTCACGCCGTTCGCGCCGTATACCGACTGGGCAGCGGCGTCGGGCGTCGCAACCAGCTTCCCGTTGGCGTCCCGCACGCGCGCACCGCGCTTCATGACGACCGTGCCCGGCTTGACGAATGACGCGTTGGTCTGCGCCGGGTCTGCGTTGTTGTTCATCATGTTCTCGGCGGAAGTGGTGGCGGCGCCTTGCTTCGCACCGTTTTTGGCTCCGTTGCCGTTGGCGTTCGGCGCCTGGCCGTAGGGGTCGGCATACCCTGCGTACGAAGAGGGACCTCCCAATAACTTGTCTTCAGCGGCATAGTCGCGCGCGCCCGCGTCGCCTGCGGCAGCATGGGCGCATGGCAACATGGACCACGCTGCACCAGCAACAAGCATCGCCAATACGCGATGCAATACATGACGACAGGCCAGCCGGTGAATGGATGATTTCATGACGCACTCCGATGTATCGCCGATATGAAGATTGATTGTTATCCCAAAGTTGCAGCGCTGTCGAGCGGCTGGCACCCCTTGTTTCAAGGTAGCAAATCTTTCGTGGGGCGGTCATGCGGATGCCGCCAAAAGTCTTTCCCTTGCGGCCATTAGTGGGCTGGCACACGAGAACCACAGCACTCATCGCCCATAATCGGTTTCATGCGGCGTTGCAATGCATTCGCCGCTACGGGCTCGGGGGCCGGCAATCATGCACAGAACAATCGACGAACATTGCATTGAAGAAGATGTTGCCAGGGATGCGGGCGTTCGCAACGCTGCGCCGGGCGCTGTATCGGCCCAATCGGACGGCGGCGCGCGGGTCATTGATCTTAGCCTTGCGGGCAAGGGCAATTACGTAGCGAAGCGCAGCACGCTTATAGAGCTTGTGTGGTTCTTCCTTGAAGCCGCAATCATCAATAACAAATTCATACCGGTGTCCGCCATACGTGTCTGGCTGCTGCGCCGCTTTGGCGCGCGCATTGGCACGGGTTGCCGCATGCCGCACCCGATCCGCGTGAAAGCGCCGTGGAATCTGCAAGTGGGTGACAACTGCTGGTTCGGCGTGAATGCGTGGATCTACAACCAGACATCGATTCGTATTGGCTCGAATGTCTGCATCTCACAAGACGCGTTTCTCACAACCGGTTCACACGATCTCGCGACGAACATGGACCTGCATGTCAAGCCGATCGTGATTGAAGACGGGGTGTGGATCACATCGAAATGCGTTGTGCAAATGGGCGTGACCATCGGTCGCTCGGCAGTGGTGACTCCACTGTCGGTGGTGCATCGGTCACTGGAAGCAGAGGGTGTATATGGCGGTAATCCGGTACGGTTTATCAGAAAGCGGTTTGATGCCTGAACCGAAACGGGGCCGCATTGAAGCATGAGGTGGTTCGCCGGGCCGGGCGCGTCGACCAGCGCGCTTTGGCCGCATGCGCCTTTATCTTGGCGGGTAACGAAGCGCGCGTCCTACGACTATTACACGCAGGTAAGGCTGGCATGAGCGCCTGAGCGCATGTGGATTGTTCGGACCCGCCTGGTGTTTCGTTAGATGAAAGATGGACGGCTTCTGTCCGGGCGTTGGCGGCACAGTGAACCGCGCGACGCGCCACGGCAGCGAAGCGTTTCAATAACGGGTGGCGACAGCGGATAAGCCGACAATACGATTGGGCGAACCGCTGCACACGAGAAGGAGCACGGGGAATGTTCATTGACAGCCGAAATGTAGAGCAGGGCGCGGTGGTGAAGACCACGGTCTGCATCATCGGGGCAGGCGTCGCGGGTATTACGCTCGCGCTCGAAATGGATAAGCACGGGATCGATACCGTCCTGCTTGAAAGCGGCGGCTATAAGCCGGACGACGCCACGCGCGATCTGTATCGCGGCGAGAACGTCGGTATTCCATACACCTATGCGGACGGCAGCCGCAGCCGTTTCCTGGGCGGCAGCAGCAATTGCTGGGGCGGGTGGTGCCGTCCACTCGATTCATGGGACTTTGAAAAACGCGATTGGGTGAACGACAGCGGCTGGCCTTTCGGGCTCGACGAGTTGCGCCCATACTATGCCCGCACGCATGCGTTGCTCAAGCTTGGCGAAAACAATTTCGAACCTGCATATTGGGAAGCTGCCATTGGCCGTGATGATGTAAAACGTCATCCGCTGCCAAGCGGCACGGTGCGCGACACGATCTCGCAGTTCAGCCCGCCGGTGCGTTTTGGCAAGGTGTACAAAGCCGTGCTCGGCGCGTCGTCGCACGTGCGTGTGTTCCTCAACGCCAACGCAATGAACATAGGCACCGACAGCGAAGCGAAGCACGTATCGCAAATCGATGTCGGCACGCTGAGCGGGCGGCGCTTTTCCGTTTCCGCGAAGCTATTCATCCTGGCTACAGGCGGGATTGAGAATGCGCGCCTGCTGCTTGCGTCGAACAAGGTGCAGGCAGAAGGACTGGGTAACGGCAACGACATTGTCGGCCGCTATTTCATGGACCATCCGCGCACCATGCAGGGCAGCATCAAGTTCAAGAAGCCGTGGGCGCGCAACAAGCTTTATGACATCAAGTATCACTATCAGAATGCGTCGGTGTCGGCGCATGGGCAGTTCATCTCGTCTCAGTTCGCGCTGACGCAAAAGGTGCTCGAGCGCGAGCGTCTGCTCAATGCGCGCGTGTGGTTCTATTCGGTGTTTCGTGGCGAGAACACGGAAGGCGCGGAGGCGCTGATCCGTTGCAAGCAGGCTGTTTTGCAGAAGGATCAGCCTGGCTGGAATTTCTCGCAGGACCTGCTCACCATGGCAATGCATCCGGTCGATACCGCTTGCTTCGGTCTTGCACGGCTGTTGCAACCGCGTCCGCTTATCACCGACGTCAAGTTTCAGACCATCGTCGAAGCCGAGCCGAATCGCGATAGCCGCGTCACGTTGTCATCGCAGAAAGATGCGCTCGGCATGAATCGCGTGAAGGTCGACTGGCAATTGACCGAACTGGTCAAGCGCACGTTCGATCGTACCGTCACGCTGCTGGCGGAAGAAATGCAGCGCACGGGTGTGGCTGACGTTCAGCTTGATGAGCCGCTGGAAGGCAAGCCGTGGCCGGCGCAACTCGAAGGCACGTGGCATCACATGGGCACGACGCGCATGCATGATTCGCCCAGGCAAGGCGTGGTCGATCGCAACTGCCAGGTGCATGGCATGAGCAACCTGTATGTGGCGGGCAGTTCGGTATTTCCCACGGTCGGGGCGAATTTCCCGACCATCACGATCGCGGCAATGACCTTGCGGCTGTCGGAACATATTCTGAAGGCGTTGCGGGGCGAAGTTGCGCCGCTGGCATCGGTGACATCGATAGGGGCCGGCGCCGAGCGGCGCGTGTCCGTTTCCGAAGAGCCGATGCCGTTTGCTGCATCGTCGCTGCATGCGCCTTCGGATCTTGCCTTCATGGCGAAGAAGTAGGACGGCTTGTTTGCCGGGAGGGGTGGTTGCCCTTCTGGTATTCGTAGCCGGGTTTTAGAGCCCGCCGGTGGGGACATCGGCGGGTTTTCTTTTTGTTTTGCGCGGCGCGTTTGGGGCCTGCTTCTTGGGGTTTAGTGCGGTTTGTTTTAGCTGATCTTTCTAGCACTGTTAGCCACTGTCCGTGGCGGCACTTCATTTCTTTTTCCAAACGGCGAAAAAGAAACGAAGGGCGCTTTCACACTCCAAGTGCAACAGCGGGGTCAATGACAATGCCGTGCTTGGCGCAGTTTTCAATAAAGACCTCACCAGGCGTGCGCCACTGGAGCGTCTTTCGAGGGCGGGTGTTCATGTTCAGCGCGATCGCATCGAGTTGTCGCTGCGAGAATACCGATAGATCGGTCGCCTTGGGTAGAAACTGGCGAAGCAGCCCATTGATGTTTTCACAGATGCCGCGTTGCCACGGACTGTGTGGATCGCAGAAGTAGATCTTGATGCCCGTCGCCTCAGCCAGCTTTTTGTGTAACGCCATTTCTTTGCCCTGGTCGTAGGTCAGGGTTTGACGCAGTCCCTGATCGAGCGGCGCGAACGCGGCACTGTAGGCTTCCAGCGCTGCCTGCGCCGTACTGCCATCGATCTTGACCAGCATCACAAACAACGTGCTGCGATCCACCAGCGTACCCACTGCCGAACGGTTAGCCAGGCCTTTGATCAGATCTCCTTCCCAGTGACCCGGGATGAGCCGGTCGTTGGCTTCGGGAGGGCGTACGTGAATACTGAGCATGTCGGAGAGCTTGCCGCGCCGGTCCTGTCCTCGCGTGCGCGGCCTGCGTGCGCCACGTCCCTGTCGCAACAGGCTGACGAGTTCCCGGCGCAACTCGCCTCGGGGCGCGGCGTAAATGGCTCGGTAAATGGTTTCATGCGAAGCGTTCAAAGCAGGCTCATCAGGGTGGGCAAGTTTGAGTGCGGCTGAGATCTGCTCGGGTGAGTGACACTTTTGCAGATACTGCCGCACTTCGGGCCACAACGCGCCGTCAACGTGCAGTTTGCGCTCGTAACGCGGTTTGCGGCGAAGCCGTCCCGCGCGTCGACCAGCACGGATCGCGCAGTAAGCGCCCGCGATCGCAGGCCGTCCTCTGTCGCCGCGCTCTTCATCGGACTTCCAGCCATTGCGCTTGAGTTCGCGGCTGATCGTACTTGGCGAACGTCGGAGCGCACGCGCGATCGCGCGCGTGCTTTCGTTGGCAAGTTTCATGGCAAATATTGAGCCACGCTCCTCAGCACTGAGTTGTTCATAGCTTTGTCCCATGCAACATATCCTATTTCAAAGGTGTTGCACTTGTACCTTGAAAACGCCAAGCAAAGAAAACGCCAAGCAAAGAAAACGCCTTCCAACCGCCAATTCTTAAGGAGACCAAGCGTGCACGTATATCTGCTTGGGACTTCAAAAGAACCGTTGCCGCCATAACCACCAACACTTGAAACCCTTCCCCTCCGAATCCCTACATCCACACGCTTCGCCACCAGCGCTCTCGGGCAAGCACACAACCCCACAGAACCAGTTCGGCCAATCACCCATTTGCGTGCTTGCACGCAAATGGGTGCGAATGCCTGCCGTCCAATCAGTTGCTAAGCGTTGCTCAGGTGTCGGCGTTAATTCCGGTCTCGGTTTGACGTGGCGGCGCGGTGTGAGAAAAGGGATTTTTCCCGCTAACGTATGTGTCTCGCATAAGAGCTTTTGGCGCGTCAGCGATATCCGCGCACTACTCCAAAATTTGAATTCCTGACCGTCAACCTCACACGCTCTTTCATGAGATGAACGCGCGGAAAAGTGCGTTAGCGTAGCGGCTGTCGCAACAACGAAAATAACAAGAATGACAACGGAACTCATGAGATACGAGGGCCATCGATTCTTGCTTTATAAGAAATGGGACTACGCGCCGAATGGCAGGACCCCAGAACAAACGAAAGCGCTTGAAGCCGGTAAAGCGCTGTTCAAAGCCGCCAATTTCGAGCATTGGGCGAGCCAGCCAGAACTGGTTGCACGCGTTCAAAAGTTTCTTGTCGAGTCGATTCCCTCCTACCGGGCCAGTCCCTACGGTGATCGCCCCGGCGACATCATCAAGGCGCTTTGTTGGGAAGTGCGAAACGAAGCGGTTGTGATCGTGCGCGCCAAGCCAGAATACATCGCGCATGATGGCTTTGTTCCAAAGCGCGAGTTCGACTATGCCGCGTATAAACGCGACCAGGACGAACGCGGACGCGCTTACATGGCGCGTTCGAAAGCGTACTCCGACGACCTGAAGGCGTATAACAAGGCGATCGATGACCGTATCAGGCGCGAAGCGAACGCGCTAAAACCGTACCGGCATATCGAAACCGTCACCGAGGCAGGGGAACGCAATCTGGCCGCGTGGGCGAAGCGCGACGCACTTGCTGCGCTCGCTTCGGCGGCGTCTATGGTCGCATCTTCGCTGCCGTCGCGCGATGATGATGTTTTCGACTTGGGCGAAGTGTCGGAGATTGGCTCGGGCAGCACACCGCTAGGCGACGCCGCGCCGTTCGAGTACGTCAAAAACGCGACCAGCAATGATGTAATGTCGATTGCGGCGCGCGGTGTGAGCGAATCGCATGAGGCGGAATGTTTTGCAGAGTACGAAACTGACTTGGAATTGTGCAATTTTGCCGGGGCGTTGTACAACGACCCACGCACTTATGCCATGTGTAAGCAACGCGCGTTTTCCAACTATCAAGCTTGTCGAGGATATTAAGATGACCTTGCAATATCTGCTAACGGGCTATGACTCGAGCACAAAAACACTTCGCCAGTTTCGCGTATCGGCAGATGCACTTAAGAGCGCAGGTATTTCTTCCGAGCGAACGCTTATAGAATGTCCAGTAAATGAGCAAAATCCACTGACCGACGAAGTGGCGCGGCGGATTGGCGGGATGGTCTTAATGTCGCTCGTTTCGCAATATCCCGAACTACGCCCGCTTGCATTGATAACCGATGGAAACGGGCGCACGCTGATGGATCGGACTGATGGAGGGCGCAAATCGCCTTTTGAGCCATAGTCCGTCGCCACCTGTTTGCGGCATCGGTCCGGACGTTCGCGCGGGCCTTTTCGTCTTGTGCCGTCGTGGTAAGGCGGTTACTGACGCCATTCGCATTGTTGTTCGCGGCTCGCTCTCGTTTTACTATTCGCATTTTCAGCCGCGCGCCGGGACTTCATTTCTTTTGCTTCGCCACCCCTGTTCTCGGGCAGGCTCAAGCGCCTCGAAGACGCTCTTTACCCGCTTTGTGCAGCATTCCTTCATCTTCTTTTGCACCCGCCTGCAATACGCGCAGCAAATCCTTCGACATGGCGTCGACCGTAAACCGGCGATGGAACGTGTCCTTCGCCCGTGCTCGCATCGCGGTTGCCAACGACGGTTCCAGCTCCAGCCATCGCGTCAGACTTGATACCGTTCCCTCTACCGTATCGGTCGCAACGAAACCCGCACCGTCCGCCTCCACTTCACGCCAAATGTTGACCTTGTCCGATATCAGCGCCGGCAATCCACATCCCAACGCCTCCGCTACCGCAATGCCAAAATTCTCCTGATGCGAAGGCAGCACGAACGCATCACTCGCCTGGAATGCCCCCCACTTCTGATCGCCCTCCAGCATGCCAGTCCACGTAATACGCTTGGCAACGCCAAGTTCGCCCGCGAGCTTTTGCAACTCAGGCGTCCAGTCGCCACTATCCGGACCCGCCATCACCAAATGCGCCAAGGGATCAATATCGCGGACTTGCGCAAACGCCCTTATCAGTAAATCGCATCCCTTCTTTTCATGAATGCGCCCAAGGAACAGCAACAATCGCTTGCCATTGAGTTCAGGATAAGCCACGAGAAACGCATCGCGTATGGACAACGTTGCAACCGGCGGCGGGTTCGTGCCGAACGCCACGACTTCCTCGCGCGCCTTGTACAAGCGAAACGACTGGCGCGCAAGCATGCGCTCTTCTTCTGCTGTGAAGAGCACGCGTCGCGCATCGCGCAGAACACGATATTCCGCCCACGGCCAGTAGAGCGACTTCTTCAAATGCTTCAGCGGATACGTGCGCTTGAACCACGGGTCCAGCATGCCGTGCGGAAAAACGTAATAAGGCACCCGCATGGCATGCAGCGCCTTCCACGCACCGTAGCTGTGGTATTGCCACAAGCCATTGATGATGACGGCATCGAAACGCGTGGCGTGCTCCTTCAACCACGGCACGAGATTCGGCGTCAGGCCGTAATTGCCCTTCGATGGACCCAGCGCATGCACGGTCAGCGGGAAAGCTGAAAGCCAGGGCGCGGCCGGGTCGTCGAGCGTGACGACTTCCACTTCATGGCCGAGCGCCGCCATGTTGATGCCGCTTTGACGCACGCCTTCCGTCGGGCCTCCGGCACGCGGGTCTATAGTCGATAACAGATGCAGGATCTTCATTGCCAGGCGCGCTCGATGATGAATCGTGTCAGTTGATAAAAAGCTGCAGCCACCATCACGCCGACGTGAAGCGCGACAGCACGTCGCGGCTTTCTTTCAGCGTGGACGCGCGGCCCGATGGATGCATCGGCATGGACACCGGCGTCACAACCGGCGCAGGCGTCGGCGCAGGTGTTCCAGGACGGCGTTTCTTTGGCATGCCGCGTTGCGCGGCAAGCTCGGCGTTGCGAATCTTCATCGCGTAAGAAAGACGCGTGTAGGTCGCGACCAGCAAGCCGAGCGCAACGCCAAACACGAGACCCGAATAGCGAGGTCCAAGCGGATTGCCGCCAATGGAAGTGGCCGGCAACGCCGCGAGCAGCAACAGCGAACGCCCCATGACCGGCAAATACAGCAGGTCGGGTGCGCGGCGGCGCCACACACGATACGCAATGCCACCCAGTGTAAGCGCGAACAGGATTGCAAGCGGCATCCACAAGCCGAACATCAGGCCGCCAGCAAACAGTTGGTACACCCAGAAGTTGTGGCCCGCGGCAAACTCGCGGATCGCATAGAAGTCCTTCTTGGAGAACTGGCCGGCAAGGTAGGGCAGGTAGTCGGGCGAGTAGTGATAAACCGCCCCGTACCCTCTGCCCGCAATCAGCGCGGATGGAGTGGATGTGACCTGGTCATACTGGTCCTTCATCTCGGCAAGCCGGGTGATCGTGGTCGGATCTCGGCCGGAGGTCGTCTCTTTCGAAGCGAAGATGCGCTGCGTCCAGTGATCGGCAACTTCAGGGAAGAACGACGCTGCGCCGGCCGTCATCACGGCGATCAGTACGCCGGTCATCAGCGCGCGCATGCCTGCCCGAACCAGATGGCGCGGCGAAGGCGCCG
Source organism: Caballeronia sp. DA-9 (assembly GCF_051615025.1). Classification (NCBI taxonomy): domain Bacteria; kingdom Pseudomonadati; phylum Pseudomonadota; class Betaproteobacteria; order Burkholderiales; family Burkholderiaceae; genus Caballeronia; species Caballeronia sp. DA-9. The sequence continues at coordinate 2,781,193 of NZ_CP195133.1, read as the reverse complement.
ACAGCCATGTGGCAAAGAGGAACAGCACCACGGTGCCGACCAGCAGGCTTCGCGTGACGCTCAATAACTCGATCAGGATGGTGCCAAGAAAGATGGCGAGCGTGAATTTCGTAATGCGCTTGGCCACCACGAACTGATGCAGGATGACACCCTGCAAGCCAAGAAACGTCACCGATACGATCCGGTAGCGCACGTCATCAAGTGGGCCGCCGCTCGTGACCATGCCGTACACAAAGCTGAAGACGAGCGAGATGACCATCGACCAGAAGAGCGCCTTTTCAAAGGCCGCAAGACGGTCGCCTTCCCATGGCCGGCATGCCGCGAGATAACCCAGCAGGAACAATCCAAAAGGCAGCAGCGTGCGCAGGTAGTTGCCGAAGTCATTGCCCTGAAGAACCTGCGCAACAATGCTGCCGACCACCGTCATGATGGTGGCCGCGGTAATGATCGAGCGGAATCGGGAGCGCCGCGTGAAGCTCGGCGCGATCAGCCAGAGCACGACGCCCGCGCCTACTACCGGCAGCGTCATGAGGACCTGTATGACGTGGCTTCCCGCGTCTTCCGCTGCCTTGTAGTCAAGTGCCAGTGGGACTAGAAACAGCCAGATCCACAGGTTCGTATATTTGTTGCGCATGGCGGGTCTCTCTTCGGCTTTCGGTTTTGAGGCTTCGCTTCAAGGCGCGGCTTGTTCATCGAGCGGCGGCCCCGCCTCTGCTTGATGTTGCTTCAGCACGGTGCAGAGCGGAGTTGTCAGTCCAGCATGCAGCACCCGGTGTGCTTCTTCCGTTGCGTGTATCGCATAGCGTCGCTCATATCCGCATGAAAAACACTGCCTCGGTGCGCGAACGAACATTCGTTTCGCACATGCGCCGGCGGCCCGGCGACACCTCGCTGGCAATATAGCAGTGGCCGAATCGGCTGCATCGGGGCAGGCGGTTAAGCACTAGTCTTCGTCGTGAATCAACGGAGCGCGGCATGTGCGCCGCCGCACGCGATTCCTTTGAACAGGATGTATCGCCTATGTTTCAATGGCCCGCGCGCTGCCGCAGTGCAATGTCTGCCCGACAACATCTGCTGTGCTGCGTTCGGCACGCCGCATTCACTGTCCGCGAACGGCGCGATGTTGGCGGATGAAACCGGGTCAGGAAGAAGATTATTCAGGGACCGCCAGATGGATTGGTTTGTCGGGCGGTTTTGCCTGCGAATCAAATAATCACGCTGGAAATAACTACCGGATATCAGGTAGGAAACGCGGAGCGCACGCCGCTGCAAAGGGGATCACCATGGGCTTGTTCGGCAAACCACGTACACAACAAACATCGAACAGGACGATCGAGCTAGACTTCGTCCGCGGCATTGCGATCATCGCCGTGATGGGTTTTCATTTCCATTCCGTCAAGACGGGCTACTGGTTCGTCAGCGCGATCGAATATCCGCTGAAGAATTTTGGCCGTGAAGGCGTGAACCTGTTTTTCACGCTAAGCGGTTTTCTGGTCGGCGGCCTGTTGCTCAAGCAGTATTCCGAGCACGGGCGCATTGACGCGTGGCGATTCATCATTCGACGCATCTTCAAGATCTGGCCAGCGTACTACGTGCTGATCCTGTTTCACCTGTTCGCCGGGCGTCACCCAACAGATACTTTTCTGTTCCAAAACCTGACCCACTTGCAGAACTATCTGGGCACCTCCATCAGCCAGACCTGGAGTCTCGCGGTGGAAGAACATTTCTACCTGTTCCTGCCCGCGTTGCTGCTTGTTTTCGTGCGCTTCAAGGTGGGCGTGAACGCAATCATCGGTACGTTGCTATCCATTTGCGGCATTGTGCTTCTGGCGCGTTGCGCGGTGGTATCGAACGGGGACATCGACGCCGCATTCTTCCAGACGCAGTACCGCATAGACAGCCTGTTGTTCGGCGTGATTCTCGCGGCCTTCTACTGGATGAAGCCGGACGTCTACAAGAAATTTGCCGATAAAAAATGGCTCCTGCTCAGCATGGTGGCCGTATTGGCTGCATGGCTCGTGCTTGGGACAACGCACGTCGCGCTCGATGAAAGCATCGGCTTCACGATCCAGGCAATTGGTTTCACCGCCGCCATCGTGCTGGCGGTCGAATACTCGAAGGGCATTCGCGACTCGTTGCTTTATCGCGTGGTCGCGTGGATCGGCGTGTATTCGTATGGCATCTATCTCTGGCATTCGCTGGCGCTGGCGCCTGCCGATATCCTCATCCGCAAGGCTGCCGCCATGCACGTGCCGCCGCTTGCCGCGTGGTTCTTCGTGCTGGCCGCGCAGTTCGGCATTGCAATCGTGATCGGCTACGTGACCACGCGCGCGGTGGAGTTCCCGTTCCTCAAGATCCGCGACGCATTGTTCCCCGCCAAGCAACGCAAGGGCGAAATGGAAGTGCCTGTGGTGAGCACCCACGTGTCCTGAGCGTATCTGCTGAAACCGCGCGGCACGTGCCTGCCTGACGCGGTTTTCCCTTCGTTTTTTGATTGTCCGACTGCCCGGGCGCCACGCCCGGCCGTGTCAGATCGTTGCTTGATGCCGACCATGGAAGCACTTCATTACTGTTGCGTGAACGTCGCGAGGATATGCCGATGACAGCGCCCCCGCGCATTGCAGCGCTCGACGCCGGCCGTACCCTTGCGGTGATCGGCGTGATTGCGGTTCATCTCGCGCCGTGGATGGTGACCAGTCCCGATTGGCTCGATGCCCTTGCCAATCTCGGGCAATACGGCGTGCAGTGTTTCTTCGTGATCAGCGCGATCACGATCATGGCTTCAATCGAACATGACGCGCAGCCTCTTGCCCATACGCGCGATGTAGTGCGTCACTTTTATGTGAAGCGTATCGCTCGCATCGCGCCGCTCTACTACCTTGCGATCCTGGGTTACACCGGCATCGATTTTCTGCTGCATTTCCTGCATGGACATATGCAGACACCACACGACCTGTCCGATGTCCTGTTGAACGTCCTTTTCATCCATGCATGGTTTCCATCCGCTGCCGATAGCGTGGTGCCGGGCGGCTGGTCCATCGGCGTGGAAATGTTCTTCTACACGATCGCGCCGGCGCTCGTATTTGCTTGCCGCACGCTGCGCGGGTTGATCATGGTGTCGTTGCTGACGGCGCTCTTAGCGGTGTCGTGCTGGTACTTCGGCGCATGCGGCGGCGGTCCTGCATGCCGTGTCGTGAACAACGAGTTCTTCTATTTCTGGCCGCCAATGCAACTGCCCTGTTTTATCGTCGGATTCTGGGTCTGGCGGATGGCGCGGAATTATCTGCTCGGCGAGAAGCAACTTTCTTCGCGTGCCTGCATACGGCTCGCGCTGGGTGGAATCGCCATGGTGGCCGCGCTGTTCCTGGCCGGTACGGGACGCGGCATGGCCCATGGCGCAGCGCCCACGTTTGCTGCGCTCGCAACCGCTGCATTAATGCTCTTGTTGACGCGTGTTTCGCCACGGCTGCTGAGGGCGCCTGCCACGGTGCTGCTCGGACGATACAGCTTCGGCATCTACGTGTGGCACTTCATAGCAATACTCGCCGTGCGCGCCGTGGTCAGGCTCGACGCAGTGGATGATTTCGCCGAGGATCATGCGGTCGTGGTCTTCGCTGTATCGATGATCGCCGCGACGACCCTGGCTTATATCGGCGCAAAGATAACTGCACGGCGGGTTGAAGCGCCCTGCGCGCAATGGGTCCGCGAATGGTTGGGCAAGGACTCGACGCGAGTGCCCGCGAGAAGTGCCGTGGTGGACGGCACCGAGGGCGTTTGATTTTTTTCAGGCGATGGCTTGCCTGAGCGTCTGCTTGAATTCGCTCAACGTGTTGCGCTCAAGCAGATGCGGTTGTTTGTCGGCCGTTTGCTTTGCTGGTTCGAAGACCTGATCGAGCGCCCGGTTGATCGAAGCCGCCGACAGATCTTCAACCACCGGTCCCAGTTCGCCCGTACGACAGAACCAGCCGATCAATCCATCGGCCGTCGCGACCACCGGCTTGCCGAACCGGTATGCCTGCACGAGCACGCCGCTCATGCCGTAATGTCCCTTGTAGCCGAGCCACACGACATCGCAGGCTGAAAACAGATCGAGCTCTTCTTCAGCGGTAATAAAGCGGTCCATGAAAACCGGCGGCGGAGACAGCGTGTTCGCCGATCCGAAGAACGCGCGGATGTCATCGTCCTGAGCGCCGGCCACGACGAGCGTAGGCTTATCCATGCCCTGCCTCTGGGCCAGCGCCGTGGCGAGCTCCTGAATGCCCTTGCGTTCGGTGATCGCGCCATACACGAGCACGTGCTTGCCCGCGCCCAGGCCCAGACGCTGACGCGCGATGGCGGGCTCGGTCGCCTTGGCGTCGGGAAACGGGTCCGCCAGATACTGCACCGCTGCGCCCCGGCTCGCCTGATACCGGTCGCGTTGCCCCGGCTTTCCGGCGCACCATTCGGTAAGCGTGGGATCGATGGTCAGCAGCGTCTTCAAACCCGGCACACGTATCGCGCGGCGGAAAAGCTGCGCCTTCACGCCGTTCACCAAAGGCTCGCGCGGCGCTTTCACGCCGACTTTCGCATGATGAAAATTCGCGCGCATCGTGATGCCAACCCACGGCGTTGCGCCGAACGGCGAACCCGTGAACGGCAACGCGTAAAAGAAATAATCGACGTAAGGCACCACCACGAGCGAGACTCGGCGGCCCCGGCTGGCGATATCGAATGCGTGCTTGAAGTCGCGGAAAAAGCGCACGTAACTGACCTTCGCGAAGCCTTTTCCACCATGCGCGAGCGGCGCGACGAACTGGATGTCGAGTTCCGGCCGCTTTTCACGCGCAATGCGCTGGCTAAGCGAGTGATCCGCGTTAGCGGGATCGGTCACGATCACGCACGGATACCCCGCTTCCGCATAAGCCGCCGCTGCCCACTCTGCATACCGCCACCGATGCCCGGTGAAATTCGGTTCGATAATCAGCACGGTGCCCCGCGTGTCATTGGCCATGGTCTATTTTTTAAGCGTGCAAAAAGGTCGCGATGTTGGAGCGGTAAGGCGCAGAGCGCCGGCGTCTTCGTGGGTAAAACAGATGTCAGGCGCCGGCGCATTCGCGCACAAGGGCAACACTAGCATTGCTGCAAGTTTTGCAAGCGCCAAACTCAGGGTATTCCTCTGGCGAAAAAAGACAGTGAGCGAGCGTACATGAGGGCCGATATCAACTACGAGATGGCGCACAACACATGGCGCGGCACGTTACCTTTGCGGAAAACCTTGGGGCATGCATCGCTAATGAAAAGTCAAGTCTGGCCGGCAATCCGTTTGTCGTGCTCTAAATACAAAAAACCGACCCGACGCGAGGAATGTCTGTGAGAGCAGTTCGCTTACCGTTTTCAACCGCGAGCGTGCGCTTCGACCAGGACGCCGCGATCTGGGTCCTGCTGCAGCAAATCGTGGTGCGGGGTTTCGTCGCCGTCAAGTTCCTGGCGATAGGGCGCATTCTCGGGCCGGCCGCCATTGGCAGCGTCAGCGTGGCGCTGCTCGCGGTGGCGATTGCCGAGGCGCTCAGCGATACCGGCCTTGCGCAAGCCGTGGTACAGGGCCGCGAAACACCCAACCGCGCGCAACTCGGCGCGGTCTGGACCACGCTGGCTTCGCGTGGCGCGCTGATCGCCGTATTGATTGTCTGCGCCTCGCCGCTGATGGATCAGCAATTCCATCTGGGCGGATCGCTGCTTTTGCTGCAGATGGCCGCGCTGTTGCCGCTGATTCGCGGCGTGGCGTCGCCAGCGTATTACATCGTCACGCGCGAGCGCGGCTTCATGCGGATCGCGGGCGTGGAGATGTCGTCGGCATTCCTCGATTGCGCGATTGGCCTGGCCTTCGCGCTCGGCGGCGCGGGCGCATATTCGGTGTTGCTCGGCATGCTGGCGGGCGAGACGTTGAAAACCGTGTTGACCTGGACCACCATGGGGCCGCGTCCGCCGCTGCGTGCATCGTGGAAAGGGATTGGCCATTACGTGAATTTCAGCCGCTGGATCTGGGCGGGCAGCGTGGTCAATCTGCTGCTGAACCAGTTCGACAAAGTGATCGTCGCGAAGCTGCTTGGCCCGGCGCAGCTGGGCGCGTATCAGATGTCGTCGAAGCTCGCGCAAATGCTATTGGCCGATGCGGCAATCGCGATGTCGCAATATCTTTTTCCGACGTTCTCGGCGCATCATCGCCGGGACGCGGACTTCGCGGCGCGGCTCTTTCGCCGCTATCTCGGACTCATCGCGGGAGGACTTGTGGTGCTGGTGCTGATCCTGCGCTTTGCCGCCGAACCGCTCTTCCAGATCGTGCTGGGAAGCGCATGGCTGCCGGCCGTGCCGCTGTTCCGCATCTTCGTGGTCAACATGGCGATTGGCGCGGTCATTGCGGTGCTCGTGTCCTACCTGCGCGCGGTCGGCTTGCCGAAGGTCGCCACGCACGCGTCGATCATCCAGGCGGTGGTGTTGCTCGCCACGGTGCCGGTCGCCACGCATATGTGGGGCGTGACGGGCATTGCCTGGGCCATGACGGGCGGTCTTGCTGCCGCGGCCGGCTGGATGCTGTTCCGAATCGTCAGGGAGGCGTGATGCGCATCCTTCATCTCGTACTGGCACCGCGGCTTTCGGGCGCGGAAGTGCTGGCCAAGGACCTGGCGATTCATCAGCAGAACAGCGGCGAAACGGTCGGCATGACGTCGCTGCGGCCTCAGCACGAAGACTTCACCGAACTTCGCCGCGAACTCGATATGAACCGCGTCGAGTGCATGTTCCCGGTGGCAACGCACGGAACGCTCGGCAAGTTGTGGCATTTGTACCAGTCGGTGAATCACTATCGGCCGGACGTGGTGTTTGCGCACGCGACCATTCCGGCGTTTTACGCGCGCGCGTTGCCCATTGCCGCGCCCGTGGTGTACGTGATGCATTCGGCGACCAATGATTTCGAGCGCGGTTTGTTCAGGCGCATTGAACGTGTGTTGTCGCGGCGCGCGCGCGCGGTGATCGCGGTGTCGCCGGCGAATATCGATGATTACGTGGCGGCGGTCGGCCGCCATCCATCGATGCAACTGATTCCAAACGGCGTCGACATGGCGCGTTTCGCGAAAGGCCTGACAGCGAATCCCATCGATGGCCACGCGCAGATCGTGCAGATCGGCCGGTATACATCGGTGAAAAATCAGTTGCAGACCGTGCATGCCTTCAAGGAGGTCGTGAAGGCCGTGCCGCACGCGCGTCTGCTGTTGGTCGGCGTGATCGAAGACCCTGCGTATTTCACGGCGGTGAACGATCTCGTGGCGAAGCTCGGACTCGAACGGCATGTGACGGTGGAGGGGCCGCGCTCGGATGTATCGGACATCTTGTTCAAGGCCAGCGTATTCGCCATGCCTTCGCGGTCTGAAGGGCATAGCATTGCGTTTCTGGAAGCGCTGGCGTCGGGCGTGCCGATCGTCGCTAGCCAGATCCGGCCGTTCAGTTTTGCGGAGGATTTCCCGGCGGTGCATTTGCTCGATCCCGAGGACACCGCGAGCTACGCCCGGGCATTGGTGACGGCATTGAGCGAAGGACGGGCGCAAAGGCCGCTGGGTGGGCTTACGCTTGCGGATACGGCTGAGCGGTATCTTGCGGTGGCGCGGGAGGTGACGAACGGGATGGCGGCGGCGCCGGCGTGATCTGACGGTCGCTGTTGCATAAAATATCAGCAATGAAAAACGCCGGCTCTGAACTGCAGCCGGCGTTTTTATTTTTCCTCTACATGCTCAATGAAACAGCTTCGTCGCCTGGACAAGTGTGTTGATCACGCCCCACGCCAGCGGCACGAGCACGTAAATCCAGAACACCCCCAGCAGCACCTTGTTGGTCGGAACGCCATCCGACGAATGATTTTGATCGATACGCGTGTTCATCGTGTTCTCCGGTTATCTGTGTTCTGGCTTTATTCCGACGCAAGCGCCGACGCACTCATGTGATGTTTCTCGTTCACGTGCTTCACCAGCAGATTGCAGATAAACCCGAGAATCAGCAGACCCGCCATGATGTGCAGCGTGGTTGTGTAGGCCTGCGTCTTTTCTACGCCGTGCGCCACCTGATACGCGCGGATATAGTTCACCAGCACCGGCCCCGCAATACCCGCGGCCGCCCACGCGGTAAGCAGCCGTCCATGAATGCCGCCAACGAACTTCGTGCCGAAGATATCGGCGAGATAGGCCGGCACGGTCGCGAAACCGCCGCCATACATGGAGAGGATCACGCAATACGAAAGCACGAAGAGCGCGACGTTGCCGCTCTGCGCGAATTGCGGCACGAGCCAATACAGCACGGCGCCCAGCGCGAAAAACACGAAGTACGTATTCTTGCGGCCCAGCCAGTCCGAACCCGACGCCCACACGAACCGTCCGCCCATGTTGAAGAGCGACAGCAAGCCGACAAACCCCGCCGCCGCGCCTGCGGTGATGGTCGCCTTGAAGCTCTCCTGGATCATCACCGACGCTTGTCCCAGCACGCCGATACCCGCCGTCACGTTGAGAAACAGCACGAGCCAGATCAGATAGAACTGCGGCGTCTTCAACGCCTGATCGATATGCACGTGATTGCGCGTGATCATCTTGTTGCCGTTCGCCGCTGGCGGCGTCCAGCCCGCCGGCGTCCAGTTGGCGCGTGGCACGCGGATGGCGAGCGCGCCTATGGACATGGAGATGAAATAGACAATGCCCAGCACCACGAAGGTCTCGGTCACGCCGTTGCTGGTCGCGCTCTTGAAGTGATTCATCAGCGCGACCGAGGCGGGCGCGGCGATCATCGCGCCGCCGCCGAAGCCCATGATCGCCATGCCGGTCGCCATGCCGCGGCGGTCGGGGAACCAGCGGATCAGCGTTGAAACCGGCGATACATATCCAAGCCCGAGCCCGATTCCGCCAATCACCCCGTACCCGAGATACACCAGCACGATCTGATGCAGGTGGATGCCGAGCGCCGCGACCAAGAAGCCGCCGCCGAAGCAGCAGGCAGCCGTGAACATCGTGCGGCGCGGGCCGACTTTTTCGAGCCACTTACCCGCGAACGCCGCCGACAAACCCAGGAACACGATGGCAAGCGAAAAGATCCAGCCGAGCGTGGTCAGCGACCAGTCGTCGGGCGCTGACTCCGTGATACCGATCACGCGGGTGAGAGGCGCGTTGAATACGGAAAACGCATATGCCTGACCGATACACAAATGCACCGCGAGCGCGGCGGGCGGCACCATCCAGCGCGAAAATCCTGGCTTGGCTACGGTGGCTTCTTTAGAAAAAAATCCGGGTGATGCGTGAATTGCGCTATCTGAGCGAGAGCTCATTGTGGTCTCCAAACTGGGTTTATTGCGCTGTTTATCGTTTGCTTTTCTTATTGCATGACTTATCCGGTTTTCCGGCAGAATTTCCGGAAAGCCGATTCGATCGCCGTAGTGCGGTGAAAGAGAAAATGGACAGGTAATGCGCAAAGAATAGGCTTTGAATATTCATAATTTTCACGCATGGAAGCGTTGCTACCACGATAGTTAAGCCATTGAATCAATGCAATAGGATATCGTCAGACATAAGTGTTTGTACTAATGCGGCAAGCCCTGTGTTCGGCTGTTTTTACGGCATCGACTAAACACGGGCTTCGGGATTATCCGAAGCCCACCGGTAAAAAAGGCGCAGTGCGCCGCGAACATTAAAATCACTATGCGTCTAATAGCATCGATTAATCGCGGCATATCCGCGGTAATTTAAATCGCTCGCCGGATGCGGTGGCGCTCCATATCCCGCCATTCGTGTGAATTGTGGAAGTCTTTCCAGCGACACGTTCCTGCCGTAACCTGATGCAGTTCCACGCGGTGCAACCCCGAAATTCCAGGCAACAATGAACATCTAGACGCCGTATGAACGGCGCGGCTCGTCTCATGGCGGGGAATACGAATACCTTTGCAGGTCCCTCGCGTTGCGCACACGAAAAGAGCGTTTCTCAACGTGGACGCAACGCGCAATCTCACCCTAAGGAGCACGTTCGATGAGCACGATCAAGACGAAGGACGGCACGGAGATTTTTTATAAGGACTGGGGGTCGGGCAAGACGGTGGTTTTTTCACATGGCTGGCCGCTGGACGCGGACGCCTGGGATTCGCAAATGCTGTTTCTGGTTCAGAAGGGATTCAGGGTCATCGCGCATGACCGGCGCGGTCACGGGCGCTCCGGCCAGCCCGCGCAAGGCAATGACATGAACACCTACGCGGACGATCTGGCCGCCGTCATGGATGCGCTCGACGTGAAAGACGCCATGCTGGTGGGCCATTCCACAGGCGGCGGCGAGGTCGCGCATTACATCGGGCGTCATGGGACGGGGCGGGTATCGAAGGCGGTGTTGATTGGCGCCGTGCCGCCGCTGATGCTCAAGACGGAAGGGAATCCGGGCGGCGTGCCAAAAGACGTATTCGATGGAATCCGGACCGGCGTCGCGTCCGATCGCTCGCAGTTCTACAAGGATCTGGCGATTCCTTTCTTCGGCTACAACCGCGACGGAGCGAAGCAGTCGCAGGGTGTGATCGATTCCTTCTGGGCGCAGGGCATGCTCGGTGGAATCGTGGGGCAATACGCGTGCATCCGCGAGTTTTCGGAAGTGGACTACACGGAAGACCTGAAGAAGATCGATGTGCCGACCTTGATCCTGCATGGAGACGACGACCAGATCGTGCCTATCGATACCGCTGGACGCATGTCGGCGAAGATCGTGTCGAACGCCACGCTCAAGGTGTATCCGGGCGGCGCGCACGGCATGTGCGTGGTGGAAGCGGACAAGGTGAACGCGGACTTGCTGGAGTTTGCATCGAAGTAAATTGCATTGAAACAGGCGTGTGCGCCGGCTTAAAACGCCGGCGCAATTTTTTCATCGCGCGTTATTTCTTCGCCTGATGTGCCCGGCGAAACACCATCCATCGCGGTGACTTGAATCTGACAATGCTCACGTACAACCACACGTACGTAAAAGCAAATACCACGACAAAACAGAACAGATGCACCGTATGCCGCCAGAACAGCGTGGCCGGTATCACGGCGACCAGGCACAGCAACCACAAGTACGGCGACGTCAGCGAATTGCGGCGTGTGAGTTCGCGTGCGTTCTGTGCACCGACGGCCCATCGCATGAGGCGTTTATAAACCAGCATATGCAGATGCACGCCATCGGGAATGCCCGGTGAAATACCGCGTATGAATTTCTTCCGGTAGATCGAGAAGCAGGTCTCGAAGATCGGATACATGAAGAGCAGCACAGGGAACCACGCCGATACATCGCGGTTGCGCATCACCAGCATGATCGACAGTTCGGCGAGCATGAAGCCGATGAAATACGCGCCGCCATCGCCGAGAAAGATCAGCCCCGCCGGGAAGTTCCAGATGAAAAAGCCCATCACCGCGCCCATCATGATGAGCGACGCCGACAGCACGACCGGATCGTGGACCTGGAACGCGACGTAGGCGAGCGACGCGAACATCATGAACGCGACCATGGATGCAAGCCCGTTGAAGCCGTCGATGATATTGATCGCGTTCGCCAGCGCCGCCACCGCGACCACGGTCACGAGGCATGAAATGAGGCTGTAGGTCAGCAGGAAGTCGAGCGGCGGCACGCTGATGCGCGTCACCGCAATGCCGAGCAGGAAATACGCGAGCGCGGCGGCGGCCATGGTGCAGACAAGGCGCACGACGGGCGTAACGCGCTTGGTCAGGTCTTCAACGAGCCCCGAAAAGAAAGCGGGCAATCCGCAGGCGACCACGGCAAGAATGCCGCTCGATACAACCGGGTAGCTCCATCGAAGCTGCACGGCGGAGACCGAAAGCCCAAGCAGTATCCCTACGCCACCGATGCGCGGCACCGACCGCGCGTGGAATTTTTGCACGCCGGTCAGATCGGTATCGCCGGAAATGCCTTCGTGCAAGTGCGCAAACCGCACGATCAACAGCGTGATGAACAGCGAAACCAGAAAACCGAGCGCAAAGCTAAGCATGAAAAATAATCGCTAAAAGGAATGCGCCGGGCCGCGCTTTCAGTCTTGCGAAAGCGCGGCCCGGACAAGACCGGTCAGGCAAAGCCCTTCGGATTCTGCGACTGCCAGCGCCAGTGATCGGCGCACATCCGCTCAATGCCATGTTCCGCCTGCCAGCCGATCAACTCGGCCGCCGCGGCGGGATTGGCGTAGCACTCGGCGATATCGCCCGGGCGGCGCGCCACGAGTTCATACGGCACGGGCTTGCCCGAAGCCGCCTCGAACGCCTTCACCACGCCCAGCACGCTGTAGCCCTGACCCGTGCCCAGGTTCACCACGAAGCTTCGATCAAGCGATTGCAGCGCGTCGATCGCCTTGATATGGCCGCGCGCCAGATCCACCACGTGGATGTAGTCGCGCACGCCGGTGCCATCGGGCGTGGGGTAATCGCTGCCAAAAATGCGCAGGCGTTCGAGCTTGCCCACGGCGACCTGCGCCACATAAGGCATCAGGTTGTTCGGCACGCCGGCCGGATCCTCGCCGATCAAGCCGCTTTCATGCGCGCCGACCGGGTTGAAGTAGCGCAGCGTGGCGATGCGCCAGGACGGATCGGAGATTTCCAGGTCGCGCAGGATCTGCTCGGCGATCAGCTTCGACTGACCGTAGGGATTGGTCGCCGACAGCGGAAACGATTCGTCGATAGGCACGCTCTTCGGCATGCCGTACACGGTCGCCGACGAGCTGAACACAATCTTCTTCACGTTGCGCGCGCGCATGGTGTCGAGCAGCACGAGCAGGCTGTCCACGTTGTTGCGGTAATACTCGATCGGCTTTGCCACGGATTCACCCACGGACTTCAGCGCCGCGAAATGGATTGCGCCAGTGATCGTGTGTTCGTCGAAGATGCGGGCGAGCGCGGATTCGTCGCGCGCGTCGGCTTCGTAGAACGCAAGCTGCTTGCCCGTGATCTGCTCCACGCGCTTCAGAGACTGAGCATTGCTGTTCACGAGGTTGTCGATCACGACAACGCCGAATCCCGCGTTCAACAATTCAACGCAGGTATGCGAGCCGATAAAACCCGCGCCGCCGGTAACGAGAATGGTGCCTTTTGCGCTGGTAGGTTCGGTCATATGTGACGCTCCCGGAGATGCTTTTTAAAGTGAAACGCCGGTCGCCGAGAATCCGGTAATCGCGCGTATTGTGCCTTTATAACGTTCAACGACGCCGTTTTCATCGAATTCCCGTGTGACCTTGGCGCGGCCCGCCACGCCCATTTCTGCGCGCGCCGCGTGACTCAGCAACAGCATGCGCTCCAATTGTTGCGCAAGGCTGTCCACGCTTTTCGCCTCGCAAAGAAAGCCGGTCACGCCGTTTTCAACGACTTCGCGGCAGCCCGGAACGTTGGTGGCGACAATCGGGCGGCCCATTGCCGATGCTTCCATCAAGGTTCGCGGCACGCCTTCACGATACGACGGCAACACCACGCAATCCGCGTTATCGATGAATGCGCGGACGTCGGTCGCTTCGCCGAGGTAATCGATGACGCCTTCACGCTGCCACGCCTGGACTTCGTCGAGCGTGATCGCGCTTGGGTTGTCGACGCCTGCCGGCCCCAGCAACTGGAACCGGGCGTAGGGATATTTCGCGCGTATCCGGCGCGCTGCCTCGACGTATTCCGCCACGCCTTTATCCCACAGCAGGCGGCCAATTAAAACGAAAAAAAAGCCTTCCGTCTGCGGGTTGGCGCGCGGTAGCGGCTGAAAAGCGTAGTCGGCGAGATCGACGCCTTCGCCGTGCAAAAGGCGCGCGCGTTCGGGATGCACGAGCAGGTTTTGATCGATGAACGCCTGGCGGTCGTCCTTGTTCAGGAACCAGACTTCGCGCGCGAAGCGGAATGCGAACCTGTAGAGCTTCTTCGCGATGTTCGCCGTTCCGCTTTGCTGGATAAACACATAGCCGAGGCCGGTGGTGACGGCTATTGACGGAACGCCCGCGAGTTTCGCGGCAATCGTTCCGTAGATGTTCGGCTTGATCGTGTAGTGAAAGACAATGTGCGGTTGCGTCCGCCGATACTCGCGATACAGCGCGGCGAGCGTCTTCAGGTCATCGCGGGGATTGGTTCCTTTCGAGGCCATGGGCAATTCGACGCAACGGCAGCCCATGTCTTCCATCAGCGGGAACGTGCGGTCGCGCGGCGCGATGATCGACACCTCGGCGCCTTGTTCGACCAGCATTCGCAGCAAACCGCGCCGGTAGGTATGGATTGCCCAGCCGGTGTTGCACACGAGGGCAATGCGAAGGCGGGATTTCTCTGCGTTCATTCGTTCCATTTGAAAATAGTGGCGTTGTTTCAGGCACCCAGCAGGCGCGTTTTCAAGGCGCGCAACGCGCGATAAGGCAGCACGAGATGCACCGCGTTCTTCGCCACGCCGATCCAGTCCGGCAGGTTCGTCACACGCAGATATTTCATTTGCAGCCGCAGCGTGGACCACACTTGCGAGCGGCGTTTAGTGGCGCTGATCCCGTGTTCATTGAGTTCGTAATACACGCCGAATTCCGGAAGATTCGCGCCATCGTGGTGCTTCATCAGGCGCAGGATCAGGTCCAGATCTTCAGCCGCCCGATACTCCGCGCGGTAATTGCCTGCTTCGATCACCGCGTCCACGCGCAGCATCAGCGAAGGATGCGTGAAGCACGCGCGCATGAGCATGGCACGCCGGATATCGGCGGGTTCGGTTGGCGGCTGCAAGTCGAAAAGCGGCGCGCCTTGCATGTCGACCACGTGCGTCCACATGCCGAGCACGGCCGTTTCCGGATGCGCTTCCATATAGGCGCGCTGTTTTTCCAGCCGGTGCGGCGTGGCGAGATCGCCCGCGTCGATGCGCGCCGCGTACCTGATCCCACGCGCGGCCAGCGCATCCATGCCCGCCTGCAACGCACGCTCGATACCACCGTTGCGCGCCATCCGCAGCACTTCAACGGACATGTTCGCCGCCGCTGGCGCGACGATGGGCGGCAAGCTGCCGTCATCGACGATCAGCACGCGCACCGGCGCGCGTTCGCAAAACGATGCAAGCGTGCGCTCGACATCGTGTTGCGCGTTGAACGCCGGAAGCAGCACGGCGACGTCATCGAGAAAGGGCGTGCTCATGCCTGCAGCCTGAAGCGGATGTAGTACAGATTCACCGACGCCGCCGCCAGATATCCCGCGGCCAGTCCGGCCAGCGCGCCGTAACTGCCCATGCGCGGAATCGCGATCAGGTTGACGATAGCCGCGACCACCAGCGCCAGCAGCCACTTTGCGAGCAATACGAACTTCGCCTGGTATTTCAGCACGACCAGATTACCGATTGCTTCAATTCCGGCCGGCAGCGAAAGCCAGACGGCCCAACGGAAGATATCGATGGAATCCTCATACGCCGGCCCGAACACATGCGAAATGATGAACGCCGCGAGCAGGTCGAGCACGATTGCGCCGCCGATCATCAGCAGCGCGGTCATCGCGAACAGCCGCACGATATTGCGTTTCAACTGCGGCGCATCGTTCACCTTGTAGACAAAGGCCGGCGCGATGGTCTGCGCGAGCATCAGCGCGAGCGCGATCCAGTTCTCGTTGAGCTGCTGCGCGGCGGAGTAGACGCCGAGATGGGCGAAGGAGACATGACGCTCCAGCATCAGCCGGTCGAGTTTCATGAATAACGACATGCAGATCAGCCCGAGCCAAAATACCGTGCCCGCGCTGGCGAAATGTTTGAAAAGCGGCCAGTCGAGACGCCAGCCGAGCGTGCCGCCATTGCGGCGCATGTAATACACCACCAACACGCCGCCGATCGCTGCCGATTCCAGCGCCCAAAGCCAGCCGAAGCGCGCGGGATTCGCCGCTGCGCGCACCAGCAGGAACACCAGCGCCGCCTTGAGAATGGCCGTGACCATGCTGGTCAGCAGTTGCGGCTTGCTGTAAGTCATGCTCTGCAGCCACGCGTTGATCACGCCGACAAACGGTTCGCGAAACAGCATGGTAACGGCGAGTCCGGCGAGCATCGCGCCGACCAGGGGATCGGTGAAACCGGCCGCGATGCCAATCCACGTCAGGACCAGCGCCGCGGCCGAAATGCCGATGCGCAGCACGAACGCGCTGCCGAGCACCGTGCCGATCTGCCTGGGATCGCGATGCACGATGGTCGGCACGAGGATCTCCGCGCCGCAGACCCAGGTGACTGGTGCGATTACGAGCAGGAGCGTGTTGGCGTATTGCCATTTGCCGAAGACATCGGGACCGAAATACCGGGCGAGCAGGCCGCTGATGCCGATCGCGACTGCAATTTGCGTAAGCCGCTCAAGCCCAAGCCAGACAATATTCGCAAGCGCTCGGGCAACGTCCGGGTTCTTGATCCGTTTCAGCATGCGTCGGCGGCGCTCGCAGCGGGCTTACGAAACCTGTCAGGAACGGGTACGTCAATTGCTACCTTTCCCCCGCCGCTGAAACCGATCCGTGCTGTTCGTGAATGTGCGTTGTCCCGCCCATTCAGGGCGCGATTGTCATCACCTTTGTTGTTCGAAGTGAAAAAGCGTTGGAGCATTGGATTAGAATATTTGCGCGGGTCCGCGTGACCTTGCGGACGCCTTGCAGACCTGAAACGGGTCCAGGCGTGGCTTGGGCGCTTCGAAAGACTGCGATTATAGGTGCGAACAGTGCGTGCAAACGCTTGTGTTCGATACCACCCGACGGTGTTGCATAGCCGGCTTGATGAATTCAGCAGGAACGCACAGGTGGGAACAGGCGGAAGTCGAACCGCGCGGGTCAATTTCTTTCGTTATTTTTTCGCGCGACGTCCGGATATTGTTTCCGGACCGGCGCAAGTGGGATTCAAAGCAGGTTTCAAGCAAGTCCGCATCAGAGGGTCTTCGTGACCCGGGTCGCTTCGGGATGCCCCGGAACCATTTCAATTATTAGTCAGGTAGCCATTCCATGAGTCAGTCACCGCAAGCATCAGTTACCCAGTCCATTTTCAAGGCTTACGACATTCGCGGCATTGTGGGCAAGACAGTCGATGCCGGCGTTGCCCGCAGTATCGGCCGCGCGTTCGGGAGCGAGATCCGCAAGCTTGGCGGCGACTCTGCGGTCGTGGCGCGCGACGGGCGCTTGTCCGGCCCGGAACTCGTTGGCGCGCTGGCTGACGGCCTGCGCGAAGCAGGTGTGGATGTGGTCGATGTCGGCATGGTGCCAACGCCAGTCGGCTATTTCGCGGCCAGCGTGCCGCTCGCGCTGCCTTCGGGCGAGCGCCGTGTGGATTCGTGCATTGTCGTGACGGGCAGCCACAATCCGCCCGATTACAACGGCTTCAAGATGGTCTTGCGCGGCGCCGCCATCTACGGCGAGCAGATTCAGGCACTGTATCAGCGCATCGTGAATAACGATTTCGAAAGCGGCGCGGGCACATACACGGAATACGATATCCAGCAGGTTTATCTCGACCGCATTGTGAGCGACATCAAGCCTGTGCGTCCGATGAAGATTGTCGTCGATGCCGGTAATGGCGTGGCGGGTGAACTTGCGCCGCGTTTGTTCAAGGCGCTGGGCTGCGAGATTGTTGAGTTGTTCACGGATATTGATGGCACGTTCCCGAATCACCATCCTGATCCGGCGCATCCGGAGAATTTGCAGGACGTGATCAAGGCGTTGAAGGAAACGGACGCGGAAATCGGTTTTGCTTTCGATGGCGACGGTGACCGGCTTGGTGTTGTCACGAAAGATGGGCAGATCATTTATCCGGATCGCCAGTTGATGTTGTTTGCGCAGGAAGTGTTGTCGCGCAACAAGGGTGGCCAGATCATTTATGACGTCAAGTGCACGCGCAATCTTGCGAAGTGGGTTCGTGACCAGGGTGGTGAGCCGGTGATGTGGAAGACGGGTCATTCGCTGGTCAAGGCGAAGTTGCGTGAGACGGGTGCGCCGCTGGCGGGTGAGATGAGCGGTCACGTGTTTTTCAAGGATCGCTGGTATGGCTTCGATGACGGCCTTTATACCGGCGCGCGGATGCTTGAAATTCTTTCGCGGGTGGCGGACCCTAGCAAGTTGCTTAATGACTTGCCGAATTCGCTTTCCACGCCTGAGTTGCAGTTGAAATTGAAAGAAGGCGAGAATTTCGAGTTGATCGGCAAGATGCAGAAGAATGCCAAGTTCACTGGCGCGGATGATGTGGTGACTATCGATGGGTTGCGGGTTGAGTATCCGGATGGGTTCGGGCTTGCGCGGTCGTCGAATACCACGCCGGTGGTGGTGATGCGGTTTGAAGCGGACAGCGAGGACGCGCTGAAACGTATTCAGGAAGATTTTCGGCGGGTGATTCTGGCGGAGAAGGCCGACGCCCAATTGCCATTTTGATTTTCGCTGGCGCTAGTGGACCCTTGACGGGTTTGCTGGCGCTGTCGGGGGAGTTGGCGCTGGGTTGCTGCTTTTTGGGTCTTCGCGCGGTCTGCTTTAGCTGATTTTTTTAGCACTGTTAGCCACTGTCCGTGGCGGGACTTCATTTCTTTTTCCAACGGCGAAAAAGAAACGAAGCAAAGAAAACGCCTTTCAACCGCTAATTCTTAAGGAGACCGAGCGTGCAGTGATATCTGCTTGGGACTTCAAAAGAACGCCCAGCGTAAAACCCCGGACAGTTGGAAACCCTCCCGCTCCGTTTACCGATACCCACACGCTTCGCCACCAGTGTGAGTAGCCGTTAAACAGAAAAGCGCGGCGCACGTCGCGCGCTGGTTTGCGTGCTTGAACACAAACGCGGTGTTTGGCCGTGGCGGTTCTGTGGAGTTGTGTGCTTGCCCGAGAGCGCTAGTGGCGAAGCGTGTGGATGTAGGGGTTCGGAGGGGGAGGGTTTCAGGTGTTGTTGGTTATGGCGTCGAGGGTTCTTTTGAAGTCCCAAGCAGATCTGCGTGCACGCTTGGTCTCCTTAAGAATTAGCGGTTGGAAGGCGTTTTCTTTGCTTCGTTTCTTTTTCGCCGTTGGAAAAAGAAATGAAGTCCCGCCACGGACAGTGGCTAACAGTGCTAAAAAGATCAACGAACAAAAACCGCGCGCAGAGCTAAAAAGCAGCAACCCAGCAGCACCTCCCACCAAAAGCGCCAGCAACCCCTACCGGGCCCCGAGCGCCAACCTCCGCTCAATTAAAACCCCACCCCGTCCAGCGTGAAAAAGATCCTGATAGTCCGGGTATCATCCCTCGGTGATGTCGTCCACAACATGCCGGCCATCGCCGATATCCGCCGCATCCACCCGGATGCACAAATCGACTGGCTAGTCGAAGAAAGCTTCACCAGCCTGGTAGAACTCGTCCACGGCGTGCGCCGCGCCATCCCATTTTCCCTGCGGCGCTGGCGCAAACGCTTTTTTTCCCTCGATAACTGGCGCGAAATCCGGCGCTTCCGGCACATGCTCGCCGCGGAAAACTATGATCTGGTCATCGATTGCCAGGGCCTCATCAAAACCGCCTGGGTCGCAAGCTGGGCGCGCGGCACCCTGGTCGGCCTTGGAAACCGCACCGACGGCGCCGGCTACGAATGGCCCGTACGTTTCTTCTACAACAAACGCATTCCCATCGAACCGCGCACGCACGTGGTCGAACGCACGCGCCAACTGGTCGCCGCCGCACTCGGCGACCCGCGCCCGGAACCCACCGACAACATCGACTTCGGAATGGACACGCGCCGCGCCGCGCTTGCTTTGTCGCAAGCGGATCTCAACCTGCCGGTGCCCTATGTGGTGTTCGTCCACGCCACGTCCCGCGCCGATAAACAATGGCCCGATACCGCCTGGATCGAACTCGGCCAGTCACTGATCCGCCGAGGGGTATCGATTGTATTGCCGTGGGGCAGCGCCGCCGAACGCGAAACGAGCGAGAAATTAGCCAAAGAATTCGGCGCGGCCGCCGTGGTGCCGCCCCGGCTCTCGTTGCCGGCGGTGGTCGGCTTGATCGACGGCGCCGCGGCGACGGTCGGCGTGGACACAGGACTCGTGCATATCGCAGCGGCGCTCAAGCGTCCGACCATCGAGTTGTACAATTTCTCCACCGCATGGCGCACGGGCGGTTACTGGTCGCCGCGCGTGGTGAATCTTGGCAGCGCCGCGCAGCATCCGACCTTGCAGCAGGTCAAGGCGACGCTCGCGAGTTTCGGGTTGCTGTGAGGGCTTTTGTCGGGCATAGCCGCGAGTGCCTGCCCGCAGCGTTGCTCATTCTTGAGGCCTATCAAGCCCAGCGTTGCAGGCAGCGGATTTTGCGGCCGGTTTGAGCGAAAATGCGGCTCGCTCGTCGAACGGACGGCGAATCGAAACTGATTTCGGATCGATTCAAAGCCGTTTCGGCATGTTGATAGCTTGACCGCTCACTCGCTCATCCAAACAATCGAAGGCTCATGACCGAATCTCAAATCATCGAAGTCGCTTCCGCCGACTGGCAGGGCCAGCAGCTCTCCGTGCCGCGCGAGGCGCTACTGGCCGGCGTGGAACGCGGCAAGGTGCTGTACTTTCCGCATCTGGCCTTTGCCATAGAAGGCGGCGAGCGCGCGCTGCTCGACCCGAAAGTCGCCGATCCCGAGCGCAAGAACATCAGTCTCGCGCCCAATGGCGGCGCGCTCGCCGGCGTACTCGGCGACGCGGTCACGCAATCCGCCGTGCGCGCATTGATCGCCCGATATCAGGCGAACGCACGCTCGCTCGTGGACGGTCTTTTCCCCGAATATCGCGGCAAGCTGCGCGTGGCGCCGACCAGCCTGCGGCTGCATCGCGTGGAAACGCGCGAGACGTCGTGGCGCAAGGACGACAGCCGCCTTCACGTCGATGCCTTCCCGTCGCGGCCCAATTACGGCGAGCGCATCCTGCGCGTGTTCACGAACGTCAATCCCGATGGCGCACCGCGCGTGTGGCGCGTCGGCGAGCCGTTCGAGGACATGGCGAAGCGCTTCCTGCCGTCGATCAAACCGCCGGTTCCAGGTTCGGCCTGGCTCATGAACTTGCTGAAGATCACCAAAACGCCGCGCAGCGAATACGATCACCTGATGCTTCATTTGCATGACGCAATGAAAGCCGACATTGGTTATCAAAAGACATCGCCGCAGGAGGAAATGCCGTTTCCGCCCGGCTGCGTATGGGTTTGTTTCTCCGATCAAACCTCCCACGCCGTAATGGCCGGCCAGTACATGATGGAGCAGACCTTCTTCCTTCCAGTGAACGCGATGGTCCAGCCCGACTGCGCGCCGCTCGGCATCCTGCAGCGCCTGAAGGGACGGGCGCTGGTTTGAGCGCCGCCTGGCCGCTGGATGCGCACGTCGCGCGCTGTCCCTTGACGGATCGCCGATGCTGAGGCTCGTGTATCGCGCGTTGTGGTGGATCGTCGCGCCGCTCGCCGTGCTGCGGCTTTTGATCCGGTCGCGGCGCGAGCGCGGGTATCGCGAGCATATTGGCGAGCGCTTTGGTTTTGGCCCCGTTCGCCGTGGCGACGACGTCGCGCCGCTGATCTGGGTTCACGCGGTTTCGGTTGGAGAGACGCGTGCGGCGCAACCGTTGATCGAAGCGTTGCAGCGCGCGTTTCCCGATGCCCGGATCCTCCTCACGCACATGACGCCGAGCGGCCGCGCAACCGGTGAGCAGTTGTTCGGCGAGCGCGTTTCGCGCAGCTATCTTCCCTACGATTCACCCTGGCTCGTGCGGCGATTCTTGCGCGCGTGGCGGCCTTCGCTTGGGATCGTGATGGAGACGGAAGTCTGGCCAACGCTTATCGATGAGTGCAAGCGCGCCGGCGTCCCGCTGGTGCTGACGAACGCACGGATGTCGGCGAGATCGTTCAAGCGCGCGGCGAAGTTCGGCAATGCGACGCGCGAGGTATTCGGCGGTTTCACGCGGGTGCTGGCGCAGACGCCGTCGGACGCCGAGCGCCTGAGCGCCCTGGGCGCGCGCAATGTCGCGGTGCTCGGCAACCTCAAGTTCGACATGTCCGCGCCGCCCGAACTCGGCGCACGCGGCCACGCGTGGCGCGCGGCGATTGGCGGGCGGCCTGTCTGGGTGGCGGCGAGCACGCGCGAAGGCGAGGAAGCGCTCGTGCTGCAGGCGTTCACCGCGCTGCGTAACCACGTGCCCGACGCATTGCTGATTCTCGTGCCACGCCATCCGCAGCGCTTCGACGAAGTCGCCGCGCTGGTCAACGGCGCGGCGCTGAACCACGTGCGGCGCTCGACGTGGACGGGACGCGCGGCGGCGGCAGGATCGGGTATCGATGCCGCGCCGCCGTTGCCATCGGACATCAATGTGCTGCTCGGCGATTCGATGGGCGAACTTGGCGCGTACTACGCGGCGTCGGATGTGGCGTTTATCGGCGGGAGTTTGTTGCCTCTCGGCGGGCAGAACCTGATCGAGGCGTGCGCGGCGGGCGTGCCGGTGCTGATCGGGCCGCACACTTTCAATTTCACGCAGGCGACGAACGACGCGATTACTGAAGGCGCGGCGTTGCGCGTGAGCGATCCGGCGGCGCTGGCGCGCGGCCTGCGCGATCTTTTCACCGATAAACCCCGCCGCCAGGCCATGAGCGCGGCGGCATCGGCGTTCGCGGCGAAGCATCGGGGGGCGACGGCGAGGACGGTGGAGGCGTTGGGGACGTTGTTGCAGACCAATGCAGAGGAATCGGGAAACGGCTTTTCACTCCACGATCC
Organism: Caballeronia sp. DA-9; assembly: GCF_051615025.1. Taxonomy (NCBI): domain Bacteria; kingdom Pseudomonadati; phylum Pseudomonadota; class Betaproteobacteria; order Burkholderiales; family Burkholderiaceae; genus Caballeronia; species Caballeronia sp. DA-9. Next base: position 2,758,491 of record NZ_CP195133.1, on the reverse strand, counting down.
GGCTTGATCAGCGCTGCGGTTTGGTCAAACCACGCTAACCAGCTTCATTTCCGCGTCCCGCCAGCAGCCGCTCCATACACGCGACAAACCGCTCGTTGCTGGCGTCCACGCCATATTCCCGCGCCCGGGCGAGTGCCGTGCGCGTAAATCCATCGCGCAGTGCATTGTCCAGAATCAATCGCGATATTGCGTGCGCCATCGCGTCCACTTCGCCGACCGGAACCAGCAAGCCGAACTTGCCATCGTCGAGAATCTCGCGCGGCCCCGTCGGGCAATCGGTGGAAATCACCGGTTTTCCCAGCGCCAGCGCCTCGAGCAAAACCATCGGCATGCCTTCATAGCGCGAACTCAGCACCAGCGCGCTCGCGCCCGCGACGATCGCGTGCGGATTGTTCCGATACCCCGTGAAATGCACGCGTGCGCCAACACCCAGTTCGGCCGCAAGCGCTTCCAGTTCGGCACGAAATCCGCCGTCGCCGACGATCACGAGGTCTTCCTCCAGGTCCCCATGTTTCGCCGCCAACTGCGCGTACGCGCGCAGCAAGGTCCGATGATCCTTCTGGATTTCATCGAGCCGCGCCACGGAAACGATGTACGGCCTGGGACACGGCGGCGCTTCCGCGGCCGCGGCATTCTCGCGAATCCGGTCGATATCGATCGCATTCGGCAGCACGAACACGTTGCGCAGACGCCCGTGGAACAGCGCGGTTGCTTCTTCGGCCATATGGCGGTTCAGCGCCGCGATGCCGTCGTAACGGCCGTACTGCGTCAGCAACCGTTTCATTTTCCGGCGCCGGCCGCCGAGCCGTGCGTCGAAACTGAAATGATTCACGCCGAGCCACGCGTTGCCGAAACGCCCGGCGAGCCGGCGCAAGGACATGTCGAAGTCGATGATGATGTCGTGACGCAGCGCCAGTTCCGAGACGCGCGCTTTCACGTGCGGCCGCACGGCGAGTGTGTTGAACACGTCGCGGCCAACGCGGCCGAGCTTGCTCAGCGTGTGCGCGTAGCGGCGCTTCTGGAAGACGTTGAGCCAGGGTTTGTTGGTGAGGATCTCGACCGTGACATCCGCCGGAATCTGCGCGCGAAAGCGCTGTTCGAACGCAGGCGATGAAAACATCACCGAAAGCGTCACCGCAAAACGCGCACGGTCGAAGATGCGCAACCACTGCATCAGCGACGACTCGATGCCGCCATCGTTGAAATCCGCGACATGAAACAGCACTGAAACGCGCGGCGAGGATTGCCCGACGCGCTCTCGGGACGCCAGGGAGGCCATGGAAGCACGTTCCAGCAGGACGGTGGTATCGGCGGGACTGTCGATCGAAATTCTCCCGGTACTGGCGGCAGCCATTGGAATATTTAAGGCAATATCCTAACGCACTCGGTGAAGCGGACGCAGTTTCACCGCCGCGCGCCGACCGGACTTGCGCCTCCAGCGCCGTCAAACCGTAAGCAAACCCTTCTTTTCGATGAAACTCACCACCTGATCCAGCCCGTCCAGCGCTTTCAGGTTGCACATGACGAACGGGCGTTCGCCGCGCATTTTCCTGGCATCGGAGGCCATGATGTCGAGATTTGCACCCACGTACGGCGCGAGATCGATCTTGTTGATCACCAGCAGATCGGATTTCGTAATGCCGGGTCCGCCCTTGCGCGGAATTTTTTCTCCGCCGGCGACATCGATCACGTAAATGGTCAGGTCCGACAATTCCGGGCTGAAAGTTGCCGCGAGATTGTCGCCGCCCGACTCGATAAACACGATATCCGCGTCCGGAAAGCGTTCGATCATCTGGTCGACGGCTTCGAGGTTGATCGACGCGTCCTCGCGAATGGCCGTGTGCGGGCAGCCGCCCGTTTCCACGCCCATGATGCGCTCGGCGGGCAACGCGCCGGCCACGGTGAGCAGGCGCTGGTCTTCCTTCGTGTAGATGTCGTTGGTGATGGCGACGAGGTCGTATTTCTCGCGCATCGCCTTGCAGAGCATTTCGAGCAGCGTGGTCTTGCCCGAACCGACGGGGCCGCCCACGCCCACGCGCAACGGCGGCAGTTTCTTGGTGCGGCGGGCGGCCGCGGAATAGACAGGAGCGTTCATGGTTTTGAGCTAGGAGCGAAATAAGCGCGAGTACTGCGACTCGTGACGCGCTGAAAGAATGCCGAGTTGCGGCGCGAAAGTGTTGATTTCCTCCGGCGAGGTGGCGAGCGCGTGTTCGACCGCCTGGTCGATTGCAACGCGCAGCGCCACGATGATCCGTTGTCCCGCGATCTGGCCGAGCGGCACGGCTTTCAAGGCAGCCGCCGCCTGGTTTTCCACCCACGCGAAAGCGTAGGCGGCGAGGGCGGCGTCGGGCGCGGCGTCGTGGGCGAAAGCGGCGAACGCGAACGCCGTTGGCTGGGAGATTGGCTTGATGGCGTTCAGCGTGGCGAGGCGCGCGGCGTCGCCCCATTCGAGCTGCGTGCACAACTGCGCGAGCGACCAGCCCATTTGCTGCGTCTCGCGGCGCAATTCCGCCGATTCCCGGCTGGCGAGGAATTCTTCATCGGCCTGGGTTAGTCCGGCCGCGTCGTGCGTGCGCCAGCGGTTCATCTGGTGCGCAAGAAAAGGCAGTTCGCCGCGCGCGAGGACATGTGCCAGGCCGTTGGCAATCCAGTCGCGGGCGCTGTCGCCGTCGCGGATAAAACCATGTTCTATCGCCGATTCCAGACCCTGCGAGTAACTGAATGCGCCAATGGGCAACGCCGGCGACGCAAGATGAAGCAGCGCCGTGAGCTCAGCGGTGCGCATGACCGTGGTCGTGATCGTGGCCCTCGTGCCCGTGCGAGCATTGCGAATGGTCGCCGTGATCGTGGCCGTGCGAATGGCCGTGATGGTCATCGAAGACCTTTTGCGCTAGCGCGTAGTCTTCCATGAAGGTTTCGTCGTGGCCATGCTTGTGGCCGCCGCCATACGCGCCGGTTTCGGGCTGGAACGGCGCCAGCGCGTGATCCACATGCGCGCCGAGGCGCTTCAACATGTCTTCCAGCACCGGATCGGCTTCCAGTTTCAATTGTCCCGCGCCGACTTCCACCGGCGTGTGGCGATTGCCCAGGTGGTAAGCGGCGCGCGTCAAGGTAACGGCGTCATGCGCGTGCACGACCAGCACATCCTGTTCGGCGGCGATCACGCGAACCAGCGCGCCGTCGTCGGCCACGAGCATATCGCCGTCGCGCAGCACCGTGCCGCGCGGCAGCACCAGCGCGATCTCCTCGCCGTTATCCAGCCGGGCGGCGAGACGGCTCTTGCAGCGGTCGTCGAAGGCAAGGGTGAGCGTCGGCGCGCGCTTGATCAGCGGTGCGGCCAGTTTTGCTTCGATACGTTTGTCGATCGTGCGCATTTGGGTCTCAAAAAAGGAAGTAGCGCTGCGCCATCGGCAGGACGGTTGCCGGCTCGCAGGTGAGCAACTGGCCGTCGGCTACCACCTGATAGGTTTCCGGATCGACGGTAATCGACGGCCTGTACGCATTGTGAATCATGTCGGCCTTCGAGACGTTCCGGCAGTTCTTCACGGCGACGACCTGTTTCTTCAGGCCATATTTCTCACCGATGCCGGCGTCCAAAGCCATCTGCGATACAAACGTCAGCGACGTCTTGCCAAGCGCCCCGCCGCGCGTGGCGAACATCTCGCGATAATGAACTGGCTGCGGCGTTGGAATCGATGCGTTCGGGTCGCCCATCTGCGCGACGGCGATCATGCCGCCCTTGAGGATCATCGCGGGTTTCACGCCGAAGAACGCCGGTTCCCAGAACACGAGATCGGCCCATTTGCCAGGTTCGATGGAACCCACTTCGTGCGCAATGCCATGCGTGATCGCGGGGTTGATCGTGTACTTGGCGACATACCGTTTCGCGCGGAAATTATCGTGGCGCGCGTTGTCCTCGGGTAGCGCGCCGCGTTGCGCTTTCATCTTGTGCGCGGTCTGCCACGTGCGCATGACGACTTCGCCGACACGGCCCATCGCCTGCGAATCGGACGACAGCATGGACAGCGCGCCCAGGTCGTGAAGGATGTCTTCGGCGGCAATCGTCTCGCGCCGGATGCGCGATTCGGCGAACGCAATGTCTTCCGCAATCGATGGGTCCAGGTGATGGCACACCATCAGCATGTCGAGGTGTTCGTCGAGCGTGTTGATGGTGTACGGACGCGTGGGATTGGTGGAAGACGGCAAAACGTTCGACTCGCCGCATACCTTGATGATGTCCGGCGCATGGCCGCCGCCCGCGCCTTCGGTGTGATACGTGTGGATGGTGCGGCCCTTGAACGCCGCGACCGTCGTTTCCACGAAACCCGCTTCGTTCAGCGTGTCCGTGTGAATGGCGACTTGTGTGTCGGTATCGTCGGCAACGGACAGGCAATTGTCGATGGCGGCGGGCGTCGTGCCCCAGTCCTCGTGCAGCTTCAGGCCAATCGCGCCAGCCTTGATCTGTTCGACCAGCGGCGCCGGCACGCTGACATTGCCCTTGCCGAGAAAGCCCAGGTTCACGGGCCAGCCATCGGCGGCTTGCAGCATGCGTTCGAGATGCCACGGACCCGGCGTGCAGGTCGTCGCGTTCGTGCCGGTCGCGGGACCGGTGCCGCCGCCGAGCATGGTCGTTACGCCTGAAGCCAGCGCTTCATCGATCTGCTGCGGGCTGATGAAGTGAATATGCGAGTCGATACCCCCCGCCGTCACGATCATCCCTTCGCCGGCAATCACTTCGGTCGCGCCGCCGATTGCGATCGTCACGCCCGGCTGGATATCCGGATTCCCTGCCTTGCCGATCGCAAATACGCGCCCATCCTTGATGCCGATATCCGCCTTCACGATGCCCCAGTAATCGAGGATCAGCGCGTTCGTCACGACCGTATCCACGACGTCGGCATGCACGCGTTGCGACTGGCCCATGCCGTCGCGGATCACCTTGCCGCCGCCGAACTTCACCTCTTCGCCGTAGGTGGTGAAGTCGCGTTCGACTTCGATCACGAGGTCGGTATCGGCGAGACGCACGCGGTCGCCGGTGGTCGGGCCGAACATCTCCGCGTAGGCGCGGCGTCCGATGCGTAGCGTCATGTCGATAATCCTGAAGTTGAGATCAAAGCGGGCCCATCACGAGGCCGTTGAAACCATAGACGTGGCGTTCGCCCGCCAGTGCCACGAGTTCGACCGTGCGCTCCTGGCCCGGCTCGAAGCGCACGGCCGTGCCCGATGCAATGTTCAGCCGGAAGCCGCGCGCCTTGTCGCGCTCGAACGTGAGCGCCGTATTGACTTCGAAGAAATGAAAATGCGAGCCGACCTGAACCGGCCGGTCTCCCGTATTCGATACCGTCACGGACACGGTTTCGCGGCCCGCGTTGAGTTCGTGCTCACCATCGTCGATGAGATATTCGCCCGGGATCATGTGCGGCTCCTTCGGTGAATCAGGGAATCGGATGGTGGACGGTCACGAGCTTGGTGCCATCGGGGAAGGTCGCTTCAATCTGGATGTCGGGGATCATTTCCGGCACGCCTTCCATGACGTCGTCGCGCGTGAGCAGGGTGGTGCCGTAGTGCATGACGTCGGCGACCGTGCGCCCGTCGCGCGCTGCTTCCATCAACGCGGCCGAAATGAACGCCACGGCTTCCGGATAGTTCAGCTTCAGTCCGCGTGCGCGGCGCCGCTCCGCCAGCAATGCGGCGGTGAAGATCAGCAGCTTGTCTTTTTCGCGGTGAGTTAGCTTCATGGCTCGGAAGATGTTTTGAGTGGGGCGCGGTTTTTCGGTGCGAATCCTAGCATCGCTTCCCTACAGAATCATTGGCGCTTCACTGAATGAACTTGCGCAGTTCGATAGTCGTCGGCCGCTCGAAAATCTCTTCCGGCGTGCCGCTTTCCCACACGCGCCCCTGATGCATGAACACGACCTTGTTCGATACCCGGCGCGCAAAGCGCATCTCATGCGTGACCATGATGAGCGTCATGCCATCGGCAGCGAGACTTTCGACCACGGCCAGCACTTCGCCCACGAGTTCCGGATCGAGCGCGGAGGTGATTTCATCGCAGAGAAGAACGGTTGGCTTCATGGCGAGCGCACGGGCAATCGCCACGCGCTGCTGTTGGCCGCCGGAGAGTTGCTCGGGATACGCGTTGAATTTATCGGCGAGACCGACGCGTTCGAGCACTTGTTCGGCTGTTGCGCGCGCCTTCGCCTTGTGGACTTTCTTGACCACCGTTTGCGCGAGCATCACGTTTTGCCCGGCCGTCAGATGCGGAAACAGGTTGTATTGCTGGAACACCATGCCCACTTTCAGGCGCAATGCGCGCAGGTCGGCGTGACGTGCATCGATATGTTCGCCGTCGATTTCTATCGATCCTTCGTCGATACTTTCCAGACCGTTCAAGGTCCGCAGCAACGTGCTCTTGCCCGAACCGCTGCGCCCGATGATCGCGACCACCTGTCCCGGTTCCACCGAAAAATCGATGCCCTTCAGGACCTGGTTCGCGCCGAATTGCTTCTTGAGGTTTTGCGTTTCAACGAGCGGCATTCCATTTCCTTTCGAGCGTGCGCGCGTAACGGGTGAGCGGATAACAGATCACGAAGTAGATCACTGCAACGAGACCGTAGACCACGAAAGGGCGGAACGTCGCGTTCGAAATCATCGTGCCGGCCTTGGTGAGCTCAGTGAAGCCGATGATCGAAACAAGCGCCGTATCCTTCACGGCCTGCACGCCGAAACCGACCGTGGGTCCAATCGCGATGCGCGTGGCTTGAGGAAGGATCACGTGGCGCAATTGCTCGAAGTAGTTCATCGCAAGACTCGACGATGCTTCCCATTGGCCTTTCGGAATCGCTTCCACGCAGCCGCGCCAGATTTCCGCCAGATACGCGCTCGTGAAAAGCGTGAGGCCGACCGTTGCCGCAATCCACGGCTGGACTTCGACGCCAAGCAAAGGCAAGCCGAAGAACACGAGGAACAGTTGCATCAGGAGCGGCGTGCCCTGGAATATTTCGATGTAGAGCTTTACGATGGTCCGCAAGACCCGCGAACTCGATACACGCATCACGAGCAGCACGAAACCCACGATCCCGCCCGCCACGAACGAGACAATCGACAGCACGATTGTCCAGCGCGCCGCGAGCAGGAGATTCTCTAGGATTTGCTCGAACGTAAATTCGATCATCGCGCGCCTCGCAGGTTGCGGGCGAACATGCGCTTGCCGGCTTCGTTGAGCAGGAAGCGCAGGATGATCGCCATCACGAGGTACATCGCGGTAATCAGGAAGTAGGTTTCGAACGCGCGGAAGTTGCGCGACTGGATGTAGCTCGCCGCATAGGTCAGGTCGGACACCGAGATCTGCGACACCACCGCCGAGCCGAGCATCGTGATCACAATCTGGCTGGTGAGCGCAGGAAACACCTTCGCTATGGCTTGCGGCAGAACCACGTGCCGGAAGGTCTCGCCACGTGTCATCGCCAACGATGCCGCCGCTTCCAGATGTCCCTTCGGCACCGCCGCGATTCCCGAGCGGATGATCTCCACCGAATACGCGCCGAGATTGAGCGTCATTGCGAGCACGGCGGCGACGTATTCATCGATGCGAATACCCAACGCCGGCAGTCCGAAGAACACAAAGAACAACTGGACGATGAACGGCGTATTGCGGATCGCCTCCACGTATCCGCCCACGAACGATCGCAACGCCGGATACTTGCTGCCTTTGCCCGCCGCCCCGAGAATGCCGACGGCGAGGCCAAGCACGGTCGATACAGCCGTGAGTCCGAGCGTGATCGCCGCGCCGCTCGCGAACATGCCCGCGTACTGCCCGAGGTCGCCGAACTGAAGTTGATATGCCATTGACCGGCGCCTTGTTGATTGATTTCGGTGTTCGAGCGAGATTGGAGATTACAGGCCGGCAGGCAGCGGCGCCTTGAACCACTTTTGCGACATGGCTTCAAGCGTGCCGTCCTTCTTCGACTGCGCGATGGCGGCATCGACCTTCGCAAGCAGGCGCGGTTCGTTCTTGTTCATCCCGACAAAGCACGGCGAGTTCTTGATCACGAATTTCGGTTCCGGACGGCGCGGCGGATTCTTCGCGAGGATTGCCGCCGCCACGATATTGCCCGCCGCGATCAACTGGACCTGACCCGATAGAAACGCCTGGATGGTCGCGTTGTTGTCTTCGAAGCGCTTGATGTTCGCGGTCGGCGCCATTTGCGTGAGCGCGATTTCCTCCAGTGCGCCGCGCGTGGCGCCTACGGTCTTGCCGTTCAGGTCGGCGGGGCCCGCGACCTTGATGTCGGCGGGGCCGAATACGCCCTGGAAGTACGGCGCGTACGCGGCCGAAAAGTCCATGACCTTTTCGCGATCAGGCGTTTTTCCCAGCGATGAGATCACCAGATCCACTTTGTTTGTCGTCAGATACGGCACGCGATTCGCGCTGTTGACCGGTACGAGTTCCAGCTTCACGCCAAGCGATTTGGCGAGGAGCGCGGCCATGTCGATGTCATAGCCTTGTGGCTTCATGTCGCCGCCAACCGCGCCGAACGGCGGGTAATCCTCCGGCACGGCGACTTTGAGCGTGCCGGCTTTCGTGATGTTATCGAGCGCGTCGGCGTGGGCGGTAATCGAGGTCAAAGCGAGCGCCGGAAGGGCGAGAAGGGCGGTGGCGAGCGTACGGAGGGCGTTGCGGCGAAACGTGCTGGTCATTGTTGGCTTTCCTTGAGGCGGTGTGGTGCGGTGCGGTCGTTGTTGGATGCACGTCGGAAAGATGATAAAGCGAGAGTCGTGCCATCGGTTTAAAGCCTTGATGGGTAAGGCTCCAAGTCGGACATATTTATGAGATGCACTGATTGTGGGCTTTTTTATGAACTTTTTTGGTGCCCGTTTTATGCGTACTTATCCGGCTAAGTTGTCCAGATCCGCAACGGTTTTGCATCGATACCGTGAATCAGCGGGCGCAACGTCGTCCAGCATTGCGTCATCAGAAGTTGCAGCGCCTCCATGGAATGGCTGGCGGCGCGCACGATCAAAACGCCGGGCGCCGCGCAAGACGCGGCGGCGCGCACGGTTCCGTTGAACGGAAGGTTGGCCGTGATCGATTCCGCCAGCGCGTCGTCGCAAGCCGGGCCGAGCGCCCATAACGTGCCATAGGCGGGGAAACCGGCGAGACCCTGCGGCGCGTGGCGCAACGGGTCGCCCGCGGTAAGCAGCGTGCGCTCGTACCAGCGCAAGCGGCCTGCGCTGTCCTTGATCCGTGCAATCGCCGCCAGCTTTCCTTCCGACCATCTTTCGCCGGCCGCCTGACGGCCCAATTGCATCGCGTCCCAGCCTATGGCCGTTGCCGTCTCGTGCATCGTCAGCGTGAAATCGAGCGCCACATTCGACGATTCGAACACGATGTTGTTCTGCGGCAGCCAGTCGAGCTTGGCGTTCGCGCCAACGCGGATGCCGATGCGCTGCGTCGCGAGCTTGCCGTTCGCCTTGTACCACTTGGTCGCGCCGGGCGTCGTGATGACGGCGTGAGTCTGCGCGGCCAGGTCGATATCGATTGCGAGCCGGTCTCCGCCCGCCACGCCGCCCGGCGGATGCACGATCACCGCGTGGCAAATGGCATCGCCTTCGGGGTACAAGGCGCGCTGCATGCGCAACGGACCAACGTGCCTGCGATGCGTCAGCGCGGTTCGCCCGGGCATTTGGTGTGTGAAGCCAAGCTCGAGCTTGCCGTGCCATTCGTGAGCGTCGGACAACGGTAAAAGTGCAGCGACAGGGTCGTGGTGCATGAGGCTTCAATGATCGGAACGAGCCGCCATCTTAAGGCGTGCGTCAGACAGCAATCAACTCCCGCACGCCTTCGGCTTCCATATCGGCGCCCGCACCGCCCGCCACGATTTCGCCGCGGCTCATCACCCAATACCGGTCGGCGAGTTCACGCGCGAAGTCGTAATACTGCTCCACGAGCAACACGGTCATGCCCATTTCGTCCACAAGCTGGCGCAACGTCCGCCCGATATCCTGGATGATCGATGGCTGAATGCCTTCTGTGGGTTCATCGAGAATCAGCAGTTGCGGTTCGCTCATCAGCGCGCGGCCAATCGCGAGCTGCTGTTGCTGACCGCCCGACAAATCGCCGCCACGCCGGTGTTTCATCTCTTTGAGCACGGGGAAAAGTTCGTAGATGCGATCCGGTACTTTCGATGGAGATTTGCGGCTCGCCGCGCCCACCAGCAGATTTTCCTCGACGGTGAGCCGGCCGAAAATATCGCGTCCTTGCGGTACATAAGCAAGACCGCTCGATACGCGCCTGTAAGTCGGCATGGAGGAAATCTTCGCGCCGCGCCATGAGATCGTGCCGCTTTTGGTCGGGACGACGCCCATCAGGCAGCGCAACAGCGTTGTCTTGCCTACGCCGTTGCGGCCGAGCAATACCGTCAGTTTTCCATCGGGCACGGTCATCTTCACATCGCGAAGGATGTGGCTGCCGCCGTAGAACTGGTTGAGTGAATCGACTTCGAGCATTTTGGGGTTCCGTGGTGGCCCGGTCAGCGGCCGAGATACGACTCGATCACTTTCTCGTCGCGCTTCACTTCGTCAAGCGTGCCGTGCGCAAGCACGCTGCCTTCGGCCATGACCGTCACGCGGCCCGTGTCGCCGGAAAGCGCCGCGACGAATTCCATGTCGTGTTCCACGACCATCATCGAACAGGTGCCGCGCAGCTTGTTGAGCAACTCGGCAAGCTGCATGGTCTCGTGGTCCGTCATGCCGGCGGCGGGTTCATCGAGCAAAAGGAGCGCCGGTTGCTGCATCAGCAACATGCCAATCTCGAGCCGCTGCTTCTGGCCGTGCGACAGCTCGCCGGCAAAACGCGTGGCGTCGGCTTCGAGATGGATCAGTTCGAGCGTTTCCTCGATGCGCGCCTGCGCCTCGCGATCCAGTTTTGAACGCAACGATGCAAGCCAGCCCTTGTCCGTTTTCATCGCAAGTTCGAGGTTCTCCCAGACCGGATGATTCTCGAACACGGTCGGTTTCTGGAACTTGCGCCCAATGCCCGTGCGTGCAATCACCGGCTCCGACATGCGCGCGAGATCGAACGTCTGGCCGAGAAAAACCTTGCCTGAATCCGGACGCGTCTTGCCGGTGATGACGTCCATCATGGTGGTCTTGCCTGCGCCGTTTGGACCGATCACGCAGCGCAGTTCGCCCACGTCAATCGACAAGGTCAGCTTGTTCAGCGCACGGAAACCGTCGAAGCTCACCGTCACGTCTTCGAGATAAAGAATCGTGCCGTGCGAGACATCGATAGCACCCGGATCGAGCACGTGGCCGAGTCCCGTGATGCCGTTCTGATTGCGTTCGTTCAGTTCGGGTAAGGGCGGCAGGTCCACAATCAGGGCGTTATACGCATTAGGTGAGGTGGTCAATGTGAATGTCCTCCGGCTTTCTTCTTGCGCATCGCCATGTCGATGAGACCCATGATTCCGCCTGGCAGCAGCAAGGGCACGAGCGTGAAGATCAGGCCGAGAAAGAACAGCCAGTATTCGGGGAAATTCGCCGTGAAAAAGCTCTTTGCGCCATTCACAGCAAACGCGCCGATGATCGGCCCAATCAACGTTCCACGTCCGCCGACCGCCACCCAGATCGCCATTTCGATGGAGTTCCCCGGCGACATCTCATTCGGGTTGATGATCCCGACTTGCGGCACATACAACGCGCCCGCGATGCCGCACAACACGGCCGAGACGGTCCAGATAAAGAGCTTGTAGGCAAGCGGGCTGTAGCCGAGGAACATCAGCCGCGCTTCGCCATCGCGCACACCGGTCACGACGCGTCCGAGCTTCGACGTGACGATCGCCCGCGCCGCGATGAACGCAAGGATCAGCACGCCAAGCGTCATGAGGAACAACACGGTTCGTGTGCTGGCCGCGGTGATCGGAAAGCCCGCGATGCGCTTGAAGTCCGTAAAACCGTTGTTGCCGCCGAAGCCCGTTTCGTTGCGATAGAACAGCAGCATGGCGGCGAACGTCATGGCTTGCGTGATGATCGAGAGGTACACGCCTTTCACGCGCGACCGGAACGTGAAGAAGCCGAACACCCACGCCAGCACGCCCGGCACCACGATCACCAGCAACAATGCATACCAGAGATGTTCCGTGCCTTGCCAATACCACGGCAGCTTGTGCCAGTCGAGGAACACCATGAAGTCGGGCAGGTCGCTTTGATAATTTCCCTCGCGGCCGATGGAGCGCATCAGGTACATGCCCATTGCGTATCCGCCGAGCGCAAAAAACAGCGCATGACCCAGGCTCAAGATGCCACAGTATCCCCAGACGAGATCAAGCGCCAACGCGCCGATTGCATAGCACATCAGCTTGCCGACGAGCGTCATCGAATAGGCGCTGAGATGGAAAGCGCTCGATTCCGGCAGCACTAAAGCGGCGACCGGTACGCAGATTCCCATCGCAATGATGAACGCGATCAGCGCAATCCAGCCGCTGCGTGGCAAGAGCGCGGCGCGCGGCGGCAGGCCGAGCGCGAAACCTTCGCGCTTCGCCTGCTCGTCCGGTTGAGGCGCGACGTCGAGATTCGCGGAGACGTTGGGTGTATTCATCTCAAGCCTCCGCGCTTCGGCCCTTCAGGGCAAACATGCCTTGCGGACGCTTCTGGATGAACAGCACGATCAGCACGAGCACCGCGATCTTCGCGAGCACCGCGCCCCAGAACGGCTCGATTGTCTTGCTGACCAGCCCGAGCCCGAATCCGCCGATCACCGTGCCCGCCAGTTGTCCGACGCCGCCAAGCACCACCGTCATGAACGAATCGATGATGTAGCTCTGCCCCAGGTCCGGCCCGATATTGCCGATCTGCGACAACGCGCAACCACCCAGTCCGGCGATCCCCGCGCCGAAAGCGAACGCATATGAATCGACGCGCGCCGTCTTCACGCCCACGCAAGCCGCCATCCGGCGGTTCTGCGTGACGGCGCGAACGAAGAGGCCAAGCCGCGTTTTCGTCAGCACGACCCACGCTAGCAGCACCACGACGAGCGAGAAGCCGAGAATCGTCAGGCGGTTATAAGGCAGGATCAGGTTCTGCATGACGGACACGCCGCCGCTCATCCATGATGGATTGGTCACTTGCACGTTCTGCGCGCCGAAGATAGTGCGCGTTGCCTGTATGAGAATCAGGCTGATGCCGAACGTGGTCAGCAGCGTTTCGAGCGGACGCCCGTAGAGATGTTTCAACACAAGCCTTTCCAGCACAATGCCAACCACCGCCGCCGCCGCGAATGAAACGGGTACGGCAAATAGCGGATACCAGTTGAACGCAGCGGGCGCGTAATGCTGCACGAGGTTCTGGACAACGTACGTGGCATATGCGCCGATCATCAGGAATTCACCGTGCGCCATGTTGATCACGCCGATCAAACCATACGTGATCGCAAGCCCAAGCGCGGCCAGCAACAACACGCTGCCCAGCGATAAACCCGCGAAGATCGTGCCGGCAATCTGGCCGCGTCGCTGAATGGAGTCGAGTTCTTCTATGCCCGCTTGCGCCGCCGCACGCACGCGCGCGTCGGGTTCGGCGAACGTGCCGTCGGCGTTCTTCACCACGATCGGACGCAGCAGTTCATTCATGTCGAGGTCGTGACGCGCGGCAACCAGTTGCACGGCTTCGAGGCGCTTGTTGGCGTCGGTATCGTGAAGGGCGGTTGTTGCCCAAAGCGTATCGAGGCGCTTTTTCAGCGTCGGGTCGGTCTCTTTCGCGCGGGCTTTGTCGACGAGCGGTTTGATGGACGGATCGGCGTTCTTCAGCAATTCATCGATTGCGGCGCGCCGCTTTTCAATATCCGGCGATGCCAGTTGCAAGCCCGACAACGCGCCCGATACCTTCGAGCGCAGCAGGTTGTTCAGCGTGACCGGTTGTGCGTCGGGCGCTTCAACGGTCTTGCTGGTCAGCGGGTCCTTGTTGCCGTCATCGGTCTGGATGAGGACACGGCCAGCGTCGGTGGCGACTAGGGAACTGTCGGCGAGCGCGTTCAAAACAGCGATAGAGGGCGCGTCGGCGTTGGCGATCAGTTTGTCGATGGCAGCGGATTTGGCGTCGAAATCGTCGGCGGCGAGCGGCGCGAGGTCATCGGTTGTGAGTGCCGCGAACGCGGCAAGCGGCATACAGGCAATCAGGATTGCGCAGAGGCCACGGCGAGCGAAGCGAAGAATCGAATCAGTCATGAATGGCCTGTCAGGTAGAACATACGAACCGCCGCTCTTGTAGTTGTGCTTCGAGCGCGGCGGTCCGGTCTTCGACTGAATACTTAGTGAAGCTTGTGAAACTCTATGAAACCTTAAGCAACGCGACGGCGGCGCAGGAACTCGGGAATCGAGCTGACGACATCTGGCTTGCCTTCGTTGCCCGGAATGTACGGGCTCCACGGCTGCGCGCGGATCGCGGTCTTCGTGCGCCACACGACGTTGAACTGGCCGTCCGCACGCACCTCGCCGATCATCACCGGCTTGTGCAGGTGGTGGTTGCCGTCCATCTCGAGCGTGAAGCCCGACGGCGCCGCGAACTTCTGGCCGACCATGGCCACGCGCACTTTATCGACATCGACGCTCTTCGCTTTTTCAACCGCCTGCTTCCACATGTGGATGCCGACGAAGGTTGCTTCCATTGGGTCGTTCGTCACGCGCTTCGTGCCGCCCGGCAGGTTGTTCTTCTTCACCCAGTCGGCGAACATGGCCTTGAACTTCGTGTTCTCCGGGTTCTTCAGCGACATGAAGTAATTCCACGCGGCCAGATTGCCGACGAGCGGTTTTGTATCGATACCGCGCAGTTCCTCTTCGCCCACCGAGAACGCCACGACCGGCACATCGGTCGCCTTCAATCCCTGATTGCCGAGTTCCTTATAAAACGGCACGTTCGAGTCGCCATTCACTGTCGAGATCACGCACGTCTTGCCGCCTTGGGAAAACGTCTTGATGTTCGCAACGATGGTCTGATAGTCGGCGTGGCCGAACGGTGTGTAGACCTCCTGGATGTCGTCGTCCTTCACGCCCTTCGAGTGCAGGAATGCGCGCAGGATCTTGTTTGTAGTGCGTGGATACACATAGTCGGTACCGAGCAGGAAGAAGCGCTTCGCGCCGCCGCCTTCCTTGCTCATCAGATATTCGGTTGCGGGGACGGCTTGCTGATTCGGCGCGGCGCCTGTGTAGAACACGTTCTTCGACATCTCTTCGCCCTCGTACTGCACCGGGTAGAAGAGCAGGCCGTTGAGTTCCTCGAACACGGGCAGCACCGATTTACGCGACACGGAAGTCCAGCAGCCGAACGTCACGGCCACCTTGTCTTGCGAGATCAGTTGGCGGGCTTTTTCGGCGAAGAGCGGCCAGTTCGATGCCGGGTCCACGACGACCGGTTCAAGTTGACGCCCCAGCACGCCACCGCTTGCATTGATCTGGGCGATGGTCATTAGCGCAGTGTCTTTCAGCGACGTTTCCGAAATCGCCATCGTGCCTGAGAGCGAATGGAGAACGCCGACTTTAATCGGTCCGGTATCGGCGGCTTGCGCTTTGGTAATAGGCAATTGTCCCGCAATGGCGAGTGCGCCCGACATGGAGCCGAACTTCAGAAGACTGCGTCGTTTCATGTATTTCCCCTTGCCGATATGTTTGTTTTAAAGCGGGTGTCTGGTGGTTTTTGATATCGCTGACGGAGAGTCAGTTAAGGAGGTACTGCAAGGGGTATGCCAATTGGAGCGGAATGCTGGATGGGCGGGGGTTTCAGATGCTGCGGGGCGATGATGCGCATCGACGGAATTCGTCGGATGCATGATTTTGGTGCGCGGGCAGGGAGAGCGCCTTATGGCGGTGCGGGAGGCTTAGAGGTGGAGCGCGCAGCGCTATTGCAACGGTTGATGAGCCAGAAGGTCTCGATAAGGCAAGACGAGCAATTACTGTGCACGCCGTCACCGGATGCCCGGGTCCGGTGACGCGCAAGGCAGCGCTTAACGATTCACTACCCGCTTAGGCACGCTCAACGCGAGCAATCCGCCCAAAACCATAAACGCCGCGAGCATATACATGCCGCTGGCGTTGGACGCGGTCACCTGTTTCAACCATCCAACGAGATAAGGGCTCAGAAATCCCGCCAAATTCCCAAGCGAATTGATCATCGCGATTCCCGCAGCAGCGCCGGTTCCGGCCAGCATGGCTGTAGGCAAACTCCAGAACAGCGGCAGCGTCGTGAGAATGCCCATTGTCGCCAAAGTAAGGCCGAGCATTGCCAAGGGCGTATTCGTCGACCACACGACCGACAGCACCAACCCCAACGCGCCGACCGCAGCCGGAACAGCAATATGCCACCGCCGTTCGCCCCGCTTGTCCGCACTGCGCGCGACCAGCAGCATCCCGATCACCGCCGCGCCAAACGGAATCGCCGATAACAACCCGATATTCAGCGCATCCGTCACCCCGGTCGCCTTGATGATCGTTGGCAGCCAGAAGCTCACGCCATACAAGCCCATCACGAAGGAAAAATACGTCAGGCTCATCGACCATACGCGGCCATTTTTCAGCACTTCGCGCACGGGCATATCGACTTTCTCGACGTTGTCCTTCGCGATGTTCCTCTCCAGCAGTTCACGCTCTTCGGCTGTCAGCCACTTCGCCTTGGCGATCCGGTCGTCCATGAAGATAAACACCAGAATCCCGACCACGATCGAAGGAAGCCCTTCGAGCAAGAACAGCCATTGCCATGAATGCCAGCCGTTGACGCCATCGAAGCTCTTCATGATCCAGCCCGACACCGGTCCGCCGATCAGCCCCGACACGGCGATCGCGGTCATGAACAACGTCGTCATGCGCCCGCGCCGTTCCGCCGGAAACCAGTACGTGAGATACAAGATGATGCCGGGGAAAAATCCGGCTTCGGCCACGCCCAATAAAAAGCGCATCACGTAGAACATGGTGGGCGTGGTGATGAACATGGTGAGCGCCGAGATGATGCCCCACGTAATCATGATCCGCGCAATCCAGACCCGCGCGCCGACCTTATGAAGGATGATGTTGCTCGGAATCTCGAAGATGAAATAGCCGAAGAAAAAGATGCCCGCGCCGAAGCCATAAACGGCGTCGCTCAGGCCAAGGTCGGTGGACATCTGCAACTTGGCGAAGCCCACATTCACGCGATCCAGATACGCGACGACATAGCAAAGCAGCAACAACGGCGAAAGCCGCCACGCGACTTTCTTGTACGTTGCGGCTTCGAACGCTGAAAGCGGCGCGCCCGCGCCCGGCCGGTGAAACTCATCCGCGGTACTGGCCATGCTGTCTCCTGAATATTTTTATCGGTGGGAGTAACGATTCTAGTCGTTAGGCATCGCCTGCAAGCGTCTGTTTTATATGGGGAAAACACCAAGCGCCAAGCATCCGCCAGAGGCTTTCCCCGAGAATTCAGACGCAGCGTCCGCCGTCGACTTCGAGCGCCACGCCGGTAATGAACTCGGCGTCATCGGAGGCGAGATACAACGCCGCGTTCGCAATGTCCTGCGGTGTGGAGAGGCGTCCCAGCGGAATCGTCGCCAGGAACTTCTGACGGTTCGCGGGCGTGTCTTCCATGCCCATGAACTCGGACAGCAAGCCGGTTTCGCCCATCACCGGGTTGATGCAATTCACGCGGATCCGGTCGGGTCCGAGTTCGACCGCCAGCGCCTTGCTCGCAATGATCACCGCCGCCTTGCTGCCGTTGTACCAGACCAATCCGGGCCGCGGCCGCACGCCCGCCGTCGATGCCACATTGATGAACGCCCCGCCGCCAACCGAGCGGAAATAGGGCACGAATTGCGTCACGCTGTGATAGATGCTTTTCACGTTCACCGCGTAGACGCGGTCGAATTCGGCTTCTGTGACTTCCATCACCGGCTTGTTCCTGTGCGTCGTGCCCGCGTTGTTCACCACGACCTGAACGCTGCCGAAGTCTTCAATGGCGGCATCGAAAAGCGTCTTCCAGTCGGCTTGTTTCGTCACATCGCCGGCAACGGCAATCGCCTTGCCGCCATTCACCGCAATCTCGCTCGCGACCCGTTCCGCCGATGCCCCGTTGAGGTCGTTCACCACGACATTCGCGCCCTCGCGCGCAAACGTCTTCGCAATGCCTTCGCCGAATCCCGATCCGCCGCCCGTCACAGTTGCCGTCTTGCCTTGCAGTCTCATGTCGTCTCCTGGTTTGATTATTCAACCGTGTTTGATGGCGATGGTTTTAAGCACCGTGAATCCATACAGCGCCTCGAAGCCTTTCTCGCGGCCGTGCCCCGAATGCTTGACTCCGCCAAACGGCAATTCGATACCGCCGCCCGCGCCATAGTTATTGATGAACACTTGCCCCGAGCGCACCTTGCGCGCAATGCGCATTTGCCTTCCGCCATCGCGTGTCCAGATGCCCGCGACCAGCCCGAAGTCCGTACCGTTGGCGAGTTTCAGGGCATCGGTTTCGTCGTCGAACGGCATGGCGCACAGGACCGGACCGAATACCTCTTCTCGCGCCAGCCGGTGAGACGGTGGCACATCGCGCAGAAGCGTCGGCGCCTGGTAAAACCCCGCTTCCGGCGCTTCGGCAACCACTTCGCCGTGCGCGGCCATTGCAATGCCATCGTGCTGGGCATCGGAGAGAAAATCCCACACGCGCTGCTGCTGCTTTGCGCTGATGAGCGGGCCGCAATCGAGATCGAGCGTGCTCGGCCCGACCTTCAACGCGCTGAAGGCCTCGCTCAAGCGATCCAGCAGCGGCTCGTAAGCGGCTCGTTCTATCAGCACGCGGCTGCCCGCCGAGCAGGTTTGCCCCGCGTTCTGCACGATTGCCGAGACAAGGACGGGCAGGGCGGCGTCAAAGTCGGCATCGGCGAAGACGATTTGCGGCGACTTGCCGCCGAGTTCCAGCGTGACGGGCACGTGGTTATCGGCGGCCATCTTGACGACTGCCGCGCCGGTGGCGGGCGAGCCGGTGAACGAAATGTGATCGATGCCCGGATGACGCGCGAGCGCGGCGCCGGCTTCATATCCGTAACCGGTGACAATGTTCAGCGCGCCTTCCGGCAAACCCGCCTCGGCGGCCAGTTCGGCTATGCGCAATATGGACAAACACGCGTCTTCCGCCGGTTTCACCACGCACGCGTTGCCCGCCGCGAGCGCGGCGGCAACGCTGCGCCCGAAGATCTGCAGCGGATAGTTCCACGGCACGATATGCCCGGTCACGCCGTGCGGTTCGCGAATGGTCAGCACGGTAAAGCCGTGCTGATAGGGCAGGGTTTCGCCGTGGAGCTTGTCGGCAGCGCCCGCATAGAACTCGAAATACCGCGCGATACCGGCGGCATCGGCGTGCGCCTGCTTGAGCGGCTTGCCGGTGTCTCGCGCTTCGAGATGCGCGAGTTCGTCCTGATGGGCGGCAATGATCATCGACAGCCGATACAGCACGCGGCCGCGCTCCGCCGCGCTCGCATTGCCCCAGGCGCCTTCATAGGCGCGCCGCGCCGCTTGAACCGCGCGATCGATATCCGTCGCGTTGCCGCGGGCGAGCTGCGCGAAGACCTGGCCGTCGGACGGATCGAGGACGGGAATCGTCTCATTGCTTGCCGCCGCGGCCCACTTGTTGCCAATGAAATGCTTTGCCTCTTCCATATGCCTGTCTCCTGTTTTCGTCGATTGGTTGAATGGACGCATGCGGCTGGTTTGCCGCCCGCGCGCGATATTTCTAGCGTGATTTGCGCTGTTTTCCCGGCCGTCCGCAGCCACCGGAGTGCGCGCTTCGATTGGCTATAATGACGCAAATACGCGGCGTGATGGGCGCGCAGGCGGCATGAAAAGCGCGCCGTGGCCGAACGGTGACGCTTCACGTGTATCGCCGCGATGCAGCAAATCGCCGCTTTGGCGTGTACCGGATTCGTCGAATTCGCCTGTCTCCCGACCCTGAATTTCCACTTCGAAGAGAGTGCATATGAGCTTTAACAACGTACCCGCAGGCAAGGATCTTCCGCAGGACTTCAACGTGATCATCGAGATCCCGGCGCAAAGCGATCCGGTGAAGTACGAGGCGGACAAGGACATGGGCCTGCTCGTGGTTGACCGTTTCATCGGCACGGGTATGCGTTATCCCGCCAATTACGGCTTTATTCCGCAGACGCTTTCGGGCGACGGCGATCCGGTCGACGTGCTGGTAATCACGCCGTTCCCGCTGCTGGCAGGTTCCGTGGTCCGCGCGCGTGCCTTGGGCATGTTGCAGATGACGGATGAGTCCGGCGTGGACGCGAAGCTGGTTGCCGTTGCCCACGACAAGATCTGCCCAATGACGGCGCACATGAAAACAGTCGATGACGTGCCGGAATACCTGAAGGACCAGATCAAGCATTTCTTCGAGCAATACAAGGCGCTCGAGAAAGGCAAGTGGGTAAAGGTCGAAGGCTGGCAGGGCGTGGAAGCAGCCCACAAGGAAATTACCGAAGGCGTGGCTAACTTCAAGAAGTAATTCAGCCGCTAACTTTCGAAATACAGTAGACCCGCCCGGTCCTGCCTGATGGCAGGACCGGGCGGTTTTTTTATGTATCGACCTGCTGGGCGCCTTCATCCTCAATGTCTTCTGCCGGCATAACTTCCGACAGCGCCAGTTCACCCGCCACCAACGCCCATTTGCGCGCCACCTTCAGCCGTTTCACCCAATATTCCGCCCGCGATGCCTCTGCGCGGCCGCTCAACTCAAACGAAGCCCGCACGGCCACGGGCTTGCGCGAGCGCGTATATCTCGCGCCATCGCCGCTCAGGTGCTTGGCGAACCGCGCATCGACATCCGTAGCAATCCCGGTGTAGAGACTTCCGTCGGCGCATTCGATGAGGTACAGGAACCAGGGCATGAGGCAGAAGATGAAAACCGGATGCCGCGCATTATCCCTCAAGCCCGCACACACCCCGCTCCGACAAAAACCTGCGACTTCGGCGAGAATAACCGTTCCGCGCCGCACCAGGCGCACGGCAGCAGCCATGAACAAGCTCGAAGCGAGGTAAGCCCGTTGAACCGCACGGTCGAAATACATGTGGTCGATTCGCTCGATACCGTGAGCCCTGACGAATGGAACCGTCTCGCCGGCGACAACCCGTTCGTCCGTCACGAATTCCTCTCCGCGTTGCAGGATACGGGCTGCGCGGTGGCTCGAACCGGCTGGCGTCCCCATTTCCTGCTGCTCAAACGCGACGGCCAGCTTGCCGGCGTCATGCCGCTTTATCTCAAGAAACACTCGCGCGGCGAATACGTGTTCGATCACGCCTGGGCCGACGCCTTCGAGCGCAACGGCATTCCGTACTATCCGAAAGGGTTATCGGCGGTGCCGTTTTCGCCTGTGACCGGGCCCCGCCTGATCGCCGGCACGCACGCGGAGCGCGTGATGCTGGCCCGCGGGGCGATAGAGTTGTCAAAGCAGTTGGAACTGTCGTCGTTGCACGTGCTTTTTCCGCAGGAGCAGGATCTCGAAGCGCTGACGGAAGCCGGTTACATGCTGCGCGAGGGCGTGCAGTTCCACTGGGAAAACGCAGCCGGCGGATACGAAAGCTTTGACGCGTTTCTCGCCACCATGAGCCACGACAAGCGCAAAAAGGTGAAACAGGACCGCCGCCGCGTAACCGATGCAGGC
The DNA here is from genome assembly GCF_051615025.1 of Caballeronia sp. DA-9. Lineage (NCBI taxonomy): Bacteria > Pseudomonadati > Pseudomonadota > Betaproteobacteria > Burkholderiales > Burkholderiaceae > Caballeronia > Caballeronia sp. DA-9. The sequence continues at coordinate 2,736,833 of NZ_CP195133.1, read as the reverse complement.
GTGAGCTACACCTGGCTGCGCGGTGCGCAAATCGATACTGACGCGCTCGATTTCTTCTACGCGTGCTATGAAAACACGTATCGCGAGCACTGGAATCCGCCATATCTGTCGCGCGAATTCTTCGGCCAGATCCACGCGGCCGCGCCCGAAAGCATGCTGCTCGTGATTGCCGAAGCCGATGGCAAGCGGCTCGCGTGCGCGCTGAACATGATCGGCGGCGACGTGATGTTCGGCCGTTACTGGGGCACGAAAGAGTTTGTCTCGGGGCTGCATTTCGAGACCTGCTACATGCAGGGCATTGAATATTGCATCGTGCATGGACTTGCGCGCTTCGAAGGCGGCGCGCAGGGCGTGCACAAGATGTCGCGCGGCATGCTGCCCACGCCGACATGGTCCGCGCACTGGGTTGCGGACCCGCGATTCGCGCATGCGATCAGCGAGTTCCTCGATGAAGAAACGGCCGCAATGGACCAGCATATTCAAGAGCTCGAAGCGCACACGCCATTCCGCAAAAAGGTTTGACGTTTTTGCTGAAAACCTGGCCGAATGGCCAACGTCGACGGTAATACGTGCCTGGAAATGGCAACTCGACTTATCATCATGTCGAAATGCTTTCGTTTCTCAACCGTAGTTCTCAACCCGTCATGCGCCGGAACAGGACCCCGAATACGGGGCATCGTATGGACAAGCTCAAGATGAAAAACCGATTCTTCAATCTTTATAGTCACGATTTCGCGCGCGTGGCAGTGGGCGTGCCGCGCTGCAAAGTCGCCGATCCGGCGTTCAACGCGGCTGAAACCATTGAACTGGCGAAGCAGGCGGCGGCGAATGGCGCCGTTCTCGTGGCATTCCCGGAACTCGGTATCTCGGCCTATTCCTGTGACGACCTGTTCCATCAGCGCGCTTTGCTCGACGCTTGCGAGGAAGCGCTGGCAACGGTGGTGGCGGCATCGAAAAGCGTGTCGATTGCAATGATCGTCGGCATGCCGTTGCGCGTGGAGCACACGCTTTTCAACTGCGCCGTCGTGGTCGCGAGCGGCCGGATTCAGGGCGTCGTGCCGAAGAGCTATCTGCCGAACTACGGCGAGTTCTATGAAGCGCGGCAGTTCAGCGCGGCCGAGAACGCGCAGGTTGATCGGGTCAATCTGCTGGGCTCGGACGTGCCATTCGGTTCGTCGCTGCTGTTCGAAATCGCCGATTTGCCGCTGCTGCGTTTTCATGTGGAAATCTGCGAGGACGTCTGGGTGCCCATTCCTCCGTCGTCCTTTGCGGCGCTCGCGGGCGCGACGGTATTGGTGAATCTGTCGGCCTCGAACGTGGTGGTGGGCAAGGCCGGTTATCGGCATCAACTGGTGTCGCAGCAGTCCGCCCGATGCCTGTCCGCCTATTTGTACACTTCGGCGGGAAGGGGCGAGTCGACAACCGATCTGGCTTGGGACGGCCAGGCGATCATCTACGAAAACGGCGAGTTGCTCGCCGAATCCGAGCGCTTCCTGGACACGTCGCACCTCGTTTTCGCCGATGTCGATCTTGAGCGGCTCTCGCGCGAGCGCATGCGCCAGACCACGTTCGGCCAGTCGGTACGCCGGCACGCCGACGAAGTCTCCGCGTTCGAGACCATCCGGTTCGCTCTGGAGCTTCCGCTCGGCCGCGTATTGCCGCTCGATCGCGCCGTGGAGCGGTTCCCGTACGTGCCATCGGATCCGAAGCGCCGCGACGAGCGCTGCAACGAGGTTTACAACATCCAGGTGCAGGCGCTCGTGCAGCGTTTGTCGGCAAGCGGTATTTCGAAGGTGGTGATCGGCATCTCGGGAGGACTGGATTCAACGCATGCGCTGCTTGTCTGCGCCAAGGCAATGGACCGTCTGAAGCTGCCGCGCACGAATATTCTCGGCGTGACCATGCCCGGTTTCGCGACCAGCGACCGGACGCTGTCCCAGGCGCGGCAACTGATGGAAGTGGTTGGCTGTTCTGCAAGCGAGATCGATATCAGGCCGAGCTGCGAGCAGATGCTGAAGGACCTGGGTCATCCCTATGCGTCCGGCAAGGAAGACTACGACATCACGTTCGAGAACGTGCAGGCAGGCGAGCGCACAAATCATCTGTTCCGGCTCGCGAATTTCAAGGGCGGCATTGTGATCGGCACGGGCGACCTGAGCGAACTTGCGCTTGGATGGTGCACCTATGGCGTGGGCGATCACATGTCGCACTACAACGTGAACGCCAGCGTTCCGAAAACACTGATTACGCATCTGGTCCGTTGGGTCGCGGAGACGGGACAGATCGGCAATTCGGGCTCGGACGTCCTGATCAACATCCTGAATACCGACATCAGCCCCGAACTCGTTCCAGGCAAGGCGAATGGCGCTCCCGAGCAGAAGACCGAGAGCGTGATCGGCCCATATGAGTTGCAGGACTTCAACCTTTATTACACGCTGCGCTTCGGCTTCGCGCCCTCCAAGGTGGCGTTCCTCGCGTACACGGCCTGGAAAGATCGCGACGCCGGCGAGTGGCCGGAAGGCGCGCACGTTGCGAGAAACCAGTACGAGTTAGCGGACCTGAAACGCAATCTTGGTATCTTCCTTGACCGGTTCTTCAGGACCAGCCAGTTCAAACGCTCATGCATTCCAAATGCGCCAAAGGTAGGCACGGGCGGCTCGCTTTCACCGCGCGGAGATTGGCGCGCGCCGAGCGATTCGGAATCCATCGTCTGGATGAACGATTTGAAGAACATTCCTGCGGAGTGAGGCGTTTGCACCATATTTGCGCGTAAATCCGCGAATATCGATGGCTTTTGGCGTGGGATCGGTACGTTAATGCGAGATGCTTGCTGTGGACCGCGAAAACGCAGCTAGAATCAAAGCATCGATTTGTAGTTCGTTAATTACCCATCCGCACCATTCGCCATCTATGTGGCGACATCATTTAACGAGGCGCGCCATGAAACGCATTACCGCAGTCATCAAGCCGTTCAAGCTGGACGAAGTACGTGAAGCGCTGGCCACCGCCGGTCTTACCGGGTTGACCGTCACCGAGGTCAAGGGCTTCGGCCGGCAGAAAGGCCATACCGAGCTATATCGCGGGGCGGAGTATGTCGTCGACTTTCTGCCCAAGGTCAAGATTGAAGTCGTGGTGGCGGACGCGCAGACGGATCAGGTTATCGACGCCATCATTGGCGCAGCGCGGACCGGCAAGATTGGCGACGGCAAGATCTTTGTGACCGACGTCGAGCGCGTGATCCGCATTCGTACCGGCGAGGAAGACGAAGCCGCCGTCTGAGCGGACTTCGTGCAAGGGCGGCCTGACACAGCTTCAGGCCGTATTCGCTTCAAGTCTTCAAAATCTCCAAGGCTCGGCCAGCGGTCGTTCTTGTCATTTAAATCGTCGTCGGCCCAGTCCGATGGCGTATGTCATTTGTCCCTGTTCTGAACGTCCCGGTCATCAATGTAAAAACTTGTTGCGGTACTATCAGCATCCTTGTGTGCTTTTTGTAAGGGTTTGCGGATGCATCACGCGATTGGCTTCATTCAGGATCTGGCGGTAATCATGGCGATTGCGGGCGTGGTCACCGTGCTCTTTCATCGCCTGAAGCAGCCGGTCGTATTGGGATATATCGTGGCGGGCGTGATCATTGGTCCCTATACGCCGCCTTTCCAGCTTATCCACGACGAAGCCACCATCCAGACACTCGGCGAACTCGGCGTGGTCTTCCTGATGTTTTCCCTCGGATTGGAATTCAGTCTGAAAAAGCTGTTCAAGGTTGGTGCAACGGCTTTCGTGGCGGCGGCGTCCGAGATCGTGCTGATGATCTGGATCGGCTATGAGATCGGGCAATGGTTCGGCTGGAACGCGATGGATTCGCTGTTCCTCGGCGCCATGCTCGCCATTTCTTCCACGACCATTATCGTCAAGGCGCTTTCCGATCTCGGCATGAAGGGCGAGCCGTTCGCGCAACTGATCTTCGGCATTCTGATCGTGGAGGACATTCTCGCGATCGCCATGCTCGTACTGCTTTCGGGCATCGCACAAACGGGTTCGGTGTCGGCGGGCGTGGCGTTTGTCACGCTGGGCAAACTGCTGCTGTTCATGACTGTGTCGATGGTCGTCGGCATCCTGATCGTGCCGCGTGCGCTCGACTATGTGGCGAAAGCCAAGAGCGACGAAATGCTGCTCGTCACCGTCCTTGGCTTCTGTTTCGGCTTCTGTCTGTTGGTGGTTAAGCTCGACTACAGCATCGCGCTCGGGGCGTTTCTGATCGGCGCGATCATGGCCGAATCGCGGAATCTGCAGCGTATCGAGCATCTGATCGCGCCGGTTCGCGACATGTTCTCCGCCATCTTTTTCGTGACCATCGGGCTGATGCTGAATCCGACCGTCCTTGTGGATTACTGGTGGCCGATTACGGTCATCACCATCGCGGTCGTGCTGGGCAAGATTGTGTCATGCGGGCTCGGGACGTTTCTCGCCGGCAGGGATGGACGCACGTCGATGCGCGTCGGCATGAGCGTTGCGCAGATCGGCGAGTTCTCGTTCATCATTGCTTCGCTGGGGGTGTCGCTGAAAGTGACCAGCAGCTTCCTGTATCCGATCGCGGTTGCGGTTTCCGCGTTGACGACCTTGTTCACGCCATATCTGATCAAGGCTGCCGATCCAATCACCCGGCGCATTGCCGGTTCCATGCCGGTTCCGGTCGCCAATACCTTCGGACTCTATTCGCAATGGCTCGGGAGCCTGTCGCCCGACACCGGCGGCCCAACGCTCTTCAGCATGACCCGGCGCATCGTGGTGCAGATCGCAGTCAATCTTGCGCTGGTTGCCGCCATTTTTCTCGCCGCTTCGTATTCGGCGCCCATCGCCACCGGATATCTTGCCCGCTGGCTGCCCACCAACGACGCGCAGCGCGTGGCCATCTGGAGCGCGGCGTTGCTGGTGTCGATGCCGTTTCTCGTCGCGGTCTATCGCAAGCTGCAGTCGCTTGCGTTGATGCTCGCCGAGGTGAGCGTGCAACCCGCGAAGGCGGGCCGCTTCACTAGCGCGTTGCGTTCCGCCATCTCCGGCCTGATCCCGATCCTTGCCATGTTCGGCGTCTTCTTGCTGGTCACCGTGCTGTCGGGCGGCATTCTTCCTCCGTTTGGGCTGATGATCGCTGTCCTGATTTGCGCGGCGCTTTTGCTGAGTGTGCTGTGGCGCTGGTGCGTGAAAATCCACGCGACCATGCAGATCGCACTCCGAGAAACTTTTGAAGAGCCCCGCGATCATTAACGGCACGAAATGTTTGTTTCCTCCGATAATGTGACCAATTGTTTGATGGTTTGCCGCTCCCGGACCAGAGGCGGATAATTGAACTCTGACCATTCTTAAAGCGCACAGCGCCTCTATCGGAATGAGCGAAAACAAGTCGTCAAATTCGGGTACGCCCGACACCGCAATTCCTGCCGTGGCGTCCACGGACTCAAATCCGCAGATTCCCAATCCTGATCCGGCAGTCCCATCCGCGTCATCTCAGAAAGTCACCCATGTCCCCGCGGCCGCACAGCCTGGCCCGGCGGCGAGCGCGGCGGAGCGTGCATCGACAGATGCGCCGTCGAGCGCATCAACGGTAGAACCTGTCGATACAGCCAAAGCCCAGCGTGAAGATGCAGCCGAAGCCCGCAAAGCGGCTGCGGCCGCCACGTCTGCGCAAGAAAGCGCGGCGCGCACGGGCGGCGCGAAGGCGGGCATCGAAAAACCGGCTGCTCCGAATTCGCCCCTTCACTTGAAAGCAGGCTTGGCGAAAGAAATCGAGTCGGCAACCGAAGCCGAAGCGAGTCTCGCGGAAGAGGTTGAAATCGCGACTGAAGCGCAGGCTGCGGAAACCGCTGAAACAAAGGCGGAAATCGATGCGGAAACGGTACGGGCGCGCACGAGCGCACTGCCTCCCGAATTCACGGCCGCGCCTGATTTCGGCACGTTTCATCCTCCGCCCATACCACCGGAAGCGCCCTCCGGCACGCAAGCGCCGCCTCCTTATCTGCGCCAGAGCGATTCCGCATGGTCGGTGTTCGGCCGCGTGATCAAGGCGCGCGCCCGGCAGATATTCGACCGCGCGGGGCAGCGCATCACGCAACGGACGCTCAGAATTGGCGTATCCGCGCGCATTTTTCATCCGGAGCCGGGCGCGAAAGGATTGCGCGGGAAGACGCTGCAATATCTCGAAGAGTCCATCGCGCATTGGGTGATGTCGCGTGACGTGCTTGTATTCATGATTCCCACGGTCGGTCATCAGGGCATGCTGCATCCGAGCAATATCCGGTTGCGTGATTACGCGAAGCATCTTGATGGCCTCTTGCTTCAAGGCGGCGCGGATGTTTCGCCGCAGTCCTACACGGAAGCGGCGACGCGCCACGAATGGCCCGGCGACCGTGTTCGCGATATGTACGAACTGGAACTGCTGCATGAGTTCATCGAATCGGGAAAGCCTGTGCTGGGCGTGTGCCGAGGCTGCCAGTTGATCAATGTGGCGTTCGGCGGCACGCTGTATCAGGACATTGCCACAGATGTCCCGACGGCCGGCATCCACGTCAATGAGCAATACGACCAGCATCGTCATCCGATTCGTTTCCCCGATGGCTCCACGCTCGTCAACATGTTTCCCGGTCATCGCGAAGCGCTCGTCAATTCGATCCACCACCAGGCGGTCAAGACGATTGGCCGCGATCTGAACATCGAGGCGGTATCGGCGGCGGACGGGATTATCGAGGCAGTGCGTTACCGGCGCGCGCCGTTCGTGATGGGTGTGCAATGGCACCCGGAGTTTCATCGCGCGGGCGGGGATGAACTGCTGGATTGCACGCCGCTGCTCGATACGTTCCTGCGCGTGGCGCGTGAAACGCGGTTCTAGGCGAGCTTCTGCAAAAACCGCAGCAACCATAACCATAAAGGCCGCTTCAACGTCAGTTGAAGCGGCCTTTGTGCTGTTGTGAAAGAGTTACTGCGCGATCCCCGCTTCGCTTTGTTCCTGAAGCTGCTGGACCTGCTGCTGGAGCGCGCGCAAACGACGCTCGGCGTTGGACTTGTCGTTCTGCAACGCCATGGATTCTGCCTGCATTTGCTGCTGACGTTGTGATACTTCACTTTCCTGCGCTCGGGCAATGGAAAGATCGGCCGTGAGCCGTTGCGCCCGATCGTTCGATACCGCGATCACACGCTCCAGCAGCGCCTTTTGTGCCTGCAGTTGCGTGCGCTGGATTTCGCCCTCGGCGAGCGCGTAACTCTTTCTCGCAAATTGCGCGTAGACCGTTTCCGCGTGCACATTGTCCTGGGACTTCACCACGCGCCAGAAATTCTTGTCCTGAAACAACGCAACGTAATACACCATCTCCTGCGGATAGAAAAAGAGCGCAGCGCCATAGTTGCCGTTATACGTGACACGCAACTCGGTGAGCTTCTTCGCCTGGACCATCTGCCTGAGCTCCGATACATTCCCCGTAGCCTGTCCGCTGGACGTGCCGTCCTGGAAATCGTCCATTGATCCATAGGCGGGTACGGGACGCACAGGGTCTGCAAGACCCGTTGCCGAGAGCAGTGTGCCCACGGGCTGATAAGCATTCGCGACGGTCGAGCCGAACCCGATGGCAACAACGAACAACGCTTGCAGAACGGTGGAGATGGAGCAGGACTTCATGGTGCGGGGCTTCTAAATTAGGTGAGGGTCCGGTGCCAGGTGCGGCGCATTAAAAATGCGTGCCGTGCCTTTCGCCACGATACCGTCTGGTTACTTGGCGAATTGCGATCCCGCGTCGGTGACACGGCGTTGGCTCAGGTCGGAACTCCAGTTCGATGAATCGCCGGAACCTGCGCGCGGCGTGGCAACGGAAGTTGCGCGAACCGTCTGGCGAGTGGCGCCGCTGTTGTCGTCGAGGACAGCCGAGTGCGCGAGCATGCTGTACATCTCAGCCACGCTGAGCGACGAACCCGTTGAGCTCGTGCGCATGTCATCGTGTGCATAGGTGCGACGGCTTGGCGACGCAAGCGGCGTGTCGTATCCACTGCTGCGATAAACCGGCGTGCCTCTATATTCATGACCGTGGCGCCGTTGCACGACTTCGTAGTTTCTCGCTTCGCGGACGACTGCTGCCGGACGCTTGCCTTTGACGCGAACCTTCGCCCGTTCCCGGTCTTGCGCTTGCGCAACAAGCCGCGGCTTGCTCGCCCGTTCCGCCGTTGCCTTGGCGGTGGTTTTCGCGTTGTCGCTGGCGACTTCGCTTGTGTGTACGGATGATTTGGCGGTTGCGCCGGCAATGACGGCCGCTGGCTTTGCAACAGTTGTCGCGGAAGGTGTCTGCAATGCAGGTAAAGCCGCAACCACGACGGTCGAAGGCTTGGCAGATGTCGCGACGGAAGCGGAACTGTCCAAAGCTGCAGACATGGAAACAGGGGGCACGACAGGCGAAGCATGACCAATCGTCGCGTCGGCCATGGGCTTCGCTACGGGCGTTGCATTCAACGCAACCGTCGCTGGCTTTACTTCCGGACTCTGATGACCAATTCGAGTCCCGAACAGTGCCCATGCAATAAACGCAGCGCACGCCAGTGCAATTGCACCTCCGGCCGCCATTTTGTGACGATCATTTGCAGGCTGTTTCTGTACCGGATGATCGACAGGCGCGGTAAACGGTTCGAACTCGAACTGCGCCGGTTCCTCGACTGAAGGAGACGCATGAACGGAATCGGCGAGAGGATTCTGCTCGATCTGTGCGATTTCATCGTTGCGTTTGAACTTGCCCCACAGACTCGCTGGCGTGTATGGAAAATGCTCGTTGGGAAGAGACAGCGGACTGACATAAGCCGTGAGAAATCGCGCCGCGTAAAACGGAATTTCATATTCGGTTAAAGCCGGACGCGCGCGAGTCAGCGTCCACTCTTCGCCATACACGGCGTTAGGCATACCGGCGAGCGGGTACAGGGTTGGCAGAAGCAGATCGCCTTGTACAACGACCAGAGGAGCATTCATCTTTTTCTCATATCCGAAAGCGGGCGTCAGGACTGCTCAACGAATTAACAAGCGGGGCAGCCGTGTGGGCATCGTCCGGATGTTGCTACGAAGGTGCCAGATACCTCACCTTGCCGGACCCGCCACAGAACAGCCCTCGATCATACCCAGCGCCAGCTTGGGCGTCGCTCAGAACCTTCTTAGTTCCATCATTCGATGGCGCTCGGAGTGAAAAAAACGCTGATTGGATACGGACGCGACGTACGTTTCAGCGAGACAGGCCAATCTGTGCTGGATGCGTTGTCATGCATCCAGCAAGAGGCGTTGAACGAGATTACGCCAGCGATTGCACGAAGGCAAAGCAAACGCCGAGGCATCAGCCGATCGGCAGGGTATAGCGCAACGCGATGATATCTATGCCGCCCATCGTGTCATCTTCACGGCCCGCCAAACGCCATCCGTGCGATTCATAGAAGCCGATTGCCGCAACATTCGGTTCGAGCACATATAGATGCATGTTCTTCGCGCCACGATCCGCAGCCCATTGCGATGCGGTCGCGAGCATCGCGGTGCCCAATCCTGTGCCTCTGGCTTCGGGCATGGCGTGCAGATTGTCAACGAGCACGCTGCCCGTTTCGTCGGGGGCGATCACGCATACGAACCCTGCTGGCTGATCATTGACGACAGCGATAAAAACCTCGCCCGCACCGCCGGCGAGTTCGTTGAAGCGTGTGTTCCAGTGCGCCGCCCGGTCATCGGCCAATTCTTTGTCGAGAAATGTGTCCGGCAGGATGCCGCGATATGCCGCTGCCCAACTCCGCGCATGCATGCTCGCGATAAGCGCGGAGTCGTTGGATGTCGCCATTCGCAAAAGGAACCCCGTTTGCGAAACATATTTTGAAGGCTGATTTATATGCATATGTAAGGCAAATTTAAGCAATTTTAAGTGCAAATACGCGAGTACGGCGCGGGCGCATTTCACATTCGCGCTGTAACATTGACACTTGTGGTGTTTAGGTAAATGTACTGGTTAACCCTGATAAATTAGCTTCTTGTGCGTTTTTGTAGCGGTTTCGAGGCGTTTCGTCTCTTCCCTAGCAACGAAGCGTAGCTAGGCTCTTGGCATTTTGCACCGCGCAAGCAAACCGGCTGCTACCACTCCAACATTTCATTCTGCATCGGGCGACGCGCTTTCAGCGCAATCCGGCCAGCATCCTTAGATAGAGTTTTTAGAGATAGTCATGTCCATCCCTTCACATGCAACGCCCGCGAAAGAGTCGAAGGCGAAATCGGTGTTTCGCGTCGTCAGCGGCAATTTCCTGGAAATGTACGACTTCATGGTCTATGGCTATTACGCCTCGTCCATCGCGAAGACGTACTTTCCGAGCGGCAACGAATTCGCTTCGCTGATGCTTGCGCTCTCGGTGTTTGGCGCCGGCTTCCTGATGCGTCCGATCGGCGCCATCGTGCTTGGCGCGTATATCGATCATCATGGCCGCAGGAAGGGCCTGATTCTCACGCTGACCATGATGGCCATTGGCACATTGCTGGTCGCGGTGATTCCGGGATACGCGACCATCGGGGTTTTCGCGCCGATCATCGTGTTGCTTGGCCGCTTGCTGCAGGGTTTTTCGGCGGGCGTGGAACTGGGCGGCGTGTCGGTGTATCTGTCCGAGATCGCGACGAAGGGCAACAAGGGCTTCTATTGCTCATGGCAGTCGGGCAGCCAGCAAGTGGCCGTGGTGTTCGCCGCGCTGATCGGCGTGGTCATGAGCCGGATTTTGCCGCCCGACCAGATGACCGCCTGGGGATGGCGCGTGCCGTTCATCATCGGCTGCCTGATCGTGCCGTTCCTGTTCATCATCCGGCGCTCGTTGCAGGAAACCGATGAGTTCCTCGCGCGTAAACACCGTCCGTCGATGGGCGAAATCATGACGTCCATGGCCTCCAACTGGGGCGTCGTGCTCGCCGGCATGGGCATGGTGATCATGACGACCGTGTCGTTCTACATGATCACGGCATACACGCCGACGTTCGGCAAGGAAGTGCTGAAGCTTTCTTCCCTCGATACCCTGGTGGTGACGGTGTTCGTCGGTTTGTCGAATCTCGTCTGGCTGCCGCTTGCCGGCGCGGTGTCCGACCGCGTGGGGCGCCGGCCGGTGCTGCTGTTCTTTACCATCCTGACCATTCTCACTTCGTATCCGGCGGTGCAATGGCTGGTCGCGGATCCGTCGTTCCTGCGCCTGCTTGGCGTGGAGTTGTGGCTCTCGTTCCTCTACGGCAGCTATAACGGCGCGATGGTCGTGGCGCTTACCGAAGTCATGCCGGTGGAAGTGCGTACCACGGGTTTCTCGCTTGCGTACAGCCTGGCGACGACCATTGGCGGATTCACACCCGCCATCTCCACGTACCTGATTCACGCGACCGGCAACAAGGCGGCGCCCGGTGTATGGATGGGACTCGCGGCGGTATGCGGACTGATCGCCACGCTGGTGTTGTATCGGTCCAGCGAGGCGCGCAATCAGTACAAGACGGCCTGACGGTTTCTGCCCGTCACGCTGGAACAAAAACCCCTCGACGAGGGGTTTTTCATTTCGGGCCGGGGCGCGTCTCAACGCTATGACGACGCCGCGACATCCTTCGCCACCCGTTCGATGACTTCATCCCACGCGCCGGGTTTCGCCTGCCGGAACAGATGCGCTTTCGGATACCACGCGCTCGAAGGTGTATCGATACCCCAACGCCAGTCGGCGGCGAACGGCAGCATCAGCCACAGCGGTTTTCCGAGCGCGCCGGTCAGGTGGGCGACAGCGGTATCGATGGACACGACACCATCCATACGATCGATGATCGCGGCGGTATCGGCGAAACTCTCGAGCTTGTTTTCGAGCCGCTGGATAAAACGCGCGCGCGGATGGGCGTCGAGAAGGTCGCGCTCTTCGGCGGTGAGCGTAGGTTGCAGCACAATCCAGTCGATGCCTTCGAGGCTGAACAGCGGCTCGAGCGACGCAAGCGGTGCGCTCCGCGTTTCGCCCGGTTGAATGCGTCCGGACCACGTGATCCCCAGCTTGCGCTTCGACTGGCCGCCAAGCGACCCGCGCCATTTTTTTCGGTACGCCGCCGGGACCACGAGATACGGCGTGCGTGCCGGCACCATTTCCATAGTCGATACCGCAAGCGCCAGCGGCAGGCTGAGCAGCGGAACAAATGCGTGGGCGTCAGTGGGCGTTGCGGGTGTCGATGCAGCCAGGCTTCTCAGCGTGACGCCTGCGGCGTGGGCCGCGGGTTCGAGCAACGCGACCAGCGCCGGTTGCACTTCGAGCACGATCTGGCCAACGAGCCTGGCGGCAAACGGCACGAAACGCACGAACTGCAAGGTATCGCCGAAACCTTGTTCGGCCCGGATCAACAGCGTTTCGCGTGGCAGCGGCGCGCCTTTCCACACGGGCAACGCAGGTGGCGGGAGGGTGGTCGGCGCGCGCAGGCGCCATTCATAAGCCGGCAGTCCGCGAGCGTAGTCGCCAAGGGCGAGCAGTGTAATAGCGCGATTCAGGTTCGCCGCGACAAGACCGGGATCGAGGCGCAACGCCTGATCGAAGGCACGCAGCGCCGGTTTATGCGCGCCGAGTGCAAGATGCGCGTTGCCGAGGCCAAGCCACGCCACGCCGTACTTTGGATCGAGTCCTACCGCGCGCTCGAATTGCGGCAAGGCGGCTTCGTATTCGCCGATAGCCGCAAGCGCATGCCCCAGCCCGAAGTGCGCGGGCGCGAATTGCGGCTGCATGCGCAGCACTTTCTGCAGCACCGGCACGGCTTCGTGCGGACGGCCGGCAGCATCGAGCAGATTGCCAAGGTTGAAATGCGCCGCGACATAGTTCGGCTCGGCAGCAATGGCTTCGCGAAATTGTCCGATGGCGCCGTGGGTGTCGCCGAGCGCATTGAGCGCCATGCCGAGATTGTTGTGCGCGCCCGCATGGCCCGGCCGGATTTGCAGCGCGCGGCGAAACGCCTTCGCGCCTTCCTCGAAACGGCGCATGCCGAGCAGCGCATTGCCGAAGTTGTTCCAGGTGGGCGCGTCGCCGGGTTGCAGGCGCAGGGCTTTTTCGAAGGCGTCGGCGGCGTCTTCGTGGCGTCCCGCTGCCGCGTACGCGTTGCCCAAGTTGTATTGCGCGAGCGAAAAGCCGGGTTCCAGATCCAGCGCATTGCGAAAGCGTTCGATGGCGTCGTCTATTCGGCCGAGCGCTTTCAGCGCGTTGCCGAGGTTGAGCTGTAGCGCGGGATCGGCGGGACGCAGGTCCACTGCGCGACGCACCAGATCAGCCGCTTCCGCGTGCTGGCCTTGCTGGTGGCGCAGCACGCCGAGCAGATGAAGTGCGTCGACGTGGGAGGGCTCTGCGGCGAGCGCGGCTTGATAGTCGCGTTCCGCTTCGGTCAGGCGGCCGTCGCGATGCGCCGCGAAGCCGCGTGCAAAAACTGTATCCATTGAGGGAAATCGAATGCGAACACGCCATTTTCCCACACGTTCACCGCCGATCGCGATTTTTGCGTTGACGCACGAAGGTTGTGTCAATAACATATGAACACCTGTTCATATGTTGGATGAAAGCCAATCGTGTCTTCTCCGCTGGTTTTGAGCGAAGTTTCAACCGACGAGCGTGTCGTTCCCCTCGCCGACCTGTTCCGCCTGCTCGGCGATCCCACGCGTCTGCGCATTGTGTTGACGTGCGTGGAAGGGCGTTCGCCGGTGGGCGCGATTGCGGAATCGCTGGGGTTGTCGGCGTCGCTTGTCAGCCACCATTTGCGCTTGTTGCGGGCGGCGCGGATTGTGCGTGCCGAGCGCGAAGGCAAGCAGGTTTTCTATCTTGCCGCGGATAAACACATCAGCGGCATGCTCGCCGAACTGCTCGAACATGTCGCCGAGCCTCACGCCGATTTCAGACCGGACAACGAATAAATGGCACCTCAACCGTCACACCACCATGAGCATCACGACCACGGGAATGCGCACGCTCATGAGGACGATCACGCGCATGAGCATGACCACGATCACAAGGGTGGGCACCATCACCATCACGCGCCGCAGGCCGGCCAGGGCCGCACTTTCGCCATTGCGGTCGGGCTGAACATGGTGATCGTGATCGTGCAGGCCGTGTACGGGTTCATCGCGCATTCCACCGCACTGCTTGCCGACGCAGGCCACAATCTCTCCGATGTCCTCGGCCTTCTGCTCGCGTGGGGCGCGGTCTGGCTCGGCGCGCGCAAACCGTCGGAACGCTATACGTTCGGGCTCGGCAGTTCTTCCATCCTGGCTTCGCTCGCCAACGCCGCGCTGCTGCTGTTCGCGTGCGGCGCGATTGTGCTCGAAGCGGTTCAGCGCCTGTTCAATCCGGCGCCGGTCGCGGGACTCGACGTATTCGTCGTTGCCACCATAGGTCTCGTGGTCAACGGCTTTTCCGCGTGGCTTTTCATGCGCGGCAGCAAGGAAGACCTGAACATACGCGGCGCGTTCCTGCACATGGCGGGCGACGCCGGCATTTCCGCCGCGGTCGCCATCAGCGGCCTCGTGATCCTTTTCACGGGCGCGAGCTGGATCGACCCGGCAATGAGCATTGTCGTGGTCGCGGTGATCGTGGCCGGCACGTGGGGACTGGGCCGCGACGCCATGCGGCTCGCCATGGCTGCCGTGCCGCCGGGCGTGGACAAGCCGCGTATTGAAAAGTATCTGGCGGATCTGCCGGGCGTGACCGATGTCCACGATCTCCACGTCTGGGCGCTTTCCACCACGGAGAACGCGATGACCGCGCATATCGTCATGCCGGCGGGGCATCCGGGCGATGTGTTTGTCGATTCGATTGTGGGAACGCTGCGTCGCGACTACGCGATGCATCACGCGACGCTGCAGGTAGAAATGGGCACGACGGAACACGGTTGCGCGCTGGGAGAAAAGATGGGCGCGAAGGCGCACGCGCACTGAGCGCGTGGTTCTCCGGCGTTTGCGCATTTCGGACCGGCGTACACTTGAGCCAGTGACGTTTGATGGAGAAGCGCATGCACCCGCCGCAGCCGAACCGACACAAATCACTCGACGTAGCGCCGGTGCTCATCGCGGGCGCTGGTCCAACGGGGCTCGCCGCCGCCATGAGCCTGTCGCGCGCCGGCATTCCCGTGCGCCTGGTCGACAAAGCCCCGGAACCTTCGCCGTGGTCGCGCGCAATCGGCATCCAGGCGCGCACGCTTGAACTGTTCGAGCAGCACAGGCTGGTGGAACCGTTTCTTGAGCGTGGTCACCGGGCGCGCATTGGCAATCTCTATTCGAACGGACAGCGTCTCATGCGGCTCGATTTCGATCCGCTGCAAACGCGTTATCCGTATCTTCTTTTCCTTGACCAGGCCGTCACCGAACGCCTGATGACCGAGCATGTTGAAACGTTCGGCGTGCGCGTGGAGCGTGGCGTGGAACTGGTGCATTTCAACCAGGGATCGGCAGGTCTGGAAGCGACCTTGCGTCACCCGAACGGCGCCGAAGAACACCTTCGCCCGTCTTACCTGATCGGTGCGGACGGCGCGCACAGCATGGTGCGGCATGGCTTGAATATCGAGTTCACGGGAAAAACCTTCGAGCAGACTTTCCTGCTCGCCGATCTCCAGGCCGATACCGAATGGCCCGACGACGAGTTCCATATTTTTGCATCGGGCGAGGGCATTGCCACGTTATTCCCGATGGGCGACGGCCGCACGCGGCTGATCGCGGATCAACGCGCGGCGGCGCAGTCGCCGGACGCGGCGGACATTCCGCCCAAAAGCGCGGCCCCCACGCTCGATGAATGCCGCGAGATTGTGGCGCGGCGCATTCATCATCGGGTGACGGTAACGAATCTCGCGTGGTCATCGAATTTTCGATTGAACAATCGCGTGGCGGACCGGCTGCGCTCGGGACGCGTATTTCTCGCTGGCGACGCCGCGCATGTCCACAGTCCGGCCGGCGCTCAGGGCATGAACACGGGCATTCAGGAAGCGTTCAATCTTGGCTGGAAGATCGCGCGGATGCTCACGGGCGTGGCGCCCGACCGTTTGCTCGATACGTACCACACCGAACGTCATCCCATAGAGCGGGAAGTGCTGCGGACATCGAGTTTCATGACGCAGATGGCCGCTGCAGAACATGGTCCGATGAAGCTGATCCGCGATCACGTGATGCCGGCTTTATCGGCGATTGGTCCCTTGCGCGATGCCGCGCGGCGCACGGTCAGCGAGTTGTCTATTCAGTATAGGCGCAGCCCGTTGACGCTTGATCGCGGACTCGACGGCGGTCCGCGAGCCGGCGAGCGCGCACCGGATGCGTGGGTGCATGTCGTCGATGGACCGCTCGGGCGGGCGCCGGGTGTCGGCTGTCTTTTCGACCTTCACGACCCCGCGTATTTCTCGCTGTTCCTGATGGTGAAGCCGTCGGAGGAAGACGACATCGCGATGGCGCCCGCGACGCTGACCGTCGCGCATGCGCTGCGCGACAAGGATCTGGATGATCTCGCGAAATCCGTGGAAGAGGTGCTGCCGAATTCGGTGCGCGTCTGGCGTATCACGGATAAAGGCGGTGACGGCGCGCGATCGCTCACCGAAGCGTATGGGCGAACGCGGCCTTGCTTTTATCTGGTGCGCCCGGATGGGTACATTGCGGCGCGCGGGCGCGCGCCTTCGGATACGCAGGCTTTGTTGAGGCACTGCGAGACGTGGTTCGGGGCGGGGAAGGACGAGTAAGGGATCAAGCTGTCACCGCCGGCGTCAACGCCTCCCGATGCTTGGTCAACGCCTTCAGCACGATCGGCTCAAGCCGCCCGCTAACCTCCGCATCGTCCAGTCCGTTAAGCAGCGCGATCCGCATGCGCGGCGCCCAGAACTTGTGAATGTGATTGGCGATGCCATCGACCGCTTCCTCGTGATCCGGCATCGAGTCGAAGAATTCGCCAATCTGATTCGCCATTTCCACCAGGCTGTTCACATCCATGATTATTTCCCCGATGTGACCGGCAACTCGCGCAAGTTCAGGAACTCGAGCTGCTGAACATTGAACGCCGAATAATCCTTCTGCCATTGCGACGGCTGCTCAACCGGCATCACCTGCACCGCTGTCACCTTGTACTCCGGACAGTTCGTGGCCCAATCGGAAGAATCGGTCGTGATCACGTTCGCGCCGGATTCCGGGAAATGGAAGGTCGTATACACCACGCCCGGCTGCATGCGCTCGGTGATCTTCGCGCGCAGCACGGTCTGCCCCGCACGCGATTCAATGCCCACCCAGTCGTCCGCCTTGATACCGCGTTCCTCGGCGTCGTGCGGATGAATCTCCAGCCGGTCTTCGTCGTGCCAGCGCGAGTTCTCCGTGCGCCGCGTCTGCGCGCCCACGTTGTACTGCGACAAAATCCGCCCCGTGGTCAGCAACAGTGGATATTTGCGCGTGACCTTCTCCGGCGTCGCAATGAACTTCGTGATCACGAAGTGGCCCTTGCCGCGCACGAATTCATCGATATGCATGGTCGGCGTGCCGTCCGGCGCCTGCGCATTGCATGGCCACTGGATGCTGCCAAGCTCATCGAGACGCTTGTAGGACACACCCGTGAACGTGGGCGTAAGGCTTGCGATCTCGTCCATGATCTGCGACGGATGCGTGTAGCCCATTTCATAACCCAGCGCGCGCGCCAGCTTGATCGTCACTTCCCAGTCGGCGAGACCCGGCAGCGGCGGCATGACCTTGCGCACGCGCGAGATGCGGCGTTCCGCGTTCGTGAACGTGCCGTCCTTTTCGAGGAACGACGAACCTGGCAGGAACACGTGCGCGTACTTGGCGGTTTCGTTCAGGAAAATATCCTGCACGACAATACATTCCATCGACGACAACGCCTTCGACACATGCTGCGTGTTCGGGTCCGACTGGACGATGTCCTCGCCCTGGCAATAAAGGCCGAGGAAGCTGCCGTGAACGGCGGCATCGAACATGTTTGGAATGCGCAGGCCCGGTTCCGACTGCAGCTTCACGCTCCACGCTTCTTCGAACAATGCGCGCACGGCCGCGTCGCCAATATGGCGATAGCCCGGCAACTCGTGCGGGAACGAACCCATGTCGCATGAACCCTGCACGTTGTTCTGGCCACGCAGCGGATTCACGCCCACACCTTCGCGGCCGATGTTGCCCGTCGCCATCGCGAGGTTCGCGATACCCATGACGGTCGTCGAGCCTTGCGCATGTTCCGTCACGCCGAGGCCGTAGTAGATCGCGCCGTTGGCCGCGTTCGCATAGATGCGCGCCGCTTCGCGCACGGATTGGGCCGGAACGCCGGTGATGGCTTCCATGGCTTCGGGCGAATTTTCTTCCGCCGACACAAAGTCGCGCCATTGCTGGAATGCACGCGCTTCGCAGCGCTCGGCAACAAACGCTTCGTCCACGAGCCCTTCGGTGACGATCACGTGGGCGAGCGAATTGACCATCGCCACGTTCGTGCCTGGACGCAGCGCCAGATGATGCGACGCCTTCACATGCGGCGTGTTAACAATATCGATACGGCGTGGGTCCACCACGAGCAGTTGCGCGCCTTCACGCACGCGGCGCTTCAGGCGCGATGCGAACACCGGGTGACCATCGGTTGGATTCGCACCGATCACCATGATTACGTCGGCCTTTTCGACGGATGCAAAAGTCTGCGTTCCCGCCGATTCACCCAGCGTCGTCTTCAGGCCATAACCCGTTGGCGAATGGCAAACGCGGGCGCAGGTATCGACGTTGTTATTGCCGAATGCCGCGCGCACGAGTTTCTGCACAAGGTAGGTTTCCTCGTTCGTGCATCGTGACGACGTAATCCCGCCAATCGAATCCACGCCGTACTTGTCCTGAATGCGGCGGAACTCGCTCGCCGCATACGAAAGCGCTTCTTCCCAGGTCACTTCGCGCCACGGATCGGTGATCTTCGCGCGGATCATCGGCTTGGTAATGCGGTCCTTGTGCGTGGCGTAACCCCACGCAAAGCGGCCCTTGACGCACGCGTGACCATCGTTGGCCTGGCCGTTCTTGTTTGGCACCATGCGCACGACCTGACTGCCTTTCATCTCCGCTTTCAGCGAGCAGCCAACGCCGCAATACGCGCAGGTAGTCGTGACCGAATGCTCGGGCTGGCCGAGCATGATCACGCTCTTTTCCTGCAGCGTCGCGGTCGGGCACGCAGCCACGCACGCGCCGCACGACACGCATTCCGACTCCATGAACGGCTGGTTTTCGCTCGCGGCCACGCGCGACTCGAAGCCGCGTCCCGCGATAGTCAGCGCGAACGTGCCTTGCGTTTCCTCGCACGCGCGCACGCAGCGATTACACACGATGCATTTCGACGCGTCATACG
Organism: Caballeronia sp. DA-9; assembly: GCF_051615025.1. Classification (NCBI taxonomy): domain Bacteria; kingdom Pseudomonadati; phylum Pseudomonadota; class Betaproteobacteria; order Burkholderiales; family Burkholderiaceae; genus Caballeronia; species Caballeronia sp. DA-9. The sequence continues at coordinate 2,717,480 of NZ_CP195133.1, read as the reverse complement.
TGAAATACGGATTCGATTCGTCCTTCTTGTCCTTCAGGTGGTTTGCGCCTTCATAGCCATATCGAACTTCGCGCAGGCCAACCACGCCGGCCATGTCCTGCAGTTCGCAATCGCCGTTGGCGGGGCAGGTCAGGCAATCGAGCGGGTGATCGGAGATGTACAGCTCCATCACGTTCTTGCGCAGCGACTGCAGCTTGTCCGTTTGTGTGCGCACTTTCATGCCCGCTTCAACGGGCGTTGTGCACGACGCCGGATAACCGCGCTTGCCTTCAATCTCGACCAGGCATAGACGGCACGAACCGAAAGGCTCGAGCGAATCCGTCGCGCAGAGTTTCGGCACGTTTACACCGGCTTCAATAGCGGCTCGCATCACCGACGTCCCGGCAGGAACCGTGACCGACTGGCCGTCGATATCGAGTGTCACGTCAATATCCGCATGACGCAGCGGCGTGCCGTAGTCGGTATCGTCGAAGGGATCGCGCAGCTTGGTCTTGCAGGCGCAATTGCCGGAACCGCAGGAAGAACTGGACATGTGTGTGCTCCTTCTTTTAAGCCGCTTTCTGCGACGGCTTACGCGAGAGACCGAAGTCTTCGGGGAAATGATCGAGTGCGGACATCACCGGATAAGGCGTCATGCCGCCCATCGCGCAAAGCGATCCGCCGAGCATGGTGTCGCACAGTTCGCGCAGCAGCGTGACCTGTTTCGGCGATGTATCGCCGTCGCGAATCTTCGCGATGACTTCAACGCCGCGCGTTGAACCGATCCGGCAGGGCGTGCATTTGCCGCAGGATTCGACCGCGCAAAAGTGCATGGCGTATTGGGCGAGATCGGCGAGGTTGGAGGTGTCGTCGTGGATCACGATGCCGCCGTGCCCGACCACCGCGCCGACCGCCGCGTACGCTTCATAGTCCATGGGGATGTCCCACTGGCTTTCGGGCAAATACGTGCCGAGCGGACCGCCGACCTGCACCGCGCGCGCCGGCCGGCCGCTCGCCGTGCCGCCGCCGTATTCATAGATCAGTTCGCGCAGCGTGACGCCGAACGCGAGTTCCACCAGGCCGCCTTGCTTCACGTTGCCGGCAATCTGGAAAGGCAGCGTGCCGCGTGAGCGGCCCATGCCGAAGTCGCGATAAAACGCCGCGCCTTTTGCGAAAATGATGGGCACGGTCGCGAGCGTGATGACGTTGTTGATTACTGTCGGCTGGCCGAACAAACCGACCAGCGCGGGCACTGGCGGCTTTGCGCGCACCACGCCGCGTTTGCCCTCAAGCGATTCGAGCAGCGCCGTTTCTTCACCGCACACGTATGAACCCGCGCCCTTGGCGACTTCGAGCTCGAAGACCTTGCCGCTGCCGAGCACGTTCTCGCCCAGCCAACCGGCCTCACGCGCGCGCTCGATTGCGCGGTTCAGCGTCGTGATCGCATGCGGATATTCGCTGCGCACGTAGATGTATCCCTTCGTGGCGTTCGTCACGATCCCCGCGATGATCATTCCTTCGATCAACATGTACGGATCGCTTTCCATGACCAGCCGGTCGGAGAACGTGCCGGAATCGCCTTCGTCGGCGTTGCACACAACGTATTTTTGCGGCGCCTGGGCCGCGCGCACCGTGCGCCACTTGATGCCTGCCGGGAACGCCGCGCCGCCGCGTCCACGCAAGCCCGATTCAAGCAGTGCTTCGCAGGCTGCGTCGCCATCGGTTTCCAGCGCTTTTCGCAGACCTTCCAGGCCGCCGTGGGCGACATAGTCATCGGTGGAAAGCGGGTCCGTGATGCCAATGCGTGCGAACGTCAGGCGCTGCTGCTTGGCAAGCCACGGCATGGTGTCGACCACGCCGACGCTTTTTTCATGCAAGCCGCCATTCACAAAACCGCCATCGAAAAGCGCGGCGACATCGTCTTCATCGACATTCGAATAGCCGATACGGCCTTCCGCCGTCTCCACTTCAACGAGCGGTTCGAGCCACAACATGCCGCGCGAGCCGTTGCGCACGACTTCGATTTCAATGCCGCGTTTATCGGCTTCGGCAGCAATAGCCAGCGCGACGCGATTTGCGCCGAGCGCCAACGCCGACGAATCGCAAGGGACGTAGATGCGTGTCATACCAGATCCTCCGCGCTCGACTGGACGCGCGCCTCTTCATACAGCCGGTCGAACTTTTGCGGCGTGACGCGGGCGTACAACTCGCCATTGATCGTCATGGCCGGCGACAACGCGCATTGTCCGAGGCAATACACCGTCTCCAGTTCGGTATCCGTGTGATGGCCGGAATCGAACTTGCAGTCCGTATGTCCTTCGATATGCGCCGCCAGCGCCTCGGTTCCCATGCTCTTGCATGCTTCGGCGCGGCAAAGCTGCACGGTCACGCGCGCGGGCGGTTCCGAGCGGAAGTGGTGATAGTAGGTGATCACGCCATGCACTTCGGCGCGCGAAAGCGACATCGCCTGTGCAAGCGGGCCGATGACATCGGCTGGAACATAGCCTGCCTCGTCCTGAATCGCGTGAAGCACGGCGATCAGCGACGCGCCCGGTTTCAAATGGCGTGCGACGCGCTCGTCTGGCGTGAGCGCGGGGTCATTCTGGTGACTGCTGGCAATCTGGATCATGTGGGAAAGTCTCCATCGCTCGGCATATGTTTTATAAATGCATATATCGGTCTTATAATCGCTTTACCGAGCCTCTGATATGCAAGATACGAGGCTATCCAGTCGATGGCAATAGGAACAACAACTGCATATGATCGACGTCGAATGCCGAACCGAACTCGTCTTGCGCGATGCGGCAGGCCGCGAAGCCAGTCTCAGCGCGGCTGTGCCGCTTTTATTGCTCGTTTCCCAGACTGGAAGCATCGCGCAAGCCGCGTCGGCTAAGGGTTTATCCTATCGGCACGCATGGGGCCTGTTGCGCGAAATCGAGACGCGGCTGGGCGGCGCGCTGATCACCAAGTCGCGCGGGCGCGGGTCGGTGTTGTCGGAGTTGGGCGAGGCTGTGTTGCGGGCGCAGCGCTTGTCGAACGAACGGCTCGATGGTCCGCTTCAGGCTGTAGCGAGCGAGGTAGCCGGTGAGTTGAACCGGCGTTTATCGCGCACGGTCACCGAGATCCGGATTCACGCGTCGCATGGTTATGCGGTTGCCGCGCTCGTTGGCGCGCTGGCCGAAAAGCGAATTCCCGCTGATATCAAATACCGCGAAAGCGCCGAAGCCGTGAGTGCATTGGCGCGCGGCGAGTGCGAACTCGCGGGTTTTCATTTGCCGATTGGCGAGTTTCGCGAGGCGTGCGGGGAAATTTATCGGCCGTGGCTGGACGCGGGGCGGCACAGGCTGATTCACTTGACGCGACGCACGCAGGGGCTTTTCCTGGCCAAGGGCAATCCAAAAGGCATACGCGGGTTGCGCGACCTTGCGCGCGACGACATCCGCTTCGTCAATCGCCAGCCCGGTTCGGGCACGCGCATGTTGCTGGACCTGGCGCTGCGCAAGATTGGCGTGAATCCCGCGACCATCAACGGTTATGCCACGGCCGAACTGACGCATTCGGCGATTGCCGCGTTTGTCGCGAGCGGCATGGCCGATCTCGGCTTCGGCGTGCAGCCGGCGGCGCAGCAGTTCGCACTCGATTTCATTCCGATCATCGACGAGGATTATCTGTTCGCCTGCGACCGCGACAAGCTCGACGATACCCAGCTTGCCGGCGTGCTCGACGTCCTGCGCAGCGCCGCGTTCAAGGGCAGCGTGGCGCATCTCGAAGGCTACGATCCGTTGCATTGTGGCGAACTGCTCGACGTGGAAGCGGCGCTTGGCGGCGCGAGCGAAACCCGTACGTTGTAAGCCAATGTAATACACCGATACATCCCCGAAGCCCGCGCAACGGGCCGATTGCGGAGCTTGCGTTTAGAATCGGGGTTCGCGCTCCGGTGTCTCCTCGCAGGCCAGCAGGAACATCAGGCCGAACGTTTAATCGAACTCTTTCTCACAGACTCGATTATTGACCCGCTCAGGGATCCGCTTACTGACCGTACTGCTGCCATGAAATTGCTTTTGAGTATTGCCGCGTTGATCGCATTTATTGCTGGCGCCGTCGCCTTCGTGCCCGTTGCGTTTGCACAGAATTCGCCGGGTATTCCGGGCGGTATCCTGCAGGATCAGTTCAGGCTGAAGGAACATCCGCAGTTGCAGTTCGCTGCGTCCGCGCCTTCCGACAAGTACCAGAACAATGTGACCGCCAAGCGCCGGCGCGGTGATCTGGGCGATCCGAACGGCTGCAACCTGCAATGCCCGAAGGATGGCGAGTAACCCGTAGTAAGTAACCAAAGCATAACGCGCACCTTCAGACGCACACGGTTTCGCTTGTGGCATGGATAGCGAATTACGTGTGCGGCGTATGTCTTGTGCTTGCTTCCGGCCGCCAGGTTCACGCCAAGGCTGGAACCCCAGTGTTAACCCTGTTTCCATTCCGCGATTTCTCTTCGGGTCGGCGCCGACTCGACGCTTCATTTGTCTTAGCGTCTGCTACCACTCATTACCGACCGATTAATGCTACTTGATGGCGGCGTGCACGGCATGCGCTCGGGTATCTTATCGTTGCGTGCGTTGAACGGTCTTCAGTGATCGGAACACTTAACTTTCATAAAAAACAATGAAGCGAGCCGGCTGAGTGGCCGCGCGCGATAGAAAGCGTGCTGGGAAGGTCACTCTGACGGACACAGTCCATCCGGCGGATGGGCAGGAAGAACGCTTTAGAGAGGCGAGGGGAAGACAGCCAAATGAGAATTCTTCAAGTCGTTCTTGCACCCCGTTTATCGGGGGCCGAGGTATTGGCAAAGGGCGTGGCGATCGGACACCAGCAAGGCGGTCACGATGTTTGCATCACTTCGTTGATGCCGGAACACGACGATTTCGAGCACATCAGCGCCGAGTTGCGCGCGAACAATGTCCTGTGTCTGTTCCCTCAGCGATCGCTCGGCAAGCTCGGCCGCTTGTTGTTCCTGCATCGCGCCATTCGCCGCTTCAAACCCGACATCATTTTCGCCCACGCCACCATTCCCGCGCTGTATGTTCGCGCGTTGCCCACGCGCGTGCCTATTGTTTGGGTCATGCACTCTGGCGCCAATGACTTCGCAAACAACGCGCTGCTGATTGCAGAGCGCTTGTTGTCGGGGCGTGCAAAAGCGGTGATTGGCGTGTCGCAGAAGAATATCGATGATTACGTGAAGGAAGTCGGTTCTCATCCCTCCATGATCGTGGTGCCTAATGGCGTCGATATTTCGCGTTTCACGCATGCAAGCGAACCGCTGCCGTCCACCGGAATCCGGCAGATCGTCCAGATCGGGCGTTATATCCCCGAGAAGAATCAGTTGCAGACGGTGCAGGCATTCGCGCGCGTGGCGGCAGTCGATCCCGATGTGCGCCTGCTGCTGTGCGGCGTGATCGAGAATCTGGCGTATCACGCGGCGATCGTGAAGCTTGTCGATGAACTCGGCCTGAACGATCGCGTGGTGATCGCGGGACCGCAGAACAACGTGGCCGAAATCCTGCGCGAGTCGCGTGCGTTCGCCATGCCTTCCAGTTTCGAGGCGCATAGCATCGGGTTTCTTGAGGCGCTGGCTTCCGGCATTCCTGTGGTTGGGAACGCGATTCCGTCGTTTGCGTTCGCCGATGCTTTTGCGGGCGTCGCGCTGCTCGATACCAGCGACGCCGATGCGTACGGCCGCGCGCTGCTCGCCGCGCTTTCTCAGCCGCGGGCAACGCGTCCGCTGAATGGGCTGACGTTGCAAAGCACGGCTGACCGGTATCTCGCGATTGCGTCGGACGTGCTGAATCTGCAGGTGCGGATGGGTTGATTTGCTGGTACTAACAAGCGCGCCGCCGGGGGCTATCGGCGGCGCGCTTTTTTATTGGCGGGACAGCTTTACCGCGAGTTCACTGCGACAGATTCCTCAGCCACAGCGACTCGGAAAAGAGCCCGGGCATCTCGCTCCAGATTTGCGCCGCGCCGAGCTTACGTGTGGTGTCGAAGTCATAGCCAATCAACATTGGCGCACCGCCCGTGTAATAGAACGGTCCGAGCTTCGCGTTGGCGCGCTTGAACAGCACCAGCGTCGCCTGACGATCACGCTGCACAATATGCGGCAGCGCGTCCGCATACGACGATTCCTTCAGCGTCCCGGCAAGCACCGGCGTGGCGAGCGTGGCCCCGCGCCGGATCGTCCAGACATCGATATCAGGGCCATCGCCGCGCGGCTGCAGCATGACGAGGTCATCGGTTCCGTCGCCGTCTATATCGCCGGCCGCGACCTTCGTCATCGCCGATGAAAACTGCGGATACGTATTGCCGCGCAACGCACCCTCGAACGCGCTGCCGGAGCTCGTCAATTGCGTGAGCGCGATCGCGCCATCCACATTTTCAAGCGCGACAAGACCGGCTCGCGACGTGCCCGCCGTATGAACCGGCAGGAAACGTGCGCTTGCGCTAATGCCGCTTGCCTGCATCCATAATGCGGGCGCGCGGCCAGTTTTGCCTGTGCTCGCCAGCAGCCACAGGTTCAGTCCGCCATCGCCGCGTTTATGCGCGATCATGACGTCGGCGCGTCCGCTTCCCGTGAAATTGCCCGCTACATATTGCTGTGCATTTGCGGGCTTCCATGCCGTGCTCGTCTGATACCAGAGCCGTGGCGCCTCGAAGCGCGTGCCTGTGCTGCGCATGAGCCAGAACGCCGTGCCGCCGTTGCGCGGCGAGATCACCATCAGGTCGTCTCGGCCGTCGCCATCGAAGTCGCCGAGCAGGAAACGCACGCTGTCGAAGCACAGCGTGTTCGCCGTGCAGGTGGGCGCGGTGGCGCGCGGGTCGAAGGGCACGGCGTTCAGATACCAGGGCTCCGCTGTTTCCAGCCGCGACATGTCCGCGACCCAAACGTTGAAGCCCGGCCCGTCCTTGCGACGTTGCACATAGACCGCGCTCGGGCGGCGCTCGTCCACGCCGCCGTCCACCGTGTCGCCGCGCACGTCGCCGAACAGCGCGCCTTCCTCGCGGTTATCGGTCCATTGCGTTCGCGCCGATGGCGCCCAGCGCGACTCGGCCGTGAGCGACGAGCACCCGCCCGCCGCGAGCGCGCCATTGCGGGCGGCAAGACAATGGCCAAGAGGCGTGTACACATAGCCGAAATCCCAGGGTGTCCACTTCTGGGCGGCATCGGCGGAATCCGGCGGCGAGCACGCTTCCTCGATCAAGCCGCCGTCGCGTTCGGCGACACATTGACGCGTGGTTTCATCGACGAGTTGCGCCGTGTTCTTGGTTCCCGGCGCCGCCGATACCTCTTGCCAGTGCCAGTCCTGCGTCTTTGCGCCCGTGCAAGCGGCGAGGGCGGGCGCGGCGCCCGCGCCCGCCGACGTCACGCACTGGCTCGAATATTCATTGACGATCTGCATCGGGCGCGGCTGGAAATCCGGCCCCGGATCGCTCGCGTGCGCGCGTGTCCAGTAGCGGCGCGCGACCCAGTTGCCGTCCCACTGATATTCGCCGAAAACATGGCCGCCGTTGTCGTCGCCGTCGATGGCGAAATACGACGCCACGTCGTCGCGTTTCTTTTGGGTATCGGCGGCGCTCAGGTTCTTGGGCAGGCCGCCGGTCGGATATGTCACGTGATAGCCGATAGGGATATCGCGGCCGAGTCCTTGCGCCGCGACCCGCGTGATGCGCGCGGCGTAGATGTGATCCGGATGCTCGATGAACGGGACGGTGTCCGGGTTGAGCGTATAGATCTCGGTTGCCGGCGCGAGCATGGCGCGCACGCTCGCGATCAGCGCGGCGCGGTCGTACTTGATCGTGTTCGAGCCATCGGCGTTCAAAGGATACGTTTCGATGCTTTCGCCCTTGTCCCACAGCAATCCAAGCGGCACGCGCCCGCCACGCACGCCGCCGCCGGGCAGGCGGACTTCGAGCAGCTTCACGCGCGGTTGTTGTCTGAGCAGCATCTGATGCACGGGTTTGCCGGCGAAATCGACCGTGGATTCAATCCAGTCGTCGGCCACGCCGGCCATGCGCGCGTAGGCGAGGCGCGTGCCTTTCTCGCGGAGTTTCACGTAGTCGAAGTTGGCGCCGTTCGCGCCGCCGATCAGGTGCACGGTGGTCACGCACCAGCCGGCGGCGAGCTTGTCGCTGATGCCTGGGTTGACGAAAAGCAGGTCGTCGTCAAGATGGGCGACAACGGTGATGAGCGAACCGGCGTGGCAGTCGGCGGCGGGCGCGGGCGTCTGGGCCATGACCGGGGAAAGCAGGGCGCTGATGGCCCAGAGCATGATCGATAACAACGGCAACCCGCACGCAACCGCCAACCTGCGCATGGAACGGCTTCCTTGCATGATTCCCCCGTATGGCATTTTTGTCTGCTGAATCGACGAATCTGGCAGCTTGAAGTGTAGCGGCGGGACGTTCCGTTGCCGAGCGAACATGGAGGAAGGAGTTGGCCGATTGTGCGGACCTGAAATGCAAAACCCCGCATGCCTTGCGGCACGCGGGGTCTTGTTTCCGGCAAGAAAACCGGAAGCGGTATTGGTGGAGGCGGCGGGAATCGAACCCGCGTCCAGTAGCGCTCTACGACCAGTTCTACATACTTAGTTCTATCATTTGATTTAACCTGGCGACGCGGACGAACACGCTTCGCTTCGGCGATTCACTAGATTTTCGACCTTGGCGTCGTGACGCCGACAAGGCTTATCTGACGTATATGACCTCTCTCGGTATTGCTACCGGTCTTGCGACTCTAGTCCGTCAGTAAACTAGGGAGAGGCAGGCGGCCCTTAGGCTGCCAGTGCGAACGTTTCGTCGTTTGCAGTTACGTTTTTCCCATTGATTTACGAGGTGACGGGTCCTCGGTATGCCCTAGCCGCTTCGCAACCCCTGTCGAAACCAGGTCGCCCCCGAAGCATTGCGTATTATCTCACAGAACCATTCGCGCATAGCGCCGGCGCCAGTGAGCCTGAAAGACATCGCAAGTCATTGCACGTCCCTGAGCAATTCCTGCAGTTCGATGGTCGTTTCCACCACATGATCGGCGTGCCATCGCGTGGGCGGCAAGTCCGTGCCGCAGTATCCGTAGGCTGCCGCAACCGTGACCATGCCGGCCGCAAAACCCGCCTGGACATCGCGCAGATCGTCGCCCACGTAGACAACCTGCTCCGGTTTCTCTTCCATCAACTCGGCGGCGTGCAGCAATGGCGCCGGGTGAGGCTTGGAGTGCGAAGTGGTATCGCCGCAAACCAGGCACGCGGCACGTTCGGCCAGCCCGAGCAACGCCACGAGCGGCTCCGCCAGCCGGGTCACCTTATTCGTCACGATGCCCCAGCGCACGCCGCGGGCATCGAGCTGATCGAGCAGTTCATCGATACCCGGAAACAGCGTGGTTTCAATGCACAAATCCGCTTCGTAGTTGGCGAGGAATTCCTCGCGCATGGACGCGTAATCCGGATGCTCCGGACTTATCTCAAACGCGCCGCCGAGCAGACCCCGCGCACCCGCCGACGCCAGCGGCCGCAAGGTTTCCAGCGGCCGCATCTCGAGCCCGCGGTCGTGGCGCATCTTGTTGACGGCGGCAACGAGGTCGGGCGCGGTATCGGCGATCGTGCCGTCGAGATCGAACAGGATCGCCTGGCATAGTTTCAGCCTGTCCCGATCCTTCTCGTGCTGGGGATAAGGCGTTGGATCGTCGCTCATCACTGTCCGTACCGGTTCGATGACGTTCGGCTGCACCGGGTCCGCGTCTGTGGAATTCGAGTTGTCCTTTGGGCGATCGTTCATGTTCGTTCCCGTCATGCCACGCGCCGGCAAGCCATCATGTAATTGATGCTGGTGTCGTCGGAGAGGCCGAAGCGCTTCGAGAGCGGCCGGTATGTAATCCCCTTGATCTCGACGATATCCAATTGCGCCGAACGCACGTGTTGCGCAAGTTCTGACGGCTTGATGAAGCGCGCGTAGTCGTGCGTGCCGCGCGGCAGCATCCGGGCAATGTACTCTGCGCCAATCACGGCAAACAGGTACGCCTTGGCGTTCCGGTTCAGCGTGGAGAAGAACACCCAGCCGCCCGGTTTCACCAATGTGGCGCAGGCCTGGACGATTCCAGCGGGATCGGGTACGTGTTCCAGCATTTCCATGCACGTCACGATGTCATACGTGGCGGGTTCACGCGCGGCGAGCGCTTCCGCCGCGATTTCCTCGTACGCCACTTCCACGCCACTCTCGAGGCTGTGCAGGTCGGCCACGCCCAACGCACTCGCCGACAGATCCACGCCTTTCACGCTCGCGCCGCGTACCGCCATGGATTCGGACAGGATTCCACCGCCACAGCCGATATCCAGCGCGCGCTTGCCCGGCAGATGGGCGAGGCCGTCGATCCAGTCGAGGCGCACGGGATTCAGTTCATGCAGCGGTTTGAACTCGGCATTCGGGTCCCACCAGCGGTGAGCCAGCTCGCTGAATTTCTGAAGCTCGTGGGGATCGGCGTTGATCATGTGCGCATAGCCTTGAAACGAAAGTCGTAAACGGTCAGGCACCCAGTATATAGGCGGTGGCGCGACCGGGTAAAACGGGGCAGCCGGCTCGGGGGCGGCGAGCGCCCATAAAAAAAGCCCCACCGAAGCGGGGCTTTGATCCTGCGGCAAACAGTCGCTTATTGCTGCGGCTGACGCGAGGTTCCAACAACTTCCACTTCCACGCGACGATCCGGTGCGAGGCAGGCGATAAGTTGCTTGCGGTTTTTCTGGTTGCAACCGGTGGTAACCGGGTTGCGCTTGCCCTTGCCTTCCGTATAGATACGGTTGGCTTCGATGCCCTTGCTGACCAGGTATGCCTTGACAGCTTGCGCACGACGCAGCGACAGACGATCGTTGTACTTGTCCGAACCAATGCGGTCGGTGTAACCCGTCGCGACCACGACTTCCAGGTTCAGGTCGCCAATCTTCGAAGCGAGATCGTCAAGCTTGACCTTGCCAGCCGGCTTCAGGATTGCCTTGTCGAAGTCGAACAGAGCGTCAGCTTGATACGTAACCTTCTGGCTTTGGATGACCGGAGCAACCGGAGCAGCCGGTGCCGGCGGCGTCGGTGCTTGTGCAACCAGCGCGCCGTCGCACTTTGCGTTTGCCGTAGCCGGCGTCCAGAACGCATCGCGCCAGCAAAGCTCGTTCGTACCGTTCATCCACACATATTCGCCCGTGCCGTTCACCCAGTTGTCATTGACTGCCTGACGTGAAGCCGGGACCGATTGCGCCATAGCCGATGCAGCCATAACTGCGGTAGCTGCAATGAACGCGAGCTTTGAAAGTTTATTCATATTTCTCCTCTCGAAATTGAGATTACCGCAGGTTTACTGCGAGCCTTGTTGACAAAGACAAGTCATACATTGCTCGAAGTATAACATTACCGCGGAACAAAACGCTGTGTGTAGACTTCGAGCAGTGTCTAACTTTGTGCGTTGGCATTTTGCCATATCGTTCCCTTGCAACGATAAAAATATCCCCGGGCCCCCAACGCCCGCAACCTTATGTGGTGCATGCGCAACAAGACGGGGCATGGGAAAAGCAGGGTTTGATATGCGCGTCTTATGCGCATGATACGTGCCACGACGGAACTTTTTGGCAAAACATCAATACATTTTTTTCGACGGTATTTCGCGCCTTGGTAGCAGCGTCAAAAACCCGGGAATCGCGATCATAGCCGGTTAGTCTGACGTTTTCACATAGTTGCGTGAAGCAAATTGTAAGCTTTCGCTACGAATGTATTTCAAATTGTCGAAAAAGTTCCCTGTGATCCCGCGCCATTGCCCGGTGACTTCTCACTGACTATATGTATATACGCAGCACTGCCGGGCGCGGATGTCGCGCATGTTAGAATCGCGTGATGCGTTGCGTTCGCAATGCCGATGCTGAACGCCGGTGAATCGAGGGGAAAACGTCGCGAAAGGGACGTTTATTCCGCGCCGGCGCCGCACAGTTCAAGACACGGATAAATGGATCAATTCGCCAAAGAGACCCTGCCAATCTCCCTCGAGGAGGAAATGCGCCGCTCATATCTCGATTACGCGATGAGCGTGATCGTGGGGCGAGCGCTCCCCGATGTCCGCGACGGCTTGAAGCCTGTTCACCGTCGCGCGCTGTATTCCATGCACGAACTGAACAACGACTGGAATCGCGCTTACAAGAAGTCGGCGCGTATTGTCGGCGACGTGATCGGTAAATATCATCCGCACGGCGACCAGTCTGTCTACGACACCATCGTGCGGATGGCGCAGCCGTTTTCGCTGCGCTACATGCTGGTGGACGGGCAGGGCAATTTCGGTTCGGTTGACGGCGACAACGCCGCGGCCATGCGATACACCGAAATCCGGATGGCGAAGATCGGCCACGAATTGCTGGCGGATATCGACAAGGAAACGGTCGACTTCGGTCCGAACTACGACGGCAGCGAAAGCGAGCCGCTAGTGCTTCCGGCGCGTATTCCAAATCTCCTGATCAATGGCTCGGCCGGTATCGCGGTGGGCATGGCGACGAACATTCCGCCGCACAACCTCCGCGAAATCGTCGATGCCTGCATGCATCTGCTCAACAATCCCGACACGACCATCGACGAACTGATCGAGATCGTGCCCGCGCCGGATTTCCCGACGGCCGGCGTGATCTACGGCGTCTCGGGCGTGCGCGACGGTTATCGCACGGGACGCGGACGCGTTGTGATGCGCGCGACCACGCACTTCGAAGAGATCGATCGCGGCCAGCGCATGGCGATCATCGTCGACGAAATTCCGTATCAGGTGAACAAGCGCACGCTACTCGAGCGCATCGCCGAGCTCGTGAACGAGAAGAAGATCGAAGGCATCTCGGACATTCGCGACGAATCCGACAAGAGCGGCATGCGCGTGGTCGTCGAGCTGAAGCGCGGCGAAGTGCCGGAAGTCGTGCTGAACAACCTGTACAAGCTGACGCAGCTTCAGGATACGTTCGGCATGAACATGGTCGCGCTGGTCGACGGCCAGCCGCGCCTCTTGAACCTGAAGCAGATGCTGGAGTGTTTCCTGTCGCATCGGCGGGAAGTGCTGACGCGGCGCACTGTATACGAACTGCGCAAGGCGCGGGATCGCGGCCACGTGCTGGAAGGCCTGGCGGTGGCGCTCGCGAATATCGACGAATTCATCCGCATCATCAAGGCCGCGCCGACTCCGCCGATCGCAAAGCAGGACTTGATGAACAACGCCTGGGACTCGGAAATCGTGCGCGAAATGCTGTCGCGCGCGGAAACCGAAGCGTCGGGCGGGCGCCAGGCGTATCGGCCGGAAGGTTTGAACCCGGCGTACGGCATGCAGGCGGATGGCCTGTACAAGCTGTCGGACGTTCAGGCGCAGGAAATCCTGCAGATGCGCCTGCAACGCCTGACGGGGCTCGAGCAGGACAAGATTGTCGGCGAGTACAAGGACGTCATGGCGCAGATCGCCGATTTGCTCGATATCCTCGCGCGGCCGGAGCGGATTCGCGGAATCATCGTCGAGGAATTGACGACGGTTCGCGCCGAATTCGGCGACGAGCGCCGTTCGCGCATTGAACTGAACGCCACGGAACTGAACACAGAAGACCTGATCACGCCGCAGGAAATGGTCGTGACCATGTCGCACACCGGTTATGTGAAGTCGCAGCCGCTTTCCGAGTATCGGGCGCAAAAGCGCGGCGGGCGCGGCAAGCAGGCCACGCAGATGAAGGAAGACGACTGGATCGACACGCTGTTCATCGCGAATACCCACGATCACATGCTGTGCTTCTCGAACCGCGGCCGTGTCTACTGGATCAAGGTGTACGAGGTTCCACAAGGTTCGCGGAACTCGCGCGGCCGTCCGATCGTCAATATGTTTCCGCTGCAGGACGGCGAGAAGATCAACGTCGTGCTGCCGATCAAGGAATTTTCGGCCGACAAGTACGTCTTCATGGCGACCTCGCTGGGTACGGTCAAGAAGACGCCGCTGGAAGCATTCAGCCGGCCGCTGCGCAAGGGCATCATTGCGGTTGGGCTGGATGAGGGCGACTTCCTGATCGGCGCGGCGATCACGGACGGCGAGCATGACGTGATGCTGTTCTCGGATTCGGGCAAGGCAGTTCGCTTCGACGAAAACGACGTCCGCGCCATGGGCCGTGAAGCCCGCGGCGTGCGCGGCATGCAACTGGAAGACGGGCAGCAGGTCATTGCGCTGCTGGTGGCGGGCGGCGAGAACCAGTCGGTACTGACCGCGACCGAGAACGGGTTTGGCAAGCGCACGCCGATTGGCGAGTACACGCGTCATGGCCGCGGCACGAAGGGCATGATCGCCATCCAGACTTCGGAACGTAACGGCAAGGTGGTCGCCGCAACGCTCGTGGAGCCGGAGAGCGAGATCATGCTGATCACCAATACGGGCGTGCTGATTCGTACTCGCGTGTCGGAGATTCGTGAGATGGGCCGTGCAACCCAAGGTGTTACACTCATCAGTCTTGACGACGGCACGAAGCTATCCGGCCTGCAGCACATCGCCGAGGCGGAAGTGGCGGTCGAACTCGACGCGGATCTGGAAGGTGATGCGTCTGACTCGCTCGACACGCCATCAGCCGGCGACGCTGGCGACAGTCCCGATGACACGTCCGAAGGCGGCGAGGACACACCGTCCTGAGCGCCGCCTGGGTGACGAGCACTCGTTCTGTTTCTGAAAGCTTGAATCTATAAGCTGCGCGAACTTGAGGCATGTCCACGTTACATGCCGACTCGCGCAGCAGTAGAAACGAAAATTTTTTAAGGGAGTAATGATGCAAAAACAGTTTAAACAATGGATCTTGCTGGCTGCTTTGGTACCGGCTTTCGCATCGGCTCAATCGCTCCAGAGCCAATCGGCAGCGCCGGCATCGGCTGCGGCTACAGCGGCTCCGGATCCGGCGAAGCAAGCTGCGATCAAGAGCCTGCTGGATGCAATCGACGCGCAAAAGCTCGTCGGCGCCATTGGTAACAGCGCGCAAATGCAGTCGAAGCAACTGGTTCCGGCCATCTTGTCCGACGCTCTGAGCGAAAACAAGACGCTGAACGACAAGCAGAAACAAGCGGCAGTTCCTCAGCTCCAGAAGGACACGGTACCGAAGCTGGTTGACTCGGCAGGTCAGGTGTTCGCCACGGACTCGTTCCGTCAGGACGCCATGCAAGCTCAGTACGACGCTTACGCGAAGTACTACACCACGGCTGAAATCAACGACCTGACGACGTTCTACAAGAGCCCGACAGGACGCAAGTTCATCCAGGTTCAGGACCAGGTTGGTCGTGACGTGGTGAACGGCCTGATGCAAAAGTACATGCCGCAATCGATCAAGGCAACGCGTACGCAAGCAGACAGGGAAGTGGCAGCCGTCAAGCCGGCTAAGTAAAGTTACCGGCTCGCCAACCGGAGGCCGCGAGCGAGGTTGCCAGCGCGGTCGTAGTTTGGCGGGTTTTCGGGACGGTGCGATAATGGCTGTTTGCGTGCATACGCAAACAGCCATTTCTTTTTCAAGGCGCGGTTTTGGCGTGATTCAGCGTTATCGCTGACGTGTTCGCCATCGCGTCCGGCTTTTCGGGGTCTCTATTCTCATGCGCGTGTTCAATTTCTCCGCTGGTCCTGCTGCAATGCCCGAAGAAGTACTCCGTCAAGCTGCCGACGAAATGCTCGACTGGAACGGCAGTGGAATGAGCGTGATGGAAATGAGTCATCGCGGTGCCGAATTCATGTCGATTCATGAAGCGGCGCTGACCGATCTTCGCGATCTGCTCAAGGTGCCCGCGTCGCACCGGATCTTGTTCCTGCAGGGCGGCGGGATTGGCGAGAACGCCATCGTGCCGTTGAACCTGCTTGGATCGCGCAAGACGGCGGATTTCGTGGTGACCGGTTCCTGGTCGCAGAAATCGTTCAAGGAAGCGCAGAAATACGGCACGCCGCACATCGCGGCAAACGGCAAGACGGACCAGGGCTTCACGCACGTCCCGAAGATCGCCGAATGGCATCTCTCCGACGACCCCGCGTACGTCCATCTCTGCACGAACGAAACCATCGACGGCGTGGAAACGTTCGAGATTCCCGATCTCGGTTCCGTGCCGCTGGTTGCCGACGCTTCGTCGCACATTCTTTCCCGCCCGATGGACATCGCCAAATACGGCGTGCTCTTTGGCGGCGCGCAGAAGAATATCGGCATGGCGGGCGTGACGGTCTTGATCGTGCGCGAGGATCTGCTCGATCGCGCGCTGGCTATTTGTCCTTCGGCGTTCGAATGGAAGACCATCGCCGAAAACAATTCCATGTACAACACGCCGCCCACCTACGCCATCTACATTGCCGGCCTTGTTTTCAAGTGGCTGAAAAAGCAGGGCGGACTGCAAGCCATGGAGGCGCGCAGTATCGAGAAGTCGTCGTTGCTGTATGACACCATCGACTCGAGCAGTTTCTATCTGAACAAAGTTGAGCGTCAGTCGCGCTCGAGAATGAACGTACCGTTTTTTCTCGCCGACGAAACCCGTAACGAAGCATTCCTGGCCGGCGCGAAAGCGCGCGGCCTGCTGCAGCTGAAAGGCCACAAGTCGGTCGGCGGCATGCGCGCGTCCATCTATAACGCCGTGCCGCTCGAAGCGGTGAAGACGCTTGTTGAGTATATGAAGGAATTCGAGCAGGCCAGCGCTTGACGCTGGCGGCGTTTTCTTTTTGATGCTTCACCTTGCCTGACCGACTCAAACAAACATTGCATGGACGACGACCTTAATTCTCGACTCAAACCACTGCGTGAACGCATCGATGCGCTCGACGCGCAACTCATCGCGCTCCTGAACCAGCGTGCCGCGGTCGCGCTCGAAGTGGGCGAAGTGAAAAAGCATTTCAACGCGCCGGTGTTTCGCCCGGAACGCGAACTGCAGGTGATCGCGCGGCTCCAGGACATGAGCGAAGGACCGCTCGGCGGCGATCACATCAGCGCGATCTGGCGTGAAATCATGGCGGCCAGCCGCGCGCTCGAACAGACGCTTCGGGCCGCGTTTCTCGGACCGGTTGGCACGTACAGCGAGCAGGCGATGTTCGAGTATTTCGGACATTCCATTGAAGGCTTGCCGTGTCCCTCCATCGACGAAGTGTTTCGTTCCGTTGAAGCGGGCGCGGCCGAGTTTGGTGTCGTGCCGGTCGAGAATTCGGCGGAAGGCGCGGTGTCGCGGACGCTGGATCTGCTGTTGCAGACATCGCTTGTGATCGGCGGCGAACTGGCCTTGCCGATTCACCATAATTTGTTGAGCGCAACTGGCTCGCTCGAAGGCGTGACGCGTGTGTTTGCCCATCCGCAAGCGCTCGCGCAATGCCAGCATTGGTTGACCGCGAATGCGCCCACGTTGACGCGCCAGGCGGTATCGAGCAATGCGGAAGCGGCGCGGCTCGCGGTCGACGACCCGACCATTGCCGCGATTGCCGGCGACCGGGCCGCAACGCATTACGGCCTGGGCGTGGTCAGTTCCATGATTCAGGACGACCCGCATAACCGCACGCGCTTTGTAATGATTGGCAAGGAGCGCACCGGCGCGAGCGGGTTCGACCAGACTTCGCTGATTGTTTCGGTGGCGAACGAGCCCGGCGCATTGCTGAAACTGCTTGAACCGCTGGCACGGCATGGTGTGTCGATGACGCGTTTCGAGTCGCGCCCGGCGCGCGTCGGCACGTGGGAATACTACTTTTATATCGACGTCGAAGGCCATCGCGACGATGCCGCCGTCGCCGCCGCGCTCGCCGAACTCGGCGAAAAAGCCGAGTTCCTCAAGGTCCTTGGATCGTATCCGCGCGCTCGTTGAGTCCTGATAAAAAACGCTGGAGAAACTATGACATCGCAATTCGGCCCTTCCTACGTGCGTGCGATCGCGCCTTATATTGCCGGCAAGCCGATCTCGGAAGTGGCGCGTGAATTTGGGTTGAACGAAGCGGACATCGTGAAGCTCGCATCGAATGAAAATCCGCTTGGCATGCCCGAATCGGCGAAGCGCGCGATGACGCAAGCCATGGCCGAACTCGGCCGCTATCCGGATTCGAACGGCTTCGAGTTGAAGGCCGCGCTCGGCGAGCGCTATGGCGTGCCGCCGGAGTGGATCACGCTTGGCAACGGCAGCAACGATATTCTCGAAATTGCCGCGCATGCATTGGTGGAAAAGGGCCAGTCGGTGGTTTATTCGCAATACTCGTTCGCGGTCTATGCGCTTGCCACACAAGGCCTGGGCGCGCGCGCGATTGTCGTGCCGGCTGTGAAATACGGTCACGATCTGGATGCGATGCTCGCCGCAATCGCTGACGACACGCGGCTCGTGTTCGTCGCGAATCCGAACAACCCAACGGGTACCTTCATTGAAGGTCCGGCGCTCGAAGCATTTATCTCGCGCGTGCCGCGGCACGTGGCAATCGTGCTGGACGAGGCGTACACGGAATACCTGGCGCAGGACAAGCGCTACGATTCCATCGAATGGGTGCGTCGTTATCCGAACCTGATCGTGTCGCGGACTTTTTCCAAGGCGTTCGGTCTGGCTGGATTGCGCGTGGGTTTTGCAATCGCCCAGCCGGAACAGACCGATTTGCTGAACCGGCTGCGTCAGCCATTCAATGTGAATTCGCTCGCGCAAGCCGCGGCTATCGCTGCGTTGAAGGACACGGCGTTTCTCGTGAAGAGCGCGGAGATCAACGCGGCGGGTTATCGCCGGCTGACCGAAGCGTTCGATAAACTCGGCCTGGAATACGTGCCCTCAGACGGCAACTTCGTGATGGTGCGCGTGGGCCAGGACGACGCCGCCGGCCAGCGCGTCAATCTCGCGTTGCTCAGGCAGGGCGTGATCGTGCGCCCGGTAGCGAACTATGGCCTGTTGCCGTGGCTGCGTGTCACGATTGGTTTGCCGGAAGAAAACGAGGCGTTTATTGCCGCGCTCGAAAAAGCGTTGGCGGCAATAGCCTGATCGTTTCAGGGTTCGCCTGGGGCTTGCATGCGAGCCCTCGATTTTTCACTCTCGCGCCTTCGGGCGCGTTTTTATCGATGTGCCGTGGCTGCGTTCTCATTCAATAAACTCGTGATTTTCGGTGTCGGCCTGATCGGCGGATCGCTTGCGCGCGCGTTGCGCGAACGCGCCGGCGCGACGGGCGAAATCATCGGTGTTGGCCGCTCCGCAAGGTCCGTCGAACGCGCGCTGGAACTTGGCGTGATCGATTCCGCCGTGCTTTTTGACGACGACGCCGCGCTGGAAAAAGCGCTGCACGATGCCGATTTCGTCCTGATCGCGGCGCCCGTTGCGCAAACCGAGCCGCTGCTGCGAAGGATCGTGCCGTTCCTTGGCGCACGCACTATAGTCACCGATGCCGGCAGCACAAAAAATGACGCCGTTGCCGCAGCGCATGCAGCGCTTGGCGCGCGCGCCGCGCAGTTCGTGCCGGGCCATCCCATAGCCGGCCGTGAGTCGAGCGGTGTTGATGCCGCGCTGCCCGATCTTTACGTCGATAAAAACGTGGTGCTCTGTCCGCTCCCGGAGAACGCGCCGCAATCCGTGGAACGCGTCGCCGAAATGTGGCGTGAAACGGGCGCCTGCGTGCATCGGATGAGCGCCGAGCAGCACGACGGCGTGTTCGCGGCGGTGAGCCACTTGCCGCACGTGTTGTCGTTCGCGCTCGTCGAACAGATTCTGGAAGCGCCGGATGCCGCGCTGAAATTCTCGTTCGCGGCGGGCGGTTTTCGCGATTTCACGCGGATCGCGGCATCGAGCCCGGAAATGTGGCGCGACGTGTGTATCGCGAACCGGACGGCGTTGCTTACCGAAATCGATGCTTATACCCACGTACTGGCGCGTTTTCGCCAGGCTATCGAAGCTTTCGATGCCGCCGCGCTTGAAGCCGCATTCGAGCGCTCGCGCCAGGCGCGAAGCCAATGGCAACAAGGCGGCGCGATCAAAACCGCCGACGATTCCGCACAATAGTTAACTGGACTTGCACATGGAACATCTCGATCTCGGACCTTTTTCACGTGCGTCCGGCACGCTCCGGCTGCCCGGATCGAAGAGCATTTCTAACCGCGTTCTGCTGCTCGCCGCGTTGGCGCAAGGCGAAACGGTCATCACCAATCTTCTTGATTCCGACGATACCCGCGTCATGCTCGCCGCGCTCGATACGCTCGGCGTCGAAGTCAAGAACGATGGCGAGCGTTGCGTCGTGAAGGGCACGGGCGGCGGCTTTCCCGTGAAAGCGGCGGAACTGTTTCTCGGCAATGCCGGCACCGCGGTGCGGCCGCTCACCGCGGCGCTCGCGTTGAACGGCGGCGAATATCGCGTGCATGGCGTGCCGCGCATGCACGAACGGCCGATCGGCGATCTTGTGGATGGCCTGCGCCAGATCGGCGCCGCGATCGATTACGAAGGAAACGCTGGATTCCCGCCGCTGCGCATCCACCCGGCGCAGATTTCCGTCGATCAGCCGATCAAGGTTCGCGGCGACGTTTCCAGCCAGTTCCTGACCGCGCTGCTGATGAGCTTGCCGCTTGCGCACAGCACGCGCGGCCCGATCGTGATCGAAGTTGAAGGCGAACTGATTTCGAAACCGTATATAGAGATCACGATCAAGCTGATGGAGCGTTTCGGGATGACCGTCGAGCGCGACGGCTGGTCGCGCTTCACGCTGCCGGCGGGCGCCCGTTATCAATCGCCGGGCGCGATCGCGGTGGAAGGCGACGCGTCGTCGGCGTCATATTTTCTCGCGGCCGGCGCGCTGGGCGGCGGGCCGCTGCGCGTGGAAGGCGTGGGCCGCGCGAGCATTCAGGGCGACGTGAATTTCGCCGATGCGCTGATCCGCATGGGCGCGAACGTGATGCTCGGCGACGACTGGATCGAAGTGCGCGGCGTGGAATCCGACGACGGCCGCCTGACGCCCATCGACATGGATTTCAACCTGATCCCGGATGCCGCCATGACCATTGCAGTCGCGGCGCTGTTCGCCAACGGCACGACCACGCTGCGCAATATTGCGAGCTGGCGCGTGAAGGAAACCGACCGCATCGCCGCAATGGCCACCGAACTGCGCAAGGTCGGCGCAACGGTGGAGGAGGGGGCGGACTATCTGGTCGTGACGCCGCCGGCGCAACTCACGCCGAATGCGGCTATTGACACCTACGACGATCATCGGATGGCCATGTGTTTCTCGCTCGTGAGCCTCGGGCGCGTGCCGGTGCGCATCAACGATCCGAAATGCGTGGCGAAGACTTTCCCGGATTACTTCGAGCAATTTGCCCGGCTGGCGAGGGCGTGATGACTGTGACTTATATATATAGACGGGCCGTTCTTGGCCGCCCGGGACGCCCGCGATGAAACCGACCCGTCCCTTTCATCAAACGCCGGTCATTACCATCGACGGCCCAACGGCCTCGGGCAAGGGCACCGTGGCCGCCGTGGTCGCGGCCACACTGGGCTTCCATTTGCTCGATAGCGGCGCGTTGTACAGGCTCACCGCACTGGCGAGCGCGCGTTACAACATCGAGCCCGATAACGGCGATGCACTCGCGGAACTCGTGGCCGAGCTTCACATCACGTTTCGCGAAGGCTGCGCGCAACTCGATGGCGTAGACGTTTCCACCGAGATTCGCGCCGAGGAAGTCGGCAACCGCGCGTCGGCGATTGCGGTGCACAGTCAGGTTAGGACGGCGCTGATTGCCCGCCAACGCGCGTTCCGCAAGCCTCCGGGGCTCGTCGCGGATGGCCGCGACATGGGAACTGTTATTTTCCCCGATGCAACGCTCAAGGTATTCCTCACGGCGAGCGTGGAAGCGCGCGCCGCGCGGCGGCATAAGCAATTGATACAAAAAGGCTTTTCTGCTAATATGGAAGACTTGCTGCGAGATTTGCGCGAGCGGGACGCACGGGACAGCAGCCGCGCGGCCGCACCGCTCAAGCCCGCAGTGGACGCGAAGACCCTGGACACTTCCGGACTCTCCATCGACCAGGCGGTCGATCAGATCATCGGGTGGTACAAGGCAATTCACGTTTAAGGCGCTGTATTCGTTGTTTACGTGTTGCAAAAAGCCGACAGATTTGTCGGCCGAAGTTCTGGAAGTTCGTTGGAGCTCCATGAGAAACATGGAGCATGTTTTAACCCCTCAACCCCGTGTGGCGCTCGCTTTTTTCTTGCAATCAGCCCGAATGTTTCGGGCAGGCAAACGCGAAGTAGCCGCGCAACTATAGATTTTTATGTCCGACCTGCAAACATCTACCCCGAATACCGAATCTTTTGCGGCTCTGTTCGAAGAGTCGTTGACCAAGCAGGACATGCGTGCGGGTGAAGTCATCTCCGCAGAAGTCGTGCGTGTCGACCACAATTTCGTGGTTGTCAACGCTGGTCTCAAGTCCGAAGCCTACATCCCGCTCGAAGAATTTCTGAACGACGCGGGCGAGGTAGAAGTGCAGGCGGGCGACTTTGTTTCAGTGGCTATCGATGCGCTGGAAAACGGTTATGGCGACACCATCCTGTCGCGTGACAAGGCGAAGCGTCTGGCTTCGTGGCTGTCGCTGGAAAAAGCGCTGGACAACAACGAACTCGTGACCGGCACGATCACGGGCAAGGTCAAGGGCGGCATGACCGTAATGGTCAACGGCATCCGCGCGTTCCTGCCGGGTTCGCTGGTTGACACGCGTCCGGTCAAGGACACGACCCCGTACGAAGGCAAGACGCTCGAATTCCGCGTGATCAAGCTGGACCGCAAGCGTAACAACGTGGTGTTGTCGCGCCGCGCCGTGATCGAGGCCACGCAAGGCGAAGAGCGCGCAAAGCTGCTCGAGACGCTGAAGGAAGGCGCGATCGTGGAAGGCGTGGTCAAGAACATCACCGACTACGGCGCATTCGTGGACCTCGGCGGTATCGACGGCCTGCTGCACATCACGGACATCGCATGGCGTCGTGTGCGTCACCCGAGCGAAGTGCTGTCGGTTGGCCAGGAAGTCACCGCGAAGATCCTCAAGTTCGACCAAGAGAAGAACCGCGTTTCGCTGGGTATCAAGCAACTCGGCGACGATCCGTGGGAAGGCATTTCCCGCCGTTACCCGTCGGGCACGCGTCTGTTCGGCAAGGTCACGAACATCACCGACTACGGCGCATTCGTTGAAGTGGAATCGGGCATCGAAGGCTTGGTTCACGTGTCGGAAATGGACTGGACGAACAAGAACGTTGCACCGTCGAAGGTTGTGCAGCTTGGCGACGAAGTCGAAGTCATGGTTCTCGAAATCGACGAAGACCGCCGCCGTATCAGCCTCGGCATGAAGCAGTGCAAGCCGAACCCGTGGGACGACTTCAGCCGCAACTTCAAGAAGGGTGACAAGCTGGAAGGCGCCATCAAGTCGATCACCGACTTCGGCGTGTTCATCGGTTTGCCGGGCGGCATCGACGGTCTGGTTCACCTCTCGGACCTGTCGTGGAGCGAAACGGGCGAAGAAGCGGTTCGCAAGTACAAGAAGGGCGACGAAGTTCAGGCAATCGTTCTGGGCATCGACGTGGAGAAGGAACGCATTTCCCTGGGTATCAAGCAGCTCGAAGGCGATCCGTTCAGCAATTTCGTGGCAATGAACGACAAGGGCGCGACGGTTGACGGCGTGGTCAAGTCGGTTGACGCGAAGGGCGCAGTCGTGACCTTGACGGCGGACGTGGAAGGTTATCTGCGTGCTTCGGAAATCGCTCAGGACCGCGTGGAAGATGCTCGCAACGTGCTGAAGGAAGGCGACAAGGTCAACGCGATGATTATCAACATCGATCGCAAGTCGCGTGGCATCAACCTGTCGATCAAGGCCAAGGATTCGGCTGAGCAACAGGAAGCTATCCGTGGTCTGGCTTCGGCTGACTCGAGCACGGCCGCAACCGGCACGACGAACCTTGGCGCGCTGTTGAAGGCCAAGCTCGACGGCCAGAACGGCTAAGCCGCAGGTATTGCTGCAGCATGACCAAATCGGAATTGGTCGCCCAACTGGCGCTGCGATTTCCGCAACTTGTTCTTAAAGATGCGGATTTCGCAGTGAAGACGATGCTCGATGCGATGTCGGACGCCCTGGCAAATGGCCATCGCATCGAAATTCGCGGTTTCGGCAGTTTCGGGCTCAATCGCCGGCCATCGCGCGTTGGCCGCAATCCCAAGTCAGGGGAAAAAGTGCTGGTACCGGAGAAATTCGTACCGCATTTCAAACCGGGCAAGGAGTTGCGTGAACGCGTCGATGGGCGGGCGGGCGAGCCGCTGAAGCAGTCGAATGAACCGGACAGCGACGAAGACGACGATATCGTTTGATCAACGTCCAATTCCTGGCGGTTCAAGCGCCGCATAGCCAGCGGCAAATGACCGAAAAAAGCACCCATCCGGGTGCTTTTTTTATGCCTGCGCGGCAATGTGTCCGGGTAGACCGATCGGCCTAACGCCCCAAGCTTTGCGCTTCGCTCCATACGCATCAATTACAATACCGGACGCTCACCCACCTCCGGCGACGTGGCGCGCGCATTGCGCGTCAGCGAAAGCCGTGGCTTGGTTATGAGCCGCTTCATCCGGTTATTGCCGTCAAAGAGACCCTTATGAAATTTTTTGTCTGGCTGATTCGTATCCTCGTTTTCATCGTGTTGCTGGTGCTTGCGCTCGCCAACACGCAAACGGCGACGCTTAATTTCCTTGCCGGCTATTCGTGGAGTGCGCCGCTTATCCTGATCGGGCTGGCGTTTTTTGTGGTCGGCTTACTGGCCGGATTGCTGTCCTCGCTGCCGACCGTATTTCGCCTGAGGATGGAAAATGCCCGGCTCAAGCGGGAATTGCGCACGGTGCGTGACGTGCCGGTCGTCCCGCAGGACCCGCCCATGCCGCCACTGATTTAACGGGTCGCAAGCGTGAATGCGCTTGGCGCCGGCGTCACGCAATCGCCCCATTCGCCCCTAACTTAAACAAGAATTCGCATGGATCTAGATTTCTGGTGGTTGCTTGTCATTCCCGTCGCGTTTGCGCTTGGCTGGATGGCTTCCCGCTATGACCTGAAAACGCTACTGTCCGAAAACGCCAATCTGCCGCGCTCGTACTTTCGCGGCCTCAATTTCCTGCTGAACGAGCAGCACGACAAAGCCATCGATGCGTTTATTGAAGTGGCGAAGCTCGATCCTGAAACCATCGAACTGCACTTTGCACTCGGCAATCTGTTTCGCCGGCGCGGGGAAACCGACCGCGCGATCCGCGTGCATCAAAATTTGCTGAGTCGTCCCGATCTTCCTGTCGCCGAGCGCGATCACGCGCTGTACGAACTCGGGCAGGATTTCCTGAAAGCGGGCCTGCTCGATCGTGCGGAAGAGACGTTCCGCTCGCTCGAGGCGGGTGAGTACGCGCTTGGTGCGCAACGGGCGCTGCTGACCATTTACGAGATCGAAAAGGACTGGAACAAGTCGATTGCCACGGCCGAGCGCATCGAGCAAATGGGTGCGGCTTCGCTCGCCAAGGAAGTTGCGCAGTTTCATTGCGAGCTCGCACAGGAAGCGCTGCAGCGCAAGAACCCTGCCGATGCGCGCGCCGAGTTGAAACTTGCGCTCGCGGCGAATCCGGAGAACGTGCGCGCGACTATCCTAGTTGGCGATGTGGATGCAGCCGGCGGCGACCTGGAAGCGGCAATTGTGTGCTGGCGCCGGGTGGAGGCGCAAAACCCGGCCTATCTGCCACTGGTCGCGGAAAAGCTGGTGCAAGCCTACACGCAACTTGGCCGGACCGCCGAAGGCGTGGATCTGCTGGTCGACTTTGTAAACCGCTATCCGACCAATGATCTACTCGACGTCGCGTTCAAGCATGTATCCGAACTGCGCGGGCTAGATGCTGCGCACACGCTCGCGCGGCATCAGATGCAGACGTCGCCGAACCTCGCAGGCATGACGCGGTTGCTGGAGGCGCAAGTGGCGACCGCCGAGGAGCCGCGCCGTAGCGAACTCGAACTCATGCGTGCGCTCGTCAAGCAGCGGACCAAAAACCTGCCGCGCTACACGTGCCAGAATTGTGGTTTTCGCGCGCGTCTTTTTTATTGGCAATGCCCAGGCTGCAGTGGCTGGGAAACCTATGCACCGCGTCGGGTGGAACCGATCACCGCAGCCGCCTGAAGGTGAGCGCATCGGTCGCCCGTGCGGGCCAATTGCGCGCCAGGGACCCAGGTCCCGCATGGTGCATGCAATGTTTAAATCGATCGGATTTCGTGGCCGTCGTGGCCTGATTTTCGACACTCACCGGATCCTCCGGAACGCATATGAAAATATCCATCATCGGGACGGGCTACGTCGGACTTGTGACCGGCGCGTGCCTTGCTGAAATCGGTAACGACGTGCTCTGCCTCGATGTCGATCCGACCAAGATCGACATCCTCAACAACGGCGGCGTGCCGATCCACGAACCGGGCCTTCTCGAAATGCTCAAGCGCACTCGGGCCGCTGGGCGGATTCGCTTTTCGACCGATATAAAAGAGAGCGTCGAGCACGGCGAGATTCAGTTCATTGCCGTGGGAACGCCTCCCGACGAAGACGGTTCTGCGGATCTGCAATACGTGCTCGAAGCGGCGCGAAACATCGGGCGATATGCGAACGGCTTTAAAGTGATCGTCGATAAATCCACGGTCCCGGTCGGCACGGCCCAGCACGTTCGCCGGGTGATCGAAGAGCAGTTGCGGGAGCGCGGCATCGAGCCGACCGGACAGAACGGGTTCTCCGTGCTGTCGAATCCTGAGTTCCTGAAAGAAGGCGCGGCCGTTGATGACTTCATGCGTCCTGATCGCATCGTGCTGGGCGTTGACGACGATGAAGCCGGCCAGCGTGCGCGCGAAAAGATCAAGGTTCTTTACGCGCCGTTCAACCGCAATCACGAGCGCACGCTCTATATGGATGTGCGCTCGGCCGAGTTCACGAAGTACGCGGCCAACGCCATGCTGGCCACGCGCATCTCGTTCATGAACGATCTCTCGAATCTCGCCGATGCAGTCGGTGCGGACATCGAGGCGGTGCGTCGTGGGATTGGATCGGATCCGCGCATCGGTTACCACTTCCTGTACGCAGGTTGCGGTTATGGCGGTTCGTGTTTCCCGAAGGACGTGCAGGCGCTCGCACAAACGGCGCGCGAAAACGGGCATCGGCTGCGGATTCTAGAAGCGGTCGAAGAAGTGAACGATCTGCAGAAGGAAATACTCGTCACGAAGATCACGAAGCGCATGGGCGAAGACTTGCGCGGGCGCACGTTCGCCGTGTGGGGGCTCGCGTTCAAGCCGAATACCGACGACATGCGCGAAGCGTCGAGCCGCCCGCTGATCGGCGCGCTGCTTGCGCGGGGCGCGACGGTGCGTGCCTACGATCCCGTGGCGCTGGCGGAAAGCCGCCGCGTTTTCGCGCTCGATCTCGCCGACAAACCCGATCAACTCGAGCGCCTTCTTTTTGTCGATTCACAAAAAGACGCGCTGCCGGGCGCGGATGCGCTCGTGATCGTGACCGAGTGGAAGGAATTCAAGAGTCCGGACTTCGCGCATTTGAAGAGCGAACTCAAGATGCCCGTCATCTTCGACGGCCGCAACCTGTATGAACCCGAGGCGATGGCGGAACTCGGCATCGATTATTTTGCAATAGGACGTCCCCATGTCGAACTCACTCACGCCTGAAATCGCATCGGGTGCGTCGGTGAGCCGGATTGCTTCGGTTCCGCGCGCTCGCATTGCCGCGGCGCGCGTGCTGGTGGTCGGCGACGTGATGCTCGACCGCTACTGGTTTGGCGACGTGAACCGTATCTCCCCGGAAGCGCCGGTGCCGGTCGTGCACGTGCAGCGCAAGGAGGACCGGCTTGGCGGCGCGGCCAACGTCGCGCGCAACGCGGCGGCGCTCGGTGCGCAAGCCGGCCTCCTGTGCGTGGTCGGGCACGACGAGCCCGGCGAGTGCATTGTCCAGTTGCTGGACGAGAGCCGCGTGACGGCTCATCTGGAGCGCGATCCGGAGTTGCTCACGACCATCAAGCTGCGCGTTTTATCGCGGCAGCAGCAACTGCTGCGCGTCGATTTCGAGAACTCGCCCACGCACGAAGTGTTGAGCGCGTGCCTTGCACGCTTCGAAACACTTTTGCCGCAACACGATGTGATCCTGATGTCGGACTACGCGAAGGGCGGTTTGACGCACGTCACGCAGATGATCGCGGACTCCCGCCGAACCGGCAAAGCCGTGCTGGTCGATCCGAAGGGCGACGACTGGGACCGTTATCGCGGCGCCACGCTGATCACGCCGAACCGCGCCGAATTGCGCGAAGTGGTCGGGCGCTGGAATTCCGAAGAAGATTTGCTGGCGCGCGTGACCGCGTTGCGCGAATCGCTGGAAATCAGCGCGCTCTTGCTTACGCGCTCGGAAGAAGGCATGACGCTTTTCACCGCCGACAAAGTCGTCCACACGCAGGCCGATGCACGCGAAGTGTATGATGTTTCGGGTGCGGGAGACACGGTCATTGCAACCGTTGCAACCATGCTGGGCGCGGGCGTGCCGCTGATTGACTCCATCGCTTACGCCAACCGGGCGGCGGGAATCGTCGTCGGAAAACTGGGTACGGCGACCGTGGACTACAACGAACTTTTCGCCTGATATTCGGCTAAAACCACCATGACAATCATCGTTACCGGCGCGGCCGGTTTTATTGGCAGCAATATCGTCAAGGCGCTCAACGAGCGTGGCGAACAACGGGTGATCGCGGTCGACAACCTGACGCGCGCCGATAAATTCAAGAACCTGGTCGATTGCGAGATCGACGATTATCTCGATAAAACCGAGTTCGTCGCGCGCTTCAAACGCGGCGATTTCGGCAAGGTGAAAGCCGTTTTCCACGAAGGCGCGTGCTCCGACACCATGGAGACGGACGGCCGCTACATGATGGAAAACAACTTCCGCTACAGTCGAGACGTGCTGGATACTTGCCTCGCAAATGGCGTGCAGTTTCTGTATGCATCGTCGGCGGCGGTTTATGGCGGATCGAGCGAATTCGTGGAAAACCGCGAACTGGAGAAGCCGCTGAATGTATACGGCTATTCGAAATTCCTCTTCGATCAAATCATTCGCCAGATCCTGCCGACCGCAAAAAGCCAGATTGCGGGCTTCCGGTACTTCAACGTGTATGGTCAGCGCGAGACCCACAAAGGGCGCATGGCTTCGGTAGCGTTCCACAACTTCAACCAGTTTCGTGCCGATGGCAAAGTGAAGCTGTTCGGCGAATACAACGGTTATGGCGCGGGCGAGCAGACGCGCGATTTCGTTTCCGTGGAAGACGTGACCAAGGTGAACCTGCACTTCTTCGATCATCCGGAGAAGTCGGGAATCTTCAATCTCGGCACTGGGCGCGCGCAGCCGTTCAACGACATTGCGTCGACGGTGGTGAACTCGTTGCGCGCAATCAACGGCGAGCCGCCGCTGTCGCTCGCCGAGCTCGTGCAGCGCGGCTTGATCGAATACATTCCGTTTCCCGACGCACTGCGCGGCAAGTATCAATGCTTCACGCAGGCGAACCAGTCGAAGCTGCGCAATGCAGGCTACGACGCACCGTTCCTGACGGTACAGGAAGGCGTCGATCGCTACGTGCGTTGGCTATTCGGTCAGCTATAAAAGCGCTTGCCGTTTTTCTACACTGGGTCTCCCGGTCAGCGATCAGCGCGGACCGGTTTTCAAGGGAGACTCACATGATCAAGAAATTTGTTGCCGCGTTTGCGCTGGCTGTATCAATGGCGTCGGCGTTCGCTGCCGTCGATATCAACGCGGCCAATTCCGACGCCTTGCGCGGTATCAAGGGCATCGGCCCGGCAAAGGCAAAAGCCATTCTCGACGAACGCGAGGCGCACGGCCCTTTCAAGGACGCGGCCGAGCTCAGTAAGCGCGTCAAGGGAATGGGCGGCAAGACGGTCGAGAGACTGCAGGCCGAAGGGCTGACCATCGGCTCGGGCGGGGCAGCGGTAGCTGCGGCGGGAGCCGCTGGCAAACCCGCTGGGGGAACCTTAGCCAAGCCGGCTGCCGGCGCGGTTGTCGTGAAGAAGTAGTGCCGTACGCATCGGCCGGCGCGCCGGTCGGCCGATGCGGTTTTTCGCGCAGCTTTTGAGCGCATGCTCTCAATGCCTGTGCACCCCTGAGCCCAATAGGGCCGGCGGCATCAAAAGAACCCGTGGGCTACAATCAAAAGCTCTACGTTTCGCAGCAGACAAGACCGCTATGGCTTACAAAACTATTGAAGACACCATTGGCAATACGCCGCTGGTGCAACTGGTCCGGATTCCGGACGACGAAATCCGCGCGCGAAACAACGTGATCCTCGGCAAGCTGGAGGGCAACAACCCGGCGGGCTCGGTGAAGGACCGCCCGGCGCTGTCCATGATCAAGAAGGCGGAAGAGCGTGGCCGTATCAAGCCCGGCGACACGCTGATCGAATCGACCAGCGGCAACACGGGCATTGCACTTGCCATGGCGGCCGCTATTCGCGGCTACAAGATGGTGCTGCTGATGCCGGAGGATCTGTCGATTGAACGCCGCCAGAGCATGGCCGCATACGGCGCGGAAATCGTGCTCACGCCGGTGACGGGCGGCATGGAATACGCGCGCGATCTGGCCGAGCAAATGCAGCGCGACGGCAAAGGCACGATCCTTGACCAGTTTGCCAATCCTGATAATCCGGTCGCTCACTATGAGACCACGGGTCCGGAATTGTGGCGCGATACGGAAGGGCGCATTACCCACTTCGTTTCCGCAATGGGCACGACCGGCACGATCATGGGTGTATCGCAGTATTTAAAGGAGCAGAACGAAAAGATCGAGATTGTCGGCGCGCAGCCGGAAGAGGGTTCGCGTATTCCTGGCATTCGCAAATGGCCTGAAGCGTATTTGCCGAAGATCTTCGATCGTAGCCGCGTGGATCGAACGGAAAGTGTCAGTCAGGCAGCATCCGAAGCCATGGCGCGGCGGTTGGCATCGGTGGAAGGCATCTTCTGTGGAATCTCCGCCGCCGGCGCATGCGAAGTAGCGCTGCGCGTGGCGCGTCAGGTTGAGAACGCGACCATCGTGTTCGTGGTTTGCGATCGTGGCGACCGCTATTTGTCGACAGGCGTGTTTCCGGCCTGATGCCTGGTATTAGCCGAAGAAAGGACGTTAAAAAGCCCGGAAAAGTCCGGGCTTTTTAACGTCTGAATGAGGCGTCGTTCATTGCGAAGCAGATACTCCTCCACCCGCTGCCATTTGCGCCTTGACCGCTTCGCCCAGTTGATACACGGCGAGCGCGTAGAAAAAACTGCGGTTATACCGGGTCAGCACATAGAAGTTCTTTAGTCCAAGCGTGTATTCCGTCAAGCGGCCCGGCGTCGGCAAATCGACGACCGTTACGGGCGTTCCCGCTTCTGCGGAAGTATTGAGCCCTGGCTCACCCATCAGCATGCCCGCTTTCGTGAGCTGCGCGAGCGACCAGTGCGGCTCGGGCTGGCCGTCGGCTGCGGCTTGCGCAATTCCCTGACTGCCCACATCGCCGGCGATCTTCCAGACCACCGGGCGTCCGGACTCCCAGCCATGCTGTTTCAGGTAATTCGCCACGCTGCCAATGGCGTCCGCGCTGCTCGTTCGCAAATCGATATGGCCATTGCCATCGAAATCGACGGCGTATTTCACGATGCTGCTAGGCAGGAATTGCGGAATGCCGATAGCGCCGGTGTACGAGCCCAGCACCGTGGTGGGATCGATTTGCTGATCGTGTGTCCAGACCAGCAGATCCTCCAGATTCTTGCGGAATGTCGCCTGCCGTTCTTCGCGATTCGGCGTGTTGGGGTAATCGAAGGTCAGCGTGGTCAATGCGTCGAGCGCGCGGAAATTGCCCATGTAACGGCCATAGATGGTCTCCACGCCGATAATCCCGACGATCGCCTCCGGCGGCACGCCATATTGATCCGACGCACGTTGCAGCGCGGCCTGGTTCGCGCGCCAGAACTTCACGCCGGCGGCTATGCGTACCGGCTCGATGAAACGCGCCTGATAGGCACGCCAGTTCTTGGTGGCGGGCGTGGGCGAGGGCAAGACCAGCTTGACGGCGGTAGCGGAGTAGCTCACGCGGTTAAAGAGTGCGTGCAGCGAGCCGGAATCGAAGTCATAACGCGCGACGAGATCGTTGATGAACGCGTCTACATTCGGATTGTTCGCGTAGCGCTGCGGCACAATTTCTTCTTCGAAGTCTTGCCCTTGCGGCACCGCGGGTTGCGGCGAGCCTTGCGCCGCTGCCCGGCCAGTACTTAACGCGCCGAGCGCACCAGCAAGACAGGCGATTGAGATGAAGCGCGCGGTCGCACGGCGCGTGGTTCGCGCCGAAAGAGGCAAGCTGATCGAAGCAAACTTGAAGGTCATAGTGAGCGAAGTTATGGCGGAATAACGCGAGGCGCGCGGGAAATGCGCACAGTGCATACAAGATTCGGGTCAGTATAACCGACGTGTTTTCAAGGCTATCCCGAAAGCCGGCTCACGCGCGGGAGTCCGCAAACCCGTATCCAACATGCGTATTGGTTTCAGTGTGGTAACTTAACGGGAAACCGCGCGATATCGCTTCTTGCCATGGCTTGGGCAGGTCGAAGGACAGATCGAAAGGCAATCGAAGTCCCGCATCGCGTATGACAAAAACATCTGAACGTTTCGAGAGACACGCGCGGCCGTCCGGCGCGGCAAACCATCATGGCTACCGGCTTCTATACCCATCCAGATTGCCTTCTTCACGACATGGGGCCGTGGCATCCCGAGTGTCCCGCCCGTCTTCAGGCAATCGAGGACCAGTTGATTGCAGCCCGTATCGATTCGTTGATCGAGCGCGAAGAAGCGCCGTTCGCAAGCGTCGAGGATCTGGCGCGGGTTCACACACAGGCGCATATCGACTTCGTGAAGCAGACGGCGCCATTGACGGGCTACGCGGAGATCGATCCCGACACGCTGATGTCGCCCGGCTCATATCACGCGGCTCTGCGCGCAGCGGGCGCGGCGGTGGCGGCCACCGACGCCGTGATCGCCGGCACCTATGACAACGCATTTTGCAGCGTGCGCCCGCCCGGACATCACGCGGAACCGGCGCGCGCCATGGGCTTTTGTTTCTTCAACAACATAGCCATTGCAGCGCGTCACGCGCTCGAGGTGCATGGCCTGCAGCGCGTGGCGATCATCGACTTCGATGTGCATCACGGCAACGGCACCGAAGCCGCCTTTTCAGGCGATCCGCGCGTGCTCATGTGCAGCTTCTTCCAGCACCCGTTCTACCCCTACAGCGGCGCCGGTAATCACGCCCCGAACATGGTCAACCTGCCCATGCCGGCGCGTACGAAAGGCATGGCGGTGCGTGAAGCCGTCGACATGATGTGGTTGCCGAGGCTCAACGAATTCAAGCCGGAGATGATCTTCGTCTCGGCAGGTTTCGACGCGCATCGCGAGGACGATCTTGGCAACATGGGCCTGGTCGAGGACGACTATACGTGGCTGACCGAGCAGATTTGCACGGTGGCGCGGCGGCATGCCAAAGGGCGCATAGTCAGTTCGCTCGAAGGCGGCTACAACCTTTCGGCGCTCGGGCGCAGCGTGGTCGCGCATGTGCGTGCGCTGGCCGAAATTTGATGCCGCAACGGCCACGCGTCAATTCCTGTTTAGATGCAGGTCCGCGCGCACGAGCGTCCAGTCAATCAACGCCTTGATCACACGATCGCGGTCAAGATCGTTGAGCGTCTCGTGGTAGCTACCTTCCAGCATCAATAGCGTTTTGTCGGTCGAACCTGCATGGGCTTCGAATTCGCGGCTGCCGTCCGGATTCGTCAGCGCATCGTGGGTGCCGTGAAAAACGAACAGCGGCAACGTGATCGATTGCCTCCGGGCTTCAATGCGCGCCATGGCCGAGCCAATCTCCGCGACCGTGCGCGCGGGAATCGCCTGATGATGAACAAGCGGATCACGCCGGTTCGCCTCGACTACGCCGTGGGCGCGCGACAACGTTGCGGGGTCGATGGCCATCGCCGGAAAGCGCGGCATGAAGCGGCTGACGACGCCGCCCATCGCCAGTTTCCAGCGCGGCGCGCTGGCCGGCATTTTCAACGCCGCGCTCGACAGAATCAGACCCGCGAGCGTGCGGCCACTTTCCGGCAAGCGCTCGGCTGCGTACAGCGCGGCAATCGCGCCGCCCATGCTATGACCCATCAGCAGCAGCGGCACGCCGGAAGGCGTGGTCGATTGCGCTGCGCTCAGCAGGGCGTCGGTATCGAGCAGATAGTCATTGATGGAATCGATCCACACGCGCTCGCCCGGCGACCTGCCGTGACCGCGCAGATCCATTGCAATCAGTTCGATGCCCGCCGCATTCAGCCGCAGCGCCAGCGCCTCGTAACGCCGCGCATGTTCGGCCAGCCCGTGCACCAGTGCGATTCTCGCCAGCGGCTTGGGGAACGACGGGGCGGCTTCCCATCGGTGCAGAAAAAGGTCGATGCCATCGCGCGTGGCAACGCTGCTGGTGGAATACGTGCTGCGCTCGACTTTCGGCATGGCAGATCGGCTGTGTCAGGATGGCGCTGATGATAGCGTCTGCGTCGCCGAACAGGGTTTTAGAGCAAATCCCCGATTGTCTCGGAAGACAGATCGTGCGTAAATAGCACGGTCGTTCTGTAAAGAATAAGAATCTTACTGAATTCAAAAACTTGACGAGTCCTTTCGCGGCGGGTTGTCACCGTTGCGTCCTTGGCGTTCGACGACGGGAGTCACTCGTTATAATGGGACTGGTGACGTATTCGTAACTCAGGAGCGTGTGCATGAAAATCTTGGTACCAGTCAAACGCGTGGTCGACTACAACGTGAAAGTCCGGGTAAAGCCGGATGGCAGTGCAGTCGATATCGCGAACGTGAAGATGTCAATGAATCCGTTCGATGAAATCGCCGTCGAAGAAGCCGTGCGCCTGCGTGAAGCGGGCGTGGCGACCGAGGTGATCGCAGTGTCGTGCGGCGTGACGCAATGCCAGGAGACGCTGCGCACGGCCATGGCGATTGGCGCGGATCGGGCAATCCTAGTTGAATCGACTGAGGAATTGCAGCCGCTCGCGGTCGCGAAGATCCTCAAGGCGCTGGTCGATAAAGAACAGCCGCAACTGATCATCCTTGGCAAGCAGGCCATTGACGACGATTCGAACCAGACGGGCCAGATGCTTGCCGCGTTGGCTGGTTTGCCGCAGGCGACGTTTGCATCGAAGGTGACAGTGGCCGACGGCCGCGTTTCCGTTGCGCGTGAAATCGATGGCGGTTCCGAAACCTTGTCGCTGACGCTTCCCGCCGTCATCACCACGGATTTGCGCCTGAACGAGCCGCGCTACGTCACGCTGCCGAACATCATGAAGGCCAAGAAAAAGCCGATGGAAACCATCAAGCCTGCCGATCTCGGCGTGGATGTCACACCGCGTCTCAAGACGCTGAAAGTCGCCGAACCGCCGCAGCGCTCCGCTGGCGTGAAGGTGCCGGACGTGAAGACGCTGGTCGAGAAGCTGAAGACCGAAGCCAAGGTTCTGTGAGGGAGTTGAGAAAGTGACCATTCTTGTAATTGCAGAACACGACAACGCATCCATCAAGGCAGCGACGCTGAACACCATCGCGGCTGCATCGAAGATTGGGGGCGACGTGCACCTGCTCGTGGCTGGCGCGAACGCACAAGGCGCAGCCGATGCCGCCGCAAAAATCGCAGGTGTTTCGAAGGTGCTTCTGGCCGATGCGCCGCAACTCGCCGAAGGACTCGCGGAGAACATCGAGGGCACCGTGTTGCAGATTGCGAAGAACTATTCGCATATCCTCGCGCCGGCAACCGCGTACGGCAAGAACATCGCGCCGCGCATTGCAGCGCATCTGGACGTGGCGCAGATCAGCGACATCACCGCGGTGGACAGCGCCGACACGTTCGAGCGGCCAATCTACGCGGGCAACGCAATCGCGACCGTTCAATCAAGCGACGCCATCAAGGTCATCACCGTGCGCTCTACGGGCTTCGATCCAGTCTCGGCGGAAGGCGGCAGTGCGCCGGTCGAGAAAATCGAAGCTGCTGCGGACTCGGGCATCTCGAAGTTCGTGAGCCGCGAAGTGACCAAGCTGGACCGGCCGGAACTGACATCGGCGCAGATCATCGTGTCGGGCGGCCGAGGTCTTGGCAACGGCGAGAACTACACGGCTGTGCTTGAGCCTTTGGCGGACAAGCTGGGCGCGGCGCTGGGTGCATCGCGTGCTGCAGTCGACGCAGGGTTCGTCCCGAACGATTATCAGGTCGGGCAAACGGGCAAGATCGTGGCGCCGAACTTGTACGTTGCGGTGGGCATTTCGGGCGCGATCCAGCATTTGGCCGGGATGAAGGATTCGAAGGTCATCGTCGCGATCAACAAGGACGCCGAAGCGCCTATCTTCGGCGTCGCCGACTACGGACTCGTGGGCGATTTGTTCACCGTGGTGCCGGAGCTGGTGAAAGAGCTGGGCTGACTGGTTGAAGAAAGCCGGACGACAAAAAAGGGGCGACGCATGTGCGCCCCTTTTTACATCTAGTGGGGAGACAAGACATGAGCTATAACGCGCCCGTCAAGGACATGTTGTTCGTGATGAAGGAACTCGCGGACATTGAAAGCATCGCGGCGCTGCCGGGTTTCGAGGATGCCAGCCTCGAAACCGCTCGCGCCGTGCTCGAAGAAGCCGCGCGTTTCAACGGGGAAGTGGTCGCGCCGCTGAACGTTGAAGGCGACAGGAATCCGAGCGCGTGGAAAAACGGCGAAGTGATCACCACGCCGGGATTCAAGGACGCGTTTCGCCAGTTCGGCGAAGGCGGCTGGCAAGGCGTGCTGCATCCGGTCGAATACGATGGACAAGGCCTGCCGAAGCTCATCGCGACGCCGTGTATAGAAATGTTGAATGCGGCGAACCTGTCGTTCGCTTTGTGCCCGCTGCTCACCGATGGCGCTATCGAAGCGCTGCTCACCGCCGGCACCGACGAACAAAAGCAGCGCTATGTGCCAAAGCTGATTTCGGGCGAGTGGACCGGCACGATGAACCTGACCGAGCCGCAAGCGGGCTCCGATCTGGCGCTCGTGCGCACGCGCGCCGAGCCGCAAGGCGACGGCACGTACAAGGTATTCGGCACAAAAATATTCATCACCTACGGCGAACACGACATGGCGAAGAACATCGCTCATCTCGTGCTGGCGCGCACGCCGGGCGCGCCCGATGGGGTGAAGGGCATATCGCTGTTCATCGTTCCCAAGTTCCTCACCGATAAAACCGGCGCGCCCGGCGAGCGTAACGACGTGCATTGCGTATCGATTGAACACAAGCTCGGGATCAAGGCGAGCCCGACCGCCGTGCTGCAATTCGGCGACCACGGCGGCGCGGTCGGCGAGTTGATCGGCGAGGAAAATCGCGGGCTCGAATACATGTTCATCATGATGAACGCCGCGCGCTTCGCGGTCGGATTGCAGGGCGTGGCCGTTTCCGAGCGGGCTTACCAGAAGGCCGTTGCGTTTGCGAAGGAGCGCGTGCAGAGCCGGCCGGTCGATGGCTCGGCGAAACAACCGGTATCGATCATTCATCATCCCGACGTGCGCCGTATGCTGCTGACCATGCGCTCGCTGACCGAGGCGTCGCGCTCGCTCGCTTACGTGGCGGCGGCGCATTGCGACTTCGCGCACCATCATCCCGATGAAGCCACCCGCGCGAATCATCAGGCCATCTACGAATTCCTCGTGCCTATTGTGAAAGGCTGGAGCACGGAGCTTTCCATCGATGTCACGAGCCTTGGCGTGCAGGTTCATGGCGGCATGGGTTTTATCGAGGAAACGGGCGCGGCCCAGCATTATCGTGATGCCCGGATTCTTTCCATCTACGAAGGCACGACCGCGATCCAGGCGAATGACCTGATTGGCCGCAAGACCGTGCGCGACGGCGGCGCGACCGCGTTGGCGATGCTTGCGCAGATGGATCAGACCATCGCGCTTCTGACCGATCGGGAAGGGCAGGCGTTCAAGTCCATGCACCGGCACCTGAGCGCGGGCAGTCTAGCGTTGGCGCGTGTGGTCGAGTTCATGGTCGCGAAGGTGAAGAGCGACCCGAACGCGGCGTTTGCCGGCAGCGTGCCTTATCTGAAGCTCGCAGGTATTGTGCTCGGCGGATGGCAAATGGCGCGGGCGCTGCTGGTGGCATCGGATAAACGCGCCGAAGATCAGGCGTTTTACGACGCGAAGATTGCAACGGCGCAGTTCTTTGCCGAGCATGTCTTGTCGCAGGCACCGGGTATCGAGGCGTCGATTGTCAGCGGCAACGGGCAGGAAGGGTATCTTGCGTTGAACGAAGCGCAGTTCTAAATGCATTGAGTGTTGAAGCGTTGAAAAAGGCCGTCTCCTTGCAGGACGGCCTTTCTCTTTCGCCTAACGCCGCGTGGTCAAATCACGCGCGTGCGTACGCGGGTCTGCCGCTCGCACGCACCTCGCCCAAATAGCGATGCACCGACAAATCGTCGGACTGGATTGCCGGCTGCTTGCCGGACATGAGGTCGGCCAGGAGTTGGCCGGAACCACATGACATTGTCCAGCCGAGCGTGCCGTGTCCCGTGTTCAGGTAAAGGTTCGGCAGCGGCGTGCGGCCAACTATCGGCGTGCCGTCCGGCGTCATGGGACGCAGTCCGGTCCAGAACGATGCCTTTGCCGTGTCCCCGCCGCCCGGGAACAGGTCGTTCACGCACATTTCCAACGTTTCACGGCGTGCCTGGCGCAAGGAAGAATCGAAGCCGACAATCTCCGCCATTCCGCCAACGCGAATGCGGTCGTCGAAACGCGTGATTGCGATCTTGTAGGTTTCATCAAGCACGGTGGAGACCGGCGCGGCATGCTCGCTTACAACGGGCGCGGTGAGCGAATAGCCCTTCAGCGGATAAACAGGAATCTTGACGAGGTCGCCAAGCAGTTTTGTGGAGTATGAGCCGAGCGCGACCACGTAGGAGTCGCCGCGAACAAGCTCGCCGCCGCATTGGACGCCCGCGATCCGGCCGCCGCTGATCGCGAGGGCGTCAATAGGCGTGTTGTAGCGGAATTTCACGCCGAGTTGCTCGGCCATTGCGGCCAGGCGCGTGGTGAATTTCTGGCAATCGCCGGTCTCGTCGTTCGGCAGGCGCAGGCCGCCCGTCAGCTTGTGCGATACCGCCGCGAGCGCAGGTTCCGCCTTGTGCAGATCGGCCGGCATGAGCAATTCGAACGGCACATTCGCGTCGCGCAATACAGCGATGTCCTTTGCCGCACCGTCCAGTTGCTGTTGCGTCCGGAACAATTGCAGCGTGCCGCCGGTACGTCCTTCGTATTCGATGCCCGTGTCCGCGCGCAGCGCCTGCAGGCAGTCGCGGCTGTATTCGGCCAAACGGACCATTCGGCCTTTGTTCACCGAATAACGTTCTTGCGTGCAGTTTTGCAGCATCTGCCACATCCACTTCAACTGAAACGATGTTCCGTCCAGACGAATGGCAAGCGGCGCGTGTTTTTCAAACATCCATTTCACGGCCTTGAGCGGCACACCGGGCGCCGCCCACGGCGATGCATAGCCGGGCGAAATCTGTCCCGCGTTAGCGAAACTCGTTTCAAGCGCGGGTCCTGCCTCCCGGTCGATGACCGTGACTTCGTGTCCCGCCCGGGCCAGATAATAAGCGCTCGTCACGCCAACAACCCCGCTTCCCAGAATTACGACTTGCATGTCTTGCTCCGTGCAAAGTGACATTCCGCCGGTCATCGCTTCGTTTGCATGAAGCCGGGTGAGTAGCGGGTTACATAGTGGTATCGACTATAGTATTGAGAGTTCAGTAGTTTTTGTTATTGTATTTTCTTACTTTTCAGTAGAACCCAATGAGAACTCAACGGAATTCGGTACGCGAGCTGGATAAGATCGATCGGCGGATTCTGCGGATCCTTCAGCAGGATGGCCGTATCGCCATGAAGGAACTCGCCGAGCAGGTCGGGCTTTCCGTGACGCCGTGCATTGAACGCGTGAAACGCATGGAGCGCGACGACGTGATTTCGGGCTATTACGCGCGCGTGAATCCGCATCAGCTAGGGGCGTCGCTGCTGGTATTCGTGGAGATCACGCTGGATCACAAGAGCGGCAACATGTTTGAACAGTTTCGGAGGGAGGTGCAGCGGATTCCGGAAGTTCTGGAATGTCATCTCGTTTCCGGCGATTTCGACTATCTAATCAAGGCGCGGATTGGCGAGATGGCGGATTACCGGAAGCTTCTCGGCGACATCCTGTTGCAGCTTCCAGGCGCGGTGCAGTCAAAAAGCTACGTGGTCATGGAGGAAATCAAGGAGAGTCTTGCCATTGCTGTAGAGGGGTAGATCGGAGCATTGGGGAATTCGTCAACGGGGCTTGCGAGCGAGTAGATTTACTGTATATTTATACAGTATTTTTTGTCTCTCTGAACGTACACCTCGATCATGGATTCACTCGATTCGGAATATCCCGTTGCTCCGCCTGCCGCTTTTAAAGGCCGTGGCGCGGTCACGAATATTCAGGGGCGCTACGAAAAGGACGCGCGGGAGCGCATAGACGACGGCTGGACGCATACGGATCAAAACAGCGAGACGGAAGGTGCGCCGGCGCTGCGTACTCAAGTGTTCGAGGAACGTGCGAAGAGCATCCTTACGCGCAACTCATCGCCCGATATTCCATTCAGCGTGTCCTTGAACCCGTACCGCGGGTGCGAGCATGGCTGCATCTACTGTTTTGCGCGGCCGACGCATAGTTATCTGGGGTTGTCGCCGGGATTGGATTTCGAAAGCCGTATATACGCGAAGGTCAACGCCGGAGAATTGCTCCAGCGCGAACTGGACAAGCGGTCGTATCAGCCAGAACCCATCGCGCTCGGCGTCAACACGGATGCATATCAGCCTGTCGAACGTAACTTGGGTATCACAAGGCGCGTAATCGAGATTTTGAGCGAGCGTGG
Source organism: Caballeronia sp. DA-9 (assembly GCF_051615025.1). NCBI lineage: Bacteria > Pseudomonadati > Pseudomonadota > Betaproteobacteria > Burkholderiales > Burkholderiaceae > Caballeronia > Caballeronia sp. DA-9. The sequence continues at coordinate 2,676,441 of NZ_CP195133.1, read as the reverse complement.
ACATCCATTTGCGGCCATCACGAAATCGTCGCTGATCGAGCGCGACATCGACTTGCTGGCGCCAATGGCCCAAAAGGGACAGGTGATCGTCGCCGTAACCATCACCACGCTCGACGCCGACATCGCACGCACGCTCGAACCGCGCGCCGCTACGCCGGCAAGGCGGCTGCGCACAATCCGTACACTGGCCGACGCCGGCATTCCGGTCGGCGTGAGCGTCGCACCCATGATCCCGTTCGTTACGGAACCCGACATGGAACGGGTGCTGGAGGCCTGCGCCGAAGCAGGCGCGACCAGCGCGAGCTATATTGTGCTGAGGCTGCCGTGGGAAGTCGCGCCGCTATTCAAGGATTGGCTCGCGGCCCATTTCCCCGACCGGGCGGAACGCGTGATGGGGCGAGTACGCGACATGCGCGGCGGCAAGGACTACGATTCGGATTTTTCGAAGCGCATGAAAGGCGAGGGCATTTGGGCGGACATGCTCAAGCAACGCTTTCATCATGCCGCCCGCCGGCTTGGACTGAACCAGCGGCAACGCGGCATTCTGGATATGTCGGAATTTCGGCCAGGAAAGCGCATGCCGAAGCGGCCAGTCGTGGACAGTCCGCAGATGACCTTGTTTTGACGTTGGGGAAGCAAGGTCTCTCACACCCGAACAAGATTACTGAGATAGCTCCTTGGCGGCCTGAACCTGCCCTTCGAAGTAAGTCTGGAAGGTGAGCGCAAGACCTGCCATCAGCATGAACGCCCCGAACAACAGTGAGAAGATCACTATGAAGATCACAGTCCAACCGGAATCGCTGTGCTGTCCCGTTTGCGAATTGAACTGGGCATCCCATTTTTCGTCGGGCCGCAATCCGTAGACGATCGCCGACAAGAATGCCGCCAGCAGCGAAGCGGCGCCGGGCACGACGAGCACCCAGCCCAATATCGATGCGCGTTCGCTCGCGGCGAGCAGCATGTAGCCCGTGAGACCGAGCAGGATGCCCGCAATGTGCGTCCAACCGAATTTGTCGCGCAAACCATACAGATAAAAGCGATGTGCCCCAATGCTGCCGAGAAAAAAGGCAAGCGCGGCCGTCAGCGTTTTCGATCGGAAACGACCATGCGGCGCCGGGTTAGAGAGATGCGTGACAGTGGACGACGGGTTGTTCATCGGCGGCTGAAAAGAGAGTCGGTGGACACACGGGACGCGAGGGGCAATACTTTTGCGTCGAAGCGGCATTCTACGCTCGCAGCCGTTGGCCAGGCGGCGCTTACTGCTTTGCCGCGACCGGCCACGCGTAGCCGATCGTTGAAGTGCTTGCAGAAAATCTGGTCCCTTTTAATCGAACGGTCCCTAAAAAGGCGCGTCGAAACTTGTTCCAAAGCCCTGAAAAGCTCTGCATGCGGTACTTTCCGGGCGCCCGTCGCTGGCCGAACGGCACGCACCACGTCCCGTTTCATCTCGATTAATCGATGCAAGTGTTTGTTAAGGCATCGTTTTACCGCTATAATCGCGTGTTTTGGTAGTTCCGAACCCCGGTTTTCAAGGATTTCAGCATGGTTATCATCCGCTTGGCACGTGGCGGCTCCAAGAAGCGCCCGTTTTACAACATCGTCGCAACCGATTCGCGTAGCCGCCGTGATGGCCGCTTTATCGAACGCGTGGGTTTCTACAATCCGGTCGCGACCAAAGGCGAAGCCCTGCGCATCGCTCAGGATCGCCTGACGTACTGGCAAGACAACGGCGCGCAGCTGTCGCCGACGGTTGCACGTCTGGTCAAGCAATCGCAACAAGCTCAGCCGGCTGCTTAAGTGCAGCGGCCGCAGTCGATCGTTCGGGTACACGTGATCCGATCGATTCTTGCTGCCGAGGTTCGCGGGAGATTGGCTCATGTCGACGCGTGACTCCGCTTCAGACTCAGGTTTGAAAGCCGAGCGTGGCGAAAAGCCTGAAGAGAATGATGCCACGTTTGGCGCATTTGTCCGCAAGCCGGCAGCGCGCCGCGTGGCTATCGACGTTTCAGGCGAATCGGGATCTATCGACACGGTCGAAACATTGCCCGACGACGCCATTGAAGTCGGCGCCATCGTAGATGCTTACGGCCTTAAGGGTTGGGTCAAGATCGCGCCGCACGCGCATGCAGGACACGGCGGCGACGCAATGCTCGCGGCAAAACGCTGGTGGCTGGTCAAGGGAAACGAGCGCAAGGCAGTTCGCTGCCTGCAATCGAAAGTGCATAGCGACACGGTCGTCGCGCATTTTGCCGGCTGCAATGACCGCGACATGGCGTATGCGTTGCGTGGCCACAGCATCCATGTGTTGCGCAGCGACTTCCCGAAGCTTACTGGCGAAGACGAATTCTACTGGGTCGATCTGATCGGCCTGGATGTCGTGAATGAAGCGAACGTGGCCCTGGGCCAAGTTGCCGGCATGATCGACAATGGCGCGCATTCCATCATGCGTGTGGAATTTCCGACCACGGGCAAGGACGGTTCGCCCGCAACTGGCGAACGGCTGATTCCGTTTGTTGGCGTGTATGTGAAGACGGTGGATCAGGCGGCGCGCAAGATTGTCGTTGACTGGGACGCCGACTATTGATTCATCGGCCAGACCCATCACTGCAAGGAGAGAGCGATGCAGTTTGACGTCGTGACGCTCTTTCCCGAGATGTTTCGTGCGCTGACCGACTGGGGTATTACCAGCCGGGCAGTGAAGCAAGAACGGTTTGGCCTGCGCACGTGGAATCCGCGCGATTTCACCACGGACAATTACCGGACCATCGACGATCGTCCTTATGGCGGCGGACCGGGCATGGTGATGCTGGCGCGCCCTCTGGAAGACGCAATATCGGCTGCGAAAGCGGCGCAGGCAGAGCAGGGCATCAGCGGGACGCGCGTGGTGATGATGTCGCCACAAGGGAAAACGCTGGACCATGGGCGCGTGATGCAAATCGCTCAGGAGCCCGGGCTGGTCGTGCTGTGTGGCCGTTATGAAGCGATCGACCAGCGGTTGATCGATCGTGTGGTGGACGAAGAGATCAGTCTCGGCGACTTCGTTTTGTCCGGCGGCGAATTGCCGGCCATGGCGCTCATGGACGCTGTGGTGCGTCAGTTGCCCGGCGTGCTGAACGATTCGCAGTCGGCGGTGCAGGATAGTTTTGTCGATGTGCTGCTCGATTGTCCGCACTACACGCGCCCTGAAGAATATGGCGGCGTGCGCGTTCCGGATGTGCTGCTTGGCGGCCATCACAAGGAAATCGAGGCATGGCGCAGGCGTGAATCGCTTAAGAATACGCAGGAAAAGCGGCCCGATCTCATAGAAAAGGCGCGCAGGAATAAAATGTTGAGCCGTGCCGATGAGGCATGGCTTGCAAGTCTCGCCACGGAAAGGTCGAAAGCGCAGTAGGCTTCCGGCCTTGTATCAAGGCGGGACAAAGGGCGGCGCCACGCCTAAGTCAGGCAGGCGCCAGATGTGAACCCATCCTCTACCGGGGCCACCAACATGGCAAACAACTCCGGCAAGATGGCTCCAGGAGTCAGTAATGAATCTGATTGAGCAACTCGAAAAAGAAGAGATCGCGCGTGCACTCGGCGAAAAGTCGATTCCCGAATTCGCCCCCGGCGATACGGTGATCGTCAGCGTCAACGTGGTTGAAGGTACGCGCAAGCGTGTCCAGGCTTACGAAGGCGTCGTGATTTCGAAGCGTAACCGTGGTTTGAACTCGAATTTCATCGTTCGCAAGATTTCGTCGGGCGAAGGCGTCGAGCGTACGTTCCAGACCTACTCGCCGCTGCTCGCGAGCATTGTCGTGAAGCGTCGTGGTGACGTGCGTCGTGCAAAGCTGTACTACTTGCGCGAACGTTCGGGCAAGTCGGCTCGGATCAAGGAAAAGCTCGTGTCGAAAGACCGTGCTGCTGCAAAGGCGTAATCCTTGCGCTGAAAGCTGCACCGAAAAAGCACCCTCGCGGGTGCTTTTTTCATTGGTGTGGTCAAATCATGGTTTGCGCCTTCGTTCACGGCGCCTGAATCAAACCATTCCATTCAAGCAGCCAAGTCCCACGTGCCTCCGAACAAGTCGTCGACTCCCCGCATTCTCGAGCCTGAAATCCTGCCGATCGAATCGACCAGCGCAGATTTGCCGCGCGTGCGCGAAGACGTCCTGACACCGGACGGCATGCGTGCAAGGTTCGCGCAGACGCTCGACTGGACACCGGACGCACGCGACGACAAGATCAAGGCGCTGGGCGGGGACCCGCGCGTGGCGTCGGTGCTGATCGCGCTTGTGGTGCGCAACGGCGGCCTGACCGTGCTTCTCACACAACGCGCCGATCATTTGTCGAACCACGCCGGTCAGATCAGCTTTCCCGGCGGGCGCGAGGAACCCGGCGATGCCGACGCCGCGGCGACCGCGCTTCGCGAGGCGCAAGAGGAAGTCGGTCTTGAAGCCGAGCACGTGGAAGTGCTTGGCGAGTTGCCTGATTATCTGACCGGAACGGGGTTTCGCGTGACGCCGGTGGTCGCGCTTGTCCATCCTCCAATCGAACTCCATGCGGACACCCTCGAAGTTGCCGATATCTTCGAAGTCCCGCTCGCGTTCCTCATGGACCCGGCCAATCACCAGACCCGCGTGTTTCGATGGGAAGGCGGCGAGCGTCGTTTTTTTGCGATGCCTTTCACGCCGGCCGGGAACGCGTCTCCCTATTTCATCTGGGGCGCAACGGCAGGTATGTTACGCAATTTCTATCGCTTCCTCGCCGCGTGACGCGTAATGTGTCGGCACTCGAATGGCGCTTCGTCCGATGTGTCCCTCTGGCAGCATCGGTGCTGTGCTATCTTTACAAGAAATTCGTAAAACTCGAATGTCCCGGCGCATCGCATGACTTTTTTCTCTGTATTGCTGGCTCTTATCATTGAGCAATTGCGCGCGCTTTCGCCGCAGAATCCTGTTTCGGCGCTGCTTCAGTACCATGCGGAATCCGCGGCTCATGGCTTCGATGCCGGCAAGCAGCGGCATGGCGTGCTCGCGTGGCTGGTCGTCGTGCTGCCGTGGACTTTGGCCGTCGGGCTGATCTACTACGTTCTGTATCGCATCAACTTCGTGCTGGCATTCTTGTGGAACGTCGTGATCGTGTACTTCACGCTCGGGTTCCGGCAGTTCAGCCACTATTTCACCGACATCCATCTCGCACTGAATAACGACGACGTTCCGCGCGCCCGCGAGATTCTCAACGAATGGACCGGTATCGATACGCTCGATATGCCCGTCAGCGAGATTGTCCGGCATACGCTGGTTCATGCGGTCGTGGCTTCGCATCGGCATGTGTTTGGCGTGTTCTTCTGGTTTTTGATTCCTGTCGGGCCAGCGGGCGCGGTGTTGTACCGGATCGCGGAGTATCTGGCGCGGTCGTGGGTGCAGCCTACTGACGAACGCACGCCTGCGTTCTCCACTTTTGCTCAGCGGGCGTTCTTTTTTATCGATTGGGTGCCTGCACGGTTGACCGCGCTCGGGTTCGCTATTGTGGGGAATTTTGAGGACGCTATTTATGCGTGGCGTAATCACGCGAAGCAGTGGCCCGATGCTAATGAAGGGGTTCTGCTTGCTGCAGGGAGCGGGGCGCTTGGGGCCCGGCTGGCTGGACCTTTGGCCGAGCCACTTAGCGTGGAAGCTTTGGCCGTTGGCGATGCCAGCCCGCTGCCAGTCGGCGATGATTGCACGCCTCGGACTTTGCAGTCTGCAGTTGGACTTGTCTGGCGGGCTGTGATCCTGTGGATGCTTTTGTTGCTCATGCTGAGCATCGCGGTTTGGTTGGCTTAGGGTTTTGGTTTTGGTTTTGGTTTTGGTTTTGCTCGCGCTGGCGGATTGGTGGGTTGCCAACGCTTCCCTCTTCTGGGAACTTGATTTCGCTTTGGTCTATTAGCGTTGTCACTGTGCGTGGCGGCACTTCATTTCTTTTTCCAAACGGCGAAAAAGAAACGAAGGGCGCTTTCACACTCCAAGTGCAACAGCGGGGTCAATGACAATGCCGTGCTTGGCGCAGTTTTCAATAAAGACCTCACCAGGCGTGCGCCACTGGAGCGTCTTTCGAGGGCGGGTGTTCATGTTCAGCGCGATCGCATCGAGTTGTCGCTGCGAGAATACCGATAGATCGGTCGCCTTGGGTAGAAACTGGCGAAGCAGCCCATTGATGTTTTCACAGATGCCGCGTTGCCACGGACTGTGTGGATCGCAGAAGTAGATCTTGATGCCCGTCGCCTCAGCCAGCTTTTTGTGTAACGCCATTTCTTTGCCCTGGTCGTAGGTCAGGGTTTGACGCAGTCCCTGATCGAGCGGCGCGAACGCGGCACTGTAGGCTTCCAGCGCTGCCTGCGCCGTACTGCCATCGATCTTGACCAGCATCACAAACAACGTGCTGCGATCCACCAGCGTACCCACTGCCGAACGGTTAGCCAGGCCTTTGATCAGATCTCCTTCCCAGTGACCCGGGATGAGCCGGTCGTTGGCTTCGGGAGGGCGTACGTGAATACTGAGCATGTCGGAGAGCTTGCCGCGCCGGTCCTGTCCTCGCGTGCGCGGCCTGCGTGCGCCACGTCCCTGTCGCAACAGGCTGACGAGTTCCCGGCGCAACTCGCCTCGGGGCGCGGCGTAAATGGCTCGGTAAATGGTTTCATGCGAAGCGTTCAAAGCAGGCTCATCAGGGTGGGCAAGTTTGAGTGCGGCTGAGATCTGCTCGGGTGAGTGACACTTTTGCAGATACTGCCGCACTTCGGGCCACAACGCGCCGTCAACGTGCAGTTTGCGCTCGTAACGCGGTTTGCGGCGAAGCCGTCCCGCGCGTCGACCAGCACGGATCGCGCAGTAAGCGCCCGCGATCGCAGGCCGTCCTCTGTCGCCGCGCTCTTCATCGGACTTCCAGCCATTGCGCTTGAGTTCGCGGCTGATCGTACTTGGCGAACGTCGGAGCGCACGCGCGATCGCGCGCGTGCTTTCGTTGGCAAGTTTCATGGCAAATATTGAGCCACGCTCCTCAGCACTGAGTTGTTCATAGCTTTGTCCCATGCAACATATCCTATTTCAAAGGTGTTGCACTTGTACCTTGAAAACGCCAAGCAAAGAAAACGCCTTTACACCACAACCACTAAATTACCCGCTTCGCACAGATCTTTTCGTGGCACGTCTCGGCTAACGCCCCAGTCATCCACAGCCGTTGAAAAGAACCTGCTCGCCTTTTTGCGTTACCTCACACGCTTCGCTTACCAGGCCGTACCGGTTATATCGCCTGTCTATGTCTGATCCGTTTTATTCGTCATTTAGCGGGTCTCGCGCCGTTCCGCATTGCCAGCACACCGTGAATTGACCTTCCAGTAATTCGCCGCAGTGCTGGCATCGCCATGCCCTTGCATTCGCCGGACCGTTTCTCGCTCGGTCCAGTACGCCCGTTGCCAACGCCTCGTCGCGGTCGTCCAGTATCCAGATTTCTGGCGCGCACTGGTCCGCCGGAATCTCACCCATCGCACCACTCAAATACCGGTTGTGCAACTCGCACGCTATCCCCGCAGTCGTCAGCACATTCATCCAGTGATGCGCCGTGATCAAGTTCGGAGCCCGCGTCAGTTTTTTCATGCGGTAAGGTTATCGAACAATCTGGCTGGCCTCGTGCACGAGCTGCGCATACAACTGATGACGCGCCGGGCGGATTTTGCCTTCCGCCATTGCTTCCAGAATCGCGCAGCCCGGCTCCTGCAAATGCCGGCAATTGTAGAAGCGGCATTGCCCAAGAAAAGGCCGGAAATCAGCGAACGCGCGCTCCAGTTGCCCTTCGGACAAGTGGTGCAGCCCAAACTCCTGGAACCCCGGCGAGTCGATCAGCGAGCCGCCACCAGGCAACGGATACAAACGCGTGAAAGTTGTCGTGTGCCGCCCGCTGTTCAACGCCTTCGATATCTCCCGCGTCGCCACCTCTGCATTCGGAATCAGAATATTCACAAGCGTCGACTTGCCCATGCCAGATTGTCCAAGCAATAGCGTGGAGCGGTTCGCAAGACGCGCATCGAGTTCATCGTGAACGTGCTGCGGCGCCGCCTTCGCCGATAATTCCACGACCGTATATCCAAGCTCCCGATACAGCGCCAGACGCTTGCGCGCGACCGCGAGCGGTCCCTCCATGTCGATCTTGTTCAACACGATCAGCGGTTCCAGACCGTGCGCTTCGGCCGCAATCAACGCGCGGCCGAGCAAGTCCTCGCTGAAATGCGGCTCGGTGCCCAGCACGATCATCAATTGATCGAGATTGGCGGCGAAGAGTTTCGATTTGAACTGGTCGGACCGGTAAAGCAGATTGCGGCGCTCACCAATCTCGACAATCACACCCTGATCCGCCGATGACTGCTCGTACTGCACGTTGTCGCCCACGGCTATCTCGCTGCGTTTGCCGCGCGGGAAACATTGCAGCATCACGCTGCCATCCGCCGGTGCGACGAGATAATGCCGTCCATGAGCGGCAATGACTTTTCCCTCAATGCGCGCGTTCGCCGGTTTCTTCGCGGTGCGCGGCCTCATGCGGCGAATTGCATCAGGCGCTCGATGCGCTGCGACGCAGGCGGATGCGACGCGTAGAACGCGGTGTAGAGGGGATCGGGCGTGAGCGTGGACGCATTGTCCTCATATAGCTTCACAAGCGCATTGACGAGGTCGCGTGGATCGGTCTGGCTCGCGGCGAAAGCGTCGGCCTCGAACTCATGCTTGCGTGAACTCAAGCTGCCAAGCGGCGTCACGAAGAACATGAAGACCGGCAGCGCCAGCATGAACAGCACGAGCGCAAGGCCGTTGTTGTTGCCGATCAGCGATGGCCGGACGCCAAGTCCCTCATAAAACCATACGCATTGTGCAAGCCAGCCGAGCAGCGCGAGCATCACGAGGCTGAGCACGAAAGTCACGACCAGGCGCTTGATCACGTGGCGGCGTTTGAAGTGACCCAGTTCATGCGCGAGCACCGCTTCAATTTCGCTGCCGGAGAGCCGGGCGAGAAGGGTATCGAAGAAAACAATCCGCTTGGCCGCGCCGAAACCCGTGAAATATGCGTTGCCGTGCGCCGAACGGCGGCTGCCGTCCATCACGAACAAGCCCTTTGCAGCAAAGCCCGTGCGCGACATCAGGTTTTCAATGCGCGCCCGCAATGCCTCGTCTTTCAGCGGTTCGAACTTGTTGAAAAGCGGCGCGATAAAGGTCGGGTACAGGATCAGCACGAGCATCTGGAACGCGACCAGCAGCACCCACGCCCACAGCCACCACAGCGCGCCCGCCTGATTCATCAGCCACAGAGTCACGAATAATACGGGCAAGCCAATACCCGCGCCCAGCACCACGCCCTTGACGAGGTCGAGGAAAAAAAGCTTCTTTGTCATGTGGTTGAAGCCGAACTTCTCTTCGATCACGAAATGCCGGATGTAATCGAAAGGCAGATCCACCACGCTCGTGATCGCCACCACAATAGCCACCAGCGCCATCTGCCCCATATAGCCGCGGCCGAGCCAGCCGGTGACGGCCAGATCGATTTGCTGGATACCGCCGAGCAGCGTCAGCGCAATCAGCAACGCCGCGCTCACCACGACTTCGACCATTGTCAGGCGCGTGCGCTCGACAGTGTAGTCGGCGGCACGCTGGTGAGCGGCGAGCGGAATGGTTTGCAGGAACTGCGGCGGCACCTGCCTGCGATGCGCGGCGACGTGCCGGATCTGGCGCGACGCAAGCCATAGCTTGGTGCCGACCATGCCGACCAGCGCCACGACAAACACGACCGAGAACGCGAGATTGATATTGGACATCAGCGGAAATCCGATTGAAATATGCGCGATTGAATTATGCGAGAATTATAGGTTCTTGGCCGTCGCCGCGCGCATGGCTTATTGCGCGTTAGCCGAACGACCGGGTCCTGCAAATCCCTAAGCGCCGTTCCCGGCGCCAAACCCATCCAGGTTGCCCTCCCATGGCCGATTCCGTGCTCGATTCCTCTTCTTCCGCCAGCTCGTCCGAACTCGTTCGCAGCGACATGAACCTTGTCTGGCTCGACATGGAAATGACGGGCCTCGAACCCGATAACGACCGCATTATAGAAATCGCGGTCGTCGTGACGAATTCAACGCTCGATAAACTCGTGGAAGGTCCGGTGCTCGCGATTCACCAGGACGAAACGGCGCTCGGCAAGATGGATGAATGGAACCGCAACACGCATGGCCGCTCGGGGCTGACCGAACGCGTGAAGGCGTCGACGGTGGATGAAGCCGAAGCCACGCGGCAAATCCGCGAATTCCTCGGCCAGTACGTCCCGCCGGGCAAGTCGCCGATGTGCGGCAATTCCATCTGCCAGGATCGCCGTTTCATGGCCCGGTGGATGCCGGAACTTGAAACGTTCTTCCATTACCGCAACCTCGACGTCAGCACGCTCAAGGAATTGTGCCGCCGCTGGCAGCCGGCCATCTATAAGGGTTTCCAGAAGCGCGCAATGCACACGGCGCTCGCCGATATCCACGAATCCATCGACGAACTCAAGTACTACCGCGAGCATTTCCTGATTCCGTCAGCGACCGGCGGAACCGGCGGAACCGGCGAAACCGGAACGGCTTGAAGCGCAAGGCCGGACGTTTTAAGTCTTCGGCGGCCTGATCGCGTTCTTCGGGCGGAACGCGGCGACCACTTCGGGCCGCGTTTCCATATACGGCCCACCGATCAGATCAATGCAGTACGGAATTGCCGCGAAGATTCCTGGCACTTTCGGCTTGCCATCCGCGTCGCGCAGACCTTCCAGCGTCTCGCGAATCGATTTCGGCTGGCCGGGCAAATTCACAATCAACGCCGCGTGATCCGCCGTTTCACGAATCACAGCCACCTGGCGCGACAAGATTGCCGTAGGTACGAAGTTCAGGCTGATCTGGCGCATTTGCTCGCCGAAACCGGGCATCGGCTTGGTCGCAACCGCCAGCGTGGCCTCCGGCGTTACATCGCGGCGCGACGGGCCCGTTCCGCCTGTTGTCAGGATCAGGTCGCAGCCGGTTTCATCGACGAGTTCCGTGAGCGTGGCGGAAATGGTGGCCGCGTCGTCGTGAATCAGGCGTGTTTCGGCGCGCCACGGGGAACTGAGCGCGCTCGCGAGCCATTCCTGCAGCGAGGGAATGCCCTTGTCCTCATACACGCCCTGCGACGCGCGATCGCTGATCGATACCAGTCCAATCAGCAATTCGTCGGGATGATCACGCTTTGTAGCCATCGTCGTCGTCTCGTTGCGGGAATTCGATTTCATTGCCGTCTTCCGCCTCGGCCGCGCTTTCATCTTCTTCGTCCACGCCCGCCGCGGTCTTGATCCACTGGAACAGTTCGCGGAAATAGCGCGGCGGCTTGCTCTGCTCGCGTTCCTTGCGCGCATTGCGAATCAGTGTGCGACCTTCCTGCGGATCGACACCGGGATGCTGGCGGATGAAATCGGTGAAGGCGGAGTCGTCGGCGAGCAGCTTTTCGCGCGTGTGTTCGATCCAGTGGAGCTTCGCCGTTTCCGCGCGATTGACGCCGCGATACGTATCGAGCGCCGTGCGCAGTGCTGCCGTTTCTTCGTCGGTGAGCGAGCGCATTACGCGGCCGACGTATTGCACCTGACGGCGCTTGCCTTCGTGATCGGTAATCTTTCGTGCGTCGCGAACGGCGTCGTCGAGCTTTTCAGGCATGGGCATGCGCTTGAGCGCATCTTTTGGCAGTTCGATCAACGCGACCCCGAGCACTTGCAGCGCAAGCATGTCCCGTTTGAGCTGGGATTTACTCGGACGGTCGTAACCGTGCTCGCTGCCATCCTGTTCGGTGGCGACGGCCGGATTTATGGGTTGCGTGCGGGTTTTACGGTTCATCGCGGTATTGTACTTGTTCGACGCGGCCCACTGGGCGCCCGAGCGAGGCGCCACCCGAGTACCGCGCGCAAGGGGAGCGAAACCAAACCCCTCTGGACTTGCTATGATCCTGCGATACACGGAAGCACTCATGGCGAGCACCGCGCCGGCAAGATTTTTCCGGCGCTACCGGTACCGAACCCTTCCGCAACTCGAGCAACCCACAGGCAGACAAAAATGGCAGCAGACATGGACGTGAGGCAACGCTTTTTCCCGCACACCCAGGACGAGCTGAAAGAAATTGCGTCCGATATCCTGCGGCATGCAAAAGAATTCGGCGGAACCGACGCCGCCACTGAAATCTCGGAAGGCGATGGTCTTTCGGTCAGCGTGCGTCGCGGCGAGGTGGAAACCATCGAGCACAATCGCGACAAAATGGTCGGCGTCACGGTGTTCATCGGCAATAAGCGCGGTAACGCGAGCACTTCGGATTTCACGCGCGCCGCGTTGAAAGACACCGTGGCCGCGGCCTACAACATCGCCCGTTTCACGGCCGAAGACAGCGCTGCCGGCCTGGCCGAAGCGGAGCTGCTCGAAATGGCGCCGCGGGATCTGGATCTCTACCATCCGTGGGACATCAACGCCGAAGAAGCGGCCGACCTCGCGCGTCGTGCGGAAGACGCGGCTTTTGCCGTCGATAAACGCATTCAGAACTCCGAAGGCGCCAGCGTTTCGGCGCAACATTCGCAGTTTGTGCTCGCCACGTCGCGCGGTTTCATGGGCGGCTATCCGTTTTCGCGGCATTACGTGGCGTGCGCGCCCATCGCGGGCTCGGGGCGCGACATGCAACGCGACGACTGGTACACATCGAAGAGAAATGCCGCCGATCTCGCCGACCCCGAAGCAATCGGCCGATACGCCGCGCATCGTGCGCTGGCGAGATTGGGCGCGCGCAGTCTCGATACGCGCAAATGCCGCGTGATGTTCGAAGCGCCGCTCGCGGCGGGCATCCTGGGTGCGTTCGTGCAGGCTGTCAGCGGTGGCGCGCTGTATCGGAAGACGTCGTTTTTGGTCGATAGCCTCGGCAAACCCGTTTTCGCGCCGCATGTCCAGGTGGTCGAGGACCCGCACGTGAAGGGCGGAATGGGCAGCGCCCCATTCGACGAGGAAGGCGTGCGCACGCAGCGCCGCAACGTGGTCGAGGATGGCGTGGTGCAGGGTTATTTCCTTTCGACCTACTCGGCGCGCAAGCTCGGCATGAAAACCACGGGTAACGCGGGCGGTTCGCACAATCTTTCGCTGCGCAGTTCGCTGACAAAACCGGGCGATGACTTCGAGGAAATGCTCAAGAAACTCGGCACTGGCTTATTGCTTACCGAACTGATGGGGCAGGGCGTGAACTACGTGACGGGCGACTATTCGCGCGGTGCATCGGGATTCTGGGTGGAGAACGGCAAGATCCAGTATCCGGTCGAGGAAATCACGGTGGCGAGCACGCTGCAGGAGATGTTCCGGCACATCGAGGCAATTGGCGCGGATACGGTCGTGCGCGGGAACAAGGAAATTGGCTCTGTGCTGATCGAAAAGATGACGATTGCAGGACAGTAAAAGCCGAGGAGCGCTGCTAGAGTCAAAGCCCGGAACGGATACGTTGCCGGGCTTTTTGTCGCTTGGTAGCCTGTCAGGCGAGCCGCTCGTATGTCACGAACGAATAGTCGAAATCATTCGGCGCGGCCGCATGATGCGTCTCGCGCGAACACTCTTCCCAGATGTGTGGATCGGGGGCATCGATCGAGATATCGCCTTCGAAATCCGCATCGATCTCGGTCACGATGAGCTTCTGAGCAAACTGCCAGCCTTCGCGGAACAGTTGCGCGCCACCGATCAGGAACACTTCCTTCGCGTCGTCGCGCGCGGCTATTTCCAGCGCGCCGGACAGGCCTGTGACCGTGTCGCAGCCATCGAAACGGCGCCCGGCGTCGCGCGTCACCACAATGTTGCGCCTTCCCGGCAGAACACGGCCGATGGACTCGTGAGTCTTGCGGCCCATGACAATCGGCGCGCCCATTGTGGTGCGTTTGAAGAACGCCAGATCTTCGGGCAGGCGCCAGGGTAGTTGGTTGTCGCGTCCGATCACGCCATTGCGCGCGCGGGCGACGATCAGTGTGAGCGTCGTCATGGTAATGAACCCTACAGCGTTGAGATAAATCAAGCCGCAGATTCTACCCGACGCTCCTGCTCCGGCGCGGTCGTCAAACGCGCCGAAAATTGAGTCCTGGCCGCCTATTGCGTCGTGTGCGCCTCTGTGTTTGCGACCTCGCCGGGCGTGGAATGCACCGCTGTGTTGTCATTGGGAACCGGCGATGGCAATGGCGGCGCGATCTCATCCCAGAGCGTAACGCTGTTTGGTGTTTGCGTGAGCACGGGCGTCCATTCGTCTGTCACCGAGACCTTCGCAAGCGCGTCGTCATCCTGTTCCATAAACGACGCAGGCTGGTCAAAACGAACAGGTGCCGAACCGGCTTGCGCCGTTGCGAAAACTTGAATAATGTTCTCAACCGATGCACCGCCGCTTTCACCGGGTTTCTCTATAAGTTGTTCCACAGAGATGGCTGGCGGATTAGTCCGTACCGCTAATGTTTCAAATCCGGACAATCGCAGCATAAACCCAGATTCAAACAAGGGGGTAATCGTCGGGGAATGATTCATACTATTCTGCGCGCAAACGTTGCCGCTTGAACTTCCCAGTACAATCCACGCCGTCGCCGCCGCGGCAAACCGTTGCGGAATGGCGTTTTTTCCGTATCTGACGGCGGTGCTGGTAATTTCCATGGCAATCTCCGTGATTCGCTTTTATTAGCGAGACATATGCCATCCGCCGCATTCGCCCGACCTAATTGAGCCGGACGAAAATTCTCTGACAACGCAATAAAAAAACCGCTGAAAATGTTTCACCGTTGAAACGAAACGCGATTGACGCGCATTTTTATCAGGAAGCGTGTAAATGATATTGTCTTATTTAATGTATTTGCAAACCGCTTATTAAAACAGATCGCCGTATTGAATCGCATACGGCATTGCTTCAGCAACGAGATGACAGACATTGTTGCGGATATTTGTTTTCGAAGTATTCGCTTTATAGTAGTCTCTCAAAAACAGCAGTAGAAACAAAACAGGTTCGTTTATGAACCGCGCGACAGCACTCGTCGCTTCCGGGGTTTCACCGTTTGCAGTTTTCCGAATGACCGTTCGCTAGAAGTACGCGAGTCTTCGACGTCTGCAACGTGATCGAGGGCATTTACCGGCGCGACCTTTTCAACGACCGTTGACGAAAGGATCAGAACAATGGAAGTCGCTCGGCGGCAATTAATCTATGTGACTCGTGACCCTAGTGCGCCCTTGTGCGCCCGGTTCGAGGAAAGGGGCTGGCACATCGAGGTGGTTTCCAACGCCAAGGATGCACGCCGGTGGCTTCGCAACGATCTTGCAACTGGTGGTTTGCTGGATTTATCCAGCAACTTTGAAGCGCATGAACTGGCGGCGCTGGAAGCGTCGCTGACGCTCACCAATGTTGGCTGGGTCGCGGCAACCGTGACAGGCCAGCTCGAGGACGCGGCCGTTCGCAGGCTGATTCGCGACTACTGCTTCGACTACGTGACGTTGCCAACATCGAATGACCGTGTAGTGGATGCGGTTGGCCATGCTTATGGCATGGTGGCCTTGCACGAAAACGCATCGAACGATTCACGCGACGGTCGCGCGGAAGGCGAAATGGTTGGCTCCTGCGACGCCATGCTCAGCCTGTTCCGCTCCATCCGCAAGGTCGCCATGACCGACGCTCCGGTCTTCATCTCCGGCGAATCCGGCACGGGCAAGGAACTGACCGCGGTTGCCATCCACGAACGTTCCGCCCGGCGCGAACAGCCGTTTGTTGCGATCAATTGTGGCGCCATCCCCGCGCATCTCCTGCAATCGGAACTGTTCGGTTACGAGCGCGGTGCCTTTACTGGCGCGAACCAGCGCAAGATCGGCCGCGTGGAAGCGGCCAATGGCGGCACGCTGTTCCTCGATGAAATCGGCGACTTGCCGCTCGAAAGCCAGGCGAGCCTGCTGCGTTTCCTGCAGGAGCGCAAGGTCGAGCGGCTGGGCGGACACGGCTCCACGCCCGTCGATGTACGCATCATCTCGGCCACGCACGTGGACATGCAGACGGCCATGATCGAAGGGCGGTTTCGCGCTGACCTGTATCACCGTTTGTGCGTGCTGCAAATCGATGAACCGCCGCTGCGGGCGCGCGGCAAGGACATCGAATTGCTGGCGAAACACATGCTGGACCGCTTCAAGAAGGACGCGAGCCGGCGTCTTCGCGGTTTCGCGCCCGATGCTATCGCTGCAATTCACAACTACGGCTGGCCCGGCAACGTGCGTGAGCTGATCAATCGCGTGCGTCGTGCCATTGTGATGTCCGAAGGGCGGCAGATCAGCGCGCGCGACCTCGAACTGGGCGAGTACGTGGAAGTTGCGCCGGTGTCGCTTGCACAAGCGCGCGAGGCGGCGGAGCGGCAGGCGATTGAACTCGCGTTGCTGCGCCATCGGGGCCGTCTTGGCGACGCCGCGCAGGAACTTGGCATTTCGCGCGTCACGCTCTACAGGTTGCTCAGCGCGCATGGCATGCGCCATATCGAAGTCGATGCACCCACGGAACATGTCACGCGCGGCTGAATATCTAGCCGCGCGTGACGGCCGCCGGCCGGCTGATTTCATCTAAGTTCGCCAAAACCCGCGGGTTCGCCCGAACCACCGCGGATCGCACATATTTAACCCCCGCAAAACGCCTCTGCACCTCTGCCTTCGGGCCTTGGTAAAATCGTGGTTTGGTTTTATCGGCGGCTGGATTCTTGTCATGCTCCACGGCATGGCGAGCGTGCGCAGCCCTCCACGCGCCGCGAAATCTTCAGCCAGAACAGGCAGACAGGCCACGGGCCACTTTTTAGCGAACGACCTTTCCATGATCCAGTATCAAGAACTGCTCAAAGACATTCTCGAGCGCGGCGCCCGGAAGATGGACAGGACCGGCACGGGGACGATCAGCACGTTTGGCCGGCAATTGCGGTTCGACCTGGCGGCGGGTTTTCCGATCGTGACGACCAAGCGCATTCACATGAAGAGCGTGGTCTATGAACTGCTGTGGTTCCTGAACGGCGACACCAACATCAAGTATCTGAACGACCACGGCGTGACGATCTGGGACGAATGGGCGGACGAGAACGGAAACCTGGGTCCGGTATACGGTCATCAATGGCGCTTCTGGCCAAAGAGCGACGGCACTTTGGTCGATCAGGTCAGCGGGCTCGTGCACCAGATCAAGACGCGCCCGAATTCACGGCGGCTGATGCTCACAGCGTTGAACGTGGCGGATTTCCCCGACGAATCCATGTCTCCCGTCGATAACGCCCGCGCCGGCCGGATGGCGCTCGCGCCATGTCATTGCCTCGCCCAGTTCTACGTGAACGACGGCAAGCTGAGTTGCCTGCTGTATTGCCGCAGTCAGGACGTGTTTCTGGGCACGCCGTTCAACATTGCGAGCTACGCGTTGCTCGCACATATGCTTGCCCAGCAATGCGATCTGGATGTTGGCGAACTGGTGTGGACTGGCGGCGATTGCCATATCTACCTGAACCATCTGGAACAGGTAGACCTGCAATTGAGCCGCGAGCCGTATCCGCTGCCCAAGCTCAAACTGGCGAGAAAACCCGAGTCGATCTTCGATTATAAATACGAGGATTTCGAAATCGAAGGGTATCAATATCACCCGGGTATCAAGGCGCCTATCGCCATTTAAAGCGGCGATTTAAAGCGCCAAACTAAAAGCTGTGGTTTCAATGCGCTTTCCGGCGACCGGAAAGCGCAATCATCAAAACATCAAGGCGTGACGATGTTGAACATCGAATCAAAGGTATCGAGAAGACCAAACAACTCGCTTACCTTTTGAACGTTTCCGCTGACTTTGTCGCTGGCGGCCTGCGTGCCACTCATCAAGAGCTTGGCAAACTCGTTCTTGCTCATGTTGAGCGTCGCGTCTGGGTTGGCCAGCGTGACACCTTCGGTATAGATCAAAGTGGAATTGCGCAGCTCGATGCCGTATTTCCTGCCATCGCCGAGATTCCAGTTGATGACCGTGTGTCTGCCATCAGCCTTCGGACCGTTGAGCCGGATCCCCATGTAGTCGAGCAGCATGTCAGGGCTCATTGCCGCGATGGAGTCAGGCGACGCCATGTTGATGCCCTTGCCCTTCGGCACGCCGTTGCGCAACTCGAACGCGCCCATCAGGTACTCATTGCGCCACGTCGGGTTCTCGGTCTGGTAACCGAGTTGTTCGAGCGCATCGGCTTCAAGATCCCGGGCTGCCTTGTTCGACGGATCCGCGAAAACGACCTTGTTCATTACGGTTGCGACCCAGCGGTAATCGCCTTTATCGAATGATTGAGTGGCCTTCGCGATCACGGCGTCGGCGCCGCCCATGAATTCCACGAAATGCTTCGACTCGTCTTCTGGCGGCAACGGATGCAGGTTCGCCGGATTCGAATCATACCAGCCGAGATAACGCTGGTAGATGCCCTTCGCGTTGTGATTCACGGAGCCGTAATAGCCGCGGTTGTACCACTTCTTGCCAATGCTGTCGGGCAACTGAACCTGATCCCCGATCTCCGTCATGGTGTAGCCGGCGTTCGCGAGACGCAGCGTCTGGTCATGCAGATACTTGAGCATGTCGCGCGGGTCGGCCATGTAGTTCACAACCTTTTGCTGACCCCATGTCGGCCAGTGATGCTGCGCGATCACCACGTCCGTGCGGTCGCCATAGCGCAGGATGGCTTCGTTGATGGTTTTCCACCATTGCACCGTGTCACGTACCTGCGCGCCGCGCAGCGTGTACAGGTTGTGCATGGTGTGCGTGGTGTCCTCAGCGGTATCCAGCAGCTTGAACTGCGGCATGTAGATCAGCATTTCGGACGGTGCTTCGGTGCCGGGCGCCATCTGGAACTCGAACTGAATGCCATCGATCACGCGGGTATCGCCGGTTTTTTCCACGGTGTCGTTCGGCGCGATCAAGCCGAGGTTGCCGCGTGAGGTGGTCTTGCCGAGCCCGGCGTCGATCTGCCCGCGCGCGCTCGCCGGCAGCATGGCGCCGTATTGGTACAAAGAGCGCCGGCCCATTGCATTGCCTGCGTAGATGTTCTCCGCCACGGCTTCCTGCAGGAAGCCTGCCGGAGCGACGACCTTGACCTTGCCGCTCTTTGCATCGGCTTCGTCGATCACGCCCTTTACGCCGCCGTAATGATCCGCGTGGCTGTGCGTGTAGATCACGGCCACCACCGGCTTCTTCGGCCGATGCTGGAAATACAGGTCCAGTGCGGCGCGGGCGGCTTCCCGTGTTGTCAGCACGTCGATCAGGATGAGGCCCGTGTCGCCTTCGATGATCGTCATGTTCGCGAGATCGAGCCCGCGCACCTGATACACGCGGTCCGTTACCTTGAACAGGCCGGTGAACATGTTCAGTTGTGCGATGCGCCACAAGCTCGGATTGACCGTGTCGGGCGCGTCGCCTTTCAGGAACGCGTACTTGTTCAGGTCCCAGCTCGTGCCGCCGGCGTCGGTCTGGAACGTGCCGGATGCAAGCGTGCCCATGAAGCCGCGCTGCGCGTCTTCGAAGTCGCTTTTATCGGCGAACGGAAGTTGCTGGTAGGTCGCGAGGTTGTCTTGCCGGGTGATGGCCGTGGCGTCCTTGGCAGCCGCAAACGCGGCCTGCTGTGCAAGCGCGAACGGTGCGGCAAGCACGCTGAGCGCTGCGAGCGCGGTGAGCGTGAGTCGATGCGGCGATACGATCATTGTTATTCTCCATTGAAGTGCGATGCCTGTTTCGGGTCCACGCCTGATCCGACGCAAGGCACGCCTTCGACTGGTTTCGTGTCTCCCATTCCCTATTCGATAAGCTGAACGCCGCGCACCTTCACATCACAGGCGAGTCAAAAACTTTACAGGCGAACCGAATTTTTGATTGTCATATTTGGTCGGTGCGCAACCGTCATGGAATGCGCCTGAAATTCAGCGCATGAGTCGTCCAATAGCTTTACGCGTTGCCAAGGACAGCCGCGAAATGCCGCTCGCCAGATGGCGTGACGCGCAGAATGCGCCTTCGGGACGTTGTTTCCAGCCAGCCATGTTGAGTACAGGCGTCGAGAAATGCCGCGCCCAGCGCGCCGCCGAGATGCGGCCGGCGCTCGCTCCAGTCGATGCATGTGCAAGCGAAGCGTCGCCGCCGCGCTTTTTGCGCCTTCAGATCGATGCCGAGTTGCGAGAATGCGTCGATTCCTTTCGCCGTTGCATCGAGCGTGGTGGGTCCGGCCCGCTTGGACCCGGATGTGCTCGCCAACGATCCTCCCGGCACGACCTCCAGCCAGTTCGATGTCAGCATCCGGTCGAACAATCGAACAGCCAGCTCGCCGGCGAGATGGTCATAACAGGTTCGCGCATAGCGCATGTCAAGCGGCACGGCCGACGCGCGCCGTGGCGTCTGGGCGGGAGGCAGTGCCGGTTCGCGCAACGGCGCGCTCGCCTGCGCAAGATTGGCGAGGGCTTCGATTGCCATCGCAATGTCGGGCGTGGCGATTCGATAGTAACGATGCCGTCCGCTGACCTCGAGCGCGAGCAGACCGCTTTCGATGAGCCGCGCGAAATGCCCGCTCGCCGCCGACGGTGATATGCCGGCAATCATGGTCAGTTCTCCGGCGGGGCGCGCGGTGCCATCCATCAGCGCCCAGAGCATGGCGGCGCGTCCGGGGTCCGCGAGCAGCGCACCAATGCGCGATAAGCCGGGAAACGGGCGCGCATCGTCGTGATTGAGGGTCATCAAAACCTCCTTCCGTTGACGCTACTTTAAACGCACAGCGCACGCGATGTTTCATCGGCAGATGAAGTATGGATGTAGCGCCCTGCAGCAATGGTGAGCGCCGTCGAAGCGCCGCGCTAGAATGGTATTTCGTGCTGGAATGCGGTCATGCAGGGGATTTTTCATGCTGAAACTTGTGGTTGTGGCGCTGCTTGCAGCGGTGTGTGCCGGGTGCGCGGGGATGTCGGGCGGATCGTCGTCGGCGGGCGGGTCGAGCGGAATCACCATGTACGGTGTGATCGACGAAGGAATTTCGGTACGCAAATAAGCGTTGACGACGCATCCACACGATATTGCCGCGGACGTGCCATCATTTTGAGACTCGTATAATTTGGCAATTCCACTTGACTGGCAGCTCCGCTGGGCGCGCCTTACATCCCCATGAACATTGCCGCGCCGCTTTCTCATTCAACCGATGCGCCCATCACCGACCGGTCCGAAACCACGTTTCGTTTCCTCGCCGAGCCGACGTCCGTCAATTTCGGCGGGAAGGTCCACGGCGGCGCGCTGATGAAATGGATGGACGAGACGGCCTACGCGTGCGCCGCAGTGTGGTCCGGACGTTATTGCGTCACTGTGAGCGTGGGCAATATCCGCTTTCGCCGGCCGATCCTGGTTGGCAATCTCGTGGAATTGCGGGCGCGCGTTGTCGCGACCGGACGTACGAGCATGCATTTGCATATATCGGTGCATGCAGGAGATCCGAAGAGCGGCGTCTTGCAGCAGACAACGGATTGCCTGATGGTATTCGTCGCCGTCGATGAACAGGGCAAGCCGGTCCCGGTCCCGTCCTTCGTGCCGCTGACCGACGAGCAGAAACGGCTGGCCAAATACGCGATGGACGTCAAGGACGCACTCGATGCCATCGTCGAGCTGAAGCCGGAAGAGGTCGCCGCCGGCAAGGTTTGAACAGCGCTGAAGCGCGTGAGTATCGCCATCTATCCGGCTAATTAATTTGATAGCTAAAAGAAGCAAATAAGACCTTTCTCATTCATGAACGTGTGCGTTATTGGCATAGTTCGGCGCACCGTGTAATAGCCGCCGATCGGGCTAGAGCGCAACACCCAACATGAATGAGGAAACACCATGACCTGGACTGCCGGCTACAACAGCTCGGTTGCATACACGACCGGCTACTATCAGGAACAGAGTCCCAGCTTCCTGAACGCGTGCCTCGTGATGCAGCGCGTACAGCCGCCATCGCTCGAAAAATTCACATATTGCGAACTTGGCTTTGGCCAGGGACTGACTTCGCTGATCCTGGCTGCAACCCATCCCACCGGCGAGTTCTACGCCTGCGATTTCAACCCGTTGCACGTGTTGAACGCGTCATCCATACGCGACGAAGCACGCCTGCCGAACCTCACCTTGCTGGAAAACGGTTTCGGCGAGCTTGCAGAAGGCAAGGTCGACCTGCCTTTGTTCGACTACATCACCTTGCACGGCATCATCTCGTGGGTATCGGACCAGACTCGCGCCCAGATCATGCAGTTCCTCACGCGTTACCTGAAACCGGGCGGCGTGGTTCAGGTGAGCTATAACGCAATGGTCGGTTGCGCGCAGATCATGCCGCTGCAACGGCTGCTGACGCTCGGAGCGGGAAAAACCGGCGGCTGGTCAAAGGCCAACGAACTGGTGATGAAGGTGAAGGGCCTGGAAGCATTGCACTTCTTGCGCAACCCTGACTCGCGGGGCCGCGCGGAAAATTTCGATAACCAGGACAAAAACTATCTCATTCATGAGTATTTGCATGAGAAATGGACGCCGTTTCACTTTACCGATATCGCTCGGGAAATGACCGAGGCGAAGCTGAGTTTTGCGGGTAGCGCGCGTTTTTCCCATATGACTCCGGTTGCGTGGCTGACGGACAGCCAGCGCGAAATGCTGGAAACGCTCACCGATCCTTTGGAAGCCGAAGAAGTGCGCGATTACTTCGTGAACCGGGCATTCCGCTCGGATATCTTCGTGCGAGGCAAGGCGCCGCTTTCCGATGCCCGTCTGCGCGAGCAGGCGCAACACGTTTATCTGTGGGGTAACTCGTCTGCGGCCTATAAGCCCGAGGCGAGCCTGGAACACGCCACGATCACTCGCGCCGACACTCACCACAAGCCATTGTTCGATTTGCTGCGCCGCTCGGAAACGACGCTCGCCCAAGTCTTTGACTCGCCCGAGTTCGCAGGGCTTTCGCTTGACGCGATTCTGGGTCTGCTGCGCCTCTCGATTGCCGTTGGCGAGACGGCCGTGCGTTACGGCGCGGAACAACCGCGCGTTGCGGCGGATCGGCTCAACGCTGTTTTGCTATCGCGAGTCGAGCGCGGGGAAGTGTGGGGCGCGTTGGCTTCGGTCCGGCAAGGCGGCGGAGCGGGTATCAGCACGCTTGATCAGTTGATATTCGCAACACTCAATGAAAAGACCGATCCGCAAAAAGCGCTCGCCAAGGATACTAAGGAACTGGTCGCACGCCTGAAGCGCTCAATGGTTGCGACGGGCCTGAAACTGCGCATTGGCGACGTTGAGGTGGCCGACAAAGACATTGATAAACGTCTCGGTCATATTTTCGAGGATTCCGGCAAGAAGCTGCTTGCGCATGCGGTGGAACTGGGTTTCATGGCAGCACGATAGATTCATTGCACGAAGATGGCAGCGGTTAAGTACGATCAACCGCTGCCATTTCACTTTTACTTCTTTCCGACCATATCTTCTGGCTTCACCCACTCGTCGAACTCGGCTTCCGTCACATAGCCAAGCTTGAGCGCCGACGCTTTCAGCGTCGTTCCTTCCTTATGTGCCTGCTTCGCGATCTTCGCGGCCTTGTCGTAGCCAATATGCGGGTTCAACGCCGTCACGAGCATCAGCGATTCATTCAGCAAACTTTCTATACGCGGCTTGTTCGGCTCGATGCCAACCGCGCAGTTATCGTTGAAACTTTGCGCGCCGTCGGCGAGAAGACGCACCGATTGCAGCACGTTGTGGGCGATCATCGGGCGAAACACGTTCAATTCGAAATTGCCGCTCGCGCCGCCGACATTCACCGCGACGTCATTGCCAAACACCTGGCAGCACAGCATGGTGACTGCTTCGGATTGCGTTGGATTCACCTTGCCCGGCATGATCGAACTGCCCGGTTCGTTTTCCGGAATCGACAACTCGCCCAGCCCGCAGCGCGGTCCGCTCGAGAGCCAGCGGATGTCATTGGCGATCTTCATCAAACCCGCAGCAATGGTCTTGAGCGCGCCGTGCGCGAACACGAGCGCGTCGGCGGCGGCCATCACTTCGAACTTGTTCGGCGCGGTTTCGAACGGCAGGCCCGTGAGCTTGCCGATCGCGTTCGCGACCTTCACCGCGAATTCGGGATGCGCGTTCAAGCCCGTGCCGACCGCAGTGCCGCCAAGCGCCAGTTGATACAGATGCGGCAAGGTGGATTCGACATGCCGGATGCCTTGATCGAGTTGCGCGACATAGCCGGAGAATTCCTGTCCTAACGTGAGCGGCGTTGCGTCCTGCAAATGCGTGCGGCCAATCTTCACGATCGAATCGAAGTCCTTCGATTTCTTATCGAGCGTGGCGCGCAGCGTCTTGAGCGACGGCACCAGATGCTTGACGATCGCCACGGCCGCGGCAATGTGCATGGCGGTCGGAAACACATCGTTCGATGATTGCCCGCGATTCACGTCGTCGTTCGGATGCACCTTGCGGGCTTCGCCGCGCTCACCGCCCATCAGTTCGCTCGCACGATTCGCGATCACCTCGTTGAGGTTCATGTTCGTCTGTGTGCCGGAGCCCGTTTGCCACACGGCGAGCGGAAATTCATCGGAATGCTTGCCCGCGAGAATTTCGTCGGCGGCCGCGATGATTGCCTGCGCCTTGTCGGCGGCGAGCACTTTCAGTTCGGCGTTCACTTCTGCCGAAGCACGCTTGACGATGGCAAGCGCATCGATCAGTTCGGGCGATTGCTTTTCGCTCGATATCTTGAAGTTTTGCAACGAGCGCTGCGTCTGCGCGCCCCAAAGCTTGTCGTTCGGCACGGCGATCTCGCCGAACGTGTCTTTCTCGAGTCTTGCGTTGTCCGTCATGACTGCTTGCTCCTTCAGGTTCGGTTTTGAATCGGGTCCCGGGCTGAGCGTCTGGCGTCAGCACGAACCCTCATTGCGAAAGGGCCTGCACAATCGGAAATCCACACGCTCAAAGTTGCGAATCGACGGGCAGCAACATGAACAAACCCGTCAGCAGATTCCGGTACAGCCCGGCTTGCGGATCGAAGTTATACGTGCGCACCTGGCCATTTTCTTCGGTGGTCCAGATAAGCGGTGACATTGGCGAGCCGGTGTTCCTCAAGCCTGCCAGTACTGCGGGGGATGCGAGTTCCACACGATACGCCGTTGCCGGCGCAATGCCGCGATCGAACAATTCGGCGGCCGCGTCGGCGATCTGTTTGTTGTAGACAATCAACACGAGTTCCGTGTTGAGGGACGCCGAGCGCGGATCGAGGTTCATGGAACCGACTACAAGGATACTGCGGTCGATCACGTATGCCTTGGCATGAAGGCTCGCGCGCGATTGCGATCCGAACAGGCCCGCGCGCGGCTGCCCGGCGCCTTCGGCAATCACGGGTTTCAACTCGTACAGATCGACGCCGGCCTTGAGCATCGGCACGCGATACGGCGCATAACCCGCCTGGACGGCGACGGCGTCCGTTGCAGCCAGCGAATTGGTCAGGATTTCGACCTTCACGCCTTTTCCGGTGATTGCGGCGAGGGCTTTCACGCCCTCGTCATGCGGCACGAAATACGGCGAGACGATCAGGACGCTGCTCCGCGCCTCGTTCGAGAGTTCGATGAGTCGGTCCAGCGGCGGGCTCTTGTAGTCCGGATCGGGATGCTCGATCTTGACCGGCGAATCGGCCTTGAATTCCGTGCGCGCCCACGTGAGGCCAAGGCTTTCCTGCGTAATCTGCTGGGAAAGCGGCGTGGCGTTGAGCGGCTTTGCGTTCAGCGGATCGGCCTGGTCCTTCCAGTGCTGGCGCAGGTCGGCGCGGGTTTTATCGAGATCGGCGGGATCGAATTTCTGCTTGTTCAGCGCGCGCAGCGGATACGCAATCGAACTGTTCCAATAGTCGTCAAAACTCGCCGATATCTCGTGCGTCACCGGCCCCGCGACGAACGCGTCGAGATCGCGAAACTGGATGGTCGGACTCGCGCTGAAATATTCGTCGCCCAGATTGCGGCCGCCGATGATCGCGATCTGGTTGTCGGAGATCATCGCCTTGTTGTGCATGCGGCGCGTGAAGTGATCGACGTTCGTCAGCAGGTTGCGGGTGCGCTCGCCAAAGCTTCGGGTGGCGCTGCCGAACGGATTGAAAACGCGGATATCGATGTTGTCATGCGAATTCAGCGCCGCCATGATCTGGTCGATGTCCTTGAAATTCAGGTCGTCGACCAGCATGCGCACTTTTACGCCGCGATCCGCCGCGTAAAGCGCCGCGCCGAGCAGCAGCTTGCCCGTGTTGTCTTCTTCCGCGATGTAGTACTGCATGTCGAGCGTTTTCGTCGCGGCGCGCGCCAGCGCGATGCGCGCCTGCAGCGCCTCGGTGCCGGTCGGCAGCAGGAGGACGCCGGATTCGCCAGGATGCGCGGCCTCCTTGGGCGCGAGCGCGGCGCGCAGGGGCGTCTCGGCGGTGGCTGAAAGCGCGTGCGTGACTGGATGATCGAATGCGGTGGCTGGCGGGCGCGTGGCGCAGGCCGTGAGCACGAGCGCGGTCAGGGCGGCTGCGGCGAGCCGGATGCCGCGGGACACAGCGCTTGAACCGGTCGCTTTGGAACCGGCCGTATCGGGTTGTTGGCCTTTCAGGGCAGGGGTATTCAGTGACTGCATGCTGCTGTCCGACACGTCCATTTCTCTTCTTTCCCGAGCGATTTTTATGATCCGATGGCGCTTTGGACGCGCCTTCCTTGTCGTTCTCACGGCAGGATCTCGTTTGAACGCCCGAGGATCACGCGAGCACATTTTATGGGAAATCGGGTACGGACACGCGGAACGGTTCGATTGGAGAAAAAACGACGTGGAAGGCGTTGCTGATCGCTCGGGCGAAAAAAAGCCCGCTTCAACGAAGCGGGCCTAATACCCCTGTTACTGGATGAGTCTCAAGGAGACGGTTTGATCGTATCCGCGGATTGCTCCGATTCCAACCAACAATGCCTGCTTAACTTATTCGGCCTCATGGGGCTCATGCCGTATGGCGCGACGTTTCCCCGGTTTCTCCAGTGGCCGGCAACGTGCCGCCGGCGATAAGCCGCCGGCTCATCCGGTCGAAGCGGAAGGTCATCAGCGCGGCCACGCTCGCGAGTCCCGCCGCGAGTCCCCACCACAGGCCTTTTGTCCCGCCGCCGAAATGAAACGCCAGCAGGTAGCCCGTGGGGAAACCGATGCCCCAGTAGCCAAACGCGGCGGCGAGCATGGGCACGCGCGTATCTTTCAGCCCGCGCAGCACGCCGGAGGCTACCGTCTGCATGCCATCGACAATCTGGAACACCGCCGCCACGCCGAGCAGCGACGCCGCCAGCGCGACCGTCTGGGCATTCTTCGGGTCATCGAGATGCAGATACAGCCCCACGATCGCGTGCGGCGCCAGCACCAGCACGCAGCCCGACAGCGCCATGAACGCCACGCCGAGCGCCAGCGCGACGAAGCCCGCATGACGCGCGGCCACCGGCACGCCCGCGCCGATCCAGTACCCCACGCGCACGTTCGCCGCCTGCCCGATAGCCAGCGGCACCATGAAGGCCACCGACGCCACGTTCAGCGCGATCTGGTGCGCCGCGAGCGGTGCTTCGCCGAGCGTGCCCACGGTCATGCCGGTGGCAAGAAACAGCATCGATTCAACGCCGTAGGTGATCGCGACCGGCCAGCCGATGCCGAACAGTTCGCCCATCAACGGCAGGCGCGGGCGCGACGCGGCGACAAAATGCTTGTATCGCGCACGCAGATGCAGGAAGGCGACCAGCGTCAGCGCAGTTCCCCAGACGGTGATGGTGGTCGCGACCGCCGAGCCGAGAAAGCCGATCTCCGGCAAGCCGTACGCGCCATGGATCAGGCCATAGTTGAGAAACCCGTTCACGAACACGCCGCCAATCGATACCCACAACAGCCGCTTCGCCGCCCCGATAGCCGGCAGGAACGCGCGCATCATGCCGATCCCGATCAGGCTGCCCGGCGCGCCCCAGCGCAGCACCGCGCAATACTCGCCGACGTTTTTCGCCAGCATCACGGGCTCGTGGAACGCGAGCAGGATCGGCTCCGCGAAGCTCATCAGCACGAACGCCGGAATGGCGAGCAGCAGCGACAGCACGAAGCCCGTCCAGTAGATGTTCGGCACAAGGTGATCGTTGTTCGCGCCGCGCGCGTGCGAAACAGACACGCTCACCGATGTCAGCACGCCCTGCAGCAGCACGACGACGACAAAAAACAGGTTCGCGCCCAGGCCGCCGGCGGCGAGCGAATCCGGTCCGAGCGATCCAAGCAGGATGGTGTCGGTTACGCCCATCGCCATTTGCGAAAGTTGCGAGATGGCGAGCGGCGCGGCGAGCCTGGCGGTATCGACGGCATGACGGGAGAGGCTTGGCGGCGCGTCGCCGCGATTTATTCTGGTTGGCATGACAGGAAATCAGAAGCTCGCACCGGCGCATGTAGCAAGAAAACGGCGCAAAAACGGTAACGGGCGATGCGCGGGCCGTTTTTGGCCCTGCATCGCCCGCTCGTTCCGGCCGTACTTTGGTGCTCAGGCGCACATTGCGCTGAACCCGAAGCCGGCGAAAGAGAACGAAAGCCTTGTAGCTTATTGCTTGATCGAGCTCATGTCGATCACGAAGCGGTATTTCACGTCGCTCTTGAGCATCCGGTCATACGCGGTATTGATTTCGTCCATGCGGATCATTTCAATATCCGACGTAATTCCGTGCTTGCCGCAGAAATCGAGCATTTCCTGCGTTTCCTCGATACCGCCAATCAGCGAACCCGCGAGCGAGCGCCGCTTGAAAATCAGGTTGCCGATGGACGGCGACGGATGCGGATGTTCCGGCACGCCGACGAGCGTCATTGCGCCATCGCGCTTGAGCAGCGTGACAAACGCGTCGAGATCGTGGGATGCGGCGACGGTGTTCAGGATGTAGTCGAAGCTGTTGGCGTGCTTGGCCATCTGATCCGGGTCCTTGGAGATCACCACGTCATGCGCGCCCAGGCGCTTCGCATCTTCCACCTTGCTCTGCGACGTGGTGAACAGCACCACATGCGCGCCGAGCGCGGCCGCGATTTTCACGCCCATGTGTCCAAGGCCGCCCAATCCCACGATGCCGACCTTCTGCCCCGGCTGGATGTTCCAGTGGCGCAGCGGTGAATACGTCGTGATGCCGGCGCACAGGAGCGGCGCGACAGCGGCGAGTTCGAGGTTCTCGGGGATATGCAGCGTGAAGGCTTCGTCGACGACGATCTGGGTGGAATACCCGCCGTACGTCACGCCGCCCGTGTGTTTGTCGGGTGCGTTATACGTGCCGACAAACCCGCCCGGACCTTCGCAATATTGTTCGAGGCCTTCCTGGCAACTCGGACAGGTGCGGCATGAATCGACCATGCAGCCTACGCCCGCCAGTTGCCCGACCTTGAACTTCGAGACTTCCGATCCGACTTCGACCACGCGGCCCACAATCTCATGGCCTGGAACATTTGGGTACACCGTGCCGGCCCATTCGCTGCGCGCCGTGTGCAGATCCGAGTGGCACACGCCGCAGAACAGGATGTCGATACGCACGTCGTGCGCGGTGAGCTCGCGGCGTTCGAACTCGAAAGGGCTGAGCGGCGTGGTGGCGGAACGTGCGGCGTAAGCGTGGGTCTTGTACATGGAATGTGCTCCAGAGAGGGCAGAAAAGCGTCGGGCGAAATGCTTGGCCCGGACACAAATATTTAACGATTCAAACGGTTCAGTCAGCGGCCCGTTCGAAAGCCGCGAGCCTGTGAACCTTTGCATGTCCTGCGACCGAAATTCGTCGGGATGATGCGGGGCAGGGGCTGTGCCGGTCCTTGAGCGGACGCCACGCGTTGCAACAGAAGGAATGATTGCCGGAATGGAGCGCGCGGCCAGCCGATCTTCGGGTACTGCGCTGGTGTTGCGCGGATATAACGAAATCAGCCGCATGCATTCAATGATGCGGCCTTGATTAATTCTAAATCGACATGGGAAAACGTGCTTGAACGGCGGCCGGGCCACGCCTGGATGCTGCTTGAACGAGCCGTTGCGCAGTGCTGATTATCGCGCCTCCAACCCCGCCTTCCAACCCATGCCGATGTAAAACTTTGCCGCCGTCATGCGCGGGCTGCACCGGGCGCCGCGATCATGCCGGCTTGCGAATTTTGATCGTGGTGTCGTCGATAAAAACCGTTTGGCCCGCGCGGATCTTGCACGTTTTGCGCAACTCGATCTTGCCGTCGACCTTCACCTCGCCAGCGGCTACGCGCATCTTCGCGGAGCCGCCGCTGTCGGCGAGACCCATGATCTTGAGCAGATTGTGCAGTTCGACGTAATCGCCCGTGAGCGTGAATTCTAGGCGTGGCATGGAAGTTCTTCGCAGGTGAGACCCGGGTTGAGACCGGGCGGGGCGCACATCATAAACCAGCGGAAGACCGTAATTCCATTCAGCATTTCAGAACCGGGCACGCCATGTGCGACTGCAGCACTGTCCCGGTAAATCCGGCCGTTGCCTGCTTGACAATATGTCAGCAAATGAAACCTTCGGTAACAGTGACGGATTTCATCGAACCCGGCGGCTGGCATAGGGTCAATCGTATTACGTAGTCAGTTGTGAACAGAACGGGCGGTTGCAATGCGACTACCAGAAAGGTATCCAGGGCGGTCTCAGGACACGATTTACGCCGCCTGCGTTGCCACTGTCCCGGTAACAACAATCGTCAGAGAGGAATTGAATATGTTGCAAGTCAAGAAGATGCTGCTCGGTACTGCTTTTGTCGCTCTTGCAGGTTCCGCGTTCGCGCAGACCGCACAGCCGTCCGCCGCCGATGCTGGTGGCCAGACACCCGCCCAGGTGACGCCCGCGCCGCAAAATCTCACGGCTCCGGCGCCTACGGATCCGCTCGTTCAGAAGCGCAATGCGAACGCTCAGGCCAATGCCGAGTACAAGGCATCGAAGAAGGCGTCCAAGCAGGAAATGAAGGCAACCAGCAAGGAAGCCAAGGAGCAGTACAAGGAGCAAGTGCGCAACGCCAAGATCAACAAGAAAGCCGACAAGCAAACGGCCAATGACGAACTCAAGTCCGCCGAACCGAATGGCCCGCAGGACACGAACCTGCAGCACTAAGCGCAATGTATCGATGAACGCGGCCAGATTCATTGCGCCGCGTTTATAAAAAATAGAAGGAGAACATGATGACGCGGACCACACATCGTTTATTGGCTACCTTGCTTGCTGGCGCGTTTGCGACCGCTGCGACCGCATCGATAGCGCAAACCACCACCGAGCCCACGCACGCCGAAAAGAAGGCAGCAAAGAAGCAGGCTGACGCCGACAAGGATGCGAATGTCGCGCAAGCCAAGGCCGACAAGAAGAAGACCGAATCGCAATCCGAGGCGAACGAAGCCGCGGCTGATGCGAAGCTGAAGAGCGCAAAGAAAGCGGATTGATCTTTGCCTGGATGTTTTAGGCATTGGCATGGCCCGTCGAGCGCAAGCTCGGCGGGCCATTGTTTTTAAGGGCCAAAAGCGTTCCACAATCAAGCGCTTGCGTGAGCAGGTTGTATGGATATACAGTGTGCGTCACCCGTTTTTGTGATGACGCGCCGTGCTTTCGCCCATTCCCGTCCCTGCTGTCGAACCATCGCCGAAAGTAGAATCCGCCGTTCCGGATACGGCGCTTTATCTCGCCAAGCTCAACGAGGCCCAGCGCGAAGCCGTGGAATACGGAACCGATGTCAAGAATCCGGCTGGCGCGTTGCTCGTGATCGCGGGTGCGGGATCGGGCAAGACGAACACGCTTGCGCATCGTGTGGCGCACTTGCTGGTAAAGGGCGCCGATCCGCGCCGAATCCTGCTGCTGACTTTTTCGCGGCGCGCGGCCAGCGAAATGACGCGCCGGGTGACGCGCATTGCCACACATGCGCTTGGAAATCGCAGCGGGTTGGCACAGGGGCTCACTTGGTCGGGCACGTTTCACAGCGTGGGCGCGCGTTTGTTGCGCGACTACGCGGATCTGGTCGGACTGTCGCCGTCATTCACCATCAACGACCGTGAGGATTCCGCCGATCTGATGAACCTCGTGCGGCACGAACTGGGTTTATCGGCGAAGGAAAAGCGCTTTCCGGCCAAGTCCACGTGCTTTGCCATCTACTCGCGCGTGGTCAATACGGGTGCGCCGCTCCCGACCGTGCTCGACCAGGCGTTTCCGTGGTGTCGCGAATGGGAGGACGACCTGCGGCGTCTTTTCGCCGCTTATGTCCACGCGAAGCAGCAGCAAAGCGTGCTCGACTACGACGACCTGCTGCTCTACTGGTCGCATCTGGCGGCGGAGCCATCGGTGGCGGCGGATTTGTCGAGCCGTTTCGACCATGTTCTCGTCGACGAATACCAGGACACCAACAAGCTCCAGGCGTCCATCCTGCTTTCAATGAAACCCGACGGCCGCGGCCTGACCGTCGTCGGCGACGACGCGCAGTCCATCTACTCGTTTCGCGGCGCGACGGTGCGCAACATCCTCGATTTTCCGAATCACTTCGATCCGCCCGCCAAATGCGTGACGCTCGAGCGTAACTACCGCTCCACGCAGCCGATCCTGGCGGCATCGAATGCGGTGATCGGGCTCGCCACCGAGCGATACACAAAAAACCTCTGGACGGACAAGGCGTCGGCGCAACGGCCGCGCCTTGTTTCCGTCGCCGACGAAGCCGATCAGGCGCGCTATGTGGTCGAGCAGGTGCTCGAAGCGCGGGAAGGCGGCATGACGCTCAAGCAGCAAGCCGTGCTGTTCCGTGCCGCCCATCACAGCGCGGCGCTCGAAATCGAGCTCACGCGGCGCAACATTCCGTTCGTGAAGTTCGGCGGGTTGAAGTTCCTCGATTCCGTCCATGTAAAAGATATGTTGGCCGTATTGCGCTGGGCCGAGAACCCGCGGGACCGTGTTGCGGGATTTCGCGTGGTGCAGTTGCTGCCGGGTATCGGACCGGCCATCGCTGGACGCGTACTGGATCAGGTGGCGGAGCGCGGCGATACGTCAGCCGCGTTGGCGGCATTCGCGCCGCCACCACGCGCGAGTGAGGACTGGCCGGTCTTCGCCGGGTTGATGGCAAAGGTCTGCGCGCGGGAAAGCGGCTGGCCGGCCGAATTCGAGATGATCCGGCGCTGGTATGAACCGCATCTGGAGCGCAATCACGAAGACGCGGCAATCCGTCATGGCGACGTGCTGCAGATGGAAAGCATTGCATCGACGTATCCCACGCGCGAGCGTTTCCTCACGGAACTCACACTCGATCCGCCCGATGCCACGAGCGACGAATCGGGTGTGCCGCTTATCGATGAAGACTATCTGATTCTCTCCACCATCCATTCCGCGAAGGGTCAGGAATGGAAGAACGTGTTTGTGCTCAACGGCGTGGACGGCTGCATTCCGTCGGACATGGGCACGGGCAGCGACGAGGAAATCGATGAAGAACGGCGGCTGTTATACGTCGCCATGACGCGGGCAAAAGAGGATCTGCACATTGTCACGCCGCAGCGGTTCTACGTGCACAACCAGACCGCCATGGGCGACCGTCACGTGTGGGCGGCGCGTACGCGTTTCATTCCCGCGCATCTGATGCCGCAATTCGAAGCGCGCGCGTGGCCGCACGTGCCGGAGCCTGCTGCGCCGACCGCCGCGGGATTGGCGGCAGCGGCGAAGGCGAAGCTGGACATTGCCGCGCGGCTGAAGAAGATGTGGGAATAGAAGGAAGCCGGCACCGCGCGGCTCAGTGCTCTGCCCGCGATGGCTTCGGCGCCTTGCGTTCCGGCGTGAAGATGGCGCGAAGCCAATTGCCAAAGCGTGTAAAGCCGTCATACGGCTCTTCAACGAAGATTTCCGGCTTGAGCGATCGCAATTGCTCCAGTACTTGCTGCGCTTCCTGCTTGGATATCGAACCATGAAACATCCCAAGCCTCAACAAACAGCGCAATTCTCCAAGCTTTTCGCGCGCCGTCGAACCCACGCTGTGCTCGGTTGCAATCCTCGTTTCATACACGCGCTGACGCAATGAATCGGCAAGACGCCACGCGGGCGTCTGCATCTTCTGCTCGAGATCCTGGATATCCGTTGCCGCCGACTTGATCTGCCCGGCAAGCGAATCGATTTGCGCCGGATCGCCTTTTGCCTCCGTCACGATCAAGGTCGCCCACGTGCGCGCGGCCTTCAGCAGATCGTCGGCCGACCAGTCCGAGCGCACCGCGAAGCCGAAACCGTGTTCCGCGGCCTGACGCATCATCATGTCCACTACGTCCGGAAACTCCTTGTCGAGCGCACGCTTGGCCCATGCGTACTGGCCGTTCTGCAACATCCGCTGGACTGCTTGCTCGGTGAGCGGCGTGGGGTTGTCGAGCAGTTTTGCGCGCAAGAAATCCTCGAACGACGGCGTGACGAATTGCGGATCGAACTTGAGCGACAGGCGGATGAACGTATCGAAATCGCGGCGCAGCGCGGCGAGCGTTTCGTCTTTGAATGAAAGGGTGATCTGACCCATGGTGTGTCCCGGTTCGCGCGTCCCGCGCATCGACTGTTGAACGGGCGCGGAAAGACAGTTGGCATCGCCATTAGAGCGATGGCCATTCGTCTTTATATCGGCGGCGGGGCGGGAAACTTTAGGGTGCTGGAGGAAACCGTCCAGTCGCCGCAATCACGCTACTTGACCGGGATGGTCGTGCCGGCCGGCATGGGCACGGCGGTCACGCTGTTCTTCGCGCTGCCGGTGGCAATCCGGTCGCTATACGTCAGATAGACCAGCGTATTGCGCTTGGCATCGACGACACGCACCACATGCAAAGTCTTGAAGATAAACGACATGCGCTCCGAGAACACATCGGCTTTCTGCTTGAGCGGCGCGTCGATCTTGATCGGGCCGACCTGACGGCAGGCGATTGACGCTTCAGATGGATCTTCGGCAATGCCCAGCGTCCCCTTGACGCCGCCCGTTCGCGCCCGCGAGACATAGCAGGTGACGCCGGCAACGCCCGGGTCGTCGTACGCCTCGACCGTGACGCGGTCCGAACCTGTGAACCGGAAGTTCGTGTTCACGCTGGCGATTTCCTCGGCATGCAAACCGGACATGACGAAGAGCGCCGCGAGCGACGCAAGTAGGGGGAGAGCGCGTTTCATCGGAATCCTTCGGGGTGGAAAAACAAAAAAGGCGTCGTATTGTAACGACGCCCTCGCTCCATCCGTTTGAAATGCGTGCTCAGTGGAAGATCAGATACAGGATCACCAGCACGATCACCGGAACACCGAGCAGCCAACCAAGTAGATAAGGCATGTCTTCCTCCGTTAGATATCTGATTTGATGGATTCAGTATCCGTGAGAGGCCGCTGCGCTGATAGCCGCGCCTGTCCTATATGGTTGTAGGCGGGCTCCTATCGGATGCTCGTGGTGTATTGCGTGACCTGTCTGTAGCGCTCGTTCGGACGCAGGATGACGTCTTCAGCGCTTTCCATGTTGATCTGGTTGGGAAATCCGCCGGCTTCCAGGCACAACGCGCCATGCTTCCTGTAGATCACGCCTTGCTTGCCCGGTTCGCCTTCCAGATGATTGCTCGTGTAAAAGACGAGTCCGCGTTCAGTTGTCGATACAGTCAGTTCGCGCCCGCTTGCCGGATGGTAGACGCTTGCTGCGCGCTGCAATTCGGGCAACTCGGTCACCGCGCCGATTGAACGCAGCACATAACAATGATCGATACCGCCATTTGCCAGCCTCACCTGCTCGTTATCCTGCATATCGATTCGCGCTCCAACAGCAGCCGGCTTGCGGAAATCGAACGGGGTATCGGCGAGCTCTTCGAGTGTGGTCGGAATCGTGTTTTCATCGATGGCGAAAAACTGGTCCGCTGCGATTTCGATTTCGTGATCCGCAATGCTCGACGGTACGCCCGACAAGTTGAAATACGCGTGATTCGTGAGGTTGAGCGGCGTGGGCGCGTCGGTGAAGGCGTCGTAGGCGATCGTCAACTCGCCCGCCGCGCTGAACGTGTACGTGACCTGGACCGTGAGCGCACCGGGAAAACCGTTATCGCCATCGGGCGATTCCAGCCTGAACACGAGCGATTCGTCCGTGCGCTTCGCTTGCCAGAGCTTGTAGCTAAAGCCCGTCGATCCGCCGTGCAGCGAGTTCGGCGGCTGGTTTGCTTCGAGCGGGTACTCGTGCCCATCAATTGAAAAGCGCGCGCCCGCAATGCGGTTCGCCCAGCGTCCAACGGTTGCGCCCATGTGGGCCGGACCTTGGGTGTAGGCGGCGGGTGTGTCGTGGCCGAGAAGGATATCGGCGAGACGGCCGTCACGATCCGGCGCGAACCACGAGACGAGCGCCGCGCCCAGATTCGTGACCGAGACCCGCAAGCCGTTGTCGTGGCTGAGTGTGTGGAGTTCGACGGACGTGCCGTCCGGAAGGTCGCCCCAATGGGCGCTCGATATGTTCATTGCGTGGTCTCCGGGTTATGGTTTTTTGCGGATTGGCGAGGCGCTTCGGGCTTGAGCGGCCTGTCACGATACAGCGTGCGCACATAGTCCAGATGCGCGCCCGCAGCGTCGCGGGCGCGTTGCGAATCGCGGGCGATGATGGCGTCGAAAATGGCCTGATGTTGCGCGAGCAGATCCGCTTCGACCTGATCGTCGTAATCGACCAGCCGATGCGAGGTGAGCATGGATTCACGCACCAGTTCGTGCAGCCCGTGCATGACGTGGGCGAGCGCGAGGTTGTGGGTGGCGTCGGCGATTGCCAGATGGAACGCGGCGTCGTGCTCGGCAATGCGCGTGCGCTTTGGCTCGATGGCCGCCGTTTTCAGCGCCTGGAATGCTGCGGCGATGCGCGCAAGATCGGTATCGGTGGCGCGTTCGGCCGCGTAGGCTGTGGCGAGCGATTCAAGTCCGTGGCGCAGTTCGAGCACGTCGGCGCTGGCTCGTGGGTGTTGGCTCAGCAGCGCGGCGAGCGGCGCGGACACGAGGGGCGCGGTGACGTCCGAGACTTCGAAACCGCCGCGGGCAACGGCGCGGATGAAACCATCCGATTCCAGCCGGATCAACGCCTCGCGCAACGACGGCCGCGAGACGTTGAGTTGTTCCGCAAGGTCGCGTTCGGCGGGCAGGCGCTGACCCGGAAGCAGCGCGCCGCTTGTGATCAGGGCGCGGACCTGGTCGGCCACTACATCGGCGATTCGCACGCGGGTGTAGGACTGGACAGGTTGGAAAGGGAGGGGCGTTCGCACTTGGAGTTTCGTTTGGGCAGTTGTTCGGGGCGGTCGGGGTTGATGCAGGGTTGCTGCTATTTGCGCCTGAGCGCGGTCTGCTTTAGCTGATTTTTTTAGCACTGTTAGCCACTGTCCGTGGCGGGACTTCATTTCTTTTTCCAACGGCGAAAAAGAAACGAAGCAAAGAAAACGTCTTCCAACCGCTAATTCTTAAAGAGACCAAGCGTGCAGTGACATCTGCTTGGGACTTCAAAAGAACTGTCGCCGCCATAACCACCGTCAGCTGAAACCCTTCCCCTCCGTATCCTTACATCCACACGCTTCGCCACCCGTGTTCTCGGGCAAGTCCATAAAATTCTGGAACTTGCACGGCTAACCTTTTCGTTTGTGCGTGAACGGGCACAAACCAGGGTTCCGTATTAACGGCTACCCACACTGGTGGCGAAGCGTGTGGGTATTCGTTGACGGAGGGGGAGGGTTTCAACTGCCCGGCGGTATGCGCCGAGCGTGCTTTTGGGGTACCAAGCAGTTCAAAACTGCACGCTCGGGCTCCTTAAGAATTAGCGGTTGAAAGGCGTTTTCTTTGCTTCGTTTCTTTTTCGCCGTTGGAAAAAGAAATGAAGTCCCGCCACGGATAGTGGCCAACAGTGCTAAAAATAACAACAAACACTGAACGCGCGAACACCTGAAAAGCAGCAACCCACCGTCAACCTGGACCCCCCCAGGACCCCTAGTTTGACATGAAACACCACAAACTTTAAAGTCTTGGTCAGACCAAGCTGACCAGCAAACAAAAATACCAAAGCGCCAGCAACCCAAAATCCCCAAGCGCCAGCGTAAAAACAAC
This sequence comes from Caballeronia sp. DA-9, assembly GCF_051615025.1. Taxonomy (NCBI): domain Bacteria; kingdom Pseudomonadati; phylum Pseudomonadota; class Betaproteobacteria; order Burkholderiales; family Burkholderiaceae; genus Caballeronia; species Caballeronia sp. DA-9. The sequence goes on along the minus strand of NZ_CP195133.1, from coordinate 2,638,319 downwards.
ATGAAAGTTGCCCTATTCGTCCCCTGTTTCATCGACGCGTTCTACCCCGAAGTTGGCGTAGCGACGCTCGAACTGCTCGAACGTCTGGGCGTGGAAGTCGACTATCCTGAAGAACAGACGTGCTGCGGCCAGCCGATGGCAAACAGCGGCGCCCGGAAAGAAGCCGCCGGCGCCGAACGCGTGTTCGCCCGCAATTTCGCGGACTACGACTACGTGGTCGGACCATCGGCGAGTTGCATTCATCATGTGCGCGAACATCTGACGGCAATCGAACAAACGGCTTCGGTGCGCAAGGTCCGAACCAGCGCCTACGAGCTCGTCGAGTTCCTCCACGATGTCCTCAAGGTCCGCGAATTCCCGTGGGCCGAATTTCCGCATCGGGTCGGATTGCACAATAGCTGCAGCGCAATCCGGCATTTGAAGGAAGTGTCGGCATCTGAGATTGGCGGCGTGCCGTTCTCAAAGCCGCGGGCGCTGCTCGAAGGCGTGAAGGGCATCGAATTCGTCACACCGGCCCGGCCCGACGAATGCTGCGGTTTCGGCGGCACGTTCTCGGTCACGGAAGAAGCGGTATCGGTGAGAATGGGGCAGGACAAAGTCCGCGATCACGTGGGCGCGGGCGCGCAGTACATCGTGTCCGGCGACATGTCGTGCCTGATGCACCAGCAAGGTTGCGCCGAACGAATGAAAGCCGATGCGCGGTTTATCCACATCGCCCAGGTCCTGAACGGAGCACGCGCATGAGCGACGTCGTGAAGGGAAAGAGCAAGCGGCTCGATCACGCGAAGGCGGCGGGCGCGTTCATAGCGAAGACGGATCACCTCGCTTTCCACGATAAACGTCTCTGGGACCTGCGCAGCAAACGCGATGCGCAAGCGCATGGCATGCCGGAGTGGGAGACGCTGCGAGAACTTGCATCGGGGATCAAGGAGCACACGCTTTCTCATCTTTCGGATTACCTCGAACAGTTCATCAGCCAGGCCGAGTCGCACGGCGTGACCGTGCATTACGCGGCCACCGCCGAAGAACACAACGAGATCGTCTACAAGCTGATGTCCGAGCGCGGCATGACCACGCTCGTCAAAAGCAAATCCATGCTTACCGACGAATGCAAGATGCGCGAATACATTGAGCCGCGCGGCATCACGGTGATGGAAACGGATCTCGGCGAACGCATCCAGCAACTCGACAATCAGGACCCGAGCCACATGGTCGTGCCGGCCGTGCACAAGTTGCGCGCCGATGTCGCCGAACTGTTTGGCCGCACGATCGGCACGGATCCGCAGAACAGCGACATCCACTATCTTGCGGAAAGCCAGCGCATGAACACGCGGCCGTATTTCGTGCGCGAGAAAACGGTGGGCATGACAGGCTGCAACTTCGCGGTCGCGGAGACGGGCACGGTCGTGGTGTGCACGAACGAGGGCAACGCGGATTTGTCGGCGAATGTGCCGCCGCTGCATATTGCATCGATAGGTATTGAAAAACTGATCCCGAAGATATCGGATCTGGGCGTGTTCGTGCGCATGTTGTCGCGCAGCGCGCTCGGCTCGCCCATCACGCAATACACGTCGCATTTTCGCGCGCCGCGTCCGGGTTCGGAAATGCACTACATCCTCGTGGATCACGGCCGTTCCGAGCGTCTCGCCATGGAAGATTTCTGGTACTCGCTCAAATGCATCCGCTGCGGCGCGTGCATGAATACGTGCCCGGTTTATCGGCGTAGTGGCGGCTTGTCATATGGCTTCACGTACTCGGGGCCGATTGGCGCGATCATCAATCCCACCTACGACATGAAGCGCTTCAGCAGTTTGCCGTTTGCATCGACGCTTAACGGCAGTTGCACGAACGTCTGCCCGACGAAGGTGAACATCCACGAGCAGATTTACAAATGGCGCGAGGTGATCGCGGCGAATCACGAAGTGCCGTTCGTGAAGGCCGAAGTGCTGAAGATGGCCGGACGCCTGCTTGCCAGTCCGACGCTGTATCGCGGCACGGTGGCGTCGCTTGGCGGTGCGCTCAAGCGCTTGCCGAACTTCGTGCTGTACAACCCGCTGAACATCTGGGGCCGTCAACGCGACTTGCCCGAATCGCCGGCTGAAACCTTTCACGAGTGGTACAAGAAAAATCGCAAGGCGACGCAAAAATGACGACAACGCGTGAAGCTTTTCTGGCCAGGATCCGCGCGGCGCAACCGGCGGGACGTCCGCGCCCGGAAGTGCCCCTCTTCGATACACCTCCCGGCGAGCGTCTCGAACGTTTTCGAACGGCGCTGGCCGCGATGGGCGGAACTGTGGTCGAAGGTGAGTCGCTTGAAACGGTGCGTGCGCTTCTGGCCGAACGTTTCGGAGCGGATGCGGTTGTGGCGTCGGCGGTTCTGGGTATCGATGGGAACCGCGCGCTCGACGCCGGGATGTCGCCGGCTTTGCTTCAGGACGTCGATGCGGGCGTCGTGCGCGCGCGTTTTGGCGTGGCGGAAACCGGCTCGGTGTGGTTCAGCGAGGACGAGTACATCGTCAATTCGATTGGCTATCTCGTGCAGCATCTCGTGGTGCTGCTCGACCCTGCGCGGATTGTGGACGGCCTGCAGGATGTGTACAGGCAAGATGACTTCAAGAGCGCGCGATACGCCGTGCTTGTAACCGGGCCTTCAGCGACGGCGGACATTGAAGGCGTGCTGATTCGCGGCGCGCAAGGCGTGCGGTCGTTGACCGTGGTCTTGCTCGCGGGCTGACCTCACGCGTATCCAGATGCACAAAACCCGTTCCGGCGAGCATTTATCGGAACGGGTTTTGTGCCTTGAAACTATTACTGCGAGCCTAGCTTCTTTATCAGCACATCGAGTTCCGCCATCTCGTCTTCGGTGAGGTCGGTCAGCGGCGCGCGCACCGGACCAGCGCTGCGCCCGATCAGCTTCGCGCCCGCCTTGACGATACTCACCGCGTACCCCGCGCGCCGGTTGCGAATTGCCAGATACGGCATGAAGAACTCGTCGAGCAGACGGCCGGTTGTCGCGTGATCCTGCGCCGTGACCGCGCGATAAAACTCCATCGCCGTTTTCGGAATGAAGTTGAATACCGCCGATGAATACACCGGCACGCCGAGTGCCTTGTACGCCTCGGCATAAACCTCGGCGGTCGGCAAGCCGCCGAGATACGAAAAGCGGTCGCCCAGACGGCGGCGGATCGTCACCATGTTTTCAATCTCGCCCACGCCGTCCTTGAAGCCGATCAGGTTCGGGCAACTGTCGGCAAGACGTTCCAGCATGTCGGCATTGAGCCGGGAATTCGCGCGGTTATACACGATCACACCAATATTCTTCACCGCCTTGCACACCTGTTCCACGTGCGCCGCAATCCCTTCCTGGCTTGCTTCCGTGAGGTAATGCGGCATCAGCAGGATACCGTTCGCGCCCAGGCGCTCGGCCTCCTGCGCATAAGCGATGGCAACGCGCGTCGGACCGCCGGCGCCGGCGAGAATGGGCACCTTGCCCTTGCAGGTTTCCGTAGCCGTGCGGATCACGTTCGAATAGTCGCTTTGCGTCAGCGAGAAGAATTCGCCCGTGCCGCCCGCGGCGAACAATGCCGTCGCGCCATAGGGCGCCAGCCATTCGAGACGTTCGGCATAGGTATCGGCGCGGAAGTCGCCCTGTTCATCGAAGTCGGTCAACGGGAAAGACAGCAGGCCTTCGGAAACGATTTTCTTGAGTTCTTGAGGTGTCGTCATGTTCGATCATGAATTGAAATTTGAAGCGGCTCAGCAGTGCCCAAAACGTCGTGATACGTTGTCTGATGACATTCTATGTTTGACCGGATTCGCGACAGAATGAGTATTAACCCGAAATCGTCTCGTACAGGTCAATGTGTCTATGCTGGAAAGAAGTCACACACTGCCGCTTGATACGGATAGTATCCACCAAAGTATGACGTCAGACAAGATGAGTTTGCCTGTTTTCGTGGAAAAGCTGGGTGAGGCAGGGCAAGAAGCAAAGAACGCAGAAACGCTTCAGCCGTTTACATCAGTGGCCTGATTGGCGCGGCGCAGACGCTCGCGGCTATTCGACAAATGCATGCGCATGGCGGCGCGAGCGCTTTCGGCGTCGTGCCGGATGATGGCTTCAAGGATGCTCTCGTGTTCGAGATTCACCAGCGACATATATGCCTTCGGATCCGCCTTGGCGATACCGGCTGAGTCGATGCGGTTTCGCGGGATCAACGCCGTTCCCATTTGCGTCAGGATATCGACGAAATAGCGGTTGCCCGTCGCCCGGGCGAGCGCGATGTGGAACTGGAGATCGGCCGCGACGCTGTCGCTGCCGTTGCGGCTGGTGGCTTCGATTGCGTCGAGCGCGGCGCGCATGCGCACGATATCTTCGGGCTGTGCGCGTTGCGCGGCCAGACCGGCGCATTCCGTTTCAAGGCTGATGCGCAATTCGAGGACGGAGAGAACATCGCGCAGCGTGGTGGCCGGCACCATGTCGATGCCGAGCTTCTCACGTCGCGGTTCCAGCACGAAGCTGCCGATGCCGTGCCGCGTTTCGATGACCTCGTTCGCCTGCAACCGCGAAATACCTTCGCGCACGACAGTGCGGCTCACGCCAAGCGTGGCCATGAGCTTCGCTTCGGTCGGCAGCTTGTCGCCGGGTTTCAGGGCGGCGGACTCGATCTGTTCGATTACGTAGTCGAACACGCTCTCCGCCAGATTGCGGGCACGCCGGGGTGTCGCGACGGATGCGAGGGGTTCGGCCATCGGAAACGCTCCTTGGGTCAGTCGGCGGGTAATGATCGAGATTATACCGTTGTCTGACGACCATTAATATTCAATGGTGTCCTGATCGATGATCGTCCCTTGAAGCACCAAGTATCAGAACGATGTATTCCCCAAACCAAACGCAAAAAGCCCAATCGAAAGATTGGGCTTTTTGTCTGGAACCTTTTTGGCTCCCCGACCTGGGCTCGAACCAGGGACCTACGGATTAACAGTCCGGCGCTCTACCAACTGAGCTATCGGGGAACATCTGCAGCAGAGAAACGAAATTATATGGAGGGGAATCTAGCCTGTCAACACCCCGCATTCATCTCGATTTAAAAATTTCCAGTGCGCGATGGATGCTTGCCGCGCCGCGAAAAGACGCGCCAAAACGGATCAGCGTTCGAGCAGTTCGAGCTTCTCTTTGACGTCCTTGAATTCATCAGCCTCGGGCAATGGGGCCTTTGTCTTGGTGATGCTCGGCCAGGAGCGAGAGAGCTCTGCGTTCAACTCGATGAAGTGCTGCTGGTCACCCGGCACATCTTCTTCAGCATAGATTGCGTTGACCGGGCATTCAGCCACGCATACGGCGCAGTCGATGCACTCGTCCGGATCGATCGAGAGGAAATTGGGACCTTCGCGGAAGCAGTCCACCGGGCACACGTCCACGCAATCGGTGTAACGGCACTTGATGCAGCTTTCGGTCACAACGTGAGTCATTCAGGCTCCTGCATGCGAAATTCGTGGGGGCGGCGGGGCAACCCGGACGTTGGGCTCGGTCTTGAACCAACAGTCTCTTTCCTGGCTGGGCAGCCGGGGGGAAGTGTGTATTGCAGCACACTGCAGCACATTGCGCGCGCCAAAACCAATATTGTAGCGTACCGGTAAATATGAGCGCGACCCCGTTCCTGCAGGCTTTATATCCTTTAGTGATTTGTTTATGGGCCCATGCAGGTCCGGCTCGTGGCCTCCCGCGGGCTTCGGCGCACGGCGCTCACGCCTGGCACTTCGGGTAACATGCATTCGAGGCCGCCGGGGCAAACCAGCCAGTGCATAGAAAATGCGCCGCGGCGGGCCGGGTTTGTTTGCGGTTTCATCCGCGGGTTTTTGCCTGGCGGTTCTATCTGTTGTACTAGCCGTTCGTCTGGAACCATGATCATCCATTCGCTGCTCGATACCGACCTCTACAAGTTCACCATGATGCAGGTGGTCCTGCATCATTTCCCGGCAGCACACGCGGAATACAAATTTCGATGCCGTACGCAAGGCGTCGATCTCGTTCCGTACATCGATGAAATTCGTGAGGAAGTGCGTGGGCTTTGCGAACTGCGCTTCGCCGAGGAAGAGCTCGAATACCTTCGGCGGATGCGCTTTATCAAGAGCGATTTCATCGACTTCCTGGCGCTCTTTCACCTCAACGAAAAGTCGGTGACCATCAAGCCGTCGGAGAAGAACAATGGCGAGATCGACATTGATATTGTTGGTCCGTGGCTGCACACCATCCTGTTCGAAATCCCCGTTCTGGCGATTGTCAACGAAGTCTATTTCCGCAATACCCAGCGCGATCCGACATTCGAAACCGGCCGCGACCGTCTGCGCGACAAGATCCAGTTGCTCGGCGGACGTCCTGAAGTGTCCGACTGCAAGATCGCCGACTACGGCACCCGCCGCCGGTTCTCCGGCAAGTGGCATGAAGAGGTCATCCTGAAATTGAAGGAAGGCCTGGGCGAGCAGTTCACCGGCACGAGCAACGTCTATTACGCAATGAAGCATGGCCTTCGGCCGCTCGGCACGATGGCGCACGAATACTTGCAGGCTTGCCAGGCGCTTGGTCCGCGCCTGCGCGATTCGCAAGTGTTCGGCTTCGAGATGTGGGCAAAAGAATATAGAGGTGACCTGGGCATTGCGCTCTCCGACGTCTACGGCATGAAGGCGTTTCTCAACGACTTCGACATGTACTTCTGCAAGCTTTTCGACGGCGCGCGTCACGACTCCGGCGATCCGTTCGACTGGGGCGAGCGCCTGATCCGTCACTACGAGCAAAATCGCTGCGACCCGCGGACCAAGGTGCTGGTCTTCTCGGACGCACTCGATATTCCCAAAGTGCTGCGCCTCTACGAGCGCTTTCGCGGCCGTTGCCAGCTTGCCTTTGGCGTGGGCACGAATCTCACCAACGACCTTGGCTATCAGCCGCTGCAGATCGTCATCAAGATGGTTCGCTGCAACGGCCAGCCGGTCGCCAAACTCTCTGATTCTCCCGGCAAGAACATGTGCGAAGACCAGGCTTATCTCGCCTATCTGCGCCAGGTCTTCGATATCGCCAAGCCTGTGGGAGAACTGTAGCGCCTGGCGCGCAAGTTCGGCGCAATCCGGTCGAGCGTTAGCCGTTCGGTCTAGGGTTGCGTGGATGGCCCGCTCGTTATAATCAAGTCCTTGATCGACGCACAGGCCAACGAGGACCCATCACATGAAGTCATCGGCCGCATGCCGGAATTCAAGCAGGCAAAGCGGCCGGAACGTGCGTTGGTTGCTGCAGGTTCTCGCGCTGGCTGCGCTGCCGCTCAATGCATCCGCGGCAACGCTTGATGGCGCTTCGCTTTCGCCATTTTGGGCGATGCCGTTCGCGGGCATCCTGCTTTGCATCGCCATTGCGCCGTTGGTCGTGCCACATGTCTGGCACAGCCATTTCGGCAAGATATCGGCAGCGTGGGGACTCGCGTTTCTCGTGCCGTTCGCGATCGGCTTCGGCGCGCAGGCTGCCTTTGCCACGTTCGTCCACGCCATGCTGGAAGAATATGTTCCGTTCATCATCTTGCTCACGGCGCTTTTCACCGTTGCCGGGGGAATTTGCCTGAACGGTGATTTGCGCGGTTCCCCTCGCGTGAACACCGCGCTGCTTGCGCTCGGAACCCTGCTCGCCAGCATCATGGGAACGACCGGCGCCGCCATGCTGCTGATACGACCGCTCTTGCGCGCGAACGAAAAGCGCAAGGATCGCGCGCATCGGGTGGTGTTCTTCATTTTTCTGGTGGCCAACGCGGGTGGTTCGCTTTCGCCGCTCGGTGATCCGCCGTTGTTCCTCGGCTTCCTGAACGGCGTCAGTTTTTTCTGGACCACCGTGCATCTCGTCAAGCCGACGCTGTTTATATGCGCCATCTTGCTGGCACTGTTCTACGCGCTCGACCGCTATCACTACGCGAGAGAAGACGTGCCGCCTAAGACTACCGTGACGACGCCGTTGAGCATTGACGGCAAGGTCAATTTTGTCTTGCTCGCGGCAGTTGTCGTGCTGGTGCTGAGCAGCGGCGTGTGGAAACCGGGCATCGAATTCGATATTTTCGGCACGCATATCGCGCTGCAGAATCTCGTGCGCGACGTGGTGCTTGTTGCAGTGACGCTTCTGTCGCTCAAGCTCACGCCGAAGAGCGCCCGCACGGGAAACGCGTTCAACTGGGCGCCCATCGAGGAGGTCGCGAAGCTCTTCGCCGCCATCTTCATTACCATTGCGCCAGTGATCATGATTTTGCGCGCCGGGGAGAACGGAGCGTTCGCGGGCATCGTGCACTTGGTCACCGACTCGAGCGGCAAGCCTATCGACATTGCGTACTTCTGGGCGACGGGGTTGCTCTCGTCGTTTCTCGACAACGCGCCGACATATCTTGTGTTCTTCAATCTCGCTGGCGGCGACGCGCAAACGCTCATGACGAGCGGCGCTACAACGCTTGCCGCAATCTCCGCGGGCGCGGTGTTCATGGGCGCGAACAGCTATATAGGCAACGCGCCCAATTTCATGGTCAAGGCGATCGCCGAATCCCGCGGCGTTGTAATGCCCGGTTTCTTCGGATATATGGGCTGGTCGGCGATCGTCTTGCTACCCTTGTTCCTGCTCACCGGATGGTTGTTCTTTTGAGGAGAAGTCGATGAAGAAAGTGCTGGTTGCCCGCCCCATCTTCCCGGACGTGATCGAACGTCTGCGACAGTATTTCGAAGTCGACGCCAATCCCGGCGCGCCGCTTCCCGCCGACGAATTCGCGCGCCGCATGGCCGACCGCGACGGCGCCTTGCTGGCGGGAGACCCCGTGACGGCGAAGGTTCTGGAAGGCGCGCCAAATTTGAAGGTTGTGTCGAACATGGCCGTGGGATACAACAACTTCGACATGCAGGCGCTCAACGCCCACGGTGTGCTCGGCACGAACACGCCCGACGTCCTGAACGAAAGCACCGCGGACTTTGGCTGGGCGCTGATGATGGCGGCCGCGCGACGTATCACGGAGTCCGAGCATTTCCTGCGCGCGGGCAAATGGGGCACGTGGTCGTACGACGCATTTCTCGGCTCCGATATTTACGGCTCAACGCTGGGTGTAATCGGCATGGGCCGCATTGGTCAGGCGCTGGCCCGGCGTGCCCGCGGGTTCAACATGCGCGTGATCTATCACAACCGTTCTCGCGTTGCGCCGGCTATCGAGGCGGAGTTGAATGCGGAGTATGCATCGAAGGCCGATTTGCTCAAGCAGGCCGATCACGTGGTGCTGGTGTTGCCGTACACCGCCGAGAACCATCACACCATCGGCGCGGCTGAACTGGCGAGCATGAAATTCACGGCAACACTGACCAATATCGCGCGCGGCGGAATTGTCGACGACACCGCGCTGATCCAGGCCCTGCGCAACAAGACCATTGCCGCAGCGGGGCTCGATGTCTTTGAAGGCGAGCCCAATTTCAATCGCGATTTCCTGGGTTTGTCGAATGTCGTGCTGACGCCGCATATTGCGAGCGCGACCGAATCCACACGCCGCGCCATGGCGAATCTCGCGGCCGACAACCTGATCGCCGCTTTGGGTGAAGGGCCGCGCGCCGGCAATCCGCCGAACCCGATCAATCCTGAAGTCCTGAAGAAATGACGATGTTGCTGCTGTTGAGCGTTGCGGTCGCCGTCCTCGCAATCACGCTGGTGATTGCGCTGATCCTGTTGTTGCGGCCGAAGCGCGAGACGAATATTGAAGAGCAGTTCGAGGCGCTCACTGATCGGGTCATCGATATGGGCGACGCACACGCGCGTGCTCAAGAACGCCTCGAACGCAATGTGAGAAGCGAGGTGGTCGAGACATCGCGTGCGTCGCGCACGGAAGCGGGCGGTGCGTTCGCCCAGTTCCAGCAGACGCTTGCCACGCAACTCGCGAGCATGTCGAACGTGCAGAACGCGCAGCTCGAAGCGTTCTCGCGGCAATTGCTTGCGTTGACGGAAAGCAACGTCCAGCAAAGCCAGCATGCACGCGACGAACAAAGCCAGGCGCTCAAGCGTTTCGGCGATGCCTTGACGCTGCAACTGGCGCAGATGTCAGAGTCGAACGACCGGCGCTTGAGTGAAGTGCGAACCACGCTGGAAGCGCGGCTGAAGGACATTGAAGCGAACAACGCGGCGAAGCTCGAAGAAATGCGCCGCACCGTCGATGAAAAACTTCACGCCACGCTGGAACAGCGTCTTGGTGAATCGTTCAAGCTGGTCTCGGACAGGCTGGAGCAGGTGCATCGTGGATTGGGAGAAATGCAGACGCTGGCCGCGGGTGTCGGCGACTTGAAGAAAGTGCTGACCAACGTCAAGACACGCGGGACGTGGGGCGAAGTGCAACTGGAGTCGCTGCTCGAACAATTGCTTACGCCAGATCAGTACGCGAAGAATGTCGCGACAATTCCAAAGAGCAACGACCGCGTGGAATTCGCGATCAAGCTCCCAGGCCGTCACGACGCCCCCGGCCAAAGCGGGACGAACGCAGTAGCGACGCCGGTTTGGCTTCCCATCGACGCAAAATTTCCGCGCGAGGATTACGAACGTCTGATCGACGCTCAGGATCGAGTCGATCCGGTTGCGGTGGAAGAGGCGTCGCGCGCGCTTGAGGGCCGCATTCGCGCAGAAGCAAAAACCATTGCGCAGAAGTACGTCGCGCCGCCGCACACCACGGACTTCGCGTTGCTGTTCCTTCCCACGGAAGGTCTGTATGCGGAGATTCTGCGCCGTCCAGGGCTCACGGACTTCTTGCAGCGTGAGTATCGTGTGAGTGTGACGGGTCCGACCACGCTGACCGCTTTACTCAACAGCCTGCAAATGGGCTTCAGGACACTCGCGATCGAGCAGCGTTCCAGCGAAGTCTGGCAAGTGCTCGGCGCGGTGAAAACGGAGTTCAGGAAATTTGGAGAAGTGCTCTCGAAGACCCGCTCGCAATTGGAGGCGGTGACGCGGTCCATTGAATCGGCGGAAACGCGCACCCGGCAGATGAGCAAGAAACTACGCGATGTAGAAGCTTTGCCGGGTGAGCAGGCGGCCAACCTGCTCGGGCATGAAGCCGACGCGGATCGCGAGGAGCCGGACGCTTAGCCAGCAGTCACAACAGGCGAAGCCAGCCTTGCGAGGTCTTCGCCCGTAATGCGCACGATGCGCCAGTCGGGCAGCACCGTTGCGCCCATTTTCTCGTAGAAGCCGATGGCGTTCACGTTCCAATCCAGCACGGTCCATTCGAAACGGCCACACTGACGTTCCACTGCCAGCGCCGCGAGGGCGCGCAGCATCTGCGTGCCGAGTCCGCTACCGCGAATAGCCGGCTTCACGTAAAGGTCCTCGAGATACAACCCGCGCTTTCCAAGGAAAGTGGAGTAGTTCTGGAAGAACAGGGCATAAGCCACGATAACCCCGTTCTCCTCGGCGACCATGGCTTCCGCAGCGGGCCGTGCGCCGAACAGTGCGTCGTGCAAGCCGGATTCAGTCGCCGTGAACAAGTGCGTCAGCTTTTCAAACTCGGCCAACTCCAGCATGAGTCCAAAAATCGCGTTGATATCGCTGGGCGCCGCGGTGCGGATTAGCGCGCTCATCACGCTTCTTCCGGCGCGTCGGACAACACGATCTCGATGCCGCCAAATCGCGACGCCACCCAGTTGTATGCGTGACACGCAATCCACAACAGGATGAACCCCAGGATTGCGTTGAGCAGCAGTGCGCTTGTCACGGTGCTGAGTTCCACGGAGCCATATCGGAAGAACGCGACCAGCACGCCGAGCAACACAATTGGCACGCTGAACGTGAGATACACGAGAATCAGCGCTTTGGCGGTTTGTCCCGGTGCGATGAACGAAATCTGTTTTTTCATGAAGGAAAAGCCCCGTCAGTCGTAGTGCAATGCGTTCGAATCCACAGCTTTAGCCACCCGTGTGATGACCGCGTTACAGCCTGGATCCTTGAAGCGGTTATCGAAAACTCTTTGAAACTAGATCAGGCCGTCGAATGGCAGGATATCGACGCTGTCTCCTGCATCGATATTGCCTGCCTCATGCCTGAGAACAATGAAGCAATTGGCTTCGCTCATTGAACTCAGCACGCCCGATCCTTGCGGCCCGGTCGTGACCACGTGCCAACGCCCGGCGTTGTCGCGCTGCGCGATACCGCGCTGGAACTCCGTGCGCCCGGCGCGTTTGGATAGTGGATTCGTGCTCGTCGCCGATATCAATGGCAACGCATGCGCCGTGGCGCCCGACATGGCAAGCAGCGCCTCCCGCACGATGAAATAAAACGTCGCCATGACGGCAACCGGATTGCCGGGCAAGCCAAAGAACAACGCCGACTCACCGTCGCCGGGACGCGCACCGGACCACAAACGGCCGAATGCGAGCGGCCGGCCCGGACGCATCGCAATCTTCCAGAACGCGACGTCGCCGAGCGTATTCATCAGGTCGCGCGTGAAATCGGCGTCGCCAACCGACACGCCGCCCGAACTGATTACAACATCGGCTTCCCGCGTTGCCCGGCGCAGCGCCTGTTCAAGCGATGCGTGGTCGTCGCGCACAATGCCCAGATCGACGGGCTCCACGTTCATCCGGCGCAGCATGGCGTAAAGCGTGTAGCGGTTGCTGTCGTAAATGGAACCCGGTGGTAGCGCCTCGCCGACCGCGCGCAATTCGTCGCCGGTCGAGAAAAAGGCGACCCGCAAACGCCGCCGCACGGCGATTTCGGCAATGCCCAACGAAGCCAGCAAACCAATATCCGATGCCCGCACGATTCGCCCTGCACGCAATGCCGGCTGACCTTGTGCAAGATCTTCCCCCGCGAGCCGCCGATTCACGCCGCGTCTGATCCCCGCCGCGCCGAACGTGATCGTGTCTCCCGTGCGTTGCACGAGTTCTTGCGGAACAATCGTGTCGCAACCGGGCGGGATCAGCGCGCCCGTCATGATACGCACGCATTGCGCGGAGAGCGCCACGCCTGCAAACGGTTGTCCGGCGAGCGCCTTACCGGCCACCTTGAGCTCAACTTGGCCTTCACGACCGGCTTCTTCGAGCGCCGCGCCGTCGAACGCGTAGCCGTCCATGGCGGAATTGTCGTGGGAAGGCACGTTGATCGGCGAGACGACGTCTTCAGCCAGCACGCGGTCCAGCGCATCGAATAGCCGCACGCGCTCCACTTCGGCACGCCCGCGCGGCAACGCCCATTGACGCACGATCTCCTGCGCCGCGCTGACGGGCAGCGCGTTCGGATCGTACTCGGCGACGCAGCTCGAAAAGTGCCTGGATGAGTTCATCGATGGGTAAAAACAGCGCGGAGTCGCGACGCAAAGCCCGCAGGCGGATGGATGGAGAGGCAGACGTGTTGAGATGCACGGCATGACCGCGACATCTGGCAAGCCAATGGCTCGCAGCACGCTGAAACGAACTCGCGATTAGTTGCACTCGAGGTCGGCTAGCTGCTGCAGATCGTTGACATTGTAAAACGCACGCTCGTTGGTGAAGGTCACTTCTACCGCCTTGTGGCGCGCGTACCACGCGCGGACCTTGCGTTCTCCGGCGCGGATAAACGCGTCGAGATCGTCGGCCAATGATGCTCGCAGGAGTGCGAAGACCGGATGCATGTGCTGATCGCCAGCGGCGTCAATCACGCTCGCGACGGCGATATCCGCATTTCCGGCAAGCAGTTTTTCCGATAGCCGCTCGGCCAGATGGGTATCGATGAAAGGCGCATCGCATGGCGCGAAGAGCACGAACCCGGTCTGCGCCGCGTGTAATGCCGCCGACATGCCGGCAAGTGGGCCGGGGAAGTCCGGAAATGCGTCGACAATGACCTTGGCCCGGAACGGCATGCCAAGCTTCGCATACATTTCGAGACTGCGGTTTGCGCTGATCAGCATGGCGCCGCATTGCGGCGAGAGCCGGCGCAGCGCGTGCACCGCGAGCGGTTCCATGTTCAGCGGCTGCAAGCCCTTGTCCACGCCGCCCATGCGCGATCCACGTCCACCGGCCAGCACCACGCCGGTCATGTCGTGCTTCGAAAGCGCTTTTGGCGCCGGCTCGGTCATGTCAGCCGCCGATGTACGACATTTCGACGCGGCGTGCGTCCGGGTCTACGTCTGGCAGCGAATTGCTGCCCCTAAGTTCCGAATAGCGGTCAGTGCGCGCTTCCCAGATTCGCGCGATCGCGGTGGCAATGGTCGCGTCGCTCGCGCCGCTGCGAACCAGCGCGCGCAGGTCGTGTCCAGACGTTGCAAACAGGCACAAGTACAGCTTGCCTTCCGTGGATAAGCGCGCTCGCGTGCAAGTCCCGCAAAATGCCCGCGTGACACTTGAAATGACGCCAATTTCTCCGCTGCCGTCCTGATAACCCCATCGTTGCGCGGTTTCGGCGTCGTTGTGAGCGTCAAGCGGACGCAGCGGAAAATGCTCGGCGATCCGCGAAACAACTTCCGCCGATGGCAGCACTTCGCTCATGTTCCAGCCGTTCGACGCGCCCACATCCATGTATTCGATGAACCGCAGCACCGTGCCGCTGCCCTTGAAATGACGCGCCATGGGCACGATTTCGGCGTCGTTCGTGCCGCGTTTGACGACCATGTTCACCTTCAGCGGCGCCAGGCCGACTGCATGCGCGGCGTCGATGCCGTCGAGCACGTCGGCGACGGCGAAGTCGGCGTCATTCATGCGGCGAAACAACGCGTCATCGAGCGCGTCGAGGCTCACCGTGACACGCGACAAACCCGCGTCCTTTAGCGACCGGGCCTTGCGGGCGAGGATGGAGCCGTTGGTGGTCAGCGTGATGTCGAGCGGCCGGCCTTCGGGCGTACGCATCAGCGCCAGCCGTTCAATCAGGAATTCGATGTTTTTTCGCAGCAGCGGTTCGCCGCCGGTCAGCCGGATCTTCTCGACGCCATGAGCGACAAAGAGCCGTGCCAGCCGTTCGATTTCTTCGAACGAAAGCAGCGCGCTGTGCGGCAGGAATTCATAGTTTTTATCGAAGACTTCGCGCGGCATGCAGTACACGCAGCGAAAATTGCAACGATCGGTCACCGAAATGCGCAGATCGCGCAAATCGCGTGACAGCCTGTCGGTGAGCAATCCGGTCGGCGTCGCCACGGCTCCCGGGAAGGCCGGGATCGCGGTGACATCGGTGACGGGAATGATGCGTCGGGACATGATCGTTTTATTTCTCGCAAGCAGCGGCGACAAGTGTTCGGAGAAACGGCCGCTCGGCTGCTATTAACTTCGAACGTCTCATTTTAGCGGAAGGGCGGATCAGCAGTGATCCGCGGCAGTGCTTTGTGGTGTTTTTCACGCGCAAGAATAAAAAAGCGTCACGGACCGGAAGTCCGTGACGCTTTACTGAAGCATCAAACGCTATCAAGCGTACTTATTGAACGTCCTTACCCGTTTCGACCTGCTGCATGGGCGCGGAGTCGAGCGGCGGCAGGCGCTTGCGCTCGCGTACCACGCGTTTCGGCGCTTCGACCTGAGCCGCGGCTTCACGTGCCGCGCGAAGCTTGTCGGCGTCGGTGTTCACCCAGACGAGGCCGGCTGTATCCAGCATCGGCTTGAGCGCGTCTTCCTTCAGCGCGACCGGAGCAATTGCAGGAGCTGCCGGGGCTGGCTCAGCAGTTTCAACCGCTGCGAACGTCTTGACCGGCTCGGACTCGACCGGTGCGGACGGCGGCGCGACGACTGGCGCGGCCGGCGCAACGGCCGATACCATTTCCGACGTCGGCGATGCGGCGACAGCCGCCGTTTTCAACGGCTCCGCAGGCTGGGCAAGCGTTTCAGCGGCTTGCGGCGCCGCATGAGAAGCTGCTTGGGGCTCGGCCTGAGCAACGACGGGTTCTTCTGCCTTCGGGGTGTCGATGAACGGGCTCGCCGGCTTTTCTTCCGCTACCTTGGGCGTCGGGCCAAACGGGTTTTCGACAGGCCGCGGGGTTGCCGGCTTCTCGAACACGTTGATCGCGGGCGTTTCAGCCTGATGCGCGTGAACTTCATGCGCCTCGTGCTGCACCACGAACCCTTCGGCTTCCGCGTGCTTTGCTTCAATTGGTTCGGCGACCGGTTCTGCTGCGACTGGCGCCGCTGGTTCGACTGCCTGGACCGGTTCGACCGGCACCGCGCGAACCGGCTCGGGCAATTCCGTCACGGCAACGGCGGCAGCCGCAATCGGCTCGACCGTTACAGCCGATGGTTGAACCTGCGGCTTGGTTGCGGCAGGCGCGAAATCGCGCGTGTCGTCGCCGTCGGTATCGAATACACCGGCCTGAGCGCGCTCCGGATCGGTGCTTTCAGCCGTGCCTTCGCCTTCCGCAATATCCGCTGCCTGATTGACCGTCACGCCTTCTTCTTCGCGATCGCGACGTCCGCCGCGACGGCCCCGGCGACGACGACGGCGCTCTTCGCCTTCACGCGCCGCGCTAGCCTGATCGGCCTGCAATGCGTCGGCATTGCCGTTTTGCTGCGATTCCTGACCTGCCTGGCGCGCTTCCGTCAGATCGGATGCCGATGTTTCACCTTGCGTCAATGCTTCGACGGCCGCTTCCGGCTGAGGTTTCTTGCGCTCACCGCGTTCCCGGCGTTCGCTACGATCGACCGCTTCAGCGCGCTCGCGGTTATCGCGTGATTCACGCGGTTCGCGTGGCTCACGCTGTTCCCGCGGCTCACGGCCTTCGCGGGCCTCGCGCGGTTCGCGGCCTTCACGCGCCTCGCGCGGCTCACGGCCTTCGCGGCCACCGCGCGATTCACGGGGCTCCTTCGGCTCCCGCAGTTCGCGCGTATCACGCGGTTCGCGTCCTTCCTTCGGTTCGCGTTCCTCGCGGCGCGGGCTTTGACGCCCGCCTGCCGTGCCCGGTGCGCTCGCCGTGCCTGTGCTCGCTGCGCTATCTCGCGAACCAGCGCCACCACGACGATTCCGGTTGCGATCGCCTCCCTGGCCCGAGCGTTCCGGCCGCTCGCCGCGGGCCGGACGCGCCGGTGCGGGCGCAACGACAGGCGCTGGCGCCGGTTTCACTTCGGGCTGCACGCCAAACAGATTCTTCAGCCAGCCGATAAACCCGCCCGTCGATGCCGCCACCGGCGCGGGTGCCGCGACCGGAGCCGCCGCCACCTTCACCGGCGCGCTGGGCGCGGGCGAAGCCGGCGTAATGCCCTTGACCATTGCTTCCTGCTTGGGCTTCACTTCCTCGGTGCGCTTGCTGTAACCCGTTTCGGATTCCAGTTCGTGCGCGGCTTCCTCGGCCATCTTCCACGATGCACGCGGCTCATCCAGACGCGTATCGTCGTGACGCAGGCGTTCCAGCTTGTAATGCGGCGTTTCGAGATGCTTGTTCGGGATCAGCACCACATTGACCTTGAAACGCGACTCGATCTTGTTGATTTCCGAACGTTTTTCGTTCAGCAGGAAAGCAGTGACTTCCACCGGCACCTGGCAATGAATTGCCGCGGTGTTTTCCTTCATTGCTTCTTCCTGAATGATCCGCAGCACTTGCAGCGCGGACGATTCGGTATCGCGGATATGGCCCGTGCCGTTACAACGCGGGCACGTCACATGACTGCCTTCGGAGAGCGCCGGACGCAGCCGCTGGCGCGACAGTTCCATCAAGCCGAAACGCGAAATCTTGCCCATTTGTACGCGCGCACGATCGTGCTTCAACGCGTCTTTCAGGCGTTGCTCGACTTCGCGCTGGCTCTTGGCCGATTCCATGTCAATGAAGTCGATCACGATCAGCCCGCCCAGATCGCGCAGGCGCAACTGGCGCGCGACTTCGTCGGCGGCTTCGAGGTTCGTGCGGGTCGCCGTTTCCTCGATATCCGCGCCCTTGGTCGAGCGCGCCGAGTTCACGTCGATGGCCACCAGCGCTTCCGTGTGGTCGATCACGATCGCGCCGCCCGAGGGCAACGGCACCGTGCGCGAATACGCGGTCTCGATCTGGTGTTCGATCTGGAAACGGGAGAAGAGGGGAACGTCGTCGTGATAGCGCTTAACTTTGCTCAAGTTATCCGGCATCACGATGTCCATGAAGGCGCTGGCCTGGTCATGGATTTCGGTGGTATCGATGAGAATTTCGCCGATATCCGGCTGGAAGTAGTCGCGGATTGCGCGGATCACGAGGCTGGATTCGAGATAAATCAGCATCGGCTTGCCGGCCACGCCGCTTTGCGACGCCGCTTCCACCGCGCGCCACAGTTGCATCAGGTAGTTCAGATCCCACTGCAGTTCTTCGGCCGAACGGCCAATCCCCGCGGTTCGCGCGATGATGCTCATGCCATCCGGCAAATCGAGCTGCGACATGGTTTCGCGCAATTCCTGGCGCTCGTCGCCCTCGATCCGGCGCGATACACCGCCGCCGCGCGGGTTGTTCGGCATCAAGACGAGATAGCGTCCGGCAAGCGAAATAAACGTGGTCAGGGCCGCGCCCTTGTTGCCGCGCTCTTCCTTTTCGACCTGAACGATCAGTTCCTGGCCTTCGCGCAAAGCGTCCTGAATGCGTGCGGAGCGCATGTCGACGCCGTCCTTGAAGTACTGGCGGGCGACTTCCTTGAACGGCAGGAAACCATGGCGGTCCTCGCCGTAGTTCACAAAACAGGCTTCGAGCGACGGCTCGATGCGAGTCACAACTCCCTTGTAGATATTGCCTTTGCGCTGTTCGCGCCCGGCGGTTTCGATGTCGATATCGATGAGTTTTTGCCCATCGACGATAGCGACGCGCAATTCTTCTTGCTGCGTCGCGTTAAACAGCATGCGTTTCATTGGACGGCTCCAGAGCGGCTCTACCGGCCCCCATCGAGCGAATTCACGCGGTTGTCAGTCGCATGAAGCAGGAGGGCGGGCGCGCCGCGCTTTGTTGTTTGTTGTCACAAAGCACGCTGGGCGCGGGAGTTCTGGCTCGGAGAATTGCCTGAGGCGGGCTTTGCCACCAACGTGCGGCGAAATACGCCGCGACAGGTAGAAAGCCCTGGGCACATGCGAACAGGTTTGACACGCCGTGATTCGACGGCTGTCGGCTTAAGCGGCACAGCACTGCGGCTCGACGTCCAGCAAACAAATCGAGGAGCCAGCAGCGCAGCCAGCAGCAGCCGGATGCATCCTGCAGCAGTTTCGTTTTCAGCCGGCGTTTTCTCTCGCAAAATCGCGGGTAAGCAAAACGGCCAGGCTCTGGTTCAAAACTGCGGCAGACTGCCGTTGTGGCTTTTCAGGCGCTCGAAGCGCCCGATCAACCGCGTTGGGTGTCTCGCCTTGTTACAACGTCCGCCACGCTTCGCCCGTTTCAGCGCAGCTTGCGGCAGACCATTGTTTTCTTCGCTACGGCAAAGCGCCGACGTTCCGGTCGCCCAATACCTGATATCCGCCCAATATCTTTTCGATACCTGCCTGATACCCGGGGTCGAATCCGGACCCGGCCGAATAAAATCCGGCCTTCATCAACTCTCGCCGATAAAATTCTTGATCGCCAAAAATCCGTTACCGTGTCGGCGATCGACTCGACCGAACGCGCCTGTGGGCACCGTCCCTGCCGCGCGATATCGCCGTGCGTGCAACTCGTTACTCCGTTTTCCGGGTGAGCAACTGGCCCTGGGCGCAAGTAAAATAACGGTTGTCCGCTTGCACCTGTACAGTCTGACAACATCCGGCCAGCTTACTGGCTTTTTCCAGACTGTCCGCAAATTATATTCAGAATGAATGAGTTAGGCAAAACATCCCATAAAAAGGTCGCAAGCGAACAGGTCTCGATGATCGAGATCGACGAGAACGCAGCGGGTCAACGCATCGACAATTTTTTACTTCGCGTCTGTAAAGGCGTGCCGAAAAGCCACATTTACCGGATTTTGCGCAGCGGCGAAGTTCGTGTGAACAAAGGGCGCATTGACGCGGCATATCGGCTGGAAATGGGCGATCTGGTTCGCGTGCCGCCCATTCGTACCGCTCAACTGGACGAGACACCGGTTTCGTCGAATGCGCCAGCCGCCGAATTCCCCATACTATTTGAAGACGATCACCTGATCGTGATCGACAAACCCGCCGGCGTTGCCGTTCATGGTGGCAGCGGCGTGGCGTTCGGCGTGATCGAGCAGTTACGCAATGCGCGTCCGCAGGCGAAGTTCCTCGAATTGGTGCATCGGTTGGACCGTGAGACGTCCGGCGTGCTGATGCTCGCGAAAAAACGCTCGGCGCTCGTGAACCTGCACGAACAGATGCGCGACAACAAAATCGATAAACGCTATCAGGCAGTTGGCCACGGCGAGTGGCTGGCGGGCTGGGGGCGCCGAAGGATCGTGAAAGAATCCTTGCACAAATATCTGACGCCCGAAGGCGAGCGGCGCGTGCGGGTTCAGGACGACGGGCTGGCATCGCACACCGTTTTCAACCTGATCGAGCGCTTCGACGAATACGCCTGGGTCGAGGCCGAACTTAAAACCGGCCGCACGCACCAGATTCGCGTGCATATGGCGCACATTGGCCTGCCGATTGCCGGCGACGCCAAATACGGCGACTTCGCGCTGAACAAGAATCTGGTGCGTCCCGATGCAAAGCCGTCGCTAAAACGCATGTTCCTGCACGCTTTCCGCCTGAAACTGGTTCATCCGGCAACGGGCGAGACGCTCCAGGTCGAAGCGCCGCTGCCGGCCGAATGCAGGCGGTTCATCGAACAACTCAAACAATTTTCCAGAGAGACAGAGTAATGGCGCGTCAGCAATTCGACCTGATTGTCTTCGACTGGGATGGCACCTTGATGGACTCCACGGCGCATATTACGCGCAGCATTCAGGCGGCCTGCCGCGACCTGAGCCTGCCCGTTCCCGCCGACGAAGCCGCGAGCTACGTCATCGGGCTTGGCCTGCGCGACGCGTTGCAGATCGCGGCGCCCACGCTCGATCCCACCGATTACCCGAAGCTGGCGGAGCGGTATCGCTTTCATTACCTGATCAAGGGTGAGCAAACCGAACTCTTCGAGGGCGTGCGCCAGATGCTGCAAAACCTGCGTGACGAGGGTTATCTGCTGGCGGTCGCGACGGGAAAAAGCCGCGTGGGCCTGAACCGGGCGCTCGACCAGTCGCGCCTGACGAGCCTTTTCGACGGAACGCGCTGCGCCGACGAGACCTTCTCCAAACCGCATCCCGCGATGCTGCACGAACTGACCCGCGAACTGGGTCAGAACGTGAACCGCACGGTGATGGTCGGCGACACCACGCACGACCTGCAAATGGCGAAGAATGCGGGCGCGGCGTCGGTTGGCGTGACGTATGGCGCGCATCCGGCGAAGTCGCTGCATGCGCTCGAGCCGCTTTTCGTCGCCGAAAACGTGACCGCGCTCGGCGACTGGTTGCGGGAGAACGCATGACGGGAACGCCGCCTGAAGCGGTGCGGATCTGCGCATCGGAGGAACTGGTCGATGGCGGCGATGGCGTTCGCCGCAGCGCAGCCGGCAAAAGCGGCGAAGCCACGGTGTTTTTCGTTCGCTACGACGGCAGGCCGTTCGGCTATCTCAACCAGTGCGCGCACGTGCCCATGGAGCTGGACTGGTCCGAAGGCAAGTTCTTCGAGAGCTCCGGCTTATACTTGATGTGCGCGACCCACGGCGCAATTTACGAGCCGGATACCGGGAAATGCGTCGGCGGCCCGTGCCGCGGCGCGCGTTTGCGGAAGGTTGAAACCGAAGAGCGCGATACGCCGGAAGGCCGTGCTGTTTTCTGGCTTCCCGACGACGACCTGCGCCCCGCTTGAACCAAAAACTCCCGATTCAATCTTTAATCAGTCAACCAGGCGACGCATGTCCGATCACATTCCCACCGACCCTTCCGACCCGTTGCGTCCGGCGCCCGCGGGCGCCCCACGGAGTGAAAACTGGGAGCGCGCCGCGCTTGAACGCATCGCGCTCGCGGCGATCAACGAGCAGCGCTCGGCGCGCCGCTGGCGCATTTTCTTTCGTTTCGTTTTTCTCGCCATCCTCGCGGTTGCGGTCTGGCGGGCATTCGATTTCACCAGCGACAAGGTATCGAAGACTGCTCGGCACACGGCGTTGGTCGAACTCGAAGGCGAAATTTCCGCCAATAGCGACGCAAGCGCTGACAACGTCAACGCGGCGCTCGACAGCGCGTTCGAAGACGACGCCACGGCCGCCGTGATCCTTCGCTGCAATAGCCCCGGCGGCAGTCCGGTGCAGGCGGGCATCATCAATCGGGAAATCACGCGCTTGCGGACGAAGTATCCGTCGAAGCCGCTTTACGTGGTCGTAAACGACATGTGCGCGTCGGGTGGCTATTACGCCGCTGCTGCTGCTGACAAGATTTACGTCGATAAGGCGAGCATCGTTGGCTCGATTGGCGTGCTGATGGACGGTTTTGGTTTCACTGGCCTGATGAGCAAGCTTGGCGTGGAGCGCCGCCTGCATACGTCCGGCGCGAACAAGGGCGCGTTCGATCCGTTCTCGCCTGAAACGCCGGTAATGGATGCGCACGCGCAGGAAATGCTGGACCAGATCCATACGCAATTCATCGATGCCGTCAAAAAAGGCCGCGGATCGCGCCTGAAAGACAGTCCCGACATCTTCTCGGGCATGTTCTGGACCGGCCAGAAAAGCGTGGAACTGGGTCTCGCCGATGGTTTCGGCGACGCGGATTACGTCGCGCGTGAGATTGTGAAGCAGCCGGATCTTGTTGATTACACGCAGAAAGAGAGCATTGGCGAACGCGTTGCGCGCAAATTTGGCGCGGCGGCTGGAAACGCATCCATAGAGGCGCTGATGACAAGCGGAAAAATGCAGTTGAAATAGCTTTCTGTAGGCAATGAAAACGCTCGCCGTGGACGTTCCCGGCGAGCGTTTTTTATGTTTTATGCACCCAGCAGCAGGAAAATCGCCGGCCGCTTATGCAGTTCGGGTGCGGTTTTCTTTTTCCATTCGGCCACCGTTCGCGTAACGATCGTTTCCTCCGGCAGCGTCAGGTCCACCGCGACGCAAACGAGCGTCGACGGTGCACAAGCCGCGAGCAACGTATCCAGCAACGCACGATTCCGATATGGCGTTTCGATAAAAATCTGCGTCTGGTTCGCTTTCCTCGACAGCATTTCAAGGTCCCGCAGACGTTTGCCGCGCTCGGCGGCATCGACGGGAAGGTAGCCGTTGAACGCAAAGCTCTGGCCGTTCATTCCCGACGCCATCAACGCCAGCAAAATCGAACTCGGTCCAACAAACGGTACGACTTTCACGCCGCGTTCATGCGCACGGCGCACGAGCAGGGCGCCCGGATCGGCGACCGCGGGGCAACCGGCCTCGGAAACGAGTCCTGCGTCAGTGCCGCCCAGAATCGGCGCTAGCAGCTTTTCGACTTCGCCGGGCGGCGTGTTGACGTTCAACTCGCGGATTTCGATTTCCTGGATCGGACGCTCGGTTCCGACTTTCTTGAGGAATGCGCGCGTGGTTTTCGCGTTTTCGCCGATGTAATACTGCAGCGCCGCCGCGCGTGCGCGAACCGGTTCGGGCAGGACGTGGGCCAGCGCGGCGCTGTCGCCTTCGCCGAGCGTGTTGGGAATCAGATACAGAACGCCGCTCATGCTGCCTCCACCAAAGGAAATCCGGCCGCGCGCAGCATTTTCGACAACGCGATCAGCGGCAAGCCGATCAGCGCGGTGGGATCATCGGAATGAATGGCTGAGACGAGCGTGATGCCTAATCCCTCCGATTTCGCGCTTCCCGCCACGTCGTAAGGCGTTTCGGCGAGTAGATAGGCTTCGATTTCGTCATCGGAAAGATCGCGAAACTGCACGCGGGTAACGATATCGGCGGACTGGACGTTGCCCGTGCGGCTATCGAAAAGGCATAACGCGCTATGGAACTCGACGCTTTTGCCGCGCATAAACTGGAGTTGGGCGCGCGCATTGTCGTGCGTGCCGGGCTTGCCGATCTGCCGGCCGTCGCAGGTGGCGACCTGATCCGAGCCGATAACCAGCGCGCCGGCC
Source organism: Caballeronia sp. DA-9 (assembly GCF_051615025.1). Taxonomy (NCBI): domain Bacteria; kingdom Pseudomonadati; phylum Pseudomonadota; class Betaproteobacteria; order Burkholderiales; family Burkholderiaceae; genus Caballeronia; species Caballeronia sp. DA-9. The sequence goes on along the minus strand of NZ_CP195133.1, from coordinate 2,614,333 downwards.
GCGTCCGTCACGCGCTTCGCGGCCGTACGGGCTTTCGCCTCCGAAAGCCGCAGGGCCGTGGCTTCGGGCGTTTCCGCGTCGAGCGGCGTTTCGTCTATGTCGGGTGTGATTACATCGAACGGAACGCGCAGGCGTTCGAGCAATTCCCGTCGATAACGCGAACTCGATGCAAGGACGAGACGCGGCTTATTTGAGACATCGGGCATGAAAAGAACCGGCTAAACAAGGAGATTGGCGGTTGCGGTGTTTGCGCCGCAACCCGAAGCATAAGTGTTTGACTCGAAAAGACAAAGCCGCTATAGTTTTGGGCTTTTCATCGGTGCGCGCAGGGTGTTCAAGCAGTTTTTGCGTTTGATTGAATAAGAGCACGATGAAAATGAGCGGCGGCCTGCAGTGAAGCGCGACGGCCGGAAGTGTACCGAGATATGTTGTGGTTTTCAGGGCCAGAAGCGTTGGAAGCGTCATAAGCCTGCTTCGCCTTGTCCGGTAAAATCCGGATAAACCACACCAGCCGGACGGGTTCAGTGCGGTGCATACTGCAGCTTCCATCCCGGTCGTGTTCCGTGCACTCGCTTTTTCAGCCGTCGCGGTAATGACCCATCGCAGGAGCGCACATGACACAAAATCCTGGCAAACCTGCATGTCCCGAGGACTTGCGCGCACTCGACCTGTTCGACTTTGCCCAGAGCCGCCGGCAGGCGGCGGGCGGTGTACGGGTTTCGCAGTTGCCGCGTCTGCTCAGTGAAGTGCCGGCGGACGCGCCCGATCGCGACACGGTGTTTTCATGGCAGGCCGAAGGCTCCATGCAGCCCGAGTTGCAGGACGACGGCACCGAAGCGCCGCAGCCGTATTTGCGGCTTGCCGTGCACGGCTCAGTCTGGATCGAATGTCAGCGTTGTTTATCGCCGTATTCGCAGCACCTTGATGTCGACGCAACGTATCGCATTGTGTTGACGGAAGAAGAAGCAGATGAATTTCCGCTGGACAACGATGAAGTCGAGGTGATCGTGGGCTCGCGCCAGTTCGATCTCATCGACTTGATCGAAGAGGAATTGTTGTTGTCCTTGCCGCTCGTGCCCAAGCACGACGTGTGTCCCGAAGTGCACGAGAGCCTGAACACGGATCTCTACAGCGCCGAGGGCGAGCTGGACGAAGGTGGTCTGAATGGCGAAGCAGAATCGCGGCAGGATGGCGGTTCGGGCAGCGGCTCAAACAGGCCCAACCCCTTCGCCGCGCTCGGCAAGCTCAAGCAGGGCGGTTCCGGCAACGACACGCATTAAAAAAAGTAGTGATGTCCGGCGCTCAAGCCGGGTATCGGATCGTCATTCGGCGCGATGCGTCCGGACGGGCTCGCTGGCTTCAGGTCGGGGTCGCCGGTGTGTCGAGCTGTGTTAGAATTCGCAAAATTTTTCTGGAGTCATCATGGCAGTTCAGCAAAACAAGAAATCGCCGTCCAAGCGCGGCATGCATCGTTCGCACGACTTCCTCACGGCGCCGGCGCTGGCCGTTGAGCCGGGCACGGGTGAAGTTCATCTGCGTCACCACGTGAGCCCGAACGGCTACTATCGTGGCAAGAAAGTCATCAAGACGAAGAACGATTGAGCGTACTGCGGGCAATGCGTCCGCGACGCTTGGTGCGTCTCGCGTCGCCGTCTTGACTCATGGTCTGACACATGAATTGAGCTACGGTCGCTCGCGTTTGACATCTTCCTGGTGTAACAAGAAGGCGGCATTTTACTGCCGCTTTTTTGTGCCTGAAATTCGTCGCACTCCATGACCGTAAAGATCACCATCGACTGCATGGGAGGCGACCACGGCCCGTCCGTGACCGTTCCCGCCGCTGTCAGTTTCGTGCGTTCGCATCCCGATGCGCATTTGCTGCTCGTCGGCATCGAGTCGGCTATTCGCGCGCAGTTGAAGAAGTGCAAGGCCGCCGGCGAAACCCGGCTGACGGTCGTCCCGGCTACGGAAGTAGTCGAGATGGACGACCCGGTGGAAGTCGCGCTGCGCCGGAAGAAGGATTCGTCGATGCGCGTGGCGCTCAATCTCGTCAAGGAAGGGCAGGCGCAGACCTGCATTTCGGCGGGCAACACGGGCGCATTGATGGCCGTGTCGCGTTACGTGCTCAAGACGCTGCCGGGCATAGAACGGCCGGCTATCGCGTTTGCCATGCCGAGCCAGAAGGGCTTCACCACCGTGCTCGACCTGGGCGCGAACGTGGACTGCGAGCCGCAGCACCTGCTGCAGTTCGCCGAGATGGGACATGCGCTGGTGGCCGCTATCGGCAGCAAGGAGCGGCCGACCATCGGCCTGCTCAACATTGGCGAAGAAGTCATCAAGGGCAACGACACCATCAAGCGCGCCGGCGAACTGCTGCGCGCAAGCACGCTCAACTTCTACGGCAACGTGGAAGGCAATGACATCTATAAAGGCACAACAGACGTAGTCGTCTGCGACGGATTTGTCGGCAACGTGGCGCTGAAGACGTCGGAAGGTCTCGCGCAAATGCTCACCGACATGATCCGCGAGGAATTCAGCCGGTCACTCGCGACCAAGCTGATGGCGATCGTCGCACTGCCGGTTCTCAAGCGCTTCAAACGACGCGTCGATCCCGCCCAATACAACGGCGCGGCGCTCCTCGGGTTGCGCGGCCTCGTCATCAAAAGCCATGGCTCGGCGCAAGCCTACGGGTTTGAGTGGGCTATCAAACGCGGGTATGATGCGGTCAAAAATGGCGTGCTGGAACGGCTCGTACGCGCCATGGAAGAAAATGCTGCGCCTGTGCAACAAGCGGCGCTGGACACTGCCGCTGACGCAGCCGTGACCGTGGACCCGGCAGCACCAGCCGCCTCCGGCGACGCGGCCGTTTCACGCCCGCTCGTGCAGCCGGGCGCACCGGGCGCCGCGCTACCCTCGAAGGCATAATGGCTCAATCGAATCTCTATTCCCGTGTGATCGGAACGGGCAGTTATCTGCCAGCCGATCGCGTCACGAATCAGGATCTGGCCGACCGGCTGGCCAGGCAAGCCGTGGAAACGAGCGATGAATGGATCGTCGCTCGCACAGGCATCCACGCGCGCCACTTCGCCGCGCCCGATCAGACCACGAGCGAACTCGCCCTGCACGCGTCGCGCCAGGCGATTGAAGCAGCGGGAATCGATCCGGAATCGATCGACCTGATCATTGTGGCGACCTCCACGCCTGACTTTGTCTTTCCCAGCACGGCCTGCCTGCTGCAGAACAAGCTCGGTATCAAGAATGGCGGCGCCGCATTCGATATCCAGGCGGTCTGCTCCGGTTTCGCCTACGCCGTCGCCACCGCCGACAGCTTCATTCGCGGTGGCATGAATCGCACGGCGCTCGTCGTGGGCGCCGAAACGTTCTCCCGTATCCTCGATTTCAACGACCGCACCACCTGCGTGCTGTTTGGTGACGGCGCGGGCGCGGTCATCCTGCAGGCGTCGGACGAACCGGGCGTGCTGTCGAGCGCGCTTCACGCGGACGGCAGCCATTCGAGCATCCTGTGCACGCCGGGCAATGTGAACAAGGGTGTGATAGAAGGCAGCGCGTTCCTGCACATGGACGGCCAGGCGGTCTTCAAGCTCGCTGTGAAAGTGCTCGAGAAAGTGGCCGTCGAGGCGCTGGAAAAGGCGCGGCTCACGGCTGGCGACATCGACTGGCTGATTCCGCATCAAGCCAATATCCGCATCATGGAAAGCACGGCGAAGAAGCTTCATGTGCCGCTCGAACGCATGGTCGTGACCGTCGGCGAGCATGGCAACACGTCGGCGGCTTCGATTCCGCTCGCACTCGACGTCGCGGTGCGCGACGGCCGCATCAAGCGCGGCCAGCATGTGCTGATAGAAGGCGTCGGCGGCGGCTTCACCTGGGGCGCTTCGGTCATCCGCTACTGAACGCGGCGTCAGTGCCCGCGTTGCCTGGCCGCATCGGCCATTCGACCCATCCAATTGAGTAAGGACGTCATGAAATTCGCGTTCGTTTTTCCGGGACAAGGCTCCCAATCGGTCGGCATGCTCAACGCATTCGCCGATCACGCCGTAGTGCGCGAAACCGTGCAACAGGCATCCGATGCACTCGGCCAGGATCTGGGCAAACTGATCGCCGAAGGTCCGGCGGAAGATCTTGGACTCACGACCAACACGCAGCCTGTGATGTTGACGGCCGCTTATGCAATTTATCGTGTGTGGGAGAAGGAAACCGGGCTGAAGCCGGCGCTGGTGGCTGGACACAGCCTCGGCGAATACACGGCGTTGGTGGCGGCCGGCGCGCTGAAATTCTCGGACGCCGTGCCGCTCGTGCGCTTTCGCGCGCAAGCCATGCAGAGCGCGGTTCCCGTGGGCGAAGGCGGCATGGCCGCAATCCTGGGTCTCGACGACGACGCCGTGCGCGCCGTCTGCGCGGAAGCATCGGCGGCCGGCATTGTGGAAGCGGTCAACTTCAACGCGCCTTCGCAAGTGGTGATCGCGGGCGCGAAAGCCGGCGTGGAGAAGGCCTGCGAACTGGCCAAGGCGAAGGGCGCGAAGCGCGCGCTGCCGCTGCCGGTTTCGGCGCCGTTTCATTCGTCGTTGCTTAAGCCCGCGTCGGATCAATTGCGCGAATATCTGGCGAGCGTCGAAATTGACGTGCCGCAGATTCCGCTGATCAATAACATCGATGTTGCCAGCGTCGCCGAACCGGCCGCCATCAAGGATGCGCTCGTGCGTCAGGCGGCGGGTCCCGTGCGATGGGTGGAAACGGTGCAGAAAATGGCGCATGAAGGCGTCACGCATGTGATCGAATGCGGTCCGGGCAAGGTGCTGAACGGCTTGACGAAGCGTATAGATGGCGCGCTCGTCGGTGCGTCGATTTTCGATCCCGCTTCGCTCGACGAAGTTCGCGCGCTGCTCGCCGGCTGAACAAGACAAGGAACGGATAAAACATGAGTCTGGACAAGCAGATTGTTGTCGTAACGGGTGCATCGCGCGGAATCGGACGCTCGATCGCGCTCGAACTCGCGCGTCAGGGCGCGACCGTGATTGGCACGGCGACCAGCGAAAGCGGCGCCGAAGCAATCACCGCAGCGCTGAAGGAAGCCTGCGTGCAAGGCCGCGGCGCGGTGCTGGACGTGACGGACGCCGCCGCGAGCGAGGGGTTTATCGACGGCGTGGTGAAGGAATTTGGCGCGCTGAATGTGCTCGTGAACAACGCCGGGATCACGAAAGATCAATTGGCGATGCGCATGAAAGACGAAGAATTCGATGCTGTTATCGACACGAACCTGCGCGCCGTCTTCCGCCTGTCGCGCGCCGTTCTGCGCCCGATGATGAAAGCGCGCGGCGGACGGATCATCAATATCACGTCGGTGGTGGCTTCTTCGGGCAATCCGGGCCAGGCGAACTACGCGGCCGCGAAGGCTGGCGTGGCGGGCATGACGCGCGCCCTGGCGCGAGAAATCGGCAGCCGCGGAATCACGGTGAACTGCATTGCGCCGGGTTTTATCGATACCGACATGACCAAGGTCTTGCCGGAAGCGCAGCGTGCGGCGCTCACAGCACAGATACCACTCGGCCGACTGGGCAGCCCCGAAGATATCGCTCATGCTGTGGCTTTCCTCGCTTCGCCGCACGCGGGCTACATCACGGGAACCACGCTCCATGTGAACGGCGGCATGTACATGTGACAGGCATTTCGTTAATATCCGCGCCTTGGCGGGTGCGCAAAATGCTTGTTGAAAGCAAGCTGCGCGAGACGCGAAATGCGCTGTAGCTAGCCGGTGACGTTGAAAGGGTGTGACGTGCATTGGACGGGCGTCGCACGTGAAGCAAACCTGATTTGTGCGTGGGTTATTACGGGTACAAACCTGATAAAATGCGCGCACTTGTGTTTTTGAACTACATTTCCCTCGGAGGGCTGCATGGACAATATCGAACAGCGCGTGAAGAAGATCGTCGCCGAACAACTGGGCGTCGCCGAAGCTGAAATCAAGAACGAAGCTTCGTTCGTGAACGATCTGGGCGCTGACTCGCTTGACACCGTCGAACTCGTGATGGCTCTCGAAGACGAATTCGGCATGGAAATTCCGGACGAAGAAGCGGAAAAGATCACGACGGTTCAGCAAGCAATCGACTACGCTCGCGCGAACGTCAAGGCTTAAGAGCCAAGCGCAGCTACTGCTACGATATTCGGGGTTGACGCTCTGTTGCGCTTCGAACCGCGCTTCGAACCGATTTAACGGCCACAGGGCTCACAGGGCGATTTCCTGTGAACCTTGTGGCTTTTGCTTTTTGTCATTTATGGATAAGGGGTTACCGTGAGCCGTCGTCGTGTTGTTGTTACAGGCCTTGGGCTGATTTCGCCTGTCGGCAATACCGTTGCCGACGGCTGGGCCAATCTGGTCGCCGGCAAGTCGGGCATCGCCGAGATCACGAAGTTCGACGCAACGAACTTCTCCACGCGCTTTGCCGGTGAAGTCAAGGGCTTCAATGTCGAAGACTATATGCCGGCGAAGGAAGCGCGCCACATGGATACCTTTATCCATTACGGCATTGCGGCCGGTGTTCAGGCCATGCAGGACAGCGGGCTTGAAATCACCGAAGAGAACTCGGAGCGCGTAGGTGTTGTGGTGGGCTCGGGAATTGGCGGCTTGCCGATGATCGAAGTCACGCAAACGGAATTGCTCAATCGCGGCCCGCGCCGGATTTCTCCGTTCTTCGTGCCGGCGTCGATCATCAACATGATCTCTGGCCACCTGTCCATCCGGTTTGGGTTGAAAGGGCCGAATCTCGCGATCGTGACTGCCTGCACCACAGGGCTGCATTGCATTGGAGAAGGTTCGCGGCTGATCGAATACGGAGACGCCGACGTGATGATCTGCGGTGGATCCGAAGCTACCGTGTCGCCGCTGGGTGTGGGCGGATTCGCGGCGGCGCGCGCGCTGTCGCAACGCAATGATGACCCGGCAACCGCTAGCCGTCCGTGGGACAAGGATCGCGACGGGTTTGTGCTGGGCGAAGGCGCTGGCGTGATGGTGCTTGAAGAGTACGAACACGCGAAGGCACGCGGCGCGAAGATTTATGCGGAAGTCAGCGGCTACGGCATGAGCGGCGACGCATATCACATGACCGCGCCGCCTGAGGATGGCGACGGCGCGCGCCGCAGCATGCGCAATGCGTTGAAAAACGCCCAGGTCAATCCCGACGAAGTGCATTACCTGAACGCGCACGGCACGTCCACGCCGCTCGGCGATCTGGCGGAAACAATCGGTATCAAGAACACCTTTGGTGACCACGCGAAGAAAATCGTCGTGAACTCCACCAAGTCGATGACCGGGCACCTGCTCGGCGGCGCAGGCGGACTGGAGTCGGTGTTCACGGTGCTGGCGCTGCATCATCAGGTATCGCCGCCGACCATCAACATCTTTAACCAGGATCCGGCGTGTGATCTGGACTACTGCGCGAACGAAGCGCGGGAAATGAAGATCGACGTGGCGCTGAAAAATTCGTTCGGCTTCGGCGGCACGAACGGCACGCTCGTTTTCAAGCGGCATTGAACGTCACCGGGCGTCTCGCGCTTACGTGCTCGCGGAGAACCAGCGAGTGATGAGTACGCTTGAATCGCAGCGGGAGGCTTCGGCGGAAGCATTCGCCGGGTTATCCCGCCGCCAGGAAATCACCCCATCGCGATTGTTGTCGGGCGCCACGGTGGCGTTCGTGGCAGTCGCGGCCGGCGCCGTGTTCCAGACGGTCGCGGCGTATTCCGGTGTTTTTGACGCCTGCGTCGCGGCGTTCATTGTCGTGATCGGGCTTGGAAGCATGGCGCTCAGTGGCGAACGTCGCCGCCCCGTCGCATTCGAGATTGGGCAGGATGGCTTGACGACTTGGGACCGCAAGGGCCACGCGCAGTATCGGCAAATATCCGGTTGTGCCCAGTGGAGCGATCGTCTGCTTGCTCTGGTCCTGGTTTCCGCCGATGGCCGGTCCGAGCCGCTTCTCGTCCCCGCCGATTCATTGGCCGGCGCAAGCGCGTTTCGCGAACTGGCCGTGCGCGCACGGCGCTGCGCCCAGGAACACCTGTAACGCTTGTAACCGCCAATGAGCGTTCGGCGCGCCCCGGTGGCGTAACGCTACAATAGCCCTCCGCGTAGCACCCCCAAAGTTAACGGATTTCCCAGGTGAGCGAAAAAGAAATCGATCAGTTACTGGTCGAACGCGTGCAGAAGGGCGATAAAGCAGCGTTCGAGCTTCTGGTCGCCAAATACCAGCGCAAGATTATCCGGCTTATCTCGCGGCTCGTCCGCGATCCCGCCGAGGTGGAGGACGTCGCGCAAGACGCCTTTATCAAGGCTTATCGCGCGTTGCCGCAATTTCGCGGAGAATCGGCGTTTTACACGTGGCTTTACCGGATTGCGGTAAACACGGCAAAGAACTATCTTGCCACCCAAAGCCGGCGTGCTCCAACTTCTACCGAAGCCGATGCAGAAGAAGCGGAAACTTTCTCCGACGCAGACCAACTAAGGGATATCAACACGCCTGAGTCGATGTTGATGAGCAAGCAGATCGCACAGACGGTCAATGCTGCGATGGCGGTTTTACCGGAAGAGCTGCGCACCGCCATAACTCTTCGTGAAATTGAAGGTCTGAGCTACGAAGAAATTGCCGAAATGATGGATTGCCCTATAGGGACGGTCAGATCGAGAATTTTTCGTGCTCGCGAAGCCATTGCGGCAAAATTGCGTCCATTGCTGGACACTCCCGAAGGCAAGCGCTGGTAGCAGCGAGGTTGCGCGGGGCAGGGATGCGGTATCTGGGTCAGGTAGTGTCACTACAGGTGCAGTCAAGATGGGGAGCATCATGGGGTCGGTTTCGGTGCAATCGCAAGCTGGGTCACGAGGCGAGCGTCTTTCCGCTTTTGTCGACGGAGAATCGTTCGACGATTCAGGCGACATCAGCCAGTTTCTTTCCGGATTTACGCAGAAAGACCGCGCGGCGTGGTCGGACTATCACTTGATCGGCGATGCTCTGCGTTCCGACGATCTGGCGACAAGTCCCGCAGCCAGCAGCGCGTTCATGAACGCGTTTTCGGCGCGGTTCGAGGCCGAAGCGCATGTATTCGCGCCAGCGTCCATTCCGGCTGCGGCAGCCGAGCGCGTGCGCTCGGGCGTGTTCCGCCGGCGCGTCGTGCCGGCGTTCGCAGTCGCGGCTGCTGCGGCTACGCTTACGTGGATCGTCGTGCCCCAGTTGCAGGGTGTCGATTCCCACGGCGGCGTGCAAGTCGCAAGCGTGTCTTCGTCGGATCATGTGCAGCGCGTCGCGATGGCTTCAGTGCCGGCCGCCACGCTGCGCTCGCCGGTCGTTGAAGCGAACATCATTCGTGATGCAAGTCTCGATCAGTATCTGGAAGCGCATCAGCAATTCTCCCAACAGCCCGTCATGCCGGGCTCAACGCCTTTGATCCGCACTGCGGCTACGAGCCAAGGTCAATAACTGATGCAACTTGTGCGGTTGAAGAAAACGACTCATTGGGGGCGGCTGCCGGTTCTATTGTTCTGTGCAGTCGCGTTGTTATCCGCGGCATCTGGAGCTTCGGCGCAAGGCGGTTCCCCGCAAGGCGACGATTCAACTGCCTCGCGCAAGTCGGCTGCGGATCTGCTCAACCGGATTCACGAAGCCGCACAGCAGCAGAATTACGAAGGCACCTTCGTCTACCAGCGTGGAACAACGGTGCAATCGTCGCGGATAACCCATTCCGCAGCCCGCAGCGACGGCGAGTATGAGTCGTTGGAAAGTCTGGACGGCAAGCCGCGCAAGATGCTTCGCCATGACGACGACATGTACACGTTCGTGCCTGAACGTCATCTGCTGGTCGTCGAAAAACGTCAGAACAAGGATTCGTTCCCGTCGCTGCTGGCTACCGGTGGCGAGCAGGTCCTGTCTGTCTACGATCCGAAAATTCTCGGCACAGATCGCGTCGCGGGTATCGATAGTCAGGTTATCGAGCTTGATCCGAAAGACGCCTGGCGATTTGCTTACAAGTTCTGGGCCGACTCGAAGACCGGTCTCTTGCTGCGTGCCCAGACGCTCGGGCCCGATGGTCAGGTTCTCGAACAGCTTTCGTTTTCGCAAGTCAAGATCGGCGGCACGGTCGACCGGTCGGCAATCGCGAACGGCATCAAGAATATAAACGGGTGGACAGTTGTGCGGCCGCCGGTTCAACCAGTGGATATGGAAGCGCAAGGCTGGAAGATCACGCCCAATGTCCCTGGTTTTCGCGAGATTCGCGAGTTGCGCAGGCCAATGGCGTCACGTGAAGAAGGGCAACCGCCCATCCCCGTCGATCAAGCTGTTTTTTCCGATGGCCTCGCGGCAATCTCGATTTTTGTCGAGCCCGTAGAAGAGAATTCACGTAAGGAAGGCGCCGGCGACAGTGGCGCGACACACGTACTGGTCAAGCGTCGCGGGGATTTCTGGATTACCTTGTTAGGTGAAGTTCCCCAGGCTACGTTGCAGCAATTTGCTTCTGCCATAGAATACAAGCCTTCCAAGTAATTCCTCGGCCCATCAAGATATGAGCAACCTCTCGCTGCGCACCTTCCTTACGGCCGCGGCGCTTGCTGCATGCCTGCCGCTTCCGACCTTCGCGGCGACCGCATCCGCAGCGAGCGCCGCAACATCGGCAGTCGCACCGGCGGCTGCGCCGGTTGCATCGACTGGCGCGGTGCCCATAGTGAACCTGCCCGACTTCACTACGCTCGTGGACCGAGTCGGGCCGTCGGTGGTGAATATCCGCACGACCACGCGTGTGAGCAGCAGCAATGATTTGCGCGGCTTACCGCCCGGCATGGATAACGGCGACATGTCGGAATTTTTCCGGCGATTTTTCGGCATTCCGATGCCCGGTACGCCGGGGTCTCCCGGTTCGCCGCGCGGCGGAAACGGTGGCGGCGGAGGCGATCAGGGCGGCGATAGCGGCGGTGGCAGTGGCCGCGGAAACCGCAGTGCGCCGCAGGACAGCCCCGACAGTCAGGACAACTCCGAGCAGAGCAGCGGCGTGGGTTCCGGTTTCATCATGTCTGCCGATGGTTACGTGATGACCAACGCCCACGTGGTCGACGACGCCGACACCATCTACGTCACGCTCACCGACAAGCGCGAGTTCAAAGCCAAGCTGGTAGGCGTCGATGAACGCACGGACGTCGCCGTGGTGAAAATCCAGGCGACGAGCTTGCCCGCCATCACCATGGGCGATTCGAACAAGGTGCGCGTGGGCGAATGGGTGCTGGCAATCGGCTCGCCGTTCGGCCTCGATAACACCGTGACGGCGGGTATTGTCAGTGCAAAGGGGCGCGACACCGGCGATTACCTGCCTTTCATCCAGACGGACGTCGCGGTAAATCCAGGCAATTCCGGCGGACCGCTCATCAACATGGCCGGCGAAGTGATCGGCATCAATTCACAGATCTATAGCCGTACTGGCGGCTTCATGGGGATTTCGTTCGCCATTCCTATCGATGAAGCCATGCGCGTCGCGGATCAACTGAAGACCGGCGGCAAGGTGGTGCGCGGCCGGATCGCGGTGGCAATTGGCGAAGTGACCAAGGAAGTCGCCGACTCTCTCGGGCTCCCGAAGGCGCAAGGGGCGCTGGTGAGCAGCGTTGAAGCAGGCGGTCCCGCCGACAAGGCCGGCATCCAGCCGGGCGACATCATCCTGAAATACAACGGCCATGACGTGTCCACGGCGACCGACTTGCCGCGCATGGTCGGTGACACGAAGCCCGGTACGAAGGCCACGATCACCGTATGGCGCAAGGGCCAGTCGCGCGAATTGCCGATCACCATTGCGGAAATGCAGCCGGACAAGGTCACGAAAGCCGAGACCAAAAAGCCGTCGCCGCCCAAGGAACGCGCACCGAGCAATGCGCTCGGGATTGCCGTGAGCGACATTCCGGCTGACCAGAAGAAGTCGCTGAAGATCACTAACGGCGTGCAGGTGGATGCGGTGGAGGGTCCGGCGGCGCGTGCGGGCTTCCAGAAGGGCGACATCATCCTGCGTATTGGCGACACGGATATCACGAGCGCAAAGCAGTTCGACGCCGTCGCGCAAAACGTCGATCCAAGCAAGATGGTCGCCGTGCTCGTACGCCGTGGCGACAACACGCAGTTCGTGCCGTTACGCCCGCGCGCGTCGGCGCAGAAGTAACGGAAGTAACGCGAAGTGGGGGCGCTCTTGCTTTATGGGCGCGCGTGGTGCCATCTTTGCGAGGAAATGCGTGCCGAACTCGAGCCAATAGCGGCGGAGTTCGGCGTGCGGGTCGAATGGATCGATATAGACAGCGACCCGGCGCTCGAAGCGCTTTATGACGAGCTCGTGCCCGTTTTGGTGTTCGATGGCGCGCAACTGTGTCATTACCATCTGGACCGAGCGCGCGTGCGCAATGCGCTTCTTGGATCGTCCTCAAGTCCATGAACAATCGGACCTTTCCCGTAAAATCCGCCGTTGGCTGCCCTTTTCGGCTAAAATAGACGGGTTTTTCACCCCATTTTCAAGGCGTGCTCCGCGTTTGTCTGGGCGCGCCTTTTTGCTTGATCGGCACTGAATGAATCATATTCGTAACTTCTCGATCATTGCGCATATCGACCACGGCAAATCGACGCTGGCCGACCGCATCATCCACCTTTGCGGCGGCTTGTCCGACCGCGAGATGGACGCGCAGGTCCTCGACTCCATGGATCTCGAGCGCGAGCGCGGCATCACGATCAAGGCGCAAACCGCAGCGCTGACTTACAAGGCGCGCGACGGCCAGGTCTATAACCTGAATCTCATCGACACCCCCGGACACGTCGACTTTTCATACGAGGTCAGCCGCTCGCTCTCCGCATGCGAAGGCGCGTTGCTGGTCGTGGACGCGAGCCAGGGCGTGGAAGCGCAGACGGTCGCCAACTGCTACATGGCCATCGAACTCGGCGTGGAAGTCGTGCCGGTGCTGAACAAGATCGACTTGCCGGCGGCCGATCCCGACAACGCGATTGCGGAAATCGAAGACGTGATCGGTATCGATGCGACCGATGCAACGCATTGCAGCGCCAAAACCGGCCTCGGCGTGACGGACGTGCTCGAAGCGCTGATCGCCAAGGTGCCGCCGCCGAAGGGCGATCCGGACGCACCGCTGCAGGCGCTGATCATCGACTCGTGGTTCGACAACTACGTCGGCGTAGTCATGCTCGTGCGCATCAAGAACGGCACGCTGCGCCCAAAAGACAAGATCAAGATGATGGCGTCCGGCGCGGTCTATCCGGTCGAGCATCTCGGCGTGTTCGCGCCGAAAGCCACCAACTTGGCGGCGCTGTCGGCGGGGCAGGTGGGTTTCATTATTGCGGGTATCAAGGAACTGCAGGCCGCCAAAGTGGGCGACACGGTCACCACGGTCGCACGTCCGGCCGACGCGCCGTTGCCCGGTTTCAAGGAAGTGAAGCCGCAGGTGTTCGCGGGTTTGTATCCGGTCGAGGCGAACCAGTACGACGCGCTGCGTGAATCGCTCGAAAAGCTCAAGCTCAACGACGCGTCGCTGCAGTACGAGCCGGAAGTGTCGCAGGCGCTCGGCTTCGGGTTCCGATGCGGCTTTCTCGGCCTGCTGCACATGGAGATCGTGCAGGAACGCCTTGAGCGCGAATTCGACATGGATCTCATCACCACGGCGCCGACCGTGGTGTACGAAGTAGTGAAACGCGACGGGGAACTGATTCAGGTGGAGAATCCGGCCAAAATGCCGGAGCCTTCATACATTGAAGAAGTGCGCGAGCCTATTGTGACCGTGAACCTGTACATGCCGCAGGAATACGTCGGGTCGGTGATCACGCTGTGCACGAACAAGCGCGGGCAGCAGGTCAACATGCAGTATCACGGCCGTCAGGTGCAACTCACCTACGAAATCCCGATGGCGGAAATCGTGCTCGATTTCTTCGATCGCCTGAAATCCACGTCGCGCGGTTATGCGTCCATGGATTACGAGTTCAAGGAATATCGTGCTTCCGACGTGGTGAAGGTCGACATGCTGATCAACGGCGACAAGGTCGACGCATTGTCGGTGATCACGCACCGGTCGCAGAGCCAGCATCGCGGACGCGAAGTGGCGTCGAAAATGCGCGAACTGATTCCGCGGCAGATGTATGACGTGGCGATCCAGGCGACCATTGGCGCGAATATCATTGCGCGTGAAAACATTAAAGCATTGCGTAAGAACGTTCTGGCAAAGTGCTACGGCGGCGATATCTCCCGAAAGAAAAAGCTTCTGGAAAAGCAGAAGGCCGGCAAGAAGCGCATGAAGCAGGTCGGTTCCGTCGAGATTCCGCAAGAAGCTTTCCTCGCGATTCTTCGCGTCGAAGATTAATAAAACAACCGGAAACGATTGATGAATTTTGCGTTGATTCTTTTGGTGCTCGTCGTTTTGACGGGGATCGCGTGGGTGTTCGATAAACTGGTATTCGAGCCGCAACGGCGGCGCGCGGCGGATGCAGCGGTAGCCGAATTCGACAAGCAGCAGGCACGCCTCGAACCGCGTTTCGCCGACGAACACGCGCCGCAAACGCGCGCTCGCCTGCGTGACGAGAAACTTCGCCAGCCATGGTATCTGGAATATTCGGCAAGTTTCTTTCCGGTCATTCTCGTGGTTTTCGTCGTGCGTTCGTTTGTAGTCGAGCCGTTCAAGATTCCGTCTGGATCAATGGTGCCGACGTTATTGGTGGGCGACTTTATTCTGGTCAATAAATTCGAATACGGTTTGCGCCTGCCCATCAGCAACACCAAGCTGACCAGCGGTACGCCGCTCAAGCGCGGTGACGTCGTGGTGTTCCGTTATCCGAAAGACGAATCGGTGGATTACATCAAGCGGGTGATTGGTCTTCCGGGCGATACCGTCGCGTATCAGGACAAGAAGTTGACCATCAACGGCAAGGCGGTTCCGGAAACTCCGTTGCCTGATTATTTCGATGACGAACGTATTGGTTATGCAAAGCAGTTTGAAGAAGATCTGGATGGCCGCAAGAATGCCATTCTGAACAACGCGCAAGTGCCGCCGTTTGTTATTGGCGCGGACGATTTTCCGAATCGCGACGATTGCAACTACAACGCGCAGGGCGTGATCTGCAAGGTGCCACCCGGCAGCTATTTCATGATGGGCGACAATCGCGACAACAGTGCGGACAGCCGCTATTGGGGTTTTGTGCCCGATGCGAATATTGTCGGCCGCGCCTTCTTTATCTGGATGAACTTCAGCAGTTTGAAGCGCATTGGTTCATTCCATTGAAGCGCGTCAATCTTGTGTAAATGGTTCGACTACTACGCCGCGGGAATACGCGGCGTAGTCCGCGGCGTATTCATTAATGAACGCGTTTGAACACGCTGCATGACACGCTACGTTGGCCGCTAGAAACAGCACGAAGAAACGCGGCTAACGTGTGCTTGCGGTATCGGTTTTATTTTCGATTTTCTGTTTTTCAGCCGGAATCGTCCGCTCCGGCGCCCGCGTTATACTCTGCCCATGCCCTCAACCCCGTTGGAAAGCCGGCTTCAGTACGAATTTCGCAATGCGGAATTGCTGCGCCAGGCGATGACCCATCGCAGTCATAGTGCCACGCACAATGAACGACTCGAATTTCTTGGAGATTCCGTTCTAAATTGCGTGGTGGCTGCGCTTTTGTTCCAACGATTCGCAAAACTCGACGAAGGCGATCTTTCTCGCGTTCGCGCGAATCTGGTCAAGCAGCAGTCGCTTTATGAGATTGCACAGGCGCTCAATGTTTCCGAGGCCTTGCGGCTGGGCGAAGGGGAACTGCGCAGCGGTGGCTTTCGCCGCCCATCCATCCTGGCCGATACGCTGGAAGCCATCTTCGGCGCGGTTTTCCTGGATGGCGGTTTCGACGCGGCACTTCAGGTCATCAAACGGCTCTACACGCCAATTCTCGATCACATCGATCCACGCACCATCGGCAAGGACGCCAAGACGCTGCTGCAGGAATACCTGCAAGGCCACAAGATCGCGTTGCCGACTTATACCGTAGTCGCGACACACGGGGCTGCGCACAATCAGCAGTTCGAAGTGGAATGCACGGTGCCGAAGCTCGACGTGAAAGTATCCGGTTCGGGCGCAAGCCGCCGTGCAGCGGAACAGGCCGCGGCGAAGAAAGCGCTGGACGAGCTTGCTTCTGCAACACCTGCGCTCACGACGAAGCCGAAGCGCAAGGGCGCTCGCGCGGCGAAGCTTGCGGAACAGGAAGTCGTACCCGGCGTGACCGGTGTTCAGGCTGCGCTGGATCTCCGGGCGCCTGACCGGCGTGAGCGTGCGCGCGCGAGTGCGGCCAACGGCGCCAGCGGTACGCATAACGATTCCGAGCGCCCGGCCACCGCGCCGCTGGCTGTGATTCGTGCGTCGCATGTGGAGCCATCCGCGGGAACGGCCGCGGCGTTGGAGAAAGCCGAGCGCACGACGATCCATCGGGCGGAACGGGCCGACAAAAACGCCGATAAAACCGCCGATAAACAACCAGCTCCCACTCCACCACAGGCGGTGGATAATCCTGTGCATAACCCGGTGGAAAAAAGCGCCGAAAAGACTGCGGCAAAACCGTCAAACAAGTCGGCAACGGAATCGCCGGTCATCGATAAATCCGCATCTCAGCGCGAAGAGGCTTCCGTCGTGGCTCAGAAGAGCGGCGTGGCCGAGGAAAGTGTTGAGGCGCACGCGGAAGCGAGCGTCGACGAAAACGTCGCACGCGCGGCCGACACAGGCCATTGACCGCGCTGAAGCTGAATCCGAAGCTAACGCGCCGGCCAATCGCATACTCCCGACGCCACGCGTCCCAACGAATCTGTAGCTGCAAACATCTATGAACGCTCCCACTCCCCCTGGTTTCCGCTGCGGCATGGTCGCGATCGTCGGCCGGCCGAACGTCGGCAAATCGACCTTGATGAACGCGCTCGTCGGACAGAAAGTCAGCATCACGTCGCGCAAGGCGCAGACCACGCGGCACCGGATCACCGGCATTCATACGCTCGAGGACGCACAATACATTTTCGTCGACACACCCGGCTTCCAGACCAAGCACAGCGGCGCGCTGAACCGCTCGCTGAACCGCGCGGTGACGTCCACGCTGACGGCGGTCGACGCTATCCTGTTTGTGATCGAGGCCGGCCGTTTTGGCCCTGACGACCAGAAGGTGCTCGACCTGATTCCGAACGACACGCCGTGCCTTCTGATTGCGAACAAGCTGGATCACGTCACCGACAAAGAAACGCTGTTCCCGTTCATGCAGAAAATGAGCGCGTTGCACGACTTCAAGGAAATCGTGCCGATGACCGCGAAGCATCCCGACGACATCGCGCGTCTGATGACAGTCGTGAAGCCGTATTTGCCGGAGGGTTCGCCCATCTATGGCGAAGACGATCTGACCGATCGCAGCGAGCGTTTTCTCGCCGCCGAAATCCTGCGCGAAAAAGTGTTCCGCTGGACAGGCGACGAATTGCCGTACACAAGCACGGTGATGATCGACAAATGGGAAACCGAAGGGCGGCTGCGCCGGATTTTCGCGACCATTCTCGTGGAACGCGATACCCACAAGGCGATGATCATTGGCCAGAAGGGCGCCAAGCTGAAGCAGATCAGCACCGAGGCGCGCCTCGACATGGAGAAGCTTTTCGACGGTCCCGTGTACCTCGAAACCTTCATCAAGGTGAAGAGCGGCTGGGCGGACAACGAAGCGGGACTGCGCGCCTATGGGTACGAATGACGCGTGGATGACCCAGTCTTCCAACGCCGACTCCGATCCGCTCGCTGACGATAACTTCAGCGTCGACGACCCTGCAACGCCCGCGCCAAAGAAGCGCGGGACGCGTGCTGCTGCGGCAAAAACGCCAGCCCAACCTGCTGCGCCAAAAGAACCCAAAGAACCCAGGCAAGCCAGACCACCCAAGCCGCCGCGCGCCGCGCCGCGCTCGGACTTTCGTATCGCGGAGCAGCCGTCGTTCGTGCTGCACAGCTATCCGTATCGGGAAACGAGCCTGGTTCTCGACGTGTTTTCCCGCGATCATGGCCGCGTGGCGCTCGTCGCCAAGGGTGCAAAACGGCCGCATTCCGCGTTGCGCGGCGTGCTGCAGACGTTCCAGCCGCTGGGTTTATCGTGGACCGGGAAGGGCGAAGTCCGTACCCTGACGCAAGCGGAATGGGTCGGCGGCATGTTGCCGCTTGCCGGCGACGCGTTGCTCTGCGGTTTTTACGTCAACGAACTGCTCGTCAAGTTCTGCGCGCGCGAGGACGCGCATCCGGCGCTCTTCAATCATTACGTGCTGACGTTGTCGCGTCTTGCGCACGGCGAGCCGGCGTTGCACGCGCTGCGATCGTTCGAGCGCGTGTTGTTGCGCGAAACCGGTTACGCAATGGCGCTCAACAAGACCATCACGCGCCAGCCAGTTGTGGCCGGGCAGAAATATGTGTTCGATCCAGAACGCGGCGTGCGCGAAGC
The DNA here is from genome assembly GCF_051615025.1 of Caballeronia sp. DA-9. Lineage (NCBI taxonomy): Bacteria > Pseudomonadati > Pseudomonadota > Betaproteobacteria > Burkholderiales > Burkholderiaceae > Caballeronia > Caballeronia sp. DA-9. The sequence continues at coordinate 2,595,824 of NZ_CP195133.1, read as the reverse complement.
GTCGGACGATGTCCCGTCGCAATGGCCCGTGATCGCGGGTCAGACGCTGCTCGACATGGAGAAGGACGAATACAGCCGCCCGCAGACGGCCGCGCAAAGCAAGACGCTGATGCGCTTTCTGCTGAACGTGTATCTTGGCGGGACGCCGCTCGCCACCCGTCAAATCCTGATCGACCTGCAAAATCTCTGAGCTGCCAAATCCATGAGCTTCTTTCTTTCGTCGCCCGCGAATGTGATCGATCTGGGCGTCAACATCGATCACGTCGCCACGCTGCGCAACGCGCGCGGCATGCACTATCCCGATCCTGTCCGCGCCGCGCTCCAGGCTGAAGAAGCGGGCGCTGACGCCATCACGCTGCATTTGCGGGAAGATCGCCGCCATATTCTCGATGCCGACGTGCACGCGCTGCGTCCGTTGCTCAAGACGCGGATGAACCTCGAATGCGCGGTCACGCAGGAGATGCTGGACATAGCGTGCGGCGTTCGTCCGCACGACGTGTGTCTCGTGCCGGAAAAGCGCCAGGAACTGACCACGGAAGGGGGGCTCGACGTCGCCGGCCAGTTCAACGCGGTGAAAGCCGCGTGCGAGCAATTGAGGCAAGCGGGCGCGCGAGTGTCGCTGTTTATCGACGCCGATGAAACCCAGATCCGCGCGGCGTATGAATCGGGCGCGCCGGTGATCGAACTGCATACGGGCTGCTACGCCGAAGCGCACGACGAAGCCACGCAGCAAAAGGAATTCGAGCGCGTGGCGCGCAGCGTCGATTTTGGCAACTCGCTTGGGCTGAAGGTGAATGCGGGGCATGGTTTGCACTACACGAACGTGCAGCCAATCGCGGCGCTCGAAGGCATTGTGGAGTTGAACATCGGTCATGCGATTGTCGCGCACGCGATCTTCGCCGGCTGGGATAACGCCGTGCGCGAAATGAAGGCGATCATGGTGGCGTCGCGCCTAGCCGCCACATCTTCGCGATAAACCCGCCATGGCGATCTATGGAATCGGTACGGATCTCGTTCAGGTCAGCCGCATCGCGGGCGTGATGGAGCGCACGAAAGGGCGCTTCGCCGAAAAGGTGCTCGGCGCGGACGAACTGCGCGTCTATCACGCCCGCAAGGCGCGCTCCGAAGTGCGCGGCCTCGCGTTTCTCGCCACGCGTTTCTCGGCCAAGGAAGCGTTTTCCAAGGCGATCGGCCTGGGCATGCACTGGCCAATGACCTGGCGCGCAGTCCAGACGCTCAACGAACCAAGCGGCAAGCCGATCGTGGTGGCATCGGGCGAACTCGCCGAATGGCTAGCAGCACACGGCATTACGGCACAGGTCACGATCACCGATGAACGCGACTATGCGGTGTCATTCGTGATCGCGGAAATCAATACCTGAGCGCCCGAGCGCCAAGACTACTTAAACCCCTGACTTTGTCTCTTCCAATTTGAACTCTTTAAAACGCACTCCCGGCCCGGTCATGCTCGACGTGGCCGGCACCACGCTCTCCGACGCCGACATCCGCCGTATCGACCATCCGATGACCGGCGGCATCATCCTTTTCACGCGGCACTTTCAGGATCGCACGCAACTCGCCGCGCTGACCGACGCGATTCGCGCGGTGCGTGACGACATCCTGATTGCCGTGGATCACGAAGGCGGCCGTGTGCAGCGCTTTCGTACCGATGGCTTCACCGTCCTGCCGGCGCCGGGCAAGCTCGGCGCGCTCTGGGACCGTGACGTTCTGCTCGCGACGAAAACCGCGACCGCGTTCGGTTATGTGCTGGCGGCGGAGTTGCGGGCGTGCGGTATCGATATGAGTTTTACGCCCGTGCTCGACCTCGATTACGGGCATTCGAAGGTGATCGGCGACCGTGCGCTGCACAGCGATCCGCGGGTGGTGACCCTGCTCGCCAAGAGCCTGAACCACGGCCTCGCGCTCGCGGGCATGGCGAATTGCGGCAAGCATTTTCCGGGGCATGGGTTTGCATCGGCGGATTCGCATGTCGCCATGCCGGTGGACGATCGCCCGCTCGAAGACATCCTCGCCGCCGATACCAAGCCGTACGACTGGCTGGGCATGTCCCTGGCTTCGGTGATTCCGGCGCACGTGATCTATCCGCAAGTCGATGAAAAACCCGCCGGTTTTTCGCGCGTGTGGTTGCAGGATATCTTGCGCGGCAAATTAGGCTTCAACGGCGCGATCTTCAGCGACGACCTTTCGATGGAAGCCGCGCGCGCCGGTGGCACGCTGACCGAAGCCGCGACCGCAGCGCTGACGGCTGGATGCGACATGGTGCTGATCTGCAACCAGCCGGAAGAAGCTGAAAAGGTGCTGGACCGGCTGACATTCCAGCAGACGAAGGCATCGCAGACGCGGTTGAAGCGGATGCGGCCAAGAGGACACGCCTGGCGCTGGAACAAGCTGATGTCGCAAGTCGAATATCAGCAGGCGGTGGCGCTGGTGAAAAAGGCGTTGGGCTAAGACGTACATTGTTGATGCACGAATGCAAAAGCCGGTGGTTTCTGCGAAGAAACCACCGGCTTTTTTTCAAACGAATTAGTCCGGATCACTCCAGCTTCATGCGCTGCAGCTTGTTATAAAGCGTCTTAGGGCTGATCCCAAGCAGCGTCGCGGCCCTATGCCGCGTGCCGCCAACTGCTTCGAGCGTCGCCCGGATCAGCATGTCCTCCACATCGGCGAGTGCGGTTCCCACCGTGACCTGAACGCTGGTGCCGTTCAGGCCGCGCCCACCGGCGCTCGTCTGTTCATCGGCGCGAAGGGTTTCGATCACATCGCCGGATGCGTGATACGCGCGCCGGACCCGCTCGCGCAGTTCGCGCACGTTGCCCGGCCATTCCGCCGCAAGGCATTCACGGATGAAATCCGGACTCACGCGCTTGGGCGCGCCGCTTGTAATGCCGCTCACGTGATTTTCGCGATTGAGCTCGTAGACAAAATGCTCCGCGAGCAGCGCTATATCGTCGCCACGATCGCGCAAGGGCGGCATCGCAATCGAAGATGCATTCAAACGCTGGAACAGATCCTCGCGGAGCTTGCCCTCGGCGACGGCGTCTTTCGGCGACATTCTGGTCGACGCCAGCAGCCGGAAATCCGTGACGATCTTGTTACTGCCGCCAACGCGCATGAACGTCTGCGAATCGAGCGCACGCAACAGCGCTTCCTGCTGGGCGATCGGCAATGCATCGAGCTGATCGAGGAACAAGGTGCCGCCGCCAGCCTGTTCGAGCAAACCCGGTTCGCGGTTTTCCGCACCGGCGAACGCGCCGCGCTCGTGGCCGAACATCAGGCTTTCCATCGAACGCGCGCCCATGTCGCTGGACGCGGCGCAATCGAACGAAACGAACGGACCTTTGCGCCGCCGGCTCATGTCGTGCAGCGTGCGGGCCGCGACCTTCTTGCCAGTGCCCGCTTCGCCGCAGATCAGCACGGCGGCTTCCGTTGGCGCGGTATGTTCGATCAGGTCGTAGACATGTTGGATAGCGGGGCTGCGTCCGAGCATGCTGCCGAAGTGGCCGAGTTCGCGCAGCGTGCTGCGCAATGCGCCGACTTCTTCGGTGAGTTCGTACGGACGCGGAATGCGCGCGAGCAAGCTGCGCAGGCGTGGAATATTCACCGGCTTGAGCAGGTAATCCCAAATGCCTTGCCGCAAGCCTTCAATAGCGCTTTCCACGGTTGCATTGCCCGTCATCACGATGACTGGCAATGCACCGCCGGGCGGTTGTGCAGGCAGATTGTGCAGCAGGTCGAGGCCGCTGCCGTCAGGCAGATTCAAGTCGACGAGCACGACATCCGGGATGAAGCGCGTCAGGGCGGAGCGCGCCTCGGCGAGCGTGGTCGCGGTATCGACGGAAAAACCATCGGCCGCGAGAATGGCGGACAAGCCGGAAAGGCTGTTCGGATCGTCTTCGACAATCAAAGCGTGTGGCATGGCGGACACGGCGTGTTAAATGGGTCTGAATGACGTTCGTGGCCAATCACCCCGATGGCGATCCCCGGCAAACGTCTCGATACCTGGCGGTGGCGGCGCCGGACGTTCGCGCTTCGAACTCAGATTGGCTCGACGCTTACATTCCGCTCATCGCATGACACCGGCGGGTCTTCGTCCTGCTAACGCTCAATACTGATTCCGCGTGGCGCGGCCGGCTTACAAGCCGGTCCGCTCACGCAAGCGCCGCTGCTTTGGTTCTTATTGCGGCTTCACATGCAGGTCGTTCTTGACGGACTGCACGCCTTCTACTCCACGCGCGACCGAAACCGCCTTCTGAATCTGATTCGGCGAGTCCACGAAACCCGACAACAGCACTTCGCTCCGATACGTCTTGACGCTCACCGACAATGACTTCAGGCCTGGATCTTCCAGCAGCGCCGTTTTCACCTTCGTGGTCAGCGCGGTATCGGTGGTGTATTCGCCGGCCGATTCATGGGTAGGAGTCGACGAACATCCGGCGGTAATGGCAATCGCGGGAACCGCGCAAACAGCAGCAAGGACAAGGCGGGCAAACGTGGCTTTGGTATTGGGCATTTTTTCTTGTGTCGGAAGTTGAAAAATTCCGCGCATACATTACGCGGTCATATCAATCAGAGCAGGTTTCATGCCATCAGTGTGTGGTAGACAAATCAGGTAGTTAGCAGCGCGCCTTGCATGTCGCGAGAGGTTTCTATCGTAATTTAGAGATACGGAGCGGTAAAGTTTGCCTGAATTGGCAAGAATGTTCAGCAAAAAGAAAAAGCGCCCTTTGGGGCGCTTTTTCTAATTTCCGATGCGGCGCTAGATGCGCTGCAACGCCTATGCGCGGCTGCGATACTCGTTCGTGCGCGTATCGATTTCGATCTTGTCGCCGATATTGCAGAAAAGCGGTACTTGCAGTTCGAAACCCGTGGTGAGCTTGGCCGTCTTCAGCACCTTGCCCGACGAGGTATCGCCCTTCACAGCCGGTTCCGTGTAGATGATCTCGCGCACCAGCGTGGTCGGCAGTTCGACCGAGATGGCTTTCTCGTTGTAGAACACCACTTCGCACGGCATGCCGTCTTCGAGGTAGTGCAGGGCGTCGCCCATCATGTCGGCTTCGACTTCGAACTGGTTGTAGTCCGCGTCCATGAACACGTACATGGGATCGGCGAAATACGAGTACGTCACTTCCTTGCGGTCGAGCTGGACGACGTCGAACTTGTCGTCCGCCTTGTACACCGATTCCATGTTGCCTGCGGAGAGCAGGTTACGGAACTTCATTTTCACGACGGCCGAATTGCGGCCGGATTTGTTGTATTCGGCTTTCTGCACGACCATGGCATCGCTGCCGATCATCACGACGTTGCCGACGCGGAGTTCTTGTGCGGTCTTCATATTGAAAAACTGTCCTGTACGAAAATGTGAGCCTGATCGCTGCGGTGTTGGCGGCCGGCTTTGAGATTTGGATGCTGCGGATATCCTGCCTATTCCATCCCACGCCATACCGCGCGCCTGGGCGCTTTTCACCCATCCACCGTGGAATCCGCCCGGAACCGTGCGCCGCTTGTGCCTTCGCTGTGCCTTGCACGTGTTCCGAACTGTAAGCCGTTGGATAACCGCTTATTTTAACTGAGATTTCGCGTATTCCGCCAGATTTCCGGCCAGATCGCCGATGCGCGCCAGTTCTTGCGCCCAATCGGCGGCGCGCTGCTCCAGAACCTCGCGATACCCCCAGAAATCGGACCAGTCGGGCATGCCCACGCCGTTCCAGGCATGCCAGAACCGTTCCAGCGACGTTCGCGCGCCATCCGGCAAGCCGTTTGCGTAGTGCGCGAGCGCGGCGTCGAGCTTCGGCAGATGCGCGTCGTCGGCCTGCGGGTAAATATGCCAGACGAAAGGTTTTTGCGCCCATTGCGCCCGCACGAACGAATCTTCGCCGCGCACGAAATTGATATTGGAGGCCCACAGCAAGGCGTCGAAGAGCGGCTGCTCGACAAAACCCAGCGCATAGGCCGTTATCGACCCGCTTTGCGCCTTCGATCCCGCCGCGAAGCCACGCAACCCGAAAAAGCGTGCGACCGCGCCCGATATGCGTCCCTTCGGCACCAGCAAGACTACAGGCGCAGCGGAATCGCGCCACTGTTCCAGCAATAAATCGATGGCTGGATTTTCATACGCGAACAGCGAGATGACGGTCGTTGCGGAGTCGGGCGCGGCAATACCGACACGTTCCCGCCACCACGCCTCGCGCTGGAATGTCTCTCGCGCGGTATCGAGTGTGCGTTCCTTCAGCACGCCGCCCGTTCCCGCGCCGAGGCCCGGAAAGAAAAACGTCTTGTTGATCGCATAACGAGGATGCGGCGACGGCCGCAAGTGGAAATCCGCGACCCAGTCCTCGGCGCTCAGGTATTCCAGGTTCAGCCATACAGGCTTGCGCTCGCGGCGCACCATTGCGGTGACGTAGATGGCAGGCAACTCGCAGCCGAACGCTTCGATCACCACGTCGGCGATCTGCAGCGTGTCGCCCGCGTGCGTGGGCGCATGCCAGTGCTCGATGATCACGCCCTCGGCCTCCTGGCGCGCGAGCGCGGCGTCCACGGCGGGACAGAGCGCATGAAAGGCCTTGAGGTCATCGACGAAAAGGCGCACCTGCCAGCCATGCTCCGCCTTGAGCTGGCGCGCGAGCCGCCAGCAGACGCCGATATCGCCAAAGTTGTCGATGACTTCGCAAAAAATATCGCACGCGATATCGCTGGCGGTGTTGCTCGGGTGGCTCTCGTTACCGGCGAGCCCCGGAGAATGTTGCGATGAAGGCGGCATGAGTGCTTGAGCGGCGACGAACCGCTGATCGATGGTGAACAACGAGCCTGAGTGTGGTTTGCACTAAACTGGCATTTTTGAGGATAACGATTCGCGCGTCATGCGCGTTTTCAAGTCAACCGCGCCGGTCCAGAGGCTGCCAGACGAACTCCCCGCATATCATTCCTGCATGACCGAATCCGACGTTTTCGACCCTAAAAAGAACCTGGCCCAGTTGCCGCACCTGCCGGGCGTGTACCGCTACTACGACGAAAACGGCAACGTGCTGTACGTCGGGAAAGCGCGCGACCTGAAAAAGCGTGTGTCGAGCTATTTTACGAAGACGCTGCTTTCGCCGCGCATCGCGATGATGGTGACGCGGATTCGCAAGATAGAAACGACCGTCACACGATCCGAAGCAGAAGCGCTGTTGCTTGAGAATAATCTGATCAAGGCGCTCACGCCGCGCTACAACATCCTGTTTCGCGACGACAAGTCTTATCCCTATCTCAAGCTGACCGGGCATAAGTTTCCGCGCATGGCGTATTACCGCGGCAGCGTGGACAAGAAGAACCAATACTTCGGCCCGTTCCCGAGCGCCTGGGCCGTGCGCGAGAGTATCCAGATTTTGCAGCGCGTGTTCCAGCTGCGCACGTGCGAGGACTCCGTTTTTACCAATCGCACGCGGCCTTGCCTGCTGCATCAGATCGGACGATGCACGGGACCGTGCGTTGGTTTGATCGATGAAGAAGATTACGCGCGCGATGTGTCGAACGCATCGCGTTTCCTGCTTGGGCGGCAGGGCGAAGTGATGAAGGAACTCGAGCAGAAAATGCACGCGTTCGCCGCCGATCTCAAGTTCGAGCAGGCCGCCGCCGTGCGCAACCAGATGAGCTCGCTTTCCACCGTGCTGCATCAGCAGGCCATAGAAGTGGGCGGTGACAACGACGTCGATATCCTCGCGGTCGCGGCGCTGGGCGGCAAGGTCTGCGTGAACCTCGCGATGGTGCGCGGTGGCCGTCATCTCGGCGACAAGGCGTATTTCCCGACGCATGTCGAAGCAGCGCTGGCCATAGAAGACGCCATGCCTGAGGACATGGCCGACGGGTTGGACGATGACGACATCGCGGAGAGCGCCGGCCATATCGTCATCGAGCAAGTGGACGCGAACGCCGGCGAAATCGCATTGCCGCCCGGCACGCTTGCGTCGATGGAACAGGACTTCGAGGCGCATGCGACGACCGGCGAGATGCAGGATGACATCGCGGAAACAGGCGCGGCGCAGCCGGATCAGGCCACCGAATCACAGCGCCAGGGCGCGCTCGAGGCTGAAGTGCTGGAGGCGTTCATCGCGCAGCATTACATTGGTAATCGCGTGCCGCCGGTGCTGGTCGTGAGCCACGCGCCGGCCAATCGCGAACTCGTGGATTTGTTGATGGAGCAAGCCGGGCACAAGGTCACGCTGTTGCGTCAGCCGCAGGGACAAAAGCGCGTGTGGCTGTCCATGGCCGAATCCAACGCGAAGCTCGCCCTTGCGCGGCTGTTGTCCGAACAAGGTTCGCAACAGGCGCGCACGCGCTCGCTCGCGGATACGCTGAGCCTCGAGATGGCCGATCTCGCGCAGTTGCGCATTGAATGTTTCGACATCAGCCACACCATGGGCGAGGCCACGCAGGCATCGTGCGTGGTGTATCACCATCACAAGATGCAGACGGCGGAATACCGTCGCTACAACATCACCGGCATCACGCCCGGCGACGATTACGCCGCGATGCGCCAGGTTCTCACGCGCCGATACGAGAAGATGGTCGCGCAAGCCGCGGCGCGTGCTTCGGATGAACCGGTTGAACTGGACCCGTCCGAAGCGCCGCAATCGGACGCCGCCGATGTTGCCGAACCCACGCCGCCGGGCGGCCGCCTGCCGAATATCGTGTTGATCGACGGCGGCAAGGGGCAGGTCGAGATCGCGCGGCAAGTCTTCGCCGAACTGGGGCTCGACCGCAGCATGCTGGTTGGCGTGGCGAAAGGAGAAGGGCGTAAGGTGGGTCTTGAAACCCTGATTTTCGCCGATACCCGCACGCCGCTCGAACTCGGCAAGGAGAGCGCGGCGCTGATGCTGGTCGCGCAGATCCGCGACGAAGCGCATCGGTTCGCAATTACCGGCATGCGCGCGAAGCGGGCGAAGACGCGGCAGACCTCGCGGCTCGAAGAACTCGAAGGCATTGGTGCAAAACGGCGTCAGCGGCTGCTGTCGCGCTTTGGCGGATTGCGCGGCGTGCAGGCGGCGAGCGTGGAAGATCTCGCGAGCGTGGAAGGGATATCGCAGGCGCTGGCCGAGCAGATCTACCGGCAGTTGCATTGAACGCAACGTCCGGACGTCCGGCCCGTCGGCTTGTGACATATAAGTCGACGCGGCACAATGGCACCTCTCAATAAGAGTCACGCCCATGCCGTTTAATTTTCCGATTTTCCTGACGTGGCTGCGAATCGTGCTGATTCCGCTCGTCGTGGGCGTCTTCTATTTGCCGGACATGATGATGAGCCCGGACCATCGCAACCTGGTCGGCATGGTCATCTTCGTGCTCGCCGCGCTGACCGACTGGCTCGATGGGTATATGGCGCGCAAGCTCAACCAGACATCGGCGTTCGGCGCGTTTCTCGATCCCGTGGCCGACAAGCTCATGGTCACCGCCGCGTTGCTGATCCTCGTGCAACTGATGCGGCTGAACGCAGTGATCGCGCTGGTTATAGTGGGGCGTGAGATCACGATTTCAGCGTTGCGGGAATGGATGGCGCAGATCGGGGCATCGAAGAGCGTGGCCGTGAATTCGCTTGGCAAATTCAAGACCGTTTGCCAGATGGTTGCAATTCCCATGTTGCTGTTCTACGGGCCGCTCAAGATCGCGGGCACGCCTGTCGTTATCGATACGCGCGTGTGGGGTCTTTGGCTGATCTATGTTGCCGCGTTCCTCACGGTCTGGTCTATGCTCTATTACATGAAACTCGCATGGCCGCAGATTCGTGAGCGCGGCGGCATGCTGTGATCGATAGATGACATAGTTGATTGCGTCGAAAAGTGATGGGGCACATACAAAGCTCTTGACACTAAAGTTGGGCTTCTCCATAATCTCGTTTCTGTCGGATGCACGCGAAACAAAACATCGCAACGCAGCGTCTGATGAAGTACAAAAGCAGTAAATTGGCAGAAGAAGTCGGCAAGATGCGGGAGTAGCTCAGCTGGTAGAGCGCAACCTTGCCAAGGTTGAGGTCGCGAGTTCGAGCCTCGTCTCCCGCTCCAGATTCAGAGGTTGCTGGCAATGGTAAGCCGGTAGCTGGCAGTACAGTGCAAGGCAAGATGCGGGAGTAGCTCAGCTGGTAGAGCGCAACCTTGCCAAGGTTGAGGTCGCGAGTTCGAGCCTCGTCTCCCGCTCCACTAAAGGGGAAGCCAAGCTTCCCTTTTTGTTTGGTGGCCCGGAACGTTCACGTAGTCCCCGCTTCTGGCGCGATAGCAAAGCGGTTATGCAGCGGCCTGCAAAGCCGTTTAGGCCGGTTCGACTCCGGCTCGCGCCTCCAGGATTCAAAAAGAAAAAGCCCTGACTTGGTCGGGGCTTTTCTTTTTGATACGGCGTCTGCAGGCCGTCCGCGGGCATCGAAACTTCTTCAAGTGAGACGCATCCATGACCAACCTCTACTCTGAATTCGACTGGCGCTGGGCCTCGTTCAACGAACTTGACGCATTCGATGTTTACACCGTGCTCGCGGCCCGCAGCGAAGTGTTCGTAATCGAGCAGCAGTGCCTGTATGCCGACATAGACGGTCAGGATACCGATGCATGGCATCTGCTTGTGCTTGGTCAAACGACCCACGCTGAACTCGCCGGTTATCTGCGCGTCCTTCCGCCCGATGAAACCGGCGACCTTCGCATCGGACGGGTTCTCACTCGGGCGCCGTTTCGGGGTATCGGGTTAGGCCAGGCCATGCTCGAACGCACGCTCAAGCACATTGCGCAGCAATGGCCCGGGCGCGCCATTCGTCTGCACGCCCAGGCCCACTTGCAGCGCTTCTACGCGAGTTCCGGCTTCGAACCCATCTCCGACGTTCATCTCGAGGACGACATTCCGCATATCTGGATGCGCCGCGAAGCCGGCCCGCGCTAGGACGTCGAATCGATCACACGGCGCAGATCGCTCGCGATGTTATCGATGGAATCATTTTCCGTCGCGAGCAGGCGCGCGTGGCCGTGGGTATCGAAGATGTAGACGGCCGAACTGTGCGTGACGTCGTAAGCGCCCGACGGATCGCGCTTCTCCACCTGATAAGCCACGCGATACCGCTTCGCCAGCCCCTCAATTTCCCCATCCGTGCCCGTCAGCCCGATTGCATGTTCGGCGTCGAACGCACGCACGTATTCGTGCAGCGCGGCGGCCGTATCGCGTGCGGGATCAACCGTGATGAATGCAATGCGCGTGTTCTTAGCGTCGGGTCCGAGCTTCTGCAAGACCTGCATCAGCCGCGCCATCGTTTCCGGGCAGACATCCGGGCAGTGCGTGTAGCCAAAGTAGACGATCGTGGTCTTGCCGGCGAACGACTGGCCGGTGGCGGGTTTGCCGGTATCGTCGGTCAGATGGAAGTCGAGGTCGGGAAGGTGGCCACTGACGTCGGTCAGTTTCCAGGGCGTAGTGTCGGGATGCGAGCACGCGGCAAGCGCGGCGCTGAAAACCAGCGCGGCAAGCAAGGCGGGCAGGCGGCCGCGGCGTTGAAACTGGAACCAGGAAGGCATGTGCAACTCGGACAAAGTGGATGCATGAAGGCGGCAGACCGGATGATTCGTCACAAGATGTTTCGCGACGTCATGCGGGGCCGACTTTATCTCAGAATAGAGGGCCTTGCTGTGCGCTTGCTGTCCCGCGCGCACGTTCGAGACGTTTTGCCGCAGACTGGCGGATCACCGGCTTGCGAATCCATTTTGCGGGCGTGCGGCTTGCAAGGACGTCCGGATGCAGCGACAAAGCGCGGTAACATGCGCACACTTTTCCGGTCCGTCACGGCTTAAAGGCAGATATCGATGCAAAACCTTCCTGAAAAACTCCCGCTCGCCGAGACCGCTTTTTTCTTCGACTTCGACGGCACGCTCGTCGAACTCGCTTCCACGCCCGATGGCGTTGTCGTCTCGCCGGCCGTACCGCCGATCCTGGACGCCTTGCGTCGTGCGACCAACGGCGCGGTGGCGATCGTGTCGGGACGCGGGATCGACAGCATCGACTCGTTTCTCAATATGCCGGATATTCCGGTCGCCGGTCTTCATGGCGCCGAGCGCCGCGATTCGAACGCGGACGTGCATCGCGTGGGATTCAACGACGAACGCCTGATGCGCATGGAACATGTGCTCGAAAACGTGATGAAGGCGAATCCCGGCATGCTGCTGGAGATCAAGGGCGCGGCGCTCGCGCTGCATTACCGCAACGCGCCGGATCGCGGCCCGGCGGCGCGCGAGGCGACGGAGAAACTCGTCGCCCAATACGCCGATGCCTACGTACTGCAGCCCGGCAAGATGGTCTACGAGATCAAGCCAAAGGACGTCGATAAAGGTCGCGCAGTGCGTGCGTTTCTCGACGAACCGCCGTTTACGGGCCGCCGCCCGGTGTTTGTGGGCGACGATCTGACCGACGAAAAGGGCTTCGCGGTCGTGAACGAGCGTAACGGCCTGTCGATCAAGGTGGGCGCGGGCGATACCCTCGCGCATGCGCGTCTGGAATCAGTCGGTGCGCTGCTCACGTGGCTGCAAGGCGTGGCCGGCATTCAGGGAACGCGTTCGTGAGCCGCCTGATCATTGTTTCGAACCGCGTCGCGCCAATCTCCGAAGGCGGCCCGGCTGCGGGCGGCCTTGCAGTCGGCGTGTATGACGCGCTCAAGGAAACCGGCGGCATGTGGTTCGGCTGGAGCGGCGACGTGGTGGCCGAAGCGCCCGAAGCCATCAAGCTCGAAGAGCGCGGGCGCGTGACGTTTGCGACCATCGGGCTGGCGCAGCGTGACTACGACCAGTATTACCGCGGATTTTCAAACGCCACGCTTTGGCCCGCGTTTCACTATCGGCCGGATCTGATCCAGTTCGATCGCGATGAATTCGAAGGCTATTGCCGCGTGAACCGATGGCTCGCGAAGCAACTCGCCCCGCTGCTCAAACCCGACGATGTCATCTGGGTCCACGACTATCATCTGATCCCGTTTGCACAGGCGCTGCGGGACGAGGGCGTGACCAATCGCATCGGTTTCTTCCTGCACATTCCGTTTCCAGCGTCGCAGGTTCTGCTGAGCGTGCCGCGTCATCGCGTGCTGGCCGAGGCGTTGTGTTCCTACGATCTCCTCGGCTTCCAGACCGCGCCGGATTTGCGCGCGTTTTGCGATTACATCGAGACGGAGGCGAACGGCACGGTCACGCGCATTGCGGGCGAGCCGAATGCCGTGAGCGCCTTTGGCAAGACGTTGCGGGCGGGCGCTTATCCAATCGGCGTGTATCCCGATGAAATCGCCGCGCTTGCCAAGGACGGCGAAAGCGGGCGCGAAGTGCAGACCGTGAAGACCACGCTGCGCGACCGCAAGCTGATCATGAGCGTGGACCGCCTGGATTATTCGAAGGGTCTGGTCGAGCGCTTTCGCGCGTTCGAAAAGCTGCTGGAACTTGAACCTGCGCAGCGCAATAACGTCTCATTCGTGCAGATCGCGCCGCCCACGCGCGCCGACATGGACACCTACAAGGACATCCGCCTGCAACTGGAAGCGGAATCCGGGCGCATCAACGGCCGGTACGCCGAATTGGACTGGACGCCGATCCGCTACATCCACCGGCAGTACGAGCGCCCCGTGCTTGCCGCGCTCTTTCACGCGTCACATGTGGGTTTTGTCACGCCTTTGCGCGACGGCATGAACCTCGTCGCCAAGGAATACGTCGCGGCGCAAGATCCGGATGATCCAGGCGTATTGGTCTTGTCGCAATTCGCTGGGGCGGCGCAGGAACTAAACGGCGCGCTGATCGTGAATCCGCTCGATATTGCCGGCATGGCCGATGCACTGGCCACGGCGCTCGCCATGCCGTTGGCCGAACGCCGCGCCCGCCACGCCGAAATGTTCACGCAACTTCGCGAGAACAACGTTTCGGTCTGGCGCGACAATTTCATGCGCGACCTTCAGGCATGACATAAAAAAATCCGCTTCGGTATGAAAACCGAAGCGGATTTTTCGAAGCGTGGACGGTTGGTAGAAGCCCGTTACGTTTGTTCGGCCTTGGCGGCGATCTGCTGCGAGGGCATGGTGGTTGGCGGCAATTTGCCGTGCTGCTTGGACAACAATTCCCGATACAACCCCGGACGATCCCGCAATTGCTGCGGCGATCCGTCGTCAATCACCTTGCCCGCGCTCATCACGATGATCCGGTCGAAGCCCTGCAGCGTCGACAGCCGGTGCGCAATCGCAATCACCGTACGGCCGACCATCAGCCGGTCGAGCGCTTGCTGGATGGCTTCCTCGGAGGAACTGTCGAGCGCGGAAGTGGCTTCATCGAGCAGCAGGATGGGCGCGTTCTTCAGAATCGCGCGAGCGATGGCAATCCGCTGGCGCTGGCCGCCCGACAACTTCACGCCCCGGTCGCCGACGATGGTATCGAAGCCTTCCGGCATGGCTTCGATGAAATCCGTGCAGCGCGCTTCGCGAGCCGCCGCCAGCACTTCTTCCCGCGTGGCTTCGGGCCGGCCATACGCAATATTCTCGTACACCGTCCGATGGAACAGCGAGATATCCTGCGGAACGAGCGCGATGGAAAGCCGCAGGCTATCTTGCGTAATCAGCGAAATATCCTGTCCGTCGACCTTGATCGCGCCGCCTTGCGCTTCATAGAAGCGTTGCAGCAGCGCGAGCACGGTGGATTTCCCCGCGCCCGACTTGCCGATCAGCCCGACGCGCTGACCCGGCTCAATGTGCAGGTTGAATTTATCGAGAATCGGACGGCGTCGCGGATAAGCGAATGTCACCTCTTCGAAGTCGACGCGGCCGCCTTGCGGCACGAGCTCGGTGGCATCCGACCGGTCCGGCATGCCGTGCGGTTCGAGCAATGTTTGCACGGCTTCCGAAAGACGCGCGACGTGCTGCGTGACGTCCACCAACGCCACGGCGAGATCCCGCGTGCCGTGAAGGATGGTGAAGCCGAGCGAGCTGACCAGCACGATGTCGCCGGAAGTCGCCTGGCCTTTCGACCACAGCCACAGCGCCCAGCCGAGCAGTCCTGCAGACAGGATTGCCGTGACCACCGCATGGAACAGCCGCAATTTTTCGAGATATAGCAAGCTTTGCTGGCGCGCGACCATCTCGGCCTTGACCGTCGAGCCAAAGCGCTTTTGCTCGCGAAAGGTCATGCCGAACGCACGCACGAGCGCCATGTTGCCGATGACATCGACGAGTTCGCCGTCCACCGAAGCCGCCTTCGACGCAAACGTGTGATGCCGCGCGGAGCCACGCCCTGCAAGCCGGTACAGCACGAACGCAAGGATGGCGGAAGCGAGCAACAGGCCGCCGGCCATCAGCGGATTGACCGCAACGATCATGAAGATCGCGCCGATCACCGCGATGCACGGCGGCAACACGTTCCACGCCATGGTGTTTTCGGCGGTGTAGATCGCGTTCGATGTCGCCGTGATCCGGCTCGCCAGCATGCCGGGCTGCTTTTCGGAGAAATAGGTTGGCGAATGGCCGCTCAGATATGAAAAAAGATCGCGCCGCAAGTCGCCCGTCACCACGACGAACGCATGCGCGCCGACCCAGCCGCCAACCCGCCATAGCAGGTTATCGGCGGCGATCAGGCCGACCAGGATCATGAACGCAGCCCAAAGCGGGCCGGGATGGCCGCGGCCCTGGCCGAGCACATCGATCAGATGCTTGATCGCGTACTGCGAGGCGAGCGCGCAACCAACGGCGGCCAGCACGCTGACCAGCACAATGGTATGAGCGACAGGATGCCGACGGATGTAACGGAACAGGAACGCAAGCGGGCGATGCGCATAGCTCGCTAGCTTCGCGTTGTGTACGTTACGCTGGGAGACTGTGAGTTGGTCCAATTGGTCGTTTTAGGTCGAGTAGAGCGGTTGAGCGCGGTGCTTCGCTGTCGCCACAAACAGGGCGCGTCGGGCAGTCCCCGGCAATCCAGCCAAAGCCGCACAGCGACAAGGTTGAATTGTAGCCAGTGTAGCGAGCCAAATCGTCTCGTGTAGGCCTTTCCGTGGCACTTATCCATCAGAACAGGCGCAATTTCAGCGAAAGCGGGCCGGTTTGACGGATACCGATGCCCGACGGCGACGGAACTTGTGCAACGTTCGCCGCTTGGCGCGAATGACTTGCCGTCGTTCGCCTGGTCGCCCGGCGAACGGCCGAATACTTCCTGTAACTTCCTGCGCAGGGTATGAGCACGTGGCGGTCCCGCTGTAGGCGAAATCGCGTTGGTCGACATGACAGCCAAGGTCGCGCCGGTCATTGCGGGCTGGCGAAATCATGGCGAGGTTGTTCCCCCGGGTATTTCCAGGGTGCGTTGCGACTGTTCGTACAATGTAGAACATCCTTGATAAACAAGGGCTTGCAAAGTGTATCGACGCTGTAACAACGTAAATAAGTTGAAATGTGGGCTTGAAAGCTGTGTAAAAACCTCGATACTTCGTGCGGGTTTCCCCTTAGATTTTTTGACAGCTTCTTGTAGGTTCCGGTCAACGGCCCCGCAGGTTGTGCGTTTATCGCTAGGTGCGCCGGTTTTACGAGATGGACCCGATCTTGCTCTTTGGGATCACCCTCTGAAACAGACGCCTGAAGAAAAAGGGCTGATGGCTCAATATTCGAGTACGCCGAAACACCCAAGCAACAGCGAAGCATCGCGGTTTTTCTTGTGCTTCCGGCCATTTCACTGGACAACCAGCATGGTGCCGGGCCCGGGTGGGCGATTCGCTTGATTAAATATGACCGATGCCAAGCGCATCAATTTGCCTGACATTATTAGGAGTTTTCGACATGCGAATCGCTCAAATCGCGCCTCTCCACGAAGCCGTTCCCCCAAAGTTCTACGGCGGCACGGAGCGCGTGGTGTCCTATCTGACCGAAGCCCTGGTTGAGGCCGGTCACGACGTCACGCTGTTCGCGAGCGGTGATTCGCAAACGTCCGCGAAACTCGAAGCGTTCTGGCCGCAAGCGCTGCGCCTCGATCCGACCATTCGCGACACCATGGCGCCGCACATGTTGCTGCTGGAAGAAGTGCGCCGTCGCGCCGACGAATTCGACGTGCTGCATTTCCACATCGACTATTACCCGTTTTCGCTGTTCTCGCGTCAGCCCGTACCGTTCCTGACGACCATGCATGGCCGTCTCGACCTGCCGGAACTGCAGCCGATCTTCAGCACGTTCAACGAAGCGCCCGTCGTCTCGATATCGGACAACCAGCGCCAGCCGCTGCCGCAAGCCAACTGGCTCTCGACGGTCTATCACGGCCTGCCGGAAAACCTGCTGACGCCGGTTCCCAACGTGCAGCCGGGTTATCTGGCGTTCCTCGGCCGTATCTCGCCGGAAAAGCGCGTTGACCGGGCAATTCGTATTGCCGGCGCAGCGGGCATGAAGATCAAGATCGCCGCAAAGATCGATAACGCCGACCGCGCCTATTACGAAGAGCAGATCAAGCCGTTGTTCGCGCTGCCGCATGTTGAATATGTGGGCGAAATCAACGAGCAGCAGAAGACGGAGTTCCTCGGCAACGCGCACGCGCTGTTGTTCCCGATCGACTGGCCGGAGCCGTTCGGTCTCGTGATGATCGAAGCCATGGCGTGTGGTACGCCGGTCATCGCGTTCAATCGTGGTTCAGTGCCGGAAGTGATCGAAAACGGTGTGTCGGGTTTTGTCGTGGAAGATGAACTCAGCGCAATCGCCGCTGTGAAGCGCCTTCATACGCTGCCGCGCGCCAAGGTGCGCCAGGCGTTCGAAACGCGTTTTTCGTCGAAGGTCATGGCGGCCCGCTACGTCCAGACCTACGAGGAACTGCTCCGCACGAAGCGCCGCACCGTGCTGCGCGAAGTCAACGCCAGCTAAGTCCGGGCTTCATGCGCGTCACCGACGCGCGTGATCGAACAACGCCCCGTGCGCCCTCAGGCGCGCGGGGCGTTGTTGTTTTGACACACTGTAAGTCCAGGCTGCATGGGTTATCGGCGGGTTGGAGGGGCAAGCCTCATGGCAGCTTCGACATTCTCCCTATAATGTGCTGGCTTTATCGAAAGCGGGCGAAACTGGCGGAAATGGACGGTTGAACGTGGACGTTCCAACAAGGATCACATTGCGCGCCGGCAAATATTTGAATCGTGCGAACGGGGACAGTTGTGAACAGGAGCGAAGTTTTGGCGAGAACGAAGCAAAATAGTGCGAGACCGGCACCGGTCGCGGCGGCTGCGGGTGCGGGCACCGTCTTCGCACTGCGCGCGATCGGACTCGTGCTCGTCGCGCGCTGGATGTTCTCGATGTCGCAAATGGGCTATTTGTCGTCCATGCGTGCGATGACTTCCTCGCCGTGGGCTTGCATCAACCTTGTTCTCCTGTTCCTCTTGTTGTTCCTTCCGGGGGCGCGGGCTCGTGCTGAACGGCCGCTTCATCCGTTGCCGCAATGGTTGCGGCAGGCGTTGCGGCTGCTCGCGCTGCTGAGTTTTGTGTTCGCTGTCTGGTCGGTGGGTTTTTTCACGTGGACCGCCGGTTGGAAAAGCGCCCTGCACGCGCTTGCGCAAACCAACGGCTGGCTGCTCGTCGCACCCGCGCTCTATGCCGTGGTGCTGTGGATTTGCCGGCCGCGCGCGCTCTGGCGCTCGAATTTCGCCGCGCGCAGATTCGCTATTGGCCGCTATGCCATTTCCATCGATAACACCACCCGCACCGCCGTGGTCTGGGCCGAAAGCCGCAAGCTCGGTCAGTACGATGCGCGGGAGTTGTCGGTGAAGTGGCCGGACGGTTTCAAGTCGTCCGACAGCTCCGGTAGTTCTGGTAGCGATAGCGAAACGGTCAGTACCGCGACGCCCGCAAAGCGCGGTTTGTTCGGACGCGCCGCACGCGCCAGAATGGAGTTGCTGTGGGATTCACCTGCGGCCGCCGGGCATAACCGCAAGACTGTTTTCCGCACGCCGCTCAGCAGCGAAGGCGATCGGAAGGCGGCGCGGGCGCTGGAAGTTTCATTGGGGCAAAGCCTGAACTAGCGCACCTCTCGGCTTGCCGGTTCAATGTTTGATTGGCCAAGGAGAACGCATGCTCGCTCAATGGTGTCTCGCAGCCATTCACTTGCTGGCGTTTGGATTTGCGCTTGCATCGGTTTTCGGCCGGGCGAGGGCGCTGCGTCAGCTTGATCCCGCCAGTTCCCTTAACGCCAATTCCGCGCGCCTCAAACAGGTTTTTCGCGCCGATAACATCTGGGGCGTCGCTGCACTGATCCTGCTGGTGACAGGCGCGACGCGCGCGTTCGGTGGTTTCGAAAAAGGAGGTGCTTATTATCTTCACGAGCCGCTTTTCCATCTGAAAATGACAGCGCTTGTGCTGATTCTCTTGATCGAAATCTCGCCGATGATGGCGTTGATCAAATGGCGGATGGGCGTTGGACGTGGCGCCGCAATCGATCTTGGCAAGGCACGCAAATACGCCGCAATGAGCGATGCAGAGGCCGGCCTGATTATCGTGATGGTGATTGCCGCAACTGGAATGGCGCGCGGGATTTGGGCGGGGTGAAAGTTCGCAATGCGCGGCGCCCCAAAGAAAAAGCCCTCGAGCTTGCGCCGAGGGCTTCTTTCAACGCGATGCAAACTCAACCGCGAAATCCTGGTGGGTGGTACAGGGATTGAACCTGTGACCCCTGCCGTGTGAACCCGAAAATAACCCCTTAAATACGACATCGAAATGTCGTAAGCCTTGATTTTACAAGGATTTGATATTGCCGGGAGGTTTTAGGTATTGCCCGCTGTTGCTAGCTGGTGCGCCACTTTTGCGCCACTCCGACACGATGCAGCGCGGTTGATTGCCCGCTTTGCCTTCTTCGCCGCTTGTGTTTCGGCGGCTTTGGCTCTACGTTTGCGAGCGGCGCGGCGAATGCTAAACGATTCGAGCCCTTGGAGGCCTTGGGTAGGATCGCCGCGCCAGTAAATGGTGACCTCATCTTCATGGACGAGGCGATAGGGGTAGGCGGAGTAATCGCGTCCGCCGAACCACAGGTTCAGCTCTCTTACGTTCTCCACGTGGTGAGCGGGTAGCGGCGGCGTCGGCGGTTTGGGAGCGTCGCAGTATCCTTCCTCCGCGTTGGCCTCGCTCAGTATCTGCTGTTCGACCAAATAGTCCATGTGAGCAAGCTCAAATTCGCGCTGAAAGTCAGACAATGATGCTTGCCATGCCTTCCATGCCTTGTTCGCTTGCTCGGCTTCCCATTGCTCCACGTCGAGATCCGTTTGAGTGGGCTCGAGTTTGTAAGTTTTGTGCGTGACCTTTCCACCAAGCAGCTCAATTTCGGCGATCCACCTGGCATATCCACGAGCCATTTCGGCGCCGTCTATGGGGGGGCGGTGTGTCCGCTCGCCGCGTGAGCCGTGAACGTACATGGGCAACAGCCCAATCAAAATGCGATCCTGACCGTCCAGGAACAGATCAAGAGCCTTCTTCCGAGCGCTCTGAATGTCATCGGGTAACGCAGCGACCGCGGTGGCGTCATTCATCCCGAGTTCCTGCAACTCATCTAGGGTCAACCAGCGTTCGCGCCGGGCCGCGCGAACGAACTGTAGGAATCGCCCACAAGAGGGTACCTGCTCACCGCGCAGGTATTTCCCGTAATTACTCCCATCGGCCCGCTCAATGCGCAGGCGGATTTCAAGTTCTTTTTGTGTCAGTCCACTTCTTTTCAGGATGCGACGAAACAGGCTGCTCACGGCCGCCTGTCCACACTTGTACTCGATGGTTTTTCGACTAGCAGTCATAGCCTAACTCGCGCACAACGCAATTACGATGACGGGTCGATCTTACGTATCGTGACTCCACCTCGCAATAGCGATTTAGGGGAAGCAAATGCAAGCAAAATGGTCCGCACAGCAATCCATCAATAATCCGCAACCTAGCGCCGTCAACTCGGCGCAAAAGGCGAAGGACTTCCGTGCGGAGTTCGATACATTGGGTCCACAGGCGCTAATCAACGCAAATGAGTTCGCTGCTCTGCTGTGCGTCACCCGCGCGGCTTTCAATTTTCGGCTCCACGTAGGGAAGGTCCCTGATCCCGTCATCCGCGAGCACCGCTGCGTGCGCTGGCGTGTCGCAGATGTGCGCGCATGGATAGATGGCATGTTGCCTGTTCCGGCTGTGTCCAACAGGACGCCAGATGCGTATAGCCTGGGTTTGCGCCGTGGTCGCCGGCGTAAGTCAGATGTGCAATAAGTGAGCGTTGGTCGAGTTAATGATGAGTGACGTATTCGCGTCCAACACCGGCAATCGCTCGCGCTCGACTGGTCACGATGGAGCGGCCGCTGGCTTGACGCAATCTAAGGGCGACATAATTCTTTCCCAATGTTCCCTGATTGTGCAGAAATCAAATGCGCAGTTGGCGAGGGAACGAGAGAGGACGTCGAAGGTTGACGCGGTAACAGCCTTCGCCGACGCGGCCCGACAGTTAATGCTTCCTTTCTGGCCCGCGACGTTCCGAGCGCTACCGAATGAAATTTTTCGATCCGCATTGTTCAACGCCCGTAATAGAAGCCAGAAGCGCGAGTACCTGAAACGGCACGAGATCTATGTGATCGGCGAGGGTCAAGTGATCTATACGGGCGAAGAGCTCCGGCAGGACGATGAGACCGTCTGGCTCCAGCTCATTCAACTTGCACAGTTACGGCCGCTCGGTGACACCGTGCAGTTTACAGCGCGTTCTTTTCTCATCGCGATTGGATGGCCGGTGAAAAGTCAAAGCTACACCCGTCTTCGCGATTGCCTGACTCGTATGCAAGCCACGTCTCTCCAAGTGATAGCGAAACGCCTAGGCGGTAGAGATGGCGATGACGGCAGTGACGCTGGCATCGCCATGTCAATGATCCCCGTGTTCGAGTGGTGCGATCCGCGAACGGGCACGACGCTCAAGCAATACAAGGTGCAACTGGCTCAGCAGCTGATCGAGCTTTACGGAGCAAAAGGCTACTTCACACGTGTTGAGTGGAAACAGCGCCTCGATCTACCCGATGGGCTCGCAACGTGGTTACACGGATATCTTGCCAGCCATGAAGCCCCGTTTCCCATCAGGCTGGAGACGATCAAGGCGGGGGCAGGGCTGACAACAGCCAAGCAAAAGCATCTGCGCGGGCTTGTCAAAGTTGCGTTGGACGAACTGAAACGGGTCAAATTTTTGAAAGACTGGTCTCTTGGCCAGGATGATCTCGTGAAGGTCAAGCGCTTGAGCAGCTGCCCGCCATCTGATTAGACAGTATGACCTTTGACCGACCGGAGTGTGACCTTTGAGCGACCGAGGATGACCTTTGACCGACCAGGGTGTGACCTTTGACCGACTGGAACATGACCTTTGACCGACCGGCGGCTTTCTTAAATCCCTTTTAGACAAAGGCTGAGCAGCCGATCTCCGCCAACGCTAACTGTTTACTAACCCTTCTTAACTGTAAACCGCCGATGCGCTGTGGAAAACTTCTGTGAAAATTCTTTACCGGGTTAGCCCGTCTCGTTATGAAGCAGAACAAGTGCGCACCTGCGGCGCATGATCAACCACTACGGAAACGCCGCCGGTTCACAACCGTTCAGCCGGATCGCCCGCCTCAGGCAGGCCGCCGCTCTCCCCACGTCTACGACGCGGGTCCCCATGCGGCTCGATTCGGGCGCGACGGCGCGCGCGAAACAGCGATTGGTGATAGGCGCCTTTTTGGCTTGCAGAGAGGGGGCAATCGTCGATCTGCATTCTTTCTTGGGCAAGCCGCAGGTCGCTGCGCGTCAGGCTGAAGGCGATGCTCCCAGGGAACTGGTGGTCGGGTGCGGCGCGTCGGCCAGCGGGGCGGCAGTGTCCACGAGCGGGCGTGGAACCAACGATCACCCCGGCACATCAATGGTTCGCGGGCGGTAACTCTCCACTGTCGAGGCCGGTTCAAGGCAGTCATCAACTCCATGTTCGTTGCCAACGGAAGGGAGATTTCTACAGTGCCGAAATCGTGTCGGACTCTTGTCCGAAATTCATGTCGGACAAGAGGGGGCTTGGCTGTTTTCGGGCGCAACTCAGACATGCGAATGCATGGCGAGTTGTGCGTGGAAACTGCCAAACTCGCACCCCTCAGGGGTCGAGGTGCGAAGCAACTCGGGGGTGGTTTCCAGCCGATTTCTAACCACATCGAAATCCACCACAACAGCTACCACCGGAATCAGAAAACTAACTTATACGGAGCCGACGACGATGGGGAAAGCTAAAAAATCAGCACTCAAATCACTGCCATCTGACTGGCGTGAATTCATGTGGGAACGTGCATCCGAACCTGAATGGCGGGATGCTCGGCCACAACTGCTCCCCGCTTTAGCTGTACTCTGGTTGACCGGATGTCGCCCTGCAGAAATCCAACAGGGTGTGCGCACGTTTTTGCGTGGAGACCTACTTGTGGTCGAAGTAGTAGGGGCAAAATGTACGGACGCCGGAGGGCGCGAGCGTGGCCAGCCCAAGCGGCATTACGGATTCAAGATAAACGCCGAAGCTAACGCGGCATTGACGTTTCTCCAGGTATCGGCAGCACAGAATTCGGTCAATGGTACCGGGCAATTCCAAGTCACTCACAACGCTGATTACCTCTACAACAGCATTGTTTCTCTCGGGAAAAGTGTATTTCCAACCTTGAGAACGCGGGTGAGTCCATATTGCTTTCGCCACCAGATGGCATCGGATCTCAAGGCGGATCCCAATGTGCAACTGGAAGAGGCGGCCAAGTTCATGGGGCACTTGTCCGACTACAGCATTGGAAAATACGGTCACGCTATCCATGGACGGAAGAGCCGTGGCCGAGCGCAAGCACTCGCTGTGCACATTCAAACTTCCCGACCGATCAAACATTCCCCGAAAGTCGACCGGCTCTCTCGCTTTAAGATCGCGAGCGCGAAGCGACATGAACTTAAGCTGAAACCATGACACAGCGACAACGCAAGCATGCGTCGTCCGCTCGGGGAACGGTAGTTCTCGGGCGCGCGACGGCCTGCTACACGTCGCCAATGACGCATGCTTGCGTCATTGGCTTCGTTGCCATACGTTGCGGGCCTCGTCCATGACGCAGCGCTGCGTCATGGACTATGGATTTGAAGATGACCGGTCGCTCAGAGGGCGAACTTCGATGCTCGAAAGGCGAACGGATGACTGAAACCGAACAAGTCGGAGCTCTAACGATGATCGATCGACAAGGAAAAGCACGGCGCCCGATCAGGGCAATCGTGCTCGATGCATTCGGAACCCTATGTGAAATCCGCGACAAGCGCGGGCCGTTTGCGAAGCTGGCCCGTCTGTCTCCTGATCGCGCGCAGGCGCGCGAGCTGCTGATGACGCGCCCGCTCACTCTACGTCAGGCAGCAAGCGAGCTACATGTCGAAGAAGTTGACCTTGACCAGTTGGAGGCAGATTTGCGGGCCGAGCTGGCGAGCATTCAACTTTTCCCGGAAGTGGCCGCTGCACTCGAAGCTGTCAGGGCGAGTGGCACAAAACTCGCCGTCGTATCCAATCTGGCTGCGCCCTATGCGGAACCACTTTTGCGGCTGTTGCCGATCGAACTGGACGTGTATGCGTGGTCGTTCGAAGTCGGAGCGTTGAAGCCGGATCCGCGCATCTTTCAATGGACGTGCGAAGCGCTTGGCGTTGAACCGGCAGACGCCCTGATGGTCGGCGACACTCTGCAGGCAGACTACGAGGGTGCCCGCGCCGTTGGCATGCGCGCGCTGCATCTGGACCGGACCGGCACATTTCTCGCGAAGGCGCAAACCATGATGACGCTCGACATGTTGCCACGCGCTAACGACTTTTTTTGATAGGCACACCAGCAAGCTGTGGACAGTCCGGTCCGTAGCAAGGGTGCTGAACCCGACACACTAGCTCCCGCGAGCTTCGCCTCTGGCCTGACTCGCCCGCGGGCGGGCTTGCCCCATTTGATAGAAAATCCGAACGGCCAACCCGAGCGAGCAGGCAAGGTGTGAGTACTCCACGCGCGACCAAATAACCCCAAGCGCGCGGGGGCCTGTATCCGCTTCAGCCTGTTCCCTCACGGTTTGATACTCGCATGCGGTCACCGAACGCCCAAGGCAGCAGCCGTGCGATGTTGAGCGCGTCGTCAAGCGCGCGGTGATGCGTACCGGCGAGCGTCAGGCCGACCGGCTCGCACGCCTTCACCACGCTTACCTCCCTGCCAATCCGCTATGCTTTCGTAAACGGGTGATTCGCGTTCTGATGCGGCAGGACGAGCGGCGCGGAGACGCCATGCCGCTCGCAGTCGTGTTCGATCTGCTTCCGATCGTATGCGCCCCAGCTTATCCAGACTGAACAAGCCTGCTGATGCTTTGCCACGAAGGCGCGCAGCACATCTGCGGCGGCTGGAAACAGCGGCGCACTATCAACGTCAGCCTGCCTGATTCCGATCAGGTCCGTGCAGAACGCAGTGAGCTACGGATTCACAACCGGGCGCACAAACATCTGGAAGCGATCTAGCACCAAACTATCGGCGCCGATCGAGCACGCGCCAATCTCGATAGTTTCCATGTCAAACGCTGGCTCGGCATCCGAGCAAGTTGCTTCAAGGTTCACCAACAGGATTGCAGAGCGCGCGCCGAATTCACGGCCCAGGGGTAGACGGCGTCAAGCAGCACGGCCGATCAGCGACAACTATCTTGGCCGGTCGACGGGTGTAGTTGTCGCTGGCTAATTCATAGTTGTCGCGCCTCCATCGTAATTGTCGTCGGGTAATTGTCGCCGGCGCGCGCTCTGTTTGTCGCTGGCCTTACGACGGCGATAGCTTTCGACGTTCAGCTCGAAGATCGTCGAGTGATGGACGAGCCGGTCGATGGCTGCGACCGTCATGCCGGGGTCGGGGAACACATCATTCCAGCCAGAGAACGGCTGATTGGCCGTTATTAAAAGACTTTTGCGCTCATACCTCTCGGCAATCAGTTCGAACAGCACACTGGTTTCGGCCTGATCCTTGCGCGCGTACGACAGGTCATCGAGGATGATGAGATCGAAGCGATCGAGCTTCGCAAGTGCGGATGGCAATTGCAGGCTCTGGCGTGCAGCCTGAAGCTTCTGGACGAGTTCGCTGGTGCGCGTGAACAGCACCCGGTAGCCAGCGTCGATCAACGCGTGTCCTATGGCTGATCCCAGATGACTCTTGCCGGCGCCAGGCGGCCCGAACAGGAGAATCGTTGCGCCTTTCTCCAGCCAGGATTCTCCGGTTGCCAACGCAGTGACATGCGCCTTCGAGACCATCGGCACCATGCCGAAGTCGAAGGTCGCAAGTGTTTTGGTCGGGTCCAGATGTGACTCGGTTCGGTGGCGCTCGATACGTCGTTTGGCTCGTTCAGCCAGTTCGTGCTCGAGCAATGCGCCGAGTAGCCGGGAGGCCTGCCAGCCTTCCTTGTCGGATCGTTCCGCGAACTCGGGCCACAACCTGCCGATGGTCGGCAAACGTAGCTCGTTGAGCATCAGGGCCAGACGGCCGTTGTCGTGGGCGGGAGCGTTCATGCTGCCACCTGGTCGAGCAACTCGTCATAGATCGCCACGGGGGGCATTTCGACCACCACCTCAGGGCACAATGCCTGACGTGGCGCGAATTCGTCGCGCAACTGCTTCAGATCGGGCAGGTCACCGGCTGCGAGCAACGCTTCAAGCCGTTCGGCCAATAGCGCTTCAACGCCGTGGTGTCCCGCGAGTTCGAGCAGACCCACCATGCTCTTGCAGGCCTGACGTTGCGACAGCTGCCCCTCCAACTGCTCCCAGGTCCGGCGATAGGCTTCGCGAGGAAACAGTGCATCACGAAACGCAAGCCCCTTGAATGCCTGTGGCTTGCGCCTGAGCGAGTCGATGAAGTGTCGGTAGTCAAGCGCGTGGCGGTTGTCGGCGGCACGAGAAGCTCGCGCGGTGCTATGCACCAGAGCGCCGGACAGATAGCAGTCGAGCCGATCACCGTAGAGACGCACCTTGAGGCGATGGCCGATCAGGCGCGACGGCGCGCTGTACAGGATGCCGCGCACGGTGAACGTGCTGCAACGGGTCACGAGCGCCTCTTCCTCGACGAAGTCAGTGGTACGGCGTTCAGGTAAATCCTGCAGCTGTGCGCGCTCAATGCGAAACGCCGCAGCGTTGCGCCGGTTTCGGCGCATCACCACCTCACGGATGAATTCATCGTAGGCCGCCCGGTCCGCGAAGTCGCGATGGCCCCGCAGCATCAGGGCCTGGTCGACCGCTTCCTTCAGATATCGATGCGAGGATTCCACGCTGCCATTCTCGTGACCCAGACCGCGATTGTTGCGCGTACCCTCCATGCCGTAATGATCGAGCAGCGCTGCGTAACGCGTCGTGAAGTCCTCCTGCTCCGTCAGGTTCTTAAAGGCAGCCGACAAGCTGTCAGAGCGATGTTCGCGCGGGCAGCCACCCGCTTGCCATAGCGCGTTCTGCAATCCCGCTGCGAGGGCCTCGAAACTCTCGCCACCCTCAACAACGTTCGCATACTCCCAGCGCGAGAACGCCAGTACGAAGTGATACAGCCGGTGGCCAAACGGGGCGCCACCGATCGTCACGCACAGCTTGCTCATATCGGTGAAGTCCGACAGTCCACGCACGCCGGGCTGATGCTCCTGGGGGAAGAACACCTCCAGGTCAGGCCCTTCGAGTGCCCGCCACTGGCGAATACGTCGCTCCAGCGTGCGACGCATGCTGTCGGGATAACGATCCGGATGATCATCCTGCAGCTTGCGCAAGATCGTGATGCCCATCAGGTGGGGCGCGTTGCGCAGCAACGGTACGACTTCGCTGTCCCATACGTCGATAAAGGGATCAGGGCGGGTCCGCCAAGATTGACGCGGCTTCTGGGAGGGCAACGTGGCATCGCGCTCGATCCGGCGTGCCGTGCGCACGCTGATACCGGTCTTGGCGGCAGCGACTTCCTGAGAATGGTGTTTGCGCTTGTTCATGTAGAGACGAACCTGTTGGTCGGTAATGCGGGTTCCAGACATGAGCTGACCGCTTCTTCTTTAAGCTTCGATCAGCCCATCCTAAAGCCCCGCCGACACAGCGCTGCCGGTGGCTCGTCGTCTCCGGCGGCTACGCCGCCTACGACTCCTCACCACCGGCCAAAGCAATCGTCAACGACCGGCCAAGACAATTGTCGCCGCCCACAGGGGTTGCGCGTGCGCCCACATCTCGTCGGCATATGGTACAGACGGGGCGGATTGCGCCAGCAGCTCGGTCAGCTTTATGTTATTCGGCACGCCCATTATGTTTTCCGGTTGATCTTGCGCAGCCCAGTTATCGCATTCAAGAGCGCTAAGAGGCGATGGGCGCGACTAGATAACCCCGAGGGGATGTGAGTATTTCACCCGAGGCAACCCCAACTGATCGACGCGGGCATGGTGGAGCGATAGTTAGCGCCCCATATCAGTCTGAAGTAATGGCCTGAGCCCCGCGTTAAGGATGCGATAACGGAAGTCTCTTAAGTTCTGGCCCGACCCTCGGGATGGTCAGAATTTTTTCGCCGACACCTTGTGCCGTTTTTTATTCGCACGCCGGTGCGACATTCAGGGTTGCGCTGGGGTGAAATGCTCACCCCCTTGAGGTTATCTAGTCGCGCTTGGGGTGAAATGCTCACAGCGTGGCGGTTAGCGCACGCATCGAACAGCGCGTGGTGGCGGCCCGCCATGATCCATGATCGCAGGTGCCGGAATCAGCCTCAAGGGTCGCGCCCGCCCGGTCTAATCGTTGTCCTGCCGACGCCGTGGTGTGCCGCCTGCATGTCGCTCGCAAACCGCAGGCCGAGGGTCGCGACGGCGCCGACGAAGGCACCGAGACAAAAACAATCCAAGATAGTCCACGATTCAAATCTCCGTTTCTCCAAGAGACAAGGAGGCGGCGGGCTAACTCGTTTGCGACTGCCTGAGCGTTTCCTCAGACGGGTCACGTAAGACCGCAATGCACATAGGCAACACCCGCTCTGGGCTGGTCTGCCATTGGTAGCGCTCGAAATCTATTTCCTGGAGCAGCGTGCACTTCCGCCTAATCTATCGCCGCTTCGGATCAATCCGTCGAAGTGACTTTGACCGTCACAGTTCGATCGAAGCGATTGCTTCAACGTATTCAACGCCATTAAATTTCTCTTTGGTGGATAACACAGATGCGATCTTGCCACGCCACTCGTGGCTCGCCTCTGGCGTCCCATCCCGGCTCATCCTCGGGCATCAGAGCCCGTCGGGACCGTTACGCGGCGATTCGACGAATTTGCGGCATGCTGCACATTGAGACCGTAAAATATTCACGGACATTATTTTGACGCAAAAAACTAAACTGACCTGCGAATGACACTCAAACTCCATGAAAATTGTTTGGCGCAGTTAGCCGCAACGCTGACACAAGCGCTCGGTCAGATCGAAGTCCGAAACCGAATGTTCTTAGGCTCAGGTGCATCGGATCGCCTTATCGGGCTCGACGCTATCTTGCCGCAGACAGGTAAAGTTCAGGAAGCGTTAAAAAAATACATCGGTGAATCGCCATTCGTCGACTTCGTGTCGGAAACTCTCTCCCGAGAGCTCTTTGAGCAACAGGTGTATGAAAGTGGCGAAGTCAAACCGCTGTCAGAAATCGAACCCTACGCAGATCTCGGCTCACTAGCATCCAGGCTAGTAACTGAGTTCAATTCGCTGCCTTGGCAATACACTGTCACAGCAGCGCTGCCCGCTGCGTTTAGCCGTCTATTCTGCGAGCATGTCGGGCAGTTCGATATCTCGGATACCATTTCGATCCGAAAAGGCGAATCCCTGAAAGATGAGTTTCCGTTAATTTCTGGAATTGCAAAACGGGATGAAGCCATCGCCGGCGGTGGTCTGCTCTCCAGTCAAACCCCAGCCGAATGGAAAAATGACACCGCATATCTACAGATAAGAATCGCTGGCTTCTGTGGCAAATACTCTGCTACCGAGCCGCAAAGGCAGGCAATCGATACGATCAGATCATTTTTTGGCATTTGCATTGCACAACGTCTAATGAAGCCCATCTGGACCTACAACTTGTACTCCACGCCTGAAAAATACTACGTACACAGGCATATAGATGGCAACTGGATCCCTCAGGAAGCGGAGAATCTGGAGACGCGTCACTCCGAGCTAATACGCTGTCTGGTCATGGACGACCTTAATGGCCATTCGGGCACAGACGAGAGTTTCGTGCGTCGCATTAAGATAGAACTCAACACTATGAGTGCGATCTACAGAAACGCAGAGCGCGCGAAGCACCTCATCCTTGCCGCACAATGGCTTCTCGACAGCTATTGCGGCAACGATGAGCTGCTCCAATTCGTCCAAGCCGCCGTCGTTGTTGAGATTCTTCTCGGCGATAAAGCCTCATCTGACCAGACCGGTTTGGGCGAGCTACTATCAAACCGCTGTGCTTACCTTATCGCAAAAACTCATACTCAAAGAGCAGAGATACTTGTTCAATTCCGCCAAATCTACGATATTCGGTCCAAGATTGTTCACCGCGGGAAAAGCCGACTTACAGTCTTTGAGCGAAGCCTACTTGGCAAGCTGCGGTGGCTGTGCTTTCGCATCATTCAAGAAGAAGCACAATTGATCGAAACGGACGAGAAAGCAGAATAGGCGTAAGGAGGCCGGCGGGGGCATTTCTGTAATGCATAGCCGGACACCGGGAACTACCCGTAAACGTATCCTTGGGCGGTCGTAGGATCGCCCGTCCCGGACGCAACAATTTGGGCTGCACAATCAACGGCGGAAACGAATATGTTCGAGAAGGTCGTCCTGAGACGGGCGGAAAACGGGAGTTTGGTGACGGTCGGCCAGATCGCAGAGGCGCTTCTCTACTATCAGGGCGTCCATCTTGTCCTTGACCCCGGCACGCTTGTGGGGCTTGCACACCAAATCGGTCTTCCGCGCCTAAAGACCCTTCTCGACCTTCCACAGGTGAGTGCGGTGTTTTGCGACGAGATTCTCGCCACGGTCACAAACAAAGTAGGGGTAACTGAGTTTTACGACTTCGCCGCGGTAACTATGTCCGGGCACGAAAAAGGCAAATTGGCGACACCATACGATCGAATCGCTTTACAACTAGAGCGCAAGGGATTCGCTCGCAAGGACGCGCGAAAGTTCTCGTTGTGGTTTGTAGATCTGGTCGTCGCACGGAAGCTTTCGGGAAACCACTTTGTAAAGGGGGGTATCCCCGAGGCGGCTCGATCTGATCTCGGCGACGATGTGTATATGCAAACCGCCATTCGGCAGGCAATTCTCCACGCTGATGATCGGTATTTTGATGGCGACCAATCACTGAGTATTGAGCTTCTTCGGTTACCTAATGGGGTGTGCGCCTTCTCGGACATCGATTTTGGGGAAATTAACGCGCATCGCAACGCTAAGGCGCCGCCTCAGGAGGCAGTGACGATCGCCAATCTTTTGACCACGATTCTTGAGGCGCGAGCAGATTTGGCAATGGCGTCTCACTATAGTGGTGACTTCGTGACTTCGGAGGTTGCCTCGTCTCTGATCCGTCTTCGATACGTCGAACTGCTTCAGAGCACAAAGGAGCACGCGGATTCCCAACAAAAGTTCGTCGATGTCATTCTTCCAGATGCACCCAGCTTAGCCGAATGCATAGACTCTGGAGAACGCTCATTCGATGAATTCCTGCAATTGCTGAGCAGCGCTAGCCGATTCAAGAACTGGATTACTTCAGTGAATATCGATGAGAATTTGGTCTCAGCATATATGAAAGCAATTTTGTCCGAGGACCAGGTCCAAGGCATAAAGGGAAAAACTCTTCGATATGCATTGACGACAGGGGCGGGCTTCATGAACCCAGTTGTCGGAGTGCTGACCAGCCTAGCGGATACATTTCTTATCGAAAAGCTACTAAGTGGATGGCGCCCGAACCACTTTGTAGCTAAGAAGCTTGATCCGTTTGTTCGCGTCTACTAAATGGATTAGCGGATAAACGATTGTCTCATAGCAATCTCACCTAGCATCGCCGTAAGTGATGACCCGCCTGGGGATTACGACAGGCAAAGACCGCGCCACAAACAGACCTTCACCAAACGCAATTGAATCGTGGACAATCCATGCCTCTAAATGCCCGGAGCAGAGACGCGATGACCAATACTCGCGAAATCCTGGCGGCTACGGAGTTACTATGCGTTATTCTAATTTCCGGGGGGCACCGTGCGAAAGTCCTTCTATCCGACGAACGTCCCTGATCGGCCTGAAGCGCCGCGCGAGTCGGTATCCTACCCAAGGCATGGCAGCCGGACGATAACAATCGACACTGGGCACTCATCGTGGGAAATGGGGATGCAGTTTCATATCGTTAATTTTTGAAGGTTTTCCTATGCAAGCGCTGTTTCTGGGTGCAGGGGCGTCATTCGATTGTGGAATGCAGTTGGTTAGTGAGTTGACCGCAGAATTGAAAAGGTGGCTTCCGAAAGAAAAGCTAGAGAGCTTTAATGCGTTATGGCGGGCACAGGGAGGGGGCTGGAGCGACGACTTGATTTCGATGCTTGTTTCGTTCCTGAGTAACAAAGATATGCATTATGAAAACATTATTGGTGCAGTCGAAGTTGCGTTTTCCCGTGAGAGGGATCAAGAGAAACGTCGAAATTTGCACGCAATAAATGGATTCCTGCTTCAAGCAGTTCGTGGTCTTTTGATGGAGCGGCAAATAAAAAATCTCGCTTTTTCAGCCTGCGTCTTAGATGATTTTAGTGGAATCACCAAATTGGTCGAAGAGAATAAACCCTTATGGATATTTTCAATAAATCACGACCTCATAATAGAGTTGCTAGCCGGAAAATTCTCTATCCCAATAAGATCAGGTTTTAAAGAGGCTGTCGAAATAGAAATGGGAGCCGGTGATGGAGAATCAAAGAGTGTAAGTTTCGAGCGACTATCTCGCGCTAGCATCGAGGCAAACGACTATCACTTCTTCAAGCCTGGCGAGGCCGGTATAAATCTTATAAAAATACATGGCGCGTTAGATATTTTTGCACAGGGTGACGAGTTAAGTTACGTTAAGATTGCTGCGAAAAATGGCGACCCTAGCTCGTATGCTCAGCAGCTCGCCTTAATAAGCTCAATCGATCTAGCGCTGGGGAAAAGGGATGGCGTTCGCGCGATAAATGAAAATATCTACATTGATTCCCATGGTGAAATACAATTTCTGCGGAATACGCTGCTTTCGGGGGCGCACAAATTTACACCACAGGCGCATCAACTTGCGCCACCTGAATTTATGGAACTGTTTCGCCGATATGTTAACTATGCATCGGAACTGATATGCATTGGTTATGGATTTGGCGATCGACACATTGACGAAACTTTGGTTGATTGGCTTTCGCTATCTGGAGATCGACAACTGAAAATCGTAAATCCTGGAATGTCCAACTGCCCGAGTAGGTTCGGACATCTTTGCAATCAAGTTTCTCTAGCTCAACACGGTGCTACCGAATACTTCCTAAACCTGAGGGGCGATTCAGGTACGTACACTCAGAAAGCCATGCGGGCGATTCGGACGAGAAAAAGGGTTCAGATGATGAATGAACTTCTCGGGAAGCACTAGCGTTACGCTTTCCTCCGTTCGCCCAAACAACCCTATCTCACTATGGCGACACACCTCTTAGGAAGTTGCTGCTACTGTTGCTTGAGTTCGGGCTGGTGTTGGCAATGATTTGTCACATACTCAAGCCAGGAATCGTACCAATACCAATGACCTGCTACCGATGTGCCGAAATGCTTTTTCAGATCTTTCGCGTTTTCTTTCTTCCAGAGGGTAGTGTGGTCATGCATGGTAAAACTTTTAAAGCCTTTATCCTTTATTAGTTCGATTATTTGCGAAGGCAGATATTTCGTTTTTTCGGTTTCTTTGATCACAGCGTAATGCTGATTTACATCTTTCGCCAGATCAGAGTCAGATTTAATGAACTCAATGACTTTGTCTGCCTGTCCTTTCTTATTTACACTCTTAGGGACAAATAAGACGCGATAAGCGAATCTAGGATCATTAAAAACGTCTTCGGTTAGTTTGGCGTCAAATGCGTTTATATAGGCTCGGATATGAGCAGGCAGGCCTTTTGCATCGTCCAAGGTCTTCACCTGCTCGGTATCAATAGAGGAAAATTGCAGGCTGAACGATAAGTGTTTGTCAATGCCGTGTGCGTCGCCAAATAGTTTTTTGACCAGATCGTTGTAGTTGAGGCAACACGCCTGAAATCGAGCGCTCAGTTGTTCGTCAAGCCGCGTGGTCATTTGATGCTCGATTTCATGTCGCAGCCCAATTAGAAAGGCCAGGTTCGTCGCGCTGCTCTCTTTAACAGGTGAATCTCCAATTTTCAGGCACTGTGCGAGGTCCCAATACCTAAAAGCACCTTGACCTGTACGTTCGAAAATCCTACGTGCACCGGCTATTTTGTGATACCGGTATTCAACGCCTTTTTTTCGGTAGTGCGCGTGAAGCAAATACGTCCATGCGATAACCATCAAAACAATAAACGTCTCAGACTTAAATGTGATCGATGGACTGTTAAATATCTGAACTGCGGATAATGCTGCTTCGCGAGATTTTTTGATCAATTCATTTGCTATTGACCCAACCGTCCTTACCCGCTTGTTTGCTGCCTTTGCCAAGTTGGTCTCCTTGTAATTTTATAGCATGCTTTTCTCGCCATTGCCGAACGGTCATTGCGTGAGGGCTTCTCGCATTTCAGGGTTAATCAGCATTTCGAACAGTATATGCGATGCGGCGGAGAGAACTGCAACGCAGGCGTTCAGATCGGAAAAAGTCAGCGGTACTAGTATTGCGGGCTTTTCGCGCGTGAGCAGGTATTAAGCGGGGGTAGAATAGTAAGCGAACGTCGCTGAATCACTCGACTGATACTTCGCTGCCGGACTACATGGGCGCGCCTCGGGTTATCTTTAGACGACGACACTACATCGTCAGATGCCAGTGCGGAGGGGTGCTTTCTAACGCGACGCGAAAGCCGAGACCAGTAGCAGTTACCTTAAAGAACGCCTTCTCTTCGCTCGACATCGAGGTGCTATTGACATCAACGGTACGTCCCTCCCGATGTGTTGCGTGGGGGGGCGCCCATGTACTATGGAAGTCATAAAGGCCCCCATCGTGCAAACTCATATCATTAACGAACAGATTTTTGCCAAATTTCGCGTGAAATTGCGCACCCAATTGCTGAATTTTCTGCACCAATGCCGGCAAACCGAAATGATTGCCGGGATGCTCAGGCATCCCTCCGGTCAATGTGAGACCGACGCCACCCGTGAGCGCGGTAAATCCCGGTATATGGACTCGGTTTTGGCCAGTAGTATTTCCCCCTTTCGAGGCGACGCCAGTGATCTCGATCGTTCCAGCGGCATCGGGGGCGGTGAAAACCACCGGTTCATTTTGGGGGTATTTCGTACCAAGAATGATCGAGGTACGACTCAGGGAACCGGTCGGGCCACCGGCGTGGATATGTCCTCCGCTATTCGGAACGCGATTCAACGAAAGCGTCATCGTCGCTCCGGCGGGGCCAGAGTAATACCACGTAATCTGGCTGCCGGGGCGGACATCCCCGACTGGGATTGATGCAAATGCCTCGCCTGTCTGGAGCGGGAAAACATCAGCGCCGAGCTGGTCCCTATTTGCGATAAGCATCTGGACCGGCACTGTTGTCAAGACCTCGCCGCTGGGGGCGGGACTCTTCGCGGATTTAGCTTTTGCCACAGGTGCCTCCTTTTTATTTCACTTTAGCTCGCCGAGGTCGATTCATTCTTCATTCATGGGGGGCGGTGCATTTGGCGGGAGGCGAGCCCTTGCACAGGACAATGGATACTATCGGTTCTCTAATTTGCGGCATAGATAGGTAACCGAAATGAGCATTTCGCGGCAAAGCTATTTACGCATTGGTCAAACTAACTTTGACCGTTCTCAGTCCGATCGACGTTGTTGAAAAAGTCGCCGCGTGGAATTGCCGCGCCCCAGGCAAAAATTTCGAGCTTTCAGATCGGGCTACAAGCCACTCGTAAGCCTTGGTTAGGGGTAGACTAAATGACCCATGAAAATCTTGCGGAACGAATGGACACAGACTTTGCCAACAGCATCGACCCGAACATGACATTCGGGTGGCAAGCCTGTTGACACAAAACCGTCGGTCAGGTCGAGTTGCACCCTGCAAGTGCTTCAAAACACCACTATCTTGGTGAGATCTGCCATTTAAGCTTGTTGGCAGTCTGGCCAATCGCAATTTGCCAAAATCCTCGCCCCGTCAACAATGATCATCGCTGGGTTTACCTTCCAGTCTGTCGTAGATTTAGTAAAGAGCTTTTTCATTTCTTCCGTCATGAAGGATTCCGACAGCAAGATGGCTTTCAGGTCCTCTTTGGGCTCGAAAATGGAATCCTTTGTTGACCCATCTGTGTACACAACATGGAATGAAACTGTGGTGACTTTACCGCGCAACTGGTCCATATACTTCCTTGAGGTTGGTTGATAGGCGCTGCCGGGAATGTCGGGCAGTCCAGACAAACGTAGGAAAATGCTGTTCGTTTTTCAAGGACGAAATGGCACAAATGAGCGCTAGCGTACATACGGAAATCGACCGTGCAGTATGTTTCAGAATGGCGGCCGGAATATCTATTCTGTACCGCGACGTATATATTCGCACAATACAAAGAACTTCGAAGTGCCGGCGGTCCGTTGCGATTCTGTGACATAACTTACGGCGATTTGAACGCGTTCGTATTAATCATGAATCGCCTTGCTGCGGAGTTAGGTATGGAAGACTTCGCGAAGAATTTACCGGAAATCATTAAGGCAGCTGCGGCGAGTAACCTCGGGATAGTTGCCTTAATGTGTATCTTGTTTTCGTGCCTTGCCTATGGATTTTTTCGCAGATCGCACGATAAATGGCGGTTTGCGGCGCTTCTACTGTTCTTCGCTGGCTGCGTGTCGTTCGGTTACTCAGTAATACGGTCCGCGAACGAGACACCGAGCCCGACGGGAGGGATCACGCTGTCTGGAGCTATCGATAAGTGGATCGCAGCGGCGGAGGTAGCGCGTTCAGCGCGCACTATTTCCCCAGGCACGACGCCCGCGACCTCCCTGATAGAAGCCCGCAATCAATTTGAGTATGCCTGGAAGCAATCGTCGCTCGCTGATCGAAAAAAACAGAATCCGGAGAAGGTTTCTAAATCCCTGTCGTACGTTAATCGAATGTATCGGATTGTAGAAGACGATAGTTCAACAAAGCCGAATGCGACATTCTGGGCCGATGAAGCCGTTCACTACTTTCAAGAGATTCAGAGCCCAAAGCTCTTGACAGAGGCACTGCTCGATAAAGCAGCCATCTTCCTTGAAATATCTCAACTGGGAAATAATGACAAACAACAGTTTGAGAATGTCGCCCGTGATGGCGATAAAATTATGACGCAAGCATATCAAACAGCCAATAGCGATCAACGCACGTCAGTATTGAGAATTTCATCGAGGTTTTATTACAATCTTGCCCGCCCCAGGAGCTTTCGATTATCCGATGAATGGGATAACAACTATTTGTTACTAGCCTACAATAAGGCCAAAGAAGCCTATGATACTGATCGTAACGATATAAAGAATGTAAATCAACTCACACGAACCGTAATCAAGGTCTCAAACAATCCTCCACAAGAAAACGATCGAGAATGGACCAAACGCCTGCGCGATGCGCAGCAGAGTCTAAAGACGGCATGGAAGGCGAATCAGGCGGGATTGACTTCGCTCGACCAGCGTTTATCACCGTTAGACGTACTCGGTGTCTCGACCTTCGAGGCGATCGCCCGAGAATGGCGAGATCTTTCGGGTCAGGAAAAAAAGTCGCAATCGTCTATATATATAGAAGAATTGGAAACAGATTCGCTTACCCCTTTGCGTGAGGCTGTTGCTTTGCTTCAAAACTCCGAGCTCAGAAAATCGTATGGCTTCGACCTTTATTTTGATATAGCGCGAGCGCAGGCCGTAGAAACCGCTATTCTCCGCGAGAACTCCTCGCATCAAGAAACGAAGGAGCTTGAGGAATTAAAAATGAATTTACGGACCGCTCGGGAGAATGCCAAGACCTCACAGCTAGACGCAGCGATCAAGGGGCTCGATAACGAGATCACATTTCGTTTACTTACCCCGAATGAGCGACAGGTGCTTCGCAAAATTCTCACCACAGGCGGCCCTAATTGATCCCTGCGAAGGACAACGTATTTCCGTCCCTCGTGTCTATAGGTTTCATGACGACGCGGAACTCCGTTTTCAGGTGTGAGCCGACCCGCAGAAGAAACTCGTCACTCCCCTCGACATCTACGAGGCGGTCCCCGGAAGCCAACATACCCACCAGCAGCCGTGAAGATCAACCATGCGGGCACGGAGGCTTCCGCAACGGTGACCACTCAAGTGCGGAACGACGGGAAAAACTCCGCGCTCAAGGCCCGCATCATCGCCGACGTCGTTACGCGGTAGCGGGTGCCTACAGAGGCTTTATGAACAAGGGGGCGCGGCGATCGACACCATCCAGTTCACCAGCGCCTCCCGTGTTACCTCGAAACATCGATAGCGCAGGAGGGAACGGTGGGCTGTGTCTGGGTCAGACACAATGTCCATATGTCGCTGCGCTGAAAACTCGCCCAGATCAAACTTACCCGCATGAAAGTGGGACGACCTGATGTCACTATGCAGGTAATCCAGCATCTTCGGGTCTGCGGCGGCTTGGGGTGAATACTTCCGCATGAATTCGCTAAAGCCATTGCAGTCCGGCTCCGTTTGCTGCAGGGCGTCGATTGACGCAACACGATAAGCTAGTGCAGCAGAGGGAAAACGTTGAAATAGCGACAGGCCAATCTGATACATCCTCGCAGCACCATCGAACGCATCTTTCACTGGTTCTGCCAAACCGTCAAGTCCTCTCAGAATCCTTCTGGCCTCGGGAGGCATTTTCAGCGTACCTGTGGTGCGGCCGTATGTTGCGATCGCCGATCCCCAGGCGCCCGCGCCGCAAATGTTTCCTTTGCCCGGCATGGAGGTTGGCACGGGTACATTGAAGACGCCCCGACTAAACCTTTCACTTCGCGATCCCTCAGGAAGGAGAACCCAGACTTGTTCACCGGTATATTCATATAGATCGACGTCCAGCAAGAGCGAAAAGCGAGCCGCCAAGCGCCGAGAGAACTCAGAGGCCAAGTAGCTAGCATCTCGTTCGTCAATCGAATCAACCTCGAAGTCCAAGGCAACGACGCGTTCAGCATTGAGCAGGGCGGGAAAGGGATCGTCCAACATGGCGGGAGCCAGCCGCACACCGCGGAACCAATACTCGCCATCCAGTTGAGGACCGATGTAATACAAGATTTGGCGCCTAACCGTTCGAGTGCGGCGCTCGTTGAATGCAGACAGTAGTGCCGAATTCACAATATCCTGAGCAGCGTTCTCCCAGTCCACCACAGGCCCATAAATGGCCTCGCCTATCGGGGATACCTCAACACTAATCAGCTCTCCGGTCGACGATGTGTCGAATACCCATTGCAGCTCGAGCTGGCCGAAGTTTTCGCCGAATACTGTATGTACCGTAGTGCTGAAAGATCCGTCTGCTGTGACTCCAAGCGCCGCTTGGGAGCGCACCGCTTGCTTGGCGAACTCGCTGTTCAGATATGCGAGAAAAAGTTGCTGCTTCGGCCCATTAGCGATTGACAGAGAACGTTTCATACCGCATCCGTGTGTGGAAATACAGCGAGCAGAAAGAATATCACCTGCCCGAACTCAGCTACGAACTGCGTCCGTGTGTGAAGGTCCGGTGTTAGGTTGAACCGACGTTCGAGCGTCCTCGTGAGAGCGCCGGTCAAAGGACGAAGGTGGCCGATTTACGCCGAACGAGATATTGCTGCGAGGATGTCGAGCCGAGGGCTGCTTTGGCTGTTAACTGTGTCAATAGCGGTATCGTAGGGTCATTAGGGAAGGAGTTCGCTTGTGCGATCGAGCGAATCTGGGTTGCTACAGAATTTCTATAGCAAGGTGGGAGTGGTAGGCGGGGCGGGGCTTGGGCATCTCATTCCACCCCCTGAACTACGGGGCGCCCGTCAACGGGACTCTCGACGGTAATGAGTAGATACGGCTACCGTCGCGGCCTTCGTAACGCCGGTAATATGCCTCTCCTATGAGTGGGTCACGCGAGTTGAGTAAAGTCAATCAGCGTTGATTGGAGTTGAGTTCATCCAGTATTCGGTCTTGCAGGTCTTTCAATATCAGTTCGCGCACGTACTGCGCGCCGGTCAACCGCAGATCTGCTGCACGGAGCTTCACTCGCTCATGGAAATCCGGGGTGAGATCCAGATTTAGGCGCACGGGCTTTAAAGGGCG
Source organism: Caballeronia sp. DA-9 (assembly GCF_051615025.1). NCBI lineage: Bacteria > Pseudomonadati > Pseudomonadota > Betaproteobacteria > Burkholderiales > Burkholderiaceae > Caballeronia > Caballeronia sp. DA-9. The sequence continues at coordinate 2,555,415 of NZ_CP195133.1, read as the reverse complement.
CGGCTGCTGCTGTGAACGGACCATTCCGGCATCGTTGGAAAAATCTTCGGGGCTGGCCGGGCGCAGTTCTGGCTTGGCCGTGTGCGATTGAAGCTTGAATTTGGTGGTCATGTGAATCCTTTCAAGTGAGGTCGAAAAATTCCTGGGCGAGAAGCTGGATCTCCGCGCGTGCACGGCTGTTGTCGAGCTCGGTGACGCCCTTGCCAGCCAGGAGGGCATCGCGATAGATCTTGCGGTCCCGGATGATCGTGTCAGCGAGTTCAAGCTGGTCAAACCGGGCCAGTAGGTTCCGTGCGTCCTCGACTTCACGAATCACCGGGTTGGATGGAGCGATGGAAAGGACCGCTACTGCCCTCAGTTCCGGATTCAGTCCGCGCGCCAAGCCGATCAGCTCGTTGACCTTCAGGAATGTCTCCAGATCCGCCTGACTGGCCTTGGTTGGCACGAGCAGCAGATTCGCGACGGCCATCGCGGACCGCATTTCGCGCGAATCGCGGCCGCCTGCATCGACCACGACCACCTGATACCGTCGCGCAAGGTCACGAAGCGTCGAGGCAATCTCGCCGGTACGCTGAACGCACGGCACAGCCGGTGTGATACCAACCTCATCGCGCCGCTCGACAAACCGGGCCGCCGTCGCCTGGCCGTCGGTATCGAGCAACACGATGTCCACGCCCTGATGGGCCAAGTAAACGGCCAAATTCGTGGCAAGCGTCGACTTACCAACGCCTCCTTTCTCTGCGGCGATCAATAGGATCATCGCTTCGCTCCCTGATGAGGTGAGTAAGTTCCCGGGGAACCACTTGGAGTTGCGCCGAGTGGCTCGGAGTTAAGTTACTCACCGTCGAGTCGTGCCACACCGAGCTTTGCCCGGCGACTCTGAGTTGAGTTACGTTGAGCGCATCCTATGCGGCCGAGCCCGCAGCCGTACATGGCGTTGTGAGCGAGTTAGGTTTTTCAGTCGGGGCAGGGCGGACACCGGTGCATTAGCCAAGCTTTCTCGCCAGGTCTATCGCACGCGGGTGGTAGTACCGCTTCAGCATCTGTAAGGTCTTATGCCCGGTCACGGCTGATAGCTCGAGAATGTTGTCGAGGCGCTCAGCTATTCGCGATGTCGCTTCGTGCCGCAGATCGTGGAAATGCAAGTTTGCAATTCCGGCACGCTCGCAGGCGCGGGTGAATGCCTTCTTGAGGGCTTCGCCGGTGATCGGGAACACTTGACCGTCAGGATCGTGTGGCAGGGCCGCCAGTGTGGCCGCAGCTCGTGTCGAGAGCGGAACGTCACGCGGCTCTCCGTTCTTGCTGTCGTGCAGCCGGACAAATCGTTCGTCGAGGAACACATCGGGCCAATGCAGGGAGAGAATCTCGCTGCGGCGCATGGCCGTTTCAATCGCGAGGACCACGGCGGGCAGCACCCATTTGTTGCGGCAGCCGCCGGGCTCGAAGCGTCTGTTCTCGTCACGTCGGCTGGGGGCGAGCTCGGCAAGCAGGCGTTTTTCTTCGTCATTGAATAGACGCCGTGTGCGCGCCCGATTTTCTTTGGGGCGACGGATCTCCGATACAGGGTTAGCTTTGATGGGGATGCCCCATTCCTTGCGGGCAATAGTAAGCACGTGGCCGATCAGAGTCAGCTCACGGTTGACCGTGGATCCGCTCACCTGACGCAGCCGGCTATCGCGGTATTCGGCCATGACTTTGCTTGTCAGCGCCGCAACCTTGTACTCGGCCAGCGATTCCGTGCGCAGTTTGCGGATGCGTAGGATTTCTCCGGCGCCGCCTTTTTTGTGCGGTGAGACTTCCTCGGCATAACGCTTCAGGAGATCGCCGAAGGTGTTGAGCTCGGCCTGAGTTCGGTCGACGAAGATGCCGCGGTCCATCTCGCATTCAATGCCCCGGGCCCAAGCCTCGGCTTCGGTTCGGGTGTCGAAACTGCGATTCTGCTGGGGGTAACCCTGCCGCCTGATGTATGCGCGCCAGTAGTTGCCGCGTTTCCAGATGCCTGCCATTGATGCTCCAGACGATATTGGTTGCTTTTGTGTCTGGGGCTATTTTCGACTGCGCCGCTTTTGCGCCAAATGGCGTTATGCGCGAGTTAGGCTCTGCTGCCAGAAAAGAAAAAGGCCCTATGACTTTCGCCGTAGGGCCTTGATTCTTCTGGGCTTTCACGACCCAGGAATCCTGGTGGGTGGTACAGGGATTGAACCTGTGACCCCTGCCGTGTGAAGGCAGTGCTCTACCGCTGAGCTAACCACCCGAAGAGCTTTGAATTATGTCAGAGCGCCGCCGTTTCGTAAAGTGATTCTTCCGGTGCTTCAATAATTATGTTCGCCGGTTCAAGGCGTGACCGAAACTTCAACATCGATAACCGTTTCGATTCTCCAGACGCTCGTGCCCTTGACCGCTTTATCGAGATCATCGAGGGCGGCGAGATGCGCGCTCAATTCTTCCTCCGACGCCATCAGCACCGGCAACTGCAAATCATCGAGCGCAATGCGCGGCGCATGTCCAGGACCGGACACAGGCATTTCGCCAAGCATGTCGATGACCAGGCTTTCCTGGCCGCGCGTCATGGCCAGATAAACTTCCGCGAGCAACTCCGAGTCGAGCAACGCGCCATGCAGCGTCCGGTGCGCATTGCTGATGCCAAAGCGGTCGCATAACGCATCGAGTGAATTGCGTTTGCCGGGAAACATCTGCTTCGCCTGTACGAGCGTATCGATCACGCCGCCGCACACGTCCTTCACGCAAGGCATGCCGAGGAGCGCGAATTCGACGTCCATGAAGCCAACGTCGAACGGGGCGTTGTGGATGATCAGCTCGGCGCCCGCCACGAAATCACGCAACTCGGCGGCAATGTCGGCGAAGCGGGGTTTATCGCTGAGAAATTCAGTTGTAAGGCCGTGCACCGCGAGCGCGCCCGGGTCGCTGTCGCGTCCCGGATTCACGTAAAAGTGCAGGTTGTTGCCGGTGAGCCGTCGATTCACAAGCTCAACACAGCCAATTTCAATAATGCGGTCGCCCGTGCGGGCATTGAGGCCGGTTGTTTCGGTATCGAGTACGAGTTGGCGCATAGAAATAAAAAATTATCCTTCCGCGAGTGAGGTCACGCCGCGATTCGCGAGCGCGTCGGCGCGTTCGTTTTCTGGATGGCCGGCATGGCCTTTCACCCAGCGCCATTCAATCTGGTGCTGGGCCACCAGCGCGTCGAGCCGTTTCCAGAGATCCGCGTTCTTGACGGGCGTTTTAGCGGCCGTCATCCAGTTTTTCTTTTTCCACCCGTGAATCCATTCGCTGATGCCTTTCTGCACATATTGCGAATCGGTGTGGATCACAACGCGGCACGGGCGTTTGAGCGCCTCAAGCGCCGAAATCACGCCCATCAGTTCCATGCGGTTGTTGGTTGTCGGCGTTTCGCCGCCGAACAATTCCTTTTCCTGGTCACCAAAGCGCAGCAGCGCGCCCCAGCCACCCGGACCGGGATTGCCCTTGCAAGCGCCGTCGGTGTAGATGTCGATTACTTTGTCGCTGGCAGTTTGTGTCATCAATGCTCGTTGCGTGTGTGCGGCGTGGCGACCGGAGCCAAGCCGGGCGCGAGTGCGGGTTTTTTCAGCTTGCGCGGCCCGATCAGGCGCATGCCGCGCACGCGTTTGACGGCGGTGATCATGTAGGCGGCGCCGAAGATCGGCCACCAGCGGTCGCCGGCGGCTTCCATGAACTGATAGCGCGCGAGCCACTGATCGGTGAGAAGAGGCGGACGATAACAGCCGAAGCGCCCGCGTTCAAGATCGAATCCGAGCAGCTTGATCCAGTCCTTGATCCGCGTGAACGCGATCATTTCATGCGCGGACGGCACGAACGGCTTGCCGGCGACCTTGCCGAGCGATTGCCGCGCACCCCACAAGCTGAGCGAATTGAAACCGAGAATGATCAACTGGCCCTCGGGCATCAGCACGCGTTCGGCTTCGCGCAACAAGCGGTGCGGATCGCTCGTGAATTCGAGCGTATGCGGCATGACGAGCAAATCGACGCTCTGCGCCTCGAACGGCAAGTCCAGCAGGTCACACCACACGGCGCTGCGCCCCTCTGGCGCGTGCAAACCACGGCTAGCCGATGGCAGCGCGGTCACGCCCGGCCGTACGTCAGCGGAAGCGGGCGGCGGGAGCGTGAAAGGCGCGCTGGCGGCGCTGGCGGTATCGAGCACGAGGCCGCGATACGGCATGCGATTCTCGCGCAATGCGTCGAGTCCGGGGAGACCCAACTGCAGCGCGTGATAGCCAAAAATATCCGATACCACTCGGTCGAGCTGCGCCTGCTCCCAGTCGAGCACATAGCGGCCGGGCGCGGAGAGCGTCCAGGCGGGCCAGTCTATAATCGTTCGCTCTGACATGTTCGGGTGAGTCGCCTTATGAAAACGCTTGAGTACGTGCCGGTTCCGGCGTTTGAAGACAACTACATCTGGGTGATTTCCGACGGCCAGGATGCCGTCGTGGTCGACCCGGGCGACGCCGCGCCGGTCGACGCCTATCTGACGAAGCGCGGCTTGCGGCTGACTGCTATTTTACTCACGCACCACCATCACGACCACGTCGGCGGCGTTGCAAAGCTGCTCGTTAGCCATTCGGCCGAGGGTGAAATCCCGGTGACCGGCCCGGCCAGCGAGAAGATCGACCATCTGACGCGGCGTGTGAAGCAGGGCGATATCGTCAGTATTGCGAGTCCGGCGCTGGAATTTTCGGTGATCGACGTGCCGGGGCATACGGCCGGGCATATCGCGTATTTCCAGGCGGCAGACCCGCAGGGTACGCCCCATCTATTCTGTGGCGACACACTTTTTGCAAGCGGCTGTGGCCGGCTCTTTGAAGGCACGCCAGAGCAAATGCTGAATTCCCTTGATGCGCTCGCCGCGCTTCCAGACGCGACGCGCGTTCATTGTGCGCATGAATATACGCTGTCGAACATCCGCTTTGCGCGCGCGGCGGACCCCGATAATCCTGCGCTCGCCGCATGGCAAAAAGAAGCGGAAAGCCTGCGCGCCCGCCATCGGCCGACCATTCCCACCACGCTTTCGCACGAACGTCAGGCCAATCCGTTCCTTCGTGTCGATAATAAAAAAGTCCAGGCCACGCTTGCTGCACAATTCAATCGCCCAGTGCACGATCGGCTTGATGCGTTCACACTCATGCGCGGCTGGAAGGACAAATTTCGCTAACCCGCGTAGCCCTGCGGATATCTTCATCTGAAACGTTGAAAAGCATTGCAGAGCCCGGATTTTGCTATGTTTTTTGCATTTATATTGACGTAAAGAGTGCGGTTCCGTACTATCGGGTCCAAATTTCCAAGCACATTTTTTGGAATCCGAGACGTTCATGCGATTGATTTTTAGCGCGCTACTCGTCCTGACTTTGGCTGCATGTGCCAGCCAGGGACCGACAGCGACCAATTCCCTATCTTCACTCCCTTCCGCCCAGAAGCAGCAAGCCGTAGCCGACACCATTCGCAAGACTGCCGCCGCCCGTGAAACGATCAACGTCGACAAGACATCAGTCGATTCGCTTTCCGGACCTGACGGCGACTTGTGGGGCCGTATCCGCCGTGGTTTCCAGATTCCCGATCTGCAAAGCGACCTCGTCGACATGCAGGTGAGCTGGTACGCGCAACGCCCGGATTACGTCGAGCGCATGACGGGGCGGTCGCAAAAATACCTGTATCACATTGTCGAGGAACTCGAACAGCGGCACATGCCGACCGAGCTCGCGTTGCTGCCATTCATCGAATCCGCCTATAACCCGCAGGCGCTTTCCGTGGCGAAGGCCGCCGGCATGTGGCAGTTCGTGCCGGGCACCGGCCGCGACTACAACCTGAAGCAGAACATGTTTCAGGATGAGCGGCGCGACGTGCTGGCGTCGACGAGCGCGGCGCTCGATTACCTGTCGCGGCTTCATGACATGTTCGGCGACTGGCATCTGGCGCTCGCCGCGTATAACTGGGGCGAGGGCAGCGTGCAGCGCGCGATCGCGAAGAACGAGGCGCTTGGTTTGCCCACGGACTACCAAAGCCTGCGCATGCCCAACGAGACGCGTAACTACGTGCCGAAGCTGCAGGCCGTGAAAAACATCATCGCGAATCCGCAGATGTATGGTCTCACGCTGCCGGATATTCCGAATCACCCGTATTTCGTGACCGTGACCACGGCGCGCGACATCGACGTGACCATGGCCGCCCGGCTCGCGGGCATGACGGTGGAGGAGTTTCGTTCGCTGAATCCGTCGTTTGCGAAGCCGGTGATTCTGGGCGCGACCAATCCGCAAATCCTGCTTCCTTTCGACAACGCCAACGCCTTCCAGAAAAACCTGAAGTCGTATTCGGGCGCGCTGTCGTCGTGGACCACTTATACGGTGAGCGAACGTGCGACGCCCGCTGTTATCGCGCAGAAAATCGGCGTGGACCCGGATACGCTGATGTCCGTGAACCGGATTCCGGCGGGCATGCGGCTGAAGGCGGGATCGACCATCGTGGTGCCGCGCGGCGATGACGATGACGAGGACATCAGCGCCGACGTCGCCGAAAGCGCCATGCTTGCCGTTGAACCCGATGTCCCGGATACGCGCAAGATGCTGATTCGCGTGCGCCGCGCGCAGTCCATGTCGACCTTCGCCGATCGATACAACGTCTCGGTCGGGCAGTTGAAGGGCTGGAACCGGACGCATCGCGATTCCGTGTTGCCAGGCCAGGTGATGGTGTTGCATGTGCCGGTTGGCCGTGCCGTGCCGGCGGAGCCGGGTCCGGTTCGCGTCGAGACGGTGAGCGTGACGAGCCGGACGAAGGGCGGCGTGACGAAGATCGGCACGCACGCACCGCAATCGAAGGGCGTTTCGTCGCGTAATGCCAAGGCCAGCGCCGCGCCAGCCAAGGTGACGCGCGTTGCCGAGAAAACCAGTGCGCCGGCGAAAGCGAAGCCGATAGCGGTCAAGCCGGTCGCGGCGGCGTCCAAAAGCACGAAGGCCGGCAAGGACAAAAAGAAATAACAAGCTGTCCACGCGGTCAAGAATCCACGCCGTCACCAAGGTGACGGCGTTTTCATTTGGGCGCGCACGTTAAACTGCCGCTTCAAATTCTATAAAGCCCCTGCGCTGCACATGACGTCCTCCGCCAGCCTTCGCGTGTTCTTCCTGTTCTCGGCCGGATACTTTGTTTCGTACGTGTTCCGTGGCGTAAACCTGGGCTTCGCCCCGTACATCACACATGATCTCGGGCTGTCGGCGGCCGATCTTGGCTTGCTTACATCGCTGTATTTTCTTGGTTTTGCCGCCGCGCAGATTCCCGTCGGCATGTTGCTCGACCGCTTTGGTCCACGCCGCGTCACGGCCGGCATGCTGCTTTTCGCGGCTCTCGGGATTGGCGTGTTTGGCGCGGCGCGGGGTATCGGCGGCATGATGGCGGGGCGCTTGCTGATCGGCGTTGGCGTGTCGGTGTGCATGAGCGCGGCGTTCAAGGCGCTGGCGCAAATCCTTCCCGTCGCGCAATTGCCCATGGTCAATGGCCTGGTCATGGCGGTAGGCGGTCTGGGCGGCGTGGTCGTCGGTTCGCCGCTCGCCTTGCTGCTCGGCGTGACCGACTGGCGTCATATCTGCTTTGGGCTCGTTGTCATGACGCTCGCGGTTGCCGTGGCCATCTTCGTATTCGCTCCAGAGCGCCGTGAAGGCGTGCATCGGAACGCGGATATGCTCACGCAGTTCAAGGGCACGTGGCATATCTTGCGCAGTGGTACGTTCTGGAAGATTGCATCGTTTCCGGTGGTGACGCAGGGCGTTTTTTACGCCATGCAGTCGCTCTGGATCAGGCCCTATCTGCTTGATGTCATGAACCTCAGCGCCGAATACGCAGCAGTGCTGGTATCGGTGCTCGGAATAGCAATGATGATCGGCTGCGTGAGTTTCGGCGCGGCGGCGCGCAGCCTGGCCAAACGCGGCGTCACCGTGTACGCCTTTTGCGGGTTCGGCATGGCGCTTTTCGTGCTTGTTCAGTTGCTGATGCTCGCACGTGCGCCGATTTCACCCGCGTTCCTGATTGCGTGCTACGGGATTTTCGGCGGGACGGGCATTCTGAGCTACGCCGTGATGGCCGAATACTTTCCGACGCACATGATCGGCCGGGCTCACAGCACGTTGACACTCGTGCTGTTCATCCTGATCTTCGGCCTTCAAGTCGGAATCGGCGCAATGCTGTCGCACTGGCCTGCGCAAGCCGGGCGCTATCCGGTCGTTGCGCACTTGAGCGTGTGGGGCGTGCTGATCGCACTGCAGATCGCAAGCGCCATCTGGTATGCATTGCCAGGCAGCGTTCTCGAAAAACACCGGGGCATGGCGTCTTAGCTGCGCGAAGGCCGCTGGGTATGGCTTGAGTACAGGGCCTGGAACGCGTCTTGCATACGGCGCGTCTCAAATTTGAAGGGAAGGGCTATTTCGGGCTATAATTCGAAGGTTTGAGCAAATCAACCTACACCCTAGCGCCTACCTCCCACTCACCGTTCATCCACCGCGCTCGAGGCGCCACGCCTCGGAACGCGATGCGCTCTGCGCCCGCCACGTACAAGGCCGCGCGCGACCCCACGGTCGGATGACAGGTCGGCAAACAGGGTGTTCCAAAGGAGCCTCCCGTGTTGCCGTCATTCTCTTCCGCAATCCTCGCACTCGCCGACGGCACGGTCTTTCGTGGTCATTCGATCGGTGCGTCCGGTCACACGATCGGCGAAGTGGTGTTCAACACCGCCATCACCGGTTATCAGGAAATCCTGACTGATCCGAGCTACGCGCAGCAAATCGTCACGCTGACGTATCCGCATATCGGCAATGTCGGCGTGAACGCTGACGATGTCGAATCCACCAAAGTCCATGCCGCCGGCCTGATCATTCGCGATCTGCCGGTGCTTGCATCGAATTTTCGTTCTGAACGGTCGCTTGCCGATTATCTGAAAGCCGAAAACGTCGTCGCGATTTCCAATATCGATACTCGCAAGCTCACGCGTATCCTGCGTGACAAAGGCGCGCAAAACGGCTGCATTCTTGCGGGCGACGACGAAGCGAAAGCCCTGGAACTCGCGCGCTCGTTCCCCGGTTTGTCCGGAATGGATCTGGCCAAAGTCGTTTCCACGAAAGAGCAGTACGAGTGGAAGCAGTCCGAATGGAAGCTCGAAAGCGGCTACGGCGAACAGACGGCGGCGCAGTATCGTGTGGTCGCGTTCGACTACGGCGTGAAGTACAACATCCTGCGCATGCTGGCCGAGCGCGGTTGCCACGTCACCGTGCTGCCCGCTGAAGCCACTGCCGCCGAAGCCCTTGCGCTCAATCCTGACGGCATCTTCCTCTCGAACGGCCCGGGCGACCCGGAACCGTGCGACTACGCCATCGCGGCAACGCGCGAGTTCATCAAGGCCGGCATTCCCACTTTCGGCATTTGCCTTGGTCACCAGATCATGGGCCTGGCGGTCGGCGCCAAAACCATGAAGATGAAAACGGGCCATCACGGCGCGAATCATCCGGTAAAGGATCTGGAAGACGGCCGCGTGGTGATCACGTCGCAGAACCACGGTTTTGCCGTCGATGCCGCAACGCTCCCCGCCAACGCAAAGGTCACGCACACGTCGCTCTTCGACGGCACGCTGCAAGGCTTCGCGCTCACCGACAAACCCGCTTTCTGCTTCCAGGGACATCCGGAAGCATCGCCGGGACCGAACGATCTTGCTTACTTGTTCGATCGCTTCGTTGGCCTGATGGAAGCGCAGAAAGAAGCCGCCTGAAGACGCGGGCTGGACCAGAACACGCAACACACATCATTGAGAGCAGTTATGCCGAAGCGGACAGACATCAAGAGCATCCTCATCATCGGCGCGGGACCGATCATCATCGGCCAGGCGTGCGAGTTCGATTATTCGGGCGCGCAGGCGTGCAAGGCGTTGCGCGAGGAAGGCTACAAGGTCATTCTCGTCAACAGCAATCCCGCGACGATCATGACCGACCCGAACACGGCCGACGTCACGTATATCGAGCCGATCACATGGGAAGTGGTCGAGCGCATCATCGACAAGGAACGCCCTGACGCAATCCTTCCGACCATGGGCGGACAAACCGCGCTCAACTGCGCGCTCGATCTGTTCCATCACGGCGTGCTGGAAAAGTACAAGGTCGAGTTGATCGGCGCGTCGCCAGAAGCGATCGATAAAGCAGAAGACCGCCAGAAGTTCAAGGAAGCCATGACGAAGATTGGCCTGGGTTCGGCCAAGTCGGGCATCGCGCATTCCATGGAAGAAGCGCTGCAGGTGCAGGCGGATATTGCCGCGCAGACGGGCAGCGGCGGTTATCCGACCGTGATTCGTCCGTCGTTCACGCTCGGCGGATCGGGCGGAGGGATTGCATACAACCGGGAAGAATTCGAGGAAATCTGCCGTCGTGGACTGGATTTGTCGCCCACGCGTGAACTGCTGATCGAAGAGTCGCTGCTCGGCTGGAAAGAGTTCGAGATGGAAGTGGTGCGCGACACCAAAGACAACTGCATCATTGTCTGCTCTATCGAAAACCTGGACCCGATGGGCGTGCATACCGGCGACTCCATCACGGTCGCGCCGGCCCAGACGCTCACCGACAAGGAATACCAGATCCTGCGCAACGCATCGCTCGCGGTGCTGCGCGAGATTGGCGTGGACACCGGCGGCTCGAACGTGCAGTTCGCGATCAACCCGAAGGACGGCCGCATGGTCGTGATCGAGATGAATCCGCGCGTGTCGCGTTCGTCGGCGCTGGCGTCGAAGGCGACGGGTTTCCCGATTGCCAAGGTCGCCGCGAAGCTGGCCGTGGGTTATACGCTCGACGAGTTGAAGAACGAGATCACCGGCGGTCAGACGCCGGCGTCGTTCGAGCCGACCATCGACTATGTGGTCACGAAGATTCCGCGTTTCGCGTTCGAAAAATTCCGCGAGGCCGATGCTCGCCTGACGACGCAAATGAAGTCGGTCGGCGAAGTGATGGCGATTGGCCGCACGTTCCAGGAATCGTTCCAGAAGGCGTTGCGCGGCCTGGAAGTCGGCGTCGACGGGCTCGATGAAAAGACCACCAGCCGCGACGAGGTCATTCGCGAAATCGGCGAGCCGGGTCCGGACCGGATCTGGTTCCTGGGCGACGCGTTCCGTCTCGGCCTGAGCGCTCTGGAAATCTTCGAGGAAACGTCGATCGATCCGTGGTTCCTCGCGCAAATCGAGCAGATCATCCAGAAGGAAAAGGCGCTGGGCGGTCGCACGGTCGAGAGCCTGACCAAGGACGAAATGCTGTATCTGAAGCAGAGCGGTTTCTCGGACCGGCGCTTGGCAAAGCTGCTGGGCTCGGATCAAACGGCTGTGCGCCGCCATCGCCACGCATTGAAAGTGCGTCCGGTCTACAAGCGCGTGGACACGTGCGCGGCCGAATTCGCGACAAAAACGGCCTACATGTATTCGACCTACGAGGAAGAGTGCGAAGCCAATCCCACGGACAAAAAGAAGATCATGGTGCTCGGCGGCGGCCCGAACCGGATCGGGCAGGGCATCGAATTCGATTATTGCTGCGTGCATGCAGCGCTCGCGATGCGCGAAGACGGCTATGAAACCATCATGGTCAACTGCAATCCCGAGACCGTTTCCACCGACTACGACACGTCCGATCGCCTGTACTTCGAATCGCTGACGCTGGAAGACGTGCTTGAAATCGTCGATCTGGAAAAGCCGGTTGGCGTGATCGTGCAATACGGCGGGCAGACGCCGTTGAAGCTCGCCCTGGATCTGGAAGCGAACGGCGTGCCTATTGTCGGAACGTCGCCTGACATGATCGACGCCGCCGAAGACCGCGAGCGTTTCCAGAAGCTGCTGCAAGACCTGAACTTGCGTCAGCCGCCGAACCGCACCGCGCGTGCCGAAGACGAAGCGCTGCGTCTCGCCGAGGAAATCGGCTATCCGCTGGTTGTGCGCCCGTCGTACGTGCTCGGCGGCCGCGCGATGGAAATCGTCCACGAACCGCGCGATCTCGAACGCTACATGCGCGAGGCCGTAAAGGTCTCGCACGATTCGCCGGTGCTGCTCGACCGCTTCCTCAACGACGCAATCGAATGCGACGTGGATTGCATTTCGGACGGCGAAGCGGTGTTTATCGGTGGCGTGATGGAGCATATCGAACAGGCAGGCGTGCATTCCGGCGACTCGGCTTGCTCGCTGCCGCCGTATTCGCTGTCGCAGGAAACCATCGACGAACTCAAGCGCCAGACCGGCGCAATGGCGCGCGCGCTGAACGTGGTTGGCCTGATGAACGTGCAGTTCGCTATCCAGCAGGTGCCGCGCGACGACGGCTCGAAACAGGACGTGATCTATGTGCTGGAAGTGAATCCGCGTGCTTCGCGCACGGTGCCGTATGTATCGAAGGCAACGGGTTTGCCACTCGCGAAAATCGCCGCCCGCGCGATGGTCGGCCAGAAGCTGGCGGCGCAAGGCGTTACGAAGGAAGTGATTCCGCCTTATTTCAGCGTGAAGGAAGCGGTGTTCCCGTTCGTGAAATTCCCGGCTGTCGATCCGGTGCTCGGACCTGAAATGCGCTCAACCGGCGAAGTCATGGGCGTGGGCCGCACGTTCGGCGAGGCGCTCTTCAAGTCGCAACTCGCGGCGGGATCCCGCTTGCCGGAAAGCGGCACGGTTCTCCTGACCGTGATGGACGCCGACAAGCAAAAGGCCGTGGAAGTCGCGACCATGCTGCACGAACTGGGTTATCCGATCGTGGCGACCAAGGGCACGGCGGCGGCGATCGAAGCGGCGGGCGTGCCGGTCAAGGTCGTGAACAAGGTGAAGGACGGACGTCCGCACATTGTCGACATGATCAAGAACGGTGAAATTGCGCTGGTCTTCACGACAGTGGATGAAACGCGCGCCGCAATCGCCGATTCGCGTTCCATCCGCATGAGCGCACAGGCCAACAAGGTCACGTACTACACGACCATGTCCGGCGCCCGTGCGGCGGTCGAAGGCCTCCGATATCTGAAGGACCTGGAAGTCTATGATTTACAAGGACTGCATGCTCGCCTAAACTAAGGCTTCTGATTCGAGTCTCAGCTGTATCAGCAGTCTCCAAGCGAAGTCTAAGCATCAAGGGCCGCGGTTAAGCGGCGTCTCCCAATTTTTACCGGGAGATGCACTTAACCGCGGTAATTTTTTTACGTCTGCATTTTTGCGTAATGAGTTGGTTATGAGCACAGTTCCTTTGACTAAACGTGGCGCAGCGTTGTTGCGCGACGAATTGCAACATCTGAAATCCGTGGAACGCCCGGCGGTCGTCAATTCAATTGCCGAAGCACGCGCGCAGGGAGACCTGTCGGAAAACGCGGAGTACGACGCCGCCAAAGAGAAGCAGGGCTTCATCGAAGGCCGGATTGCCGAGCTTGAGTCGAAGCTGGCGGGCGCGCAGGTCATCGATCCGACCGAGGTGGAAGCCGACGGCCGGGTGATCTTTGGCGCGACCGTCGAGCTGGAAGACCTGGATTCGGGCAAAACGGTGACGTATCAGATCGTCGGCGACGATGAGGCGGATATCGACCACGGCCTGGTTTCCATCAGCTCGCCCATCGCACGTGCGCTGATTGGCAAGACGGAGGGCGATGTCGCGTCGGTGCAGGCGCCGAGCGGCGCGCGCGAGTACGAAGTCATTGCGGTCAAGTACGTCTGATGGCTCATCGATTCTTTCGGATCGTCGCCATGATCTGGGTCGGCAGCGTACTGACTCTGGGCTACATTGCCGCACCCGTGCTGTTCAGCATGCTCGACCGGACCTCCGCGGGATCGGTCGCGGCGCAGCTATTTCGCATCGAGGGCATGCTGGGTGTCGCGTGCGCGCTCGTGCTGTTGGTCATGGCGAATCGCCTGGTGCGTACGGGTTTTGAAGAATATAAACGTACGCGCTGGGTAATCGCGGGCATGCTGTTGTGCGTGCTGATCGGCTATTTTGCGTTGCAGCCATTCATGAACGCGCTGCGTGTGGCGGCTCAAGAGGGCGGCATGGAACTCGCGCAATCGCCCTATGCAAGCCGGTTTGGCATGTTGCACGGCGTATCGAGCGCGTTTTATTTGATCGAGAGCGTGCTGGGGCTTGTGTTGTTCTGGCGTCTGCCGCCTGGACGATTCCCCGCGCAAACCGCTGTTCCGAAGGGCAAGACGGCCAGCGTCGCAGCGCGTCGCGCGCGCGGCTAAAAAAAGCCGGTGACGTCCGCGAATATCGGGACGTCACCGGCTCCTTTATTCGGGACGGCAGTTTATTTCGACGATTGGTGGTGACGCTTAGCGCTGGGCAAGCGCTTTTTCGCGCGTTTCACGTTGCCGCCCGCGGTCACGCGCTCGTTGCCGCGAACCAGCAATTTTTGCTTCTTCGGCTTGCGGACAACGGGGGCGTCTCGCGTGATCTTGACGACCTTGACCACGCGCGGGGCGCGGCCCTTGGCCGAGGCGTCGGCAGCTTCGCCGGCGCTCGGCGGCGCGACGCGGTTTGCGCCGCGAACGCCAGCGGTACGCGGCCGCCCGGCTGGTGCGGCATCGTCTTCCGGGCGCCACACCACGAGCAGCTTGCCGATCTGCTGGACGGGCGCTGCGCCCAGGCGGTCGCAGATTTCAGCGTAAGCGGCGACACGGGCTTCGCGGTCATCGCCGAAAACCCGGATCTTGATGAGCTGGTGCGCTGCAAGATGCACTTCGATTTCAGCCAGCACGGCTTCGGTCAGCCCTTCGCCGCCAATGAGTACAACGGGCTTGAGCGCGTGAGCCTGGGAGCGCAGGTCGGCTCGTTGGGCAGGAGAAAGTTTGAGAGCTGGCATGAGAAGTAACGGACTCGACTAAAATGAGAGGCGCCGTAGCGTAAAAGCGGCTAAACGGTCGCGATTGCAATAACAAAGACGGGCAGGGCGGAACGCCTTGCTCCGGACATGACGGGCGGCGCATGATGCGGCGAGCAAACGGACTTGATTTTAACGAATCTTTAATCGCCGGAACTCAGGTGCCGCACTTGGGGCCCACCTACTGCCAGATTGGCCGAAGTGCCTTGCGGGCATTGAGGCATCCAGCTATCAGTTCAGGCACCGCAGGCAAATACAAGGGCGCAACAGCGCCGAAACTAGCTGTCTACACCGACGAATGCTGCCTCAAATATGAGCAGCAGCCTGAATTAGACGCGTATTATCCGCTAAAAGCACAGTTTCACGCAGCAAGAGTTCATTCTTAATGGCAAAAAACCGCTTCAACTACTCGTGGCTGCACGACCACATCAACGACCCGTACGTGAAACTCGCCCAGCGCGAGGGGTATCGGGCGCGCGCCGCGTACAAGCTGAAGGAAATCGACGAGCAGGACAAGTTGATCAAACCTGGTCAGATCATCGTGGACCTGGGATCCACGCCAGGTAGCTGGAGCCAGTACGTACGCAACAAGCTCGCGAAAGGCGCGAACCGCGGCGACACACGCGAAGGTGGCATAGATGGCAAGATAATTGCGCTCGACATCCTGCCGATGGAACCCATTGCCGACGTGACGTTCTTTCAGGGCGACTTTCGGGAGGATTCAGTACTGGATCAGCTCAAAGAATTGGTCGGAGATCATCAGGTCGATCTTGTAATCTCGGACATGGCCCCCAACCTCTCAGGTGTTGCGAGTGCGGATGCAGCCCGAATGGAGCATCTGTGTGATCTGGCGCTGGAGTTCTCGCAAAACCACCTGAAACCGGATGGTGCCTTGCTGGTCAAATGTTTTCACGGCAGTGGCTATAGTCAGATCGTAGAAAAGTTCAAGCATCAATTCAAAATCGTCGCGCCGCGCAAACCCAAGGCGTCGCGGGATAAATCGTCCGAAACGTTTATTTTGGGCAGGCAACTCAAGCGTCGTGATTGAGGGTTGCCGGGGAAAATGCCTCGCAGGATCTGTTGTCCTGTGCGCATTTTGGCCGAAAGGGTCCAAAAATCGGATCCGGGCCGCTATCTTCCCGCTAGTTAAAGGTTATAGCAGGGGTTTGCGGTCTGGATTAGAATGCTTTCGTGGTGCCGCAAGGCGAATGTAGGCGCCCGTCTATGAGTGAAGGAGTGGTGCTTTGAACAACAATATGTTTTCTAAGGCAGCGGTGTGGCTGGTTATCGCACTGGTGCTGTTCACGGTGTTCAAGCAGTTCGACAAGCCCCGCGTCCAGGAAGGGGTGTCGTATTCGCAGTTCATGGACGACGCGAAGACCGGCAAGGTCAAGACCGTAACCGTGCAGGGCCGTAATCTCACCGTCACTCCCGCAGACGGTCAGAAATACCAGATCGTGTCGCCTGGCGACATCTGGATGGTCGGCGACCTGATGAAGTACGGCGTTCAGGTCAGCGGCAAGGCTGACGACGAGCCCAACGCGCTCGTTTCCGCGCTGTATTACCTCGGACCGACGATCCTGATCATCGGTTTCTGGTTCTTCATGATGCGGCAGATGCAGGGCGGCGGGAAAGGCGGCGCGTTTTCGTTCGGCAAGTCGCGAGCGCGGCTGATCGACGAAAACAACAACGCAATCAATTTCACCGATGTCGCCGGTTGCGACGAAGCAAAGGAAGAAGTTTCCGAGCTCGTCGACTTCCTGCGTGATCCGCAGAAATTCCAGAAACTGGGTGGCCGGATTCCACGCGGCGTGCTGCTGGTTGGTCCTCCGGGGACCGGTAAGACGCTGCTGGCGCGTGCCATCGCCGGCGAAGCCAAAGTACCGTTTTTCAGCATCTCCGGTTCCGACTTCGTGGAAATGTTCGTAGGTGTCGGCGCAGCACGGGTGCGTGACATGTTCGAACAGGCCAAGAAGCACGCGCCTTGTATCGTTTTTATCGACGAAATCGATGCTGTGGGCCGTCATCGCGGCGCTGGCATGGGCGGCGGTAATGACGAACGCGAACAGACGTTGAACCAGATGCTCGTGGAAATGGACGGCTTCGAAGCGAACTCCGGCGTGATCGTGATCGCCGCGACGAACCGTTCTGATGTGCTGGACAAGGCGCTGCTGCGTCCGGGCCGTTTCGACCGTCAGGTGTATGTGGGTCTGCCGGATATTCGCGGCCGCGAACACATCATGAAAGTCCACCTGCGTAAGGTGCCCATTTCGAACGACGTCGATGCTTCGGTGATTGCTCGTGGCACGCCGGGCTTCTCGGGCGCCGATCTGGCCAACTTGGTGAACGAAGCCGCGCTGTTTGCAGCGCGCCGCGGCAAGCGAATTGTCGAGATGGCGGATTTCGAAGACGCGAAAGACAAGATCTTCATGGGCCCGGAACGCAAGTCCGCCGTGATGCGTGAAGAGGAGCGCCGCAATACGGCGTTCCACGAGTCGGGTCACGCCGTGGTTGCCAAGCTGTTGCCGCACGCCGATCCGGTTCACAAGGTCACCATCATGCCGCGTGGCTGGGCGTTGGGCGTGACGTGGCAGTTGCCGGAACATGATCGCGTGAATCTGTATCGCGACAAGATGCTTGAGGAAATTGCCATTCTGTTCGGCGGTCGCGCAGCGGAAGAAGTGTTCCTGAATTCCATGTCCACAGGCGCTTCGAATGACTTCGAGCGCGCGACCAAGATGGCGCGCGACATGGTGACGCGCTACGGCATGTCGGACGTGCTCGGCACGATGGTTTATGTCGATACCGAGCAGGACGGCATGTTTGGCAAGATGGCGTCGAAGACGGTGTCCGAAGCCACGCAGCAAAAGGTCGATGCCGAAATTCGCCGGATTCTCGACGAACAATATGGTCTTGCCCGCAAGCTGCTGGAAGACAACCGCGACAAGGTCGAAGCCATGACGAAGGCGCTGCTGGAATGGGAAACCATCGACGCAGATCAGATCAGCGACATCATGGGTGGTCGTCCGCCGCGTCCGCCGAAGAATCTGCCACCGCCGTCGAGCGATCCTTCGGCTGGTGGCGGGAATACCGGCGCTGAAGTCAAACCGGGTAACGCGACGGCACCTGCTTCCGCCTGACGTGAACCCGAAGTAGTTGAAAGGGCTGGTGTGTTGTTCACACCAGCCCTTTTTCGTTTTTGAGCGCGTTGTCACCGCGGCCATGATCATGCAAACCCTTGTCCAGCCTCTTCAATGCGGCCGATTCACGCTCACGTTCGAACGCCCTCTGATTATGGGAATTCTGAACGTGACGCCCGATTCGTTTTCAGACGGCGGCCGTTTCGTATCCCGCGATGCTGCGCTCGCTCAAGCGGAAGCGATGATTCGCGACGGCGCCGACATGATAGATATCGGCGGCGAATCTACCCGGCCCGGTGCACCGGCCGTGCCGCTCAACGAGGAACTCGAACGCGTGATTCCGGTAATCGAGGCGTTGCGCTCGACGGGCGTGCCGCTTTCCATCGATACCTACAAGCCTGCCGTCATGAGCGCCGCGGTAAATGCGGGCGCAGACATGGTCAATGACATCTGGGGGTTTCGCCGTGAAGGCGCGCTCGACGCCGTCAAGAACAGCGCCTGTGGTTTATGCGTGATGCACATGCTGGGTGAGCCGGAAACCATGCAGAAGCATGAACCTGTCTACCGCGACGTTGTTGCGGAGGTCCGTGCGTTCTTCGATGAGCGGGTTCGCACATTGACCAAGGTTGACATCGCGCAAAATCGGATCTGTCTTGACCCAGGATTTGGCTTCGGCAAGTCCGTGACGGTTCATAATTACGACTTATTGGCCCATTTCGCCGACACGCGGCCCGCGAACCTGAATGTGCCGCTGCTGGCGGGTATGTCGCGCAAATCGATGCTCGGCGCCGTCACCGGCCGGGCTCATCCGTCGGAGCGGGTTGCGGCGAGCGTGGCGGCCGCGGTGTGCGTTGTGGAGCGGGGCGCGTCGATTGTGCGTGTGCACGATGTCGCTGCAACCGCAGACGCGCTCAAGGTTTGGCAAGCGGTTCGGGACGCGGCTGACCGTTCGCAGTAAAAGAGGGGCGCGACGGTATAGACCTCGCGCGGGCGGCACTCATCAACACACAACTAGATCAAGCGCGTTCTGCGCGAGGTACGAACAAAAAAATGGCACGTCGATATTTTGGAACCGATGGCATTCGAGGCAAGGTTGGCGAGGCGCCGATCACACCGGACTTTGTACTGCGCCTTGGCTATGCGGCCGGCAAGGTGCTCGCGGGCGCGGATCAATGGGCGCAGCGCGGCACTCGCCCGACGGTGTTGATCGGCAAGGACACGCGGGTGTCTGGCTACATGCTCGAGGCAGCGCTGGAATCGGGTTTTTCAGCGGCGGGCGTCGACGTGATGCTGGCTGGCCCGATCCCTACGCCGGGCGTGGCTTACCTTACGCGCGCCTTGCGTCTCGCTGCGGGCGTGGTGATCAGCGCCTCACACAACCCGTACTACGACAACGGCATCAAGTTTTTCTCCGCCGATGGCAACAAGCTCCCGGACGACGTCGAGTTGCAGATCGAAGCGCAACTCGACGAACCCATGTCCTGCGCTCCCTCGGAGTTGCTCGGCAAGGCACGCCGGCTGGACGACGCCCGCGGCCGCTATATCGAATTTTGCAAGAGTACGTTTCCGGCGAGTTTCGACCTGCATGGCCTGAAGCTGGTTGTCGACTGCGCGCATGGCGCAGCGTATGACGTGGCGCCCCAGGTATTTCACGAACTGGGCGCGGAAGTCGTGACCATCGGCGTGTCGCCGAACGGCTTCAATATCAATGACGGCGTGGGTGCAACGGCGCCCGACGCACTGGTCAAGGCGGTCAGGGAACATCAGGCGCATATGGGCATTGCGCTCGATGGCGACGCTGACCGTCTGCAGATCGTCGATGCCTCCGGCCGGCTCTACAACGGCGACGAACTGCTCTACGTGCTGGTCAACGACCGGATTGCGACAGACGGAAAAATCGACGGCGCGGTAGGCACGTTGATGACCAACATGGCGGTCGAAGTGGCCTTGAAAAAGGGCGGCGTGCAGCTCGTACGTGCGGCGGTGGGCGATCGTTATGTTCTCGAAAAGCTGCGCGAGAACAACTGGGTTCTGGGTGCGGAAGGCTCCGGCCACATCTTGTCGCTGGACCGGCATTCCACTGGCGATGGCATCGTCTCCGCGCTGCTGGTGCTTGCAGCGGTCAAGCGCAGCGGCCGCACGCTTGCCGAACTGCTGGAAGGCGTCAGCCTGTTCCCGCAAAAGCTGATCAACGTGCGCATGAGTCCGGGCGCTGACTGGAAGAGCAGCGACGCGATCAAGCGTGCCATCGCCGAGGCTGAGCGCGAGCTTGAATCGAAAGGGCGCGTGCTGATTCGCCCATCGGGAACCGAGCCGGTATTGCGCGTGATGGTGGAGGCGGCGTCGCAAACCGACGCTATCCGGCACGCGGAAACCATCGCTAAAGTCGTGAAGGACGCCACCGCCTGAGATCTTGGCACCTCTGCGCGACAACAAGAACGCCACGACCCGATCGTGGTGTTTTTTGTTATGCGCCGGTTTAAGAGCCTCGCAAACGTGTGCTTTTCAATCGGCTAATATAACTTTCAAGCCGTAAGCACGTTGTCACGCTGGCTTCATCATTCGTCATCGAACTGTCACACAGAGAACCTATCCTTCGCGGTGTCGAGCCACTTGCTCACAACCCTGGAGATCACATGAAATTGATGCACACCGCGCTCGCAGGCATCGTCGGCGCAATGTTCGCGATGTCGGCCCAAGCTGCCGACATCACTGGCGCGGGCAGCACCTTCGCTGCACCGATTTACACGAAATGGGCCGATACGTACCAGAAGTCGGGCGGCGGCAAGGTCAACTACCAAGGCATCGGTTCGTCGGGCGGCATCAAGCAAATCATCGCAAAGACGGTGGATTTCGCTGGCTCGGACGCACCCCTCAAGGATGACGAACTGGCGAAGGAGGGGCTTTTCCAGTTCCCGACAGTGGTTGGCGGCGTAGTTCCGGCGATCAACGTTCCGGGCATCAAGGCGGGCGAACTGACGTTGTCGGGCGAAGTGCTCGGCGATATCTATCTGGGCAAGATCAAGAAGTGGAACGCCCCGGCCATTGCCGCGCTGAACCCGAAGGTCAAACTGCCGGACACCGACATTGCCGTCGTGCGCCGCGCGGATGGTTCGGGCACGAGCTTCATCTGGACGAACTACTTGTCCAAGGTGAACGCCGAGTGGAAGAGCAAGGTTGGCGAAGGTTCGACGGTCAACTGGCCGACAGGCACGGGCGGCAAGGGTAACGACGGCGTTGCCGCGTTCGTTCAGCGTTTGCCGGGTGCTATCGGTTATGTGGAATGGGCGTACGCTAAACAGAACAAGATGACGTACGTCGACATGAAGAACTCGGCGGGCGCCGTGGTCGAGCCGAAGACGGAAACGTTCAAGGCAGCGGCAGCCAGCGCGGACTGGTCGAAGTCGTTCTACCAGATCCTGACGAACGAGCCGGGCAAGGACGCATGGCCAATCGTGGGCGCCACGTTCGTGCTGCTGCACACGACGCAGGAAAAGGAAGCGCAAGGTGCGGAAACGCTGAAGTTCTTCGGCTGGGCGTTCAAGAACGGTACGCAAGCAGCGAACGAACTCGACTACATTCCGTTGCCGGATTCGGTGACTGCTGAAATCGAAACGCAGTGGAAGGCGAAGGTGAAGGACGCGTCGGGCAAGGCGGTCGTTCAGTAAGCCTTATATGGGTTTGCATCGGGCGTATTGCTCGATACAAACTTAAGCAACACGCGCAGGCTTTCTGGTTCCTAGTCCTTTAAGTGCATCAAGATCCGCGCGGCAACCGCCGCGCGGTCCTTCCGAAGGCTCCCATGTCGGACATCAACCTCGCATCGACTCCGCCCGCAAGCCGCGCCCAGCGCGCTCCGGGACAACTCGGTGATATCGTTTTCGGCGGCCTTGCGCGGCTCGCCGCAGTGGTCACGCTCTTGCTGCTGGGCGGCATTATCGTGTCGCTGGTGGTGGCTTCGCTGCCCACGCTGCAAAAGTTTGGCCCCAGTTTTCTTTGGCGCTCCGAATGGGATCCGCAAACGGATAGCTTCGGCGCGCTCGTGCCTATCTACGGCACGATTGCCACATCGATCATTGCATTGATCATCGCCGTGCCGGTGAGTTTCGGCATCGCGCTGTTTCTGACCGAGCTCGCGCCCGCGTGGCTGCGCCGGCCGCTCGGCGTCGCTATTGAATTGCTCGCGGCGATTCCCTCGATTGTCTACGGCATGTGGGGCTTGCTGGTGTTTTCCCCGCTCTTCGCCACGTACTTCGAAAAGCCGCTGGGACACCTGCTTGGCGACGTCTGGCTGATCGGCCGCTTCTTTCAGGGGCCGCCAATTGGTATCGGCATTTTGTGCGCCGGCGTGATTCTCGCGATCATGATCATTCCGTACATTGCGGCAGTGATGCGCGATGTGTTCGAAGTCACGCCCGTGCTGCTCAAGGAGTCGGCGTATGGCATTGGCTGCACGACCTGGGAAGTCATGTGGAAGATCGTGTTGCCGTTCACGCGAACCGGCGTGATTGGCGGCGTGATGCTCGGTCTCGGCCGCGCGCTCGGCGAGACCATGGCGGTGACGTTCGTGATCGGCAATACGAATCTGCTCGATAACGTCTCGCTGTTTTCACCGGGCAACAGCATCACCTCGGCGCTCGCGAACGAGTTTGCTGAAGCGAGTCCGGGCCTGCATACGTCGGCGTTGATGGAACTCGGGCTGATCCTGTTCCTGATCACGTTCGTTGTGCTGTCATTGTCGAAGCTCATGCTGCTTCGCCTCGAAAAAGGGGAGGGCGGAAAATGAGCCAGCCCACGATGCAATTTCCCGGCTCCGGCAATCCGGAACGCGAAGCCTCCACGCGAATCAAGCTGCAGCGCCGCCGGCGCAGCAAGAATGTGGTTGCGCTGGTGTTGTCGCTGGCGGCAATGGCGTTCGGCCTGCTGTGGCTGATATGGATTCTCTTCACCACGGTGAAGCTGGGTGTTGGCGGCATGTCGATCGAATTGTTCACGCAGAACACGCCGCCGCCCAACACGGATGGCGGCGGTTTGCTCAACGCCATTGTCGGCAGCTTGATGCTTGTGGTGCTTGCCACGTTTATCGGTACGCCGCTTGGCGTGCTCGCAGGCGTGTATCTTGCCGAATACGGCGACAAGCGCTGGCTTGCAAGCGTGACCCGCTTCATCAACGACATTCTGCTGTCCGCGCCGTCGATTGTGATCGGCCTGTTCGTGTACGCAATCGTGGTCGCGCATTCGGGGCGTTTCAGCGGCTGGGCGGGCGTGATCGCGCTGGCGTTGCTGCAGATTCCTATTGTGATCCGCACGACCGAGAACATGCTGCGGCTGGTGCCGAATGCGCTGCGCGAAGCAGCCTTCGCGCTCGGTACGCCGAAGTGGAAGATGGTGACATCGATCACGCTGAAGGCATCAGTAAGCGGCATCGTGACGGGCGTCCTGCTCGCGGTTGCCCGGATTACCGGCGAAACGGCGCCGCTTCTGTTCACGGCGTTGTCGAATCAATTCTTCTCGTGGGACATGAGCCAGCCCGTCGCCAACTTGCCAGTCACCATCTACAAGTTCGCGATGAGCCCGTTCCCCCAATGGCAAGCGCTCGCGTGGGCCGGCGTGTTCCTGATCACGCTCGGCGTGCTCGGTCTGAACATTCTCGCGCGCACGATCTTCTCGAAAAAATAAGGCGGAAACTTCCATGAACACAGTCGCAGGCGATGTGAGCACCCGGAACGCCAGTCCGGCCACCGATGCAAACAAGGACCCCGTGGAACGCGGCGCCGTGCCGGGCAGTTTCAAGCCGACGCACCAGGCGCCTCCAGCCGGGTCGATGAAACCGAAGATCGAGGTGAACAACCTCAACTTCTTCTACAACAAGTTCCATGCGCTGAAGAACATCAACCTGCGCATTCCGGAGCACAAGGTGACGGCGTTTATCGGGCCGTCGGGTTGCGGCAAGTCCACCTTGCTGCGCACCTTCAACAAGATGTATGCGCTTTATCCGGAGCAGCGCGCGGAAGGCGAGATCCTGATGGATGGCAACAATCTGCTCGACACGCGCCGCGATATTTCGCTGTTGCGCGCACGCGTGGGCATGGTGTTTCAGAAACCGACGCCGTTCCCCATGTCGATCTACGACAACATTGCGTTCGGCGTGAAGATGTTCGAGCAACTGTCGCGCTCGGAGATGGACGACCGCGTTGAATGGGCGCTGACGAAAGCGGCGCTGTGGAACGAAGTGAAGGACAAGCTGCAGCAAAGCGGTTATGGCTTGTCGGGCGGCCAGCAGCAGCGCCTTTGCATTGCGCGCGGCATCGCAATCCGCCCTGAAGTGCTGTTGCTCGACGAACCGTGTTCCGCGCTCGACCCTATTTCGACGGGCCGGATCGAAGAATTGATCGCCGAACTGAAGAATGACTATACGGTGGTGATCGTCACGCACAACATGCAGCAGGCGGCACGTTGTTCGGACTACACTGCTTATATGTATCTGGGCGAATTGATCGAATTCGGCGATACGGAAAAAATCTTTATCAAGCCGTCCCGCAAGGAAACGGAAGATTACATCACCGGCCGGTTTGGGTGAGTCCGCGATGGATCTCTCGCAGTCATACGGGCTAAAAAAGGACTTCAGGAGCACATATGTCCGATAAACATTTGTCGAGCCAGTTCGACGCCGATCTGAACGCGGTTTCGTCCAAAGTGCTGGAAATGGGCGGCTTGGTCGAGTCGCAGATCATCAATGCCATGCAGGCGCTCAACGCGTTCGATATCGACATTGCCGACAAGGTGATTCTGGCCGAGCAGCGCCTGAATACCATGGAGGTCGAAATCGACGAGGAATGCAGCAATATCATCGCGCGCCGCCAGCCGGCCGCACGCGACTTGCGCTTGTTGATGGCAATCTCGAAGACCATTACGAATCTGGAACGCGCCGGCGACGAAGCCGAGAAAATCGCGAAGCGCGTGAAGCGGATCAACGAAGACGGCATGGGCCGCAACGTGAATATCGCGGAAATCAAGTTGTCCGGGGAAATGGCGGTATCCATCCTGCGCCGCGCGCTCGATGCATTCGCGCGCCTCGACACGGTTGCCGCCGCGCAGATCGTGCGCGACGACAAAGCCATCGACGAAGAATTCCGCGCGTTCGTGCGCAAGCTCATCACATACATGATGGAAGATCCGCGCATGATTTCAGCGGGACTCGATTATCTGTTCATCGCGAAAGCGGTTGAACGGATTGGCGACCACGCGAAGAACATTGCGGAATTCATTATTTACATTGTGAAGGGTACGGATGTCCGCCATGTGTCGCGCGATCAGCTTGAACGCGAAGCGCTGAGCTGAAGTTTCACTTGGTTCCCATTGCCGTTAGATAACTTACGCGAAGAAGGTTACAGAGGTGCCGATGCCCAGCAGCATTCTCGTTATAGAAGACGAACCCGCGATTTCCGAATTGATTTCGGTGAATCTGCAACACGCGGGCCATTGCCCCATTCGTGCTTATAACGCGGAACAGGCGCAAAACCTGATCAGCGACGTATTGCCGGACCTGGTGCTTCTCGACTGGATGCTGCCGGGTAAATCCGGTATAGCCTTCGCTCGGGAATTACGCGGCAACGAACGCACGAAACACATTCCGATCATCATGCTTACCGCGCGTGGCGACGAGCAGGATAAGGTGCTTGGGCTTGAAATCGGCGCGGACGATTATGTGACCAAGCCGTTTTCTCCCAAGGAACTGATGGCGCGGATCAAGGCGGTATTGCGCCGGCGTGCGCCGCAATTGACGGAAGACGTGGTGGCCATCAACGGCTTGCGTCTTGATCCAGCCACGCATCGGGTGGCTGCGCACGCGAATGGTCATTCCGACGACATCAAGCTCGATCTCGGTCCGACCGAATTCCGGCTGTTGCACTTTTTCATGACGCATCCGGAACGCGTGCATAGCCGCACGCAATTGCTCGATCAGGTCTGGGGCGATCACGTATTCGTTGAAGAGCGGACGGTGGACGTGCATATCAAGCGCTTGCGGGCGGCTTTAAAGCCCGCGGGTTGCGATGCTATGATTGAAACGGTTCGTGGCAGTGGGTATCGGCTCGCCAAGAGCGCTTGATAAAAAGTGCATGAAACCCGCGACCAATCGGGGTCGTGGGATCGCGTGGCAATAATCTCGATCCGCTAATTCATGAATATCATCTGGACGCGTTCCCTCGTGTCCCTCGCGTTACTCGCGATATTGAGCGTGATCGTTGGTGCGCTGCTTGGTTTGCGCACTGCGCTCTGTTTTGCGCTCGTCATGCTGGTTCTGCAGACACTCTTCACGACCTTTCATACTCAGCGTCTCTGGCGCTTGCTGGACGCACCCGTATATGGCGAAGTGCCGAGCGCGCCGGGGGTATGGGGCGAGATTTATTATCGGCTGCATAAACTCGCCAAGCGCTGGCATGCGCAGGTGCGTCAGGTCGAGCAGCAGCATTCGCGTTTTATCCAGGGTATTCAGGCGTCGCCGAATGGCGTGGCCATGCTCGACGATACCGATCAGATCGAATGGTGCAACGCCATTGCGGAAACGCATTTCGGGCTCGATGCAAAACGCGATCTGCGCCAGCATATAACCCATCTCGTGCGTCAACCCGAGTTTGTCCGGTATCTCGCCTCGCAGCATTATGAGGAAGTGCTGGTCATGCGTGGAATGGGCGCGAACCGGCAACATGTGTTGTCCGTGCAGATATTTCCGTACGGTGAAAATCGCAAGCTGATCCTCACGCAGGATATAACCGAACTGGAACGAACGGATTCCATGCGGCGCGATTTTGTTGCGAACGTTTCGCATGAGTTGAAGACGCCGTTGACCGTGTTGTCGGGCTTTCTCGAAACCATGCGCGAGATTCCACTGGATGAAGCCGACCGCGCGCGTTATCTGGAGATGATGGAACAGCAATCGGCGCGCATGCAGAACATTGTGCGTGACCTGCTCGTGCTGGCAAATCTTGAAGGCGACGGCAAACCGCCGAGCGAGGATGTGCTGGATATGCGCGCGGTTTTGCGTCACCTCGAAGAAGACGCCGACAATTTATCCGGTGGCCGGCATCGGATCACGTTCAACGTGGATGAAGCGCTGACGGTCTCCGGTTCCGAAACCGAGATTGTCAGTGCGCTCGCCAATCTGGTGACCAATGCAATCCGATATACGCCGGACGGCGGCACGATCGATGTCACGTGGCAACGCATTCGTGATCGCGCGGTATTTTCAGTGCGCGATAGCGGACTCGGCATTCCGGCCGAACACATTCCGCGTTTGACGGAGCGGTTTTATCGCGTGGATAGAAGCCGGTCTCGCGATACCGGCGGCACGGGCCTCGGATTGGCCATCGTGAAGCACGTATTGCAACGCCATCACGCCGACCTCGAAGTCAAAAGCGAAGAAGGACGCGGCAGCACGTTTTCGGTCAGGTTTCCGGCCGCGCGCACGTCGCTGAGAAAGTCGATCGCGGCCTGAAGCGCCGCGGATCGGTTGAAGCGTTGCGGTTACGAGCAGAACTTCGTCAGCAATCCAAGCTGCGCACTGCGCATGGATTTTCCTGGCCGCCGCCGCCGATAATGACCATCGCTTTGCATGAGCCATGCGGACTGGTTATCGCCGAGAAAAGCCGACAAACCTTCCGCGATCACCCGCCGTTTCAGGCGCCGGTCATTCACGGGAAACGCCACTTCGACGCGGCGAAAGAAGTTGCGGTCCATCCAGTCCGCGCTCGATAAATACACCTTCTCCTCACCGCCCGCATAAAAATAGAAGATGCGGTGATGCTCGAGAAAACGCCCGACGATAGACCGCACGGTAATGTTCTCGGACAGGTCTTCCACGCCGGGTTTCAACGCGCACACGCCGCGTACGATCAAATCGATCTTCACGCCCGCCTGCGACGCTTCATACAAGGCGGCGATCACGGTCGGTTCGAGCAGCGCGTTCATCTTGGCGACGATTCGCGCCTTCTTGCCTGCGCGGGCATTATCGGCTTCGGCGCGAATGGCATCCATGAGATTCGGATGCAGCGTGAAAGGCGCTTGCCAGAGCTGATGCAAACGCAACTCACCGCCAATGCCGGTAAGTTGCTGGAACACATGATGCACGTCTTCGCAGACCTCTTGGTTCGACGTCATCATGCCAAAGTCGGTATAAAGACGCGCGGTACGCGGATGGTAATTTCCCGTTCCCAGATGCGCATAACGCCTGAGCATCATCTTGCCGCCCTGCGACACACGCCGCACGATCAGCATCATTTTCGCGTGGCATTTGTGGCCGACCACGCCATAGACCACGTGCGCACCGACGGCCTCCAGTTGCGAAGCCCAGTTGATGTTCGTCTCTTCATCGAAACGCGCGAGCAACTCCACGACCACGGTCACTTCCTTGCCGTTGCGCGCGGCCTGCATCAAGGCGTCCATCAGCGGCGAATCCGTTCCCGTGCGATAGATCGTCTGCTTGATCGCGACCACTTGCGGGTCCTTCGCGGCTTGCAACAGCAACTCCAGCACCGGTTGAAAGCTCTCGTACGGGTGATGCAGAAGCACATCGCCCTTATCGATGACATCGAAGAGATTGGCCGCGTTCGCGATCTCCCTCGGCACGGCGGGAATATGCGGGACGAACTTGAGGTCGGGCCGGTCGACCATTTCGGGCAACTGCATGAGGCGCACGAGATTCACCGGCCCATTCACGCGATAACAATCGCGATCATTCAGTTCGCTCTCGTCCAGAAGCCGGCGGACCATATGCGGCGGCGTTTCCGCCGATACTTCCAGGCGCACCGCATTGCCCAGATGCCGCGCCGGCAATTCGCCCTGGAGCGCCACGCGCAGATTGGTGATTTCGTCTTCATCGACGAACAGTTCGCTATTGCGCGTGATACGGAACTGGTTGCAACTGCGCACGACCAGATGCGGAAACAACTGGTCCACGAAACGCTGCATCAAGGAACTCAGCAGCACGAAGCCATGCGGATATCCCGACAGCGCTTCGGGCATGCGCACGAGCCGGGGCAGCGCACGCGGCGCCTGGACAATGCCCATGACCGCCTGACGCCCGAACGCATCCTTGCCTTCGAGTTCTATGACGAAGTTCAGGCTCTTGTTCAGCACACGCGGAAACGGATGCGCGGGATCAAGCCCGATGGGTGTCAGCACCGGCAGCAACTCGTTTTGAAAGTAGTCGCGCGCCCAGTCGGTCTGTGCCTCGGTCCACGACTCCACGCCATGAAAATAGATGCCTTCGCTTTCGAGCGCGGGATACACGCTGTCCTGCAGCATCGCGTATTGCTGATGCACCAGCCGATGCGCGCGCTCGACCACAAGATCGTACACATGCTGCAACGACATGCCATCGGGCGAAAGCGAGCCTGGGTTGTCTCGCATCTGTTCCTGCATGCCGGCCATGCGGACTTCGAAGAATTCGTCGAGATTGCTGCTGGTGATGCAGATGAAGCGGAGTCGTTCGAGCAGGGGAACGGCGGTATCGGCGGCTTGCGACAATACACGTTCGTTAAAACCCAGAATGCCCAGTTCGCGGTTCAGAAGGGGGGAGCGGTTGGACATCAGTATGGAAAAGTACTCACAAAAACAGAATACGCAAGGATCGCCCGGAATGAACCACAATATGATGACGTTTTTATGAAATCATAATGTCACGAATTTAACGCAGGGCGCGCGTAAGGTCGACTCTGGCAAGATTCGCCTGGGTTCACCTCAGATTCGATTTATCCTCTTTGTTTGTTTCATTTGCTTTTCACCAGACCAGCAGAGCGGTCCGCTTGGAATTAAAATCGGCGCGCCGCGGCATGCGATCAGATCATCGCACCTGAACGCCATGCATTTGCGGACACAACCCTACGGAATCTAAAAAATCGATGGTCAATTCCCCTCATCTTTTGGCAGCCGTAGATCTTGGATCGAACAGCTTCAGGCTGATCGTCGGACGCGTTGAAGAGACGCCTGCAGGCAGCCCGATCTATCAGGTCGACGCGCTGCGCGAACCGGTGCGCCTCGCGGCGGGCCTCTCGCGCGACAAATTCCTCGATCGCGCGTCGCAACTGCGCGGCTGGGACGCGCTCAAGCGTTTCGGCGAACGGCTGCGCGACTTCCACCCCGATCACGTGCGTGCGGTTGCAACCAACACGCTGCGCGTGGCGAAGAACGCCGAAGAATTTCTCGCGGAAGCGCAGAACGCGCTCGGATTCCCCATCGAAGTGATTGCCGGACGCGAGGAAGCGCGCCTGATCTATGCAGGCGCCGCACACTCCGTTCCCGCGAGCGCGGGCAAACGGCTCGTGGTGGACATCGGCGGCGGTTCGACGGAATTCATCATCGGGTCGCATTACACGCCTATCCATATGGAAAGCTTGTACATAGGCTGCGTGAGCCATAGCCGGCAATTCTTCGCCGCCGGCAATGTGGACGAATACTGCATGCGGCAGGCCGAACTCGCCGCCAAGCGTGAAATCGAGATTATCTCCAGCGAGTACAAGCAAACCGGCTGGGACCAGGCGATCGGATCATCGGGCACGGCGCGCGCGCTGGCTGAACTGATCGAAGCCAATGGCTTCAACGATCCCGGCATCACGCACGGCATTTCGCGCGGCGGTCTGGAGCGGCTGAAAAAAGCGTTGATCAAGGCCGAGAACGTGAACCGGCTGAAGCTCATTGCGCTGAAGGCCGACCGGATTCCGGTGCTCGCCGGCGGCTTGTCGATCATGCTTGGCGTGTTCGAGGAACTGGGCATCGAATACGTCGATACCACCGACGGCGCGTTGCGTCTCGGCGTGCTCTACGACCTGCTCGGCCGCACGCAGCATCAGGACATGCGGACCGTTACCGTGGAAGGATTCAAGCGGCGCTACTCGGTCGATGGCGCGCAATCGGGGCGCATTGCGCAGCTTGCTGTCGGATTCTACGAGCAGCTCGAAGCAGGCGAGTCTTCCATCGACGCCGATCGCCGGATCGAGAACAAGATGTTCCTCGAATGGGCCGCGGCGCTGCACGAGATCGGCCTTTCCATCTCGCATAGCGCGTATCACAAGCATTCGGCGTACATCGCGAGTCATGCCGATATGCCGGGTTTCTCGCGTACCGATCAGGCGCGGCTGGCGGGTCTGGTGCTTGGCCACGTTGGCAAGCTCGGCAAGCTTTCGCAGGCGCGCGATGTCGACTGGACGTTGCTGTTCTGTCTGCGGCTGGCGGCGCTGCTGTGCAGAAGACGCGCCGATGTCGGCTTGCCGGCCATCGAAGTCACGTCCGCCAATGGTGGTTTTGACGTGAAGCTGCCCAACGAGTGGGTCTCGCTGAATCCGCTGACCGACTATAGCCTCGTGCAGGAAGCGGCCGAGTGGGAGAAGATCGGCAAGCCTTATCGGGTGGTTTATACGGGTGTTTGATTGGCGCCCCAGGGAGCGGGCGGGGTCGGGGGGGCGCCATCGATCCTGCGTCGCGTTCAGTCGGCCATGAAATGCCGCGCGTAGCGTTCGTTGATATCGGTCAGGCGCAGCAGGGTCAGGAAGTCGGCCGTGTTGAAGTCAGGATCCCAGGCCGGCGCGCCGCAGATTTTTGCGCCCAGTCGCAGATAACCCTTGACCAGTGGCGGCGGGGTTGCTTGCGCGCCCGTTCGCAATTCCTGCACCGGCAGCGGCGTGTGAGCGAACGCGCGGTATTCCAGCGCCGTGAACGCGTCCTTGTCCATCCCGTCGAAGAGATCTGCGGCGTAGTGGCCGCCATCGGCCATCGATACACTCGCGCAGCCCAGCATGGTCTCGTAGCCGTTTTGCTTCATGTACGCGGCAAGACCGCCCCACAGCGACATGATGACCGCGCCGCTCCGGTAATCGGCATGCACGCACGAGCGGCCCACTTCGACCAGCTTCGGACGCAGATGGGCGAGGCGCGAGACATCGAATTCGCTCTCGGCATAGAGACGGCCGGCGCGCACGGCCTGATGCGGCGGCAATACCCGGTACGTGCCCACGACCTTCAACGTATCCAGGTCGCGGACCAGCAGGTGGTCGCAAAAGGCATCGAATGCATCGACGTCAAGGCCCGCTGGACCTTTTAACTGAGCGCCCATTTCGTCGGCGAATACGCGGTATCGCAGGCGCTGCGCTTCGCGAAGCTCGGTTTCCGAGTGTGCCCACGAGACCCGCAGCCTGTGCTGCGCCGTGACCGTCTCGGCGGCACGCGGCAGGCGCACGCGGGACTCTGTGGCGGTCGGTCCTGCTGCGCCGCCCAAAGCGTTCGATGGGTTCACGAAAGCGTGCGTCGTCGATTCCTGCATTGACAATCCCCAGATGGATTTGGCTGACGTATTACCGATAGCCGACAATGTAAGGATCGCGAATGACGCTCGCATGGCATCACAGTGACGATTCAATGAAGCGTCACTGCGAGTGCTCTGAGTCCTCCGTGGACCAGGCGGGTTTTTACAGGTTCAAAGCAGGTCGGGACTCGTGACGGCGCGCAGTACGATTTGATCGTCGCCCGCGCGCGAACGGCCCTGGAACCACCAGATGCCGGCCTTCTTCATGGTCCAGTCGGCTTCGTGCCCTGTCATGAGCAAAGCCGCGGCGCGCCCAAGCGTCGGCTGGTGTCCGACCACCACGACCGTTTCCGCAGCGCCCTGGGGCCATTGTGCTGCATCGAGCACGGCTTGCGCGGCAGCGCCCGGCGCGATTTCCTTCACAACCTGATACCGGTCGCCGAAGGTTTCCATTGTCTGGATGGTGCGCGTGGCGGGACTGACAAGAAAGATTGCGTCGTCATCGATACGGCTTTTCAGCCATTTCGCCGCCGCTTGGGCCTGCTTGACGCCGCGGCCTGTTAGCTGCCGCGCGAGGTCGCTCGCGGCCTGATCTTCGGCTTCGGCGTGGCGCCAGAGAATGAGGTTCATCGACTATCTCCTTTTAGGGTCTCGAGCGTTTTTGATTGCGCCGCTACCCAGTACACGCTATAGTCTCGCTCTTGTCGGAGCGTAGCGCAGCCTGGTAGCGCATCTGATTTGGGATCAGAGGGTCGAAGGTTCGAATCCTTTCGCTCCGACCACGTTACACATGAAGGGGTCACGAGTTCAACTCGCGACCCCTTTGTCATTTTTGTGCTTCTTTCTGCGCGTCGTTTTCCGCATGGTTGGTTTGCTGCGCACTGCGTTGCATTCAGTTGCCATTCGGTGGCGATTCGGTGGCGATTCGGTCGCAATCCCCGATATCGTTTACTCTTCCTGCTTCGTCTTCAAATCCACGAAAACCATTTCCGGGCCGTCCATGCCGCGCTTTGCCGTTCTGTTTGCCTGCTCCGTATTCCTTTCGGCATGTGCCGATTCAACGCCGCATCGCGTGATTCCGCAGGATCCGCCCGACTACAAGGGCGTCCCGACCGATACCACGCCGCCCGTCATGATCATCGCGCCCGCCACGTCCGGCCAGCCGGCGCGGCCGCAATGATCGCCAGCACGCCGCGCGCCTAATGGCTGTCCGCGCGCCGCGGCAGCGTATAATTTGCCCATGAACACGCCCGCCAACGCCGCCCGGTCTCACGACCATTCGTCCTCAGAAGCGCTTCAAGCCGCGGTCACCATGGCCGACGACTATTGTCGCGAGCGCGGTCAAAAGCTCACGCCCATCCGCCGCACGGTGCTGGAACTACTGCTGACGTCAGGGCGCGCGACCAAGGCTTACACGCTGCTCGACGAAATGCGCGCAATGCATCCCAATGCATCGCCGCCCACGGTTTATCGGGCGCTGGATTTTTTGCTCTCGGCGGGGCTGATTCATCGGATTGAATCCATCAACGCGTTTACGGTTTGTCACGATCTGACACATTGCCAGCATGGCGTGCTGGTGGTTTGCCAGCAATGCGGGCGCGTCACCGAGTTGCAGCAGCAAAAGCAGTTGCGCCAGAGCCTGCTGTCGCAGGTCGAGGCGAGCGGATACAGGCTGGCGGGCGACGATATCGAACTAAAGGGTATCTGTCCGGCGTGTCAGGCGGCTGAAGATCCGGGCGCGCACACGCACGACCACGTTCACGCTTCGCATTGAGTGAGCGGACGTGGCGGAGGGCAAAAGGCCGTTGCGGCGTGAGTCGGAACGGCCTTTTGCATGGCGAGCCTGATCGATCAGAACGTCGTCCTCTGATAAAAGCCGGGAAAGTGCTGGGCCGCCAGGAAGAAAGGCGAAACGCCGATGCGGGCACATCGGCGCTTCTGACCCGCGGGACCTGTTCGCGCAGAGAGGCGCGGGCTGAAGACATCTTAGGATGCAACAATCCCGAGGATTGTGATCACTTGTATCAACGCGTAACGCAATGTGGCTGTGCCCGACCATCGCAAAACGGGTTGTTCAGCTTACGCCGCACCATGTAATTATTACGGTGTAAAAATTGAGATAAGCGGGTGTCATGCGAAATTCTTGCTGCAACGGTATGATCGGATATCTCTTCAGTTGAAACAGATCATGATGGCGCTGTGGATCTTTCTTGCTCTTTGCCCGCTTGCGATGATTTCGCTGCTGGTATTCGCGTCGCACATCGATCCGTTGTCAGGACGATGGCGTGCAGCGCGGCTGCTCGGCTCGCTGCATGTTCCGGACATGCGCGAAGAAAGCAAGCGGCTTGGGGACGCCGTGAAAAATCACGCGGCAGCGAGCCGCGCGGGCATCATTGCTTGCAGCGAATCACCATCGACCGGTTCTTGACGTTCGCGCCAAAAATTCCCGCGACCGATCCGCCCGACGTCGCGCCGTTGTCCACATCCTTCGAAACAACGTCGTAGCCATACGAGCCGCATATTTCTCCCGCCTTTTTGTAGCATTCGGCCCAACTCGTGCTGGCGTCGCCGCCGCTGCAGTTGATGGCAAAGCCCGTGTCTCCGGTTGGCAAATACGTGCGTTTCGCTGAATTCGCGCAACCTGCCAGCGCGGCCGCAAGCGTCAGGACAGCAGCCGTCACGGCCAGTTTTCCAAGCGCCGAGGCGCTGACATTCTCTTTCATTGAATCTTCCTTGTAACTGATTGAACGTACCAAAGCTTGCGTTGCGCCGATGTATCTATCGGGATGGCAGATAGCGCGACGGATCGATCGAACTACCCTTGTAGCGCAATTCGAAATGCAGCATCACGCGGTTTGTGTCGCTATCGCCCATTTCCGCGATGGGCTGGCCTTGCGTGACGCTCTGGCCTTCCTTCACGAGCAGCGCGCGGTTATGCGCGTAAGCGGTGAGGTAGTCGGCGTTGTGCTTCACGATCAGCAGATTGCCGTAACCGCGCAAGCCGTTTCCCGCATAAACCACCGAACCGGCCGCGGCCGCCACGATCTGCGCGCCGGGCGTTCCGCCGATATCGATACCCTTTGAACCCTTGCCGTCGAATCCGCGAATCACGGCCCCTTGTGCCGGCCAGATCAGCGAAATGCTGGTGGCGGGTTTGACCGCGCCGCCGGAGACAGCCGGCGCCGTGTCCGCGGAACTTGCGCCGCCGCCCATGCCGGAAGAAGGTGAAGATGACGACGAAGACGACGCGATAGCGGTCCCCGCCGGCGGCGCGACGCGCAGCACCTGATCGACTTCAATAGCGTTCGGATCGGTGAGATTGTTCCAGCGCGCGATATTCTGCACCGATGTCCGGTTCGCCCGGGCGATCTTCGACACGGTGTCGCCCCGTTCCACACGATAAAACCCCGGTCCGACAGGTGCGGAGCCACACGCGGCGAGCACTGCGACCAAGGTCGCGCAGGCCAGCCGTCGAATTATTTTTGTCAAACTCAGAACCTCGCAAAACGCCGCACAACCCGAAGAGCCACGGCGGACAAACAAAACGCGTAACGTCGAAAGATATGATTTTAACGTCCTCGCGCTGCCGCACTCAGAAGCGCGGGTGCAATCCGTGTCCGTTGCGTTTGTTGTGGTCAGGACGCTGGCGAAATGGTCAGCCTGAGCGCTACCGTCTCAGTCTTTCCCGGCGCAAGCCAGCGCAGCCCGTGGCCGTTGTGTATGGCGTCCGGCAGACCGACCCACGGCTCGACGCAATAAAAATCCGACGCCGGCGCTTCGGTCCACGTCGTCACTGCATACCAGGGCACCGAGTCAGGACGTTGAAGGTCGAAATTCACCGCGCGTTTCAGTCCCGGCGTCACGAGCCGCACCGGTTGGTCGGACGGACCCGTAAAGCAGTGGAAACGGTCGAGAATGGCGGGGTCATCGATTCCGTAAAGCATCTTGCCGGCTTCCGGCTCGCTGATCGAGCCATCATCGCGTTGCCGGCGCATTTCCGTGCGCGGCAGTTCGATGCTGCTGATGCCTCGCTGATCGTGCGGCAGCGCGAAGTAAAAATGGTGGCCGGAATAATAAGGCAGCGGCACTTCGCCAGGATTCGAGGTCGTCAATTCGACGTCGAGCGTCACGCCATCGACCAGACGGTATGCGGCTTCGAAGCGAAATGCGAATGGATAGCCCTGGCGGGTGAAGTCATTGTCGACAAGCGTCATGCGGACGCCGTGCCCGTCTGCGTCCTTCCTGTGCTCGAACGGCAGATTGCGCGCGAAACCGTGCATGGGGAGGTCATGCACAACGCCTTCCGGGTCGCGCCACTTGCCAATCTGGCCGTCCACGAAATGGCGGCCGAGAAACGGGAACAGCAAGGGATTGCCACCGCGAATCTTGACGAAATTGGACCAGTCCGGTGCGGCAGGCCAGAAGATAACCGGCTCGCCGCCTACGCGCCACGTCATCAGGCGTGCGCCGGCGTGCGGGGCGAGTTCGAGGACGGCGTCGTCACGTTTGATTTCCAGGATATCGGGCGTCGTTGGCATAGGGCGGTCTCCATGGATCGATCGTTCAGCAGAGCGGCGAGAATGAGTGGTTCGCGCTCAATTCTACGGGGAAACCCTTTTGGGGAAATTGCGACTGACACAGCCGGTTTCATTACCCCGATAATGAACGCACGATGTAACGCGGATGAAACATTTTGTGGCCTTGACGATCCTATCGTTGAGATGATCCTACGAACGGCGAGGATGATATGGATCTGGCTATGATGTTTGGAGTATTTATTTTTGGCACGTTCGGCGCTGGAACCGCTTTGTTCTTCTACAAGCTAAGACCGTGACGTTGTCATGTCGGAATGCATAAAAAGGCTCGTCTTAATCGACGAGCCTTTTTTAATTTCTTTTTGAATTCATATCTCTAACAATAAGCTTTCGTTTGCGCGATCTCGCACGCAAATGCTTGGCGCTGCTTTTGGCGACCGGCATAATCGGCGCGTTTTGCGTGCCGTATGCTGCACCGCCGCGGCTTTGCGATCTTGTCGCTAGCCTGTCGCCAACAACGAAAGAGGATCGACGCGTGACTTTGTGGTTTCTGATTTTCCTGAGCGTCCTGCAGGGCGTGACCGAGCTGTTTCCGGTCAGCAGTCTTGGCCATACACTTCTCGTGCCCGGCTTGATCGGCATGCATATCGACAAACATGCGCCTCAGTTGCTGCCATTTCTCGTCGCATTGCATCTTGGTACTGCGCTGGCGCTGCTGTGGTATTTCCGCAAGCGCTGGATTGCGTTGGTGATCGGGTTTATTGGATCGTTGCGCGGACGCCAGAACGCCGATGGTCACATGATGTGGGCGCTGATCATCGGCACTATTCCTACGGGTATCGTGGGCCTGGTGCTCGAGAAGCGCCTCGAAGCGCTGTTTCATGACCTTCGGATCGTCGCGGTCGCGCTGATGGTCAACGGTGTGCTGCTGTGGCTGGGCGACCGCTTGACGCGGGCCCGCGCACAACGCGCGCCGGAAGATCTGACGTTCAAGCAGGCTTTTCTGGTTGGCCTGGCGCAGATTGGCGCACTGATTCCGGGTTTCTCGCGTAGCGGTTTGACGATCATCGCGGGTGTGGGTGCGGGCCTGAGTGCCGAAAAGGCGGCCGAGTTTTCGTTCCTGCTCGGCACGCCGATTATTTTCGCGGCGGGCGTACTCGAACTGCCGAAGCTCTTTCACGCACCCGATCAACTCGCCGATGCCATCCTTGGCGGCGTTCTGACGGGCATTGCCGCATATTTGAGCGTACGTTTCCTGATGCGATATTTCGAAGGAAAAGGGCGGCTTGCGGCCTTCGGCGTGTATTGCCTGATCGCGGGGGCGTTCTGCCTTGGCTGGTTCATGTTGCATCCGCAACCGGTTTGAAGCCGACCTGATACAGCCGGAATGACGCGGGGCCTGTAATGGGGCCCCGCGCGCGTTCAATGAGGTAAAATCGCGGATCGTCTGCAACGCGGCAGTAGCTCAGCTGGATAGAGCATCGGCCTTCTAAGCCGAGGGGCGGGGGTTCGAGTCCCTCCTGCCGTACCACGAACATTTCGACACTTCCTGCGGCGTCTCATATTTGCCCTGCGCGTTACAGCGCAAGTTGCTGGCATAAAAACATAAGCGTAAGCAGCGCTGCGAACAGCAGCGCGCAGCCTATGGCGGTGAGGACGCGTGGCCAGAGGGCTGGCTCCATTACGTCGGCATGTCGCGGCTCTTGCGTCCAGTCAGCCCACTCGGATCGCTCGGGTCGTCTTGCAAGGAGCCGATCCACCGCTATCAAACCCTTTGGCATGACGAACGCGCACGCAATTACCGCGATGCACAGGCATCCATAAAGTGTGGGCGTGAGCGCGCTGGCGAAAACGGTGTCCATGACAGGGAGGAGCAAAAGTCGACAAGTCGTCGATGTTAGTTTTGCTCCTTTGCCGGCTCTATCGGACGTGTCCGAGATCGTCCTGCATAACTCTGAAATACACACGTGACGGCCATTTGGCCGCGCTTTTGCGCTTGCTGAGCACGTGTAGCCTCATGCTATCCTCGACGCCAGACGATTGGCCTCCGCCATCCAGTCCCTGCATGCCGAATGGCGATCCGCGCAGAAAATCAACCAATATCAACGAGGGAGAACATCTCATGTTCATGTCACAGTCAACTCGCGGGCTCAAACGCATCTCCGCCCAAATGGCGTTGTCACTGGTCGCGAGTTGCGTTCTGCTGGGCGGTGGCGCAGCGCAGGCGGCGAACCTCGGGTTCCTGAACAACACACCCATCACGTATATGAAGCAGCGCGATCTTCAAATGCTCAACAAGGCAGCGCACACCGCACTCGATACCAAGCAGGACGGCGAGTCGTTTGACTGGAACAATGAAGGCGCCGGCAATCCGGTAGCAATCAACGGTACGATCACGCCGTCGGACACGGACAAGAAAGGCGACCGTACCTGTCGCAAGCTGACCATGGTCGCGCACGCCAAGGGTCAGACGCAGACTTGGGCTCCGACTGTTTGCAAGACCAATGGCGGCAGTTGGGCGCTTCTGAAACAGTGATCGTTCTTCATTCAAAGCTTCGTAGGCGGCCTGTCGGGTCTCGAGGCGGCAGGTCATCGAATGGCTGAGCGGACGGTTTCGTGCGGCGTCGTGATACTCAACACGCAAGGCGATGTGTTGCTCTGCCACGCGACCGAAACGTCGCACTGGGACATTCCCAAAGGCCAGGGCGAGGAGGGCGAGGAGCCCGTTGAAGCTGCGTTGCGCGAGCTCGTGGAAGAGACGGGCATTGTGCTGCCTGCCGAGCGGCTAAAGGATCTTGGGCGCTTTGTGTATCGGCGGGACAAGGACCTGCATTTGTTTGCCGTGCGCGTCACTGAGGCCGAGGTGAGGCTGGAGGACTGCATTTGCGAGTCGTATTTCCCGCGTCGCCGGGACGGCACCATGATTCCAGAAATGGACGCGTACCGTTGGGTATCGCAAACTGATGTCGATGAATATGCAAGCCGCAGCCTCGCGCGGCTTTTCCAGACTACCTTGTCGCTCGCGGAACTGCATCAGACGCTGGATTGAGCCGCCAATGCCGCCGCTCAATTATCCGATGGGCGGTCGTTCGGGTTCGCGAACAGCGCTCTCATTTCCTGCGAAAGCGGAAAGCGCAGGTTAATGTTGTCGGGCGGAATGGGTTGCATGAACCACGTGTTGTAGAGCTTTTCCGCTTCGCCTGAACGCTGCATGCCGGCAATCACGTCGTCGGCCAGTTGCTTGAAGACAGGGTCGCCCTTGCGCATGATGCATGCATACGCTTCATGCGCGAGCGGGTCTCCGGTGACCACGTAGTCGCGTTGCGCTGCGCCTTCTTGCGCGATCTTTCCGTAGAGCAGCGGATCATCCATGACGAAAGCGACAGCCCGGCCGGTCTTTATCGCATTGAAACCTTCGGCATGATCCCGGGCGCTGATGATTCGCAGATCGAGCTTCTGGTTTAGCGAGAGTTCGCGGATCAACTGTTCGTCGGACGTGCCGGCGGTTGTGGATACGGTCTTGCCGGCGAGGTCACTGTAGTTCCGAATGCCGGACTTGCGCTTCACCGCCATCCGGATGCCATAGTCGAAGAAGCTGTTTGAAAACGCGACGAGCTGTTCACGATCGCGAATATGAGCGGTCGAACCGCATTCAAGGTCAATCTGATGGTTGACCACGTAAGACAAACGGTTCGTGGAAGTCACCACTACCGTGCTCACGGCAAGATGCGGTTTTCCAAGGCGGCGCCGGACTTCATCGACTATCTTGAGCGCGATGCTTTGCGAATAGCCAATAGGCTGCTGGTTTGCATCCAGATAAGAGAACGGTACCGACGATTCGCGCACGCCAAGAACAATGCTGTTGTTCTCGGCGATTTTACGCAACGTGGGCGACGCCTCAGGTTGTTCCGCCGGACTCGCGCAAGCCATCTGCGCCGCCATCAGCAGCGCGAACCCAGTCACCCTGCACATTGCACGGACGGACAATCGTGGCAAGGTGCGATTCAATCCGTTCTCCGGCAATGTGTGAGCGTTCGTTGATAACCGCCGCACCGGCTTTAGGCCAGTTTGCCCCAGCTATCGCGCAAACTGACAATACGATTGAACACCGGAACACCCGGCTTCGAATCCACGCGGTCAGCCACGAAGTAGCCGTGGCGTTCGAACTGGAATCGATCTTCCGCGTTAGCATTGCGCGCGGAGGGCTCGAGATAGGCGCGAACGATGCGCTTTGAGTCCGGATTCAATGCGTCGAGGAATTCGGCGCCGCCGGCTCCCGGTTGCGGCTCCTTGAAGAGTCGATCGTAGAGCCGGACTTCGGCTTCATACGCGTCTTTTGCGCTGACCCAGTGAATCGTGCCCTTGACCTTGTAGGCGTTTGCGCCTTCCGTGCCCGATTTGCTGTCCGGGAAGTAATTGCAGTGCACGGCTGTGATGTTGCCGTTTTCGTCCTTGTCC
This sequence comes from Caballeronia sp. DA-9, assembly GCF_051615025.1. NCBI lineage: Bacteria > Pseudomonadati > Pseudomonadota > Betaproteobacteria > Burkholderiales > Burkholderiaceae > Caballeronia > Caballeronia sp. DA-9. Next base: position 2,514,100 of record NZ_CP195133.1, on the reverse strand, counting down.
GCGCCGGTGCATTCGACCACGAAGCCGTATTTGAGCCGCACCTTGTTGCCTGGGAACAAGCGGAAATAGCCTTTCTTGGGTGCTTCCTGAAAGTCCTCGCGTTCGATCCACAAGTCCCGCGAAAACGGAAACTCACGCACGCCACGGTCCGGATGATGCGGATGAACGGGCGCGCTGCACATTTCGCTCGTGCCTTCCGGGTAGTTGTCGATGATCAGCTTCAACGGGTCCAGCACGGCGATTGCGCGCGGCGCTTTTTCGTCCAGATCGTCGCGTAGTGCGCCTTCCAGCACGCTCATGTCGATCCATGAATCGACCTTCGTCACGGCCACGCGATCGCACATAAGGCGAATGCTTTCCGGCGTGAAACCGCGACGCCGAACGCCAACGATAGTCGGCATGCGCGGGTCGTCCCATCCATCCACGTGATTCTCGGCGACCAGTTGCAGCAGCTTGCGCTTGCTCGTGATGGCGTACGTCAGGTTCAGGCGCGAAAACTCGATTTGCTGCGGCAACGGGCGGGTGAATTTTCCGTCGTCGGCGAGTTGATTCAGGAACCAGTCGTACAACGGACGATGGTCCTCGAATTCGAGCGTGCACAGCGAATGCGTGATGTTTTCAAGCGCGTCCGACACGCAATGCGTGTAGTCGTACATGGGATAGATGCACCACGTGTCGCCGGTCCGATAGTGATGTGCGAAACGGATCCGGTAAATCACGGGATCGCGCATGTTGAAATTCGGCGACGCCATGTCGATTTTCGCGCGCAGCACGTGTTCGCCTTCCTGAAATTCGCCGGCTTTCATGCGGCGGAACAGGTCCAGGTTTTCTGCTGGCGAGCGGTCGCGGAACGGAGAATTCTTGCCGGGTTCCTGCGCCGAGCCGCGCGTCGCGCGCATTTCTTCGGCCGTTTGGCTATCTACGTACGCCTGGCCGCGCTCGATCAGCAGTTCGGCGAATTCGTAGAGTTTGTCGTAGTAGTCGCTTGCGAAGTACAGGAATTCCTGGCCGTCCTTGTGCCAGTCGAAGCCGAGCCACTTGACGGCGTCGATGATGGATTCGACGTATTCGACGCTTTCCTTTTCCGGGTTTGTGTCGTCGAAACGCAGGTGGCACACGCCGCCGTAGTCGCGCGCGATGCCGAAATTGACGCAAATACTCTTCGCATGGCCAATATGCAGGTAACCGTTCGGCTCGGGCGGGAAGCGTGTTTCAACCCGCTGCGACCATTTGCCGTTGCGATTGTCTTCGTCGATGATATTGCGGATGAAGTTGGTTACCGCCGGGGCGTCGTTGCGATCGGTGTTCATGCGTAAAAGAAGAAGAGCGAGAAAAGCGGACGAGGGCGCTAGCGTGCGGATGCGTGCGGCTTGCGTTCGTAAGACTGATTTGATCCAACGATTCTACCTTAGCAACCGCGACGGGGCAGCGCGCGCCGGGATTTTGCCGCGCGATGTGCGGCGCGGTTGCGACACGCATTGCGGCGGCACGGACAAACGGCGCTTCAATACTGGATGTATCGGGCGTAACGGGAGGTAAATCGCGTTGTCGGTAATGATGAGACGATTTTAAGATAGCTTCGCGTCCTGAAACAATGAGATTGAAAGGTTCGGCGCAGGCGGTATTGACAATAAAAAGGAAACATCATCATGAAAAAGATTACGCGGGTATCGATTCGGGTTGCGGCGGTTGCGGTAATGATTTCGGCGATGTCAGGGTGTGCGATGAGCCGGACGCAGGCGCACGCGGGGATTGGGGCTGCAGCGGGCGGCGCGTTGGGCTATGTTTTGACGGGCGGCCCGTTGGGAACGGTAGCTGGCGCGGCGGCGGGCGGGTTGGTCGGCGCCGGAGTGAGGTAAAAAGGCGGCGCTCTTTCGGCTTCCTGCTTCTGCGTCTTGATTAGCTGCCACAAACACGGGTGGCGAAGCGTGTGGGTATCTGTGGACGGCGGGGGAGGGTTTCAGCTGTCCCGGGTTATGCGCTGAGCGTTCTTTTGAAGTCCCTGGCAGATATACGTGCACGCTCGGGACACTTAAGAATTAGCGGTTGAAAGGCGTTTTCTTTGCTTCGTTTCTTTGTCGCCGAAGGACCAAGAAATGAAGTCCCGCCACGGACAGTGGCTAACAGTGCTAAGAATATCAACGCACAAAGAATGCGCAAAGACTCAAAAAAGCGGCACCCGGCATCACCACCCCGTCGCAACCCCTCCCAGCGCCAGCGTTTCCCCCGCCCCATTCCCGTATAATCGACAATCCAGAATCAGGCCCTGGCCCCGCGCGCATTGGCAGAGTTCAAAAGCCCATCCCCGCGCCGAGCCGTAAAAAACAGCAGACCCGCAAGCCATGAAAGCCGCCGACATCCGCGAGAAATTCCTCAAGTTTTTTGAATCGAAGGGCCACACGATTGTCCGCTCGTCGAGCCTTGTGCCGGGCAACGATCCCACGTTGCTGTTCACGAACTCCGGCATGGTTCAATTCAAGGACGTGTTCCTGGGCACTGAAACCCGCCCGTACTCGCGCGCAACCACCTCCCAGCGCAGCGTACGCGCAGGCGGCAAGCACAACGACCTCGAAAACGTCGGCTATACGGCCCGCCACCACACGTTTTTCGAAATGCTTGGCAACTTCTCGTTCGGCGATTATTTCAAACGCGACGCGATCCATTATTGCTGGGAATTGCTGACCAAGGTCTACGGCCTCCCGCCGGAAAAGCTGACCGTCACGGTCTACCAGGAAGACGACGAAGCCTTCGCCATCTGGGAAAACGAAATCGGCGTGCCGAAAGAGCGGATCATCCGCATTGGCGACAACAAGGGCGCGCGCTACGCGTCGGATAACTTTTGGACCATGGGCGACACCGGCCCGTGCGGCCCGTGCTCGGAAGTGTTCTACGACCACGGCCCGGAAGTATGGGGCGGGCCGCCGGGATCTGCTGAAGAGGACGGTGACCGCTTTATCGAGATATGGAATCTCGTGTTCATGCAGTTCAATCGCGACGCTCAGGGCAACATGACGAAGCTGCCCAAGCAGAGTGTGGATACCGGCATGGGTCTCGAACGTCTCGCGGCTGTCCTCCAGCATGTGCACAGCAATTATGAAATCGACCTGTTCCAGGCGCTGATCAAGGCTGCAGCCCGCGAAACCAGCACGCCGGATCTTACGAACAATTCGCTCAAGGTCATCGCCGACCATATCCGCGCGTGCTCGTTCCTGATTGTCGATGGCGTCATTCCCGGCAACGAAGGCCGTGGTTATGTGCTGCGCCGGATCGTGCGCCGCGCGATCCGTCACGGTTACAAGCTCGGCCGCAAGAGCGCGTTTTTCCACAAGCTCGTGGCCGATCTGGTCGAGGAAATGGGAGCGGCCTACCCAGAGTTGAAAGACGCCCAAACGCGCGTCACGGAAGTGCTGAAACAGGAAGAAGAGCGCTTCTTCGAGACCATCGAGCATGGCATGTCGATGCTCGAAACAGCGTTGGCCGAACTCGATGCCAAAGGCTCCAAGCAACTCGACGGCGAACTCGCATTCAAGCTGCACGACACGTTCGGTTTCCCGCTGGATCTGACGGCGGACGTGTGCCGCGAGCGCGGTATTACGGTGGACGAAGCCGCCTTCGACGAGGCCATGGCGCGTCAGCGCGAACAGGCGCGCTCGGCTGGCAAGTTCAAGTCGGCGCAAGGCCTTGAATACGCAGGTGAGAAAACCACGTTCCACGGCTACGAAAACGAGATTTTCGACGACGCGAGGATCGTTGCAATCTATGTGGATGGGGCATCGGTGAAAGAAGCGCAGGCCGGGCAGCAAGCCGTGGTCGTGCTCGATCATACGCCGTTCTACGCGGAGTCGGGCGGCCAGGCAGGCGACCAGGGTGTGCTCGCGAACGCCGCCGTGCGTTTTGCCGTTGCCGATACGCTGAAGGTGCAATCGGACGTCGTCGGTCATCACGGCACGGTCGAGCAAGGCACGCTGAAAGTGGGCGACGTGGTGAAGGCTGAAATCGATACGGTCCGGCGTCTTCGCACGGCGCGTAATCACTCGGCGACGCACCTGATGCACAAGGCGCTGCGCGAGGTGCTCGGCAGCCACGTGCAGCAAAAGGGTTCGCTGGTCGATCCCGACAAGACCCGCTTCGACTTCGCGCACAACGCGCCCATGACGGACGAGCAGATTCGCCGCGTGGAAGAAATCGTGAATGCCGAAGTGCTGGCGAATGCGCCGGGCGTCGTGCGCGTGATGCCCTACGACGAAGCCGTGAAGGGCGGCGCAATGGCGCTCTTCGGCGAGAAATACGGCGACGAAGTGCGCGTGCTCGACCTTGGCTTCTCGCGCGAATTGTGCGGCGGTACGCACGTGAATCGCACGGGCGATATCGGCCTGTTCAAGATCGTGATGGAAGGCGGCGTGGCGGCGGGAATTCGTCGCGTGGAAGCCATTACCGGCGACAACGCCGTGCGTTTTGTGCAGGAACTCGACGCGCGCATCAACGCGGCATCGGCGGCATTGAAGGCGCAGCCGTCGGAACTGACCCAGCGCATCACGCAGGTTCAGGAACACGTGAAGTCGCTGGAAAAGGAACTTGGCGCGCTGAAGTCGAAGCTGGCGTCGAGCCAGGGCGACGAACTCGTGTCGCAAGCGGTCGAGATCGGCGGCGTGCATGTGCTGGCTGCGCAATTGCCGGGCGCGGATGGCAAGACGCTGCGCGAAACCGTCGATAAATTGAAGGACAAGCTGAAGAATGCGGCGATCGTGCTCGCTGCCGTCGATGGCAACAAGGTCAGCCTGATTGCGGGCGTGACGGCGGAGGCATCGAAGAAGGTGAAGGCGGGCGAACTCGTGAACTTTGTCGCGCAGCAAGTCGGCGGCAAGGGCGGTGGGCGGCCGGATATGGCGCAGGCCGGCGGCACCGAGCCGCAGAATCTTGCGGCGGCGCTCGCTGGCGTCAACGAGTGGGTCAAGGCGAAGCTCTAAGCAATCGTCAACGATGTCAGCAAGCCCGCCGTGTGTGCAGCACGGCGGGCTTTTTCATCTCAATCGTCCGTTGCAAGCAGATCGACAGGTACGCACCTTGCGGATTCTTGGGGCAGCGCGGACACGAAGTTCGGCGCATCGACTATAAAAGGATCACATTCATGAATCGGAAATTTGTCACGCTCGCACTCGCATCCTCGATGCTGTTTGCAACTGGCGCGGTGTATGCCAAGGGATGTCTGGAAGGCGCGGCAGTCGGCGGCGTGGCGGGTCACGTAGCGGGCAAGCACGGCGCGGTGGGCGCGGCTGGCGGTTGCGCGATCGGCCATCACGAGGCGAACAAGAAGGACAAGCAGGCGCAGCAGGCCGCGGCGGCAAGCCAACCGGCCGGAAAGTAAGTCGGAACAGTCCGCATAGGTCTTAGGCCCGGGCGATGAAACTCGCGGCAGCGTCTTAATGGCGTTCCCGCGAATTCGGACGCGAACCGCTAAAATGATGGCCACCTCCACATCGCCCTGCCTCCCGACCGCATGCAACACTTCGCCTCCGACAATTACGCCGGCATTTGCCCGGAAGCACTGGCAGCGCTTATAGAAGCCAATAACAGCGGCCACGAGCCGGCTTATGGCGACGATTCCTGGACTCAAGGCGTGTGCGATCGCATCCGCGACCTGTTCCAGACCGATTGCGAAGTGTTCTTCGTCTTCAACGGCACGGCCGCCAATTCGCTGGCGCTGGCCTCTCTCTGCCAGTCGTATCACTCGGTGATTTGCCACGAACTGGCGCACATAGAAACCGACGAATGCGGCGGCCCCGAATTTTTCTCGGGCGGCTCAAAGCTGCTGACGGCGCCGGGTATAGATGGAAAGCTGACGCCCGATGCCATCGAAACAATCGTGACGCGGCGCGCGGATATTCATTATCCGAAGCCCAAGGTCGTCACGCTCACGCAATCCACCGAAGTGGGCACCGTTTATAGCGTCGAGGAAATTCGCGCGATTGCAGCCATTGCCAAGCGCCGGCATTTGAAAGTGCACATGGACGGCGCGCGGTTTGCGAACGCGGTGGCGTCGCTCAACGTGCATCCGTCCGAAATCACGTGGCGCGCGGGCGTGGACGTGCTGTGTTTTGGCGGCACGAAAAACGGCTTGCCGGTCGGCGAGGCGGTGATTTTCTTCGACAAGACACTGGCCGTCGATTTCGCGTACAGGCTCAAGCAGGCGGGGCAACTGGCGTCGAAGATGCGCTTTATTTCCGCACCCTGGCTGGGACTTCTGAACAACGATGTCTGGCTGCGCAACGCGAAACATGCCAACGCGATGGCCCAGTTGATGGCCGAACGGCTTGCCGGCATAGATGGCGTGAAGGTGATGTTCAAGCCGCAAGCCAACGCTGTTTTCGCCGAACTTCCGCCGCATGTGGCGCAGGCGCTGCGCGCGAAGGGCTGGAAGTTCTATCAGTTCATCGGCTCGGGCGGCTGCCGGCTGATGTGCGCATGGGACACGCTGGCCGAGACGGTGGAACAATTCACGGACGAAATCCGCGCGCTGTGCGCCGCCCGCTGACCTCTCGAACTCACGGAATTCCAACATGATCGAATACCAATTCTGTCCGCGCGACGCGAATAAGCTGGTCGAACGTGCCGATGTCGCGCATGAGGGCGGTCGTGTGCGGCTTGCGTGTCCGGACCCGGAATGCGGTTTCGTTCACTGGAATAACCCATTACCGGTCGTTGCGGCGATCGTGGAATACGAGGGCAAGATCCTGCTGGCGCGCAACGCGGCGTGGGTCGAGGGCATGTTCGCGCTGATCACGGGCTTTCTCGAAAACGGCGAGACGCCGGAAGAGGGCATCGCGCGCGAAGTGCTCGAAGAGACCTCGCTGGTGGCGGAATCGGTGGAACTGGTTGGCGTATATGAGTTCATCCGCAAGAACGAGCTGATCATTGCTTATCACGTGAAGGCGAACGGGACGATCTCGCTGTCGCCGGAATTGCTCGAATATCGGCTGGTCGAGCCGGCGAACCTGAGGCCGTGGCGCGCGGGAACCGGCCACGCGGTGGCGCAATGGATGCGCCGGCGCGGGCTGGCGGTGGAATATGTGGACCGGCCGGGGCAGTAAGTGCGGCCGGTGCGCCTGAAAACGTGACATTTCGTGCCATTGACGGACGCGATTGACGGACTCTCGCGGCACTCCTAACATGCCTGACGCAGACTACAACGGGGACACGTCATGGCTTTCATCTTTTATCTCACGCATATCTATCTTGGTTTCGACGCGCTGGCGTCGCTCGACGGCGAGTGCGCGCGCATTGGCATCAAGCGGCCGCTGATCATCACGGACAAGGGTGTGCTCGCGGCGGGACTGGTTTCGCAGACCGTTCAGGCGATGACTCTCGACGCTGGCGCTGTTCCCATTTTCGACGAGACGCCGTCGAATCCGACTGAAGCCATGGTGATGAAAGCCGCCGCGCTCTACAAGAGCGAAGGCTGTGACGGCCTGATCGCGGTGGGCGGCGGTTCGTCCATCGACCTGGCGAAGGGCGTCGCGATTGCAGCAACGCATCCGGGCACGCTCACCGAATACGCGACCATTGAAGGCGGCAGCAACAAGATCACATCGCAAGCAGCGCCGCTGATTGCCGTGCCGACTACATCGGGCACTGGCAGCGAAGTAGCGCGCGGCGCGATCATCATTCTGGAAGACGGCCGCAAGCTCGGCTTTCATTCGTGGCATCTGCTGCCGAAGTCGGCGATCTGCGATCCATCCCTGACGCTGGGCTTGCCGCCCATGCTGACGGCGGCGACCGGCATGGACGCGATCGCGCATTGCATCGAAACGTTTCTTGGCTCCGCGTTCAATCCGCCGGCCGACGGCATTGCGCTCGACGGGCTTGAACGGGCATGGGCGAATATAGAAAAAGCGACGCACGACGGCCAGGACCGCGATGCGCGGCTCAACATGATGAGCGCGTCCATGCAGGGCGCGATGGCGTTCCAGAAGGGCCTGGGATGCGTGCATTCGCTCTCGCACCCAATGGGCGGGCTGGTCATAAACGGCCGCACCGGCCTGCATCACGGCACGCTGAACGCGGTGGTTCTTCCGGCCGTGCTGCGCTTTAACGAAAGCGCGCCGAGCGTGGTCGCGGACAAGCGTTTTGCGCGCATGCGCCGCGTGATGAATCTTCCCGCCGATGCAGACCTTGCCCAGGCGCTTCACGACATGACGGAACGCCTCGGCTTGCCGACGCGCCTGTCGCAAATGGGCGTGGAAGAAAGCATGTTCGACAAGATCATTCAGGGCGCGCTCGCCGATCATTGCCACAAGACGAATCCGCGCGAGGCGAGCGCGGAGGATTATCGGCGCATGCTCAAGGAGTCGTTCTGATCCATGAGCCGGCCTGTACCTGCAACGCGCGCGGCCTATCCGCACTTCCTGCCCATCAATACGCGCTGGTCCGATAACGACCTCTACGGCCACGTGAACAACGTGGTGTACTACAGCTACTTCGATACCGTGGTGAACGAGTATCTGATCTGCAAGGGTGCGCTTGATCCGGAGTCCGGCAAGACCATCGGCCTTGTGGTCGAGACGCATTGCAGCTACTTTGCGTCGCTGGCGTTTCCCGAGCGTATCGATGCAGGTCTTCGCGTTGCTCGGCTCGGTACGACGAGCGTGCGGTACGAAGTCGGCATCTTCAGCGCCGGGTCCGATCAACCAGCGGCGCAAGGGCATTTCGTGCATGTCTATGTGGATCGCAATACGCGCCGTCCGGTGCCGCTGCCCGACGCGCTCGTGGCCGCGCTCGAGCCGCTCGTGACAGCCTAGGCGCGTCGACCGTGGACGCATTCGTTCAGTGGTTCGCAATCAACCTTCTGAATGGAGTGAGCGTCGGGTTGTTGCTGTTCATGCTGTCGGCGGGGCTCACGCTGATCTTCAGCATGATGGGCATCCTCAACTTCGCTCACGCGAGCTTCTACATGCTCGGCGCGTATGTTGGCTACGCGCTCGCGGCGCGGTGGGGCTTCTGGTTCGCGCTGGTTGTTTCACCATTGATCGTTGGCGCGCTTGGCGGGGCGTTCGAGCGCTTCCTGTTGCGGCGAATCGCAGTGCGCGGCGCGCTTGCCGAACTGTTGCTGACATTCGGCGCCGCGTATCTGATCGCTGAAGCGGTCAAGCTGGCCTGGGGCCTTGCCCCGTTCAACGCGCTTGTTCCGCCTTCTCTCGATGGTCCTTTGTTCACGCTTTTCGGTGCCGCATTTCCGCGGTATCGGGCGTTCATGATGTGTGTGTCCATCGCGATGCTCGTGGCCTTGTATGCGGTGTTGCGGGTATCGCGCATAGGCCTTGTTGTACGGGCTGCGCTCACGCACGCATCGACAGTCGAGACGCTCGGGCACGACGTGCCGCGGGTGTTCACCCTCGTCTTTGCCGCCGGCACGGCGCTTGCCGCGCTGGCCGGTGTGATCGGCGCGCCGTTGTTCGTGATCGAACCGTCGATGGCCGATAACATCGGGCCGATCGTGTTCGTGGTGGTTGTCGTGGGTGGACTGGGATCGATCGGCGGTGCGCTTGCGGCTTCGCTCTTGATTGGTTGCGTGCAGACGTTCGCGGTTGGGACAACAGTGTCGCTGGGTGCGATCTCAAGGGCGATGGGCGGCGCGTTGCCGCCTGCCTGGGCCGCATTGAGCATCGCGCAGATCGCGCCCGTGCTGCCCTACGTGCTGCTTGTCGCCATGCTTGCGTTGCGGCCGCGCGGACTTTTCGGACAGCGTAGCGATGACGACGCATAGGCTCAGAGGTCTTGCGCCGTGGCTGCTGCTCGCCGCAGGTCTCGCGTTGCCGCCCGTGTTCGGCGCCCAAAGCTGGCTGCTTGCGTATCTCGCGCAAACCGCGACCATGATCGTGTTTGCGCTTTCATTCAATCTGCTGCTCGGCGAGACTGGCTTGCTTTCCTTTGGTCACGCCGTATACGCAGGTCTTGGCGCGTTTGCCGCCGCGCATTGCTTCAACCACTATCGCGTGCCATTGCCATTGCTGCCTTTCATCAGCGGTCTTGCTGCCTCGCTCGCCGGCGTCGTGTTCGGCTTCTTGTCGACTCGCCGGGCCGGCACCACGTTCGCGATGATCACGCTGGGTATCGGTGAAATGGTTGCTGCGGCGGTCTGGCTCGTGCCGGGATGGTTCGGCGGCGAGGGCGGTGTTTCCATCGATCGTGCGAGCGGACCCGCGATTGCCGGCCTGAGCTTCGGACCCTCGATCCAGGCATATGCGTTGATTGCCGCCTGGTGTCTGCTCGCGTGTGTCACGATGTTCGTTTTTTCGCGCACGCCATTTGTACGCGTGGCAAACGCAGTCCGCGACAACCCTGTGCGCGCCGCGGCCATTGGCTTCGATCCGCGGCGCGTGCGCTTCGTCATAGTGGTTATGGCGGCATTCTTCGCGGGTGTCGCGGGCGGTCTCGGTGTGATCAACGTGGAGCTTGCATCGGCGGAAGGCGTGGGGTTGGCGCGCTCGGCAAGCGTGCTGATTGCCGTGGTGATCGGCGGAACGGCCACGTTCTTCGGGCCGATACTTGGCGCCGTGCTGCTCACGTTTTTCAGCGTCGCGGTGGCGAGCGTGTCGCCTGCATGGGTGGCATACCTCGGGCTGTTTTTTGTGTGGACCGTAGTCGCCGCACCGAAGGGAATTGCCGGGGTGATGGCCGAGAGATCGCGCGGCGGATTTACCGGAACAGCGCTTGTTTCAGGTGCTTTCGTTGCGTGGCTGATTGCCATTGTCATCTTGATGGAACTCGCCTACGCACTTCAATTCGATAGCCACGGCGACGGCCTTGCGCACGTCGCGGGCTTGCTGCTCGATGGTCATCGAATCGGGCCGTGGGGCTTCGCATTGTTCAGCGCCATGGTCGCCTTGGCGCTTACAAGACAATCCCGGCGCGCTCGATGAACACCGCGCTCGAACTCAGGCAAATCACGAAGCGCTTCGGCGCCACGCAGATCCTGCGCGGCGTTGATCTTAGCGTTCGGCAAGGCGAACGTCATGCGTTGATCGGGCCGAACGGCGCGGGCAAATCGACGCTGTTCGATCTTGTCGCGGGACGCACGCGGCCAACGAGCGGCCGTGTCATTCTAGATGGCGTGGATGTCACGGGGTTGCCTGCGTATCGGCTGGGACGCATGGGCCTTGCGCGCAGCTTCCAGACCTCCAGCGTGTTCGCCGGTCTCAGCGTATGGGACAACCTTCGATGCGCGGTGCTTGGCGCCCAGACATCGTGGAAAGCGAGATGGTTCGGGTCGAACGCAATCGATCATGAAACCCGGCGGGTCCTTGAATCAAACGGTTTGTTCCAGCGCAGGGGCGAACCCGCTGCAAACCTCAGTCATGCGGAACTGCGCGCGCTGGATCTGGGGCTTGCGCTGGCATCGGGCGCGTCCACAATCCTGCTCGATGAACCCACTGCCGGCATGAACCGTTCGGAAGCGGCGCGTGCACTCGCGTTGATCCGCGCGGCAACACAAGGTAAGACGCTGTTGATTGTCGAGCACGACATGGAAGCCGTTTTTGCACTCGCCGACACGCTCTCGGTGCTGGTGCACGGCCGCTTGATTGCAAGCGGAGCGCCCGATGAAGTTGCCGCGAACGCAGCCGTTCGATCGGCGTATCTCGGTGACGCAATATGACCGCGCTCCTTGAAATCGAAGGCCTGAACGCATGGTACGGGTCAAGTCACGTACTGCATGGCGTGAGCTTGTGTATCGATGAAGGCGAGGTCGTCGTGCTTGCGGGGCGCAATGGTTCGGGACGCTCCACGCTTGCCAAAGCGCTGATGGGACTCGTGCGTGCAGAAGGCGTGGCGAATTATCGCGGGGTATCGATACTTGGAAAGCGGCCGCACGCCATCGCGCGAATGGGCCTGGGTTATGTCCCCGAACAGCGCGATGTTTTCCCCACACTAAGCGTTCGCGAGAACTTGTTACTGGGAATAAAACGTGGTGGATCGAGTTTCGACATAGCAAACGCCGAGCAGCTTTTCCCGATACTGCACGAACGCAAGGCCGTGAAAGCGGGTCTCCTGTCCGGCGGCGAACAGCAGATGCTTGCACTCGCGCGCACCTTGATGGGCGATCCGTCGTTCGTGATCGTCGATGAACCCACGGAAGGTCTTGCGCCTCAGATCGTGGCCCAGGTCGCCGCGTGCCTGAAGAGCTTGCAGGCGCGAGGCGTGGCTATTCTGCTGATCGAACAGCGCATGACGATTGCGCGTGAACTCGCAACGCGCATTGCCGTAATGGGGCATGGCACGATTGTTTTCGACGGCACACCCGATGCGTTCGCAGCAGACGAACGCATCACACGGGAATGGCTTTCCGTAGGCAGCTGACTAGGAAGCCTTGCTGTCCCTTTCCACAATCCACTCGTGCTTCGGGTCGTTCTTGAAGTGCCAGGTGCGTTTGTCGCCGGCCATCACGTTCAGATAGTAGTTGTCGTAACCATACGGCACCACGACCGGATGATAGCCGCGCGGCACCATGACCACGTCGTGATCTTCAACGGCCATGGTTTCGTCGATATCGCGTTCATCCGTATACACGCGCTGAAACGCGAATCCTTGCGGCGGATTCAGCCGATGATAATAAGTCTCTTCGAGCGAGCTCTCCACCGGCACGTTGTCTTTGTCATGCTTGTGCGGCGGATAGCTCGATGCATGACCGCCAGGCGTCTTCACTTCGACAACGAGCAAGCCTTCGGCCGGTTCGGTTTGCGGAAGAATATCGCATACGTATCGCGTATTCGCGCCCTTGCCGCGAGTCGATCGTTTCATTTGGGAAGGCTCGATGAGCCGCGGTGGATATATCCCGGTAGCGGGCGCGCTTGCCACGCCGATCTCGGCATCGCGATCCGCACGCACGGTTGCGGCGAGTTTCGGCGGCAGATACACGGCATAGGGCGCGGTGTCTTCGAATACGCTGTCGCGCGAACCGAGCTTTTCCCACGTGTGATCGCCTGCCTCGATGCTGACGGTTCCCGACAACACCACGATGCACACCTCGCGTTTCGCTTCATTCACATGCACGATATCGCCGGTTTCGAGCCGATACGCGGCGAACCCCACATGCTTCCACAACGCAGTTTCCGGCGTGACGCGTGCAATGGTCTGACCTTCGCGCGACGCCTTGACGAGCAGGCTCATGCTGCCTCCTGAAGGGATTGGTCAACGAGCGCGCGTAGCGTCTTGTAGCCTTTCTCTGCATACGCATAGCTTGTTGCAATAACGGGGTCTTGCTCAGCTTCAACCACCAGCCAGCCGCGATACCCCTGCCGTTTCAATCGCGCGATGATCGATGGAAAGTTCACCGCGCCGTCGCCGGGAACGGTGAACGCACCGTTGATGACAGCGTCGAGAAAACTCCAGTTGCGATTGCGCGCGAGCTTGATGATGTCGGGCCGCACGTCCTTGCAATGAACATGGCAAACCCGGCCGATGTGTTTGTCGAGCACGGCGAGCGGATCGCCGCCCGCGAACGTGATATGTCCTGCGTCGAATAGCAGGCCAACCGAATCGCCGGTCAGGCTCATCAGCTTGTCCACGTCCGAAGGCGTCTCGACATATGCGCCCATGTGATGGTGGTACGCCACGCGAACGCCTTTCGACAAGGTATATTCAGCGAACGTGTCGAGACGTCTTGCGTACTCGGACCATCGATCATCGGAGAAAAAACGGGGGCGCTGATAGAGCGGCCGCGGGGAACCCTGAATCGAATCCGCCACCTCGCCGTAGACCATCACCGTCGCGCCGTTCTTCGCCAGCAGATCCAGATGCGGACCCACGGCGGCGATTTCGTCTTCCGCGCTGCGCTCGGCGAGGCGTCCGGAATACCAGCCGGACACGAGCGCCAGATCGTATTCAGCCAGCAGCGTTTTCAGCGCTTGCGCTTCACGCGGGAATTTGTTGCCAAGCTCAAAGCCTTCGTAGCCAATCTTCTTGCCTTCGGTCAGCGCGACGCTCAGCGGGGTTTCGCCGCCGAGGGAGGGCAGGTCGTCGTTCATCCATGAAAGCGGATTGATGCCGATTCGTACGTCGAACGTGCTCATCTTTATTCCTTCGTGCGCTTCGAGCGCACCGTGAGTTTGTGCTCGTAGTCAGCGCGCGCCGCGCGCACCGCTTCACGCGACGACACTTCGGGCACTGCGACTTCCCACCACCAGCCGCCTTCTTCCGTGGGACGCGCGGGGTCGGTATCGATGCTGACCAGATACGATTTCGTCGATGCCCGCGCACGCTGCATCGCGGCTTCGAGTTCATCAGTATTCGCAACATGCTCCGCGCTTGCGCCCAGCGAACGCGCGTGCATGGCGAAGTCGATGAACGGCGCGCCTTCAGGACCCTGGCGGCAATCGGCTATCAGGTTGTTGAACGGCGCGCCGCCGCACGCTTGCTGCAAGCGGTTGATGCAACCGTAACCACGGTTGTCGAGCAGCACGACGATGATCTTCGCCCCAAGCATGACGGAGGTAGCCAGTTCGCTGTTCATCATCAGATAGCTGCCGTCGCCAACAATCACGATCACTTCGCGCTCAGGCCGCGCGAGTTTCGCACCCAACGCACCGGCAATTTCATAACCCATGCACGAGTAACCGTATTCGACGTGATAACCGCCCGGCGTACTCGTGCGCCAGAGCTTCTGCAAATCGGCAGGCAAGGTTCCCGCCGCGCAAACCACAATGTCATTGGTCGCCGATTGCACGCTCGAACGCTGCACCGCGCCGATCACGTCGGCTTCGCGCGGCAATGTGTTGTCCTGCTGTGGCGCGTTCGTCACATGGTCGACGCTCGCGCGCCAGCTATCGGCGAGTTCGTGCGCGCGTGCGGTCCATGGCGGCGATGTACGCCAGTCATCGAGTGTCGCGCTGAGTGCATCGAGTGCGAGCCTTGCATCGGCTTCCACTGCCAGAGCACCTTGTTTCAGGGCATCAAATGCATTTGCGTTGATGCCGATGATCTGGGCCTGCGTGAACAACGTGTTCGATCCAGTCGTGAAATCCTGCAGGCGAGTGCCAACCGCGAGCACGCAATCGGCGTCGTTTGCCAACGCGTTCGCGGCCTCCGATCCCGTCACGCCGATACCGCCCAGGTTCAGCGGATGATCCCATTCGAGCGCACCCTTTCCGGCCTGGGTTTCGGCGACAGGAATGCCGTGGCGCTCCGAGAAAGAACGCAACGCACCGGTCGCAAGGCCGTAAAGCACGCCGCCGCCGGATACGAGCAAGGGCTTTTTAGCGGCGCGCAATGCAGTGGCGGCGCGTGTGATGTCATCGGCTGCGGGCGCGGGCGCATGGAACGATACCGCGCGCGGCTCGAAGAACGAAGCGGGATAGTCGTACGCCATGGCCTGCACATCTTGAGGCAACGCGAGCGTGACCGGGCCGCACAATGCGGCGTCGGTCAATACGCGGATTGCGCGAGGCAGTGCGCTCAGCAATTGCGCCGGATGCACGATGCGGTCGAAGTAACGCGAGACGGGTTTCAACGTATCGTTCGCGGACACGTTGCCATCGGTGAAATCTTCCACTTGCTGCAGAACGGGATCGGGCGCGCGCGACACGAAGATATCGCCGGGTAGCAACAGCACGGGCAAGCGGTTCACATGCGCCAGCGCGGCAGCCGTCACGAGGTTCGTCGCGCCCGGACCAATGGACGTAGTCACCGCCATCATCCGGCGGCGAAAGTGCGCTTTCGCGTACGCTATGGCGGCGTGTGCCATGGCCTGCTCGTTGTGCGCGCGATAAGTCGGCAAGGTTTCGCGATGGGCATATAACGCCTCGCCCATCCCGGCCACATTGCCATGCCCGAAGATGGCGAAGACGCCGCCGAAGAGCGCTTCGCCATCTTCGGTTTGCTGCGCGGCAAGGTAGCGGACCAGCGCCTGCGCGGCCGTCAAACGGATCGTGCTGTTCATGCTGCCTGCTCCTGCGTGGTGGCTTGCGTGCCCGAGGTGGCGCGCGCTTCTGTCCAGGCATCGATCAGCGTTTCGAACGTACGCCGGACCCGCGCAATGAGTTCGGCATCGTCGATTGCGCCACTAAGCCACGCGTGGCTCGGCTCGTGGAAGATCGTGCGGCCGACGGTAAACCCACGGCATGTCTTCGATAAAGCCGCTGGTTTAAAGCCCTCGCAAAGCTGGTCCACCGCCGCCGACAAACCCAGCAACACCACGCCGCGGCACGCCGGATCACGCTCGGCAATCAGCGCATCGACGGCTTCCCATTGCTTCGCGCTCATGGGTTCGAGCTTCCACCATTCAGGATAGATACCGAGGTTATAGAGCCGCTTCAGGGACCGCAATGCTGTGTCTTCGGCAACAGGCGGACCATTCTTCGGCACGATCACTTCGAGCAGCAGTTCGTGGCCGCTCGCCTGAACCGCGTCGTAAAGCGCGCGAATCTGCGCTTCCTGTTCAAGGCGGATTTCGTGCGGATGGTCAGGGTGATAGTGCACGAGGCACTTCGCAACGTGCTCGCGCGGCCACTCGATCAGCGTGGTTCCAATCGACCGGCCGTGATCGAAGACGAGCGGCATCGATCCCGGCAACTCCACCGGACGCCCGATCCACCAGCCGCGTCCGGTCGCCGCATTCAGCGCGTCCTGACCATAGCGGTCATCGATCAACACGCCGATACGTCCTTCAAGTCCGCGTTCCGTTTCTGTTTGCGCCACGGCTTGCACGAACAAGGCCTTGAGTTCGGCAATGCGGGTTTCATCGGCGCCGGTTTGCTGCGCAAGTTCGAAGAACTGGTTGCGATGATCGAAGGCAAAACCAAGCACTTCGTTCCATTGCTTTCGAGCGGGCGTCACGCGATGCAAACGCGCGAGCGTCGCATCGCGGTCGGGACGGCGCATGCGGATGGGATCGGCGCGGGCGGCATCGAGAAAGTAGGAAAGTTCGGCGGGCGTGGGCATGGCCGGCGCACAGCCGTGACGCGACACGACCAGCGCGCCGCATGCGTTGGCCGTGCGTGCGCACGCCTCCATGGGTTCGTCGCGCAGCCAGCCGGCGAGGAAGCCCGCGGCGAATGCATCGCCCGCACCCAGCACGTTCAGCACTTCGACTTCCACGCCGCCGTGAACGGGTGCGTCGTCTATCGACACGGGAACATCGCTTTCGATGATCGAGCAGCCCATGGGTCCGCGTTTGACGACGAGCGTGGCGTCGGTGACGGAGCGCACGGCGGCAAGTGCATCGATCAGCGTGTCCTTGCCGCCGGCAATCCGGAATTCTTCTTCCGTGCCGATCACGAGATCCATCAAAGGCAGAATGCCTTGCAGATGAGCGGTGACGCCGTCGTTCGCGACAAACCGCGTCTCGCCATCGGCCTTGCCGGTCAGTCCCCACAGCACTGGCCGGTAATCGATATCCAGCACTGTGCGAACCTGATTGCGCCGCGCGTAATCAAGCGCGCGACGGCTCGTGCGGTTGACCTGATCCGTGGAGAAATGCGTACCTGTAATCAACAATGCTTTCGACGAAGCAATGAACGCTTCGTCGAAGTCGTTTTCGTCGACGGCCATATCGGCGCAATCATCGCGATAGAACACGAGCGGAAACGTATCGCGGTCTTCAAGGCCGAGCAGGACCAGTCCCGTCAACCGCTCACGATCGATGCGTAGACGGCTGGTGTCGCATCCCTCGCGTTCCAGCGTTTCGGTGAGAAAGCGGCCCATGTGATCGTTGCCCACGCGCGAGAGCATTGCGGACTTAAGTCCTAGCCGTGCGCATCCGAAAGCAATATTCGCCGACGAGCCGCCAAGATACTTCGCGAAACTCGATACATCTTCAAGCCGCGCGCCGACCTGTTGCGCATAGAGGTCGACCGCGATCCGCCCGAGACACACGACGTCGCGCGTTCGCCCCTGAGCGAATCGCGATCCGGTTGATGAGTGCAATGCCATGTTCGATCCTTGGGAATAGATGAAGTGCGCGAGGGAGCCTGTGTTCAAGCCGGGGCATCTTCCAGTTCACTCATCATCTGCTGCATCTCGGCCCCGCCCGCCATCATGTCGAGGACTTCGTTCTTCGTGATCGTGTCTTTGGTGAACGTGCCCATGGAGCGCCCGCGATTGAGCAGCGTGAACGAATCGCCGATGGGATACGCGTGATGCACGTTGTGCGTGATGAAGATCACGGAGATGCCTTTCGCGCGCGCCGTATGGATCAAGCGCAGTACGTTGAACGATTGCTTCACGCCGAGCGCGGCCGTGGGTTCATCGAGGATCAGCACGCGCGCGCCGAAATGGATCGCCCGCGCGATCGCGAGGCATTGTTTCTCGCCGCCTGACATGGTGCCGATGGGTTGATGCGCATCGCGCACGTTGATGCCCATTTCGGAAAGACGCGCGCTCGATGTCTGCGCCGCCAGATCGAGGTCCATTACGTTCAGGAAACCGAAAAGTTTCTTCTGCGGCTCGCGCCCCATGAAGAAGTTCCGTGCGACCGACAGCAAAGGCACGAGCGCAAGATCCTGATACACGGTTGCAATACCCATATCGAGCGCTTCTTTGGGCGAGCCGAAATGCACTGGCTTTCCATCGACGAGATATTCGCCGGAAGAGGGCGCATGAACGCCCGCGAGCGTCTTGATCAAGGTGGATTTGCCCGCGCCGTTGTCGCCAAGCAGGCAATGCACTTCGCCACGCTTCAAACGCAACGTCACGCCGTTCAGCGCGATCACGCGGCCAAAGAACTTGCTGACATTTTCCAGCGCGAGAATGGTGTCCTGGTCTGCCATGACCGTTCCCCTTATTGAGCCTGTGAAACGCGACGACGCACGTAGTGATTGAACAGCACCGCGATCAGCAGCATCACGCCGAGGAACACGCGGAACCAGTCGGAGCTGACGTTCGTGTACGTAATGCCGATCTGCACCACGCCAAAGATCAGCGCCCCGAAGCACGCGCCGATCACCGATCCGTATCCGCCCGTGAGCAGCGTCCCGCCAATCACCGCCGCGATGATCGCTTCGAATTCCTTTTGCAGGCCGCGATCGGCGGCAGCGGAACCGATGTCGCAGACCTGCAGCACCGCGAACAAACACGAGCAGAACGCGGTGAGCACGAACAACGAAATCTTCACGCGCCGTACCGGTACGCCGACATTCTTCGCTGCGTTTGCATCGCCGCCGACGGCAAGAATCCAGTTGCCGAAACGCGTCTTCGCAAGCACGAACGCGCTCACCGCGGCGAGGCCGAGCCACCACAGGATGACTTTTGGAATGCCGGGCACAAGCGGTTCGCCGCTATCGAGCAACTTGCCGATACCCATATGCCCGAGCCACGCAAAAAATCCATGCAATGCGACGCCATGAAACAGCGTGTTGGCGAGCCAGTCGTTTTGCGCGAGATCGCCAACGCCGGAAATGATCGTGCGATCCGCGAAGAGAATGGAGAGCGCGAGCGTCAAGCCGCGCAAGATAAACAGGAACGCCAGCGTGACGATGAACGAAGGCAGCCGCGTTTTCACCACCAGATACCCGTTCAATGCGCCGAGCAGCATCGAGCAAATGAAGGCGAACAGGATCGCCACCGACAGCGGCCAATGAAAATACACTGATGGAATCGCGACCATCATGCCGGCGAAACCGATCATGGAGCCAATGGACAGATCGAACTCGCCCGCAATCATCAGCAAGCAGGCACCGACTGCAAGCAGGCCGAGATACGCCGCGACTTGCGACCAGTTCATCACGCCGTCGAGGTTGAACATGCCCGAACTGCCGGCGCCCACGCCGAACACAATGAACACGAGCACCGCGCCGGATATCGCGGCGAACTCCGGACGGTTCAACAGGTGGCCGAACCACGATTGACGCCTGACGCGTTCGTCGGCGGGCGTGGCCGTGGCCGGCGCGCTGGCTGAGTCGGCCGCATTGGAAAGGGGAGGAACGTGCTTGCCGGCTATACCCATGATGGCTCCTTGAAGCGCGCGGCCGGCCGCCTGAGAGACTTCGAGCGGCGGCGCGTTGAGAGAAAGCAGTGCTGCGAAACGGCGCAGTCAGGCCGGAGAAGATCTGAAACGCCGCCCGCGATAAATCACCTGTATTGGCCTGCGAATTTCAACACCTTGTCGATGTTGTCCTTCGTGATGAAGCCCGGTCCCGAACGAATATTCTTTGGGCCGTATGAAGGCTGAAGGCCATATGTCGCGAGCCGCGCCTTGAACTTCGGATTGGCTTCGAGGATCTGGCGGATCTTCACCGGATCGGTCGTCTTGTCGTGCTTCACGATCGCCAGCACGGCGACCGGGATATAGCCTTGCAAGTACGGCTGCTGATCGATTGCGAACTGGATCGTGCCGGATTGAATGGCTTTCGCGATGTCATCGGAAAAGTCGAAGGTCGCAAACCAGATCTTCTTTTCCAGACCCATCTGCTGCACGGCTTTCAGCGTGGCCGAAGCAGGCGTCGGTCCGAGCGTCAGGATGGCCTGCGTGTTCGGATGATTACGCAGATAAGCGCTGACTTTCGACTGGATCTCGGTAGGGTCCTGTCCCGAATCGAGCGTCGCCGGTTTGTAATCCACGCCGATGGCATCGGCGAAACCACGGCAGCGATCGAACGACACCACATTGGTCGCGAGATGGTTCACGCACAGGAACGACTTGATGCCCGCAGCTTTCGCCTTCTCGCCGGCCGCGTGCCCCGCGACATATTCAGGCTGGCCAATGTGCATGATCGCGCCAAGCTGCGCACTTTGTTCTTCAGTGCCCGAGTTGATCGTGACAAGTGGAATCTTCTTCGCGGTCACCTTGTTCATCGAACTCTTGAGAACGTCGAAATCCGCGATGGTCGCGATCACGCCATCGTAGTTGCGCGCCGCCGCCTGCTCGATCAACCGCGACATATCGGCGAGATCACCGTTGGGCGGATTGCGGTAATCCGTCTCGACGTTGAAGTCCTCGTCGGCCTGTTTGATGGCGTTCTTGATGGTGTTCCACCACGAGTCGGAGTCCGGCGCGTGGCTGATCAAAACGAAGTGGGCATCAGGAGCCGCATGGGCCGCCTGAGCGCTCAGTGCCGCTGCGCCGCACAAGGCGGCAGCCGCCGCGAGCGCGCGCAGGGCGGCTCGGCCATTGCAAAGTCTCATTGTCTCCACCTATCACGGTTGTTTTTCTGGATGAACATCGGGTGGCGTGCGCTCAACCTTCACGCCCCTTCGCTCACGACCAAGATTAGGACAAGTCTTAACGCTATGCAATAGGAAGTTTAACTACCTGATGTTTGGAAAATTCATTCCATTTGTGACAGGAGATATCTATAATCGGTTGCATCGAATACGGGAAATTCAAAGAGCGCCGCATGAAGGACGACACACAGGAAATGACAACGGACGTCGAAACGGTCGACGAACTCATGCGGCGCATCACCGAGGCTTACGACACGCTCCCGCGCCAGTTGAAGAGTGTGGCGACGTACATGGAACAGCATCGCAGCAACGTGATGATGGATCGCACTGGCGACATTGCGAGCGCGTGCGGCGTGCATCCTTCCGCGGTCGTGCGCTTTGCGCAGCGCTTCGGGTTTTCTGGCTTCTCCGACCTTCAGGCCATCTTCAAGCAGGCGTACACGGGCCAGAACGGCTCGGCGCAAAGCTATCAGCAGCGCATCAGGAAACTTATCGATGAAAAGCCCGGCAAGCTGTCGGGTGGATCGGTCGCGCGGGAATTCATTGCGGCGAGCCAGAACGGCCTGGCCGAACTCGAAGCAGGTCTGGACGACGAACAATTCGAAGCCGCCGTGAAAATGCTGGAGCAAGCGGAGAACATCTATGTGATTGGCGTGCGGCGCTCGTTTCCGGTGGCGAGCTACATTGTCTACGCGCTGCAGCACACGGCCAAGCGCGTGCATCTGGTGTCGGGCTTTGGCGGGATGTATCGGGAACAGATTCGCAGCGTGAAGAAGGGCGACGTGGTGTTCGCCATCAGCTTCGCGCCGTATGGCAAGGAGACGCAGTACTGCGTGCGCGCGGCGCAGCATCACGGCGCCAAGACATTGGTCATTACCGACGGCCAGCTTTCGCCGCTCGCGCGTCACGCGAGCGCGCATTTGTTCGTGAAGGAGGGCAGCGCGTTCGCGTTTCGCTCGCTGACGAGCACGATCTGCCTGTGCCAGGCGCTGTTCATCGCGCTTGCGTACCGGCTTGAACTGAACGTAGAAGAATCAAGGGAGACAGGCGGCTATGACGATTGATGTAGCGGTTTTCGGAGCGGGGCGCATCGGTAAGATCCATGCGGCGAATCTGGCGAAACAGCCGGGCGTGCGGCTGAAATATGTCGTGGATGTGAACAAGGAAGCCGCCGCCGCGCTGGCTGCGCTCCACGGTGCGCAAGTGGCGGACGTGGAAGGCGCGCTCGGCGATGCGTCCATCGGCGCGACCGTGGTCTGTTCGAGCACCGATACCCACGCCGATCTGATCCTGAAATCGGCGGCGCAAAAGAAACACGTGTTCTGCGAAAAGCCCGTCGACCTGACGCTGGAACGTGCGCGCGCTTGCGCCGATGCCGTCGCGAAAGCCGGCGTGGTCTGCATGATCGGCTTCCAGCGCCGCTTCGATCCAACCTTTTCCGCGTTGAAGGCGCGCGTGGACGCGGGCGAAATCGGCGATCCGGAAATGCTGGTGGTCACGAGCCGCGATCCAGGCGCGCCGCCAGTGGATTACATCAGGCATTCGGGCGGCATCTTCAAGGACATGCTGATCCACGACTTCGACATCTTCCGCTGGATGCTCGACGACGAAGCCGACACGCTGCACGCCACCGGAAGCTGCCTGACCGATCCGGCGATTGCCGAAGCGGGCGATATCGACTCGACTGCCGTCACGATCCGCACCAAACGCGGCCGCTTGTGCCAGATCAACACGACCCGGCGCGCGGCGTACGGCTATGACCAGCGCTTCGAATTGCTTGGCAGCAAAGGCATGCTGCAAGCGGGCAATGTCCGCCCGACCGAAGTCACGGCGTATTCGAAGACGGCGGTTTCGAATGACGTCCCCGAAGCGTTTTTCCTCGAGCGTTATCGTGCGGCTTATGCGCTGGAAATTGCGCATTTCTTCGATGCCATCCAGGAAGGCAAGCCGGTCCGCACGACCGTCGCCGATGGCATGAAGGCGCTCGAACTCGCCGATGCCGCCACGCGTTCATGGCGCGAAGGAACCATCATCAAGCTGGGCGCGGCATGAACGCGCCCGTGCGGATTGGCATTGCTGGATTGGGACGGCTCGGACAGCGTCATGCACGCAATCTCGCGTGGCACGTGCCGGGCGCGACGCTTGCCGCCGCGTGCAGTCCGGTCGCGGCCGAGCGTGATTGGGCGGTCGCGAACCTGCCCGAACTCGCGCTGCACGGGGATTACGAATCCATGCTGCAAGACACATCGCTCGATGCCGTCTGGCTCGTCACGCCAACGTCCTTGCACGCCGATCAGATCATCGCGGCGTTGCGGGCCGGCAAGCACGTGTTCTGCGAAAAACCGTTGTCGCTCGATCTGGCGCAGTGCGATCGGGTTATCGAAGAAAGCGCGCGGTTTCCCGAACTTCAGGTGATGATCGGATTCGTGCGCCGCTTCGACGCCAGTTATCGCGACGCCTTCAACAAGATTCGCGAAGGCGCGATCGGCCGGCCGTTCATGGTCCGCTCACAAACCGTCGATAAAAACGATCCCGACGGTTTCTTCGTGCGCTTCGCGCCGACGTCGGGCGGCCTGTTTCTCGATTGCAGCGTGCACGACATCGACCTTGCGCGCTGGATGCTCGGCAATCCGCGCGCCACGCGCGTGTTCGCAAGCGGCACGATCGCCATCCACGAAGGTCTGGCGGCATGCGGGGATATCGACAACGGCGTCGCGGTTTGTGAGTTCGAAGGCGGTTGCATGGCGGTTTTCCATGCATCGCGCACCAGCGCGCACGGCCACGATACCCAGACGGAAGTTGTGGGAACGGGCGGGGCGTTATCGGTGGGCAACAATCCGCGGGTGAATCGCGTGGAGATATTCGACGCCACCGGCATTCGCAACGAATGCACGCCGACGTTCTTCGAGCGCTTCGAACACGCGTTCCTGAATGAGGCGGAAGCATTCGTGGCGTCGCTCAACGGCGGCCCGGCGACGGGTCTCACGCTCGCAGACGCGCGGGAAGCGACACGCATAGGCATCGCCATGAGGGAATCCCTGGCCCGGGGACAAGCGGTGAATTTTTAGGCACTGGGGTAAAATCGAACTCTTACAAAAGCAAGTTCGAACAAGGCTCATTCGATGGAAGTGCACAAGGAAGTCGACGCGCGCGGGCTCATGTGTCCGCTGCCCATCCTGCGGGCAAAGAAGGCGCTGGCCGACATGCAAAGCGGTCAGATATTGAAGGTCCTCGCGACCGATCCTGGTTCCCAGCGCGACTTCGCCGCGTTTTCGAAGCAGACGGGCAATGAACTGGTGGAATCCACGTCGCACGACAAGGTCTTCACCTTCCTGATGCGGCGGCGCTGACCGGCGCGGCGGAATAAAAAAATGCCCATGATGAAAAATCATGGGCATTTTTGTTTTCCAGGCGCCATGACGGCGCCTGAAGCAGTTCTTACCCGACCAGGTGCGGCGAGCGCGTGTTCAGATATTCCTGGAAGTCAGCCGCGACTTCCGGGTGACGCAACGCAAATTCCACGGTCGCTTTCAGATATCCCAGCTTGCTGCCGCAGTCAAAACGCGTGCCGTGATATTTGTACGCGAGCACTTGTTCGTCGGCGAGCAGAGACTGAATGGCGTCCGTGAGTTGCAATTCGCCGCCAGCGCCCGGCTTCAACGCGCGAATATGATCGAAAACACGCGGCTTCAGCACATAGCGGCCGACCACGCCGAGATTGGACGGCGCCACGGCGGGTTCCGGCTTTTCCACAATGCCCGACAACTTGAAAATGTTGTCTTCCCACTCTTTCCCGTCGATAACACCATACGACTTCGAGTCCTGAGCCGGGATCTCTTCCACGCCGATTACCGAGCTGTGATAGTGATCGAACACCTCGATCATCTGCGTCATGACGGGCGGCGTGCCGTACAACAAGTCATCGGCCAGGATGACGGCGAACGGGTTGTCGCCCACCAGCTTTTCCGCGCACAGCACCGCGTGGCCGAGGCCGAGCGCTTCTGCCTGACGCACGTAGAAACAGTCCACGTGGCTTGGCTTGATGCTGCGAACGAGGTCGAGCAGTTTTTGCTTGCCGCGCGCTTCCAGTTCGGCTTCGATCTCATACGATTTGTCGAAGTGATCTTCGATGGCGCGCTTGCTGCGCCCGGTCACGAAAATCATTTCCGTGATGCCGGCCGCCATGGCTTCTTCCACCGCGTATTGAATCAGCGGCTTGTCGACGACGGGCAGCATTTCCTTCGGGCTGGCCTTGGTCGCGGGGAGGAACCGGGTACCGAGACCCGCAACCGGGAAAACCGCTTTCGTAACTTTTAGCATTTGATGACCCTGATCCTCTTATCGTGTTTAAACGTCAAGCCTGAAATTCGTGGGCTGGCAAGCCAATGCCATGATGCAGGTTGAGGCGTTGATAAAAAAGTGCGACGAGATTAATTCTTCACGCGTCGAAGTGCACTTTGCTATAGACGAAACAAGTCGTGGGTAAGTTTCCAGTCGTGCCACCGCGTTGAAACATCAGGCCGGCAAGCGTGAAAGCTGCGCTTTCAGCTTGTCAGCCGTCGACTCGAATTCAGCCAGCCGCTTGCGTTCCTGTTCAACCACGGCGGCCGGCGCGCGGGCCACAAAACTCTCGTTTTCCAGCTTCACACGGGCACGACCGATTTCCTGCGTCAAGCGGTCCACTTCCTTCGTGAGCCGTTCGCGTTCAGCAGCGACATCGATTTCGACCTTCAGCACCAGCTTGTTCGATCCTACGATAGCAACTGGCGCGCCACTTGCCTCTGCGTCGAGCGCGGTTTCGTCGGCGATGATCTTTACCTCCGACAAACGCGCCAGCGCCTGAATATAAGGCGCGAAGGATTTCAACTGCGCCTCGTCGCCCGTTGCCAGCAGCGGCACCTTCACCGCCGGCGACAAATTCATTTCGCCGCGCAGATTACGACATGCATCGATCACTGCTTTCAGTTCGGCCGCCCACTGTTCTGACGAATCATCGATTTTCGATGGCTGCGCCTGCGGATAGCGCTGGATCATGATCGATGTCGCCTCGCCGCCATTGGCGTGCTGCGAATACAGGTCGGTCAGCGGCGCGACCTTTTGCCACAAGGCTTCCGTGATGAACGGAATGATCGGATGCGCGAGGCGCAGCACGGTTTCCAGCACGCGCAGCAAGGTGCGGCGCGTCGCGCGCTGCTGCTCGGGCGCGCCGTTCTGAATCTGCACTTTCGCCAGTTCCAGATACCAGTCGCAGTACTCGTCCCAAACGAATTTGTAGATCGCGCTCGCTACATTATCAAACCGGTAATCCGCAAAACCTTTCTCGACTTCGGCTTCCACGCGCTGCAACAGCGACACGATCCAGAAGTCCGCCTGGGAAAAATACAGGTAGCCGCCGGGACCGCAATCGCCTGCTTCGCATTCTTCCGGCTTGCCGAAACCACAATCGTGGCCTTCGGTATTCATCAGGACAAAGCGTGTAGCGTTCCAGAGTTTGTTGCAAAAATTACGATACCCCTCGCACCTTGCCAGATCAAAATTCACGTTGCGACCGAGTGTAGCCATCGACGCCATGGTGAAGCGCAAGGCATCCGTGCCATACGGCTGAATTCCGTTCGGGAATTCCTTGCGGGTCTTTTTCTCGATCTTTTCGGCTTGCTTCGGGTTCATCAGACCCGTAATACGCTTGGCGACGAGCGTTTCCAGATCGATTCCATCGACTATGTCGATAGGGTCGAGCGTGTTGCCCTTGCTCTTCGACATCTTCTGGCCTTCCGCATCGCGCACGAGGCCGTGCACGTAGACCGTGCCGAACGGGACCTTACCGGTGAAATGCGTGGTCATCATGACCATGCGGGCGACCCAGAAGAAGATGATGTCGAAACCCGTGACAAGCACCGACGAAGGCAGGAAATGCTTCAGTTCCGGCGTCTCGTCCGGCCATCCCAGCGACGAAAACGGCACCAAGGCGGACGAAAACCACGTGTCGAGCACGTCGTCGTCCCGTTTGAGCGCGCCCACATAGCCTTTTTCGATGGCTTCCGCACGGGCTTCGGCTTCCGTCTTCGCCACGAAAATCTCGCCGTTCTCACCGTACCACGCGGGGATCTGATGGCCCCACCAGAGTTGGCGGGAGATACACCAGTCCTGGATATTTTCGAGCCACTGGTAATACGTGGTCGACCAGTTTTCCGGCACGAACTTTATTTCGCCGTTGCGCACGACGTCGAGCGCCGTTTCCGCAATCGATTTACCCGGATGGAACGTGCCTTCGGGCGCCGGCTTGCTCATGGCGACGAACCACTGGTCCGTCAGCATGGGTTCGATCACCACGCTCGTGCGGTCGCCGCGCGGCACCATCAGCGTGTGTGGCTTGACGGATTCGAGCAGGCCGAGCGCTTCCAGGTCGGCTACGACCTGCTTGCGGGCGTCGAACCGGTCCAGGCCGCGATATTTTTCGGGCGCGTTGCCGTTGATTTTCGCGTCGAGCGTGAGGATCTCGATCATCGGCAGCTTGTGGCGCAAGCCGACCTGATAGTCGTTGAAATCGTGCGCCGGGGTGACCTTGACCACGCCGGTTCCGAATTCGCGATCCACATAATCGTCGGCGATCACGGGGATTTCGCGATCCGAGAGCGGCAGCATTACGGTCTTGCCGATCAGGTGCGCGTAACGCTCGTCTTCCGGGTGGACCATCACGGCTGTGTCGCCGAGCATGGTTTCCGGCCGGGTGGTCGCGACCGTCACGTGACCCGAGCCGTCCGGCAACGGATAGTTGATATGCCACAGATTGCCGGCTTCCTCCTCGCTGACCACTTCGAGGTCCGACACGGCCGTGCCCAGTACCGGATCCCAGTTCACCAGGCGCTTTCCGCGATAGATCAGGCCCTGCTTGTAGAGCGTCACGAAAACATCCTGCACGGCTGTCGACATTTTGTCGTCCATCGTGAAGTATTCCCGCGACCAGTCGATGGAGGCGCCGAGGCGCCGGACCTGTCCTGTAATGGTCGAGCCCGATTGCTGTTTCCATTCCCAGACGCGTTTCAGGAATTCCTCGCGGCCCAGGTCGTGGCGTGAAATGCCTTTTGCGTCGAGTTGGCGCTCGACCACGATCTGGGTCGCGATGCCCGCGTGGTCCGTGCCGGGCAGCCACATGGTGTTTTCGCCGAGCATGCGGTGATAGCGCGTGAGGCTGTCCATGATGGTCTGGTTGAACGCGTGACCCATGTGCAGCGTGCCGGTGACGTTGGGCGGCGGAAGCTGGATCGAGAAGTCTTTTTTTCCCTCTTCGAGGGTGGGCGCGGAGTAGCCGCGCTTTTCCCATTCCGGTCCCCAGTGGGATTCGATGTTTTGGGGCTCGAAACTCTTCGCAAGCGTGTTGTCACTCATGGGGTGGGTTCTGCCGAAAATTGCGTGTAAAAAGAAGCGGGGATCGGGGGATTATAAGGGGAGGACGGGGGCGGGGTGGCTGGTGGTCGGGTCCTGCTTTTTGCGCCTACGCGCGGTCCCTGTTTGTTGTTCCTCTTTAGCACTGTTAGCCACTGTCCGTGGCGGGACTTCATTTCTTTTTCCAACGGCGAAAAAGAAACGAAGCAAAGAAAACGCCTTCCAACCGCTAATTCTTAAGGAGACCAAGCGTGCACGCAGATCTGCTTGGGACTTCAAAAGAACCCTCGACGCCATAACCAACAACACCTGAAACCCTCCCCCTCCGAACCCCTACATCCACACGCTTCGCCACTAGCGCTCTCGGGCAAGCACACAACTCCACAAGAACCGCCACGGCCAAACACCGCGTTTGCGTGCAAGCACGCAAACCGGCGCGCGGCGTGCGCCGCGCTTTTCTGTTTAACGGCTACTCACACTGGTGGCGAAGCGTGTGGGTATCGGTGAACGGAGCGGGAGGGTTTCAACTGTCCGGGGTTTTATGCTGGGCGTTCTTTTGAAGTCCCAAGCAGATGTACGTGCACGCTTGGTCTCCTTAAGAATTAGCGGTTGTAAGGCGTTTTCTTTGCTTCGTTTCTTTTTCGCCGTTGGAAAAAGAAATGAAGTCCCGCCACGGACAGTGGCCAACAGTGCTAAAGAGGACCAACGAACAGGGAACGCGCGCAGGCGCAAATAGCAGGCCCCCAACCCCCAAGTGCCAACGCCCACCCCCTCTAAATCGTATAATACCCGTCCTACCGGAACCCCTCGCCCATGCCTGATCTGCTTGCCAATCTAAACCCCGAACAACTCGCCGCCGTCACGCTGCCCAACGAACCGGCGCTCATCCTGGCGGGCGCGGGCAGCGGCAAGACGCGCGTCCTGATCACGCGCATCGCGTGGCTGATCCAGCAGGGCTATGCATCCCCTCAAACCATCCTCGCCGTCACCTTCACGAACAAGGCTGCAAAAGAGATGATGGCGCGGCTGACGGCCATGATGCCCATCGATACCCGCGGCATGTGGATCGGCACCTTCCACGGCCTGTGCAACCGCATGCTGCGCGCGCATTTCCGCGACGCCGGCCTGCCTCAAGCATTCCAGATCCTCGATACGGCAGACCAGCTCTCGGCCATCAAGCGGCTGATGAAGGGCCTGAACATCGACGACGAAAAATATCCGGCCAAAAATCTCCAATACTTCATCAACAACGCAAAGGAACAAGGGCTGCGCCCGAAAGACGTCGACGCCACCGATGCCTTCAACATGAAGTTCGTCGAACTCTACGCGGCGTACGAGCAGCAATGCCAGCGCGAAGGCGTCGTGGATTTTCCCGAACTCCTGCTGCGCTGCTACGAACTCCTCGCCCATAATCCGCCGCTGCGCGCGCATTACCAGGCGCGCTTTCGCAACATCCTCGTGGACGAGTTCCAGGACACGAACAAGCTGCAATACGCGTGGCTCAAGATCCTCGCGGGCGAGCACAACGCCATCTTCGCCGTGGGCGACGACGACCAGTCCATCTACGCATTCCGTGGCGCGAACGTCGGCAACATGCACGACTTCGAGCGCGAGTTCCACGTACGCAACATGATCAAGCTGGAGCAGAACTATCGCTCGCACGGCCATATTCTCGATACCGCCAACTTCCTGATCGCGAAGAATTCTCGACGCCTCGGCAAGAACCTGCGCACCGACGCCGGCCACGGCGAACCCGTGCGCGTGTACGAAGCCGCGACCGATACGCAGGAGGCCGGCTGGATTGTCGAGGAGATCAAGGCGCTGATTCATGCGGGCGCGGCGCGCGGCGAAATCGCGATCCTGTACAGAAGCAACGCGCAGTCGCGTACCATCGAACATACGCTGGTGAACGCGGGCATTGCGTATCGCGTGTACGGCGGCTTGCGGTTCTTCGAACGCCAGGAAGTGAAGCACGCGCTCGCGTACCTGCGCCTGATCGATAACCCCAACGACGACACCGCTTTCTCCCGCGTCGTGAATTTCCCGACGCGCGGGATCGGTGCAAGATCGATCGAGCAACTCGCCGATGCTGCGCGCCTCTACAACTGTTCAATGGCCGCCGCCGTGCCTTATGTGGCCGGCAAGGCCGGTTCGAGCCTCGCGAATTTCGCGCAGTTGATCGGCAAGATGCGCGCGGAAACGCAGCATATGAGCTTGCCCGAGACGGTCGAATACGTGGTGCGCGCAAGCGGTCTCGCGACGCACTACGAGAACGAACGCGAAGGCCAGGACCGGCTCGAGAATCTGCAGGAAGTCGTGAACGCGGCGGCCGCGTTCGTGCAGGAGGAAGGCTATGGGCTCGATACCCCGGCGCGTTCCATCCCGCTGCGCCCGGGCGCGACAAACGCGCCCGAAATCGGTGTGGCGACGGACGATCCGGCCGTCGATGTACTCGATCCCGAAAGTCCCGCCGATCCCGCGCAAAACCCCGACACCATGACGCCGCTGGCGGGTTTCCTGTCGCACGCTTCGCTCGAGGCCGGCGACAATCAGGCGCAGGCCGGCCAGGACGCTGTGCAATTGATGACGGTGCATGCGGCAAAGGGGCTCGAGTTCATGGCCGTGTTCATCACAGGGCTGGAAGAGGGATTGTTTCCGCACGAAAACAGCGCGCAGGAAAGCGACGGACTGGAAGAGGAGCGGCGTCTCGCATACGTGGCGATCACGCGGGCGAAGGAGCGCTTGTATCTCTCGTTCGCGCAGAGCCGGATGCTGCACGGCCAGACGCGCTACAACATCCGCTCCCGTTTCTTCGATGAACTCCCGGAAGAATCGCTCAAATGGCTCACCCCCAAAGTGGAGGCGGGCGCGCGCTGGGGCGGCCGGGCCGATAACGCCGGCTGGGGCCGCGACTGGTTTGCGCGCCCAGGGCAGGAGCGCGGCGAACGCGCGGCCTATACAGACCCGGATGCAGGCAAGCCGTTGCCCGCGTTCGCCAACAACCAGCGCGCCGCCGATACCGGTTTCAAGATCGGCCAGCCGGTGTTTCACAACAAGTTCGGCGAAGGGACGGTGATCGCGCTGGAAGGAGCGGGCACGGACGCGAAGGCTCAAGTCCGCTTCAAACGTCACGGCGAAAAATGGCTCGCGCTGGCGGTCGCGAAATTGCAGGCGGTTGAATGACGTTGGGCGTGGGTCTGCTCGGCATCATGGCCGCGTTGCCGCAGGAACTGGGCGATCTTGTCGATGCAATGCGTCTTGCCGGAAATGTTCGCACCGAAACCATCGGCCTGCGTGAATATCATGTCGGCACCGCGCATGGCGTGCCTTGCGTGGCGACACTCGCGCGCGTGGGCAAGGTCGCGGCGGCCACCTCGGCGAGTGCGCTAATCCACGTGTTCGGTGTCGAGGCAATCGTCTTTACCGGGGTTGCGGGCGGCGTCCGGAAAGATGTGCGCGTCGGCGATATCGTGATCGGCGACACGCTGATGCAGCACGACCTGGATGCATCGCCGCTCTTTCCGCGCTTTGAAGTGCCGTTGCTCGGCATGGCGCGGTTTGCCGCGAATGCCGCCTTGAGCGAAGCGCTCGCCAACGCCTGCACTGCTTTTCTCGCCGATGAACACGCGGCGCTGGAAGCGCGTTTCGGCGTTCATCCGCCGCGTTTGCATCGCGGGATGATTGTGAGCGGCGATCGGTTTGTATCGAGTCACGCGGAAGTGAATGCGCTGCGCGTCGCATTGCCCGAGGCGCTTGCGGTCGAAATGGAAGGCGCCGCAATCGCTCAGATTTGCTACGAGCACGAGGTGCCGTGCGCGGTGGTACGCACCGTCTCCGATACCGCCGACGCCGAAGCGCCTGAATCGTTCCTTGAGTTTCTGCACGCGCTAGGAGGCGCGTATTCGTCAGGAATATTACGGCGATTTTTAGCTGCGAAAGCGTGATCGCTGCGGCGAATCCTATTTTTGCTTTGCGGCCACGGCTCGACCTTACGTGCCTCCTACCCGCTTTTCAGCAATAAATCCCCACATCACTTCTGTCCGGTCCTGCCCCAAAAATCCTGCTTGTAAGTGAGAATGATTCGCAATTACAATAAGCCGGACGAGAGGAGGTCCACTTTGACCCAAACGACGCCCAATCAATCGCCCGGCTTGCTGCCTGACGTGTCTTCTGATTCAGCCCGGGCACAGCAGGCCGTATCCACGAACGCCGCGCGCGTGATAGAGACAACCCGCCGTGCGTGGCTCGGCAACGCAACGCTGCAGATTGCAGATCCTGCCAAGCAAGCCCGCCGGCCCAAATTTCCGCGCCGGCCGATGGTGGCCAATCTGGCTTTAGTCATGAACTTCTGGAGCACGAGACCGCTGTGATCGCCATCCAATCCCAATCCGCTTCATTGGCACTACCCGCAGCACCACCGGCATGCGCACCGGCAACGGAAACGCTTATTCCTTCCGATGTCCCCAAGCAGCGCATGCACGACGCCAGCCGTTTCCCACTAGTACGCCTGCGCACGCGCGCGATGCAACCCGGCTACGCCTTTGCGTGGGGCGCGGAAATGCAGCGCCTGCTCGCGCTGAAGGCGCCGTTCGTGATCGTCGCGCACTACAGCGCCGACGAACCCGCCGACGACCTGCGCGTTCGCTCCGCCTGGCTGCGATCGAACCGGGTGGCCTTCGCGGCATATTGCCGTGGACTGATCGTGATCGAGCCGCGCATTGAAGCGCGGGCATCGACACGGGAAGCCGTGCGCGGTATGTGCGAAGGCAGCGGTTTGCGCATGGTCGTGGTTTCCGGCATGCGCGTGGCCAACGAACTGGCGCCCGTGCTGCTCAAGCACTCCGGCACAGACCTTTCCACGCCGTCTTCCATCAGTAAATCCCGTCGGCAGATGCCTTGAAGCCGGGGCGAGTCAGGGCCGTCCCCCTCTAGCACGGCCCCACTGGCTGAACTATGCTCAGGAGCAATTCGCTGCGTCCGGGTCGTTCTTGAACGATCCGGACGCGATGATTCCGCTACCCGACAGAGGTTCGAATGCCGACTTATCGTGAAGCTCATCGCCGGTCGATCGAAGATCCGGAATCGTTCTGGGGCGAACAGGCGCAACGTATCCATTGGGAAACGCCGTTCGTCCAGGTGCTCGATCGCAGCAACCCGCCGTTCGCGCGGTGGTTTGTGGGCGGCAAGACCAATCTCTGCTACAACGCCGTCGACCGTCATCTCGCCTTGCGTGCTCAGCAAAACGCGCTGGTGTATGTATCGACGGAAACGGGCATCGAGCGGCGCTATACGTACGCCGAACTGCACGCCGAAGTGAATCGCATGGCCGCCGTGATGCGCTCCCTCGGCGTGAAACAGGGCGAGCGCGTGCTGATCTACTTGCCGATGATCCCCGAAGCCCTGTTCGCCATGCTCGCGTGCGCGCGGCTCGGCGCGGTCCACTCGGTCGTGTTCGGCGGCTTTGCGGCGCCGAGCCTGGCGGCGCGCATCGATGACGCCGCGCCTGTCCTGATCGTCACCGCCGACGCCGGCGCGCGGGCCGGCAGGGTGATCGACTACACGCCGCTCGTGGATGAAGCACTCGCGCGCGCTGCGCACAAGGTGGCGAACGTGCTGCTGATCGACCGTCAACTTGCGCCCGAGCGCTTGCAGGCGCCGTATCTGGTCGACTACGAGCCGTTGCGCGAACAATTTTTCGCGGCGCACGTTCCATGCGTCTGGCTCGAATCGAATGAGCCTTCTTATGTGCTGTATACCTCGGGTACGACCGGCAAGCCGAAAGGCGTGCAACGCGATGTTGGCGGATATGCGGTGGCGCTGGCGGCTTCGATGGAACACATCTTCCAGGGCAAACCCGGCGACACCATGTGGACCGCGTCCGACGTGGGCTGGGTGGTCGGGCACAGCTACATCATCTATGCGCCGCTGATTGCCGGGCTGACCACGGTCATGTACGAAGGCACGCCCATTCGTCCCGACGGCGGCATCTGGTGGCGCATCATCGAACAGCACAGGATCAACCTGATGTTCACCGCGCCGACCGCGCTGCGCGTGCTCAAGAAACAGGATCCGAAGCTGATGGAGCAGGCGGATCTGTCGAGTTTGCGTACGCTCTTTCTGGCCGGCGAACCGCTGGACGAACCCACCGCGCAATGGATCCAGGGCGCGCTGAAAAAGCCGGTCGTCGATAATTACTGGCAAACCGAAACTGGCTGGCCGATGATCGCCATCCCCCGCGGCATTGAACCGTTGCCGCCCAAGCTGGGCTCGCCCGGCGTGCCCTCGATGGGATTTGCCCTGACCGTGCGCAACGAAGCAACCGGCGAGATTTGCGCCGCGGGCGAGAAGGGCGTGATCGCGCTTGATTATCCATTGCCGCCGGGCTGCATGCAGACCGTCTGGGGCGACGATTCGCGGTTTATCAAGACATACTGGCAGAGCATTCCCGGACATCAGTTGTATTCGACCTTCGACTGGGGCGTTGCGGATGAAGACGGTTACGTCTCCATTCTCGGGCGCACGGACGACGTGATCAACGTGGCGGGACACAGGCTGGGTACGCGCGAAATAGAGGAAGCGATCAGCAGTCATCGGGCGGTGGCCGAGGTGGCTGTGGTCGGTGTCTCCGATCCGGTCAAGGGCCAGGTTGCGCTGGCGTTTGTTGTATTGCGCGATGCACAGGCGCTTGACGACGCGGGCGCGCGCGAAGCACTGGAAGCGGAACTCGCGCGCAGCGTGGATTCGCAGTTGGGAGCGATTGCCCGTCCTGCCCGCGTGCATTTCCTTGCGATGCTGCCCAAGACGCGTTCGGGCAAACTGCTGCGCCGTGCGATTGCCGCGCTGGCTGAAGGACGCGATCCGGGCGATCTTCCAATGATTGAAGACGCTGGGGCGCTGGCGCAGGTGAAAGAGGCGTTGACGCGTTGATTGATCGGTTCTGGCAAACAGCAACTTACTGCATGAACACTTCAATGGCGGGATCCGGGTGCGCCGCCCCGGATCGCGCAAGGTCGGTCAGCGAACCAGCTTTTGCAGCGCCGACTGTGTCTTCGGCAATCCGTGCACCGCCTCTTTAGCCAAGTTGATTTGCATGGTTGTAGCAGCAACTTCGTGCACCGCCTGCTCGAGTTGATACGTTCCCCGGGCGTCAAGCCAGTCCAGTATTTCCGCCAGATGCCAGACCGCCGCGCTGCCTTCGTGAACCGGTGCGGGAAAGGTGGAAGGGTTCGCGAGCATCAGCTTGCGCATGTTCTGGCGCGTGACGCCAATAGTATCGGCGACGTCTGTCAGGCCAACAAAATCTGGTGATGCTTCCACCAGCGCAGCCGTCGGAATGGCTGACTTGACGTCCTTCAATGCACTCATTAATGCGGCTTCCGCGCTGTCTGCTTCCCGCGTGAATGCGAGCGCAATGCGGCGAGGTTGTCCCACGCCGATCAGCGCGTCGTCGCACCCGGCGGCGCCGAGACGGCCGATCAATTCCTCGTGATCGCAGTCACTTTCCGAGAGCCGGTACTTCAATGTGAACGTGTATTCCATGGCATCAATTTAATTAAGACCGCTGATTGTTGGGAAACCTTTTCGGCGTGAAACGCGCAGTTGTCCACAACGCGTTTGATGGCGCGTGCATGGTTGACCGCATTTTTGGGTGTGCTCCACACACTGGTTATACAAAACTCGCCGCAGCGGCAAGCGGCTTCATTGAATGGACAATAAATCCGTCCCCAAGCGCGGCTCCCGCCTTGTTCAACGCGCCACCCGTGTGTTTCAGCGTGTTGCAGTGCTTCTTCAATTTCCTTTTTCTGATGCTTTGAACGAGTCATCCTTAGCTCCATAGTAGAAGCGCCACCCAAAGTTGTCAATTGACAACCTTGGGTGGCGCTGGAACGTCGAAACAAAAACTCGTTTTGAGTCGTGCTTTCGCCGGTCGCGTGCTTGCCTGCTCACATGACCGTGAACGTCACGCGCGTGCCGAAACCGGTTTCTCCCGGGTATTGGGCAGCAGGATGGTCAGGACTCCGATCAGCGGCAGGAAAGAACAAACCTTATAGACATAGTCGATGCTCGTCGCGTCAGCCAGATGGCCAAGGACCGCCGCGCCAATCCCGCCCATGCCGAACGCAAAGCCAAAGAACAGGCCAGCGACCATGCCGACCTTGCCGGGAACCAGTTCCGTTGCATACACCAGGATGGCCGAGAAAGCCGACGCCAGGATCAGGCCGATCACAACAGACAGCACGCCGGTCCAGAAGAGGTTGGCGAAGGGCAGCATCAGGGTGAAGGGCGCAACGCCCAGGATGGACACCCAGATCACGACCTTGCGGCCAATCTTGTCGCCAACAGGACCGCCTACGATCGTGCCCACGGCGACTGCCGCAAGAAACCAGAAGAGATGGACCTGCGCCGTTTCCACGGGCAAATGGAATTTGCTGATCAGATAGAACGTGAAGTAGCTGCTGATGCTCGCGAGATAGAAGTACTTCGAAAACGTGAGCAGCATCAGGACCGTCATGGCGATCATCACCTTGTTGCGGGGCAAGGAAGACACGACCGTGCTGCTACGCGCTTTCTTCACTGCGGGATGCCGCTGATACCACCGTCCGATATTGAACAGCACAATAATGGCGAGCAGCGCCGCCGCCGAAAACCACGCAATGCTGCGTTGCCCGTGGGGCATGATGATCAATGCCGCCAGCAATGGTCCGAGCGAGCTACCCGCATTGCCGCCGACCTGAAACACGGATTGCGCGAGCCCGTGCCGGCCGCCCGACGCCATGCGCGCCACGCGCGACGATTCGGGGTGGAATATCGACGATCCGCAGCCAACGAGCGCCGCCGCGATCAGCAAGACCGGAAAGCTTCCCGCCATCGACATCAATAACAGGCCGCACAGCGTGAATCCCATGCCGATTGGCAAGGAATACGGTTTCGGATGTTTGTCGGTGTAGAGCCCGACGAGCGGTTGCAATAACGACGCCGTGATCTGATACGTCAGCGTGATCAGGCCGATCTGTCCGAACGAGAGAGAGAACTCGCTCTTGAACATCGGGTAAATGGCGAGGATCAGCGACTGGATCATGTCATTGAGTAAATGCGCAAAACTGATTGCGCCCAAAACCGAAAATACGGTGCGGGGCGCCGCCGCGATTGTCGGACTGGCGGAACCCAATGAGGGCGCCGCGCCGAGCGCGCTTTTATCGATACTCGTCTGCATGGTGAAAGGCTGGGAGAAGTCTCGCGTTGCATTCGTTATCTACCTTGACGGCTGGTGGATAACCCGTTTACGTGATTTTAAAGTGTCCTCTATGCATTGTCCGGCCAAGTTTTGTCGCGATCCGGACACCGAACCCCCTCGATCTGAGGGTTTTCCATGCATTTTGCTCATCAAACATCGTTTTGTAACAAATGCGGAAAACTTCCCTAAAGAAGCGCGGGTTCGCGCCGTAGACCATTGATGTACTCGCGCTCGCCGCTCAAAAGGCGTCGGCCGCGCGATGCCAATCGACACTTGGGAATTCAATCGATGAAATTGTTCTCGCTGCGCGCAACCGCCGCTCGTTCTACTGTCAAAGCCGACGCGAAAGCGAGCCGCCGCTCGCTTTCCGTGAAGGCGTCGCTGCGGCTCGCTTTCGCGCTGGTGCTGATCGGCACGCTGGCGATCGGCGTGATTGCGCTCACGCAGATCAGCCGGCTCAACGGTTCGACCGACTCGATTTATCGTGAAGGGTATGTGGCGAGCCGCGCCGCCGAGGAATTGCGCGCCGCTGTCCTGCGCGCGAGCCGCTCGCAGAAGATGCTGCTGACCGCGACGACGGCAAAGGAGCGCGAGGAACTCGGCGCGGACGTCGAACATGCATTGGCGGATATCAGCGGCGAGCAAAACCAGTTGCAGGGTTTCGCCGATCCGACGGGCGACCAGAAGAAGCTCGCAACCGCGGTGGGCGCGTGGAGCCACGACTTGCGCGCGTTCGTGAAACTCATGAAGGAGCAGCCGCTCGATCTGTCGCAGATGAACTGGCAGGTCGGCATGCAGGACGTCTCGCTGCTGGTGGCAACGGGCAAGCTGGAGAAACTCGTCAACGTGCTGATCGCGCAGCGCGGGGCGGCGGCGAAAGCGACCATCGATACGGCTTCGTCCATCTATCACGCGTCGTTCGTGATGGTCGCGGTGCTGACGCTGGCGCTGATCGTGCTGGCTTTCTTCGTGAGCGAATGGGTCGTGCGGCGGCTGTCCAGGCAACTCGGCGGCGAACCCGTCTACGCCATGCAGATCGCAAGCCGCATCGCCGCGGGCGATCTGTCGAACCGCATCACCATCGCGAGACGCGACAACACCAGCATGCTGTACGCGCTTTCCGGCATGCAGTCGGGTTTATCGACGACCGTTGGCGAAATCGCGGCCAGCGCGGAAGCGATCGCGTCGGCGTCGGGCGAAATCTCGCAAGGCAACGTGGACCTGTCGCAGCGCACCGAGCAGCAGGCCGTCGCGCTGGAGAAGACCGCGTCCAGCATGGAGCAGTTGACGTCCACGGTGCGGCAGAATGCCGAGAACGCGAAGCAGGCGAGTTCGCTTGCGCACAACGCGTCGGAGATCGCGGAGAAAGGCGGCGAAGTCGTCGGCCGCGTGGTCGCGACCATGGAGCAGATCAACGCCAGCGCGAAGAGCATTGGCGACATCATTGGCGTGATTGAAGGCATCGCGTTCCAGACGAATATTCTTGCGCTCAACGCAGCCGTGGAAGCGGCGCGGGCGGGCGAAGAAGGGCGCGGTTTCGCCGTTGTTGCGGGCGAAGTGCGCAATCTCGCACAACGGTCGTCAGCGGCGGCGAAGGAGATCAAGGGCTTGATCCATACGTCGGTCTCGCGCGTCTCGGATGGCTCCACGTTCGCGCACGAAGCCGGCGCGACCATGGACGAAGTCGTCAGGGCCGTGAAGCGCGTGACGGACATCATGGGCGAGATATCGGCGGCGTCCGCCGAGCAAAGCAGCGGCATTGAAGAGATCAATCACGCCGTTACGCAAATGGACGCCGGCACGCAGCAAAACGCCGCGCTGGTCGAGCAGGCCGCGGCCGCGGCGCAATCGCTCGACGATCAGGCACATGCACTGAAACAACTGGTCGGAAAGTTTCAGCTCAAGTGAGGGTTTGCATCCATCGAAAGAACGCGGGCTTGCCTGAACGCACGCCTTCGTTCTAGAATTCGCGGCGGGCGCGGCAGGGCGCCCGGTCTCGCGAAAGTGAAAGCACCTGTCACGCGTTATCTCTCATCTGGATAAACCGCAACGTTGAACCTTTAGCCGCAGCGAGAACGGCGCATTAAGGAGAAACGTCATGTGGTCAACATCCTGTCCCCGCGCTGGTCTTTTTGAAATCACCAACACTGAATTCCTTCGACGCCACGCGCGCCGGCTGCTTCGGCTTGCTCGCGCAGAGAGCACGAGCGCCGCGATGCCGGTCCTTCGGCGCCTGCTCGCCGCAGGCGCGATCCGCGATGAAACGCTGACGCAGTTGCACGAGAACCGCGCGCGGATCCAGCTCAAGCATGTGCTGAACATGCTGGCAGTCGAACTCGGACATTTCGGCTGGGACGCGTGCAAAGCCGTGGTGGACACGCAGGCGCCGGCCGTCATCGACAGATACCGGTTCGATGCCGGCGCGTTCGGCGACTACGAGAAGGTCTGGTTCGCAAGCGCCGCCGAAGGACGTGCGTGGCAGCGCGAGCATGGCGGGTATATCGTGGAGTACGGCGATCAGGCGGTGGCGATTCTCTGGCGCGAATGAGTGGTGAGGCAGGAGGGGCAATCGGCGCGCTTCGTGGCAGTTCTGTCCTGAGCGCGCCGACTAGATCAATTCCATTTCTTTCCAGTCGGCGTTACTAAAAAAACGGCTTAACTCACGCATTAGCTCGTTTAACGCCGCCATTTCCATCGACGTGATTTTTCGCACCTGCTGCGCTTGCGTCCAGTCGCCGTAAAGCATCGCCACCGTCGATCCGTTTGCTTTCACCGGCAGCAGGACAAACGCGTGGGCGTCGCCGAAAGACGATTTGAACCAGCGCGGCAGACGTGCATCGATACGCGGGTCGCGCGCATTTTCGATGAAAATTCCCACTGGATTCGAGATTGCCAGATGGAAGACGTCCGGCTCGAAAGCGGCTGGAAAACTAAGCGATGGCAATAGCGATTCCACGCCAGGACCCATTCCGAGCCGCGCGTGGAATTCTTCGTTGACCTGGCGTACGAACACCACCGTGCGCGAAAACGAAAGCCCCGCAAGCACGGCTTCGGCCGCGAGCGAAAGCACCGGAGCCAATGCGTT
Source organism: Caballeronia sp. DA-9 (assembly GCF_051615025.1). Classification (NCBI taxonomy): domain Bacteria; kingdom Pseudomonadati; phylum Pseudomonadota; class Betaproteobacteria; order Burkholderiales; family Burkholderiaceae; genus Caballeronia; species Caballeronia sp. DA-9. The sequence continues at coordinate 2,473,250 of NZ_CP195133.1, read as the reverse complement.
CCTGGAAGGCAGCGAGCGCAAGTCGTCAAGACTCGCCGCAATCCGTGCTTCCGCCGATAACCCCGCGCGCGCGATCGCGTCAGCATCCGCGCGCAGTTCGACAATCTCGCGCATCACGCCGTCGTTCGTGTCTTCGTTCGCGAGCGCAAGGCTCATTTCGGCGAGCGTGGCGGCGTCTGTCGCCAGCGCGCGGCTATAGCGGTTCGCAATGTCGATCAGCGAATGCTCGCGATGAGACTCGTCGACATGTTGCGCCGTGAGCGCATCGGCGACTTCGGTGGAGTAGTTGGTGACCGCCTGCAGCCAGCGCACGTGGCGCGGCGTTTTTTCATCGATGGGCAGAAGCGGATCGCGCGTCAGCATTCCCGTGCGGATGGTCTCCGGCAAGCGCCAGCGGTCCGCCGCCTCGATGCCGATTTCCTCGAACGTGACACCAAGGAGCGCGCTGCACGCGAGGTTGTCGCTGATCTTCTCGGCAGCAGCCTTGCGGCGCAACTGATCCCATTCGGTCTCGAGATAAAACGCCACCAGCAGCTTGCCGATCTGCCGCATCAGCGTACAGACCACCGCTTCCTCCGATGCCCGGAATTCGCTGCGCTCGGTCACTTGCCGCGCGACCGCGCCGGAGAGCAGCGTGCGGTTCAGTTCGAGCTTGGCGTCGATGCGGCGCGGCGCGCTGTGATGAAAATGGTCGACGAGCTTGAGCCCGACCACGAGATGGCCGACCGCGTCCATGCCGAGGACCATCAGCGCGCGCGTGACGGTCGTGATGTTGCCGCCGAACGAGATGTACATCGCGGAATTGGCGAGCCTCAAGACCTTCTGCGTCAGGCCGAAGTCGGACAGAACAACCTGGACGAGGGCGGTGAAGTCCAGGTCGTCGTCGCTCATCGCGGATACCGTGGTGCGCAAGGCCTGCGAGAGCATGGGGAAATCCCCGCGCTCGCTCATTCGCGCCCATAGTTTGTCCAGTAATTCGGCTTTGGTATTGCTTGCCATGCGATTGGTTTAATGCCTTGCAGGTTCCAGTCCGGTTGGCTGAGCCAGATTGGGTTATGCGCGTAGCCGGTGATCAGGCCAGCGACGCGCCTTCAACTCAGCCGAAGTGTAATGCGCGGAAAAAAGCGAATGTAAGTCTCGTGCGTAAATCCCGTTTTAAATGCCGCCTATCAGTCGTTTAACGGCGTATTGGCACACAAGCTTTACAGCAAACGCGCCACTTGTCACAGGACGTGACGGTATCTCATAAAGCAGCCTGGAGAAAGAGCGATTTGTCTTCAAAGCAACGCTTCAGTTCGGCGGCGGGGAGCGCCTTGCTGATCAGCCAGCCCTGTATTTGATCACATCCCATTTCAATCAGCAGATTACGCTGGGCTTGCGTTTCCACGCCTTCTGCAACCAGTTCCAGGCCGAGGGACTTGGCCAGTCCGACCACCGCCGTGACGATCGCCCGGTTATTGCGCGAAGTCAGCAGGTTTTCGATGAAGCTCCGGTCAATCTTGAGCTTCGAAAGCGGGAAACGCTGCAGGTAGGAGAGGCTTGAATAACCCGTGCCGAAATCATCGACGGCAAAGTGAATGCCGAGCGCCGCCAGCGTTTCCAGCAGCAGCGTGGCTTCTTCGGGATCGTGCATGAGGAGGCTTTCGGTGATCTCGAATACCAGCCGGTGCGGATCGAGTCCCGTCAGTTCGAGCGCATCCTTCACGTTTTGCGTAAAACGCTTGTCGCGGAATTGCTGCGGCGACACGTTCACGGAGACGTAATCGAGAGCGATCCCGTCCTTGTCCCATTGCACCAGTTGCATGCAGGCCGCCTTGAGCACCCAGTTGCCGAGATAGTTGATCAGGCCGATCGATTCCGCGAGCGGGATAAAGGCAGCCGGCGGCACGAGGCCATGCACCGGATGTTGCCAGCGGATCAGGGCTTCCACGCCAACCACGCCGCCGTGACGGCTTTCGGTGATCGGCTGGAAATGCAGCGCGAATTCGCCGTTGCGCACGCCTTCGTACAGATCGGCTTCCAGGTTCAGACGCTCGGCGTTGCGCGGATCGTTGTCGGGCGCGTGAAACACGACGATGTTGCCGCCGGAGCGCTTGGCCTGGGCCAGCGCATGATCGGCCATGCGCAACAGGTTGCTGCCGGTATGCTCGACGGCATCGGGGAAAATGGCTGCTCCAATGCTCGCCGACAAATGCGTGTGCTGTCCACGATAAAGATACGGCTGCGCCACTGCGCTCAGCAGCCGCCGGCCAAGGTCTTCGGCCGCCGCAACCGCTTCGGCCGCCGTGCCGGCCGACAGCACCACGGCAAACTCGTCGCTCGACACGCGCGCCACGCGCTCGCCCGCGCGTGCCGCATGTTGCAGACGGCGCGCGGTTTCGCGCAGCATGTCGTCGCCGGCGTCGTAGCCGAGTGCGCGGTTGATGCGCTGGAAATCGTCGATATCCACGCGCAGCAGCGCCGCGTGTGTTTGCGTGTGAACGGCTTCGGCCTGGGCTGCGTCGAGCGCTGCCTGAAGGGCAGTCAGGTTTTCCAGCCCGGTCAGCGGATCGTGATTGAGTGCATGCCGTAATGTGGCTTCCGTGTCGCGCCATCGCGACATCTCGAATGCGGCGACCGCAAAGCCTGCGGCGCCGCGGCTGGGCGACAGAACCCGCACTTCCACGAAGATCGGCGTTGTCAGCGACTTCAGCAGATGCAGCGTCGCGGTCTCGAGTCTGCCGCTTTGCCGGGCGCGGGCGACGAGCGCATCGAGTTCGTCGATTTCCTCCGACGGCACGAGTTCGTGCAGCGTCAGCGAGCTCAGATAGTCGTGGTGATAACCGAGGAACTCGACGCTTCTCTCCGACACATAGGTGACCCGCAGCGACGCGTCCACTTGCGCGAGAAAGTCGACGGCGCCGAGCGTGGCCTCAGCGGGAGCGTCCGACGCGACCGACGTCCGGGCTTGCTCGCTGCGCGTTGCAACGACCTGAGCGAGCCGCGCCGCGTTGTGCGGTGCGTGCGTGAGAGACTCCGGCAGTGTGTTGCGTGTGGCGAGCGGCGCTGCATCGACGGTGGCGAGTTTGGGATTGCAAATACCGTGCGTGGCTGCGACCAGCGTTGCGGCGATCCGGCGCACGGAGGCGCGGGTTTGGCCAGCGACGGCGAGCCATGCGTTAAAGCGCTGAGTGCGGGTCCGTTTTACTTGCATGTTGTTTGGGTTTGGCCTGTCAGGAACGCACGCACGGCATGTGAAAAGCGCGGCGCGCGTTGTCCGGCGAGCGCGCCGCATCGAGGTGCCGCAAGGATGACTGGCGATGCTGACACAAGCCGCCAGACGTTCCAGCGGCCGCGAACCGGACGTGTTCTTTGCAAGTTAACGGTTAGGTCGCCAATTTCTTTAGAAGAATGCCCGCGCGCCCGCAAGCCTTCACCCCGGCGGGTTTCACGCCATTTGTCGCTATCCCGATTTGCGGTAGAGTGCGGCTTGGACAGGTGTGAGTCAGCGGGTCGGATATGCGCTCTTTCGAGCGATTTTTTTCCACCGGCTCGAGCATCTTTCATCATTATTCACTGTCATTCAGTTGCTACCGTTCCATTTGCCGTACGCCATGACCGTGTCCCCAAGCCGATTGTCACAGCCGGAGCACAATCCCGGCACCGCCTGCCCCAGCACCGTGACGCGCCAGTTCGCGGCGCGCGCCCGAGGAGGCTTCGAATGGCGCTGCGAGCGGGTGATGCCGGATGAAGTTATCGGATCGTTCAATGCCGCCGGTTGATCACAATCCGCCGCAAGACAGCCCGCAAGGCGCCGCTGCAACAGGCGACCCGGCCGGCTTGTCCGCGCTGCTGGAACCGGAAAGCGTGTATCTGGGCCGCCAGCCGATCATCGATCGCAAGGGCGCGCTGCATGCTTACGAACTGCTGTTTCGCGACAGCCCCGACAATCGCGCGCGCATTTTCGACGACGTCCAGGCCACCGCCCATGTCGTGGCCCGGACGGTGGGCGAGATCGGCCTGGCGGCGGTGCTGGGCGACCATCGCGGGTTCGTGAACATGAATCGCGACCTGTTGTTCGATGACATTGTCCATATCATGCCGCCCGAGCGCTTTGTGCTTGAAATCCTCGAAACCGTCACCTTCGATGCCGGGCTGTTCAAGCGCTGCGAGCAATTGCGCGAGGCAGGCTTTCAGTTCGCCCTCGACGACGTGGTTGCGTTGACCGAGTCGTTGCGCGAAGCGCTGCCTTACGTGGATTACGTCAAGGTCGATTTTCTCGCCGCCGATCGCGCGGGTATTCCGGAACTCGCGGCCACGCTCAAGCGTCTTGGCAAGACGTTGATTGCAGAAAAGATCGAGACCCATCAGGATTTCGATGAAGCCGGAAAGCTCGGTTTCGACCTGTTCCAGGGTTACTTCTTCGCGCGCCCGCAAGTGCTGGTCACGCGCCGTTCCAATCCTTCGCGCACCGCGCTGCTGCGCCTGCTCGGCGTGCTTTCCGGCGAACCCGGCATCGCGGAACTCGAAGCCGAACTGAAGCGCAATCCGAATGTGGTCGTCCAGTTGCTGCGCCTCGCCAACTCAAGCGCGTTCAAGCTGGCGCGGCCGGTTTCGTCGCTGCGTGAGGCAATAGTTGCGACCGGTACGCGGCAGATATCGCGCTGGACCCAGTTGCTGCTATACGCCGACGGCCGTCATTTGCCGTGGCGTTCGGACCCGCTCGTGCAGCTTGTCGGCACGCGAGCGCGGTTCATGGAGCTTGCGGCGCGCGCCTTGCGGCCATCGAAAGAAGAATTCGCCGATGCCGCTTTCATGACCGGCATATTTTCACTCGTGCATGTGGTGGTGGATTTGCCGCCTGTCGAGATCATGCAGTTATTGAAGCTGTCGAAAGAGATATGCGACGCAATCGTCGATGGCCACGGCGCGCTCGGCGCGTTGTTGCGGATCGCGCAGGCGGCCGAGCGGGGCGATGCGCCAGAACTGGATTCGAGTATTGGCTCGGACGCGGAGTTCGGGGTGTTGACGCCGGCTGTGCTCGCCCAGTTGCAGTTCGAGGCGGCCACGTGGTTCAGCGCGCACCGGATGGAGTAAGGTAGGCTGGCGGGATGGCCTGCTTGCATGCATTTTGTGGCTCAAATGAAAGACCCAATCAAAAACGAAGGGAGTCTCATGAAGCGAAAATTTGCGGGTAAGTTGCTGGGTTTATCGCTGGGTACTGTGTTTGCCGCGTATGCCCTGGTTGCCTACGCGACCTTGAAGCCAGGCGACCAGGCGCCGGTTTTCACCACGCAGGCATCCATGGGCGGCAACGTCTTCGATTATTCGCTCGCGAGCGCGTTGAAGAAGGGGCCTGTCGTCCTGTACTTCTATCCGGCTGCGTTCACGAAGGGTTGCACGATCGAGGCGCATGAATTCGCCGATGCCGTCGATGAATACAAGGCGCAGGGCGCGACTGTGATCGGTGTGTCGCATGACAATATCGACACGTTGAAGAAGTTCTCGGTGAGCGAGTGCCGCAGCAAGTTCCCGGTTGCCGCCGACGCCGACTCGAAGATCATCAAGCAATACGACGCGTCCATGCCGCTCGTCAACTCAATGGCGAATCGCGTTTCGTACGTGATCGCGCCCGACGGCAAGGTGATTTACGAGTACACGAGCTTGTCGCCGGATCAGCACGTGGCGAACACGTTGCAGGCGTTGAAGGACTGGAACGCGAAGCACAAGACGCAGTAGTTCTTTGCATTCAAGGTGACTTGCCGATGCCGATTATCGTTGCACTCGTTGTTCTCGTGGCCGTGATCTACGGCGCGTTCTGGTCGTTTCATGCAATATCGGCGGCGTTTGGCGTGGCAATTGCAGTGGGCGCCGCGATCGTGGCGGGGTTGATCGTGGTGGCCATTGCGGCGTATTTCTGGTTCCGGTGGAAAGAAGTCGCACCCAACGCCCGCGATGGCGACTGGACGCACGAGACCAAAGGCGATTGGGGCGGCATACGGGTCGCCGCGGGCAAGCGCTTGTGCGAGGTGCGCCTGGGTGAGCGCACCGGAATGTATATCTTTGCCGATTTGCGCGGCGCGCGCATGGAAGCGGGGTCCGCCGGGCGCCAGTGGCAGGTTGCGCTGGATGTGGATGACGCTGCGCAACCCAAGTGGATCCTGCCCATGGGCGACCGGCGCGAGGCGCACAAGTGGAGCCGGATTCTGCAAAAGGCCACGGACCAGAAGCTGTGACCTTTGTGCGCTTTGCATTGCTACTCGGGCGCGAGCGGGGAAAACTAGTGATATCCCATATCGCCGCGTACTTTCCCTCGAAAAACCCAGTACGACCAGACCACATAGAGCACGATCACAGGCAGTAGGAACATTGTCCCGATAATCAGAAACTGCTGTGAAAGCGGCGTTGTAGACGCATCCCACAAGGTCACCGAAGGTGGCGCAATGAACGGCCACAAGCTGATCACCAGCCCGGTGAACGCCAGAAAAAACAGCCCGATCGAACACATGAAAGGGACCACTTCGCGGCGCTTGCCCAACGCCGACCACAACGTCCAGACAAGCAGCACGGTCAGCACCGGCACTGGCGCGAACACAAAGCTCGCGGGAAAGCTGAACCAGCGCTCTGAAATCCGCGCGTCCTTGAGCGGCGTCCAGATGCTGATCAGCAAGATAAACGCGATGACGCCGAACAGCACCTTCCTCGCCATGCCGCGCGCCCATTCCTGCAGTTCGCCTTCGGTCTTGAGGACGAGCCACGTCGTGCCCTGCAATGCATATCCGAAGATCAGTCCGATCCCGGTCAGAAGCGGAAACGGCGCGATCCAGTCCCAGCTCGTGCCGGCGAAAACGCGGCCGTGTATGGGAAAGCCCTGGATGAACATGCCGAGCACCACGCCCTGCGAAAACGTCGCAATCAGCGATCCATAGCCGAACGCACCGTCCCAGATCCATTTGCGCGCGCCGATCACCTCGCGGAATTCGAACGCGACGCCACGAAAGATCAAGCCGAGCAGCATCAGCAGGATCGGAAAATACACCGCAGGCACGATGATCGAAAACGCCAGCGGAAACACGGCGAGCAATCCGCCGCCGCCCAGGATCAGCCAGGTTTCGTTGAAGTCCCAGACGGGCGCGACCGAGTTGATCATCAACTGCCGTTCGACCGGGTCGCGGCGCAGCAGGAACACCATCCCTACGCCGAGATCGAAGCCGTCCAGCAGCACGTACATGAATACGGCGAGCGCCAGGATGGCGGCCCACATTGGCACGAGGTCGAGCATCATGGCCTCCTGGCCGGTGGAACGACGTCGTCGGCGCTGACTGCCTTCGCCGCGCCGGTGCTGCGTGCCGCGCTTGCCGACGCTGCCGACAAAGGCCGCGCCGCCCGCGTCTCCGGTTGCAGCAGGTCGTGGTCGGTATCGGCGTGTTCGTCGGCGGGACCCGCGCGCACGAGGCGGCGCAGCAGGATGAACCCCGACCCGAAAATAACGATGTACGCGAGCACGTAGAGCAGCCACGATAGTCCGACATCGCCGGCCTTGAGCGATGGCGTGACCGAATCGCTGGTTCGCATCAATCCGTACACGGTCCAGGGCTGACGGCCGCTTTCGGTCGTGGTCCATCCCGCCAGCACCGCAATAAACCCGAGCGGCATGCCGTAGGTCGCGCAACGCAGCCAGCGCGGACTGGTCTCGAGCCTGCCGCGCGCGAACAGGACGATGCCCGAGAGTACGAGCACGAACATCAGCACGGCAATGCCGACCATGATCCGGAACGCGAAGAACACGACCGCGACATTCGGCCGATCCTCGCGCGGGAAATCCTTCAGACCCTGCACGACGCCGTTCGGATCGTGCGTGAGATAGATGCTGCCAAGCACAGGTATGGAAATCTCGAACCGGTTACGCTCATTGTCCTGGTCGGGAATCGCGAAGATCGCGGCGGGCACGCGCGCGCCTGTTTCCCACAGGCCTTCCATTGCGGCGAGTTTGGCGGGCTGATGTTCCCGCGTGTTGAGACCATGCATATCGCCGATAACCATCTGCACCGGCACCATGATCAACAGGAAAATCAGCGCCATCTTCGTCATCACGCGGCTTTCTTCGAGCGACCGGCGTTGCCTCAGGTACATCGCGCCCACGCCCAGGATCACGAACGCGGCCGTGACGAGGAAAGCGCTGACCGTGTGGCCGAGGCGGTACGGGAAGGAGGGCGTGAAGATGGCGTCGAAGAAACTGGTGACTTCGAAGCGGCCGTCGGGAAGGATCTTGTAGCCGCGCGGCGTTTGCATCCAGCTATTGACCGCGAGAATCCAGAACGACGAAATGACCGTTCCCGACGCCACGAAAAAGGCGGCCAGCACGTGCGCCCATTGCGGCACGAGCTTGCGGCCGAACAGCAGCACGCCGAGAAACGCGGCTTCGAGGAAAAAGGCCGTGAGGACTTCATAACCCATCAACGGGCCGATGACGCTCGCGGTGGCATCGGTAAAGCGGCTCCAGTTGGTGCCGAACTGGAACGGCATCACGATCCCTGACACCACGCCCATGCCGAAGGAAACCGCGAATATCTTCAGCCAGAACGCCGAAAGCCGCCGGTAGACGTCGCGTTTGGTAATCCACCAGAGCACTTCGAGCGTCGCGATAAAACACGAAAGCCCGACCGTGAAGGCGGGTAGCAGGATATGAAAGGCGATCACCCACGCGAACTGAAAACGGGACAGCAAAACGGCATCTAATTCCATGAACACTCCGCTTGAGAAGCTTCATATGGACTCGACCGGACAACGCTCGCACTTTTGTCACCCATGCAGGACCGGCGCTTTCCGTGTTTCTTTCTTGACCTTGATCTCGATATAGCGTCAATGCAGCGATGTCGGCTTACCGGTTTAGATTAAACCAGGTTTTTGTTAAACGACGATTTTATTTGCCAAACGTTATATAGATAAACATTCACCGATAACCACGCGATAAGCGCGTCATGGCCGCGATTTGTTTGTCGTTGATATAATTACGCTCTCATTACATGCCGCGTGGACGACCACGTGCGCATCTGTCACACCGGGGACGGCCCCATTTAATTGACGGGGAATGTCCATGTCGTGGTTCCTGTTGTTTATCGCCGGATTGCTCGAAGTTGCATGGGCGGCCGGTCTCAAGACTTCCGAAGGTTTTACCCGGCTGTGGCCGTCGGTCTTTACGGTCGTGACGGCTACTGGCAGCTTCGTGCTGCTGGCGCTGGCCATGCGCCAGTTGCCGCTCGGCACCGCTTACGCGGTCTGGACGGGCATTGGCGCGGTCGGCGCTTTTATCTTTGGCATTGTAATGATGGGCGAGGCGCTTACTGCGGCGAGGGTCGGGAGCGCCGCGTTGATCGTGATCGGGCTGATTGGACTGAAATTGTCGTCCGGGCATTGATCGCGGCGAACTTCACGATGTTTTTGCTGTGGTGGCGGCTCAAACAATCACTAAAACCGCCGTTAAACAGTCAATTCAGTTCGCCGCGTCGGGCCGGGAACGTTGGGTGCTCGACACGCCAATGCACGGCGCGATGCATCGGCAGGCGGGCCGTGGCTATAATGACCTTGAATATTCAGTCGTTTTCGGCGGGCGTGAATCAAAGTGTTCGGAAAAGCGTCCCGCTGAATGTCTTACGTTTTGTCCATTATCCCCACCCTGTTGTTTGTCGATGAGCAACGGGTAAAACACTCAAGTCAGGAACGCCGCGACGGTCCTGGTGCCTGGCGCGGGGTGAGCAGCGCGCAAGGAGGCGGTGATGCTTGAAGCACTTTCGCTGGCAGCGGGACTCTCCTGGGCGAGCGGGCTACGGCTGTATCTGACTGTGTTCGTGGCGGGACTGTTCGAACGGCTGGGCCTGATACATCTGCCTGAAACGCTCTCGGTGCTGGCGTCTCCATGGGTGATCGGCGCGGCTGCGGTGCTGACCATCGTGGAATTTTTCGCCGATAAAATCCCCGCCTTCGACTCGCTCTGGGACGCCATTCACACGTTTATCCGCATTCCGGCCGGCGCCGTGCTGGCCGTTGGCGCATTCGGACATGCCGATCCGGCGTTGCTCACCGTCGCGGCGCTCGCCGGCGGCACGCTCGCGGGCGCGGCGCACCTGGCGAAAGCCGGGACGCGCGCGCTGATCAATTTATCGCCGGAACCGGTGTCGAACTGGGTTGCTTCCGCCACGGAAGACTTCGGTGCATTGCTCGGCATCACCCTCGCGTTGTTCGTGCCGCTGTTGTGCCTGGTGCTGATCATCGCGTTCCTGCTGTGCGCCGGATGGGCGCTACCGCGGCTCGTGAGAGGCGTGCGCGGGGGATTCGGCCGGATGGCCAAACACATGCTGCCCGTTCCAAGCGTCAGTGCGCGGGTGAATTCCAGTGTCGGACCGTTCAGGAGCAAGCACGATTGAGCATTGGTACCCTGAATAGCGGCAGTTCGGATTCGAAGCAGGCCTTGAAGCAGGATTCGAAACGGGATTTGCATCAACGTGGGCTGGGGATCGTGCAGATCGCACGTCAGTCGTGGCGCATGACGGCGCGCGACTGGCGCGCCGGCGAACTGACAATGCTCATTCTCGCGCTCGTTCTGGCGGTTGCCGCGCTGGCGAGTGTCGGTTTTCTCGGCGACCGGATGCGGCAGGGGCTGGAGCGCGATGCGCGGCAAATGATTGCGGCGGATTTTGTCGTGCGCGCCGATCATCCAGTTGATCCCGCGTTTGCCGCCGAAGCGGCGCAACTCAAGCTCAGGACGGCGACCACCGCGATTTTCCCCAGCATGATCAGCGCCGGCGTTCCCGGCGCTGCTTCCGCGCCCGTGGCGCGTCTGTCCGCACTCAAGGCAGTTTCGCCCGGGTATCCGCTGCGCGGCGCGTTGCGCATTGCGCCAGCGGCCGGTCAGCCCGATGCGCCTGCCATGTCCATTCCCGCGTCCGGCACCGTCTGGGCCGATGCCGCTTTGCTCGATGCGCTGAAAGTGCCTGTCGGCGGAATGGTTCGCGTGGGCACGCGTACGTTCACGGTCGCAGCCATCATCACGCGTGAACTGGATCGCGGTTTTTCGTTCGTGAGTTTTTCGCCGCGCCTGATGATGCGCGACGACGAACTCGCCTCCACCGGCCTCGTGACCTTTGGCAGCCGCGTGACGTATCGGCTATTGGTGGCCGGGCCGGATGCGCAGGTCAAGCAGTTCGCCGAGTTCGCCCGCGACAAGGTCGATGGAAAAGCGAATGGCGCGTCAAACGGATCGAATGGCGCAGCAAGCGGCGCAGCGGCGCAAGGCGGCAAGCTTCGCGGGGTTGCGCTCGAATCGCTGCAGGACGGCCAGCCGCAGGTGCGTCAGACCATCGACCGGGCGAGCCACTTTCTCACCCTCGTTTCGTTGCTGACCGCGTTGCTTGCCGCGGTCGCGATTGCGATGGCGTCGCATCGCTTCGCGCGCCGTCATCTCGATGGTTGCGCCGCCATGCGCTGTCTCGGCGTGAGTCAGACGACGTTGCGGTCGTTGTTTATCGGCGAGTTCTTGCTGGTGGGCATTCTTGGCAGCGTGGTGGGGGTCGTGCTCGGTTTCGGCGGCCATCTTGTGTTGCTCAGCTGGCTAGGAACGCTTGTCGATGTCGAATTGCCGTCGCCGAGCATCTGGCCTGCCTTGCAGGGCGTGGCAACGGGGCTCGTGCTGCTGCTTGGGTTTGCCGTTCCACCGTTGTTGCCGCTCACGCGCGTGCCGCCGGTGCGCGTGATTCGCCGTGAACTCGGCGACGCAGGCCGGATCGCCTGGGTCGCCTACGCGGCCGGCGTGCTGCTGTTCGCCGGCCTGCTCGTGATCGCGGCGGGCGAGTTGAAGCTCGGCGGGATCGTGGCGGGCGGTTTCGCGGGCGGGCTGCTCGTGTTCGGCGGGATTGCGCGCGTGGCGCTCTGGGCGGCCGCGCGGTTTGTGCGCAGCGAGCGCGTGGGCGCAGGCGTGGGCTGGCGTTATGCGCTGGCGTCGCTGGAACGGCGCAGCGGGGCGAGCGCGTTGCAGATCACGGCCTTGGGTATCGGTTTGATGTGCCTGTTGCTGATCGCCATGACGCGCAGCGATTTGATCGCCGGCTGGCGGCAATCGACTCCGCCCGATGCGCCCAATCAGTTTCTGATCGATATCCAGCCCGACCAGCGCGCCGGCGTCACCACGTATCTGAAGCAGCATGGACAGGCCGACGCGGCGTTGTCGCCCATGGTTCGCGGCCGTCTTGTCGCGGTCAACGGCAAGGCTGTCAGCCCGGACAACTACGAGAAAGCCGATGCCAAACGGCTGGTCGACCGCGAATTCAACCTCTCGTACACCACAGAACTACCAAGCGACAACCGCCTGGTCGGCGGCGACTGGTACGGCACGGACGGCAAGCCGCAGGTATCCATAGAACAAGGGCTTGCCAAGACCATCGGCGTGAAACTGGGCGATACATTGCGCTTCGACGTCGCCGGCATGCAGGTCGAGGGGCCGGTCACGAGCTTGCGCAAGGTCGACTGGAATTCGTTCAAGGTGAACTTCTTCGTGCTGATGCCGCCGCCGTCCATCAGCGACCTGCCTGCCACGTTCATTACGAGCTTTCATTTGCCGCCGGGGCAGCAGGGATTGATCGACGGACTGGTCGGCCAGTATCCGAACGTGACCGCCATCGATACCGCGCCGATCCTCGCGCAAATCCAGCGCGTGCTGGAACAGGTGATCGGCGCCGTGCAGTTCCTCTTCATCTTCACGCTGGCAGCTGGCGTGCTCGTGTTGTACGCCGCGCTTGCCGGCACGCGTGACGAACGCATGCGCGAGTCCGCGCTGCTGCGCGCGCTCGGCGCGTCGCACAAGCAGGTGCGCTCGGTGCAGACGGCGGAATTCATCGCGGTTGGCGCACTAAGCGGCCTGATGGCGGCGCTTGGCGCGCAAGGCATAGGCTTTTTGCTGGCGACGCGCGTGTTCGAGTTTCACATCGACTTCAATCCGTGGCTCGTGCCGGCTGGCATTGCGGCGGGCGTCGTCTGTTCGGGGCTGGGCGGCTGGATGAGCCTGCGCCGCGTGCTGTCGCGTCCCGCATTGCAGTCGCTGCGGGACGCCTGAGATATTTTTTGATAATCAAGCATGACCGACGCAACATCCCAGGAAACGCAGCAAGCTACGGCATTCGAATTGATCGGCGGCGAGGAGCGTGTCCGTGCGCTCGTCGACCGGTTCTATGACTTGATGGATCTGGAACCCGAGTTTGCGGTACTGCGTGGCTTGCATCCGCCTACGCTCGACAATTCCCGCGACAAATTCTTCTGGTTCCTGTGCGGCTGGATGGGCGGCCCCGATTACTACATCAGCAAATTTGGCCATCCGCGCTTGCGCGCGCGGCATCTGCCGTTCGCGATTGCATCGCCGGAGCGCGATCAATGGCTGCGCTGCATGGCGTGGGCAATGGAAGACATCGGGCTCGCCGAGCCCATGCGTGAACGCCTGCTCACGTCCTTCTTCGATACCGCCGACTGGATGCGCAATCGTCCCGGCTGAGCGGTAAAAACCTATCGTCCGCCGGCGACATCGAGCAACGCGCCCGTCACATAAGACGACGCGTCCGACAAAAGCCACACAATCGATTCCGCGACTTCATTAGCGGTTCCGGGCCGGCCGAGCGGGGCCAGCGCACCCAATTGCGCCGCGCGGTCCGGCTTGCCGCCGCTCGCGTGAATCTCGGTATCGATCAGTCCCGGCCGCACGGCATTCACGCGCACGCCTTCCGGTCCGAGTTCCTTGGCAAGCCCGATGGTCAGCGTATCGACGGCGCCTTTGGAACCGGCGTAATCCACGTACTCGTTGGGTGAGCCCAGCCGCGCCGCCGCAGATGAAATATTCACGATCGACCCGCCGACACCGCCGCGCTTCGTCGACATGCGCCGCGCCGCTTCGCGCGCGCCGAGATAGGCGCCGAGGACGTTGGTATCGAAGATGCGTTTCATGCGCGCCACGTCCATGTCGGCCAGCGGCGAACCCGGCGCGACAATGCCCGCGTTGTTCACGAAGCCATCGATCGGGCCGAAAGCCTTCTCGGTGGCGTTGAACAGGGCGACCACGTCCGCTTCCTGGCTGACGTCGCCCTGGATTGCGATAGCGCGCCCGCCCGCAGCCTCCACTCGGGCGACGGTTTCATCGGCGGCGGCGCGGTTCGTCGCGTAGTTCACGCCGACCGACCAGCCGCGCGCCGCGCACAACAAGGCGGCCGAGCGCCCAATGCCGCGGCTCCCGCCCGTGATCAAGACGATCTTTGGCATCTTCAACGTTCCTGGTTCAGACAGCGTCGCGTTTCTCGGGCCAGCGATCGATAGCCGGCGGTGCGTAAGCCTTGAGCGCGCCGATCAGTTTCACCGGATCGGATTCGACCTGAAGCATGTCGAGGAACGGCGCGCGCATGAAACCTTCCTCGACCGTATGACGCAGCATGTCGAGAAGCGGATCGTAGTAATGGTCGATGTTCAGCAGTGCAACGGGCTTCTCGTGGTATCGAAGCTGCGCCCACGTATAAACCTCGAATAGCTCTTCGAATGTGCCAACACCGCCTGGCATCGATACAAACGCATCCGAGAAATCGGCCATTTTTTTCTTGCGCTGATGCATGTCGGGTACGACGTGCAGTTCCGTCAAGCCTTTGTGGCCGACTTCCTTGTTCATTAGCAACTCGGGAATCACGCCGATGGCGCGGCCGCCGTGCGCCAGCACTTCGTCGGCGATCGTGCCCATCAAGCCGACGCTTCCGCCGCCATAGACCAGCGCGAGATCCGCTTCGACCAGCGCGCGTCCGAACGCCTTGGCCGCTTCGGCATAGACCGGCCGGGCTCCGTTCGAGGAGCCGCAATATACGCAAACTGCTTTCATTAGATAGGTTCCTTGGGCGCGCCGTCGTCCTTTGGCGCGCGGTAGTCGGCAAAGACGCGCTCAGGCATTTTCCCCGACACGAGGTCATCGAAAATCTGCCGCGAACGGCCGCGCAAATACGGCGCCATCACCGAGATGATATTCAGGCTTGCCTGATGCAATTCCGCGCGAATCGTGTCCTGCTCGTTGTATTTGCGCGGGTTCATGACGAACTGATACGACAGCCAGTACGTCGCGATAATCCCCATGTTGGTCGCGATCACCTTGATCTCCGCGGGCGTCGCGACCATTTCGCCGTCGGCGACAAGCGCGTCGCAGAGCTGCTGCGCGAAGTTCACCTTGTGCGTGATGATCTGCTTGAAGTGCGTTTCCAGCGTGCGGTTGCGGGCAAGCAGGTCATTCAGGTCGCGGTACAAAAAGCGGTATTGCCAGAGGAAATCCGCCATGTACTGCAAGTAAGACCACATTTCGTCAATAGTCGGCCGGTGGTCGTCCGGAAACCGCAGCCGCTTTTCGATCAGTTGCTCGAACTGCGCGAAGATGCTGTTGATGATGTCGTCTTTGTTGCGGAAGTGGTAGTACAGATTGCCTGGACTGATCTCCATCTCTTCCGCGATGGTCGTTGTCGTGACGTTCGGTTCCCCGATGTCGTTGAAGAGCTTCAGCGACAGTTCGAGAATCCGTTCACGGGTGCGGCGGGGAGGTTTTGCTTCCATGTCGTCCGGACCTGGTTGACCGGCTCCCCGCGAGCGCCGTCTGGGCGGCGGCGCGTCGAGCCTTGGGAACCGGAGGCTGTCTTGAATATCGGACGATTATAAACGGGTGGTTCGCGGGGTGGGCTCGCCTCAGAACAGCGCGAGCGCCCATCGCCAGAGAAGCGGACCTACGATCAGTCCCCACGTCAGCACGCACACCAGCAACGCGACCATTACCGCCGCGCTGCCAAAGTCTTTCGCGCGCTTGGAAAGCTCGTGGCGCTCGAGCGAAATCCGGTCGATAGCCGCTTCCACGCTCGAATTGAGCAGTTCCACCATCAAGACGAGCAGCACCGACGCAATCAGCACCGCGCGCTCCACCGGCGAGACCGGCACGAAAATTCCGCAAGGCAGGAGGATGGCCGCGAGCGTGAGTTCCTGACGGAACGCGCTTTCCTCGCGGATTGCCACGCGAAAGCCGTTCAGCGAGTTTTTCATCGCGTGCCAGGCGCGTGTCAGGCCGCGATTGCCCTTGTACGGATTGAAGGGCAGGGAGCCGGGCGTATCGTCGGGACTTAGGGGTTCGTGGGCGTGCGGCGGAGCGTCGATGCCAGCGCTCACCTCTTCATGATCGAAGGGCTCACGGTGAACATAAAGCAACGAGTCCGCTTGCACTGAAGGTTTGGCTTTCACATTGCGGGTCGGTGGGAATGCATTGATTCACGGTTTTTTGCAGGCACAGTATGCCTGCCGTGAGGAGCGGCTGCACAGCAGGCGCCGCTTCTACGCCGCGGCCTGCTTCTGAGTTGCGCCGTGCGCGCCGAGCGGCTTCAGATGCGAGGCAAATTGCTCCGATGCCGCGCGCCACGAAAACTTTTCTGCCCACGCGCGCGCATCGGCACGTTCGATCTTGAGCGCGCGCAGACAGGCTTCCTGCAGGTCTTCATCGAGCGCGCCGGGTCCGTCCGTTCCCAGCACGTCGATAGGACCGGTCACCGGATAAGCCGCCACCGGCGTGCCGCATGCCATGGCTTCGAGCAGCACCAGCCCGAAGGTGTCCGTGCGGCTCGGGAACACGAAAACATCGGCGGCTGCATACACTTTTGCAAGCTCGGCTTGCGACAACACGCCGAGATAGTTCACGTTCGTATAGCGCGATTTCAGTTCCGCAAGCGCCGGACCTTCGCCCGCCACCCACTTCGAACCGGGCAGATCCAGCTTCAAAAAAGCCTCGACATTCTTTTCGACAGCAACCCGTCCAACGTACAAAAAGATCGGCCGCGTGGTGTTGAGAACCTTCGAGTCCATCGGTTGAAAGATATCCAGATCCACGCCGCGTGTCCACAGCACCACGTTCGTGAAACCGAACTTTTCCAGGTCGGTTTTTACAACCGGTGTGGGCGCCATCACCGCTTGTGACGGCTTGTGAAACCAGTGCAGGAACTTGTACGTCGCGGCGAGCGGAATGCCAAAACGGGCCTGAACGTACTCGGGAAATCGTGTGTGATAAGCGGTCGTGAACGGCAGCTTGTGGCGGATGGCAAATGAACGCGCCGCCATGCCAAGCGGGCCTTCCGTTGCAATGTGCAATGCATCAGGCGCGAACTCTTCAATGCGTTGTGCCACGCGGCTTCGCGGCAACAGCGAAAGCCGGATCTCGGGATACGTCGGGCACGGTATGGTCTTGAATTCGAGCGGCGTCAGCAATTCCACGCGATGTCCCAGCGCCGTCAGTTCGCGGCTCGTGCTTTTCAATGTCCGCACGACACCGTTGACTTGAGGTTCCCATGCGTCGGTCACGATCATGATTTTCATTCGATGGCCTCTCGGTTGTTAAGCGCTCAGGCGGTTGCCCCGGCCTTTTGTGCGTGGTGTTCCGGCGAGCGCAGTACCGTCCAGTACACGATCTTGAGTTCGCCTTCGAAGGTCTCGACGAGCGCTGACAGGCTTTCGACCCAGTCGCCGTCATTGCAGTAGAGAACGCCGTCGATGTCGCGGATCTCCGCTTTGTGAATGTGGCCGCAGACCACGCCATCGCAGCCGCGCCGGCGCGCTTCGTCGGTCATCACGGACTCGAACTTCGAGATGAAGTTGACTGCGTTCTTGACCTGATGCTTGAGGTATTGCGAGAGCGACCAGTAGTTCAGGCCAAAGCGGCTGCGCACGCGATTGAACCAGCGGTTGAGCAGCAGAATGAGCGTGTAGAGCGTGTCGCCGAGATAGGCGAGCCATTTGGCGTGCTGAATAACGCCGTCGAAGAGATCGCCGTGGACAATCCACAAGCGCTTGCCGCCAAGCGTGGTGTGAAACGCTTCCTGGCGTACGTGGATGTCGCCGAATGCGAGGTCGCAGAACTGGCGCGCGGCTTCGTCGTGATTGCCGGGGATGTACACCACCTGCGTGCCCTTGCGGGCCTTTCGCAGGATCTTCTGGATCACGTCGTTGTGCGCCTGCGGCCAGAACCAGCCTTTACGAAGCTGCCATCCGTCGATGATGTCGCCCACCAGATACAAGTATTCCGAATCATTGTGGCGAAGAAAATCGAGCAGATAGTTCGCCTGGCAGCCGCCGGAACCCAGGTGGATGTCGGAGAGCCAGATGGTGCGGTATCGGTGGTCGGCGGGGTTGTCGTCGGGGCCGCTGGCGGGGCGGAAAGCCGGCTGGGGGATGAGGTTGGCGCTGGTACTTTCTGGCGGGGCGGGCGGTGCGACGTCGGTGCGAAACGCGATGGCTTCCGCATCGCGCAGGGTAATGCCTAACAGATCACTCAGGTTACTCGCAGACGATTTGGTGGCCATGGGCGCGCGCAACGGGTTGCAGTGAGCCCATTGCGCCACGCGCGCATGACGGTGCCATGACAGTCACAAAAACTTCTTATTGGCGAGAGGTGGTTGGGTCGCGGCAATCGAGCCGAAACTTATCGCGATAAATGAAGCACGCGCAAGGTCAACTTTCAGCGCTGATTTTGCCCCTATACTCCCCGGTTTCCAGTGGAATCCTAAGCAAATGGACAATGTAACGGTACGTCCAGTCGTGCACGTTTCGACGTGCAAGATCTGCAATTCTCAAGCGCCTCTTTACGGTGTTGCCGATTTCAACAAAAGTTGTGAAGAAGCGCGCGGACGCTACCTGCCGCTCGTTGGTGTGCCGGTTTATTACCATCGATGCAACCACTGCGGCCTTGTTTTCACGCGCGCATTCGATGACTGGACCAAGGCCGACTATGCGCAGCACATCTACAACGAAGACTATGTGCTGATCGATCCGGATTACATCGATGTACGGCCGGCGTCGAATGCAGGATTCATTCGAGATTTCATCAAGAAGGGGCGAGACCTGAAGTGCCTGGACTATGGCGGCGGCAATGGAACGCTGGCGCGATTGTTACAGGAAGCCGGAGTAGACGCCCACAGTTGGGACCCGATGGACGCAGTCGGCTCACCGTCACCTTCGGGTCCCTTCGACTTTATTAGCGCTTTCGAAGTGCTCGAACATACGCCGAAACCCGTTGCGACCGTCCGGGAAGCGTTGAGCATGTTGAGCCCGCGCGGCGTGCTGGTGTTTTCGACATTGACCATCGATCACGTGCCCGCACGCGGCATGGACAACTGGTACATCGCGCCGCGCAATGGCCACATCACGCTTTACACGCGCCGCGCCTTGTTGACGCTATTCGAGGGGGAGGGGTATCGCGTGCATCATTTCAACAACAACCTGCACATGGCGTTGAACCACGATCCAGACTGGCTGAGCTAGAACGCAAGCGGTTTGTCAGTCGCTCAAGCGGCGGCTGGCGAGACGGCCACCACGCGCGTTCCGGCCAGACGGTCGTGCAGGAATTGCCGGGAGGGATCGAGCCAGACAGCGGCTGCCCATACTACGATCCAGCCGGCGCACAGACCCAGCGTGACGGGGATGGTCAGGCCAAGCAGCGGATGCAACGCGAGCGGCGGCAGGAACCACAGCCACGCAAGCGCGAACCGCAAGACGGCGCGCGCTGTGGAAACTTTGGCTCCGCGTGCATCGACTACTTTCAGGCGCCAGGTTTTCATCGGCAGCGTCTGGCCGCCGTGGGTCCAGAAGTACACGAAATAGACCGCCAGCACGATCCCGATCCACGTCATCAACAGGTTGTGATGGGTCAGTCCGTTACGTTGCTGGGTGAGCGTGCTGAACAGATATCCGGCAATAAACACGATCCCAAAAAGGATCACGCCTTCATAGACCATCGTGGCGAGGCGCCGCCGAAGCTTGGGCGCGACCAATGGGGCCCGCGCGAGTGATTCGGAGGAAGCACTCTCCATGGTTCAGGAACCGTTGAAGATCGAGGGCGCCTGTTGAGGCGATACGGGGATCGGCGTGGCGGGAACAAAGCTCGCGGCACTCGGAATGGCCGGGGAAACGGGCGCGGGCGCCGTAGGTTGCGCTTGCGTTGGCTCGGACGCGTGCGGATGCTCCCGGCTGGTAATCAGCCGGTTAATGTCCTTGACTTCGGTTTTTCCAGAGGGCGGCGCGCTGACAACCGTCGGCCGGCGCGGTTTTTCGGTCGCCGCGAGCTTTTTCTTCTGCTCTTCAGGAAGCTTTTGATACGCGTCCCAGGCGCGCTCGCGCTTTTCAACCGGAACGGATTTGGAAACCTGGTAATTTTCCCGCGCGACCTTGCGCTGGTCCGGCGTCATGCGCGCCCATTCCGCCATGCGTTCGTGCAATCGCTTTTGTCCCTCTGGCGAGAGCTTGTGATACCGCGACGCAATCTTCATCCATTTGAGCTTTCGCTCTTCGCTGAACTGATCCCATTGCGTGGCGAAAGGCGCAAGCGCGGTCCGCTGAGCTTCGGTGAGCCGGCTCCAGGCGAGAGGGCTGTCGGGAGAAAGCGAGGAGAGCGGAGCTAGTACCTCACCCGCGCTTGCGCCCGTGGGCGCGGACGCGACAGTAACGGCGGAAGCGGCCGGGTAGAAACGCGGATAGGTGGCGGCAAACGCGACAAGTCCCGCAATTGCGCATCCAAAGACAATCGCGAGGCCGCGCTTGTAACTCACCCGATAACTCCTGCAGACTTAATGATTGCGCGTCAGGTACGCGTTGAAACCGTGGTCGAGATACGCGTCGAGAGGAAGATTGTCGCTCAGCATGGCGGCGTCGATATCGGCGAGTTCGGCGGTGCGCTGCTGATCTTCCCAATACGCAATGCCGGCCAGCCCGATCACAAGCGCGAGCAGCGGCCAAGCAAGCGTAAGGCGCGAAAAGCGGCCGCGTTTGCCGGCGGAGCGAGGACCAGCGCCTGCGGCGCCAAAGCCGGGCGCCATGCCTGCGCCAGCGAGTGCAGGCGCAAAGACCGGCGCCGCGACTTTCTCCGGTTTCTTGCGCGCGAGCGCCGTCCGGCGCGCCGCCGCGAGCTTGTCGAGCGACGCTGCGGGCAGCGTTGTAATACTTTCGTCAAGCGCGCGGCGTACCTTCAGCGCGAATTCGGCTTCTTTCTGATCAAGAGCGTTGCTCATAGCGTGATTCCTTTCGCCTTCAGCGCGTGTGCCAGCGCATGCGTGGCCCGCGAGCAATGCGTTTTTACGCTGCCCTCAGAGCAGCCCATTGCAGCGGCGGTTTCGGCGACATCCATATCCTCCCAGTAACGCATGAGAAACGCTTCCCGTTGACGTGCTGGCAGTTTCTGGATTTCCGCGTCGATCAGATTTAGCACCTGTTCGCGCTCAAGCCGGCTTTCGCTGCTCTCCGCACCGACCGTGCCATCCTGCGATTCGAAGGTTTCGAGGGGGTCGAATTCGTCGTCGTCGGCGTTGCCGAACGATGAAAACAGGCTCACCCACGTATTCCTGACCTTCTGGCGCCGGAAATAGTCGTGCGTTGCATTCTGCAGGATACGCTGAAACAAAAGCGGCAATTCGGCCGGAGGGCGGTCGCCGTATTTTTCGGCGAGCTTGATCATCGCATCCTGAACGATGTCGAGCGCCGCGTCGTCGTCACGTACGGTGTACACCGTCTGCTTGAACGCGCGCCTTTCGACGCCCGCCAGAAAATCGGCGAGTTCCTTGTCTGATGCCATCCGTGAGGCCCGGCGCAACGAGTGTGCGTCGATAAGGGTTGGTGAGAGGTTAAAAACCTGCGGATGCTAGCAAACTTTTGGGTGAACAGCGAGGAATTGCACCATCGCCGGACGATGAATAACAGACTTTTCTACGGAATTTCAGAGAATTCTGAGCCTTTCGACCGCGAATCCGGTCTGTTCCAGCGGCAAGTCCGGGAAATTTTTGCTTGACGGACTTTATTGCCTCGGGCTATCGTTTCCGACTCGCATCATAAAGTGAACTGTCTCTTTGAGGCGAGCCCAAGAAGCCCGCTTCCCATTTAGACGCGCCGCTTGAACCCGAGCCACAAGCCCGGCAGAGAGCACCCAATCAATTTTTTGCCGAAAATTCGAAAGGTGAATGTATGAATATGCCCAGCGCGGAATTCTCCACGTCGGATACGACTCCTCCACTCGAAGCGCAATCCATTGGCGGCACCGTGCTCATGCGCGCGCTGGCCGACGAGAACGTCGAGTTTATCTGGGGCTATCCCGGCGGCTCGGTACTTTATATCTACGACGAGCTGTACAAGCAGGACCAGATCCAGCACATCCTCGTGCGCCACGAACAGGCCGCGGTTCATGCCGCCGACGCCTATGCGCGCTCAACGGGCAATGTCGGTGTGTGCCTTGTGACATCCGGCCCCGGCGTCACCAATGCGGTGACCGGTATCGCCACGGCTTACATGGATTCCATCCCGCTCGTGATCATCAGCGGTCAGGTTCCAACTGCCGCGATCGGCCAGGATGCGTTCCAGGAGTGCGACACGGTCGGCATCACGCGTCCATGCGTGAAGCACAACTTCCTCGTGAAGGACGTGCGCGAACTTGCCGCCACCATCAAGAAAGCGTTTTTTATCGCGCGTACAGGCCGTCCCGGCCCGGTGCTGATCGACATTCCGAAGGACGTGTCGAAGACGCCTTGCAAGTACGAGCCGATCAAATCCGTCTCGCTGCGTTCCTACAACCCGGTCACCAAGGGCCATTCGGGCCAGATCCGCAAGGCCGTGCAGCTTTTGCTCTCGGCAAAGCGCCCGTATATCTATACCGGCGGCGGCATCATCCTGGCGAACGCTGCGCGCGAGCTGAACCAGTTCGCCGACCTGCTCGGTTATCCGGTCACGAATACGCTGATGGGCCTGGGCGGCTATCGCGCGGACAAGAAGCAGTTTCTCGGCATGCTCGGCATGCATGGCACGTACGAAGCCAACATGGCCATGCAGCACTGCGACGTGCTGATTGCAATCGGCGCGCGTTTCGACGACCGCGTGATCGGCGATCCGGAACATTTTGCGTCGCACGCGAAGAAGATCATTCACATCGACATTGATCCGTCGTCCATCTCCAAGCGCGTGAAAGTCGATATCCCCATTGTCGGCGACGTGAAGGAAGTGTTGAAGGAACTGATCGAGCAGTTGCAGACGGCCGAACACGGCCCGGATACCGCGGCGCTCGCCGACTGGTGGAAGGACATTGAGGCGTGGCGCTCGAAGGACTGCCTCAAGTTCGATCGCGAAAGCGAAATCATCAAGCCGCAATATGTGGTCGAAAAGGCCTGGGAGCTCACCGGCGGCGAAGCATTCGTCTGCTCGGACGTGGGCCAGCACCAGATGTGGGCCGCGCAGTTCTACAAGTTCAACCATCCGCGCCGCTGGATCAATTCGGGCGGTCTCGGCACTATGGGCTTTGGCCTGCCGGCGGCCATGGGCGTGAAGATGGCGCATCCGGACGACGAAGTGCTGTGCATCACGGGCGAAGGCTCGATCCAGATGTGCATCCAGGAATTGTCGACGTGCAAGCAGTACAACACGCCGGTCAAGATCATCTCGCTGAACAACCGCTATCTCGGCATGGTTCGCCAGTGGCAGCAGATCGAATACAAGAAGCGCTACTCGAGTTCGTACATGGACGCGCTGCCTGATTTCGTGAAGCTCGCGGAGGCATATGGCCATGTGGGCATGCGCATCGAGCACACGCGCGACGTCGAACCGGCGCTGAAGGAAGCGCTGCGCCTGAAGGATCGCACGGTGTTTCTCGACTTCCAGACAGATCCCACCGAAAACGTCTTTCCGATGGTCCAGGCAGGCAAGGGCATCACGGAAATGCTGCTCGGATCGGAAGATCTATAACGGCTGTTTTCTCGTGCGGATTCGCGCGCGCCCGTCTTCACAAAAGACGCCGGCCCGCGCACGGATCTCGCGAAAACGCGCTATCTAACTGGATTAATCGGGAACGCAAACATCATGAGACACATCATTTCCGTGCTGCTGGAAAACGAACCGGGCGCGTTATCGCGTGTCGTCGGGCTCTTTTCGGCGCGCGGCTACAACATTGAGACCTTGACGGTGGCGCCGACCGAAGACAGCTCGCTGTCGCGGCTCACCATCGTTTCCATTGGCTCGGACGACGTGATCGAACAGATCACGAAGCACCTGAACCGCCTGATCGAGGTGGTGAAAGTGGTCGACCTGACAGAGGGCGCCCACATCGAGCGCGAGCTGATGCTGATCAAGGTAAGGGCGGTCGGCAAGGAACGGGAAGAGATGAAGCGGATGGCGGATATCTTCCGCGGCCGCATTATCGATGTCACCGAAAAAAGCTACACGATGGAACTGACGGGCGCTTCCGACAAGCTCGATGCCTTTATTCAGGGGCTCGATGCGACGGCGATTCTGGAAACCGTGCGCACGGGAAGTTCCGGCATTGGCCGGGGCGAGCGCATCCTGAAGGTTTGAGAACCGCTGTAAAGAACCCGTATTATTGGCATCCACTTCAACGCATCATCGAATCAACGAATTCAACTTAAGGCAAAGGAACCGACATGAAAGTTTTCTACGACAAAGACGCCGATCTCTCCCTCATCAAGGGCAAGCAGGTCACGATCATCGGCTATGGCTCGCAAGGCCATGCGCACGCACTGAACCTGAAGGACAGCGGCGTGAACGTGACGGTCGGCCTGCGCAAGAACGGCGCATCGTGGAGCAAGGCTGAGAAGGCCGGACTGAAGGTCAAGGAAGTGGCCGAAGCCGTGAAGGGCGCAGATGTGGTCATGATGCTGCTGCCGGACGAGCAGATCGCCGAAGTCTACAAGAACGAAGTGCACGACAACGCCAAGGAAGGCGCTGCATTGGCATTCGCGCACGGTTTCAACGTGCATTACGGCCAGGTCATCCCGCGCGCCGACCTCGACGTGATCATGATCGCCCCGAAGGCGCCGGGTCACACCGTGCGCGGCACGTACGCACAAGGCGGCGGCGTTCCGCACCTGATCGCGGTCGCGCAGGACAAGTCGGGCTCGGCGCGCGACGTGGCTTTGTCGTATGCAGCGGCGAACGGCGGCGGCCGTGCCGGCATTATTGAAACGAATTTCCGCGAAGAAACCGAAACGGACTTGTTCGGCGAGCAAGCTGTTTTGTGCGGCGGTACGGTCGACCTGATCAAGGCTGGCTTCGAAACGCTGGTGGAAGCCGGTTATGCGCCGGAAATGGCTTACTTCGAATGCCTGCATGAACTGAAGCTGATCGTCGACCTGATTTATGAAGGCGGTATCGCCAACATGAACTACTCGATCTCGAACAACGCCGAATATGGCGAGTACGTGACGGGTCCGAAGATCGTGACGGCTGAAACGAAGAAGGCGATGAAGCAGGTTCTCATGGACATCCAGACCGGCGAGTACGCGAAGAGCTTCATCATTGAAAACCGTGCGGGTGCGCCGACGCTGCAATCGCGCCGCCGTCTTACGGCCGAGCACCAGATCGAAACGGTTGGCGCCAAGCTGCGCGCAATGATGCCGTGGATTGCCGCCAACAAGCTGGTCGATCAGTCGAAGAACTAAATATCGCCTGATTTTGCTTGAACGACCGGCGTTGTTTGCCGGTCATAGTGAAGACCGAAAGCCGTCCGGGGTCGTTGGGCTCCGGACGGCTTTTGCTATCCTACGGTTTTACTAAAAATACAGAACCTGTTCATGAACTATCCACATCCGATCATCGCGCGCGAAGGCTGGCCGTTTATTGCCATTGCGGTTGTCATTGCCGTGTTGATCCAGGCCATCGGCGGCTTTGGTTTTGCCTGGCCGTTCTGGCTGCTCGCGATCTTCGTCGTGCAGTTTTTCCGCGATCCCGCCCGCCCGATTCCCGTTCAGGCCAACGCCGTGCTGTGTCCCGCCGATGGCCGGATCGTCGCTGTGGAAACGGCTCACGACCCTTACGCGAATCGCGAAGCCCTGAAGATCAGCGTGTTCATGAACGTGTTCAATGTGCACTCGCAGCGCTCGCCAGTCGATGGCGCGATCAGCAAGGTCGAGTATTTCCCGGGTTCGTACCTGAACGCCGCCGTCGACAAGGCATCGACCGAGAACGAGCGCAATGCCATCGTGATCCAGACCGCGGCGGGGCACACGGTCACGTCGGTGCAGATCGCGGGGCTGATTGCGCGGCGCATTTTGTGCTATGTCCACGTGGGCGAGCCGCTCAATCGTGGCCAGCGTTATGGTTTTATCCGCTTTGGATCGCGCGTTGACGTGTATTTGCCGGTGGGAAGCCGTCCGCGTGTGGCGATTGGCGAGAAAGTATCGGCGTCGTCCACGATTCTTGCCGAGTTCGCCGAGTAATCGAGCTCGTCCAGCTAATCGAGCTGAAACAAACAGTTTAAACAAGCGGTAAAACCAGGCTGCACAACGGAGGACTCGATGGCGGCACTCAAACCGCGCCGGACGCGAAGCACCGCAACACCACCGCGGGCGTTTCGCCGCAACAAATCGACGCAAGATATTGGCGTGCTCGAAACGAGGCGTGCGAAGCGGCAACAGTTTTTGAGGAAGCGCGGCATCTATTTGCTGCCCAACGCATTCACCACGGCGGCGTTGTTCTGCGGGTTTTTTGCGGTCGTGCAGGCCATGAACGTGCGCTTCGAGATTGCGGCTATCGCGATCTTCGTGGCCATGGTGCTCGACGGCATGGACGGCCGTGTCGCGCGCATGACGCATACGCAAAGCGCGTTTGGCGAGCAGTTCGACAGTCTCTCGGACATGGTGTCGTTCGGCGTCGCGCCCGCGCTGGTCATGTACGAATGGATCCTGAAGGATCTTGGCCGCTGGGGCTGGCTCGCGGCTTTCGTCTATTGCTCGGGCGCGGCGTTGCGGCTTGCGCGCTTCAACACGAACGTGGGCGTAGTCGATAAACGCTATTTCCAGGGCCTGCCGAGTCCGGCTGCGGCGGCGCTGATCGCGGGTTTCGTGTGGCTCGCAACCGATAACCGCGTGCCGCTCAAGCTGGTATGGCTGCCGTGGGTGGCGTTTGCACTGACCATCTATGCAGGTGTGACCATGGTGTCGAACGCGCCGTTCTACAGCGGCAAGGCGCTCGACGTCCGTTTTCGCGTACCGTTCGCCGGGGTGTTGCTGGTGGTGGTGGCGTTTGTGCTCGTGTCGTCCGATCCGCCGCTGATGTTGTTTGGACTTTTTGTGCTTTATGGCTTCTCGGGCTATGCCTGGTGGGGATATATGAGTTTGAGAGGACGGCCGAATCCGGCACGCTCATCGGAAAAAGCGCATTAATATGGCGCGCATCGGTTTTTACGGCCGATGCGCTTTTTTTGTGGCTGCGCAGTCACAAAACCCCAATCGCTCCGATCGGAAAGCCCAATTGCACGCTCTCAAAAATGCCGTTATAGTCTGCGAATGAATTTTTTCTCCCATCTCCTCTCGTTGTCCCTAGCCGGTGCGCCGCTACGCGCGCTACCGCTACTAGCGCGCCTGCCGCGCTAAGCTTCCCGCCTCCCGTCTGCTCGTTCGTGGTTTTCGACGCCAGCGGTGGCGCGAACACCCGAATTCCGTATCGCTTTTCTCCACCGTTTTCTTAAATCTAAAAGTCCCTACTGGAGCCCGAACATGGCAGACAAACTCATCATTTTCGACACGACGCTTCGCGATGGCGAGCAATCCCCGGGCGCGTCGATGACAAAAGACGAGAAGATCCGGATCGCAAAAGCACTCGAAAGGATGAAGGTCGATGTCATCGAAGCCGGTTTTGCCGCCAGTTCGAACGGTGATTTCGACGCGATCCATACGATTGCGGGCCTGATCAAGGACAGCACGATCTGCTCGCTCGCCCGCGCCAACGACAAGGACATCCAGCGCGCCGCCGACGCGCTCAAGCCCGCCGATCACTTCCGGATTCATACGTTCATCGCGACCTCCGCGCTGCATATGGAAAAGAAGCTGCGCATGAGCGCCGATCAGGTCTACGAGCAGGCGCGTCTTGCCACGCGTTTCGCGCGCAAGTTCACCGATGACGTGGAATTCTCGCCGGAAGACGGCAGCCGCTCGGATCTCGACTTCCTCTGCCGCGTGCTCGAGGCGGTGATCGACGAAGGCGCGACCATCATCAATATTCCGGATACCGTCGGCTATGCCGTGCCGGAGGGCTACGGCAACCTCATCAAGACCATCCGCGAACGCGTGCCGAATTCGGACAAGGCGATCTGGTCCGTGCATTGCCACGACGACCTCGGCATGGCGGTCGCCAATTCGCTGGCCGGCGTGCATATCGGTGGGGCGCGCCAGATCGAGTGCACTATCAATGGTCTCGGCGAGCGCGCTGGGAACACGGCGCTCGAAGAAGTCGTGATGGCGATGAAAACGCGCAAGGATTATTACGGGCTGGAACTCGGTATCGACACCACGCATATTGTGCCGACTTCCAAGCTGGTGTCGCAGATCACGGGTTTTGTCGTGCAGCCGAACAAGGCCGTGGTCGGCGCGAACGCGTTTGCACATGCATCGGGCATTCACCAGGACGGCGTGCTCAAGGCGCGCGATACCTACGAAATCATGCGCGCGGAAGACGTGGGCTGGTCGACCAACAAGATCGTGCTCGGCAAGTTGTCGGGCCGGAACGCGTTCAAGCAGCGTCTGGAAGACCTCGGCGTGACGCTGGAATCGGAAACGGACGTGAACGCCGCGTTCGTGCGTTTCAAGGAGCTCGCCGACCGCAAATCGGAAATCTTCGATGAAGACATCATGGCGATCGTCTCCGAAGAATCCGCTGAGGCCCAGGCAAAGGAAACGTTCCGCTTCGTGTCGCTTGCGCAGCACTCCGAGACGGGTGAGCAGCCGCACGCACGCGTGGTGTTCGCCGTCGATGGAACCGAAGTGCGTGGCGAAGCGCGCGGCAATGGTCCGGTGGACGCGACGCTCCACGCGATTGAATCGAAGGTGACGAGCGGCGCCGAGCTCGTGCTGTACTCGGTCAACGCAATCACAACCGGTACGCAGGCTCAGGGCGAAGTGACCGTGCGCTTGTCAAAGAGCGGCCGGATTGTGAATGGCGTGGGCACGGATCCGGACATCGTGGCGGCATCGGCGAAAGCGTATCTCGCCGCGCTCAACAAGCTTCATTCGAAAGTCGAGAAGCTCAATCCGCAGCTTTCCTGATTTCGATGGATGTAAAGCAAGGCGTTTGATCCGGTCGCCTTGCTGATTGAAACGGCTCTCGCCAAAAGCGGGGGCCGTTTTTCATTGGTTTGCGATCAACGAAAATGTCCGTTTGGTTTCGGGGCCGCGACGAAAAAAATGCCGCGTTTGACGGCGGCATGATTTCAATGAATGTCTTCCCGGTGCATCAGAAGAAATTCCTGCGATCGGGATCGTGCAGCGGATCCGGCGTTTTTTGCGTCAGGCGCACGATGCCCTGGTCATCGAAATAGAAGCTGAACATCATGTACCAGTAACCTGCTTCCATATACCGGTAAGTCCAGACTTCGCGCTTCATCAGCGGAAAGTAGGACGTCTCCACGGGCCGTCCGAAATTGAGGAGCACGTCCTTGCGGGTCCACGTGCCGATCTGCGCCTTGTAGAACTCGTTTTCATCGAGAACCTGACGCACGCTCACGATTTTCCCCGATGCATCGATATCCGCCGCCGTCGTGACTTCGCCCAGCGGCTGCGTGGGCCACATCAGGCGTTTGCCGCCATTCGGCAGGTCGTACACTTCTTTCGGCGGCCCGAGCCGCGCCGTCACCGTGGACGCATCCGCGCCCGCCTGATAGTTCTGCCACGGCTGCGCACACGCAGTCAGCAACAGGGCCAGTACCATGACGGCTGGTTTTCGTATCGAATTGATCAACATTGAAGCCTCCTTCGTGTGCGTGTCCACAGGTCATCGTGGGTTTTTTGCTGTGGTGCTTATTTTGACATGGGGCGCAGCGCGTTGCGGGTGATGCGCTCGCTTGTTCAGGAAACGCGCAGGCATGCACCGATATTCCATTACGTCCCATTACGTCGATTGCCTCCATTAGCCGCGGGTTCGGGCGAAGCGGCTGTGGATATTGCACGCGGCATGTGCTGCGGCCTATGATCCCCGGTCGAGTTTTTATCCTGGATGAGCGGTATGAAATTGCACGACCGGTTGATTTCGTGGAGCGTCCGTCTTGCGGCGGCCTTGAGCCTTGGCGGTTTTGTTTTCGCTTCGTTAGCCTCGGCGGCGCCCGCGCCCGTAGCCAATCTCGCGCCGATTCGCATCGCGATGATCGAAGGCATGTCGGGGCCGTTTGCAAATGCGGGCGCGTCGGTCGAGCGCAATCTGCGTTTCGGCGTTGAACGCGTGAACGCCAATGGCGGCGTGGCATTGCCGGACGGCCGGCATCCGCTGCAACTGGTCGTCCTCGACGGCCGGGGCAGCAGCGAAGCAAGTCTCGTCCAGTTGCGCGCGGCGATCGACCAGGGAATCGGCTTCGTCACGCAGGGCAACAGTTCGGCGGTGGCCGCCGCGCTTGTCGATGCCATCAGCAAGCAGAACGCCCGCGACCCTGAACATCGCGTTGTATTCCTGAATTACTCCGCCGACGACCCGGCGCTCACCAACGAGAACTGCAGCTTCTGGCACTTTCGCTTCGATGCCCACGCGGGCATGCGCATGAACGCCCTGGCCGACGTTATCCAGCGTGAGCAATCGGTCAAGAAGGTCTATTTGTTCAACCAGGACTACAGCTTCGGCCACGATGTCAGCCGCGAAGCACAGCGTGCGTTGAAGGAGAGGCGCCCGGACATCGCAATCGTCGCGGATGAATTCATCCCGGCCGGCCGCGTGAAGGATTTCGCGCCGTACATCGCGAAGATTCGTTCGAGCGGCGCCGATGCCGTCATCACCGGCAACTGGGGCAACGACTTGACGCTGCTTGTCAAGGCGGCGCGCGAGCAGGGTCTCGACACGCATTTCTACACTTTTTACGGCAACAGCCTGGGCGCGCCCGCCGCGCTGGGCGAGGCTGGCGTGAAACACGTGGTAGCGGTGGCGGACTGGCATCCGAACGCAGGCGGAGCGGCGTCCGATACCTACTACGCAGCGTTCCGGACCCGTTTCCCGGCACCCGCCGACGATTACCTGTTCCTGCGCATGCCGCTGATGATCAAGATGCTGGCGAACGCAATGCAGCAGGCTCGCAGCGCCGATCCAACCGCTGTCGCCCGGGCGCTGGAGGGAATGAAGCTTGATACCGGCTTCCAGACAACGGAAATGCGCGCCGCCGATCATCAACTGATCCAGCCCCTTTACGTGATGGAGATGGACCGGGTTGGCACGCCGGGCGTGCGTTTCGACAACGAAGGCTCGGGTTTTGGCTTTCGCACGCTGCTGAAAATCCCGGCGGCCAGCACGTCAATGCCGACAACCTGCCAGATGAAACGTCCCGCACCTTGAAAGAAGCGCGGGAAAGCTTGGGCCCACGCCTATTGCACGATCAAGTTCGACCGCCGCGACCGTATCGACGGGCAAAATCGCTGTGCTATAATTCGCGACTTGCCGTATGTGGGGCCGGGCTTTAAATCCCGCAGAAACACGTCCGGCAAGGAATCCAAAGCCGTATTACTGGCCCAGGGAAAGATGTAGAAAACCCACGGCACGGCCCTTCTTCCGTGACCGCCTGTCCGTATCAAAGGAAAATCAAATGTCTACCGTAGTTGCTCATGCAAAGAAGTCCGACGTCGTCGCAGAATATGCGCGCGGCGCAAATGACACGGGATCGCCTGAAGTGCAGGTTGCACTGCTCACGACCCGTATCAATGAACTGACCGTTCACTTCAAGGCTCACACGAAGGATCACCACAGCCGCCGCGGTTTGCTGCGCATGGTGAGCCGCCGTCGCAAGCTGCTCGATTACCTCAAGGGCAAAGACGCTGACCGTTATCGCTCGCTGATCGAAAAGCTGGGCCTGCGCAAGTAAGCGGCTAGCGTTCACAACGAAATGCCTGTGTCAGTTTGCTGATACAGGCATTTTGTTTTTGAACGGCGCGCTCGCAATCAGCGCGTAGTCAGATCGCAAGCAGCAAAAACAGTGGGAATTATCGAAGGCTTGCATTAAAGCCAAATCCGGATCGGAAACCGATTCGACTACAGGGCCGGGCTTCGCCGCAGAGCTTTGTGTCATTCCAGCGCGTCATGCGCATTGCGTGTCGTGTTGCGTTGGAATGACATACACCCCTCTCTTGCGCGGCTGTCGGCCATCGCTTGGCTTCGCGGGGTTTATCGGCGTGTGCGGGGGTTCCGGAGGGTCCGGAGCGCACGACAACACGTGGGAATGCCGCGGGGCATAACGAAGAAGGAGTGAGAATGTTTAAGAAAATCGTCAAGGAATTCAAGTGGGGACAACACAACGTTCGCCTGGAAACAGGTGAAATCGCGCGCCAGGCAAGCGGCGCCGTGATCGTTGACGTGGAAGATACCGTAGTGCTCGCGACGGTTGTCGGCGCGAAGACGGCAAAGCCGGGCCAGGACTTTTTCCCGCTGACCGTCGACTATCTGGAAAAGACCTACGCAGCCGGCAAGATCCCAGGTGGTTTCTTCCGTCGCGAAGGCCGTCCGTCCGAAGGCGAGACGCTGATCTCGCGCTTGATCGACCGTCCGTTGCGTCCGCTGTTCCCGGAAGGCTTCTATAACGAAGTCCAGGTCGTGATTCACGTGCTGTCGCTGAACCCGGATGTGCCCGCGGACATTCCTGCGCTGATCGGCGCGTCGGCGGCTCTGGCCATCTCCGGCCTGCCGTTCAACGGCCCGGTGGGCGCTGCCCGCGTTGCGTACATCAACAATGAATTCGTGCTGAACCCGACGCGTCCGCAGATGAAGGAATCGGCGCTCGACCTGATCGTGGCCGGTACGGAACGCGCGGTGCTGATGGTGGAATCGGAAGCGCAGCAACTGACCGAAGAAGTGATGCTCGCCGCCGTGGTGTTCGGTCACGACCAGATGCAGATCGCTATCGATGCAATCCATGAACTGGTGGCCGAAGGCGGCAAGCCGGAATGGGACTGGGCGCCGGCTGCGAAAAACGAGCCGCTGATTGCGCGCGTGTCCGAACTGGCGCAAGCCGAACTGCTGTCCGTTTATCAGATTCGCGACAAGTCGGCGCGCAGCGCGAAGCTGAAGGAAGTGTACGCATCGACGACCGCGAAGCTGACCGAAGAAGCCGTTGCCCGCGGCGAAACGCCGGCTGACAAGGCGACCATCGGCAACGTGATGTTCGACATCGAAGCGAAGATCGTCCGTACGCAGATCCTGAACGGCGAGCCGCGTATTGACGGCCGCGACACCCGCACTGTCCGCCCGATCGAAATCCGTACCGGCGTGCTGCCGCGTACGCACGGTTCAGCCTTGTTCACGCGTGGCGAAACGCAGGCACTGGTCGTGGCCACGCTTGGCACGAAGGGCGACGAGCAGAACATCGACGCGCTCGAAGGCGAGTATCGCGAACGCTTCATGCTTCACTACAACATGCCTCCGTTCGCGACCGGCGAAACGGGCCGCGTCGGTTCGCCGAAGCGCCGTGAAATCGGTCACGGCCGTCTCGCCAAGCGCGCGCTCGCCGCTTGCCTGCCGAGCGCCGACGAATTCGGTTATTCGATCCGCGTGGTATCGGAAATCACGGAATCGAACGGTTCCTCGTCCATGGCGTCGGTGTGCGGCGGCTGTCTCGCGCTGATGGACGCCGGTGTCCCCATGAAGGCGCACGTTGCGGGTATCGCGATGGGCCTGATCCTCGAAGGCAACAAGTTCGCGGTGCTGACGGACATCCTGGGCGACGAAGATCACCTGGGCGACATGGACTTCAAGGTGGCGGGCACGGCGCAAGGCGTGACGGCGCTGCAGATGGACATCAAGATCCAGGGCATCACGAAGGAAATCATGCAGGTCGCGCTCGCGCAGGCGAAGGAAGGCCGCATGCATATCCTCGGCAAGATGACGACGGCGGTTCCGGGTACGAACACGAACCTGTCGGATTACGCGCCGCGCATGATCACCATGAAGATCAATCCGGAGAAGATCCGCGACGTGATCGGCAAGGGCGGTTCGGTGATCCGGGCGTTGACCGAGGAAACCAACACGACCATCGATATTTCCGATGACGGCGTGGTGACCATCGCGAGCACGAGCAGCGAAGGCATGGCGGAAGCGAAGAAGCGCATCGAGAACATCACGGCCGAAGTGGAAGTGGGCCAGGTCTACGAAGGTCCGGTACTCAAATTGCTGGACTTCGGCGCGATCATCAACATCCTGCCGGGCAAGGATGGTCTGCTGCACATCTCGGAAATCGTCAACGAGCGCATCAAGGACATCAACGATTACTTGAAGGAAGGCCAGATCGTGAAGGTCAAGGTCATCCAGACAGACGAAAAGGGTCGCGTGCGTTTGTCGGCAAAGGCGTTACTGGCTGAAGGCGGCGAGCCGATTCAACCGATCCAGCCCACGCAGCCGCAGTAATGCGGTAAGTTGGAATGGCCGGCGCGAGAAGCTCGCGTGCCGGCCGTTTTGAATGTCACGGTTCGATTGTGATTCGATGTTATTGCGGGTTCGGTTCCCCGAGTCCGCAATGCCATGAGGTTACATCGCTGTTTCACGAAGTCCGACTCGAAGGAATACGCAGATGAAAGCGATCGAAATCACCGAATTTGGCGCGCCCGAAGTTCTCAAGCTTGGCGAGCGCCCCATGCCGGAACCCAAGGCTGGCGAAGTGCTGATCAAGGTCGCGGCGTCGGGTGTGAATCGTCCGGATGTGTTTCAGCGCAAGGGCGGTTATGCGCCGCCGCCGGGTGCATCGGATCTGCCGGGGCTGGAAGTGGCGGGTGAAATCGTGC
Organism: Caballeronia sp. DA-9; assembly: GCF_051615025.1. Classification (NCBI taxonomy): domain Bacteria; kingdom Pseudomonadati; phylum Pseudomonadota; class Betaproteobacteria; order Burkholderiales; family Burkholderiaceae; genus Caballeronia; species Caballeronia sp. DA-9. The sequence continues at coordinate 2,438,472 of NZ_CP195133.1, read as the reverse complement.
GCGGTGACTTCGATCCGAAGCACAATCCGTTCGGCCTGAAAGCGGGCGATCGTGTATGCGCGCTGCTTGCGGGCGGCGGATATGCCGAGTACGCCTGCGCGCCGCTCGAGCAATGCCTGCCGGTGCCGAAGGGATTGACGGATATTGAAGCGGCGTCGCTGCCGGAAACGTTTTTTACCGTGTGGAGCAACGTGTTCGAGCGGGCGCACCTGGGCAAAGGCGAAAATGGCGCCGAGGAAACGTTGCTGATTCAGGGCGGGTCGAGCGGCATTGGCGTGACGGCCATCCAGATTGCCAAGGCGCTTGGACATCGCGTGTTCGTGACGGCCGGATCCGACGAAAAGTGCCAGGCTTGCGAGAAGCTCGGCGCGGAGCGGGCGATCAACTACAAGACGGAAGATTTCGTCGATGTCGTCAAGTCGCTGACGAATGACCGCGGCGTGGACGTGATCCTCGACATGGTTGCGGGCGATTATCTTCCCCGCGAATTGAAAGCGCTGGCCGACGGTGGCCGCGTGGTCGTCATCGCGACGCTGGGTGGATCGAAAGCCGAGATCAACCTGAATGAGGTGTTGCGCCGTCGTCTGGTGATTACCGGGTCGACCCTGCGACCGCGTGCAGTTGCGTTCAAGGGCAAGGTCGCGGCGCAGTTGAAGGAACATGTGTGGCCGGAAGTCGAGGCCGGGCGCATCAAACCGGTGATTCACGAGGTTTTCCCCGCCGATCAGGCCGCTGCGGCGCATGAACTGATGGAAGGCAGTACGCACATTGGCAAGATCGTGCTCGACTGGAGCAAGGTCGCCTGACTGTGAACTGAATTTAGATCTGAGATAAAGCCGCCACCAGGATTTCGGCGTTTGACCGTTTTCCGCCACGCACAGTAAAATCGCATGTTGTACTGGGGCGGCGTGCCCAAAAGTTCCGGCTCCGGTTATTTTTCCACCTACTGATCGGCAGCCTCGCTGCTACGACGAGACAAATGCCGAAAGAACAAGCCAAACGCGCAAAGCTGGTGGTCGGAAACTGGAAAATGCACGGCCGGCTCATCGAAAACGCCGCGTTGCTGCAAGCAGTTGCCGCCGGCGCCGCGGGTTTGCAGAAGGGCGTGCGCACGGGTGTGTGCGTGCCGATGCCGTATCTTGCACAAGCGCAGGCGTTGCTCGCCGGATCGGTGGTTGCGTGGGGCGTGCAGGATGTATCGGCTCACAAGCAGGGTGCTTACACTGGCGAAGTCGCAGCTGGCATGGCGGCGGATTTCGATGCAACCTACGCGATCGTCGGCCATTCAGAACGGCGCGCCTATCACCATGAGCACTCGGACCTGGTGGCGGTGAAGGCGCAGCGCGCGCTCGAAGCAGGTCTAACGCCAATCGTGTGCGTGGGCGAGACGCTGGAACAGCGCGAGAATGGTTCGACCGAGCAGGTTGTCGGAACGCAGCTTGGGGCTGTTCTGCTGGTGTTGAGCGAAGAACAGGCGTCGAAGATCGTTGTCGCGTACGAACCGGTCTGGGCGATTGGTACGGGCAAAAGCGCGACGACGGAGCAGGCCCAGAAAGTTCACGCATTCTTGCGCGCGCAACTCGCGGCCAAGGGCGCAGCGGTCGCAACAGTGCCCGTACTTTATGGCGGCAGCGTCAAGCCGGAGAACGCGGAAGAATTATTCGCCGAACAGGACATCGATGGTGGATTGATTGGTGGCGCAGCGCTGAAGTCGAACGATTTTCTTGCGATTTGCCAGGCTGCACAAAACGTTTCGGCTTAATCGCCGAGTTCGAGCTTTCGAAGATGTAAGTATTTAAAAGCGCGACGCAACAGTGTCGCGTGAACATTAAAAAGTCGGGTGAACGAAATGCTGTATTTAAAGACATTGATTATTGTCGTCCAGTTGTTGTCGGCGTTTGGCGTTATTGGCCTCGTATTGCTGCAACACGGCAAGGGTGCCGATATGGGCGCTGCTTTTGGCAGTGGCGCATCCGGAAGTCTCTTCGGCGCGACCGGTTCGGCGAACTTCCTGTCGCGTACGACGGCTGTCCTCGCGGCGGTGTTTTTCATCTCCACGCTGACGCTGACTTACCTCGGAAGCTATAAGCCTGCAGCGTCCGCAGGCGTGCTGGGCGGGGCTGCCGTGACCGCGCCGGCTGCAAATCCGAACGTCGGCGCATCGGCTGCGGCTGGTGGTTCGGCACCGATTGCATCGTCGGCTCCAGGCTCGGATGTCCCGAAATAAATTTTCGCGTACCGCGCCTTTTGTGCGTTGAACAAACTGCTTAACCCAGTTATAATTTTGTTCTCGAAGCGATTACCGGCAATTAGAAGTTGTTTTACCGGATTGCAAGACAGTGCCGACGTGGTGAAATTGGTAGACACGCTATCTTGAGGGGGTAGTGGCGAAAGCTGTGCGAGTTCGAGTCTCGCCGTCGGCACCAAAAGTTATCCAATGCCAGCCGCATGCATTGCTTCGGCTGGCATTGTCACTTCTGGCGAGTGAATATGTAAGGGTTCTTACGTATGATGCGCCTTGAGTTGAAAATCGGTCAGGCAGTCGTCCTGACCGGTACACCAGATCAAACCGATTTGAGGATAGTCGTGAATCTCTCAGCCTATTATCCCGTCTTGCTGTTCCTCGTCGTGGGCACCGGTTTGGGTATCGCTCTCGTCAGCATCGGCAAGATCCTCGGTCCCAACAAGCCTGACACTGAAAAAAACGCGCCTTACGAGTGCGGCTTCGAGGCTTTCGAAGACGCGCGGATGAAGTTCGATGTGCGCTATTATCTCGTCGCTATTCTGTTCATTATTTTCGACCTTGAAACCGCCTTCCTGTTTCCGTGGGGCGTGGCCCTGCGCGACATCGGCTGGCCGGGTTTCCTGTCAATGATGGTTTTTCTGCTCGAATTCCTGCTGGGTTTCGCCTACATCTGGAGAAAGGGTGGGCTTAACTGGGAGTGAAGGGCGTCGGGTTTGAGGGTCACCCGATCACCGGATTGCTGGGCGGCTATGGCTGGCTGCTCATCTGGAGTGAAAGCAAATGAGTATCGAAGGGGTCTTGAAGGAAGGGTTTGTCACCACCACGGCTGACAAGCTGATCAACTGGACGCGCACGGGTTCGTTGTGGCCCATGACGTTCGGTCTTGCGTGTTGCGCGGTCGAGATGATGCATGCGGGCGCTGCCCGCTATGACCTGGATCGTTTTGGCGTGGTGTTTCGTCCGAGTCCGCGGCAGTCGGACGTGATGATCGTCGCCGGCACGCTGTGCAACAAGATGGCGCCCGCGCTGCGCAAGGTGTATGACCAGATGGCCGAGCCGCGCTGGGTCATCTCCATGGGTTCATGCGCCAACGGCGGTGGTTATTATCACTATTCGTATTCCGTGGTGCGTGGCTGTGACCGGATTGTTCCGGTCGATGTCTACGTGCCAGGGTGCCCGCCGACGGCTGAAGCGCTTGTCTACGGCGTGATCCAGTTGCAGGCGAAGATTCGCCGCACCAGCACGATCGCCCGCCAGTAAGCGGGGTCGACCAGCGTGGCCGTACAAGGTCGTGACGCCATCAGCATGCCGGTCCGCGTCACAGAAGTCCCATTAAGCTCCATTAAGCGTCACCAAGGCCTGAGCCTCCCCAAATATGGCAAGCAAACTCGAGACCCTGAAAGCGAACCTCGAGGCGGCGTTCGGCGACCGCCTGCATAGCATTACCGAGTCGCTCGGGCAACTGACTGTCGTCGTCAAGGCGGCAGACTACGCCGATGTAGCGCTCAAATTGCGCGACGATCGCTCGCTCGGTTTCGAGCAGCTCGTCGATCTGTGTGGCGTCGACTACTCCACGTACGGCGACGGCGCCTACGAAGGTCCGCGTTTCGCGGCCGTCCTCCATCTTCTTTCGATCGCCAACAACTGGCGTCTGCGCGTGCGCGTCTTCGCGCCGGACGACGAAGTGCCTATCGTCGCCTCGGTGGTGGACGTGTGGTCGTCGGCGAACTGGTACGAGCGCGAGGCATTCGACCTGTTCGGCATTGTGTTCGAAGGGCATCCGGACCTGCGGCGCATTCTCACCGACTATGGTTTCATCGGCCATCCGTTCCGCAAGGACTTCCCGGTGTCGGGATATGTCGAAATGCGTTACGACCCGGAAGAAAAGCGCGTCGTGTACCAGCCCGTGACGATCGAGCCGCGCGAAATCACGCCGCGAGTGATCCGCGAGGACCGCTATGGCGGTCTGAAACACTAAGAGAACGCCATGGCAGAGATCAAGAACTACACGCTCAATTTCGGCCCGCAACACCCGGCTGCGCACGGTGTGCTGCGCCTCGTGCTGGAGCTCGACGGTGAAGTGATTCAACGCGCCGACCCGCATATCGGCCTCCTGCATCGCGCTACCGAAAAGCTCGCGGAATCGAAGACCTTTATTCAGTCCGTGCCGTACATGGACCGTCTCGACTATGTGTCGATGATGGTCAACGAGCACGGCTATGTGCTGGCAATCGAGAAGCTGCTCGGCATCGATGTGCCGGTGCGCGCGAAATATATCCGCGTTCTTTTCGACGAAATCACGCGCGTGCTGAACCACCTGATGTGGATTGGCTCGCATGCGCTCGACGTCGGCGCAATGGCGGTGTTTCTGTATGCGTTCCGTGAACGTGAAGACCTGATGGACGTGTACGAAGCGGTATCCGGCGCACGGATGCACGCGGCGTATTACCGTCCGGGCGGTGTGTATCGCGACCTGCCTGACGCAATGCCGCAATACAAGGCGTCGAAAATCCGCAATGCGAAGGCGTTGTCGCGCATGAACGAGACGCGTCAGGGTTCGCTGCTTGATTTTATCGACGACTTCTTTACGCGCTTCCCTAAATGCGTGGACGAGTATGAAACGCTGCTGACCGACAACCGTATCTGGAAGCAGCGGCTTGTCGGTATTGGCGTGGTCAGTCCTGAGCGCGCATTGCAGCTCGGCATGACCGGCGCGATGCTGCGTGGCTCGGGCATTGAATGGGATTTGCGCAAGAAGCAGCCATATGAAGTCTACGACCAACTGGATTTCGATATTCCGGTGGGCGTGAACGGCGACTGTTACGACCGTTACCTCGTGCGCGTGGAAGAGATGCGTCAGTCCACGCGGATTGCGAAACAATGTATTGAGTGGCTTCGCAAGAATCCGGGCCCCGTGATGATCGACAATCACAAGATTGCGCCGCCTTCGCGCGTAGGCATGAAGACCAACATGGAAGAGCTGATTCACCACTTCAAGCTCTTCACAGAAGGTTTTCACGTGCCGGAAGGCGAGACGTATGCGGCGGTCGAGCATCCGAAGGGCGAGTTCGGCATCTATCTGGTTTCGGATGGCGCGAACAAGCCGTATCGATTGAAGATTCGTGCGCCGGGCTATGCGCATCTTGCTTCGCTCGACGAAATGGCGCGCGGCCACATGATTGCGGACGCGGTGACGATCATCGGGACGCAGGACATCGTGTTCGGCGAGATCGACCGCTGACATGGCATCGCGGACATCCGCCGTACTATGCCGGCCTGCTCGCGCAAAAGCGTTGAACAGGTCTGCAAACCAACAACAGCAGGACGCCAGGTCTGCCGCAAAAGAAGGGCGCGGCGGGTTTTCGTTCGGTAGGAACTGAAAGAGTCGTGTCTGAAATGATCTCAGCTGAAGGCCTGAAAGAAATTGATCGCGCGATCGCGAAATATCCCGTGGAGCAGAAGCAGTCCGCGGTGATGGCGGCGCTGACTGTCGCTCAGGAAGAGCATGGCTGGCTGTCGCCGGAAATCATGCAGTTCGTGGCCGACTACTTGAGCATGCCGTCTGTGGCCGTGCAGGAAGTCGCGACGTTCTACACCATGTACGAGACCGCGCCGGTCGGCAAACACAAGATCACGCTCTGTACGAACCTGCCGTGCCAGCTTGGTCCAGACGGCGGTTCCGAGAGCGCTGCGGAATACCTGAAGCAAAAGCTTGGCATCGACTTTGGCGAAACCACCGCTGACGGCAAGTTCACCTTGAAAGAAGGTGAATGCTTTGGCGCGTGCGGCGATGCACCCGTGTTGCTCGTGAACAATCATCGTATGTGCAGTTTCATGAGTCGCGAGCGGATCGACACGCTCCTCGAGGAACTATCGAAATGACGTCTCTTCACGACCGCCACATCCAGCCCCTGATTCTCGCCGGTCTCAACGGCGAAAACTGGCACCTCGAAGACTATGTGGCGCGCGGCGGTTACGCCCAGTTGCGCCGTATTCTCGAAGAAAAAATTCCGCAGGAGCAGGTGATTGCCGACGTCAAGGCGTCGGGTCTGCGTGGACGCGGCGGTGCGGGTTTCCCGACCGGTCTTAAGTGGAGCTTCATGCCGCGTCAGTTTCCGGGGCAGAAGTACCTTGTCTGCAATTCGGACGAAGGCGAACCGGGCACGTTTAAGGATCGCGACATTCTGCGCTGGAATCCGCATGCGTTGATCGAAGGCATGGCCATTGGCGCGTACGCCATGGGCATCACGGTCGGCTACAACTATATTCACGGCGAGATTTTCGAGGTCTACAAGATCTTCGAACAGGCGCTTGAAGAAGCGCGTGCGGCTGGGTATCTGGGCGCGAATATTCTTGGCTCGGGCTTTTCGTTCGAACTGTATGCGCACCATGGTTATGGCGCGTATATCTGCGGCGAAGAGACGGCGCTGCTCGAGTCGCTGGAAGGCAAGAAGGGTCAGCCGCGCTTCAAGCCGCCTTTCCCGGCGAGCTTCGGCGTGTACGGCAAGCCGACCACGATCAACAACACCGAAACGTTCGCAGCCGTGCCGTTCCTGTTGGCTATCGGCCCGCAGAAGTATCTGGAGATCGGCAAGCCGAACAACGGCGGCACGAAGATTTTCTCGGTTGCGGGCGACGTCAATCGTCCGGGCAACTTTGAAGTGCCGCTCGGTACTTCGTTTCAGACCTTGCTCGAACTGGCCGGCGGCGTGCGTGGCAAGTCGGTAAAGGCGGTGATTCCGGGTGGATCATCGGCGCCGGTTGTCCCGGGCGAGCTCATGCTGGCTACCGACATGGACTACGACTCGATCGCGAAGGCCGGATCCATGCTGGGCTCGGGCGCGGTCATTGTCATGAACGAAACGCGCTGCATGGTGCGCTCGCTCTTGCGCCTGTCGTACTTCTATTACGAGGAATCGTGCGGTCAGTGCACGCCTTGCCGCGAAGGCACGGGCTGGCTGTATCGCGTGGTGCATCGGATCGAACACGGACTGGGGCGCAAGGAAGACCTGGATCTGCTGAACTCGGTCGCCGAAAACATCATGGGCCGCACCATTTGTGCGCTCGGCGACGCAGCGGCCATGCCGGTGCGCGGCATGCTGAAGCACTTCTGGGACGAATTCGAATATCACGTCGAGCACAAACATTGTCTCGTCGACGGACATGCGCATCATGCGCACACGTCCGAAGCGCTTACCGCGTGATCAGTGATTAGGCCAAGGACCATTCCCCATCATGGTTGAATTAGAAATCGACGGCAAAAGCGTAGAAGTGCCTGAAGGCAGCATGGTGATCCAGGCTGCGCATAAGGTCGATACATACATTCCTCACTTTTGCTATCACAAGAAGCTGTCGATCGCGGCGAACTGCCGGATGTGCCTGGTCGAAGTGGAAAAGATGCCCAAGGCGGTTCCCGCCTGCGCCACGCCGGTGTCGGCGGGCATGATCGTGCGCACGAAATCGGACAAGGCCGTGAAGGCGCAGCAGTCCGTCATGGAATTCCTGCTGATCAATCACCCGCTCGATTGCCCGATTTGCGATCAGGGCGGCGAATGCCAGTTGCAGGATCTGGCCGTGGGTTACGGCAAGTCGCAGTCGCGCTACAACGAAGAAAAGCGCGTGGTGTTCCATAAGAACGTCGGGCCGCTGATCTCCATGGAAGAGATGACGCGCTGCATTCATTGCACGCGTTGCGTCCGCTTTGGTCAGGAAGTGGCCGGCGTGATGGAACTCGGCATGCTGGGTCGTGGCGAGCACTCGGAAATCACATCGTTTGTTGGCAAGACCGTGGACTCGGAATTGTCCGGCAACATGATCGACCTGTGTCCGGTCGGCGCGTTGACGAGCAAGCCGTTCCGCTACAGCGCCCGTACGTGGGAACTGTCGCGCCGCAAGTCGATCAGCCCGCACGATTCTGTTGGTGCGAATCTGGTTGTTCAGGTGAAGAACAACCGCGTGATGCGCGTTCTGCCGATGGAAAACGAATCCATCAACGAATGCTGGATCTCGGACAAGGATCGCTTCTCGTACGAATCGCTCAACAGCGACGACCGTCTCACGCAGCCCATGCTTAAGCAAGGCGGCAAGTGGATCGAGACCGACTGGCAGACGGCGCTGGAATACGTGGCGAAGGGCATCAAGGGCATTACGGCCGACCATGGCGCGAATCAGATCGCTGCCCTGGCCACGCCGCACAGCACGGTCGAAGAACTGTATTTGCTCAAGCAGTTGGCTAAAGGCGCAGGTACGCCCAACGTCGATTTCCGCCTGCGTCAGAGCGACTTCTCCGCGCCGGTTTCGGATGGCGCGCCGTGGCTTGGCGTGAAGATCGCGGATCTGTCGAATATCGATACGGCGTTTATCGTCGGCTCGTTCCTGCGTCGCGATCATCCGTTGTTCGCGGCCCGCTTGCGGCAAGCAGCGAAGGGCGGCGCGATGCTCACGTTCCTGCACGCAACCAATGACGACTCGCTGATTCCCGCCGCGCATCGCGTGGTTGCGGCGCCTTCGAAATGGCTCGAGCACCTTGGCGGTATCGCTGTTGCGGTGTCCGAGGCACGCGGCGTTGCTGCGCCGGAAGCGTTCGCTGGGCGTGAAGCATCGGCGGCGGCGAAGGACATTGCTGCGTCGCTGTCGGCTGGTGACAAGCGCGTGCTGCTGCTTGGCAACAGCGCGGTTCAGCATCCGCAGTTCGCGCAGATCCTGGCTGTGTGCCAATGGATCGCGAACGAAACGGGCGCAACGCTGGGTTATCTGACGGAAGCGGCAAACACCGTTGGCGCGCATCTTGTCGATGCACTGCCGGGGGAAGGTGGCCTCAATGCACGCGAAGCGTTCGAGCAGCCGCGCAAGGGCTATGTGCTGTTCAACGTGGAACCGGAATTCGATACCGCCAACCCTGCTCAAGCGCTCGCCGCCTTGAAACAGGCTGAAATGGTCGTTGCGTTGTCGGCGTTCAAGCACGGCATGGACTACGCCGACGTGCTGCTGCCGATCGCACCGTTCACGGAAACCTCGGGTACGTTCGTCAACGCCGAAGGTACGGCGCAGACGTTCAACGGCGTGGTCCGTCCGCTGGGCGAAACGCGTCCGGGCTGGAAGGTGCTGCGCGTGCTTGGCAGCATCCTGGGCCTGAAGGGTTTCGAATTCGATACCGCCGAAGAAGTCCGCGACGCCGCATTGGGCAAGGGCGACCTGAGCGCGCGTCTGTCGAACAAGAGCGGTGCGGCCATCAAGCCGGTGACGAAGGCTGCATCGAATCCAGGCCGCTTCGAGCGCCTTGCCGACACGCCGATCTATCACGCCGACGCATTGTCGCGCCGCGCCGAATCGTTGCACCTGACGGCTGCCGCGCGCGACGCAAACGTGGTTGCGCTGCCGACGTCGCTGTTCGAAGAACTCGGGCTTACTAACGGCGACGCCGTACGCGTTGCCCAAGGCGGTCTCTCGGTAACCCTGCCGGCGGTTCGCGACGCGAATCTGGCGGAAAGCGTGGTGCGCGTGTCGACGGGAACGCCGGCCGGCGCGGCGCTCGGGGCTCTGTTCGGTGAACTGGTAGTGGAGAAGGCGTAAATGGGCTTGTTCGATACGATCAACGCAGGCGGGACGCAGATTCTCGGTGTCGCCTGGCCCACCGTGTGGGCGGTCATCCGCATTCTCGTGGTGTCGGTGGTGATCCTGCTGTGCGTCGCGTACCTGATTCTGTGGGAACGCAAGCTGATCGGCTGGATGCACGTGCGTCTCGGCCCGAATCGCGTGGGTCCGCTCGGGCTGTTGCAGCCGATCGCCGACGTGCTGAAGCTGCTGCTGAAGGAAGTGATTCAGCCAACGCAAGCCAGCCGCTGGATCTACCTGATCGCGCCGATCATGACCGTGGTGCCCGCGTTCGCGGTGTGGGCGGTGATTCCGTTCCAGGCGAAAGCGGTGCTGGGCGACGTCAACGCCGGGCTGCTCTACGTGATGGCGATTTCGTCCATTGGCGTGTATGGCGTGATCCTGGCCGGCTGGGCGTCGAACTCGAAATACGCGTTCCTTGGCGCCATGCGCGCCGCGGCGCAAATGGTGTCGTACGAAATTTCGATGGGCTTCGCGCTCGTCGTCGTGCTGATGGTCACGGGCAGCCTGAACATGTCGGCTATCGTGGTCTCGCAGGAACATGGCATCTTCGCGAACTGGGGCATCAACTTCCTGTCGTGGAACTGGCTGCCGCTTCTGCCCATGTTCGTCGTGTACTTCATCTCGGGCATTGCCGAGACGAACCGTCACCCGTTCGACGTGGTGGAAGGCGAGTCGGAGATTGTCGCGGGCCACATGATCGATTATTCGGGCATGGCGTTCGCGCTGTTCTTCCTCGCCGAGTACATCAACATGATCGTGATCTCGGCGATTGCATCGACCTTGTTCCTTGGTGGCTGGAGCGCGCCGTTCGGTTTCCTGTCCTTCATCCCGGGCATTTTCTGGTTCGTGCTGAAGATCTTTTTCCTGCTGTCCGTATTCATCTGGGCCCGTGCAACGTTCCCGCGTTATCGCTACGACCAGATCATGCGTCTTGGCTGGAAAATCTTTCTGCCGGTGTCGGTGGTGTGGGTGGTCGTGGTCGGTTTCTGGATCATGTCGCCGCTGAACATCTGGAAATAATGGGCGGATGAAAAAACCATGAACGCATTACAGAATTTCTTCAAGACGTTTTTTCTGACCGAGTTGCTGAAAGGCCTCGCGCTGACGGGTGGTTACCTGTTCCAGCGCAAGGTGACGGTTCAGTTTCCGGAGGAGAAGACGCCGATCTCCCCGCGTTTTCGTGGCCTGCACGCATTGCGCCGATACGAAAACGGCGAAGAGCGCTGCATCGCATGCAAGTTGTGCGAAGCCGTGTGCCCGGCGCTCGCGATCACCATCGAATCGGAAACGCGCGCCGACAACACGCGCCGTACCACGCGTTATGACATCGACCTGACCAAGTGCATTTTCTGCGGGTTCTGCGAAGAAAGCTGCCCGGTCGATTCGATTGTCGAAACGCACATTCTCGAGTATCACGGCGAGAAACGCGGCGACCTGTATTTCACGAAAGACATGCTGCTCGCAGTGGGCGACCGTTATGAAACGGAGATTGCCGCTGCGAAGGCGGCTGACGCGCCTTATCGGTAAAGCGAAGCGGGGCGCATGAGTCATCGCGCCTTTTGCTGTTCCTGCATTTGAATTGACCTGCTGTTCCGGCCCGCGCGCCATGGTTGTAAGTTGCGTCCTTCAAACGATGCGACACGGCGCGCTTGTGTCAAAACACAAAGCCTAACGATGAACCGGTAATCATGGAATTCACGACCGTACTGTTTTACATCTTCGCGCTACTGCTGGTTGTTTCGGCGCTGAAGGTGATCACTTCGCGCAATCCTGTGTCATCCGCGCTGTTCCTCGTGCTCGCGTTCTTCAACGCGGCCGCGATCTGGATGCTGCTCGAAGCCGAATTCCTCGCCATTCTGCTGGTTCTCGTCTATGTCGGCGCGGTCATGGTGCTGTTCCTCTTCGTGGTGATGATGCTCGACATCAACCTCGACGTGCTGCACCGGGACTTCAAGCGATTCGTGCCCATCGCAAGCATTGTGGGCGCGATCATCATTATCGAAACGGCCCTGATCCTGTGGCACGGCTACGGCGCGACGGTGACGCCGGTACACGACGCCATGCTGGTCAACGGCGTGGGCGCAGGCGTGGGTCCGAACGAAGTGATGTCGAACTCGCACCTGATCGGCAAGGTGATCTACACCGACTACATCTTCGCGTTTGAAATCGCAGGCCTGATCCTGCTGGTCGCGATCATCGCAGCAATCTCGCTGACCATTCGCGAGAAGAAGGACAACAAGCGCCAGAGCGTGAGCGACCAGGTCAAGGTGCGAGCCAAGGATCGCGTGCGGATTGTGAAGATGAAGTCCGAACAGGAAGCGCCGGATGCCACGACCAACCCGCCGCCCGTTACCGGCAATGCCGGCGCCGGCACGGTCGACAACAAAGGCTGAGGAGAAAAACAATCATGTTGAGTCTTGCCCATTACCTCGTGCTCGGCGCGATCCTGTTCGCGATCAGCATTGTCGGCATTTTCCTGAACCGGCGTAACGTGATCATCATCCTGATGGCGATCGAACTGATGCTGCTGGCGGTGAATACCAACTTCGTCGCGTTCTCGCACTATCTCGGCGACATCCACGGCCAGATTTTCGTGTTCTTCGTGCTGACCGTCGCGGCAGCCGAGGCGGCCATCGGTCTCGCCATTCTGGTCACGTTGTTCCGCAGTCTCGACACGATCAACGTCGAAGATCTCGATCAGCTCAAAGGTTAATTTCAGGCAAGACAGATATGTCCACGACACTCAATGAAAACCTTCTGCTTGCGATCCCGCTGGCGCCGCTTGCCGGTTCGCTGATAGCGGGGCTGTTCGGCTGGAAGATCGGCCGCCGCGGCTCGCACAGCATCACCATTCTCGGTGTGGCGATCTCGCTGGTGCTTTCGTGTTTCGTCTTCCTCGACGTCATGAACGGCGCGAGCTTCAACGCGACCATCTACGAATGGATGACGGTCGGCCCGCTCAAGATGGAGATCGGCTTCCTGGTCGATTCGCTGACCGCGATGATGATGGTGATCGTCACCTTCGTCTCGCTGATGGTGCACATCTACACGATCGGCTACATGGCCGACGAAGAAACGGGCTACGAGCGCTTCTTCTCGTACATCTCGCTCTTCACGTTCTCCATGCTGATGCTCGTCATGAGCAACAACTTCCTGCAGTTGTTCTTTGGCTGGGAAGCGGTGGGTCTCGTGTCGTATCTGCTGATCGGTTTCTACTTCACGCGTCCGACAGCCATCTACGCGAACATGAAGGCGTTCCTGGTCAACCGCGTGGGCGACTTTGGCTTCCTGCTTGGCATTGGCTTGTTGCTAGCGTTTGCGGGATCGCTGAATTACGGCGATGTCTTCGCGCATCGCACGGAACTGGCCGGCATGACGTTTCCCGGTACCGACTGGGGTCTGCTGACGGTCGCGTGTATCTGCCTGTTCATTGGCGCGATGGGTAAGTCGGCGCAATTCCCGCTGCACGTGTGGCTGCCCGATTCCATGGAAGGCCCGACGCCGATTTCCGCACTGATTCACGCGGCGACCATGGTGACGGCGGGTATCTTCATGGTCACGCGCATGTCGCCGCTGTTCGAACTGTCGGATTCGGCGCTGTCGTTCGTCACGGTGATCGGCGCGATCACGGCCTTGTTCATGGGCTTCCTTGGCGTGGTGCAGAACGACATCAAGCGTGTGGTGGCTTATTCCACGCTGTCGCAGCTCGGCTACATGACGGTCGCGCTTGGCGTGTCGGCTTATCCGGTTGCGGTGTTCCACCTTGCAACGCACGCGTTCTTCAAGGCGCTGCTGTTCCTTGGCGCGGGTTCGGTGATCATCGGCATGCATCACGACCAGGACATGCGCAACATGGGCGGCCTGCGTAAATACATGCCAATCACGTGGATCACGTCGCTGCTTGGTTCGCTGGCATTGATCGGTACGCCTTTCTTCTCCGGCTTCTATTCAAAAGATTCGATTATCGACGCGGTGAAGCTATCGCATCTGCCGGGTTCGGGTTTCGCGTACTTCGCCGTGGTTGCAAGCGTGTTCGTTACCGCGCTTTATTCGTTCCGTATGTACTTCATGGTTTTCCATGGAAAGGAGCGTTTCCGCGGTCCGAAGCATCCGGAAAGCCCGATGGCGATCGAAGCCGCAGCGCATGCGCACGATTCGCATGATCATGATTCACACGGCCACGACGATCATGGACATGGTCATGGCCCGCACGTGCCGCATGAAACGCCCTGGGTGATTACCGTGCCGCTGATTCTGCTGGCGATTCCGTCGGTGATCATTGGCGCGCTGGCGATCGGTCCCATGTTGTTCGGCGATTTCTTTGCTCACGGCGTTGTGTTCGACCGCGTAATTTTTATCGGCGAGAACCATCCGGCGCTGCACGAAATGGCCGAGGAATTCCACGGCTGGTTCGCAATGGGCCTTCATTCGGTCGCGGGTCTGCCGGTATGGCTCGCGCTCGCGGGCGTGGTGGTGTCGTGGTTCCTGTATCTCAAGCGGACGGATCTGCCGGGCGTGATCAAGCAACGCTTCCTGCCGATCTACAACTTGCTCGATAACAAGTACTACCTCGACAAGATCAACGATGTCGTATTTGCAAAGGGTGCGGTCGCCATTGGCCGCGGACTCTGGAAAGAGGGCGATGTCGCCGTTATCGACGGTATCGTCAACGGTCTCGCGAAGTTCGTCGGCTGGTTTGCCGGTGTGATTCGCTTCCTTCAATCCGGTTACATCTATCACTACGCGTTCGCCATGATCATTGGCATGTTGGGGCTCTTGACCCTGTTTGTAACGCTCGGCGGCAAATAAGGCGGGGACACCTATCTATGCACTCTTTTCCAATTCTCAGTCTCGCGATCTGGTTACCGATCATTGTCGGTATCCTTGTACTGGCGGTAGGCAACGACAACAATCCGGCACCGGCGCGCTGGCTTGCGCTGATTGGCTCGATTCTCGGGCTGGTCGTCACGATTCCCTTGATTACGGGCTTCGACAATTCAACGGCTGCGCTGCAGTTCGAAGAGAACGTAAGCTGGATCGAACGTTTCAACATCTCGTATCACCTGGGTGTCGACGGTCTTTCAATGTGGTTTGTGGTCCTGACCGCGTTGATCACCGTGATTACGGTGATCTCGGCGTGGGAAGTCATCACGGTGCGCGTGTCGCAATACCTGGCTGCGTTCCTGATCCTGTCGGGCCTCATGATCGGCGTGTTCTCGACCGCCGACGGCATGTTGTTCTACGTATTCTTCGAAGCCACGCTGATCCCGATGTACATCATCATCGGCGTGTGGGGCGGGGCGAATCGCGTCTACGCAGCGTTCAAGTTCTTCCTGTACACGCTGATGGGCTCGCTGCTCATGCTGATCGCGTTGTTGTACCTGTACACACAGACGCACACGTTCGATATCGCCACGTGGCAGGCATTGAAGATCGGTTTCACGCCGCAGATATTGTTGTTCATAGCGTTCTTCATGGCGTTTGCCGTGAAGGTGCCGATGTGGCCGGTCCACACGTGGTTGCCTGACGCCCACGTAGAAGCGCCGACGGGCGGCTCGGTCGTGCTGGCCGCGATCATGCTGAAGCTCGGCGCGTACGGTTTCATTCGCTTCTCGCTGCCCATTGCGCCGGATGCAAGCCATTTCCTGGCGCCGGTGGTGATCACGCTGTCGCTGATTGCGGTGATCTACATCGGTTTCGTGGCGCTGGTGCAGGAAGACATGAAGAAGCTGGTGGCGTATTCGTCGATTGCGCACATGGGCTTCGTCACGCTCGGTTTCTTCATCTTCAATACGCTTGGCATGGAAGGCGCGATCATCCAGATGATCTCGCACGGCTTTGTCTCGGGCGCGATGTTCCTGTGTATCGGCGTGCTGTATGACCGCATGCACTCGCGCCGGATCTCGGACTACGGCGGCGTGGTGAACGTCATGCCGAAGTTCGCGGCGTTTGCCATGCTGTTCGCCATGGCCAACTGCGGCTTGCCGGGTACTTCAGGGTTCGTCGGTGAATTCATGGTGATTCTGGCGGCTGTAAAGTTCAACTTCTGGATCGGTTTCCTCGCGACGTTCACGCTGGTTCTCGGCGCGGCCTACACGCTCTGGATGTACAAGCGCGTGCACTTCGGCGCGGTGGCCAACGACCATGTCGCGAAACTGAAAGACATCAACAAGCGCGAGTTCTTCATGCTGGCCGTGCTTGCTGTATTTACGCTGTACATGGGCCTGTACCCGAAGCCTTTCACCGATGTGATGCACGCATCTGTGGAAAATCTCCTCTCCCACGTCGCGCAGTCGAAACTGCCGCTGGCCCAGTAACGCGTGCGGAGGAAATAAAAGATCATGCAAAACGCCCCAATGAGTGCCCTGTTACCCGATGGACTGCTGATGCTGATGGTCGTCGTGGTGTGGTTGAACGACACCATCTTCGGCGTGAAGAGCCGTCAATCGTCGTATTTCATCTCTGTCATATCGACGATCGTGGTCGGCGTGTGGTTCGCCTTCCAGGCACTCGATCCCACGCCGCATTACTTCTTCACGCGCATGTACGTGGTCGATCCGTTCGCCAGCGCAATGAAAGCGGTGGTGACGCTCGGCTTCGCGGTATCGATCATCTATTCTCGCAAGTACCTTGAAGACCGCGATCTGTTCCGCGGTGACTTCTTCCTGCTCGGCCTGTTTTCGCTGCTCGGCCAGTGCGTGATGATCTCGGGCAACAACTTCCTGACGTTGTATCTGGGCCTGGAACTGATGTCGTTGTCGCTGTACGCGGTGATCGCGTTGCGCAAGGACTCGCCGCAAGCCAACGAATCCGCGATGAAGTACTATGTTCTGGGCGCGCTGGCTTCGGGCTTCCTGCTATACGGCATCTCGATGCTGTATGGCGCAACCGGCTCGCTTGAACTCAACGAAGTGGCGAAGGCGATTGCAACCGGCCGCATCAACGACGCCGTGCTGCTCTTCGGCGTGATCTTCGTGGTCGCGGGAATCGCGTTCAAGATGGGCGCGGTGCCGTTCCACATGTGGGTGCCCGACGTCTATCAAGGCGCGCCGACCGCCATGACATTGATCACCGGCGGCGGTCCGAAAGCCGCGGCGTTCGCCTGGGGCCTGCGTTTCCTGGTGATGGCGCTGCTGCCGCTGGCTGTGGACTGGCAGGAAATGCTGGTGATTCTCGCCGCGTTGTCGCTGATCGTGGGTAACGTCACGGGTATCGTGCAAAAGAACATCAAGCGGATGCTGGCGTACTCGGCAATCTCGAACATGGGCTTCGTGCTGCTCGGCTTGCTCGCGGGCGTGGTCGAGGGCAAGGCGGACAGCGCGGCCGATGCATATAGCTCGGCCATGTTCTACAGCATCATCTACCTGATCACCACGCTCGGCACCTTTGGCGTGATCATGCTGCTGGCGCGCAAGGATTTCGAAGCCGAAACGCTCGACGATTTCAAGGGCCTGAACCAGCGCAGCCCGGTGTTTGCGTTCGTGATGATGATCATGATGTTCTCGCTCGCCGGCATCCCGCCGATGGTCGGGTTCTACGCCAAACTCGCCGTGCTCGAAGCCACCATGAACGCTGGCTTGACCTGGCTTGCGGTGCTTGCCGTGTTGTCGTCGCTGGTGGGCGCGTTCTACTACCTGCGTATCGTCAAGCTGATGTATTTCGATGCACCCACGGATGCATCGCCTATCGTCGCCGATAGCCTCAAGCGTGCGTTGCTCGCGTTCAACGGCCTTGCGGTGCTGGTGCTCGGGATTGTTCCGGGTCCGCTGATGAAGGCCTGCCTGACCGCTATCACGCATACCTTGCCGTTCCAGTTGTAATGTCGGCTGCGGGCTGGTTTATCGTGTTGTTGGCGCTTGTGGGCGCCAACCTTCCGTTCGCGAATCAACGCATTTTCGCTGCCGTGCCAATCAAGAGGGCGAAAAAAAGCGCGTGGATCCGGATTGCGGAATTGATCGTGCTTTATTTTGTCGTGGGCGCGCTCGGCTTTATGCTTGAAGCGCGCGCCGGAAACCGTTTCGAGCAGGGCTGGCAGTTTTACGCCGTGACGTTCAGCCTCTTTCTCGTGCTCGCGTTTCCCGGTTTCGCTTATCAATATCTCGTCAAGCGCCGCTGACGGCCACGGCCTTCGCGGCTTGATCCACGCGTTTGGCTATTGCCGCCCGACGCGTTTTCTTCAAGGCGCACGATGGCTGACAGTTCTTCACTCGACCCCAAGCATCTATCCGATTCTTTTCCCGATTCCGACGCCGGCCTGATCGAGAAAACGGTCGAAAGCAAGCTGCTGCATCAAGGCAAGTTCCTCACGCTCAAACTCGATACGGTCGAATTGCCCGACGGCAAGCACGCAACGCGCGAGTTTGTCGAGCATCCGGGCGCAGTGATGATCCTGCCTCTTTTCGACGATGGCCGCGTGCTGCTCGAGCGGCAGTATCGGTATCCGATTCGTAAAGTTCTGCTCGAGTATCCGGCAGGCAAGCTCGATCCCAACGAGAGCGAACTGGCGTGTGCGAAGCGCGAGTTGCATGAGGAAACGGGTTATACGGCGCGCGAATGGTTTTTCCTGACGCGGATTCATCCGGTGATTTCGTATTCCACCGAGTTCATCGATTTGTATCTTGCGCGTGGTTTGACGGCGGGCGAGAACAAGCTCGATGAAGGCGAGTTTCTGGAGACCTTCATTGCGGATCGCTCGCAGATTTTCGAGTGGATCAGAAGCGGCCAGATCAGCGATGTGAAGACGATCATCGGCAGCTTCTGGCTTGAAAAGGTGATGTCCGGCGAGTGGAAACTCGGCGATCCGGTCAGCGAATGATCGGTTTGAAATGAAGAAACAGCGGCCTGCGGGCCGCTGTTTTGTTTGTGCGCTTCATCAAAAACAACGCCACCAAGCGCGCCGCCTACCGCCGGGCTAAAATCGAACATTCGTTTTCTCGATTCATCAAATAGTCGCAGACGCAAATTTACGAACGACCGTTCACAAAACGCGCTTTTGCGATTAAACTTTCTGGCAAGCCCTGATTAGCATGAAGGTTCTCGATTTGAAGTGTTCGCACGACCATCGGTTCGAAGGCTGGTTTGCTTCGGCCGACGAGTTCGAATCCCAGTTGTCGCGCAAGCTCGTGGCTTGCCCGGTGTGTTCTTCGATAGAAGTAAGCCGCATGCCATCGGCGCCGCGGCTGAATTTGTCGACGTCACGCACCGGGCGCACCGAACAGCCGAGTGACAGCACGAGCGTTGCGCAAGCGGCCCAGCCACAGCAGCCGGCGGAAAACGCCATGCAGGCGCAAGCCCGCGCGCTTCATTTCATGCGGGAGATCCTGGCGAAAACCGAGAACGTGGGCGATCGATTTGCCGAAGAAGCGCGGCGCATGCATTACGACGAAGCGCCGGCGCGCAACATTCGCGGCGTTGCTACGCCCGAAGATGCGCACGCATTGATGGAAGAAGGCATCGACGTGATGCCGCTGCCCGTGCCGGCCGCACTGAAAGAGCCGCTGCAATAAGCTGACGCACGTTGGCTTGACGCGCGTCTCCTCGTGGCCGACCCGGGTCATGACAGGAGACGAGAGCGTATGGACCTGAATTATTCCCCCGCCGACGACGCTTTTCGCGCCGACATCCGCGCCTGGCTCGACGCCAATCTGCCGCAAGCCTTGCGGTCCAAGGTACTCGATCACAAACGTCTGAGCCGCGACGATTACGCGAGCTGGCACAAGCTGCTTGGCACGCGCGGCTGGTCCGTCGTTGCATGGCCGAAGGAATTTGGCGGCCCCGGCTGGAACGCGACGCAGCGCCATATATGGGATGAGGAATGCGCGCGCATTGGTGCGCCGGGCGTGCTGCCGTTCGGGGTATCCATGGTCGCGCCCGTTCTCATGAAATACGGCAGCGACGCACAAAAAGCCCATTATTTGCCACGCATTCTCGATGGCACCGACTGGTGGTGCCAAGGATATTCCGAACCGGGATCGGGCTCCGACCTGGCCTCATTGAGAACACGCGCCGAACGCCAGGGCGATCACTACGTGGTCAACGGCCAGAAAACCTGGACCACGCTCGGACAATTCGCCGACATGATGTTCTGCCTCGTGCGCACGGACAGCGGCGCGAAGAAGCAGGAAGGCATTTCGTTCCTGCTTATCGACATGAAAACGCCGGGTATTACCGTGCGCCCGATCATCACGCTCGATGAAGATCACGAAGTCAACGAAGTGTTCTTCGAGGATGTGAAGGTGCCGCTGGAAAATCTCGTCGGTGACGAGAATCGCGGCTGGACCTACGCTAAGTATTTGCTTGGCCATGAGCGCACGGGCATTGCCCGCGTCGGACAATCGAAGCGTGAACTGGTGTTCCTCAAGCGACTGGCCGCCGACCAGAAGAAGGGCAGTGGATCGTTACTCAAGGATCCCGTGTTCGCCGCAAAAATCGCCGCGCTCGAAATCGAGGTCATGGCGCTCGAAGTCACCGTGCAGCGCGTGGTCGCGAGCGAAGCGAACGGTCGCGGACCGGGGCCGGAAGCATCGATGTTGAAGATCAAGGGCACTGAAGTCCAGCAAGCGCTGACCGAGTTGATGGTGGAAGCTGCCGGACCGCAAGCTGCGGCATTCGATCCGGCTTATCTGGAAGGAGAACGCGAGCACAGCCTCGCCGGTGACGACGCAGCCGCGCCGCTTGCCGCGTACTACTTCAACTTCCGTAAGACATCGATCTATGGCGGTTCGAACGAAATTCAAAAAAACATCATCGCGCAGATGATTCTGGGCTTGTGAGGAGCGGCACATGGACTTCAATTTCACCGACGAACAGCAGCAGTTCCGCGATGCCTTGCGCCGCTATCTCGACAACGAATATACATTTGATGCACGGCAGAAGATCGTGGCATCGAAAGAAGGGGTCGATGCAAAACACTGTACCGCGTTCACGGAGTTGGGGCTGACCGCTTTGCCCGCGCCCGAAGCACAAGGCGGATTCGATGGCGGTCCGGTCGATATGCTGGTCGTCATGCAGGAACTCGGGCGGGCGCTGGTCGTGGAGCCGTATTGGGCGACTGTGGTTGGTATGGAGGCGTTGCGGCTTGCGGGTGATCAAGACGCGCTGGCATGGCTGGAGCGTGCGGCCGCGGGCGAGATCAAGCTTGCGGTGGCGTTTCACGAGCCGCATGCGCGCTACGACCTGTTCTCCATCGAATCCACCGCTCAGGCTCAGGGCGATCAAATCACGTTGAGCGGCGAGAAGTCGCTGGTCCTGCACGGCGCGCAGGCTGACGTATGGATCGTGCCCGCGCGGCTGAATGGCGAGATTGCGTTGTTCGCCGTCGAGCGCAATGCAGCTAACGTAACGATCACTGAGTATCGGACGATCGACGGTCAGCGTGCCGCTACCTTGAAATTCACAGGCACGCCGGCCAGGCGTCTGGGCGGCGCGCAAACCGGCGCGGCGACGCTCGAACGTATCGCGGACTACGCCACGTTCCTGCTTTGTGCCGAAGCGGTAGGCGTGCTCGATGCACTAAATCACGCGACGGTCGAATACACGAAGGAGCGCAAGCAGTTCGGCACGCCCATCGCACGTTTTCAGGCGTTGCAGCATCGCATGGTCGAGATGCTGATTCATGCCGAGCAGGCCCGTTCGATCACGTATCTGGCGGCCGCGCGCTATTCGAGCAACGACGCCGATGAACGCCGTCGCGCAATCTCTGCCGCGAAAGCGCGCGTTGGCCAGGCGGCGCGTTTTGTCGGTCAACAAGCCGTGCAATTGCACGGCGGCATGGGCGTGACGAATGAAGTCGCGGCGGCGCACTGGTTCAAGCGCCTGTCGATCATCGAAACAACATTGGGCGATGTCGATCATCATCTGGAGCGGTTTGCGTCGCTTCCCGGATTTGCGGACACAACCGTTTAAACGATCGCCGAATCAGGAAAGGAGAATCGAGATGACTTTCAGCTATGAAGATTTCAAGGTCGGGGACGTGGCCGAACTCAGCAGCCATACGTTTTCGAAAGAAGAGATTATCGAATTTGCCGGGCGTTATGATCCGCAGCCTTTTCATTTGAGCGAAGCAGGCGGCGAAGCGTCTCCATTCGGAGGTTTGGTCGCGAGCGGATGGAACACCTGTTCCGCGATGATGGGCATTCTCGTACGCGATATGCTGGCCGATTCAACGTCAATGGGTTCTCCCGGCCTCGATAACATCCGCTGGCTCAAACCCGTTCGCGTGAATGACAGCGTGCGGTTGACGGTGCGGGTACTGAGCAAGCGGGTATCGGCGAGCAAGCCGGATCGCGGGATTGTTGGTACGCGCTGGGAGGCCTATAACCAGAATGGCGAACTGGTATTGACGGTGGATTCATCGGCGATATTCGGGCTTCGTCATCCGGAAAACACGCAATGACGCTCGCCTCCGCAGCGGATATGAAAGCGGCGCAAGGCGGCGAGGAATACGTGAGCGATTGGCTTGAAATTGACCAGCCTCGCGTGAACCGATTCGCCGATGCCACTGACGATCATCAATGGATTCACGTCGACGCAGAACGGGCGAAGAAAGAGTCGCCGTTTGGCGGTCCGATCGCGCACGGGTTTTTGACGTTGGCGCTGGTTCCGAAATGGCTTGAGGAGTGCGTTCCGCTGCAACAGAAACTCGGGGTGAACTACGGCACGAACAAGGTGCGGTTCATGTCGCCGGTTCTGGTCGGCTCGAAGTTGAGAGCCCGGTTTTTCGCCGAGACCGTGACCGACGTGGAGCAGGGCGGCGTGCAGGTGATCTGGCGCGTCACCGTACAAAAAGAAGGCGCTGAAAAACCGGTGTGTGTTGCCGAGTTTATTACCCGGCATTATTTCTGACGTTGCGTTGCTCGGCGCTACCGCCTCGCATACTGCTGCGCGCCAAACAGTACTTCGCGTTGCTTGTCGCCGGTCAGATCCCGGCGAGCCGCGGCCAGCACTTCAACCCCGCGAATCACCGCGGGCCGCGCGGCAATTTCATCGAACCATCGTTTGACGTTGGGAAATTCATCTAGCTCGATGCCCTGATTCTTCCACGAACGTGTCCACGGAAACGTGGCGATGTCCGCGATTGAATATTCATTGCCCGCAAGATACTTCGTCACGCCCAACTGCTTGTCCATCACGCCATACAAACGCTTCGCTTCGTTCGAATATCGATTGATCGCGTATTCGATTTTCTCCGGCGCGTAGATCCGGAAGTGATGCGCCTGACCGAGCATGGGCCCGACACCGCCCATCTGGAACATCAGCCATTGCATGGTGGTGTATCGGCCAACTGGATCGAGCGGCAGGAACTTGCCCGTCTTTTCAGCGAGATAAAACAGGATCGCGCCGGATTCAAAAAGTGCGAGCGGCTTGCCTTCGGGACCATCGCTGTCAATGATCGCCGGGATCTTGTTGTTCGGGCTGATCGCGAGGAAGTCGGGCGTGAACTGGTCGCCAGCGCCAATATCGATGGGATGCACGGCGTATTTGAGCCCGAGTTCTTCCAGCATGATATGAATCTTGTGGCCGTTCGGCGTGGCCCAGCTATAGACGTCGATCATTTTTGCTCCGGGTGTGGATGGGCACTTATGCGTGTTGTGCGTGTTACGCGTACCGCGCGAGCTCAAGCTTGGCAATCGCATTCCGATGCACTTCGTCGGGCCCATCGGCGAGCCTCAGCGTTCGTGCATGCGCATAGGCGTAGGCGAGCGGAAAGTCGTCCGACACACCTGCGGCGCCATGCGCCTGAATCGCCCAATCAATGACCTCGCACGCAATGTTCGGCGCGACGACCTTGATCATCGCAATCTCGCCGCGTGCGCCTTTGTTGCCGACCGTGTCCATCATGTACGCGGCTTTCAGCGTCAACAGGCGCGCCTGCTCTATCATGATCCGCGCCTCGGCAATGCGCTCCTGCGTCACGCCGTGCGCGGCTATCGGCTTGCCGAAAGCAACGCGTTGCGACGTCCGCCTGCACATGAGTTCCAGTGCGCGCTCGGCCAAACCGATCAGGCGCATGCAGTGGTGAATGCGTCCCGGCCCAAGGCGCCCTTGCGCGATTTCGAAGCCGCGTCCTTCGCCGAGCAATACATTCGATACCGGCACGCGCACGTTCTCGAGCGTGATATCCATGTGGCCGTGCGGCGCGTCGTCGTAGCCGAACACCGAAAGCGGCCGGTGCACCGTAATGCCCGATGAATCTGCGGGAACGAGGATCATCGATTGTTGCTGGTGCTTGGGTGCGTCGGGATCGGTCTTGCCCATCACGATATACACCTTGCATCGCGGATCGCCCGCGCCCGACGACCACCACTTGTGGCCGTTGATCACGTAACTGTCGCCATCGCGAACAATGCTGCACTGAATATTCGTTGCATCCGACGAAGCCACGTCTGGCTCTGTCATCAGGAATGCCGAGCGGATTTCGCCTTGCAGCAGCGGTTCGAGCCATTGCTGCTTTTGCTGGTCGCTGCCATAACGTTCGATGGTTTCCATGTTGCCCGTGTCGGGCGCGCCGCAATTGAAGACTTCGGGCGCCCATGGCACGCGGCCCATGATTTCGCAAAGCGGCGCGTATTCCAGATTGCTCAAACCCGCGCCACGCTCCGATTCGGGGAGGAACAGATTCCACAAACCCGCGTCGCGCGCGTTTTGCTTCAGCGTCTCGATGAGCGCAAGTGGAATCCATGCGTCACCCTTTGCGCGGTTCGCGGCGATCTCCTGATTGAACGCGCGTTCGTTCGGATAGATGTGTTCATCGAAGAAGGCGGTCAGCTTGTGGCGCAATTCCTGCACTTTCGGCGTGTAGTCGAAATTCATGTCGTCTCCTGTTTCCCGATGGGACTTACCCGGTCACTTTCTGCGCGTACGACCACGCGAGTTCGGCCATTGGCTTGGCGCGTTTGCCTGCATCGACGGCTTGTGCGCTTGCCGCCGTGCCGTCGCTCACGCGCTTCATGATTCCCTGCAGGATCGCGGCAATACGGAACATGTTGTACGCAAGGTAGAAATTCCAGTCGCCCTGGATCTGCAGGCCGGTGCGTTCCAGATATCGCGCGACGTAGGCTTGCTCATCGGGAATGCCGAGCGCTGCCCAATCAAGCCCGCCAATACCGCGAAACTGCGCCGGATCGACATGCCATGCCATGCAGTGGTAAGCGAAGTCGGCAAGCGGATCGCCGAGCGTGGAAAGCTCCCAGTCGAGCACGGCGAGCACGCGCGGTTCGGTCGGATGGAAGATCAGGTTGTCGAGCCGGAAGTCACCGTGAACCACCGATACGCTTTCGCCGCCGCGCGGAATATGCTTCGGCAGCCATTCGATCAGCTTGTTCATGGCTTCGATGGATTCGGTTTCCGATGCAACGTATTGCTTGCTCCATCGGCCAATCTGACGCTCGAAATAGTTGCCAGGCTTGCCGTAGGTTTCGAGACCGGTTTGCACGATATCCACGCAATGCAGCGCGGCGATCACGCGATTCATTTCGTCGTAAATGGCGCCGCGTTCAGCGGGCGTCGTGCCGGGCAGCGCCTGATCCCATAGCACGCGGCCTTCCATGAACTCCATCACGTAGAACGCGCGGCCGATCACGCTTTCGTCGTCGCACAGCGCGAGCATCTTCGCGACGGGAACATCCGTGTCCGCGAGCGCTTGCATCACGCGATATTCCCGATCGATCGCATGCGCCGATGGCAACAGCTTCGCCGCCGGCCCCGGCTTCGAGCGCATGACGTAACTGCGCGCGGGCGTGATCAGCTTGAACGTGGGATTCGACTGTCCGCCGGCAAACTGTTCGATGCGAACAGGTCCTGCGAAGCCATCGACATGTGTTTCCAGCCACGCGGATAATGCGCCGAGGTCGAATTGTTGCCGCGCGTTGACGGCACGCGTTCCTTCGAACGCCGAGAAATCCTGCGGTTCAGGCAAGGGCAGGTCGTTTGACGCCATTGTTGTCTCCTCCGGATTGCGTTCCTGAGCTTGTTCAAAAGCAGCGTCGCGCCTGAAAGCGCTGTTTTCGCCGCGAGCCTGATTACTTCAATACCGACGTAAAGCGCACAAACTGTTCGTAGAGCAATTCCATGGTGGTGTTGCGCACGCTCGCGTGAAGCGGTGAGGGCGGTGAATGATTCAGCGCGCGAATGACCCAGTCGCCGGGTTTGTCACCGACATCGAGCGCATTGATGCAACCTGTTGTCTGCGATAAATGCCCGAAGAACATGCGCTCGCCGCCCGTGATTGCATGCGACAACAACGCTCGGTTGACGCCACCATGCAGTACGAGCAACGCCGTATCCCAGGTGGTGTCGTCGCGCAGGCGTTGCAGCGGCGGCAACACGCGATCCAGCAATTCGCCGATGGTTTCACCGCCCAGAAACGCCGTTGTCTCAGGCACGATGCCATCGAACACGCTGAGAAACGCGCGCTCGAAATCTTTCGGCGGCAGATTGCTCAGCCGGCCACCGCGAATCTCTTTCCACTCTGGCCATACATCGATATCGATTTGCTGACCCGTCTCAGCCAGCACGCGCTGTGCCGTTTCAAGCGTCCTGGGCAAACCGCTCGCAATGACTTTGTCGAAGCGAATCTGCTGCGCCTTGAACTCGCGTCCGGCAGCGGTCGCTTCGTCACGGCCGCGTTCGTTCAGCGGCACCTTCACGGGATCGATGGCGCGGCCCGTTGCGTCGAAGTACGTGACGTCGCCATGACGCATGAGGAAGATGCGGCGGCGCTTGGGAAGTGCGTATGCGGGAGTCGTCATTTGTAGATTGGCGGGCGCTTTTCGAGGAACGCGTTGATGCCTTCGAGCGCGTTGCCGTTATGCAGGGCATCGACGAAACTATCGCGCTCGGCGTCGAGCTGTTCCGCGAGCGTCTGTGTTTCGGCCGATGCGATCAGCGCCTTGATCTGCGCCAACGCCTTGGGCGCCATGCGGCCGAGTTCGTCGGCCCAGGCGATGGCGGTATCGAGCGCCGCGCCCGGCTTCGTTACCCGATTGACCACGCCGGTTTCATACAGGCGCGTGGCGCCGATCGGCTTTGCTTCCAGCAGGATTTCGGTAGCGAGCGCGCGCGGCAGGGCGCGGGTCAGGAACCACGAGCCGCCGCCGTCGGGCGTGAGGCCCACGCGCGAATATGACATCACGAACTTCGCGTCATCGGCGGCAACGAGCAGGTCGCACGCGAGCGCCAGCGAGAATCCAGCGCCTGCCGCTGCGCCTTCAACGGCCGCGATCACCGGTTTCGTGGATGACCTCAGCGCCACGATCCATTCGCCCAGTATGTCGATGCTCGCCGCCTGCACCGACCGATCCTCCGCGCGGTTCTCGAGCAAGCGGTTCAGGTTGCCGCCGGCACAAAAGAAATTATCGGCGCCGGTCAGCACGATTGCACGCACCGAGGTGTCGCGCTCGGCCGTGTTCATCGCCTCGATTCCGGCGGCGTACATGTCCGGATGCAACGCGTTGCGCGCGCCGGGATTGGACAACTTCAGGACGAGCGTGGTGTCGCTTTCGGCCGGCCGGGCGGAGAGCAGTTCGGCGCTCATTGCGCGGCCTCGTCGAAAGTGAGCGACAGGCCGAGTTGCGCGCGACGTGCGAGCCACGGCGACGGACGATATCGCGGATCACCGAGCACGCCTTGAATATTGCGCAGGATCGTGAGGATGGTGCTTGCGCCGAGCGCGTCGCCGAGCGCGAGCGGGCCGCGCGGATAACCCAGCCCGAGCGTGACGGCGAGATCGATATCGGCGGGCGTGGCAATGCGTTGCTGCGCAATATCGCAACCAATGTTCACGATGGTCGCCACCACGCGTTGCGCGACAAAACCGGTGGAATCGCGGATCACGGTGACGGGAACGCCATCGAACGCGAACAGGGCGTGCGCGGCGTCGCGGAATTCAGCCGTGGTCGCGGGCGTTGTCATGATGGTGCGGCGGGCGGTAGCGGCGAGCGGGAACAGCGTGTCGATGGCAACCGTGCGCGACGCATCCAGCTTTTCCGCGACGCACGCCGTGGTGGCATCGTGCCCGAGCGGCGTGACGACGATCAGCGAATCCAGTGCCGGTGTGCCGCCGGTATCGATGGTGACATTCGCTTCCATTTTCGCGATCAGCCTGA
The DNA here is from genome assembly GCF_051615025.1 of Caballeronia sp. DA-9. Taxonomy (NCBI): domain Bacteria; kingdom Pseudomonadati; phylum Pseudomonadota; class Betaproteobacteria; order Burkholderiales; family Burkholderiaceae; genus Caballeronia; species Caballeronia sp. DA-9. The sequence goes on along the minus strand of NZ_CP195133.1, from coordinate 2,410,506 downwards.
ACACTTCCTCGCGCGCGTGGGCGGACGCCCGGCTCACCCAGACGCGACGCGGCAGCGCAGCCGGCGCAGGCGCTTCAGCGGGCGTTTGCTGTTTCCCATCGACATACCGATAAAAACCTTCGCCAGCCTTGCGCCCGATCAATCCGCCAGCGAGCCGCGTGCCGGTGATCGGCGACGGCGTGAATCTCGGCTCTTCATAAAACTGGTGATAGATCGATTCCATTACCGGATGCGACACGTCGAGCGCGGTCAGGTCGAGCAACTCGAACGGGCCGAGCCGGAAGCCGGCCTGCTCCCGCATGATCCGGTCGATATCCGCGAAACTCGCCACGCCTTCGCCGGCGATCCGCAGGCCTTCGGTATTCATGCCGCGTCCGGCGTGATTCACGATGAATCCCGGCATATCCTTCGCGCGCACCGGCGTGTGGCCCATCTGGCGGCCGAGCGCCATGAGCGCATCGCCGGCTGCGGGATCCCCGCGCAGGCCGTCGATTACCTCGACCACTTTCATCAGCGGCACGGGATTGAAAAAGTGCAGTCCAACCACGCGCTCCGGCCGTTTGCAGCCCGCGGCGATCGCAGTAATGGAAAGCGACGACGTGTTCGACGCCAGGATGCAATCATCGCGCACAACCTCTTCCAGCTCGCGGAACAACGCGCGCTTCACGTCGAGCTTCTCGACAATCGCTTCGATGACCACGTCGCAATCGGCCAGATCGCTTGTCGCGTCCGCTGCATGAACGCGCGCCAGCGCATCGTGCGCGTCCGCCTCGGTGAGCTTGCCTTTTGCGGCGAGTTTGGTCAGGGTATCGGCGAGATACTCGCGAGCAGCCGTGATGGCTTCCTTGTTGGCGTCGTAAAGACGCACGGTCAGGCCGCCGAGCGCCGCAATCTGCGCAATCCCGCGTCCCATTGCGCCGCTGCCGACCACGCCCAAGGTCCGAATCTCTGTGTCGCGAAAACTCATGGTGTGTCTCACTCCTTATTTTGCTAGATTAGCACGGTCGTGCTGTTAGTGAGATGGCCCCAAAAGGCCGTCCGTTGCCTGTATTACTTAAAAAACGAAGACGTTCTGGAGACTGGTGATGCTCAAGCTGTATGGTTTTGCGCTGTCCAATTATGTGAACAAGGTGAAGTTTGTGCTGCTCGAACACGGCATTGCATTCGAAGAGGTGCGCGCCAATTTCGGTCAGGACGAAGCCACGCTCGCGCGATCGCCGCTTGGCAAGGTTCCGTACATCGAGACCGAGGCGGGGTCGCTGTGCGAGTCGCAGGTGATCGTCGAATATCTGGCGAGCGCTTATCCGGACAAACCGATCTTTTCCGTCGATCCCTTCGCGGCCGCGAAAGAGCGCGAGATGATTGCGTTCATCGAGTTGCATCTGGAACTCGTCGCGCGCGATCTGTATAAGCAGGCGTTTTTCGGTGGAACCGTAACCGAGTACACGAAGACGCGCGCTGAAAAAAAGCTCCGTCACGGCATTGCGGGATTCAAGCGGATTGCGAAATTCGATCCGTATGCGCTCGGCACGGCCTTCAGTATCGCCGATGTCAGCGCGTTCGTGCATTTGCCGCTGGTCGGCCTCGCGACCAAAGCGGTTTATGGCACGGATTTCCTGCTGGAGGCGGGTATTGACTGGAAGGCGCACAACAAGCGCGTCGGGGAACGGCCAGCCGCGCAGAAAGTGACGGCCGACCGGCTGGCGTTCATGGACGCGCAGAAGAAAGAACTGCCGAAGATCTAGGACTTCGCTCAGAGGCTGGCGAGACGCTCAAGTGCGGTGCGCAGCGTCTCTTCCTTTTTCGCGAAGCAAAAGCGCACGACACCCGATTCGTGGCTCTCGTGATAGAAGGCCGACACCGGAATTGCCGCCACGCCAATCTCGCTCGTGAGCCATTTCGAGAATTCGGCTTCGGGCAGGTCGCTGATGGCCGAATAGTCTACGCACTGGAAATACGTGCCGTCGCACGGCAGCAACTTGAAGCGCGAATTCGCGAGGCCCGCGCGGAAAAAGTCGCGTTTTTGCTGGTAGAAGGCGGGCAAGTCGAGATACGGCGAAGGGTCTTTCAAGTACTCGGCAATGCCGGCTTGCATCGGCGTATTCACAGTGAACACGTTGAATTGATGCACCTTGCGGAATTCGGCCGTGAGCGCGGCGGGTGCGGCGACGTAGCCCACTTTCCAGCCCGTCACGTGAAACGTCTTTCCGAAACTCGATACCACGAGGCTGCGCGCGGCCAGGTCCGGGTAACGCGAGACGCTCTCGTGCGGCGCGCCGTCGAAGACCATGTGTTCATAGACTTCGTCGGAGAGAATCAGCACGTTGGTGCCGCGCATGATCTCGTCGAGCTTTTGCATGTCGGCGGTGCGCCAGACGCGGCCGGTCGGGTTATGCGGCGTGTTGATGATCAGAAGGCGCGTTTTTGGCGTGATTGCGGCGGCGATCTTGTCGAAGGGCAGCGCATAGTCGGGTGCTTCCAGCGATACAAACACGGGTTTTCCGCCCGCCAGTTCAATTGCCGGGACGTAGCAGTCGTACATTGGTTCGATCACGACGACTTCATCGCCCGGATGCACGCAGCACAGGATTGCTGTGAGGATTGCCTGCGTTGCGCCGGCCGTGACCGTGATTTCGCGCTCGGCATCGTATTGACGTCCGTACAGCCGCTCGATCTTTTCGCTGATCGCGTGGCGCAGCGGCGCGGCGCCAGCCATTGGCGGGTACTGGTTGTGACCGTCGCGCATGGCGTTGGCCACCGCATCCACAATGCGCGGATCGCACGCAAAATCCGGAAAACCCTGGCCGAGATTGACCGCGCCTTTTTGTGTCGCGAGCGCGCTCATGACCGTGAAGATCGTCGTGCCCACGTGCGGCAAACGCGAGGCAATGGCAGGGACAGTGGCTGAATGCGGAAGGTCGTGCGAGGCGTTCATGGTGGGTTCGATCGGCTGCGCTGGAAGAATGCCTGCTATTTTAAACGTCGATTTTAAATATCGATTGCGTTCGTTTCCGCATTGGTCTCGATCCGCGCCTGAAAGCGTGTGACGAACGGCGCCGGCTGGGCGATTTGAAACCCGAAATCCCGCGCCGTGCGTTTCGCCAGCTTCAGCAACGCCCGGTCCTTCGATACCAGCCAGTCCGCCCGGCCGGCGTGCGCCAGCTCAAGAAACTTCTGGTCGTCGCGGTCCTTGCATTTCGGCAAGGGCGGCGTGTCTTCAGGCAGCGGTTCCGGTTCCACCAGGTTCGAAAGCCGCGCGACGGTCTCAAGCGCATTTGCCTTGTTCACGGCGAAGCGGACGAACTGCGGATAATCCAGCACATAGGTCAGTTCCTTGAGGCACCGCGCATCGATCAACGCTTCCAGCGTGCCGGTTTCCAGCGCGGCGCGGATTGGACGGGTATTGGGGTCATCGAATACGAGAATGTCGATCCACACATTGGAATCGAGCACAGCGCGCCACGCGGGGGATTTTTTCATTCGATACAATCGAGGGTTTCCGTCTTCATCGTTGGCAAGCAAGCCGGCGAGCCCCTATGATAATCGCTCTCTCGCCGGCTAAATCGCTCGACTACGAAACCCCGCCTCACGTCACGAAGCACACGCTACCCGAATTCGCCGCGGATTGCGCCGAACTCATCGACGCGCTGCGCAAGCTCTCGCCACAGGAAATCGGCAGTCTCATGCATATCTCGGATCCGCTCGCGCGACTCAATTTCCAACGTTACGCCGACTGGTCGCCGACGTTCGACGCTGAGAATTCGAAGCAGGCCGTGCTTGCGTTCAATGGCGATGTCTACGAAGGGTTCGACGCCAGATCGCTTCATGCAGCCGATCTGGACTACGCCCAGAATCATGTGCGCGTGTTGTCCGGCTTGTACGGGTTGCTGCGGCCACTCGATCTGTTGCAGCCGTATCGGCTGGAAATGGGCACGAAGTTCGCCAACGCGCGCGGCAAGGATCTCTACGCTTTCTGGGGCGAGCGCATTACCGCCGCGCTCAACGCGCAAATGAAGAAGCAGCGCGGCGCGAAGGTGCTGGTCAATTGCGCATCCAATGAATATTTCAAGTCGGTCCAGCCAAAGCGTCTTGACGCGCCGGTTGTTACGCCCGTATTCCAGGACTGGAAGAACGGCCAGTACAAGATCATCAGCTTTCACGCAAAACGGGCGCGCGGGCTGATGGCGCGCTTCGCGGTGCAGCATAGAATCGATGAACCGGAAGGCCTGAAGGATTTTGACAGCGAAGGGTATGCCTTCGATAAAAAGGCATCGAACGAAACGAGTTATGTGTTTAGACGGCGGATTGGCGCCTGAAGTTGGCCGCCGCCATCTAATCGGATTAATCAAGGAAGCGTCATGAGCATCTCAATCACGAGTCAATTCGATGCGGGTGCGATTGACGTCGTTTCCGCCGATAATCCCGCCGATATCCGCCTGCGCATCCGCCCGGACAGTCACGCCGATTTCGCGCAGTGGTTCTATTTCTGCATGGGCAACGTGCGCGACGTAGCGCTCACGATGACTTTCGAAAACGCCGCGGACTGCGCATTCGCCGAAGGCTGGCGCGATTATCGAGCGGTCGCGAGCTACGACAGGATCAACTGGTTCCGCGTGCCGACGCGCTACGACGGCCGGGTGATGACCATTGAGCACACGCCGGATTTCGACGCCATCTATTACGCCTATTTCGAACCGTACAGCGAAGAGCGGCACGCGGGTTTTATCGGCGCCGTGCAGCAGATGCCGCACGCGACGCTGACTGAAATCGGCCGTACTGTGCAAGGCCGCCCGATGTCGCTCCTGACACTGGGCCTGCTTGAGGACGAGGCTGAAGACGAAACGCAAGCAGATGTTGATGAAGCGGCCAAGCCCAAGAAAAACGTCTGGATCATCGCGCGTCAGCATCCGGGCGAAACCATGGCCGAATGGTTCGTGGAGGGTTTGATCAAACGGCTGGCGGGGTGGGGCGACTGGGCGGGCGACCCGGTGGCGCGCCTCGTCTTCGATCACGCCGTTTTTCACATTGTGCCCAACATGAATCCCGATGGCAGTGCCCTCGGCAATCTACGTACGAACGCGGCGGGCGCCAACCTGAATCGTGAATGGATGGAGCCGGACGCCGCACGAAGCCCCGAAGTGCTGGTGGTACGCAACGCCATGCACGCGATCGGCTGCGATCTGTTCTTCGATATCCACGGCGACGAAGCGCTGCCCTATATCTTCGTGGCGGGTTCCGAGATGTTGCCCGGCTTCACGGAACGGCAGGCGAGGGAGCAGAAGGCGTTTATCGAATGTTTCAAGCAGGCAAGTCCCGACTTCCAGGATGTGTACGGTTACGAAGCGAGCAAATACCAGACGGATGCGTTGAAGCTGGCGTCGAAGTATGTTGGCAATGAATTCGGGTGTTTGTCCCTGACGCTCGAAATGCCGTTCAAGGACAATGCGAATCTTCCAGATGAGCGCGTGGGCTGGAATGGGGAGCGAAGTGCCGCGCTTGGCGCCGCCATGTTGCAGGCAATCTTGCGGCATTTGCAGGCGTTCTGATACGAACGGGCCGGCTTTGCGCAGCGCCAAAGGGCGAAATCGCTTATAGCGGATCTCGCCCTTCTTCGTTTTAGCCCGCCGTCAGTGTTTTTTCTTGGCCGACTTGGCCGAAGACGATTTCTTCGATGTCGACGTCGGTGCTTTGCCGCTCGCAGCCTTGCCCTTGCCTTTGACGACCCTATGCTTGCCGCGAGCGCCATGGCTCGACCCTGGTTCGGCGCGCGGTCGGGCGGCCGGCACGGGATCATTCCAGCCAAACGCAAGCATTTGACTTCCGACATAACCGCACCGGAACCTGAGCGTTGAAGGGGAGCTGTCGCCGTCCTTCACGCCAAGTCCTTCGACGGTCACGACGTTATCGACCTTGATGCGTTGCTTGTGATCATCGAATGAGTCGTTCCACGGGACAATGCTGCCATGCGCGGCATCGAAAGAACTGGCTGGAAACTCGACGCGGTCAAATGCCGTCGACGTGCTCGCGACAAAGCTGCCGTGCGCGGCGCAGTCCGCCATCAGGGGATTGGCGTTGAAATCGGTCACGAAGTGATTGACGAGCTCATTGCGTTCGTCGAGCGTATCGGCAAACGCGGCGGCGCTGCAGAGGGCTGACGCAATTGTCGCCACGGATGCAATCGCTACCACCCGGCCGACCAACCGAAGCAGTCGACGCGGTACTTGAATACTATCCATCGGGTTGGGCACTAAAGAGACATCAGGCACGTAAGAGGCCTGACAGTGAACAGGAGTTCCATCTTATATTAAATTCTTTAGCTGACCGCCTAGACCAGACAGCATTCAGACTCGTGGCCCACGATCCAGCCGATAGCGCCGCACATCGAAAGTTGTTATCCAGGCGGGCCGATAAACGGTGATGAGAATGGTGAAGAGGCCGGTGAAGAGCGCCTCGCCGGCAACGAGCAGGGTTGCGGCAAGCGTAAAGCCCGCTGGTATGAACAGCCGTCCGTCGGCGAGAATGATTTGAAGCAGCAAACCGGAGGCGCACGCTGCTGCGACCGCAACGGCCGATGTCAGAAAACCATGGCCAAGGATAAAGACAAACAAGCTTCGGGGAATCCACGCCTGAATGGCTTTTTGCATCAACGAGGACACGGCGACCGGCAATGCGCCGAACAAAAGGAATGTCACCGGTATGCCCGGCCACGCAGCGTCGAGCACGACGGCCGCCAACCCCGTTGCTACAGCCATACCAGCCATGGCGAGCTGCCAGTCGAATAGCGTGACCATGAGGGTCGCGCCAAGGAGATGAATGGCGGGCCCATCTTCGAACCATGTATTGCAAGCCCATAGCACCGTAACCGCCACGACTATGCCGAGCCAAACATGCTGAAGCGTTCCGTCCTGCAACCGGCGAAAGGGATTCTTCCAAATGCCAAGCGCGAGCACACCCGCAGTGACTATCCAGCCACCTATAGCAAGCCACAGCGGAAGAGGTGTGTAGAAGAAACCCATAAATCTCATATTACTCGTTTGCGCCCGAAAACGTGTGCATTGACTGTGCCAGCGTGGTTTCACGGGCGCAACGCGCCGACTTGCGCGTTGCGCCCACGCCTCACTTTGTGATTATTCAGTCGCCAAAAGGTGGTAACGGTTGAGCGGCCATTGGCATCAAATGCTCCTCCATCTCCGGAAGCGGTGAATAAGTCGATGCTGGCGCTCGCAACGGTATAACCCCCGCATCGCCAAGCGACGGCCGCGGCGAAGCGTCAGCTTCCCGCTTCAGCACCTCGAGATGACGGTTCTGCCAGCCGTTGTAAATCGCTACAGCAGCCGCGCGATTGGGTGCGCCGAGTTGCTGGAAGATGCTGCCAAGGTGGATTTTCACCGTGCCCTCGCTGATTCCCAAAGTCTTTGCGATGATCTTGTTCGTGCTTCCCATATGGACGCACCGCATGATTTGTTGCTGGCGCAAAGACAGCGTATTGAACCGCTTCAATCCCTTTCGGAATTCTTTTGGCTCAGACTCGCGGCGTGTATCCGAAACGGATTCCAGTTCGGGATCCAGCGCGTTCGCAGGCACGTAGTAACCACCGAGCAGGACCATTTCCAGCGCACGCACGATCAGCGTCGGATCAAGCTTGCGTGGCACTACGCCTCGCACTCCAGCGGCGAGAAACAAGCGGACCTGAGTTGTCGATGCTTCATCCACAACAATGGCCGCTGGAATTTTCGGAAAAGCCTCCAGCAGCATCCGCAGGTCTGCCATGCGCATGGCTTTATGCCAGTCGATCACGATCATGTCCGGCTCGAGTCGCAGGACCGCACTGGCAGCTTGCCGCCAGTCTTTCGCCTCGTTGAAGCGAGCCCGCCGGTCTATATGTCGCAACAGCGCCTTTAATCCCTCGCGACGTTCAGCTTCCGAATTAACTATGGTGAATTTCATGTCTGCCTCTAATGATATGGATCCGGCGCGATGCCCGTTTTATTAATAAACGGACGATATGCGGCTAAAACCCATCATGACTAATTGCAGCGAAAAATGCGCCCTGATCGAATGGCATAGGCATATCTCATAAAATCGCAAATGCCACGGACGTGTCCCGTATTTATCTGAAGATCGTCTGGTGATACCGCATTTTTCTTAAAATGAGGCTAATGGAGCAAGACCGGATGAGATAAATCCGATTAACTGCGCGACTTGGCGGGTCACAGAAGGGCATGTGTATTTTTTGGCTTACGGATTCCAGTTCGGCACAGTTATGCGTAAATCGGTGAATGCACACAAAAAAATGCCGCTCCAACATTGATTGGAGCGGCATTTTGCCGATTTGCCGGAGAGCGATTTGGTTTCAGCTATCCGGTTTCCCCTAATACTGACAGCGATTCGTCATTTTTTGTCTCGTTTGGCAAAATCAGTGAAAATGCGGCTGCGCCGGCTCCGCGTCTTCCGGCATTTCTGCATGGACGATTTCGCCTAGTGGATCGGCATACAACGGTACGCCGCAGTCCTCGCAATATTCAGGTTCAAAGCGGCCGGAGTGTCGCCGAACATCCGTCACGCCCGACCGTTTCAGCAACGCAACAATTGCTTCAACGGGTCCGTCCGCGCCTTCGAGTTCCGCCGCGTCTTCTGCCGGTCCGGTTTCGCCATTCTCCCGGCCATAGAGCGGCCACACGACGCCATAAATCACGTCATTGCTGCCGCGCCGGGTAAATCCAACTCGATATTCGTCGATGCGCTGCTCGCCAAAACCGGCGATGACCGCGCGCAGCTCGTCCGGTGCAGTCCCGAGCGTATCGAAGAGATAGCGAACGGCGGTGCGCACGGAGTGTGGACGAACCTGTTCATCGGCGTCGCGGCATGCCGAATAGTAAGCGTCGGGCAACAGGCACTCGAATTCGCAGCCCGGCAAGATGGCCGCGAAAGTTGCTCCGCCCTGGGTTGTCCAATGTTCGAGGCATTGGCCGCGTTCGACCCGAACGCCGTTCGTCTCCTCTTGCCAGCGGAAGAGCGCCGAGCCGGCAGGTACGATTGCCATTGCAAGCAAAAAGCGCGGGTCGGCCAGGATCGGCGACGTCTCCGGCAGATCGGCCAGGTTCCCCCGAGCGGGTGCCTGGCCGAGCACGCTCTGGATCAGTTGCTGCGCAACGCGGGACGTTTCCACATGATGACGGGGCAACTGATCGATACTGTAAAGGTACGGCGACACCGCAACCTTGGCGCCATCTGCCAGTACGTGGGCCTGCAACTGGGTGCGCAACGCATCCGCCACGTCGGTTTTCAAAGGGCCAGACGGGATGGAATATCGCGTCCACGCGAGTACCGGCGCTGCGATGAGGAGCGCGTCATGGGCAACGCCGTCAATCTCGATGGCGAACGATTCGCTCTGCGTTTCGGCCATGTCGGCAAGCGCGCCGTAGGCATCGGGAAATTTTAGTTGCAGGTGGTCAAGCGCCGCGTCGAGCGCGGTCTGGTTTCCATTGCGGACAATTTTTGCGAGAAGCGTATCGAGGCGTGCTTCCCAAAACCGGTCTTCAATACGGCTGCCCGACGCAAACAGCGAGAGCGAGAGGCCGACAAGCTTTTCGGCGTCAGGGGGGAGTCGTTTGGCGATTCGCGAGCGCATAGGAGGCATTCATTAGGTGCAAAGAACCTTTGATTGTAGTCGCTATGTGTCGACTTGAGCCGTAATGCGCCCAGCGCTTTATCCGGCCGAGTCACCGGCGTAGCGAGCACGGATGCAGGCATCGTTAAAATTCTTTTGCTGAAGGACTTGCGCTGAGTTGAAACGGGCACTAGAATTCCGTTCCTTCGCTTCACGACGAGGCGAAGGGAAGCGAGAAAGTGCAGGAGCCGCAGCGCAACAGAGGATGCCGCAGAGCCAAGCAGGACGGGCGTTGCAGCAAAATCGGAAGTCAGGGGTTGAGTAAGAAACCTGTTGACGTAAAGCGAAGAGTTCTACATAATCTCATTTCTGTGCTGCAAACGCAGCGACGCGAAAGCGGCGGTGTTCTGAAGGTTGGAATGCTGGTGTTTTGGCGATGTTCTTTAAAAACTAACAGCCGATAAGTGTGGGCGCTTGGTGGTTTGCTTTGGGGTGTGGTGGTGTTTTCCGGGGTTTTTCGGGAGATGCTGCCGTGAAGCGAAAGTATCAAGTCTCACACTAGTATTAAGGTAGGTTTTGAGCGTCTTTCGGGTAACCGGAAGATGGGAGGAACTTGTCAGTACGTTGAGTGAGCGACCTATTCGGAAGAATAGAAAACAGTAACAGGCATTGAACTGAAGAGTTTGATCCTGGCTCAGATTGAACGCTGGCGGCATGCCTTACACATGCAAGTCGAACGGCAGCACGGGGGCAACCCTGGTGGCGAGTGGCGAACGGGTGAGTAATACATCGGAACGTGTCCTGTAGTGGGGGATAGCCCGGCGAAAGCCGGATTAATACCGCATACGATCTACGGAAGAAAGCGGGGGACCGAAAGGCCTCGCGCTATAGGGGCGGCCGATGGCAGATTAGCTAGTTGGTGGGGTAAAGGCCTACCAAGGCGACGATCTGTAGCTGGTCTGAGAGGACGACCAGCCACACTGGGACTGAGACACGGCCCAGACTCCTACGGGAGGCAGCAGTGGGGAATTTTGGACAATGGGGGCAACCCTGATCCAGCAATGCCGCGTGTGTGAAGAAGGCCTTCGGGTTGTAAAGCACTTTTGTCCGGAAAGAAAACCTTCGCTCTAATACAGTGGGGGGATGACGGTACCGGAAGAATAAGCACCGGCTAACTACGTGCCAGCAGCCGCGGTAATACGTAGGGTGCGAGCGTTAATCGGAATTACTGGGCGTAAAGCGTGCGCAGGCGGTTCGTTAAGACAGATGTGAAATCCCCGGGCTTAACCTGGGAACTGCATTTGTGACTGGCGAGCTAGAGTATGGCAGAGGGGGGTAGAATTCCACGTGTAGCAGTGAAATGCGTAGAGATGTGGAGGAATACCGATGGCGAAGGCAGCCCCCTGGGCCAATACTGACGCTCATGCACGAAAGCGTGGGGAGCAAACAGGATTAGATACCCTGGTAGTCCACGCCCTAAACGATGTCAACTAGTTGTTGGGGATTCATTTCCTTAGTAACGTAGCTAACGCGTGAAGTTGACCGCCTGGGGAGTACGGTCGCAAGATTAAAACTCAAAGGAATTGACGGGGACCCGCACAAGCGGTGGATGATGTGGATTAATTCGATGCAACGCGAAAAACCTTACCTACCCTTGACATGGTCGGAACCTGGCTGAAAGGCTGGGGTGCTCGAAAGAGAACCGATACACAGGTGCTGCATGGCTGTCGTCAGCTCGTGTCGTGAGATGTTGGGTTAAGTCCCGCAACGAGCGCAACCCTTGTCCTTAGTTGCTACGCAAGAGCACTCTAAGGAGACTGCCGGTGACAAACCGGAGGAAGGTGGGGATGACGTCAAGTCCTCATGGCCCTTATGGGTAGGGCTTCACACGTCATACAATGGTCGGAACAGAGGGCTGCCAACCCGTGAGGGGGAGCTAATCCCAGAAAACCGATCGTAGTCCGGATCGTAGTCTGCAACTCGACTACGTGAAGCTGGAATCGCTAGTAATCGCGGATCAGCATGCCGCGGTGAATACGTTCCCGGGTCTTGTACACACCGCCCGTCACACCATGGGAGTGGGTTTTACCAGAAGTGGCTAGTCTAACCGCAAGGAGGACGGTCACCACGGTAGGATTCATGACTGGGGTGAAGTCGTAACAAGGTAGCCGTATCGGAAGGTGCGGCTGGATCACCTCCTTTCTCGAGCTCAACGCTTTGAACAAAGCACTGAAGTGCTCACGCTTATCGGCTGTAAGAAGACAGGCTAAGGGTCTGTAGCTCAGTTGGTTAGAGCACCGTCTTGATAAGGCGGGGGTCGTTGGTTCGAATCCAACCAGACCCACCATGATTCGCTTGAGTGATGATTAACGAATGCGTTAAGCGTCATAAAAGAGGAATGACGGACCCTTCAGCATCAAGGTACGGGGGGATTAGCTCAGCTGGGAGAGCACCTGCTTTGCAAGCAGGGGGTCGTCGGTTCGATCCCGTCATCCTCCACCAATCACCAACGCAGATTTTTTATACCTGTGAGCAGAAAAGTGCTTGCGGTGTCGTGTGAAAAATACGCATTGGCGATTGAGCCAGTCAGTAAGCGGTTTTAAGCATAGCGCTTAAAGTCGTGCTGTCGTTCTTTAACAATCTGGAAGAAGTAGTAAAGAGATTCACGAAAATACACTTAGAGATGGGTGTATGAGTAGGTGAATCAGGGTTGTGATTGTATCAATGTATGAAAAGTTATCGAGAGATGGCTTGGAATACGGCGCAACACGAATACTCAACCTATGGCGCGCGTGTTGAGAGACACACTCGTTATAGGGTCAAGCGAACAAGTGCATGTGGTGGATGCCTTGGCGATCACAGGCGATGAAGGACGCGGTAGCCTGCGAAAAGCTTCGGGGAGCTGGCAAACGAGCTTTGATCCGAAGATGTCCGAATGGGGAAACCCGGCCCGTATGGGTCATCCTGGAGTGAATACATAGCTCCAGTGAAGCGAACGCGGTGAACTGAAACATCTAAGTAACCGCAGGAAAAGAAATCAACCGAGATTCCCAAAGTAGTGGCGAGCGAAATGGGATCAGCCTGTACCTTTTAGCATCATTGTTAGCCGAACGCTCTGGAAAGTGCGGCCATAGCAGGTGATAGCCCTGTAGGCGAAAACAGCGATGTGGAACTAGGGGTACGACAAGTAGGGCGGGACACGTGAAATCCTGTCTGAAGATGGGGGGACCATCCTCCAAGGCTAAATACTCGTGATCGACCGATAGTGAACCAGTACCGTGAGGGAAAGGCGAAAAGAACCCCGGGAGGGGAGTGAAATAGATCCTGAAACCGCATGCATACAAACAGTCGGAGCCTTGAAAGGGGTGACGGCGTACCTTTTGTATAATGGGTCAGCGACTTACGTTCAGTAGCAAGCTTAACTGATTAAGGCAGGCGTAGCGAAAGCGAGTCCGAATAGGGCGTCTCAGTTGCTGGGCGTAGACCCGAAACCAAGTGATCTATCCATGGCCAGGTTGAAGGTGCGGTAACACGTACTGGAGGACCGAACCCACTAATGTTGAAAAATTAGGGGATGAGCTGTGGATAGGGGTGAAAGGCTAAACAAACTTGGAAATAGCTGGTTCTCTCCGAAAACTATTTAGGTAGTGCCTCGTGTATCACCTTCGGGGGTAGAGCACTGTCATGGTTGTGGGGTCCATTGCGGATTACTACGCCATAGCAAACTCCGAATACCGAAGAGTGCAATCACGGGAGACAGACATCGGGTGCTAACGTCCGGTGTCAAGAGGGAAACAACCCAGACCGCCAGCTAAGGTCCCCAAATATTGCTAAGTGGGAAACGAAGTGGGAAGGCTAAAACAGTCAGGAGGTTGGCTTAGAAGCAGCCACCCTTTAAAGAAAGCGTAATAGCTCACTGATCGAGTCGTCCTGCGCGGAAGATGTAACGGGGCTAAGCAATATACCGAAGCTGCGGATGCATATTTATATGCATGGTAGGAGAGCGTTCCGTAAGCCTGTGAAGGTGCATTGAAAAGTGTGCTGGAGGTATCGGAAGTGCGAATGCTGACATGAGTAGCGATAAAGGGGGTGAAAAGCCCCCTCGCCGTAAGCCCAAGGTTTCCTACGCAACGTTCATCGGCGTAGGGTGAGTCGGCCCCTAAGGCGAGGCAGAAATGCGTAGCTGATGGGAAGCAGGTTAATATTCCTGCACCATTGTTAAATGCGATGGGGGGACGGATCGCGGAAGGTTGTCCGGGTGTTGGAAGTCCCGGTCCTTGCATTGGAGAAGGCGCTTAGGCAAATCCGGGCGCGGAATTCAAGGGTGCGAGGCCATTCACTTCGGTGAAGAAGCAATCGGAAGTGGTTCCAAGAAAAGCCTCTAAGCTTCAGTTTAACAAGACCGTACCGCAAACCGACACAGGTGGGCGAGATGAGTATTCTAAGGCGCTTGAGAGAACTCGGGAGAAGGAACTCGGCAAATTGGTACCGTAACTTCGGGATAAGGTACGCCCCTGTAGCTTGATGCGCCTGCGCGCAAAGGGTGAAGGGGTTGCAATAAACTGGTGGCTGCGACTGTTTAATAAAAACACAGCACTCTGCAAACACGAAAGTGGACGTATAGGGTGTGACGCCTGCCCGGTGCCGGAAGATTAAATGATGGGGTGCAAGCTCTTGATTGAAGTCCCGGTAAACGGCGGCCGTAACTATAACGGTCCTAAGGTAGCGAAATTCCTTGTCGGGTAAGTTCCGACCTGCACGAATGGCGTAACGATGGCCACACTGTCTCCTCCCGAGACTCAGCGAAGTTGAAGTGTTTGTGATGATGCAATCTCCCCGCGGCTAGACGGAAAGACCCCATGAACCTTTACTGTAGCTTTGCATTGGACTTTGAACCGATCTGTGTAGGATAGGTGGGAGGCTATGAAACCGGAACGCTAGTTTCGGTGGAGCCGTCCTTGAAATACCACCCTGGTTTGTTTGAGGTTCTAACCTTGGCCCGTGATCCGGGTCGGGGACAGTGCATGGTAGGCAGTTTGACTGGGGCGGTCTCCTCCCAAAGTGTAACGGAGGAGTACGAAGGTACGCTAGGTACGGTCGGAAATCGTGCTGATAGTGCAATGGCATAAGCGTGCTTAACTGCGAGACCGACAAGTCGAGCAGGTGCGAAAGCAGGTCATAGTGATCCGGTGGTTCTGTATGGAAGGGCCATCGCTCAACGGATAAAAGGTACTCTGGGGATAACAGGCTGATACCGCCCAAGAGTTCATATCGACGGCGGTGTTTGGCACCTCGATGTCGGCTCATCTCATCCTGGGGCTGTAGCCGGTCCCAAGGGTATGGCTGTTCGCCATTTAAAGAGGTACGTGAGCTGGGTTTAAAACGTCGTGAGACAGTTTGGTCCCTATCTGCCGTGGGCGTTGGATATTTGAAGGGGGCTGCTCCTAGTACGAGAGGACCGGAGTGGACGAACCTCTGGTGTACCGGTTGTCACGCCAGTGGCATCGCCGGGTAGCTATGTTCGGAAGAGATAACCGCTGAAAGCATCTAAGCGGGAAACTCGCCTTGAGATGAGATATCCCTGGAGCTTTAAGCTCCTTGAAGGGTCGTTCTAGACCAGGACGTTGATAGGTCAGGTGTGGAAGTGCAGTAATGCATTAAGCTAACTGATACTAATTGCCCGTAAGGCTTGATCCTATAACCAGTGTGTTTCGGCTGCCAATGCCGTAGCCAGAACCGCTCGGGTTGAGATCATGTTGTGCCAGTAACAACCACAACCCCAAGCAGCATCAGTAACCACGAGGCGCTCAACAAGCGAACTCGACTACTTCTTCCCCAGATTGGTTGTATCGACCAGAAAACCGATACAACACCCCTTTATGCCTGATGACCATAGCGAGTTGGTACCACCCCTTCCCATCCCGAACAGGACCGTGAAACGACTCCACGCCAATGATAGTGCGGATTCCCGTGTGAAAGTAGGTAATCGTCAGGCTCCCCATTCGCTGAGATACACTCAGCATAAACGCTAAAACCCCACCCAACTCGGTGGGGTTTTTGCGTTTACGGTTCCGATTTAATGCGCAGATGTCGCGCAACTGTGCGAGCTTCCAGGTCTCCGGGTTGAAAGCGTGCATCAGCGCAAAACTCGATAAATCACGCAGCTACCATACGATTGTAGGTTCCGGCCAGTTTTGTATCACCGTGCAAATCCCGGTTTCGAATGGCGTTCTGCGACCCATACCCATCGATTCCAATACATCCGAGGCCAAGTGGCAGTCCTTCGGGCGAGGCGTAGCATCGACCGGTGCATATTGAGGATGAAGCTTGGCTTCAACGCCTAACTTTCGGGCGATACAAGCAGCGATGTCATACTTTGTCATCGGCTCATCGCCAGACCAATGCATCACGCCATTGACAGGCGTACCGGATTCGCAGCGTTCCAATAACTGCCGAACCACAACTGCGACGTCCGGCGTGAAGGTCGGATAACGTGTCGCCCAGGCATCCATAGTCGCTGGCGCGTCTTCGCCCGTTGATTTCATGATAGCTGGCACCAAACTGGTTACTGCGGATTCGCTCCAGTCTACGACTGGTCCGTAGAGCAGCGGGAGACGTACAACGCAAGATCGCGCGCTTGTTCGCATCAACACACGCTCTCCCTCGAGCTTGCTAAGACCGTACGCGTTGAGTGGGTTCGGTACATCGTCGGGATGGTAGGGCGGTTGAGTGCCATCGAAGACATAGTCGGTGGAAATCGAAAGTGTCCACGCTCCGATTTCCCGAGCGACCGTTCCAATGAAACGCAACGCATCCACATTTAATGCCTTTGCAAGCGAGAGGTCGCTTTCGCAAATATCCGGTCGCCGCTCGGCCGCGGTTATCACAATGGCACTAGGATTCTGCTCAGCGATAAACCGCCGCACAGCGGCTTCGTCGCGGATATCGAGAATGACGGTCGTCGCGTTGCCGCGACGAAATGCTGTTTTAACCACTTGCCATCGCGTCTGCCGGGCAAGCTCGTCCGAAATCGCGCGCCCAAGTAGCCCGGAAGCGCCAATCACGGCGACTTTGAAGTCAGCGCTTTCGCTGATCATTCGGTTTTTGCCGAGAGAACTGTGTAACCGGCTTCATCAATGGCTTCTCTGAGCGCGTCGATAGTCTCGGTCGACGCAACGATCACTTTCCCGTGTTCAAGATCGACCTGCACTTTTGCATCGGCATCGATTTCATGAATCGAGCGCGTTACTGCCGCGACGCAATGCTGGCAGCTCATGCCTTCTACTTGAAATTCAGTCACGTCTATTCCCATGTTGAGTTTCTGAAACGAGACATGCTATACCTTCCTATCGTTGGAAGGTGTACAGTTGAAATAAAGTTTTGGAGCTTGACTATGAACATAGGTGAAGCCGCGCGCGCGTCGGGCGTAACCGCCAAAATGATTCGATACTACGAAAGCGTCGGGCTCTTGCCGCCTGTGGGGCGAGCAACGTCCGGGTATCGCGTGTACGGAACGCATGAAATCCACGCGCTCAAATTTGTGCGGCAGGCACGCCGACTCGGCTTTCTTGTTGAAGACATTCGAAAGCTCCTGGCTTTGTGGCAAGACCGAAAACGAGCTAGCGCAGAGGTGAAAGCAATCGCGCTCGAACACGTCGCGGAACTGGATAGACGAATTGCAGAGCTCACCGTCATGCGCGATACGTTGGCTCATCTCGCTGTCAATTGCCATGGCGATGAGCGACCAGATTGCCCTATCCTGGAACGGCTCGCAGGTTGATTCGAGTTGGTGCAAAATTTACAATTCTTCCTTTTGCAAAGAACTATATTGGTGCAAATTTAGCTGGAAGTTTCGGGCTACAGCGAAAAACTTATAAGAATCAGTTGGTTGATCGGTATCGGTGCATGCACCATTCCAAAAAAGAATGCACCCAATGCAGGCATTTCACTAACACTCGGATGCCGGTTCATCTATAATTCGGGTTAACCCTTTTGAGGGATATCCCTGACCCGAACCGCCGGGGATTCATTGAAATCCTTGGAGAAAAATCATGTTTGCATTCCTGCTCGAAAAAGTCAGCATCTGGTTTGAAACCGCCGAACGTAATCGTCGCGAGGAATATCTGGCTCAGTCGTCAGATATCGTCCAGCTTGAAAAGCGCATCCGTTCGCTGGAAACCGAAGGTTATTCGCTGTAAATTCCGACCGGTATCCGGTTGAAGACTGAAAAGGCCCCGCATGCGGGGCTTTGTCATTTCTCGGTGGCGGCAGTCACTTGCTCTGTGGATGAGCCGCGAGCCACTGCTTCATGAACGTGATTTCCTTGTCCTGCGACGCGATAATTTCCTTCGCCAGTGCGCGCAACTTCGCGTCTTTCCCATACCTCAATTCGACTTTGGCCATAGCAACCGCTCCCTGATGATGGGGAATCATGTGGGCGACGAAATCGTGGTCCGCATTTCCGGTGTACTCGATGCCTGACATACCCGACATCATTGACTGGTCGGCTGCCTGAAATGCTTTCGTTGCCTCGTTCCCCGGGGCGTTCTTCGTTGCCGACATGTCCATGCCAGCCATTGATCCAGCGGATGCCGGAGCCTGCGCAAAAGCTGTCGGCATCGACACAGCGATGCACGCCGCAACCGCAGCAATACCAGTAATGATCGGTTTCTGGAATGTCATTAAATCTCCGTAAGTTATCGAGCCGGGAAGGCTAGCCTAAGGCTTACCATCGCGGTAAGGTAAAGCGCTTTCATATGATATGAACGAGTTCTTTGAGGCGTATCAACAATCATAATTTGACGCGGGGCGCCATGAGTTCAAAACAGACGTGGATCAGATGCGCAGCCCTGGCCGGCGCGATGCTGGTTTTCAGCACAATGCCAGCGGACGTCTTTGCACAGCCAGGAGGTCGGCCGCTCATCTTGGACACACAAACAGGGATCCATAGTGGCGCTGGTGGTACGGTCCTACAGACGGGGCCACTGAACGAATCGGGCATGGTTCCGGCGCGCCCGCTCGGTTCGCTGCCGGAAGTACCGCAGCAGGGGCAGCAGCCGGTTGTAATTTCTCCGTACATTGAAGTGCAACCAGGCGGGTACGCCGGTGCTCAAGGCTATGGCATCTCGCCTGCAATCCAACCTCAGTCAGGTTCTGCGGGGTCGGGGCGCGGTCGTGGGCTGCGCTCTTCCGGGTCACATTCCGGCGGGTTATACGGCGTGCCGGCGGCTACTCGATCTCAGGCACAACCGGAACCGCAGTCTCAGCAACCGACCACCCGAGCGCAATCTCAAACGCGGTTGCAACCGCCGCCGCAGGTCGAATCGCAATCCCGCACTCAATCGCAGTCGTCCGAACAACCTCGGGCTCAACCGCGAGCGCAGCCTATACCCGCAGCGCCAACGTCCGCCGCAACCGATCCCGCGACTGCCTCAAAAAATGCGGGATTCGGACCAAAGGCCGTATCGCGTTCATCTGATCCGCACACGGCGACAGGCTCCGTCACTTCGGTGGAATAGCGAATGCAGCGTTTCTCAATCGCCCTTGTGCTCGAGCTTGAACGACGCCTTACTGTCTTGGCCGAGCGTATCGACCAGATAGGGGAGCGCCTGTTTCAGCTCGCCGGCCAAGGTGTACGGCGGATTCACGATAAACATACCGCTGCCAAACAAGCCAAAACCATCGACCGGCGGCTTGCTTACGGTCAATGAAGCATGCAGCCAGTTCTTCGGCTGGACGCGCTTCAACTGATCGGCGAAACGCTGCGACTCCAGCCGCGTCACTTGCGGATACCATACTGCATAAGTCCCGTTTGCAAACCGTTTGAGGCTTTCCTCAAGGCAATTCAGCGTACGCGCGTAATCGCGTTTGTCCTCGTACGACGGATCAATTAGCACCAAAGCACGGCGCGGCGGCGGCGGAAGAAGCTTGAGAATGCCTTCGAAGCCGTCGCCTTCGAAAAGCATCGCGCGGCGGCCGGCATCGCGGAAATTGTGGCGCAACACATCGATTTCGGTGGAATGCAGCTCGAACAGGCGCATCCGGTCTTGTTCGCGCATGGTTCGCCATGCAAGGTAGGGCGAACCGGGATAGAACTGCAGCGTCCCGTCCGCGTTGAGGGCTTTGACTTCCTTGACGTAATCCTTGAGCAGTCCGGGAAGATCTCGCTTGCCCCAAAGCTTGGCTATGCCCGTTTCGAACTCACCCGTTTTTGTCGCGTAACCATCAGCGAGCGAATACACGCCGGCCCCGGCATGTGTATCGATATACCAGAACGCCTTGTCCTTCTGGCCAAGGTATTGCAGCAACTGCACGACGATCGCGTGTTTCAGCACGTCTGCGTGGTTGCCTGCATGAAAGGCGTGTCGATAACTAAGCATGGCGATGAATGAGCGGAGACGAAAAACGAGAAGGAGCGGGCCGAGCCAGCCGGATAAATACCGGTCGAGATGCATTGCGTCAGGTGCATTACGTTTACACGCCGGCGGGGTCGCTATTGTAGCCGACCCGCATGCCGCTTCCCGCCGCGCTCACACGAACGCGTCGCCAACGATCTCCTCCATCCGCGCCTTGATCTCGGGCGTGATCTTTTTTACGACATCGATCGCTTTCATGTTTTCGTGAATCTGTTCGACGCGTGACGCGCCGGTAATGACCGTGCTGACATGCGGATTCAGCAGGATCCATGCAAGGGACAGTTGCGCGAGCGAACAACCGAGCTGATCAGAAACTTCGGCGAGTCTCCCGACAATGTTGTTCGCTCCTTTGTCCGTGAGTTTTTTCGATAACCATTCGTAACCCTGCAATTGCGCGCGGCTATTGGAGGGAACTCCGTCTCTATACTTGCCGGTCAGCAAGCCGGAAGCGAGCGGGCTCCACGTAGTCAGGCCGAGTCCAATGTCCTCGTAGAGCCGCTTGTATTCCTGCTCGACACGCGTGCGATGCAGCAGGTTGTACTCAGGCTGTTCCATCACGGGTTTGTGCAGATGATGCCGCTCGGCAATGTCATGGGCGCTGCGAATCTCGTCGGCGCTCCATTCGGACGTGCCCCAGTACAAGGCCTTGCCGCGCGCGATGATGTCACTCATTGCCCAGACGGTTTCCTCTATGGGCGTATGCGGATCTGGACGATGGCAGAACACGAGATCGACGTAATCGAGTTGCAGCCGTGCAAGCGATCCGTCGATAGCGTTATGCAGGTATTTGCGATTGAGCGTCTGATGCTGGTTCGCACCGTCGTTGAGCCCGAAGAAAAATTTCGTGGACACCACATAGCTCACGCGTGGCCAGGCAAGTTCCTTCAGCGCGCGGCCCATGATTTCCTCGGACCCGCCTTTGGAATAGACCTCAGCGTTATCGAAGAAACTGACTCCGTGATCCCGCGCCGCCGCAAGCGACTCGCGTGCGACCCGGTGATCGACCTGAGTGCCGTAAGTCACCCACGAGCCAATCGACAATTCACTGACCTGCAAGCCAGAACGTCCCAGCCGACGATAGTTCATATGCGGTATCTCCAGTTTAGGGTTTCTTGTGGTGCGAATCGGGTCTCAAAGCTTAATCGGTTTTCACACTTCACGTGGCGATGGGGATTGTCCGTGGGGTAAAGACTACGAGGATTGCGCAGGGTCGAAAAGCCGGCCGAATGGGCTATGACGTGTGCAGAAGGTTGATTGACGCGGCGTTGCATGGTCTTATTGTCCTGGAGCAAGCAAGCGTCGGCGCCCGGACGTAGAACACGTCAACAGGAGTTTCAATGGCAGAACGGACGAACAGTGTCAACGCGCGTGCAGGGTCAAAGCGCTCGAAGGTAATGAAAGAGCCCCGCGAAGTGACTTCGCTTGATCTTGCAGGACCAACGGAAGCAGCGGCGTCGCCCAGCCCGGATACGGCGAGGGCGATCAAGTTGCCGCCATACGAAACCATTGCGTTGATGCTGCAAGGAGGCGGGGCGCTCGGCGCCTATCAGGGTGGCGTTTATCAGGGATTGAACGAAGCGGGGATTCATCCGAACTGGATTGCCGGGATCTCCATCGGCGCGTTGAACACGGCAATCATCGCGGGGAATGCGCCGGAGAACAGGGTGCCGCGCCTGCTCGAATTTTGGGAAACAATCTGCCAGCCGGCTTTCATGCCGCCGTTGCCGGCATTCGTCGAGCATGCATTCTTTAATTCCACCGATGAAATTCGCAAGGCCTTCACCGCGATGCAGGCGGCGAGCGCGCTGGTGGAAGGCCAGAAGGGATTTTTCGTGCCGCGGTTTCCGCCGCCGTCGCCGTTGGCAGCGGGCGACCCCGCCACGGCCAGTTTCTATGACACACGGCCGTTGAAGGCAACGCTCGAACAGCTTTGCGATTTCGACCGGATCAACTCGCGGGAAACGCGGGTATCGGTGGGCGCCGTTAATGTGGCAACCGGGAACTTTGCGTACTTCGACAACACGCGCATGAAACTGCGTGCGGAACATTTCATGGCGTCCGGCGCGCTGCCACCAGGATTCGCTGCGGTCGAAATTGATGGCGAGTATTTCTGGGATGGCGGGCTCATGTCGAATACGCCGCTCTATGAGATTGCACAGGCCACGCCGCGTCGCGACACGCTCGCGTTCCAGGTCGACTTGTGGAGCGCGAAAGGCCCGGTGCCAGACAGCATTGTCGACGTAATGGGGCGGGTGAAGGATGTCCAGTATTCCAGCCGCACGCGGCTCGTCACCGACACCATGCAACGTTCGCAGCGATTTCGGAATGTCTTGAGGGAAGTGCTCGAGAAAGTACCGGTAGACGTTCGAAACAGCGATCCGTGGTGCAAGGCCGCGGAAGAACTTGCGTGCTCGAAGCGCTACAACGTGATTCACCTTATTTACAGGCACAAGGAGTTCGAGGGGCACTACAAGGACTATCAGTTTGGGTTGTCGACAATGCAGGAGCATTGGGCAAGCGGACTCACTGACATTCGTGGCACGCTCGGCCATCGTGACTGGCTGGATATGCCGCAGAATGATTCCGGCTTCATCACCCACGATATCCACCGCGACGGGCGCTAGCACGGCCGCGCAGCATAAAAAACGGCGCCCACAAGGAGCGCCGTTTCAGGGGCGTGCAAAGAACTTACTTCAGCACGGCTGCAATAGCGTTTGCCACGACTTCGAGGTTACGGGTGTTCAGTGCAGCCACGCAGATCCGGCCCGTGCTTACTGCGTAGATGCCAAACTCTTCACGCAGGCGATCGACTTGCGGTGCGGTCAGTCCGGAGTACGAGAACATGCCGCGTTGCTTGTTCACAAAGCTGAAGTCGCGTTCGACTCCCGCTGCCTTGATCTGCTCGACCAGGCCATTGCGCATTGCGCGGATCCGGTCGCGCATCTCGCCAAGTTCCTGCTCCCACGTCGCGCGCAGTTCCGGCGAAGCGAGCACGGCGGCGACTACCGACCCGCCGTGGGTTGGCGGGTTCGAATAGTTGGTGCGGATCACGCGCTTGAGTTGCGACAGCACGCGGGCAGCTTCTTCCTTGCCGCTCGTGATGATCGACAGTGCGCCGACGCGCTCGCCGTACAGCGAGAACGACTTGGAGAAAGACGACGACACGAAGATGTTGATGTCGGCCTTGGCGAACAGGCGCACGGCTGCTGCATCGGCGTCGATGTTTTCGCCGAAGCCCTGATACGCGATGTCGAGGAATGGCACCAGCGAGCGTGCCTTGACCGTTGCCACGACTTGTTCCCACTGCGCCGGGGTAAGATCGACGCCGGTCGGGTTGTGGCAGCACGCGTGCAGCACGACAACCGTACCTGCCGGATAGCTGTTGAACGCTTCGAGCATGGCCTCGAACTTCACGCCGTGCGTGGCTGCGTCGTAGTACGGATAGTTCAGGACTTCGAAACCGGCGTACTCGAACAACGCGCGATGGTTCTCCCAGCTCGGGTCGCTAATGGCGACCTTGCCTGCCGGGTTGAGGCGCTTCAGGAAGTCAGCGCCAATCTTCAGCGCGCCGGTTCCGCCGAGTGCCTGGGCCGTGATCACGCGACCCTCCGCGATCAGGGGGGAATCGTTGCCAAGCAGCAGTTTTTGAACGGCCGCGTCGTAAGCGGCAATGCCTTCCATGGGCAGATATCCCCGCGGCGCGGCCAGTTCGACGCGGGCTTTTTCGGCCTCACGGACGGCGCGCAAGAGCGGAATCTTGCCTTCTTCGTTGAAATACACGCCCACGCCGAGATTGACCTTGGTGCTGCGCGGATCGGCATTGAAGGCTTCGTTCAGACCCAGAATCGGATCACGGGGGGCAAGCTCGACTGCTGAGAAGAGGGACATGATTTATCGGCGGTAGTGGAAAGGCGTGCGCGGCGTTCGGGATGGAAGTCGCGGCATGCTGTGTTCGACCGCGCGGCGGGGAGTTGACAAAAAACTCCTTTCCATCGATGAAAACCCCAGTTCGGCATTGTAACGAATTGAACGGCGCTTTTCGGTGAGAAGAGGCGGAAGAAACGAATGAATTTCGAGTTTTGTGGCTGTCGGATTCGCGAATTTCGACGGCAAACAATATGAGGCTGGCGGAATTATCAAACGAGCGTCGGAATGCTTTCATTCGCGAAAACAAGCACTTGCGTTTTGGCGCTGCCGCCTCATCTGGAAAACATCCGGCGAGCGCGTGCTAATCAACGCTAAACCGCCACCGATCCCCGGAACCACTCCAATAACCCTGATCCGCCGTCAAACCCGCTCCAGCGCGAACCGCTAGAATGGAGGTTTGCTCTCGGCCAAAGGCACCGTTTCCTCATGTCCGATACCCCGCTAGTAGACGCCGCAGAAACGCTCGACGAGTCGAAGTTTGTGACTTTCGAGGGTTCGCCATTCCAGCTTTATCAACCGTATCCGCCAGCGGGCGATCAGCCGACGGCAATCGCGACGCTCGTCGAGGGGATCGAGGACGGCCTGTCATTTCAGACGCTGCTCGGCGTGACGGGTTCCGGCAAGACTTTCACCATGGCGAACGTGATCGCGCGCATGGGCCGTCCGGCCATTGTGTTTGCGCCCAATAAAACGCTCGCCGCGCAGTTGTACGCGGAGTTTCGCGAGTTTTTTCCGCGCAATGCCGTGGAATATTTTGTTTCCTACTACGATTATTACCAGCCGGAAGCCTACGTTCCGCAACGAGATTTGTTTATCGAGAAGGATTCGTCGATCAACGAGCATATCGAGCAAATGCGCCTTTCCGCGACGAAAAGCCTGCTCGAACGGCGCGACGTGGTGATCGTGGCGACGGTTTCCGCAATCTACGGTATCGGCAATCCGTCGGAATATCACAAGATGATTCTGACGTTGCGCACGGGCGACAAGATGGGTCAGCGCGACATCATCGCGCGGCTGATCGCCATGCAATACAACCGCAACGAAGCGGATTTTTCGCGGGGCAGTTTCCGTGTGCGCGGCGACACCATCGATATCTTCCCGGCCGAGCACGCCGAAATGGCCGTGCGCGTAGAGCTTTTCGACGACGAAATCGAGTCGATGCAACTCTTCGATCCGCTCACCGGCCGCGTGCGCAACAAGATTCCGCGTTTTACCGTGTATCCGTCGTCGCATTATGTAACGCCGCGCGACACGGTGATGCGCGCCATAGAAACAATCAAGGCCGAACTGCGCGAGCGCTTAGAGTTCTTCCACAAGGACGGCAAGCTGGTGGAGGCGCAGCGGCTGGAACAGCGCACGCGCTTCGATCTCGAAATGCTGCAGGAACTGGGTTTCTGCAAAGGCATCGAGAATTATTCGCGGCATTTCTCGGGCGCCGCGCCCGGCGAACCGCCGCCCACGCTGGTTGATTACCTGCCGCCCGACGCGCTGATGCTGCTGGACGAGTCGCACGTGCTGATCGGTCAGTTGAATGGCATGTACAACGGCGACCGGGCGCGCAAGGAGAATCTGGTCGACTACGGGTTCCGGATGCCGTCGGCGCTGGATAACCGGCCGCTGAAATTCAACGAGTTCGAACGAAAGATGCGTCAGGCCGTGTTCGTCTCGGCGACGCCCGCGGACTACGAAAACCGCACGTCTGGACAGGTCGCCGAACAACTGGTGCGGCCAACGGGTCTGGTCGATCCGGAGATCGAGGTGCGTCCCGCGCGCTCGCAAGTGGACGACGTGCTCGGCGAGATCAACGCGCGCGTGAAGGTGCACGAGCGCGTGCTGGTGACGGTGCTGACCAAGCGCATGGCCGAGCAGCTCACCGAATTCCTGGCGGATCACGGCGTGAAAGTACGCTATCTGCACAGCGACATCGATACTGTCGAGCGCGTGGAAATCATCCGCGACCTGCGTCTCGGTTCGTTCGACGTGCTGGTCGGCATCAACTTGTTGCGGGAAGGGCTCGATATTCCGGAAGTTTCGCTCGTTGCGATTCTCGATGCCGACAAGGAAGGCTTTCTGCGCGCCGAACGTTCGCTGATCCAGACGATCGGCCGGGCGGCCCGGAACGTAAACGGCAAGGCGATTCTCTATGCCGACAACATGACGGATTCCATGAAACGCGCCATCGGCGAGACCGAGCGCCGGCGCACGAAGCAGATAGCGCACAACCTCGCGGCAGGCATCACGCCACGCGGCGTGACGAAGCGGATCAAGGACATCATTGATGGCGTCTACAACGTGGACGACGCGCGTGCCGAGCTGAAGGAAGCACAAACACGTGCGAAGTTTGAAGATATGTCCGAAAAGCAGATTTCGAAGGAAATCAAGCGGCTGGAAAAACAGATGATGGATCACGCGAAAAACCTCGAATTCGAGAAAGCGGCGCAGACGCGCGACCAACTGTCGCTATTGCGGCAGCGTGTTTTCGGCGCGAACGTAGGCGATCATCTCTGAGCCCTTTGTGGCTGCGGAAGGTCGGGCGGCGGGCTTCCAGAGCCCGCTGTTTTTTATGTGCGGACCAAGGTCAGATCACGCCAAAAGCCTTGTCGCGACAAGGCTTTGTTTCGCTTCATCGAATTGTTCGTCCCTCCAATCGATGCTAAACTTCCCAATCATTGAGAATGGTTCGTATTAAGCTTTCACATTGCATTCTCATTCGGAATTTTTGCGGTTAATGTTGGCGCGTTGGCAAACAATCGGGTCGGACCGGACGCACCGGTCAATAACAACAAGGAGTAGTGGATGAAGGTCTCAACTTTGGTATGCGGCTCGGTAGCCGCAGCCGCTTTTGCGGCAATGGCGTCGGCATCGGCTGCCGAATATCCGATCGGCAAGCAGAACATCCAGAACGGGATGGAAGTCGGCGCGGTTTACCTGCAGCCGATCACGATGGAACCAGAAGGCATGATGCGCAAGGCGTCGGACTCGGACGTCCACCTCGAGGCCGACATCCATGCAGTGAAGAACAATCCGACTGGCTTTGCCGAAGGCGACTGGATGCCTTACCTGCAAGTCACATACGAACTGACGAAAGTCGGCACGACGCAAACCATCAAGGGCGACCTGATGGCCATGGTCGCGAACGACGGCCCGCACTACGGCGACAACGTCAAGCTCTTCGGTCCGGGCAAATATCATTTGAAACTCAACATCGCGCCGCCGATGCAAACCGGCCACATGGCGTTTGGCCGCCACGTCGACAAGGAAACCGGCGTGGGTCCGTGGTTCAAGCCGTACACGATCGAGTATGACTTTCCGTTCGCCGGCATCGGCAAGAAGGGCGGTTACTAAACCGGTCACCAAGTTGGACTCAGGTGTCCGGCGTAATGTGCGCACGTTGCGACGAGCGAGCGCCGGACAGCGCAGCCAGGAAGGATGCATGACACGTAAATACAGATTGATCGCCGCATCGCTCGCGATCACTGCCGGTTGGCTGGCCAGCGCTGCTTCGGCGCAAGCTGCCGACCTTCCGACTTTCAAGCTGGAAATGAATGACGGCAAGCTGAATCCCGCGCGTATCGAAGTACCGGCGGGCGTGCGCATCAAGATCGAGGTGCACAACATTGGCAAGGGCGCGGCGGAATTCGAATCGATTCAGTTGCGCAAGGAAAAAGTGCTCGCCCCGGGCGCCGATTCTTTTGTCGTGATCGCGCCGCTCGACAAGGGCGAATACAAGTTCTTCGACGATTTCCATCAGTCGGCGCAAGGCGTCATCGTCGCGAAGTAGAGTTGCATCGGCTCGGTAGAGCGGGAGAGAAGGTAATGGGTCAGGTTCTTTTCATCGTGTGGCGGGAAAGTGTCGAGGCGCTGCTGGTCGTCGGCATCCTGTATGCATGGCTGAAAAACGGCGACGCCGCGGCGCGGCGCGGCATCCCGTATTTGTGGGCGGGCGTGGCGATCGGCTTGCTGGCCGCCGTGGCGCTTGGCGCGGCGCTGGTGGGTTTCACGGAAGTGCTGTCCGGCGACGCGCAGGACTATTTCCAGACCGCAATGGTTCTGGTGGCATGCGTGCTGATCGTGCAGATGGTGCTGTGGATGAAACACCATGGCCGCTCAATGAAGCGCGATATGGAAGCCTCGCTGCAAAAAAGCAAGCAGGACGCCAACTGGTGGGGCGTGACGCTGCTGGTCGCGCTTGCCATTGCACGCGAAGGCAGCGAGACGGTGATTTTCCTGTACGGCCTGGGCTTCGGGCAATCGGGTCACGTCGATTCCATGCAATATCTCGCGGTTGTGATCGGTCTTGCGCTCGCGTTTTTCACGTTCTATCTGCTGCAGCTTGGCGGCAAGATTTTTTCGTGGCGCCTGTTTTTCCGCGTGACCGAAATCATGTTGCTGTTCCTCGCGGCCGGGCTGTTCGAGACAGGCGTGGACAAGCTTATCGACAAGGAAATCCTGCCCGTGGTGGTGAATCAGGTCTGGAACTCGTCCTGGCTACTCGATGACTCCAGCACGTTTGGTTCACTGGTCGCGACGCTCACCGGATATCGCGCACATCCGGCCGGCATGAACCTGATTGCATACGTGGTTTACTGGGCGGTGATCTTCCTGCTGCTGCGCCGTTCGAAAAACCGCATGGCGCAGAAATCGGCGAGACGCGCAGCATGAGCGACGTGATGAATCGGCCCGGCCGGCTTCAACAAGCCGGGCAATGGATGCAACAGCACGGCAGCATAATCCGCGCAATTCAGTGGGTTGTGGTCCTGGTCTATGCATTCCTGATTCTGGTTCCTGCCGTCATGCCGTTGCCCGGCAATACGGCGCACATCTGGAACAACCTGACGGTCGCGGCTCAGTTCGTGTTCTGGGGTATCTGGTGGCCGTTCGTGCTGTTGTCCATGGTGATGCTCGGCCGCGTGTGGTGTGGCGTTTTGTGTCCCGAGGGCGCGCTGACCGAGTTTGCAAGCAAATTCGGGCGAGGCTGGGCAATTCCGCGCTGGTTGCGCTGGGGCGGCTGGCCGTTTGTCGCGTTTGGCATCACGACCATCTACGGTCAGATGGTCAGCGTTTATCAGTATCCGAAAGCCGTCCTGCTGGTGCTTGGCGGATCGACGCTTGGCGCAATGATCATTGGCGTGCTGTATGGGCGGGAAAAGCGCGTCTGGTGCAAATACCTGTGCCCGGTCAATGGCGTGTTTTCGTTGCTGGCGCGCCTGGCGCCGTTTCATTACAAGGTCAACGAGGACGCGTGGCGCAAATCGTATAAAGAGGGCGAGCATGGGCATCGGGTGATTCCGGTGAATTGCGCGCCGCTCGTGCCGCTGCGGGCCATGAAAGGCGCATCGGACTGTCATATGTGCGGCCGTTGCAGCGGTCACCGCGATGCAATCGCGCTCACGTGGCGCTCGCCTTCGTCCGAGATCGTCAAACTTGGCGATAAACGAACCAACCCGTGGGACACGGCGCTGGTGTTGTACGGTTTGCTGGGCATTGCGATTGGCGCATTTCACTGGACCGTGAGCACCTGGTTCGTCGATTTGAAGCAGATTTTCGCGAGCTGGCTGATCGATCACAACATCCTGTGGCCGCTCGACACCAACGCGCCGTGGTTCCTCTTTACGCATTACCCCGAGCAAAACGACGTCTTTTCGTGGCTCGATGGCACGATGGTGATTGGATACATCGTCGTGACCGGACTGGTTTATGGCACCGTGCTGCTGGGTTTGCTCGCGGCCGGCACGCGCATGCTCGGCCGCTTCGAGTTCGCAAGGCTGCATCATTTGACGCAGGCGCTGATTCCTATTGCGGGCGTGGGCGTGTTCCTGGGGCTGTCGGCGACCACGGTTTCACTGCTGCGCGCGGAGCAGTTGCCGCTCTGGTGGGTGCCCGGCGTGCGCCTGGGATTGCTTGGCGTCGCCAATTTATGGAGCGCGTGGCTCGCGTGGCATGTGATCGGACGATACGTTCCCGGTCGCGTAATGTCGCGTGGCGTTGCCGCGATGCTGTGGTTCATCGCGGCGCTGGCTGTCGTCGATAGCGCCTGGTACCTGATGTTCTGGGGCTTCTCGCGGTAACCTGTATCTATTCGCGACCACAACTACAAAGGTGACCCAATGAGAACCAAACCCGCATTGACCGATGATGACGTGAAAATCATCGCCGCAGCCGCCGAAGCACATGCGCTGGCGAACAAGTGGAATGTGACGATTGCCATTGTCGATGAAGGCGGCCACCTGCTGCATCTTCACCGGCTTGACGGCGCGGGCGCAAGCACGGCCGAAATGGCGACAGGCAAGGCGCGCACGGCGGCAGTCGGCCGGCGTGAAACGAAGCTCTATGAAGACATGATCAAGCAGGGCCGCGTCGCGTTCCTGAGTGCGCCGATGACCGCAATGCTCGAAGGCGGCGTGCCGATCATGGTTGGCGCGGATCTGGTTGGCGCGGTCGGCGTTTCCGGCGTGAAGTCGGATCAGGATGCGGCGGTGGCGAAGGCGGGCATTGCGGCGTTGGGGATCGAAAACGTCTGATCGAAAGCCGTAACGCTTGTACGGGTTCAAATAAAAAAAGCACGTTTTCGATGAGAAAACGTGCTTTTTGCTTTATCAACCGTGCTTTCGCAAGCACTCGCTGGGAACCAAAAAAAGCGGCTTCGCTGGCTATCGACGACTGGCTGGTGTTTGCACGAAGGGGTCTAAATTCTCGCGTGCAAGCCGTCATGGCTGGCTATTGCCAAACACCTCTCGAAGAGGTGGTCCCCACAATACCCGGTACTGAAATCCTGTCCTGATGAATGCGTGTTACGCGCGTTACTTCGTGAGAATCAGCTTGCCCAGGCGCGTGGCGCGTAGCTGATAGGTCTCGCCGTTATGCATGATGCTGATGTGACTTTGACCTTGCAGCAGCGTGTCGCTGCGCAACGTGCGCTCGCCGGTTTCCGTGGATGCGGTTGTCGCCGGACGCGCCGTAGTCACTGCAGCGGTACGCGGCCGTCCGATGCTCGCCGCGGCGGACCGTTCAACCGGGCGGCGCAGCCGAAGCGTGTTGGAGCGCAGGATGTCGGTCATGTCGAGAAGTCCGTTCGTTGAGTCGATGGAGTAATCTTAATGATAACCATTCTTATTTGCAACAACGATGTCTTCATCGATTTTACATTTCGATAGCCATAGGCTTTCCAGCAATGTTCTATCGAAACGCGTCAGCCTTCAGTGCAGCGGCCCTTCCAGTTTGCTGCCATGAGCGAACTGGCGAATCAGCCTGACCGTATCGATATCCGCTTCCCTGTACGCCGACTTCACGATCTCCTGTGTTTGCAGGGCGTCGGGGCTCGCGTTCGGATCGTCGGCGACGGGCAGGGTGGTCGCGTAGGTGAAGCGCAGGAATAGCTGAAGCTCGTCCGGCTGTTCTATCGCCATGGTGAGCGACCCGCCCACGTACTCAGGCGTCGGCAAAATGTCATAGCGCACGCTGCTTTCGGGAATCAGCGTCACGCGGTCGCGCACGCGCGCCTGGCCGTAGTGCAACTCGCGTTCGATCACATCGCCTTCGCGCGACAGGATCGCGCATCGGTCCAGGCCGATCACGAACAGTTGCGGCTGTTCTGCGCGCAGCACGAGCCCTTGCCAGACCTGTTCGCGCGTCATGGCTTCCACAAACGGGTTGAGCGGGTCGTTGATCTGGATGAGATGTTCGAAATTCAAAACGACGGTTTCCTTGAGATGATCGTTAAGCGCATCGATAGCGGGTTCAAACGGGCGTGAGCCCGGAATTGATCGCGATCGACCCGGAGAGAATCTTGTGCACGGGACATGCGTTCGCAATTTGCAAAAGGCGTTCCCGCTGAGTGCTGTCGAGTTCGCCCGTCAACTGGATCTGGCGGTCGATCACCGTGGCTTCCGGCGGCGTGGACTGGTACGTGAGCGTGACGTGAACATCTTCCAGCGGCCATCCTTTGTGCTTCGCATACATTTTCAACGTGATCGACGTGCATGCGCCCAAGCTCGAAAGCAACAGACCGTGAGGCGTCGGCCCGGTATCGGCGCCGCCATGTGATTCGGGTTCATCGCCACGCCATTCATGCTTGCCGTCGCTCAGGACGACCTGAAAATCCTTGGCGCCGATGCTGGCGCTGACAACCGGCGACACAAACTTTTCGGACATGCGGTACTCCGGAAAATTGAAACGGGGCGGCGTCTGACAATTTCAGACAATAAAATGGCGCGGCACGAAAGACTATTGTGACGCAAATAGTGTCTTTCGTGCCGCGCCGGTGAAACGGACGCCGCCAGTGCCAGGTCCAGCTAATGGTTGATCGTGCCCATCCGTCCCGCCTGGAAGTCCACCACGGCCTGGCGAATCTCGTCTTCCGTGTTCATCACGAAAGGACCATAGCGCACGACCGGCTCCTTCAGCGGCACGCCGCCGAGCAACAGCAATTCGAGCGGTTCATCGCCGGCGCTGAAAGTGACAGTCTCGCCGTCGTCCGCGAAGACGATCATTTGCCGCGCCTTGACAGGCTGTTTATTGGAGCCGTAGAAGCCATCGCCCGACAAGGCATAACCGAACACCCGGAAGTCGCGCGGCACCGGCTGCACGACCGACGCGCCCGGCTGCAGCGAGAAATGCTGATAAAGAATCGGCGTGCGTGTTTCTATAGCCGCTTTCACGCCCAGCGCTTCACCCGCGATAACCTTTACGCGCACGCGCCCGTCTTCGCTTACGGCCACCGGAATGCTCGCCGATGCAATCTCCTGATAGTGCGGCGGAATCATCTTGTCGCGCTTCGGCAGATTTACCCAAAGCTGCAGTCCATGCACGCGGCCACCCGTGCGCGTGAATTCCGGATCGGGCATTTCGCTGTGAACGACGCCGGATCCAGCCGTCATCCATTGCACGTCGCCTTGACGCAGCGTGCCCGAATGGCCCGCGGAATCCTTGTGACCGAACTCGCCTTCGAGCACATAGGTGACGGTCTCGAACCCGCGATGCGGATGGTCGGGCGCGCCTTTGGCCTCGCCCGGCGCGTAATCGACTGGCCCCATTTCGTCCAGAAGCAGAAACGGATCGAAGTCCATCAGCAACCGCGTGGGAAACGGCCGGTGCACGACAAAACCGCCGCCCTCCACCGTGCGGAGCGCCGGGATCGTGCGTTCGATACTGCGTGTGGTGTCCATTTTCGTCCTCGTGTTAGCTGATACAGGAATGGGCGCAATCCGGTGATTAGCGCCAAATTCAAGACATGGAGCTATTATATGGACCGGATTCCGGGGAAAAAGCCGTCCATCCGCAATGGATTGTCCCACCACTGAAACAACCATCCGCCTGCCCGCATGAAACCTGACTCGCACGACCTCAATGACCTGATGTACTTCTCATACGTGGTCGAGCACGGCGGATTCTCGGCCGCCGAGCGCGTGCTGGGCATTTCGAAGTCGCGTTTGTCGCGGCGTGTGTCGGAACTCGAAACATCGCTTGGCGTGCGGTTGATGCAGCGATCCACCCGGAAACTCGCGCTGACCGAAGCCGGCCAGCTTTTCTATCAACATTGCAAGGGCATGCTCGCCGAGGCGCAAGCAGCCGTCGATATTGTCCACAGCTTGCGGGATTCGCCTCGCGGCAGCGTGCGCGTGAGCGTGCCCGTGACGATTGCGCAGACGTTTTTGTCGGCGGTGATTCCGGATTTCCTGCATCGATACCCCGAAGTCCGCGTCGTCATGAGCGTGACGAATCGGGTGATCGATCTGTTCGAAGATCCCGTCGATGTCGCCTTGCGCGTGCGTTCAGAACCGCCGGTCAACTCCACTATCGTTGCGCGGCCGTTATGGCGAACCGAGCAGATGCTGGTCGCGGCGCCGTCGCTGCTCAAGCCGAACGCGCCGCCGCTCGTGCCTTCCGAACTGGCTCAGTTCGACACCATCGACGTCCCGTCCAGCGATGGCCGCCATGTCTACCGCATGATCGCGCCCGATGGCACGCGGCACGAGTTCGAACACGAGCCGCGCCTCGTCACGGCGGATCTGGGCATGATCCGCGAGGCCGTGATGCGCGGCGTGGGCATTGCCGCGTTGCCCGAGATGTTATATGGCGCGGCGCTTCGGACCGGCCAGATGTCGCCTGTCATGCCAGGCTGGACTTTTCCGGCGCCGCAGCTTTACGCCGTGTTCCTGTCGCGCCAGGGAATGGTTCCAGCAATCCGCGCGTTCGTGGACTTTCTGGTGGAGTCGATCAATGACGGCGAGCGCTTTCCTGGAGAATGTCCTCTTCCGGTTGAAGCTGCTCACGAAACAGTTTGACTAATCGTGACGCCCGCGCAAGTTTCTGACATTGAAGCGCGCGCTTGCGATGCAGAGATTCAATCGGCGCGCGCTTGAACCTGCTTTGGCGCGGCACTATAGTGAAATCTCTTCGCTAAGGAGCTGCTTATGCGAAAACTCACGGCCGCTTTTATAGTAGGCCTGATAGGGCTAATCGCGCTGTCCGTGTCGAGCACGGCTGTCGCATGTGGCGATGCCGCGGGTTCGGGCTACTCGGCCCCAAAGTAACCGCTAGCCCGAATGTGCCGCGCGCACACAAAAAAAGGCCTTCATCATTGCGATGAAGGCCTTTTACTTTGTAGCTTTGCAGCATTCGAACTACTTCGCGCCCGCCTTGGGCTCGGTCACGAACCCGATCTTCGATAACCCGCCGCCTTGCGCAGCCGACATCACGTCGGCGACGCGTTCATACGGCACCTTGCGATCCGCGCGCAAACGCAGTTCCGGCTGCGGCGTCTGTTTCGATGCATCCGCTATGCGAGCCTGGAGCGCGTTATCGTCGACTTTCTGGTCGTTCCAGAGCACTGTGCCGTCCGCTTCCACGGCCACGTCCACATGCGCCGGCTTGGTGTCCTGCGGCTGGCTGCTCGCCTTCGGCAAATCGATTTTCACCGCGTGATTGATCGCGGGAATCGTGACGAGAAAAATGATCAGCAGAACGAGCATGACGTCGACCAGCGGCGTCATGTTGATCTCGCTCATCATGCCGTCATCTTCGTCGCTGGAGAAAGGGCTCATGGCCATGACGACTTCCCCTTAGCTCACACGCGACGCAGGCTTGACGCCCGACGGGGCGCTCGACGCCTGATGCGTGGCCAGGCGCAGGCCGTCGCCGCGCTTGCTCGACGCGAGCTTCGTACCCGTCACGAAGAACGCATGCAGGCCGTGTGCAAAGCGGTTCAGCTTCGTCACGATCGACTTGTTCCAGCGCGTCAGCGCGTTGTAGCCAAGCACGGCTGGAATCGCGACGAACAGGCCGAACGCCGTCATGATCAGCGATTCGCCAACCGGTCCCGCAACCTGGTCGATGGACGTCTGCCCCGTGGCGCCGATGGTCAGAAGTGCGTGATAAATTCCCCACACCGTGCCGAACAAGCCGACGAACGGCGCAGTACTGCCAATCGACGCCAGCACGGCAAGACCCGCCTGCATCCGGCCGACGCCTTCGTCCATGGTGTCTTTCAGGCAGCGCGTGATCCAGTCCGAGACATCCATGCGGTCGTGCAAGTGCGGTTGCGTCTGGTGATGGTGATCGGCGGCGTCCTGGCCGGAAAGGGCGAGGGCGAGGAACGGGTTGTCCTGCGCGTTGGACGACTGGTTGCTCAGTTTCTTGATGCCATCGGCGAAATCATCCGAGTGCCAGAACGCTTGTTCCGCGTTCTTGGTCAGGCGTTTCAGGCGCAGCACGTTCAGACCTTTCACCACGATCACGGTCCATGACAGCACCGACATGATCGCCAGCGCGAGCGCGATGCCCCGCGTTACAAAATCCCCTTGCGCCCAGACGTGGGCCAAACCATAGCTTTGCATTGCAGTTCCTGTAGATATCTAAAAATTAGGTCGAATTCTTGGTTTTTGCCGGCATGCGTTCGCGTCAGTCGTTCAGCCCGAAGACGAACGGCTGGGAATAGGCGGCGCGGATCGCCTCGCCGTTTTCCTTGTAGGGCTTGCAGGCGCTTGCGCGCATGGCGTCGAGCGCGGCGTCATCGAGCCGCGACGAACCGCTGCTCTTCTTCAGCTCGATATTCTCGATCTTTCCTGTCAGCCCGACGACAAACTTCACCACGGCCGTGCCGGATTCGCCTCTGCGCCGCGCCAGCGCCGGATATTCCGGCATAGCAATGTTGCAATCGAGATGCGCAACGTCCTTTGGCGCGTTGAGCGCCATCGTCGGACGGCCGATAGCCGGTGCGGCGGGCGGCGGCGCTGCGGGAGCCGGCGGCGCGGGCGCAGCAGGCGTTTCTTCCGGCGCAGCGGCTGCAATGGTCGACGGCGCCGTGGTTTCGGGCAACGGCGTCGGCGCGGCTTTTACGTGCGGCTGGACTGTCGGCTTCGGTTTGGGCGTCGGCTTCGGTGGAACCGGTTTCGGCGGCGGAGGAACGGGCGTCGACTGAATGGCTGCGGGCGCGGCGACGGGTTGCGGCGGCGCGGAGCTGATCAGTTCGGCGGTGATCGTCTTCGATTCGATGGGACGCGGCGGCGGCTCGTTGCGCATCGTCAGGGCGATTGCGAGCAGGCCGACGTGGATCCCCACGACAGCAACAGTCGCTGCGACAACGCGAGGATTGACGGAATTGTCCGACGGACCAGGGCCCGGCGCACCGAGCGTCGCAGCCCCGCCCGGGGTAAATGATGGAGACGGCATATCAGCGTGGTTGCACGGCGGTGATGCCGTGCGAACAGCGAAAGCCCATGCAGCATGTATGACTGGAGGACTTCATTTTCGGAAGATGAGCAGAGAAATAAACAGCGTGGCCACAAAACCGATCAGCAGTTCCATCGTTCCCTCCTTGAATGGGGGTTGGCGTGCTGGCTTGATGTGACCTGGCTTGCGAGCGGAAAACTCCGGTGTTGCACATGATCCACGCTTCACAGCTTGCAGCCGTGCATTGTGGCGCTTTCAAACGTATGAAATCTGCCGGTCTTTGAGGACTCGCAGCGCTTCGGGCAGCTTCAGGCGGCCTTGCGTTCGTAGAACGTGAGCGGGACGGCCTGATGCTGATCGCCGCGCATGCCGCAATGCGACGCGCATCCGCTTTCCAGCATCACGTCGCGTACACTTTCTTCGCATTTGCCGCAGCACATCGCGACACCAAGCTCGAATTGCAGTTCATCAAAAGTAGCAGCGCCGTCGGCAATGGAAGCGCGAATCTTTCTGTCCGATACTGACTTGCAAACACAGACGATCATGTGGCAACCACGATAGCTAACGTTAATGCGAATTATTATCATTCCTTATGCGAACGTTGGCAATAGGGAGCGTTGGTTTTTTTGGACGCAAGATGCGCAGAAATAAGGGGCGGGACGCGACGCCATGCTGGGTAAGGCGTGCCAAGCAGGATGCGCGCTGAATCCGCATCTGCGAAAGGGTTTTATTTAGCCAGATAGGGATTTTTGACGGCCGATGTGGCTCCATGCCGCGTTTGAGCGCTCAGGATTCCAGCGTCAACGTACGGCGCGATGGAATGACGACGCGCTCGACGTGTACATTGAGACCAAGCAGCGACGCCACCAGTTGTTGCTGCATCTGGCCGTCGCTGGTCGAGCAAAAGCGCGGCAATTCCGCCGCGTGCGAAGGTGCCGCACGCAGGCCGTGCAGGTCCAGTTGCCGTTCCAGTTGCCGCGCAATCGCAACGCTCGTGTCGATCAACGCAAGCCTGTCGCCCGCAATGGAACGGATCGCCTTGTCGAGGAAAGGGTAGTGGGTGCAGCCGAGCACGAGCGTGTCGGCGTTGGCGTCGAGCATTGGCTGGATGTAGCTTCTGAGCAGTTCGATCAGTTCGGGCGAGTCGATATCGCAGCGTTCCACCGCCTGAACGAGCCCATGTCCCGGCTGAAGGATAAAGCGGCAATCCGTTGCATGACGTTCGGCCAGCGCCTGGAAGCGCGCGCTGCGCAAGGTGACGGCGGTGGCCAGCACGCCGGCCACGCGGGTTTGCGACATCAGCGCGGCGGGCTTGATGCCCGGTTCCACGCCGATCATGGGAACGGACATCCGCTCGCGAGCCTGCGCGATGGACTGCGCCGTCGCCGTATTGCACGCTACGACAAGCGCCTTGGCGCCCTGTGCAATCAGCCATTCACCGATAGCCAGCGTCCGGTCGGCGATAAAGTCGTCGTCGCGCTCGCCGTATGGTGCGTACAGTGAATCCGCGACGTAGATCAGCCGCTCGTCCGGTAAAGCTGCGCGCACGGCGCGCAACACCGACAAACCGCCGAGGCCCGAATCGAAAATGCCTACAGGCGAGTTCGCGCCGAGCGCCAGGCCGGCCGCCTGAGAAGAAGAGCGAGTGGCTTCTAGAGGCATTGCGGCTGTTCGATTACTCGTTTTCGCCCATCATGGTCTGTTGATAGTTCTGGATGCCGACCTTCGCGACCAGATCGATCTGCGTTTCCAGCCAGTCGATATGTTCTTCCGTGTCATCGAGAATTTTCACGAAGATTTCGCGCGAGATGAAATCGCGCACCGATTCGCAATAAGCGATGGCTTCCTTGCACGTGCTTTGCGAAATCTGTTCCAGCTTCAAATCGCACTGCAGGATTTCGAGCGTCTCTTCACCAATCAGCAGCTTGTGCAGGTCTTGCAGGTTGGGCAAGCCGTCGAGCATGAAAATACGCTGGATCAGCCAGTCGGCGTGCTTCATCTCGCCAATGGATTCGTCGTATTCATGCTTGCCGAGCTTCTCCAGGCCCCAATGCTTGTACATGCGGGCGTGAAGAAAGTACTGGTTGATTGCCGTCAGTTCGTTCTTCAACTGCTGGTTCAGATACTCGATCGCTTTTACGTCGCCTTTCATCGTGGTTCCTTGCGTGGCGTTATAGCTTTTCAAACATAACTGCTCAAGTTTAAAAAGCCAATATGAAAATGGGTTTTTCCCGCTGGATTGCGGCGGTTTATGTTCGTTGGCGAAGTGAAATGAGAATGACAACAGTTCTCTTCAGAGCGTCCTCAAAATGCAAGAGCCGGGCACAAGGCCCGGCTCTTTTTCGCTTCGCATTACTGGAGTAGGAGTTTAAACCCTCTACGCCGTTGCAACTGGAATTTTACCTATTTTTGCCTGCCATTCTTTGGGTCCCGTCTGATGTACGGAAGTCCCGGTTGAATCGACGGCGACCGTGACCGGCATATCCTGCACGTCGAACTCGTAAATGGCTTCCATGCCAAGGTCTTCGAATGCGATGACCTTCGCGCCGCGAATCGCCTTCGATACCAGATACGCCGCGCCGCCCACCGCCATCATGTAGGCCGCCTTGTGCTTCTTGATTGCCTCGATGGCGCCCGGGCCGCGCTCGGCCTTGCCGATCATCGAGATCAGGCCGGTCTGCGACAACATCATGTCGGTGAACTTGTCCATGCGCGTGGCGGTGGTCGGACCCGCTGGGCCGACGACTTCTTCACGCACGGGGTCGACCGGGCCGACGTAATAGATCACGCGGTTCGTGAAGTCCACCGGCAGCTTTTCGCCCTTGGCGAGCATGTCGGCAATGCGCTTGTGCGCCGCGTCCCGGCCGGTCAGCATCTTGCCGGAGAGCAGCAGCGTCTGGCCCGGTTTCCACGCGGCGACCTGTTCCTTCGTCAGCGTGTTCAGGTCCACGCGCTGGCTGGTTTCCGTGTTCGCGACCCATTCGACCTTCGGCCATGCATCGAGCGAAGGCACTTCGAGCCTGGCGACACCCGAGCCGTCCAGCGTGAAATGCGCGTGACGCGTCGCGGCGCAGTTTGGAATGATCGCGATCGGCTTGGATGCGGCGTGCGTCGGCGCGGCCATGATCTTCACGTCGAGCACGGTCGCGAGGCCGCCAAGTCCCTGTGCGCCGATACCCAGCGCATTCACCTTCTCGTGCAGCTCCACGCGCAATTCTTCGATCCAGTCCTTCGGGCCACGCGCAATAACATCCTGAATGTCGATGGCGTCCATGAGCGATTCCTTCGCCATGACCATCGCCTTCTCGGCTGTGCCGCCAATGCCGATCCCCAGCATGCCGGGGGGACACCAGCCCGCGCCCATCAGCGGGACGGTTTTCAGCACCCAGTCGACGATGGAATCAGACGGATTCAGCATCGCGAACTTCGTCTTGTTCTCCGAGCCGCCGCCTTTCGCCGCAATCTGGACGTCGACCTTGTCGCCGGGAACGATCTCGTAGTGGATCACGGCCGGCGTGTTGTCCTTCGTATTCTTGCGCGCGCCTTCGGGCGGGCTCACGATGGACGCGCGCAGCACGTTGTCCGGATTCAGGTAACCGCGGCGCACGCCTTCGTTGATCATGTCGGTGACGCTCATGGTGGCGCCGTCCCATCGGACGTCCATGCCAACCTTCACGAACACCGTGACGATGCCCGTGTCCTGGCAGATCGGCCGGTGGCCTTCGGCGCACATGCGGCTGTTCGTCAGGATCTGCGCGATGGCGTCCTTCGCGGCCGGACTCTCTTCGAGCTCGTACGCGCGGCCGAGTGCCTGGATGTAGTCGAGCGGATGGTAAAAGCTGATGTGCTGCAGCGAATCCGCGATGCTCTGAATCAGATCTTCCTGCTTGATGATAGTCATGGCTTGAACGTGTGGGGACGGGCTGTGTTAGAACTTTTTTGTGGATTTTATCGTGATGCCGGGGTGCTTTCAGCGGCGCTTTGACCAGCGCCTGATTGTGCTGCCACGCGTGTTAGTCGTGCGTCGCGGCGGGCGTTGCTGGCGCCTCATGAAAGTGCACTGGATGCGTATGCGTGGTCAGGCGGTCGACCCACGCCATGATCAGCGCCGACGCGAGGAACGCTATATGGATCAGCACTTGCCACATCACCGCGTGCGCCGAATACTGGTCCGGGTTGATGAACGTTTTCAGCAAGTGAATGGACGAAATGCTGATCAGCGCCATGGAAAGCTTTACCTTTAGCACGCCGGCATTCACGTGATCGAGCCACTCGGGCTGGTCCGGATGACCTTCTACGCCGAGCCGTGAGACGAACGTCTCATAGCCGCCCACGATCACCATGATCAGCAGGTTCGAGATCATCACCACGTCGATCAGGCCGAGCACGACCAGCATGATGTTGGTTTCATCGAGCGTCGTCATGTGCGTGACGAGATGCCAGACTTCTTTCAGGAACAGCACCACATACACCGCTTGCGCCACGATCAGGCCGAGATACAGCGGCACCTGAAGCCAGCGGCTCATGAAAATGACGACGGGTAGCGGCTTCATCGGATGCCGGGGCGCACGGGTGCCGGGGATGTTCGGGGATGCGGACATAAGCGGTGCCGGTTCGTGGACGGAATGGTCGGATGAGTAAGACATCGGCGTGGACGTGCGCGAAGGGCGGACGCGAAATCCACAAAGTTCGACATTGTAGCGCGATGATGTAACCGGTTTGCGGGTCAACCCCGACCGGATGCTTACGAGATCATCGGCGGCGCGGCCGCGACAAGGTAGAGCGCGTAACGGTTCAAGCTGGAACCCGGACAACGAGTTCAGTTAACATGCTCACGGAAGTGATCTGGCGCGTCGTTGGGGCGCATTGGTATGGCGGCGCCCGCTTGCAAAGGGCATCATTGCATGGGTGCGGCTAGCCACGCATTGTAAAAGCGCCGGCGACTACGTGTATACCCCGTGGGCTTTGAGCGCATTGCGTAAGTAGCGGGTAAGCCGCGCGGCTTATCTTCGCCAATGAGGCATTCATGGCGCGTTTGAGCGAGCATGCTGCGCCGCATCGAAGGCCATGCGGGCAGCAACCATATGCATGTACCGGAGACGCGGCATACGTTCATACGACGTATGCCGTACAAACACAGCGGCTAAGAATGGAGCCCCGGCTCCCGCGCCGTGATTTTCAGATTCACCATCAAAGAAGGGGTTGTCGATGTCCGCGATTGAATCCGTACTTCAGGAACGCCGTATTTTCCCGCCATCGGCCAAAGCGTCCGAAGGCGCCGCGATTTCCGGCATGGACGCTTACAAGGCCTTGACGTCCGAGGCCGAGCGCGATTACGAAGGCTTCTGGGCGCGGCTCGCGCGTGAAACGCTGAGCTGGCACAAGCCGTTCGAGACCGTCCTCGACGAATCCAATGCGCCGTTCTTCAAGTGGTTCGAGGACGGCGAGATCAACGCGTCGTACAACTGCATCGACCGGCATGTGGAAGCGGGCAACGGCGAGAAGCGCGCAATCATTTTCGAGGCCGACGACGGCACGGTCACCAACGTCACGTACCAGGACTTGCTGCAGCGCGTAAGCCGCTTCGCCAATGCGCTGAAAAAGCGCGGCGTGAAGAAGGGCGATCGCGTGGTCATCTACATGCCGATGTCCATAGAAGGCGTCGTCGCCATGCAGGCGTGCGCGCGTATTGGCGCCACGCACTCGGTGGTCTTCGGCGGGTTCTCGTCGAAGTCGCTCAACGAACGGCTTGTCGACGTGGGCGCGGTTGCGCTCATCACCGCCGACGAACAGATGCGCGGCGGCAAGGCATTGCCGCTCAAGAACATCGCCGACGAAGCCATCGCCGCCGGCGGCTGCGAAGCGGTGAAAAGCGTGATCGTGTACAGGCGCACGGGCGGCAAGACGCAATGGCACGAAGGGCGCGACGTGTGGATGCATGAGCTTGTCGAGCATGAATCCGACACGTGCGAACCGGAATGGGTCAGCGCCGAACATCCGCTTTTCATCCTTTACACGTCCGGCTCAACAGGCAAGCCGAAGGGCGTGCAGCACAGCACGGGCGGTCTGCTGCTGTGGGCGGCGCAGACCATGAAGTGGACCTTTGACGCGAAGCCCGACGACATCTTCTGGTGCACGGCGGACATCGGCTGGATCACCGGGCATAGCTACATTGCATACGGACCAACCGCGATAGGCGCGACGCAGATCGTGTTCGAAGGCGTGCCCACGTACCCGAATGCAGGACGCTTCTGGGACATGATCGCCCGGCACAAGGTCACGATCTTCTACACCGCGCCGACCGCGATCCGCTCGCTGATCAAAGCTGCGGAAGCCGACGCGAAGGTTCATCCGAAAAGCTTCGATCTGTCGACGCTGCGCATTCTCGGCACCGTCGGCGAGCCGATCAATCCCGAAGCGTGGATGTGGTATCACGAGAACGTGGGCGGCGGGCAATGTCCTATTGTCGATACCTGGTGGCAGACCGAAACCGGTGGCCACATGATCACGCCGCTGCCGGGCGCAACGCCGCTCGTACCGGGTTCATGCACGTTGCCGCTGCCGGGCATCATGGCCGCTGTCGTGGATGAAACCGGTCAGGACGTGCCAAACGGACAGGGCGGAATTCTGGTGATCAAGCGGCCGTGGCCGTCGGCGCTGCGCACGGTGTGGGGAGACCCCGATCGCTTCAAGAAGAGCTACTTCCCGG
Organism: Caballeronia sp. DA-9; assembly: GCF_051615025.1. Lineage (NCBI taxonomy): Bacteria > Pseudomonadati > Pseudomonadota > Betaproteobacteria > Burkholderiales > Burkholderiaceae > Caballeronia > Caballeronia sp. DA-9. The sequence goes on along the minus strand of NZ_CP195133.1, from coordinate 2,367,176 downwards.
AAGAGCTTGGCGGGACGCTGTACCTCGCTGGCGACGGCGCCGTGCGCGACAAGGAAACAGGCTACTTCACGATCATGGGCCGTATAGACGACGTGCTGAACGTCTCCGGTCACCGGCTTGGAACCATGGAGATCGAGTCGGCGCTCGTATCGAACCCCATTGTTGCGGAAGCGGCCGTGGTGGGCCGTCCCGACGATACAACCGGCGAAGCAGTATGCGCGTTTGTCGTGCTGAAACGCTCGCGTCCGGAAGGCGACGAAGCCAAGAAGATCGCAAACGAATTGCGCGCCTGGGTCGCGAAGGAAATTGGTCCGATCGCAAAACCGAAGGACATTCGTTTCGGCGAAAATCTTCCAAAGACACGTTCGGGAAAGATCATGCGGCGTTTGCTGCGCTCGCTCGCGAAGGACGAGGAGATAACGCAGGACGTATCGACCCTGGAGAACCCCGCGATCCTCGATCAACTCGGCGAAGCGCATTGAGTTTCTTCGAGTACTATCTGTTTTGAACGAGCGGCTCCCTTTTTCAGGGAGCCGTTTTTGTATCCACTTTTGTAGTTCGCCGCCACGAATAATGTCGATCCCGATTGCCGCTTTTCCAAGCATTTGGTAGATAAGCACATGCCTTCGACGCCACCGTCCGTGAGTCTCCCGCAGCCGCCGCCCGTGACGGCGGAAATGGCGTGCGCGCATCGGGTGTACTGGCGGACAAACCTCGCGTTGATATCGGTGCTGATGCTGATTGGCTTCGTGGTCTCGTTCGGCGTCCCGCTGATGGCGGCGCGCCTGGCGAACGTGCGGTTCGCCGGTTTTCCGCTGCCGTTCTACTTCGGCGCGCAAGGCGCGATCCTCGTGTATGTGGCGTTGATTGTCGTGTATATCGTGCTGATGCAACTCGCCGATGCACGTCTGCGGCGCACGCTCGCGGCTTTGGCGCAAACGCCGGTTGCATCGACGCCATGATCCTTCAATGAAGCTCAACCATCGCCTGATCCGCGCCTACGCGCTCTACACGCTCGGTTTCTTCGCGTTCATTTACGTGATGACGCGCATCGAGCGCGTGACCGGACCGGGCATGTGGATTGGCTATGTGTTTCTGTTCGTGCCGATCGCCGTGTACGCCGTGATTGGTTTGTTATCGCGCACGTCGGATCTTGTCGAGTATTACGTCGCGGGGCGGCGCGTGCCGTCGGCGTTCAACGGCATGGCGACGGCTGCGGACTGGTTGTCGGCGGCGTCGTTTATCGGGCTGGCCGGTTCCATCTATGCAACTGGTTACGACGGCCTGGCGTACATGATGGGCTGGACCGGCGGCTATTGCCTCGTCGCGTTCCTGCTCGCGCCATATGTGCGCAAGCTCGCGCGCTACACCATCCCCGATTTCCTCGGCACGCGCTTTTCCAGCAACCTCGTGCGCGGCATTGCGGCGTTCGCGGCCATCTTGTGTTCGTTCGTTTATCTGGTCGCGCAGATTCAGGGCATCGGGCTGATCGCGTCGCGGTTTATCGGCATTGATTTCGCCATCGGGATTTTCTGCGGGCTTGCGGGCATTCTTGTGTGCTCGTTCCTTGGCGGCATGCGCGCCGTGACGTGGACGCAAGTCGCGCAGTACATCATCTTGATCAGCGCCATGCTGATTCCCGTTTCGATGATCGCGCATCGCGAAGGGCTCGGCTGGCTGCCGCAACTTTCATATGGACACCTGCTTGAGCGCGTTGAATCACTTGAGCGTCGGATCGCAAACTCGCCCGAGGAAGCCAAGGTCCGCGACGACTACAGGCGGCAAGCGCAGCAGATTCAGGCGCAGATCGATCAACTGCCGGCGTCGTTTCATACGGAACAGGCCCGTCTTACCGACGAAATAACGGAACTGCGCCGGCGCAACGGTCCGTTGCGCGATATCAGCGAGCGCGAGCGGGAACTGGCTTCGTTTCCCAAGGATGCGGCCGACGCTGGCATTCGATGGGCGCGCGAGCGCGACGCCATGCTGGAGCGCGCCGCGCCACCGGTTCCCGCGGCCCAGGCGTTCCCTCCTTCGGACGATGAAAACGCGCGGTTGCATCGGCGCAATTTTTTGTCCTTGTTGCTGTGTCTCTCGCTTGGCACGGCGAGTTTGCCGCATATCCTGACGCGCTATAACACGACGACGTCGGTTGCGTCGGCGCGGCGTTCCGTTGGCTGGACGCTGTTTTTTGTCGCGTTGTTCTATGTCACCGTGCCCGTTCTCGCGGTCCTGATCAAGTATGAAATGCTTACGGGCATTGTTGGACACAAGTTCGCGGATCTGCCTACGTGGGTCATGCAATGGCGCAAGGTCGAGCCGTATCTGATCCGGATCAGCGATGTGAATGGCGATGGCATTGTGCGCTGGGCCGGCATTCAGATGCAGCCGGATATGGTCGTGCTCGCCGCGCCGGAGATTGCGGGCTTGCCATATGTGATGTCGGGGTTGATTGCGGCGGGGGCATTGGCCGCGGCGCTTTCCACGGCTGATGGTTTGCTGCTGACGATCGCGAATGCGCTTTCGCACGATGTGTATTACTGCATGGTCGACAAGAGCGCGAGCAGTCAGAGAAGGGTGACGATATCGAAGATATTGTTGCTTGGCGTTGCGTTGTTTGCTTCTTATGTGGCTTCGCTGAATACGGGGAATATTCTGTTCTTGGTGGGCGCCGCGTTTTCGCTGGCGGCTTCCGGGCTGTTTCCGGTGCTGGTGCTGGGCGTGTTCTGGAAACGCACGACCAAGCTCGGTGCGGTTTGCGGGATGCTGGCGGGGCTCGGAGTGTGTGTTTATTACATCGTTTCGACATATCCGTATTTCACGCACATCACGGGATTTTCGGGTGCGAGGTGGTTCGGGATCGAATCGATTAGTTCAGGCGTGTTTGGTGTCCCGGCGGGGTTTTTGGTGGCTTTGGTCGTGAGTGTGTTTGACCGGAAACCGGATGCTTATACGCGGGCGCTGGTGGATTACATCCGGCATCCGTGAGGCCGCCGAAACGCAAAAAACCGCGTCGGCAAGAGGCTCGATGCGGGTTTGGGTGTTGCTCGATTATGTGAAACGTATTCTGGCGGAGAGACGGGGATTCGAACCCCGGTTAGGTTTGACCCTAAACACGCTTTCCAGGCGTGCGACTTAAACCGCTCATCCATCTCTCCAGCAAGTCGCGGATTATAGCAAACTCGCGCGATCGTGCCAGCCCCTTGTGGAGAGAACTCTGCTGCAAACCCTGTATCCAGAAAAAATCATCAGGTCAGTGGTTGATCAATAACGAGAAAAGTATGGCCACGTCGACTCATGGGCTCGCCGCGAACGGATTAACAATCCGCAATGTCCCATCGACTACCAGTCCGTGTTGCATGTCCTCCGAATACAGCACGGTGCATCCGGCGAGAAGCGCGGCCGCTACGATCATCGAGTCATATACCGACAACCCGTAGCGTTCAGATATACGCCGACCGAAGTCATGCGCTTCCACAGTAAGCGGTTCCGTTATGCAAGCAGCGCGGATCGCATCCAGTACGTCGTTCGTCTCATCCCACGACATGCTCAACTTGCGACGCGTCACATTCGCAACCTCGTTGAGCACCTGGACGCTTATAAAACCACCTTCCGCCACCAAACCTTCAGCGCGATTTGCCTTGGTTGTATCGCTGGAAAGAAGATACAGAACAATATTGCTGTCCAGAAAGACTTTAGTCATTGCGATTGGCGTCGTCGCGGCTAAAGATAAAGTCGGCCGGTAAGCGACCGCGATATTGCCGCAATCGATCGAGCAGCTCGCGGGCAGTCGGTTTCTTCTTGATCTGGAATTGACGGGCGCCTGCAACGATGATTTCGATGTCGTCACCTTCATGAAGCTCAAGGGCCTCCACCACCATGGCAGGCAGACGGATTGCCAGGCTATTTCCCCACTTCGACACTTGCATGACGACCTCGCTAGATATACGTTTTTCAATTGTATATCAGCGAGGTCTCAAGGCAAATTTTTACCCACGCAACGCCTTCACTTCCAACCGGAACTTGTGCAACAACGGTTCCGTATAACCGCTCGGCTGCGCGCGCCCTTCAAACACCAGCGCCTTCGCCGCCTTGAAAGCCAGCGACGTTTCGAAGTGCCCGGCCATCGGCTGGTAATACGGATCGCCTTCGTTCTGCGCGTCCACCACCTTGGCCATGCGCTCGAACGTCTCGTTCACCAGCGCCTCCGAAACCACCCCGTGATACAGCCAGTTCGCAATATGCTGGCTCGAGATCCGCAGCGTTGCGCGGTCTTCCATCAGGCCGATATCGTGGATATCCGGCACCTTCGAACATCCCACGCCCTGGTCCACCCAGCGCACCACGTACCCCAGAATCCCTTGCGCGTTGTTCTCGATTTCCTGGCGAATCTCGGTATCGGACCACTGGGCCTTTTCAACGACCGGAATCGTCAGCAGCCCGTCGAGCATCGCATCGCGCGCGCTGTCGTACCCGGTCTTCTCCAGCTCTTGCTGCACGGCCTGGACGTCGACTTGATGGTAATGCAGCGCGTGCAGCGTAGCTGCGGTCGGCGAAGGCACCCACGCCGTGTTCGCGCCGGCCTTCGGATGCGCAATCTTCTGCTCGAGCATGGCGTGCATGAGGTCGGGCATCGCCCACATGCCCTTGCCAATCTGGGCGCGCCCACGCAAGCCCGAACTCAACCCCGCGAGCACGTTGTTGCGCTCATACGCCGTGATCCATGCCGACGTTTTCATGTCGCCTTTTCGCATCATGGGACCGGCTTCCATGGCGCTGTGCATTTCGTCGCCGGTGCGATCGAGAAAGCCCGTGTTGATGAACGCCACGCGCGCCGATGCCGCTGCGATGCATGCCTGCAGGTTGACGCTCGTGCGCCGTTCCTCGTCCATGATGCCCATCTTGATGGTGTATCGCGGCAAGCCAAGCAGATCTTCGACACGGCCAAAAAGCTCATCGGAGAAGGCGACTTCAGCCGGTCCGTGCATCTTGGGCTTGACGATGTAAATCGATCCCGTGCGCGAATTGAGCTTGTTTTTCAGATCATGCAGGGCGCCAAGCGACGTCATCACGGCGTCGAGAATGCCCTCGGGAATCTCGTGGCCATCGCGATCGACAACGGCCGGATTGGTCATCAGGTGCCCGACGTTGCGAATGAACAGCAGCGAGCGGCCATGCAGCTTGACCGTGGAACCATCGGGCGCGGTGTATTCGCGATCCGCGTTCAGGCGGCGCGTGAAGGTCTTGCCGTTCTTCGTGACGTCCTCGGCGAGGTCGCCTTTCATGAGGCCGGTCCAGTTGCGGTAGAGCTGGACTTTATCTGCGGCGTCGACGGCAGCGACCGAATCCTCGCAATCGATGATCGTCGATACAGCCGCTTCCATCAGCACGTCCTTCACATGCGCGGCGTCGGTCTTGCCAATGGAATCCGCCGCGTCGATCTGGATCTCGAAGTGCAGGCCGTGGTGCTTGAGCAGGACGGCGGAAGGCGCGCTTGCTTCGCCCTGGAAGCCGATGAACTGTTCAGGAAACTTCAACGCCGACGAACCGTTTTTCAGCGTGACGGCGAGCTTGCCGCCTTCCACACGATACGCGGCGGCGTCGGCATGCGAGCCGTTTGCGAGCGGCGCGGATTCGTCAAGAAAGGCACGTGCGCGCGCAATGACCGCTGCGCCGCGAGCCGGGTTGAATTGCGCGGTGCGCTCAGCGCCGTTGGTGTCGGGAATGGCGTCGGTGCCATAGAGCGCGTCGTACAAACTGCCCCAGCGCGCGTTCGCCGCGTTGAGCGCATAACGCTGGTTCGAAAGCGGCACGACGAGTTGCGGGCCGGCCTGCGTGGCGATTTCCGTATCGATATTCTGCGTGGTCGCCTTCACGGCCGAACTTGCCGGCACGATATAACCAATGCCTTCCAGAAACCCGCGATACGCCTTCAAATCGCGCACTGGCCCAGGATTCGCGCGATGCCATTTATCCAGTTCCGTCTGCAGCCGGTCGCGCTCGGCAAGCAACGCGCGGTTCTTCGGCGCGAGGTCGTGAACGAGGGCATCGAAACCTTTCCAGAAGGTGTCGCTTTCAATGCCGACGCCCGAAAGCGCCTCATTGTCGACGTACTCGGCGAGCACGTTGGCAACCTGTAATCCGTTTCGCTTAATCATTTGACTCATGAGTATCTCCAGCTCTGTTTATATTCGTCGCGATGCAGCATTGTAGGTGCCATGTTAACGCTTCTTGAACCAGTCGGCCCGCTGGTAACGCAATCCGGGGCATGGAGGATCACCTCTACGGTCGCGCTGGCGCGCGGCGCCAAAAGACAAGTTCAGCCGAAATGACTATATTTGTCGGCCTGCCGCGCCGAAACAACCCGGATTAATCATGCAAGCGGCGCATCATTTCTGACCGGCCCGTGCTTTTGTCTAGAGGATATCCATGACCGATTTGTCCGCTTTCCCCGTCACAGCAAAATGGCCTGCGCAGCATCCCGACCGGATTCAGCTTTATTCGCTGCCAACGCCCAATGGCGTCAAGGTTTCGATCATGCTGGAGGAGACCGGCCTGCCGTACGAACCGCATCTGGTCAGCTTCGAGACCAGTGACCAGATGTCGCCGGCGTTTTTATCGTTGAATCCGAACAACAAGATTCCTGCGATCATCGATCCCGATGGTCCGGACGGCAAGCCGCTGGGGCTGTTCGAATCGGGCGCGATCCTGCTTTATCTCGCCGATAAATCCGGCCAGTTCATCCCGCAAGACGCCGCCGGCCGCTACCAAACGATCCAGTGGGTGATGTTCCAGATGGGCGGCATTGGTCCGATGTTCGGGCAACTTGGTTTCTTCAACAAATTCGCCGGCAAGGACTACGAAGACAAGCGTCCGCGGGATCGCTACGTGGCCGAATCAAAACGCTTGCTGGCCGTGGTCGAAGAGCGGCTCGTGGCCCGCAAGTGGATCATGGGCGACGACTACACCATCGCGGACATAGCGAGTTTCCCGTGGATTCGCAATCTGGTCGGTTTCTACGAAGCGGGCGAACTGGTGGATTTCGACAGTTTCCCGAACGTGAAACGCGCGCTGAACGCATTCGTAGCGCGGCCGGCGGTGGAAAAAGGATTGAACATTCCGAAGCGGGGCTGAAGCTTCCAAGTGAGCTTTCCTGAGGCGGCCGCTGCGCCGCCTCATTCACTACCGTTTCAATTAACCTCGCGCGCATTTTCAGGCAATGAATTTTTTAATGAAACGTAAAGCGTATTGATAATAAAAAATTTAAATTCAATAATTGCTTGCATCCCATGCGATGCATTGTTATTAAAATAAAAACTCAGAAATAGTCGGCTTTATCGTTCCTGCGATATCAAACAATAAACCGCTTGACGCTTTTCTCTCCTGCGCCAACAATCAATCCCACAGCAGCATCTCGAAAACACGGTTTTAATTGCGTGTCTTATCACGGCGCCATAATCATGACAGAAACCGAAACGTCCCTTCGAAAAACCGAGGAACTGCGCAGCTTCCTGTTCCTGACCATCGTCATGGTTCCGGTGCTCACCATTGTGTTTGTAGCTATTTACGGTTTCGCGGTCTGGTTTTATCAAATGCTGATTGGCGGTCCGCCTCACTGACTTATTCGCGAATCTATTGGTTTGACGTTACACAACGACAGGAGTCGGGGTTATGTCTGCGCGACTGAAAAATGCATTCGTCGAAATGGCTTTAATCTCAGAGGCACATATTGCGGGCATCGTCGTGCACGCGAGTAAATCGAATATCGAAAAAATCAGGCAGGCCATTTCAACGTTGCCCGGTTCCGAGATTCACGCAATCAGTCCGGAAGGGAAAATGGTCGTGACGCTCGAAGCCGGCCGGTCGGGGATTATCGCGGATCAGATAAAAGCCATCAGCGCGTTGCCGGGCGTTTATTCGGCATCGCTGGTTTATCAGCATCACGAAGACGTCGCAGCGCTTGACGAGGAGATTCGCGATGAGCCTGACGCGTCGAAGCTTTATTAAACAGACGGCCGCCGCCACGGCTGCATCGGCGGCGGGCATGGCGTTGCCTGCGTTCGCCACGGGTGCGGACAGGCTGCTTGGCACCGTATCGGATACCGAAGTCACGTGGTCGAAGGCGCCGTGCAGGTTCTGCGGAACCGGCTGCGGCGTAAGCGTGGGGGTCAAAGGCGGGAAGGTGGTCGCGACCCAGGGCGACCCGCAAGCGGAAGTGAATCGCGGGCTGAACTGTGTGAAGGGCTATTTCCTTTCCAAGATCATGTACGGCGAGGACCGTCTGACCACACCGCTGTTGCGCATGAAAGACGGCAAGTATGCAAAGGACGGCGAGTTCACGCCCGTCTCGTGGGACCAGGCGTTTGCCACGATGGCCGCACAGTTCAAGCGCGTGCTGAAAGAGAAGGGTCCCACGGCCGTTGGCATGTTTGGCTCGGGACAGTGGACGGTGTTCGAAGGCTACGCGGCGGTCAAACTCATGAAGGCGGGCTTTCGCACGAACAATCTCGATCCGAACGCGCGGCACTGCATGGCCTCGGCGGTGACGGGTTTCATGCGCACGTTCGGCATGGACGAGCCGATGGGCTGTTATGACGACATCGAACAGGCCGATGCGTTCGTGTTGTGGGGGTCGAACATGTCGGAGATGCATCCGATCCTCTGGACCCGGGTGACCGACCGCAAGATGAGCTTCCCAAAGACGAAAGTCGCGGTGCTGTCCACATTCGAGCATCGCAGTTTCGATCTTGCGGACTACAGAATGATCTTTACGCCGCAATCGGACCTGGCCATTCTGAATTACATCGCGAATGTGATCATCAAGACGAATCGCGTGAACAAGGACTTCGTTGGCAAGCATGTGAGCTTCAAGCAAGGCAATGCGGACATTGGCTACGGTCTTCGCCCCGGGCATCCGCTGCAAAAGGCCGCGAAGAATGCGGGCGATCCGGCCGGCGCGAAGCCAATCGACTTCGATACCTTCGCGCGTTTTGTTTCGAAGTACGACGCCGATTACGTGACGAAATTATCCGGGGTATCGAAGGTGAAGCTCGATCAACTGGCCGAACTGTACGCGGACCCGAAGATCAAGGTGATGTCGTTCTGGACCATGGGTTTCAACCAGCACACGCGCGGCACGTGGGCGAACAACATGATCTACAACCTGCATCTGCTGACAGGCAAGATCGCGACGCCCGGCAACAGTCCGTTTTCGCTCACGGGGCAGCCGTCGGCGTGTGGAACGGCGCGTGAGGTCGGAACGTTTTCGCATCGGCTTCCGGCGGACATGGTGGTCACGAACCCCGAGCACCGGGAGCATGCGGAGCAAATCTGGAAGCTGCCGGCAGGGACAATCGAGCCCAAGCCCGGCTATCACGCGGTGCTGCAGAACCGAATGCTGAAGGACGGCAAGCTGAATGCTTACTGGGTCATGTGCAACAACAACGTCCAAGCGGGTGCGAACCTCAACGAAGAGATCCTGCCGGGATATCGGAATCCCGATAACTTCATCGTGGTGTCCGACGTCTATCCGACCGCAACCGCTGTTTCCGCCGACCTGATCCTGCCTGCTGCAATGTGGGTCGAAAAAGAGGGCGCCTATGGCAATGCCGAGCGGCGCACGCAGTTCTGGCATCAACTCGTCAATGCACCCAACGGCGCGCGCTCGGATCTCTGGCAACTCGTGGAATTCTCGAAGCACTTCAAGGTCGAGGAAGTCTGGCCGGCGGAACTGATTGCCCGCAAGCCCGAACTAAAAGGCAAGACGCTCTATGACGTGCTTTTCCGCAACGGCCAGGTCGACAAGTATTCGCTGAAGGAAACGAGCGCCCATTACGAAAACAGTGAAGCAAAGGCCTTTGGCTTCTATCTGCAAAAAGGTCTCTTCGAGGAATACGCGAGTTTCGGCCGGGGACATGGCCACGACCTCGCGCCTTTCGACGCCTATCACGAGGCGCGTGGTCTGCGCTGGCCGGTCGTGGATGGCAAGGAGACGCGCTGGCGCTACAAGGAGGGCTCGGACCCCTACGTGAAGGCGGGAACGGGCTATCAGTTCTACGGCAACAAGGACGGACGCGCGGTGGTGTTCGCGCTGCCTTACGAACCGCCGCCGGAGCCGCCGGACAAGGAGTTTCCGTTCTGGCTGGCAACGGGACGCGTGCTCGAACACTGGCACTCGGGGTCCATGACGCGGCGCGTGCCGGAGTTGTATCGGGCGTTTCCGAACGCCGTGTGTTTCATGCATCCGGACGACGCCCGGGCGCTCGGCCTGCGGCGCGGTGTCGAGGTCAAGGTGATGTCACGGCGTGGTTTTATTCGCACGCGTATCGAGACGCGTGGCCGCGACAAACCTCCGCGCGGTCTCGTGTTCATCCCGTGGTTCGACGCGAGCCAACTGGTCAACAAGCTGACGCTGGACGCGACCGATCCAATCTCGCTTCAGACCGACTACAAGAAGTGCGCAGTCAAGATCGTCAAGGTCTGAGGAGGCAGCCATGCGATCGATACGTGTAATGAGCGTGGTGAATGCGGTCATGACCGCAAGCCTGTTTCTGTTTTCGCAAGGAGCACCGGCGCAGCCGGTGATTCCCGCCGAACCGTTTCATGACGCCCTGCGCGGCACGACGCCTCTGGACGAAGAGGCGAAACCGCCGTTGATTGCTCCAACCGAAAATAAGGATGTCATCCGTGGCCGCGCCTATGCACAGCAGCCGCCGACGATCCCGCACAAGATCGACGGCTATCAACTCGACAAGGACGCCAACCGCTGTCTCGCGTGCCACGCGAGGAGCCGCGCGGCGGATAGCGCAGCGGTGCCCATCGGCATATCCCACTACCTCACCCGAGACAATGCCACGCTCGGAAGTCTCTCGCCGAGGCGCTATTTCTGCACGCAGTGTCATGTCACGCAAGCCGATGCGAAGCCGCTCGTTGGCAACACGTTCACGGACGTGGAAGATGTGCGCACCGCGCCCGGGCCTTCCGCGCCGCAGCCGGCCGGCAAGAAGTAGGAGCGCGCGATGTTCGGCCTGATCAAGCGTTACTGGAAAACCATCAACCGCCCAAGCACCTACTACAGCCTGGGTTTCCTGACGCTTGGCGGCTTTGTTGCGGGCGTGGTGTTCTGGGGTGCATTCAACACGGCGCTCGAAATGACGAGTACCGAGGCGTTCTGCACGGGTTGCCACGAGATGCACGACAACACGTTTGCCGAACTGAAAACCACGATCCACTACAGCAATCGCAGCGGCGTGCGGGCAATCTGTTCGGACTGCCATGTACCTCACAACTGGACGGACAAGATCGCAAGAAAGATGCAGGCGTCAAAGGAAGTGTGGGCAAAGGTGTTCGGCACGGTCGACACGCGCGAGAAGTTCCAGGACAAGCGGCTGGAACTCGCCGAGCATGAATGGCGCAGGTTCAAGGCCAACAACTCGCTGGAATGCCGGAACTGCCACTCCTTCGAGTCGATGGATTTCACGCGCCAGAGTCCGCGCGCGCAAAACGCACACCAGCGCTTTCTTGCGACGGGCGAGAAGACCTGTATCGATTGTCACAAGGGCATTGCACACGAACTGCCGAACATGACGCAGGCAATGCAGGATGAACAGTTGCGCGAAGCGCGTTCAAAGTGAGGGCACCATGACGAATCAAGATCTGTTTTTCACATCGGATATGACGTCGGAACGCGATTCGCGAAATCGCGGCAACGCGCTGTTGTCCGTCGATAAGCTCGGCTTCGACCGTGCCGGAGAAATGCTTTTCAGTAACGTCGCTTTCGACGTGGACGCGGGTCAGGTGCTGCAGATCCACGGTCCAAACGGCAGCGGCAAGACCACGTTGCTGCGCGTGCTGGCGGGACTCCTGCGGCCAAGCGCGGGGACCATCCGGTGGCGCGGCAGGGACGCTCACGCACATCCCGAATCATGGCGGCAGTCGCTTGCGTATCTCGGGCATTTGAACGGCATCAGCGACGAACTCACCGCCGCTGAAAACCTGGCCTTCAGCGCCGTGTTGGGCGAAGTCGCGGAAGAGCGTGTGGAAGTCGAAGAAGCTGCGCTCAAGAGCGTGGGGCTCGACCGGTATCGGCATGCAATCGTGCGGGGGTTGTCGCAGGGACAGAAACGCCGGCTCGCCATCTCGCGGCTGCTGCTCGAACACAAACCGCTGTGGCTGCTCGACGAGCCTGCCGCCGCGCTCGACGAAGAATCGTCCGGCGTGCTCGAGGACGTCATCAAGGGGCATCTGGAACGTGGCGGGATCGTGCTGATGACCACGCACAGGCTGATTACGACGTCGCCCTCGGCCACGCGCAATCTCTACTTCGAACCGAGCGGCCGATGCTCAGACTGACCGCGCGCATTGTGCAACGCGAACTCGCCTTGACGTGGCGAAGGCGCACGTCGGCGCTCGGCTGCCTGCTGTTTTTCGTGATCGCGGCGAGTCTGTTTCCATTGGCGCTCGGCGCTGATCCCGCGTTGCTGCAAGCAGTCGCGCCAGGTGTGTTGTGGGTCACGGCGTTGTTCGCCGCCATGCTTTCGCTCGCGCGTTTGTTCGGCCCGGATTTCGCCGATGGCGCTCTCGACCAGATGCTGCTCTCGCCGCAATCATTGCTCGCGATGGTCATGGCAAAGATCGGCGCGCACTGGCTGACAAGCGGCTTTGCGCTGGTGCTGCTGGCGCCGGTCATGGCGCTTCAATATGGGCTTGCCTTCGACGCTGTCTGCCGTCTCACGCTCGCGTTGTTGATCGGTACGCCAGTGCTGAGCCTCATTGGTTCGATGGGCGCGGCGCTCACGCTCGGCGTGCGCGGTGGTGGCATGCTGCTCGCGGTGCTGGTGCTGCCGCTGGAAACGCCGGTGCTGATCTTTGGCGCCAACGCCGCCGATTCATCGCGAGCCGATGGATGGTCCGCGGCTAACTTTTCCCTGCTCGGCGCGGGCTTGTTGGCCGCGCTTGCGCTGTGTCCTGTCGCCACTGCTGCGGCACTGCGGATTTCCGCTGAATGAGCCCGACGAACGAGTCTGAAATGAATTCCACATTCGCTCAAACTGGCTGGTTGCGTTACGCGTCGCCCAAACCGTTTCATCGGCTGGCGGGAAAGATGATTCCCGGCTTTGCGATCGCGGCAATTCTCTTCGTGATGCCCGGCATTCATATTGCGTTGTTCGTCGCGCCCACCGACGCGGTTCAGGGTGACGTATATCGCATCATGTTCGTGCATGTGCCGGCTGCGTGGATGTCGATGCTGCTCTATGTCGTGATGGCCGCATACGCTGGACTCGGCCTCGTGCTCAACACACGGCTTTCCGCAATGATGGCGCGCGCCGTCGCGCCGACCGGCGCGCTCTTCACCGCGCTCGCGTTGATCTCCGGCGCGTTGTGGGGCCGTCCGACCTGGGGTGCGTGGTGGGTCTGGGACGCGCGGCTCACGTCCGAACTGATTCTGCTGTTCCTTTACCTGGGCTTCATCTCGCTGCATGGCGCGATCGACGACATCCGCCGCGCCGATCGCGCCTGCGCCGTGCTCGCGCTTGCAGGCGTGGTGAACGTTCCGGTCATCTACTTCTCGGTGCAGTGGTGGTACACGCTGCATCAGGGCGCGTCACTGTCTTTTGGCAGTGGCGTGTCCATGGATGCGTCGATGCTCGCTGGCATCCTGGTCATGACACTGGCGTTCTGGTGCTATGCCATCGCCGTCGTGCTCGTGCGGGTGCGGCGAATTATCGATGAACGGGAATCCTGATTAACAGAAGAAAGGGGTGAGGACCATGAACGTCTTGAATAGCGCGAGCGGGGACCTCTGGTATTTGTGGGTCGCATTCGACATTACGTTTCTCGTACTGGCGATTGAAATTGCAGTCACGGTCAAGGCTGGAAGGAAGTATCGGCGGCGTGAACGTATCGTCCAGCCGCGCACACGCACGAGCACGCTGACGGAGAGACCGTGAAAGGGCGCACGCGGCGCGCGTGCGGCGTCGCTGCCGGGCTGGTGACGCTCGGCGGTGCGGCGCTGCTGGTCCTGAACGCGTTCAATTCCAACGTGATGTTCTTCGTCACGCCGAGTCAGCTTGCAGCCGATAAAGTGGCGCCCATGGCGCGGCTGCGCGTGGGCGGCCTGGTCGAGCGTGGCTCCGTCCAGCGTGATCCGGAAGGCTTGACGGTAAGGTTCATGATTACGGATACCGCGCGCGAGATTCCCGTTGTGTATCGCGGCGTATTGCCTGATCTGTTTCGTGAGGGCCGGGGCGTGGTGGCGCAAGGGCGTCTGTCGCCGGAGGGCGTCTTCGTGGCGGATCAGGTGCTTGCCAAGCACGATGAAAACTACATGCCGCCCGACGCCGCGGAGGCGATCAGGCGCGCGCGTTCCACGGTAAAAGTATCGGACAGGACAGGAGCGCTCCGATGATCCCCGAACTTGGCCAGTTCGCGCTGATTGTCGCGCTGCTGCTTTCGCTTACCTGTGGCGTGCTGCCGCTGATCGGTGCGGCGCGCGGCATACCGGGCTGGATGCGTTGCGCGTGGCCGCTCGCGCGGGCGCAAAACGCGTTCGTTGCGATGGCGTTCGGCTGCCTGGCGGTATCGTTTATAAACGATGATTTTTCGGTGGCCTACGTGGCGTCGAACTCCAATTCGATGCTGCCGCCCGCATATCGCTTTGCCGCGGTGTGGGGCGGCCATGAAGGCTCGTTGCTGCTCTGGACCTTGCTCCTGACGCTCTGGATGACAGCCGTCTCCGTTTTCAGCAAGCAGCTTCCGGTGCCAATGGTCGCACGCGTGCTCGGCGTGATGAGCTGGATCAACGCGGGCTTCCTGCTCTTCATGCTCTGGACGTCGAACCCGTTCATACGCCTTCTGCCTCCCGCCATGGACGGCCGCGATCTTAATCCGTTGCTGCAAGACCCCGGCATGGTCTCGCATCCGCCCATCCTGTACATGGGCTACGTGGGTTTTGCCGTGGCGTTTTCGTTCGCGGTATCGGCGCTCTTGTCGGGTGAACTCGACGCCACGTGGGCGCGCTGGTCCCGCCCATGGACCACGGCCGCGTGGACCTTTCTCACGCTCGGCATCATGCTTGGCAGCGGCTGGGCATATTACGAACTCGGCTGGGGCGGATGGTGGTTCTGGGACCCGGTCGAGAATGCATCGTTCATGCCCTGGCTCGTGGGCACGGCGTTGATGCACTCGCTTGCAGTCACCGATAAACGCGGCAGCTTTCGCGCGTGGACCGTGCTGCTGGCCATCTGCGCGTTCTCGCTGAGCCTGCTTGGCACGTTCCTCGTGCGCTCGGGCGTGATTACATCTGTTCATGCATTTGCGACCGACCCCACGCGAGGCATCTTCATTCTCGTATTCCTCTCGATAGTGACAGGCGGCGCATTGATGCTGTTCGCGTGGCGCGCGCCGAAGATCGGACTGGGCGCGGGCTTCGCGCTGGTTTCTCGCGAGGCGTTGCTGTTGTCAAACAATGTCGTGCTCATGGTGGCTGCTGCTTCGGTGTTGCTCGGCACGTTGTATCCGCTGTTTCTCGACGTGTTTGGGCTCGGCAAGATTTCCGTCGGCGCGCCGTATTTCGACGCCGTGTTCGTGCCGCTCATGACACCCGCCATTTTCCTGATGGGCATTGGTCCAGTCGCCCGATGGAAGTCCGCACGCGTGCCGCACCTTGCCATGCGGCTGGGCTGGGCGGCGCTGGTGAGCGTGGCGTCGGCGGCGGCCATGCCGTTGCTCGCGGGCGAGTTCAGGCCGCTGGTCGCATTGGGTATCGGGCTTGCGGTGTGGTGCGCTAGCTCGGTGCTGACCGCACTCGCCATGCGTATTGCCGAGCAGCGCGAAGGGTTTCTGCTGCGTTTCTTTCACGTACCGCGCGGTTTCTACGGCATGCTCGCCGCGCATCTGGGCGTAGGCGTTTTCGTCGCGGGCGTGACGCTCGTCAAAAGCTATGAAAGCGCCGGCGATGGACGGCTCGAGGTCGGCCAGTCGATCAGCGCCGGAGGCTACACGTTTCGCTTCGACGGCACGCAGGCGGTCGATGGTCCGAACTATCGCGCGTTACGGGCGACCGTCGTAGCAAGCCGCGATGGCGCGGTGGTCGCGGTGATGCATCCGGAGAAGCGGTTTTTTGCCGTGCAGAAGACAACGATGACCGAAGCCGCCGTCGACCGTGCGCTGCTGCGCGATCTCTATGTCGCGCTCGGCGACGCAGCCGGCGACAGTGCAAGCGCATGGACCTTGCGCGTGCAGGTGAAACCGTTTGTCGACTGGATCTGGGCGGGCTGTCTCCTGATGGCGTTCGGTGGCCTGCTCGCGGCGAGCGACCGGCGGTATCGGCTGGCGGTGCGGATGCAGCGTGAAGCGTCGGCGGCTTCTGCTGTACTCGCACGCAACCGCCTCCGTCCCCGGGCCGGCATTGCAACAACGCATGCCAAGGAGACGCGCCAGTGAAACGTTTTCTGCTGCCACTTATCCTGTTTGCGGGCTTGAGCGTGGTGCTGGCGGCGTCGCTGTCCAACGACCCGCGGCGGCTGCCCTCTGCGTTTATCGGCAAGCGTGCGCCCGCGTTCGATCTGCCGCGCCTCGATACCCCCGGAAGAAATCTCTCGCCCGATGCGTTACGCGGGCACGTCTGGATCATGAACGTATGGGCGTCATGGTGCGAATCCTGCCGTGATGAACACGCATTGCTGATTTCGCTTGCAGGCAGGAACGTGGTGCCTATCTACGGGCTCGATTACAAGGACGAACCCGAGGCGGCCCGGCAATGGCTGCGGCAGGCGGGCAATCCGTATATTGCGTCGATGGCGGATCGCTCCGGGCAGACCGGCATCGACTATGGCGTGTATGGTGTGCCGGAGACGTTCGTGATCGACCGGCAGGGCGTGATCCGTTTCAAGCGTTCGGGGCCACTCACGCAAACCGCGCTCGATACCCAGATTCTTCCGCTGGTGCAAAAGCTGCAAGGCGAGGACAGCGATGAATAAGCTCGCGGCCTTGCTGTTCGTACTCGGATGTTTCGCGCAAGCAAATGCGCCCGCGAGCGAGGTCGTGCCCAATGCCACCAACGCGAGCGCGAACGCGGCAATCAAGGCGCGGATACAACGGCTTGAATCGAACTTTCGTTGTCTTGTATGCCAGAACGAAACCATTGCGGATTCGACTGCCGATCTCGCGGCGGATCTTCGCGCGATCATCCACGACCAGGTCGAGCAAGGTGCGACCGATGCCCAGATTCGCGATTACATGGTGACGCGCTATGGCGACTTCGTGCTCTACGATCCGCCGTTCAAGCCGCTGACTTTCGCGCTTTGGATCGGGCCTTTCGTGTTGCTCGTGTTCGGCTTCGCAGTGCTTGTGGTTGTGGTGTTGCGTCGGCGCAGAACTGCTCCGGCGGCTCTCACGGACCTTGAGCGCAGGCGCGCCCGGCGTCTGCTGGGTGGACGCCTATGATCACGTTCTGGATCGTCGCAGCCGCCATGCTGATCGTGGCTGTGTTATGCGCGATCGTGCCGTTGATGCAGCGCGAACCCGCCGTGGATGCACGTGAGCCGCGCGCGTTGAACGTGTCGCTGTATCGGCGTGAACTCGCCGACGCCGATCAAGACCGGTTGGCAGGGGTGCTATCGGATGATCAGCACGCCGCCTTGCGCAGCGAAATAGAACAGCGCGTTCTCGCCGATACCCGCCCGCCCGCCGCGCAGTCGCTCGTGCCTCCGCCGGGCCCGCGAACGGCGACGCGCGCGGCCATGAGCGCACTCCTGATCGCGCTGTTTCCCGCCGTGGCGTGCGCGCTATACCTGAAGCTCGGACAACCGGCGGCGCTCGACCTGGACGAGACGGTGAGCGCCTCATCCGGCGAGTCCCACGACATGAATGCTTCCTCGGTGGAAATGATGGTGTCGAGGCTCGCGTTCCGCCTGAGGAGCCGCGTGCCCGATCCGCACGATGCCGCCGATTGGGCCACGCTCGCGCGCTCCTATGCGGTGCTCGAGCGCCCGTCCGACGCAGCCGCCGCGTATGCCCGCGCGGTCGCGCTGGAACCGGGCGACGCACAATTGCGCGCCGATTTCGCCGATACGCTCGCAAGCGCGAACGAAGGCCGGCTCGACGGCCGCGCATCGGAAGAAATCGCGGCGGCGCTGGCACTTGAAGCATCGAATCCGAAAGCACTGGCGCTGGCGGCGTCGGCGGCGTTCGAAGCGCGGCGCTTTGCTCAGGCGATCGGCTATTGGCGGCGCCTGATCGACACGCTCGACGCCGCGTCGCCCATCGCGATCCAGGCGCGCAAAAACATAGACGAAGCGTTGGCCTTGAGCGCCGTCACCGTGACGCTGCAGTTCGCCGACGGGGTGCAAGACATGCCCGGCGCAACGGTGATCCTGAGCGCACGCGCGCAGGGCGCGGCGAGCACGTTGCTGGCGGAGCGCCATTTATCGGCGAACGACTTGCCGGCGACGATCATGCTCGATGATTCGTTCGCCATCAACCCCGCCGATACCCTCTCGGCCTATCCGAAAATCAGCGTGCAAGCGCGCGTTGTAGCGGCGACGGGAGAGGCCGGCTTGAGCGCGCAAACCAACGTCGCCGGATCAGAAAACCGGCGCGCCACGCTCGTGATTACCGCGTCATCCGGATAGGAAAATCGAAAAGCTTGTTAAGCTCGGCGTTCGGCCACTTTGCTCCCCGATATGTTCGAGTTCGACGAGTTGTTCCAGATTGCCTATAAACGCGAGCGCGCGGCGAGCCGCCGTCTGGCTAAGCTCACGGCCCTCGGCGAGCACGCCGCGCTTACGCAGACATTGGAAAAGTCGGCGGGCGCTTTGCCACTTGCCGAACTCGTGAAGGCGCGGCGTCTCGAACAAGCGGCGGCGCTTCGGGCGGCGCAGCGCCGGCGTGAAGACCGCGCAGCCACACGCGCCGCACGGAGCCCAAAACCCGCACCCCGCGATGCCATGGCGTGGCATGCATGGTTCGACGGCTCGGCGCATCCGAATCCCGGCAAGATTGGAATTGGCGGAGTGCTCGAAAGTCCCATAGGCGACGTCGTGAAGATCAGCGCCCTCGCCGGTCACGGCGATAGCTGCAAGGCCGAATATCTTGCGCTTATTGCGGTGCTTCAGGCGGCGTTATCGCGGCAACCGGCGCCCGCGAAACTCGTGATTCATGGCGACAGCCAGGTCGTGATAGAAGACGTGCTGCGCGACGCAGCCGCGAGCGCGCCCGCGCTCAGTTCATACGCAGAAGAAGCGCGGGCTTTGATTGCACAACTCGCCGACGTCCGCCTTCAATGGATACCGCGCGCCCGCAATACAGCCGCGGATGCGCTGTCGCAAGACGCCATTCGTGGCGTCATGGGCGATCACTTGAATTCGCGCACGTCCGTCACGGGCGTTTCGCCGAACGCATCGCTTAACGCATAGTCGAGCACCTTTCGCGCGGCGTCGGCGGGAGTGGATAGCTGGCCGCTGCGCTTGAGTTCATCGAATTTTTCGCGCAACGGAAAAGCATCCAGACCCATGCCGCGAATCTCGGCTTGCATGTCCGTATCGATAACCCCCGGCGCCACGCTGCCAATGCGCAACGCGCGGTTATGATCCAAGGACGCTGCGCGCGCGTGGTGATCGAGTGCTGCTTTCGTCGCGCAGTAGATGCTCCAGCCCGGGTAGGCATTGCGCGCCGCGCCGCTTGAAACGTGCACGATCCGGCGGTCCAACCCTGTCGTGCTGGCGGCTGCGACGGCTGCCGACAACATCAACGGCGCGGCGACGTTCAGGCTTACCGAGCGGCCGATCGCGCCAATATCCTGTATCTCGATCGGACCCACTGGCTGCAGCATGCCTGCGTTGTTGATCAGCACCACGGTATGCGCGCCCTCCACGAACCGCTTCAATGCACCCGTTCCAATCCACGTTTCTACCGCGGAGGTATTGGCGAGATCGAGTTCCACTTCCTGCAATAGATCGGAAGCATGCGCAGCGCTGCGAGTACGCGAGATTCCCAGCACGGCAATGCCGCGCCCGAGCAGATTGTCCGCGAGCGCCGCGCCAAGACCGCGCGTGTGGCCGGTGAGAACCGCCTTGATGATGTTCATGTAAATGCAGTCCGTTCAGTAAAAGTCGAGCAAACAAGTTATCACGAGTTTTAAACGTCCACAGCGCATGCAGCAGCAAGCGAAACAGTGCAACGCCGCAACGCTATCGCTCAACCTGTTGACGATAGTCAAGCGTCCTGCATTTCGATCGTCGTCTCAAAAAGTTGAACGCTGTATGTGCAAGGCTTTGCGACACATTTACCGATCGCACTGGGATAATCGCGGCTCGCCATAAATCGGACTCCTGCATGAATGATCTGGAGGAGATGTCTCCGGGTTGCCGGTTCACACGCAGCATTAATAAACCTAATCGAGATTCATCATGACTTCACACTCGTCCGGCACGTCGCAGACGCGCTCGTTTACGACCGTTTTCCTGATCGAGATGTGGGAGCGTTTCGGCTATTACGGCATGGCCGCGTTGCTGGTTTTGTTCATGATCGACAAGCTCGGTTTCGCCGACGAACACGCGAACCTCACATGGGGCGCGTTCACGGCGCTCGTTTTTTCCGCGCCGGCAATAGGCGGGTGGATTGGCGACAAGGTGCTCGGCGCGCGGCGCACGATGATCTTTGGCGCGTGCGTGCTGGCGTCGGGCTATCTCATGCTTGCGATCCCGTTCGAATCGCTGGGATATATGTATGCGGCCCTTGGCGTGATCGTGGTCGGCAACGGCTTGTTCAAGGCGAACGCGGCGAATCTCGTGCGGCGCATCTACGAAGGCGATGACGCGCGCCTCGACAGCGCATTCACCATCTACTACATGGCGGTGAATATCGGCTCGACCATTTCGATGCTCGCCACGCCCTGGATCAAGGATCATTGGGGCTGGCACGTCGCCTTCGCCGTGTGTTTTGCGGGCATGGTGCTCGGCTTGATCAACTTCGCGCTGATGCGCCGGACGGTAGCGCGCATCGGCTCCGCGCCCGACGACAAACCCATGCACTGGCGCCATTTCGGCGCAGTGGTTGCGGCCTCCGTTGCGCTTGGCGTGGCGACGGTATTCGTGTTGCAGAACGAAAGTGTTGCGGCGGTCTGCGTGTACGCGGCGGGCGCCGCCATTCTCGTCATCTTCGGCTGGATGCTGATGAAGTGTGGCCGCAGCGAACGGGCAGGATTGCTTGCCGCCTTGATCCTGACATTGCAGGTCATTCTCTTTTTCATCTTCTACCAGCAGATGTCGACGTCGCTGACCTTGTTCGCGCTGCGCAACGTGGACCCGTCATTCACGTTATTCAACATGACGCTGTTTTCGTGGAGCGCGGCGCAATTCCAGGCGCTCAATCCGCTCTGGATCATGCTGCTGAGTCCGTTCCTCGCGATTGGCTATACGCGGCTTGCAAAGAAGGGCCACGATCTGCCCATCGCGGCCAAGTACGCGATGGGTTTCATTGTCGTGGCGCTGGGCTTCTTCGTGTTTTCGTTCAGCGGCCGGTACGCAGTCGAGGGCCGCGTGTCTTCGTGGTTCATGGTCGTTGGCTACGGGCTGTATTCGCTCGGCGAGTTGCTGGTCTCGGGACTCGGCCTCGCGATGATCGCCCACTACGTTCCCGTGCGCATGAGCGGCTTCATGATGGGCGCGTATTACGTGGCCACGGGCGTGTCGCAGTATCTCGGCAGCGTGGTTGCGAACCTTGCGCGCATGCCATCGGGAGATCTGGGTCCGCTGCAATCGCTGCCGCTTTATACATCGCTCTTCTTCGGTCTTGGCTGGTTAGCGGCGGGCGGGGCGGCCGTGGCTATTGTCTTGTTGCCGCTGTTGAATCGCCTCTCACGCGAACATCGCCGATGTGTCGATGCCGCGCGAAATGGAACCGACCCTTATGTGGCATCGACGCCTGGCTCAACGCCATAGGTTCGATGCTTCATGAGAGAGTTGCACTATTCGTCGATTAGGTTTGACCGCAGATGCCCGTCCCGCTATAATCTTTTTCGCGGGGTGGAGCAGTCTGGCAGCTCGTCGGGCTCATAACCCGAAGGTCGTAGGTTCAAATCCTACCCCCGCAACCAAGGATTTAAACGCATAAAGCCCGGTCTATCCGGGCTTTATGCGTTTACGGCTAAGCGCTACATGATTGCTCGCTCGCATGCGCATTCCACGTTCGTTGGACCAATGCCAAAAACCCGCATGATGAGTACATCGTGCAGGCATTCACACTCTGGATTTGCGCGGCTGACAGTGCAGGCGATAAACACAACCCACTATTGCGCGACTTATAGACCGACTTGCTTCGTCACTGAATTTGTGCCCGAGCCGACGCCCGGATCTGTACCTGGACGAATATCTTCAGGCAACGCACAGTTCGCATGGCCCGTGAGCCATACAACCATCAATAGAATTTCTTCGGCAACTGTGCACGGCGGATTTGCTTGCGCAGACGAGCAACGGCAGCGGCTTTCTTGCGCTTCCTCTCGGTGGTCGGCTTTTCATAAGCCATACGCGACTTCAGTTCCTGAATCAGGCCGGTACGTTCGACAGTGCGACGAAAACGGCGCATGGCGACGTCGAAAGGCTCGTTCTCTTTCAACAATACTTTAGTCATTGAGATCTCAGTTAATCTGGCCCTGCCAGAAAATTAATCGAAACGCAATTGTACACTTTTTGACGCCTTGATTGCAGGCGGCTCAACAATCGGGCGCTTCGGGGCAGCCGCGAACGTCATCGTAGGTCTTTGATAAAAGACAACAATCCCGGATTACCCGGGTCTTTCAGCAACGTCGCGCTTCTGTGTTTGAGCCGCGTTAGAAGCCGCGACGGCGACCGGGTTTGAGTTCGGCGAGAGGAGGAATTTCCTCGAAATCCGTTTCAATTTCCACATTCGACGCTGGTATCGCCACGCACGGCAAGATCCAGCCTTCGGCTTTTTCTTCGGTGGTTAAGCCCGGCCATTCGATCTTGTAGCGCACCTCGCCGTTTTTCAGCTGGCACAGGCACGCCCGGCACGTGCCGTTGCGGCATGAACTCGGCAAACGCAACCCGGCGAGCGACGCGGCTTCCAGTATGGTTGTTCCATCGGTCGACGGAAAATCGTGGTTCGACGGCAGCAGGGTGATGGTGAATGACCGCGCACTCATGGCGCTTTCACAATGACCGCGCGCCCGTGTGTCAGGTCGCGGATGGTATCGGCGGCGGTGTCGCGCTGAGCGAGCGGCATCTGGATCGACAGGCTCACCGTCATGCCGTAGCCAGGCTCGGCGAGCGCGTGGCCCTCCTGCTCGATCCATCGGCGGATGCGGGCTTCGTCCGCGTAATCGACTTCCACTTCCAGCAGCCCGAGCGCCACGCGTTCAATGCGCTCGGCGCGCTGCATCGCGGTCGCGATGGCGTCCGTGTACGCACGCACGAGCCCGCCCGCGCCCAGCTTGATGCCGCCGTAGTAGCGCACGACGGCAGCCAGCACACCATCCACTTCGTGATGGCGCAGGACTTCCAGGATCGGCCGGCCGGCGGTGCCGGAGGGTTCGCCGTCATCTGACATGCCGGATTCGCCGCCCGCGAGCAACGCCCAGCACACGTGCGTGGCGGCGGGGTGCCGGGTGCGCAGCGCGTCGAGTTCGAGCATCGCGGCAGCGCGATCGGCAACCGGTAGCGCCACGGCGATAAAGCGGCTCTTGCGGATATCGATTTCAGCAGTGACGGCGGCGGCAAGCGTGTAAGTAGGCAAGTAAAGTTCTAGCTGAAAAATGGACTGCTTTTGATCTGTTTCTACCGCGGCGGCAGCAACGCCTTGTCTTCGCCCAATGGACGTTGCATGAGCACGGTATCGACCCATTGGCCGTGCTTGTAGCCCACCCGGCGAAATACGCCCACATGTTCGAATCCGAGCCGTGCGTGCAGCGCAATCGACCCGGCGTTGCCGCTGTTGCCGACCACGGCCACCATCTGCCGCCACGGGCCGGCCTCGCATCGTTCGATCAGCGCGCTCAGTAGCGCGAGACCCAGTCCGCGGCCGCCATGACCATCGGCGATATAAACCGAATCCTCAATCGTATGCCGGTAAGCCGAGCGCGGCCTGTAAGCCGTTGCATACGTGTAGCCGACCACTTCACCGTCCGCCTGCGCCACCAGATAAGGCAGGCCAGCGTTCGTGATGGATGCGTGCCGCGCGCGCATCTCATTCTCGTCGGGCGGCACTTCCTCGAAGGTAGCGAGCGCATGCAGCACGTAGTGCGCATAGATGCGCGTGATCGTGTGGAAATCAGCTGCGGTTGCGTCGCGGATGGTAACTGCGCAGGCTTCGTCCAGTGCCATTGAGTATCTCTTGAGTTGAGCGTGAAAGCGTCGCGCACAGGCGATGGAAACAATCGGATGAGTTCAAAACCTGCCCGATTTTCTCACGACTCCCGGCCTTATCCGCCATTTACCAGACGTCTCCCGCACATGCCTCGCAAAACTACTGAGCCGGCGTGCGCCAGCCCACCAATGGGCGCATTTCGTCACCGTGCAAGCATTGAAGGGATGCACGCGCCGCCGCTACACTGGGTCGCTCGCCGGTCTGTCGGCGGGTGTCCGGCCGCGCAATGAACCTGTATGGCGTGCGGGCAATGGAAGAAATGACACGAACGCGGGAAAAGTTTGAACAGTGCGCACGACTGTTCATCCCGTGGCCGGCAAGACGCTTCTGGCGCGCATCGCGTCCGACATATAAGAACCAGGAAAGAACCCGGATGTACACAAGAGGCATGACGTCCATGAAGAAGCGCGCACGATGAGCACCTTCAAATTCGCCGGCGGCGCCGCACGTCTGCGCGCCCGTCCCTGGAACTGGCTGTTCGCGGGACTGGCGGGCGGCCTCGCTGTTTCGGCATGGCTAGGCCTCCTGATGGTCCGGCGCCTTTCGCCGCTCGGGCAGCTCAGCGACGCCGTGCGCCGGCATCAGTTCATTGTTGCGTATCAGCCTATTGTGGATCTCGAGACGCGGCGCTGCGTGGGCGCGGAAGCGCTCGTGCGCTGGAAGCAGAACAACCGCGTGGTGCGTCCCGATCACTTTATTCCGCTCGCGGAACATCGCGGTCTGATCCAGGCGATCACGGACCAGGTGTTCGACACCATCCTGTTCGAACTCGGCGAGTTTTTGCAGCGGTATCGCGAGATGTATGTATCGATCAACCTGAGCGCGCCCGATCTCGTCACGCGGCGTTTCCTGGATCGCCTGACGCCGGCGCTGGCCGAAGCCGGCATCTCGCCGCAGCAGATCCGGATCGAGGCGACCGAGCGCTGTTTTCTCGACGCCGATGCCGCCAAGGAAGTCATCCAGGCGTTTCGCGATGCCGGGCATCCGGTGTATATAGACGACTTCGGGACGGGGTATTCCAGTCTCTCGCACCTGCAGAATTTTCAGGTCGATGTGCTGAAAATAGACAAGTCCTTCGTCGATACCGTCGGCCAGGATGCGGCGTCGAGCAGCGTGGCGTCGCATATCGTGGACATGGCGCAAACGCTTGGCGTGCAGGTCGTGGCCGAGGGAATCGAGCACGAAGAGCAGGCGTGTTATCTGCACGCTCGCGGCGCTCAATTCGGTCAGGGTTGGCTTTTTTCCGAACCGCTGTCCGCGCCGGATTTTATTCGCTATGTAGGACGGGCTCTGGTGACGGTGTAGGCTTGGGGCATTGCGCTGCTGCTTGCGCGTCCGCTTGCGTCCATTTCCGGAACCTCGCCCATGCCTACAAGAATGACCGACTCCGTAGCAACCGCCTTCCTGAAGGAAGTGCGCCATCCGTTACTGGCGCTGCACCGCGCGCTGCTCGACGAACTGCGCACCCGGCACGAAGCCGAGTTCGGCGCGGTCTCGCCGGGCGAATTTCTCCAGATCGTGATCAACGGCAGCGCCTTCAAATGGCTCGGACCGCTTTCCACGCTCATTGCGGCGCTTGACGACGTGCTCGACGACACCGACGCCACGCCTGACGCGCGCGACGATATTGCGCACGCCGTGACATCGATGTTCGGCGCCCGCGAGCGCAACGCCGCCTTCGACGTCCAATATCTGCCCTTGTTGCAAAGCAGTCCGGAAATAGCGCTCGCCAACGGCCGCGTGGCCCAGCACGTGCGCGCCGTCCTGCCCAGCGAGCCTGAAACAGACTGACGAATGCGACGTGCAGCCGGCCCGCGCGTCAGCAGAGGGCGTTTGTCCCAATGCCGGAGCCGCGGCGGGTTTCGGTAGAATCCGCAGCCATGATCGAAACGATCGGACCTTCAGACTCATCCTCCGGGGAGAACGCGTTGGACACATCAGCACAAACCGCAGCATCGGCCGCCGCGCACAACGCCGCGCCCAAACTCGTCGCGCGCGACATCCATAAGCGTTTCGGCGACAACGAAGTGCTCAAGGGCGTCTCTCTCGCCGCCAACGCCGGCGACGTGATCAGCATCATCGGTTCGAGCGGTTCGGGCAAAAGCACGTTCCTGCGATGCATCAATTTCCTCGAACGGCCGAACGCGGGTGACATCATCGTGGACGGCGAGCCGGTGCGCACCAAAACAGACAGCCGGGGAAATCTAGAAGTCGCCGACCACAAGCAGCTTCAGCGCGTGCGCACGAAACTCGCGATGGTGTTCCAGCACTTCAACTTGTGGGCGCACATGACATCGATCGAGAACGTCATGGAAGCGCCCATGCATGTGCTTGGGTTATCGAAGAAAGAAGCCAGCGAACGCGCGCGGGAATGTCTCGAGAAAGTCGGGCTCGCGCCGAAGGTGGAAAAGCAGTATCCGTCGCATTTGTCGGGCGGCCAGCAGCAGCGCGTGGCGATCGCGCGCGCGCTTGCCATGCATCCGGACGTGATGCTCTTCGACGAACCCACTTCTGCGCTCGATCCAGAACTGGTCGGCGAAGTGCTGAAGGTGATGCAGAAGCTGGCGGAAGAAGGCCGCACCATGATCGTGGTCACGCATGAGATGGGCTTCGCGCGCAACGTATCGAATCATGTGATGTTTCTGCATCAGGGCCGCACGGAAGAAGAAGGCGCGCCCGCCGACGTCCTGAGCCGGCCGACCAGCGAACGGTTGCGGCAATTCCTCTCCGGCAGCCTCAAGTAACGTGCTGGACGGAGCCGGGCCGCAGCCGTTGCGGGTGGCCATTGCGGCCATTGCCCCGTGTTCGATGAGCGGTGCCGGGCCGGTCATCGACACGTTGCGGCTTGCAAATGAAATCGATGGCAATGCGCTTTATGCGTGGCAGGTTCTGTCGCCCGATGGACGCGACGTGGCGCTTGGCGGCGGCGCGTGGCTGAAGGCGCAGGCTGCATTTGGCGCTGACACCGAATGCGACTGGCTGATCGTGCTCGGCGAGGGGTTTCAGGCGCTTGGCGGCCAGCATGCGTTTCTCCAGGCGCTCGCGCGCGTCGCGGCGGCCACGCCGCTTGTGAGCGGCATTCATCATGGCGTGTGGTGGCTCGCTTCGGCAGGCTTGCTCGATGGTCATCGCGTGGCCGTGAACTGGGACATGGCGCAGCAGTTCACCGAGCAGTTCGAGCACTGCATTGTTTCGCAGCAGATTTTCGAAACCGGCCGGGACCGCGCCACGTGTTGCGGCGGCCAGGCCACGGCCGATTTCATGCTCAACATGATCGCGCGCCACCATAGCCGTGAACTCGCGGAGCGGATTGCCGACGCGCTGGGCATGCCGGTGTTGCGTTCCGGCGATGAACGCCAGCGCATTCCCTACGTCACCGCGCCGGGCGAACGTCATCCGCGTTTGAACGATGCGTTGCAACTGATGGAAGCAAATATAGAAGAGCCGCTTGCCACGGACGAAATCGCCGCGCTTTCCGGCATTTCGCGGCGGCAGTTGGAGCGCCTGTTCAAGCAATATCTTGGCGCGATGCCCGCGAAGTATTACCTCAATCTCCGGCTGATCAAAGCGCGTACCCAATTGCAAAGAAGCAGCCAGTCGGTGGTGCAGATCAGTCTGGCGTGCGGGTTTGCGTCGGCGGCGCATTTTTCCAATGCTTACCGTGAAAAGTTTGGCGTCACGCCGCGAGAGGAACGGCGGAACTGGATCGAAAGGAATTCCGGTTGATCCGGCGCTGATTTGTACGTGGAATCGTGTCGCGTTCACGCAAGACGCGGGCGCTGCCGCAGGCTACGATCGATTGAATCAGCATATCCCGCCCAAGGAGCGATTCATGACCGACCTGAATGTGACACGCGGTACTTTCGATGAAGTAATGGTGCCCTTGTTCGCCCCGGCGAATTTCGTGCCCGATCGCGGACTCGGTTCGCGTGTCTGGGACACCGAAGGCCGCGATTACATCGATTTCGCAGGTGGTATCGCGGTGACGGCGCTGGGTCACGCGCATCCCGAACTGCTCAAGGTTCTTCACGATCAAGGCCAGAAACTCTGGCATATCGGCAACGGCTACACCAACGAACCCGTGCTGCGCCTCGCCACGCGTCTCACGGACATCACCTTCGCCGATCGCGCGTTCTTCGCCAACTCCGGCGCCGAAGCGAACGAAGCCGCGCTGAAACTCGCGCGCCGTTACGCCATCGACAACAGCGGTCCGCAGAAAGTCGACATCATTTCCTTCACGCAATCGTTCCATGGACGCACGCTCTTTACGGTCAGCGTGGGTGGCCAGCCGAAATACGCCGAAGGCTTCGGCCCGACACCGCAAGGCATCACGCATCTTCCGTACAACGACCTCGCGGCGGCTCGCGCGGCTATCGGTCCGCAAACTTGCGCCGTGATTGTCGAGCCGGTTCAGGGCGAGGGCGGTGTTTTACCCGCCGATCCCGCGTTCCTTCAAGGTCTTCGCGAAGCCTGCGATCAACATGGCGCACTGCTGATTTTTGATGAGGTACAAACGGGCGTGGGCCGCACCGGCACGTTCTACGCGTACATGGGCTACGGCGTGACGCCGGACATCCTGACGACCGCGAAGGCGCTCGGCAACGGTTTTCCAATCGGCGCCATGCTCACTACGGCCAGGATCGCCGCGCATTTCAAGGTCGGCGTGCACGGCACCACGTATGGCGGCAATCCGCTCGGCGCAGCGATCGCGGACAAGGTGGTGGAGCTGGTCAGCAATCCCGCACTGCTCGAAGGCGTGCAGCAGCGCAGCGACGCCATCAAGGCGCATCTGAAGCGTATCGATGAACGTTTTTCGGTATTCAAGGAAATCCGCGGCAAGGGTCTTTTGATTGGCGCCGAACTCGCCGATGCCTACAAGGACCGCGCGAAGGACGTGCTGACCGCGGCCGCGAAACAGGGCGTCATCATGCTGATCGCGGGGCCGAACGTGCTGCGTTTCGCACCGTCGCTGATCATGCCGATGGCCGATCTCGACGAGGGTTTTGCACGCATCGAAAAAGCTGTCGCCGGCGTGGCGCGGTGAAGGTGCGCGCTTCCTCGGCCTCTTTCAACCCAATGGAATCGCCGATGCTAATCGTCCGCCCCGCAACACTCGCCGACCTGGACTCGCTCGAGCGCATGGCGCACGCCGCGCACCCGGTGCTGCATTCGCTGCCGCGCGACCGCGGCGTGCTTGCGACGCGCGTAGCACTCTCCGAAGATTCGTTTCGTGCCGACGTTGAATTTCCCGGCGAGGAGTTTTATCTGTTCGTGCTCGAAGACACGTCGACGGGCGCGTTGCTTGGCACGTCGAGCATCGTGGCGTCGGCGGGATACTCGGAGCCGTTCTACGCGTTTCGCAACGATGCGCTGATCCACGCATCGCGCGAACTCAAGGTGAACCGCAAGATCCACGCGCTTACCATGTCGCATGAACTCACCGGCAAGAGCCGCCTGACGGGCTTCTATATCGATCCGTCGATACGCGAATCCACGCACGACGCCGCCGCGCATCTGCTTTCGCGTGCCCGCATGATGTACGTGGCCGCCAATCGCAAGCGCTTCTCCGACGACGTCTTCTCGCTGATGCTTGGCGTGACGGATGACGCCGGCGTGTCGCCATTCTGGGAAGCCGTGGGGCGGAAGTTTTTTGGCCGTGACTTCGAGCAGGTCGAGTTGGAATCGGGCGGCCGGAGCCGGACGTTCATCGCGGAAGTGATGCCGAGTTATCCGCTGTATGTTCCGCTATTGCCGCCCGAGGCGCAGCGCGTTTTGGGCGAGCCCGACGACGGCGCCTTGCTTGCCTATGACATCCATCTTGAGGAAGGCTTCGAGCCGGATCGTTTCGTGGATATCTTCGACGCCGGTCCCGTGCTGACCGTCGCGGTTGAACGCAGTGCGTCGGTGCTCGCAAATGAGGTGCGCACGGTGAGCGGTTCTTTGGACAGCGCGCCGCCTTCCAGCACGCCCTATCTGGTCGCCGCCGGCGGCGCGCATGCGTTCCGCTGTGCGCTGGCTAACCTGCCGGCGGCGCGCGCCGAAGGTGCGCCGCTATCGGCCGAATTGCGCGAGGCGCTCGGCGTGAAAGAGTCCGGCACGGTGCGCTGCGTGCCGCTTCATCAAGCTTCGGGAGAGTTGCAATGATCGTTGTCCGCTGCGTGCAGCCCGCAGACGTGGATGCGCTGGTCGCGCTCGCGCACGAAACCGGACCGGGACTCACCACGTTCAAGCCGGATCGCGATGCGCTGAGCGCGCGCGTCGAACGCGCAAGACGCACGCTCGCCAATGAAGCCGAGGCCTACGAAGCCGGATATCTTTTCGCAATGGAAGACACGGCTACAGGCGATATTGCGGGCGTGTGCGGCATAGAAACGGAAGTGGGACTCGAGCAGCCGTTCTATAACTATCGTGTTTCGACGGTGGTTCATGCGAGCCGGGACTTGGGCGTATGGACCAAGATGTCGTTGCTCAATATCTCGCATGACCTGACCGGTTATGCGGAAGTCTGTTCGTTATTCCTGAGCCCGCGATACAGAACGGCAGGCGTTGGCGGTTTGCTGTCGCGTTCGCGCTTCATGTTCATTGCGCAATTTCGCGAGCGTTTTCCGGAGCGTTTGTGCGCTGAATTGCGCGGCCATTTCGATGAAAACGGCGTCTCGCCATTCTGGCAAGCGGTCGGCTCGCATTTCTACCAGATCGATTTCAACGCCGCCGACTACCTCAGTTCGCACGGCAAGAAGTCGTTCCTGGCCGAGCTGATGCCGCGCTATCCCGTCTATCTCGCGATGCTGCCCGAAGACGCGCAAGCGGCGGTCGGCCTCACGCATCGCGACACCATGCCGGCGCGCAAGATGCTCGAAACGGAAGGGCTGCGCTACGAGAATCACGTCGATATATTCGATGCCGGTCCGGTGCTCGAATGCCATACGGCGGACTTGCGCACGGTGCGTGAAAGCGTGCTGGTGACGGTGCGTGTTGGCGAGCGCGCCACGAACAATGAGATACGCAGTCTGGTATCGAATACATCGCTCGATGACTTCCGATGCGGCGCCACCTTCGGCATGCCCGAGGACGGATCGTTCTTGCTGACCGAAGAAGAGGCCGCGGCGCTGCGCGTGAAAGCGGGCGATACGGTGCGCGTGCTGGTTTCGAATCCGGCATCGCAGGCGCGCTCGAAGAACGCAAATTAAGGACAGGAACATGACCAGGATTTCGACTCAATTGTTTATCGATGGCGCGTGGAGCGATGGCGGCGGCGCGCCGTTTGCATCGCGTAATCCGGGCAATGGCGAAGTGGTTTGGGAAGGGGCGAGCGCGTCCGCGCAAGACGTCGATCGCGCCGTGCTTGCAGCGCGACGCGCGTTTGTTTCATGGTCTGCCTTGACGCTCGACGAACGCATCGCGATCACGCGCCGCTTTGCCGTGCTGCTGAACGAGAACAAGGAAACGCTGGCCCATACCATTGGCCATGAAACGGGCAAGCCCTTGTGGGAAGCGCGCACGGAAGTCGCGACCATGGCCGCCAAGGTCGATATCTCGGTCAAGTCATATCACGAGCGTACCGGCGAAAAACGGCAGGACATGGCCGATGGCGTCGCGGTATTGCGGCATCGGCCGCATGGTGTCGTGGCGGTGTTCGGACCGTACAATTTCCCCGGCCATTTGCCGAACGGGCATATCGTCCCGGCGTTGATTGCGGGCAATGCGGTCGTGTTCAAGCCTTCGGAGTTCGCGCCAGCCGTGGCCGCCCTCACCGTGGAGTTGTGGATGCAGGCCGGCTTGCCTGCGGGCGTGCTGAATCTGCTTCAAGGCGAGAAGGACACCGGCATTGCGCTCGCCAATCATCGGCAGATCGATGGCCTGTTCTTTACCGGTAGTTCGGATACCGGAACATTATTGCATCGGCAATTTGGTGGCCGTCCCGAGATCGTTCTTGCGCTCGAAATGGGCGGCAACAATCCGCTGGTCGTGGCCGAGGTCGAGGATATAAACGCCGCCGTGCATCACACGATCCAGTCAGCGTATCTTTCTGCGGGGCAACGGTGCACGTGCGCGCGCCGTCTGCTGGTTCCCGATAACGCGTTCGGCGAGCGCTTCACGCAGCGCCTGATCGAGGTCACATCGAAGATCAGGACTGGCGCCTTCGACGCCGAACCGCAGCCGTTCATGGGCGCGGTGATCTCGGCGCGTGCAGCGTCGAAACTCATGCAGGCGCAGACGCAATTGATCGAAGCAGGCGGCGCGCCGTTACTTGAAATGAAGCAACAATCAAAGGAACTGGGCTTTGTCACGCCGGCGATCATCGACGTCACGAACGCGCAAAACGTGCCCGACGAAGAACATTTTGGGCCGATGCTTCAGCTCACGCGTTATGCCACGTTCGATCAGGCTATCGAACGCGCGAACGACACGGCCTACGGTTTATCCGCGGGTTTGCTGGCCGACAGCGCAGCCGCGTGGACGCACTTCCAGCACGCCATTCGCGCGGGAATAGTGAACTGGAACCGGCCGACTAACGGCGCGTCGTCGTCGGCGCCGTTTGGCGGTATCGGGCGGTCGGGCAACCAGCGTCCAAGCGCGTTTTATGCGGCGGATTATTGCTCGTACCCGATGGCATCCGTGGAAAGCACCCAATTGCTCATGCCCGTGAGTGTTTCGCCCGGCCTTCAGTTCTGAGGATTCACGATGCAAGCATTCGAAGCGAACTTCGACGGGCTGGTCGGCCCGACACACAACTACGCGGGGTTGTCGTTCGGCAATGTCGCGTCGCGCAACAACGAGAAATCAGCGGCGAATCCCAAGGCGGCCGCGAAGCAAGGCTTGCGCAAGATGAAGCGTCTGGCCGATCTTGGTTTTTATCAAGGCGTGCTGCCGCCGCTCGAACGGCCGTCGCTGAAATTGTTGCGCAACCTTGGTTTCACGGGCACGGACGTCGACGTGATCGAACGTGCGTCGCGCGAAGCACCCGAGTTGCTCGCGGCGGCGAGTTCGGCATCCGCCATGTGGACCGCGAACGCGGCGACCGTCAGCCCATCGGCGGATACGAATGACGGCCGCGTGCATTTCACGCCGGCGAACCTCAGCACGAAGCTGCATCGCGCGATCGAGCACGAAGAAACGCGGCGTTCGCTCGCCGCCATTTTCGCCGATGAATCGCGTTTTCACATTCATCACGCATTGCCCGGCACACCCGCTTTAGGCGACGAAGGCGCGGCGAATCACACGCGCTTTTGCAACGAATACGGCGAGAAGGGCGTCGAGTTTTTTGTGTATGGACGCAGTGAATACGGTCAGGACGCAGCGCAGCCAAAGCGCTATCCCGCGCGCCAGACGCTCGAGGCCAGCCGCGCGGTCGCGCGCCTGCATGGGCTCTCGGACGACGCCACGGTGTTCGCGCAACAGCTTCCCGATGTGATCGACGCAGGCGTGTTCCACAACGACGTGATCGCGGTGGGAAACCGCAACACGTTGTTCTGCCATCAACGCGCGTTCCTCGATCAGGCGAAGGTGTACGACCAGCTTCGCGCGAAGCTCGGCGCGCACGGCGGTGCGTTCACCGCAATCGAAGTGCCCGAAGAAGCAGTCAGCGTGGCCGATGCCGTTTCGTCGTACCTCTTCAACAGCCAGTTGCTCACACGTCCCGATGGCCGCCAGGTACTCGTCGTGCCGCAGGAATGCCGCGAAAACGCACGTGTTGCAAAATACCTCGATTCCCTGGGCGAGCGGCACACATCGATTGATGACGTGCTCGTCTTCGACCTGCGCGAAAGCATGAAGAACGGCGGCGGTCCCGCTTGTTTGCGCCTGCGCGTGGTGCTCAACGATACCGAGCGCGCCGCGGTGAATCCGGGCGTCTGGATGAACGACACGCTGTTCGCGCGACTCGACGCGTGGATCGAAAGGTTTTATCGTGATCGTATTGCGCCTGCTGATCTCGCCGATCCGAAACTGCTTGATGAATCGCACGCGGCCCTCGACGCGCTGACCGGTATTCTCAAGCTGGGTACACTGTACGATTTCCAGCGCTGAGACCACCATGTTCAGGAACTTTCTCGACTTTGTCATCGATGGAAAAAAGCCCGCGCTGACGGAAGGCACGTTGCCCAATGGCGTGAAGTGGACCTGGCTCGGCGACGGCATTGTTTCCTTTGAGCCGCCGGAGCAAGTCCATCAGAGCGTGGTGGCGTCGGCGGGAATTCACGGCGACGAAACCGCGCCCATCGAAATGCTGTCCTTGCTCGTGGCGGATATTGCCAGCGGTCAGGCGCTGTTGAAAAGCCGCTTGCTTGTGATCTTCGGCAATATCGATGCAATGCGTGCTGCGTGCCGTTATCGCGATGACGACCTGAACCGGCTCTTCAACGGACGTCACCTGACGCTTGCTGCGAGCCACGAGTCGCCGCGCGCGGCGCAACTGGAGGACGTGACGCGGACGTTCTTTGCCGCAGCCGATCCCACGCACGCGAAGTGGCACATCGACATGCACACGGCCATTCGTCCGTCGATGTTCGAGCAGTTCGCGCTCTTGCCTTACGCGGGCGCGCCATTGTCGCGGGCGATGTTCGACTGGCTGCGGGACGCGGGTTTGTCGGCGGTACTTTTGCACAAGGAAAAGTCCAACACGTTCACGCATTTCACGGCGGAGCAATCGGGCGCGCTCGCCTGCACGCTTGAACTCGGCAAAGTGCGTCCGTTCGGGCATAACGACCTGACGCGCTTCGCGGCGTCCGATGCAGCGTTGCGCCGCTTGATCGCAGCCACTGCGCCGTTGGCGAAGCCGGACGATACGCTGAAGGTATTCACCGTGATCGGGCAGATCACCAAGCAGAGCGAGGCGCTCAAGCTTCATGTTGCCGGCGACGTAGCGAACTTCACTCCGTTCACGCGCGGTACGGTGCTGGCCGAAGATGGCGATTACCGCTACGAGGTCACGCGCGACGAAGAGCGGATCGTGTTTCCGAACCCGACGGTGAAGCCAGGTTTGCGAGCCGGCCTGATGGTGATCGATACAACGGACGAGACCTTTAAAGCGCTGTCCTAGCGCGCTCAACTCGAAGGCGTGACCGTCACCGTGCACGTCGTTCCGGCCGCGAGTATCAGGCCTTGCGGCACTTCATCAATGCGTATGCGCACCGGCACGCGTTGCGCGAGCCGGACCCAGTTGAAGGTCGGGTTTACATCGGCGAGCAGGTCGCGGCTTTCGGGATTGTCCCGATCATAAATGCCGCGAGAAATGCTTTGTACGTGGCCTTTCAACACGCCGCCGCTCATCAGCCGCATTTCGGCTTTGTCGCCCACCCGCACATGCGGCAACTTCGTTTCCTCGAAATATCCGTAGACCCAGAACGAATGACTATCGACTATGGCGAGCTTCGCTGAACCCGCCGTTGCATAGTCGCCGCGATGCGTGTTGAGGTTCGTCACGTAGCCGTCGACCGGCGCGAACACCTTGGTGCGTTCGAGGTTGAGCTCGGCGGCATCGAGCGCGGCTTGCGCCTGCTGCAAGTTTGCGGCCGCGCCGGAGGCGGCCTGCGTGGCGTTGTCGCGCGATTCCTTCGATACCACTTCGTTGTCCATGTCAGCCCGGCGCGCGGCGTCGTCGCGGCGCATGCGCAGCTCCGCGTTGCGAGCGGCCACGTTCGCCTTCGCCTGCTCGACGGCGATCCTGTAGTGCGCCGGATCGATCTGCATGAGCAGGTCGCCCTTGTGGACGAACTGGTTATCGATCACCGGCATCTCGACCACTGCGCCGGATACATCGGGCGCAACGTTGATTACGTCGGCGCGCACGCGACCATCGCGCGTCCATGGCTGATCCATGTAATGGACCCAGAGCACGTGCCCGATCAATATCGCGGCGCCAAAGATAAGCGCCGTCATGACGATGCCGAAAATTTTCCTGATGATCATGATGCCGTTTTTGTCCTTCAATTATCGGTACACCGAAAGTCCCAACAGTCCGCACACGCATACGAGCAGGCACGCGCGAAACAGCGACGGATGCCAGACCACGCGGTACAAACCCGTCAACGCGAGCAGCCTGTCGATGAACCATGTAGCCACGCCGCCCGCGATAAACAACAGCAGGATCGCAGGCACGTAGGCATCGAGGATTGCGATATCACGCGGCATGCAAGGCTCCTTCCTGTTCGCCCAGCGAAGCCATCGGGGATTGCGGGTCGAGCAACGCAGTGCGGATGAAATGCAGATGGCTCGACATCCGCTGCAAGCGATGACGTTCGTCGCGCGATTGACATTCGGTATCGAGCAGCGCGCGCAGATTGTCTATGGCGCTCGATGTCGCCAATAACGCCATCTGAAAATGCCGAGGCGACGGATGATCGAAGAGACGAGCGACGTGATCGAGCGCCTGCCTGATCGATGCGCCGTCCGCTCGTTCAAGCTCCGTACGCAAGTCGATCACGGCGTGACCCACTTCAAGCACCGCGAAGAGCCAGCGCAATGCATCGCGCTGCGACGTTTCGTCGCCGGCGGCGAGGGCATCCAGTTGCAAAAGCAGATCGCGCGCGCCGCTTTCGAAACGCATCGCCAAACCGTTCAAACGTGCCTTGCTTGCCGTCACCATTTGCAGGCGCAACTCGCGCAGCAGCAAGCGGCGCAGCCACGGCGCGTTGGTCGGCAGCAGCACGGCGAACGCCACGGCGCAGGCAAGCATGGAGATGACGAGCGCGATCGCGTCGTTGATAAACCCCGACGGGTCATAGTGGATGACATTGTCAGGACCCGCGAGAAAACAAAAGAAGATGCAATAGCCCACGCCGTAGCCCAGCATTCCACGCCGCGTCATAAGGAAGACGCCGAGCATCAGGAACGGCACGAGCGCGGCGGACATCAGCACGAAGCCGTCCATGAGCGGATACAGCGCGAATACCACGATCATTCCCGCAATGGCCGCGAGCGTCGTGCCGCCGGCCATCTGGAAGGCCATCTGTGTTGGCCTTGGTGACGACGATGCCAACGCCACCACCGCCGCCGCATCGAGCACGGCGGTGCCGCCGCTCGGCCACGCGGACACGATCCAGAAACCGCTCAGGACCATGATCACGATAAACGCCCGCACACCGGACACGCTCGCGGCGAGCAGGCTGGTTTTCGGCACATAGCGCGTGATGCCATGCTCGCGCTCATGCGACGGCACGGCGAGCGACGCGTAGGTTTGCGCGTAGGCATGCAGGTCGTCGACGAACCGATACAACAGTTCGGCGGCGGTATCGAATTCAAGAAGATTGGCTGCAGGATCGAGCTTTGCGCGCGTGGCGCGGATGCGCTTGGGCAGCGCCGCCTTGAACGCGTCGAGTTGTGCTGCGGCGTGGACGGCGTCCGCGGCGTTGTTCACCGGCGCGCCTTCGGCGGTCAACAACGGCGACACTTCGCGGAAATACGGCTCCAGCGCTTCGACTGTCAAGCTTGCGCGTTCCAGGCGCAGGCGATTCATCAACTGGTGCAGCGCGTGAAGCCGCGTGGAAGCGCTCATGAACTCGGCGTTCAGGCGCGCGACCCGGCCGCTGCGCATCCGGGTGCCGGGATCTTCGAACACGGCGACACTGCGCTGCGCCTCCAGCCCAACGATATCCGCAACAAACGCCGCGTTGATACGCTCGATCTGCGACCGTTCTATCGTGCCGCCGAGCGCCTTCGATACGTAATCCACGAACCCGCTGAAACGGCGCCGCACGGTCGCTCGCACCTGGACGCCTGCGTGGCTCGGAAACACGAGCGCGCTGACCGCGCCCGCGCAGACAATGCCGAGCGACACTTCCGCGACGCGCGTCATCGCGCTCAGGAACGCGGTATCGGCGTGCTGTGCAGCGGGCACGCCAATGAGCGCCGCCGTATAACCCGACAAGACGAACCCATACGAACGGAAGTTGCGGTTGCGCGCCGCGCCGGCCGTGCAAATGCCGACCCAAAGCGCCGTCGCCGATAAAAACATCACCGGTTGCTGCGAGAAGAGGCTAATCAGGACCAGCATCACGATCAAGCCCACCAGCGTTCCGCAAAACCGGTAGAAGCTTTTGGCCAGCACCATGCCGCTTTGCGGCTGC
The DNA here is from genome assembly GCF_051615025.1 of Caballeronia sp. DA-9. Classification (NCBI taxonomy): domain Bacteria; kingdom Pseudomonadati; phylum Pseudomonadota; class Betaproteobacteria; order Burkholderiales; family Burkholderiaceae; genus Caballeronia; species Caballeronia sp. DA-9. Next base: position 2,328,729 of record NZ_CP195133.1, on the reverse strand, counting down.
ATCACCACGAAGACCGTGGTCATCGCGGTGCGCGGTTGCGGCAGGTCGAGCCGCATGGCGATCCAGAGCGTCAATAGCGCGGCGAACACGGCCTTGAAGATGAAGAGCCACGCAACGCCTTCCGTGCGCTTCCAGTCGGCGAGGAAGGATGGCGGCGGCTTGAGTGTGGAAGCGGGCGTGGACACGCTCATTGGCTCCTGGTTTCCATGCGCGCTGTAAAGGGACCGATGTGCGCGGCGGGATGCATACCGGCTTCATCGGGACTGTCGCTGGAACTATCGATACCGCCGCCCAGCGCAGCCGAAAAAGTCGCGTACACGGCCAACCGGTCCGCCCGCACGCGCGCCTCGCCGTCCTGCGCGCGCAGCAACTGCGTCTGCGCCACAAGCACGTTGAGGTAGTCGGTCAGGCCGCGCTTGTAGCCTTCGTCGGCCAGGCGATAGCTTTTTTGCGCGGCGGCGACCGAGCGGCTGGCGGCGTCGAGTTGCCGGTCGAGCGATTGCAGGCGCACAACCTGATCGGCGATTTCCCGCAATGCGCCTACCAGCGTCGCGTTGTACTGGTCCACGGCTTGATCGTATTGCGCCGATGCCGCCCCGAGTTGCGCGCGCAGGCGGCCACCTTCGAAGATTGGCAACGTCATGGCCGGACCCGCACTCCAGCCGCTGCCGTTGCCTGTCAGAAAGGTGAGCAGTGCGCCGTCCGCCGACATTTGCGAGAGCGACGCCATCAAATTGATGTTCGGATAGAACTGCGCTTTCGCTACATCGATACCGCGCGCCTGCGCCGCAACCGTCCAGCGCGCGGCGACCACGTCCGGACGGCGGCCGATCAATTCGGCCGGCACCGCCGACGGCAATCCGAGCGGCGTCGCGAGCGATAACACCGGGCGCGTGATCGCGTCGCCAGCACCCGGACCCGCGCCGGCCAGCGCTGCAAGCTGGTTGCGCGAGAGCGCGATGGCTTCGTCGTAGGTTTCGATCTGACGCTCGTAATCGGGCAGCGATGCTTCCGCCTGCGCGACTTCGAGCTGCGTGCCAATGCCGCCCTGCAGCCGCCTGCGCGCCCTTGCGGCAATCTTCTGCTGCTGCTCGAGCGTCGACTGGGCGATGTCGCGCAACGCAAATCCCTGCGACAACCCGATATACGCCCGCACTACATTCGCTTCGAGTTCGAGCTGCGCGGCGCGCGCATCGGCGGCGCGGGCATGCGCGGCGTCGAGCGCACGCTCCGCCGAGTTCCGGTCGCGGCCCCACACATCGAGGTTATACGAGAGCTGCAGCGCGCCTGTGTCGTTCCAGGTCGTGACGTCGTTGAACTTGCCCGGGCCGTAATAGGCGTTTTCGGGCCAGCGCTTGCGATTGATCGACAGGGACCCGTCGACCTGCGGCGAAAGCGCCGATTCCGCAACGCCCGCCAGCGAGCGCGCCTCGCGCACCCGCGCGGCTGCCAACGCAAGCGATGGACTGCCGGCGTGTGCGCGCTCGATCCACGCATCGAGCTGCGGATCTTCGTAACCGCGCCACCACTCGGCCGTGGGCCAGCCGGCATCGGCATTCGCCGCGCGCAGCGTGACCCCCGCTTCGAGCGACGACGGTTCCTTCAGCGCATCTTCGGGACCGACGTTCCTGGTGCTCGCGCAGCCTGCTATTGTTAAAATAAATGTAAGAACCATCGGGACGATGGTCGTTTTCAGCATCCGGTCTGGCAAAATTATTTCTCAAACGGGTTGAGACACGTGCGCTGGATTGTATTTTTGCCGTGATTATCGAAAAACCCGTAAAGATGTAAAGCATCTTTACCGAATCTGATGTAATTACAGTTGCCGATCGCGCAACAATGACGTATTACCTGAAAGAGAATCGAAGCTATGGATACGCTTCAGAACATGCGAATGTTTTCGCGGGTGGTGGAGGCTGGCAGCTTTACCGCGGCGGCCAATCAACTGAACACGACAACGGCGTATGCTTCTCGCGCCGTGTCGGACCTCGAGGCTCATTTACGTACCCGTTTGCTCAACAGGACCACGCGCCGGATCGCGCTCACGGAGGCAGGAGAGCGCTATTTGCAGCGCTGCGAGCAGATCCTGGCGTATGTCGATCAAGCGGAGGCCGAAGCCGGGGATGCCCACGCCAAACCGGCCGGCAAACTGAAAATGCACGCCATGGCGGGCATTGGCCAGCATTACATCGTGCCGATGATTTCGCGGTATCAGAAGCTGCATCCATCGGTGCAGGTCGATCTGACGCTGGCCTCGCGCGTGCCAGACCTGCTGGATGAGGGTTTCGATGTCTCGATCGTGCTCGGCAGCGAGCTTCCGGATTCGGGACTGGTGTCGCAGCGCCTTGGCAGCGTGTTCACGATTGCATGTGCGTCGCCGGCGTATATCGAGGCGCATGGCGTGCCGCAGTCGGTGGCCGATCTCAATCAGCACACCTGTCTGCAGCTTGTCACGCCTGCATTTCCGCCAACACGATGGACCTTTGACGGCCCCAACGGTCCGGAAAGCGTCGATCTCGGCCCGACACCGTTCACGGTGAATGTCGCCGAAGCCATGACGGTGGCGATCAGCGAGGGCATGGGGGTGGGCGTCTTGCCTACGTCGTCCGCTTTGCCCGCGTTGCGCGCTGGAACGATTGTGCGCGTACTGCCCGAATACACCATGCAACTGTTCAATGTGTTTGCGCTTTACCCGTCGCGACAGTATCTGGATGCAAAAATCCGCACCTGGGTCGATTTTTTGCGCAATGAGTTGCCCGGCGCACTCGCTGCCGACGAAAATTTGCTAAAAGAATTTGTAGCGGCGTAAGCTTATGAGCAGGAGAATGGGAGTTAGACAAATGCCGGTGTTTGGGTTTATCGCGCTGCAACACTTGCTTACTTCTATTTCAGCCTCATCTTGATAGCTTAAGGGCTGGTTTTAGCTTCACTGATTCACTTTTACCGGTTTTCGACACTGTCCGAGGAAGGTTATGAATACGCCGCTGATGTTCGCTATCTACGCACTGCTGGGTTTGATCGCTGTGCCCGCCACCCGTGAACTGCTGCGTAACGCCCGAGAGAACGCAAAGCGTGCTCGCCTTATCCCGATTCGCATCGACGAACGCAAAAACCGTCAGTCCCACGACCGTTAGGACCTAAAGGCCGATTCGTCGGTCTTTTGTTTCGATTGGGAACGCTTCATTCAACGAGGCGTTTTTGTGCGTTTCTTTGAAGCGCAAAGGCAGGCTTACCGTAAGCCGGTCGCACTGCGTTCGCGGAGTGCAGCGCGTCCCGATCAAATCTCGACCACCTTGTCCCATTCAAACGATGGATTTTCGGGCGCACCCGTGCGCCGGTCCCGATATCCTCGCGGATTGCAGACCACTCTCGTTCCCTCCACCACGTAGTCGAATGCCGTATGCGTGTGGCCATGCACCCACAGCGCGACGGGCTCCCGTACGAGCGAGGGCAGGTCGCTGACAAATGACGCCGATACCCTGTCCGTCGCATATTTCTCAGCCAGACTGTCCCTGAGCGGCGCGTGATGGGTGACCACAATCGTCTTGCCATCGAAAGGCTTGGCGAGTTCCTCCTGCAGCCACGCGCCCGCCTGACCGTGCAGCGCCAGTGAATCGGCCGCCGTGAAGGATCGTGGCTCATCTTCAGGTTCCGGCCATGCAACCTGAATCACGCCTCTGAAATCAAGCATTGCTCTTTCGGCTTCCTGCATGGATATGCGCACCGCTTCCTCGCTCGATCCATACAACGCAAAATCCGTCCAGAGCGTGGTGCCGAGCACGCGCCATTTGCCATGCCGGTCGATCAACGCGCTGTTGTTGAGGAAGTGCACATTCGGCAGGCTGTTCGCGGCGTCTCTCATCGAGGTTTCGAGCGCGCCGAATTCCCCGTCGTAGTACTCGTGATTGCCTGGAACGTAAATCACCGGTACGTCGGAACCAAAGTTTTCCGCTGCCCAGCGCAAGCCCTCCGCATGGTTGTGGATATCGCCGGCGAGCACAACGAGATCGGCCTGCGCATACGGGATGGCGAGCGGCTCATCGTGTTCGAGGTGCAGGTCCGACAGAACGCGGATCTTCACAGCGATTTTCTCCTTGATACCTTCATGACACGCGGGCATCCGGCAATACCTTGGCCGGGTTCATCAGGTTTTCCGGGTCGAGTGCAGTCTTGATTGCGCGCATCAGCCGTATTTCCACCGCGGATTTATAGTGCATTGCCTCAGACACTTTCAACTGCCCCAATCCATGTTCGGCGCTGATGCTGCCGTGAAACGCATTCACTTGTTCATAGACAAGCGCGTTCACGCTCGCCTGATATTCCGCGAGAAAGCCTTGTGGATCGACACCTTCTGGAGCCTGCACGTTGTAGTGCAGATTGCCGTCGCCGAGATGCCCGAAGGTCACCATGCGCACGCCCGGAATTGCTTGGGCAATTAGTGCATCGGTTTGAGCGATGAAATCTCCGATGCTTGAAATCGGCACTGAGATATCGTGCTTGATGTTGAGTCCTTCCTGCGCCTGCGCGAGAGGAATGTGTTCGCGCAGGTTCCAGAAAGCTTTAGTTTGCGACAAGCTCTCCGCGACCACCGCGTCTTCAACCAGACCTTGCTCCATTGCCTGTTCCATCAGCCGCTCAAAGAGGGCGCGGCCGTGGGCTTCGCTTTCATTGTCCGATAATTCGAGCAACACGGTCTGGCCATGTCTTGCAGAGAACGGATAGCGCATCTGTGGAAAGTGCGTAGTCACCAGATGCAGTGAAAAGTCGGACATCAGCTCGAAGCCAGTCAGCAACGGCCCTGCATGACGTTGCGCGGTGGCGAAAAAATCGAGCGCGGCTTGAGGGGACTTGAGCGCGGCAAGCGCCGTGACGCGGGCAACCGGTGCCGGGTGCAGCTTCATTACGGCGGCGGTAATGATGCCGAGCGTTCCCTCCGCGCCAATATAAAGATCGCGCAGGTCGTAACCTGTATTGTCCTTGCGAAGTCCGCGCAAACCGTCCCAGACATCGCCTTGCGGCGTGACTACTTCCAGTCCAAGACACAACTCGCGGGTGTTGCCATAGCGCAGCACGGCGGTCCCGCCCGCGTTCGTCGACAGATTGCCGCCAATCGTGCAACTGCCTTCGGCCGCGAGACTGAGCGCGAAAAGCCGCTGCTGCTGTTCGGCACGCGTTTGGATATCGGCGAGGATTGCACCGGCCTCCACGGTGATGGTGTTGTTGATTGTGTCGATAGCGCGGATTTGATTCATCCTGCGCAAGCTGATGACGACTTGCGCGCCGCTGGCGTCAGGCGTGGCGCCTCCCGAATGCCCGGTGTTGCCGCCTTGCGGCACGATCGGAACACGATGCTCGCGCGCAAGCCGCACGGCTCGGGCAACCTGTTGCGTGTCGCCGGGAAGAAGCACGGCGCACGTTTCACCGCGATAGCGCTTGCGCCAGTCAGTGAGAAAAGGCGCGGTATCGTGCGAGGCAGTGAGTACATTGGCGGCGCCGAGCGCCTCGATGCAGGCTTCTACAAAGTACTTCGAACGGGTGTTGGATGCGGTCATGAATGAGGTTGATCCGTTGGCTTTGGCGTGTGCGGCAGGCGTTGACACAGTATTGCCTGATTGCGGCCTGCGCGAAACCTGACCGAATGGCATAGGTCTGCGTCACGACGGCGATTCATGCTACAAACGATTCTGGCCGCCAGCAGACGGCGCTGCCGCAGCCGCGTTTTCCCGTTTCGCCGTGCGGGCGGCGCGCTTGAACGGAGCGACAAAGGCGAGCGCGCAGACGAAGTACACGAGTGCAAGCAAGGCTTCAAACCAGCCAAGCCGCGCCGATAAACCACCGTCCGTCATGCCGCGGACAATGCCTTCGGCGAGGTAGAGCAGGACCAGCATTGACGCCCATTGCAACGTGTAGACGTTGCGCCTGAACGTGCCCCGGAGCGCGAACGCAAGCGGTATAGCCTTGAGCGCAAGCGCGGAGCCGCCGGGACGCAAGGGCGCAAGCCATAGCTCCCACAGCAGCGCCAACGCAATGAGCGCGATCAGGCTCAATAGCGCGCCGCGCGCGAGACCGGCATTGGCAGACGTTTGGGTCATCACGCGCTGCGCTGAAGTTGTGACGCGGTAAAGGCCAGGCGCGCGCCGAGAGCAATCGCCAGTGTTTTTTCATCGGCGGAAATTCCGCTGTCGGCCGTTTCCGAACGTGCGAAATGAGACGCGCCATAAGGCGTGCCGCCGGTCTGCGTAGTGGTCAGCTTTGGCTCCGTGTACGGGATCCCCACAATCACCATGCCATGGTGAAGCAAGGGCAGCATCATGGAAAGCAGTGTGCTTTCCTGACCACCGTGCAGGCTGCCTGTGGAGGTGAAGACGCTTGCAGGCTTGCCGGCAAGCGCGCCGGAAAGCCATTGTGGCGAGGTGCCGTCGAGGAAATACTTCAGCGGCGCGGCCATGTTGCCGAAGCGCGTTGGCGAACCGAGCGCAAGTCCGGCGCATTCCTCAAGATCCCGCACTTCTGCGTACGGGGGACCGTCTGCGGGAATGTCGGGCTGCGTTGCTTCGCAGACTGTGGATACGGGCGGCACCGTGCGCACGCGCGCCTGCATGCCGGGCACGCTGTCGACGCCTTGTGCAATCGCCTGGGCGAGTTCGCGGGTGGCGCCGTTGCGGCTGTAATAGAGCACGAGAATGTCGTTCATGGGCCTTTTCGGTGAACGGGTATTATAAGGATCGGGTGCGCGAACGTGCTTTTGGCGAGGGCTTGCCGCCGGGAGAATCGTATCGTGGACTCGTTGTAACAAATGAGGAGAGAGTTTCTTGTTGAAGTTTCCCATCGATCTCGACACCACAAAGCGCCTCGCCGGGTTCGTCGCGCGTCGAACGGGTGAGGATCGCGTTGCGCAGGTGGCGGGCAGCCTGACATTCACCACCGTGTTGTCGCTCGTGCCGCTCGCAACTGTCGCGTTCGCGTTGTTCACGGCGTTCCCGATCTTCGCGTCATTCCAGATGTCGTTGCAGGATTTTCTTGCGTCGCACCTGATGCCTTCGCAGATCAATAGCCAGATCTTCAAGTACCTGAACCAGTTTGCATCGAAAGCGAAAGGGTTGACCACGGTCGGCATGATCATTTTGTTCGTGACATCCGTGATGACCATGATGACGATCGAATCGGCGTTCAACGTGATCTGGCGCGTGCGTAAATCGCGGCCTCTGGCACAACGCATTCTGGTTTATTGGGCAATCATCACGCTTGGGCCGATCCTGTTCGGCGTGAGTTTGTCGATGTCGTCCTATTTGTTTGCACAGTCAATCGCGTTCGCCGGGTCGCACAATCTTTTGCCGCCGGGCATTGAATGGGCGTTGACGAGCGCCACGCTGCCTTTCACGGTACTGGCGTTCGCGATGCTTTATGTGTTCCTGCCGAATTGTAAAGTGGCATGGCGCGATGCCCTGGTCGGCGGTCTGGTGGCTGCGATTGCGTTCGAATTGACCAAGCGGGGTTTTGGATACTACGTGCGCCGGATTCCTACCTATACCGCCGTTTACGGCGCGTTTGCGGCGTTGCCGGTGTTCCTGTTATGGGTTTATATCTGCTGGATGATCACGCTGATCGGCGCCATGGTCACGTCGGCGTTGCCGGCCATTCGCATCGGTCAGTTTCATCGCGCGGATTTCCCCGGCAGCGATCTCCTCGATGCCCTTGAGTTGCTCGCGCGGCTCGCCGAAGCACGCGACGCCGGCAAGCCCGGTTACACGGGGCTTGAGCTCGCGCGCATGTTGCGCTGTGACATGGACACCACCATGCGGCTCGTTCGCAAGCTCGACGACCTGGAGTGGGTTGCGCGGCTCGAGAACCTGCGCGTGCCGCGTTACGTGCTGATTGCGAGTCCGCAGCAAATCACGGTGTCGAGCCTCTTCGATTTGTTCGTGATCCAGCGCGAAGAACTCGAGTATCAGTTGCACCTGGATTCGTCGCGCATAGACAATGCGACGTTGATGAACGCGCTGAGCAACGAAAAGATGGAGGTCACGCTCGCTACGCTGCTGGCCGCGCGCGCCGCTGCACGGGAAGCCAGCGCGCGTCAGGCTGAAAGCGCAGCCTCGATGCCGCGTCAGACTGCCTAAAGCGAAATCCTGCCAATGCAGATGTCCTTGAACATCACCCAATCGCCCATCAAGCTATAGAGCGGATGGCGAAACGTGGCAGGGCGGTTTTTCTCGAAGAAGAAATGGCCGACCCAAGCGAAGCCATAGCCGCAAATTACCGCAGCCGGAAGCCATAGCCAATCACCTGTTGCTATAGCCATCGCCAGGCAGCCAATCACCCCAAGCGAGCCGATGAAATGAAGTCGCCGCGACACCACGTTGCGGTGCTCTTCGAGGTAATACGGATAGAACTCCGCGAAGCTCGCGAAATGATCAGAATGGGCGGTCTGGGCCATGACAATCTCCTTGCCGGGCGGGTCCTGTAAAGCGAATCGAGCAAGATTCATTCTCCGGCGAACGGCGTGGCGGCGCAACCCGGATTCCAGCAATTCCCGAAGGTTTTCAGCACCCTACCCATTCGGCTGATGGCGCGGCGGACCAAGTCCCGATAAGCTTGTTTCATGCGGTTCTCGTTGCAAAACTGAACAGCGCTGCAAGGGTTGCATCGGGTTGTTCGCTCATGAGCGCATGCCCCGCGTCGAGCGGGACAGTTTCCACGGGTATGCCCGCGTGTTTCATTGTGTCGAAAAGTGCGCGGCTGGCGCGGGGAGGCGTCATGGCGTCGCGTTTCCCGGTCACTATTTGCACCGGGCACTGCAATTCCGTAGCGCGTTCCAGACCATCGGCGTAGGCGTTGCAGGCGCTGAAGTCAGTGTGAAAGAGTTGTGGCTCGCCGCGAACGGCCATGCGCTCCATCAGACGCTGATTCGAGCCGTGCAACCAGAAGCCCGGGCCCGGGCTTGAAGGTTTTGCGGCAATCGACGAATGCGACCATTGATTCACCATGTCGATGGCGTCGGGTTCGCGATCACGCGCTGCAGTCAAGAGCGCCTCCGAAACGGTCATCGGAAACGCGGTGGCGAGAAGCGAGAGACGTGTAATGCGCGACGGATGGCGCGCAGCGGTATCGAGGGCAATCAGCGAGCCCATGCTATGGCCGATCAGCATTGCACTGCTTACGTTTGCGGCGTCCAGCAGTTCAATGATCCAGTCGGCCAGGGCGGCAATACTTTGCTTGGCCGGGCCGCCGCTGCGGCCGTGGCCGGGGAGGTCAACGGCGAGCACATTCAGGCCGTGGTGGGCGAAGTAACGCGTCTGCAGCGCCCAGACGCTGTGATCATGCTGCGCGCCGTGTATGAACACGGCCACAGGACGTCCCGCCTCGAACGCATGGCCGCCGGTGTATGCATAGGCGGGAGCGCCGCTGACTTCGAGCATCATGCGCGGCTCCCTTCGCTCTTTTGAGCAGCGTCGGGAGAGGCTTTCTGCGATGCCTTGAGGCCGCGCTTAAGGTCATCGATGAGATCGTCAGGATCTTCCAGGCCGATCGACAGCCGGATGCGGCCCGGCGCGATTCCTGCCGCGGCGAGGGCGGCGGCATCCATGCGGAAATGCGTGGTCGACGCCGGATGGATGACAAGGGAACGGGCGTCACCCACGTTGGCAAGGTGTGAGAACAGTGTCAGTGATTCAATGAAGCGGCGCGCCGCTGCCACATCACCGCGCAGATCGAAGCTGAAAACGGCGCCCGCGCCTCGTGGCAGCAGCCGTTTTGCAAGCGCGTGATCGCGATGGCTTTCGAGTTCCGGATACGCCACGCCTTCCACTGCCGGATGCGCGAGCAGGAATTCGACGACCTTGCGTGTATTGGCGACATGCCGGTCCATCCGCAGCGGCAAGGTTTCAATGCCCTGCAGCAGTTGCCACGCGGCTTGTGGATGCAGGCACGCACCGAAATCGCGCAAACCCTCGCGGCGGGCTCGCAGCAGGAACGGCGCAATGGTGCTTTCTTCGGCGAAGACCATGCCGTGAAAGCCGTCGTAGGGTTCGGTGAACTCGGGGAAAAGCGTGCTCGCGGTGAAGTCGAACGTGCCGCCATCGACCAGTACGCCACCTATTGTCGTGCCATGGCCGCCCAGGAATTTGGTCGCGGAGTGGTATACGAAGTCGGCGCCGTGGTCGAACGGACGCAGCAAATAGGGCGTGGTGAAGGTCGAATCCACTAGAAGCGGTACGCGATTCGCGTGCGCGATTTCAGCGACGGTCTCTATGTCGAGGACATCAAGCCCAGGATTACCCAGCGTCTCGCCGAACAACAGGCGCGTGTTGGGGCGAATCGCGGCTCGCCAGGCATCGGGATCGTGCGGCGGCACGAATGTGGTGTCTATGCCGAAGCGCCGCAGCGTGTAATGCAACAGGTTGTGCGAACCGCCGTACAGCGCGCTCGACGCAACCACGTGCGAGCCCGCGCCCATCAGCGTGGCGATCGCGAGGTGCAGCGCGGCCTGTCCGCTCGCCGTGCCGATTGCGCCCGCGCCGCCTTCGAGCGCGGCCACGCGTTCCTCGAAAACGGCTACCGTCGGATTCGAGATGCGCGAATAGACGTGGCCCGAGCGCTCCATGTTGAAGAGTGAGGCGGCGTGATCGGTGTCGCGAAACGAGAACGACGTGGTCTGGTAAATCGGCGTGGCGCGGGCGCCGGTGGTCGGGTCGGGCGCGGCGCCCGCGTGCAGCACGAGCGTATCGAAGCGGTTGGCGGACATCGTGGCGGCTACCATGGAAAAGAGTCATTTATCGTAACATCGGGTATGGATAGACAAACTTGGGGTAGACGTGAGCGTCGGCGCAGAGGGCGCACACGTGCACTCCAATGCGGCAAAGCTACGGGTTGACCCGGCGTAAAGGCCCGCCCCATATGCTTGTACAGACGAAATACGCGCGCCCTGCGCGCTTTCTTTTTAACCGTCTTTCCGCTAGGATCGACAGACAGTTAGGCTTTTCGCGAGGAGACAATCATGCGAGTCAGCGACATTTTGAACGTCAAGGGCAACGCGCTCTTCACGGTAACGCCCGATACGCCATTGAGCGAAGCCATTGACGCAATGGCGTCACACGACATTGGTTCATTGGTGGTCATCGAATACGGCGACCTTGCCGGCATGCTGACGTTCCGCGAGATCATCCTGATCCTGAGCAAGAACGGCGGCAGCGTGGGAACGTTCACCATCCGCAAGGTCATGGACGATCACCCCATCACGTGTACGCCGGAAACCGACGTCAACGAAGTACGCCGCATGATGCTGGAGCATCACGTGCGCTACTTGCCGGTCATGGAAAAAGGCGTGCTCATGGGCGTGATTTCCTTCTACGATGTCGCAAAGGCCGTGGTGGAAGAACAAGGTTTCGAGAACAAGATGCTCAAGGCCTATATCCGCGACTGGCCGGAACAGCAGGAAGAAGCGCGTTGATCGAGGCGTCCGCCTCATTGGCCTGGCCGCAACGCATGACCGAACGTAGCTGACGCCCGCAAGATGCGCGCCCCAAATGGCGCGCATTTTTTTCGCCTCGAACGGGTGGCGGCTTAACGCGGCTGCCTCCTTTATCCCATTCTTCAACTCCAGAAATCCATGAGCGAATCGCCTGCTCCAGCCCGCGAGAAAACAGCCAAATCTCCACGCGGTCACGGTCAGTTCCGGCTGCTGCGCGAACGGCGTTTCGCGCCGTTCTTCTGGACGCAGTTTCTCGGCGCGCTCAACGACAACGTCTTCAAGGTCGGCTTTACATCCCTCGTAACGTTCCAGGCCGCACGGTTTTCCGGAGTCGATCCGAAAACCGCTGCATTCCTGATATCGGCTATTTTCATCCTGCCTTTCGTGCTGTTTTCAGCGACTTCGGGCCAGATCGCCGATAAATACGACAAAGCCACTCTCACCCGCTTGGTGAAGTCTTTCGAGATCGTCGTGATGCTGGTCGGTGGCGCGGGGTTTGTCCTGCACAGTGCACCGCTGCTTTATCTGTGCACGTTCCTGATGGGCGTCCATTCGACCGTTTTCGGCCCGGTGAAGTACGCTTATTTGCCGCAGCATCTGCAGCCTTCCGAGCTCGTGGGAGGTAACGGACTGGTTGAAATGGGGACGTTCGTGGCAATCCTGATCGGCACGATCATCGGCGGGGCGGCGGCTGGATGGATGGAGCACGGCGCAATGCTTCTCGCCGGATGTTGCGTGGCGGTCGCGCTGATTGGCCGCGCGGGGTCAAGCTTCGTGCCGAAGACGCAGGCGCTGCAGCCGGACCTGAAGATCAACTGGAATCCTTTCACCGAGACGTGGCGCAACCTTGCGCTTGCGCGCCGCGACCGGACCGTATTCCTGAGCCTGCTCGGAATTTCATGGCTGTGGTTTGTCGGCGCGACTTTTCTTACGTCGTTTTTCAATTTCGCCAAGGACGTGTTGTCGGCGAATCCCGACGTGGTCACCGTGCTGCTGGCCACGTTTTCAATTGGCATTGGCACGGGTTCGCTGTTGTGCGAAAAGCTGTCGAAGCGCCGCGTCGAGATCGGTCTTGTTCCGCTTGGATCGATTGGTATCAGCGTGTTTGCAATCGACCTGTTTTTTGCGAGTCACAATATCGTGCCGGCCGGTGGTCTTATTGGCGTGGGCGAGTTTCTTCGCGTTGGCGTGCATTGGCGCATTCTTGCCGACCTGTTCCTGCTCGCCATGTTCGGCGGGTTCTATAGCGTTCCGCTCTACGCGCTGATTCAGGCACGCAGCCAGCCGACGCACCGCGCGCGGATCATCGCGGCGAACAATATTCTCAACTCGTTTTTCATGATCGTGTCGGCGCTGATGGCCATGGGGCTGACTTCAGCGGGCGTGGGCATTCCGGGGCTCTTCCTCACCACCGCGCTTTTGAACATCGTGGTCGCGATCTACATCTATTCGCTTGTGCCGGAATTCCTGCTGCGTTTTCTCGCGTGGATTCTCGTGCATACCTTCTACCGGATCAGGCTGGTGAACGCCGAGCGGATTCCCGAGCACGGAGCGGCCGTGCTGGTTTGCAACCATGTGAGTTTCGTCGATGCAATCGTGATCATGTCGGAAAGTCCTCGGCCGATCCGTTTCGTGATGGACCATCGGATTTTCCGTTCGCCGGTGCTTGGCTGGTTATTTCGCCACGTCAAAGCCATTCCCATCGCGCCGGCCCACGAGGATCCCATGCTGCTGGAAAAAGCCTACGATGCCTGCGGCCGCGCGCTCGCCGATGGCGATCTGGTATGCATCTTCCCGGAAGGCAAACTGACGCGAACGGGCGATCTGAACCCTTTTCGCCACGGCATCAGCGAGATTCTGCGGCGGCATTCCGCGCCGGTGGTGCCTATCGCGCTACGCGGTTTGTGGGGCAGCGTGTTTTCGCGTCACGAAGACAGGCGCTGGCCGCGTCCGATCCAGCGCGGCGTAATGAGCCGGCTGACGTTGGCGGTCGGCGAGCCGATCGATCCCGCCACTGCCACGCCCGAACACCTGCAGCAGCTCGTCGCGGCCTTGCGCGGTGTCCGCAAATAGGCGCCGAACGAGGCTGGAAGGGCGCTCGGCTGGCATAATATCCGCTCTTTAGATCATTTCAGGACGACGCTCATGTCCGGCAACACACTCGGCACGCTTTTCACCGTCACCAACTTCGGCGAGTCGCATGGTCCCGCGATCGGTTGCGTGATCGACGGCTGCCCGCCGGGAATGGCGCTGACAGAGGCCGATATCCAGATCGAACTGAATCGGCGCAAACCCGGCACGTCGCGGCATGTGACGCAGCGCCAGGAAGCCGATCAGGTCGAGATTCTTTCTGGCGTGTTCGAAGGCAGGACGACCGGTACGCCCATCGCCTTGCTGATCCGCAACACCGATCAGCGCAGCAAGGATTACGGCAATATTGCCGAGACGTTTCGTCCCGGGCACGCCGATTACACCTACTGGCAGAAGTACGGTATTCGCGATTATCGCGGCGGCGGCCGTTCTTCGGCGCGCCTGACCGCACCGACCGTGGCGGCTGGCGCGGTTGCGAAGAAGTGGCTGCGGGAACGGTACGGTATCGAAACGCGTGGGTTCATGAGCGCGCTCGGCGAGATCCCGATTCCCTTCGTAGCGTGGGAGCACGTGCGCGAGAACCCGTTTTTTTCGCCGAACGCCGAGATCGTGCCGCGTCTCGAGGACTACATGGACGCGCTGCGCAAGGATGGCGACTCAATCGGCGCGCGTATCGGCGTGATTGCGACGGGCGTTCCCGCTGGTCTGGGCGAGCCGCTCTATGACCGGCTCGACGCTGATATCGCCAAGGCGATGATGGGCATCAACGCGGTGAAAGGTGTGGAAATTGGCGCGGGATTCGCGAGCGTCGCGCAACGCGGCAGCGTCCACGGCGACGAAATGACGCCGGAAGGTTTCGCTGCGAACAATGCCGGCGGTGTCCTGGGCGGCATTTCGAGCGGGCAGGACATTATGGTTTCCATCGCGATCAAGCCGACGTCGAGCATCCGCACGCCACGCGAATCCATCGATAAAGCCGGTCACGCGGCCACCGTCGAAACCTTCGGCCGCCATGATCCGTGCGTCGGCATTCGCGCAACGCCTATCGCCGAGGCGCTGCTTGCACTGGTGCTGATCGACCACGCGTTGCGGCATCGCGCGCAAAATGGCGACGTTAAGACAACCACGCCTCATATCGCGGCACATATCCCCAAATGAAAATCGCCGGTTCCAACAAAGAACCGGCGATTTTTAATCAAAGCTTCAACTCGCACGAACAATCACATGTTCGGATAGTTCGGACCGCCGCCACCTTCGGGCGGCACCCACACGATGTTCTGCGTCGGGTCCTTGATGTCGCATGTCTTGCAGTGCACACAGTTTTGCGCGTTGATCTGCAGGCGTTCGCCGCCGTCATCGGTTTTCACGAATTCGTACACCTGTGCCGGGCAATAACGGCTTTCCGGCCCTGCATAGGTCCGCAAATTCACATCGACCGGAACGGATGCGTCTTTCAACGTCAAATGCGGCGGCTGGTTTTCGTCGTGATTCGTGTTCGATATGAACACTGAGGTCAGCCGGTCGAATGTCAGCTTGCCGTCCGGCTTCGGATAAACAATCGGCTTGCATTGCGACGCGGGCTTGAGCGTTTCGTTATCGGCGTGCTGATGGTGCAGCGTCCAGGGCACATTGCCGCCCAGCAGCTTCTGTTCGAGTCCGACCATGAACGTGCCCAGATACAGGCCCTTGCTCATCCACTGCTTGAAGTTGCGTGCGCGATAAAGCTCGGTCTTGAGCCACGAGTTGTCGAAGGATTCGGAGTACGCGGTCAGTTCATCGGCCTGACGGCCCGCTTGCACGGCGTCGAACGCCGCTTCCGCTGCCATCTTGCCGGACTTGATCGCGGCGTGGCTGCCCTTGATGCGCGATGCATTCAGGAAACCGGCGTCGTCGCCGACCAACGCACCGCCCTTGAACACCAGCTTTGGCAGTGACATCAAGCCGCCCGCGACGATCGCACGCGCGCCGTACGACACGCGCTTGCCCCCTTCCAGGAAGGTGCGGATGGCCGGATGGGTTTTGTATCGCTGGAATTCTTCGAATGGCGAAAGATACGGATTCGAGTACCCGAGACCCACCACGAAACCCACTACCACCTGATTGTTGTCCATGTGATAGAGGAACGAGCCGCCGTATGTATCGGTTTCTAGCGGCCAGCCAGCGGTGTGAATGACAAGCCCCGGTTTATGTTTCGCGGGATCGATCTCCCACAGTTCCTTGATGCCGATGCCATAGACCTGCGGGTCGGCGTCGCGGCCCAGCTTGAATTTCTCCATCAACTGTCGGCCGAGATTGCCGCGCGCGCCTTCGCAAAAAAGCGTGTATTTGGCGTGCAATTCCATGCCGAGCTGGAAGTTGGCCGTTGGCTCGCCGTCCTTGCCCACGCCCATGTTGCCAGTCGCGACGCCACGGACCGCGCCATCTTCGGTGTAAAGCACTTCGGCGGCGGGAAAGCCCGGGAAGATCTCTACGCCCAGCGCTTCGGCCTGCTGGCCGAGCCAGCGCGTGACGTTGGCAAGCGAAATAACGTAGTTGCCATGGTTCTTGAAGTTGTCCGGCAAGAGCCAGTTCGGCACCTGTTTCGCACTGTCCTTGGACAAAAACAGAAAGCGGTCTTCGGTCACTTCCACATCGAGCGGCGCGCCTTGCGTCTTCCAGTCGGGCAGCAATTCGCTCAGGCCGCGCGGGTCCATGACTGCGCCAGAGAGGATGTGCGCACCGATCTCAGAGCCTTTCTCCAGCACGCATACGCCCAGTTCGACGCCTTTTTCCTGCGCAAGCTGCTTTAACCGGATGGCCGCAGAAAGTCCCGCAGGGCCGCCGCCCACGATTACGACGTCGTACTCCATGGATTCACGGGGACCGTACTGCTCGATGAGACTCGCCGGGGTCATCCAATGCTCCTGTCTAACGTTAGAATGCTTTTTTGGGGATCGCGTATTGTCAGGGAACGATAGGTATGGCGCAACTAACGTTCCGTCGATTAGCACGATCGTGTTATTTCACGATAGCATATTGGCGCGCCGAATGGCTGGCCGGATTCGGTGCGGATTTGACGCAGATTTCACGCGCGGCAGCAGAACACGCGAGTGCAGGGCAACTCGGTCCCGGGCAACTCAATCGCTTTCAACCAAGGAAAAACAATGGGCCGTTCGATCAATCTGGAAGGCAAATGTGCGCTGGTCACCGGCGCTTCCAGCGGACTGGGCAAGCGCTTCGCGCAGGTGTTGTCGCAGGCGGGCGCCCGCGTGGTGCTGGCAAGCAGGCGCACCGAGCGCCTTAAAGAACTGCGCGCCGAGATCGAGGCGTCCGGCGGCGCGGCGCACGTCGTGTCGCTCGATGTCACCGATTACCAGAGCATCAAGTCTGCTGTCGCGCACGCGGAGACGGAGGCTGGCACTATCGATATTCTGGTGAATAACTCGGGCGTTTCGACGCAGCAAAAACTGACGGATGTGACGCCTTCGGACTTCGATTTCGTGTTCGACACGAACACGCGCGGAGCGTTTTTCGTCGCGCAGGAAGTGGCCAAGCGCATGATCATGCGTGGCAATGGCACCGTGAAGCCGGGCTACCGGATCATCAACATCGCGTCCATGGCGGGGCTCAAGACGCTGCCGCAAATTGGCGTGTATTCCATGAGCAAGGCGGCCGTCGTTCATATGACAAAAGCCATGGCTCAGGAATGGGGCCGCCACGGGATCAATGTGAACGCCATCTGCCCCGGATATATCGATACCGAATTGAACCATCATCACTGGAAGAGCGAAGCGGGGCAGAAACTGCTGTCCATCCTGCCGCGCCGCCGCGTGGGAACGCCTGAAGATCTGGATGGCCTGTTGCTGCTGCTGGCAGCGGATGAATCGCAGTTCATCAACGGTTCGGTGATCGCCGCCGACGACGGATTCGGCTTATGAGCCAGGTTTTCGATCAGGCGTCCAGCGCGGCGCAGGGCGGTTTTCATCGCGTTATAGACCTGTCCATGCCCATCCGGTGGGGCGACATGGACGCGTTCAGCCACGTCAACAACACGGTGTATTTCCGCTTCATGGAAGAAGTGCGGATCACGTGGTTCCGCCAACTGGACATTGCAGGCGCCAATGTCAAAGGGCAGGGACCCGTAGTTGTGAACGCGTCCATGGAATTCCTGAAACAGCTCCATTATCCCGGCGACGTAATCGGCAGCATGTTTGTGGGCGCGCCAGGCCGCAGCAGTTTCGATACGCGCTTCGAGCTTTATCGTGCGGACGATATCGCCACGCTGTACGCGCGCGGCACAGCGAAATGCGTGTGGGTTGACTACGCTGCGGCCAGGTCAGTGCCCATTCCCGACCTGCTGCGCCACGCCATTGAAACGGCGGCGCCGCGCAAATAATTCAATCGCCGAGCAGCCGCTGAAGCAGTTCGGTGGCGTTGCCGGTATCGTATTTGCGCATGAGTTTCGCGCGGTAGATGTCCACGGTTCTCGGGCTGATATCGAGCGCGCGGCCAATCTGCTTGCTGGTCTTGCCGGTCACAAGCTGTGCTGCGATCTCGCGCTCGCGCGGCGTGAGTTCGATCGCGACTCGCCGCGTCGCGCTGAGGTCTTCGAACGTCCAGACGCCCGCGGCATGCGGCGCGCTCAAGTCCAGCGAGCGCCCTGTCACGTGGCACCAGAACAATTCCCCGTTCGCGCGTTTCATGATGCGGTCGTCCGCGTAGCTGCCCTGGCGCTGCATCAACGCGGAAATGCGCGCGCCGATGCGCTCGAATTCCACCGGCGACGGATACAGCACCTGGAACGACCGCCCGATCAATGCGTCCGGCGTCACGCCGAAGATCGCACAAAGCTGCGCATTGCAGTCTTCGATGATCCGTTCCCGTGACAACACCAGCCCGACTGGCGCAAGATGAAACGCAGTTTGGTAATCCAGTTGAGGCATTTTGGCTCGGACGGCGGGCGTTTGACGGTGCATCGCCGCGTACTACGGCGATTACTTATGTATTTTTGCGTATTGTGCCGGATCGATGCATCGTCGTACTCTTTTGCCACATCAGAAAGTCGTGTCGCTGACTAAAATCAGCGGCATGGCGACTCGAACAAACGGATTTCATCCAGATCAGGAAGGGACACATGAACAAGGTCTATCCCGGCGCGAAACAGGCGCTTGAAGACATCGTGAAGGACGGCCAGACGTTTGCTGTCGGCGGCTTCGGACTGTGCGGCATTCCCGAAGCGCTGATCGCGGCATTGCGCGACACGGGCGTCCAGGGAATCACGTGCATCAGCAATAACGCGGGTGTCGATGGCTTCGGCCTTGGCTTGCTGCTCGAAACCCGTCAGGTGAAGAAAATGATTTCGTCGTACGTCGGCGAAAACAAGGAGTTCGAGCGCCAATATCTGGCCGGCGAACTCGGGCTCGAATTCACGCCCCAGGGCACGCTGGCCGAAAAGCTGCGTGCGGGCGGTTCCGGTATTCCGGCTTTTTTCACGAACACGGGGTATGGCACGGTGATCGCGGAAGGCAAGGAAACGCGCCAATTCGGCGATAACTTTTACGTGCTCGAACCCTCGCTCACAGCGGACGTGGCGCTGGTCAAGGCGTGGAAAGCCGATAAATCGGGCAACCTGATCTATCGCCGCACGGCTCGCAACTTCAATCCCATGTGCGCCATGGCCGGCAGGATCACTGTGGCCGAAGTGGAGGAAATCGTGGAAGTCGGCGAACTCGATCCCGACGCCATTCACACGCCGGGCATTTTCGTGCAGCGCATCGTGTTGAACGCGCATCCGGAAAAACGCATCGAACAACGCGTCGTGCGCGCGAAAGGAGACTGATCATGGCATGGGACCGCAACCAGATGGCCGCGCGGGCGGGCAAGGAATTGCAGGACGGGTTCTACGTGAACCTCGGGATCGGGCTGCCCACGCTGGTCGCTAACCACGTGCCGGCCGGCATGGAAGTGTGGCTGCAATCGGAGAATGGCCTGCTTGGCATTGGTCCGTCGCCGACCGAGGAAGAAGTCGATGCCGACCTGATCAACGCTGGCAAGCAAACCGTGACCACGCTGCCGGGGTCGTCGATATTTTCGTCGGCGGATTCGTTCGCGATGATCCGGGGCGGCCACGTGAACCTCGCCATCCTGGGTGCCATGCAGATCAGCAAGAACGGCGACCTCGCCAACTGGATGATCCCCGGCAAGATGATCAAGGGCATGGGCGGCGCCATGGATCTGGTCGCGGGCGTGAAACGCGTGATCGTGCTGATGGAGCACGTGGCGAAGGGCGACCAGCACAAGATCCTGGAAGAATGCACGCTGCCATTGACGGGCAAGGGCGTGGTCGACCGGATCATCACGGATCTCGGCGTGATCGACGTAACGGACGCGGGACTCAAGCTGGTCGAACTGGCTCCGGGCGTCAGCGTGGAAGAGATTCAGCAAAAAACCGGCGCGCCGCTGGATGTAAGCGGGGTCAAGTAGGATTTTTGAGAACCGGTGCCGTTGCCGGTCATGAAGGGCTGTGCCGACCATGTGTTGGCACAGCCCTTTTTCTTTGGTCTACAAGGACGACGTCGCATATAGCCTGATTAGACTGATTGGCTAACGCTGCGCTCGACAAAAAAACGCGCGGCGCAAAGCGTTTACAATCGATTTCGGGTGGTTTATCCGTTATGCAGCAGCGCCATTGCGCCGAAGGAAATCCTCATGTCAGAGACTATCGTCGAAGCTGCACCGTCCGTTGTTTCCGCTGCGCGTCAGCGCCACGTGCAATGCATCAGCCCATCTGGTTTGCATCGCATGGCGTACACCGAATGGGGTGATCCAGCAAACCCGCGCGTGCTCGTGTGCGTGCATGGGCTGACGCGGTCCGGCCGCGATTTCGACGAGGTGGCGAAAGCGTTCTCGCGGGAGTATCGCGTGGTGTGTCCGGACGTGGTGGGGCGCGGGCTTTCCGACTGGCTCGCGGATCCGAAAAATTACGCCGTGCCGCAATACGTTTCAGACATGGTCGTGCTGATTGCGCGCCTGAACGTGGAGGCGGTGGACTGGTTCGGAACGTCGATGGGCGGACTGATCGGCCTCGGGCTCGCAGGCCTGCCGAACTCGCCCATTCGCAATATGCTGTTGAACGACGTTGGACCGCATGTTGAGCCGGCGGCGCTCGCGCGCATCGGCACCTATCTGGGCCGTGACGAAACCTTCGCCACGCTTCAGGAAGGGGTAGACCACGCGGCGCAACTTGCGGCGTCGTTTGGACCGCTGAGCGCCGAAGAATGGCGTGCGATCAACACGCCGCTGATGCACGAGCGCGACGGGCGCTGGGCCTACAGATACGATCCAAAGATCGCGGTGCCTTTTGCTGCTGCTGATTCGAATGCGGCCTCGCTCGGCGAAGCGATCCTGTGGCGTTCGCTTGCGGCAATCAGGCATCCGGTGCTGGTCGTGCGCGGTGAACAATCGGATCTGTTGTCGCGAGAAACCGTCGAAAAAATGGTCGCGACGGGTCAGGCCGTAAGAAGCGCGGAAATTCAGGGCGTAGGTCATGCGCCAGCGTTTCTCGCGCCTGATCAGAT
Source organism: Caballeronia sp. DA-9 (assembly GCF_051615025.1). Taxonomy (NCBI): domain Bacteria; kingdom Pseudomonadati; phylum Pseudomonadota; class Betaproteobacteria; order Burkholderiales; family Burkholderiaceae; genus Caballeronia; species Caballeronia sp. DA-9. The sequence continues at coordinate 2,307,612 of NZ_CP195133.1, read as the reverse complement.
CGATATTGCGTACCGCTTCTTCCTCGATACCGAAACGTACAAGGCATAATATTGGGCTTCGCACAGTTTCTTTGACAATCACTTTTCAGAGGCATCCATGGCAGTCACTCGTCTCCACGTCGGCGCGCGTCTTTCCGAAGCCGCGATCCACAACGGCATCGTTTATCTCGCGGGCCAGATTGCCGAAGACACCGACCAGGACATCACGGGGCAGACCCGTGAAGTGCTTGGCCATATCGACCGCTTGCTGGCAGAAGCCGGTAGCGACAAGACCCAATTGCTGTCAGTGCAGATCTACATCTCGGACATGGCGAACTTCGCTGCAATGAACGCGGCGTGGGACATTTGGGTTCCCGAAGGCAACACGCCTCCGCGCGCCACCGTGGAAGCAAAACTTGCCAATCCCGCGTGCCTCGTGGAAGTGGTTGTCATTGCCGCCATGCTTGACCAGGCGCGTGACTGAGTCCCACACTTTTATTGCACCTGATTGATCGCATGCCTGGTACCGCCATCTCGCCCGCGTTGAACTCCGAGCCGTCCTTTGATGATGCGCTCGCGTTCGTGCGCGAACACGCGGGCGAAGCGCGGCTTACCAGCGGGGAGCTGCTTGCCGAGCACGCGGCCGGGACGGCGCGGATCATGCAGACGTTGAACGTCGATCCGGCGGCAATTGCGGCGGCGGCGTTGTTTGCCATCGCGCCGCACATAGATGATCCCGAGCGTGTGATCAGCGAGCGTTTTGGCGAAGAAGTGCAAAGTCTTGTCGCCGATGTCCGCAAGTTGTGGCGTCTCGGCTCGGTCAGTTCGCGCGCCACGCAGGCGAAGCTGCCCGAAACAGGACGCGACGCGCAGGCTGCACGCCGCGCTCAGGTCGAAGCGTTGCGCAAGATGTTGCTTGCGTTTGCACAAGACATTCGCGTGGTATTGATCCGGCTTGCTTCGCGGCTTCAGTCGTTGCGTTATTACGCGGCGAACAAGCTCGACCCATCGCCCGACGTGCCCCGCGAGACCCTCGAGATTTACGCGCCGCTCGCCAACAGGCTCGGCATCTGGCAACTGAAATGGGAACTGGAAGATCTCGCGTTCCGGTTCGAGGAACCGCCTACTTATAAACGCATCGCCAAGCTGCTCGACGAAAAGCGCGTCGAGCGCGAAGCCTATGTAACTGACGCCATCGCGCGTTTGCAGACCGAACTGGCTACGGCGCACATTCGCGCGGAAGTGAGTGGACGGCCCAAGCACATCTACAGCATCTGGAAAAAGATGCGCGGCAAGGAGCTGGATTTTTCTGAGCTGAACGACGTGCGCGCGTTTCGGGTGATTGTTGACGACATCAAGGATTGCTACACAGTGCTGGGTATCGTCCATAACTTGTGGCAGCCCGTGCCGCGGGAATTCGACGACTACATCTCACGGCCGAAGCCGAATGGCTACAGGTCGCTGCATACGGTCGTGGTCGGCGACGACGGCCGCGCGTTCGAAGTGCAGATCCGTACACAGGAAATGCACAACTTCGCGGAATATGGCGTGGCGGCGCACTGGCGTTACAAGGAAGCTGGCACGCGAGCGTACGGCGGGCAGGTCACGGCCGCTGAAAAATACGACGAGAAGATTGCGTGGTTGCGGCAGTTGCTGGCCTGGAAAGACGATGTTTCCGAAGGCGACCAGCCCGGCGCGCAACCCTGGCAGCATCTGCGTGAAGCGACGCTCGACGACGACCATATCTACGTGCTCACGCCGCAGGCGCGCGTGATCGCGATGCCGCATGGATCGACTCCGGTGGATTTTGCGTACCACTTGCATAGCGAGTTGGGACACCGCTGTCGCGGTGCCCGTGTCGATGGCGCCATGGTGCCGCTCAACACACCGCTGCAGAACGGCCAGACCGTGGAGATCGTGGCGGTGAAGGAGGGCGGCCCGTCTCGGGATTGGCTCAACCCTTTGCTCGGCTATCTGCACAGCCCGCGCGCGCGGCAAAAAGTGCGTGCTTGGTTCAACGCGGTCGATTCCGAAGAGAACATAACGAACGGCCGCGCGCTGGTTGAAAAGACCTTGCAGCGCGAAGGCAAGACATCGGTCAACCTGGATCAACTGGCATCCAAGCTGGGCTTCAAGACGCCGGAAGATCTGTATGCGGTCGTGGGCAAGGAAGAATTCAGCCTGCGCAATATCGAGCAGGCGCTGCACGACGCGCCGCCGCCGGAACCTGAACCCGAAGCGCCCGCGCAGTTCGAAAAGCGCAGCAGCGGGCAAAGTGTTGCGCAGGGCGCCTCTACAGGGGTGCTGGTGGTTGGTGTGGACGCATTGCTCACGCAGCTTGCGCGTTGTTGCAGGCCGGCTCCGCCCGATCGTATCGCGGGGTTTGTGACACGCGGCAAAGGCATGTCGATCCACCGCAGTGATTGCGCAACGTTCCAGCGGATGGCCGAGCGTTCGCCTGAACGCGTGCTCGAAACCGCGTGGTCCGCCGAGGTCATGAACGGACGAGGTTCCTCTGTTTATCCGGTGGACCTTGCCGTTGAATCGAATGACCGGCAAGGCTTGTTACGCGACATCTCGGAAGTCTTCGCGCGCGAGAAGATGAACGTGACCGGCGTGAAAACGCAAAGCCGGCGCAACGTGGCCTACATGCAGTTCACCGTCGAAGTATCGAGTGCGGCGCAGATTCAGCGCGCGTGCGCGTTGCTCAGTGAAGTACTGGGCGTTGTGCGGGCATCGCGGCGCGGGTAGTGATATTTGTACGTATGAACTCAGGGCTTAACGCTTTGAATCTGAAGCGCATTGTTCGTGCTTCTTAAACGTATCCACGAATATCTTCGGTGTCGTCGAATGAAAGCACTTGCCAGGATTCAAAACGCACCATATAATTTCGCTTCTTCAGGCTCGTAGCTCAGCTGGTTAGAGCACCACCTTGACATGGTGGGGGTCGTTGGTTCGAGTCCAATCGAGCCTACCAACGAAAGTGAAAGTCCGGCTCGCCGGATTTTCAAAACTGCAGCAAGCGCCTTGGCGCGAAAGGCAAATGAACAAGATGGCACCGCGAACGTTGACCGATACAACTTCGGAACGACGCTAGTCGAGGACCACTTTCGCCTTTGCAGTTGTAGGAAAGTGAATGCGGCCCCTCGAAAAGTGGGGCCGCATTTTTTTTGTCTTGCGCAGTTGATTTGTGTCCTGCAAGGCATTGTTGAATGAACTTGAGCGCCGGCTTCGGTGTCTTGGAGAACGAAATGGTTTCGATACGTTTGCCCGACGGGTCAGTTCGTCAGTACGACCACCCGGTGACGGTTGCGGAAGTTGCCGCATCGATTGGCGCTGGACTTGCCAAAGCCGCTCTGGGCGGCAAGCTCGACGGCGAACTCGTCGATACGTCCACGTTGATCGACCACGATGCATCGCTTGCGATCGTCACGGACAAGGACGCCGACGGTCTCGACATCATTCGTCACTCCACCGCGCATTTGTTGGCTTACGCGGTCAAGGACTTGTACCCGGAAGCGCAGGTCACCATCGGTCCCGTGATCGACAATGGTTTTTACTACGACTTCGCGTACAGCCGTCCCTTCACGCCGGAAGATCTCGAAAAGATCGAGAAGCGCATGGCCGAGATCGCGAAGAAGGACGAGCCTGTCTCGCGCCGTGTCGTCACGCGCGGCGAGGCGGTGGACTACTTCAAGAGCATCGGCGAGAAGTACAAAGCTGAGATCATCGAATCGATCCCGTCAACCGACGACATCAAGCTTTACTCGCATGGCGGTTTTACCGACCTGTGCCGCGGGCCGCACGTGCCTTCCACGGGCAAGCTGAAAGTCTTCAAGCTGATGAAGGTTGCCGGCGCTTACTGGCGCGGCGACTCAAAGAACGAGCAATTGCAGCGCATCTACGGCACGGCCTGGACGAAGAAAGAAGACCAGGAAGCGTATCTGCACATGCTCGAGGAAGCCGAGAAGCGCGACCACCGCAAGCTCGCGAAGCAACTCGACCTGTTTCATCTGCAGGAAGAGGCGCCCGGTATGGTGTTCTGGCATCCGAAGGGCTGGGCGATCTGGCAGCAGGTCGAGCAATATATCCGCCGCCGCCTGAGCGAAACCGGTTATCTCGAAATCAAGACGCCGATGATCATGGACCGTTCCCTGTGGGAAGCGTCGGGTCACTGGCAGAACTATCGTGAAAACATGTTCACGACGGAGTCCGAGAAGCGCGATTACGCCATCAAGCCAATGAATTGTCCCGGCCACGTCCAGGTGTTCAACCATGGCTTGCGTTCGTATCGCGACCTGCCGCTGCGTTACGCGGAATTTGGATCGTGTCATCGGAATGAAGCGTCCGGCGCGCTGCACGGCTTGATGCGCGTGCGCGGCTTCGTTCAGGACGACGCGCACATTTTCTGTACGGAAGACCAGTTCATCGAAGAATCGATTGCGTTCAATACGCTCGCGATGAGCATCTATCAGGATTTCGGGTTCGATCACATCGACATCAAGCTTTCGCTGCGTCCGGACGCCCGTGCCGGTACCGACGAAACCTGGGATCGCGCCGAGCAAGGGCTGCGCGACGCGCTGACGGCGTGCGGTCTGACGTGGGAAGAATTGCCGGGCGAAGGCGCGTTCTATGGCCCGAAGATCGAATATCACATCAAGGACGCGCTGGGCCGCTCGTGGCAATGCGGTACGCTGCAGCTCGACATGGTGTTGCCGGAACGTCTGGGCGCCGAGTACGTGGCGGAAGACAACAGCCGCAAGCGCCCGGTCATGCTGCATCGGGCGATTGTTGGCTCAATGGAACGTTTTCTCGGAATTTTGATCGAGCACCACGCTGGTGCAATGCCGTCGTGGCTCGCGCCGGTGCAGGCTGTCGTCCTGAATATTGCTGAAAGTCAGGCGGAATATGCACAGCAACTGGCCCAATCGTTGCAAAAACAAGGGCTTAGAGTAGAGAGCGATTTGCGCAACGAGAAGATTAGCTATAAAATACGTGAGCACACGCTGCAAAAGGTCCCGTATTTGCTGGTCGTCGGCGACAAGGAGCGTGAAGCCCAAACCGTAGCCGTGCGTGCTCGTGGCGGTATCGACGCTGGCGTGATGCCGGTCGATGCATTCCTTGAGCGTCTGCAGCATGACGTGCAGGCGTACAAGTAAGCCCACCCGCAGCGCGGCTAGTTTTTTTGAATTTTTAGAGGAAACGTAACATCGCTACTGATAAGTCGGCACATCGCATCAACGGGGAAATCACGGCACCTGAACTGCGCCTGGTTGGAGTGGACAACGAGCCGCTGGGAATCGTGAAGCTCGCTGATGCTTTCCGCATGTCGGAACAGCAAGACGTGGATCTCGTCGAAATCGCGCCGCAGGCCGTCCCGCCTGTCGCCCGGTTGATGGACTACGGCAAGTTCAAGTATTCGGAAGCCAAGAAGCAGCATGAGGCCAAGCTCAAGCAGAAGATCGTTCAGGTCAAGGAAGTGAAGTTCCGGCCTGGCACCGACGACGGTGACTACAACGTGAAACTGCGTAACCTCACGCGCTTCCTCGAAGACGGCGACAAGACGAAGATCACGTTGCGTTTCCGCGGCCGCGAAATGGCCCACCAGGAAATTGGCATGCGCGTGCTCGAGCGGCTCAAGGCCGATCTCGAAGAGCACGGTCAGGTCGAGCAAATGCCGAAGATGGAAGGGCGCCAGATGATCATGGTCATGGCCCCGAAGAAAAAGAAGTAATCGATGGATCGCGCGGCCCGCATGTTTCAGGGCCGGCGCGGCATCGAGCAAGCAGGTTTCAGGGCGTTGCCGGATAATGGCGGCGCTCATGAAAAAGCGGTGACTTTCAAAGTTGCCGCTCATAAGTGGCATGTGGGTTTCGAAGGGCGGGTCAGGATCGAATGGATCGACCGCACACCCATATCCATCTAATAAACTGGAGTAGTTTCATGCCGAAGATGAAGACCAAGAAGAGTGCTGCAAAGCGCTTCGTGGTGCGTCCGGGCGGTACCATCAAGCGTGGTCAAGCCTTCAAGCGTCACATTCTTACCAAGAAAACCACCAAGGTAAAACGCCATCTGCGCGGTTCCACGGAAGTTCATGCATCTGATATGAACTCTGTGCGCGCAATGCTGCCGTTCGCTTAACCCTTAACTGACACTCACAGGAGCGCACTATGCCTAGAGTCAAACGTGGGGTTACCGCACGGGCCCGTCACAAGAAGATCATCAAGCTGGCCAAGGGTTACCGCGGCCGTCGCAATAACGTCTATCGCATCGCCAAGCAGGCGGTCATGCGCGCAGGGCAATATGCCTATCGCGATCGCCGCAACAAGAAGCGTGTGTTCCGTGCTTTGTGGATCACGCGTATCAACGCTGCGGTGCGTCAGCACGACATGACGTACAGCGTGTTCATCAACGGCCTGAAGAAGGCTTCGATCGAACTCGACCGCAAGGTGCTGGCCGACATGGCTGTGTTCGACAAGGCTGCTTTTGCTGCGATCGTCAAGCAGGTAAAAGCCGCCGTTGCAGCCTGATCGAGCTTGTTAGCGAGATTGGTACTGCGTGGTTCGTTGTAGCGTGTCCTGGCTGTATTCAAGGACAATGCTTCAGCAGAAAACGGGGCTCGACAAGAGCCCCGTTTTTGTTGGTGAATCCGGGTTCAAGCGCAGGTGCGCCGCATCGCGCACATGGTGACCCGGGAACGATCAGAAGATTTTTGACGATGAAATGATGGGATCAATGGATCTGGACCAGATTGTCGCCGACGCGCGAAATGCCTTCGAACACGCCGCGGACGCGGCTACGCTCGAAAACGAAAAGGCCCGCTTTCTCGGCAAGTCCGGGGTGCTCACGGATTTGCTGAAGGGTTTGGGCAAACTCGATCCGGATACCCGCAAGACCGAGGGCGCGCGCATCAACGCGGTCAAGCAGCAAGTGGAAGCAGCGCTGAACGCGCGCCGTCAGGCGCTGGCGGACATGTTGCTGAACCAGCGGCTTGCATCGGAATCGATCGACGTCACGTTGCCCGGCCGGGGTCTTGGCGCGGGCAGCCTGCATCCGGTCATGCGCACGTGGGAACGCGTGGAACAGATTTTCAGCACGATTGGTTTCGATGTGGCCGACGGCCCCGAAATCGAGACTGACTGGTACAACTTCACCGCATTGAACAGCCCGGAAAATCATCCGGCGCGCTCAATGCAGGATACGTTTTATATCGACGGGAAAGATGCGAATGGGCGGCAACTGCTGCTGCGCACGCATACGAGCCCGATGCAGGTGCGCTACGCGCGCATGAACACGCCGCCGATCAAGGTGATCGTGCCGGGCCGGACGTATCGCGTGGACAGCGACGCCACGCATTCGCCCATGTTCAACCAGGTCGAAGGTCTGTGGATCGACGAGAACATCAGCTTTGCCGACCTGAAGGGCGTGTATTCGGATTTTCTCAAGAAATTCTTCGAGCGCGACGACATTCTCGTGCGCTTCCGCCCGTCGTATTTTCCGTTCACCGAGCCGTCCGCCGAGATCGACATGATGTTCGAGCATGGCAAGAACGCCGGTAAATGGCTCGAAATCTCAGGATCGGGACAAGTGCACCCGAACGTGATCCGCAACATGGGGCTCGACCCGGAACGGTATATCGGTTTTGCGTTCGGCAGTGGCCTTGAACGCCTGACCATGCTGCGCTACGGCGTGCAGGATCTGCGCCTTTTCTTCGAAAACGATCTGCGTTTTCTCGAGCAATTTGCTTGAAAAGCCAGCTGAGCAACCTGCTTGAGGGCAGTGTGCAAAAGGCCGTCGTAGAGACGCGGACACACTTTATTTCGAACTAGACACACATGCAATTCCCGGAATCCTGGCTTAGAACTTTCGTCGATCCCAAGCTGTCGACCGACGAACTCTCGCGCGCGCTCACCATGGCGGGTCTCGAAGTGGAAGGGCTTGCGCCCGTCGCGCCGCCGACCACGAAGATCGTCGTCGGGCAAGTGCTGGAAGTCGCAAAGCATCCGAACGCGGACAAGCTCAATGTCTGTCAGGTCGACGCCGGTACGGGCGAAACGCTCACCATTGTGTGCGGCGCGCCGAACGTGTCGCCGGGCATCAAGGTGCCGGTCGCGCTGGTCGGCGCGGAATTGCCACCGGCCGAAACCGGCGGTGCGCCGTTTGCGATCAAATTGTCTAAGCTGCGTGGCGTGGAAAGCCAGGGCATGTTGTGCTCGGCGCGCGAGTTGAAACTCTCTGAAGATCACAGCGGCCTGATGATTCTGCCCGCCGAAACGCCCATCGGCGAAGACATCAGGAAGACGCTGAATCTGGACGACACCGTATTCGAAATCAAGCTGACGCCGAACAAGGCCGATTGTTTGTCCGTGTTTGGCGTGGCGCGCGAAACCGCTGCGATCACGGGCGCGCCATTGCACGCACTGGGAATCGAACCGGTGACGGCGACTATCGATGAAATCCTGCCCGTCAAAGTGTCGGCGCCGGATTTGTGTGGACGCTTCTCCGGCCGGGTGATCCGCGGCGTGAACGCGCACGCGAAAACACCGCAGTGGATGGTCGAGCGCCTGGAGCGTTCGGGCCAGCGCAGTATTTCGGCGCTCGTCGATATCTCGAATTACGTGATGCTCGAACTCGGCCGTCCGTCGCACGTGTTCGACCTGGACAAGATCCACGGCGGCATTGAAGTGCGTTGGGGAAAGAAGGGCGAAAAGCTCAAGCTGCTGAATGGCAATACCGTCGAACTCGATGAAGCCACTGGCGTCATCTCCGACGACCATCAGGTCGAAAGCCTCGCTGGGATCATGGGCGGCGACAGCACGGCCGTGTCTCTCGATACAACGAATATTTACCTGGAAGCGGCGTTCTGGTGGCCGGACAGTATCCGCGGCCGGGCGCGCAAGTACAATTTTTCGACTGACGCGGCGCACCGGTTCGAGCGGGGCGTGGATTATTCGACAACCGTTGAGCACCTCGAACGCATTACGCGCCTGATTCTCGATATTTGCGGCGGCAACGCCGGTCCAGTCGATGATCAGACGCTTAATGTGCCGAAGCGCGAGCCTGTGAGCATGCGCGTTTCGCGTGCGAACCGGATTATCGGCGTGAAGATTGACGCCGAGGAAATCGCGCAGATTTTCACGCGCCTCGGTCTCCAGTACACGCACGATGGCGATGTTTTCTCCGTGACACCGCCGCCGTATCGCTTCGATATTGAAATTGAAGAAGATTTGATCGAAGAGGTTGCGCGCATTTACGGTTTCGAAAAGATTCCGGCGCGTCCGCCGGTTGCGACCAGCGAAATGCGGCCGACGAACGAAACCCGGCGTTCCATTCACATGCTGCGTCACGCGGTGGCCGCGCGGGATTACGCGGAAACGGTGAACTTCAGTTTCGTCGATGCCGAATGGGAGGCCGATTTCGCTGGTAATTCGAATCCGGTGAAATTGCTCAATCCGATCGCGAGCCAGCTTTCGGTCATGCGCACCACGCTGTTCGGCAGCCTGATCAGCGTGCTGCGCTACAACCTGAATCGCCGCGCGGACCGGATTCGCGTGTTCGAAGCCGGCCGTGTGTTCCTGCACAATCCGTTGATCAAGGCGGGTGAGCTTGCAGTAGAGGGTTTTGCACAGCCGAAGATGATCGGTGGCCTCGCGTATGGCCCGGCGCTTGAAGAGCAGTGGGGCGCGGCGTCGCGCGCGGTCGATTTCTTCGATGTAAAAGGCGACGTCGAGGCGCTTTTCGCGCCCGTGACGCCACGTTTCGTCAAGGCCGAGCATCCGGCGCTGCACCCTGGACGCAGCGCCCGGATCGAGATCGATGGCCGATCGGTGGGCTGGATCGGCGACCTGCACCCGCGCTGGATGCAGAAGTACGACTTGCCGCACGCGCCAGTTTTGTTCGAAATCGAAGCAGAGGCGCTGATGCAGCGCGCGCTGCCGGTGCCTTCCGACGTAACGAAATTTCCGCCGGTTCGCCGCGATATCGCCGTGGTCGTGGACCAGAAGGTGGAAGTCCAGGCGCTCCTCGACGAGCTCGAAAGCGCCCGTTCGGAGCCTGCCTGCAGGTACATCACAAAGCTTGCTTTATTCGATGAATTCCGTCCAAAATCAAGCACTTCCGGTGGGTTGAACGAGCATGAGAAAAGCCTTGCCTTCCGTGTAACGTTGCAAGATACTGGCGGGACGCTTCAGGACGAAACGGTCGAAACGGCCATCAAAACACTGGTGGAACGCTTGACTCGAGTACATGGCGCGCGGTTGCGCGGATAGCCTGTCACTGGCCCTCTCCGTCGTCTTCATCGTCACGCCATTTTTTCGATATGAACCAAATGAACTCGAGTGATTTCGAAGCCCTTCTTTCGGCGCAACGCAGCGCCATGATCCGAGATGTCTCCACTTCGAACAGTGCGGCAACGGCAGAAACGCCCACGCTCACAAAAGCCGAATTGGCGGAGATGCTATTCGACCATGTCGGGTTGAATAAGCGCGAAGCCAAAGACATGGTCGAAGCATTTTTCGAGGTCATTCGCGACGCGCTTGAAAGTGGCGACAGCGTCAAGCTATCCGGTTTTGGCAACTTCCAATTGCGAGACAAACCGCAGCGTCCCGGCCGTAATCCAAAAACGGGAGAAGCCATTCCCATTGCGGCGCGCCGTGTCGTCACGTTTCATGCGAGTCAGAAGTTGAAAGCGCTGGTGGAAGCCGGTGCTGAAAACAGTTTCGGCCGCTGAAGTGACGGGCAAACGCTTTGTATCGCCCGAGCGCTTATTAGCGATATCCGCCAGATTCGCGACATTCACCACGACGGTTGATTGACGATGGAAAAAGTCGTCTTGCCTCCCATTCCCGCCAAGCGCTACTTCACCATTGGTGAAGTCAGCGAGCTTTGCGGCGTCAAGCCGCATGTGCTGCGTTACTGGGAACAGGAGTTCACGCAGTTGCGGCCTGTCAAGCGGCGCGGCAATCGCCGTTATTATCAGCATCACGAAGTGCTGCTGATTCGCCGCATTCGTGAGTTGCTTTACGAACAAGGTTTTACGATCAATGGCGCGCGTAACCGGCTGGATTCACATGGCCGTCTGAATGGCGCCGCAGCTGATAGCGGGGCCATGGAAGAAACGAGTGGAATGCCTCAAGCGGACGTCTCAGTCGATGTCGAGCAATTGCGCAAGGATCTTCTGAAAGTGATCGATTTACTGGGCGGATGAATTGCCGGACTGATACTGAATTGAATCTTCTTTACATAAAAACGGCGTCGCTGATTATTCGGCGATGCCGTTTTTATTTTCATCGGACTAATGAGCCGGTAATAAAGTACCAAGCCAGTGACCGTTATTTTCCCGTGCTGTCCCGCCGAATCTCGAGGAGCTGCAAATCAGGTTCCGAGAGCATTGCCTTTAATACATCATTGGCAAAATCCTCGACTATTGCGTGCCACTCAACAGTGCCCACAGGAAAATCAGCGGGGGATGCTTTTCCCTGTGCCTTGCGGATCGCGCCGACACTGATGCTTAACGCCCGCGCCCGTAGAAAGGTCGGATCGTTACGGTCGTCGGCAGGGTTCATTTCGTGTTCCATAGATGGGCTTTCGGCCACCGCGACTAAAACTTTAGCTTTATTTAAGGGGACGGATTGAAGCGGGGATTTGAACCCGTACTTGCGGGTCCACCAGTCCATATGGAACCGTCTCGCGCTCCGGTAAGGGCAGAACGCAGCGGGAAGGCAATCAATCAACAGGCGACTCAATCATTGAAGCGTGAATGATCAGAGAAATTAAAATGGCTTAAGTCAGTCGAATGCAACGATACCGGATATTGCATCGTCAACCGCAAGCCTTCATCGGTTTGGGCCGAACGGGATTATGCATCGATAAAACTATTAATGGCTCAACTGGCGGTAAAAACGATTCATGTATGTACTTCGAACGTAAATTCGCTTAAAAACTTATCGTAGTTTCGCGAAGCGTGTCGCAAGTCGCCTGGTAGATTTTTGGTGTGAGACTTGTCGATCGACGGGCGCCCCGCGCGTCGTATGAACAAGAAGGCGCTGAATCCGGCGCCGTCTTCTGTTGGTACATCCATTCAACTCAGGAGCACTGCAATGCCCACGTCCACAGTCAAGCCGATCCCGGATGGAATGCATACGATCACGCCTCATCTGGTTTGCAAAGGTGCGTCCGACGCAATCGCGTTTTATGTCAAAGCCTTCAATGCAGTCGAACATAGCCGTCTGCCTGGACCCGACGGCACAGTCATGCATGCGATGCTCGGGATTGGCGATTCCACGCTGATGCTCGGCGAAGAATTCGAAAATTGCGGCCACAGGAGCCCGCTCGCGCTGAAAGGATCGCCTGTGACACTGCATTTATATGTGAACGATGTGGATGCTTCCTTTGCGCAGGCTGTTGAAGCCGGAGCCAAGGTCATCATGCCTGTCACCGACATGTTCTGGGGTGACCGGTATGGTCAGGTAGAAGACCCGTTTGGTCATCGCTGGTCGCTCGCGACGCATATGCGTGATCTGAGCCCGGAACAGATCCGGGAAGGGATGGCGGCTTCAATGCCACAGCAATAAAGTCCGCTCCGTAACACTTGCGCGTCGCGCCGAAACTTCGCTCGCGACGCCTCAAGTGCGTTTTGCCTGAAATATTCGGCGGTTTCGTATAAGCAAATCTGAAGCAAGCGGGGGTTTTGTTCCCCCTTCATTCGACAAATAACAAAAAAGAATTTGAGATAGAGCGCGTGCGCCGGTACGATCGCGCGCTTTGCAGCCTCTTTCAGCGTAGCCCATCCCATGTCCACTTCTTTCGCGGCCGAGTCCGCGCTCGCGTCTCCGGCAGACGGCACCGCGCGTACCGTCATTCGCAGCGCCGCCGATGTCTCCCAGCTTGTCAATCGAGGCGCGGCGATCGGAAGCGATGCACGCATTGTCATCGCGATCGCGCTCGGTGGTGTTTTTCTCGATGCCTACGATCTCGGCGCGCTCGCGTTCGGTGTAAAGGACATTGCGCGCGAATTTTCGCTGACACCGGCAGCGACGGGTTTTGTCGCGTCCGCCATCACGTTCGGGGCGATCATCGGCGCGTTCCTGGGCGGTTATCTCACCGACAAGATCGGCCGATACCGCGTTTTCATGGCCGACATGTTCTTCTTCGTCGTCGCGGCGATTGCCTGCGGGCTCGCGCCCAACGCCTGGGTGCTCGGCGGCGCGCGTTTCGTGATGGGACTGGGCGTCGGCATCGACTTGCCTGTCGCCATGGCGTTTCTCGCCGAGTTTTCCCGGCTGAACGGCCGCGGCAACAAGGCGGCGCGCATTGCGATGTGGTGCCCGACGTGGTACGCCGCCATCAGCGTGTCCTATCTGCTCGTGCTCGCACTGTACGCCGTGCTGCCCGCGAGCCACTCCGGCTGGTTATGGCGCTTGACCCTTGGTTTTGGCGCATTGCCGGCGCTGGTAATCATCGCGATCCGCAGCCGTTACATCAGCGAGTCGCCGGTCTGGGCCGCCAATCAGGGCGATTTGCGGGGCGCCGCGCAAATCTTGAAGCGCTCGTACGGCATGGATGTAGAAGTCGATGCCGCCGCGCTCCGGGACACAAAAGCGCCGGTGCACAAGGCGACATGGAGCAACTACGGCGCGTTGCTGCGCGGCGTTTATCTTCGCCGCACCGTGCTGGCAACCGTCATTGCCGTGGCATCCTCGTTCGCATACAACGCCGTGGCGTTTGGCTTGCCGGTGATCATCTCGAGTTTCCTCGCGCAGTCTATGCTCACCACCATCCTTGCCTCGCTCGCGTTGAACCTGTGCTTCGCGTTCGTGGGCGGACTGATCGCCGTGCGCACGGTGCCGAAGGTCGGAGCCTGGAAGCTGACCGTGCTCGGCTATGCGTTCCAGTTGGCGGCGTTGATCGGCCTGGCCGTGGTCGGACGTCCGGCCGGTGGCGCGCAAGTGGCGCTGGCGATTGGTTTTCTCGCGGTGTTCCTGCTCGGCCAGGGATTTGGTCCAGGTTCACACAGCATGACGTTCGCTTCGCTCAGCTATCCAACTTCACTGCGTGGCGTTGGCGTGGGTTTCAATCAGACATTGATGCGCGCGAGTTCGACGGTGTCGCTGTTCCTGTTCCCCGTGCTGTCGGCTGCTCTTGGCACGAAGGTTTTCTGGATCATCGCGTTTGCGCCGCTGGCGGGGCTGGTTGCGCTGCTGGCGATCCGATGGGAACCATCCGGTTATGACGTCGATGCGGAGGATTTCGATGCAGCAAAGCGGACATGATCGTCCGGCGATGGCCCGGGCGGTATTTCATTGTGTGCGGGTGAGGTGAAACGCCGGTACGATTGCTCGTGGTGACTCCAGCCGCGGCCCATTCGTGGCCGCATTACTCTATCTCCACGAGGAAAAAATGATTGTTGAAATGCGTATCTATCATTGCGCGCCGGGACGCTTGCCCGCGTTGAACGACCGATTCACCAACATTACGCTGGATTTCTTCAAGAAATACGGCATCGAGCAGATCGGATTCTGGACCACGATTGCCGGTCCGAGCAATCACGCCCTGACGTACATGTTGAAGTGGGAAAGTCTCGCTGAGCGCGAAACCAAGTGGAACGCGTTTCAAGCCGATGCCGACTGGATCGCCAAACGCGCCGAGACCGAGGCGAAGGCGCCGATTGTTGAGCGCATCGAGAATCACTTCTTGACGCCGACGGCTTATTCCGCCTTGCGTTGATGGACTGATCGTTCAAATTGCGTGATCGGGAAACGCCCGGCGATCGAACAGGAATAGTTCGGTCGCCGGGCGTTTTTGCGCGTGATTTATGCTGCGCGCAGTGCGGTATTGTTCTTGGAGCCGGCACGCGAGGCGCGCCGGCCTGACTGCAACGGCTGCACGATTTCCGGCAGGCGGCCATGTTCCTGGAAATATCCGACCAACTCAATGGCGGCGCCATATTCGCGCTGCACGAACCAGTTTTTCAGCGCGATCAGGAAGCCATCGATGGCGTCATCGCCATAATTTTTCGTCACTTCTCCAAGAGACTCGGCGAGCGCGTTGATGCGCTGTGGTGCGGACAACATGCTCGCAATATGCGATGCACTGCGTGACACGATCATGGCGTGGATAGGCCAAAGCTTGCCGTCGAATGTAGCGCTGCGCGTTCTTGTTCGGCCTGGCTTGCGTGGTTTGCTGGTTCTGCTGGCTGACATTGTGTTTCCCCGGTAAACGGCAGTACGGGCTGCGGCGCAATTTTGCCTGCTCGTCTGGCCTTGGTTTTATAGTTTGGTCGAGAGTGCATGGGAGGCGTGCTTGTGAGCGGTGCCTCCAAGGTCTATACGCGCCGGGGGCGCGGCCGGATGCACGCAGTGCAGCAAATTTTGATTGAAAACAACGGTGAATCAACGAAAAAAGGACTTAGGCTGTGAAGCCTAAGTCCTTCATCAAACTGGTCGGGGCGAGAGGATTTGAACCTCCGACCACCTGCACCCCATGCAGGTACGCTACCAGGCTGCGCTACGCCCCGAAAGAGGAAAAGTATATCAGAGACTTTCCAAATTTTGAACCTGCGGACTCATTTTCGGGCGAAGTTCCGAGCAATTCACTCCTGCGCGAAGGAAATTGCGTTCATTCCTTCAAGACCGCAGTAGCAACAAAACCAAACCTGATCAATATCTTAATTCCGACTGTGTGTACTCAGACGTCTGGATCATCACTGAAGGCGCTCCGTGAGCCCGGTCGCGCGAACGGAATCTCAGGGCCAACACGGCTGCAACAACGCAAGGAATCGCGTAAGCAATTACCCGTTCGCCACACGCGGAGAGCGACGATAAATCGATGTAGCGTTCCTTGTCCGTGGTGGTCGCGGACGCGAAGACAAAGGTCAGCGCGAAATCAAGCACCATCGCGAGAACGCAGAAGCATAAAAAAAACAGCGCGCCGTTCCAGACCGGCTCTCGCCGGGCGTTATTCAGCGCATTGCAAATCAGGATAGCGGCCGCCAGCAGCACAAAATTGAGGATCAACGCAAACCAGGGGAAATTCATCACCAGCCCGACATTTAGTCTTGAGTGTGGAGGGTCGTCGCTTATCAACATCACATAGCGAATCGGCGCGATCTTCACACGAGCAGTGGCCCAGATTGAATACGATTTATCCTAGTTTTCGAGGTGAGTTTGATGGGCCGCGTGCGGGAGTGGAATCGTGGCCGGAATCATCGGTAGAGAGTGCTTCGAAGACAAAGTCGATGAACGTGCGCACCTTGGTCGTCATGTATTTACGGCTGGTGTAGACCGCGTAGACGCGCGGTGCAAAGGTCGTGTAAGCAGGGAATAGATGCGTCAGCACGCCCGTCGCGAGTTCCTGTTCCACGATCCATTCCGGCAAGTAGGCAAGACCCAGCCCGGCGCGCACGAGTTGCAGCGACATGGAACTGTCGTTGGTCTTCAGCACTGCGTTGTTCTTGATCGTGAACACGCCGTCGGGTCCGGAGAACTCGACGCTGTCCACGCTCGTATAAGTCGGCAGCACGATCTCATTGCGTTCAACGAGGTCGCGTGGATGCTGCGGCTGGCCATTACGTTTCAAGTAATCGGGCGAACCCACGAGTACGAACGGAACCTTGCAGAGCGGACGAACGATCATTGTGGGCGATGGTTCGGAGGTCGCGCGCAATGCCATGTCGTAGCCTTCTTCCACCAGATCGGCGAAGCGATTTTCCAGCCGCAAGTCGATCAGCACTTCGGGATACCGTGCTCGATAAGCCACCAGGATATCGGCGAATTTCGCGGTGGCGAACCAGCCGGGCGCAGTGATTTTCAACACACCGCGTGGCTTGTCGGTTTGCGATCCGACCGCCGCTTCGGCAGCTTGCAGGATATCCAGCGCTTCCCGGCATTGCTCGTAATAGACGCTGCCCGCTTCGGTCAGGCTCAGGTGCCGCGTGGTCCGGTTCAGCAGGCGCACGCCGAGTTGCCGCTCCAGGTTCGCGACGTGTTTGCTGGTCATCGCGGTGGATATGTCGAGCCGTTCAGCCGCCTTCACAAAGCTGCCTGCTTCAACGACATCGCGAAACACGCGCAAGCTGGTCAATCCATCCATAAGACTTTCCCGGCAGGAACAAAGCGCTCAGTTTAGAGATGAAACGGGAGCAAGTCGAAGCCGCCCAGCGTGCCGGTTCCGTTCAGCCGCGCCGCGCGACCATTCCGGAGACGCGTTGCGCCGCGTCGAGCAGCGGCTCAAGAAAAGCCTTCACCATGTGCTTGGCGTTCTTGCGTTGCGCGTTGCCGCTGATGTTCAGCGCCGCGATCACGCGTCCCTGGCGATCGCGAATGGGCGCGGACATCGAAATGAGGCCTTCTTCCAGCTCTTGATCGACGATGGCCCAGCCTTGTGTGCGTACCACGGCAAGCGCGGCCTTGAGCGTGGTTTTGTTCGTGATCGTGCGGGGCGTGCGAGCTTCCAGCGCGCTGGCGTCGAGGAGCGCATCGAGTTTGTCGTCATCCAGCGCGGCAAGCAGCACGCGACCGAGCGACGTGCAGAACGCCGGCAGGCGGCTGCCGATGGACAGGTTGATGGTGATGATCTTGTGCGTCGGCACGCGCAGCACATAGACGATTTCCGTGCCATCCAGAACCGCCGCGGAACAGCTCTCATGCACCTGGCCGACAAGTTCTTCCATGACCGGTTCAGCGAGGTTCCAGAATGGCATGGACGTGAGATACGCGAAACCAAGATCGAGAATCTTCGCGGTCAGCGTGAATTGACGTCCGTCTGCTTCCACATAACCAAGCGCCTGCAAGGTCAGCAGGATGCGCCGTGCGCCCGCGCGCGTCAGGCCTGATGCCGCCGCGACTTCGGACAGGGTTTGCGCGGGACGCGACGCGTTGAAGGACCGGATCACCGACAAACCGCGCGCGAACGATTGCACGTAGGCATCGCCAGGACGCGAGCTTGAGTCCATGTCGGGCAGATCGCTCTCTGTGGAAAAGTTGGTCATCGATGTGGTCCGGTAAATCAAAGCGCGTCCGGATAAACCCGAGGTTCGTTGACAGGGCAACGAATACGGGAATACCATGACATTTGTTCGCTAAACGAATCGATGTTCGCATAGCGAACTTTGAAATGCAAGTGCTGCCGGGCGAAAGGAATCGTCCGGCGCGCGTCGGTTCAATCAAGGTAAGGAGCGGCATGATCGACAAGATTTTCGACTCGCTGAGTCTGGCGGTGAAAGACGTTCAGGACGGCGCAACCGTGATGATCGGCGGGTTTGGAACGGCCGGCATGCCGGCGGAACTGATCGATGCGCTGATCGAACAGGGCGCGCGGGAATTGACCATCGTGAACAACAATGCAGGCAATGGCGAGACCGGCCTGGCTGCGCTGCTCAAGGCGAAGCGTGTGCGCAAGATCATCTGTTCGTTTCCGCGGCAAAGCGATTCGCAAGTGTTCGACGGGTTGTATCGGGCGGGAGAAATCGAACTCGAACTCGTGCCGCAGGGAAATCTCGCTGAGCGGATTCGCGCGGCGGGCGCGGGCATTGGCGGGTTTTTCACGCCGACCGCTTACGGCACGAAGCTGGCCGAAGGCAAGGAAACCCGTTTTATCGATGGCCGGCATTACGTGCTCGAAGCACCACTCCATGCCGACTTCGCGTTGATCAAGGCGTTCAAGGGCGACCGCTGGGGCAACCTGGTGTATCGCAAGACCGCGCGCAACTTCGGGCCGATCATGGCGACGGCAGCCCGCACGGCGGTCGTGCAGGTGTCGCAAGTCGTGCCGCTTGGCGCGCTGGACCCTGAAGACATCGTGACGCCGGGGATCTTCGTGCAGCGCGTGATCGAAGTGCCGCAGACGGCGCATGCAGTCGAACTGGCTGCCTGAGCCAAGCAAGATCAAGCAAGGACATCGATATGAAAAAACTCACTCGTGACGAAATGGCGCAGCGTGTAGCGCGCGACATTCAGGAAGGCGCGTACGTGAACCTCGGCATTGGCGTGCCAACCCTGGTGGCCAACCATCTCGCGGCGGACCGCGAAATCTTTTTGCACAGCGAAAACGGTTTGCTTGGCATGGGCCCGGCGCCTGAAAAAGGCGCGGAAGACGACGAACTGATCAACGCCGGCAAGCAGCACGTCACGCTGCTCACGGGCGGCGCGTTTTTTCATCACGCCGATTCGTTCGCGATGATGCGCGGCGGCCACCTGGATATCTGCGTGCTCGGCGCGTTTCAAGTGTCGGAGAAAGGCGATCTGGCCAACTGGCATACGGGCGCGCCCGATGCAATCCCGGCTGTCGGCGGCGCGATGGATCTGGCTATCGGAGCAAAACAGGTCTACGTGATGATGGAACTGCTTACCAAGCAGGGCGAAAGCAAGCTGGTGGCCGAGTGTTCCTATCCGGTGACGGGCGTGGACTGCGTAGATCGCGTCTATACGGATCACGGCGTATTCGATGTAACGCCGAATGGCTTCGTGGTGCGGGAGATCATTGAAGGCTTGTCGTTCGGCGAGCTCCAGAAACTGGCGCAAGTATCGCTGACGTACGAACCGCTCAACGCTGATTCGGCGGCGACAGGCGGCGCGGCGCACTAAAGAACGGTAAAGGAGAATAAAGGAGATGGGCATGAAAGAAGCTTTTATTTGCGACGCAATTCGCACGCCGGTCGGGCGCTACGGCGGCGCGTTATCCTCGGTGCGAGCCGATGATCTGGGCGCGGTGCCGCTGCGCGCATTGGTGGAGCGCAACAAGGACGTGGACTGGAATGCGCTCGACGACCTGATTTTCGGTTGCGCGAATCAGGCTGGCGAAGACAACCGCAACGTGGCGCGCATGTCGGCCTTGCTGGCAGGTTTGCCCGAAAGCGTACCCGGCGCAACGATCAACCGCTTGTGCGGATCGGGCATGGATGCGATCGGCGTGGCGGCCCGTGCAATCAAGTCGGGCGAAGCGGCGTTGATGGTGGCGGGCGGCGTGGAAAGCATGAGCCGCGCACCGTTTGTCCAGGGCAAGGCAACCACGGCGTTTTCGCGTCAGGCAGAGATCTACGATACGACCATTGGCTGGCGTTTCGTCAACCCGTTGATGAAGAAGCTGTACGGCGTCGACTCCATGCCGGAAACGGGCGAAAACGTCGCGACCGACTATAAGGTAAGCCGAGAAGATCAGGATGCCTTCGCATTGCGCAGCCAGCAAAAAGCGGCGCGCGCACAGAAGGACGGATCGCTCGCGCAGGAGATCGTGCCGGTTCCTATCGCGCAGAAAAAGGGTGATCCGGTGCTAGTGTCCCAAGACGAGCATCCGCGCGAGACCAGTCTCGAGGCGCTCGCCAGGTTAAAGGGCGTGGTGCGGCCCGACGGCACGGTGACGGCGGGCAACGCGTCGGGCGTGAACGACGGCGCGGCCGCCTTGCTGCTCGCCGATGAAGACAGCGCAAGGCGATTCGGCCTCGTGCCGCGTGCGCGCGTGCTGGGCATCGCGATGGCCGGCGTCCCGCCGCGTGTGATGGGAATCGGGCCGGCGCCGGCATCGCAGAAATTGATGCAGCGCCTGGGCATGACCATCGATCAATTCGACGTGATCGAACTGAACGAGGCGTTCGCATCGCAAGGTCTGGCCGTGCTGCGTTTGCTCGGCATTGCCGACGACGATCCCCGCGTCAACCCGAACGGCGGCGCCATCGCGCTCGGCCATCCGCTGGGCATGAGCGGCGCGCGTCTTGTCACGACCGCGACGTATCAGTTGCATCGGACAGGCGGACGCTTTGCGCTTTGCACCATGTGCATAGGCGTGGGGCAGGGCATTGCGATCGCCATCGAGCGCGTCTGATGTGCAAGCCTTGCTCGATCTAAAGGCCGGTATGGCGGTCAGCGCATATGGATGGTTCGCCGCGCCGTCGGTGATTGCGGCAGTTGCGTTGGCAGCCGCAGTGCTGCACGTTTCCAAAGACTAAAACGCGTAGTAAGGACCGTTACCCGCGGGCGTTACCTGCGCTTCAATCGCGGTGAACACACGCCTGCCATAAAAGAAGGGCAGGCCCCAATCGAAATAACCGTTGGCGGGGCCTGCCAGATTGTTGAACGCGTTGTTGTTGCTGGCAAAGAGCGACGACGCATTGCCAACTGCAAACGTCACGCTGCTCGTCGTACCGTTGGTGCCGGATATGCTTGCCACGAGACTCTGCAAGGTTGTCGGACAGAACCACAAGCCACAACCCGGCACGGAGCTCATTGGGAAGAACAATCCGTTCGACCCGCTATCGATGAAACTCATGCCGTAGGTACTGCCCTGAAAACTGGTCGACACGAAACCCGTAGAGCGGTTGCTGGTGAGTACCTGCGCGTTTCCCAACTGATTGTTCGATTGCGACCCTATGCCAAAGGTCATGGTGCCGGAAACGCTCGATGCCCCAGTGTCCGCGATGGCGGGTAGTTCTATCAGGATGCCGTTGTTATCGCTGGCAAAGTTGCTGACCGGATTGGTTACCTGCTGCGCAACGGGTTGTGTTGCGGATGCGCATGTGCCGGATGCGCAACTGTAGTACCAGCGTGACAAAGCGGTGGTTGCGCAACCGCTGCCGCAGTCTGCGGCGAACGGACCCACGCCGAGAATGCCGTTGCTTCGGAGCGTCGTCGCTGTGAGCATCGGCAATCCGGAATTGCTGCAGTCGGCAGGCACGGCTGGGATGGCTGGATCGGCGATCACCTGGATGGCTGTCGACGCCGCCACTTCGCCGGCCAGGCGCACGTCGGCGGTGCGCACGGAGCCCCACGTATAGCCGGAACCGAACACCGTACAGGACGCTATTGTCGCGCCGCCGGTGCCGGTTACCGCGGGCAGTGTCATGGCGGGCGCAAGTACTGACGCAAGGATGCGAAGCCCTTGTGACCCGGTATCGACCTGGATGTTGTCGATTGTCTGGCAGGTCGCCGTTCCCGGCACGCAGATGGTCACGCTGGCCTGCAACATATTGCGCGTGCCCGTCGCGATCCTGCCGACCGTGATCGGCAAGACATTGGGTGTGGTCGATTGAGCGACGGTGTTGGAAGGTGGGCTCGAAGCAGGCTCCGCCGCGGATGCGGGCGTGACTGCGGAAGGAGCGCTGGCGGCGGGCGCGGCACTGGCCGTTGCAGGCACTGCGGCGCTGGTGGCGTCGCCACCTCCTCCGCCTCCGCCTCCGCATGCAGTGAGGAGCGCACACGCACCAATCAGCGTCAGGAACAAAAGGCAGGATGGATGATTTCGCATGATCTCCTCCTATTCGATGTCAGCCGCGGCAACGCCGGCGGGCAATGCATCGGGAAGCCACGCGCGGCCGCTGAAGTTGCGAAGTCTGACACTCGTCTCCACTACGAGATCGCTGCCATCCACACGCGATGAATGCAGGCCGCTTGCGTTTTCCAATGCGACGCTCGCGCCTTGTCGATACCGATCGAACCATGTGCCTAGCAGGGTCGATAAATCGGGCATTGCCGGTCCATTCCAACTGACGGCGTAGACGAGTCCCGAGGGCAACATGTATTGCCGCACCTGGATCTGGTTGGCATCGGTCGTTTCCACCCAACGCAGGGCACTGTTATCCGCTTGATGCATGACGGGAGCAGGCGTGCCCGACGCATCTGCAGCAGTGCTCGCCGTCGATCCCAGTTGCGCGTGTACCAATCCGCCCGCTGCGGTGAAAAATACAGCGGTGGATACCCGAAGTAAGTTGAGCTTGTGCCGGTAAGACATGATGTGCTCCGTTCTCGTGGCCGTTCTTGTTATCGAAGCCTAATTTTAAGATAGCTGAAGAGCTTGGAACCAACTTCGGAATTGTCTTGTGGGGTCTTTTGAAAAGCGTCAAAAAATAATTAAAACTGCTTATTAAACAAAAAGTTGCGACACGGAAAGTCGCTAGGAAAGACTAAGAGCAATTGTCATAAATTGTCGCAAACAAGGTCGACGCGCTTATTTTTGAGATTGGTGAAGGCGCTGGACAAGTTATAGTGAGGCCTTAATTTGCACGCTGCATTACGCCCGAGCCAATACTGGAAACGTAGCCACCAAGCGAGCTTCGGCTACGCAATAATCCGACGCGCGCCGGTACATGAATTTCATTGGCAGGAGAGGTTATCGATGCTTGTTACAGAGTCGCCGCGGGCGCTCGCGCCTACTGTTTTTGCACGGTGACGCGCGGGACCGGTAAAATGCTTGGTTGATCCACGGAAAACGCCGTGGCGTAGCGGAAGGATTTCCCAAACATGACAGATTTTCGTGTGAACAAGCCGGCTCTGAAGGTGGCGGCCCTCCTGATGGCGGGTGGCCTGGTAGCCGGATGCGGTACGTCGTCGCCTAACGCAATCAATTACAAGAGCGATTCCCGGTCAAAGCAGGCATCTCTTGCCGTCCCGCCCAACCTTCTCGAAGAATCGGGCGACCAGCGGTCCTTGCCCCCGCAAGGCGGGCAGGCTTCGCTGTCGGATCTCCAGCAGGTGCAAAAGGTTGCTCCGAGCGCGCCTACGGTGATTCCGCCGGTTTCTGGCATGCATGTCCAGCGCGACGGTACGGAGCGCTGGCTGGTTATCGACAACAAGTCGCCAGAACAGGTCTGGCCGCAGATTCGCCGTTTCTGGCAAGAACAGGGATTTCTGCTCGTCGTTGATGCGCGTGACAAGGGCGTCATGGAAACTGACTGGAATGAAACCCATCCGCAGATATCGGACGGCTTGATTCGCAACACGCTGTCCATGGCAACGGGCAACTCGTACGTGGCTGCCGAGCGCAACAAGTACCGTACGCGCCTGGAGGCCGCGCCGAATGGCGGCACCTACGTGTTCGTGAGCCAGAAAGGCATGCGCGAGGCGCTGACGGGCACGAACAACGACAACAGCCAGTGGCAGGCCAAACCCAACGACCCGGCGCTTGAGGGCGAATATCTCAAACGTCTCATGGCGTCGCTCGCGTTGGCGGACGCACGGCAGGCAAGCGGCCAGACAGGCAAGAGCGATGCCGCCATGGCGGCGGCAGCGGCAAGCGCACCGTCTGCCGCGACCGCATCGTCGCGAGCGGCGCAAAATGTAGCGCTGGCAGCCCAGACGCCTATCAAGGAAGACGTCGTTCCCGAATCTGCTTCGGATGAGATCACCTTGTCGGAGCCATACGACCGGGCGTGGTTGCGTGTCGGCCTGGCGCTGGATCGCACGAATTTCACGGTAGACGACCGTGACCGTGGTCGCGGGATTTATTTTGTCCGCTACGTCGATCCAAAAGACATGACGGCGGCAGAGCAGGGCTTCTGGAGCCAGGTGTTCCACGGCAAGAAAGAAAAGCTTCCAAAAAATTACGAAGTCAATGTTCGCGCGCTCACGGAGACGCAGACCCGCGTGTCGATTATCGACAGCAAGGGGAATGTGGATTCGTCGCCTCAAGCGCGCCAGATCATGGGCTTGCTTGACGATCAGTTGCGTTAAACAAAACCAGAAACCTTCGGAACGCCGGGGCATTGGCGAAAAACGAAACCCGCCCGAATGTCGGCGGGTTTTTTTCCGCCATGAAATTCAAAAGCCGATCTAGAGCAATCCCTCGCACTGGAATGCGCGGTAGCGCGCGCGGAATTTTCACGCCGCCAGTTAAGCTTCGTGACGTTATGGACCACAGCCTTCATGTAATCGATGTCACGTTACAGCTAAACGTCACACCATCGGATTGCGCCCGCTTTCTTTGTTTTTATGTGCGGGAAAGCTTATAGGAATCAATTGCATAGGGATTACATTGCATCCATGGCATGTAATCTGCATGGCGCCCGTGCCGACTTGCTCAATCCTTCATGAATTGCGATCCGCTGGCCAGCGGATCTCGATGGCCCCGTCGCCTATCCTCGTAGGGCGACGGCTTTTGCCCGCGCTCCCAAAAGGGAACGCGGGCTTTTTTCTTGGGGCCTGCGCCGGTTTCTGCGGGAGTGCCGCGCGAACGCTATGCTGGGCGTTTTAAATCGGGAGCCAAGACATGACTGAAATCGCCGTGGTCGCAACGTTTGTCGCCAAGCCTGGCAACGAGGAGAAGCTGAAGGAACTGCTGCAAGGCATCGTTGCGCCGACGCTTGCCGAACCGGGCGCGATCCAGTATGACCTGCATCGCGATATCAAGGAGCCGCGCCGGTTCGTGTTCTTTGAGCGCTGGGCGAGCGAAGCGTCCTTGGCTGAGCACAACAAGACGTCCCATATTCAGGCGCTCGACAAAAGGTTGCCGGACCTGATCGAACATGGCGAAATCAACGTCGTGGCGAAGCTCTGAACATTTGTCAGGGGCTTCCTGGCCGGAACTCAGGAAGCCCGCAGGAACGCTGCAAACCCCGCGTCAGTGCGTTTCGTGCGGAACGTCGAGAATCAGGATAATGGTCCAGTCGGCGTCACCGTCGTGGTGGTACTGACGCTCGGCGACAATAAATGGCTGCTGCTTGCCGTCCGGGCCGAGGAACAGCACGTCGCCTTCCATGGGCAAACATTCCACGGGCGGGAGCGCGAGATACGCGTCCTTATCCTTCGTGTTGCGGGGCATCAGCTTTTCGATCTTGCGCGATGCGGCTTCGGTCCATTCAATATCCAACTGGATGTTGCTCATACGATCCTCCGCACACAGGTGCGATTCAATTTACCGACGCGGAATGTAGCATAACGCCGCATCGCTAAGCGCATCGCGTGTTTGCCGAGTTTGCACGCATAGGGAATGGCGACAAAAAAGCCGGATAAACGCCGAGGCGTTTGTCCGGCTCCTGTCTTCGACGGTCAACGTTTGCGCGCCGCCGCAATATGTGCATCCGAGCGCTTATTCGCTCGCGCCAGCAGCGTTTGCCGCCTTTTTCGAATGCTTCGCGCCCGACTTTTTATGGTGCGCGCCACTCTTGTGCGTCGGCATGTCGCTCTGCACATTCGCCTGACCCGATTGCAGTGCCTGCGCGCGCTGCTCGATATCGGAGATTTTCGCGGGATCAGTGCTCATGGTCACGCCTTCGCCGGATTGTGCAAAGGCTGCGCCGGTAATTGCGCTGAGCGAAACCAGGACTGCCAGGGATATTTTCTTCATTGTTACCTCCATAGATTCGTTGAACCCGGGTTGGCCTGTCACGTTAAACGAGACATCGAACGCTGGCTAGCAAGCGCCGATCCAGCGCGCTACGCGTTACATGTTGTTACGACGATTCGGCCGGCCGCAGCAATCACACGCTTCGTTACAATTGTTCGCCATCCCGGACAGTCGATTGACCGCGCCGGCGATAATACCGGCGAAGTGCAATGCTTTCTAGTACTGAATTTCGAGATGAACGGCACGTCTCTCATCCAGGGCTTTGCGCCTCGCGTCTCAATATAGACGAAGGAACCGATAAACATAAAAGCGCGCGAGGCCAATCAGTTCATGAAGCGCGGTCTCTGCATCGACAAACCCGCGCGGCCGCGGGAAGAACGAAACTCGCGGGTGCCGAACATTGCTCACGAAAGGTTGCGCGTTTATGCCGAATGCGCTGAATGCGGCCAGCGATCGCCGCATGTGATAAGCCGACGTTACCAGGACGAATGTTTCATCTCGCTCAGGCCCGAGCAGCCTCGCGACGTTGCGAGCATTCTCGTAGGTATTGAGGCTTTCGTTTTCACGTAGCAGATCCGTGGCGCTTACGCCTCGGACGAGCAGCAAGGGCGCGTAGTTGTCGGCCTCAGCTTGTTCGTGGTGCTGAGGATTGCCTCCGCTCACGATCACTCGGCACGCGCCTCCGGCGCGTCGGCATTCGCGGTACAAGTCGGCTGTCGCTACTACTCGCGTGAACGCATCGCGTCGAGGAATGAGGCGGTTATCGTCATCGTGGCGTGTGCCTCCGCCCAACAGCACAAAAATTGTTCGCGATGCGAAGCGCATATCTGACAGCGCCGACGGCTTTTCGAAACCGTTTTGGGCGAAATGCCACAGTGGCGTCGCGAGCCAGCCCGCGCCGAGGGCCCAGAAAAGCAGTGCACATAGGGCAACTACCGCGCGCCTGCGTTGACGCCAAACGGCGAACAGTGCAAAGAAAAGCAGCAATAAAGTTATAAGAACCAATTTGGTTTGAGGTAACGTATAGGTTTCCGAGATAATCCGCTTCGTGGTCATCGCATTCACGAGAATGCATCGCCGAAACTGCGGGACGTGATATGTCATGCACGTTTAACGGGAGCTCGGAAGTATAAGCGGCGGTAAGAATCAAGCAGCACCTGGCGCAAGCGGCGGCTGCGAGTTCCGGTCAGGGGTCGCATTATCGGCATTTTGACTGGTTTCGGGGCGTGCCGCGTTTAGTCGGCGCCGCTGGCAGGCATTTTCACTGCCAAGTGGCGCCGTCACGGCTGCACTGGAAGACATAACGAGATGACCACGTATTCAAACGAAGCCGTACTCGAAGCGCTCCGGCGAGCTCAGTATCGTCAAGTTCCGTGGGCAAGACGCCCCAACGTTTTTAGCCATCTACGCGACCTGGGCCTTCTTGAGCTGGTCAGGCAACGTACCGTTGCTCCTGCTCCAGGCTTTCACGCCCCGGTGGATATAGCTGTTGTCACCGAGCGGGGAAAACTGGAATTTTCCCGTCTTTCACGCGACGAGCGGTCAATGGACTGGGAGGTGCACCGCACCGCGCCATACTGCATGGCGGCAATGCAGGAGCCGCTCGCCGAAGCGCGCGCCTAGAGGCTCCGACTCTCTTACCCGCTGGTTTCGGAAGCTGTTTGCTTGGCGCAGTTTGTCGGTCAATCCACGCAAACGGTTGCGGCACCCCGCCAAGCTTTCGACGTTGCACTCCTGTGGCGATGAACCGCCCCGTCAAAAAAAAGCCCGTACCACGCGGATACGGGCTTACCGGATTTACTTCTGCCACGCTGTGCTCATGGCATAAAGTCCGACTTGTCTTTTTGCGATCGGTTCCCTGATTGTTTATTGAATCCACACTGTGCCGGCCGTGCGCCGCGATCACGCGTGCGACGTCGCAATCAGTGGCGGCGCGGACGTGCTTCCTGATCCTGCTCCGGACGCGCGTGCGCATTGCTCGCAATATCCCCGCGCAGATCCCCGCGTGGCGCGGGTTCGGCCGGCTGATTGCTGCGCACGGGCTCCCTTTTCCACGCCTGCATTCCAGGCTGGGTATCGGCGCGTAAAGCGAGATTGCCCGTCTGTGATTCGGCATGCACCGGAATGATCATGCCGAGCGATGAAATCACAATGCCGCACACGAGCAGTGACATTGGTTTCATGATGAGCTCCCTTCAGACCTTCTGGTCTGTTAGTCAGCTTCACAAGCTATGCCAGTGCACGAAAGGGCGCTGTAAATATTGGTAAAGAGTTGTTTCCTGCCGTGTACGCGCCATGTGCCCGGCCCTCAAGCAGAAGGTCGGGCACTTGCCGGCTGATGTAGGAGGTGAACGGTCTATGGTTGGGCAAACCGGCGGTCCGCACCCGATAAACGCGGCCATCGGGTGGGACTCTGACTCAAGCGCAGAAACTGCGCGCGGGTGCTTCGCGAAACTGCTCGACAGTACGGTCAATGGCCTCGAACCGTATTGCCTCTGGACGTGCAGGTGCCTGAAGGTGATTCAGGCCGGAATCAAGCCATCTTGACCGGAGCGCGCCACGATTCCGGATTCGTCCAGAACGCGCCACGCAGGCGATCGCGGCTGGGCGGTGCAGGCGGTTTCGCGGCAGTCGAACCAATCCGGCCACGCAACGACACTTCACGGCCATTGTTTCCAAGGCGTTTCACGATCTCAGCCAGCGTACCGTCAGCCTGCCATTCATCGAAACGGCGGCGGCAGGTCGGCGGCGACGGATAGCGGCCCGGCAACTTCGACCAGCCTTCGCCGGTCGACAACACCCACAAGACGGCGTTGACAACAGCGCGTGCCTCGACGCGCGGACGGCCGCGGCGTTCGCTGCGTGCAGGCTCTGCACAGAACAAGGCCTCAACCAGCGCCCACTCGTTATCTCTTAAATCGTCAAACATCATGTTTCACCTCAGCGAAGCTAACCCCGGTGCGCTGCCCCGCGCCGCGCACTCTGGTCGGAATTCGAAGATCGAACCCAGGTAAGGTCGGAGCAGACATTGCGACGGACGATTTGCGTTTAAAACTGCAATGGCGCCGACCTCTGCGCAAGTAAATGCGAGAACCGTGCCATGCGGGTATCGATCGGCCGGAAAGCCTCGCGGCAGTAGGCTGGCGCACTGCCAGCATGGGCCGTATGAGACGCTATAAGTGCAGTTAATGAAATCGGGACAATCACCAATCATGTGCAGCAAGCCCATCGCGCGTGCGCGGATGCCTGCTTGCTGCACCGCAGCGCAACTGTTCGCCAGGCCAGTTTGATCTACTATTTGAATTTATATGAATGTTTGATGAGGAAAATGTATGAGTCGCTCGCTCAATGTGACTTTGCGGCAGTTGCGGGTGTTTATCGAGGTGGCGAAACTGCAGAGCTTCAGCCGTGCGGGCGATGAAATCGGCCTGACACAGTCGGCGGTGAGCCGATGCGTGCGGGAACTTGAGGCCGAACTCGGCCTGAAGCTGGTCGATAGAACCACGCGGGAAGTCCAGCTCACCGATGTAGGGACAAATCTGGTCGGCAGCGTGTCGCGTCTGATGCTGGATCTGGACGAGGCCCTGCGCGAGATTCGTGATCTGGGCCAGCAAAAGCGCGGGCGCGTGATCGTGGCGGCGAGTCCAACCGTTGCGTGCCGGTTGATGCCACCGGTGATTTCCGCCTGCATGAGCGAATTCCCGTTGATCTCGCTCGGTTTGCGAGACGACCTTCAAGCGGATGTCATTCGGAAGGTCAAGTCAGGCGAAGTGGATTTCGGCGTCGCGATCGGTCCTGTCGCTCACGATGATCTGCATGGTGAGGTCGTGACCACCGATTCGTTTTGCGCGGTTGTCAGGCGTGACCATGCATTCGCGAGCGCACGAGAGGTGCAATGGAAAGCGCTCTCGGGCGAGAGGCTGGTCATGCTGGATCATGCTTCGGGAAGCCGTCCGATCATCGATGCCGTCCTGCGCGACCAGGGTGTGCTCGCCGATGTGGTGCAGGAACTCGGCCATAGCGCCACCGTTTTCGGGCTGGTTGAGGCGGGTGTGGGTATTAGCGTCCTGCCGTGGCTTGCCCTGCCATTGCCGGCCGATTCGTCGCTGGTGGCTTTGCCGCTCGTGCCGCGCATCGAGCGCACCGTGGAACTGGTTCGCAGGCGCGACCGCTCGCTTTCGCCGGCGGCCGAGTCGGTCTGGGCGCTGATCGCGCGGTTGCCCAGGCGCGTGGACCAGTTGGACTAGCCTTTCCGGCAGTGCGAAATCCGTAACCGGACCTTGGAAAAACTGGCCTGATGGCTAACGCGCTAGCCGTATCGCGCTTTTCGCGAAACGGCGCGTTAGACTTTTGTTTTCCATCTGCGGAGGCGGTAATGAGCGAATCAGAAGGGGCGGTTGTCTCGGAGCTGGGTGCGCTGGCTACTCAAGCCGGCACGGGGGGTGCGGAAAGCGTGTCAGGTGCGCGTTTGCCCAATGCACGAGACGCTGTACGTGCGCTGCGTCCGTCGCAGATTCGCGAGGTGGCCAACGCCGGCTTCGGCGTGCCGGATGTCCTGCCTTTCTGGTTCGGCGAGTCGAATCAGGTGACGCCCCGGTTCATCCGTGACGCGGCGAGCCAGGCGCTCGCGGACGGAGCGACGTTCTATACGCACAACCTGGGTATCGCGCCGCTGCGCGAGGCGCTTGCAGATTATGTCAGCCGGTTGCACGGCGTCACGCGGCCGCAGGAAATCGCCGTGACGAGTGCGGGGGTCAATGCCCTCATGCTCGCGGCACAACTGGTGGTGGGCGCCGGGGATCGCGTGGTGGCCGTGACGCCGCTGTGGCCCAACCTTGTGGAAATCCCCAAGATTCTCGGTGCAACCGTGGAGACGGTCTCGCTGACCTACGGGGACGAGGGCTGGGTGCTGGACCTCGACCGGTTGCTGGCCGCGCTGACGCCCGACACGCGCATGCTGATGATCAACTCGCCAAACAACCCCACGGGCTGGGTCATGACGCGCGAGCAGCAGCGAGCCGTCCTGGACCGGTGCCGCCAGCACGGCATCTGGCTGATCGCCGACGAAGTCTACGAACGCCTTTATTACGGCAGTGATGCGACCGTTGCGCCGTCATTCCTCGATCTCGCCACTCGCGACGAACGCGTGATCGCGGTGAATTCCTTCTCCAAGGCATGGTTGATGACCGGTTGGCGGCTGGGCTGGATCGTCGCGCCCGAAGGCGTGATGGAGGATCTGGGCAAGCTTGTCGAATACAACACATCGTGCGCGCCTTCCTTCGTGCAACTGGCCGGAGTCGCGGCGGTGAGGGACGGTGAGCCGTTTACGCAATCGGTGGTAGCCGACCTGCGCGCGAGCCGCGACTACCTGGTGACGGCGCTGCAGCGCATTCCGGGCGTGGATGTGCGCGCGCCACTGGGTTCCATGTATCTGTTCTTCAAACTTCCAGGGACAGATCGCAGCCTTGAGCTTTGCAAAACGCTCGTGCGCACGAGCGGACTGGGGCTTGCGCCGGGCAGTGCGTTCGGTCCGGAAGGCGAGGGCTTCGTGCGCTGGTGCTACGCATGCGACACGGCGCGGCTGGACGCCGGCGTCGCGCGCTTGCGCGAGTTCATGGAAGCACGTGCAGGATCCTCCTGAGGCGCTCGCGCTCGGATTCTCCTAAAACGTGTCAAAGGGCATGACCGGCGTGTTGTCGGCGAGGCCTTGCCGGCACGGGCTTCGCGCCGATTCATTATTGATCTGCAGACGTGAGCGGGACGCGGCTCGATGTTTCACCTTTACGCACCGTTTTTTTTTGCGTAATATGCGTCCAGTCACGCGCGTCCGCCTTGGAAAGCGCTACTTCGTCCGGCTGGGATAAGCGCGGCGATCAGGATCTGATCCCGTTCTGTTGTCTCCCCCCGGTGCGTGCTCCCAATCAATATGACCGATCATAAATCGGGCGAGCGCGTAGTCAGTATCCTCGTCCACGATTGTCCAGTCTGAGCGTTGCGAATGGTTCGAGTAAATCGGCGTCCTTCGTTTCGGCCTGATTTGACCGGTTTATAGACCATACAGGGTCCTATCTAGCTGCATGAATACCCAAGAGGCGAAGATCGTCCTCGAGACAGCCTTGATCTGCGCGCAGGAGCCGCTGAAACTCGCCGAGTTGCGCAAGCTCTTCGCCGACGATATCTCGGCGGATACAGTTCGCACCTTGCTCGACACCCTCAAGCAGGATTGGTCGGGCCGCGGTGTGGAGCTTGTGGCGCTCGCGTCCGGATGGCGGTTTCAGAGCAAACCCGCGATGCGGTCATATCTCGATCGGCTCCATCCGGAGAAGCCGCCCAAGTATTCGCGCGCGGTTCTCGAAACGCTGGCCATCATTGGTTACCGGCAGCCGGTCACGCGTGGCGATATCGAGGAAATCCGCGGTGTGACCGTGAACACGCAGGTCGTGAAGCAGCTTGAGGATCGCGGCTGGATCGAGGTGATCGGTCATCGTGATGTACCTGGCCGTCCGGCGTTGTACGCGACCACGAAGCAGTTTCTGGACGATCTCGGCTTGAGCGCGCTGGATGAACTTCCCGCGCTCGATAATCCGTCCGCGCAACTCGAGGCGTCGCTGCTCGCGCAGCATGCGATTGATTTCCCCGGTGACGATCCTGCGGCTGCCATCGGCGCGGCGCTCGCGCAGAGCTCGGAGGGAAACTTGTCCGGCATTGCTGAACCCGCCCTGCAAGCGGCGGGCGAGCAGGGAGCATCGGAAGTTGCGGCGTCCGATTATGTTGGATCCCTGCCGGACGTGGAACCCGGTATCGGTCCGGTGGTCCACGCAGAAGCGGCGGCGCTTTCAGATGCACCCGCGCACGCGCAGGCGGATGCATCCCTGGCGATCCAGCCAAAAGACTTCGGGCCGGAGACGGATCCTTTGCAACACCCATTGGTTGAAGATGTGTCCGGCCAAGAACTGAAGCGTACGGGGTCCGATGCCGATGAGACGAATGCCGTGCGGGTAGATGCACGGCCTGCTGCAACGAGCGAAAACCACGATATCGACAACATATCCGTCCACGCTGCACCGGACGAAGCTGGCGCTGCGAACGCGCCTGACGAACTAAACGAAACCGACGAATTCGACGCACCGGACGATCGCACCGCTCGCCGGGCCTGAGATCGACTGGCAAGCCCTATTGGCAAGCCCGTTTGCACGAAACCTTCATTCGGCTATGCATCACCATCGGCCGGATTTTTTGACGCGCCTTGCTACGGGCGCGCGACCCGACACAATTGAGGTTGTTTTGACACATTCCCACGACAGCGATTCGCCCGAATCCGAGCGCCCCGTTCGTGCCGATGACGCACATGGCCAGCCCGACACAGGCGAACGCACACGCACCGACGAACCCGCCGACGGCGAGGAACGGCCGCGTCGCGGTTTGCGGCGTGGGCCTCGCAGCCTGATTGCCCGTCGCCGCGCCGTCGCCAAGACGAAGGGTGCCGAGGGCGCATCGCCGACGCCGGGCGCGATGGCAGAAGCTCCTCTGGACGGTGAGCTCGCGCCCGCGCCGCGTGCGCCGCGCAAGGACGCTGGACCGCGTGCTCCCCGGGCGCCGCGCGCCCCACGCGAGGAAAATATGCGTGAAGCGTCGGGAGGCAGGCCGCCGCGCGGACCGCGTCCCGCGCAAGGCGAAGGCCAGCGTGACGGGCAGGCTCAGCGCGAAGGTCGTCGCTCACCGCGCCAGGCACAAGCCGGGCAGGGTCAAAAGCGCGGCCGCCGCGAAGATGCTGCGATCAATCCTACCCCCGTGGCCGCTGCGGTAGACGACGTCTTCGAATACGTGACGTCGCCGGCTTTCGACGCCGACAACACCTCGGGCGGCGTGCGCGCCCCGATGCTGCGCCGGGGCAGACCCGCACCGCAAAAACGTGTCCTGGAAGCCGACGACGACACGCCGAAGCTTCACAAGGTGCTGGCCGAAGCCGGCATGGGTTCGCGCCGCGACATGGAAGAATTGATCGTGGCTGGACGGGTATCGGTGAATGGCGAGCCGGCCCATATTGGCCAGCGGATCATGCCGACCGACCAGGTTCGTATCAACGGCAAGCCGGTGAAGCGCAAGCTCTCGAGCAAGCCGCCGCGCATCCTGCTGTATCACAAGCCGACCGGCGAGATCGTGAGTCATGCCGATCCGGAAGGGCGTCCGTCGGTGTTCGACAGCCTTCCGGCCATGAAGACGGCCAAGTGGCTTGCGGTCGGCCGGCTCGACTTCAACACGGAAGGCCTGTTGCTGCTGACAACGTCCGGCGATCTCGCCAACCGTTTCATGCATCCGCGCTACAGCGTCGAGCGTGAATACGCGGTCCGGGTAGTCGGCGAGTTGTCGGAAGGAATGCGTCAGAAACTCTTGAGCGGCGTGGAACTGGAAGATGGTCCGGCGAATTTCCTGCGCATCCGCGATGGCGGCGGCGAAGGCACGAACCACTGGTATCACGTGGCGCTGGCCGAAGGCCGCAATCGCGAAGTGCGCCGGATGTTCGAGGCGGCCGGTCTGATGGTCAGCCGTCTCATCCGCACCCGGCACGGCCCGATCGCCTTGCCAAAGGGTTTGAAGCGCGGCCGATGGGAAGAGCTGGAAGATAACGAAGTTCGTGGCCTGCTGGCATCGGTTGGACTCAAGGCGCCGGCCGAGGAGCGCGGCGCGCGCAGCGCTCCTCCGCGTGTCCAGCCGGATCCGCTGCAGACATCCATGGGCTTCATCACGCGCGAGCCGGTTCTGAGTTCCCACAACCGCCTGGCTCAAACGCCGGCGCGTGGCGGCCCGGGCGGCCGTCGTGGCGCACCGGGTGGATTCGGCGGCGGATACGCGGGTAATGGCAACGGAACGGGCGGCGGTTATGGAGCACGTGGCAACAATGGCGGCCGGGAGCCAAACGGCAACCGCGCAGGCGGCGAAGCAAATGGAAACCGTGCCTTGCCGCGTCCGGGCGGGTCGGCGGGCGGTCCGCGCGGCAGCCGGCCGCCCGGCGCTCCTGGCATGAGCAACGGCGCGCCCGGCGGACGCCCGGCGAACGCAGGCGGCAAACGCTCCGGGCAGGGCGGCCGTCAAGGCGCTCCGGGAGCGGGTCCGCAAGGAAACGGCGGCAACGCTCGTGGCGGACCAGGTCGCGACGGCGCTCGTCCGGCGCCGCGCAATCGCACGCGCGGCCGCTGATAAATGGTTGGTTGCTGATCAGCACGGGTCAGCGCCATATGCTGCGGCGTGATAGTTCGGGACTAGCGGCTCGGCGCGAGTCGCTAGTTCGTCCCGCTGCCACGCCGTCCGCGTGGTTTCGCCAATAGGCAAACGCGGGCAAACGGGGCAAGCGTGCGATTGCGTGGATAAACCTCTTCGATTTGCCTTGTAAAAGGCCGTCAACCGCCTATATACAGGGCGTGCCGGTTGCGTTTATCCCGAAAAATGGCTAAAATCTCGGAGTCGATGGGCATGGTGACTGTTTCGCTGCCCGGGTGTGATCGCGGTACAGAAGGATGGGCGTTGCGCCCATTTTTTTTTGGCTGTTCGGTTCTGCATCTCGGGGTAACGAATGAGCGCCGGCTCAAGGCGCGGTCCGCAGGTGTTCGGCGTGGAGCGCGCGAACATCTTGGAGTCACTCACTGTGCAACTGACGGAAATCATCGAAACCACGGTCTCGGGCCTGGGCTACGAGCTTGTTGAGATCGAGCGCGCGGGAGGCGGTTTGCTGCGTATCTCGATTGACCAGCCTGCCGGTATCGCGATTGAAGACTGCGAGAAAGTCACACGTCAGCTTCAGTATCTGTTCGAAGTGGAAAATATCGATTACTCGCGTCTTGAAGTCGGATCGCCGGGTCTCGATCGTCCGCTCAAGAAATTGGCGGATTTCGAACGCTTCGCGGGCAGCGAAGCCACTATTACATTGAAGAAGCCGCTGGACGGGCGCAAGTCGTACCGGGGCATCCTGCATGCACCGGACGGCGAGTCGATCGGTTTGGAATTCGAAGGGAAGGACGGCGGCGCTGCGATGCTCGATTTCACGCTCGCAGACCTCGATAAAGCACGTCTCGTCCCCAAAGTTGACTTTAGGAGCCGCAAACAATGAGTCGCGAAGTTTTGATGCTGGCGGATGCGCTGGCGCGCGAGAAGAACGTCAACAAGGACGTGGTGTACGCAGCGCTCGAAGCCGCGCTTGCTTCGGCAACGAAGAAGCTGTTCGAGGAAGACGTGGACATCCGCGTGGCGATCGACCGTGAAAGCGGCGAGCACGAGACGTTCCGCCGCTGGAAGGTGGTGCCGGACGAAGCCGGCCTGCAGGAGCCGGATCAGGAAATCCTGTTGTTCGAGGCAAAGGAAGAAAAGCCCGACGCGCAAATCGATGAATACATCGAGCAACCCATTCCGTCCATCGAGTTTGGACGGATCGGTGCGCAGGCCGCCAAGCAGGTGATTCTTCAGAAGGTTCGCGACGCTGAGCGCGAGCAGATCCTGAATGACTTCCTGGAACGCGGTGAAAAGATCATGACCGGCGCGGTCAAGCGTCTGGACAAGGGTAATTTCATCGTCGAATCGGGCCGTGTCGAAGCGCTCTTGCGCCGCGACCAGTTGATCCCGAAGGAAAACTTGCGCGTGGGCGACCGGGTTCGGGCGTATATCGCGAAGGTCGACCGCACCGCTCGTGGTCCGCAGATCGAACTCTCCCGCACGGCGCCTGAGTTCCTGATGAAGCTGTTCGAAATGGAAGTGCCGGAAATCGAGCAGGGCCTGCTCGAAATCAAGGCGGCTGCGCGCGATCCTGGCGTGCGTGCGAAAATCGGGGTGATCGCTTATGACAAGCGTATCGACCCGATCGGTACGTGCGTCGGAATTCGTGGTTCGCGGGTGCAGGCGGTGCGAAACGAGCTCGGTGGCGAGAACGTCGACATCGTGCTATGGTCGGACGATCCCGCCCAGTTCGTGATCGGCGCCCTCGCGCCGGCTGCCGTACAGTCGATCGTCGTCGATGAAGAAAAGCATTCGATGGACGTCGTCGTGGACGAGAATGAACTGGCGGTCGCCATTGGCCGCAGCGGCCAGAACGTGCGTCTTGCCAGCGAGCTGACCGGCTGGCAGATCAACATCATGACGCCGGACGAGTCCGCGCTGAAGCAGAACGAAGAGCGTGGCACGTTGAGAAGCCTCTTCATGGCGCGGCTCGACGTTGATGAAGAAGTGGCCGACATTCTCATCGACGAGGGCTTTACCAGCCTCGAAGAGATTGCTTACGTGCCGCTCAACGAAATGCTCGAAATCGAAGCCTTCGACGAAGACACTGTTCACGAACTGCGTAACCGCGCTCGTGACGCGCTTCTGACAATGGCGATTGCGAATGAAGAGAAGGTCGAGGGCATTGCGCTCGACTTGAAGAGCCTCGAAGGCATGAGCGACGAGTTGTACGCGAAGCTCGAAGAACATCAGATCCGGACACGCGACGACCTCGCGGAGCTGGCTGTGGATGAGCTGGTCGAGATGACCGGTATTGAAGAGGATGCCGCTAAGGCGTTGATCATGAAAGCACGTGAACACTGGTTCCAGTGAGAAATGACCATGGCGCACTGATATATCGCGGCCGGCTGGCCGCATGACCCCGATCAAACAGCAGGGAATTTGTCCTTGCATCAAGAGGAATGAATGGCGAGTAACAACGTAGCCCAATTTGCCGCGGAACTCAAAATGCCTGCGGGCGTCCTGCTCGAGCAGTTGCAGGCGGCTGGCGTCACGAAAGCGAGCGAGGATGACGACTTGTCCGAGACGGACAAGTCGCGCCTGCTCGAGCACTTGCGCAAGTCGCACGGTTCCGCCGATGCCGACAAACGCAAGATCACTTTGACCCGCCGGCATACGTCGGAAATCAAACAGTCCGACTCTACGGGTAAAGCTCGCACCATTCAGGTCGAGGTCCGCAAGAAGCGCGTGTTCGTGCAGCGCGATCAGAGCG
The DNA here is from genome assembly GCF_051615025.1 of Caballeronia sp. DA-9. Classification (NCBI taxonomy): domain Bacteria; kingdom Pseudomonadati; phylum Pseudomonadota; class Betaproteobacteria; order Burkholderiales; family Burkholderiaceae; genus Caballeronia; species Caballeronia sp. DA-9. Next base: position 2,269,610 of record NZ_CP195133.1, on the reverse strand, counting down.
GTGTTGAACAGGTGGTCGAAGATGCGAACCACGTCGAAGACGAAGTCGACGAAGCCGAATTGCAGCGTCGCGATGAAGAAGCGCGCCATGCAGCCGAGCTGCTTGAGAAAGAAGCGCTGGAACTGAAAGAACGTCAGGAGCGCTTCGAGCGTGAAGAGGCGGAACGGGTTGCGCGCGAGGCGGCGGCTGAAGCCGAGCGCCGCCGTGCCGAGGAAGAAGAAGCGAAGCGTGCTGCCGCTCAGGCGGAAGCTGCCGAGATTTCGCGTGCTGCGGCGAGCGCCCGTCAGGATACGCGTACCGAATCGAAGACGGAAAACGTGGCCGACGAACCCGTGAAAGCTGAAGTAGCGGTGCCGCAGGTGGATGAGAAGGCCGCCGCCGAACGTGCCGCTCAGCGCGAAGCTGCGAAGAAGGCGGAAGACGCCGCGCGTGCCGCGACCGAGAAGGCGCGTGCCGAGCACGACCAGATCGCCAAGCGCCGCGCCGCGGCTGAAGCCGAAGCGCGCGCTATTCGCGAAATGATGAACACGCCGCGCAAGGCCCAGCAGGCGAAGCCTGCCGAGCCGAGCCCGGCAGCGGTGGCCGCAGCGGCTGCTGCTGCCAAGGTCGCCGAAGGCGCGAAGGCTGCCGAAGCCAAGGGCACGTTGCACAAGCCGGCACGTCCGGAAGGCTCGGCGCCGGCACGCCCCGCAGCGGCGAAAAAGCCTGCTGCCGGCGCACCGGCTCCGGCGGCACCGTCGCTTGGACCGGACAAGAAGAAAGCGGGTGGCAAGAGCAGTTGGCAGGACGACGCAGCCAAGCGCCGCGGCATCAAGACGCGCGGCGACACCAGCGGCGGCGTGGACCGCGGTTGGCGCGGTGGCCCGAAGGGTCGCGGCAAGCATCAGGACCAGACCAACTTCCAGGCGCCGACGGAACCGGTGGTGCGCGAAGTGCACGTGCCGGAAACGGTATCGGTTGCGGATCTGGCGCACAAGATGTCGGTCAAGGCTTCGGAAGTCATCAAGGTGATGATGAAGCTTGGACAGATGGTCACGATCAACCAGGTGCTGGACCAGGAAACCGCGATGATCGTCGTGGAAGAACTGGGTCACAGCGCGGTTGCGGCCAAGCTGGACGATCCGGAAGCGTTGCTGGTCGAAGGCGAAACGCAGGAAGAAGTGGGCGAACGCCTGCCGCGTCCTCCGGTGGTCACGGTCATGGGTCACGTCGACCATGGCAAGACCTCGCTGCTCGACTACATCCGCCGTGCGAAGGTTGCATCGGGTGAAGCGGGCGGGATTACGCAGCACATTGGCGCATACCACGTGGAAACGCCGCGCGGCGTGATTACGTTCCTCGACACGCCGGGTCACGAGGCCTTCACGGCCATGCGTGCTCGCGGTGCGAAGGCCACGGACATCGTGATCCTGGTGGTGGCTGCCGATGACGGCGTGATGCCGCAAACGAAGGAAGCCATCGCTCATGCGAAGGCGGGCGGCGTGCCTATCGTCGTGGCGATCAACAAGATCGACAAGCCAGGCGCAGCTTCCGAGCGCGTGAAGCAGGAACTGGTCGCTGAAGGCGTCGTGCCGGAAGAGTATGGCGGTGATTCGCCGTTCATCGAAGTGTCGGCGAAAACGGGCGCGGGTATCGACAGCTTGCTCGAAAACCTGTCGCTGCAGGCCGAAGTCATGGAACTCAAGGCGCCGGTGGATGCACCTGCCAAGGGTCTCGTGATCGAAGCGAAGCTTGACAAGGGCAAGGGTCCGGTCGCGACCATCCTGGTGACATCGGGTACGCTGAATCGTGGCGACATCGTGCTGGCGGGTACGGCTTTCGGGCGCGTGCGGGCCATGCTCGACGAAACCGGCAAGCCGATCAAGTCGGCGGGTCCGTCGATTCCGGTCGAGATTCAGGGGCTTTCCGAAGTGCCGGGTGCTGGCGAAGAAGTCATGGTCCTGCCGGACGAGCGCAAGGCGCGTGAAATCGCGTTGTTCCGTCAAGGCAAGTTCCGCGACGTGAAGCTGGCGAAGCAGCAGGCCGCGAAGCTGGAAAACATGCTGGAGTCCATGACGGAAGGCAACGTGCAGAATCTGCCGTTGATCGTCAAGGCCGACGTGCAGGGTTCGCAGGAAGCGCTGGTGCAGTCGCTGCAGAAGCTTTCGACCAACGAAGTACGCGTGCAGATCGTGCACAGCGCGGTCGGCGCGATCAGCGAGTCGGACGTCAATCTGGCGACGGCGTCGAAGGCGGTCATCATCGGTTTCAACACGCGTGCGGATGCTCAGGCTCGCAAGGTGGCGGAATCGAATGGTATCGACATTCGCTACTACAACATCATCTATGACGCAGTGGATGAAGTGAAAGCGGCAATGTCGGGCATGCTCTCGCCGGAGAAGCGCGAAGTCATCACGGGTATGGTCGAAGTTCGCCAGATCATCCGTGTGCCGAAGATCGGCGCGATTGCGGGTTGTATGGTTACCGACGGGGTGGTCAAGCGGAACTCGATGGTTCGCGTGCTGCGCAACAACGTGGTTGTCCATACGGGCGAAATCGATTCGCTCAAGCGCTTCAAGGACGACGCGAAGGAAGTGCGCCAAGGCTTCGAGTGCGGTATCTCGCTGAAGAACTACAACGACATGGTTGAAGGCGACCAGTTCGAAATCTTCGAAGTGACCGAAGTCGCACGTACGCTATAAAAGATTCACCGCTGGACGCGAGGGCGGAGTGGGCTTCACGCCCGCTCCGCCCTTTTTGTTTGCGGCGTCCGGCAACACACAAATTATTGGAAATATCATGGCCAAGAAACGTACTTCCCCTAACCGCAACGTGCAGATTGCAGATCAGATCCAGCGCGATCTCGCCGAACTGGTGCGCGACGTGAAGGACCCGCGCATCGGCATGGTGACGTTTCAGAGCGTCGAACTGACGCCCGACTACGCGCACGCGAAGGTGTACTTCACCACGCTCACCGGCGATCCGAAAGAAACCGAAGCCGGTTTGAATCACGCAGCGGGGCATTTGCATAACCTGTTGTTCAAGCGCCTGCATATCCATACGGTGCCGACACTGCATTTCCACTACGACCAGACTGTGGTGCGTGCGGTGGAAATGTCGAAGCTGATCGATGAAGCGAACTCCACGCGCGCAAAGGACGACGACGAGCCGGATCAAGAAGACCAAGACGAGAAGGGCGCCTGATCGATGAACGGTTCTGCTCGTCCGAAGATTCCGCGTCGTTTGCTCGACGGCGTGTTGCTGCTCGACAAGCCGCTCGGCCTTTCCAGCAACGACGCGCTGATTCGCGCCAAAAGAATCTTTCTGGCAAAGAAGGCGGGGCATACGGGCACGCTCGATCCGCTCGCGACAGGGTTGTTGCCGCTGTGTTTCGGCGAGGCGACGAAGTTTTCTCAGGATCTGCTTGAAGCGGACAAGACCTACGAAGCCACCATGCGACTGGGCATCCAGACGACGACCGGCGACGCGGAAGGCGAGGCGCTGCAAACACGCGAGGTCACGTGCGACGAAGCCGCGATTCACGCCGCGATGGTCCATTTTCGCGGTGACATCACGCAAGTCCCGCCGATGTATTCAGCGCTCAAACGTGACGGCAAACCGTTGTACGAATACGCGCGTGCCGGGCAGACGGTGGAGCGCGAGGCGCGCAACGTGACCATCCACGCGCTGGAAGTGATCGCGTGTGCGTTGCCTGACGTGACGTTCCGCGTGACCTGCAGCAAGGGCACGTATGTGCGTACGCTGGCTGAGGATATCGGTGAAAAGCTGGGTTGTGGCGCGCATCTGGTGGCGCTGAGGCGTACCGGAGTGGGCGCGTTGACGCTTGAGCATGCCGTTACGCTGGACACGCTTTCGGAGGCTGCGCCGGATGAACGCGATAACTGGCTGCAACCGGTTGACGCCTTGCTGTCCACCTTTCCAGCTGTTCACCTCGACGCCGACGCCAGCCGACGTTTTTGCCAGGGACAGCGGCTCAAACTTTCGGATATCGCTGAACGTCTAGCGGATGCGCAACGCGTGCGCGTCTATTCCCGCGATGAACAACGTCTTCTCGGCGTCGCCCGGGCCGGCGACGGCGTGCTGGCGCCCGAGCGGCTTGTGGTATCTGCAGGATAAAAAAACGCCACGGTTTGCCGTCGCGTTTTCGCAAGTTTGTACCCGTCGTCAAACTCGTCAATGCGCCGCCGAGGCCGCGGCCGCCGAATCTCCGCCACCCGAGCGTTCGGGCTTGGTAATCCAGATCAACGCAATCAACGCAACAAAAATCGCCGCGGATATATAGAACAGATCGTTCACGCCCAACTGCGCCGCCTGCTGCGTCGCCATGCTGTTGAATAATCCATAACCCTGATCGTGACTGAGCCCGGCCGCGCTGAATTGCTGCATCGACGCGTTAAAGTTTGGGTTATACAGATTGGCTTGCTCCACAAGCTGCGCGTGATGCACGCCCGAGCGATGATCCCAGGCAGTTGAAAATATCGACGTGCCGATACCGCCGCACATGATCCGCACGAAGTTGGACAATCCCGACGCAGCCGGAATCCGGTTCCCCGGAAGGCCCGACAACGTAATCGAGACCAGCGGGATAAAGAATCCGGCCATGCCTATACCCTGGATCAACGTGGGCAACATCAGCGAAAAGGTATCGACGCCCGTGGTGTAGCGCGAGCGCATCCAGAACACGAGCGCGAATACGAGGAACGCGGCGGTCGCGATCTTGCGCGGATCGATACGTGGCAGGAATTTGCCGACTACGGGCGAGAGCAGCACCGCAAACAAGCCGACAGGCGCGAGAACGAGACCGGCGTCGGTGGCGGTATAGCCAATATCGGTTTGCAGCCACAACGGCAACAGCACGAGATTGCCGAAATACAGCCCGTATCCGATTGCCAGCGCGATCGTTCCGCCTGTGAAATTACGCAGCTTGAAGAGCGACAGGTCGACAACCGGATGTTCTTCGGTCAACTCCCACACAATGAAGAACGCGAGCGCGATCACCGCGATCAACGTCAACACCACGATGGTGGTCGAGTTGAACCAGTCGAGGTCCTTCCCCTTGTCGAGCATGATCTGCAGCGAACCGACCCAGATCACGAGCAGGCCCAGGCCAACGGTATCGATAGGCGCCTTGCGGATCACCGAATCGCGTTCGCGGAAGATTGCAAACGTGGCAATCGCGGCGACGATACCCACCGGTATGTTCACGTAAAAAATCCACGGCCACGAGATGTTGTCGGAAATCCAGCCGCCCAGGATCGGGCCGGCGACTGGCGCAATCAGCGTGGTCATCGACCACATGGAAAGCGCCATGGGCGCCTTCGCCCTGGGGTAACTCGCGAGCAGCAAGGTTTGCGAGAGCGGGATCATCGGGCCGGCCACAGCGCCTTGCAGCACGCGCGCGGCGAGCAGGAAGGGCAGGCTGGGCGCGAGCCCGCACAGCCACGAGGCGATCACGAACAGCACGATCGACGTCATGAAGAGCCGCACCTGGCCGAAGCGCTGCGTGAGCCAGCCGGTCAGCGGCACGGAGATCGCGTTGGCGACCGCGAACGATGTGATCACCCACGTGCCCTGATCCGACGACACCCCGAGGTCGCCCGATATGGACGGAATGGACACGTTCGCAATCGATGTATCGAGCACGTTCATGAACACCGCGAGCGACACCGCGATCGTGCCGATCACGAGTTTCGCGCCTTCCAGCGGTGGATGAACGGCGTTGGGTTGAGACATAAGAACGGTTCCGGAAGACTTTGAAGGGCGCTTACATCAGCTTGGCGAGGTCTTGCTTCGTCGCCGGCTGAACGTTTTCCTTCGATGTCTTTTGTGGACCGTTGCCCGTGCCCGGACCTGACGTACCTTCGTTCGCCGCGATAATGCGGGCGATTTCGGCGTCTGCCTGATCGCCGTACTTCGCGAATACATCGGTCTGGTACACGGTGTTGGGCGCGGCGCCGAGCTGACCGCCGTTCTCGTCCTTGATGGAAACGTCCACGTTCATCGAAAGACCGATGCGCAGCGGATGCTTTTCGAGTTCCTGCGGATCAAGCGCGATCCGAACCGGCAGGCGCTGCACGACCTTGATCCAGTTGCCGGTCGCGTTTTGCGCCGGCAACAGCGAAAACGCCGAACCCGTACCCGCCGAGAAACCGATCACCTTGCCGTGAAACACGACGCTCGATCCATACACGTCCGCCGTCAGTTCCACAGGCTGGCCGATACGCATGTGCGTCAACTGCACTTCCTTGAAGTTGGCATCGATCCAGACGCCGTTCAGCGGCACGATCGCCATGAGCGGCGTGCCCGGCGAGACGCGCTGCCCGACCTGCACCGAACGCTTCGCGACATAACCCGTCACCGGCGCCGGCATGGTGTTGCGTGCGTAGTTGATGTAGGAATCGCGCACCTTGGCCGCAGCCGCAAGCACATTCGGATGGCTTGCGATGGTCGTGTTCGACGTCAGCGAGCGGTTCGACTGAAGCTCTTGCTGCGCGGCGTTCAGCGAAGCCTGCGCGCCGCGCACCGCGTCACGCGCATGAGAGATTTCCTCGCCCGAGATCGCGCCGGTTTGCGCAATCGTCAAGCGGCGGCGCAGGTCGTCCTGGGCACGCGACAAATCCGACTGGCGCAGCGCGACTTGCGCCTGGTACTGGTTGTCGTTCACGAACAGCGTGCGGACCTGGCGCACCGTCTGCGCGAGATTCGCCTCGGCCTGATCGAGTGCGACCTTGGAATCGGCCGGATCGAGCACGACGAGCGGATCGCCCATCTTCACGGTTTGCGTGTCGTCCGCATTCACCGAAATTACCGTGCCGACCACTTGCGGCGTGATCTGCACGATGTTGCCGTTCACATAAGCGTCGTCGGTGCTTTCATGGAAACGCGCGACCAGGAAGTAGTACAGGCCATATGCGACAGCCGCGATGATCACGACCAGCACGATCAGTGACATCAGCACGCGGCGCTTGGTGTTGCTGGTTTTAGGCGCCGGTGCTGCTGCGGCGTTTTGTTGAGAGTCGCTCATTGAATAGCTCCGTATTCTCTGTCTTGAGTTGCTGCCAGTCGGTTCAGTTCGATGCTTCAGTTCGATTCGGGTTGGATCAGTCGGCGCTCTTCGGCGCGACCGACACGGTCTTCGACGTCTGGCCACCGATGGCGAGGTTGGTATCCGCGGCATCGAAACCGCCGCCGAGCGCCTTGATCAGGCCGATCTGGAGGTCGCGTCGTTTCATCCGCAGGTTCGTTACGGTCTGCTCGTTCGACAGCCGGTTCTGGTCGGCGGTGAGCACTTGCAACTGCGGCGACAACCCCGCCTTGTAGCGGATCACGGCAAGTTGATACGCGTGCGTGGAGGCGTCGAGGGCGCGGGTGGCGTCGCTCGTTTGCTGATCGACCGAGCGAATCGATGCAATCTGCGTCGCCACGTCGTTCAGCGCATTGACCAGCGTCTGGTTGTAGTTCGCCACATCGAGGTCGAAGTCCGCATAACGGCCTTTTAACTGGGCGCGCAGTGCGCCTGCGTCGAAGATCGGCAGATGGATCGCCGGTCCCGCATTGAACTGACGGCTGCTCGAGGTGAAGAAACGGCCCCAGCCGAAGGCATCGAAGCCCGCTGCCGCCGACAAATTGATGTCGGGGAAAAACTCGGCCTTCGCTTCCTTCACATTCGATGTCGCCGCTTCCACCTGCCAGCGCGCCGCGACAATGTCGGGCCGCCGCGCGATCAGGTCTGCGGGCACGTTGTCCGGCAGTGCGATTTTGATCTTTGAATTCAACACCGGGTTCGCGATCCTGAGCCCGCGATCCGGCCCCTGGCCGAGCAGTGCGCCAAGCTGATAACGCGTGGTCGTGATCTGACCGTCGAGTTCGGACAGGTTCGTCTGGCTCGTCGCGATGTTGCCTTCGGCGGTGCGGATTTCGACATTGGTATCGAGTCCGGCGCTCACGCGGCCAGTGGTGATGCGACCCACGTCGGAGCGGTTTGCAATCTCGCGCTGGGCGACATCGCGCAATGCGTAGAGCAGCGCGAGCTGGTTGTACGTCTGCGCAACCGACGCCGCCAGCGTGACGCGCGCTTGCTGCATGTCGGCCTCGGCGGCCTTCTGCTGCGACACGGCCTGATTGAGCCGCGAGCGGTTCTTGCCCCACAGGTCAAGGTCCCACGACGCGCTCACGAGCGCATTGTTTTCGCTATACCAGGTGCCGCCATACGGAGGCGGATAGAGCGCATTTGCCGAAAAAAGCTCGCGAGACCACGAATACGACCCGTTCACCTTCGGATAAAGCCCGGCGCGCGAGCTTTCTATATAAGACGATGCCTTCGCAATCCGGGCTTGAGCCTGCGCAATCGACGGATTGCCGGCAAGCGCTTCGTCGATCAACTGCGGCAATTGCGGATCGCCGAATTGCTTCGCCCAGTCGAGCGACGGCCATTGACCGCCTTGCGACGGCACGCTTTGCGTGGCTTGCAGCGCGTCGTTCTGCGGTTCGGTGATCTGCTTGTCGCTGCTGATGCCCGCATAGTTCGCGCAGCCCGCCAGCACGAAAGCAGCGAACGTCGCAGCGAGCGCGCTGCGTTTTATGGGTGTCGTGGGCGCCGCGGACGCGGATGCGCACGAATATGAAAATTTCATCGCTCGGCTCTCAGAGATGATTGTAAAGATGGACGCAGCAACCAATTTCTTTCAGTTTTATTACCCGACAAGGGCGGTTGCGAAGTGCGTCGTCAGAATATGGACTTGAATTCAGAAAAGATCTCGCCTCTTCAGGAAGATGCTTTCGGCGCGGACTTTTCATATCCGCTGATTAGCGCGATGGCTGCCGGGTCACCGGAATTGAGCAGGATCCGGCGCAACATGCTCTTCAGGAAACCCACTTCCTCGGGCGTAAAACCGCCGAGAAGCTTGTCCAGCACTTTCGTGAAAATGGCGGGAATCTGCCCCGCCAGTTCACGGCCTTCGGCGGTCAGCGCGAGTCTCACGACCCGCCTGTCTTCCTCGCTGCGCACGCGGGTAATGAGTCCGCGCTTTTCCAGCCGGTCGATCAGCCGGGTCACCGCGCTTGCATCGATACCGTACTCACGCGCCAGATCCGCCGCCGCCAAATTGCGCCCGCTCGCCAGCATGAACATGATGCTTGCCTGCGTGCTGGTAATGCCGAGATCGGCCATGGTGAGTTGCGTAACGTTGTTCCAGAGCGTTGAGCGAACCCGGCTAAGCAAATAGCCGACGCTCTCGCAAAGAACGTAGTTGGCAATTTCAGGAACCGGCTGGTGGGCGTCGCTGATGGATACTCGTGCGCTTGCAATAATTGACTATGCAAGATTATAAGAGTTGCATCGTTGACGCGGCAAGTACTTTCATGGTCGTCCTGGCTGCGAAGCGAAACGTGAGTTGTTGTTATTTTGAGATTGGATAATGTTGGGCGAGGCCCCGGCAGCACGCCCTGACAGGGCTTTCCACCTGTCCCGATATAGGAAACTGGTCCGAAAACGCTTCCGGGTTATGTCCTATTGCACAGCAGTGAGGAACAGGACACGTCCGCGTGCTACAATCTTCGGTTCCCATCGCGCCGAGTGCGGGGAAGTGGACTGACATCAAGGATTTCGCAGGAGATTCCGAAGCTGCGGATTCTCCAGGTGTTCGCTCCACGGCTAATAGCTAGCTTGCACCCACGGCGCTCAACTATATGTACAAGCTCCTCAAGCTCCTATGACCCGCGCCCTTCGCAACATCGCCATCATTGCCCACGTCGACCACGGCAAGACCACGCTCGTCGACCAATTGCTCCGCCAGACCGCCACGTTCCGAGAGAACCAGGCCGTAGTCGAGCGCGTGATGGACTCGAACGACATCGAAAAGGAACGCGGCATTACCATCCTTTCGAAGAACTGCGCGGTCGAGTACGAAGGCACGCACATCAATATTGTGGATACGCCGGGACACGCCGACTTCGGCGGCGAAGTGGAACGCGTGCTGTCCATGGTCGACTCGGTGCTGCTGCTGGTGGACGCCGTTGAAGGCCCGATGCCGCAAACGCGGTTCGTAACGAAAAAGGCGCTGGCGCTGGGCCTCAAGCCTATCGTGGTGATCAACAAGGTCGACCGGCCCGGCGCGCGGATCGACTGGGTCATCAACCAGACTTTCGACTTGTTCGACAAGCTTGGCGCCACCGACGAACAACTCGACTTCCCGATTGTTTATGCATCGGGGCTGAATGGTTATGCAGGATTGACGCCGGACGTGCGCGAAGGCGACATGCGCCCGCTGTTCGACGCGGTTCTGGAGCACGTTCCGGTCCGCCCGGCTGATCCGGAAGCGCCGCTGCAACTGCAGATTACATCGCTGGATTATTCGTCCTACGTGGGCCGTATCGGCGTGGGCCGGATCACGCGGGGCCGGATCAAGCCGGGCATGTCGGTGGCCGTGCGCTCGGGTCCGGACGGCGCGATCCTGAACCGCAAGATCAACCAGGTGCTGTCGTTCAAGGGCCTGGAGCGCGTACAGGTCGAATCGGCTGAAGCCGGCGACATCGTGCTGATCAACGGTATTGAAGAAATCGGCATTGGCGTGACCATCTGCGCGCCGGACGTTCCGGAAGCGCTGCCCATGATTACCGTGGACGAACCCACGCTGACCATGAACTTCCTCGTGAATTCCTCGCCGCTGGCGGGACGCGAAGGCAAGTTCGTCACGAGCCGTCAGATCCGCGACCGCCTGATGAAGGAACTGAACCATAACGTGGCGTTGCGCGTGAAGGAAACCGGCGACGAAACCACGTTCGAAGTGTCAGGCCGGGGCGAACTGCATTTGACCATTCTCGTGGAAAACATGCGTCGTGAAGGTTACGAACTCGCCGTGTCGCGTCCGCGCGTGGTGATGACGGAAGTCGACGGCGTCAAGCACGAGCCATACGAAAACCTGACCGTCGACATGGAAGATGCGAACCAGGGCGGCGTGATGGAAGAACTGGGCCGCCGCAAGGGCGAAATGCTTGACATGGCGTCGGACGGCCGTGGCCGCACGCGTCTTGAATACCGCATTTCGGCGCGCGGACTGATCGGCTTCCAGTCGGAATTCCTGACGCTGACGCGTGGCACGGGCTTGATGAGCCACACGTTCGACTCGTATCAGCCGGTGAAGGAAGGCGGCGTGGGCGAGCGCCGCAACGGCGTGCTGATTTCGCAGGACGATGGCGCAGCCGTTGCCTACGCGCTGTGGAAGCTGCAGGACCGCGGCCGCATGTTCGTTTCGCCGGGTGAGCCGCTGTACGAAGGCATGATCATCGGCATTCACAGCCGCGACAACGACCTGGTCGTGAACCCGATCAAGGGCAAGCAACTGACCAACGTGCGTTCGTCAGGTACGGACGAAGCGGTGCGCCTGGTGCCGCCGATCCAGATGTCGCTGGAATATGCGGTCGAGTTTATCGACGACGACGAACTGGTCGAAGTCACGCCGCAATCCATTCGCCTGCGCAAGCGTTATCTGAAAGAACATGAGCGTCGTAGCGCCAGCCGCAAGGGCGCTGTGGACTGATTCACGTCAGTTTTGCATCAACAAAAAGCCACCCGCGGGTGGCTTTTTGTTGCGCCGCGTGTTTTGAGCATATGTCCCTTATTCGCGAAAGGTGCCCGAAAGCCCGCCAGACAAGCGTCCGGGCCGCGACCATCGGCGCGTGGACTTAATGATCTGTGCTATGCTAGCGGATGCATTGCCAGTTTTAGGTCCTTCCAAGCAGACTTGATTCGCGCAATCCGCTAAACGGTCAGGCCGTGTTGCGGAAGGTTGAGTAACCCGCTATTTCTCGAGAAACTCGAAGAAAGGTGAGCGTAAAAATGATGAAGCAATCCCAGCTGAACTCCTATTTGTTCGGCGGTAATGCCCCATACGTCGAAGAACAGTACGAGGCATATCTCGATAATCCCGCGTCAGTGCCCGAGACCTGGCGTACCTATTTCGATGCACTGCAAAACGTGCCTGCATCGGATGGGTCGAATCACAACGACGTGGCCCACGGCCCGATCGTGGAGTCGTTCGCTCAGCGAGCGAAATCGAACGGCTTCGTGCCGCGCGAAAGCAGTGCTGATCTGGCGACCGCGCGCAAACAGGTCTTCGTTCAGTCGCTGATCGGCGCATACCGCTTCCTCGGCTCACAATGGGCCAACCTCGATCCGCTCAAGCGCCGTGAGCGCCCGGCCATCCCCGAACTCGAACCTGCGTTCTACGACTTCACCGAAGCCGACATGGACCAGACGTTCCATGCACAGAACCTGTATTTCGGGAACGAGCAGGCGTCGCTGCGTGAGATCGTGAAGGCATTGCGCGACACGTACTGCGGCACGATTGGCGCCGAGTTCATGTACATCAGCGACCCGGAACAAAAGCGCTGGTGGAAGGAACGGCTCGAATCGATCCGCTCCACGCCGGATTTCTCCGGCGACAAGAAAAAGCACATCCTTCAGCGCCTGACGGCAGCCGAAGGGCTCGAGCGTTTCCTGCACACCAAATATGTCGGCCAGAAGCGCTTTTCGCTGGAAGGCGGCGAAAGCTTCATTGCGTCAATGGACGAAGTCGTTCGCCATGCAGGCGCCGCGGGCGTTCAGGAAATCATCATCGGCATGGCTCACCGTGGACGCTTGAACGTCCTGGTGAACACGCTCGGCAAGATGCCGGCTGATCTCTTCGCCGAATTCGAAGGCAAGCATGTTGATGACCTTCCCGCCGGTGACGTGAAGTACCACAAGGGTTTCTCGTCGGACGTCTCGACCGACGGCGGCCCGGTCCACCTGTCGCTCGCGTTCAACCCGTCGCACCTCGAAATCGTGAACCCGGTGGTCGAAGGGTCGGCGAAGGCGCGCATGGATCGTCGCGGCGACGTCGACGGCCTGCAAGTGCTGCCGGTCCAGATTCACGGCGACGCGGCGTTTGCCGGCCAGGGCGTGGTCATGGAAACGCTGAACCTCGCGCAAACGCGCGGTTACGGCACGCACGGCACGCTGCATATTGTCATCAACAACCAGATCGGCTTCACGACGTCCGACCCGCGCGACGCACGCTCGACGCTGTATTGCTCGGACGTGGCGAAGATGATCGAAGCGCCGGTGCTGCACGTGAACGGCGACGATCCGGAAGCGGTCGTGCTGTGCACGCAGTTGGCTATCGACTACCGCATGCAGTTCCACAAGGACGTGGTTGTCGACATCATCTGTTTCCGCAAGCTGGGTCACAACGAGCAGGACACGCCGGCGGTGACGCAGCCGCTGATGTACAAGACCATCGCGAAACATCCGGGTACGCGCGCGCTGTACGCTGAAAAGCTCGTGCAGCAAGGCGTGATCACCGCGGAAGACGCCGATAATTACGTGAAGGCGTATCGCCAGGCAATGGACGACGGGCATCACACGGTCGATCCGGTGCTCTCGAACTACAAGAGCAAGTACGCGGTGGACTGGGTTCCGTTCCTGAACCGCAAGTGGACGGACGCCGCTGACACGGCAGTTCCGCTGGCCGAACTGAAGCGCCTGGCCGAGCGCATCACCACGATCCCGGAAAACTTCAAGGTGCATCCGCTGGTCGAGCGCGTGATCAACGACCGCCGTGCAATGGGCCGTGGCGAAGCGAAGCTCGACTGGGGCATGGGCGAGCATCTCGCGTATGCGTCGCTGGTGGCGTCGGGTTATGCCGTGCGTCTCACGGGCCAGGATTCGGGCCGTGGCACGTTCACGCACCGTCACGCTGTGCTGCACGATCAAAACCGCGAACGCTGGAACGACGGTACGTACATTCCGCTGCAGAACATTGCCGATGGTCAGGCGAAGTTCACGGTGATCGATTCGGTATTGTCGGAAGAAGCGGTGCTCGGTTTCGAGTACGGTTATTCGACGGCCGAGCCGAATACGCTGGTTGCATGGGAAGCGCAATTCGGTGACTTCGTGAACGGCGCGCAGGTTGTGATCGATCAGTTCATCTCGTCGGGCGAAGTGAAGTGGGGCCGCGTTTCGGGTCTTACCATGCTGCTGCCACACGGCTATGAAGGGCAGGGTCCGGAGCACTCCTCGGCGCGTATCGAACGGTTCCTGCAGCTTTGCGCGGATCACAACATGCAAGTGGTGCAGCCGACCACGCCGGCGCAAATCTTCCACCTGCTGCGCCGTCAGATGATCCGCTTGTTCAGGAAGCCGCTGATCGTCGCCACGCCGAAGTCGCTGCTGCGCCATAAGGAAGCAGTGTCGGACCTGTCGGAACTGGCGAAGGGTTCGTTCCAGCCGATCATCGGCGAAACGGACGATGCAATCGAGCCGAAGAAGGTCAAGCGCGTGATCGTGTGTTCGGGCCGTGTGTATTACGACCTGATCGCGCATCGTCGCGAAGCGAAGGCGAGCGATGTCGCCATCGTTCGTATCGAGCAGTTGTATCCGTTTGCCCACAAGCAATTCGACGCGGAAATCAAGAAATACGAACACGCGACCGAAGTGGTCTGGGTACAGGACGAGCCGCAGAACCAGGGCGCCTGGTTCTACGTCGAGCATCATCTGCGCGAAGGCATGCGTGAAGGACAGAAGCTGGCATACAGCGGCCGTCCGGCATCGGCATCCCCGGCAGTCGGCTATTACGCGAAGCACTACGAGCAGCTCAAGGCGCTGATCGAAGGCGCGTTTGGCCGGTTGAAGGGCGCACAGACCATCTCGAAGTAAGCGGCTGTGACCGGGGAGCGTCCTTTTAACGGCTCCCCGGTTTTTCATGCGCTGTCCTGTGATTCGATTCGGAACGTGGAATGCACAAGCAGCGCTCGCCGCAAGTTGAATGCGCGCTGCATTCATACGCTCTGGTTACTCAAGAATTGACGGCGTCGAATTCACTTATTGCCAATGATGGCGCCGTACCCAGATACATTCAGGAAAAAACATAATGTCTATTGTAGAAGTCAAGGTTCCCCAGCTTTCTGAGTCCGTGTCGGAAGGCACCATGTTGTCGTGGAAGAAGAAGCCGGGCGAGGCAGTTGCCATCGACGAAATCCTCATTGAAATCGAAACCGACAAGGTCGTGCTGGAAGTGCCGGCACCGGCTGCGGGCGTGCTCGCGCAAGTCATCAAGCATGACGGCGACGTGGTCGGCGCGGAAGAAGTGATCGCAATGATCGATACGGAAGCAAAGGCCGGCGACGCACCGGTGGCAGCCGCCGCTGGCGACGCCGAGGTGAAACCGGCTCCGGCCGCGCAACCGCAACAGGAAGCTGCGCCGGCTGTGGCGAGCGCTTCGGCGAGCGCTTCGGCATCCAACACGTCCGCTTCCCCGTCGGCTGCGAAGATTCTGGCCGAGAAGAATGTATCGAGCGATCAGGTCTCGGGCACGGGTCGCGATGGCCGCGTCACGAAGGGCGATGCACTGGCCGCCACGCAAGGTGCGCCGGCTGTTGCCGCTGCGTCTGCGCCGGCTGCAAAGGCTCCCGTCAAGGCTCCGGCTGCCGCCAAGCCGTCCCTGCCGGACGTGAAGGCGCCGGGTGCTGACCAGTGGCTCAAGGATCGTCCGGAACAGCGCGTGCCGATGTCGCGTTTGCGCGCGCGTATTGCCGAGCGTCTGCTCGAGTCGCAGCAAACCAATGCCATCCTGACCACGTTCAACGAAGTGAACATGGCGCCGGTGATGGACCTGCGCAACAAGTACAAGGACCGTTTCGAGAAGGAACATGGCGTGAAGCTCGGCTTCATGTCGTTCTTCGTGAAGGCCGCCGTGCATGCGCTGAAAAAATTCCCGCTGGTGAACGCGTCTATCGACGGTAATGACATCGTCTATCACGGTTACTTCGACATTGGCATTGCCGTGGGTTCGCCGCGTGGTCTCGTGGTACCGATCCTGCGCAACGCCGATCAACTGAGCCTGGCCGATATCGAGAAGAAAATCGCCGAATTCGGTGCGAAGGCGCGGGACGGCAAGCTGTCGATCGAGGAAATGACGGGCGGTACGTTCTCGATCTCGAATGGCGGCGTGTTCGGCTCCATGTTGTCGACGCCGATCATCAACCCGCCGCAATCGGCAATCCTCGGCGTGCACGCAACGAAGGAACGCGCTGTGGTCGAGAACGGCCAGATCGTGATTCGCCCGATGAACTATCTGGCGCTCTCCTACGATCACCGGATCATCGACGGCCGCGAAGCGGTGTTGTCGCTGGTGGCGATGAAGGATGCGCTGGAAGATCCGGCCCGCTTGCTGCTGGACCTGTGATCCCTGCGGTTGCCCTCGGGGTTACCCTCGAGGTAACCCTTTTAATCAAGCATTAAGACCTTATTTAGGACTCGTGGCACGCTCGATAGACTCGGGCGCGCCATGTATCCAACAAGAGAAGGATAGTCATGTCCAAAGAATTTGATGTCGTCGTGATTGGTGCAGGTCCTGGCGGTTACATTGCGGCGATTCGTGCAGCGCAACTCGGCAAGTCGGTCGCGTGCATCGAAAGCTGGAAGAACCCGGCCGGCAACCTGAAGCTCGGCGGCACATGCCTGAACGTGGGCTGTATTCCGTCGAAGGCGCTGCTGGCTTCGTCGGAAGAATTCGAAAACGTGTCGCATCATCTCGGCGATCACGGTATCAACGTGGGCGACGTGAAACTCGATATCTCCAAAATGCTCGCCCGCAAGGACGGCATTGTCGAGAAGATGACGAAGGGTATCGAGTTCCTGTTCCGCAAGAACAAGATCACGTGGCTCAAGGGTCATGGCAAGTTCACCGGCAAGACGGACGCCGGCGTGCAGATTGAAGTGAGCGGCGAAGCGGAAACGGAAACCGTAACGGCGAAGAACGTGATCATCGCCACGGGATCGAAGGCGCGTCACCTGCCGGCCATTCCTGTCGACAACAAGATCGTGTCGGATAACGAAGGCGCGCTTTCCTTCGATTCGGTGCCGAAGAAGCTGGCCGTGATCGGCGCCGGCGTGATCGGTCTGGAGCTCGGTTCGGTATGGCGTCGCCTGGGCGCCAGCGTGACGGTGCTCGAAGCGTTGCCCGCGTTCCTTGGCGCATGCGACGAATCGCTCTCGAAGGAAGCCGCGAAGCAGTTCAAGAAGCAGGGTCTGGACATTCATCTCGGCGTGAAGATCGGCGAAGTGAAGACGACGGATTCGAGCGTCTCGGTGGCCTACACGGACAAGGACGGCAACGCGCAAACGCTCGATGCCGACCGGTTGATCGTGTCGATTGGCCGCGTCCCGAACACGGACAACCTCGGTCTGGAAGCAATCGGTCTCAAGACGGACGAACGCGGTTTTGTTCCCGTCGACGATCACTGCGCGACGAGCGTGCCGAACGTGTACGCGATCGGCGACGTGGTGCGCGGCCCCATGCTTGCGCACAAGGCGGAAGACGAAGGCGTGCTGGTGGCCGAGATCATCGACGGCCAGAAGCCGCACATCGACTACAACTGCATTCCTTGGGTGATCTATACCGAGCCGGAAATTGCGTGGGTCGGCAAGACCGAGCAGCAGTTGAAGGCGGAAGGCCGCGAGATCAAGACCGGCCAGTTCCCGATGATGGCCAATGGCCGGGCGCTCGGTATCGGCAAGGCTGACGGTTTCGTGAAGATGATCGCCGATGCGAAGACCGATGAACTGCTCGGCTGCCACATCATCGCGGCGAATGCGTCGGACCTGATCGCGGAAGCGGTGGTCGCGATGGAGTTCAAGGCGGCGTCGGAAGATATCGGCCGGATCTGCCATCCGCACCCGTCGTTGTCCGAAGTGATGCGCGAAGCCGCGCTCGCCGTCGACAAACGCGCGCTCAACATGTAATTGCAGCAGGGTCGAGCAGCATGACGAAGGCGGGCGGGAGTTATCCCGCTCGCCTTTGTTTTTATCGGCCGCTTCCAGCTTGCTTATTTGCTCATTCATTTGGCTCAGTCAGGGTTTCCACCCGGGCTTCAAAACCCTCGCACCATGAACGTCAACGAATACTACGAACACGAATTGCAGACGCGGGGCTATCAGTCGGACGCGGCGCAGCTCGCAGCGGTCGAACGCCTGCAGCGCTGCTACGACGAGTGGGTCGCGTATAAGGCGCGCCGCTCGAATGCGTTCAAGAAACTGATTTCACACCCGGAGTTGCCGCGCGGCGTGTACATGTGGGGCGGCGTGGGGCGCGGCAAGAGCTTCCTGATGGACAGCTTCTACGCGGTCGTGCCGGTGCAGCGCAAGACGCGCCTGCACTTTCACGAGTTCATGAGGGAAGTGCATCGCGAGCTGGAAGAACTGAAGGGCATGGCCGATCCGCTCGATGAACTCGCGCGGCGCGTCGCGAAGCGCTACCGCCTGATTTGCTTCGACGAGTTTCACGTGTCGGATATTGCCGACGCGATGATTCTGTACCGGTTGCTCGACCGCCTGTTTGGCGCAGGCGTGCAGTTCGTGATGACATCGAATTACGATCCCGACTTGCTGTATCCGGACGGTTTGCATCGTGATCGTTTGCTGCCTGCCATCGAACTGATCAAGTCGAAGCTTGACGTCATCAACGTCGATGCCGGCACGGACTATCGCCGCCGCACGCTGTCGCAAGTGAAGGTGTATCACACGCCGCTCGGCGCCGCCGCGGATAAAGCATTGCGCGCCGACTTCGCCAAGCTTGCCGCGGTGCCTGACGAGAGTCCGATCCTGCGCATCGAGAAACGTGAACTGAAGGCGCTGCGTAAAGCCGACGGCGTTGTCTGGTTCGACTTCGCCACGCTCTGCGGCGGTCCGAGATCGCAGAACGACTACCTTGAGCTGGCAAGCCGTTTTCACGCCGTCATTCTCTCCGAAGTTCCGAAGATGTCGCCGCGCAATGCGTCGGAGGCGCGCCGCTTCACGTGGTTGATCGACGTGTTCTATGACCACAAGGTGAAGCTCCTGATGTCCGCGGAAGTGCCGGCCGAGGAGCTTTACGTGGAAGGACCGATGGCCAACGAATTCGCGCGCACCGTGTCGCGGATCACGGAGATGCAGTCGAAGGAATATCTGGAGTCCGAACGGCGGCTGGTGGATACGTCGCTGACCTGAAAGCGCTGGCCGAAAGGACAATTGACAATGCGAGACTCATAATTTCGCCGTCAGGTTAGTGCTGCAAGGGTTTGCGCGGTATTTCAAGATTCGGACATGTCTGATACCGGGGTTTTGGGCGGATGGGTATCGTCTGATCACTTACTTGTGATTGGAGAAAAACCATGAAGCCTTACCGCGATATGTCCGACGAAGAATGGCAAATGGTCGCGCCGTTGCTGCCGGAATTGCGTCCCCGTTCGGAGTTGCGCGGCCGGCCGCTCGCCAACACCCGCGCCGTGCTCAACGGCGTGCTGTGGGTGATGTATAGCGGCGCTTCATGGTCCACCTTGCCGCGCAAATATCCTTCGTATCAGACGTGTCATCGCCGCTTCAAGGCGTGGCATGACTCGGGTGTTCTGGCGCGCGTGATGCTCCAGTTGTTCGGCTCCGCTGGCGAAGGTTTGTATTCGCTGATGACATCGCGTATGCGCGTGCCGACCGAACTGCCCGAAGGTTTTGGCGATCACGGCGTTGCGCACGCAAGCAGCACGTCGGTGAATGGCGATGTGCGTCCGGTATTCGTGCCTATGGCGCCGTCGCCTGGTCCTGCGCCTGCGGCGTCCGGAGACCGTGCTGGCGGTTCGCGCCGCGCTGCCTGATGCGTATTTGACGCAGCGCGAGGGAAGCGCGAAGCAAAAAAACCGGCTGCAGATTCTGGTCTGCAGCCGGTTTTTTTATGCATCGAACCTGCGTAAAGGCTTATTGCTGCCTGATCCACGTTTGCGAGCGTCCGAGCAGCGAAACGCCAATGTATCCGCGTACCACGAGCTTCTGGCCGTCCTCGTCCAGATGCATCTTGCACTTATAAAGCTTGCCGTTTTCCGGGTCGAGAATCCGCCCGCCATCCCACGTGTCGCCATCCGGTTTCATGCCTTCGATGATCGTCATGCCCTTCAGCAGTTGATCCTTGCGTGAATCTGTACAGGCCGTGCATCGGCGAGTCGGGTCGTTGTTGTTGCCGATCCCCTCCAGAATTTTCCCGGAAAGCGTGCCGTCGCTATCCTGCACGATTTGAACGACGGCTTTGGGCTGGCCGGTTTTATCGTCGATGGTCTGCCAGAGTCCAGCCGGCGACGCAGCCTGCGCAAGCGTGCTCGCGGCCGAAGCGAGCAGGGCGCTCGCTACCAGGATGTGTCTGAATTGCCGCTGCGCGCGCTGGGTCATACTCGTCATGCTTCCTCCTGGAGGTGAAACGTCTCTTGATTGTATTTACCGATGTTGGGCGGACAGAATACGTCAAAGCATCAAGGACGTTTGATAGGATTTCCTCTAGTAGGTTCGTGGCGGGCAGGCACGGCTATCGCGCAACCAAGCGGGTTTTGGTCAATTGAACTGGTAGGAGAACGTCGCGTTCACGCGCGGGCTGCGCGAACCGTTGCCTTCCACCGGGGCATCGCCAACAGGCTTCGCCAGCGATAAATCCAGGCTGTAGTACTTTGCATCCGACACGCGAAAACCCACGCCGACCGATGCCAGCCTGCCTGGCTTCGCGGCGCCGCCGTGCAGGTAGACGTGAGCCGTATCGACGGAAACGTAGGGCGTGAAAGTCTTCATGAACGCAAGCCCGATGGCGAACGGCCGGTTCACTTCCGCCGAAGCACCCCAGCCCGAGTCGCCCGATCCCTCGCCCGGCTGGTAGCCAAGCGCAAAGCGTTGTCCGCCAAACGCAATCTGCTCCGATGTCGGTAACGAATCCGGACTGTACTGTCCGGTCGCGGCGATCATCGTGCCGATCTTGTACGGCCATTCGTTGGCTTGCGAGATCGTGGCTCTGGTGCGCACGAAGGTGAGCGAGACCGGGTTGGCCGTGACCACGCCGGGAATGTTGGTTTCGGCTGTCTTCGATGCACCCAGTACGTTCAACGCTTTCGCCACGTTGATACTCGCACGCCGCACGGTGCCGGTATCCGTGCCGGTGTAGTCGAGCTGCAGCGTCGTTACACGAACCTGCGAACGCTGACCGAGCTGTGCGCCCGTGATGGTGTTCTTGAAACGGTCCTCATCATGGGAAGCATAGGCGCCGGCCGTACCAGTCAGGCTGCGCGTATTGCTCAAAATGAACGGATACGACACCGACAACCCGGCCTTGTCGTTCACCACAGTGCGTTCAACGAAGGCAGGTAAGCCCGGGTTATCGACAGGATGACCGTAGTAATGCGAAGCATCGGCACGGGCGGTGAAGCCATCGGTTCCAATCGGCAATGCGCCGTTGATCGCGAAGTAGGTTTGATCGTTGCGGCCCTTTGGCAGCAACGCCGAAACGCCGACCGTTTCGCCCTGGCCCAGCACGCTGTTTTCGGTCGCGCTCACGATGCCTTGCAAGCCTGGGTGATTCAGATCGATACCCGTCGCGAAGTTGAACGGTTTGCGCTCGACATCGAGTTCGAGCAGGGCTGCGCCGTCGGTGGTCTGCGGGGGCGCGACCGTCGCCGCGATCTTCACGCCGGGCGTCAAACCGAGCACGTTGACGTAGCGCTCGAAGGTATCCTGCTTCAATGGGCGATCGGCGCGAATCCGGTCGGCGACCGCACGAATGCGCTTTTCGGCGCTCCCGGGTTCGCCTTTGATCTTGATGTCGGCGACATAGCCTTCCACTATGGTGATGCGCACGATGCCGTTGTCGAAGGTTTGCGCGGGCACGAAGGCGAAAGAGAGTGCGTAGCCGCGTTCCTTGTAGAGCGCGGTCACGCCGTTCGCGGTTTCCATCAATTCGCCGATGGTGACGTCGTGGCCGACGAGCGGCGCGAAGCGTTGGGCGATCTCATCGAAGGGAACGGTTTTTACACCTTCAATCTGGATCTTCTGCGGCGTCAGATGGCGTGCAAGCAATTCCTGTATTTGAGGCGTTTGCGTCTGGACATCGACAGTGACGGGCGGCGGTTTTTGTGGCGCGTTCACTTGCGGCAGTGCATCGAGCGGATTGCCCGCCACCGATGGGCGCGCGACCTGCCCGCTGGTCTGCGCCTGGGCGGCGTGCGCCGTCACCGCCGCGGCCAGCAGCGTCCATTTCCATTCCTTGATCTTCACGGTACGGCCCTCGTTGGCTTTTTTTCGTGCGAACTGCGAGAAGACTTATGGATCGAAGAGATCCGGCGTCTTGCCGCGTTCGTCATCGTTTGCTGCTGATG
Organism: Caballeronia sp. DA-9; assembly: GCF_051615025.1. Classification (NCBI taxonomy): domain Bacteria; kingdom Pseudomonadati; phylum Pseudomonadota; class Betaproteobacteria; order Burkholderiales; family Burkholderiaceae; genus Caballeronia; species Caballeronia sp. DA-9. Next base: position 2,247,416 of record NZ_CP195133.1, on the reverse strand, counting down.
CAATTGCAACGCTCTGTATTACGGCTCTTGGCGCTTTAACTTCTGTTTTATCTGCTTTGCTGACGATATACATCAGAGCAGCGGGCGGGTATCTTCTTGTCGTTCTTGTGTCCGGCGCGCGCCGTCTGGCCGGACGGGTTGCATCGAGAGACCGTGCTTTGTCCAGCTTGGATGAGACGGGGCATGGAGGAACGTATGGACACCTACCTTTTCGCCACGGACCGCTCGCTGGGAAAGGCGATTGTCCGTGGCTCGCGCGAAGCGTCCGCAGCTATTTGTTGTGTGCGCCGAGCAATCCGCCCAGCAGCGTAGTCACACCGCCCAGCGGATTGGCCGGCGAGCTGCCCGATGCAGTGCCCGGAGCGCTCGATAGACCCACGCCAACCCCCACGCCTACGCCCGCAGTGGTTGTCCGTGTGCCCGCACCCGCACCCGCACCCAACGCGCCCGTCACGCCACCGACAAGACCCGTCACCGGCGCGAGCAGGTTGCCTGGCGCAGCCGATCCGTTGCCCGAAGTCGCGCTTGTCAGGGCGCTTGTGGCTCCGCCCGCGGCACTTGCCACTGGCGTAGCGACGCCTGTGGCAACCGTGCCAACGGTGTTCGTCAAGCTGCCGACGAGACCCGTGACGGGAGCCAACGCGCCTGCTGCACCGCCGCCACCCGCACCACCCGCATTAGCCACATTACCCAGGCCGCTGCTTACGCCGCTTACGAGCGATGCAACCGGTGCAAGCGGTCCCGCCGCTCCCGGTGTGGCGCCAAGACTCGCCACCGTGGCCGTCAATCCTCCAACAAGGCCGCTCACTGGAGCCAGCGGACTTCCCACGCCGCCCGCGCCGCCGACTGTACCCGTCAGGCCCGACAGGATACCGTTGAACGGTGACAGCGGGTTCGAACCCGGCGTGCCGTGGACGAGACCGCCGGCCGACGCTAGTGTCGTTCCGGTACTGGACACCACGCCACCCAGGCCGCTGGCAAGCGGATTGTTCCCCGTCGATGCCATCGCCTGCCCTGCCGAATTCAGCGTACCGCCAAGCGTGGTGAGCACATTGTTGACCGATGCGCCGAGACCCGTGGCCGAGCCGACTGTTTGCGTGAGCGAACCGGCCATCGTGGTGATCGGGGTGATCAGCGTGCTGACACCTTGCGTGACCTGGCTGACAGCGCCGGTCGACAATGTAGTGCCGAGTGCGCCACCGAGCTGCGTGACAGCGCCGCCCACGCCGCTCACCAGGTTGCCGGCTGGCGTTGTTATTGGTGCGAGCGGGGACAATGGGCCGGCGCCGATGCTCGTTACCAGATCGCCTGCACTCGTGACCGCGGCGCCCGTCTGCTGAACGACGTTGCCGGTGCTGGCGAGCGTCGTGCCGACCGGATTCGCGCTTGATCCTATCTGACCGAGACCTTGCGATACGCCGGCACCGAGTGCGCCCACCGCGCCACCAAGATTCGATACAACATTGCCAGACGCTTGAGTCGTGGAGGGGTTTATGCCCGGAACGTTGGCGTTGCCCACGACGGAGCCGAGACCGGACACCGTATTGCCCACCGCCGATACCAGGTTGCCTGCGTTTGCAGCGACGCCCGCAACGGGTGTCACGGCCGGCGTGCCACCGCCGGTTCCGCCGCCACCTGCACCCCCGCTTGTTCCGCCACCGCCTGTTCCGCCAGCACCCGCACCGCCAGCACCTGCACCGCCGCCACCGGCGACGGTGTCGCCTCCCGATCCCGAACCGCCACCGCCTGAACCTGAACCTGAACCTGAACCACTGCCGCCGCCTGACCCCGCACCGCCGCCGGCTGAGGTGGTTCCATCGCCTCCGGTGGTCGGGATTGCGCCGGAGCCTGCGCCCGTGCTGCCAAGTTGCTTGCTGGTTGAACCTGAACCGCCGCATGCGCTGAGCGTCAACGAGGCTGCAACAGCGGCGGCGAGAAGGGTGACGCGAAACGCGCCCTTGTGATTGTGTGCGGTCTTCATAACGCCCTCGGATGGTATTTAGTTTTGTGCTTTCGAACTGCCATCGTGTCATTGCAGGACGCGTGCCATTTTTAATGGACGGGTGCAAGATGCTTTGAAGATTGCTGGGGTTAACCAGACAGCGCAAGGCGTGGTCTGGCTTTGGCGGCAGACAAGCAGAGTTTGCGGAGATATGTCGTGTTCGCAGTGAGCGCTCACCTAACGTAACGCGTATTCGATGCCGTTACGAACAAGCGGGTAACACCGGTTGTTGAGAATGCTGAAAGCAGCTTCTTCAAGCATGTCGTTTTTCTAGAACGATTGCACTAGTAGATGCATATAAAGTCGACGCCAATTCGTCCGTTAACTACATAGTGAGCCACGCAAAGGTTTGGACTCGAAAACATGATCGCTAAAACGCGGGGCAGGCGATGACACAGAATTTGACGATTGAAGCCAAGTCTTTGAACGGATGCGCTGTCGCTGCGCAAAGCTTACGGATCACGGGTAATAGCCGGCGAATTTATTGCGGCTTACCCGTTGATTTCGAGATAGCGTTCGGCTATAAATCGTTTCGTGGATGCATCAATTTACGTCCCGACTGGTGGAGGCTACATCGAAAACGCACCTGGAACCTGAGAGAAGCGGCGAGTGAATCAGCGCGCAAAGACGTGCAACAAGGCACACGGACAGAGGACTGCGGGAAAGAGAGAACCCGTTGACTTCGAGTCCACGAAAATGCCGGATCATTTGTCGAAACGACCATTAAAAAATATCCGAGGGAAGCATCATGTTTAATCACATCAGACTCTTCATCAAAGACGAACGCGGCGTCACCGCAATCGAATACGGCCTTATAGCCGGCATTATCGCGGTCGCCATTGTCGCGGCGGTAACCGCGCTCGGCGCAAATCTCACGGCAACTTTTGCATATATCGGCGGAATGCTGCCTCATTGAAGCAGGCTTCGGGTAGCCGATTGTGAGGCATCACTTCCTGCTCACATGACGGTTCTCGCAGACACCGGCACTTCGCTCGTATCCGCGGGATTCCGTATGTAATTGCAATTGCGCACATTACATATCTCCAGACGGCTGTCCGTTAGAACTGCTGCTCGTTAGTTTATTGATTCGCTCAAAAAGCAATCAATAAGGAACGCGTTCGCCTGATGGAAGTGAGTTGATATCGTGATTAACGCCGCATTATTTATTTGCTGGTCGCTTGCGGTCGTTATATTCGATTGCGGGTTACGCCGCATACCCAACTGGCTTGTCATTGCGGGCCTCGCATGCGCCTGCGCGCTTGCGGCAAGCGGTTATTCTCCGTTTCACACGGACCTGGCCGATGCCGGACTCGGACTGGCGGCTGGATTCTTCGCGCTAATTCCTTTTTATGTGCTGGGCGTGATGGGCGCGGCCGACGTCAAGGTCTTCGCCGTGCTCGGTGCATGGTGCGGCGTGCGCGCATTGCCCTGGCTATGGATTGCCGCAAGCCTGGCTGCGGGTGTTTACGCGCTCTGGCTGATTGCGTCATCGATGACCACGCACAATCGCAATACCTCACCTCAAGGGTCTCAAGCACCTTTGCGTTTCGTGACGTTCGTCATTGGCGGTCGCCGGACGACGCCCTACGCCGCAATGCTTGCGCTGGCCGCAATCGGAAGCTTTGCAATCAATGCGTTCGGAGTTGCACGGTGATCCCGCTCAAGATCAATCGTCACGTCCGTGTTGCCGGGTGCGCGCACCGGCACAAGCCGCCGTTCGGGAATCAGCGCGGCAGTACAGCGGTGGAGTTCGCCATCGTATTCCCGGTTTTTTTCCTAATTTTCTACGCGATCGTCACATACAGCCTGATCTTCGTCGCGCAGCAGTCGCTCACGCTTGCAGCGTCGGAAGGGGCGCGCGCCGCGCTGAAGTTCCAGCCCAATGCGAACAGTGCGGCAAGCGCGCTAGCACTGCGCGCAAGCGCCGCCTGTTCCACGGCGACAGGACTCCTCAACTGGCTCGCGGCGACCACGCCATGCACGGCGACCTACGCGCCCTGTACGTTCGATGCATCGATGCAATGTGTCAACGTGGCGCTCAACTACAACTACGCGAGCCGGCCGTTGGTGCCCGTATTGCCGCTGATCGGACTACCTACCCCGGCAACGCTCAATGCGAGCGCCATGGTGCAACTGAACCCGGAGAACCTGTTTTGAGCGTCTCCTGATCTCGAAACGACCCATCACATATGGCCAATATCACGCGTATCCTCGCGGGCTGTCTGCTCGGACTTGCGGTGCTGCTCGGCATTTTCGCTTGGTCGCTCTCGCGCCGCGCACCGGCTCCCGTGCCAGCCGTCACGCAAGGGCAGGCGGGTTTCCCCGTCGTGATCGCCGCGCGGGATCTGCCTGCGGGCAAGCCTATCGATGCGGATGCGTTGTCCTTGCGGATGGCTGCGTTGCGAGGAGCAGGCGAGTTCGGCGACGCAGCCGCGTTGATCGGCCGCGTGCCGCTCATTCCGATTGCCGCCCACACAGCGCTTGCCGAAGCAAACCTTTCCACCGGACTCGCGGATACCATCGCACCCGGCGAACGGGCGGTCGCGGTGCGGGTCGATGAGGGCAACGCCGTGGGCAATCGCGTTCGGCCGGGCAATTTCGTCGATGTCTTCTTCATGCTCAAACGCGACATGGGCGGGGGTCCCGGTGCGCAGGCCGAGGTGTCGGCCACGCAGGCGCGGCTGTTGTTGTCGAGGGTCCGCGTGCTGAGTTTCGGCGACGCCACGCTGCCCGGTACGGCGGACAGCAGCGATGCGGCGGCGAACGCCACACGCGGGGCGAATACTGGAGCGGGCCCACGAACTGCGGTGCTCGCTGTGCGCACGGCCGATATCGATGCCTTGACGCTCGCTGAAGGCGCCGGCCGTCTCGTGCTGGCGCTGCGCAATCCCGCCGATAACGACATCACGGAACCGCTTGCCATGGTGCCACAGCTGGAATCGATCAGGATTGCCAATGAAACTCGGGAAAGCGGGGCGGCGGGACTGTCGCTACAGATGCTGGCGGGGGCGGCAGGGACCCAACCGGGAAGACAGCAGCCGATCGCTCCACGATCATTGCTCAACCCGTCTGTTTCCAGAGTGCCGAAGGTTCAGGCGGCATCGAATGATCTGGAAGTGATTCGTGGATCGCGGAGGGAAAAGCTGACTTACTAATACCGCGCGCACGTCGTGCCAGAGGAAGTTCGGGCCATGCCACCGTGTGGCAACAACGCAGAATGCAGTCCATATATCAAATGAAGAAAACCAGGGATTCTGTTCGGGGACGGGTTGGATACCGCGTGCGGCGAGTGTTGTTTGCCATGCTGGCCCATCTATGCGTCTGCGCGTGCATCGACGTCGCGAACGCGAAAACCGTTCATGGCCCGGGTAACGGGTCTGGGCCGGAATCGGACCGGCTGGAAATCGCGGTCGGCGCGCAACGGCAGATAGCGCCTGGGCGCGCGTTGCAGCGGGTCGCGGTGGGGGATCCCAGCGTCGCCGATGTCCTTTGGCTCAAAAACAGCAGTGGAGGCGTCAGCGGCTTGTTGCTGATTGGAAAAAGCGCGGGCCGCACCGACGTGTTGCTGTGGGAAAAGGGCCGCGCACAACCGCGTACCTATACGATCCATGTCACCACGCAAGCTGCACGCGAGTTGCTCGGCGCCGGCACACCCACGGTCGATGTCCTTGGACGCACGGCTGCGGTTACCGGGTCGGCGGCGAACGTGGAGTCGCATCTGCGCGCACTCGCGGTAGCGCGTGACGCGCTCGGCAAGACCACGGCCGGCGCGGACGATACAGCGGGTTCCAGCTCGAAAGGGGACGCCGGAAAACAGGACGGCGGATCAGCCAATGGAATCACAAGCGCAAGCGTCCTGGATGTATCCACGGTAGCGGTGAGCCCCGTGGTCCAGGTCGACGTGAAGGTGGTCGAGTTCAGCAAGTCCGTGCTCAAGGAGGCGGGCTTCAACCTTTTCAAGCAGAACAATGCGTTCGCATTCGGGACCTTCTCGCCTTCGTCGCTGACGTCTTACACAGGCGGCGCGACCACGAACCTGCAGGTTCAGTCCACGTCGCCGATCAGCAGTGCTTTCAATCTGATCGTGAACCTCGGGTCGCGCGGCATCTTCGCCAACCTGAGCTTGCTCGAGTCGAACAATCTGGCGCGCGTGCTGGCCGAGCCGACGCTCGTTGCGCTGTCCGGACAGAGCGCCAGCTTCCTTGCCGGCGGCGAAATTCCGGTGCCGGTGCCGCAGTCGCTTGGCACGATCAGTATCGTGTATAAGCCCTACGGGATTGGCTTGACGGTGACGCCGACAGTGCTCGGGCCGCAGCGCATTGCGCTAAAGGTCGCGCCTGAAGCGAGCCAGCTCGACTTCCAGCACGCGCTGACCATCAACGGTATTTCGGTGCCCGCGATTACCACGCGGCGCGCGGATACGACGGTCGAACTCGGCGATGGCGAGAGCTACGTAATCGGCGGCCTGATCGACCGCGAGACGATGTCGAACGTGGACAAGGTGCCGATGCTCGGCGACCTACCGATCATCGGCGCGTTCTTCAAGACCTTGCAATACACGCAGAACGATCGCGAACTGGTGATCGTCGTCACACCGCATCTGGTCTCGCCGATCGCCAAAGGTGCGGCGTTGCCCGGCACGCCGGGCGAGCAGGCGGAGCAGCGCGATGGACCCGTATGGCGTTCGTTCTTGGGGGGCGTCGCGTCGAGCGATACGGCGCCGGGGTTTTCGAAATGATGAGCAACGGCAACGCGGGTGCGCTGTGCGCGCCGCGCGCTGCCATGCGAGGAGATTCGGGCGATGAACGCGAGAGTTCTTTCCTTGACTGACCTGGAAACGCACGCGCCGCGAATGCGATTTCCTTGCGTCTGTGCAGATGCGGGACGACGCGCATGGCTCGCCCGCGCACTCGGGACGCTGGGTCAGATCGAACCTGCGCCGTTCGATTCGGTTGCGCTCGTGCCGAGGATTGCAGCGCTCGGCGCCAAGCTCGTGTTTATCGACTTCGGCCATGCGCCGCTCGAAGCACCGCAGGCAAGCGTGGAGAGCGCCACGGCAATGGCCGCCGCCGTGCGCGATGCATTCCCCGGATTCATCATCGTCGCGCTCGGGTTGTTGCAGCATTCGGACAGCGCGATTGCGGCATTGCGTGCCGGCGTGCGGGATTTTATCGATGTGGAGGGCAATCCTGAAGAAGCAGTACGGATCACGAAACAGTTGCTTGAGCAAGCGAGCCTTTCGACGCAAGCGCAACGCGCGCCCAATCGTCACGGCAAGATCACGGTGCTGCTCGGCGCGCGCATTGGCGTTGGCGTGAGCACACTGGCCGCGAATCTCGCGGTCAGGCTGCAAAAGCGCGATACCGCTGCTTCGCGGACGGCGGCATTGATCGACCTTGGCATTCCGGCCGCCGACAGTCTGGTTCTACTCGATACACACAGCGAGTTCAATTTCGTCGATGCCGTGCGCAATCTTCGCCGCTTCGATCAGACCTTCGTGCATACGGCGTTCGGCCGGCACACGAGCGGGCTTGCGCTTACCACGCTGCCGTCCGACCTCACATTCATGCGCGAAGTCTCGTATGCGTCGGCGGTGAGTCTGTTGAACCGGTTGCGGACCTTTTTCGATCATCAGCTTGTAGACCTCGGCGGTTTCACGAACCTCGAATTCGTCAGCCAGATGGTGCGCGCAGCGGATGACGTGTGGCTCGTCTGCGATCCGAACGTGGCGTCGGCGGTATCGGCTGTGGAATTGCTCGAAGGCTTGCGCGAGCATGACATGCAGGCCGATACGCCGTCAAAGCTGAATCTGGTCGTGAACAAGTTCGACGACACGTTGCACTTCGGCGCGGGGCAGATTGCCGCGCGGCTCGGGTTGCCTTTGCTCGCAGTGCTGCCGGCGCGCGCGCAGGCGCTCGGGCGAGCCGTGAACCAGGGCAAGTTGCTCGCGGATACGGCCTTGCGTGATCCGTATGTACGCGCGCTCGATGCGCTGCTCGTGCGGCTTGGCAACGGTAACGCACCGGACGCGAGCGCATCGGGACCTGTGCCGGAGGACACAGTGCCGATCGCTTCCGCCGATGCGCAGAAGGGCGTCAAGCGGCTTCTTTCCACTTTCATAAAGCGGTCATAGACGATGGCAAAAGACATCGAATTCGCCGACGACGCCACTTCGTTTGCGCAGACGCAGCAGTTCCAGGACATCAAGAACGCGGCGCACGAACATTTGCTCACGCGGATCGAGGAACTCGGCGCGGAATTCGGGCGATGGTCGCGTCAGGCGATCCAGCAATTCGTCGACCTGGAAATGGACGGTTTCGTGCGATTGCGGCGCATCCCGCTGAACGAACGTGAAGTGCGTCTGGTCGCCGAGGCATTGACCAAGGAACTGGCGGGTTTCGGGCCGATCGAGGACCTGCTTGCCGACCCGGCCGTTGAAGACATCCTGATCAACGGCTTCGACGATGTTTATGTTTCACGTCACGGCATGCTCGCGAAGATACCGGTGCGCTTCGCCGACAACGCACATTTGCTGCGCATCGTACGGCGCATTCTGGCGCCTGTCGGACGGCGGCTGGACGAATCGAATCCCATGGTCGACGCGCGGCTGCCGGATGGCGGCCGCCTCAACGTGGTGATCGAACCACTGTCGCTGGATGGACCGGTCGTATCGATACGGAAGTTTCGCCGCGATCCTTTACGCCCCGACGATTTGCTCGCCAACGGTACGTTCAGCCAGGAGATCTGCACGTTGCTCGACGCAGCGGTTGCGGCGCGCTGCAACGTACTGGTGTCGGGCGGAACGAGTTCAGGCAAGACATCCTTGCTCAATGCGCTCGCGTTCTTTATTCCGGAACACGAGCGCGTAGTGACGATCGAGGATACGGCGGAACTCTCGCTCAATCACCCGCATGTGGTGCGGCTGGAAAGCCGGCCTGGCGGCTTTGATGGCGCAGGCGTTGTGTCGATTCGCGACCTCTTGCGCAACACTTTGGGCATGCGTCCGGACAGGATCATCGTGGGCGAAGTTCGCGGTGGAGAAGTGCTCGAAATGCTGCAGGCGATGAACACCGGCCACGATGGTTCCATGGGCACCGTGCACGCGAGTTCGGCGCGCGAATGTCTTTACCGGCTGGAGATGCTGGCGGGGTTTGCCGGATTTCAGGGAACCGAGTCGAGCTTGCGCCGGCAGATTGCGAACGCAATCGATTTCATCGTGCAGATCGGGCGGCTGTCAAATGGACGACGCAGAATCCTGTCCGTGACGGAGGTGACGGGTCTCTCGGACAACATCGTCGCGACACAGGAGCTATACCGATACGAACCCGTCTTGCTCGAAGGCGGCGAGGAGCAGGACAACTGGGTGTCGCTCGGCATTCATCCGAGTTCGCCGAAGCTGGCGAAGTACCGGCAAGCACTCGGCGGCGACATGCGCGAGCGCGAGGTATTCAACAACGAGTTCGGCATTGGCTTCGGACGCCCGCGCGGGGGATTCAATGTCTAGCGCGGTAGCCATCGTCCTGATCGCCGCGTTGATCTGCACTGCGCTCGCGCTGCTGCTATGGCAACGCGCCGAAGACACGCGCAACCGCACCATGACGGATCGGTTTGTCGGCCGGCGTGTCACGGCGGCGCACGGATCGGCCCCGGCGGAAAGCGCAACGCGTGGCGATGCGGCACACGTGCAGCGGCCGCGCGTCGACGCGCCTTCAACGATGCTGTCCCGCAGCCCGCCTCACGGCGTTCGCGAGTATCTGCGCGATCGGCGCGACCGGATGATGCACGCGTCAAGCAACCTGATGCGCCGCGCGGGCATTGCCAATTCGCGCGCGCTGTTACTGAGCGTGGGCACGTTGATTCTTGCAGTCGCCATGGCGATTGGCGCAAGGACACATTGGCTCGTGGGCGTGGGGTTTATCGTCTTCGGCGCACTCTGTCTTTATGCAGCGCTCTCATGGCGCGCGCAGAAACGCTATCAGCGTATTACACGGCAGTTGCCCGTTTTCCTCGATGGCATCGTGCGCCTGATCATCATCGGCAACAGCGTGCCGGCGGCATTCCAGGCCGCGCTCGCGACGACTGATGCGCCCTTGCGCGAGTGTCTCGATCGTGTGTCGCGCATGTTGCGCTCGGGCGTGGAAATCGATGCCGCGCTGAAGCATGTGTCGCAGATGTACCGGATCAGCGAACTGGAATTGATCGGCTCGGTGCTTCGCATATCGGTGCGTTATGGCGGCCGGTCCGACGTCATGCTCGATCGCATGGCCGGACTCATGCGCGACATGGAACAAGCCGAGCGCGAGTTGATTGCGCTTACAACCGAGACACGTTTGTCCTCGTGGATGCTGGGCTTGCTGCCCGTTCTGGTAGGCGGTTTCGTGACTATCTCCAATCCGCGTTACTTCGCCGCGATGTGGGCCGACCCGCTCGGTCAACGCCTGGTATTCGTGGCGGCCGGTCTGCAGGCGCTCGGCGTTTTCCTGCTCTACTCGCTTGCACGGTTGAAGGACTGAGCATGGATGCCGACACGCTATTTGCTGTGGCGCTGACGCTTGCATCCGCTGGATGCGCAGCGCTGGGGGCGCTTCTTTTCGCAGGTCTTGGCGCGAGACGTCGAGGCGTACGTACGCTCGATCACGCGCTTGATCAGCGTGCGGCACGCGCGGCTGCCGCTGCACGCGCCGCCATGCCAGAACCGATGGAAAGAAAGGATTCCAAAATATCGGAAGAAAGGAAAGATTCCAGGTCCACGCATTTGTCGCGCTTTGCCGATGCCTTCAATCGTAACGCTGCACGATGGCTGGATACGTCACTGGGAAAAACCGTTGTCGCGGACGAAGATCGCCGCATGCTGGAACGCTGTGGTTTTCTCGATGTCAGGGCGCGTGCGCGTTTCTTCGCGGCGCGCATCGGCTGTGCTGCGCTGTCGCCACTGCTGGTATTCGTCTGGCGCAGCGGTGAGCCACACCTTGCGATCTGGGTGTTCTGTGCCTTTGCTGCCGGTTTCATGTCGCCGAAGTGGCTTTTGCAGAGGCGCGCGAAAGAGCGTCAGCGAGCGGTCGCGAGGGAGTTGCCCATGTTCGTCGACCTGTTGCGCCTGCTTCAGGGCGTGGGCTTGTCCCTCGATCAAACCCTGCAGGTCATGACCAGTGATTTTTCGACCGTGCTCCCCGTGATGTCCGAGGAACTGGCACTAGCGCAGCGGCAATTCAATACTGGGCGCACGCGTGAGCAGTCGTTGCACCGTCTTTCGAGCAGTTATGAAAACGACGACCTGACGGCGGTGATGCGTCTCGTGATCCAGGTGGACAAACACGGCGGCGCCGTGCAAGAACCGCTGCGCCAGTTTGGCGACCGGTTGCGCGAATCGCGCCGCGCGACGCTGCGTGAACGGATCGGCGCGCTCACCGTAAAGATGACCGGCGTGATGGTGCTGACATTGCTGCCAGCGCTTTTGATCGTGACGGCGGGGCCGGGGTTTATCGCCGTGTTTCATTCGCTGTCTTCCATGCACAAATGATATAGACGAAATGTTCGAGAGAGCCATGTCATGAAAACGACCGCAATCGAGCCGCGTGTGCGCGCTTTGACCCTGATCGCCGCCTGCGTTGCGTTGACCGCGCTGGCCGGCTGTGCATCGAAGATGGAGAGCGGTTATGGCGTAGGCATTCAGGCCGAGCGCGAGGCTGCGTTGCGCCAGTTGCAGCAGAAAGCGGACGCGCCCGATTCGCCCGGCATGTATCTCGCGCTGATCGACCGTATGCAGTCGCAGGGCTTGTTCTACGCGTCGCTCGCCCATATCGATGCCTATGAAAAGCAATATGGATCCACGCCCGATACGGTCTTGCTGCGCGCCGACGCATTGCGTCAGACAGACCAGGCGCAGGCGAGCGCGGCTGCTTATATGAAGCTCATGGACACACCGCTGGCGGCGCGTGGGTATCGTGGGATCGGGCTGCTTGCCGGAAGCGCGGGCGATTTCGCCAAGGCATCCGAATCGTTCGATACTGCTTCGCGCCTCCAGCCCACCGACGCGCTCACGCTTTCAGACCTCGCATATGCCCGCTTGCGTCTGGGCGATATCGCGGGCGCGCGCGTACCGCTCATGAAGGCTGCGGAACTCGCGCAAGGCAACCTCAAGATCCTGAGCAACGTTGCGCTGTTTCTGCTCGTAGATGGTCAATCAGCCGCGGCGCAAGGACTGATTGCGCAGCAAAAATTCTCGCCGGAAGTCCAGCAGGCGATCCGCACGGACGCGCAGCGAATCAACGCCGCTGCCGGGCAAGCCTCGCGCGCGCGAGCCGCGACCGTTGCCGCCGCGACGACCGAGCGAGCGTACGTACCCGTGTCGCGCGCGCACCAGACCGTCGAATCGCTGCTTAACGCGCAATTGCCGCTAACCCAAACATTAGGTAATGAGGTATCCGAACGACCCGTTAAGCAAGCGCAAATGGTTGCGCGATAAGGAGAAAGCTATGAGAAAGATCCGGGCGCTGCGGTGCAGCGCGGTCACGTTTGCATGGGTGGTGTTCAGCGTGCTGCCGGTCGCGTCGCGCGTTTGCGCGCAAACCCAGTTGCAGGAGCAGACACCGTTGACGACCCAATCACAGCCTGAAATTCAGGCACAAGCACAGCCAAGGCATGCAACAGCGGTGCCATTGCCGGCAACGCGCATAGGCGACTCGACCATTGCGTGGCTGGCAATCCAGCGCGACGGCCGTGTCGCCGCGCCTGCGCAACCGATGCTTGGCGCTGAAGCCGATGCGGCGTACCGGCGTTACCTCAAGTCCTTCGATCATCCGATTCCGGAGCATCTGGATTCGTCGGTGGGTACGGTGGGTGGCGGGTCCAGTGGTTCTGGCGGGACTGGAGCGCAGTACTGAGATGCGCCGTGTATCGATGGCACCTGTTGACCGGACATTGCGCGGACGCACGCGCGAGCGCGGGGTGGCGAGCGTGCTCGCTGCGATCTGGTTGGTCGTGGCGGTCGCGGCGCTGGGTGCGATCGATGTCGGCAATGTGTTCTTTCAGCAGCGCGCATTGCAAAGCGTGGCGGATCTTGCAGCGAGCGCAGGGGCGCAAGTAATCGATGATGCGTGTTCCCGTGCACCCACTACCGCGGCTGGCAGTGCCGGCGTGAACGGTTTCGTGGCCTCGGGATCGGGCAACACCATTACCACGGTATGCGGCCGCTGGGATCCAACCCGGTACGGCGGCCCGAAATTCTTTGCGGGCGCGGCGACGCCCGTCAACGCGGTGCAGGTGACAGTGACCAGGCAAGTACCGTATTTCTTTCCGGGCCCCGGGCGCGTGCTCACGGCGACCGCGCTTGCGCAGGCCGTGAACGTGGGCGCGTTCAGTATTGGAACGACGACCGCAAGTGTCGATCCGGCCGTGATTACCGCACTGCTCAATGCAATGCTGGGGACGAACATCAACGCGCTGCAGATATCGGCGCTGGGATATGCGGGACTCGCGCAATCGCGCATCGAGATCGGCGATCTGGTCGCCCCGGCGGGTGTCGGGAGCGTGGATCAGTTGCTCGCGATGAATTTCACTGCGGCGCAACTCGCACGGCTGATGCTCACGGCGCTGCAGAACACGCATGTGGCGAACGCGAATCTGTCGGCGGCGCTGGGTGCGCTGCAGACTGTCGTCAACGCGAATATCCCCGGTTCGGCCAAATTGGCGCTGGGTGCGGTGAACGGCGCAGCGGGCTTGCTGCAGGTTGGTCTCGCCGATACACAATCCGCCTTGCACGCGACCATCAGTCCGTTCGACGCATTGATGGTCGCGGCCGAGGTTGCGCAAGCGGGAAAGTCGGCGGCGAATGTGGCGACGGGTCTCAACCTGGGCGTTGCCAGCGCCACGCTGCAGATCCAGGTGATCCAGCCGCCAGTGCTGGCTGTGGGCGAGGCGGGGACAACGCCGTCGGGCGCATGGCGCACGGTCGCGCGGTCGGCGCAGGTCAGGGCGTTTATCAATGTCAGTCTTGGTTCCGCATCGGGTTATCTGGTAAGCCTGCCGATCTATCTGGAAGTGGCGCCCGGAACCGCTTGGTTGCAGTCGACGCGGTGCGCATCGACCGCGGCGGCGAGCAACAGCGTGGTGGGGGTTCAGCCAGGCATTGCGAATATCTGCGTGGGCGATGCGCCTGCCAACATGTCCGCGTCCGCGCCATTTAGTTGTACGTCGCCGGCAACACTCGTGAACGCGCTGCCGCTCCTGACCATCACCACAGGCGCGGCGATTCCCGCCGTCGTCCCCGCTGGGAGCGCGTCGACATTGACGTTCGATGGAATCGTCGGGAATGCAGACGATTACCAGACCGTCAATTCGAACAATGCGGGCCACGTATTGGGTTACGCGCTTTCCTCGCTGGCGGCAACGATTTCCAGGAACGGCTTAACGCCGAATCTGCTAGGCCTCATCCCGCTTCCCATCGGCACGTTGTTGGGAAGCGTACTCGGTGTGGTGCTCAACCTGCTGACGCCCGTTCTCAACGCGCTCGACCTGATCCTCGTGCCTGTGCTCCAGCTATTGGGCGCGCAGATTGGCGCGAGCACCATTCACGGCCTGCCGCCCGTATGCGGTCAATCGCAATTGCGGTACTGATGCCGCATCATCTGCATCAAAGCGACGAGACGCCACGCCATGAGATTCGATCAATGAGACCAGCAGCAAAAATCGACAACCTCGATATCTATGTATGGGAAGGCAAGGCGGACATCGTCGAGCAAGTGGTGCGCTGCATGTCGAGTTTCGAAGTCGATGTGATTCGTGCCGATGGCATGTCGATCGCTTCGAGTCAGGGTTCGGAGCGCCAGTCGATCGCCATCGTAAGCGTGAGCGTGATCGATACGGGCGCGTTTGCGTTGCGCGATTGGGAAGCGCATCGCGGCATGCCCGTCATCTGGGTCGGCGCCGCGCCGCGGGAACGCGACGCAGCCGTTTTCCCGATCGATTACTCGCATATTCTGCCGCTCGATTTCACTGGCGCGGAATTGCGCCGCATGGTGGCGAAGCTCGCACAACAACTTCGCGCGCACGGTGAAGAGATCCCGGAATCAAGCGCGCTGATCGCCAACGCCGAGTGCATGCAGAGCTTGCTGCGCGAAGTGGAAACCTTCGCCGACTGCGATACCAGCGTACTCGTGCATGGCGAAACGGGTGTTGGCAAGGAACGCATTGCACAGATGCTGCACGCGCTTCATTCGCGTTATTCGGAAGGGCCGTTCGTGCCTGTGAATTGCGGCGCGATTCCCGACGGCCTATTCGAGTCGCTCTTCTTCGGCCACACGAAGGGATCGTTCACGGGCGCTGTGATCGCGCACAAGGGTTATTTCGAACAGGCTGATGGCGGCACGCTGTTCCTTGATGAGATCGGCGACATGCCGCTTTATCAGCAAGTCAAATTGCTGCGCGTTCTGGAAGACAGCGCGGTGACGCGCATTGGCTCGGCGATACCCGTCAAGGTGGATTTCCGGCTGGTTGCGGCAAGTCACCGGAACTTGCCGCAACTCGTGAAGGACGGGCAGTTTCGCGCGGACCTTTATTATCGGCTGGCCGTGATCGAGCTGAAGATACCGTCGCTCGAAGAACGCGGTGCGCTCGACAAGATCGCGTTGTTCAAGTCGTTCATTGCGCAAGTGGTCGGGCAGGAGAAACTCGCCGCGTTGCCCGAGCTTCCATACTGGCTCGCCGACGCGGTCGCCGACAGTTATTTCCCTGGCAACGTCCGCGAGCTGCGCAATCTCGCCGAGCGTATAGGTGTAACGGTGCGTCAGGTGGGATCCTGGGATACGGCGCGGCTGCAACGGCTGCTCGCGCTCGCCCGGACCACGCAGCCATTGCCGCCGGAACTGAACGCGCAAGTCGTCGTGGACCGCAGCAAGTGGGACATGAACGAGCGTAATCGCGTGCTTGCTGCGCTCGACGCCAACGCGTGGCGTCGTCAGGATACGGCGGGTTATCTCGGCATCAGCCGCAAGGTGCTGTGGGAGAAAATGCGCAAGTTCCAGATCTTCGATGAAGAGCCTGAAACGCGCTCCGCCGAATAATCATAGGGCGCGCGAGGTGCAATCAACGTGTCATTGCAGTGCAGCTGTCAGTGCGGCGAACGTACGTTCGTCGGTTCGCTCGAAGTGCAGCGGCGTCACCGATATCCGTCCCGACGCAACCGCCGCTGTCTCGCTGTCGGGCGCGTTCTCGCGTGCGCCGCGCTTGAATCGCAGCCAGTGATACGGCAGTCCGCGCGGATCGGTCTGGGGCAATACATCGATACCTTCCACCAGGCCCTCGCCTTGCCGTGTTGGCGTAAGCGGACCGGCAGCAGAGGCCTCCACATCCGGAAAGTTCACGTTGAGACACGTAGGTGCATCGTGCGCAATCGCGGCAAGCCGACCGATCACGCCCGGCGCGAGTTCGCGCGATGTATCCCAGCGCACGTTCGCGTGATCGCTGAAGGTCTGGCTCAGCGCAATGGAAGGCAAACCGAGCAGCAAGCCCGTCATGGCTGCGCCGACTGTGCCGGAGAACATGGTTTCCACACCGAGATTCGCACCGCGATTGATACCGGAAAGCACGAGCGCAGGGCGCGCGTCCTGCATCAGATGGCGCACTGCCATCACCACGCAGTCGCCGGGCGTGCCGAGCACGCCGAAGCGGCGAGGGCCGTGCTGGCTCACGCGCAGCGGCGAATGCAGGCTGATGGAGTGTGACGTGCCGCTTTGATCGTGCTCGGGCGCGACGACCCAGACTTCGTCCGCGATTTCCGCTGCGACCGCTTCGAGCACCGCAAGGCCGGGTGCGTCGATACCGTCGTCGTTGGTCAACAGGACGCGTTGAAGGCGGGGGCGTACTGCGGATGTGAATGCGGCTGTTGCAACAGACATTGCAGATCTCCTTTTCGATTGAGGCGAACGCCGGTCAATCGATTATTCCAGAGATCACGCCAGCGGATCAGATCCGGCGTTACTTGATTCCAAGTCCGCGCAATACGGCGTTGCCGTCGGCGGTCAAACGGAACTTGGCTTCGCCGGGCGTGGGCGTCACTCTTTCCACGTAGCCGTATTCGCTGAGCGACAGGACATCGGGCGTGGCGGCCCGCACGTCGATGGGCGCGTGCAGCAACAGCAGCAGAGTCGCGATCTCGTGGTGGCTCAATAATCTCTTGATGGCCCGCACTGGAGCCGATGCGTCCCGGAGGTTCATGAAGAACTCCTTTCGTTGATGCTTTTTCGTTATGCGTTCAAGCGATATGGCTGCCGCAGTCATGATGCAAGTGGGGCGAGGGTATCGACTGAGTCTTAGGCGAAACTTAAAACCGGAATAAAGCCGTGTCGCGTAATCCTTACGACGTAATGTGGCTGCTGCCTAGAACTTGTATTCCGGGTTCTTCGGGCTGAACGCGTTGTCGTCGAAAACCGTTGGCGCGATGTTCTGGAAAACGATGCTTTCAAAGATATTGCCGTCGTTATCGAAGGATTCGGCGGTGCGAAAGTACGGCCGCCTCAGGTCGAGCCCGAGCACTTCTTTCTTCGCGTAGAACTGCGGCTGGCCGGAAGGCGTTTCGTAAGTGAATGCAACCACGCGCGCGCCGTCGATGGTCTTGACTTCAATATTGTTCGCGCGCGTGACGCCAGCATCGGCAAATTTTGTGCCTTCCGCAAGGAACTGCTGCGTGATGAATTCGGTGCCGAGATCGCGAATGGAATGCCGCGATTGAGAGCGCGCGAGCGACCCGTCGAGCGCGGTCCAGAGCGTCACCACGTTGAGCAGGCCGCCGAGATGGCCGAGCATTTCGTCGGGGCGCGTGGTTTCGTCGTAGAGGATTTCCTGGCCGGCGTGATCGCCGTCGGGCAGCCATTTCGCGTAGACGCGCATCGGGTCGCGTGTGACGCGCACCAGCATGTGATCGGGCTGATCCGGCCACTTGCCGTCTATGCGCTCGCGCCGCAGCATGGTGAACTCATATGACGGATAACCGTTCGGACCGTCCTTCAGGTAACGCGGCAATGCAAGCGGATCGAGCGATTGAAACAGCGATACCAGCGCCGCGTCGTTCATTTTCGCGAGCGTGCCGGAGCGCGCGGCGCGGCTCAACCAGCGGACCTGGCGGTCGAGCGAAAGCTTGCCGACCTGCGCTGCCGCCGTTTTCGGCGGCTCGGCGGTGGCGCTGGCCGAAAGCGCGGGACCGGCGGCGGACGTAGCGGCGGAAGTGGGCAACGATGGCGTCGCGATTGCGGCGGTGCTGACTTCCGTGGCCCCGCTGGCAGGTTCCTGGGCGCGTGCTGGTCCGGGCAGGGCCACGCTCAGCGCAAACGCGCACAGCACGCTCCACGCGCATTGCGCCGCGTGATTCAGTGTGAGGCGCGAGCGACGCTGTCGTGGTCGATGCATGAAATTCTCCGTGGTCCGTTCCGTTGACTCTACATGGGGTCCTGCGTCCAGCTCTCCGTTTTTGGCCGCTTTGGCGTCGGGCAGTTCACAGCGAGCGTTGCTCTAATATTTCTCCGTGTGACAACGTTTGTGAGCGCCCCGAAATTCCACGGAGCAGCACTTTATGTGCTTGGGGGTGCCGATGAACTGAAGTGGATGGTCATCGTTCGAGGATTGCGACCACGCCCTGGCCGCCCGCCGCACAGATTGAGATCAGACCACGCCTGGCCACGCCGGGTGTATCCGGTTCATCCGCGAGCAGCTTTGCCAGCGCGCCGAGAATTCGTCCGCCGGTCGCGGCAAACGGGTGGCCCGCCGCGAGCGATCCGCCGTTCACGTTCATGCGCGAACGGTCGATCGACCCAAACGGGCTGTCGAGACCCAGTTGCGTGCGACAGTATTCATCGTCTTTCCATGCTGCAAGCGTGCACAGCACCTGCGCCGCGAAAGCTTCATGGATCTCGTAGAAACTGAAATCAGCAAGTTCGAGCCCTGCGCGATCGAGCATGCGCGGGACCGCGTAGGCAGGCGCCATCAGCAGGCCTTCTTTCTTATCGATGAAATCGACAGCCGCCGTTTCCGAATGCGTGAGATAGGCGAGTACTGGCAAGTTGCGCGCCGCAGCCCATTCTTCGGACGCCAGCAACACTGCCGACGCACCGTCGGTCAGCGGCGTGGAATTTCCGGCGGTGAGCGTGCCGGCGTCGCGATCGAACACGGGCTTGAGCGCAGCGAGCCGCTCTGCCGTGAGATCGGGCCGCAGGATGTTGTCGCGCGAGAGGCCCTTGTAGGGCGTCATGATGTCGTTGAAAAAACCGCGCTCGTACGCTGCGGCGAGTTTGCGATGACTGTCGAGCGCCAGTTCGTCCTGCGCCTCGCGCGAGATCTTCCAGCGCTTGGCCATGAGTTCGCAGTGTTCGCCCATCGACAAACCCGTGCGCGGTTCGCTGTTTCGCGGCAGAGCGGGTTTCACGAGCATGCCGGGCCGCAGTTTGAGAAGCGCGCTCGCGCGTTGCGCCGCCGATTTACCGCGGTTCGCTTCCAGCAGGATCTTGCGCATCTTTTCGTTCACGCCGATGGGCGCGTCCGAAGTCGTATCGACACCGCCTGCAATGCCTGCATCGATTTGTCCGAGCGCGATCTTGTTCGCCACCAGAATCGCGGTTTCGAGTCCCGTGCCGCACGCCTGGCTGACGTCGTAGGCGGGCGTTTCCTTGGCGAGCGTGGTCGAGAGCACGGCCTCGCGCGTGAGGTTGAAGTCGCGCGAGTGCTTCACGACCGCGCCCGCCGCGACTTCGCCCAGACGCAGGCCATGCAGGCCGTACCGGTCTATCAGCCCTTGCAGCGCGAAACTCAGCATGTCCTGATTCGATGCCGCCGCATACGCCGTGTTCGAGCGCGCGAACGGAATCCGGTTGCTGCCGATGATCGCCACGCGGCGCGCGACGGGAAGGGCGCTCATGGTCATTGCAATTCCCAGTCGAAGTGGCCACGCAAGTGCAGCCTTTTGCCGGCGAGATCGCGCACTTCGAATTCGCGCGCCGTCGTTGATGAAGCCGCGGTCCAGAGCGTGGTTTCGCCGGGCAGGAAGATGGGCGATTTGAAGTCGCCGCTTATGTTCGCCGATCCAAGCTGCTTCGATGGCTGCAGCGCCGCGACCGTGCGGGCGAGCGTCCACATGCCGTGGGCGATTGCCCGCGGAAAGCCGAACGCCTTCGCGGTGAGCGCATGAAGATGGATCGGATTGAAGTCGCCGGATGCTCGCGCATAGTCGCGCCCGAGTTGCGCGGGCAGTTGCCAGCGCGCCTCGCGCGCGAGCACGGGCAATGCGCTCGTCTCCGCCGGTTCAACCACGGGCGCATGGCTCGCATGAGCTGCGGCGCCGCGCTTCAGGTACACGCTGTCGGCGTCCCAAACCGCTTCGCCACCGCGATAAATCCGCGTATGCAAGCTGAACGCCTGGCCTTTTTCATGCGCAACAAGCGCGCCGCTTTCCACTTCGATCCTCAGCGCTTGCCCCGCGTGCAAGGTGCGCCGCATGTGCACCGTGTTCGATATATGCACGAGGCCGATCGCGGGCCACGGAAACGCGGGATCGGTGAGCAGCATCAGATGGAGGGGAAACGCCATGACATGCGGGAACGTGGGCGGCACGCCATGTTCGGGAATGAATCCGCACACGCGCGCATAGCGGCCAATCTGTTCGGCGTCGAGCGCCACTTTGGGACGCACGAGCCGCAGCGGCGGCAATTGCGCGCCCGCGCCCGTCCGTTTGAAAATGCCTTGCAGCGCGCGGCCGTATAGCTTCGCCGGCGGCGGCAGCGTCGCGACGATCACCGTGCGCATGCGCGCCGTGCCTGACGCAAGCATCATGTTCATGCTCCGATCAGGCTTTGACCGCATACGCGCAGCACGTTGCCGGTTATCCCGCTGGAAGCCGGGCTGGCAAGCCACGCAATGGCCTCGGCCACGTCGACCGGCAGGCCGCCCTGGCTCATCGAATTCATGCGCCGTCCGGCCTCACGCAGCGCGAGCGGCATTTTCGCGGTCATATGCGTTTCTATAAACCCAGGCGCCACCGCATTGATCGTGATGCCTCGCGCGGCCAGCGGCTTGGCCATGCCTTGCACCCGCCCGATCACCCCGGCTTTCGATGTCGCGTAGTTGGCCTGTCCGAAATTACCCGCAATGCCGCTGATCGACGACACGCCTATGATCCGGCCGCCCATGTGCAGCACATCGCCATTGAGCAGCGCTTCGTCGATACGTTCCTGCGCGCCGAGATTCACGTCGATTACGCTGTCCCACGCGGCTTCGGTCATTTTCGCAATGGTCTTGTCGCGCGTGATGCCGGCGTTATGCACGACGATATCGATACCGCCGAGCGCCGCGAGCGTCTCTGAAATCGTGGCGGGCGCATCGGTCGCGGCAATATCCGCGACGAGCGCCGTATGCGCGCCTTGCGACGGCCAGGTGTCTTCCAGCGCGAGCATGGTCTGGTCGAGCGCGTCTTGCGCCTCGGGCACGTCGAGTCCGATCACGTGCGCGCCGCGCTCGGCCAGCACCTGCGCAATCGCCGCACCAATACCCCGCGCCGCACCCGTGACCAGAGCACGCTTGCCTGCCAGTGGCTGGTTCCAGTCGGCGGGCGGCGAGGCGGGCGTTGCATCGATACGAACGACCTGTCCCGATACATACGCCGAGCGCGGCGACAGCAGGAATCGCAATGCGCCTTGCATGTCGCCGCCGGGTTCCACTTGCACGAGGTTCGACGAAATGCCGCTGCGCGCTTCCTTGCCAAGCGAGCGCGTCAAGCCTTCGAGCGCGCGCTGCGCCGTCCAGGTTCGCGGCGACGCGCAAGACTGCGGCGGCAATCCGAGCACGATGATGCGGCCACTTTTTGCAACCGACCGGATGGCGTCGTGGAAGAAGCCGAAGAGCCCATGCAATTGCGTGCTGTCGGCTATGCCGGTTGCATCGAAGATAAGCGCTTGTACGCGATCGTTCGGCGGCGCATCGGGCGAGCGCGGCTCGAAGCGGCCGCTCATGGCGCCGTGCCGCGCTGCCACTTGAAGCCAGTCCAGCGCACTTTCATGCGCGACACTCGTCATGCCGATAGAACCCAGCAGCGTCATCAGCGGCTCGAAAAGCGTGGGCGACGGACCCGCGCCAATGGCCGCGATTCCACCAAATTCACTTTGGCCTTTCGCGTGCCGGCGCAGCACTTCCGGGCGCGGCAATCCGATGGACCGCGCGACGCTCGCGCCGAACGGTTTATTGACGAAGTCCAGATAGCGGTCTTTCATGACTGCCCGATGCGCGTTTGCACGCCTGTTTGAAGGATCATGCCGGGATATCCTCTGGCTCGTTCGCGAGCGCCTGATGGCGCTTCTGCAACGCATCGAGCATACCGAAATCCGCTCCGAAGTCGTCCACCTTCACGACTTCCGCGCCGTAACGCGCGTAGTCGGAGAGTACCTGAGCTTCATTCGCATCGATCAACCCGCTTGCCTCGCAGGCCGCCGCCCATGCTTTCAGCTCGATCAGGCTTTGGGGCATCGGCGGGATCTTTTTCGATTTCACCGCGTCCCGCAGCTTGTGCTCGATTTGCGCATAGTGCGGGCTCAATGCGAACATCAGCTCGCCGTAACCCATCGGATCGACATTCGCATCGGGCGCATAGGAATCCGCGATCAGGCGTTCGCGTGCTTCGCCGGGCGTGGTCATCAGTTCCGCGATCGAGGTTCCGAGCCGATCACCCGGCACGCGATGCGGCATGCCGAACGGAAACGCGAGCGCACGCACGAAACCGGCGGCGAGCCGGTTCGGATAGTTGGACAGCACGGCGTCGAAAGCGCTTTGCGCCTGATGCAGCGCGTCTTCGACGCCCCATTGAACGAGCGGCAAGTCGGCTTCGGGACGGCCGTCGTCCTCGAAGCGCTTGAGCGTCGCCGAAATCAGATAGAGCTGCGAAAGGATATCGCCGAGTCTTGCCGACAAGCGTTCGCGCCGCTTCAACTCGCTACCGAGCACGAACATGGAAACATCGGCCAGCAAAGCAAAGACCGTCGCCATGCGAGTCGATGCGCGGTAGTAGGGTACGAGGCGCGCATCGGCACGGCGCGGTTTCGCGATCAACGCGCTTGCACCCAGCGCATACACGAAGCTGCGCATCACGTTCGACGCGGTGAAACTCGCGTGGCCGAAGAAGGCGTTATCGAACTCGGCGAGGCCGCGCGCGTGGTCCGTGTTTTGTGTCGCCGCCATTTCCTTGAGCACATACGGATGACAGCGGATCGCACCCTGGCCGAAGATGATGAGGCTGCGCGTGAGGATATTCGCGCCTTCCACCGTGATGGAAATGGGCACTTGCTGATAAGCGCGCGCCAGGAAATTCGACGGTCCCATGCAGATGCCTTTGCCTGCCACCACATCCATGCCGTCGTTGATGACCTTGCGCGCGCGTTCGGTGATGTGATATTTCGCGATCGCGGAAATCACCGACGGTTTCTCGCCCAGGTCGACCGCTTGCGCCGACAGGCGCCGCGCTGCGTCCATTACATACAGATTGCCGCCCATGCGCCCGAGCGCTTCCTGCACGCCTTCAAACTTGCCGATGGCCGTGCGGAACTGGCGGCGCACCGCCGAATAGGCGCCCGTGCCGCGCACCGCGAGCTTGGCCATTCCCACGTTCGACGACGGCAGCGAGATCGCCCGTCCCGCCGCGAGACATTCCATCAGCATGCGCCAGCCATTGCCGACTTGCTCGCGTCCGCCGATCACCCAGTCCATCGGAATGAAAACGTCGCGGCCCCAATTCGGGCCGTTCTGGAACACCGCATTGAGGGGCCAGTGACGCCGCCCGATGTTCACCCCGGGATGACGGGTTGGAATCAGCGCGCAGTTGATGCCGGGTTCGTCGGCGGGACCAAGCAGATGGTCGGGATCGAGCACGCGAAACGCAAGGCCAAGCACCGTCGCAATGGGACCGAGCGTAATGTAGCGTTTTTCCCAGGTCACGCGGAATCCGAGCGTTTCGCGGCCTTCGTGCACGCCGTTGCAAACAATGCCGATATCCGGGATCGCGGCCGCGTCTGATCCCGCGTAGGGACTTGTCAGCGCGAAGCAGGGAATTTCATCGCCACGCGCAAGGCGCGGCAAGTAATGGTTCTTTTGTGCTTGCGTGCCGTAATGCATGAGCAATTCAGCGGGACCCAGCGAGTTCGGCACCATCACCGAGACGGCTGCGGCGGAGCAGCGCGTCGCGAGTTTCATGATGACTTGCGAATGCGCATAAGCGGAGAATTGCTTGCCGCCATATTGCTTCGGAATGATCATGCCGAGAAAGCCCTGCGACTTGATGAACGCCCACGCTTCGGGCGACAGGTCCTGCCAGATTGCGGTCGTCTCCCAGTCGTTCGCAATATCGCAAAGCCGCGTGCATTCCACGTCGATGAATTCGCGTTCTTCCAGCGTCAAGACCGGCGCGCCGGTTGCAAGCAGCGTGTCCCACTCCGGACGTCCCGAGAAAAGCGCAGCGTCCCACCAGACCGTGCCGGCTTCAATGGCGTCGCGTTCGGTCGGCGACATTTGCGGGAGGATCTTGCGAAAGAGATCGAAGATGGATTTCGTTACGAGCGCACGACGCAGCGGCTTGATGGCGAGAACCAGCGCGGGCAGGACGAAGGCAATGGCAAGCAGCGTGGTGACAACAGGTCCTGTGATGCCCGCGAACCAACCCGCTGCGACCCAGATCACGGCCCATGCAAGCCACGCGACTGCGGGCGCCTGCATGTAGATCAACACGCCGCTTACGATGAACAAAGCAACCACGAAGCTGGCAGTCATGACGACCTCTTATGATGATGTCCGATGCGTCAAGTAACGCGGGAATGACGCAGAAACGGTGCGCAATCTCCAGCACATTGTGGACCTGTTACTCGCTATGCGTTTCAGGCCAGCGCGTGCTGCGCCGCAGTATCGCTTTCGAGCGTCTTGCCGGGCGCAGCCTCGCATTCGGCGAACATCGACTGGAACGGACATGGCGCTTTTATCGCGGCCGGGGGCGCCTTGAGCGCCGCCACCATGATGAGCGCGAGGCGTCCTATGAGTTGCGGATCGTTCAGACGCTGCCCTTGTGTGAAGTCATCGATCAGGCTGTTTGTATCCGCGCCCGCGAGAATGCCCGAAAGCGATCCAATGCAGAAGTGCAGCCGCCATCCGAGTTCTTCGCGGGGCAAGTGTGGCAGCACGGTCTGAAAGGCCACGAAAAATCGTTCGGCGATGTCCGTGTACATGCTGCGAAGAAAACCGCGAATGAATGGCGACGGGTCCGTGTATGCGCGCCCGAGAAGGCGCAACAATGCGGGGCCGCTTTTCTCGGGGCAACGCGACTGCTGTAGCGCGGGGATAAACATCGCGCCGAGAACATGCTCGCAGGTGAGGTGCGCGCCGTGTATCGACTGGAAGCGTTCGAGCAGTGCCAGTCGGTTGGCGTTGAGGTCGTCGAGACGGCGTGTCAGCATGGCGTGGATCAACGCGTCCTTGCCGCCAAAATGATAGTTGACTGCCGCGAGGTTGGCGTTCGCGCGCGCCGTGATCTGACGCAAGGACATGGCCTCGTAGCCCGAATCGATGTATTGGGCTTCGGCGGCGTCGAGCAGTCGGGTCTTGGTATCGGCCGGCCGGCTAGGCGGGATGGAACGGTTAGGCAATGGCGTCTCCGGATTGTATGCCTCTGATTAAAACGGGCGTTTAACCGAAGATAAAAACGTTTGTCCGGATCGACAAGCCATTTAATGGAGCGCGCTCTCTAGAAAGAGAACGATCGTGCGCCTAAAACTCTCAGGAAATGTATGACCAGAACGGGGCGCCGAGTGGCGCCCCGAGAAAGTTGCAAGGATTATGCGGACGCCCGGGCGGCGACCTGCTCGGCGGATTCGGTCATGTCGATACCGCGCCGTTCCCGGCTGAAGAAAATCAACGCGGCAATCACCACGGCCACCGTACCGCCGACCAGCGCCATTGCGAGCCCGTAGTTATCGCCGTTCTTGACCGCAATCGACGCCTGCATGGTCGCGTTGACCGAAGCCAGCAAATTCCCGAGTTGATAAATAAGCCCGGGGAAGGTGGCGCGGATTTCGTCGGGCGAGATTTCATTGAGGTGAACGGGGATGACGCCCCACGCGCCTTGTACCGATATCTGCATGAGAAATGCGCCGGCTGCGAGCGCGACCGGACCGCTTGAAAATGCCCACAGCGGCAATACCGGCAACGCGATCAACGCGGCAATGAAGATTGCCCATCGACGCCCGATTTTTTCGGACATCGACCCGAAAAACAGGCCGCCGCAAATTGCGCCGATATTCAGCACGATCGTAATAAGCGAAACCGTGTGGGGGTCAAAATGATGCTGCTCGCGCAAGAAAGTCGGATACAGATCCTGAGTGCCGTGCGAAAAGAAATTGAATGCCGTCATTAGAATGATGGCATACACGGACAACTGCCAGTTCTGCTTGAGCGTCTTGAGCAAACCGGGCCGCGGCCGCTTCTCCATGGCTTTCCAGGCGGGCGATTCAGGTACATGCGCACGCACATACAACACCAGCAGCGCAGGCGCGACGCCGATAAAAAACATTCCGCGCCAGCCAACGTACTGATATGCAACGCCGAACACAATGGAAGCAAGCAGATAACCGCTCGGATATCCGGCCTGCAAAAGGCCGGATACGAATCCGCGTGCTTTGGTCGGCACGGTTTCCATGGTGAGCGCGGAGCCGACGCCCCATTCGCCGCCCATTGCAATACCGAACAGCGAGCGCAACACCAGCAGCGTGAAAAGATTCGGCGAGAAGCCGGACAGCAGCTCAAGCAACGAATAGATCGCGATGTTGATCATCAGCGTTGGGCGACGGCCGAATTTATCGGCGAGACGCCCGAAGATCAATGCTCCGATTGGGCGCATTGCAAGTGTCAAAGTAATTGCAAACGCGACCTCCGGGATTTTGGTATTAAACTCGGCGGCGATATCCTTCAATATGAAAACCATCAGAAAGAAATCGAAGGCGTCCAGTGTCCAGCCAAGATAGGCCGCTATGGTCACGTTCCTTTGTTCTCGCGTCCAGCTCATTGCCGTATTCCCCTTGTTTCGCGTATCTAATTAAAAGAACGACGAGGCCGTGGTCTCCTTTGCGCCGCGCCACATAAGGCGCCCGGCTTGCGTCGGCACGAAAGAGTGTACGCCGCTGTTTAAGCGGATGCTTGAAACGATCAGCCGGATTGGTATTAACCCCGGTAGGTTCATGCGTGGAATGCATCGTTAGCCAATCGAATGGCTTTCGACGCATTTTCCAGATTAAATATAATGAAAGTATTTTGAATCTGTTTTGTATTAATTAAATGACTTCAGGAGGCGTGTTCACTTTGCGGGTGCAACGGATTTATTCCGCCCAATACCAATCCGGCGAAAACGCTCGTGCCGCCGTTCTTCGTTAAAGATCGACCACGACGGCTTGACCAGATCGTGGCGGGTCACAATGCCTATGAGCCGCAGGTTTTTCGCATCGGCTACAACGGGAACGCGATCGAGCGAATGCGCTGCAAGGCGCGCCGCAACGGCGCGGCAGGTTTCATCGGGCAACGCGAAGTGCGGAGCGCACTCGCCGAACGGATCGCCAAACACATCGCCAACCAGCGCATGCGGCGTTTTTTCATGCGCCGCGCCGAGTGTATGCCGATCCAGCACGCCAAGCAGTACGCCACCGCGAACGGCAGGGTAGGCACGGTGGTCTTGCTGCGATCCAAACTGCTGCGCGAGGACGTCGGCCAGGCTTTGGTTGGCGTCGATCGTTTGTACATTGGACGACATGACTTCATCGACATGATGGCGTTCGAGCGGATCGATGCCGTATTCGCAATACGTATGACGTCCGCGTCGCGAGATCTTCTCGGTCAGGATCGAGCGCCGCATGAACAGCACAGTGAAGCCGTATGAAACCGCTGCAGCGGTCAGCACCGGCAATAGCGCGTTGGTGTCGTGCGTGAGTTCGAAAGCGAAGATCACGGCGGTCATAGGCGCTCGCATCATGCCGCCGAGCATGGCCGCCATGAAGATCAGCGGCCATACACCGGGAGCGCCGCCAGGCATGGCAGGACCGAGCAACGCGCCGACGCCCGCGCCCATCATCAGGAGCGGCGCGAGTACGCCACCGGATGTGCCCGAACCCAGCGCGATGACCCAGATAACGGCTTTCACCAAGACGATGGTGAGCACGACACCGGCCGCGAGATGGCCGAGCAGGATGTCGCCCATCACGTCATAACCAACACCGAGTGCACGCGGCTGGAAATAGCCGCCGATCCCGACCGCGAGGCCGCCAAGCGCGGGCCACCACATCCAGTGAACGGGTAGTCGATGAAACCAGTCCTCCACCTTGTAGAGCGAACTGGAAAGCAGCCATGCAAGCGCGCCCGTCACGATTCCCGCAAAGGCGCAAGACAGCAGGCCTAGCGTTCCAAGCGGTTGCGTCTGCAAGGGAAACAACGCGCCGCTCGCGATCAGCAAGGGCCGCGCGAAACCGGCTACCGCGCATGCCACGGCGACGGGCAGCAAGCTGCGTGGCCGCAACTCGAACAACAGCAGTTCGACGGCGAGCAAAACGGAGGCCACCGGCGATCCGAATACCGCAGTCATGCCGGCGACGGCGCCCGCGACCAGCAGCGTCTTGCGCTCGCCGCTCGACAGGTGAAAGAACTGCGCGATAAACGATCCGATTGCGCCGCCCGTCATGATGATTGGGCCTTCCGCGCCGAACGGGCCGCCGCTGCCAATCGCAATGCCTGACGCCAGTGGTTTGAGTACGGCTACTTTCGGCGACATCTTGCTCTTGCCGAAGAGGATCGCTTCTATGGCCTCGGGAATGCCGTGGCCGCGAACCTGCTCCGACCCAAGGCGCGCAATCAGGCCGACAATCAAGCCGCCTATCACCGGGATGACGATCACCCATAGACCGAGCGTGTTATCCGAAGGAGAATGGTCCGCGATCGACAGCGTTTGATAGAAGAACAGATTAGTGAAAAAGCGGATTACATGGAGCAGGAAATCCGCCGCTAGCGTACTCAGGACGCCGACGACCGCCGCGATAGCCGTGATGCGGAGAAGCCGGACATCGGTAGCAAAGTCTCCTTTTGCCGTATTCATGTTGACGTCGATCCTGACATTGAAGTAACGAGGCATGGCGAGCGGACAGCGTTCGGCTGGAGTCGAACGGCATTGTCATCTTTTGTGCCGGAAGCAAAAACTATATCATTTCGTGATGTATTTTCGCTTTCATACTTTATGTCCCTATCCCACTTGATAATGTATTGCGTTGCGTTTTTTCCGCGAAAAAGCATGATGCGTCGGGGTTGCCACAGATCAGCGAGCCCGGCTCTCTTCAGGACAAGGGCGCAATAGGGTGAATTCCAGGATCAGCAAATAAAACGCAGTACAGGTCGCTCGAATTCACACGATACGAAGGTTTTCCCTGATCGGGAAAGTATGCGGACTGCTGACAAATCGTCGGTATGTGATATATTAGGCACTGGTTCGGGGCTTCTCTGAACGAGAATATTCACCTTCCATACGCATGCAACGCCATCAATAGGCGTTTCGCACTGCAGCATGAGGAGACGGATTTGTATATCACAATCGAACATAATGACTGCGATCGGCTCCAGACTGAAACAGTTCTGTACCTCGCGAATACGGCTTGTTTCCCCTAACGCGCGCGCACTTGATTTTGTCCAGATCTGCCATAGGCCATTGGCTCCGGGGTTTCATGCCGGGTCCCATCACGATCAAATGGCCCGAACGGTTTCGCTCATGCCTGGGTGCATTGATCGGGATCGCGTTCACCGGGTCGGCAATACATCTCCTGCCCGGATCGGCGTCGGCGATTCCGTTTCTGGTTGCGCCCATGGGCGCTTCCGCGGTCCTGCTTTTCGCGGTTCCCGCCAGTCCTCTTGCGCAACCGTGGTCCATCATCGGCGGCAATCTCGTGTCGGCAACCGTGGGCGTTGCGTGCGCGGCGCTGATCGCCAATCCTGTGTGCGCTGCCGCATTCGCCGTCGCGCTCGCCATCGGCTTCATGTTCGCGCTCAGGTGTGTGCATCCTCCATCGGGCGCGGTTGCATTGACCGCAGTGCTTGGCGGCCCCGCCGTGCATGCGATGGGCTTTGGATTCGTGATCGCTCCTATCGCGTTCCAGTCGGGCGCGCTGCTGGCCGCGGCCATCGTGTATCACGCGGTGACCGGGCATCGCTATCCGCATGCGGTGCATCACGCGCCAGCGCCGGATGAAAACGCGGCGGCGCGAACATCGAGTCCAGGCATTACGCGTGCCGATATTCAAGCCGTGCTCGATCGCCGCGACGAACTTCTGGACATCGACCCGGACGATCTCGAATCGCTGATGCGCGACACGCAAATGCTCGCGTACGCACGCACGTTTCGCGATCTGGCGTGCGCGGACATCATGTCGACGCCCGTTGTCACGGTGGCGGCGTCCGAGCTCGCGACGTCCGCCCGGGACCTGCTCAAACGCCATGACGTCAAGGCGCTGCCCGTCACGGACGATGCTCAACGCGTAATCGGCATCGTGACGCGCTCGGATTTGATGGACAAGTACAGCGCGGCCACAGGATTCGAAGTATCGAGCATCACGCCGCGCTGGTTGAAACGCAGCACGGGTCCCGTGCCTTCGGTGCGCTCACTGATGAGCAGCCATGTTCGCACCGTTGATGCGAGCGCGACCATTGCCGATCTGGTGCCGATCTTCGCGACCTACGGGCACCACCACATTCCCGTGCTCAACGCCGACAAAAAGCTTGCTGGAATGATCACGCAATCGGACTTGCTCGCTGGCTTGTATCGGCAGGCTCATGTCGAGCAACTGCGCACGAGGGAGACGGCCGCGGGATAACAAGGATCGGGCAGCGAGTCCTGCTATATTTTCGTTTTCACTGCGCGACGGATCTTCGATGACAGAACGGACTCGCCGGACTCGCGGCCTGGTCAAAGCCGACTTCGAGCAGTTATCGGAATTTCGCTATCAGATGCGCCGCTTCGAGCGGTTTTCGGAGCA
Source organism: Caballeronia sp. DA-9 (assembly GCF_051615025.1). NCBI lineage: Bacteria > Pseudomonadati > Pseudomonadota > Betaproteobacteria > Burkholderiales > Burkholderiaceae > Caballeronia > Caballeronia sp. DA-9. Next base: position 2,216,351 of record NZ_CP195133.1, on the reverse strand, counting down.
AGCCGCGCAGAGCGAAGGCATCACGCCGTTGCAGTACTTGCTGCTGCTTCACATCAAGGGTTATCCGGAGCGCGAGTGGGCGACCATCGGCGAGCTTGCCGAGCGGCTTCAGGCGCAACACCACGGCGTGGTCGCGCTCGTCTCCCGCTGCGAAGCGCTGAATCTGGTCAGGCGAAAAGTGAGCGAGAGCGACCGTCGTCAGGTTGAAGTACATCTGCAGAAGACGGGGGAGAAATTGCTTGCGCGTCTGGCCGAACTGCATCGAGCGGAACTGCGGTCACTGACGAGTTCGTTTCGTGTTCCGCAGATCGACTTGTGATTGTGTGAGCTTCAGCACGCGGTTTTTATAATCCCTTATAACCGCTAGCTCCATTCTGTGTCGGCGCTTGCATCGGGTTCCGGCAGCGTCATTCCCGACGAAGGCAACGGCAACGCCGTCTTGTAGCGCACCTGCTTGAGCGCAAAGCTCGATCGAATGTTCGATACCCCCGGAATCTTCGTCAACCGCTCCACGATAAAACGCTGCAGCGCCTGAATGTCCGGCACCATCACGCGCAGCAGATAGTCGGCATCGCCTGTCATGAGGTAGCACTCCATGACTTCGGGCCGTTCGCTGATTGCTTCCTCGAAACCGCTCAACGCATCTTCGTCCTGCTTGGCGAGGCTCACCTGAATGAACACGTTGATGCGCAGGCCGAGCAGCTCGGGGTTCAGCAACGTCACCTGCTGTTTGAAAAGCCCGAGTTTTTCGAGCGCGCGCACGCGGTTGAAGCACGGCGTTTGCGACAGGTTCACCGCCTGCGCCAGTTCCGCGTTCGTGATGCGGGCGTTCTGCTGCAACTGATTCAAGATCCCGATATCGATGCGGTCCAGCCGTTTAGGTGATGTCGTCATAACTCGAATATTCTGGAAAAGTGGAGCGGCGCAGAATAAATACACTATCCGCATAGCGGATGAAAAGCAATTCAGAGGCACATTCTGCGCGGCGCCAGATAAGCTGTGGTCACAAGCAGCGAAGTATCTCCATCCAGACGCGGAGTTTTGCCATGACCGATTTATCCAGCGGAAGCGAACAGATCATTTCCTTATCGCGAGGTCGCCAAGATAGCGATCCGGCTGAAACCGCCGAATGGCTGGAGGCGCTGGATGCGGTTACGGAACACGTCGGCCGGGATCGCGCGCAGTATTTGTATGACCGGCTGGCAGAGCATGCTTTGTCACTCGGAATCGAGTCATCGCGCGCGCGGGTCACGCCTTACACCAACAGCATTGCGCCAGCCGACGAGCAGCGTTATCCGGGCAACCTGGAAATAGAAGAAAGACTCGCTGCGGCGTTGCGATGGAATGCGCTCGCCATGGTCGTGCGCGCGAACAAGGCATATGGCGAGCTTGGCGGACACATTGCGAGTTATGCATCGGCGGCCGATCTGTTCGAAGTCGGCTTCAACCATTTCTTTCGCGCCGCCGCGCCCGATGCCGGTGAAGGCACAGGCGGCGATCTCGTGTACTTCCAGCCGCATTCATCGCCGGGCGTTTATGCGCGCGCGTATCTGGAAGGCTTCCTGAGCGAGGCGCATCTGGAGCACTATCGGCGGGAAATTGCGGGGCCAGGATTGTGCTCGTACCCGCATCCGTGGCTCATGCCGGACTTCTGGCAGTTCCCGACCGGCTCCATGGGCATTGGTCCGATCAACTCGATCTACCAGGCGCGTTTCATGCGCTATTTACACAACCGCGGCCTCGCTGCGACGCAGGACAGAAAAGTGTGGGGCTTCTTCGGCGACGGAGAAATGGACGAGCCCGAGTCCATCGGCGCATTGTCATTGGCCGCACGCGAACAGCTCGACAATCTGGTCTTCGTGATTAACTGTAACCTGCAGCGGCTCGACGGGCCGGTGCGCAGCAACGGGCGCATCATCGACGAACTCGAGGCGCAGTTTGTCGGTGCGGGCTGGAACGTGATCAAGGTGCTGTGGGGATCGGACTGGGACGCGCTGTTCGCGCGCGACCAGAGCAATGCGTTGTTGCGCGCGTTCGCGCATACCGTCGACGGCCAGTTCCAGACCTTTTCCGCGAACGACGGCGCGTACAACCGCGAACGTTTCTTCGGCCAGAATCCGGAGCTTGCCGCGTTGGCATCGCGCTTGAGCGACGAAGACATCGACCGCCTGCGCCGTGGCGGCCACGACGTGCGCAAGCTCCACGCGGCCTATGCCAAGGCGCTCGCACACAGCGGCCAGCCGACGGTGATCCTCGCCAAGACCATGAAGGGCTTCGGCATGGGCACGTCGGGCCAGGGGCGCATGACGACGCATCAGCAAAAGAAGCTTGGTTTCGAGGACCTCAAGGCGTTCCGCGATCGTTTTCGTTTGCCGCTTTCCGACGCGGATGTCGAGGCGGTGAAGTTCTACAAGCCCGCCAGCGATAGTCCCGAGATGCAGTATCTCCATGCGCGCCGTGAAGCGCTTGGCGGATATTTGCCGCGACGGCGCAGGGTTGCATCGAAGGGATTGGTCGTACCTTCCATCTCAGGCTGGGGACAATTCGCGCTCGACGCCGCCGGCAAGGAAATGTCGACCACCATGGCGATCGTGCGCATGTTCGGCAGCCTGATGAAAGACTCCTCGCTGGGTTCGCGCGTGGTGCCGGTCGTCGCCGACGAGGCCCGCACCTTCGGCATGGCGAACATGTTCCGGCAGGTCGGCATCTACTCGCCGCTCGGTCAGTTGTACGAGCCGGAAGACCTCGGTTCCATGCTCTATTACCGCGAAGACACCAAGGGGCAGATCCTGGAGGAGGGCATCTCGGAGGCGGGTGCGATGTCATCGTGGATTGCAGCGGCGACGTCCTACAGCGTGCACGACCTGCCCATGCTGCCGTTCTATATCTATTACTCCATGTTCGGCTTTCAGCGCATTGGCGACATCATCTGGGCGGCGGCCGATCAGCGCGCGCGGGGTTTCCTGATCGGCGCGACAGCGGGCAAGACCACGCTCGGCGGCGAAGGATTGCAGCATCAGGACGGCAGCAGCCATCTGGTGGCATCGACCATACCCAACTGCCGCGCCTACGATCCCGCGTTCGCCTATGAACTTGTCGCGATCGTCGACGAAGGCATGCGCGAGATGCTCGAACGCCAGCACGACGTTTTCTACTACATCACCGCGATGAACGAGAACTACGCGCAGCCATCGGTGCCGGGCGGCGATCTTGCCCTCGTGCGCGAGGGCATTCTCAAGGGCATGTATCCGCTCGCGGCCAAACCGGATCAAGCCGCGCAAGTGCAACTGCTTGGCGCGGGTGCGATCCTTGGCGAAGTGATCGCTGCGCAGCGGATGTTGCGCGAGGACTGGGGCATTGAGTCAGCGGTATGGAGCGTGACGAGCTTCACCGAGTTGCAGCGCGACGGCATGGCGGCCGAACGCCTCGCGCGCCTTGGCGAGGACGCGCCGGTTCCTTATGTGAACATGGCGCTGGGTTCGTCGCGCGGTCCGGTGATCGCCGCGACCGACTACGTGCGTGCCGTGCCGGAACTGATTCGCGCATATGTGCCGCGACGCTACGTGGCGCTCGGCACCGACGGTTTTGGCCGTAGCGACACACGCCAGGCGCTACGTGAGTTCTTCGAAGTGGATCGTGCGTCGATTGTGCTTGCCGCGCTCAAGGCGTTGGCCGACGAGGGCGAGATCGAGATGCAGGTCGTCCGCGCGGCTTCGCGGAAATATGGCAAGGCCGGGAACGATCAGGCCGCGCCCTGGCAACGTTAATTGTGCGGCGGGGTGCCCAACTCCGTTTATCGACGCCGGTCCAGCAGCGCGCGAAGGTTCACAACGAGGCTCACCAGGACAGCCAGCGCGCCGAGTGTTTCGAGTAGCGGAGATAACATCGCGTTGGATCTCCTGATGATTCGGTGGTCCCGGTTAAATCAAATGCCGCAAGAGCAATTGAAGACCCAGCGCGAGCAGGCAGATAAAAAACCATTGGCGAAAGGTCGCGGGACTGATGCGCTCGCGAACATGCTGCCCGATCCACATGCCAAGCAACGCGGGAACCACGGCAAGCAGCGAGTGGTTGACGTCCCCGATTGCGAATGCATTTTCGCGCGCGAGTCCGATTGCAAGGGCCACCGTCGATACCGTAAATGATAGGCCGAGCGCCTGCACCAGATCCTCTTTTTTCAGATCCAGAGCCTGCAGATAAGGGACTGCCGGCACGACAAACACGCCCGTCCCGCCGGTGATCAGGCCGGTGACAATGCCCACGGCAGGCGAGAGCCGCCGTTCATATTCTGTCTTTACTGCGAAGCGCCACGCGAACAATCCGGACATGGCGTAAAGCGTCAGCGCCGCTCCCAGTCCCGTCACGGCCCACGTTCCGCCGCTGCCCGCAATGAATGACGCCGCGCCAATCGTGCCCGCCACAATGCCTGCCATCATCGGCCAGAAACGTTTTGCCAGCGCGATCACGCCGGGACCCGCAAACAATTGCCACACGTTCGTGATCAGGGACGGCAGGATCAGGAGCGTGGCCGCCTGCGCGGGCAGCATCAACGTGCCGAGCACGCCCATGGCGACGGTCGGCAGGCCCATGCCCGTGACGCCCTTGACGGTGCCGGCGATCAGGAACGTGAGCCCGATGATGGCGACATGCGCTGCAGCAGGAGAGGTCATCGGCGGCGACTGGAAGGTTCAATCGACGTCATTCTGCCGGGATCGCGGCGGATCACAATGCGGATGATATGTACTGTGCCTTAGGGTATAACTAAGGCTCGTCAAACATAACGTTCCTGCCGATGCGCTTCGATCTCGTCGACCTGCGGCTCTTTCTCTACATCCTGGAAACAGGCAGCATCACGCATGGCGCGGCGCAGGCGAACATGTCGCTGCCGTCCGCGAGTGCGCGGCTGAGAGGCATGGAAGACGCGTTGGGCATGCCGCTGCTCGAGCGCGGGCGGCGCGGTGTGGAGACCACGCCGGCCGGCGATACGCTCGCGCATCATGCGCGCCTCGTGCTCGCGCAGATCGAGCGCATGCAAGGCGAGCTGGGCGAGCATTCCGAGGCGCGCAAGACGCGCATTCGTCTATGGGCGAACACCGCGGCGGTCACCGAATTCCTGCCGCGTCCGCTGGCCGAGTTTCTTCGCGACCACCCGAACGTTCATATCGACATGAAGGAGCGGCAGAGCGCCGAGACCGTCAAGGCGGTGCTTAACGGATCGGCGGAAATCGGTATCGTGGCCGATGCCGTGGAGCATGGCGCACTGCAGGCGTTTGCGTTCGCAACTGACCGGCTCGTGCTGATCGTCGCGCGCGATCATGCGTTGAGCGGACGGCGAAAAGTGGCGCTCAAGGACGTGCTAGGCGAGGCATTTATTGGCCTGAGCGCGGGTAGCGCACTCTCGGAATATCTTGGCGAGCAGGCGCTGTTCGCGGGACAGAACTTCTATTTTCGTGCCCGCATGAGGACCTTCGAGAATGTCTGCTGCATGGTCGAGCATGGAGCCGGAATCGCGATCGTTCCTGTCACCGCGGCGCGGCGCTACAGGGGAACGCTGGGCATTCGGATCGTGGAACTGACGGATCGATGGGCCCCGCGCCAGTTGCTGATTGTCGTGCGTGATCTGGACGCGCTCCAGCGGCCCGAAAGGGCGCTGGTGGACGGCCTGATTCAGGCTCAGCAACTCAAATCGAAATAGCCCTTCGCCAGGCACACGCCATTTACCAGGATTTCCACGTCATGCCGTCCCGCGTAATGCACGCGTGTGGTGAAGTCACGGATGTTCTGCGTGCGTTCTATTGAAACGCGCGCGCCGCCTGCAAGCGTCAGCTCCTTGAGCTTGAAAACCTTCGCTGCGGTCGCGCCTGATTTTTTCACGTAGTGCATGCGGTAGTCGATCACGAGCCGTTGGCTCTCCTCGCTCTTCGACGCAAGATCGAACGACAAGATGATGCGTTCGCCAAGCGCAACCCGAGACGGCGAAACGGCGAACTTGCTCAGCCTGACGTCCGGTGCGCCACCCGCGCCGATCAACGCCAGCGCGCGGCCGTTGCCTTCCTTGATCAGCGAGCGCAACGCACGTTTCGCGATCCACGCCGTATGCGGGTTATCGATGGGCCACGTTGTCAGCCGGTCCAGCACCCAGTCGGGATGAACCTTGGTTACGTCGTTGAGATGATTGGCGACGGACTTGCGCACGTAGAGGCTTGGGTCCGCGCGCAGGTTCTCGAGTATGGGCGCCGTGAGCGCGGGATCGGCCATGATGGCGTCGAGCCGGAACGACCACGGCAGGCGCGGACGCGAGCCTTCGCTTGCGAGCCGGCGCACTGCGTCGCTTTCGTCGCGCGACCAGACTTTCATGATGGCGAGCGCCCGCTTCAGGTCGTGGCGAAGGAACTCGCGAACGGCGAACTCCGATGAACCAAAGCCAGTGAAGTACTTGAGCGCGTCCATGGAAAGTTCGAAGTGATCCTGGCCGTACTGACCCACGTAGTCGGGAAGAACCAGCGTCGAAAATCCCGGTTTCATGGTCGGTGCGAGCGCGCGAAGAATGTCGAGCGCTTGCGTGTATTCGCCGGGAAGCGTCGCTCGCAGCGCATGCGTCATGCGGCGAAGGCGCTGCATGAGGCTCAAGGTTTCCATGTCCGCGAGCGCGAGCTTCAAGAAGCGCCGGGTATCGAACGCGGGATACACCGCTTTCACCTCGCGTGCAGCCTGCCGGAAGCGGGCTTCGTTGAATATCTCCTTGAGCGCCGGGTTTTCGGTGTCCGTCATCTTTAGTGTTGTCGTTCTAAGGGAAAAGGCGTTTTGGGGGCCGGATGATTCTTTCGGCGGGACTGCAAAGCATAGCCTCAACGCGGGTCAATGCCTCAAGTATGGCTTTGGATCGCCGTTAACAAGCTGTCACCCTTGCGCTGCAATCTCATCCTCGATCAATCGACGCCGCTTCCAGCGAAAACGTTTCGCTTTCCCACGCTCATCGACCTGCATCGCGTTGCGTTTGCCACGGCAAATCGCGCTCGCTGGCTGCGTTTTCCGGGTTCATCGATCGAAAGAGCGGGATGCACGCGGACAACTTCGAATACCTCGTTTTATAGAGTCGTCAAAATGCTCAAGAAAGTAAGTGTTGCAACCGGCCTGCTGTTCGTGCTCGCCGTGTTCTGCCTGTTCCAGGTCCTGACGGAAGGCCTGGGTTTCTGGTCTCTCACATCCACTCACGACGATGTCAGCAATCTTTCGAACATCGCGCTCAGGCAGGTCAACTCGGTCAACGAAACCACGCAGCGCCTGATGGATGCGCGCATCAACCTCTCGCGCGCGGGCACGCGCATGGTTCGTGGCGGCACAGAGCCGGTCGAGATCGTCCAGCACGCGCGCGAGCAACTTGCGCTTGCTGACAAGTCGTTCAGCGCCTTTCTCAGCGCACCGAAGACCGGCGATGAAAACCAGGCGCACGCCGCCGCGTTACAGGAAAAATTCAAGGCCTATCACGGCGCGCTGACCGAACTTGCCCAGTTTCTCGACAGCAACAATATCCAGGCTTTCCTCGATCAGCCAACGCAAGGTTTCCAGGACCGATACCTCGGCGAGCAACGCATTTTCGCCAATTTTAGCGACGCCGCGAGCCAGTCGTATCTGGATTCCATCGACGCACGCCTGAACCTCTTCCGAGGCGTCGGACTGGCGATTTTCGTGGCGCTGGTGATCGGTGTCGTACTTGTTCACATTGGCTTGCGCCGGGGCGTGATCGCGCCGCTCGAGGAAGCAGGCCGCCACTTCGAGCGGATCGCCGAGGGCAAGCTCGACGAGCGCATTGCCGAGCGCGGCAGCAACGAGATCGGCCGCCTGTTCGCCGGCCTTGCCGCGATGCAATCGAGCGTCGCGCACACCGTGAGGACCGTGCGCGAGTCGTCCGATTCCATCAACCTGGGTGCCGATGAAATCGCCACCGGCAACGCCGATCTGTCGGCTCGCACGGAGAATCAGGCGGCGTCGCTTGAAGAAACGGCGTCGAGCATGGAGGAACTGACGGCCACGGTGCGGCAGAACGCGGAGCATGCACGCGACGCCAACAGTCTCGCCGGCGATGCATTGACCGCGACCTCGCGAGGCACCGGCGTGGTCGATCAGGTCGTCGAAAAGATGAACAGCATTGCGAAGAGTTCGGACAAGATCGCTGAGATCATCTCAGTCATCGACGGCATTGCGTTCCAGACCAACATCCTCGCGCTGAACGCGGCGGTCGAAGCGGCGCGGGCGGGCGAACAGGGGCGCGGTTTTGCCGTCGTCGCAAGCGAGGTGCGCGGGCTTGCGCAACGCAGCGCGCAGTCGGCGAAGGAGATCAAGGCGTTGATCGGCGAATCGGTTTCGCAAGTGAACGATGGCTCGGCGCTGGCCGAACGCGCCGGCGAGGCGATGCGCGACGTATCCGCATCGATCTCGCGGCTCACGCAAATGATGGCCGAGATCAGCGCTTCATCGCTCGAACAGAGCACGGGTATCGAGCAGGTGAATCAGGCCGTCGTGCAGATGGATGAAATGACGCAGCAGAACGCGGCGCTGGTGGAGCAGGCGGCCGCGGCGGCAACTTCGCTGCATGAGCAGACGCGCCACCTGAAAGCGGCAGTATCGGTGTTCAGGATTGGGGAGCAGGCGCGCGCTTGATCCGGGACGCGACGTTGGCTATCGGCCGGTCGTTCCTGCGGCGGTTCGCGCGAAGGATTCCTTGAACGTTTTCCAGCCCAGCGTCCATCCCATTCGCGCGATCATCAGGCCGATGAGCGCTGCGGCGAGGCTATCCGACATCGGCACGCCGGCCATGCTGCCCACGATCCCGAGCACGGCGACACACGCGGAAATGGCGTCCGAGCGGGCGTGCCACGCGCTGGCGACCAGAATGGTCGAGCGGGTGCGCCTGGCCACGCTCATGATGTAGCGGAACAACGCCTCCTTGGCGACGATCACGAATACCGCGACCACGAGCGCGGGTGCATGAACAGAGGGTGCGACGCCCGCGTCGCTCATGTGGCTGAGGCTGGTCCAGAGCGTCTCCATCCCGGTTGCGATCAGCAAGATGGAGATGAGGAGGGAGCCTGCGGTTTCGTAGCGCTCGGACCGGTCGAATTCGAATCCGGTCCGGCGATGCGCCGCGGCCGTGCTCAGGCGCAGCACGATCAACACCATGCCGTCGGCGCCCAGATCGGCGAGGGTGTGAATGCCGTCGGCGAGCAGGCCGTCCGAAAAAGCCATCCATCCGATGACGATCTGCACTGTCATCAGCACTGCATTCAAGAGGACACTTGCCCGGGCTGCTTTAAAGGCAGCGGCGGTGTCGTGCTGTTCGCGGTCGAGCTTGGACGTCGACGACATCGTGAGGATTGTTTTTTTGTGGCGGTACAGCACCGTAACCGCGTCGCATGGCGAACAGATGACATTGGACGAAGAGGATCGCCCGGCGGTGGAAAACAAAAACCCGCGAGCCTTGATGCGTCACGGGTTTCCAGGGCTCAACAGCGCCCAGACACTGCAACATGGTTATTTGGGGCGCGAAGCGCGCTGACGCTTGAGCCAGACAAGCCCGAACAATGCAACGCTGATAGCGGTAAGAATGGCGCCCGCGACCATGCAGATGGGGGTGAGCGCGGGGAAAAAGTCTCCACTCTTGTCGCGCGTGAAAGCCCATGCGCCGGTATCTAGCATCAGGGCGCAAAATCCGGTAGCGACCGCAGGCTCGATCCCACTGGATCCGCCCGGTAATTTTCGAGGTAAATCGGGCACCGGCTCGCGTCTGAAAGGTGGCGGGTTGGTGCGTGGCGCGTCGGTAGGGTCTTCTGCAGGCATGGGTTAGGCAATGTTGACCAAGGGCGCCAGTGTATAGCGGCGGCGCGATCTGCGCGCGCCCGGCTGTTCGACATTCGCATCTGGATCGCTGACAATCGGCAACGCCGCCCGAATCTCGCCTTGCGAACTGTTCGATGCGGCGCATCGAGTCAACCTTTCATAGCCGTCAGGTCAAAAAGGAGCCGTTCGCATGACAAACTTCCTGTCCGAAAACCTCGATACACTCATTCGCGATGCGATGCAGGAATGGCAGATACCCGGCCTGGCACTGGCGATCACGCGCGATGGCGAAGAAGATTGGATCCGGGGCTATGGACTACGGGATGTGGAGGCTGGCCTCCCCGTCACGGGAGACACCCAATTCATCCTTTGTTCGGTTACCAAGTCCTTCACCGCACTCGGTCTCGCGATGCTGGTCGACGAGGGGCGGCTCGACTGGAGCATGCCGGTGCGCGACTATCTGCCTGAGTTTCGCCTGCATGATGCGGCCGCGACGGAGCGCGTCACCGTTATCGATCTGCTTTCCCACCATACCGGGTTGCCGCGGCACGACTGGATCTGGATGCCGGGCGACCTTTCGCGCGCTGAGATGCTTGCTGCGCTGCGCTACCTTGAGCCAAGCAAGGACATTCGCACCACTTATCAATATTGCAACCTCGGTTATGTGGCGGCAGGGATGGTCACCGAACGGATTTCCGGCCAGACCTGGGAGGATTTCACGCGGGAGCGGATCATGAGGCCGCTCGGAATGGTCAATATCGGCTTTTCAGATACTGACCTGGAGCGCGCGCCTGACAGCGCGCGTCCTTATATCCTGCATGATCAAGATAAGGCAGGCGAGTTCGTGCGCCAACGTGCGCGACTTTGGCCAATCGCCGATACGCCGGCCGGCGGTATCAATGTTGCCGCGTCCGACATGGCGCGGTACATGCGCCTATATCTTGCTGACGGCATGGTTGATGGCGTGCGGCTCGTCTCCTCAGCGCGGCTGAAGGCGCTCTACGAGCCACGGGTCCATACCGGAAAGTCGCACTTCGCCGAAATCGGCGAAAGCCATTACGGGCTTGGCCTCGCGACTCATCATTATCGGGGCGAGCGGGTCATAAGCCATTCCGGCGGCTGGATCGGCTGGAGTACGCTGATGTCGCTTTTGCCCGAGCGTCGCTCGGGCGTCGCGGTGCTCATCAACCGCGGCGGATCTCCCCTCGCTGATATCGTCACGAACGCAATTCTCGACCATCTCATGGGCAAGGATGCGATTCCATGGTTTGATCGTTTCCGCGAGTTGAGACGCGCCTATGTGGCGCAACGCCCGGCCGATGTCGCTGCGAAGCGCGCGTCTCGACGAACCGATGCGCCGAGCCGGTTTTTAAGCGAATACGCCGGAGACTATGTCCATCCCGCCTACGGCCGCGTGACAATTGAAGCCGTGGGTGACGCCCTCGCGTTTCGCTATCGGGGGATATCGGGCGCATTGATCCATCGCCACTATGACGCGTTCGAACTTGATGAGCAGCCTGGAACACTGTGGCCGGACGGCCTTGCCGTGACGTTTCTCTATGACCGCGAGGGGCGCATCGACCGCCTCCTGGCCCCACTCGAGCCCAGCGTCGCGGATATTGTGTTTCATCGCGGCGCTTCGGGCGAGGCGCTCGACCCGGCGTTTCGCCAGGCCTGTGCCGGGGTTTATCGTGGAGGCGCGATTGTGCACGTGGTCGCGATCGATGCCGACGGCGAACTCACGCTCTCACCGACCGCGCAACCGACCTATCGTCTCGATCCTTATCGTGAGCGCGTCTTTGCGGTTCGCGAGCTGAAGGGCTACCGCGTGGAGTTTGTTCGCGACGAAGACGGGACGGTAACGAAGATCGTTTTCCACCAGCCCAACGGAACATTCCAGGCTCAGCGCGAGATAGCGTAATCGTCTTTTTCCCGCCATTGACGGCATTGACAACGTTGCACTAACGGCAAGCATAATGACCATGCATCGTGGGCGGCAAAGTGTCGGACCGATGACGCTGGCGTTTCGCCGCATTAGAAACGCCATTCGTCCACAGGTGCATGTGTACAGGATGCCCGCTGGCGTTCATGCCGACTGGGACGTTCCGGTGAAGGTTCGTGACGGCACGACGTTACGCGTCAACGTCTTCCGGCCCGAAAGCGGAGCGCCGGCGCCGGTGATCATGTCGGCTCATCCGTACGGCAAGGACAAGATCCCCGCACGAACTCGAAGCGGCCGCGGCGTTGATTTGCAGTACCGCCTGTTTCCGCAGCCGCATCCTGTCGATCTCTCGGAATGGACGAGTTGGGAGGCGCCTGATCCCGGAGTCTGGGTGCCTCGGGGCTACGCGGTAGTCAATGTGGACTTGCGCGGAGGAGGAACAGCCGAAGGCGTGGGCGAACTGTTCTCGGATCAAGAAGCCCGGGATTATTACGACGTCATCGAGTGGGCCGGGACGCAAAGCTGGTGCTCCGGGCGAGTAGGCTTGAACGGCGTCTCGTATCTTGCGATCAGCGAATATAAGGTGGCGGCTTTACGGCCGCCGCATCTCGCGGCGATTTGTCCTTGGGAAGGCCTCAGTGATCTGTACCGGGATTTCGCACGCCCGGGCGGAGTTCGCGAAGACGGCTTCACCATCATCTGGGACAAGGGACTCAAGAGAGGGGGCGTGAGAACCGGCACCCGATTTCGTGAGGAAATCGTCGCTCGCCTTGAACGGGACGAGTGGTATGAGTCGACTGTCCCTGACCTTGCGCGTATTGAAGTTCCAGTCCTCGTATGTGGCAGTTTTTCCGATCATTCACTTCATACGCAAGGGTCGTTTGATGTCTTCCGGCATGCGGGTTCCTCATTGAAATCGCTCTATACGCATCGCGATGGAAAATGGTGTGCTTTCTACGGTCGCGAATCTACGGAAGCACGCGGGCGCTTTTTCGACTACACGCTGAAGGGCCTCGACAATGGCTGGGACAAGGAACCCGCGGTGCGCCTTGCGATTCATGATGGCGGCCCGGATCCTGTAGCCGTGGTCGGCGAACAAAGCTGGCCGCCCGACGATCTGCAATGGCGGGCGCTTGCACTCGACGCCCGTCGAGGAACGCTTGTTGACGAACTCGAGGAGGGGCCTGCAACCTCGGTATCTTTCGACACTCATCGGCACGCCGCACAATTCATCTGGACAGTGCAGGACGATATCGACCTGATAGGGCCGATGGCGCTTCGTCTGCACGTCGAGGTGCGCGGCGCGGACGACGTCTTTATTTTCGCGGGCGTGCGCAAGATCCGTGACGGCGTTGAGATGCAGTTCGAAGGCTCGTTCGGGTTTTCCGGCGACATGGTGTCGAAGGGCTGGCAACGTGCCGCGCATCGCGAACTCGACGAAGAACGCTCGTCACCGTCACAGCCGGTACACACGCATCGCATTGCCGAACCGCTGCGGGCTGGCGAGATTGTTCCCGTCGATATCGCATTGCAACCGCATGCCACACGCTTTCTCAAGGGCGATGTGCTTCGCCTCGATATAAGGGGGACCTGGCATTTTCCGAGGGACCCATTGCGCGGCCAGTTTCCATCCTGGTATCAGCGCAGCCCAAAGGCAATTTGCGTCCTCCATACCGGCGGTGCATTCGATGCGCATTTGCTCGTCGGTACCCGGCCCATCAGCGTGACGGCGGCGAAGAGCAAAGTTTTTCGTCGCCCGGAATATTTCCGGTCGCAAAAAGTTCTACCGGCGTCAAGCAAATGAGCGCGCCGTTCGCGGAACAAGCGAGGTCAACTCCCGAGATTCACCGATGAAGATAACGATTGCGTACATCGAAGAGCCTCCATTCGGCTGGACGGAAGCGAACAGTATCGCGACCGGTGCCGACATTGATCTGGCCAACGCGGTTCTGCGAGCGATTGGCGTCACGCAGATCGAGCATCGCCCGGTGACGTTCAGTGAACTGCTGCCTGGGGTGGACGCCGGCCGCTGGGATATGAACGTTGCGCTTTTCGTGACGCCTGAACGTGCCAATCTGGTCGCATTCAGCATGCCGGTATGGGCGATAGGAGACGGCTTCCTGGTTCGCGCTGGAAATCCAAAAGCGCTCGACAGCTATTCATCGCTCGGCAAACGTCGTGATGCGCGTCTTGGCATCATTGCCGGACAAGTGCAATACAACTCCGCGAGAGCGGCAGGCGTAAGCGAGGACCAGATAGAAATCTTCGAGCAGCAGGCCGACGCTATCGAAGCGGTTTGCTCGGGGGCGATCGATGCATATGCGAGCACCGCCTTGGGAAATCGCATACTGGCGGATCTTATCGGCGGCTCGGTGCTTGAGGCCGTGACGCACAAGGAAACGAATGGCAAGCAGCGAAAGCTTCCACTCGGCGCATTCTCGTTTAACAGAAACAACCGTGATCTGCTCAATGCGGTAAACGAACAACTTCGTTCATATCTCGGTTCGCCGGACCATCGCGCTCGCATGGCGGAATTCGGCCTGACACACAACGAGATCGATCCCGCTCTCACCCGTTGAGTAGGTTTCGGCTTTAGCCGTGATCTGCCGCGCGGCACCTGGGAATTTCGGGAACGCGTATAAACCCGGGCCGCCCGGAATTTCCAGCCGCGCTTTGCCAGTGAACACGATCATGCCCGTCTCATGCTGTTGCCCCGCGCTGGTCACGACCACTGGATCGGCGCCATGACGCCACAAGACTGGCAGCGCATCTTGCATTGGCTCGATGCCGCATGATTTCGAGCTCGCCGAAGAAGGGAGTCAATTTACCGTCTAGGGTTTCCCTTATTTTCAGTTAGCACAAAACTTGCTCATGTTTCTCCATATGAATTATGAATCGGCTGCTCTGCAGCGTTGGGGAAAGGCATGATGCTTAAGGTTGTGGTGATCCTTGCGGTAATAGCGCTCGCGACTTTTCTGGCTCGGTGGCTCCCGCCAGCAAACGAAGCCGAGGCCGACACTGAGGACTACGACTGGCATGACGATTACCCGGGTCGGACGTGGAAAAAAGCAGCATCCACCCGAGCGTCTAGAACGAGGCTGCCGCGTTGAACCAGAGTGCCGCTATTACAAAGCATCGTCGAGGATGAAACCGCATGGACCACACATTACTCGCTTCCAACGAAGAAGCGAGACTCGCAGCGCTGAGTGAATACGCGATCGATTCTGCGCTTGACGACCCCGGCTTCGATCGCCTTGTTCACCTTGCCCAAAGCATTTTTCGAGTGCCGATTGCGCTCGTCTCACTGGTGGATGCGCAGCGCCAGTTGTTTGCCGCCGGTACGGGTCTGAACGTGAGTCAGACGCCACGGGACCTCTCGTTTTGCGCGCATGCGATCCAGCGCAGCGAAGTCATGGTCGTCCTCGATGCCCAAAAAGATCCTCGCTTTTGTAACAATGCGCTGGTGACAGGTGAGCCGCACATCCGCTTTTATGCGGGTGCGCCGCTTCGCACCACGCTCGGTTATGCGCTCGGCACCCTCTGCCTGATCGATACCGAACCAAGGGACGCATTTACCGATAGCGAGCGACGCAACCTATTTGAGCTTGCTGCGCTGGTGCTCGACAAACTCGAGGTTCGCCGCCTGGAATTCGCCCGCCGATCGAGTCAGTCCCGTTTCGAGAACATCGCCGCCACGTCGCCGGACGCCATCATCTGTGCGGACGAGCGGGGGCGTGTCACCTTCTGGAACCCCGCAGCCGGTCGATTGCTTGGTTACCACGCCGAGAATATTCTCGGGCGCAGCATCGATCTGATCGCTCCCAAGGAACTCATTGACCGCGTGCACGAGTTGGCGACAGCGGGCGCGTCGTTGCTTGAGGGACGCACCATTGAATTGAACGTCCACGCCGCCAATGGCACGAGCATTCCAGTCGAGCTGTCCGCCTCCATGTGGCGCGAGAACGGGCGCCCGAGCTTTGGCGCAATCCTGCGAGACATCACCGAACGCCGCACCAATGAAGAACGGCTGTTTCAGCTTGCTCATATCGATTCGTTAACCGGTTTGGCAAATCGCACGATGTTCAGGTCTCGCCTGGAACAGGCATTAGCCGATCAAGGCGCCGCCTGCGTCATGATGGTCGATCTCGACGGATTCAAGGACGTTAACGACAGTCTGGGCCACTCGGCCGGTGACGCCGTTCTTGTGAACGTGGCGCGCCGTCTTGAATCGTCCGTGCGCGCCCTCGATACGGTCGGGCGCATGGGCGGCGATGAGTTTGCCATCCTTATTCCCGGTCTGGCCAATGCCTCTCGCGCTGCGGAAATCGCGGACGGTGTTATCGAATCGCTGTCGCGCATTCTTACCGTCGATGGGCAGGCAATCAACATTGGCGCCAGTATTGGCATTGCGATGTTTCCGGAGCACGGAGCAAGCGTGCGTGAGCTGCTTTCCAGCGCGGATCTGGCTTTGTACCAGGCCAAGGCTGAAGGCCGGCACTGCCGGCGCTTTTACAAGGCAGGCCTGCGCGAAGCGGCGACCGAAAAACGATCCTATCAGGGCGAACTACTGAGGGCGTTCGAAAAGCACGAATTCGCGCTCTATTACCAGCCACAGATACGGCTCGCCGACAATGAACTGGTTGGGGCCGAAGCTTTGCTGCGATGGCGCCATCCCGACAAGGGCCTGCTTGGCCCCGAAGCATTTCTGTCCGCCCTGGAAGCCGGATTTCTCGCGCCGCGAATGGGCGACTGGGTCATTCGCACCGCATGCAATCAAGCTGCCCGATGGCGTGAGCACGGTTTGCACGAGTTCAGAATGGGCGTCAATCTCTTCGGTGCCCAGTTCCGCACGGGCGATCTTGCCAGCAAGGTTCGAGGGGCGCTCGTTGAATCGGGATTGCCCGCATCGGCCTTGGAACTGGAGATCACCGAAAACGTCATCCTTCGGCACGACGACCAGATGATCGGACCACTGCGAGAGCTTCGTGACGAAGGCGTCGGTATCGCATTTGACGACTACGGGACGGGGTATGCCTCACTCAGCATGTTGAAGCGGTATCCGTTGACGAAGCTCAAGATCGATCAGACATTCGTGCGTGGCATGTGCGAATCGAGCGCCGACGCGGCGATTGTCCGGGCCATCCTTTACCTTGGTCACAGCTTCGGGCTGGAGGTTATTGCCGAAGGAGTGGAAACAGAAGAGCAAAGTGCGCGCTTGCGCAAGAAAGGCTGCGAAGCCGCGCAAGGCTATCTGTTCGGCCGGCCAATGCCCGCGTCCGAATTCAGCCGCCTGTTCGGCCTCTCGCAGTAATCAGCGCGCGTACTCGCCGCGAGACGCTCGAGTACGCGTTCGACGCAAACCTCAACCCTCGGTCTCGTTCAAGACCGCGGTCGCCGCTTCGCACGCGCCGTGCAGTTGTTCGCGCATCAAGTCCTGAACGCGTGTGTCGCCAGTGCAAATTGCGTCCTTGATCTTCACGGCCTGTTCAAACGATGCACGCATGCGCCCACCGCGCGCCATCGCAATCCGCCGCAAGCGGCGAACGGGCCCCATCAGGCTTGCCTGCGTGGCCTGAAGCGTGCGGTTGTCGGCGAGCGTCATCACGATCGAATAAAAACGGTCGAGCGCATCGACGTAGGCCGCCGGATCATCGGCGGCAACGCTCGCACGCATTTCGCCGATCACGTCTTCGAGCTGAGCGCGTCCAAGCGCCGTGATATTTTCCGCGCAGAGTTGAACGGCGAGGCACTCGAGCGCCATGCGCACGGTATAGATTTCCGCGACGTCACGCAGCGTTACCGACCGCACAAATGCCCCGACGCGCGCAACCACTGTCACCAGTCCCTCACGTTCGAGTTGTGCAAACGCTTCGCGCATGGGCGTACGGCTGACGTTCAATTGCTTCGCGACCTGCACTTCCGACAGCCGGCTACCCGGCGCCAGCACACCTTCCACAATCGCTTCGCGCAACGCCGGTACGACCACGCCGTCGCTGAGCGAGTCGCCGGACGCGTCGATCATGCGCAATTTCGAATGATATTTGCGGCCTAGCGTTTCGAGCGCCTGCTCCGGCGCGTCAGCAAGCATGTCCACTTCGGCGGTTTTCGTTGCAGGGGCCATTGACTTTCCGTTATTCAGTGAATACGCTGTATACAGGTTATACAGATCATTATACAACAGGAGGCTGCTTGGACCACGCGCGCTTGCCGGACCCGGTCGCAATCGATCGATCGGATGAAGTCTTGACCTTCACGTTGAACAATGCCGCCGCTGGCAACGAAATAACCGCGCCGATGTTCGACGCCATGATTGCCGCGCTGCGCAGTGAAGCATCGCTGCCCACGGCGCGCGTGCTGCGCATCCGGGCACGCGGCGACGTGTTCTGCACGGGACGCGAGCGTGCTGGAACCGACGCGGTTTCCATTCATCGCGAAGTGTCGCGGTTGATTGAGTTGAAGCGGCTGTTGCGGGCATCGCCGATGATTTCCATTGCGCAAGTGCAGGGCGATGCATTCGGATTCGGATTCGGCCTCGCGATTCTTTGCGACTTCACGCTGGTATCGAGCAGCGCGAAGCTTGCTTTTCCCGAGATGCGCAAGGGCTTGCCGCCTGCCGCGATCATGGCTTATCTCGGCCGCTACGCGTTGCCGAAGCACGTGTTTCCAATGGTTCTCTTCGGCGATGCAATCACGCCCGATGCCGCGCTGAACGCAGGCCTTATAAACCGCGTCTGCGCGCCCGGCGCGTTGCAAACGGATACCGATGCACTCGCTGAACGCATTCTCGCGCTCGACGAAACGGGCGCGCGCCAGTGCAAGTCCTTCTTCCAGAACGCCGAAGAAAGCTCGCTGGAGCACAACTTCCGATGCGCGACAGAGACGCTGACGGTATCGGCGTTGCGGCTGATGGCATCGAAATAATCATTCATGTATTACGACAAGCCCTCGATGGTTTGCAGGAGACGGAAATGAATGTGAATGCAGGCGCACGCCTGGACCGGCTGCCGGTATCCGGCTTTCACAAGCGCATCATGTGGCTGATCGGGATCGGCATGTTCTTCGACGGCTTCGATATCTACGTGGCCTCCACGGTGCTCGGCGCCACGCTGCAAAGCGGTTTTTCGACGCTCGGCCAGAACGCGCTGTTTGTCTCCCTGACATTTCTCGGCATGATGATCGGCTCCCTGGCGACAGGTTTTCTCGGCGATCGATTCGGCCGCCGCTTTACATATCAGACCAACTTGATGGTATTTGGCATCGCGTCGCTGGGCGCGGCGCTCGCGCCGAACATGATGGTGCTGATCGCATTTCGTTTCGTCATGGGCCTGGGGCTGGGCGCTGAAAACGTCGTCGGTTATTCGACGTTGACCGAGTTTGCACCGCCGGCATCGCGGGGAAAAATGCAGGGCCTGATGGCCGTTTTCGTGGTCTCGGGTTTGCCGGTTGCGGGATTGATCGGCCTCGTCCTGATCCCCGCAATGGGCTGGCGCGCCATGTTCGTGCTCGGCGGAATTGGTGCGATTGGCGTGTGGTATGCGCGTAAATCGTTGCCGGAATCGCCACGCTGGCTGGAATCGGTTGGACGACATCAGGATGCCGAAGCAATTCTTTCGAAGATCGAAACCGAGGTGAAGGCCGAACATGGCGGGACCTTGCCCGCGCCATCGCCGAAGCCTTCCGTTGCGCCTTCGCGTGCGCTTGGTTCGCTTTTCACCGGTGCGATGTTGCCGCGCATGATCGTCGGCTGTGTGACGCTGGTGGTGATCAACACCCTGTTGTACGGCTTCGTGACCTGGCTGCCGACGTTCTTCGTCCATCAGGGTTTCAGCATTGCGAAGTCGTTCGGGTATGCGCTCGTCATGTCGATAGGCGCGCCGGTTGGTTCGGGCATCGGCGCATTGACGGCGGACAGGTGGGGCCGCAAGCCGACCATTATCGGCGCATCGATTCTCGCGATCATCTTCGGCGCGATCTATCCGTTCGTGAGCAACCCGGTCATGTTGCCGGTCGTCGGCCTGCTGCTCGTCATCCCTATTTATGTGCTCGTTGCCTTGCTGTTCGCCATCTACGTGCCCGAGTTGTTTCCGACCGAAGTGCGCCTGCGCGCATCGGGTATTTGCAATACGCTCGGCCGAGGCGCGACGATCGTCACGCCGTTCATTGTCGTCGCGCTGTTCGGGCATTACGGCGTAGTCGGCGTGCTTGCATTGATGATTGGTTTGCTGGCAATTCAGATCGTGGTGGTGGCATGGCTTGGCGTGGAACCGACCGGCCAGCGCCTGGAAGATATTCAACCGGCGGACGCGCTCGCGCGTCTGGATGTCGGTGCCGATACGCGGGTGTCCCCGCTCAAGTAAACGGAGAATGCAAGATGGATGCAGTGAACAAGCAGTTCCTCAACGCGCAGTTGTTCATAGACGGCAAATTTGTCGATGCCGCTTCGGGCGAGACGATGGACATCATCAATCCCGCCGATGGCGCCACGATTGGCGCGTTGTCGAAGGCATCGGCGGAAGATGTCGACCGTGCCGTGCAATCCGCACACAACGCGTTCGAATCCGGTGCGTGGCGCGACATGCCATTCCAGCAACGTGCGCGCGTGATGAACCGTTTCGCCGATCTGTTCGAAGCCGACCTTGAAAACTTCTACAGGCTCGAGACGCTCAACAACGGGCGGCCGATCGTGGAAACACGCGCACAGATCTCGCGCTTGCCGCAGTTCTATAGATACTTCGCCGCGCTTGCGCTCACGCGCCGCAGCGACGTCATTCCTATCGAAGGACCGTATCTTTGTTATACGCAGCGTGTGCCGCTTGGCGTGTGCGCGCTGATGACATCGTTCAATCATCCGTTGATGATCCTGTCCAAGAGCCTCGCGCCCGCGCTTGCAACCGGCAATAGCGTCGTGATCAAGGCGTCGGAGCAGACGCCGCTCACCACCGTGCGCCTCGTTGCGTTACTGCAGCAGGCAGGCGTTCCGGATGGCGTGGTGAACGTGATCAACGGCGAGGGGAAGGAAGCGGGCGCCGCGCTCGCGCGCCATCCGCTGATCGCGAAAGTGGTGTTCACGGGCGGCACGGAAGTGGGCCGCTCGATTGGGGAAGCGGCCGCACAGACCTTCGCGCTGACGACGCTCGAACTTGGCGGCAAGGGCGCGGTGATCCTGTTCGACGACATGGACATCGATCGCGCGGTGAACGGCGCGGCGTTCGCGGCGTTTATCGGGGCGGGGCAGACGTGCGTGTGCGGCGCGCGCTTGCTGGTGCAGGAAACCATCTACGAGAAGTTCCTGGAGAAATTCCGCGCGAAGGTCGAGGCAATCCGCGTGGGCAATCCCGCCGACCTGAACACACAACTGGGGCCGGTCATTTCCGGGCGTTCGCGTGCGCGCATTCTTGGCATGCTGGAACGGGGCGTGGCGGACGGCGCGAAGCTGCTCGCGGGCGGCGGCATTCCCGCGCATCTGAGCGAAGGGTTTTATCTGCAACCCACTGCGTTCTATGATGTCGATCCAAAATCGGAACTCGGGCAGAGCGAGGTCTTTGGTCCGGTCACGGTAATCATGCCCTTCAAGGACGAAGCGGACGCACTGCGCATTGCCAACGATACCCAGTTTGGTCTCGCTGCATCCGTCTGGACACTTGATGTAGCGCGCGCACACCGCGTGGCGAGCAAGCTCGTGTTCGGGATGGTGTGGATCAACGATCATCATCGGCTGGACCCGGCTTCGCCCTGGGGTGGCTTCAAGAATAGCGGAGTCGGGCGGGAAACCGGGATCGAGTCGTTTGATCAGTTCAGCGAGCCGCGCGCGGTCACGGTCAACACGAGCGGCGTGACGGTTGACTGGTATGCCGACGATGGTCAGTTGAAACGCCTCAATTAAGCCGTAGGGATGGCCGGATCGTTATGCCGGCCATTGCCCATATCCTTAATTTGTCGAGTTTTTGTAGTCATGCTCCGTCAGACGCTGCGGCCGTCGCACCGCGTCTGACTGTGTTTGCGTTAGAGAGAGTGACCACAGCAGACGTGGTGGTTTGAGTCGAACTGGATGGCACGCCGCGACCGGGCACCGGTTTTGCGCACAGCCAAGGCAAGACCAGTCGAGCAGTCGCTATCACACGCATTCGCACCGCACCGCTCGATCTACGTGAACTGCACGTCGTGGGAGCGTTTCCTTGCCGTCACTCAACCCTTCCGTCCTCGAGCGTTTTGCTCGCTCCCCGTTGCCGGTCTTTGTGCTCGTCGCAATCGCGGGCCACATGGACGCGCTCGCCATGCTTCATAGCAAAGAATGGCTCGCCGTATACATGACGGGCAATTCCACCAAGCTTAGTCAGTCGCTGCTTCACGGCGCATTGAGCAAGGCGCTTCCGTTACTTGCCGTGATCGCGTCTTTTCTCGCATCCACAACGTTTGCCGCATGGCTCGGAAGCCGCTTTCCCCGATGGCGCGCATCGCTTTGCATGGTGCTGACGGCGGCGTTCCTTGCTGCTGTCGTGCCGAATGCCAGCGAACACTACACGCCGTTTTCCACGTCTCTCATTGCGGCCAGCATGGGTGCGATGAATCAGGCGCTTGCCGATCAACCGGGTGTCACCTTCATCACCGGTACGGTCGTTGGAATAGGAAGACAGCTTGCCGCTTGCAAATTCAATGCAGCCGCGCTCGGCATGCTGCGCTGGTTTGCGTGGATTGCCGGTGCGGCCGTTGGCACGTCGCTCGACTTTTTGTATGGGCCAGAGGCGCTTGCGTTCGTTGCACTGGCCGCACTTGTTTGCGCGCTTGCGGCGGCCTTGCATGGCACCGCCGTGCATCCACGACAGCGCGTGCACTGAGTGCTCTTGACGAATGCGTTGATCATCAACCTGCGGAGATATCGCTCATGGTCACGGACAAAAGCCCCTTTTACGCCGTTTCAGGTCCCGGCACAGCCGACGGCCCTACGTTGCCCGTCGCAGGCCAGTCTCAGAAGGCCGCCGAGATAGACGTGGGTTCCGTCAAGGACGGGAAAGTTGAATTCGCGAACTGGAAAGGCGATGCGGACAAACCTTCGCCAGCGCCACCGGCGCCGTGCGCGCCTGATAAGCGCATCGGCTTCGCGGTTGTGGGTCTTGGCCGGCTTGCACTGGAACAAATCCTCCCAGCGTTCGTCAGCAGCAGGCACGCGCGGATTGCGGGACTGGTATCCGGCAGTCCCGAGAAAGCCCGTGTGGTCGCGGCGCAGTACGGCATAAGCGAACAGGCCATCTATGACTACGACAGCATGGCCTGTCTCGCCGATAACCCGGACATACAGGCGGTCTACGTGGTGACGCCTAACGCAATGCATCTGCCGCACGTCATTGCAGCCGCGAACGCCGGCAAGCATGTGCTCTGTGAAAAACCAATGGCCAATACCTCCGACGAGGCACGGCAGATGATCGATGCCTGTGCAAAGGCTGGCGTCAAGCTCATGGTCGCGTATCGGTGTCAATTCGAAGTGTTCAACAGTGCGGCTGCCGCGCTTGTGAACTCAGGTGATCTGGGCAGGCCGCGCATCATCGAAGCCACTAACACACAAGTGCAAGGTTCCGGCGATCAGTGGCGCTTGAGATCCGCTCTCGCGGGCGGCGGCGCGTTGCCGGACATTGGCCTGTATTGTCTCAATGGCGCGCGCCATGTGCTGGGCGAAGAACCCGTCGAGGTCTACGCGCAGATCATCAATCCCGCGGATGATGACCGCTACAAGGAAGTTGAGGAAAGCATCGCGTTCACACTGCGCTTTGCATCTGGCGCAATCGCATTGTGCGCGAGCAGTTACGGCGCGCATGAAACGAAGGACATGCGTATTCGCCTTGAGAGAGGATGGATCGATATCGAGAACGCTTTCGCGTACAAGGGCCAGCGCGTGCGCGTCGCGCGACGCAAAGATGATTTCGAAGTGGTGGAAGAGCAGCGTCTTGAATTCACAGACCAGTTCATGCTTGAAATCGATCACTTTGCGCAATGCGTGCGCGATGACCACGCGCCAGCCACGCCTGGAGAAGAAGGCCTGCGCGATCAGGTGCTGATGGAGGCAATTTATCAGTCCGCGCGCGAGCGCCGTCCTATTACCGTGGATGGGTGACTGTGATTGGACTTCTTCTGGCGCGCTTTATCGCTTCAGACTTGCGAGCACAGCGCGCCAATCTGCCCGGCCATGTTCTTGTCTATCGGAGTGTAGACAATCATGCCAAGGTCCGGTCTTCCATCGACGGAAAACGCCGAATATTCCAGCTCGATCGATCCGAGCTTGGGATGCATCAGGCGCTTGATGCCGCCCGCGTCCCCGTGGCTCAGCACGTCGTTATCGCGCCATAAGGCCGCGAATTCCGGACTGGCGCTGCTCAACTCGTCGACAAGTGCGGCGACCTCCGACGCCAGTCCCGCGCGCGCCACGTCCGCCCTGAACGCGCCGACTACAAAACGGGCCACGCTTTCCCAGTCGTGCTGCTTGGCGCGGACGGCGGGATTGCGGAAGAGGAACTGCAGGATATTGCGCTCCTTGGCCGGTAGCGAACCGTAATCGGTCAGCACGACCGCGGCCGCGCGGTTCCATGCGACGACATCCCAGGTTGCGGTCTTGATGATCGCCGGGCTTGTTTCAAGCGAGTCGAGCAGGCGCTGCAGGCGGGGATTGACGGCATCGACCGATTTGTAACGGACTTCCGGCGGCCGTCCAAGCCCGAGCATGAAGAGATGTTCGCGCTCAGCGTCGGTCAGCATCAAGGCACTGGAGATGCGGTCCAGCACGTCTGGCGACGCAGCGCCGCCGCGTCCCTGTTCAAGCCAGGTGTACCAGGTAGGACTGATGTGCGCGCGCTGCGCGACTTCTTCCCGGCGCAAACCAGGTGTGCGCCGGCGTCCGGAAAATCCGAAGCTGGCCGGGTCGAGCCGCGCGCGGCGGCTTCGCAGAAAATCGCCGAGAGATCGGGCGGAATTGACTGACATGAGCATCCTGTTAGTCGTCTTACTATGATGAGATCACTACTTTAACGGGATAAGAATTCGTCGGATAGTGAACGCGTGACAAACAAGGAGAGTTCACATGCGTATTTTTCTGACGGGCGCGACGGGTTTTATCGGCTCGGCTCTTGTTCCCGAATTGATCCAGGCAGGTCATCATGTGATTGGCATGACGCGTTCGGATGCCGGCGCGAGAGCACTTGCCGACGCAGGCGCAGACGTGCACCGCGCGACGCTCGAGGACACCGCGAGCCTGAGCGAAGGCGCGGCGAAAGCGGACGCCGTCATCCATGCGGCCTTCGATCACGATTTCTCGAACTTCGTTGAGAACTGCGAAAAGGACAAGCGCGCGATCGCCGCGCTTGGCGCGGCGCTGGCCGGCTCCAATCGTCCGCTTCTCATCACGTCCGGAACCGGCGTGGGCAGCGGCGAGCACGGTGAACTGGCGAGTGAGGACGTATTCAATACCCGCCATCCGAATCCGCGCATCGGGTCGGAACTGGCGGGAAACGCGTTGCTGGAAGCTGGCGTCAATGTGTCGGTGATGCGCCTGCCGCAAGTTCACAACCCGTACAAACAGGGCCTCATTTCACCGATGGTCGCCATCGCCCGGGAGAAAGGGGTTTCGGCGTACGTCGGCGAGGGACGCAATCGCTGGCCGGCTGGCCATCTTTCGGATGTTGTGCGTCTGTATCGGCTGGCGATAGAAAAAGGAGCGCGCGGTGCGCGTTATCACGCGGTCGGGGAAGAGGGAATCACCAGCCGGGAAATCGCCGAGTCGCTTGGGCGCGGCTTGAAATTGCCGGTGGTATCGATTGCACCGGAAGAGGCGCAGGCGCATTTCGGCTGGATGGCGATGTTCACCACGCTGGATATGCCGGCTTCCAGCGCGCTGACGCAGGCACGTTTGGGATGGAAGCCGACAGGCCCGACGCTGATCGCCGATCTCGACGAAGCGCGTTACGTTTGAGGATTGCGCGTAATCCGCAGCCGCAGTTCGTTGCGCGCTTGGCGTCAGAATGATATAAAGCGGTGTCGGAAAAGGCAGACTTGGTTTGGTAAGCCCAAGTCCTTTCGGTAACGAAAGCTCTGGTCTTTGGCCTCGTGCATGAGATCCCCACGACGAACACAGGACGCGGTCTACGCGTCCCGATGTTCGTCCGTGCGGTTCTCGATCTGAGGAACGCTCCGGTCGAACATCATCGACTAAGGAGCCTTTCATGCACAACCATCATTCTCATCCCCACGACGTCGTCATTGCCGGAGCCGGCCCCGTTGGCCTGTTTCTCGCCTGCGAGCTGCGCCTGCAGGGTCTCTCGGTCCTCGTGCTGGAGCAGGCGAAAGTTCCACACTCTCCCTTGAAGCGCCTTCCGTTTGGAATGCGCGGTCTTTCGGCGCCCACCCTCGAAGCGTTCTACCGTCGTGGGCTGCTGGACGAAATCATCGCCGCGCAACGCGCCAATGATGCCGCGAGCGAGACCGCGGCAACCGCGCACTGGATGCAACAGCCGCGTCGCCCGGCCGGGCACTTCGCAGGCATTCAGTTCTATCACGACCGGATCGATGCATCGAAGTGGCCGTATCGGCTGCCAAGCCCCGCCGGCACCAGCATGCCGGCCGCATTGGAGACACTCGAAACCGTCCTCGCCCGGCGAGCCGGTGCGATGGGCGTCGAGATCCGGCGCGGTGCAGACGTTGACGGTTTCATCGAGTCAGACGAAGAGGTGATGGTTCACGCGGGCAATGAGACCTTTCGCGGATCCTGGCTTGTGGGCTGCGATGGCGGGCGCAGCGCGATTCGTAAAGCGGGCGGATTCGAATTCGCCGGAACCGACCCCGAATTTACGGGCTATTCGGTCGAAGTCGAGATGGCCGACCCCGAAGCGCTCCGCCCGGGGCGGCACTATACGCCGACCGGCATGTACACCTATGCGCGTCCCGGCACGATTGCGATGGTCGAATTCGACGGCGGCGCTTCTCACCGGATCCAACCGATCAGCATCGACCATGTTCAGGCGGTGTTGCGCCGTGTATCCGGCGTCGATGTCACCCTGACAAGACTTCGGCTCGCCACGACCTGGACGGATCGGGCGTATCAGGCGACGACGTATCGCAAGGGGCGGGTGCTGCTTGCCGGCGACGCGGCGCACATTCACTCTCCGTTGGGTGGCCAAGGGCTCAACCTTGGGATTGGAGACGCGCTTAACCTGGGTTGGAAACTGGCGGCTACCGTTCGCGGCGACGCACCGGCTGGTCTGCTCGACAGTTATTCGCTAGAACGGCATCCGGTGGGCGCAAGCGTTCTGGATTGGTCGCGCGCGCAGGTTGCGCTCATGCGGCCTACCCAAAGTACGCGTGCGCTCGAAGCCATCATGCGCGATCTTATCGACACGCCGGATGGCGCGACATACTTCGCCGAGCGTGTGTGGGGCGTTTCGCTTCGCTATGATCTTGACGACAGTCAGCCGCTGACCGGCCGCAGCGTGCCCGATTTCGAACTGGTTGACGGACTGAAGGTCGGCGCTCTTCTGACTGAAGGGAAGGGTGTTTTTCTCGATTTCGGTTCGGACGCGTCGCTTCGGGCGCTTGTGAACCGTTGGCGGGAGCGGGTTCGCTATGTCGCAAGCGACGCCAGGAATCGGCTGGGCTTGAGTGCCGTGCTCATGCGTCCCGATGGGATCGTCGCCTGGGCCAGCGAGACCGCATCACGCGAGGAAGAGGTTGCCCGTGCCCTGTCGCGATGGTTTGGCGAACCCGAAAGTGCCAGTCAATCCGACTAGTCATTCGCCGCGCCGGAGTCGGCCGTGGTTATTGCGTCATGATGGTGAATTCGTGGCTCCGGTCTTCATTGTTCGGCGGCTTTTAGATAGGAGTCGGCGTTTGGTGGCATGACGCACAGCTTTGATCGATCGCGCGTGCGATGATGCTCGCTTGCGACGCGGAAAGGAGTTTTATATGAACGCACTTCCTTCAATATCCAGGCCGGTCGTGTTACCGGACGCTTCGGTGTGGTTTTCGGCTTACGCATTCGGCTGGGGTTACCGCGCCTTTTCATTGCCCGCCGATGTTGTATGCGAGCAGCTAGGCGCAGCCGACACCACGCGCCATCAACTGGTACTCGCGTTTGAGCTTGGCAGGAAACGTATTGTGCGGAGCGTTGAAAAGTGCTCGGCCGCTGACGCAGGCGAGCGCGTCGCACTCCGGACACTTGACCTCTGAGCGGTCATTGCCTGCAAGCTTGAGTTCTCCCGCCCGCTGCCTTAAAAGGTTCATCGCGCACCTGTAGCATCGGGCGATTCGCATTCACGCGCTTCGCAGCCGGCATCCGCGACTCCTCCCCTGGATCCAACCGGAGCGCAGATGCTCGTTCATTTCATGCCGTCATCCGGCATCGTCATTGGCATGCTCGTCGCATGCTTTGTCATGGTCCTCGCGTTCGAGGCGACCAATGGTTTCCACGATGCATCCAACGCCGTTGCGACCGTCATTTACACGCAGTCCCTGAAGCCCGTTCCCGCCGTGGTCTGGTCCGGCCTGATGAACTTCGTTGGCGTGCTGGTCGGCGGCATTGCGGTAGCGTACGCGCTTGTCGAAATCCTGCCGCCCGACGTGCTGACACCGCCCAATGGCGCGCCCGCAGTCCCGATGCTCGTCTCCATTTTCGCCGCAGCGCTATTTTGGAACATCCTTACGTGGGCATTCGGCATTCCTAACAGTAGTTCTCACTGCATCATCGGCGCGCTGATTGGCGTAGCGGCCGCAGACGCATTGCTCAAATCGCGCAGCTTGTCGCAAGGCGTGGACTGGAAGCAGATTGTCACGGTGCTGGAAGGACTCGCAATCTCGCCAGTACTTGGATTCGTGCTGGCTGGCGCGCTATATGGCCTGCTCAGGTTGATCGTGCGCAAGGGACACTTGTTCGAGACGCCTGAACAAGACAAACCGCCCGTCTGGTGGCTGCGCGCAATGCTGATTCTGACCTGCACGTCCGTCAGTTTTTCGCATGGCACGAATGATGGGCAGAAAAGCATCGGTCTGATCATGCTGACAATAATCGGGCTGCTGCCGGCAACGTACGCGTTGAATCCGCAGGCCATCGACCAGTTGCAGCAACTTCACCAGCACGCCATCGAGGCGATGCCGCTGATCCAGAAATATGGAGACGATGTCAAGCAGCAGGCGCTGAAGTCTGCACAGGCGCTGCAGAATGCGGGGCCCGAGCTGGACCGGCAAGCTTCTCAACTCAAGTCGAACGGTACGCCGCCAGATAATGAGCGGGCTGCGCGGTCGCAATTGCGTGGGTATATCTATGACGTCACCTCGCAGATGAAGCATGTTGGCGAAGTAAAAAATGCATCGCCAGAAGACAAGAAGCTGGCCGGGACACTGCTCAAGCAAATGAGCTTGCCGGTCGAATATGCGCCGCTCTGGGTCCGCATGCTAAGCGCGCTTTGCCTCGGTATTGGGACAATGGTCGGATATAAGCGCGTGGTCCGCACGCTTGGAGAACGCCTTGGGCGGCAGCACATGACGCCGGGTCAAGGACTCAGCGCCGAGCTCGTGGGTTCGGTGCTGATTGGGACGGCAGGCTTTACAGGACTCCCGGTGAGTACCACGCACATTGTGACGTCCGGGATCGCGGGGACGATGGTTGCAGGCGGTCAAGGCGTGCAGGGCAACATGCTGTTGCGAATCGCGCTGACGTGGATCGTTACATTGCCGGTGACCATGTTGCTGTCGGCCGGCCTGTTCTACGTGCTGGCGAACCCGAACTTTTGACGGCAGGGCATTCGCCGGCTCGCGCTTACGATCAATTCAGGAAAGCTTCTCATGCAACCGTACAAGCCACCAACGCCACATTGATACCTGAATTGGAGGCCGGTGAGTCGTATCAGCCACACAAGTGGCGATCTCAGCGTATTTTCCAGACACCATCCCGAACCTCGTCTTCGGAACTTCATCACCATTAAATTGGCATAACCAACTATTTGTGTCTTGAACTGCACAGAACGAAAGCTCATGCTGAATACCTCTTTCGGCCATTGTCCGGTATGACACGGAATGTTGATCGACCGAAACCGCGTACGTGAAAGGCAAGTACGTTTTTTCCATGCCATGGCAGACATCGTTGACCATTTCTCCATCACAAGACAACATGTAGACCGTAACTTCATTCTCGAGCGAAGTGGAAATGGATGCCGAGACGGGAAAAAAGCAAAGTGCCGCCGCGACCACGAAGTAACCCGTTATTCTTTTCGTGTTCGCCGCGCCAGCATGAGGATGTCTGAAAATAATACGTGCGGCCTCCAAAGGACCATGAAGGTTGGACGTGTGCGGCTTCAGGCGCGCCAATAGAACGAAGTGCATGTCAATCCACCTTCAATTCGTCACGCGATACGGCCGCATCATTTCATTGTCTTCGTGTGTGAGGACGTGACAGTGCCAGACGTAGTATCCCTGTGTTGGATCGAATTGGTACAGGTTGCTCCCGGCGTCCGATTGGTTGGCGGTTACAGGAACGCTCGACGGCGTCCATCGAACGAGAATTCTGAGGACCTGTCCAGCGTGCGCATCGGCTGTGTCCTTCCATCCCGATTCTCCAGGCGTTGGCGCCATGACGCCGCCTTCCAGGTAGCCGCTGAACGGAAGATTGCCGCCAAGCGCACCGTCTTTATTGGGCGTTGCGTAGTCGAGGGGAGGGCCATAGTCGGCGCAGTACGTGCCGGCCGTGCATCCCGCTGGCAGAGGCGCCGGGCTGCTGCCTGCCGCGCCGAATGCCTTGTTCCAGTCGGCCAGATATCGAGCTGCATTGATGGCCTGACGGTTGAGAACCTGGAACTGCGTCAGATGGAGATGAACCGGATGACTGGCCCCGGCCATCGTCGACAGATAAACGATTTCCCACATTTCCGTTGATCCCACGCGTGGCAGTTCGCTGATGCCATCACTTGGAAAATCATGGGCGATGCCCGGCGACTCCAGGCCGTTCCACGTGGTGTTATTGACATACTCCTTGATATCCGTTGGAACGGGGCCGCCAGATGTCTCGACGTGATCGTAAAGGACCATCTGCCTGACCCTGTCGACTTTTACTCCGGGGAGCACATTGCCATTTCCATTGGTCAGGCGAGCCAACGGGTTTTTCCTGGCGCAGAGCCCAGAAGCCGCGTCAGGGTTTGCGGGATCGCAACTGGTATCAGGCGTCGATGCCGACGCCGCCACCCTGAATTGCATGATATCGGGCAGCTGAACGTCCTGGCCGCGCTGCGAATTTGTCAGTTCGATCGTCTGACCGGCAAAGTTGGAAAAATCGACAATGATGTCGGCCCGCTCACCAGGCGACACAGACAGACCCTCGGAAGTACCACTCGAAGAAGCCGCGAGGGGAACGGGTTTGTCGAAGTAATTGTCGTCTGCCCCGACCAGGTAAACAGGTGCATTGCCGAAGACCAATGTATATCCGCGATTCAAGCTGCCGTTCAGGATATGCAGGCGGTAGCGTCGCGGCTCGACGTTCAGGTAAGGGAAAGCCGCGCCATTCACGACCGCGACATCGCCCTCGAAAATTGGACTCCAGAATGGATGATTGAGGGAAGCCTGCTGAGTGGGCAAGTAGAGCTGACCATTCGTGTCGAACATGCGATCCTGCACCGCCATTTCGATTTCGTTGCGACCGCTCGGATATCCTTGCGGCTCCGTGTTGGGGTCTTCGAGAAAATAAAATCCCGCGAGCCCCGCGTAGACGTTCAGGCGCGTGACTCCCAAGGCGTGGTCATGGAACCACAACGTGCCTGGTTCCTGCGAATTTGGATATTCATAGACCGCCGTGCCAGGAGCGGGGTTGCCGATCGTGTGAAAGTCCGTACCTTTCAGTCCATTTGGTGTGAACCATGATTCTGGATCGCCGTCGTACGCGGCAGGAATTTCAGCACCATGCAAGTGGACGGTAGCGGGAACTGGACCGATGTAATTCTGCTTACATGACGATGCGGTGCTCGCGTTCTCCATTTGCATCCCGCAGCCGCTTTTCAACGGGTCAGCCCAGTGCACGGTCTGGTCGA
The DNA here is from genome assembly GCF_051615025.1 of Caballeronia sp. DA-9. NCBI lineage: Bacteria > Pseudomonadati > Pseudomonadota > Betaproteobacteria > Burkholderiales > Burkholderiaceae > Caballeronia > Caballeronia sp. DA-9. The sequence continues at coordinate 2,184,527 of NZ_CP195133.1, read as the reverse complement.
ATGGCAATTCTCCTTGCACCAGTCCAGGACCGCCAGGGTGAGCCGGATCGAAGCTCGGCAGTTTGTTGACGTATGTGGCGTGGGTAGCGATACCGCGCTGGGCCACGATGGTGACTGCCGGCCAGTGCGCCGGACCAAGTACCGCGCCTGTGCTGGAATCTGTGGTCTGGTATGTCCATACGCGGGTCTGACCGAACGTAACCCCTGAGCCGCATTGAACGTATGAACCCGGTGGCAATACCTGCTGATTGGTTTCCGTCATGGTGACGGTAAGGTTGGGGTGAGCAGCCGCATCCACGCGCGGTATCGCGCCTGCCGGCCCGAACACGGGCAGACTGATCGCGAACTTCGCAAAACAGTTCCCGTCCAGTTTCGTCTGTGCAACGACCAGTGGACTATTATCAGCACCGCTATTGCAGCCGTGCGCGAAAAGGCTCGACGACAAGGCAGCAACAGTCAAGGCGATCATGCCCGGGCGAGACCGTGTTGCCGGTTTGCGATGTTCCGCCGCATCTTTGGGCATGGTGTCTCTCCTTCATGCGCCGTTTTTATTTGTTATGGATAACTAACCGCTGGAGTGCGCTCTTCGGTCTGCTTTATCAAATCGTTCGCCATCTTGAACTGCGGAAGCCATGCTCTGGCAGCGAAACCCGATCGCTTCGCGACAGGTAGCAAATGCATGTGCGTGCGCAGCCTCAGGTTCGGTTCATCGCCGTCGCGCATCACTCCCGCTGCGTTCGCGCGCCTGTTGCTTTGACGCGGTAATTCGAGGCGCCGCCTCAGCTGAGTGGGAGTCGAATGAAGTGTGTAATATTGAGCGTACTTTGACATCACCAGAAGTGGTGATGGTCATGCTGAATGGCCTCCGCACACGGAGACTCCCATGCAACAGAACGAACTCCTGGAAGCTGTCGATCTCATCTACGCTGCTGCACTCGACGAAGGTGCGAGCTGGCATGATCTGGGTGACAAACTGATGACGCTGATGGAGGCGCAACGTGCGACGCTGTGGTTGGCTGATGAAGCCGGTGCGCCAGGCAACCTTCTGATGCGTCGCGATTCCTATGACGAAGAATACGCGTCCAGGTACGTTCTTCTTGATCCCTATCGCGCGTCGGCGCGGGAGGTAAGCGTCGAGGAAACAGTGCGCCGGCGGGGGGACGTTCGGCTGGGTCACGAGATCATCCCGGACGCCAGCTATGTGAAAAGCGAGTTTTACGACGATTTCGGCCGCAAGAGTTCGCGACGTTATATGATCGGCGGCCTGATCGGCATGTCGAAGGTTATCCCGCTTGGATTGCACCGGGATGCGGCTTCACGGCCATTTGGCGAGGGGGACAAGCGCACTCTCTCGCAGTTGCTTCCGCATCTGCAGCGTGGACTTCAGATGCGCGCCCGGCTGGCGCCCACAACATCCGCCCTTGGCGCCGGTGCGCTCGATGCACTGCCAATTGGCGTCATCATTGTCGACAGGGAAATGCGGATTCTTTATAACAACGCGGAAGCGGCAGCGTTGCTGAGCGATTCGCAGTCAGGGTTGTCCTCGGCACAGCCTCGGTCCGGACCGGTCACAGGCGCAAGCAGACTGTTCGCGCGCCATCCACACGACAACGCGCAGCTTTGCCGTCTGGTAGCCGCCGCCGCGAGAGGCGGCGCCGGTGGCGGCATGCAAATCCACGCACGTCCAGGCGCGTTGCCGGGCGATTGCGCCACGCTGTCGGCGCTGGTGTGTCCCGCCCTGCGACACCTGTCTTCCTCAACGCAGCTCAATACGGGCACGAGCATCATCCACGGCGCAGCGACCGTGCTCACGCGGCATCTGCTCAGGCCATCGTCGCCGCCTGTCAGGCTGCTCACCGATCTGTTCGGACTTACGCGCTCTGAAGCCGAGGTCGCGGTCGCCTTGGCGGGAGGCGTAACGGCTGAAGACGTCGCGCGTACACGACGCGTATCGCTCGACACGGTACGCAGCCAGATTCGCACCATTCTGAGAAAAACCGGGGCGACTGGACTGCGCGATTTCGAGCGGATCATCGCATTGAGTTCCACGATGCACACAACGAGCTCGCTTTACGCTTGATGCTCCGATAAGGATAGCTTTCGAGCGCGGAGTTGATTTGTATGCAAAAAGAGCCAAGTGAACTGCTTTGATGAGCACGGCCACGACAAGGGGGACTATACGACAGCGCGATTTGACGTTGCGTTTTCCGGATGTCGCATGTCTATTTTCACCCAGTGCGGGCTGAATTTAATAATACGCGGTGCGTAAGATTATGCGGACGATCATCGCATAGCCTATGTATAACGGCCGTCACGCGTGAAACTTGAGGGATTTATTTGGTTAAATGATGGACTGTCTTTTTCCGACGTTTTTTTTATAAACATTCGCGCTTATGTGTTCGCGTCACTGTTTGGTAATAATCCAACGACATTATCCGGGCTGTTAGCGCGTTAGCGCTGATCAAACCGTCTTCCCTATCGGCTATTGGTGAGTACGCGGTCCTTGCTCGACGCCGCCAATCAGGAACTGCTCCAGTTCTTCCTGGACCTTGGCATGTCGACGCCCTATGCGTTGGGCGCGGGAGTTGCATGCATTAGCTCGATGAACTGAAGCCTGGTTATCTTGCTGCCTTTGCTATCGAGATCAATAGTTGCGCATGCTTCGCGGCCACGCCCGGTGTATGCGTACAAGCGGCGATCGATTTTGTTGCGAACGAAACGGCTATTGCCGAAACCAACGGAAAGCTGGAGTTGTATTGAATACTACTAACCAATCTTTAGACGCAAACCTGAACGGCAATACACCCGTAAGCAAGGTGCTAGTACTGGATGACTCCCCAGTCCACACGCGCACACTAAAGACATTCTGCGACGAACACAGTCTGGTGGCGCTCAACGTGCGGGCGCACCGCCTGTTCTCGGTTCTTCGTTCCAATATCGACCTGGGTGCGATCCTGCTGTCGGAAACGTATGGCGGATCAATGGACGAGTGCGCGCAGATAGCACTCAGGATCAACGCAATCCGCCCCGAGCTGCCGATCATCCTTCGACGCGAATCTACGTCCTCGACCGGCGATTTGCCTGATGGTTTCCGGCGAGTGATTTGCACGGCCTACACGGCCGCCGACATGGCGCCGCTCAAGGCGGCTATCGACAGCTACATCTTCAGCCTGGAATATCCGAACGCGCTGGTCCGGGGCATCCTTGAGATGACCGAATCCATGCTGAATGGCCTGTTTGCAGGCGTCAGCATTTCATGGGACACACCTTGCATCGTGCGGGACCAGATCATCTTTGGCGAAGTGTTCAGCCTGATTCCGCTAGAAAGCGCGTGGTGTCGCGGCTACATGATGATGCAGGCAGAAGAGGCACCCATCCTTACGTTGCTCGATCAGCAGCATCTGTGCGACGGACCTGCGAATTTTCGCGATCTCAACAGTCTGCTGGGGGAGATGACCAATCTCGTCTGGGGCTCGTTCAAGAACCGGTATCTCGGCAACGCGGATGCGCTGTCGCGAAGCCAGGTGCAGGTTCCGCTGCTGATCAACCACCAGCATAAGTACATTTCGTTTGGTACGATCAACCCTCAGTTGTGCTTTGTTTATCGTGTAACCGATCAGGTGAGCGGTCATATCGTAACGCTTCATCAGCGCTTTATCTTTAGCTTGAGCTGGTCGCCCGAAGACTTTAGTGAAGTCAAGCTGGAGACGGGCGATGTCGTAGCCGCGGGTGAGCTCGATTTGTTTTGAACCTAAACCCTACAAATCCTGTATGTCGAAAATTCGTGTTGTCGCTGCTTTCTTGAGGAAGAATGGACTGGACGTTGAAACCGCTGTTGACGGCAAGGACGGCCTTTCGAAGCTGACGTCCAATACGCGACGCATTAGACGCAGGCGGTGAGAAAAACAGCACGATTCAGTGCGTAAGGATGGTACGAGCTTCTGGAGCAGCGTGACGGTGGCGCCTGTTAGCAGCTCCGGGTCGGGCGTCAAGACGAATCAGGGCGCTAACCGATGCCAAGTTGGTGGTTGAAAGAGTGCAAAGTCGATTTCGTGGATGGCCAGCCAAAGGGAATCATGCAGACCACGGCGCGAGAACCGGATTCGCTCATGACGTCACGCCATCGAGCATACGTTTCGCATAAATCCCCAGTCCCGCTGCAACACTCGACATGCGGTCGCCGTACACTGGCTGCGCCTTTTCAAAGCCACTCTTTATCGCCGCAGTCAAAAAATTGAGACCACTCGATCCACCCGTGAAGTACACCGCGTCTACGTCACCGGGCGCAACGCCCGCAAGTCGCGCGGTTTCGCGTGCGGCGTGTGCGATCCGGTTCGTCTCGTCGTGCGCGGCGTCGATCAGCGCGGCGGCGGTCCATTCCACGCGCAATCCCTTTTCGGCCGACTCGAGATCGATCGATGCCGTGGCGCTTGCGGCCAGCGCGATTTTCGTCTGCTCGGCGCGTGCGGCGAGCGCGTGGCCGAGTCGCCGGTGAACGACGCGCATCAGCCGTTGATGATGCGCTGTATCGCGGAACAGGTGGCGCATCAAATGCAATTCCTTGGTGCGCTTAGGCGTGTAGACCGTGTTGATCAGATGCCACGTCGCCAGATCGAAGTAGATGCGATTGGGCAGCTCACGCCCTTCCATATCTAGCGTTCTGTAGCCGAACTCCGGCAGGATCGCGGACAGTTCGACGCGCCGGTCGAAGTCCGTGCCCGCTACATGTACGCCATGATGCGCCAGCACGTCCGTCTTGCGATCCACATGCGTGCGCCGCTGCGGACCCACTCGCACAAGCGAGAAATCAGACGTGCCGCCGCCGAGGTCCGCCACCATCACCAGTTGCTCGGTATCGAGCCGCGATTCGTAATCGAGCGCGGCGGCAATCGGCTCATACTGAAACAGCACTTCATCAAAACCAGCTGCGCGCGCCGCGTGCGCCAGTTGATGCTCGGCGCGGGCGTCGGCCACCGGGTCGTCATCGACAAAGAAAACCGGACGGCCCATTACGACACGCTCGATCGGCGCGTGCGTGAACTGCTCGGCGCAGCGCTTGAGATGGCGGATGAAGGTGGTCACCACATCGAGATAGCGGATGGCCGAACCGTCGCCGCGGTCGGTCGTACTCTCGGCGAGCGACGACCCCAGAATGCTCTTGATGGAGCGCATGAGCCGGCCGTCAAAACCCTCCGTGTAAGCGGCGAGGGCGGCGCGGCCAAACGCGCATGAGTGGTCGTCCACGTTAAAGAAAACTGCCGTTGGCAAGGTCTGAAACGCGCCTTCCACCGTCGCGAGTGTTAGTTCGTCACTGTTCGGGACGGCAACGGCGGAATTGGAGGTGCCAAAGTCGATTGCGCAGTAGGTCATTTGTCGGTCGTGTGGCTGTAAAACGCCTCAGCAATGTCAAATGATAACATTTACCATAAAATGATTGTCCCAGCGGATCAAGTTGTCACGTGACAGATCGACGAGCCGCGACGCGTTTCGTTCATTGAATGCATGAAATGTCAGCGTCCAAAACGGCCGAAAGCCTTATGGGATGGACGTTTGCCAAAAAATAAGAACGTATGGTCAAGTGTTGACATTTTGCAACGCGTATCATAGACTGACTTTCATGGATACCGATTACAACCCAACTACCGTCTCATTAGCCGATTTCCGCGCTCACACGCTCACTGGCGTGGTTCAGCATGAAATCGAGCGAATGATTCTGAGTGGCGAACTCAAACCGGGACAGCGGCTGAACGAGAAAGCGGTCGCCGACAAACTGTCGGTGAGTCGCGGTCCCGTTCGCGAAGCGTGCCGTGCGCTCGCTGAACTCGGCCTTGTTTATCTGATTCCGCAGCGAGGCGTATTCATTCAGCGTGTCACTCGCGATGACGCAATCGAAGTCTACGAGCTGCGCGCCGGCTTGACCGCGCTCTCGGCCTCACTGCTTGCGCCTATGCTCACGAAGGAAATTGCGGAGCAGTTGGACAAGTACGTCGACGACATGCAGGATGCGGCGGAGAAGGGTGACTTCTCGCGCTTCGATCCGCTGAATCTGGAGTTTCACGATTACATCGTGCGCTCAACGGGCAATTCGCGGCTGATCAAGTTGTATCGCGGCTTCGTGAAAGAATTTCACCTGTTCCGTGTGCATGGGCTCGTGCAACGCGGCGCTTTGTTGCAGTCAAATGAAGAGCATCGTGAGATAGTCAATGCGCTAAAGGCGCAGAACGCAAACCTGAGCTATGAAACAAGCTTCAGTCACGTGTCCAAGGGCAAGGAGCGCATGCTGCATGCGCTCGACGACATGACGAAATCAGGCGCGATGTCAAATGCAGAAGTCACTGAGGTCAGTGACAAAATCTCCTGACGTATGGCGTGAAATACAGCTCAGTACTTAGATGAACATGCAGGTGATTCGCCGGTCGAAACTGGCGAATTGATCCGCGCTCGATCTATCGTCAAGTGTGTGGCCTCGATTGTTTGCACTCCGAATAAATGAGACTGATGAACTAGCGCACAAAAACGTATCGACTCACCACGCGCCGGAACACCGGCTTGCGGACGAGCGTCATTGACCTGCGCCAATGGGCATCCGCCACCGCGCGCTGACGAGGACTTCAGACCATGAACACCGTAGCCGCGCAAAATCCGCGCGAGGTGACGTTGCTGCAGATTCTGCTGCTGTTCTCGCGGGTAGGTCTGACGAGCTTCGGCGGCGGACTATCGGCGTGGATATATCGCGAAGTAGTCACGCAACGCGGCTGGCTGAAAGAGGACGAATTCCTCGGCGCACTCACGCTCGGCCAGATTCTGCCTGGCTCCAACGTGATCAACCTGTCGATCTATGTTGGCTACCGGATGCGCGGCGCACTGGGCAGCGCGGTCGCCGTCTGCTCGCTACTCGTGCCGCCCATGATCGTGATCGTGCTGCTTGCCACGGTCTTTCACGAGTTCGCGCAACTCGCATGGCTGCATCGTTTTCTTGAGGGTGTGGCGGCTGCCGCCATCGGCATGACGGCATCGGTTGGCTTTCGCACGGCGCGCTCGCTGCTCGCCGTCCAACGCTGGCCGCTTGCACTGATCGCCGGGGTCTTTCTCGCGATCGGCGTGATGCGTTGGCCGCTGGTGCCGGTTGCGCTCGTGGCGGATGCGGCTGGCCTGTTCATCGCCTCCAGGAGCCAACCGGGTGCGTGACAACATTTACCTGCAACTCATCGCGGTGTTTGCGCCGCTCTCATTGCTCTCGCTCGGCGGTGGCCAGAGTATTGTGGCCGACATCAACCAGCAGGCCGTGGCCATCCACCATTGGGTCACGCAGTCCGAATTCATCGACCTGTTCGCGATGTCGCGCGCGGCGCCCGGCCCAGGCGCGTTGCTTACCACGCTGATCGGATGGAAAACAGCGGGTTTCATGGGGGCGGTGGTTGCGTCGCTCGCGCTCTTCATGCCATCCTCGCTGCTCGCATACGGCGCGACACTCGCGTGGACGCGGCATCATCATCACCCGTGGCATCGAACGGCGGAACGCGGACTCGCGCCGGTCGCGGTCGGCCTGATTCTCGCCAGCGCGGTTTCGGTCATGCGGGCTTCGTCATCCACGTGGATGATCTGGGGACTCGCCGCCGCCGCACTCGTTATTTTTCTGGCGCGGCCCAAACTGAATCCACTCGTCGTGCTTTTCGCAGCGGGTGTGGTGAACGCGGCGCTCGGTCCTATTTTCTGACTACACACATGATCAAACTTTACGGCAGACGCAGCTCGATCAATGTTCAAAAAGTGCTCTGGTGTCTTGGCGAACTCGGACTGGAAGAGGGAAGAGACTTTGAACGGATCGACGCGGGCTTGCACTTCGGCGTGACCACTACGCCCGAATTCCTGGCGATGAATCCCAACGGCCTCGTGCCGACGCTCGTGGACGGCGACTCCGTGCTGTGGGAGTCCAATACGATCGTCCGCTATCTGGCGGCGTCGCGGGGCAATGAGCACCTGTTGCCAATGGAGCCGGCAATGCGCGCGGGCATCGAGAAGTGGATGGATTGGCAACTCGGCACGTTATGGGCAACATTGCGCGTTGCGTTTCTCGGATTGACGCGTACGCCTGAAAACGAGCGCAACTATGAATCAATCCGCCATTCACACCGGCAAGCGGCACGTCTGCTCGGTATCGTCGATACCACCCTGCAAAAGCAGCCGTACCTTGCGCTGGATCGTTTCACCGTTGCCGATATCGGCGTCGCGCTTGCCGCGCAGCGCTGGTTCATGCTGGCCGAAAAATTCCTCGAGCGGGTCGATGCGTCCGTAACCCTGCCCACCGTGCAAAAGTGGCTCGCAACAGTGACGCAACGTTCCGGTTACGTCGCAGCGAAAATCGGCGAATAGGTCTTTTAGCCGCTATTTGATTCGCCCTTTGCTGGGCACTGCTGCATCGCGCTCCGTCCCGCATGCGCTGCGCAGGACGGAGCGTGTCTGCCTCACACTGACGCCCGCTGTATTGGCGACCGTATGCGCGGGCGCTCTTTTTCTATCCTCCCTCGTTTTTCGTGATCGTGAACGCGTCTTAGGTCGCATTGAACGCGCGACTCAACTCGCTCCCGGGCAATTTGCGCGCGGTGTGCCGCAAGCCTTTGGCAATCCCCGAGTAAGCCAACCAATCCTCCGCAGCACGGCCGCAGCGACCTTTCGCTTCGCGCTTTGCAGGGCTGCCGTGCAAAGCCCTAACTCGTCAACCACCGTTTTAAGCCTCCCGTCCGCGCGGAAATCTCGCGCACAGGGAGGTAAAACCCTGATATGTAAAATGTTGACAGTTATCACGACAAGATCGAAACTCCATCCCGACGAACAAGATTACTTACGGAAAGGCGCTCACTCCCGCGTTGGGCCGTCTCGAAATCTTACGTAGGTCGCCTGGCGATCTTGAGGGCATCAATGCTTTGAACGAAGCACGAAGTCGCGGTAGCTGAAAAATAAAGCCTTGCAAAAAGGTATGCCTCGGCATCTTTAAATGAAGTCATCAATTAGGATCCCAAAGTGAAACCAGCTCGATATCGGCAAATGGTTTGCGCGTCTGTTCTTGCGGCAATCGGCGGCGCTGCGCATGCTCAAAGCAGCGTGACGTTGTACGGAGTGCTTGATGAAGGTCTTAGCTGGGTGAACAACGCTGCCAATGCCAGCGGTGGAAGTTCACGCCTGCTCAAGCTCGACGACGGCATCGATGACGGCAACCGCTTTGGCTTCAAGGGTGCGGAAGATCTTGGCGCTGGCTACAAGGCCATCTTCACGTTGGAGAGTGGCTTCGGTCTGGGCGACGGTACGATCAGCCAGGGCGGTGCGCTGTTCGGCCGCCAGGCGTTCGTGGGAATCAGCAAGACCGATGTGGGTTCATTCACCATGGGCCGGCAATATCCGTTCTCGCATGATTACCTGAACCGGTATTCGACAGGCGGTTTGGGCCCGGGCAATGCGTACACGTATCACATCGATACGCTCGACTTGTTGACGTCGGTGCGTCTGGACAACTCCGTCAAGTTCGACAGCGTGCGCATGTACGGCCTCAAGGTCGGTGCCATGTATGCGTTCTCGAACCAGGCGGGCGAGTTCGGCGGCGAAGCCGGGCCGGGCAACAAGAATGGCTCGTCCCGAACCTACAGCTTCGGCGCCGACTATCGTTCGGGTGCGTTCAGCATGGCCTTTGCCTACACCGACGTCAGCTACCCGCTGCAGGAAACGCCAGCACAGAAGCTGACGCTCGCGAATCTCGATCCATTGGGCGAGCGTGACTTGCGCACACTTGGAGTCGGCGCGAAGTACGACTTCGGCAAGACGCTCGCCTACGCGTTGTGGACCAATACACGCCTTGAGAATCTCGATCACAGCGCAGCCACGCTGAACATTTACGAGGGCGGGGTGGTTTATCAGGTCACCACGCCGCTTTCTGCCGCGCTCGGGTACACGCGTACCAATCTGAGAGGCTCGGCCTCCGGCACGTGGAACCAGATCAACAGCAGCCTTGACTATTCCATCAGCAAGCGGACCAGCGTTTATCTGCTGGCGATTTATCAGAAGGCGTCGGGATCCAACGAGGGTGTACCCGTGCAGGCGATGATCGGCAAGTCCACGAGCTACTTCGGAAACTCGGGCAGCGACGCTCAGAACCAGCTGGCGTTCCGGATCGGACTGCGCCATACCTTCTGATCAGACGATAGAGCGGGCTGCGGATGCTAACCGCAGCCCAGATGGTAAAGTTTTGAAGACCAAAGTGTTGACAGTTTGCAGATCACATTTTACTATTCATTCATGGATATCGACTACAGCACCTCTACCGTCACAGTCGCCAAGCTTCGCGCGTACACGCTCACCGGCGTGGTCCAGCAGGCGATCGAGCGAATGATCCTGTGCGGGGAGCTGGTGCCCGGTCAGCGTCTGAATGAAAAGGCCGTGGCCGACAAGCTGTCAGTGAGCAGGGGGCCCGTGCGCGAAGCGTGCCGCGCACTCGCAGAGTTGGGACTTGTCTATCTGATCCCCAATCGTGGCGTGTTCATCAAGAGCCTGACCAAGAGCGACGCGGTTGAGGTCTATGACTTGCGCGCCGGGCTGATCGGGTTGTCGGCGTCGCTGCTGGCTCCTATGTTGTCGACGCAAACCGCCGCAACACTAGATGGTCTGGTCGAAGAAATGGAAGGCGCCGCCGAGAAGGGCGATTTCTCGCGCTTCGATCCGGTCAATCTCGAATTTCACGACTTCATCGTTCGTTCGACGGATAACACGCGGCTCATCAAGCTTTATCGCGGCCTCGTGAAGGAGTTTCACTTGTTCCGCACGCATGGCCTGGTTCAGCGCGGCGCATTGCTTCAGTCCAATCGGGAGCACCGCGAGATCGTCGCCGCGCTCAAGGCAAGAGATGCCGAGTTGAGCTACCGGACCAGTTTTCATCACGTTGGCAAGGGTAAGGAGCGGATGCTGATCGCGCTCGATGGCCTTGCGCGGACGGCTCCAGCGCCGAGTCCGGATCTGAACCTGAACGGCCGGGTGGCATAGACACAATGTTGCAGGGGATGGCGCCGCAGCGGCCGCCTCCCAAGGAGACCAGAGGATGACAAGGGCGGCCCGATTGCGATCAGTCCAACCGTTATTTTGTTATGCGAAATGTTTTTGAATCCATACGCCCAGACGCTTTTCCGCTCTTGGGCGCCACCAGAAAGGGCTGCCAGAGGGGTTTGCCACCACTATGCTTGAACTTTCGTTAGCATGCCAAATCACTGATCGAACCCGCGCGCTGGTCGATGGCCGGGTAACGATCGGAGGCTGCAAGATCAATTTCGTTCATGGTCCAGCAGAAGAACTGTTTCAGAGAGCATTTCGCCACGAGGAGTTCGATATTTCCGAACTGTCGCTCGGCACGCACTTATTGACCACGGCGCGCGGTCAAAGCCGCTACATCGGCATTCCGGCTTTTGTGTCACGCTCGTTTCGCCACTCCGCCATTTACGTGCGCTCTGACCGTGGGATCGATTCGGCCGAGGCGCTGCGCGGCCGCAGGATCGGCGTGCCCGATTTTCAGCAGACTGCGGGTGTATGGGTGCGGGGATTTCTCGACGACGAACACGGCGTGCGCACACGCGACGTGCATTGGGTGACCGGCGGCCTCGAGCAGGCGGGACGCGAAGTGCGCATGCCGCTTAACCTGCCTGCGGACATCAAGATTGAGCCGATCGATTCGGGGACCACGCTGTCGAAGCTGCTCGATGCAGGCGATATCGATGCGATCATCGCGCCGAAACCGCCTTCGTGCTTCGGCCGTAACGAACACGTGCAGCGGCTCTTTCCCGATTTCCGGCAGGCAGAAGAAGCCTATTTTCAGAAAACCCGCCTGTTCCCGCCGATGCACACCATCGGCATCCGGCGCTCGCTGGTCGAGCAGCACCCGTGGTTGCCGGTGAACGTCTATGCCGCGTTCGTGGCGGCGCGCGACATCGCCATGAACGAGCTTACGATTACCGACACCCTGCGCGTCACCCATCCGTGGATAAATGCCGAGATCAACAAGGTCAAGGCGTTGATGGGGGACGATTACTGGCGTTACGGCGTAGAGGCGAATCGTCACGACCTGGGCTCATTGCAGCGCTACGCGAAAACCGACGGCCTGATTCAGGCAGACGTGCCGATGGACCAGCTCTTCGCCGCAAGTACGTTCGATAGCTTCAACTTCTGAAAGCAGCGCCAAGAATTCAAAACAACCTGGAGACAAGCTGATGGATAGCTCACGCAAGACAGGTAAGAAAACAAGTTCAAGGTTGCGCCGTGTGACGCTGATGTCCTGCGCAATCGTACTTTCGATGCACGCGCTGGCTACCCGCGCCGCCGATGCATGGCAGCCGACGCGGCCGATCGAGGTCATCGTGCCGAGCGCGCCGGGGGGCGGTCTCGATCTGGTCGGGCGCACGCTTCAGAGCGTGATCCAGCAGGAGAAGCTCTCGCCGAGACCCGTTACGGTGATCAACCGGCCGGGCGGCGGTGGCACGGTTGGCATCGCCTACATGAACGCCCATCCGGGCAACGGGCATTACGTCAGCGTGCAGGCGCTGCCGCTTATCACGAACAACATTACGGGCTTGAGCACGGTGGGTCTTGACGACGTCACGCCGCTCGCCGTATTCGTCACCGAGCAGGTGGTCTTCGCCTGCGCCGCCAACGGGCCGATCAAGAATGGCAAGGATCTGATCGACATGTTGCGCAAGGACCCGTCAAGCGTGAGCATGGCGGTGTCGAGCTCTCCAGGCGGTCAGAGTCACGCGGCGGCAGCGCTCATGCTGAAGGCGGCGGGAGTCGATCCGAAGAAGCTGAAGATCGTGTTCTTCGATTCGGGCGGCGAGGCGCTTACGTCCCTGATGGGCGGTCACGTGACTGCGAGCGCTACGCCCGCGGGCGTCGTGCTGGGACCGTCGCAGGCGGGGCGCGTACGATTGATCGGTATACCGGCGGATAGTCGCCAACCGGGCGATCTAGCCAACGTGCCCACCTGGAAAGAGCAGGGCATCAATGTGCAATTCAGCACCTGGCGCGTGCTGGTCGGCCCGAAAGGCATGACACCGGCCGAGATCGCCTGGTGGGACAGCGTGCTGCAGAAGGCGACCGCGTCGCCTGAATGGGCCGCCGCCATCAAGCGCAATCTCTGGACCGCTGACTACCAGAACAGCGCCCAGACTAAGGTATTCCTGAGTGGCGAGAAAGCCCGTCTCACACCGCTTCTGACTGAACTGGGCCTCGCCAAGTAGCAAGAAAGCAGTGCAAGAGCAGTACCTGTGGCTTCGACAGACTCCGCTTCAAGTTTTTCCAGTTCCTTTTCTCACCCCGCAACCAACGACATGGAGATACATATGTCACGCATCGTCCACCTCGCCGTCAAGGTCAACGATCTCGAAGAGGCGACCAAGTTCTACACCGAAGTCTTTGGTTTCAAGGAAGTCAAGACAGGCCGCAACCGCGAGCACATCTCCCGCCACATGACAGACGGCCACATCGACTTCACGTTGATGAAATACGACAGCGAAGACTCGCATGAAGCGACCATTGCCGGAGAAGGCCCGCGTCTGCATCACTGGGGCGTGACGGTCGAGGATCAGGAAGCGGCTGCCGAGAAGATCGTTCAATACGGCGGCGAAATCCTGTCGGCTAAAGGCGAAGGCGCGCTCAAGTTCCGCGCACCGGACGGCACGATCGCTGAAGTGGTGAAGCCGGGCCGCTACAACGAAAAGTAAAAAGACTATAACTGGACGGCCGCACTCGATGCGCGGCCGATCCTGTCTGACCAGCGCCGCCCATGTAGGGTGTGCGCTGACGCATCCGCCAAGCAGAGCGCCTATGCAGCGCCTTCGAAAGGCTCCCGGCCCGCGTTTCAGGCACGGACCGCTGCAGGGTATTCAGGAGGAGACATGAAGAGTATTAAGGGTGACGTGCAGCTTGCCATCGGCGTCATCGTCGTTGCCTTGGTGTACCTGTACATGGACATGCGGCTGCCGGAAATGCGCCTGGGCGATCCGCTCGGACCCAAGGCCTTTCCCGCGCTGGTGGGCGTTGGCCTGATCTCAGCGGCCTTGTTGCTGCTGCTCGAGCATCGCAGCAAAATGCGGGCGCCGCCGCATGCGGTGGCCAAGCCGAGCGCCGACGAACCTGGCACGAACGCCTCCGGCGACGCACCAAAACACAATCCGCTGATCCTCGTTGGTATGGTCGTCTGGACGGCGTTCTACTACGTGTGCTTCGAACGCGTGGGCTATCTCATTGCCACGTCGGTATTTCTGTTCGGCCTCCTGAGCTATTTCAACCGCGAGCGGCACAAAACCAATATTGCGGTCGCGCTCGGTTTCACGCTCGTCTTCGATCTGCTCTTCTCCCTGGTACTCGGCGTCCCCATGCCGGCCGGCTTGTTATCCATCTGACGCGGGAGCGCCCACCATGATCGAAAGTTTGCACGGGATCTTGCATGGACTGGCCGTCGCCGTTCAGCCGACCCACCTTCTCTATACGTTGATCGGCGTGTTCATCGGCACGATGATCAGCCACCTGCCGGGCATTGGCCCGTCAGCAGGCATTGCGCTGCTGATTCCGGTTACCTTCGGAATGGACCCGATCACCGCCTTGATGATGCTCACCGGCATCTATTACGGCTGTATGTACGGCGGCGCGGTCACGGCCATTTTGCTGAATACTCCGGGCGACGCCGCTGCCGTGATGACCGTCCTGGACGGCTACCCCATGGCGCGAAAAGGGCGGGCCGCCGCCGCGCTCGCGATTGCCGGCGTGAGTTCGTTCATGGCCGGCATGATTGGTGTCACCTGCTTGTCCTTCGTCGCCGTGCCGCTCGCGGCGGTTGCGCTGCACTTTGGTCCGACCGAGTACTTTGCGTTGATCTTCTTTGCGCTCTCGACTGTCAGCGCGCTCAACGGTAATTCGCTGGCAAAAGGGATGATCGCCGTTTTCCTGGGTCTCGGGCTTGCCACGGTCGGTATCGACCTGCAAAGCGGAGTGCCACGCTTCACCATGGGCCTCACGCAATTGCAGGATCGCGTCAGTTTCCTCGTGGTGGTGGTGGGGCTCTTCGCCATCGCCGAAGTGAGCCGGATGGTGGAAGGCACCCTTGGCGGTACGCTGCATTCAGTCAAAGTGGAAGGCAAGCTCTGGTTCACCAAACAGGAATGGCGGCGCGCGCGTCCGGCGGCGCTTCGGGGCACGGTGGTCGGATTCCTGTGCGGCGCCGCGCCTGGATTGGGCGGGACGATCGCAGCCATGCTGGCCTATGTCCTGGAGAAGAAAGTCTCCAAACATCCCGAGGAATTCGGGAAGGGCGCGGTGGAAGGCATTGCCGCGCCGGAGGCGGCCACCAACGCCGACACCTGCGGCGCCTTCGTTCACCTGCTGGCGCTCGGCGTGCCGGGATCCGGGGCCACGGCGGTCATCATGGGCGCGTTCATCATGTATGGTATCCAGCCCGGGCCGATGCTGTTCCACACGCAACCTGACCTGGTGTGGGGCCTGATCGCCAGCATGTACATGGGCAACATCATGCTGCTGGTGCTGAACCTGCCACTCGTGGGGATTTTGTCGAAAATCCTGTATGTGCCGCCTGGCGTTCTGCTGTGCCTGATTCTCGGGATTGCCTCCGCTGGCGTGTACTCGTTCAACAACGACGCTTTCGACCTGTACCTCGCGCTCGGCTTCGGCGTGGTCGGCTATATCTTCCGTAAGCTCGACATACCCAAGGCGCCGTTGCTGTTCGGCCTGATCCTCGGTCACACGCTCGAGCAATCGTTTCGCCAGGCGCTGACCATCTCGAACGGCGATCCAACGGTCTTCTTCCGCAGCCCGATTGCCGCCGGATTGCTGTGCTGCGCGGCGATCATGGTGGGCGCGTCGGTCTGGAGAAAGCGCCGCCCGGTGCAGGAACTGCAGCAGGCCGAGGAACGCATTGCTGAGCAAAGGCTCGCCGAAGAGCGACGCTGAACCTGGGAGCCATGTCCGAACGCGACGCCGGACACGATATACCGGCGTGCTTTACCTAAGGCGGCGCAAGTTGAACTCCGAGGCTTCGGGGAACCGAAGCCTCGGAGCCGTTATCGAGTAGAGCAGGCTGCCGTGCGCATTGGAAGCCGTCGTTCCCGCGAACGCCGAACCTAAATTTCTTTTCATGTTTATGAGGGCATTGAATCGCAACCGAACCGGTATGCTGATTTCATCGTCTTGAGCCGGGTTTCGTAGCCGGCGACAGGGCGCTCGATCTCGACCAATCTGTTGTGGAGCCTCATCGTGAAACACTTTTACACCATGCTAACAGTCTCGATTTTGGCCTCAGCAAGCAACTTCGCTTTTGCCGCCGAGCCGCATCTCACGCCGGCCGAGTGCCAAAAATATCCCTTCGCGCCGCTTACGCAGCCGGTGACGCACAAGAAGCTGCAGCGCGAACTCGGAGAACTTGAAGCGGCTGGTTACCATCCGGGCGGTGACGATGGCAGTTACCCGCATCACCTCGAAAAGGCCAAGGCTGCATTGCAGAGCGAGTATCAGAACGATTGCGCCGCGCCGACGGTCGCATCGAATGCGCACTGAACGCCGTGATCCGGCGATGTCTGTCGCCGATCCCGACGCGTGCGGCTGGCTATCTGCCGGCTTCGTATGCCTTTGAACCACAATGGCCACACGCATACTCACTATCGAGGACGACCCGCTCACCGCGCAGCAGATCACGGGCGAGCTGACCGCGAGTGGCTTCGAAGTCGATTGGATCGATAACGGCACGGACGGGCTCGCGCGCGCGCTCGGTGGCGACTTCAATCTGATCATGCTGGACAGGATGCTGCCTGGGCTCGACGGCCTGACTATCCTCACCACGTTGCGCACGGTTGGGGTCGAGACGCCCGTGCTGATGCTAAGCGCCCTCGGAGACGTGGATGAGCGCATTCGTGGTCTGCGCGCGGGCGGCGACGACTACCTGACCAAGCCGTTCGATCCCAATGAACTGGTTGCGCGGCTCGAAGTGCTGCTGCGCCGCGGCCGTGGAACGGCGGCGCCCGATGTCACCACGCTGCGCAGCGGACCACTGGCGGTAGATCTGATCGCGCGCAAGGTGACGCGCGACGGCGTGGAAGTCGCGCTGCTGCCGACCGAATACAAGATCCTCGAATTCATGGTGCGCCACAGCGGGCAAACCATCACGCGAACCATGCTCTTCGAGGAGGTCTGGGGTTATCACTTCGATCCCGGCACCAACTTGATCGACGTTCACATGGGCCGGCTGCGCAAAAAAATCGATCCTCCCGGCGTCGAGGCGATCATCCAGACGGTGCGAGGTTCGGGTTACATCCTCCGCTAGAAAACGCCACATGGAAGTATCGTGATCAACTCATTGCACCGGACGCTGCCCGTCAACCTCGGGCGCGGCTGGCACACCACGACCTTCCGCTGGCTCGCGGTCTACGCGGTGATCTTCGCGCTGGCGGTGCTGGTGCTGATTGGTTTTATCGGCTGGTCGGTGACAACGCGCATGGAGATCGACACCGACTCCCTGTTGCACTGGCAGATGGTTTCCTTCGAATCCATCCCCGACCGTGAATTGCCGAGCGCAATCCAGCGCCGGGTGGAGCAGGAGCGCCTGCATAACAGTTACTTCGGCCTCTTCGCCGCCAACGGCGCGCATCTGGCCGGTGACATCCTGACAATGCCGGACGGCCTCGCGGTGGTGCAAAGCGGCATGGGCGGCAAGGCGACCGGCACAACCCTCGTGCGCAGCGTCGCGGTCATGGGCAGAGCACACCTGCCGGTCATCCGGGCAATTGCCCAGGCACGTCCTGACGGCTCGCGTATTGTTATCGCGCGCGACTTGCGCGGCGTGCTGTCGCTCCGTGACGCCACGCTGAATGCGCTGGTTGGCGGCGGAGTGATCCTCCTCTTCGTGAGCATCGGCGCCGGTTTGTTGCTGAGCGTGCGGCAGATGCGGCGCGTGCACGACATTCATCGCGTGACGGTGCGTATTGCGCAGGGCGACCTGAACCAGCGCCTGCCAATAGGCGGGCGCGACGAACTCGACATGCTCGCGCATCTCGTCAATCACATGCTCGATGAAATCGAGCGGCTGATGGACGAAGTAAAAGGGGCGTGCGATGGCATTGCGCACGACCTTCGCACGCCGCTCGCACATATCCGCACGCTGCTTGGCAACGCTGCGCAACGCAGTCACACGATGGCCGACGAAGCCAGCGCGCAGTTGATCGAACAGGCGCGTCGCGAGACCGACATGCTGCTTGAACGTTTCCGTGCGATGCTGCGCATCTCCGAGATCAGCGGGCTCAAGCGTCGCAGCGGGTTCGCGCAGGTGGATCTGACTGCGCTCGTGAAAGAAATGTGCGAACTGTACGAACCGCTTGCTGAAGATGGTGGGGTGAATCTCGTGACGCATCTCGACGCTATGCCGGCCATTCATGGCGATCGGTCGCTGCTGTTCGAAGCGTTCAGCAACCTGCTCGACAACGCCATCAAGTTTTCGCCGGAGGGCGGCATGGTACGCGTTACGCTGACAGTCCACCTTCATGGTCCGCGTTTGACCGTCACGGACAACGGACCCGGTATCCCCGAACACGAGCGCGAGGCGGTTTTGCAGCGGTTTTATCGCGGCGCCGATGCGCGCCGCGTTCTGGGGTCAGGACTTGGCTTGAGCATTGTGTCGGCCGTTATGCGGTTGCACGACTTCACGCTCCACGTGGGCGCGAACGAAGAACCGGGCGGCACGGTGATGAGCGTCGAGTGCTGGCCGCATGCGCTCGACTGAACATGCGCATGCTGATTGTCAGCCCTTTGGCTTCGGACGCCGCGTATCTTTTGAAGGCGCTGCGCGAACACGCGCACAGCATTGAAACCGCGCGTGATTTCCGCGATGGCTTTCATATGGCTTCGCGCGATCGCTTCGACGCAATATATGCCGTCGTTCCGGACGCTGTATGGATCGCGCGACTCGAACGGCTGCTGCCGGCTTACGCGCAGCTGCCGGGCGCACCAGTGATCGTCGTGTTGCTCGCGGCGGCGAATGCGGCTGAGCGCGCGCGCATGTTGCGTGGCGGTGCCGACGCGTGTTTCGTGCAGCCATACTCGTTCGTCGAAATCCAGGAGCGAATAAAAGGGCTGCGGCGTGTGACGCCGCAGGCAAGTGCAGGCAACGGCGGCAACATGCCGCTTCTCTTTTGGCTCGATGCAACAGCGCACGAAGGCATGGAGGGCGGCCGGCGCGTACCGTTGACGCGGCGCGAGTTCCTGCTGCTTGAATGTCTGATGCGCGAACCCAACCTACCGGTCGCGCGGGATCGGGTGATCCGCTACGCATGGCCGGATACCGAAACGGTCGATCCGTCGAACGTCAACCTCGTGGTGTCGCGTTTGCGTCGCAAGTTTGCGAGGCATGCGATCACCGCGCAGATCGAGACGGTCGACCGATTCGGATATCGGATCGTCGTGGCTTGATACGACGCGTATCAGCCGCCGCCGCTAATTCGCATGCTTTCTGATCCAGCCATCCAGAAACTTCGCCGACTCGAGGCTGTTCTTTTCGAGCATCACGAAATGCCCGTTTCCGTGCTGTCCCACATCGGGTAGGCGGATGAAATCAACCGTGACACCTGCCTGACGCAAAAACGCGGTGGTGCACGCGTCGAATGGCACGTGATAGGACGCAGCGCTGCCAAGCATGAGAATCGGAACTCGTGACAGGTTTCGCAAAGCGTGTACGGGCGAGTTCTGCAGCCAGCATCTTACGGTGTTCGGACTATCTGCATCTTTCTGAAGCACGGGGTGCAAGTCATCCACGCTGCTGACGGGCGGATCATAATTCAGTGGCGTTACGGTCACGCCGAACGGGCGCGCAACCTTCGACTCGTAAACAAAGGGATCCTGTTTTCCGGTATCGACAACGTTGTAAAACGGTGGTCCACTGCTTTCCACAGCAATGACAGCCTTTATCTTTTCGGGTCGATCATTCGCTGCACCCCAGCCGATGGGTCCCGACTGGGAATGGGTAACAAGAACGACCGGTCCAATTTCATCGACAAGCGCGTCGATTGCAGATCGGTTGAGTTGTTCGTTTTTGGCCAGATCGACCATATCCTCGACCTGAGATGAAAAGAATTGATCAAAGGCTTCATCGCCCGGATGTCCCGAGCCTGGCCATTGATCATGCCGGGATGCCTGTGGATAGAGCGGCGCATCTTGAGGCCTTGAAAACCACTTCATAGAATAGGCGGTATCGGGTTTTCGTGTGGGACCGTATGAATCGGCAAAATACCCTGAGCGTCCACGTCCCACCTGATCGACCACATACACCGCATAACCCTTGCTTAGAAAATAAGTGGCCCAACCCTCCCTGCCATCGGGCGTCTCATAGAACCCTGCTCCCGTTTGACCTCCGCCATGAATCATAAGGAGAGGATATTTATGGGTTTGATGGGCCGGAATCTGATACTGCACGTACATCTGGCCGTGCATCCGCTCTCCCTGATCGGACTGGGTATAGGTGCCGGGCACAAAGAAGTTTCCTTCGCTCGCTATCGAAATGGGGCCGCCCGAGATTTTCACCGGTGTGTAAGGCGCTCCCAGAGCATTTTTGCCAACTGATAAAACAGTAAGACTGGCGGCAAAAATAGTGATCGCGACAGATTTGCTGATGAATCGCACTTGGATTTCCTCAAAATAAATTTTGGTTTTGTGGGGCGCTCAGTCCGCGCATTTGAATACCCGAAGATCCATCTTGTCTAGAAGAAGTGGCGTAGCCCAACACGGAACGCCAGTTGATCCGCGGCGCCTTTCCCTGAAATACCAACATACGACGTGTTGTTTCCAAGCTGCGCCTGAACGGGAACACCATTGTTTGCTCCTGACGCTTTCTGATAAACCGCCAGGATATAAACATCGGTACTTTTACTTAGATAGTAATCCAAACTACTATTGACCTGATTCCACTTTCCCTGTGCGCCACCGTCAAGCTTGGTATGCGTAAATCCAATCGCGCCAAAAAGATCAGGCCTGAACGTCTGTATGAAGCCGCCTTCGTAGATGTTGACCGTCGACGTGGGGCCGGTGATGGCCTGAAGGGCGGTATTGGTCCACAGCGCATAGACCGCGGTTTTGACAAACCTGTATTTGGACCCGACACCCAGTGTGCGCAGATCCCGTGTTCCTTTCGGATTCAACGTGACGTTGGCCATGCTGACGGCCATCGCGGGCGTTGCCGCGGTCGGATACGTATAGTCGGAATACGCAAAGCCCGCACTGAATGGCCCGCTCTCATAGTTTGCGCCAAAGCTGTACGCCCGTTGCGATCCTCCGACTGAGGCCGTGGCAGGCGAGCCGGCGAACGCGCCGGCTTGGTTGGAGAATCCATACATGGCCCCGAACGTGAAACCCCGAAAATCCGCACTGCTAAACTTGATCGAGTTGTTCAGTTCACCGCCGTTCAATTGATCGAGCGTGTTGATGTGCCATGCAAAGCCAGCCGCCGCAGTTTGGCCCCCCGTTGCATAGTGATGACCGAGGTAGTCGTAAGCGAACGCGTATTGCCGGCCGAACGTCAGCTGCCCGACATCTTCCCTGGACAGCCCGACAAAAGCCTGTCTGCCGAAAAGCGCACCGCCTTGTGCTGCTATGCCGGTGCCAACGCTGAAGCCATTTTCAAGCGTGAAGATCGCCTTCAGGCCTCCACCGAGATCTTCAACGCCACGAAACCCAAAGCGGGATGCCGAGGCTACGCTGTCGGCAAGTTTGAACGTAGCGCTGTGCCCCGTTGAGGTCGCTGAGTTATTGACATAGGTGAAGCCTTCATCAACGATTCCATAGATCGTCATGCTGCTTTGGGAATGTGCGGCTCCTGACAGGCAGAGGAGCAAGAGACATCCAGCCTGCGACTTTTTCAATTTAGGTCTCCTATACAACGACATTATTTTTTGTGTATTGGATTGATCACGGACCTGAAATCTCGCAGCCTCCAAGTTCTGCGAGCGCTTCCGTTGCCTGGCGCTACGATGGGCTCGCCAGTGGATCGTCTAACAGTCGGGAGGTCGTTAGACCGTCGCGCGCTGAGCAAACAGTCGTAGTTGTCCGGCTATCGACACTTGCGGTGCAAATTTCCCAATAGTTGAATTTATAGGTCCGCATCGAAATAATGTCAACATTTAACAGGTGATGGATAATACCTACGTGTCATAGGAACTTTGATCAGATGGATAGCGGCAAGCATTGGCGCGTTTCGCAAGTGGGTGGATGCTCGCCGTGACCACCAAGAAGGCAATGTTGTTTTGACGCGGAAGAGCAGTAGGGTGCGCTAGCGGTGACTTTATCCGCTCGCTTTTTACCCACGAGATCAAGCAAGTGCGGCGAGCCTAATTCAGTTCGATGTATCCGCGCGCAGCGTCGCTCGGTATGCGCACCGGTAGTCGTAGAAGAGCGCTTGATATCCCCGGACCGCTTGAAGCGCGAAAAACAAAAAACCCCGAGAGCCAGAAGCTTCACGGGGTTCTTCGATATTTCCTGACTGCCTGAATCTTTGGTGCCCAAGAGAGGACTCGAACCTCCACACCTTGCGGCGCATGGACCTGAACCATGTGCGTCTACCAATTCCGCCACCTGGGCCAAGCGGTACAGCGAAGACAGGTATTTTAGCGAACCATCCTGCGCTGTCAATGGGCGCGTGAGAAATAACGGCTCTTGCGCAGTCGAAAGCTCAAGCGACGCCAACCGGCACGCGCCGCGCCAACGCGCACATCAACTCATATCCAATGGTTCCCGCGCTGCTCGCCACATCGTCTATGCGGATCTGCCTGCCCCATAACTCCACCTGCGAACCCACGTGTGCGCCGGGAACAGGGGAGAGATCCACTGTGAGCATATCCATCGATATCCGTCCGACCACGCGTGTCTTAACGCCGTCCACGGCGATCGGCGTGCCTGTTTGCGCGTGCCTCGGATATCCGTCGGCATAACCGCACGCGACCACGCCTATGCGCATGGCATGTGACGCTGTGAACGCGCGGCCATAACCAACGGTGTCGCCTTCCTGCAGCATCTGGATGCCGATTATCGCGCTGTGCAATGTCATGGAAGCCTCGAGCGGCTCGTCGGCGATATGTTTCATCAAGCCAGTGGGCGACGCGCCATACAAAACGATCCCGGGACGCACCCAGTCGCGATGCGTGCGCGGATGCCAAAGCACCGACGCCGAGTTCGCCAGGCTGCGTTGTCCCGGCATGCCGGCGGTGACGGCGTCGAAGCGATCCATCTGCCAGTCGACTTCGCCTTCGTCGGCGTTGGCAAAATGGTTCATCAGCGTGATCTCGCCGATATTCGCGCACGCGCGTGCCTGTTCCCAGGCCGCGCGGAAGGCTTCCGGCGGGAACCCCAGCCGGTTCATGCCCGTGTTCATCTTCAAGTAGATATTGATGGGACGCGCAAGCCTGGAGTTCGAAAGCAGCGCGAGTTGTTCGTCGCAATGGACCGCCGTGGTCAGTCGGTATTGGTCTGCAACCTGCACGTCTTGCGCGGTGAAGATGCCTTCGAGCAGCAGAATCGGCTTGGTCCAGCCGAGTTCGCGCACGCGGACGGCTTCATTCAGATCAAGCAGCGCGATGCCGTCTGCCGCTTCCAACGCCGCATAAACCCGTTCGATTCCATGTCCATACGCGTCCGCTTTCACGACGCCCCAGACGCGCGCGCCGATGGCTTTTTGCTTGACGAGTTCGAGATTGTGCCTGACGGCGTTCGGATGAATTTCGGCGAAGATCGGGCGTGGCATGGCGGTGGATGATGGAAGAAACGAATAACGGCAGTGCGCTCCCACTCCGGCAAATAAGGAAAGCCGTCAGCGCGGATTCGCGTCGAACTGGATTGCACAGCCGGGTTCGGCACAGCCAAAGTTGTCACTATGCTAAAGCGCTATCAGTAGTTTTTGTTTTTTTATTAACAGGCTTGCGTAGGGGTATCGACTGGATTCGCGGTTAGGCCGCTTCAACGATTCGCCGCGCAACAATGCCTGGAATGCGCGTGAACCATCAGCAACGTTGGAGCGGGACTTGCCATACGGGGAGGGCGTCGTTTCGTGCCGTACGACGGCGATGCACGTGAGGCATCGGTCACGACTCTTTTTGCACCATCCAGCCAACGCCGCGCACGTTTTTGATGGCGTCGCTGCCAAGCTTCTTGCGCAGCGAATAAATCAGAAATTCCACCGCATTGCTTTCGACTTCTTCGTTCCAGCCGTAGATGCGGTCTTCCAGTTCAGCGCGCGCGAGAATGGCGCCGGGGCGAATCATGAGCGCTTGCAGCAGCGAAAATTCGCGTCCCGACAGGCGCGTGGTCTGGCCGTTTGCCGTGACTTCGTGAGTGGCGGGATCGAGCGATAACACGCCGTTGCTCATGAGGGGCGCTGCCTGACCTCCACGCCGGCGCACGACCGCACGCATGCGCGCGAGGACCTCGGACATCTCGAAGGGCTTCAGCACGTAGTCGTCCGCGCCGCTGTCGAGACCGCGAATGCGGTCTTCCACGGAGTCACGCGCGGTGATCACGACCAGCGGCACCAGATTTCCGCTTTCACGAACCACGCGCAGGACCTCGAGCCCATCCTTCCTTGGCAATCCGAGATCGAGCAATACGACGTCGTACACCTGCGTCTCGATGCTCGCGAGCGCCATCTTTCCGTCACGAACCCAGTCCACGCCATAGTTGGCGTCGCGGAGCGCGCCTTCAATGGCGTCGCCGATCATCACGTCGTCCTCGACCACCAATACCCTCATGTCGCACTCCGCCTGTTTTGCCCGGTCTGTTTGCAGCCACGGGTCCGGCCGGGCGCAGTAAGGATTTTGTCGCCGATCATACCCCGCAACAAGCGCAAACAAGCGCGAACCAACGCGGCGTAAAGGTAATTGCGTGCGCTGTGTCTGGCCTAAGTTTTGTCAAATAATCTTGGTAGCCCGCGTCCTGCATTCTTTTTTGGGCTTCGATTGGATAACACGGCGAACAAGGCCGAGGCACCGGCAACCCGAGAGGTCGATGCCCGTGGCGCGCTTTGGCCTGCGCGTTTTTTTGCCGAAGGCATCGACTTCACGTTTCACGCGTTTGCCGGCCTTTCGGCGCATGCGCGCCGGATACCCGCGCGCGAAGAACTTTTCTTCTGGCTGTTGCGCAACGACTGGCAACTCGTCTCCGCAATGAGCGGCCGCGACGGGCTCAGTCTTTCCGAGCGCAAACGTGTGAAAAATAGCCGCAACACCGCCGCCGGGCGGCAATTCGGCGTCCGGCGCGCGGCATTGCGCATGGTGACGTCGCGCGTGCTGTGCTGCGAGCCCGGCGAAGTCGAACTTGTAGAAACCCCGCGTGGCGTGTGTTTTGCGAGTACGCCTGACGGCATGGAAAAGCGCACGATCACTGTCGATCTTGTTTCTGCCGGCGTCTGGCTCGTGATTGCGGCGGGCATTAGCGAACTGGCCGTGGGGGTTACGGGGCCGCTTATCGACAACAGGGGCGAGCGCGGCGCGGCGCGCACGCCTTTTTCGCTGCAACACGCACAGCAGCATGCCCGCGAAATCAGTCTCGCGCGCGCATCCGGCGCAAATTCCGGCCAGCGTACCCTCGACATTCCATTGCCGGGAAACTTGCGCGGAGCCGTCACGTGCGATCCCGCCATCACAGCAATCACGGCGTTCGGCTGGCGGCGATAGCGCCTGCAAATCCGCCGACGCCTCCTTTTCTGCCAGCGAGAGCACCGGCTATCGTCCATGTGTCTTTCAGTCCTTTTTCCCACGTAAGGCCGCGCTAATTCTCGGCGGTTGGGAATCGAGTATCGTGGGTCCATGGTCTGAGCAATCGACGCTTTTCATCAAGCTATTAGTAATCCGAATTTAATATTCAGCCGATAAGAATTTTTGCAAGGTAGCCTGCATGTCATTGAGCGTGTCGAACGTCAAGGACGTGGCCGTTGGCGGGGTGGCGACGTTGATCGCGCTCGCCAGTCCCTACATGGCCTCGATGTCCATAACAAGCTGGATGATGCTTCGAGACGCGCTGTCAGGTCTGTTCGCGGTTGCGGTCGCGCTGGCCATTCCTGCTCATCTCGCGTGGCATACCCGGCGCATGGCTGCGGAGATATCGCGTCAAAGCTTTCAGGCGACCGTCGACGCCGTCATCGCAAGTTGCTCTCTTGCCCAACAGGCCGATAGCGGGCTCTTGGCGGGAACGGAACCATCACGTTACTTCCTGGGCGTCTACAACGAATCGCAAATCGACCATTCGATCCGGCGCCTGGATCAGATCGACCGCCGGTCCATGCCCAATGCCGCCTGCCGCGCAGCACTCGACCGTGCACGCATGAGCCTGCATCTTTTCTTTGGCGCGTTGCGTCATGCATCGAATGAATTCTGCGACTCTCGCGGCATTCCCGACGGCGGAATGCGGACGCTCCATCTTGCCTACGAAGCCTGTGCCCTGAATACAGATGCTCTGCAGAAAGAGCTGGTGCGCCTGGATCTCGCCAGCACGGTCAAACATAATCGTCTTTCGGAGCAGTCATGAAGACGCTGTTTTTGCAGGCGCCGTCATATGACGGATTCGACGGCGGCGCGGGCTCGCGCTATCAGGCGAAGCGCGAAGTCCGTTCGTTCTGGTATCCGACCTGGCTTGCACAACCCGCGGCGCTCGTCCCGGGCAGCCGCTTGCTCGACGCGCCAGCGGACGGGCTCCCGGTTGCGGACGCGCTGTATATTGCCGCGCAATACGACCTCGTCATCATGCATACCCGAGAGATAGGTCCGCAAGCCCATGCGTCGTACAGCCTGCGCGATCGAAAAATCATCCGCGACGCAGTTCCGGAACGCACGCAGCCCGCCAACCGCGTCCAGCGTCTCGCGGCGAATGGCAAGCGTCGCACCAAACCGAAGCGCTGCGAGCCTGCCGCATGCGCCAGATACACGGACGGTGAAAACCATTCGTCGATAAACAGCGCCCCCAGCCGCGCCCAGAAATTGCCGATTCTGCGTGCACGATAAAGGCATGTGACCACGCCCACGTCCGCCGTCAGCAGCGGCCCGGTCACCTTCACGAGATAGTCGGGCTGGACGGAAATGTCGCTATCGGCGATCACGATCAATTCGTGACGCGCGCGATTTTCCAGATTGATGAGATTGCTGACCTTGCGATTGCTGCCGTAAAGCGATGCATCGACCGCGAGCTTGATATCCGTGTCCGGATGCGCTGCGCGCAAGCGCTCGACAATAGCGACCGCAGGATCTTCCAGCGACGCCACGCCGAATAACAGCTCGAAGCAGGGATGCGTTTGCTTGCAGAAGGTTTCGAGGTTCGCATGGAGACGCGGCTCGAATCCGCAAAGCGGTTTAAGCACGCTGACAGGGCGCAGCGAGACCGGCTTTTCATCGGTATTGACGCGCCGGACCGGGACCGTAGCGCACGAGCGCGGCGAACATGATGTAGAGCGTCGCCGCGCAGCACGGGACAACCAGCGCCCATTGCGCGGGCGATATCGATGCAAGAATGATCCGGCTCCCCATGGCAAGGATCAACGTAAGCCGCGCAGCCGTCACGAGCATCACGGCAGGCTGCTTGGACTGCGTCAGGCGATCATAGAGACGGATTCGTCCGGGTGAATTAGCGTTCGCTTACACACTTGCAATGGCATCATTACGTTCGGCCCGGCCGCATGCGTTGCGTTGCGCCACATGGCGCTCGATGTGCCACGCCAACCGGGAATCCGGGCGATCAAGCAATGTCGGGGGTATCGAATGGATGGTGTGAAGAAGCGCACGCGGCGGTCGTTGCAGATGCGTTTGTCCATGTGGCTCGCTCTCGCCGTCCTGCTCAGCGCGGTCGCCGCTGGCATTTTCTCGTTCAGCGCGGCCTTCGATGAAGCGAACGACGTCCAGGACGGTCAACTCGAGGAGATCGCCTCGCTGCTCACAGCCGACAATCTCGACGTCATGGAGACCGGCTCGCGCCGCTATGTCCCGACCCGCGAACCCGAAGCCAAGGTCGTCGTTCAAAGACTCGGTGACGCAGGTGGCGCCGCGTTGCTGCATCTGCCCGCGCATCTCGCCGACGGTATCCAGACACGCGTGCTGGACGGGCGCGAGTGGCGCATAGTCGTGCGCACGCTAGCGGCGGATTCCCGCGTCGCCATAGCGCAGCAGACGTCCGATCGCGACGAGATCGCAATCAACAGTGCAATCGCCACGCTCGTGCCGTTCGCCGTCCTGGCGCCGCTGCTGGTCTGCGTGGTGTTTCTTCTGGTGCGCCGCATGTTCCGGCCGCTGGTGAAGCTGGCGGCGGAACTCGACGCCCGTTCGGATCATGATCTTTCCAGGATTACCGGCGCTGACGACATGCGATTGCCTGCCGAAATCATGCCTTTTCTGGTCGCCAATAACCGGCTCTTTTCCCGCGTGCTCGATGCCATGGCCATGCAGCGCCGTTTCGTGGCCGACGCTGCCCACGAACTCCGGTCGCCTCTCACCGTGCTGACCTTGCAGGCAGAGCGCCTGTCGCTTTCCGACATGTCGGCCGAAGCACGCGAGCGCTTCATCGCGCTGCGGGCCGGTCTCGCGCGTGCGCGTGCGCTGATCGAACAGTTGCTGACGCTTGCGCGCATGCAGGACGAAACCGTTGCACAGATACAGAGCGTATCGATTGGACGCGTGCTGCGGCTGGTGCTGGAAGAGCTGATGCCGCTTGCAGAATCTCGGCAACTCGACATTGGCATGGTCGAGGAACTCGACGCGCAAGTGCCGGCGGGCGAGACCGATCTCACCATCCTGCTGAAAAATCTGGTCGACAACGCAATCCGCTACACGCCTCATGGCGGCCGGATCGACATCTCCATGACGCGGGACGCGGAGTTCCTGCATGTCCACATAGACGACACTGGCCCGGGGATTGCAACTGACGAGCGCGAAAGAGTGTTCGACCGCTTCTACCGCGTGTTGGGAACCGGGCAGACCGGTTCGGGACTCGGTCTGGCAATCGTGCAGACCATCGCCACGCGAATCGGCGCGCGCGTGCAACTAGGCGACGCGCGCTGGCCCGATCATCACAGTGGCTTGCGGGTCACCGTGTCATTTTCGAACCGCTCGCTGTCGAGACCGTCTGTATCGAATCCGGCGGGAGTCGGTGCGGACTGATGTCGCAGTGCGCCACGCGCGGCTTGAAAAGTGAAAAGAGCGATCGCGCAACTGGACCGGCTTTCGCCCGTTCATGATGACCGCGTTTCGTGACCCACCCTCCGGTCGCGATTTGCAGGTTTGTGTTCAGAATCACGGTCCGTAGCTATTGGGAACTTTCAATCGTCGCTTGGTCATCAAAGCTTCATAAGGAACAATCCCGACAATTTTCTTTCGATCAATATTGAGAATCATTATCGTTAACGATAAGATGCGGCGAATTGTAAACAATCGTTTAACGAGGAATGGATTCCATGAAGGCCAACAAGCGCGACCGTCTGCGCGCACGTCAACGACCCGCGGCGCTCGCGCTGACGCTCGCGTTCGCATCGAGCGGACAGGCGATCGCCGACGAAGCCGTTAGCGCGCAAGCGCCTGCTACAACGCCCGCATCAACCTCAGCTTCTACACCGGTTTCCGGCGGTGAAGGCGCGCTTCCCGCAGTCAAAATCAATGCGGCACGTGTCAGCGAAAGCGAGCCCGAGCGGGGCTACCAGGGCCGCCGTGCATCGGTGGCGACGCGTACCGACGCGCCTCTTGTGGATGTGCCGCAGGCAGTCAACGTGGTCACGTCGCAATCGATCCAGGATCGCGCGCCGGACAGTCTCGCTGAAGCGCTCGAAACCGTGCCGGGCGTGCGCATGGGCAACACGCTTGGCGGTACGCTGGACGCGCTGGTCAAGCGTGGTTTCGGCGACAACCGCGACAATTCCATTCTTCGCGATGGTCTGCAGTCCGTACAGCCGCGCAACTTCACGCCGACGACCGAGCGCATCGAGGTGTTGAAAGGCCCGGCGTCGATGCTCTATGGCATTCAGGACCCGGGCGGCGTTGTGAACGTCGTCACCAAGAAACCGCAACTGGAGCGGGCGAATTCGGTTTCCGGTTTTGCAAGCAGCTACGGCGGCGGAGGCGCGCAAGCGGACTTGACGGGCCCTATTGGTACATCGGGGCTGGCGTACCGGTTCATTGCCGATCACCAGAACGTGGATTACTGGCGCAACTTCGGCTACAACCGGCAGGATACGATTGCGCCCTCGATTGCATGGTATGGACGCGACACCAGTGTGCTCGTTCAATACGAGCATATGAACTATTCGGTGCCGATTGACCGCGGCACGATTATCGATACTCGCACGGGCAACCCGGTGTCGGTATCGCCGAAAGAGCGGTTCGACGAGAACTACAACATCTCCGCGGGCCGCTCCGACGCGCTCAACGTACGCGTGGACCACAAGCTGAGTCAGGACTGGACCGTGCATGCCGGATATGGCTGGAACCGCACGTATTACAACGATCAGCAAGCCCGCGTGCTGACGCCGAACTTTACAACGGGAATCCTGACGCGCCGCGTGGACTCCACGCAAAACGGAGTTCAGTCCACGCACAACTTCACGTTGAATCTGGAAGGCAAGGTCACCTGGTTCGGATTGCGAAACGACATTCTGACAGGCTTCGACTACATGCGGAATTACCGGGTACTGGCGGATTTGTATCGCGGCAAGAATAACTCGACGTTCAACATGTACTCCCCGGTCTACGGCACGCTTCCTGCCACTTACACACTGTCGCCGGCGGACAGCGATCAGACCGACAAGCTGATCGAGCGAGGCGCATTCATTCAGGATGCCATACATCTTGGCGACCGCTGGATTCTCCTGGGCGGCGTGCGTTATGACAACTTCCAGGAACTGACAGGCAAGGGCAGGCCGTTTGTGGTCGGATCCACTCAAAGCAACAGCAAGTTCGTGCCGCACGCGGGCCTTGTCTACAAGATCACGCCGGAGTGGTCGACGTATGCGAGTTACAGCGAATCGTTCAGGCCGAATACTTCAATTGCCGCGCCTATTGGTACGCTGCCGCCGGAGCAGGGGCTTGCATACGAGATTGGCACGAAGCTCGAGACCAGCCGCATTACCAGCACCGTTGCGCTCTTCGACATCCGCAAGAAAAATATTCAGACGACACAGACCATCGACGGCGTCAACTTCGTGCGCAATGCAGGGCATGCGCGGTCGCGCGGCCTCGAAGTCGATGTGAACGGCCAGCTCACTGACCGCTGGAGCGTGATCGCGAGCTACGCGGCGACCGAGGCGCGCTACAAGGACGACCCGCTCGTGGGCGGCAATCCGCTGCCCAACACGCCCAAGCATGAAGGCGCGTTTTATCTCACACGCGATTTTGGCAACGTTGAAGTCGGACCGGCAAGCGGACGCGTGCGAGCAGGCGCAGGCGTGCGCGTTTTCAGCAGCATGGCGGTCGGCGACGGCACCGGCAAGGTGTATCAGTTGCCGTGGGGTCATGTCGCCGATGCGTTCGTATCGTGGAACTCGCATATCTTCGGCCAGTACATCGACTGGCAGCTCAACGCGCGCAATATCTTCAACTCCACGTATTACACCGGCAGTTGCTGCACGGGCACGCCGTTCGTCAACATTGGCGAAAGCCGGCAAGTGATCGTGACGGCCAAGCTGGACTTCTGATCGTGAAGTGCATGCTGATTGCGCTGGGTTGCGCCATGATCGCGCCGCTGACGCATGCCGGGTCGCCGCCGGCCTATCTTGTCGATGGCGCCATTCGGACTGCGGGCGCGGAACATGGCGACATTCTGGTCGATGGATTCAACCGGCTCTATGTCGCCGCACATCCGGGCGTACGCTTCGGGCTGCCTGTGAGCGGCACGACAAGCGCGATGCCATGGCTCACTTATGGCCGGGTCCTGTTCGCGCTGATGGGCCGCACGGCAACGCCGCAGGAGCTTGCTGCCTTCGAAGCGGAGAACGGTGTACCGCCGCTTGAAATCCGCATCGCGCATACGTCGGATAATCCGACCGAAGACCTGTCGTATTCGCTCGGCATTTATGTGAATCGCGCGAATCCGATTGATGCATTGAGTCCCGGACAAGTCGCAAGGATGCTGTCGGCGGGCAATCCAGGCGGCGACTATTCGCGATGGGGCCAGCTCGGGCTTACGGGCGAATGGGCGGCACGCGCGATCCATCCGTATGGCACGCCGGAATACACCGGCATGGGCGTATATATGCAGTCGACGCACCTCGGCAGCCGCCCCTTTGCAGCTAATTACGAGGCGCACGGCAGCACGCCCGACATATTGAAGCGTCTCGCCGATGACCCCGCGGGCATCGCGTTCGCGGCCATCAATCGCGGTAATGCACAACTCAAGCAGGTAGGAATCCTGACGGAGAGTGGCGCTTCGGCGCTTATCGGTACGCGCGACGAAGTTGCCGCCGGGCGCTATCCATACGGGCGTTATGTCTACATGTATGTGCGCCGGACAAGAAACCAGCCGATCGACCCGGTTGCCGCGGCTTATCTGCGCACGGTGTTGTCGACTGAAGGTCAGGCGCTGATCGAAACCCAGCCGCGCGGGTATATCCGATTGAATGCACAGGAACGTCTCGATGAACTGGAGAGGCTGAAATGAATCCGTGGTCTTTTCGCGCGCGGCATGTCGTGACATGCATGACCGTCATGCTCGCCGGTTGCGCCACGCCGCGTCCGTCGTCTTTACCGGACGTGGATGCCGCATTGCCCGCGTGGCAACCCGCACCCGTCAGTGTTCCCGCTGGCGCGCGCTACGTGACGCGCGCCGGCGCGATCCGCGTGGGTGGTGCGGAACATGTGAAGTACATCGTCGAACGGTTCGATGCGCTATTTGCAAAGACACATCCTGGCATCACGTTCGATAACCAGGCAAAAGGCACGACCAGTTCCCTGCCGCTCGTGACGTATGACGTGATTCTTTTTGGTCCGGTCGGGCGCGGCATCAACCCGGTGGAACAGAAGGCGTATCACGATGCCAACGGTGGCGAGCCACTTGAGCTTCGCGTGGCGCACGCGTCGAACGATACGTCGCAGCATCTGGCGACATCGCTCGCCGTCTATGTGAATCGTGCCAATCCGGTCGAGCGGCTAAGCGAGCAGCAGGTCGCGAAGATGCTCTCCGTGGGCAACCCTGGTGGCGACTATTCACGATGGGGCCAGGCGGGCCTTGGCGGCGTATGGGCACAACGCGCGATCCATCCGTATGGCACACCGGAACACACGGGCTTTGGCGACTACCTGCAGACGAATCATCTCGACCACCGGCG
This sequence comes from Caballeronia sp. DA-9, assembly GCF_051615025.1. Classification (NCBI taxonomy): domain Bacteria; kingdom Pseudomonadati; phylum Pseudomonadota; class Betaproteobacteria; order Burkholderiales; family Burkholderiaceae; genus Caballeronia; species Caballeronia sp. DA-9. The sequence continues at coordinate 2,151,178 of NZ_CP195133.1, read as the reverse complement.
GCTTGCGCCTTCGTCGGAACAATACGGCGACACGGGCTCGATCCTGAAGCGGCTGGAAGCGGACCCGGCGGGGATCGCCGTCGCCGCGATCGGGCGTGCTACCGACAAGATCAAGGCCGTGCCGATTGTCAGCGCGAACGGAGCCGCTACCACGGGAACGCCTGCGGAGATTGTCGGCAACGTCTACCCGTATGGGCGTTTCCTTTATTTTTATCTGCGTCGCGTGCCGGGCCAGCCGCTCGATCCCATCGCTGTGGAATACATGCGCATGGTGCTTTCGCGCGATGGGCAGCAGATCATTGCATCGCAAACAAAGGGGTATATGCCGCTAACCGCCGAAGAAGCGCGCGTGGAACTGGCGAAGCTTAAATGATGCATACAAGGACACGGAACACGCCGATCATGGTCAAACTTAAATCGGGAACGATGGCTCGCGCCGCGGCTATTCTTCTTTCAATGAATCTTCTCAGCGCACACGCCGCTGATGCGCTGACGCTTCCTGCTCAAAGCGCTTACGTGAACTCGAAAGGCTCCATAGCGATCGTGGGCGACGACGCCATGCGCGGCATTGTCGAGAGCCTCGACGCGTCGTTCGCGCGGGACTATTCATCGTTCCGATTCGTGCTCGAGACGAAAGGCGCATCGACTGCGCTGCCCGCGCTGACCGCTGACGTCAGCGCGCTTGCACCGATCACACGCGACGCGTTCGATGGCGAACGCGCGGGGTTTCGCCAAGTGCACGGGCGCGACCCGATCTTGGTGCGTGTGGGTTATATAGTGGAACGGCCCGCGGTTGTGATCGTCAATCGGCGTAATGCAATCGATGGCATGACCCTCACGCAAGTTGCGCAAATCTTTACGTCCGGCGCACCGCAAGGAGACATCAACTTCTGGTCGCAACTCGGCAAGACTCAGGTGCCCGCGGAATGCCGTGACCGTCGCATTCATCTATATGGCCGTCGCGATGACGGGACGGTCGCCACGACCACGCGTCGCATCAAACTCGGCAATCATCCGTTCGCGGCAACTTACGAGACCTTCGACAACGCGAACGGCGTAGCGCAAGCCGTGAGCGACGACGTTTGCGGGATTGGCATGATCGGCGCTGGAGAGCAGGTCAACTGGCCGCAGACGGTGCGGCCGCTCGCGCTAGGAACGGAAGACGGCAAGTATGTGCCTCCGACTGCCGACGCAATAGCAAGCGGGCTGTATCCGCTCGCTTCGCATGCGCAATTCTATGTGTATCGCGCCGAGGGCAAGCCGCTCGAACCCTGGATCAAGGCTTATTTAAGCAAAGCGCTTTCAAACGACGCGCAGTCCATGATCCGCATGCAACCGGGCTTTGCGCCGCTTTCGGCCGCTGATCTCAAACGCGAGCGCGACCGGCTTGCGGGTATGTGATGCGATTACGGATTCCTAGCGACTCGCCAAAATTCGGCGAGTGTCTTCCTAAGTGTGCCCTAAGCAATGTTCAGTAATCCTTGATCCAGAATCAGCAAACTTCTGGATAGGGCTTAGACATGACAGGTAACGCGCGGGAAACATTCAAACATGCGGCGAGCAGGGTCCCGCAGGTAACGCTGGTGTTCTGGATAATCAAGATCGCTGCAACAACGCTCGGAGAAACGGGTGGCGATTGGGTGACAATGTCGCTTGATCTTGGTTATCTGATTGGCTCGGCTATCTTTGCGGTCATTTTCCTTGCGCTTGTTTCGGGGCAGATACGGGCCGACAGTTATCGACCTTCCCTGTACTGGGCTACCATCGTCGCGACCACTACGCTTGGCACGACCATGGCCGATTTCTTTGACCGGTCTATTGGCGTGGGGTATCCGGGTGGTGTTTGCATTGTGTTCGCGCTGCTGCTTGCAAGCCTGGGCATTTGGTATAAATCGCAGGGAACCGTGTCCGTCCAGAGCATTAAGACGCCCAAGGCGGAGTGGTTCTACTGGATAACTATCTTGTTCTCCCAGACGCTAGGTACCGCGCTGGGTGACTGGGTCGCAGGCACGGACCGTGGCGGCCTGGGTCTCGGGTACGAATACGGTGCGTTGATTTTCGGCGTCTGCCTTGCAATCGTAGCCAGTGCTTATCTCTGGACGCGCATTTCTCGCACGCTGCTTTTCTGGGCTGCATTTATATTGACCCGTCCGTTAGGCGCGACGCTGGGCGATTTCCTGGACAAACCCATTGCAGAGGGAGGCCTGCACATTAGCCGGCTTTATGCATCCTTGATATTGCTTGTTTTTATTGTTGCAAGCGTAGCCTTTCTGCCTCAAAGCCCGGCAACGTCGGACGAGCAATCGTGAAGGCGCACGCGCAATGTCTGAAACGTGCCTTGGCGCATTGCGAGATTTAGCGAACTTTCATCGATCTCCCGCTATTTGTGCAGAACCGCGATGACACCTCACCAGGAAAGGGGATGCCAGACTCACCTCTGGTTTTATCGCCATAGGGCAGCCTGCCAACATGTCTCAAAGATGTGCGAAGATATCAATTAGTTGTCTTCGGCATGCCTGCCGAGGAGCGGTTTCGCGCACTCATCTCGTCATGACCTTACGAAAATCTAATAACCGGTCGGATCACCCCGGTAAGGCCCCTGCGCATAAGGTCGCGACGGTCGGCCAGGCGCTGACGTTCGGCACGCTCGGCGAACGCGTTGCGGACAAGCTGGTTGCCAAGATTCATGGTGACGCGCTTGCGCCCGGCACGCGTCTGCCGTCCGAGCAGGCCATGGCGCAGCATTTCGGCGTAAGCCGTACCGTAATGCGCGAGGCTATTGCGCTGCTCAAGGCCGACGGGTTGCTGATGACTCGCAAGGGTAGCGGTGCATTCGTTTGCGAGGGCGTTCCGCAGCTTGACCCGCTTACCGAGCAGTCGGTGCAGTCGCTACTTAATCTGACTGAGGTGAGGTGCGGTCTTGAAGCCGAGATTGCCGCGCTCGCAGCGGTCAGGCGCACGCCCGGTCAGCTTACGCAAATCGAGCATGCGCTGCGACGGGTCGAGGAAGCCATGGCATTGGGCGGCGATGGCGTGGACGAAGACGTCGCGTTCCATTTGTGCATTGCCGAAGCCACCGGCAATCCATATTGGGCGAAATTCGTGCACATGTTTGTCCCGCAAATACGGCTGGCGGTCAAGGTGACGCGCGCCAACGAAGCGCGCCGGCTCGACTTCGCCGCGCAGGTTCGCGCTGAGCATGAACTGATTGTCGCGGCAATTGCAGCCGGTGATCCAGATCGCGCACGCGCTGCCGCGGGTGATCACATGGTTTGCGTGGCCGAGCGCGTCCGTCTTGCCGATCGGGACTTCTGGGCGGGCAGCGGCGGCGTGTTGGCGCGAGATCTGGTACGGGACTTTTCGAACTGACAACGGGCGGATCCCGCCATTCCGGCCCGGTTCAGATAGCCTCGATTCGATAAAACCGCGCTGCGGTATCGTGGAACAAATCTGCTTTTTCAGTGACCGATGCTTGCGCCGCGACGCGTTTGTACGCGTTCCAAAGCACGCCATAAGCAATATTGCCCTTGTCCACTGGGAAGTTGCTTTCAAACATGCAGCGCCGCGCGCCGAAAGCTTCTACGCAGGTTTCAACATATGGCCGGATAACATCGGCGACCTCGGCCGAGGAGGGCGGCCGCGGGCGATTATAAAAATCAAATCCGAACAGGGTCATGCCAAAGCCACCAAGCTTTATGTGCACATTCGGGTAACGTGCAAGTTCCAGCATGGAAGTGCGCCATTGTCGAAAGACTTCATCGCGTCGCGCGTGGTAAGGCCCGATTCCAAGCGGGCCACCGACATGATTCAGGACCATTGGCGTATCCGGAAATGCGCCGGCCAGCGAACGAAGTTCTTCCAGTTGCGTGTGAACAACCCAGGCATCGAAACTCAAACCGAGGGGCGCAAGGCGGCTTACCCCTTCGCGAAAGCGCGGGTCCATCAACAGATGCGGCGGCGGAGTGGCAACGGAGGCACGCACGGTTGGATCGGCATGCCATACCCCGATGTTCCTGATGCTTTTCATCCGGCCTTCCGAACACCGGATCAACTCCTCCAACACCGGCGTGACGCGCGCGCCCAGCAGCAGGTCGGCATGTCCCACCATGGCGGCGGCCACTCGTGTGCGTGAAGCGGCTTTGCGGGCGGCTTCAATTTCCTCGAGCACGAATTCGATCTCGCCCAGGGATGCCATCTCGGGCGGTCCGTCGGTGCGATAACACGTCTGGCATTCAATGAACACAGTGGCGCGAACGTTATGCCCTGACGCAAGATCATGAAGAAGATCGGTGCTGCGATAAGTCTTGTCCGGAAACTGCCATAAATGATGATGTGAATCGATAATCGGCAGTGATGGTTCCAGGGCCTCCTCTACATGCAGGGAGAGCCAGTCTGGACGAACGGGAATATGGGGCGGCGGCGAAATATCCTGGCTCATGACATTCTCCTTCCGGCCACGGCATGCTGCGACACCATGCCAGCCGCCCGTGCACCGATCGGTTTCCAGGTCAGGAACCACGCGGACATTGCGCCCACGAGGAAAATGATGCCTGCAGCAATGATGGCCGCCGCAAAGTGACCCGTGGCCTGCACGATGTATCCCGTGACAATGGGCGCGAAGAATCCGAACACGTTGCCACCCATGAACTGAAGCGCCACCGCGCGGCCAATGTCGCGGCGCGTGCGTAACAGGTCGCCCAGCAGCGCGACGTTAAGAGCAATGCCGGCAGAGGCCGCGCCCAACGCCACGGTGATCAGACCCAGCACGACCCAGACATTGGAAATCATCGGGATGAAGACAATGACTGCTCCTGCCGACATGACTGCGCCAACCAGCCTGCGCCGCTGGCCTTTTTCGACTGCAGTGGGGTTAAGCGTCGAATCGCTTAGGAAACCTAATGCCATTGAAATGACGATGGAACCGAGATAGGGAATCGCCATCGCCGTACCGCTGCCCAGCAGCGTCATGCCGCGTTCGGTTTGCAGATAGTTGGGCAGCCAGGTCAGGAAAAGATATTGCGTATAGACATTGCACCCTTGTGTAAGCATCTGCGCCCACATTGTCCGTTCACACAGGAGCCCGGTCAGCCCGATCGATACGGCGTCGGAACCTGTCTGCTCGGAGGTTTCACGCTCGCGCAGAATTGTCTCGCGTTCGTCCTCGCTAATCCACCTGGTGTTTTCGGGCGCCTTGAAAAAGAAAAGCCATGCGGCAATCCAGAAGAAACCCACGCCACCACAGATGGCGAACGACCAGCGCCATCCGGCAATCGAGATCAGCCATGACAACGCCAGCGCACCCAGCGCCGGACCGAAATACGCGCCCGAGTTCAACGCCGTCATGGCGACGCCACGTTCCCGGCTTGGCGCCCAGTCGCGGATGATACGCGCGGCCGAAGGGTAACAGCTCGCTTCGCCCGCACCCATGACAATACGGGATACAAGCACGCCCATTGCGCTCGTCGCGGCTCCGGTGACCATGGTGGCGAGCGACCAGACCGTCATGCTGATCGCGGTGACGGAACGCGAGCCAAAACGGTCGACAAGCAAGCCGACCGGTATCAGAAAGAGCGCGTAGCCCCATAAGAAAGACGAGAACAGGTAGCCGAGCTGGACCTTGTTGACGTGCAAGTCCGCGGCCAGCGGCCCGGCTCCTACCGAGAGCACGACCCTGTCGAGATAGTTGATGGTGGTTAGAAGGAACAGCATCAGATAAACCCAATACCGCGCCCTCCAGCGAGTGGTTTTTGTCGTCTCCAATGTGTATCCCCTAGTAGTGCGCCTTTGGTCGGTCACTTCAGCCCGGCTTATTGAACCAAGGAGCGTGTTTGAGAAGTTCGCTAGTGACCGGCGCTCCAGGCGGACATGCGCCGCTCGCCGCTCGCCGCTCGCCGCTCGCCGATTACGCTTCAGGTTTGTTCTTCATGCATGACTCGCCGCTTCGCCGCTACCAATGCAGACAGGCAACGATCACGCCACAGACGGCGGGCAGGCAAGCTATTGGCCGGCGTCAGCATTCGCCGCTCTGCTTCGACAGTCTCTACGAGCGCCGCGTGCCATTCGCGCGGGTCGGCCTGTTCCTTGGCCAGACCGTAGTACATCGGACCCAGATTGCGGCAGTACTGCGCCACGCCTTCCTGCGCATTCAGGTCGATTGTCTCGAATGGACCCATGAAAAACCAGCGCAAACCGAGACCGTCCGCGACGGCCTTGTCGACATCGGCGGCGCTGCACAGGCCATCCTCGACGAGACGGAAGGCTTCGCCCAGCAGCGCGCTTTGAAGGCGGTTCACCACAAACCCATTGATCTCACGATTCAGGCGTATTGGAGATTGCCCGACCCGTTCCATCAACGCGGCGGCTTCATCTAGGACGCCGGCTTGAGTCCAGGGCGCCGGAACGAGTTCTACCAGCGGAATCAGATGCGGTGGATTAATGGGGTGCACGACCAGACAACGCTCGCGATGCACGAGATGGTCGGTGAAAGACGAGGCTGGCAACCCCGACGTGGAACTGGCCAGGATAACGTGAGGCGGAGCGGCCGCATCGAGCCTTTGATACAGATCGCGCTTGATCTCCAGGCGTTCTGGCGCGCTTTCCTGAACATAGGCCGCATCTGTCAGCGCGTCTTCGAGTGACGTGGCGGCTCTTAAACGTGCGCAAACAACGTCCACGTCTTCTGCACTGCCGCCGCCATCGGGAGGTAGGCTTTCCAGGGAAGTGCGCACGAACGCGAGTGTTTGTTGTACTGACGCGGGCAACGCGTCATAGACGGCGACTTCGTAGCCCGCCCGGGCAAAGACCAGCGCCCAAGAGGATCCGACCACGCCGCATCCCACTACTGCCACTTTTGTCATGCTTGCTCCGATTGTGTGCCAGACAAAAAGTACAGAGGCACATGATTTTCATCGACCCCTCGTTGCGCAAAGGTCTGAATGCTTCACTTCGTCATTAGATTACACATGAAAAAATAGGTTGTAAATATCAAGTAGACATCTTTTAGACAGGATAGCTTTATTAAAGACGATCGTTTTGATCGTGCTTATGGCTGTGTTTTCGTCTGATGGATGCAGATGTGCGCAATGGCAATTCGGCCACGCGAAATTCGCGTTTGCTTTTATTTAGGCATCGCGCAACAACGCGGCAAGCCTTCATAGCAGCGCATGTATGCCGTGGCGTTCCGCGAACCGGCATCGAGGCAGTTTCGTGCGGATATAAAAAGTAAGCGTGCGCGTTCGCTGCACAGGATTCCTTTGCAATGACAAGTCACGCTCAGCCGTCGAGCTACGAGACAGATAAGCCCGTTGTGGGCACTCCACGAGCGCGATTTCTGCAAATTGTTGTTGTGCACCGCGTTTTTGTCGCCTTACCCTTTCGTAAGAGATACCTACCCCTAATTTGTGAGGTGCTCACAAGCGCCGCGCATATCGTGAATGGCCTCATTCAGATCGGGGACAAAAAAGCTCGATATGTTAGGACAACCATATAAACCACGATCACTGGAATGGACATGAAAAAATTTCGTTTGCTGCTTTCGGCATCCACTCTGGCGTCGGGTTTTGCATGTGCAGATCTGGCGCATGCGAACGTGACGTTGTACGGAGTACTCGATACCTACGTGGGTTACACCAATGCCAGCGGGAAAGGAGCGGCGACTGCCATGCAAAGTGGAGGCCTATATGCAAGCCGGGTTGGCTTGCGCGGCAGTGAGGATCTTGGCGGGGGACTGCGCGCGGTTTTCGACCTGGAAAACGGAATTCAAACGAATAGCGGCGCAGCGGTCGATCCGGCATCGGCATTCAACCGAACAGCGTGGGTCGGCATTGCGAGCCCTTACGGCGAGGTCCGTTTCGGACGGCAAAACTCGATTCTTCTGCTAATGCACGGCAAGTTCGATGCATTCAGTGGCGGGACATACGGTTCGTTTCTGCACAACACATCCACGTTTGCATTCCGTTATGACAACACGATCTCCTACCTCTCTCCGAACCTCGCCGGATTTACTTTTACCGGAAGCGTGAGTCCGGGAGGGCAGACCTCGCCGCATGATGCACTGAATGTCTACACCGGCAGTCTGGATTACTCGCGCGGACCGCTATATCTGGGTGTCAGCCACGCCGAGCAGAACGGAGCAAACGGAAAAGTGTTGACGAAGACCACGTTTGCCGGTGCGAGTTACGTGTTTGGAAAACTCACCGGGTTTTTCGGTTTTTATCGTGGGAACAATCTCGGATCAAACCTCACAACAAGTGTGGAGGGTAAATATCACAGCGTGTATTCGCTTTCCGCCACGTACAAATTCACGCCTTCGTTCTACCTCGCTAGCGCGATAGGTTATGCGCAGGATAGTTCGGGAAAAAACAGCAACAGCTTTGAAGGCAGCGTGGGCGGGTTCTACAGTTTGTCGAAGCGCACGCTTCTGTACGGCACCGTGGAGCGCCTGCAGAACCGTCATGGCGCCACATACGGATTGATCGGAAACGGCCCGGTGACAGTCAATGCGCCTGCCGCCGGCGGAGGTGTGACAGGCGCGCAGGTGGGTATCGTTCATTCTTTCTGAGTAAGGCCCGCTCGGGAGTCGCGTCTGTTTGCGCAGGCTTCGCCAATCGTGTGAAGTGTTCAGCGTCGCAAATTTTTTATGGTGCTTTTTATTTATGACTGTTCTATGGTTGCTTTAACGCCTGCTCACGATGGCTTTTGTGAGCAGCTCACCAAGCCAAGGAGAAGTGTTGTGTCAGATTCTTCCGCTCCTGCCGTAGAACTAATTGATTGCTCGAACGAAGCCAAATTGCGTAGCGAACGCGCATGTTCAGTGATTCGGCACGACATCCTTTCCTGCGTGATCGTACCCTCCACCATGCTGACGGAAAGTGGTTTGATGGCGCGTTACGGCTTCGGAAAGGCGACCTGCCGCGTTGCGCTTCAACGGCTTGCGCAAGAAGGGTTTATCAAGATCGTGCCGCGCCAGGGATATTCGGTCACGCCCATCACCCTGCGCGACGTCGAAGAAGTATTTGCGTTGCGCTTGCAACTCGAACCATTGTCGGCGCGCCTTGCGGCGGGCAAGGCGGACATCGCGCTGCTGAACCGGCTGGAGAAAGCGTGCCGCAACGACGATACATCGCTTGGCATCAGCAGTCGCATTGGCATTTTCATGGACGCGAACGCGGCATTCCATATGGCGATTGCCGAAGCGTCCGGTAATGGCCGGCTTGTTCGGACTCTCGGCGGTCTATTGAACGACATGGCGCGTCTGGTGGCGCTTGGATTCGGTGTGCAAAACACCAAACCTGAGATCAAGCACGATCATTTGTCGATGATTGAAGCGCTTGCGAGCGGTGATGGCAAGCGCGCCGAACAGATCGCCCTGCGACATGTGATGACGTTTAGAGACATGACCATGGAAAAAGTATTTGCCAGTTTGCGTGACACCCATGCAGGCGCACCGATCGTCTCGCTGCGGGTGACACCATGAACGCGATTTCACAACCGCCGGTCTTCGCGCCAGCCGCTGTGCGCAACGCGGTGGAAATAGAGCATGTGACAAAGTATTTTGGAAAACTAAAGGTTCTCGAGAACATCAGCTTCAATACACCAGCGGGTTCGGTGCTTGCCATTGCGGGTGCCTCCGGATGCGGCAAGAGTACCTTGCTGAACATCATTGCGGGACTGGTCGCGGCCGATCAGGGCACCGTGCGTGTTGATGGCGCCGCCTGTGCGCCCGAGCACGACACGCGCGTCATCAGCTACATGTTCCAGGAGGACCGCTTGCTGCCCTGGCGATCCATTCTCGCGAATATCGAGTTTGGACTCGAGGCGGGAACGATGAGCGCGGCGGTGCGGCGCGAACGTGCGCGTGAAGCGCTCAGGATGACTGGACTTGAAGCTTTCGAAAATGCCTACCCACATGAGTTATCGGGCGGTATGCGCAGCCGGGTCGCACTGGCTCGCAGTCTGGTGGTCAAGCCGTACATCCTATTGATGGACGAGCCGTTTTCGAAGCTTGATCCGCAGATGCGTTCACAAATGCACCGCGAATTGCTGCGTCTTCGCGAGCAACTGCGAATGACGGTCGTGTTCGTTACGCACGACGTGGAGGAAGCCATTGTGCTGGCGGACAAGGTGGTGGTGCTGGAACCGCGCCCCGGACGTGTTCGCGACGTTTTGCCGATCAATCTTGAGAGGCCACGTGATCCGCTTGCGCAAAATGTGGCGGAAACGGTGCGCCGCGTGCGCGCCCTGATTTAGATTCGATATCGAGGACGATTCAATGGCAACCCTTCCTTCCACCGGTTCCGATTTTCCCGCGCAGACAAGCCGTTGGGCGAAAATCATGTCCCTGGCATTGCAGCGGCTTTCGTTGCTCGTGGTGTTCCTGTTGCTATGGTGGCTGGCTTCGCAAAGGATGCCTGCCTTCATTCTTCCTGGAATCGGAAAGACCTGGGCAGCACTGCTCGATCTGATCAAAAGCGGTACGTTTAGCGAAGATCTTGGGATCACGTTTTATCGGGTTGTGGCTGGCTTTACGCTTGCAGCGATTGTTGGCACGCCGCTCGGTATTGTCCTGGGGTCCAACCGTAGAGTAGGCACTTATTGCGAACCGGTACTGTCCGTACTCAATACGGTTTCGGCAGCGATCTGGGCAATTTTCGCGTTGATCTGGTTTGGCATTTCGAACGGGACCACGATCTTCGTGGTGTTCATGGAAGCGATGCCGCTGATCCTTACCAACGTGTGGCAGGGCGCGCAGAGTGTCAACGCTGAATACGTCGAGTTGGCGCGTTCATTTCAGATGTCACGCGCCAAGGTCATGAGAAAAATATATTTACCGACGGTGCTGCCGTACTTCTTTTCGGGAGCCCGTCTTGCCTTTGGTTTTGGTTGGCGTGTATCGCTGGTGGCCGAAACTATTGGCTCATCAAATGGCATTGGATACCGCCTTCGGCAGGCCGCCGACCTTGTGCAGACCGACCAGGTATTTGCCTGGACGCTCACACTCGTCGTCTTGATGGTATTGCTGGAATACGGAATTCTCAAGCCGCTGGAGAATTATTTGTTTCGATGGAAAAGGCGCATTTGAATCCAAAGCATGTGGAGCCGCCGCGACGCGCTAGCTCTACATAAAAGGATACGACGTTCAAATGTCCATATCAATTAAATAGGAATACTATGAAAAGTACAATGAAAGCGCTTGTTCTCAATGGACATGGCGACGTGGACGATTTGAAAGTCGTCGAAAAACCCGTGCCAACAGTTGTGCCAGGGCATGTGGTCATTCGCGTGCGCGCTTCGTCCTTTAATTACCACGACGTTTTTACCGTCAAGGGAATGCCGGGAATCAAGGTGCCATTCCCTATCGTCATCGGACTGGACATGGCGGGTGAAATTGTTGAAATTGGCGACGACGTTCAAGGATGGGAGCGGGGCGCGCGCGTCCTGGTGAATCCGTTGAACAAGAAGAAAGGTTTGATGGGCGAGATGCTTGACGGCGGGATGGCGGAATATTGCCTTGTGTCGGCGGATCAGTTGATTGCCATGCCCGATGGGGTGAGTTTCGAAGAAGCCGCGTCGCTGCCGGTGGCCTATGGCACGGCGCACCGGATGATCGTCACGCACAACACCATCAAGCCGGGCGACCGCGTTGTAATTCTTGGGGCAAGCGGGGGAGTAGGAACTGGATGCGTAGTGCTCGCGAAAATGCTGGGCGCAGAAGTTGTCGCAGCGGCTGGAAGTGCCGATAAAGCCGAACGCTTGAAGGAGCTTGGTGCCGATCACGTGATCAACTACAAGGAAGTCGACTTCTCGAAGTGGGTCATTGAAAAATACGGAAAGCCGCAACGCCGAACCTATGAAGGCGGCGCGGACGTTGTCATCAACTTCACGGGAGGAGACACCTGGGCACCTTCGCTTAAATGCATCAAGCGGGGCGGCAGCCTGCTGGTATGCGGCGCCACCGCCGGTCATGACCCCAAGGAAGACTTGCGCTACATCTGGAGCTTCGAGCTTCGCGTGATTGGCTCGAACAGCTTTTACGACGACAACCTTGCAGCACTCATGGAACTGATCCGGACCGAAAAGATTGCGGTTCAGATCGATAAGGTGCTTCCGCTCGAGCAGGCGGCAGAAGGGTTACGCATGATCCGCGATCGTGAAGTGCTCGGCAAGATCGTCGTTACTCCTTAATTGACGGAAACACGCATGTCGGATAATCAGATTATCAGTGTAGAACAGGTCGAAGCCATGATCACGCGCGGGCCATATCACCAATGGCTCGGTCTGCATGTAATCAGCATGGGCGAGGGGACGATCGAAATTGGCGCAAAGTGGCGAGAGGACTGGGTTGTGAACCCCGAGCGGCGTTACACGCACGGAGGCATTCTCGCTGCGCTCGTGGACTTGACGGCTGACTGGGCGCTGGTTTCCAGGACGGGGCGGGGCGTGCCGACTATCGACTTGAGGGTCGATTATCACCGCGCAGCCATGCCGGGCGATCTCGTTGCCAAAGGCAAGGTGATCAAGTTTGGAAGTGCAATATCAGTCGCCGAGGCAAGCGTATTTGATGCTACAGGTGTACTGCTTGCCAGCGGCCGTGGCGTCTATTCCACGGTCCCGCTGCCCGCTCCAAAAGCACCATGACAGCTGGCTCGGCAGTACTCGATCACGTTGTAGTGAACGCGTTGTTCGAGACCGATGCGGCGGCCGCATGTTTTTCGATGCTCGGCTTCACTCTTACTCCACGGGGATATCACTCGCTGGGTTCGGTCAATCATCTGATGATGTTTTCGGATCACTACCTCGAGCTTGTGGGTCTGCCCGTAGGCGCGACCGTGGTGCGAAAGGAGATTCTTGAAAGCCGTCTTGGTCTCGATGGCCTTGTCTACAAGACGGACGATGCGCAGGCAACGTATGCGTGCCTTCTTGGCGCGGGTGTGCGGGCAAGCGAGCCCCAGGCGTTCACGCGCCCGCTTGAAATAGACGGACGCAAAGAAACGGCACGTTTCCGGACAACGCGGTTGCTCGCGGGAGAAGTGCCTGGCGGGAGGATTTACTTTTGCGAGCACCTCACTCCGCAATGGGTTTTTCGGCCTGAGTGGGCAACTCATCCTAACGGGGCGAGTGGATTGTTTGAACTCGTCATAGTGGGCCGCGATCCGTCGGCGGACGCCGGGCGATACGCACTGGCGGTCGGTATCTGCGTACCTGGATTCACGCTGAGTTTTCTCGGCGAGGCCGATTACGCGGCGCGGTACGGTGAACTGAGCTGCAAACGCGCGGATCGGGACAGTTATTTTGGATCACTAACAGTAGTAGTAAAGGACCTGCGTGATGTCAGGACAAGACTGGAAGCGGAGACCGGTCGCCTGTGCGAAGTCGATTATGCGGATTCGATACACCCTGCCACTGGCGACGCATCAATCGTCGTGTTTCTGCGCGACCTCAATGTCGTGATCGAATTCATTGGAGCGGTACATGATGTCTAGTCTTCAGAACCTGGGCGATCTGATCGGGCCGATCCCGGAGCCTGAGAAGATTGCGTTGATTGAGGTTAGCGACATAACCGGGGCTGACGAGAGTTCCCCTGAGACGCATATGAGTTACGGCGAACTCGACGCGTTATCGAATGGCGTGGCGCGCGCTCTGACCGCGCACGGGCTTCGCCGTGGTGATCGTGTGGCAATACTGGCGGCCAACTGCGCGCCCTACGTGGCGGCATTGCTGGGCATCATGCGGGCGGGGCTGGTCGCCGTGCCGGTCAATTTCAAGTTCCCGTCAGCAATGTCGACCTTCGTCATGCGCGACAGCGGCGCCAAGATTGTCTTTTGCGACAAAGCCCGCTTGCCAGACGTCCCGGACGATCTCGCGAGCGTTGTATTCGGCGACGACACTGAAAAAGGTCTCAGCGCATTTGTCGATCCCGGGCCGTTCTCGGCGGTGAAGTGCGCACCGGAAGATCCCGCAATGTTCCTGTACACGTCGGGTTCGACGGGGAAGCCAAAGGGCGTGATGCTTTCGCATGCCAGCCACCTTTGGGTGGCCATGACGCGCGCAAATGCACACCCGCCCGAGTCACATCGCTTTCTTGTCGCTGCGCCCATGTATCACATGAACGCGCTGACGCTTGTACTGATGGCGCTGCACGGACATGGCACCGTGGTCATGCTGCCGCAATTCAACGCGCGCAAGTATATTTCGTCGATAGAGCGGCATCGGGTGACCTGGCTGACCTCTGTCCCGCCGATGATCGCCATGATGCTGCGGGAGAAAGATCTGCTTGCCCGCACGGATCTGTCGTCGGTCAAGTTCATCCGGATGGGCTCGGCGCCGGTTAGCGAAAGCCTGCTCGCCAACATAGAAAAGGTCTTGCCCAATGCACGTTTGACCAATGTGTATGGAACTACCGAAGGCGGCCCCATTGTCTTTGGACCTCACCCTGCTGGCCTGACGCCGCCAGCGATGTCCGTTGGCTATCCGCACCCTGAAGTCGACGTGCGGCTTCTCGAGGCACCCTCTGCCGGGCCCGCTACCGGCGTGCTCGCCATGCGCAGCCCCGCGGTAATGCTGGGTTACCACAATCGGCCCGATCTCGCGATGCCGATCACGAACGATGGTTTTTACATCACGGGCGACGTGTTTCATCGTGATGAGATGGGATTCTATTCGTTCGTCGGACGGGCGGACGACATGTTTGTTTCAGGCGGCGAGAATATTTTTCCGGGCGAAGTCGAGCACGTGTTGGAGACTCATCCCGACATAGTCCAGACGTGTGTAGTGCCGGTCGACGACGACATAAAGGGAACCAAACCCGTTGCGTTTGTCGTGCGGCGCGCGGGTTCGTTGCTGACCGAGGCGCAAGTCAAACAGCACGCGCTTGATCACGCGCCGGCCTACCAGCATCCGAGGCGGGTGTGGTTCGTAGATGCATTGCCGCTTGCGTCCACCAACAAGGTTGACCGGGCAACGCTGAAAGCCACCGCCATTGCGTCATTGCACGATTCAGGTGACGTCTGATAAATCAATGAACATCACTATCAGGACTGCGATATGAATGAGAATTTCCGTGAATTTCTCGACCGGCTGCGCGCCTCTGGCGAGCTTGTTGACATTACCCAGCCCGTCGATATCCGTCACGTCGGGACGCTGGTCGATCAATCCGGTCAGGCGCTGCTTTTTCACAACGTGATTGGCTACGATATGCCGCTGCTCTCCGGGATCATACGCACGCAGAAGCGCGCAATGATGGCCATGGGATGCGAGACGTATGGGCAGATCGAACACATGCTCGATCAGGGCATTCGCAATCCGATTCCTCCGCGATACGTGGAGACATCAAAAACAAAAGAAGTGATTTACAAGGGCGACGACGTCGATCTGTTCCGCCTGCCCATTCCCATGTCGTCGATCTTCGACGGTGGTCCCATGATTACCGCTGGCATTGTGATGTCGCGTGATCCGGATTACGGACTCAATAGCGGCATTTACCGCTTCATGGTGAAGGAGAAGGCGCTGAGCGGCATAGATATCGTGACACCAAACAATATGCGCATGTTTGCACAACGAGCCTATGAACAAGGGCGCCCCTGTCCGATTTCCATATCGATCGGCAATCATCCGGTCGAGATCATGGGTGCGGGATACCGTGCACCCATTGGCGTGGATGAGATGGCGATCGCAGGCGGCATTCGCGGCGCGGCAGTGGAGCTTGCGCAGTGCGAGACAGTCGACTTGCCATACGTTGCGGATTCCGAGATTGTGATAGAGGCGGAGATCATGCCAACGGGATGGACACAACCCGAGGGACGCTTCGGCGAATTTACCGCGCTAATGGGCGGGTTGCACTGGAACCCGAATGTTCGTATCAAGGCCATCATGCACCGGCGCGATGCAATGTATTACTCGCTGCACATGCCCTGGGAAAACACCTGGCTCGCGGCGCCAACGCGATATCAGGCAATCCGTACCGCGTTGCGCACGGCCGGGGTCCAGGTCAAGGACATCAACGTGACGTTGGGCGGAAGGGCGTTCTGGCATGCGGTGGTATCGATCAAAAAGCAGGCAGGGGAAGGCAAGAACGCGCTTCTCGCCGCGCTCTCGGTGATGGATCTCAAGCATGTGGTGGTGGTGGACGACGACATTGACGTCTTCAACGGCGAGCAGGTCGAGTGGGCGATCGCCACGCGTGTCCAGGGCGATCGCGACCTGATCATCATTCCTGGCGCGCGAGCGAAGCCCCTCGACCCGAGTCTTCCAATAACACCCGTGGGAATGGTCCCTACCGGCGCAAAGGTCGGTGTTGACGCTACGATTTCCGAAGGCATTCCGCATGAGCGTTACGAGCGCATTTCGTATGCGTATGCCGATACGGCGTTGATTGCAGACTATCTCGCGGGCAAGGCCGACCCGGAGCATGTGTGTGGGCCCGAAGAACTGGCTGCTGCCGCTGCGGAGGCGCTCGCCGTGCTGGAGGAGATGCCGCTCTATTACACGGCGCTCGCCGAGCGCCTTTCCAAGTACGACTTCAGGACGCTCGCCCGTGCGCTCGGTGAGTTGCACGAACAGCAGCGGCTGTGGAAGACGGCTGAAGGCAAGCTGTGCGTGCGCGGATCGCGGTTTGACGCAGTGCCGCCCTCGCGCCGCTAGCGCAATCTCTCCATCGTTTTTCGACGCCACGCTGGCGGCGTCGTGACCAACATTTGGCTGACCATGATACAAGCGAAAAAACGGATGAAATGCGCGGCATTGTTGATCGCCATGTTGGCGTGCACCGCTGTCCAGGCAGTGCCATTGCGGATTGGCTATTGGACGAGCGGCGTGAGCCTTGGCCTGGGTGCGGTGCTGGAGACGGGCGATTTTCTAAAGAAGGCGGGTATCACAGACGCACGCTTCGTCCATTTTGCGGAAGTCAACGCGCCAGCCACTGGACTCGCGGCAAATGTAATCGACATCAGTTTCAGCGTCGCCGCGGCAAGCGGCTTCAGCATTGCGGCGAGTGGCGTGCCGATCAAGATATTCGGTGCGACCGCGCCGGCTGACGTGACCTTCGTGACTCAGGAAGACTCGCCCATCAAATCAATGGCCGGCCTGCGCGGAACGAAAGTGGGCATGTCTCCGTCTGGAAGTTCGGTCGCGCTGATGACAGCCGCGGTGCTCAAGGCCAACTATGGCCTGGGTGCGGGCGACTACGCGCTTGTGCCCGGCAATGAGGCGCGGCTCGCCCAGTTCCTGATGCAAAAGCAAGTCGATGCAGCGGCGTTGCGCTCGGTCACCGTAGCGCAACTGACTGAAGTCAAGACGCGACGCCTCGGCACCATGGTGGAGGAATGGCACAAGCTGACGAAGTCGAATGCGATGCCTTACCTGGGGGTGGCCGCGGCACGTGCCGAACTCGTGCAGAGTGATCCGCAGACGGTCGCGAAGTTTATTGTCGCGGTTCAAGGCGCCATTACGTGGGGCCGCGCCCATCCCGATCAGGTCGCCGCGATCTTGCAGAAAGTAGCAAACCTTCCTGCCGCGGATGCGAAAATTTATGCGGCGCACTGGGACGAACTCAACAGTATTTCCTTCGAGCCTATCGATATAGATACGTTGAAACGCGAGCAGCAGATCTTCGTCGCAAGCGGCGCGATCAAGGGAACGCTCCCGGCTGACGTATTTGTCACAGAGCCCTATCAGAGCGCCAAAAAGATGATGGCGGGAGCCAAGCCATGACACTCACGGAGCGCGCCGTCGCGTCACGCCGCATGCGTCTCGTCATAGGGCTAAGCGGCGCCTCCGGTGCCATTTACGGAGTCCGGTTGCTCAGGCTTTTGCGGGAACTCGACATAGAGTCTCATCTGGTGGTATCCCGGTCGGCGCAGGTCACACTCTCACACGAGCTGGACATGCGCCTCGCCGATGTCCAGGCGCTCGCCGACGTGTCCTATCCGAACACGGATATTGGTGCGGCAATCTCCAGCGGATCATTCCGCGTTGACGGCATGATCATCGCGCCATGTTCCATCCGGACGCTCTCGGAGATTGCGACAGGATGCACGGGTTCGCTGCTGTCCCGTGCCGCGGACGTCATGCTGAAGGAGCGCCGGCGTCTTGTGATGATGGTGCGTGAGACGCCGTTGCATGCCGGGCATATCCGCAGCCTTGCAGCGGTAACAGAAGCGGGCGCGATTGTTTATCCTCCGGTTCCTGCGTTTTATGCGAAGCCGGCATCCGTGGAAGAAATGGTCGATCACACGCTTGGCCGCGTGCTCGATCTTTTCGATGTAGACACGCGCACGGTGAGGCGGTGGGACGGCACCGCCGCCTGATCACAATATTTTTTGCGATCTTTACTTCCCGATGGCGCTCTTCTAGAATGGAGTCGTGGTTGTGAGGTGCCTACAGAATCTGGTAAGCATCGTAGAAGTCAGGCGATAAGGAATGGAAAGATGTCAGGCAAGGTGTTGAGTGCGGGAAAACCAGGTGCCGAGAGCAAACTGCTCGGCGAGTCAACTTACCTCGCCATGCGGCAGGCCATATTGTCTTGTTCGGTCCCGCCTGGGAGCATGCTGACCGAAGCCGCCTTGATGGAGCAATATCAGGTGGGCAAGTCCACGTGCCGGCTTGCGCTCGTGCGGCTGACGCATGAAGGGCTGGTGCGCTCGGTTCCGCGACATGGTTATACGGTTGTTCCGATCACATTGAAGGACGTTGAGGAAGTGTTTTCGCTTCGGCTGATCCTTGAGCCCGAAGCGGCGCGGTTTGCCGCTGGCAACGTGGACGGAAAGGCACTGATGCGTATCGACAAAGCGGGCCGCGCAAACAAGGCATCCAGAAATCACGGAAATCGCATTGGTTTTTTTCTCGATGCCAACCGGGAATTTCACCTGGTGATTGCGGCGGCATCCGGCAACGAGCGTCTTGCACGCAGCATTGAAAATCTCCTGGACGAAATGACGCGGCTGGTGGCACTCGGTTTCACTGACGAAGGCGACAGCCCCGAAATTGCCGATGATCACCGACAGCTTGTTGACGCGCTCGTCGCCGGGGACGGCAAACTTGCGGCCGATATCACACGTCGTCATATTGAGAGATTCCGTGAGATGACAATGGACCGCGTGTTCAAGAGCATCAGGCAAGACCTTGGCCATACTCCGCTCGTAGCGCTTGGGAGATAGCGGGTAAATATTTGATGCGACTGGTTTTCGCTGTACAGATCCGGCACGCTTCGCGTTTCGGTCAGGATGTCTAACGAAACATCACTATGCGTGCCTTGTATCCATGAACTCTTTGCGGATCATTCGTGCAACCTGTCTTGCGTTTGCCGTCATATTGGGTGTGGCAAATCCGGCGGCGGCAACAGAACTGCGTGTTGGCTACTGGACAAGCGGAATCAGCCTTGGATTCGGTGCAGTTCTCGAGGCTCAGAAGTTTTTCGAAAAACAGGGTCTGCAGGTCAAGTTTTTTCATTTCCCCGATGTCAATGGCCCAACCACCGCGCTGGCTTCGAACGCCATTGACCTGGCGTTCGGCGCCAGCCTCGCGGGTGCGCTGAGCATGAGCCAGCAGGGCGCGCCTGTACGCATCATCGCGGCCACACAGATTGTCGACGCCGAAATTGCCGTGCTGGACAGTTCACCTGTCAAGTCGTTAGGAGAACTGCGCGGCAAAAAGATTGGCATGTCGCCGGTCGGGAGCGCGACGACTGGCGTCGCCACGGCCGTGCTGGAAGGTAACCAGGGGCTCAAGCAGTCGGACTATCGACTTGTCTCAGGCGACGAACCACGCCTCGCGCAATTCCTGCAGATGAAAAATGTCGATGCGGCCGTGCTCCGTCCCACCACAATTGCGCAGGTGTCGGACAGTGCAAGCAAGTTGAGAGTCATTACAACGCTTGCGGCGCAATGGCAACAAATGACCAAATCCACTACGCCTCCCTATATTGGCGTTGCTGTAATGCGCGACGAATGGCTCAAGGCAAATCCCGAAGATGCTGCAAAGGTGATAACCGCCATGCGTCAGGCGCTCAAGTTCGGCACCGATGATCCAGCCGCGGTAAAGGCAATCCTCAAAGAGGCGAGCAACATGAGCGATCAGGGCGCCATGTTCTACAGCGATCACTGGGGCGGCATGAATACAGTGTCCTTCAAGCCGGATGACATTGCGACGCTTAAACGTACCTTCGAGGTTTTTAAATCCGCTGGCACGCTGAAGGGGGATTTGCCTCAAGGACTGTTCTATCAGCAGCCTTACCTGGAATCTGAAAAGTCCCGATGACCGGGCGGATCGCGCTGTTTATTTTAGGAATTGCAATGGTGACCACATTCTCATGACACATGCTGCTCACACGCCTGAAGAAAGCTATGTTCCGATGACAGGTCCGGCGACCCAGGTCCGCTGGCCAAGGGATGACGTCACACGGGTGCCTCTACGTATTTTCGCGGATGCGGCGACTTATGCCCGCGAGCAGGATGCGGTTTTTCGCGGCCCGACCTGGAGCTTCCTCTGCCTGGAAGTGGAGATTCCCAACGCGGGTGACTATGTGACCACGAAAGTTGGCGGGACTTCAGTCATCGTGGTCAGAACTGCCGACGGCAGCATACATGCGCTCGTGAACAAGTGCGTGCACAAGGGGTCTGTGCTTTGTTACGAGGCGCGTGGACATCGCGCGAGGCCCAACTTTGTTTGTCCGTACCACAACTGGGTCTATAGTTTTGATGGCCGACTAACCAGCGTTGCCTTTGAAAATGGCGTGCAGGGTAAGGGCGGCATGCCCGAGGATTTCGACAAGGCTGCCTTCCACCTCACCCGGCTTCGCGTGGATGCTATTCGCGGAATCGTGTTCGGATCTTTCTCCAGCGCGGCGCCTGAACTCCGTGACTATCTCGGCCCGGTCATGGTGAGTCATATAGAGCGGACCATTTATGGACGGCTGAAAATTCTTGGCCGCTACAGCCAGGTCATGCATAACAACTGGAAACTCTATGTGGAGAACAGCCGGGATAACTATCACCCGAGCTTGCTGCACGCGTTCTTTTCCACGTTCAAGATCAACCGGCTGTCCGCCGAAGGGGGAACACTTCAGGACGATCAAAGCCGTCACCACATTACCTTCACCAAACGCTTTACCGACGTGGGCGACAAGGCTTATGACTCAGGCGTGATCCGTGCAATGCGCGATGATTTCGGCTTGAAGGACCCATCGCTTATCGATCAATGGATGGAATATCCGGATCAGATCACCAATGCCATCCAAAGCATCTTTCCCGGATTCGTCCTGCACCAGATCATGAATTCTCTGGGAGTGCGTCAGGTCGTACCACTTGCCGTCGACCGGTGTGAGTTGATCTGGACGGTTCTGGGTTTCGAGGAAGATTCCGAGGAACAGACGCTTATTCGACGCAAGCAAAGCAACCTCGTTGGACCGGCGGGTTATGTGTCGATGGAAGACGGGACCATCGGCGCATTTGTCGAAAAAGGCATACGAGGCGATCTCGATGACAACGCCGTGATCGAAATGGGAGGGAAGGGCGTGGGGCCCATGGCAACACGCGCAACCGAGACCTCCGTGCGTGGCTTCTGGAAGTTCTACCGGGAATTAATGAATGTCTAGCGTAACGCGAACTCCTGACCTGAATGCCGCTGTAGATACGCGTGCACTGGCGTGCATCGACCGGTTGATGGCGCGGTACTGCAGTTCAATTGACAATGGCGACATATCGAGCTGGCCGGATTGTTTCACTGATGATTGCACTTACCGGATACTCACGCGCACGGACTTTGAAGCAGGGCGCGACTTCGGAATCTGGTTTTGCAGCGCGCGCGGAATGTTGCTCGATCGGGTCAGCGCTATCCAGTCAGTCAACGTGTTCGAACCGCATGTGTACCGGCACGTCATAGGCCCTACGGAAATCGTTGGCATGGCGGACGCGCGTATCCGGTGCGAAACCAGCTTCATGATTGTTCGTACCGGCTATGAAGGAACAATGATGATCTTCAGTGCCGGCAGATATATCGATCAGATTGTGATCGAGGACGAACGCGCGTTGCTGCATGAAAGAATCGTGGTGACCGATTCACCCCGGTACGACACGCTTGTAGCGCTTCCTTTGTGAGAGCAGAGAGCAGAGAGCTTATGACTTATCGGCTGCACCTGGAAAGCCGTCGGCAGCAGCATTCCTCTTTCCACCTCGACGAAGCGGCGTGGGCGCTTGCCGCGACGCGTCACCCGGATCTGGCACGTCAGGTCGACGTGAGCTTCGGCTGGGACGGCTCGCGGTTCGCTGATCCTCTCGACGATGTCGATTTCCTGCTCGCGTCCCGCTTTCCCTGGGACGCTGTCAATGGCGCAGCAAGATTGCGATGGATTCACACCACCGGTGCGGGCGTCGATCAATTGCTGCCGCTCGATACCGTGCGCGAAGACCTGATCCTCACCAACAGCCGAGGCATACACAGCGACAAGGCGCAGGAATTCGTGCAGATGGCGCTTCTCATGCTCCACGCACGAATGGCTTCGGTCTTCGATGCCCAGCGTAACCGGCGTTGGGACACGCAATTGACGCCGCCTTTGCGCGGCAAGACCGCACTTGTGATCGGGTATGGAAATCTGGGATCCGCTGCATGTGCGGCGGCGTGCGCGTTGGGACTCCACGTCAGCGTCCTTACGCGAGGCGGCAACGCTCAGGTGCACGAAGGTGTGGAAGCAGATTGCATCGCACGATTGGACGAGTGGCTTCCACGCACGGACTTTCTGATTGTCGCCGCGCCGTTGACGCCGCAGACGCACATGCTGGTCTCCGCCAGCAGGATAAGCGCAATGCGCCCGGGTGCGGCGGTCGTCAATATTTCACGAGCTGGATTGATCGACTATCCGGCGCTGTTCGATAACTTGCGTTCCGGGCATTTGAGCGGCGCCGTGCTCGATGTATTCGATCCGGAACCGCTGCCCGCCGAAAGCGAAGCATGGAGTGTCCCGAACCTTGTTGTTACGCCCCATATATCGTGTGACGTGCCGGACTACAACCAGCGCGTGCTCGACGTCTGGTTCAGAAATTTCAAAAATTTCCTGTCAAACAAACCATTTGAGAACGTCGTGAATCGGCAATTGGGGTATTGATTTCGCGCTTAAACCTCGGGGACGAGTGCGCGACCAAAGCAAATCAAGCCGGTGATATCGGTAGGGATTCGGCCCTGTTTTGGCATTGCGACATGCCCGTTCCGACTTCAGTTTCGAAGCCAGCTAAGTAAAAAACTGAATCCGACCAGACCGCAAAACAAAAAACCCCGCAGGCGCAAGGCTTTACGGGGTTTCTCGAACATCTTCGGATTGCTCCGGACTACATGCTGGTGCCCAAGAGAGGACTCGAAGTATGTTGTTACTGATTGAAAAATAAATAAAAAAAATTTAACCATACTCGGGTATACGTAACGGTATACGCAAAATGCGCGCACGGCAGAGGACATTATCGGATAGGAGTAGGTTGCTCGACGAAGCCGATCTAGCCATAGTTCCTTTCCTTGAAGTACTTCACTTCAGCTGAGCGCGCTCGCCGTAGGCTCGAGTGTGTTTGGTTCCGATTCGCCAATGAGTCGGCTCGGAACTCATTCATGTCTCCCGATGTGATCGCGTACTGAATTAATCCAAAGAGCAAATTTGCTTGAAGCAGACCTTGATGTGCGAATGTCAGATCTCGATACCAACAGCACGCTAGCGGAGCCGTTCAAGTCCGCCAATGCCGGTAACTCGCCTCGTTGCAGTGCCTGCTTCAGTTGGGTCTCGATCTCCAGTTGCTCGCCGGTGTGCGAACTCAGCTCGGGCGTGTAGCGCCGCACCCCGTTTCCGCCGTCTTCTTTGGCGCCGTACATCGCCGCGTCGGCGCGTTTGAGCAACGTGGTCGCATCCGCGCCGTCCTGCGGATAGACGCTGTAGCCAAGGCTACACGTGACGGACACCTCGCGGTCGGCAACGAGCACCGGCTTGGCCTCGAATAGGAAAGGCGGTTGGTCAAGCTTGCGAGCTCGTCGGCAGGCATCGGGTTGGAGAGCAACAGGACGAACTCGTCGCCACCAAGGCGGGCGACCGTGTCGCCCGAGCGCACCAAGCGGCTGATCCGCCGCGTCACGACACACAGCAGCTTGTCCCCGGCGGCGTGTCCGAGGCTGTCGTTGACGAGCTTGAATCGGTCGAGATCGAGAAACAGCAGCGTGAGCGAGTGATCGCGACGTCGCGCGAGCTCGATCGCCTGTTCTATCCGGTCCATCAATAGCGCCCGGTTCGGCAGACCGGTGAGGGTGTCGTGCATCGCCTGGTGGCGCAACTCCTGTTCAAATCGTTGCCGCTCCTTCACTTCGAGGTCCAGCCGTGCGACAGTGGCTTGCAGCCGGACTGCCGCCTCCGCCGCCTGCGTGTGAGCTGCCTGCAGCGCCAGTTCGGCAGCCTTTTGCGCGGTGACCTCGTAATTGATGCCCACCAGCCCGACGATCCGATCAGTATCGTCGCGCACTGCTACCTTGGTCGTGATCAGCCACGCTTCGCCTTCGAGCAACAGATATCTGGCATGCTCTTCCTGATTGAGAAGCGGTCGCCCGTGCCTCAAGACATCCTGTTCCTGTCGGTAATCCTCGCTTGCCAGTTCGAGTGGATAGAAGTCGAAATCGGTCTTTCCGAGTAGATCGACGGGGTCGGCCACTCCCATGCCCCGGGCCACTGCGTCGTTGGCGAAGATGAACCGACCCTGCATGTCCTTCGCATGATGCGATGCGGTACGTTATTGCAAGCGCCCGTAGCAGGGTATGTTCGATGGGTTGGAAGACATGCTTCTCGTATTGTCAACCGCTGGTTTGGTGCTCGGGAATTGCCGAGAAAGGCATAGTCATCCTGACTCCACGCGCGCTCAAATCGATGATCGGTCATGACGCTAGAGCGATCACGCGTCGGACCGATGACGAATAAGAAATCTGAGCGATCATTGTTCGAGGCCCTCAAAGCCGGCTTGGCGAAATGCGAGCGCCTGACGGTGCTTCTAGAGCCTTTAACGGCAGATTACCATTCCGCTCCATAAGGAAGGACTCTAATCGCGACTCGTCCGATCTGTCGAATGACCTACTTGAATGGCGGCTTCGGCCGATCAAAGGCGCGGCCCTTTCGGTCTACGGTCAAGACGAACTTGACGCCATTGGGGACGGTCTGAACAGTAGGCCTCGCGCCACTCATGCGTTTCATTCGCCATTCGAGGTCTTCGCTGCAACACTTTGCTTCCGCGGCTCTAAACATTGAACAAGCTGTTGCCCTTTAACCTTGAAACCGCCGCGCTGACCAGGTCGTCGATCAATCGATGCATCTCGCTGTGATTGGCGGGCGGGTGAACCGGTGGCTGTGCCATGAAGTCTCCTGTCGATGATCAGCGGGCCTGTGCCGCACCCGTAAATTGCGCGCGTGGGCGCAACAGGAATGCTTGCGTACGCTGTTCGAGGATATGCGCGACCCAGCCCGCAGTCCGGCTGAGAATCCAGAGCGCGGTCGCGGAACCGTCGGGCATTCCGAGCGCGCGCGTGAGTACCACAAGCGCGATAGCCACGCCCGGATTGGCCTTGAGCGTCGAGCGGGCGGTGGCAAGGAAATCCAGCGTGTCGA
Organism: Caballeronia sp. DA-9; assembly: GCF_051615025.1. Lineage (NCBI taxonomy): Bacteria > Pseudomonadati > Pseudomonadota > Betaproteobacteria > Burkholderiales > Burkholderiaceae > Caballeronia > Caballeronia sp. DA-9. The sequence goes on along the minus strand of NZ_CP195133.1, from coordinate 2,125,569 downwards.
GCGTGGCTTGCGGCAAGGCCGGCAATGCGGTTACGAGATCGAGGATCACGTCGGCCCGGGGATCGCCGTCGGGGTACATCGGATGATTGAAGCCGAAACGGCTCGCCCCGTATTCGCGGACGATAGGCAGCCGCGCTTCCAGTTCCCGGCGGTCCGTGGACTGAAGCAACGCGCTCTCCACGGTCTGCGTTGCCGTACCGGTCGAGAAGCCGACGTGCGATCCGATGGCCGCGGCCACGCAGTTGTACAGGTCAGCATTGGTCGATGCTGCGATGCGCGCGGCAAATGTCGCGGGCGCAAGTTCATTGTCTGCCAGCACGATCATCGCGCCATTGAGCGCGTGCAGCGCTTGCGGTGAACTCGGCACGCCCGTGGCCCGCAAGATGAACGGCGCGAGCGCTTCGTGCGCGTTCCGGCTCTCGAACGCAGGGGGTTCCCGAAGGCATCCCAGGCAGCCCGCCATGGTCTGGATCAACAGGCGTGCTGCCGGCACTGAGGTGCCATCGGAAATCTCGGAGGCGCCCCGGTCATGCATGCCGAGTGCGAGCGTGACCATCCCCAGCAGATTGCCGATATCGTTGCAGCGCAAACCGTCTTCGTAGGAACGCAGCAGCCGCTGCGTGTCGGCAGGGGTCTCAATGCCCGACCACGCCGCGAACGTGTCTTGCCAGGTTCCCGTGAAGAGCAATTGCGCGACCGATTCGAACGATATACCCGCACGCGCCATGCTGACCGCTGATCGATTGCGGTACACCGGGCCGCCCGTCGTGACCTGCGTGATGGCTGACGCAATGACCGGTTCGCCCCAGTGCATTGTTGACTCCGCCGATGCCGTCTTCGAGGGCCGCCCACGCTTGCGGCTGCCCACGCGCTCGACATCGGTTCGCAGGTAAAGGCTCTTGCGGCCGTCGTCATGCGGCGCTGTCTTGATGATGCCGCGGCTGACATACGCGTAGAGCGTACCGGGTTTTATGTTGAGAGTTTCCAGCACCTCGTTGCGCGTCATCAAATCTTTTTGCATGGAACGCTCACCTTTACCCGTCGGTCGATGCGCCGATTTTAGCAACCGACAGCTCCCCTCTAGGGTACGGGTATACGACATGTATTGATTTAAATTATCAATCTTGAGTGCCTATAGAAATCTATCTACTGTTCTTCCTGTACCGGCGTCGCGCATGTGAAACGCGGTGCCATGCTGAATCGGCAAAAGCCAAGTAAAGGGAGAGAACACATGCAGGATTTCAAGCGGGAGTTCGAGCGCCGCAAGGCGCTGTTCGTGGACCAGACATCGGTTCGCGCGCGCGATAACCACTACTGGGAACCGGTCGTGATCACGCGTGAAGAGATCGATGCCGAGATTGCGCGCCTTGCCGCCTTGCCACGGCCGGCGGACGGCCGCCGGCAGTCCCTCATCGTCCACCCTTCAGCGCGCGAAGGCTCGCCGGGACTGGCGCCGGGCATCCAGGTGATGATGCAGGTCTTGCTGCCGGGCGAGTCGACCCGCCCGATGCGCCACAACGCGACCGAAGTGAATTTCTGCATTCGCGGCGCAGGAACAACGACGGTGGCGGGGCGCGAGATCGCATTCAGCCAGTACGACGTATGGAACCATCCTTCATACGCGGTCTATGCGCATCACAACGATACAAACGAAATACAGGTCCGCTTCGCATATTCGAACGTGCCGCTGCTGCAGCATATGGAAGTGTATGTGCCCGAGTACGACGTCACCGCTACAGGCGCAGCCATGGAAGAAGTACCTCAGCATGTTGCGGCTGATCCCAAGCGGCAGAACCCGTTCGGCATGTTCCCGATTGGCACGGACGGCGGCCTGCTGATGCCTTACGAGACGCTGATCAATCCTTCGGCGGTGCAGTCCAACCCGCTCCACTTTCCGTGGCAGTCGGTCAAGAAGGAACTCGACAAGCTCGAGGCGCTGGGCAGTGATTACATCGGCCGGCGTCTTTACATGATGTACAACCCGGTCACGGGACGCACCAACGGCATCACGCCGAATTTCTTCGCCACCATGACGATCCGGCCGCCAAAAATTGTCGACCGGCCGCATCGGCATGTATCGGCTGCGATCAACTACTACTTTTCCGGCAGCGGTTACAGCATGGTCGCGGGCAACCGCTATGAGTGGAAAGCTGGCGACCTGATGCTGTCCGCACCGGGCTGGGCGGTCCACAACCACGCTTCTTACGATGACTACGTGTACGAGCTGACCATCCAGGACCAGCCACTCAATATCTACATGGAATCGCTGCTGTGGCAGGAAAGCCTGAAGGCGCCGCCCGCGCTCCTCGGCACCGAAAGTGGCTTCAAAACGAATCGCGAAAAGACGGCAGCGTAAAGGACGACATGACGATGAACATCGAACAAATCAGGGGTTCAATCACGCCGGTCGTCACGCCTTTCAAAAAGGGCGAGGTCGACTATGAAAGCTACGCAAGGCTGGTCGACTGGCAGATCACGAACGGAGGACATGGCGTGCTGGTGAACGGCACTACGTCCGAGCCGAGCACGCTGACGGTGGCCGAGCGCAATCGTCTGGTCGATGTCGCGATCGAAGCCACAAAAGGGCGGGTTCCGGTGATTGCTGCCACGGGGTCGCAGTCCCATGCGGAGACGATTGCTTTGACCGAGCACGCGGACAAGGCCGGCGTGCAGGCGCTGCTGATCGTCACGCCGTACTACATCCGTCCCCCCCAACGGGGACTGGTCGAGTATTACGCCGACCTCGGCGGCCGCACCGATTTGCCCTTGATGATCTATCACATCCCGGGACGCGCTGCGGTTACGACCGACCTGTCGACGGTCAAGGCAATCAAGGAGCGTGTGCCGCATCTGATCGGCATGAAGCACGCAGTGAACGACATGGGCTTCGTCACCCACATGCTGGATACCTTCGGCCCGGACTGGCGCGTGTTCGTCGGACTCGAGGAACTCAGTTTCCCGATGCTCGCGGTCGGTGCGTGCGGGCTGATGAACGCGGTGGGCAATCTCGCGCCGCGCAAGGTCGCGGACCTCTACGAGGCGGTGAACAAGGGCGACATGGAGACGGGCCGGAAGCTTCATTTCGAACTCTTCGATCTCAACCAGTCGGTGTTCTTCGACACCAACCCGATCCCCATCAAATACATGATGAAGCGCATGGGACTGATCGCGAACAACGAGCATCGGCTGCCGATGGTACCCGCCACACGCGAACTCGAAGAGCGCCTGGACAAGGTACTTGCACACGCGGGGCTTGTCTGATGCCTGCCAATCATCTGGAGAACGCTAGGTCATGAGCGCAGCGATTCCCCGCCTGGAGATGGAGCAACTTCCCGAAAACCTCGCCTCATACCTTGAGCCGCGCGTCAAGCGTCTCGGCTATCTCGGCGAGCTGTTCAAGTGCGCCGGCAACGCGCCCGACGTTATTCTTCAATTCATGCATTTCACCGATTCGTTGAAGGACGCGTTGCCGGACCGTCTCACCGAACTGGGAGCACTGACGGTTGCGGGCTACATGCAGAACGACTACGAGCGCAATCAGCACGAGCGTCTGAGTGAAAAGCTTGGTTTTTCGCGTGCATGGATTGCCGAAGTTAACCGGCTCGACCCGTCTGCAACGAAGGAAATGGATGAGGTCGATAGCGCGGCGCAGACGTTTGCGCTCAAAGCTCTGCGCACGCGGGGCCATGATGCGCAAGCGGAATTCAATGCATTTGCGAGCCATCTGTCGCCAGGCGAGGCAATGGCATTTCTGCTGCTCGTCGGGCGTTATGTGACGCATGCCATCGCCGTGAATACGCTTGGCCTGACGCCGCCGGTTCCGTCAATCTTCGAGGGCGATCAATGAGCACGACAATAGAGCCGATTTGGATCTCTGAGCAGCAGATCGTATCGCTTATGAACCTATCGAAGGCGATTGATGCACTCGAAAGCGGCCTCTCGCAACAAGCCAGCGGTGCCGCACGCAATATGGGCAAGACCCACGTCGCGTGGGGACACAACAATTTGCATGCAATTGGGGCTGCGTATCAGGATGCTGGCGTTGTCGGTACGAAGACATGGGCGCACACCGACGGCGGCGCGTGTCCGCTTTTGATCCTGTTTGATAGTACTACTGGCCAGCTAAGAGCCATTCTCGAAGCATTTGCCCTTGGACAGATGCGCACTGGAGGAATTTCTGGTGTTGCGACCAAATGGCTTGCGCGGGAAGATGCGGACGTCTTCGCCCTCATCGGCACAGGCAAGCAGGCACTCGCCCAACTCGCGGCGGTCGCCGCAGTGCGTCGTCTGAAGCTCGTGCGTGTCTACAGCCCCACGCCTGATAAGCGACGCGCGTTTGTCGAAAAAGCACGCTCCAAGTTTGACATCGAAATTGTCGAAGCTCCGTCGGTCGAAGCTGCGGTCGCCGACGCGCCGATCATAACTACGGTCACGCGAGCGACGGAGGCGTTCCTGCCAGCTTCCGCGATTGCAACGGGCTCGCATATCAACGCGGTCGGCGCAATCACCGAAGAGCGGACTGAGCTTGCTGAAGACGTCTTTGCCCGAGTTACGCGCGCGGTAGTCGACGATTTGGATGCCGCGAAGCGACTCTCAAGCGAGCTCATCCGTGCCTACGGCACCAACAATCGTTGGGACGACGTTGTGTCTCTGTGCGAAATTATCGCGAAGCAGCAGCCGCGCACGACATCCGACGATATTACAGTGTTCAAGGCAATGGGTATGGGGGTGTCGGACCTTGCGCTAGGTCTCCAACTGTACGCGATGGCGACTGAAGCGGCGCTCGGCGCTCAGCTGCCGCAGCCACGCCGCGAGGCTCCGCGCCTCGATTGACGGACGGAGCACGGTTTTACGACTCGCGTCGGCATGCGCGCGCGATATTTCTTGATTAAATGCAGGCGTTGAAAAATAGAAGTTTTTAATAAGGAAAACGAATTAATAAGACAAGTTCACTATAAAAATTGGAGACATGTCAGTGAAAAACCGCTTTAGTTTCACCGCGCTAGCCTTATCGTCTGCTGCAGCAATGCCGGTCGCGCACGCCCAAAGTTCTGTGACGCTGTACGGAATCATCGATGCCGGTATTGAATACGTGAATCACGTGCCCGGACCGAATGGCACATCCGGCAGCGCACTACGCATGCAGTCCGGTAGCCTCGCTGGATCCCGCTGGGGCCTACGTGGTTCGGAAGATCTAGGAGGTGGCGTAAAAGCTATTTTCGACCTCGAAAACGGTTTTTCTGTCAACAACGGCACCATAGGGCAAGGCGGACGGATGTTTGGTCGCAAGGCGTATGTCGGTTTGAGCACACCGTATGGTGTCGTCACCTTCGGCCGACAATACAACCTCATCTACGACTTGATGTACGTGTATGACGCGCTGAACTTTAACCCCAGCTATTCGGCGCAAGGCTATGATGCGACGCTGGTCGGCCGATCCGACAATTCAATCCGTTATACCGCGCGCTTGCGGGGAGTTACGTTTGCCGCGCTTTATAGCACGGGCTTCGATAGTACTATCGCCAATGGTGCACAGGTTCCGGGTCACTCGAAGGTCGGACGTGAGTACAGCTTCGCGCTGCAATATGAGCAAGGACCCGGCAGCATTGGCGTGACATACGACCAAATGCAAGGTACCTCGATCGCTACCCAGGACCTTACGCAAATGCGGGTAGTGGGTGGCGCATCTTATGCATTCGGCCCATTCAAGGCATTCGCCGGCACGCGGTGGCTGAACATCAGGGACAACAATGGCACGATCGCGAACGCCGCCCTGCAGAGCTCGTTACTTTATTGGCTGGGGGCGACGTGGCAACCAACCACGCCGTTGATCCTGTCGCTAGGCGGCTATCAGGAACGCACTCACGGTACCGCTCAAAAGTCGACCAGCGGCGTGCTGCTCGCCGACTACTTCCTATCCAAGCGCACCGATTTGTATGTTGAGGTGTCGTATACGAGCAATTCGAATGGGATGAACGTCGGGGTACGCGCAATTGGCGACGTTACTCCAGGAACCAACCAAACCGGCGGAATGGTCGGCATCAAACATACCTTTTGAGAGTCGAGGACGTCATGGCACAACACAAGCTGACGATGCCCAGCGACCGCATCGATGTGCGTCAGGAAATCGAAGAAGCACGTTTGGGCGGCTTCCACATACGTCTAGGCGTAATGGTCTCATTGATCTTGCTCTTCGACGGCTACGATCTGTACAACTCCGCGTACATTGTTCATTACGTGGCGGGGCCGTGGGGTTTGTCTGCTTCGAGCATTGGCATCATGCTTTCGAGTGGCCTAGCGGGCTTCGCTGTGGGGTCGGCCGTCAGTGGCCTGCTTGGCGACCGATTCGGGCGGCGCCGGATCCTGTTGCTCGGCTGCTGGGGTTCTGGCTTGATGAGTGTGGTGATTGCGCTGTTCGCAAACAGTCTCGGGTCGTACATCGTGCTTCGCGTGATAATGGGCCTTGCTCTCGGGCTCCTGATGCCGCTCGCGATCACGTACATCAACGAGATTGCGCCGGCGCGTTCGTCGAATGTTTTCACAAGCCTGTTTTTCTCGCTCGGCTGGGTGAGCGGCTCGTCTTCGGCAGGGCTAATCGCGGCGTGGCTCACGCCGCATTACGGCTGGCAGAGTCTCTATTACGTCGGGGGCGTCGCGCTCGTATTCGCACTCATGATCCAGTTGTGGCTCCCCGAATCGCCCAGGTTTCTTGCAAGCCGCGGTCGATGGGAGGAGGTCAAGCCGCTGCTTTACCGACTGCGTCCGGAACGGGCCGCAATCTATGCTATAGGCCATTTCGCTACGGGCGGCGCTATATCACACAGAAGCCCGCTCGGTCTGCTCCTGTCACGCGACTACCGGCTGCGCACGGTCAGCTTCTGGGCCGCCGGTGCATTAAGCCTGTTCTCGGCCTATGGTCTGTCGGGCTGGCTCCCAACGCTCATGCTTAAACGCGGCGAAACCTTGTCGTCGAGCTTCGCGTATGGTTCGCTGTTCGCCGGCATGGCAGTGGCGGGCGGACTGATTTCCGGCTTCATCGCCGACCGCGTCGGCGACCGCCGTCGCGTCATCTCGGCGTCGTATCTGGTCGGTGCAGTGATGGTTGCGTTGCTAGCCTGGGCGACCGACCGTACCATGACGCTGCTTGCCATCGCCGGTGCAGGCGCATTCGTCGTTGGCTCGCAGATCGTGCTCAACAACCTCGTCGCCGCCACATATCCCACCGAAATGCGCGGTACGGGTGTCGGCGTATTCCTCGGACTGTCGCGCATCGGAGCGATGTTCGGACCCGCCGTGGCGGGCATCCTACAGCAATGGTTCGGCGGACCGGGCATTATGTTCGCGGCGATCATCGCAGCCTTAATGGTGACGTCGATGTTGGTACTGACTGTCGGTCCTTCACAGCCGCACATTGTCGCGACGAACGCTCATTAAATCTTCCATTTCAAGGAAAATTACCATGTCGAGACTCACTCTCAGCCTCGCCGTCAGCGACTATGACCACGTGCGCGATCTGGTAACGGGGCGCGTGCAGCCGGAGGGTATTGATCTGCTGCCCTCAGTGCTCAACGTGGAGGAGATATTTTATCGAACGACGCATTTCCAGGAGTGGGACATCTCGGAGATGTCCTTAGGCAAATATTCCTCACTGCGCTCGCAAGGCGATGACCGGCTTGTCGGATTGCCTGTGTTTCCGTCGCGGTCGTTCCGGCATTCGTCCATTTATGTGCGCCGCGGTGGTCCCGTTCAGCGTCCGGAGGATTTACGCGGCAAGCGCATCGGTATTCCCGAGTGGGCGCAGACCGCCGCAATATACTCACGCGGGTGGATTGCGCATTCGCTCTGCATTCCGCTTTCCGAAATTGAATGGGTGCAGGGCGGCGTGAATCAGGCGGGGCGTAAAGAGAAAGTCGGTGTGCGCGTGCCCGAAGGCGTGTCCTATCAACCCGAACTCGAACACTCGCTGACGTCGCTGTTGCTTGATGGCAAAATCGATGCAGTGCTGAGCGCGCGTCCGCCAGATCCGGGCGCTGATCGCGCGGGGGACATTGTTCGCCTCTTCGAAGATTATCCTGACATAGAGCGGCGATACTATGAAGAGACTGGCATCTTCCCGATTATGCATCTGATCGTTCTGCGCCGGGATACCTTCGAGCGAAATCGCTGGATTGCCGCCAATCTACAGAAGGCATTCGAAGAAGCAAAACGCAATAGCCTTTACCGACTGAGAGACATCACCTGTTCGCATTTTCCGTTGCCTTGGATGCCTGCGCGCATCACAGAAGCCCAAAAGATGTTCGGCGCCGATGTCTGGCCTTACGGCCTGGAACAAAACCGTACGACACTCGAAGCGTTTCTCGGATTCGGCTACGAACAAGGCGTATGTCACCGTCTTCTTAGCCCGGAAGAGCTCTTTCCGGCCGAGACACTGTCTGCCGTACGTGTGTGAACGATCAAAAACCGGGATTATTCAGGGGGCGACAGATAGCCCAAAGTCGAATGCAAGCATAGGACATTGTAGAAGCCAACGATGTACTGGTTGATGTCGCGTCGTGCCTCCTCGTGGTTGGCGTATTGACGCTGCCACGCGCGCTTGATTTCCAGGTTCAGGAGGAAGCGCTCCATCACCGAGTTGTCCCAAGAATTTCCTTTACGGCTCATAATGCAAACTACGTGATGTTGCCTGAGTAACGCCTGGTATTCATCGCTCGCGTATTGCTGCCCCGGTCCCAATGCAGCAGCGCCGGCGGTGTTCGGCGCTGCTGCAGCGCCATGGTCAGGATCGAAATGTGCAATCCGGCCGGCATGGTGGGCGCCATGGACCAGCCAACCACTCTGCGCAAGTACATGTCTAGCACGACCGTCAAATACAGCCAGCCCTGTGCCGTGCGGATGTACGTGATGCCTGAAACCCACCCACGTTTGGCCCGTCCGTGTCAAACCGCCGGTCGAGCACGTTTTCTGCCATGGGTAGCGTATGCCGGCTGTATGTCAGACTCAGGCAGCGCGATAGACATAAGGAGACGTTCTCAAAACCAGTGAAAGCACCATGCAACCGGAGGTATCAAAACGCGTCTCAGTGCAGCGTTAGCACGATGCTGCGACCAACAAGCATTAAGCTGCGGTTATCGGTCGACGTTAAAAGGACGGTTGGATTGTTCAGGTTACGTCTCTTATCTGGCTGCCCTGCATCTTGTTTGTTTTGTTCGCGCGCGTCAAATATACAGTTACGAGAGCGAGGCCGATCAAGGGAACGAACGCGACACAATACAGAATTGAGTCGGGTCTCCAGCCGAGTGCTACCAGGCCGCCCACGAGCAGAGGAGATAGCATGCTGCCCGCCTGCTTCGACATGTTGCCAATACCCAGTGCGGTCGATCTGCTTTCGGTGGGGTATGTTGCAGCGAATAGCGCAAGGGGGGCTGATTGTCCGAGGCCGCCGGCAAATCCGATCAAAAAACCCGCGGGTACGAGCGCGGCAAAGAGATGCATACTCGCCCCAATCGCAGCGGTAGCGAGGGATAACAAAATCAACGACGGGCCCAATAAGCGTCTTGGGCCGAGTAAGGTGACGATGTAGCCGGCGAAGCCAAGGCCGAGCATTGACCCGACGTCAAGGCTCGCTAGAACGTACGAGGTATCGCGTATGCTAACGCCGGCAGATTGTTGAAGCGGAGTAAGCCACACTGTCATCACTTTAATGGTCGCCTGGCTGGTTGCCAAAACTCCCAATAATGCGATGGTCGCGCCAACTCGTCCCGGTTGAAAGATTGCTTTCAGCGGAGCACTTGCCTTCGCTTTCGATTTAGCTACGCTTGGGGACGTTTCCTCAGCTATGAAGGCTATACCGTTCGGAAATATCGATTTCAACGTGCGTTCGGCTGCCTTCCTTTCGCCACGAACGAATAGATAATGCGGCGATTCTTTGATAAAAATCAGGGCCACTATTGCAACGATTAGGGAGACGCACCCGTCTGCAAGAAACACTGCTTGCCAATGATAGTGCCGGAGGAAATATCCGTTGACGATGGCTCCCGTCGCTGCACCCAACGAATAGTTCGCGAGCAGAACCGAGACAATGGTGGCTCGATGTCTCTTCGACACATATTCGCCGCCGAGGGCCATAACGCTCGGGAATGCGCCACCCAAGGCGATTCCGATCAGAAAACGAAGCGCAGTCAGTTGCCAGATTGTCTGTGTGAAGGCCGTAGCGAAGGAGATGAGCGCGATTGCAAGGGCGGAACTGATGACCATTGGTCTCCGGCCTAATTTATCGCCCAAATAACCTACAAGAAAAGTTCCTATGATTCCGCCGGCTTGCAAGGCGGCAAACACCATGCCGAACTTCGACAATTCAATGCCGAGTCCAGCAGACATTGATTTAGTGACAACGCTTATCGATTGAGTGTTTAAACCGTCAAGAAAAATGACGGACCCAGCTAGGACTATCAAGAACACCTGTTTGAGACTCGCCTTTTGAGTGTCGATGTACCGCCCCACGCTGTTCGCATTGGAATCGTCGCTATTCATTGTCTCCTCCATTGTCGCGGTGCCGGGCGTATTCGAATAAACCCGGGCGCCACGATTAAATTGACACGTCTTTTATATAGTAATTTTCGCTGCCTGCAACTTAGCTAGAATAGGCTACGCATTCGCACTTTCGGAGGATTGCTTTTCCTGGGCAATAAGGTCGGAAAGAATTCGACGGGCGCGAATCGCGGCTGCATCAGGGGAAAGCAAGATTGGACTCTGGCTAAGCAAATCGGAAGACCGCATGTTCCGTTGGACGGCCTCAATCATTGGCTTATCTTGCTCGTGGAAGCCAACTTGTTGCCACCAACGAATCTTTTCGTCTGCCTTTGGGTCCTCAAGTGCGTAATTTCGCGTACTTGCGTAGAAATATCGGGTCGTTGTCTCCGACACCGGAGTGACAATATGAGTTCCTATTCTCGACAATCCATCGGACCGGGCGTGGCCGACGGGCGTTACTCCAACTTCGAGTTGGCATGCCGTCGGCGGAAACCACTTTATGTTCAGCCAGAATTCCACGGGCTCGTCCGGAGAATCAAGGAAGCTTGCGAACGATTTCTGTGCGGCAGTCGATGGGACGGTGCGGCGGCTTTCGAGGACGCCGTGTTCGTAGATAACTTCATGTCTGACGGACAGAAGACCGTGAACCTCTTGATACGGCGCGTGCAAGTAGTTGATATGCGAAAGGTCAAGCAAATTATCAATGATTAGCTGGTAGTGCGCGTCCTGGATCATCTCGCCTTGGATCATTTTCAGACCGGGTTGCGAATGGCAACTGAAATCAGGAATCTCCGAGGGGTCGGCCAGATCTTTGTCTCCCATCCATACCCAAATCATCTGATGATGTTCGGCGGCAGGGAAGCTACGAACTGAGGCCTTTGGCGGGATGCGCCCCTCGTTATGAGGATTAAACGAGCAGGTTCCGGAACAGTCGAACTGAAGCCCGTGATAGCCGCATTCGATTGCGTCATCGATCAACCTGCCCATGGACAGCGGCGCAAACCTATGCGGACAACGATCATGGAGAACGACTGGAATGCCGTCCTTCCGCCTGTAGGCGACCAGGGGTAATCCGAGAACGGTGCGGGCGAGCATCCCGTCGGACAAATCGTCGGCCCACGCGAACACATACCAGGCATTGTAAAGAAAACTCACGAAGAAACTCCATTTGGTGGACGTGGGGAGGAGCCATTAACGCGGATTGGAGGATTAACGGCAGGCCACCAGAAGTCTAGCGATCGCGACTAAGACGAGCCACGGGAAATTTTTGCGAGCAACATTCGAAATCTCTCAGATCAAAATAGACCCTGCTAGGGAATGTCCCTAGCATTAAGCGAAAGTATGGAGTGGTAATTTGATTAAATGCGCAAATATCCTTCTATCAACCACCTTCGTAGTTTCCAGGTCATCGGACGGCATTTGAACATGGTGCGAGCGGCAGAGGAACTCCACCTCTCGTCTTCGACTTTGAGTTATCAAATGCACATGCTCGAGGAGCAATTGGGGGTGAAGCTCTTTATTCGAACGAGTCGTGGGCTCATTTTTACCCCTTGTGGCGAGGAGGTATATAAAGAGGTAGACGAGAGTCTTCAAAAACTGACTGAGAGCCTTCGACGGCTGACGGCGATCGACATCGATGCGCCGCTGGTTGTGACTTCTCCACCCACGTTCGCGACGCGTTGGCTGCTACCGAGGTTTGCGACTTTGCAGAGGATGGTAAAAAACGTGGAGCTGCGGGTCTCCACCGTGGACGTTAACTTCGTTCGTGACCACGTGGACTGTGCGATCCTGTACGGTGATGGGAACTGGCCAAGTCTAAGCGTTAATTTTCTGCGGGACGAATACCTCGTCCTTGTATGCGCTCCCGGTGTCGTAGCTGAGGAAAAGCCCCTCCGACAACTAAGCGACCTCCGTCATCATACGTTGCTCTCAGCGCGACGATGGGCCCATGACTGGGACGATTGGGTAGGTCCGGAAGAAGGCGTCGATGCCCTTCATGGTGCCGGCCGACTGGTTCTTGAGTCGCGCAATCTGGTGATCGAAGCGGCATTGAATGGACTCGGTGTCGCACTTGTGGATCCACTAATGGTCCAACGAGAATTGCGCTGCGGGCAACTGATAAAAGTGCTGTCGAAGCGATTGGAAGGCCGTGGCTCATATTATTTTGCTTTCCCTCATTCCGATCCGGTGCCGGAACGGATCAACCTCACTTATCAGTGGTTGATCGACGAGATTTCCAAGCATGCGCTAATCGACGAGGGGATATGCGAACCCGAAGCGGTCGGGACTCCGATCGTGAAGCTTGGCTGAACCGGAGCAGTTTTCGGAAAAGCCAGCAGGCCGGTTTTGGGCTGACTGGCCCGCAAGAGCCAGGACTATCGGGTGAACGCGGTTCACTTGTCCTTGTATCACAGTTCATACATAGTCGACATCAGGACGGCGGCGATTCATTACGTCCCGTACTTCCATGCCGCACTTGAATTACCCGCATCTTCGCACTGCGATGGCATTGAAACAAACGCAATAGAGTCGGCGTCGAGTCGTGTCTGCCTGTGCTCAAATTCGCCAGCCCCCCAATATTGTCCATTTTCTAATAGGATCTTCGGACCAGTTTTTTCTTCTTAAACTCGAAATTCCTCTCGCAAAAACGGGCAAAGCTTTACGGCGATGCAAGAGCCCTCGGAGCCGTAATTGAAAGCGAAAGTAACGCTGCAACCGCTCCAGCGTGATTCTCTACCTGTTGAGGGGCGGCCATCGAGAAATCGAATTTTTGCAATTCTGCACCCGAATCTTTGCGTTTGTTCCGTCCCTTGCGAGGGAATAAGCTGAGCGTACGTATTCGCGATTAATGCAACGGGACAAGGGCGAAATGAAACTGCTTAAAAATATTTGGTACGTGGCTGCATGGAGTCACGAAATCGGCGAGTCGTTAACGACTCGCGACCTGCTGGGAAAGCCGATGCTCTTTTATCGTAAGCGCGATGGGACCCCAGTGGCGATGATAGACCGTTGCCCTCATCGTTTTGCGCCACTGTCGATGGGTAAGCGCGTCGGCGACAACGTCGAGTGCGGTTACCACGGCTTGCAGTTCGACTGCAGTGGCGCATGCACGCTGAATCCGCACGGCGACGGGCGAATCCCGCAGACGGCGCGCGTTCAGACATTTCCGGTCGTTGACCGCCACGGGCTAATTTGGTTGTGGGCCGGTGATCCGGCGCGCGCCGATTCGGGACTGATTCCGGACTTTGAGCACTTGGTTTCGCCGCATCTGAAAACGATCGGCGACCAAATGATCCAGAACGCAAACTACGAGCTTGTCGTCGACAACCTGATGGATCTGTCGCACGTTAACTATCTGCATGCACCATATCAACAAGTTGACGACTTTCTGCGCGCGAAGCATGACGTGATGCAAGACGGCGGGACGCTTGAAAGCCGCCGTACGGTCGCGAGCACACGAGCGCCACAATCGTTCCAGCCGTTCCTGGCAGATCCGGACGCGCCGGTCGAATACTGGCTAAACATCCGTTGGCATGCGCCGGGTTGCTGCGTTCTCGAAACTGGTGTCGTGCCGGTAGGCGAGCCGCGCGAGAAAGGCCTCGTGCGGCTCGGCACGCATATCGTCACGCCCGTCACCACGAGTTACTCGCGCTATGTGTACGCTAGCTCTCGCAACTATCGCCTCGACGATCCGCTTGCCGACGACGAAACAAAACGCTGGCAGCAGATGGGCTTCCACGAGCAGGACAAGCCAATGATCGAAGCAGTTCAGACTCGTATGGGCGATGGAGATTTACTGTCGATGCGCCCGATTCTGCTGGCCACCGATGGGGCTGCGATTCGTGCCCGCCGCCTGCTTGCTGCGATGATTGAGGAAGAGGCACGCATAAACGAACCGGCGCCAGCAGCACTCGCCTGATTGGTGCAACAGAAATAACTCAAAACAGAAAGCAGCACACGAAATGCCGCTTCACCGGAGACAAAAATGCCAGCCCTCCCCGCACCGGGCGCCGCTGCGGCTTTGATTGACGGCCGCCCGTTATCGCCTTATCAGCGCTTGGTCCTCGTACTTTGTGGATCTGTGATCTTTCTAGACGGACTCGACACCCAATCGATTAGCGTTGCGACAAAGTCGATGGCGGTAGCGCTAGATGTTCCACTCGCGAGCTTTGGCGCAGTGTTCTCAGTGCTTCAGCTGGGAGGGTTGCTCGGCACTTTCATCTTTGGCTATCTTGCTGACCGCATTGGTAGGCGACCACTTGTGATTGTGGCGGCGCTACTCATCGGCTTCTTGACGCTCGGTACTGCAAGCGTCGAGACATACACGCAACTGATGATTGTTCGTTTTCTCGGGGGCGTTGGCCTTGGCGGCATTTTTCCCTGTGTGCTGGCACTTGGGGCCGAATATGTGCACAGCAAGTCGAGAGGTTTCGCGGTCGCATTGTTGTTCGCAAACTATTCGCTGGGAGCGGCACTTGGAGCGATGCTCAACGGATATGTGCTTGCGCACGCGGGCTGGCGTGCAGTGTATCTGGTCGGAGGTGGACTATCGATCGCTGTGGCTCTCGCGATAATCGTTTGGCTGCCGGAATCGCCGCACTTCCTGGTTTCACGAGGGAAGACAAAGAAATTGCGTAGGGTTTTCGAACGACTCTACCCGCGCGAGACTATTGACATCGACGTGCTGCGCTTGCGGCCGTGTTCAACGGCCGACGATGCTCCGGCGACTGCCGGCGTGCCCATACGCGAAATCTTTGGGGAAGGGCGATTAGGTGTCACGCTGCTGCTGCTCGGTATCTTGGTGCTCAGCTACGCTACGATCAAGGTAATGACTGTTTGGCTTATGCCGCTGCTGCAAACGGCAGGAATCCCGGTCGTCAAGGCGTCTTGGGTGCTCGCAAGCCTTGACATCGGATCGATGATAGGTCTTGGTCTCGCTGGTTATGTTGTCAGTCGTTTTGGCACGACGCGATCGCTTTTGCCTGCGCTGCTACTCCTGACCATGACGACTGTGTTGGTCGGCATGGAGATATCGAAGATAGCCGTGCTGGTGCCGAGCGGCTTCGTGATAGGACTGACTGGCGGCATCGGACAATCAGCGCCGCTCGCACTTTTTGCGCTTATATATCCGACGCGTGTGCGTTCGACAGCGTTGGGACTGGGTGGGGCGGCTGGCCAGGTTGGGAAGATCGCTTCGCCGATGCTTGTCGCCATTGTGCTGTCGATTGGCTGGAAACCCGACGCTATCTTGCTTTCTGTCGCAGTCCTACCGGCTATTGGTGTTCTGCTGATAATTGGCCTTCGGTTGTCGAGGAACGCAAAGGCGTCCGGCATTAGCCAGCACGTTTCGACTTAATCCACTCTTACGGTACGTCTCTCCTGCCATGAACGTTGTCGTCACCCGTATTTTGGATGTCGCTGCTGACATCCGCTCCTTCGAATTCGAGCCGCTCGGCGGCCATCCATTGCCAGGTTTCGAACCAGGCGCGCATATTGACGTTCACTTGCCGACGGGAATGGTACGTCAATATTCGCTGTGCGGACCCCGCGAATCCTCCAACGCATATGTGATCGCTGTTCAACGCGAAGCTGCTTCTCGTGGTGGATCGCTCGCGATGCATGACTTAAAGATCGGTGACACGCTTCGCGTTGAAGGTCCGCGCAATCACTTTCCGCTGGAGGCTACCGCTGCTCGGTCGATCCTGTTTGCCGGCGGCATAGGGATCACGCCGCTGCTCGCGATGGCCGAACATCTTGCCGCTCTGAGCGCGTCGTTTGAGTTGCACTATTGTGTGAGGGAGCGGTCGCGTGCAGCGTTTTTGGAGCGAATAGCATCGCCGGCTTTGCGCGAGCGCTCATTTCTACATATCGATACAGAACCGGGAAGCACCGCGCTGGATGTGGCGCTTGCTATTGGCGAGCCAGCACCTGGCAAGCATTTGTACGTCTGCGGCCCGGGCGGCTTTATGACGCACGTCCTGACGACTGCGCAACGAGCGGGATGGGATGACGCCCATCTCCACCGCGAATATTTCAGCGCACCAGCGACACCTGCATTGAACTCCGTTTCGCCGTTAGAGTCGTTCACGGTTCGGCTCGCAAAAAGCGGCCGAGTTATTCCGGTCAGTGCGTCACAGACCGTTGTCGAGGCGCTCGCCGCCAACGGCGTTCATGTTGAGACATCGTGCGAGCAGGGCGTGTGCGGTACCTGCCTGACTCGCGTGCTGGCGGGAGAGCCCGACCATCGCGATCTTTACCTAACCGACGTCGAGCGAGCGGGAAACAGCCAGTTCCTACCGTGTTGTTCGCGCTCGCGCACGCCAGAGCTTTTGCTTGATCTGTAAGCACCCTCTTAAAGATGGCACGCGGCCCTTCGCAGCAAATCCTGATTGTTGGCCGCGGGGCATGTGAGTACGATCCTTGAAACGATATCCGCGGGAGTCATCCGTCCACAATGCAGGCGCTTCCTTCGTTTAACCATCTGCGTAGTTTCCAGGTCATTGGCCATCACCTGAATCTTGTACATGCGGCGCGCGAGCTGCATCTGAGCGCCTCGACACTATCGTATCAGCTCGGAATTCTCGAAGAGCGGCTCGACGTGCGCCTGTTCGTACGCACGGGCCGCGGTCTCGCCTTCACCGACGCTGGCCGAGAGTTACACGGCGAGGTCGATCGATGTCTTCAGCAATTGCGGACCGCATGGCAACGTGTAGCGATGCGCGGTGAGTCTTCACGACTGATCGTCAATTCGCTGCCTACTTTTGCGATGCATTGGTTGTTGCCGCGACTTGCCGCCGTTCAGGAGCGATTTGCGAACGTCGAAATTCGTGTCTCAATTTCTGCGGTGGATCTCGCCCGCGACGCGCTTGATTGCGCGATCGCGTACGGTGACGGAAATTGGCCCGACGTGCGTTGCGACTTCCTGCGTGCCGAATCGCTAATCGCTGTGTGCTCGGCGGCCACGTTCACGGCAAAAGGGCCACTCGCTAACGTACCCGACTTAGCGCATCACACGCTGCTCTCTGCCAAGACCCGCCCCGACGACTGGGCCCTTTGGGCAGAAGCCGCTCACAGTCCAGTACCGACGGGGGAAGGTCAACTGATTCTCGCTTCACGGATCATGGTGATTCAAGCTGCTTGCGAAAGCCTTGGGGTGGCGGTCGTCGACCCGGCGATGGTGCGCGCGGAATTGTCGGCGGGCCGGCTGGTCCAGGCTCTGCCACAAGTGGCGCGTGGCAAGGGCGCTTATTATCTCGTTTATCCCGAAGGAGAGGAGGCCCTCGCCAAAGTAGAAGCATTTCGTGGTTGGCTGCTTGCTGAACTTGCGAAGGAAGAGGGGCCGAAGGTAGAGGATCGTCATTCACGGCTGGGCTCCGTTGGACCAAATCGACTTGACAGCCAGTAATCGCGATCCTTCTACCGTGGAGCTCATGTGGGCGTAGCGCCGGCGTCAGATACTCGCGCAGGACAAATTCGGCTTTGCGGTAAGTTTCATCTGCTCACTCTTTGTGCTTGAATTCAAGCCATGCCTTGGCGACGAGATGAAAGGCTCCGTCGGCAGCGCGCTTTCGTGCGGCAACGTCGGCACGCCGTTGTTCGACTGGATCAGTACCCTCGCGCACGAGATCGCGAGCAACGGCGGCGCGGCGCCGTGCTTCGATCAAACTAACGTCGGGGTAAGGGGCCGGGGCCAAGGCTCAGGAAGTTTTCTTTCCCAGTACCGGGACGGCGATATCGGAGTAGCCAGGTCTTTGCGCCGTTCGGGCATGCACAATGAAAGGCCTTGGCCATCCGGGAGGAGGTAGGGCTTCGGCCCCGTTTTGGGGTTGCGAAACGCCAATTCCGACTTCGGTTCGACGTGTCTGGGCATGGCTTTGCCCTCGAAACTGGTATATGCACCAATATACGTAAAAGCGCCGGATGTTACCGGACCACATCGGAACGCAAAGGACAAAAAACCCCGCAGGCGCAAGGCTTTACGGGGTTTCTCTAACTTCTCCGGATTGCTCCGGACTACATGCTGGTGCCCAAGAGAGGACTCGAACCTCCACGGTGTTGCCACCGCTAGGACCTGAACCTAGTGCGTCTACCAATTCCGCCACCTGGGCTAGGGTGCGTGTGCAGCAAAGAACGCAATTATAGCCGGGCTCGCCGCGCTGTCAAGCATTTTGAGATCTAAGCCCCAACCGGGCTGCAAGCCATTGTCCATATGGCTTAAGCGCCGATATGGCCTCGTTTGCGGGTGTTAGAATGATCCGCAGACTATTCGTGAACGAACCGGAACAACGTTAAGCGCGACGTCCCGGCAACGCATCGGCTCATCGCTTTCAAAAATGGCCGGTAAAGTCAGGATGCAAAGCCGGGAACGTGGTGCCCGCGTGGTCGCCACGCGTTTCCGATTAACCGCGACATTCAGTTAGACGAGAAGAGATCATCGATAAGCCCTTGAACAAATACCCGTATCCGATACCGAGCCGCGAAGAAATTCTCGGCGTGTTGCGTACGAGCGAAGCCCCGCTTGCTGCGAACGACATCGCCGAAGCTCTGTCGATCAAGCGCCAGGAGCGCGAAGGATTTTTCAAGCGATTGGGCGCCATGGAGCGCGACGGCCAGGTCCGTCTCGACAAACGCGGCTACTACCAGCTCACGCATCCGTCGAATTTCGTGGCGGGCCGGGTCCAGGGCCATCGCGACGGTTTTGGCTTCCTGATTCGCGACGACGGCCAGGACGACCTGTTCCTGCCCAACGGCGAAATGCAGAAGGTCATGCATAACGATCGCGTGCTCGCACGCATTGTGGGTTATGACCGGCGCGGGCGTCCGGAAGGCCATATTGTCGAAGTCACGGATCGCGCGAACAAACGCATTATCGGCAGGTTGATCAGCGAGAACGGCGCGCTGATCCTCGTGCCGGAAGACAAGCGCATCGGGCACGACATTCTCATCACGCAGAATCCGAAGAAGGCGAAAGTGGGGCAAGTGGTGTCGGTGGATCTCACCGATTTCCCGAGCCGCCATTCGCAGCCGCTTGGGCGCGTGGTGGAAGTGATCGGCGACATCGACGATCCGGGCATGGAGATCGAGATCGCCGTGCGCAAATACGGCGTGCCGCATGAATTCAGCGACCGCGCGCTTGAGCAAGCGTCCAGACTGCCCGACGAAGTGCGTCCGGCCGACATCCGGCATCGCGTGGATTTGCGCGATGTGCCGCTCGTGACCATCGACGGCGAAGATGCGCGCGACTTCGACGACGCCGTGTATTGCGAGCCCATGAACGTCGGGCGCGGCACGGGTTTCCGTTTGCTGGTCGCGATTGCGGACGTCTCGCATTACGTGCGCCCGAACGAAGCGCTGGACGTCGATGCGCTCGATCGCAGCACGTCGGTATATTTCCCGCGCCGCGTGATTCCCATGTTGCCCGAGAAGCTGTCGAACGGGCTGTGTTCGCTGAATCCTCAGGTCGACCGTTGCGTGCTGGTTTGCGACATGGTGGTCACCGCGCGCGGCGAGATCAAGGCGTATCAGTTCTATCCCGCCGTGATGCATTCGGCGGCGCGCCTGACCTATACGGAAGTGGCCGCGGTCCTGACCAATACAAAGGGGCCGGAAGCGGCGAAGCGGGCAGATCTGCTGCCACAACTGCAGAATCTGTATGGCGTGTACAAGTCGCTGCACGCGGCGCGCCAGAAACGCGGCGCGATCGACTTCGATACGACCGAGACGTACATAGTCTGCAACGCGCAGGGCAAGATAGAACAGATCGTGCCGCGTCACAGGAACGACGCGCACAGGCTGATCGAGGAAAGCATGCTGGCCGCGAACGTGTGTGCCGCGGACTTCCTGAAACGCAATAAACATCCGGGGTTGTATCGGGTGCATGCCGGGCCCACGCCTGAAAAGCTCGAAAATCTGCGCGCCTTCCTGCGTGGCGTGGGTTTGTCGCTGGGTGGCGGCGAGAAGCCGCATGCAAGCGATTACGCGGCGCTCATGGCGATGGTGCGCGACCGGCCGGATGCGCAGATGCTGCAGAGCATGGTGCTGCGCTCCATGCAGCAAGCCGTGTACAGCCCGGACAACATCGGGCACTTCGGGCTCGCGTACGAAGCGTATGCGCACTTCACGAGCCCGATTCGCCGATACCCCGACCTGCTCACGCATCGCGCGATTTACGCCATCCTGCAGGGCAAGAAGTATCAGCCGGAGGTCGGTCACGACGTGACGCTCAGCACCGGCTTGACGAAAGCAGCGCGAGCCATGCAGAAGGCCGACGACGAATCGCGCAGCCGTCAGCGCAACAACGTCGCGATCTGGGAAGAACTCGGGCTGCATTGTTCGTCGAATGAACGCCGCGCCGACGAAGCTTCGCGCGACGTGGAAGCGTGGCTCAAGTGCTATTTCATGCGCGACAAGCTCGGCGAGGAATACGGCGGCATGGTCAATGGCGTGACCACGTTCGGTATCTTCGTGCAGCTTGATTCGTTGTTCATAGAAGGGCTGGTGCATATCACCGAACTCGGCGCCGATTACTTCCAGTACGACGAGATCAAGAACGAATTGCGCGGCGAACGCACGGGCATTCGCTACCGGATGTCGGATCGCGTGCGCGTGCAGGTCAGCCGCGTGGATCTGGATTCGCGCAAGATCGACTTCCGTCTGGTTCGCGATACGCCGGTCAAGCCGCCCGGCCGCTCAACCGCGCCGGCTGCCACCGCCGAGCACGCGGGCATCAACGGCTCCGGCCCGCGTGTACGTGCGTTACCCGCCGACGAAGGCAGCAGCGTGAACAGCCGCCGGCGTGATCGTGGCGGCAAGAAAGCCGCGGCGCAGGCGGCAGGCAAAGCGGCCGCTGCCGCGTTGCCGCCGACCATCGCGAAGGACATGGCGGTGGCCAAGAAGCGCGGCGCGGTCACGAAGCCGGCGGCAAAAAGCCATCCGCCGCGCAAGAAGCGCTGAAAGAAGTACTGAGGCGGCGCGAGTCATCGAGCTCGGGCGACGCCCCGGTTTGAAATGCGCGGCCCGATGCACGATGCATCCGGGCCGCGTTTCCATTTTGTTTTGTTTGATTACGGTCTGGTCCAGTCATGTCACGTCTTAAAGTTTTGTATGGTTTTCACGCGGTGACCGCACGGGTTCGCGCGGACGCATCGACGATCGAAGAGATCCTCTACGATCCGACCCGCAAGGACCGGCGCATGACGGATTTCCTGCGCACGGCAAAGGAAGCGGGCATTCGCCTGATCGCCGCCGACGAGGCGCGCCTTTGGGGTCTGTCGGGCAACGTGGGCCATCAGGGCGTGGTGGCGCGCGCATCCGACATGCCGCTCGCGCAAAACCTTGCCGAGCTGCTCGATGGCGTGAGCGGCACGCCCTTGCTGCTCGTGCTCGACGGTGTAACCGATCCGCACAATCTCGGCGCGTGCCTGCGTGTTGCCGATGCCGCCGGCGCCCATGCCGTGATCGCACCGCGCGACCGCTCGGCGGGATTGAATGCAACGGCCGCGAAGGTTGCGAGCGGCGCCGCCGAAACCGTGCCGTACATCACGGTGACGAATCTGGCGCGGGCGTTGCGCGAGTTGAAGGATGCAGGCGTGTGGGTGATTGGCACGTCGGGCGACGCGACGGCGAGTGTCTACGAGACGAAGCTCGACGGCCCCGTTGCGATAGTCGTGGGCGCGGAAGGCGAGGGCATGCGCCGTCTCACCGGCGAAACCTGCGACGAGATCATGAAGATTCCGATGGCAGGCAGCGTCGAGAGTCTGAATGTATCGGTGGCGAGCGGGATCTGTTTGTTCGAAGCCGTCCGTCAGCGGTCGGTCAAGAAGTAGGCGCACGTGAAGCGGCATCGTTTTGCGCTGCTTGCGGGTGGCCTTGTATGTGCCTTGCTCGCCGCCTGTTCCACCACGCAGATTGATCGCGGCGCATACATTGCAGACACGCGCTATCACGCGCCGGGCTTCGATTCGCGGGTGCGGTTTCTCGTCATGCACTACACGCAAAGTGGCGAAGCGCGTTCGCTCGCGGTGCTCACCGGGGATGACGTCAGCGTTCATTACGTCGTGCCGGATGCGCCGCGCATCGAAAATGGCGAGCCCGTGGTCTATCAGCTCGTGCCTGAAACCGAGCGCGCGTGGCACGCGGGCAAGAGCGAATGGCAAGGAACCACGGAACTGAACGCGGCGTCCATTGGCATTGAGAACGTCAACGTTGGTCCCATCGATACACCGCAAGGCCGCACGTGGGCGCCTTATCCACCGGCGCAGGTCGACGCTATCGTCAAGCTGGCGAAGGATGTTGTGACGCGCTACAAGATTCCGCCAACGCGCGTGGTGGGTCACAGCGACATCGCGCCACAACGCAAGATCGATCCGGGTCCGGCTTTCCCATGGCGCACGCTTTACGACAACGGCGTAGGCGCGTGGCCCGACGATGCAATGGTTGCGCAGCATCTGGCCGGACGCGATCCGAAGTCCCCCGCCGATGTAGCGGTCTTGCAGCAAAAACTCCAGCGATACGGCTACGAGATTGCAACGGATGGCGTGCTCGACGAAAAGACGCGCCGTGTGATCGCGGCGTTCCAGATGCATTTCCGTCCCGCCGACTATGCCGGCAACCCCGATGCCGAGACGGACGCCATCGCCGCCGCGCTGCTCGACAAGTACCTTCCTTAAAGGCTCATTGCATTCATGTCAGATCTTTTTCTCCCGCTTCGTTCGGTGCATATGACGTGCGCGGCGCTCAGCATTCTCGGTTTTTTCATTCGATGGATCTGGATGCTGCGCGACTCCCCGCTGCTGCAACAACGCGCGGTCAAGGTCGTGCCGCATATCGTGGATACGGTGTTGCTGCTGAGCGCCATCGCGCTGGTCGGGATCATTGGTTTTGGACCGAACGCTGCGTGGCTGTCGGCGAAGATCGCCGGGTTGATCGTGTATGTCGTGCTCGGGACATTTGCGCTGAAACGCGGACGCACGAAGGGTGCGCGCGCGATCTTCGGCGTCCTGGCGATCATTGTGTTCGTGTTTATTGCGTCCGTGGCGCGCACGCACAATCCGCTCGGCTTCTTGATGCAGGTTTGAGCGTCTAGAATTCAGGTTTATTCCTTTATAGCTGTCACCCTTGCCATGACCCAAGACGAACTGAAGCAACTGGTTGCCGCCGAAGCCGCCGCCTACGTCCACGCCAACGTGCCCGAGGGCGCCGTGATCGGCGTTGGCACAGGCACCACTGCGAATTGTTTCATCGATGCCATTGCGAGCACGAAATCGCGGTATCGCGGGGCGGTTTCGAGTTCGCTTGCAACTACCGCGCGGCTCGAAGCGCATGGTTTCCAGGTGCTCGAATTGAACGAAATCGAATCGTTGCCCGTGTACGTGGATGGCGCTGATGAGATCGACGGCCAGGGCGCCATGATCAAGGGCGGCGGCGGAGCGCTCACGCGCGAGAAGATCGTGGCGTCGGTGGCGGACGTGTTTGTGTGTATTGCCGACGGCAGCAAACGCGTCGATGTTCTCGGCACTTTCCCACTCCCAATCGAAGTTGTGCCAATGGCGCGAACCGCCATCGGGCGACGCGTGATTGCATTGGGCGGCGTGCCGGTGCTGCGCGTGAAAAAGGACGGATCGCCGTTCATTACCGATAACGGCAACGAGATCATCGACGTGAAGGCGCTCAAGATCACCGATCCGATCGCGCTGGAAGCGGTCGTCAATGGCTGGCCGGGCGTGGTCACCGTGGGTCTCTTCGCGGCGCGCGGCGCAAACGTCTGCTTGTTGGGAACGCCGGGCGGTGTTGAACGGATCGATTACATCGCGCATTGATACGCCTTGTGCGAGGAATGCAGATCTGAGTGCGCGGTAAGCTTTGAAAGCTTGCCGCGTTTTTTTTATCGCGGCAATCTTCAACAGTCTATTTCGCTAAACTACCTGCTTAGTCAGATCGATCCGATGCGTGATGCATGGGCAATCATTCAAACTGGGTACGTCGCTGGAGCATTGCTCCCAGCCCGTCATTTGGGTGACCGCGAACATTCCGTCCGCGCTCGCAACCTCTACAGGTTGGATTTCACCTTTCGCGTGGGCGCGGCAATAAGGTCTTAACAATTACGGGAATAAAGCGATGCACAACAATCTTCGCAAGACGCTGGACGCGTCCTACAAACGCCTTAGAAGCATGGAGCCGTCGCCCACGGCGTTTGCGGGCAACTATGCCCTGTGTCTGGGCGTGATCATGGGTGGCCAAACCTGCAGGGGAATGTCGCTGAAGGAAGCCGAAAGCGAACGTGCGTATCTGGCGATGCTCGCTGCCATGTATGAGATCAAGCTGGGTGTGCCCGGTAACTTCAGTGCTCGATAAAATGGATATCGGCTGACATACAAGAAGGCCCGGCATAAAAACATGCCGGGCCTTCTTCTTTGGTCTGCGATATCAACTATCGGGTTAGCCCGGCCTCGCTCGCTGGCGCTGGCTCAATACCGCCCGTCGCTTCAACTTCGTTATCCTTATTTGCGAGCGTCGCTATGTCGAATAGTATTCGTGTCATCTGCTGCAAATATCGATCGATGGAAAAGTGCTGGCCCGCGTTCGCGTGACCTTGCGCCGCGATTCGTGCGGACGTTTCAGGCTCGCGTTGCAAGGTGTCGATAGCAAGGGCCAGCTTCGATGCATCGCCAGGTTCAACGATCATGCCGTTCTCGCCATGCCTCACGATTTCAGGGACCGCGCCTCCGTTCGAGGCAATTACTGGTTTGCCCGCCGCCATTGCTTCGATGATGACAAGACCAAAGGGCTCGGGTTGTGTCGATGCGTGGACGATCACGTCCATGGCTTTCATCCACGAGGTGACGTCGTGCTGGAAGCCTGCGAAGTGCACGCGGTCGGTGATGCCTAGTGTCTCCGCTTGTACTCGCAGACTTTCTGCATAAGCGGTCTCGCCAAACAGCGCATCGCCGACGAGAACCAGATGAGCGTTCGGAACGCGGGCGATTGCATCCAGTGCAACGTGCTGACCTTTCCATTGCGTGAAGCGGCCGAATAGTCCAGCGAGAAATGCATCATGAGGCAGTCCAAGCGCTGCCCGACGTTGTTCCATGGTCGTGCCTGCCTGACCCGTGCCGTCGCCAAAGCGCTTCATGTCCACGCCGTTATGAACGACGGGCACGGCACTGCGTGGCAGGCCGGTGAGCGCGATCAATGCATCGGCGGAAGCGCGCGAGTTGGCTACGACGTGATCGACACCTACCTTCACGGCCCATTTGATCAGCAGTAAGTGCAAGCGGCCGAAGTGCTCGCGCGAGACGATGTCGTGCACATGCCATAAGGTGGGCTTGCCATGCAGCGCGCGGCTGAAAGCGCCGAGTATCAACGCCTTCTGCGTGTTGAGGAACACCATATCGAATCGCTTTGCGCGCGCGGCGATCATGCGTACCTGACGCAGAATGCCGGGAAGGGCAGCAAGCGCGCCGAACTTCATGCGGTCTTTCTTGATGCCCTGAATGCGTGCGTCGACCTCGACTGAAACGTTGACGCCTTCGTCCTGAAGCCGATCGCGAAAGGGGCCATCGGAGAGCAGAAGGACTTCGCTGCGCTGGGTGCATCGGACAGCAAGTGGCAGGAGGCAGATTTCGGCGCCGCCAAGTTGTCCGCTTTGATCGATGAACAGAATCCGGGGTTCGCCTCGGACTTGTGAAGCCGCGGGTGCCGGGCCATGGTCACGCAACAGCGTGATGGCTGGATTTGATAAGCTGGCTGCGGTTTCTGTGGGCATCGATGACAGGAATAAGCATTGAGCGAACCCGAGGCCGATTAACCCGGCGACCTTGGGTAAATGAAATGGCGTGAAGACAACATCTACACAGCACTCATTATTCGCAATGCGATGCGCCAGGTGTGTGGGCGTGCGCACGAAAACATAAAAGGACTGTCTTTAAACTCGGTTCATCGGCAGCAATGGGCTGCGGCATACGGGTTTCATCATGAAAGTGGCTATTGTTCACGACTGGCTGGTGGTGTCGGGCGGCGCGGAGAAAGTGCTGGAGCAGATGATTGCGTGTTTCCCGCAGGCGGATATTTTCAGCCTTGTGGACTTCCTTGAAGACCGCTCCATTGTTCACAACAAGCCGGTGAGAACGTCCTTTATCCAGCGGCTCCCGTATGCGGAAAAAAAATATCGCGGCTACTTGCCGTTAATGCCACTTGCGATAGAACAGTTTGATTTGTCGAGTTACGACCTCGTTCTTTCCAGCTCGCATGCGGTGGCCAAGGGTGTGCTGGTTGGCCCTGACCAGACTCATGTGAGTTACGTTCATTCACCGATTCGATATGCGTGGGACCTGCAGCATCAATATCTGCGTGAGGCGCGGCTGGAGCGCGGACCGCGTTCATGGGTCGCGCGTCTGTTGCTGCATTACTTGCGCAATTGGGATGCGCGTTCGGCCAATGGTGTAGACCGGATCATTGCCAATTCGCACTTCGTCGCGCGCCGGATCATGAAGAGTTACAGGCGCGAGTCGGCAGTCATTGCGCCTCCGGTCGATGTGCAGGCTTTCGAGGTTGGTGACGAGAAGGGCGATTTTTATCTGACCGCTTCGCGCATGGTGCCTTACAAGCGCATTGACATGATTGTTGAAGCGTTTGCGTTGATGCCGGAACGCAAGCTTGTTGTGATTGGCGACGGTCCGCAGATGGATCTGGTGCGCTCGAAGGCAACGCCCAATGTGAGCATTCTTGGCTATCAGACGTTTGATGTGTTGAAGGATCATATGCAGCGCGCCAAGGCATTTGTGTATGCGGCTGAGGAAGATTTTGGCATTGCCATTGTGGAGGCGCAGGCGTGCGGTACGCCGGTAATTGCATTTGGCAAGGGTGGGGCGCTGGAATCGGTCGTGCCGCTTGGCACGTCGGGGGCGACGGGGATTCATTTTCCTGAGCAGACAGCAGCGTCGTTGTGTGAGGCGGTTGAGCGGTTTGAGGATTCGCCACATGCGTTTTCGGCGCTTGCCTGCCGGAAGAATGCGGAACGGTTTAGTGCGGCGGATTTTCGCCGGCGGTTTATTGTGGAAGTTTTGAACGCAATGGCGAAGACTGGTCCTGATTCAGATAGGGACATTTCGGGAGTAATCGCGCACGCTTTTGTTAAGGCTGCTTAGGCCTTGCACTGCCTTGGCTTTTGCTTGTTTGTTGCACTATTGCCTGCGCTCAGATAGCGTGGGCTTTTTTTTGTTCGCGGGTTTTGGTTTAGGCTAGGGTCGGTGCTGCTTGAGCCTTCGCGCGTTTCGTCTTGGTTGATATTTTTAGCACTGTTAGCCACTGTCCGTGGCGGGACTTCATTTCTTTTTCCAACGGCGAAAAAGAAACCAAGCAAAGAAAACGCCTTCCAACCGCCAATTCTTAAAGAGACCAAGCGTGCACATACATCTGCTTGGGACTTCAAAAGAACCCTCGACGCCATAACCACCAACACCTGAAACCCTCCCCCTCCGAATCCCTACATCCACACGCTTCGCCACCAGCGTTCTCGGGCAAGCACAGAACCCCACTGAACCAGTTCGGCCAAACACACCATTTGCGTGCAAGCACGCAAATGGGCGCGCAGCGCGCGCCGCGTTTTCCTGTTTGAGGCTACTCACACTGGTGGCGAAGCGTGTGGGTATCTGTTGCCGAAGGGGAAGGGGTTCAACTGTCCGGGGTTTTACGCTGAGCGTTCTTTTGAAGTCCCAAGCAGATATACGTGCACGCTTGGTCTCCTTAAGAATTAGCGGTTGGAAGGCGTTTTCTTTGTTTGGCGCTTTCACACTCCAAGTGCAACAGCGGGGTCAATGACAATGCCGTGCTTGGCGCAGTTTTCAATAAAGACCTCACCAGGCGTGCGCCACTGGAGCGTCTTTCGAGGGCGGGTGTTCATGTTCAGCGCGATCGCATCGAGTTGTCGCTGCGAGAATACCGATAGATCGGTCGCCTTGGGTAGAAACTGGCGAAGCAGCCCATTGATGTTTTCACAGATGCCGCGTTGCCACGGACTGTGTGGATCGCAGAAGTAGATCTTGATGCCCGTCGCCTCAGCCAGCTTTTTGTGTAACGCCATTTCTTTGCCCTGGTCGTAGGTCAGGGTTTGACGCAGTCCCTGATCGAGCGGCGCGAACGCGGCACTGTAGGCTTCCAGCGCTGCCTGCGCCGTACTGCCATCGATCTTGACCAGCATCACAAACAACGTGCTGCGATCCACCAGCGTACCCACTGCCGAACGGTTAGCCAGGCCTTTGATCAGATCTCCTTCCCAGTGACCCGGGATGAGCCGGTCGTTGGCTTCGGGAGGGCGTACGTGAATACTGAGCATGTCGGAGAGCTTGCCGCGCCGGTCCTGTCCTCGCGTGCGCGGCCTGCGTGCGCCACGTCCCTGTCGCAACAGGCTGACGAGTTCCCGGCGCAACTCGCCTCGGGGCGCGGCGTAAATGGCTCGGTAAATGGTTTCATGCGAAGCGTTCAAAGCAGGCTCATCAGGGTGGGCAAGTTTGAGTGCGGCTGAGATCTGCTCGGGTGAGTGACACTTTTGCAGATACTGCCGCACTTCGGGCCACAACGCGCCGTCAACGTGCAGTTTGCGCTCGTAACGCGGTTTGCGGCGAAGCCGTCCCGCGCGTCGACCAGCACGGATCGCGCAGTAAGCGCCCGCGATCGCAGGCCGTCCTCTGTCGCCGCGCTCTTCATCGGACTTCCAGCCATTGCGCTTGAGTTCGCGGCTGATCGTACTTGGCGAACGTCGGAGCGCACGCGCGATCGCGCGCGTGCTTTCGTTGGCAAGTTTCATGGCAAATATTGAGCCACGCTCCTCAGCACTGAGTTGTTCATAGCTTTGTCCCATGCAACATATCCTATTTCAAAGGTGTTGCACTTGTACCTTGAAAACGCCCTTCGTTTCTTTTTCGCCGTTGGAAAAAGAAATGAAGTCCCGCCACGGACAGTGGCTAACAGTGCTAAAAAATTCAGCCAGAACGAAACGCGCGAAAGCCTAGGTAGCACCACCCCTGACCCCCCCAAGCGCCAGCGCCCGAAAAAAACCAAATGCCCGCTTCCGCGGGCACCGGCGCTACTGGCGGCCTCCAGGCCATCTCATCATAAAAAAATCAAAACCACCCCCCCAACACCTCTCAATGCTTCACATCAACAACGGCTGGATCGCTTGAATAGGTATAAGCATAAGCATAGTCATAAGTCCCCTTACGCCCCCCACTCTTCGCGGGCATCGCATTCAAAACACCCCCTACAATCCGGGCCCGAGCACGCTTCAGCTTCTTAAGCGCATCGGCGATATTCTTCTCGGAGTGGGCCCCCGACCTCATCACAAGCACCGTCGATCCAGCCAGACTAGCGATCACCGCCGCATCCGGCACAGCCAACAACGGCGGCGTATCCACAATGACGAGATCAAATTGCTTTTCGAATGCCTGGAGCAACGAAGCAAACCGGCTGGACGTCAGTATCTCCGAAGGATTCGGCGGATGCGCGCCCGAACCAATGAAGTGCAATCCATTCACGCCCGTCTCACGCGCAGCCATCTCAAAGTCGGTCTGTCCGCTAAGCAACTCGGTAAGCCCGCCATTCGATGACTTTCCAAGGTAATGCGCCAAACGGCCACGCCGCAAATCGGCATCGATCAGCAACACGCGCTTGCCCGACTCAGCCAGCAATGCAGCAAGGTTGGCTGCGAGGAAACTCTTGCCGTCGGACGGCGCCGGACTCGTAATGGCAATCACTCGATTGGGCGCGTCGACCAGCGCGAACTGCAGCGTGGCCCTCAACCCGCGAAGACCTTCAATCGATGTATCGAACGGATGCGTGGTGGAAAGCAACGGCTGCTTGCCAGTGCTGGCCGCCGGCAGCACCGTGGCGTTCTGAAGCGCCACGGCGACAGGCGTCTTGGTGGAAAGACCCAATGTCGAACCAATCGAATCTCCAACAGGCTGCGTACCAGGTCGTTTCATGCCGCCCTTGGCGGAAGGCGTCGGCAATGCCATCGGACGATCAAGGCGTATCCGGTCTTGCCGGGCTTGTTCCGCACTGAACGGAATCGCGCCAAATATAGGCAGGTTGAACCGGCGTTCAACGAGTTCCGGATCATCGACCCCAGCGAAGAACGAACGGCGCACAAAGGCAAACACGACGCCTGCAATCACACCCAGCAAGCCGCCGGCAGCGATGATCAGCGCAGCCTTCGGCTTCACCGGTTGCGAAGGCACGAGCGCCATATCGATGATATGCACATTGCCCACGGTCCCCGCGCGACTGATCGAGAGCTCCTGCGTCTTGTTTAGCAGCGCGACGTAGATCTCGGAGTTGACCTTCGCTTCGCGCTGCAGCGAAACAGCCTGACGCTCCGAACCCGGCAGGGTCTTGAACTGGTTATCGAAGCGCGACTTTTCGACATTGAGTGCGGCGAGTTGCGCATCGACCGCACGTACCTCGTCTGCACCTTCAGTGAAGCGTTGCAGCAACTGAACGCGCTGCATGCGCAGCGCCGCAATCTGGCGTTCATAGTCAAGTCCGCCCGACAAGTACGTTTGCGCTTCCTGGGTCGGCTGGAACGAACCCGCGGTCGTCTGATATTGCGCCAACGCGGTTTCGCTCGCACGCAGTTCATCGCGCACGCGCGGCAGTTCGTTGTTCAGGAAAGTAAGCATGCGGTTCGCTTCTTCCTGAGCCCGTTCTGTGCGCTGCTTCAGGTATGAAGCGGCCAGCGCGTTTGCAACCTGCGTGATGTAAAGAGGCTGCGAACCGCTATACGAGATCTGGATGATCCCCGTGTCCTTGCCTTTCTCGGCGACCTGCATGCCGGTGCCGAAAGCTTGCACGGCTTCGAGTTGTGAAGCACGCGTGACGTAGAACTCAGTACCAGGACGTGCGACGAGCTGGCTCACGAGCAACGTAACGCCATTGCCCTTCGCCGTGCTGCCGGCGAGACCTTGAAGCAACTCGTGGTTCTCGGAATCGAGTAATGCAAAGCGGCCATTGCCCAGTGCACGCAATGTGAGACGCTGGTCTTGCAACATTGCAGGTACCGTGATCGCGTCGACCTTGAACTCTTCTCCGCCCCATGCATAGGCATTCAGTCCGAACACGGCAGGCAACGGATGACCCTTGCGCGCGAACCACGGCGTGATGCGGCCAATGAACGGCATGACGTTGGATGCCGTGCTGAAGTTCAGGTTGAACTGGTCGACAACAGGCTCGATCACCGTGCGGCTCTTGATGATCTCTATCTCGGAGTCCGCGTGCAGCGAACCGCCGGTCGGCGTCAACGCCGCCGAGAGGGCGCCCTGATTGCTGCCCGGTGAATTTGCACTGGGCGTGTCGACCTGCACGAGCGCATCGGCGGAATAGATCGGTGTGGACAGTTTCGCGTACAGCACGGCGGCCAGCAAGATGCCGAGCGCAATGCCCAGCACCCACCAGATCTGATCGGTGATCATTCGCACCAGGTCGCGCAAGACGAACTCGTCGTCCTTGGCTTGCGCGGGCGAATGCTCCAGCATTTCATAAGTACTCATGTCGCACTCCGGGCGTAACACGTGACGCGTTGTTAGCGGGTTGTCTGGATGGTGTAGAACAGCGTCTGGATCGTAGGCGCGATCTGCTCGAGCACGCGGTTGAAACGCGCGGCGCTCGCAACTTGCACGTAGATCACATCACGCGGATGCAACTCGAATTGAGTCATGAGCATCAATGCGTCGACCTGCGTCATGTCCAGCTTGTAGACGCTCAGGTCGAGCGGGCGCGTGCCCGGTATTGTGCTGCCGTTGGATGTGGTCAACGCCGCGGTCTTGATCATGCCGCCCTTCGTGGACTGTTCCGGTGCGCGGATCACATAGATCTGGCGCGGATCGGCTGAACGCGGGTCGATGCTGTTGGCGTTCGCCAGCGCGTCGGCAAGCGTGAGGCGGCCGCGGTTCATCGGAATGGTCTGCGGCTTGGCCAGTTCTCCAAGTACAAACACGCGGCTCTTCGTGCGATCCGGCACGTCGATGATGTCGTCATCCTGGAGCAACACGTTTTGCTGGATATCGCCACGATCGAGAAGGGCTGCAACATCGACTGCGTAGCGCTTGCCGTCGCGTGTAATGCCTACGTTCTGCAGATCGGCGTCAGCGTTCGCACCGCCCGAGCGGTTGATCGCGTCGATGACGGAGAGCGGCACGTCGGTGATCGGCATCGACGAAGGCTGCTTGAGGTCGCCCGTGACCTGGACCTGCTTGCTATAGAAGCCGGTCACGCGCACGTCGAGTTGCGGATTGCGAATGTTCTTCGAAAGACTCTGCGTGAGCATCGCCTGAAGTTGCTGCGCCGTCTTGCCGACAGCCTGCACGCGCCCGACTCGCGGGAAGAAGATGGTGCCGTCATTGGCGACACGTACTGTCACGCCGCCAGCTTCCGGACCGGTCGCGCTGCCCGAGGTATTCACGGGCGCGGCCGCATTGCCGGCAGTGCCCGTTGGAAGCGGCGGTACGCCAGCGCCTCCCGTGCTCGCGGCAATTCCGGCGGAACTGAACTCTGGGTGATCCCAGACAGTGATGCTGATCTGGTCGTTCACGCCAATGTGATACGCATACAACTTGCGGGTGTCTTTGGTGAGGCAGGTGAGCGGGCAAACGCTCGCGAGCGACTCATCGCTGATTTGCGGATGCGTCTCGAAGTAGCTGACGTCGATAGGCGTCACGCGGTACTTCACGTTCGCCTGGGCGACGCTGTCCGGCGCGGGCGTCTGGTCGAGGCGATCGGTATCGAGATACGGTCCCGGTGCAATGGCGCAACCGGTCAACGATGCTGTGAAGGTTGCGCCAGCCAGCAGTGAAACGAGTAGTTTGATGTTCATATTAGTGGTCCTCGCGTTACGGATACGCTGAATGGTTCCAGCGCAAAGTCTCCTGACCGTCAACGCGCAGTGCGCGTACGTAGTCCTTCCTGTGCATGACGTGAACGCCTTGGTGCTGTCATGCGGGTTTCGCTGCGAATGGGTTTCTTCCCCGGTCCACCCATTCGCAGCAGCCACTCGAAACAACAGCTAACGCTCCCCGCCTTGAGAATCCAGCGGGTGTTCACACAGGAAGAACTGCAGGTTGAAAGACGCATGGCAGGAGACCGCTGCGTCTTTTTAAAATTGTTGTCGACTACGTTGCTGCGTTGCTTATTTCGTCGCTTCACTTCTTTTCTGCGGCTACTCGTGCTGACTCGCGATCAAGGCGATAGTCGAGGCGAGCAGATGGCCGTTTGATATGACATCGTGGCGTTTGCGGCCGGGTCGGTAAGTGCGCTTCCGCACGCGGGCGTCTTAGTTCACACAAATAGTTATTGCATGGACAATGCGGTTTTCATGCGCATGACGCTGTCCCCGACACTTAAATTCCAAATCTTGTTTAAAACAACACTGCATCAGACCGAACCAATGAATACGCGCGTGCAAAATCCGCTCGATAAAAAAATATCGAAAGCATGCTCAATGTTTTGTGAAACGCATGATCGTGGATGAATGCTCACCAGAAGTGCCGGCGCGTTGAACAGGGCGGCGGAAAGAGGAGTGCACACGGCAGGTTAGGACCTGGCTGCGTGACGCTCACACTGATCGCCTGCTCCCCAGGTTCAATGCACTTCTTCGGTAGCCTGGCGCAGACGTGGAAGCAACCTGTCGAACTCACGCTTGACGATGCCATAGCATTCACAAGCACGCGCTTCGAGGCCCTCGCGATCCAGCACCTTGATGCAACCGCGGCTGTGATGAATCAGTCCCGCATCATGCAGCTTGCCTGCGGCTTCCGTTACGCCTTCACGACGTACGCCAAGCATGTCGGCAATCAGTTGCTGCGTGACCTGAAGCTGGTTCGAAGAGGTGCGGTCGATTTCGATCAGAAGCCAGCGGCACAGTTGCTTGTTGAGAGAGTGGTGGCGATTGCATGCAGCCGTTTGCGCCACTTGCGTGAGCAGGGCTTGCATGTACAGCAGCATCAGACGGCGCAGGAAGTCCGAGCGGCCAAACTGCTCGCGCAATGCAGATGCGCTCATGCGATAAGCGAAGCCCGGGCATTGCACCTGGACGCGCGTCGGCATGGTTTCCCCGCCAGTCAGGACGGGCACGCCGGTCATGCCTTCACGGCCGACTGCTGCGATCTCGACTGAACCACCGTCTTCCATCGTGTGGAGGAGCGAAATGATGGCTGTCGTTGGAAAATACACGTGGTGAATGCGTTGACCCGAATCGCACAGCAATTGATCGGTGCGAAGCTGAACCAGTTCAAGGTGAGGCGTAAGAGCTTGCCACTCGTGCGCGGGAAGCGCACCCAACAGATGATTGCCGTGCAGGTCGGACTGAAGGGTCAGCATGATGTTCTTCTCTCGTAACTTTGCGCATTGCGCCTTACTTTTTATTTACCGGCCAGCGAAACGTTGCGTGGATGCATCTGACGGCATTCATCGAAACGTTTCGCGGCCAGCCCCGTAAGCAGCGCAGCATCGTCGTTTAGTTGATTTCATATTTCGACGTCACCGCGTTGCACTAGCCATTTAGCGAGGACCGTGCCAGCGATGGTCAATCTCAATGCCATCATGGGGTCGTGCATGGCGAGTGCAGATGAGAAATCTGCAGATGGATGTTTTTGTTTCAGTCTTGAACACGAGCGCTCAGAATGGCGACTATCGGTGTGATTGATGCAACGCATCCTTTTGTCTGCGCAATGCCTTGCTGGTGGCCTGTCCTGGTTTTTTTAATGCTCGTCAAACAGCAGCCGGACGCGCGAATCATGATTGCTTCAACGGCATTCGTCGGTTCTTTGGAAAATGATTCAGAACTGTTCCATCGACTTCGTGTGCTACCGAACGCAAGTGCCCCGCGTCAGTGCTTGACACGGTTGCACAGGCGCACGGTGCTTACGCCGCCCTTGCCGGCGAGGCATGCTGAGCGCATTCGTACTGAACTGAAAACGTTGCGTTCAACGCACGAACCTCACCTTGCGGCGTATGCGAGGCGTCGCGTTCACGAGCAACGAGCGCGACACGGCGTTCAACGCCGGGCGCCAGATGGAACCAGTCGGTGCTCGCGCGGTAGTGTGGGTCGACTATGTGAACCCAGCGTGCCAAACGTTTGGCACGGATCGCGAGCGCCCATCCATCGAGGCCGCCGTGGGCGTCATGTTCCAGCCGAACGTCGAATCCAAGGTCGTGACATTGCGTCAATTCGCGCTGTGGGAAGTGGAACGCTTCCGATAACACTGCGCCGCTCGCCTTGTCGCGCAAGGTGATGACGGTGGCTTCATGAGCACGCGGTCCGAATCGATACGCGTAGGTGAAGTCGAAAAACTGCCCAAGCACATCGGCTGCCTGCAGACGCGCCGTGCCGCGTGGCAAAAGTGTTACGTCCCGCGACGCGCTCGCGACTCTTGTCGCGCCATCGCGAAGACATGCGAGTTCCAGATGCGCATCAACCGGCCTGGAAGTCTCGTTGATGAGGTGGATATCGAGGCCGTCAAGGCCTTCGTCGGTGATCAGCGCCGTTACGGGCTGTAAAACGTGTGCGAGGCCGTGCCAGGCGCTTTTGGGCGTTCCCAGGGCATCGATCAGGCCCCAGCCCGCGCCGGCCCGGATGTCCTGCAACTGCCAGACGAGGCCGCCCGCACACGACGATCCCTGCCGGCGCCATTCCGAGAAAACCTCGCTCATGACTTCGGCCACCACGGCGCGCGAGAGGTCGAGATAACGCTCAGGGTCTTCGTAACGCAGCCGCACTGGATCGACCGAATACAGCGTGCGCAAATAGTATTCGCGGACATCGTCGAAATCCCAGCTTGCACCGCTGTCGCGCGGCACCGCGGCTTTCCAGCGTGGCTGATGCGGTAGCGAAGCGAGCAGTACGGCATTGAGCGCGACGTCGTCGGGCACATTGGCGAACGCGAGGCATTCGCTGGCGAAACGCACGTTTGCGCGCCGTGCGTCATCGAGCGGCCGCTGGTAAGCGCCAACGCCGTAGTAATGCGTGACGCCGGCGCGTGTGGCGAAAGGCCAGGCGGTTCCGTTCTCCTCTCCTGCGGCCACGCTGGGCGAATTCACCACGTAGGGCACGTCGGGCCGCAATGCAGCCGCGATCGACGGCAATTGATGCGTGAACAAGGCTTGCATGCGCATCGCGGGCGGCAGTCCGAGCATGGCCGCCTGCTGATCGGCCTCGCTGCCGCCGCACAGTACCGCAAGCGATGCAAAGCGTTGCGTTCTTGATAAGAACTGTTCTGCCTCACGCTGAACACTGGCGACAAACGCCGGATCGGTCGGATAGTCGAAATTGGCGAATGCGAAATCCTGCCAGATCAAAAGCCCGTATTCATCGGCCAAAGCATAGAACGCATCCGACTCGTAAAGCATGGTGCCGCCCACGCGCAACATGTTCATGCCGGCATCGCGGGCAAGCTTGAAAAACGTTTGCGCCTGCTCATGGGACGTGTCGAGCGAGACGAGATCCGCTGTGGTCCAGCATGCACCGCGCGCAAAAACGGGCACGCCGTTGACGACGAGTTGAAAGCCGTCGCCCGTGGGTCCCCGGTCCACGGCAATCTCCCTGAAGCCGATGCGGCCAAGGGCGATCACATCGTTATCCGCGAATTCGAGCGTGAGTTCATGCAACGCCGGATCGCCGTGCGTGTGGGGCCACCAGCGCGGGACGTTCTTCACGCGCAAGGTTCCGCCAATCGTTTGCGCGTCATGCCATTGCAGCGCGATCGACGCATCCCTGCAGATCAGACGCGCTGCTCGCTGCATTTGCGGATGCATGAAGCGCACGCTCAGATGCACGAGGCCGTCGTCGCCATCGAGACTCGAGCGCAGGTCCACGCGATCAATCGACACAGGCGATTCGCCCAGCAACTGCACCGCGCGCCACGGTCCTGCAGCCTGCACCGAAGGACACCAGCCGGGCATGTGGCCAAGGAGTGTCGTGCGGACCTGGCGCAACGTCGCGGGCTGCGCGAGTCTCGGCCGCCAGCGTGCGCGCCCGCGCCTCGCGCCAAGCGCCGCGCTTAGCGAACGAAAGCAGAGGTACAGCGTGGCGTGTCCGTCGAGGTTGATATCGACGTCGTAGGTTTCGAACATTGAATCCGTATCGAGCAGTTTTGTATCGTCGAGCCAGACTTCGCAAATTGTTGCAAGTCCGTTCAGGCGCAGCCGCCGCGCGCCATTTCCCGATAAGACCAGTCGATACCAGTGGTCATCGAAAGCAAATGCCGGAGGGGATTCGAGATCAAGCTTTCCTGCCGCTCTCCATGCCGATGCAACCGTGCCGGGCACGATTGCATCGAGCCAGATGCTCGTATTGCCCGTGTCGGGTAGATCCGCCGGCGTCGCACATGCGCCTGCCAGCGTACTTGCGCACTGCCAGCCATCGGACAAGGCATGTGGAAGGTAGGCGCCCGGCGTGGGCGAGCCAGGCGTGAATACGCCACGCGTAACGGCGCGCATGATGATCCCCCGTATGACGGTCGAGGATCGCATCGAGGCGGCCCTCTCTTATAGTGTGTGCCGTTCGAAACGCGGCGCGATGTGCAGGCCGCAATTCCGGCTGCACTGCAGGCGTTTGCCAAGCGCGTTAGCGGATGAGCGCGGCAAGCGGTTCGACAATCTGCTCGTATGACTCCTCGAGCACGTTGAAGCACTCGTGACACGGATCGCGGCGTCCGCGTGTGATCGCCCGGACGAGCCTGAACTGCATGACCATCGATTCCGTCGCAATGCGTTGCGCCGCGTTCGGCATGGAGTCGGGAATCGCAAAGCCACGCTCGCGCATCCACACGAGATATCGCGAAAGGAACTCGAAATTCGAACCCAGTTGCCGTATCACGTTGAACGTGTAGAGATGAAAAGCGCTTTCTCCACGCTCGAACAACATCTCCAGATGCTCGGGAAACGCCGCGCGCCACTGCGTAATCGGATTGCGTGCGGGACGGCGCTGCAGGTGCGCGACCAGCAGATCCGCCGATGCCTCCGCGAGCGCCGTGCCAGAAAGGGACGGCCGTGCGCGCTTGCAGAATTCCACATACGGAAACAGGATCTCCGGACGCCCGGCAAGCTCCGGAAGCTGCCGGAAAACGCCTTCATAGTCTTCGCCATCCAGCACGAAATAGCCCGTGTTGTGGAAGTAGCCGAGCCTGCGCGAACGCGGGTCGATGTAATCCACGCCGATAGTCGTCTTCGTGTGCTGCTGCCGGTAAGAGGTTGCGCGTGTATCGGGCAGATAAAACGCGTCGACTTCGGTCAGCACCGTATGTCCGCGCTGGGTCTGCGTACGAATGCGGTCTTCGAGCGAGTCGTAGATCGCCAGCTCCTGTACCTGCAGGCCATAGAGCTTGTCCAGGTCTTCGAGCGGAAACTTGAAGAACGTAAACTGGTCTCCCTCGAAGTCCTGCGTGACAGTAAAGGCGAGCGCTGCGCGCGGGTCGAGCCCATAGCCGTGCAGCAACTCGATCCACAAGTCGACGTAGCAGTTCGTTTCCGCCCAGACGCGTTCGCCTTGATGCAGCGAATGCGACTGGTGCTTGCGTACGCGCATGTGCGGTGGATGCAGTTGCAGAACCCGGGCACGTTCGCGGCTGGAGTCTGCTGCGCCACTTGTGTATACGGCTGTCATGACAGCGCCTCGAGCCCGGACGCGATGCGCGACTGCGTGTTACCCCAGAGGAAATCGCGCACTTCGGCAGGCCACGCATTGACGTCGAGGCCGTGATGGCGGAAGAGGGCGAGCGTGGTGCGTTCCATGCCAAATCCCACGCATGCCGTATGCGCCACCTCGCCGTTTGCCTGGGCGATCTTCCAGATTTCGCCGAAGTGCTCCATGTGATAGTTGAACGACAGGCAGGCGGTCGGACGATCGGGCGTTGCAACCGGAATCAGCAGTTCGAACTTCAATTCCTGCGCGCGCTGGCTATCGGCCACAATCTTGCCGCCACGGCCAAAGAACGGATCGTTGGCGAGATCGATTTCGAACGGCAGGCCCAGCAGTTTCACGAGCAGCGAACCGCGCTCGATCCACTTCTGGCGAAACGCCATCACTTGCTCGGGGCTGCCGAAACGCACGTATTCGCGCATCCGGAACATCTGCATGCGGCTTGGATCGATCGACGGCTCATGACGGAAGCAGTACGCGAACACATCCACCGTCGCGCCGTCTTCGGCCAATGCGCCGCGCTTCGCGACGACCGGATAGATCGGATAGCAGGCTGCCGGCGTCAGCACGAGGCGCGTTGGCTTTTGCTGGTCCATCCATTCGTCGGTGCGCTCTTCGTCGCCGACGGAAACCGTTTTTTCGAGCGCCGCCAGGAGCCGGTGATGACCGCGATCGTTACCCTGGAACGAGTGGATCGTGCCGGCGAGATCGGGAAAGCTCTTCAGGTACTCGCTATCCTCGAAGTCGTGACGGCGCATGGCGGGCGGAAAACGCAGCACTTCGGCTTGCTGGTCCGCGCCCAGCAGCGAGATGGCGTTGTTCAGGCGATCGATCACATCCTCGAACACATGGCTGCGGCCATACAGGCCGTCTTCGCCCGTTTCAATCAGGATGCCCGCTTCGATCATGCGTGCGCGCAGCGTCACATCCGAAGCGTTGTAGGTGTTTTGAGCGGAGGCGGCTTCGACGGCCGCGATATCCGTGAGCGTGTTCATGTCCTAGTTTCTCCCCGTAGCCGGCGTGCGCTGCGCGAGCAGCAGATTTGCCGTGTTCAATTGGATGCGATCGTTGCTGATCATCAAGGGCGCGGAAAAGAGATCGCGCAGATGACGCCCGACGCTATATTCAGTGTTGTTCTTGTAACCCGCCATGCCGCAGATCATCAGCGTTTCCTGCACGACCGTCAGCGCCAGCGACGAAATGCTGAGCTTGAGCGTATTCATGTCCGACGCAAGGTTCAACGATGCACCAAGTGGCGTATCGAAGTCGCACGCCCCGCGTTCGGTCGATGCAATGCTGGCGGCATCGAGTGCATCTTTAAGGCGTGCCTGCATCATGCGCAACTCTGCGACCGCGTTGGCGAGCCGCCCGGCCGACGGAGGCAACACGCCCGGTTTGCCGCGTGCCTGAGCGCGGAAAAACTGATGCGCACGGTTCACGGCGTCGGAGGTGATGCCCACCCATACCGCGGCCCACAACGTATGCGAGACCGGTAACATGATCTGGTCGGCGATCTGCGCGAACGGGATGGCCAGGATCTGTTCTGCGTGGCCCGTCGCATTCAGCCGGAAGCTTTCGCTGCAGGTCCCGCGCATGCCGAGTGCGTCCCATCCACCGCGTTTTTCCAGCACGAGTTTCTCGCGCGGTGCCACGATCAGCACCTGATCGGACGGACTCGCGTCGGCGCAGCGGCGTGCGGTGACCAGGATGCAGTCGGCGTGCGCGCCATAGGAAATGGTCGGCGCGAGCTTTTCAATGCTGAATGCGCCATCGACCAGTTCGACCGCGCACGCGCTGTTGCGCATGTTGCCGCCAATGGTCTCTTCCGAAGTCGCCGATGCAAGCAGCCATTGCTCGTCGATCATGCGCGCGATCATCTGGCGCACCCATGGAACGTCGTTGCCCTGATCGACAATGCACGCTACCTGGCTTTGATGCATGGCATAGACCATCGCCGCCGACGAGCACGCGTGTCCCAGCGTTTCGCAAATCTGCGCGATCTCGGAGAGCGTCAGGCCGGCACCGCCGAGCGAGGCCGGGACCATGGCGGACAAGAGCCGCTCGCGGCGCATGGCATCGATTGCTTCGGCCGGAAACCGTGCGTCGCGATCGACTGAGCCAGCGTTTTGCGCCGCGACTTGCGCGACTCGGCGTGTGGCGGCGAGCCAGAGGGGTTCAGCCGATGCCTCGGGAACTTCCGCTGCGGCCGGCGCTGCGTGCGCTGCGGTCTGCTCGGCATTCGCTGATAAAACAGCGATCCGCACGGGGGCGTTCATGCGGCCGCCTGTGCCTGTTGCAATTCGGTTACCGCGGCCGCGAGCGAATTGATCGATGAAAAGAGCCGCCGCGTCAGCATGCGATCGGGGATCTCGATGTTGAACTCGTCTTCCACGGCGAGCATCAGATGAACGGTCGCGAGAGACGACAGCCCCGCGGCGTAGAGGTCGGCGTCATCAGCGAGTGATTCGGCCGGAACGTCGAGCCGGGCGGATTCGGTAAGGATGCGGCGCAATGCGGATTTCATCTAATAGCCCCCCAAAGAAGCGTCACTAAAGGTGTGTCACCTGAAACCGGCCGCGGCCATTTCGTAGTTGGCTTGGTCGCGTGCCCGGACCGGGTTGGTCTTGCAATCCGTAACGGCTCGCCGTAAGGCTCGCTTGTTGTGAAGCCCGGTGGTCATTCCATGTGGGTGGGATGCCTGGCTTTTTCTCGCTGCCGTTCCTCATTGCCGGATTGCTTCCGGTGACCGTATTTAACGAATTGACAAGGGGTGGCGTCGGTGCGATGCCGCACGGAAGCCGCGCGGTTGGCGACGTATCGTATGAACATGGAACAAGCCGGTGCTGCCGGCGCTACTGCGACCGGAACCCGGACATGAACTGGAAGGCCCTCGACTTCGAGCAGATCACCGCGCGGGAGCTGTATTTGATCCTCCGGGCGAGAAGCGCCGTGTTTGTTGTCGAACAGTCCCGCGTGCATCTGGACCCCGATGGCCGTGATGAAACGTCGGTCCATGTATTCGGTGCGGAAGATATCGCCCGTTCGATGCCGGTTGTTGCTTATGCGCGTTTGCATGCGGATGCCGGCGCGGTTGCGGAAGTCGTGGTGGACAAGATCTTGACGAGTCCGCTGAGGCGTTGTGACGGCACGGCGCACGCGCTGATCGAACGTGTGATCGCGGCGGCCGGCGAGCGTTGGCCCGGACGCAGCGTCCGGCTGGCCGCGCCTGTCGGTCTGCGCGGGTTTTATGAAGCATTCGGTTTTCGCAAGAACGAAGGACCGTTCGACGAGCACGGCGTCCGCACGATCGGCATGGTGCGCAAGAGCCGCCTGAGCACGTGCCTGAGTGCGTATGTGGAAAGAACGTACACGATGGATGCGGGTTGCATCGATGTAGTCGAAGAGATTTGAAGCTGTAGTCGCATGTGTTGAACAAGCAGGTGCCCAACGTCGGCTTGGACGTTTCCAAATGACACAGAGGACGCGAAGAGAGTGTGCAATGCACGCTTCACTGAGCCGACCTCTACTTTTCAGGATTGCACGATGTCGAGTGTTTCGATCAAGAATGTTCGAGACGGGTCGCAGGACGAGCGCGTCGAGACCTGGAAAACGCCCTGGATGGCGCAGCGCGAGAAGATGGCCGAGGGCGTTCGCGCGCCTGATCAGGGGGCGCACGCCGGGAACGCTGCCAAGACCGCCAAGGCGCGCGCGCGCGCCGAACTTGCCCGCCGCCGCCGCTTGATGATTGCGCCGCTTGGATTCGCCGCGCTGACCGCGTTGCTGCTCGGGCTGCATCAAGGCCGCTTGCTCGAATTCATCTATCCCGCGGGCGCGCTGGCGGTGACTGCGCTGCTGTTCAGGCGTTCGCCCGCGCATTACCTGTCGTTCGTGCTCTGGCTATTTTTCCTGACGCCTGAGGTGCGGCGCCTGGCCGACTACTTCAACGGGGCGTTCAGCGATCGCAGCCTCATCATGCTGGCGCCCGTGATGGCCGCGGCATTTTGCGGCGTGAACCTGCTGACTCATTTTCGCGTGCTGATGCAGCGGCGCGCCATCCCGCTCACGCTGATCGTGCTCTCCATGCTCTATGGCTATTTCATCGGCATGGTGGGGGCGGGCATTGCAGCCGCCTCCTACGTGCTGATCTCATGGCTGTTCCCGGTGCTGATCGGATTTCATGTGCTCGTTACGTGGCGGCACTACCCCGAATATCACCGGGTCCTGCTCAAGACCTTTGTCTTCGGCGGTTTCCTGATCGCTTTATATGGCGTGATTCAGTATGTGAATCCCCCGGCGTGGGATGCGTTCTGGCTGGCGCATTGCGGCATGACGTCCGAAGGCGTCGCCGCGCCGTTCTCCATGCGCGTGTCCAGCACGATGAACTCGTCGGGTCCGTTCGCGCTTGCAATGATGGTCTGCCTGTTGATGACGCTTGCCGCGCGCAACAAGATGGCGCTGCTTGCAGGCGGTCTCGCGGTGCCGGCATTGATTGGCACGATGTCGCGCAGCGTGGCTGGCGGTCTTGCGATCGGATTGCTTTACTTGTTCATCATGCTCGATACCCGCAGCCGTCTGCGGCTCGCAGCCGGTATTGCGGTAATCGTGCTGCTGTGTTCCCCGGCGCTGATGGTGGACGAGATATCGGAAAAAGCCACGGCGCGGTTCTCGACCGTCACGCAACTGGACAACGACTACAGCTATCAGGTGCGTACCGAGATCTACAGGCACTTTCTCTCGGAGATGACCACGAACATAGCGGGCCGAGGACTTGGCATGACGGGCATTGGCTCGAAGCTCTCGGACGACGGTTCGTCGAATAACGTCGACTTCGACAGCGGCCTGATGGAGGTGCCTTACGTGCTCGGGTGGCCAGGGCTGGTGCTGTACACGGCAGGCGTGCTGACGCTCGTGCT
Source organism: Caballeronia sp. DA-9 (assembly GCF_051615025.1). NCBI lineage: Bacteria > Pseudomonadati > Pseudomonadota > Betaproteobacteria > Burkholderiales > Burkholderiaceae > Caballeronia > Caballeronia sp. DA-9. The sequence goes on along the minus strand of NZ_CP195133.1, from coordinate 2,081,445 downwards.
GCGTGCGTTTGTCACGAGCTTCGCCCGCAAGAACGATCGCTTTGCCGTGGCTGGTACGGCAGCCGCATTCGCCGTCCTCGCCATGATGGTCTTCGTCAATACGCTGGTCGGCGCGGGCGGTGTGTTCTTTTTCATCGGCGTGATCCTGCCGGTTGCCGGAAGGCGCTATGCGCTCGAAATGCAATCGCGCTCGCAGATGAAGCTCAAGGCGCAAAAAGACATGACCGCCGCCGAAGGGCACGCGCCTGCACCGGCCGGAACCGCCGCACAACTCAGCATTGCGCGGCCTTCGCCGCTAGTCCCATGAACGCAATCATAGAACAGGCCGATTGCACGGCCGATCATTCAGTATTCAACGAGGATCGCATGAAGCTGCTTATCGTCACTCATACCATCGGCAAGAACGACGGGCAAGGACGGGTCAACTACGAAGTTGTCCAGGCTGCGCTCGCTGTGGGCCACTCGGTCACGCTGCTCTGCACGACAGTCGATGAAACCTTGTCGCGTCATCCGCGCGTTACGATCGTGCAGCTTGCGCCGAGCCGCGTGCCTACGCGCTTGCTGAAATACCAGGCTTTCGCGTTGCGCGCGGCGGCCTGGATCCGCGCTCATCGCGCCGAGTTCGACGTGGTGCAGGTCAACGGTTTCATTGCATGGACGCGCGCGGACGTGAGCGCGATTCACTTCGTTCATACCGGCTGGTACAAGAGCGGTTATTACCCGTTTCGCCTGAGCGGCGGTCCGTATGCCGCGTATCAGGTGCTGTTCACGCGCCTCAACGCGTGGTGCGAACGCTGGGCATTCAAGCGTGCCGGCATGCTTGTGCCCGTGTCCGAAAAAGTGGCCGCCGAGCTGGTCGCGCTCGGCATGGCGCGCGACAAGATACGCGTGATTCATAACGGCGTCGACAACGTTGAATTTTCACCGAACCCTGCGCAAACATCCCAGCGCGCGCGTTTCAATCTTCCCGAAGCGCCGTTCATGCTGCTCTTTGCCGGCGATATCCGCACCGCACGCAAGAACCTCGATACCGTGCTTCGCGCACTGGTGACATGTTCGCCGAACGTGCATCTCACGGTGGCCGCAAATACCGCGAACAGTCCTTATCCAGCGCTGGCCGCATCGCTTGGAATCGCGGACCGCGTGCATTTCGTGGGCATGATCCGCGAGATGCCCGCGCTGATGCGTTGTGCCGATGCCTTTGTGTTTCCTTCGCGCTACGAAGCAATGAGCCTCGTGATGCTGGAAGCGCTCGCGTCGGGATTGCCGGTGATTACCGTGCACACGGCGGGCGGCGCGGAAGTCATCACGCCCGCGTGTGGCATGGTACTGGACGATCCCGACGACGAAAAACCGCTTGCCGACGCCATCTCGCGACTGGCAGATGATCCATTGCGCACGCGCGACATGGGACATGCGGCCCAGGCGCTGGCCGCGACCTTGTCGTGGCAGACCATGGCCGCCCGTTATCTCGCGCTGTTCGAAGAGATTGCGGCCAGCCGAAAGATTGAAAGGATCGCTAAACATCAATCGCGGGCGCACCGCGAAACTGCATCGGTGAAGACATGAGCACGGTATTCGAATCCAAGATTATCCATGGGGCGCCTCCGAGTGTTAAAGCACCTATGAATACAGCCTCGAAAGACAAACCGGGCGAGCGGAACATCGACTCGCTGCAGATCGGCATGAACTGGTTCGACGAACGTCCCGGCGGCCTCGACCGCATGGTGAGCACGCTGATCCAGTCGTTGCCGGCGCAAGGCGTGGCGGTTCGCGGGTTGGTTGCGGGCACGGAGAATGTGCGCACCACCACGAATGGCGTGGTAACACCGTTCGCGCAAGCAGACGCGCCGCTGATAAAACGTCTGCTTGCCGTGCGCCGGTCAGCCGTCGAACTGCGCAATGCCCGCATGCCGGACGTCGTGGCGGCGCATTTCGCGTTGTATGCGGCGCCCGTGCTCGGCAAGTTTTCGCGCGTACCGAAGGTGATTCATTTTCACGGGCCGTGGGGCGATGAATCGGCTCACGGCGCGCGTGGACAGGCAAGCGCAGGCGCGCGGCGCGCGCTGGAGCGGCATGTGTACCAGCGCGGCGACCGGCATATTGTGTTGTCGCAGGCGTTTGGCAACGTCTTGCATAAGCAGTACGGCGTGAAGGCGGACTCGATTCGCATCGTGCCCGGTTGCGTGGACGTGAATCACTTCAGTACCGACGTGGATCAACATGCCGCACGCACCGCGCTTGGACTGCCGCAGGACCGTCCCATTCTCTTTTGCGTGCGCCGGCTGGTTTCGCGCATGGGGCTGGAAGATCTTATCGATGCCATGTTCATCGTGCGTCAGGCGGTGCCCGACGTGTTGCTGACCATTGCGGGGAAAGGGCCGTTGATGGCTGCGTTGCAGGCGCGAATTGAATACCGTGGGCTCTCGCAACATGTGCGGCTTGCGGGTTTTGTCGCCGATGAAGCGTTGCCGCTGTGGTATCGCGCCGCGAACGTGTCGGTCGTGCCGACGGTCGCGCTGGAAGGCTTTGGGCTGACGACCATCGAGTCGCTTGCAAGCGGAACGCCCGTGATCGTGACGCCGGTCGGCGGGTTGCCTGAAGCGGTCGCGCCGCTGAGTTCCGAACTCGTGCTCGAAGCCGGTGGTTTCCAGGCGCTGGGTGCGGGGTTGAGCGGCGCGTTGCTCGGTCGCCGGCCGCTGCCGACGCAGGCCGAGTGCCGCGCTTATGCGCGCGCTCACTTCGATCTGCCCGTCATTGCGGCGCAGACGGCGGCGGTGTATCGGGAAGCGATCGACTCGTATTGACGTGATGCTTTTCAACGCGTGCGCAGCATAGAGTCAGCAATAAGAAAGAAGGGCCCGGCGCGCGTGCGCCGTCCAACCTCGAAGCGAACCTGTCATGAAAATAGTTCACCTGGCTACTCATGCGCAGTGCAACGGCAATGGCACTGTCAACGCAATGATCGATCTTGCCTGCACGCAGGCGCGCAACGGACACGACGTCGCGATTGCGTCCTCGGGCGGTGGCTATGAGCCGTTGCTGCGTCGTCACGGCGTGACGCACGTACTGTTGCAGCAGTCGCGCCAGCCGTGGCGCGTGCCTGCCATGATCGCGGGTTTCGGCCGGCTGATCGAGCGCTTCAATCCCGACGTGGTGCATGCGCACATGATGACTGGTGCGTTGATTTCGCGCTTTGGCAGCATGCGCCGGCGTTTCGCGCTGGTGACGACAATTCATCACGATATCCAGAAGAGTGCTTCGCTGATGCGCTTTGGTGACCGTGTGATCGTGGTGAGCCACGCGATGGGGAATGCCTTGCAGGAGCGTGGCTTGATGGCTGACATCCTGAGTGTGGTGCCGAGCGGCGCGGTCGGATCTCCTCGCTTCGCCGGACGTCCGCTGCCACGGCCGCTGCATTTGGGGCGTCCTGTGCTGGTGAGCGTCTCGTCGATGTTCGAGCGTAATGGTATTGCGGATATCCTGCATGCGTTTGCGCTGGTTCGTCATACGCACGATGCACGGCTTTATCTCGTGGGTGATGGGCCCGATCGCGGGTTGATGGAAATGCTCGCTGAACAACTTGGGATTGCGAACTATGTGACGTTTGTGGGGTTTGTTGCGGATCCGCGTGCTTATCTTGCGGCTGCTGATGTCTTTGTGTTTGCGCCGCATGAGGCGCCTGGGCCGCTGATTTTGAGCGAAGCGCGCGAAGCGGGGTGTGCGATTGTGGCTACGAAAGTGGGTGGTGTGCCGGAGATGCTCGATGGGGGAGCGGGCGTGCTTGTGGCGCCGGGGCAACCGCAGCAGTTGGCGGCGAAGATTGGGTGGCTTTTGATGGATTCGCCCGTACGGGCGCAGTATGCGGAGCGCGCACGCCGTGGGGTTGAGCGGTTTTCAGTGCAGCGCGTTTGTGCGGACCATCTTGGGGTATATCAGCGCGCGATTGATGGGCGCAAGGTGCAGGGATTGAGGACAGGGAATGTCGCTGGCGCTTGGGTGGGGGATTAGTGCGGCATTGGTCAACGCTGGGTTGCTGCGTTTTGCGCCTGCGCGCGGTCCCTGTTCGTTGATATTTTTAGCACTGTTAGCCACTATCCGTGGCGGGACTTCATTTCTTTTTCCAACGGCGAAAAAGAAACGAAGAAAACGCCTTCCAACCGCTAATACTTAAAGAGACCAAGCGTGCATGTATATCTGCTTGGGACTTCAAAAGAACGCCCAGCGTAAAACCCCGGACAGTTGAAACCCTCCCGCTCCGTTCACAGATACCCACACGCTTCGCCACCAGTGTGAGTAGCCTCAAACAGGAAAGCGTAGCGCGCGCAGCGCGCCACCATTTGCGTGCTTGCACGCAAATGGGGTGTTTGGCCGTACTGGTTTCGTGGGGTTGTGTGCTTGCCCGAGAGCGCTGGTGGCGAAGCGTGTGGATGTAGGGATTCGGAGGGGGAGGGTTTCAGGTGTTGGTGGTTATGGCGTCGAGGGTTCTTTTGAAGTCCCAAACCGATGAAACTGCACGCTCGGGACACTTAAGAATTAGCGGTTGAAAGGCGTTTTCTTTGCTTCGTTTCTTTGTCGCCGTTGGACAAAGAAATGAAGTCCCGCCACGGACAGTGGCTAACAGTGCTAAAAAGGACCAACGAACAGGGACCGCGCGCAGGCGCAAAAAGCAGGACCCCCAACGGCGACGACCCACGACCCACCAACCCCCGGTCTACCCGACCAACTCCCCCTGCGCATTCTGCAACCGCCGCGTAGCAAAATCCCTCTTGGCGATGGCCGCCCCACTACGTGCTGCACGCCAGCGCTGCAACGCTGTCCCTTCCCGATGCAGAAAGCGAGCCCGCCCCAGATTAACCCACCCCAAACACGCGCCATGCCCCACGACCATCAGCCACATCAATGCAATGCGCCGCCGCACCCCGCGATATTCGTCCCGCACGACCAGATGCAGGTTATACGACTCGTTCTCGATCGCAACCCAGCTCCGGCTACCCCGCACTGCACGCGAATCTTCATCGAAACGCTGCGCCGGATAATGATCCACTTCCACCGCCGGATCGTAGACCAGACGCCATCCCGCACGCCGCACCGCCGAAGCGAACGCCATGTCGTTGTTGACCTGTGCGCCCGTTCCGCGCAAACGCGTATCGAAGCGAATAGCGCCGCCGCGAATCGCACTCACGCGATAACTCATGTTCGCGCCCTTCAGGAAGTCCACGTCGCGTGCCGCACCCACGCCCAGATGATGATTGCCGATCGCGCGGCCCGGAAACTGCCAGCGGCCAACATCCGGCTCGGACGCATCAAGCGTCTCGCCATGTTCGTGCACCCAGTCGCGGCCACCCACGCCACCAACATCCGGCGCGTTCGCGAAATGCGTTTCAATGCGCTGCAGCCACGCCGGACGCGGCGCGGCGTCGTCGTCGGTAATCGCGACAATGTCACCCGTGACGGCATCCAGTCCTGCATTCAACGCGGCAACCTGGCCGCCCTGCGACACCTCCACCTTCACGAGCGGCAAACGCGCCCGCGATTTTTCGATCGCGAGCCAGGCTTGCGTCTCTTCATCGGCGCCGCGGCACACGACCAGAACTTCATCGGGCGCGCGCTGCTGCCGCGCGAGCGCATCAAGGCACCGGGCGAGATCCGAGGTTCGACGGTACGTGGGTACAAGTACAGTTATTTTCATTTTGCAGGGCGAGTCCTTCCGGGGTGTATCGGCGAATATAGCCGCGCGCGAGCGAGACGGTGCGCATGCTGCGCGAGAGGCCCTTCGGTCCATGTGCGCGCAGGTTGTGCAGCAGGTTGTGAGCCACGGCCAGTGTCAGGAACACGGCCGCCTTCGTGCGATTGCGTTCAAACCAGCGATAACGCTTGTGCGTCACGTAGATGCGCGAAGCCTCCACGAACGAGGCGTAGTACTCGCGATTCACCATCGACGGATAATGGCAATTGAACACTTCAGGCAGCGTGCGGACCGCGCATTTTCCCTGCAATGTGGCGCGCATCAGGATATCGACTTCATCGTAGCCATAGATAAGATGTTCGTCGAAACGGATCACCTTGAAAAGCCAGGCCGGAAACACGGCGCTATTGATGACCACGGTGTTGTGATAGTCGCCGGCCTTATAAGGCCGAGACTGAAAACCAAGGAACGTAACCGCATTCGCGAAAATCCGCGTGCCGTGATTCAGTTCGTAGCCCGTAATAATCAGTTTTTCCGGATGCTGGCCGCCGTTCTGAAGCGACTGCGCCATCCGCGCGAGGAAGTCAGCGGAGAGGGTAGCGTCGTCGTCAATGAACGCCACGTGCGTGCCGGTGACAGCGTCAAGCGCGTTGTTGCGGTTTGCGCCCAGTCCGCGGCGCGGTCCCTCGAGAAACACAACTTGCGGAAACTCGGAAGTCACCATCGCGCGCGTGTGCGGTTCCTTACTGTCGTCCGACACAATGATCTGATGCGCCGGATAAGTCGACGCTTCGACCGAACGCAATGCCCGGGCGAGGTCCTCCGGCCGGTCGCGTGTGCAGATGCAGACCGAAAAGCACGGCGCGGCAGGCTGACTGGATTCGTGAGAGGTGGTGGCCATTTGTTTCCCCGGCGTTTTTGTCGTGTGCCGCGCATGCACGGCGCGGCGTGATGCGCTATTTGACTTGCCGCAGAAACATGCGTCTGTGGGACATCGAACATCGGATGGCGCAACGTTGCGGGTTCCCAGCAGGTTTTTACGCTCGTGGCGGAAAAATCAGGGCGGGGTCGAAAGTGTGTGTGCGGGCGCACTGAATGAACGTCTTACAAAACGTGTAATACGCCCACAACTTAATACCAACGCTCTTTCGGGGCGCAATGCTGAGATGAAGCCTGTAACTTTCAATGACTGTTTTGGCTGGCTGCACGCGGGCGCGTCGTCCGCCACACGAGGGGTTGTACTGTGCCAGCCGTTCGGCCGTGAGGCAATGTGGGTACACAAGGGCTGGCGGGTGCTGGCCGAGCAGCTTGCGGCGGCTGGAACGCCCACGCTGCGCTTCGATTACGCCGGCACCGGCGACTCCGCCGGCGAGTCCGAGGATCCCGGCGCGGGCAAGGAGCAACTCGAGCGCTGGCTGCAAAGCATTCGCGCAGCCGTGGCTTTCCTGAAACAGACCACCGGCGTAACCGAGGTCGCGCTGTGCGGATTGCGCCTTGGCGCAACGCTCGCGGCACAGGTCGCGGCCGATGAGAATATAGGTGAGCTCGTGCTGCTCGCGCCGGTCCTGTCGGGCCGGCAATATCTTCGCGAGTTGCGCCTGCTGCAGCAGAACTGGCTTGAGACGGGCGGCCTTTATGTCGAACGGGCGCGGGCCGATACCGATTACGCTGAAGTTGTCGGGCATCGCCTGGTGGCGTCCAGCGTGGCGAAATTGGGCAAATTCGAGTTGTTGCGCGATGCCCGGCTTGTGGAGCATCCGCCGCGCCGTTTGCTCGTGCTCGATTCCTACGATCCCGTGCGTTCAAAAAAACTCGTCGATGCCTGCTCGGCCGCCGGAGCGGACGCGGCCCTCGAAAGCTTCGACGAATGCAGCGCGTTCATGCAGGAATCCGGCGTGACCGAAACGCCGCGCGAGGCAATTGCGCGCATTGTCGAATGGCTGGGTCCGCCCGCGCTTTCAAGCGCTGCGATCGCGAAGAACCCACCAGCCGCGATGCTCATCGATAACGGCGTGCGCGAAACGCCCGTCATCTTCGATAACGGCCGCTTGTTCGGGATTCTTTGTGAGCCGTTAAACGGCACGGCGTCGCGCCGCTCGGTCATATTCGTGAACCCGGGAGCGACCCATCGCATTGGTGACGCCCGCATTTCCGTGACGCTTGCGCGCCGGCTTGCACGCGAAGGTATTGCGTCCCTTCGTTTCGACGTCGGCGCACTCGGCGACAGCGCGGCGCCCGTCGATCATCGGCCGCTCTCCATGCTTTTTAGCCGCAGAAACGTTGACGACGTAGTGGCTGCGGCCGCGTATCTGGCGTCGCGCGGTCTGGACGAGGTTTCGTGCTTCGGCGTGTGTTCGGGCGCCTATTTGTGCCTGCACGCGGCAACAGTCAGCCCTCACATCCGGTCGCTGACGCTGGTGAATACGCCCAGGTTCAGTTCCCCCGAAGATCCGATGCCGCCAGCCGGCCAGGAAAATCGTCCGCGGACCGCGACCAGCACGTTCGTCCGTTCTTTTGCGACCGCTCACAAATGGAAGCGCGTCTTGCGTGGTGAGCGCAAGATCGCCCCAATCGCACGTGAGCTTGCACGACGCATGCGCACGCGGTTCACGGCGAGCATGGCGTATATCGCGGAACGCACAGTGGGTGTGGACACCATCGGCTCGCGCGTGCGGGCGATGGTCCGCAGCCTCGGTGAGCGCGGCGTCAAGGTGCGTTTCATCTACGGTGAAGCCGATGCTGGCCTGGAAGAGTTCGCGGTGTTCTTTGGCGCGGGCGGCCGGCGCATGCGCAAGTGGCGTAGTGTGGAAACGATCCATCGCGGGACGCTCGATCACGCGTGTTTCTCTTATCCGGCACGCGAAAGTCTGATGGTTTCGCTTATCGATTTTGTTCGTGACGCGTCGCTGCAACCCGTGGAGTCCGAACGCCGGCGGACGCGTTTGCTTACCGTTGTGCCATCCTTTCACCGCCGCACACAAGGTCGCGAGGAGCGGCATGCGGACATTCTCGAACCGCAGCAAGCACAGCGAATGTAACGAATTGCAAGCCGCCCTCGGGTACGTACGTATTCGCACAGACCCCGGGGGCGCTAGGGATTTACCCTACAACAATTGTCTGATGTTCGGCTGTCAACCTGTTTGCAAGCCGGAGCGTCAATACATGCACTACGCGACACGTCTGAACGTGCGCGCATTACCGCACGCTTCTTGGCGGTCCCCGGGTTCATCCTGTGTGATTTCGTTGCAATCGGCCGTCGTTCCATGGAAAAAAGTCTTATCAAGAACATCGCGATCAATTTCGCCGGGTTGATCCTGCCCGTGTTCGTCTCGCTCGCGACGGTGCCGGCCTATATCCATGGCATGGGCATTGAACGGTATGGCGTCATCAATTTGGTGTGGGCGTTGATCGGCTATTTCAGCGTGCTCGACCTCGGCATTTCGATGGCGACCGAAAATCACATCGCCAAGGCGCGTGATACAAACGACGGCAGCATCCAGCGCATTTTCTGGAGCGCTTTCTTCCTGAATCTTGCGACAGGTTTTGCGGGCGCCATCATGATCTGGTTCGGCGCCTATATCTACGTGGTGCATATTGCGACCATCGCGCCGGCATTCCAGCGCGAAGTGCTGCAAGCGCTGCCGTGGATCGCGATCGCCGTGCCGATCGCCAATGTGTCGTGGGTGTTCAGCGGCGCGATCGGCGGCGTGGAAAAGTTCGCGCTCTACAACACCAACCAGACCGTCGGCACGTTCCTGTTTCAATTGCTGCCGCTGGCCGCGTTGTATCTGTTCTCGCCCTCGCTGGCCGTGGTCGTGCCGGCTGCGGTTATCGCGCGTTTTCTTGCGGCGCTGCTGCTTGGCTATGGCACCTTTCGCGCACTTGGCATTACGCGTATTTCCAGGCCCGAATGGCCGCTGATCCGCGAACTTTTCAATTATGGCCGCTGGCTGTTGCTGTTTTCAGGCGCGAACATGATCGCGACCACACTGGACCGGGTGGTGATCGGCTCCATGCTGGGCGCGAAATCCGTGGCGTACTACGCCACGCCGCAGAACCTGGTCACGCGCCTGAACCTGCTGCCAAGCGCCATGTTGCGCACGCTTTTTCCGCGCTTTTCAGCATCCGGCAGCGAGCACGCCGGTGCGCTCTCGCATCAGGCGCTGGCGTTTCTCAACTGCGCATTCACACCGTGCGTGGTGGTTGCGCTGTTCGCGCTGGCCCCGTTCCTGAACATCTGGCTCGGCCACGAGATGGGCGTTCAGTCCGCGCCTGTCGGACGGGTACTTGTGATTGGCGTATGGCTTGCGGGACAGTCGAGCATCATGAGCGTGCTGATCCAGGCCAAGGCCAATCCGGCGCACGTGGCGCGGGTCGGCTGGATTGGCTTGCCAGTGTTTGCGCTTGTCCTGTGGCTGGGCATTCGCTGGTATGGGCTGCTCGGCGCGGGTGTCGCGGTAGTTGCGAAAACTTTCTTCGATTACGCGGCGTTCCTCTACTTTTCCAAGCTCAAGCCACAACCCATCCTGCGCAACATGGCGGGGCATCTTGTGTTCCTGGTCGTCGCCACGCTATGCGCGGACTACATGGATTCGCTGCGAGGCATGGCGGCTATCGGCGTGGTTCTGGTCGTGGGTAATCTTGGATGGTCGCTGGTCGAGTCGAGCGAATTGCGCGAGGTGGCGATGCGCTTGCGGCAACGCGTGCTGCAGGGCGCGGGATGAGCGGTGCGCATTTCCCGCGACCGCAGACAAGCGCCGGGTTTGCCCGTGAAATTCGTGAAATACCGACGACATAACAACGTGCGGGCGTTCGCGCGCGCACAGAACTAAAAAGATTTGCCTGCTTAAATGGCGCATCAATCGATGCGTGTGTTCCGCGCGTCCGCACCTGTTCGACGCGTTCAGCCCCCAATCAGCTTCAACGCATCAGGAGTCATCGTGGACGTGTCCAACCATCCCCTTGCGAGCGCGGCCGCGGAGAGCGCCGTGAGCGTGCGTGTGCAGCCCGTCATTCTCGCAGGCGGCTCCGGCACCCGTCTCTGGCCGTTATCGCGGCAGCAGTTTCCCAAGCAACTGATCGAACTCATGGGTTCGGAGTCGCTGCTGGAAGCCACGTTGCGCCGTCTCGACGGACTCGATGCGTCAGGCGATGGATCGGTTAGCGTCGACACAGGCATGCCATTCGATACCGCCGACGAACTGATCGTGGTCTGCGGATCGGAGCACAAATTGCTCACGGCTCAGCAGATCGAACGCAACGGCCGCCATGCGCGCATCGTGCTCGAACCATGTGCGCGTAATACCGCGCCGGCGCTCACGCTCGCCGCGTGGGCCGCGCTCGCGGCCGTACCGGGCGTTGATCCCGTCATGGTCGCCATGCCCGCGGACCACGCCGTCGCCGATCTCGAAGCGTTCCAGCGCACCATTGCGACCGCGATCGAGCATGCCGCAGGCGGCGCGCTCGTCACGCTGGGCATCGTGCCGGACAAGATAGAAACAGGGTACGGATACATCAAGGCTGGCGCTGCGCTCGAACGGTCGAGCGCTCACGCCATGGAAGCGCGCGTGCTCGAACGCTTCGTGGAAAAACCGCGGCGTGAGATTGCCGAGCAATATCTGGCATCGGGCGAATACTTGTGGAACAGCGGCATTTTTGTGTGCCGTGCGTCCGTGTGGCTCGCCGCGATCGAACACTTTCAACCCGCCATTCACGCCGCGTGCATTGCCGCGTTCGAACGCGGGCTGCATCAGGACGGCTTCACTCAACTCGATGTCGACGCATTCGAAGCGTGTCCGTCGGACTCCATCGACTTCGCGGTGATGGAACGCATTGCGCACGAGCCGGGTTTCCCGGGCGTGGTCGTGCCGCTCGCGGCCGGCTGGTCCGACGTCGGTGCGTGGGACGCCGTGTGGGACATGTCCAGTAAAGATGAAGACGGCAACGTGGCGCGCGGCCGTGTGCTTTTCGAAGGGTCTGAAGACAGCTTCGCGCATTCGGATGGCCGGCTCGTGGCGTGTGTGGGCGTGAGCGGCGTGGTCGTGGTTGAAACGGCCGATGCGGTCCTGGTGGCGTCGAAGGACCGGGTGCAGGAAGTGAAAGCGATGGTCGGCCGCCTGAAAGCCGCGAAAGGTACGGAGGCGCACGATCATCGCAAGGTGCAGCGTCCCTGGGGCTTTTATGATTCGATCGAACATGGCGAGCGCTTCCAGGTGAAGCGGATCGTGGTGCAACCCGGTCAGCGGCTTTCGCTGCAGATGCATCACCATCGCGCGGAGCACTGGATTGTCGTGTGCGGCACGGCGCTTGTTACACGAGGTGAAGAGACGTTCCTCGTGACTGAAAACCAGTCCACTTACATTCCGCTTGGCACCACGCATCGACTGGAAAATCCCGGCAAGACGCCGCTGGAAATGATCGAGGTGCAATCGGGCACATATTTGGGCGAAGACGACATTGTCCGCTTCGACGATCAGTACGGACGCGTCGCGGATAAAAAGAAGCGCCAGACGGATGCATGAACCCGGCCAGCGAAGCTGACTCCAAGGAAGTTTGCGGGTCAAGGCGGGGCACAAAGGCAACAGGGAAGCACGGAGTACTTACTACAGCGGTTGCCGAAGCAGCGCTGCGGCGCCGGCAGGGATAACCCTTCAAAGGGACTTTCCGACTGGCGTTCGCGGTATTGAACACGCAATTTATCGAGCACGGTGTGGCATTGCCGGTTCATTGGCACGGCTCAGGCGTGCGGTTCCGGGAGCTTGGGGAAGCTTGCCGGATACGCAGGGACACAATGCAGGGCGCAAGGGGAGAGGGGTGATGGACGAAAATAAAGAGCGATCACTGGTAGCCAAGGTGATGGACGGGCTCGTATCGGGCATCGTCGAGCAAAAGTATGGCGCGATCCTGCCGCCGCAGGACGTTCTGTCGAAGGAGTTCGACGTCAGTCGGACCGTGATGCGAGAGGCGCTCTCCATGCTTCTCGCGCGTCACATGCTGGACGTGCGGCCCAAGACGGGCACGCGCATCCGGCCGATGAGCGACTGGCGGCTGATCGATGAAGACGTCGTGAGCTGGCGCTTCCGGGCCACGCCCGATCAGGCGTTCCTGCGCGACGTGATCGAGTTCCGCATGTTGATCGAGCCGCGTGCGGCTGCCCTGGCGGCGGCGCGTGCAACGCCTGACGAGATTGCCGGGATTCGGGAGGCGTTCGACGCCCTGTCGTCGCTCGAAACAGGCGAGCCCGAGTTCCAGGCCGCCGATGTCGCGCTTCACACGCGCATTGTCGCGGCGAGCGGCAATCAGTTCTTCCAGCAGATGACCGCTATCGTGCGCGGTGCGCTGGTGACGGTGTATCCGATCGTGGAAGGCATTGCGACAATGCGTGAAGCGACGCTCGGCGCGCAGCGTGAGGTCGTGGAAGCGATCGGTGCACGCGACGCCGCTGCGGCCGAACGCGCGATGAGCCGGCTGATCGATGTCACGGCCGAGGAAGTCGGGCGTGCATTTTCGCTTGAACGGCGCGAGGATGATTCTTCTCCGCCTGTCGGCGAATCGCAGTCAGCGGGCGCTTGATTCCGCAGGCTGCCGTAACACGGCTCCACGCTTGACACCGGGACGGTCCCGGCGGATTTCAAGCGAGGGCTGCCCGGATTCTGGTCACGTCATTCGTGGCCGGGCGCTTCTGGCGCCGGATTCAGGGTTCTTCCCTACGCAAACGTTACACTCCCTTTCTTCGCGTCATCTTCCGCTTCCTCCCGCTTCCTGCTTCCCGACAATCGCGCCCTTAGTGGACAATGAGCGGTGACCGAGTCACGACCATCAATTCAGGAGCGCAACAGATGAATGAAGAAAGCACGATTCGTTGGGGTATTGTCGGCGCCGGACGGATTGCGCACCGGTTCGCCGAGGGGTTGGCCTTTGTACCGGGAACGCAACTCGCAGGCGTCTGGTCGCGCCGGCCCGAACCCACGCGCGCTTTCGCCGACAAGTTCCAGACAACGGCTTTCGAGAGCTTCGACGCGATGCTCGGCAACATCGACGCGCTCTATGTCGCGACCATGCAGAACAGCCATCCCGAGTACGCGCTGCGTGCTTTCAAGGCGGGCCGTGCCGTGCTTTGCGAGAAACCCGCGGCCGTCAACGCGCGTGCGTTGCAACAGGTGATCGATGCCGCGCGGGCCTCGAAAATCCTCTTCATGGAAGCCATGAAACCGCCGTTCTATCCGCTCTATACCCGGTTGCGCGAGCATCTTGCAGCGGACCCGGTCGGTCAGATCGGGCTGGTTCGAGCCGGGTGTTCCATCGCGAATGTTCCGCTCGACCATCCTTCCTACTCCATGGAAATGGGCGGCGGCGCGTTACTCGACATCGGTATCTATGAGGCGTTCCTTGCGGTCGACTGGCTCGGCGAACCGCTTGAAGTGCAGACGTTCGGGCGGCTCGGGCAAAGCGGCGTAGATAGTTTCGCGAGCCTGAATGTCCGGCACGAACGCGGCGTGGCGCAACTGTTTTGCGGCATGGATCTTCAGGGCAAGGGCGACGCGTTGCTCGCAGCTACGGGCGGCACCGTGACGATTCACGAGAACTGGTGGAACCCGGCGCGCGCGACCATTCGTTATCTCGATGGCCGCACGGTCGAGCTCGATGAACCGTTCGAAGGCGGCGGCCTCAACTACGAGACCGCGCATTTCTGCGAACTGCTGCGAAGCGGGGCGACTGAAAGTCCCGTCATGCGGCATGCGGTATCGATGCAGATGATCTCCATCACCGACGCCGCCCGCCGCGATCTTGGCGTGCGTTTCCCGTTCGAAACCGAGTGACGGACCGGCTCGACGTACGACCCTGTTTAAGCGTCGTTTCAGGTTTGCACGATACCCTGCGACGTCTTCACCTGCCGGGCATTCCTACCATGCGATTCTTATCCCGACTCTGGCGCGACAATCGCAAGCTGGTGGCGTTTCTGGTCCTGATGGCCCTGTTTCGAAGTGCGATTGCGGACTGGAACGTGGTTCCGAGCGGTTCCATGTTGCCGACCATTCGCGAAGGCGACCGGATTTTCGTCGACAAGATGGCTTACGATTTGCGCGTGCCGTTCACGCACATCGCGATCCTGCATCTTAACGATCCGCAGCGCGGGGATATCGTGACGGTGGATTCGTCGGCGGCGCACGAGCTGATCGTAAAAAGACTGATCGGCCTTCCCGGCGACGTGGTCGCAATGCGTGACAACGTGCTTTATATCGATGGCAGGCGGGCCGCGTATCAGCCGGCCGACATCACGGGCGTGGCGGGCGACGCATCGTCACCGGGCGAGTATCTCGATGAAAAACTGGGACGCGTTTCGCATGTCGTGAGGTTATCGGTATTGGCGCCGAGTCCGCGACGCTCGTTCGGACCGGTCACGGTGCCGAAGGGACAATATCTGATGCTGGGAGACAACCGCGACGACAGCGCGGATTCGCGGTATTTTGGTTTTTTCCCGCGCGATGAGTTGATGGGGCGGGCACGAAGGGTGGCGTATTCGCTGGATCCCGAGCGCCACTACTTTCCCCGCCTGGGAAGATTCGGGGCGCGGCTGGACGGATAGGCGTCAGGCGTTCCCCAGCGCCGTGATGCTAATGCCTTCCCGGCAAAGCCAACCGTCGCTCGAACCGCCGCTGCACGAATTCCAGCACGCTGCAAAGCACCCAATAAACCACGGCGGCTGCCAGATACAACGGCAAAGGCTGATACGTGGCGGCGATCACTTCCTGAGCGCTGCGCAGCAATTCCGTCACCGTAATCACGGACACCAGCGACGTATCCTTGATCAAGCTAATGAGGCTGTTTGAAAGACTCGGCACGGCAATGCGCAGCGCCTGCGGCCCGATCACATAGCGCAGCGTCTGCGTCCTTGAAAGTCCAAGGCTGTAAGCCGCGAGCCACTGCCCGCTCTGGATCCCGAGAATCGCCCCGCGCATGCTTTCCGACAAATAAGCCGCCGCATTCGCCGACAACGCGATGACCCCGGCCGGCGTTGGATCGAGTGAAATCCCGATGCTCGGCAGCCCGTAGTAAATCACGAAGATCTGCACCAGTAGCGGTGTCCCGCGCATCACGCTCACGTAGGCGCGCCCGATACCCACCAGCGTCTTGCTGCGGCTGATGCCCATGACCGCGAGCACGATGGCCGCGATCAGGCCAAAAAACATCGAGTAGACCGCGAACTTGATCGTCAGCACGGCGCCTTGCGCAAGAGCCGGTATCGATTGAACGAGGAGAGATGTCGTGGACATGAGGAAATGAAGTTGGCTTCGTGACAGTCGGGCAGGCATCAAAAGCCAAGGGCGGCATCAGGAAGACGCCGCCCCGATGCCGAAGGCGTAAAAGAAACGGTTGCTGCTTGACAGGCTTACTTGGCGGGCTTCGTCACGTCGATACCGAACCACTTGTCCGAGATCTTCGTGAAGGTGCCATCGGCTTCGAGCTGGGTCATCGCGTCGTCAATGGCTTTCTGGAACTTCGGATTGCCCTTCTTGAACGGAATGCCCGACGGATTGCCCGGACCCACATTCGCGCCGGTACGCAGCGGCAACTGCGAATTTTTCATCAGGTACGCGAGCATCAATCGGTCGTTCAACGCGGCGTCCAGCCGGTTCGACGCCAGATCGCGCAAGTATTCCGGCGCGCCCGGATACGTCTTTACATCGATACCCGGAACCGCCTTCGCCATGTCCATGTAGTTGGTGCCCAGACCCACGCCGAGCTTCTTGCCCTTCAGGTCATCGAGCGTCTTGAACTCACGCGTGTCGTCCTTGCGCTGGATCAGTTGCGCATTCGAATACGTGTAGGCCGGCGAGAAATCGAGCGTCTGCTTGCGCGCGTCGGTGATGCCGACCTGATTCACGATCACGTCGAACTTGCCTGCCTGCAGGCCGGCAATGATCCCGCTCCATTCGGTCGTGACAAATTCGGGCTTCACGCCGAGCTTCGCGGCAACGGCCTTGGCAATATCCACGTCGAAACCGACCAGTTCACCTTGCGGCGTTTTCGAGTTGAACGGCGGAAAGGTGCCTTCCAGCCCAATGCGCAACGTACCGCGCTGCTTGACGGAATCCAGCAGGTCTTCGGCATGAGCAACAGCCGAGAGCGATGCGCCGATCAATCCTGCCACGAGTACTTTCTTGAAGAGGGTCAGTTTCATGTGTTGTTTGCCTTTGTCTGAATCTGTGTTGGGTAAATCCGAAGTGCGGCGATGATAGCGAAATCGCAGCCGCGGCTTCATATCGATTCCTCATGTGGGTATGAGGTCAGGTAGTGATGCAACGCGCCTCAGACAACTGCGCCGTGACTCGCCAGCGCTTCGACGCACTCGGTCACGAGCGCCGGTCCGCGATAAATCAAGCCCGTATAGATCTGTACCAGCGACGCGCCCGCCGCGAGCTTTTCGCGCGCATCGTCGCCGGACATGATGCCGCCCACGCCAATGATCGGCACCGCGTCGCCAAGCTCCGCGCGCAACTTTCGAATCACCGCATTCGATGCCTCGAACACCGGCTTGCCGGACAATCCGCCTGCTTCGTCGCTGTGTTTCATGCCGGCCACAGCCGTGCGCGACAACGTGGTGTTGGTCGCAATCACGCCGTCTATTTTGTGGCGCAGCAAGGTGGCGGCGATCTCCTCGATCTGTTCGTCGTCGAGATCGGGGGCGATCTTGAGCGCGAGCGGCACGAGCTTGCCGTGCATGTCGGACAGGCGTTGCTGCTTGTCTTTCAATGCGCCGAGCAGCGCGTCGAGTTCGCCCGCGCCTTGCAACTGGCGCAGGTTCTTCGTATTGGGCGACGAGATGTTGATGGTCACGTAGCTCGCGAACGGATACACGCGCTCGAGGCAATACAAATAATCCTCCGCGGCGCGCTCAATCGGCGTATCCGCATTTTTCCCGATATTCAGTCCCAGAATCCCGCGATACCGCGCGGCCTGCACGTTCTCCACGAACTGGTCGACGCCGCGGTTATTGAAACCGAGCCGGTTGATGAGCGCCTGTGCCTCGGGCAGCCGGAACATGCGCGGACGCGGATTGCCGGGCTGCGCGCGCGGCGTGACCGTTCCCACTTCGATAAATCCAAACCCGAGCGACGCCAACCCGTCAATACACGCGCCTTCCTTGTCCAGCCCGGCCGCCAGCCCGACGGGATTGCGAAAGTTCAGGCCCATGACCGTGCGCGGGGAATCGGGGGCGCGCTCGGCGAGCATGCCGGCAAGCCCGGTGCGGCCAGCGGCGCCCAGCATGCGCAGCGTCAGGTGATGGGCATCTTCCGCATCCATGCGAAAAAGTTGCGCGCGGGCAAGCGGGTAGAGGGAACTGAACACGAGAAGAGGCCGGAACGGCGAAAATTGAGACGCGCCATTTTAACGGCTTTACCGGCGGCGGCTGAAAAGCTGTTTAGGAATGGTGAAAATGGGGAGCAAAGCGCCGTGTTCCGCAGGACGATCCTTCATCAACGACGCGGCTTGTCCGCAGCCATCTTGCCGGGCATAGGCGGTGTTCCGGCGGAGTGCATCGTGAGGGGATCGAGCAGCCCCCAGCGGCCATCGATCAATCCTTCGAGCGGCCGGAAGTTGGCCTTGTACGCCATTTTTTCGCTTTCGCGGATCCAGTAGCCAAGATACACGTACGGCAGGTCGAGGCTGCGCGCCTGCTCGATTTGCCACAGGATGTTGTAGGTGCCGAAGCTGGTATGCGGCAGGTCCGGGTCGAAGAATGTATAGACCGAGGACAGACCGTCCCCAAGGATGTCGATCATGCTGATCATGCGCAGGACGCCCTTTTCAGGGGGATCGCTGTTGGGCTTGCCGTCGCCGCTTTCCATGCCCTCCATAGCCGTCACCGGCTCGCGAAATTCCACGAGCCGCGAGTTGATCCGGCTTTGCAGGAGGAACTGTTCGTACTGGTCGCGGCTGTCGCGGTCCATGCCGCCGCCCGCGTGCCGTGCGGACTGGTAGCGCATGTAGAGTGTGTAATGCTCTTCGTCGTAGTGCAGGGGCGCGACGCTCGCGACGAGCCCGCCATGCAGTTTCCAGACGCGCCGCTGAGTACGGTTCGGCTTGAATCCGTCAATGGGCAGCCGCACCGGCACGCACGCGCGGCAGCCGTCGCAATAGGGCCGATAGGTGAACACGCCGGAGCGCCGGAAACCCGCCTTGACGAGTTCGGTATAAACGTCAGAGTTGATCAAATGGCTTGGCGTCGCGACCTGGGAGCGCGCAATGCGCCCGTCGAGGTAGCTGCAGGGATACGGCGCCGTTGCATAGAATTGCAACGCCGAAAGCGGTGAAAGCGGCAGCTCATTGGGGTGAGTCACGTTGGCAGCTCTCGTTCTAGGCTTCTGTCGTCTCGCTGTGTTGCCGGTTAAACGTTGCTGTTAAGCAAGGCACACAATGCAAATTACTCAATGATCTTCGATCGGCGCCGCTGATCTCAATGCGGTTTCAGCTTTCCGCGCGAACCCGCATTCACAACGACACTTGCGCGCCGAGCGTTGCGAGCAGCGCCGATTTATCGAACTGCCAGGGTATCGGCGGCTCGAACACGGCATCGCGCAAATGTCTCAAAAAAGCTTTCCGCGTGATCTCGCGCCCGCCCAGCGACGCCAGATGCGACGTATTCTGCTGGCAGTCTATCATCTCTATTTTATGGTGGCGCAAGTGTCCGACGAGTCCCGCGAGCGCGATTTTCGAGGCGTCGGTTCTATGCGCGAACATCGATTCGCCGAAAAACATCCGTCCGAACGACACGCCGTAAAGACCGCCGACACGTTTGCCTTCGAACCAGGTTTCAATGCTGTGCGCCCGCCCTTCGCGATGCAGCGACGAATACGCCTCCACGATATCCGCCGTGATCCACGTGCCGCGCTGGCCTTCGCGCGGCGTCTGCGCGCACGCGCGCATCACGCCCGCGAAATCATGGTCCACGCGGATCTCCCACGCTGCGTCTCTCAACACGCGCCGCAGCGTCTTGCGCAGCGAATCGGAGACCTTGAATTCGTCTGGAACCAGGACCATGCGCGGGTCCGGGCTCCACCAGAGCACTGGCTGGCCATCGGAATACCAGGGGAAGATCCCGTGCTGATAGGCGTCAACCAGCCGCGCGCCTTGCAGCTCCGCGCTCGCCGCGAGCAAACCCGGCGCGCCGCTCGCCTCGCCGAGCGCGCGCTCGACGGGAGGAAACGGATCGTCGGAAGCGAGCCATGGAACCATGATGCGCTCGCCGCTCAGCCTTCGCGCAATGAGCGGAAGATGTCGCCGGTGTGCAGGGAATAGGTGCCGGCGGCGCGATCGGCGAAAAAGAAGCGCAGCGTCTGGCCAACGGTCGGGAATGCGATCTCGTCCCAGGGGATCTCGCTTTCATCGAAGAGTTTCACTTCCAGGCTTTCCTCGCCTGCATCGATGTCCAGGTCCAGCAGGCGCGCCAGGTAAAACAGATGCACCTGATGAACGTGCGGCACATTGAGCAACGTGAAAAGGCTCTGGATCTCCACGCGCGCGCCGGCTTCTTCCAGCGTCTCGCGCGAAGCGCCTTCGCTGGTCGTCTCGTTCATCTCCATGAAACCCGCTGGCAGCGTCCAGTAGCCGTAGCGCGGTTCGATCGCGCGACGGCACAGCAAGACCTTGTCGTCCCACACGGGCACGGTTCCGACCACGTTGCGCGGATTCTGATAATGCACCGTGCCGCAGTTGCCGCAGACGAAACGTTCGCGGTTGTCGCCGGGCGGAATAAGCAGGCTGACTTCATGACCGCAGACGGAGCAGAATTTCATAGGGGAAAAGTCTGAAAGTGTCGTGCGAGTGTATCACCGAGGCCGGGGCGCGCGGCATGGCTGGGAAGGGCGCCGATACCTGCCGAATGGTCTGGGAGCCTGCGGATCGGGCGGGAGCGAATCAGCGCGTTTGGCTGTTGCCTCGCTACAATAAGTGCTTCGGACGCGCCGTTTTCCTGCTCCGCCCATTTCACGGTTCACCAAACATTCCCGCCGATGTCCATCATGCCCGCTGCTTCACGCCCGCCAATGTTGTCCACCGCCGATGCGCTCGCCACCTTGCTCGCAGCCGCGCGCCGGGTGGATGGCGCGGAAACCGTCGATACCGCCAACGCGCTCGGGCGCGTACTCGCCGCCGATGTGGTGTCGCCGCTGGACGTGCCGCCCATGCGCACCAGCGCCATGGACGGCTATGCGGTCCGGGCCGCCGATCTTGCCCAGGCGTCCGATGCAAACGGCGTCACGCTGCCGGTGTCGCAGCGGGTGCCGGCCGGCGCGGCGGCCGAGCCGCTCGCCGCCGGCACGGCCGCGCGGATCTTTACCGGCGCGACCGTGCCGCCGGGCGCGGACACCATCGTGATGCAGGAAATGGTTCGTCTCGACGATTCCCGCGCGCGCTTTTCCCAGGCTCCGGCAGAAGGCGAGTGGATCACGCAGCAGGGCGCCGATATTCGCCGCAACTCCGTCATCCTGTCCGCCGCCACCCGGCTGACGCCGCAGGCGCTGGGGCTGGCGGCGTCGGTGGGATGCGCCACGCTCGAAGTCGTGCGCCGCGTGCGCGTGGCCGTGTTTTTTACCGGCGACGAACTCACCATGCCCGGCGAACCGTTGCGGCCGGGCGCAATCTACAATTCGAACCGTTTTACGCTGCGCGCGCTGCTCGCCAGACTGGATTGCGACGTGACGGACCTGGGTATCGTGCCGGACCGGCTGCACGCGACACGTGAAACGCTGCGGCGCGCGGCGCGTGACCATGACCTGATCCTCACGTGCGGCGGGGTATCGGTGGGAGAGGAGGATCATGTCAAACCCGCCGTGGAAGCCGAAGGGCGAATCTCCATGTGGCAAATCGCGATGAAACCCGGCAAGCCGCTGGCGTTCGGCGCGGTTCGGCGCGAGGCTTCGCGGCTTGGGGAAGAAGCGTTTTTTATCGGCTTGCCGGGCAATCCGGTCTCGAGTTTCTGCACGTTCCTGCTGTTCGTGCGGCCCTTCATCCTGCGTCTGGCGGGCGTGGAAACGGTAAAGCCGCGCGTGTATTCCATGCGCGCGGATTTCACGCAGAAAAAGGGCGACCGGCGCAACGAATTCCTGCGCGCCCGCGTGAACGATGCGGGCGGCCTGGACGTGTTCGGCAACCAGAGCTCGGCGGTGCTGACATCGACGGTATGGGGCGATGGCCTCATCGATAACCCGCCCGATCACGCCATCCAGACAGGCGAAATCGTGCGTTTTATCCCGTTTTCAGAATTGATGCGTTGAAGGTGATCATGAAAGTCGAATTGCGGTTTTTTGCGAGCGTGCGCGAAGCGCTCGGTGTGGCAAACGAAAGTGTCGAAGTGCCGGACGGGATTGCAAGCGTGGGCGATGTCCGCGCCTGGCTGCGCGCGCGCGGCGGTGTTTGGGCCGAAACGCTCGCCGAAGGCCGCACGCTGCGAATGGCGTGCAATCACGAGATGACGGACCCGTCGCGGCGCATCACGGAAGGCTGCGAGGTTGCGTTTTTCCCACCTGTGACGGGCGGTTGAGATGACCCGAATCCGCGTGCAGGAAGCCGATTTCGATATCAGCGCCGAAGTTGCCGCGCTGCGTGCCGATAACCCCAAGGTCGGCGCGGTCGCCTGCTTTGTGGGAACGGTTCGCGACCTAAACGAAGGCCAGAGCGTCCGGGCAATGGAGCTGGAGCACTATCCCGGCATGACCGAAAAGGCGCTGGAGAAGATTGCAGCGCAGGCGCGGGAACGCTGGACGGGTTCTGACGTGCTGATTGTGCATCGGGTGGGAAAGCTGTTGCCGCTCGATCAGATCGTGCTGGTCGCGACGACCGCGGTGCATCGGGCCGAAGCGTTCGAATCCTGCGCTTTCGTGATGGATTATTTGAAGACCCAGGCGCCGTTCTGGAAAAAAGAGAAAACGGAACACGGCGAGAAATGGGTCGATGCACGCGAGTCGGACGATACCGCGCTTGCCCGGTGGCGTGCCGGCGGACCCAAAGGCGCGAACTAAGCTCCGACGCTCAGGACCCGTTGTTCTCGACGCCCGTCACATTCACAGGGAATGGCGCGCCGCTGCTCCGATCGGGTAGATCGGCTTCTGTTTCATGCCCGGCGGGCTCGCCTCTTCGCAAGCGTTTGAGCGACGCCAGCAACGCAAGCTGCGTGTCAGGAATGCGGTAGTCCCAGCCGAACTTACTCAATTGCAGGCTTTGCGCAATACGCAGCGCCGGTTCCATGAACTGCACGGCTGCGGCAGGTTCGTAACGGTTTTGGACGGTATCGAGAAAAAGCGAGAGCCAGCGGGCAAAGTGCTGCGGCTCGATATTGCCAAGCGGCCGATGCGCTTCCTGCACATTGCCGCGATAGTCCTTCGTTCCCAGAACCAGGCTCGACCAGAAAGTCGTCATCTTCGCCAAGTGAGCATCCCATCGGCCACTCAGTTCGCTTGAAAATATCGGGCCGAGCAAAGGGTCATCGTCCACACGCTTGTAGAAAGCGTCAACGAGTTCGCGGATATTCGCTTCGCTAGGCTGTGAAGCGGGCGCAGGTGATGAGGATTGGACAGCGAGATCTTTCGACATGTGGAGGCGGTGATTTAAACGCGGCGCAGCGCCGGGAATTCAGCAGCAAACATATTCAGCATGTTGAACCGGCCCTTTTAATTTCGCGGCACATTCCATAAGCAATTTCGGGAAGGATGAATAAACCTGAAATCTGTCGCAGAATAGCGCCGTTAGCAAAATGCAATTTCGCGGTTTTTGCAGAGCCGGCTTTCATGATAATCGACGTCAAGCTCGAAACCTGTTTAGCCGGAAGCGACCGCTTGCCGCATCGATGACCGAGCATGCTGAGTCCGGGTTCACGCACGCGCCATATCAATAGCGGCTTGAATCCGGGGCGCTGTTTGGCGAGCCGGCTGCACGCGCGTCCCGGGGAACGCGGCTGAATAACGCGACCATTTACGCGATTACCCTCATGCGACTAACCGATTACACCGACTATTCGTTGCGCGTCATGCTTTATCTCGCCGTTCGGCCGGAAGGTCTCTCGACGATCCAGGAGATTTCGGAGGCATACGGCATTTCGAAGAATCACTTGATGAAAGTAGTGCAGCGGCTTGGCGAACTTGGCTGGGTGGAAACCGTTCGCGGCCGCAACGGCGGTTTGAGACTGGACGCCCGCACGCCGTTTTTGACCATCGGCGAGGTGGTGCGTAAGACGGAGAGCGACTTTGACATCGTCGGTTGCTTTGCCGGTGCAAACGAGTCCCGCCGCCATTGCGTGATTCAGTCTCATTGCCAGTTGAAGGGCGTATTCGCGGCGGCGCGGGATGCTTTCCTCGCGGAACTCGACAGGCATACCATCGGTGATCTGGCATCGCCAGCCGACGAACTGGCGGGCCTGCTCGGTATCGTGCGGTTCGCGCCTTCCCTAAAAACGGATGCAGGCATTTCCGGGCAGATCGCTGGCCGAAGTTAAGCTGGCGGCTCCATATCGGCCGGCGCGCTCGTTCACTGACCGCGCGCCGTCGCGTATCCGGCACTCCGGTTTCAAGCCGCGAGGCCTGACCGCACCGTCCCCGCCCGTTTTGACGATTTACGCAAAAAATTGCCGTTTCCGGGCATCGAAGCGCTTGAAAGTGCCCGATCGCGCCTCATTTTGAATACATCCCGATTTGGAGGTCTCAATATGAGAATCGACAAGCTCACTACCAAGTTTCAAGAAGCACTCGCCGACGCGCAAAGTCTCGCGGTCGGCAATGACAATCAATATATCGAACCGGTTCATCTGCTTGCTGCGCTGATTGCACAGCAGGACGGCTCCGCGCGCTCGCTGCTCTCGCAAGCGGGCGTGCAGGTTCAGGCGCTGGAAACCGCGTTGAAAGACGCAATGACGCGTTTGCCGCAAGTTCAGGGCACGGACGGCAACGTCCAGGTCAGCCGGGATCTCGCCGGCTTGCTGAACAGCGCCGACAAGGAAGCGCAGAAGCTGAACGACACGTTCATTGCGAGCGAGATGTTCCTGCTCGCCGTGGCCGACGACAAAGGAGAAGCCGGCCGCATCGCGAAGCAGCATGGTTTGACGCGCAAGGCGCTCGAAGCCGCGATCAATACCGTGCGCGGCGGCGGCCAGGTGCATAGCCAGGACGCGGAAAGCCAGCGCGGCGCGTTGAAGAAATACACGGTCGACCTGACCGAGCGCGCGCGCGCCGGGAAGCTCGATCCGGTGATCGGGCGCGACGATGAAATTCGCCGCTCCATCCAGATTTTGCAGCGCCGGACGAAGAACAATCCGGTGCTGATCGGCGAACCGGGCGTGGGCAAGACCGCAATTGTGGAAGGTCTGGCGCAGCGGATCGTGAACGGCGAAGTGCCGGAATCGCTCAAGAGCAAACGCGTGCTTTCGCTCGATATGGCCGCGCTGCTGGCGGGCGCGAAGTATCGCGGAGAGTTCGAAGAACGCCTCAAGGCAGTGCTGAGCGACATCGCGAAGGACGAAGGGCAGACCATCGTCTTTATCGATGAAATCCATACGATGGTCGGCGCCGGTAAAGCCGAAGGCGCAATGGATGCGGGCAACATGCTGAAGCCGGCGCTCTCGCGCGGCGAACTGCATTGCATCGGCGCGACCACGCTGGACGAATACCGCAAGTACATCGAGAAGGACGCGGCGCTCGAACGGCGTTTCCAGAAAGTGCTTGTCGATGAACCGTCGGTGGAAGCGACCATCGCGATCCTGCGCGGCCTGCAGGAAAAGTACGAACTGCATCACGGCGTGGAGATCACCGATCCGGCGATCGTCGCGGCGGCGGAGCTGTCGCATCGCTATATCACGGACCGTTTCCTGCCCGACAAGGCTATCGATCTGATCGATGAAGCGGCGTCGCGCATCAAGATGGAAATCGATTCGAAGCCCGAAGAGATGGACCGGCTCGACCGTCGCCTGATCCAGTTGAAGATTGAACGCGAAGCGGTCAAGAAGGAGAAGGACGATGCATCGCAGAAGCGCCTGCAATTGATCGAGGAGGAAATCGAGCGGCTGGATCGCGAGTATTCCGATCTCGAGGAAATCTGGATGGCGGAAAAAGCCGCCGTTCAGGGCAGCGCCACGCTCAAGGAAGAGATCGAGAAAGTGCGCGCCGATATCGTGCGTTTGCAGCGCGAAGGCAAGCTCGAAAAAGTCGCCGAATTGCAGTATGGCAAGTTGCCGGGGCTCGAAGCGCAGTTGAAGCAGGTGACGCAAGCTGAAACCGCGGAGCAAAGCAATCCCACACGGCCGCGCCTGTTGCGCACGCAAGTGGGCGCCGAGGAAATCGCGGAAGTCGTGTCGCGCGCCACGGGCATTCCTGTGTCGCGGATGATGCAGGGCGAGCGCGACAAGCTCCTGCAGATCGAAGCCAAGCTGCATGAACGCGTGATTGGCCAGGACGAAGCGATTGGCGCGGTGGCCGACGCAATCCGCCGTTCGCGCGCGGGTTTGTCGGACCCGAATCGGCCGTATGGTTCGTTCCTGTTCCTCGGGCCGACGGGCGTGGGCAAGACCGAGTTGTGCAAGGCGCTCGCCGCGTTCCTGTTCGATTCGGAGGATCACCTGATCCGTATCGACATGAGCGAATTCATGGAGAAGCACAGCGTCGCGCGTTTGATTGGTGCGCCGCCCGGGTATGTGGGTTATG
The DNA here is from genome assembly GCF_051615025.1 of Caballeronia sp. DA-9. Lineage (NCBI taxonomy): Bacteria > Pseudomonadati > Pseudomonadota > Betaproteobacteria > Burkholderiales > Burkholderiaceae > Caballeronia > Caballeronia sp. DA-9. The sequence continues at coordinate 2,055,069 of NZ_CP195133.1, read as the reverse complement.
AAGAGGGCGGTTATCTGACCGAACTCGTGCGCCGCAAGCCGTACAGCGTGATCCTGCTCGATGAAATCGAAAAGGCGCATCCGGATGTGTTCAATGTGCTGCTGCAGGTGCTCGACGATGGCCGCATGACCGACGGGCAAGGGCGCACCGTGGACTTCAAGAACACGGTTATCGTGATGACATCGAACCTTGGATCGCACGTGATCCAGTCGATGGTCGGCGAGCCGCACGAAGCGGTGAAGGACGCGGTGTGGGAAGAGGTCAAGCTGCATTTCAGGCCGGAGTTCCTGAATCGTATCGACGACGTTGTCGTGTTCCATTCGCTCGACCGCAGCAACATTCAGTCGATCGCGAAGATTCAGTTGCAGCGGCTGCACGAGCGGCTCGCGAAGCTGGAGATGCAACTCGATGTGTCCGACTCCGCGCTCGAGTTGATCGGCAAGGTTGGTTACGACCCGGTGTTCGGTGCGCGTCCGTTGAAGCGCGCGATCCAGCAGCAGATCGAGAACCCGGTCGCGAAGCTGATCCTGGCCGGCAAGTTCGGACCGAAGGACGTGATTCCCGTCGATACGCGAGATGGCGAACTGGTGTTTGATCGCGTCGTGCATTAAGACGCTGTTGGTAGTTTGATAAGAGCGCCCGGTGATATTCATCGGGCGTTTTTTTTGTCCGGATCAGGAAGGGCTTTGGGTTTACCCCGTTTAGCGACACTAGGACATCGTGATAATCTGGGCTGAGTTATCTGACGTCATATCTAAATTGGGAGTAAAAATAAGCCACCTTCGAATTAATTTAAGGCGATAGTTATAGGACGTCTGTTCAATAAACCAACCTGACTTCTACATGAAAAAAATCAAATTGTTGTTGGTGGCGGCTATTGCGTGTGTCGGCTCGGTGAACGTGTACGCCAAAACCAGCGATCAGGCATCCCTGGACTCGGCCGTCCAGCGTCTGCACGCGGCAATGATCGCCGGCAACGGCGCCGAACTGAAGGCACTGACCACGCCCACATTGAGTTATGGACATTCGAACGCCACGGTCCAGAACCAGCAGGTTTATATCGAGACGATCACGAGCGGTCAGACGCACTACAAGCGCATCGATCTGACTCAGCCGAGCACCACACTCGCCGGCGATAACGCCATTGTCCGGGATCATTTTTCGACAACGGTGGAAAGCGGAGGCAAACAGACCGACGTCGAACTCGATCAACTGATGGTGTGGAAGAAGTACGGCAATAGCTGGAAGCTGCTCGCGCGCCAAGGCTACAAGCACTGATGTGAAAAGGGGCAACGGATCACTCCGTTGCCCCTTTTTCCTGCATCAAGCGTCAAGCAGACCGATCAGGCCTTCGGTTCTTCGCCTTTGCCAAGCAATCCGCCCAGTGCGCCCAGACCACCCAGCGAACCCAGCACGCTCGTCAGATCGAGCTTGCCGTCTGCCGGCACTTCGCCGTTGGGCGTGGCCTTGTCCACGAGATGCGGCAGCACTGCGGCCAGCATGCCGCTCAACTGGTCGCCCGACACGCCCGCTTTTTGCGCGAGGTCCGTGACCGCGCCCGAGCCGAGCACGTTAGTCAGGGTGTCGGAGCTGATCGGCTTGTTTTCGCCATGACCGATCCATGACGAGACAACATCGCCCGCGCCGTTTTCATGGAAGCGCTGGATCAGGCCGGTCAGGCCACCCGGCTGGTTGTTGATGAATTCCATTGCTATGGCGACCAGACCGGCCGGTGCTGCGCCGCCACCTTCCGGTGACGATTTGCCAAACGAGGAGGCGAGGGTATCGAGTAGGCTCATGGCTGTCTCTCTCAAAAGCAGTACGGGTTGATATCGCCCGGCGGTTGTGTTGCCGTTGCTTGCCGGGCGAAGAAGGCGCCGTCCCGCAGGACGGCGGTTGTTCTGCTGCATGGCGACCTGAGCGCGCCTGATTTCGAGGCTTGATTTCGAACGTTGTGCCGGTGGCCATTGCACGAATGACACGCTCGTTGTGTCAAGGCTCAAACGCGCGTCAATGCGTCGCTGTCCTCAGGTTGCTGCCGCGTCGCTCGCGGCTTTCTTCTTCTTTGACTTCTTCGACGCCTTGGCGCCGCTCGCGCCAGATGCCGCGTCAGCAGTGGTGGTGGCCGAGCCGCTTGCAGCGTCCGCCGCTTTTGCTTTCTTCGATTTTCTGCCCTTCGGAGCCGAGGCCGCATCCGGCGTGACCGCGGGCGTGGTGGCGGTCGTCGCGGCGGGCGAAGTGGCGGCCGTTGCAGCAGCCGACGACTTCACTGTCGATTTACCCGGCGCAGCGCTCGTGCTCGTGGCAGGCGTTCTGTTCCCGGCGGGCTTTGCGCCCGTTGGCGGCGCGGATGAGCCGCCGATGGTCAAACCGGCTTCCTCCAGATGCGTCACGGACTTCGTGCCAAGCCCTTTCACACGACTGGCGAGATCGTCGGCGTCCTTGAACGGACCGTTCGCAGTCCGTTCGTCGATGATCGCTTTCGATTTCACCGGCCCCAGCCCTTTGATGGCTTCGAGCGAGGATTGATCCGCGGTGTTCACGTCAGTGGCCGCGAATGCGGCACCAATCGACAACGAGAAGACCAGAAACAGCATCAACAGCTTTTTAAGCATGACAAGTGCTCCAGGTTAAAAGCAAAAAGGAGAAATCAGTGTCGCGGTAGCCGTCACGACTTTACTGGAAGCCTGGCCAGAAAGTCCAACTAGCATAGGACAAAACGATCGTCAGGATAACGGCGGAGAAGGCCGATTAGCCCGGGCAGCATTAATTTTGACAACAGGGCCGGCTATTATTTTGCCGTCGAACCGCTTGCCCCGCGACGTTTCGCTTCTCTGTGGCAATTATCGCCAGTGGCGTGGCGGATAAGGAAGTTTCCGGCAAGATTTAACAGTTTCTGAATGTCGTGGCGATTAACTTGGGCCATCTATCTTGTCCACGTGTTTCAGCCCTTCGTCCTGGTCTTTGCAAATGCGCCGCGCACCTCGAATTTCACCGAATCGACCACTTCGCCGCGTTTATCGATGAGTTCCAATGTGTGATGTCCAGGCCACGGCAGCCATGCCATGCGTTGCGCGCGCCCGGCCGGCTTGCCGTCCAGACGCCATGCACTGCCCGAGGACGCGCCTTGTCCGCTTTCGAACCAGACGCGCTGGCGGGAGGCGGGAATATCCGGATCGAGCGCGAAGATCGTGCCGTCGGTCGGCGTGGCGATCCGCGCCGCACCGCCGTTGACCGTGCCTTTGCCGGGCGCGGCTCCTTCCGCATTCGCCGATAACGCGATCCGCGACATCTCCGTCCCGCTTAAAAACCAGTCATCGCGCGTCGGCTCTATATCGTTCTGATACACGATCTTCGTGCGCACCACGCCCGCAGGCGCTGTAGGAGTGGGGCTCGCCGTGTGCCGATGCAGGTAATTGACGAGCGCCGCCCACACGGGCGCCGCGCCCGTCACGCCGGACACGTCCCACATTGGCGCGCCGTCGGCGTTGCCGACCCACACCCCGACCGTGTAGCGCGACGTGTACCCGACCGCCCAGTTATCGCGCATGTCCTTGCTCGTGCCGGTTTTCACGGCGCTGAAAAAGCGCGTGGCGAGCACGCTGTCAAAGCCGAATGTGCGGGTGCGGGCGTTGTTGTCGGCGAGAATGTTGGTCACGATAAAGCTCGCCTGCGGGCTGAAAATGCACTTGTTCGGTACAGCGGACGCATGCGCGGGGAGATCGAACAGGGGGCCGGCGAGACCGCCGTTAGCCAGCGTGCGATACGCGTTTGCAAGCGAGACGAGCGTCACGTCGGCGCTGCCCAGCGCGAGGCTGAAGCCATAGTAATCGCCGGCTTGCGTGAGCGGCAAGCCGAGCGACACGAGCGTCTTCGCGAACTTGTGCGGCGTGACCATCACGAGCGTGCGCACCGCGGGCACATTCAATGACGACCCCAGCGCCGTGCGCATGCTCACCCAGCCCTTGAAATCGTGATCGTAGTTTTGCGGGATATACAGGCCGCCGCCCGTGGCGAGATCGAGCGGGGCGTCGTCGAGCAGGGTTGCCGGCGTGAGACGCTTTTCGTCGATGGCCTGAGCGTATAAAAACGGCTTCAACGTCGATCCGGCCTGACGCAATGCGAGAACCGCATCGACTTCCGGCGCATTCGACAAACCGCCCGCCGAGCCGACCCACGCGAGAATCTCGCCGCTGCGGTTGTCCATGACAATGACCGCGCCGTCGTGCACGTTGCGTTGATGCGCGCGCGCGTTGAGTTCGAGCAAGGTGCGCGCGAGCGTATCGCGGGCGAAGCGCTGAAGGCGTGTATCGAGCGTGGATGAAATACGCGCGCCGGCTTGCGGATGGACTTCGCTTGCAATACGGCGCGCGAAGTGCGGCGCGAGCGATTCCGAATCGGACGGGCGTTGCGCTGCCGACGCCGTGTGCGTCAACGTCAATTGAACGTAGCTATCGAGGTTCATGCACGGGTCCGCCGTCGATGACTTTGGCCGTTTCATGTCGCGCAAGATCCCGCACGCGCGCGCCGATACCTTCGCGTAATTCGCATTCGGCGCGCGCACGAGCGCGGCCGTAAGCGCCGCCTCACGCTCGTTCAATCCAGAAGGCAGCTTGCCAAACAACGTCTGCGATAAAGCGGACAAGCCGACAATTTCACCGCGAAACGGCACGAGATTGAGATACGCCTCGAGAATTTGATCCTTGCGCCACGCGTGGTCGAGCCACAACGCGCCGACCGTTTGCGTCGCTTTTTCGGTAACCGATCTTCGGCCTGGCTGGCGATCGTCATCGATCAAACCGGTCAGTTGCATGGTCACCGTCGACGCGCCGCGCGTGCGCGTATTCCACAGGTTCGCCCACGCGGCGGCAGCGGCGCCACGCCAGTCGACACCGCTGTGCTCGAAGAACCGCTTGTCCTCCGAAACGACAATCGCCTCGCGCAACGCCGGCGATACATCCTGCAACGCGACCCAGTCGCCGCGCCGCTCCTTTGTATCGATGCGCGTGCGCTGCAGCGGCTCGCCATCGCGGCCAAGCAGCAGCCAATCGGAACTGCGCCAGCCCGAGCGCACTTCGTCGAAGCTCGCCATTGCGTTGGCCGAGCCGGCGAGGATGCATCCGAGAAGAGCGAGAGCGGCGCGTTTCATCGGCTTATCTCATGGGCTTATTTGACGGTGGCAAGCGGCGCGACAACCACGGTTGCATTCGGAATCGCGCCGAATACAGATGGCGCGTACAGCGCTTCCACGCGCGTTGGCGGCAAGCCGAACGTGCCCGCGTTATTCAGGCGGACCGTATATTCCACCGCCAGTTTTCCCTTCGGCAGATAGTCGTAGTACGCGCGATATCCATCGAAACCTCGTTCCACGAACGCCGGCCATGCACCTTGCGGACTCTTTTCGCCTTCGGTCGCGGCTTCCGAATCGCGGCCAAGACCCGAGCCGAGAATCGTTGCGCCTGCCGGAACCGGATCGTTCACGACGACCCACGTCATGTCGCTTTGGGCATTGATATCCAGGTGCACGCGTACAATGTCGCCGCGCGAAAGCGTGCCTTTCACGGCGGGATTGAGCGGCGTGATGGTCTTGGTGATCCGGTAACCCGCGGCGAACGGCGCCTTCAGCGCAACGGCCGCAAGGCTTTCGATGGTCGCCCAGGGTTTCCCGCTGCCGTCCTGCGTGAGGTTCAGCGCGCCGGAACTCCACGGCAACGTCACGCTGCGCGGAGTGGCGGCCGAAGCAGGCACGGCGGGCGTATTCCAGTCGATGGCTTTCTCGACTCCGCCGAGCGCAATTTTCGTTTGTCCCGCAACCGGCGTGCTTTCGAATACGCGCGAGAAGCGCTCGACGGCAAGCTTGCCCCACAGATTCGATGTCGTGGTTGCCCACGCGCCGTTCTTCTGCAATGCGAGCAATCCGCCGATCAGCCGGGGCATTTCGTCCTTCCACGACGGGTTATCGGCGAAAAGCAAGGCCATGCGCGCCGCGTTCGTTTCCGGACCGGTCATTAGCCAGTAAAGGTCGTCATCGGCGGCGGTCGAGAAGGTCAGGCGCGTGCCCGAATACGTCATTCTCGCGCGCAGGATCTGATCGACTTGCGCGCGCTGGTCGTCGCGCTGCGCAATGCCGTTCACTCGGGAAAGGATCGCGTAGTAATCGAGCAGTGCGGACGTGGGCCACTGGTTCGGCGCAATCGTGATCGAGCCGAGCATGCGCGGTTCGGCGAGCCCATACCGCGACAACGCCTCGATTGCCGAGAGCTTCACGAAATCCAGATCCTGGCGCGGCGACCAGAACTTGCGCTGGATTTTGCCTTCCACGAAGTTCGTCAGCGCGCCCGCGAGCCTGTCGCGCAGATCGTCGGGCAGGGCGTAGCGGCGATCCGCCTTCGATGCTTCGTCGCTGACAGCAAGCAGATACGCCGACAAAGCCGGACTGCCGTAGGCACGTGAATCGTCGGCGGGCGGGAAGTAGTTCGCGAGCCCGTCGCTATCCAGATACGACGGCATGCGCGCAATCACGGTTTGCCATTGCGCGAGATCGTCGAGTCCAAGCGAACGCGATGTCTGCTGCTCGAGGCAACTATACGGATAACGCTCGAACCAGCGGCGCACGCCTGGCAAGCCATCGGCGAGTTTGGGCTGCAAAGTCACCGCAATGCCGCCGCGGATCTGACCATCGGCCGATGCCACCGCCGTTTCCGGCGGCGCGACCGGCAAGGTGTAGGCGCCATCGACTTGCGTGATGGTCGCCTGTTGAACGGTCACGGGAATGGCCGCCACGACGCGTTGCGTGAGCTTGATCGCGTCGGCGGCTTTCGGACCGCCTTGCTCGGCTGCGTTCACTTGCCAGTTCAACGCGCCGGTTGCCGCCAGCCCGATCGCGTCCGGCGTGTTCACGTCCCAGGCAATTTCCTTCGATGAATCCGGCCCAAGCTCCACCGTTTGCGCTTTCAGGTCGAGTGAAGGCATGTTCGGCGTGACCACGACCTGCATGCTGCGCGCTGTCGTATTACGCAGCGTGAAGAGGGCGCGGAACTGGTCGCCCACCCGCACGAGCGGCGGCAAGCCCGAGATCAGTTGCAGGTCCTGCGTGCTGCGTATCGATGCGCTTCCAGTCCCGAATTGCCCCGCGCCGACGGCCGCTATTGCAACGATACGGAAACTCGTCAACGCATCGTTCAAAGGCACGTCGACGGTGGCCTCGCCGTTTGCATCCAAGGTGACGCGCGGGTTCCAGAGCAAGAGCGTATCGAAGAGTTCGCGCGTCGCGCTATGTCCGCCGCCGCCGCCCGCGGGCACGGCCTTGCGTCCAAAATGGCGGCGCCCGATGATCTCCATTTGCGCCGTCGATGTCTCGACGCCATACGCGCGCCGTTGCAGCATGGCGTCGAGCACGTTCCAGCTTTCGTTCGGCATGAGTTCGAGCAGGGCTTCATCCACCGCGGCGAGCGCGATTTGCGTGCCAGCAGGCGCGGGTTTGCCGCCGGGCAAGCTCACGCGGACCTTGACATGGGCCTTCGAGCGCACGGCATACGACTTCGCGTCGGGCGTGACCGTCACGCCAAGCTTGTGCGCGGCCGTGCCGACCTTGATTTCGCCCAGGCCGTATCGGAAAGCCGGCTTCGACAAATCGACGAGCGGCGTTGGCGCTTCATATTGCCGGCCTTCGTACCAGAATGCGTGCGCCCAGTCGAGCGGCGATTTCCAGCCCCAGGTGAAAAACGAATACCAGGGCACTTCGTGAATCCGCCCGCGAATCGCAAGTACCGAGACATATACGTTCGGCCCCCACGTATCCTTCACCTTCAATTCGATAGTCGGATTCCTGCCATCGAGTTCCACGACCTTCGTTTCCACAATCCCTTCGCGCTCCACGGCAACGAGCGCGGTCGCGAAACGGAACGGCATGCGCACCTGGAAGCGCGCGGTTTCGCCGGGTTCGTAGCTGGTTTTCTCGGGCAACACGTCAATGCGGTCCGTATTTTCGCCGCCGAACCAGAGCTGGTCTTCGCGCGTCACCCACACCGACGTGGTCGCGTTGGCCACTCGTCCATCGCCGTCCTTCGCGACCGCGATCAAATCCACGTTGCCGGCTTCCTTGAGTTTCGCATCGCAGGAAAGCAGGCCGTGGTCGTCGCTCTTGCCGCTGCACAGCGTGCCCAGGTCTTTGGTTTCCGTGTGGTTGTCGTAGGCGTAGAAACCGCCGACCATGCGCTTGCGCGAACTCGTCATGGTGCGCGCGACGCCGCGGATTTCCAGTGCAACGCCTGCTCTCGGCTTGCCCTGCAAATCGACGGCAAGCGCCTGGACCGGCACCGCGTTCCCAACCGATACCCAATCTCCCGCCTTGATGCCCACGGCAACCTCGGCGGGCCAGAGCGTGGCGTCGCCGCGCAATGTCTGGATCTCGCCGTTCGGGTCGGCGAAGGTCGCTTCCAGCGCCAGCCGTTTCGGCGCTTCGACCAGCGGAAGCGACTTGAGCGTCAGCGTTCCCGCGCCGTTACGATCAAGTGTGAGCGCGGTTTTATCGGCGACGAGTTTGGCTGTCGATGTGTCTTCCTGCGAGCCGGAATTGTCGTCGTCGCCCTGGGTTGCGGGCGCGCTGGCGCCGTCGTCGGCAGGCTTTTTATAAGGCGCGAAACTGAACGATTCGAACTGCGAAGCAAAAGGCGGCGATGCGTCTTTCATCAACGCCGATATTTGCACAGGCAGGTTCGACGCCGGTCCACCCGACACATATTCAATCTGCACCGCGAGCGGCGCTTCTTTTGCCGCCACGAGCGCGCCGGTTTTCTGGTCGCGTATCCCGATCGATCCCTTGAACACCGGAAGACGGAATTCCTCGACGCGGAAACTGCCCGTATCGATGCTCATGGAACTGGACGCGGAATCGTCGTCGCTGGCGTCGACCTTGCCATCGTCCAGCGTCACGCTGTATTCGCCGAGCTTTGCCGCGGCGGGAATGGGAAAGGTGGAATCCGCGCTGTGATCGGCGGTCCATTTGAGCGGCAGGCGATAAGTCTGGCCGCTGCCCAGATGCCGGATCGTCACGCGCGATGGCGTATGCGCCGGGAATGCAAAACCGCCGAGCGTTTCCTCGCGCATCAGATGCTTCATGGACACCGTTTCGCCCGCGCGCAAGAGTGTCCGGTCGAACACGGTCGTGGCGCGCGTGGTGTGATCTCGGCTCATGTCGGTCGGGACATTGAAACGCCAGTTTTCGATGCCGCGATTCCAGTCCGAACGCACGAACGCCATGTCGGGTCCGGTCTTCGGATCATCCACACGCGCCGATACGAAAAATCCCGACCAATCAAGACTATTTTCATTGCAGTCGTTGAGCGACGCGAGCGGCTTGTTGATTGTCGCGATGCCTTGCGCATCCGTTTTCGCCTCGGCGATCTGGGCGCCGTTGCAATCGCTCACGCGGACTTGCGCGTTGGGCACGGATTTGCCGCTGTCGAGCGCCGTCACCCAGACAATGCTGTTCTCGCGTCCCTGCTTGAAGTGCACGCCAAGGTTCGTGACCAGAACGGACGTGCGCACATACATGGCTTGCGGCTTGCCAAGCAGCGACGCCCCAAGCGCCGGCGACGCCAGTTCGACCACATAAAAGCCCGGTTTCGCGAGCGGGATGCCGACCACTTCGAACGGCCGCAAGGACTTCGGATCAGCTTGCGGCACGCTCAAGGTCTCGACGCCCGGCTGCTTTGCGAGCAGGGACAACGAGCGGATATCGATTTGCGGATTTTTTGCCGTGCTGCCCGGCGCGTAGACCGGCTTGATACCGGTGTGAAGCACCTGCGGCATGTCCGCTTCGATTTGCGAGACCGGCATGGAGAAGCCGTCGAACCGGTCGACTGTCTTCATCCATCGGCGAATATCCGTGTCCGCGTCCACACGCAACTCGGTCACGCTCGATGCGCCCGCATTCAATCCGCTGACCTTCAGGTCGGCTTCCACGTGGCGCAGCGTGACCGGCAACATGGCGGGCATGTTCGGCTCGGCGAAGCGCTCGATGATCCCGAACGTGGACGATGAAAACTTCGCAAGCGGCGGCATGGGCGCGGTTGTGGTTTTCAGCGGAAAGAGATCCGCATTGGACAACGCGCGGCCGCTCGCGTCCTTCAATCCATTTGGCAATTCGATCGATAAATCTGCGTGTTCCGGCAACGGCGCCGCGAACTCGACCGTGCTGATTTCGCTGTCTTTTTCGTCTGGATCGAATTTCGGTGCTGCATTGCCGCCCGGGCCATGCAGCGTGATCTTCGCGGCGTCGGCGCGCGGCACGGGCGAACTGAAACGAATCCGCAGCGGACGCAACGGCGTGCAAGGCGCTTTTGCGTTTTCGCGTTCGCACGAGAAACTCGCGGTGAAGGGTTCGCGGACATCGAAGTCGAAGCGCTTTTCCACGTCGTTCGCGAGCCCGCTCGGACCCGTTACGCCACGGCCGTACACGAGTTGCATCTTGGTCGCCGACGGCAAGGTCTGCTGGCAAGCAAGCGTGAGGACGCGTGCGCTGTCTTTCTCGAGATGGAAGTGCTTGAGAAGCGCTGTGCGCGACGTGGTGTCGACGGATTTCACGGGAATGCGGTTACCCAATCCGTTCGATTCGCACCAGATGTTTTGCAGCGCCGATGCTTCGGTTGCAGGGCCATTCAGGCGCAGCACGAAGAACTGGTTTTCTTCTATTTCACCGTAGCCCGGCATGACGCCGAGGACGAACGGGCCGCCCGTTTCAAATCGATACTCGCGCGGTCCGGTGAGCGCATTGCCGGTGCTGGATTTGAGGCCGTCGGCGAGTGTCACCGAGCAGCGCATGCCGGGACTCAGGTCCTGATTGAAATCGTAGGCCCACGTCTTACTGTCGATCCAATGGGCCGAACCAGCCGACCCGCCGCCGCTGCAATGTACCTGGGCCGGCGCTTTCGCGGCCGCGTCGCCGAACGCTGTCATGGCCGCGTCGAACTTGACCACCACCTGCCGCACCTGCGTCACCTTGCCTTGCGGCGAAACGCTTACCGTGCGGGCGGCGTCGGCGCGATGCGTGGCGCCAAGAAATCCCGTTGCCAGCAATGCGACAGCGACGGCCGAAGCCAGCGTCCACGTTCGTTTTTTTATGACGCCGATCATCGATTACGCTCCAGGATGGCCAAAATCGCTGGCGATTTTACCGGAGCATTACGTCATCCTTGCCCGTTGTTTCCATCGCGCGACAAGAATTCTCAGATTGTTTGCATCGAATGCGCAGTGTTGCGCATCAGGCGATATGCCGCCTGCTCACTTTGCGCCAATAGAGAAACAGTCCGACGCCCGCCACGCCCAGGCTCGCCGAATTCGCGACCCAGAAGCCGCGCGCGCCTTGCAGCCACGGCGGCGCAAATCCGCCTACGTTGAAGCCGAGCAGATAACCGCCGCCTAGCCCGATTCCCCACAGCGCAACGGCGTAGATGACCGTTGGCACGACCGCGACCTTGTAGGCTCGCAGCACGAACGCTGTGGTGATCTGGAGGGCGTCGAAGAGGTGATAGAACACGACGATCGCGAGCAGCGGCATGGCTGCGGCGATCACCTGTGCATCCGGCGTGTAAGCCATCAGCACGTACGGCCGCAGCGCGAACAGCACGATGCCGTACACGCATGCAATTGCGCATGAGAGCGCAATGCCGTGGCGCGCGAGGGAACGGGCGGCATCGAAACGTTGCGCGCCGAGCGCCTGCGAGACGAGCGTGGCCGAAGCCACGCCAATCGAAAGCGGCGTCATGTAGAGCACCGCGCCAATATTGCCCGTGATCTGATGACCTGCAAGCGTGGTCGTGCCGAAGTGCGAGATGAACAGCGCCATGAACGTGTACGACGTCACTTCGATGAGATAGGACAAACCCATCGGAATGCCGAGCTTGAGCAGCGCCTTTTGACGTTGCCACACCGGCCAGCAAAAGCGCGAAAAGATGCCGAGCGGCCGGAAGAACTCGACGCGCACGAGGACCGTCAGTCCGACAATCGCAATCAGCCAGTTGATCAGCGTACTCGCGATGGCGCAGCCCGGGCCGCCCAGCGCCGGCATGCCGAAACCGCCGAAAATGAACCACAGGTTGAGCGGCACTTTCAGCACGAGCGCGCCGACCTGCAGGAACATTACGAGGCGCGGCTTGCCGAGCGCGTTGGCGAGCGAACTGTAGACGCGAAACGCGAGACTCGCGGGCAAACCCAGCGAGAGAATGCGCAAATAGGAGAGGGTGCGTTCATGAAGCGCTGGCGGGGCATCGGCGATGCTCAGGAGCGGTTGCGGAAAATACAGGCAGACGAAGCCAATCACCGACAACACCGCCGCGAGCCACAACGCCTGGCGCACTTCCTCGCCGATCTCCGCTTCCTGCCGCGCGCCGAACAGTTGTCCGGCGATGGGCTGCAAGGCGGTGAGAATGCCGGTCAGGCCAATGTAGACGGAAATGTATATCGATGAACCCAGGCCGAGCGCGGCCAGGTCGGTGGCGGAAAAGCGGCCGACCATGGCGGTATCGATTACGCCGAAAGCAATGATCGCCAGTTGTCCGATCAGCACCGGCCACGCAAGCGCCGCGATCTTCCGTACGTCTGGCCACATGGTCAGTTCGCGCTCCGGCGCAGCGGCTTCGGACCGGGCCGCCTGATCGGCGGGACAGGCCGCTCGATGCGCACATACAGCCGGAAACGCTCGTCGCGGTCGGCGACGCGCCGGCCTTCCCACACGAGTTTCCATGCAAACGTGGAGATGGACGAGGGCTCGCCGTAATCCTGGGTATCCTGGCGCAGGATGACGTCGCAGTCTTCATCGAAGGCGAAATGCATGCCGCCGAAATACGCGAACGTCGCGATCTGCGCATCGCCCAGGCGGACCGGGGAAATGCAGGTGTAGTCGGCCGGAAGGTGGTCGGCAATCTGCTCCGCCACGTCACGATACGTCCGGCTGTAGTTCACCACTGGAAGCCACAGTGTCATCAGCAGCACCCACATCAGCGTGGTGCCGGCGCTCGAAAGCACCACGCTGCGCCACAAGACCTTCGGATGCCGCGAAAGCCGCCAGCGCGCGAGCGAGAACCAGCACACCGTCACCGCTACCGCGCATATGAAAGAGAGGATCTTGAATTCAGGCTGGAAACCGGGTGCGAGCCGCGCGAGATTGCGGGCGAGCGGCGCTGGAAAACCGTAGAGACCCGCCGTCCAGACCAGCCAGACGAAGGTGGCGAGGAGGGTGAAGCTCAGCATCGCGAACCAGTCGATGGCGTTGATCGCGCCACGCTTGAGCGTGGGCAGCGCGAAGGTGGCGAGTACGGAAAGCGGCGGCAGCAGCAGCATGAACAGCCGGTTCGACTGATGGCTCTGCAGGATCACGAGCACCAGCAACGGCCCGATCACCGATACCGGCACCGCCACGTGCGGCGAGCGCCGCAGTCCCGCCCAGCTCACGAAGGTCCAGATGGCGAGCGGCCATGCCGGCCAGGTGAATAGCGGCAGGTTCTTGAACGCGTAGGAAAGCGCGAGGATCGGCGAACCGGAGAACGAATCGAAACTGTTGCGCCACCATTGGCGCAGCCACCATTCGCCGTCGTCGGGAAAAAAGTGCAGCACGGGCCAGACCCATGCGCCGATCACGACGACCGCAAGCGGCACGCCGAGCACGAGCAGGTAGAACGGCCGCACTTCGCGCACAATCACCGTCATGGCGAGCGTGCAGATCAGAAGCGCGAGCACGAGGACCGGACTGCTCGACAAGCCGACGAGTCCAATCGCCGCACCCCAGATGAGCGCGCCCTGAATGGGTTTGTCGCAACTGCGCACGAGGCCGTACACCAGCATGGCCGTGCCGGCGAACTGCGCAAGCTGCGGCGTGGTCTCGTGGCCGCGCTCGGCGAGGCCGAAGCAGGCGAGCAGGATCAAGAGGGCGCCGTCGGCAAGCGTGCGGCCATAGTCGCGCGGCTCGGGCTCGCCGCCAAACGCATATTTGAAAGGCTGGGCTTCGTCGCGGCGGCCAAGCAGGTAGGCCGTGTACCAGACGAATGCGCACGCAATACAGAACAGCAAGCCGGTGACGACCCGCGAGGCGTTGCTGGCATCGACCCATGGACTCAGCAGGCGAATGAAGCCCGCGCCAAACCAGTAGACGAAGGGACCATCGGCGGTCAGCGCCTTGCCGACGAGATTCGGCAATAGCCAGTCCTTCAGGTCTCCGTTGGCCATCGTCCACATCACGCCGAAACCCGCCGCGTCCTCGTTTTTCCAGGGGTCGCGGCCAAACAGGCCAAACGACGCGTAGACAATACATATGGCGAGCAGCAGCCAGCGCGGCAGGGCGCTGGTTGCGGAGGCGGTCAGGCGGACGACATTTCGCATGCGGTGGCGACAGAAAACAGAACTGATTGGGCGAGGCGGCGGCGCCGGATCGTGACGGAGATGCCGGACGCACGCGGTTTTCGTGACGATTTTTCGTCACTTTCTAGTTAGTGCAATTTTTAACGAATCCGGCATTGTAGACGGGAGCCGCGGCGCGCGTCATTGCGGTGCGTCCAGGCGTGGCTTTCCGTGAAAAAATGGGAAAAAGCGGCGAAAAAAAAGGCAGCTTTCGCTGCCTTTCTTCAGTCCTGCCGTGCTGCAGTCCAAGTGAATTACTTCTTCGACGAGAACGCTGCGAACTTCTTGTTGAACTTCTCGACGCGGCCGGCCGTGTCCATGATCTTCTGCTGACCGGTGTAGAACGGATGCGATTCCGACGACACTTCGATCTTTGCCAGCGGGTACTCTTTGCCTTCGAACTCGCCGGTTTCGCGCGTGTTGATGGTCGAACGCGTCACGAACTTGAAATCGTTCGACATGTCGACGAACAGCACTTCGCGGTAATTCGGATGAATGCCTTCTTTCATGGTATTTCCTTTGGTATCTGTTGGTAGCCAGCCCGCTCTGCATGCGCTCAAAGTACTCGACGGTACTTCCAGTGGAACTTTTTCCGAGCGCGAGCCACTTGCCTGAGGTCGAAAACCGTGGATTATGCCAGAAAATCAGTTGTTTGGCATGTTTTTGCGGGCTTTCTGCGGGCGACGTCCTGTGGGTTTATGCAAGCGCATCCACACCCGCCGGGTCCTGCCGGTAATACCGCGCGAGCAGCCTGTACAACTCTGGATATACCCGTTCGAAGGCCGCTGGCTTGACAAAAAGCGCCTCGCTGCATATCGCGAAAAACTCCGACGGATGATCGACAGCATAAGGATCGATCAGGGATTCGCGCTCGAAACGGTGCCATCGGCGATCTGAAACGGCGTCGACCTGGGCGCAAAAATGATCGTAGGCGTGATCGAAGACATCGTTCCATGCAGCGGAATCCAGCGGCGCATGCCATTTTCGATACAGCGGCGGGTGCCCGTCCGCCTCGCCGTTGAGCATGTCGATCTTGTGCGCAAACTCATGAATCACGACGTTGTACGCGTCCTCGCCATCGGTCATTTGCGCGTCTTCCCACGACAACACCACCGGGCCCCCTTCCCACGCTTCGCCGCTGGCGTCGTGCTCGATCTCGTGCACCACGCCGTCTTCGTCCTCCACCGTTTTCCTGATGACGAATTCGCCCGGATACACGATCACTCCGACCCATCCGCGATACAACTCCAGGCTCAGATTGAGCACGGGCAAACACGCCTGTACGGCGATGGCGACGATCATCGCGTCGGTCAGCGGCAGGTCGTGCGCCGTCGAAAACTCCTTTTCCGCGATAAACAGCGTCGTGTTCTCCCGCAAGCGCGCGAGATCGCCCGAGTCGAGATGCCCGAAGAACGGCAACCGGTCGAGCGTCGCGCGCCAGAGCGCGTCTTCGATCGCGTACTTGCGCAGCGCCCGCTCCCGGCGATTCCCGCCGATAAAACGAGTCAGAAAATTGGCCATGAGGTTCGTGTGAGTCTCTCGAATTCAGTCGATCTGTTTTTGCCACAACGCGAACAGACCGCCGCAGATTGCGACGCCCATCATGAAGTAAAAACCATCGAGCGAGGCCAGGAAACTCGCCTGCTGTGTGACCATGCGCGAAATTGTCACGATGGCGAGCGCATGCGCCTCGCCGGCCGTATGCCCGGCGGCGGCAAATCCGTGCGCCAGCGCGGCTACGGCGTTCTGGAACTCCGGATTGTACGGATTCACGGCCTCGGCGAGCCGGGATTCATGCAGCGCCTGCCTGTGCTGTTCCACGATTATCACTGCCGCCGTTGCAAACGACAGCGTCAACTGCCGCACGATATTCTTCAGCCGGTAACCATGCGTGAATTCCTCGATCGCGAAGATCTTGAACGTGAGGTTCGCCACCGGCAACACGATAAAAAGCAGCAACAGGCCGCGCAGCAGCATCGGCAGAATGAGGTCGATTTGCGCCACGCCCGGCGACATGCGCGTCATCAGCCATCCAACGAGCGCTGCAATCGCAAAACCCGGCACGATGATCCATTTCTTGCGCGTGACGAACTTCGTGTATCTGAAATAGAGAAACAGCGCGGACCCCGATATCAGCGACGTAATTCCCACAAGCCGGCCTGCATTCTCGACCGGATAGCCGAGTCCCTGTTCGAGGAAACGCGCGATCAGATAGCTGAATCCCGTGGACTCGAAGTAATAGAGCATGTAGAGCAGAAGGCCGATCTGGAACGAGCGTTCTCGTAACGCGTGAAGGCGAACCAGCGGAGCAGGGTGATGCCACTGATGCCATGCAAACCACACGAGGGCGCCAATACCCGCTGCGGTTAACATGACGAGCGTGGGTGACGTGGTGAAGTGTTCGAACCGCACTTGCTGCATCACAATCTGCAGCGCGCCCTGAGCGAATGCGAATAACAGATATGGCCAGAACGGCGTGGCGCCCCGTTCGTCGCGATGAACATTGCCCGAATCGGGCAGCGCGATCAGTGCGAGGCCCGCGAACGCGAACGCCACTGGCGCCGTGCAGGCAAAGAGCGCACGCCAGTCGAAATGCGAGACCAGCCAGCCGCCGAGCAACGGCGCGATCGCGCTGCTGCCTACGATCAACATCAGGAACGCGCGTGTTGCGCCGGCGCGTTTTTGCGGCGTGAAGCTGATCTGGATCAGGATGCGGCAGGCGCCCATCATCGGGCCGATGAAATAGCCTTGAAGCCCGCGCGTGAACATGAGTTCGAGCGAGTTTTGCGTAAGCGCCGACAGTATTGCGCCGCATCCGTAGAACAGCATGCACCCGGCCACGTAGCGGCGATGCCCGAGCCGGTCGACCCACCATTGCTGCTGCAGGATCCCGAGGACGGCGGCGACCGCGTAGGCACTCGATGACCACACGAGTTCATCCGGTGATGCGTTGATTCCGCCCGCAATGTAGCTCGCAAAAAACGAGAAGATGGCGTTGTCGAAGTAATCGAGGCCGGTGACCAGCGCGAGCACCCACGGGAAGAAGTCGCCGCGCAACCGCTCGACCACAAATACGGGTGCCCGGGCGCTCATTACTTCTTGCTCCCCGGCCTGGCCCGCGCTTTCGATTGATGTTCGAGCAGCGCATCGGCGGAGTGGCCCGCGAGCCGCGCCTCCACGTAATCCAGATCGAGCCGCAACTCCGCGCGCACGGCCTGTGCTTCGTTGAGTTCGCGGCGCACGGATTCGATGCGTGAATCGATGGCATCTAGTTGTTGCCTCAAGCCCTTCCTGATTTCGGCCAGCGAATCCGGCGAATAACGGTTTTGGCCGGCCTCGGTTTTTTCGAGCGGCCGCTTGAGCATCTCGACAATTCCGTGCAGCGAAAATCCAAGCGACCGCAGCCGTAGAATCCGACCGAAGCGTTCCAGATCGTTCGCGTCGTACAGCCTGTAACGGCCCTCGCTGCGGCTTGGCACCACAAGTCCGCGCTCTTCGTAATATTTCAGCGTGCGGGGCGTGACGCCGAGACGTTCAGCTGCATCGCGTACGGTCAGAAGTTCTTCGGACATGGCGTCGGTCGGTTTTGGTCCGGCGGTCAGGATGATCTGCGAATTATAGATCAACATGGACGTGTACGTTCACGTTACCAATCGCGTCACTGATTTCGATACACGAAAAAAAGCCGCCCGCGAATGCGGGCGGCTTGCAGTGTTTCCTTCGGGTGTCCGGGCTTAACTGCCGCCGCGGCGCATCAGGTCGAAGAATTCAGCGTTGTTTTTGGTCTGACGAATCTTGTCCAGCAGGAATTCCATGGATTCCACCTCGTCCATGTCGTGAATGAACTTGCGCAGCACCCAGACCTTTTGCAGCAGGTCCGGCTTGATCAGCAGTTCTTCGCGGCGCGTGCCCGACTTGTTGAGGTTGATCGATGGATAGACGCGCTTTTCAGCAAGGCGGCGTTCCAGATGCACTTCCATGTTGCCCGTGCCCTTGAACTCTTCATAGATCACGTCGTCCATCCGGCTGCCGGTTTCGATCAACGCCGTGCCAATGATGGTCAGTGATCCGCCTTCCTCGATGTTGCGCGCCGCGCCAAAGAATCGTTTCGGCCGTTGCAGCGCGTTTGCATCGACACCACCGGTCAGCACCTTGCCCGAAGCCGGCACGACCGTGTTGTAGGCGCGTGCGAGACGCGTGATGGAGTCGAGCAGAATCACGACGTCGTGCTTCATTTCGACCAGGCGCTTGGCCTTCTCGATCACCATTTCCGCGACTTGCACGTGGCGAGCGGCCGGTTCGTCGAATGTGGAAGCGATCACTTCGCCGACCACCGAGCGCTGCATTTCCGTCACTTCTTCCGGGCGTTCGTCGATCAGCAGCACGAACAGCACGATATCCGGATGATTCGATTTGATGGCGTGCGCGATGTGCTGCAGCATCACCGTCTTGCCAGATTTCGGCGACGCCACCAGCAAGCCGCGCTGACCTTTGCCAATAGGCGAGATCATGTCGATGATCCGGCCAGTCACGTTCTCTTCCCCGCGCATTTCGCGCTCGAGCGGCAACGGCTTGTTCGGATGCAGCGGCGTCAGGTTCTCGAACATGATCTTGTGCTTCGAGGCTTCCGGCGCCTGGCCGTTGACCTTGTCCACCTTGACCAGCGCGAAATAGCGCTCGCCGTCTTTCGGCGTGCGCACTTCACCTTCAATGGTGTCGCCGGTGTGCAGGTTGAAGCGGCGGATCTGCGACGGGCTGATGTAGATATCGTCCGTGCTGGCGAGATAGGAAGTCTCGGGAGAGCGCAGAAAGCCGAAACCGTCCGGCAATACTTCGAGCGTGCCGTCGCCGAAAATCGTGTCGCCAGTCTTGGCGCGCTTTTTAAGAATCGCGAACATCAATTCCTGCTTGCGCAGGCGATTGGCGTTTTCGATCTCCAGGCCATTGGCCATTTCGATCAATGCGGAGACGTGCTGAGACTTGAGCTCGGATAAATGCATACGGATTTCCCGCCAGGGAGAAGAGGTACAACAGAGAATTTGGGAGGAGAAGTGAGCTGAACGCTCAAGGACCTAAACCGTCTTGGTCTTGCAGTCTTAGGATTCTAGCATAGCACATGCCGACAGAGCCTCGGCTAGGCTTGGTGGCAGGGGAATTCGCTCATGTTGTGGTCGCACAACATTCTGCGGGAATCTCACACGTGCAGCTAATCTTTTTTACTTGTATTGACCCAGCGCATTGATCTGGCGCATGAATCGGTATTCACGCCGGACCGAGTAGAGCTACGAGCTTGCCGCTATATCCGAAGCGCCCGCCAGCTTGCCGGCCGCTGGCGCTTCGGATTCAATCTCACAGGTTGCTGTCGAGGAACGCGGTCAATTGCGACTTCGACAGGGCGCCGACCTTTTGCGCCGCGACTGCACCGTTCTTGAACAGGATCAGCGTGGGGATGCCGCGCACACCGAACTTCACGGGGGTGGACTGATGCTCGTCCACATTGATCTTTGCAATTTGCAGGCGATCGCCGTAATCCTTGGCGACTTCGTCGAGGATGGGCGCAATCATCTTGCAGGGACCGCACCATTCGGCCCAGAAATCGAGCAGAACGGGTTTGTCGGACTTCGTCACGTCCTGGTCAAAGGATGCGTCGCTAATATGTTTGATCGATTCGCTCATTATTGAATACCTCTCTGAATTCGAGGCCCGCGTTTGAATGCTCGCCACGATACACCAAAACAAGGAAATTGTTCGCCCGCGCTGCGGGGTGTAGAACCGCTCGCTTGGGTGGGCGCAGCTGCTGCCTGATAAGCCGCTTTCGCCCGCCACACGGTGTTTTACCGGGGCTTCAGAATGTCATCTTAGCCTACTTTGCTATCTGTTGCCGGGTACCGATAGGACACACCCGGACACGTCTGTTTCATCATGCAGCGCATGATTTTTATGCGCCGAGGCTGCTTGGGAAAGTTCGTTCGAGCCGGATTCATGAAGCGTGTATTCCAGCCCATGACAGCCGGGGAGTGGGCGGCGCGATCCTTCTCTGATATGATTCTGCGTGACGGGCCTCCTCGCATGGTGGCGCGGTCAACCTGGTCAGGTCGGGAACGAAGCAGCCACAGCCGTTTTCTACCAGTGCCGAGGGTCGGGCTCGTCACCTTCGCTTTGTGTTTTCGTACTATCTCCGCTTCCGGTTCATTCCTCCTGCTTCGAATGTATGGCCGTCATGTCGCATTTCAATGCGCATCCTGCTGTGCCTGACGCGTGTAGTTTTGCGCAAGCCACTCTCCGTTATTCGAACTGATTTCTTGCTCTTTGTGCGCCACGCCAAATGCTCTGTGTGGCACGTGTCATCCCGCCCTGGGAAACGCTTGGCCTCTTGACGTTGCTGATACAATTTCGGCATGACCTATCAAGTTCTCGCACGCAAGTGGCGCCCCAAATCTTTCGCCTCGCTCGTCGGCCAGGAGCACGTGGTTCGCGCGCTTACGCACGCGCTCGACGGCGGGCGGCTGCACCACGCTTACCTGTTCACAGGAACGCGCGGTGTCGGCAAGACGACGCTGTCGCGCATCTTCGCCAAGGCGCTCAATTGCGAGACCGGTGTGACTTCAACGCCGTGCGGCGTCTGCCGGGCGTGCAAGGAAATCGACGAAGGACGGTTTGTCGATTATGTGGAGATGGACGCGGCCAGTAATCGCGGCGTGGACGAAATGGCGGCGCTCCTCGAGCGTGCCGTGTACGCTCCGGTCGATGCGCGCTTCAAGGTCTACATGATCGACGAAGTCCACATGCTCACGAACCACGCGTTCAACGCCATGTTGAAAACGCTCGAAGAGCCGCCTGCGCACGTCAAGTTCATCCTCGCCACCACCGATCCGCAGAAGATCCCGGTCACCGTGTTGTCGCGTTGTCTGCAGTTCAATTTGAAGCAGATGCCGGCGGGGCATATTGTCGGGCATCTGGAACACGTGCTTGGCGAGGAAAAGATACCTTACGAGCCGCAGGCATTGCGGCTGTTATCGCGTGCGGCAGACGGGAGCATGCGCGACGCGCTATCTCTGACTGATCAGGCCATCGCTTATTCGGCAAATCAGGTCACCGAGGAAGCCGTGCGCGGCATGCTCGGCGCGCTCGACCAGAGCTATCTGATCCGTTTGCTCGATACACTCGCGGAAGGCGACGGGCCCGGGGTGCTCGCGATCGCGGACGAGATGGCGTTGCGAAGCCTGTCGTTTTCCACGGCGCTGCAGGATCTCGCCGGGTTGCTGCACAAGATTGCATGGGCGCAGTTCGCGCCGGCATCGGTGCTCGATGAATGGCCCGAGGCCGCCGATATCCGCCGCTTCGCCGATGCGCTCAGCGCCGAACACGTTCAACTGTTCTACCAGATTGCGACGATCGGACGTGGCGAACTGGGTCTCGCGCCCGACGAATACGCCGGTTTCACAATGACGCTGCTGCGGATGCTCGCGTTCGAACCTGCCGGTGGTCCGGGGGGCGGTGGAGGTGCGCGCGTGAAAGCTGCGGAAACGGGGGCGAGCGTTCGAGGGGCCGCGCCCAGCAGCGTAGCAGCCGCCACAACTCGCGCTGCGGATGTGGCGACGCGTCCGCATGGTGCGACTCAGCCGTCGGCATCGAGTGAGCGCATTGACGTTGATGGCGGGGTGCGCGGTTCGAAGGCGGCAGAGCAAGCCGCTGTCGATGCGGCACCTTCCCTGGGCGCATCTGAAGTAGGAGCGAAAGGTATCGAGGGCGGTTTGGCTGATGTCCCTGCTGCTTCGACAGCCGCGCCGGCTGCCGCGAGTGCGCTGGAGACGAGCATACAAACTCCCGTCGATACCTCTTCGCTTGAAACCGCCGAGCCCGAAGTCCCGGCCGAAATCGAGCTGCCGTCCGAGATTTCCGAGCCAGGACCGGCGCCTGCGCCAATAGCCGCTGCCGCTCACGAACTTGCCGAGCGCTCGGCAACAGAAGCGACCCGGAACGCACCGGTTGAAAATCCCGCAATGCTCTCCTCGCCGCGCGCACCCGGCGGCGCGAGTGCGGCGCTTGACGTGCTGCGCAGCGCCGGCATGCGGGTATCGTCGGATCGAGGGGCGCGTGTCGCCGAACCGGTGCGCAAAGCCGTCGCGCCAAAGGCCGCACCGACCGTGCAGGTTCCGGTGCCGCGCCGTCCCGCGCCGCCTGAGCGAAGCGATACCGCGAGCAATGTCCGGCCCGGTTCTTCCGCCAGTAGCAGCACGAGCACGAACGCGAACACGAACGCCCGCGATCAACGCAGCGGCGACGCCGTGCCGCCGTGGGAAGAAATTCCGCTGGATGACTACCAGCCGGCGTCATCGGACGATGCTTATTTCATGTCGCCCGACGACGGTTCCATGCCCGCGTTCGAAA
Source organism: Caballeronia sp. DA-9 (assembly GCF_051615025.1). Classification (NCBI taxonomy): domain Bacteria; kingdom Pseudomonadati; phylum Pseudomonadota; class Betaproteobacteria; order Burkholderiales; family Burkholderiaceae; genus Caballeronia; species Caballeronia sp. DA-9. Next base: position 2,032,284 of record NZ_CP195133.1, on the reverse strand, counting down.
GCGGTCCCGACGACGTGCGTTTTAACGACGCGCCCGGCTTTAAACCGGAAGTCAAGGCGGATCTCCGTCCACTGCCGCCAGCCATTGCGCTCGACGCAATCGGCGTGAGCGGCGACTGGCCGGTGCTGGCCGTGGACTTGTCGTTGAAAGGCATTGCTTATCAGCTCGCGTTCAACAGCGAACTAACGGCCTGCGACGCCGGATCGATAACGCTTGTCGTGCCCGTTCCCCAATACGCCGAAAGCGCGCAGGTCGCGAAGCTGAAAACTGCGTTGACCGAGAAGCTCGGCCGGACTCTCGATGTGATTGTGAGCGTCGGGGCCGCGCGCCGTACCGCTGCGGCCGTCGATGCCGCGCTTCGCGCCGAACGCCAGCAGCAGGCGGAAAAGGAGATCACGCAGAACCCTTTTGTACAGTCGCTGATCCGCGATTTTGGCGCGAGGATCGTGCAGGGATCCATCAAGCCGATCGCGCCGGAAAACAATGCACAAGGCGGCCAAAGCGCGGCATCGGCGAATTGAGTTTGCAGAGAACACCAGAACATCATTTTAAAGCGCCCCAAGGCAAGGCGCACATTCGTTGCCAGCGCGGACCTGAGCCGGACTCGGCACCCGCAGCACACATCCAGTTTTCCATCCGTTTCCCGTAAGGAGCCCGATCATGATGAAGAACCAACTCGCCGGCTTGATGAAGCAAGCGCAGCAAATGCAGGACAACATGAAGAAGGCGCAGGACGAACTCGCGCTTATTGAAGTGGAAGGCCAGTCGGGCGCCGGTCTCGTAAAAGTGACGATGACCTGCAAGAACGACGTGCGCCGGGTCGTGATCGACCCGAGCCTGCTCGCCGATGACAAGGACATGCTGGAAGACCTGGTCGCTGCCGCGTTCAACGACGCCGTGCGCAAGGCCGAAGCCACCACGCAGCAAAAAATGAGCGGCATGACCGCCGGCATGCCGATGCCGCCGGGTTTCAAGCTGCCGTTCTAAGCCGCCGGCATATTCATTCCGAGACCAACGGCCACCGCGCATGAAACCACCTTCCGCCTTGTCGGCGCTCGTCGAAGCGCTGCGCGCGCTGCCGGGCGTGGGTCCCAAGTCGGCGCAGCGCATGGCCTATCACCTCATGCAGCACGATCGTCCGGGCGCGGAAAAGCTCGGCCGGTCGCTGATGTTCGCGACCGAGCATCTGCAGCACTGCGAGAAATGCAACACGTTCACCGAAGCGGCGATCTGCGAAGTCTGCAGCGACCCGGAGCGCGACGCCGAAATGCTGTGCGTGGTCGAAACGCCCGCTGACCAGATCATGCTTGAGCAGACGCTGACCTACAGTGGGCTGTACTTCGTGCTGATGGGCCGGCTGAGTCCGCTCGATGGAATCGGGCCCAAGGAAATTCATTTCGATCGCCTGATCCAGCGTGCCACTGACGGAATCGTGAAGGAAATCGTGCTTGCCACGAACTTTACGAACGAGGGCGAGGCAACTGCGCATTACCTCGCGCAGACGCTGAAATCAAAAGGTCTCAAGGTGACGCGGCTGGCCCGCGGCGTACCGGTGGGCGGCGAACTCGAATACGTCGATGCAGGCACGATCGCGCGCGCGATGCTGGATCGGCGCTCCGTGTAGATGTTCCATACAGACGGCAGAAGTCGGCGGAAGACGGCAGACGGCCAAGGGAAAACAGACATGACCGAAGCAGAAGCATTGGCGCTGGCGACGCATCGCCACTACAAAGGCGGCTTGTATCGCGTGATCGGCGTGGCGCGGCATTCTGAAACCGAAGAATCGATGATCGTCTACGAGCATCTGTGGCCGCACGACCATGGATTATGGGTGCGCCCGGCCGCGATCTTCAACGACACGCTCGCGGATGGTTCGCCGCGTTTTCAGGCGCTCGAGATTCCGCTTTAGGCCGTTCGTCACATCCTTGCTTCAACACCGCAATCAAAACAACACGTCAGGAGACAGCATGGGCGCATCCTCGGGACCGCTCGCCGGCGTCAAGGTGCTCGAACTCGGCACGCTGATCGCCGGGCCGTTCGCCTCGCGTTTCATGGGCGAGTTCGGCGCCGACGTCATCAAGATCGAAGATCCGAACGGCGGCGATCCGCTGCGCAAATGGCGCAAGCTCTATCCGGAAGTGGGCGGCACATCGCTATGGTGGGCCGTCCAGGCGCGCAATAAAAAATCGGTGACGATCAATCTGAAGGCCCCGGAAGGCAAGGAAATTGTCCGCCGGCTCGCGAAGGAAGCCGATATTGTCGTCGAGAATTTTCGGCCGGGATTGCTCGAGAAACTCGGGCTCGGCTATGAAGTCCTGTCCGCCGGGAATCCAGGCCTCGTTATGGTGCGTTTGTCCGGATACGGCCAGACCGGGCCGTATCGTGACCGGCCGGGGTTTGGCGCGATTGCCGAGTCCATGGGCGGGTTGCGTCATATCACGGGCTACCCCGACCTGCCGCCGCCGCGCATTGGCATTTCCATTGGGGACTCCATCGCGGCGCTCCACGGCGTGATAGGCGCGCTGATGGCGCTGCATCACCGGCAGGCGAACGGCGGCAAAGGGCAGGTCGTGGACGTCGCGTTGTATGAAGCCGTCTTCAACATGATGGAAAGCGTGGTGCCGGAATACGGCGTGTACGGCATGGTCCGCGAGCGCACGGGCGCTTCGCTGCCGGGTATCGTGCCCTCCAATACCTATCCGTGCCGCGACGGCAGCATTGTGATCGGCGGCAACAGCGATCCCATTTTCAAGCGCCTGATGATGGCGATCGGCCGTGACGATCTGGGCAACGATCCCGCGCTGGCGTCGAATGATGGGAGGGTGCCGCGTACTCGGGAAATCGATGACGCCATCCGCGTGTGGCTCTGCACACGTTCCATCGATGAAGCGCTCGCCGTGCTCAACGCGGCCGATGTGCCCGCCGGCCGCATCTACAGCGTCGCCGATATGTTCGCCGATCCGCAATACATCGCGCGCCAGATGATCCAGCATTTTCCGTGGCAGGACGGCCGCGAGATTGCGTTGCCGAACGTGACGCCCAAGCTTTCCGAAACCCCCGGAGAGACGCGGTGGCTTGGGCCGCAACTCGGTGAACACACCGATGAAGTCCTGCAATCGCTCGGGTATGATCCTGACGAGATTGCAAGATTGCGGGCGAACAAGGCGATTTGAGTTTCGGCACAGACCTCGGCGTATGCCTTGGCTTCCCCGATAAAGCCGCAAAAAATAAAAAATCAAGGAGACAAGATGCAACGCAGGACTTTCATCGCAAGCGGCGCGGCGCTCGCTGCCGGCACGCTGATCGATACCCCGTTCGCGTTTGGGCAAGCGAAACTGGAACATCCCAAGGTTTCGATCGCGGTCGGCGGCAAGAACCTCTTTTACTATCTGCCGCTCACTATTGCGGAGCGCCGCAACTACTTCAAGGACGAAGGCCTCGAGATCGAGATATCCGATTTTGCCGGCGGCGCGAAGGCGTTGCAGGCGGCGGTGGGCGGCAGCGCGGACGTGGTGTCGGGCGCGTTCGAACATACGCTGCTGCTGCAGGCGAAAGGGCAGATGTTCCGCGAGTTCGTGCTGCAAGGGCGCGCGCCGCAGATCGTGCTGGCGGTATCGAAGAAAGCGATGCCGAATTACAAGAGCATTGCCGATCTCAAAGGCAAGAAAATCGGCGTGACCGCGCCCGGTTCGTCGACTTCCATCATGGCGAGCTTCGTCCTGGCCAAGGCCGGGCTCAGCGCGAGCGACGTCTCGTTCATTGGCGTGGGTGCGGGAGCGGGCGCGGTCGCCGCGTTGCAGTCGGGCCAGATCGACGCCATGGCGAATCTCGATCCGGTCATGACCAAGCTGGAGCGCTCCGGCGATATCCGCGTGGTTTCGGACACGCGAACACTTGCGGACACGCGCGCGGTCTTCGGCGGCGACATGCCGGCGGGTTGCCTGTATGCATCGCAAAGTTTCATCGCGAAGAACCCGAACACCACGCAGGCGCTCACGAACGCCATGGTTCGGGCGCTGAAATGGCTTCAAACCGCATCGGGCAAGGACCTGATTTCGACGGTACCGGAAGCCTACCTGCTCGGCGACAGTTCGCTCTATCTGGATGCATGGCAGCACGTGAAGGAAGCCATGTCGCCCGACGGGCTGATGCCGGCGAACGGTCCCGCGACGTCGCTCAAGACCCTTCAGGCTTTCGATGAAACCGTGAAAGGCAAGCCGATCGATTTGTCGAAGACGTGGACCAACGACTTTGTGAAGAAAGCCTTGGCCACGGTCAAGGCCTGAACGATGCTGCAGACAACCACACAGGTTCCCGCGCTTGCGCTGGAAAACGTTACCTGCACGTTTATTTCCCGCGATGACCGCCGCTCGCGCTACACGGCGGTCAAGGGAACAACGCTGCGTGTAGCGCCCGGAGAGTTTGTCTCGGTCGTGGGTCCCACGGGTTGCGGCAAGTCCACGCTGCTGAACGTGGGCGCGGGTTTGCTCGCACCTTCCTCGGGCACGATCAATGTCTTCGGCAATGAACTCCATGGAATCAATCGCCGCGCCGGCTACATGTTCCAGGCCGAAGCGCTGATGCCGTGGCGCTCGGCGCTCGACAACGTCACGGCAGGTCTGTCGTTCAGGGGCGTGCCTAAAGACGAAGCGCGCGCGATGGGCGAAGAATGGTTGAAACGCGTGGGCCTTGGCGGTTTCGGCGATCGCTATCCGCACCAGTTGTCGGGCGGCATGCGCAAGCGCGTGGGCATGGCGCAGACGCTGATCCTCGATCCCGACATCATCCTGATGGATGAGCCGTTTTCCGCACTCGATATCCAAACGCGTCAGTTGATGGAAAACGAGCTGCTTGAGCTGTGGGCCGCCAAGCGCAAAGCCGTGCTGTTCATCACACATGACCTTGATGAGGCGATTTCGTTGTCCGATCGCGTGGTGGTGTTGTCGGCGGGTCCGGGCACGCATCCGATCGGCGAGTTTGTAATCGATCTGCCGCGTCCGCGCGATGTTGCCGAAATCCGCTCGCATCCTCGCTTTGTGGAACTGCACGCGCAAATCTGGTCCGTGCTGCGAGAAGAGGTCCTGAAGGGCTACAAGCAACAGTTGACCGCCGTTTAAAACTGATTAAAAGAGCATCCCGATCATGTGGAAAACGTTGCGCCCGAACCGCGCAAACCTGGTCTTGTGGCAGTGGTTGGTGCTCGTGCTGTGTTTCGTACTCTGGTACGTGTTGACCAGCCCGACATTGCTGCCGGCTTTTTATTTCGACGATTCAAGCAAGGCCGCATTCTTCTTCGGCGAACCGCAGAAGGTGTTGCTGCGCATCTGGCAGTGGTTTACGACCGGCGAGATCTACGTGCATCTGTGGGTCACGCTGATAGAAACCGTGCTCGCGTTTGTGATAGGTACGGTTTTGGGATTGAGCGTTGGCTTGTGGCTCGCTCTTGCTCCCATGATGAGCGCGCTCTTCGACCCGTACATCAAGGCCGCGAACTCGATGCCGCGCGTGATCCTCGCGCCGATCTTCGCCGTCTGGTTCGGGCTTGGGATCTGGTCGAAAGTGGCGCTCGGCGTCACGCTGGTCTTTTTCATCGTGTTCTTCAATGTCTATCAGGGTGTCAAGGAGGTGAGTCCTGTCGTGCTCGCCAATGCCCGCATGCTCGGCGCCAATCGAAAGCAATTGCTCACGCACGTATATTTGCCGAGCGCGACAAGCTGGGTGTTTTCGAGTCTGCATACATCGGTGGGACTTGCGTTTGTGGGCTCCGTAGTCGGCGAATACCTGGGCTCGGCGCGGGGCGTCGGATACCTGATCCTGCAGGCGGAAGGCACTTTCGATATCAACACTGTATTCGCGGGGATTCTCGTGCTTACGGCGTTTGCGTTGATTCTCGACGGCATCGTCGCGCTGGTCGAGCGCCGCCTGATGAAGTGGCAGCCAAGCGCCGGCGACACCGAGAAGATGTAGGTCAGGCAAGGTTTCGAACACGAGTGATTCAAGTGGTTCGTATTGACGGCATCGAATGGTGCGCATGACCTCTCCGTTGAAATATCTTGACGCGTCCAGTGTAGAACGGCTTTGTCCGGCTGTGCCTCTGCACGTACCGCGTTAGCCATCTGGTCTAATAAAACGGCTTGAAGCAGCGCGTGTTTCAGGGAAAACCTGACCGTTCGGCCGAGGGCTCCGCCGCCAGTCCGCGCGCCATCTTTCCTCGGTTACAATCGTCCAATGCAAATCCTACTCAGCAACGACGACGGTTATCTGGCTCGCGGGCTCAACGTGCTGCACGCGGCCTTGCAGCCGCTTGGGCAAGTCACGGTCATGGCGCCCGAGCAGAATTGCAGCGGCGCTTCGAACTCGCTGACGCTCTCCCGGCCGCTCACCATTCACACTGCGCCCAACGGTTTTAACTACGTGAACGGTACGCCCACGGACTCCGTGCACATCGCGCTGACAGGCATGCTGGAAACGCAGCCGGATCTCGTCGTCTCGGGTATCAATAACGGCCAGAACATGGGCGAGGACACGCTGTATTCAGGGACCGTGGCGGCGGCAACCGAGGGCTTCATGTTCGGCGTGCCGGCCATTGCGTTTTCGCTGGTTGGCCGCGACTGGTTACATCTGGAAGACGCCGCTCGCGTGGCTGCCGACATCGTTGCGCATTTTCTGGCGCATCCCATGCCCGGCCATCCGTTGCTGAACGTGAATATTCCGAGTCTTCCCTATGAACAGATGGGAGAGTGGCGCATCACGCGGCTTGGCAAACGTCATCCGTCGCAACCGGTGATCCGGCAGATCGATCCGCGCGGAAACCCCATCTGGTGGATCGGGCCATCCGGCGACGCGCTCGATGCAAGCGAAGGCACAGATTTTCACGCCGTTGCGAACGGGCATGTTTCAATTACGCCGCTGCAACTGGATCTCACGCATACCAAGCTGTTGCCCGCTACACGCGAGTGGGCCGAGGCACGGAGCCGCCGTTCATGACGGACGAACGCGCGAAACGCTTTCCGCTGGCGCTCGCTGATCTGGTGCGCGAACCGCGCAAAGCAATTGCGCGTCCGGATGCAAGCGGCAAGTCGAATGCTAGGCCGGCCGGCAAACCGGCGTTCAAGTCAATTACTGGCGGTAATGGTGCTGCGCGGCCGGCGGCCGCGGTGCACCACGCAGGCGCGGCCACGCTGAAACCGGCCGGTGCAAAGGTTGCAAAATTGTCGACGGCGCTTCATTCCGGAACGAAAGCCAATGCCATCGTCAAGCCCGCAGCGACTGTGAAAGCAGCAGTCAAGCCGGTCGGCGTTGCTGAAACCGCTGGCCCGCGAGGCGCTTCGGCAGGCGAGGTTCATCGTCCAGCAGTCAAGCCACACCCGGTCACGAAACCGTCCGCAGTCGTGGCTCATCATCAACCGGGCGCGTTGCGTTCCGGTGCCCGCGCGAATGCGATGCGGGACTCGGCCATGAGCGCGAAAATTCAGGCCGTGCCGGAGGCGAAGCCGGTACAGCCGCCGGACGTCAGGCCGGGTAATGTCCGCAAGACGGCGCTGCAAGGCACGCACACCGGCACGCATGCCTTGACATCGGAACGCGTGCGCGAGCGAATGGTCGAACGGCTGCGTGCAAACGGCATTGGGGACCCGCGTGTGCTTGCCGCAATGTCCGCAGTGCCGCGTCACATGTTCGTCGATCCGGGGCTTGCCGCGCAGGCCTATGAGGACGCCGCGCTGCCGATCGGTCATCACCAGACGATCTCGAAACCGTCTGTCGTCGCACGAATGATCGAATTGGTTGCGGCGGGGCGCACGCTCAGGAGCGTGCTGGAGATCGGTACGGGCTGCGGATATCAGGCAGCCGTGTTGTCGCAGGTTGCCACGGACGTGTATTCCATCGAGCGGATTCGGCCGTTGTCGGAGCGCGCGAAGTTGAATTTGCGTCCTTTGCGTGTGCCGAATATCCGTCTCCATTACGGCGATGGCCGGCTCGGATTGCCGGCGGCCGCGCCGTTCGACGCCATTGTCATAGCGTGTGCGGGGCTTGATGTGCCGCAGGCGCTGCTTGATCAACTCGCTGTTGGCGGCAGGCTGGTTGCGCCGGTCGGTTCCCAGACGGCGCAAGCGCAGATACTGACGCTCGTCGAGCGCGTTTCGCCCACGCAGTGGCGCGAGTCGCAGCTTGATAGGGTTTTCTTTGTACCTTTAAAATCCGGAGTGATTTGACACCGATGAGTATGTTGCGTGCTAAACAACAAGTGAGCGCAAACCCCGGTTTGACGGTGGTTCAGCGCATGGTGTGCGTCGCGGCGCTGTCCGTGCTGGCTGCGTGCGCAACACGGATGGACAACGCGCCCGTCGTCGACCGGACCGGAGCCGCTATCGGCACGCAAGCCGCTCAGGATGGCGCCGTGTTGCCGCCCGGTCCGCCGCCGCCAGGCTATTACCGCGTGAAACCGGGTGACACCCTATACCGGATTGCGCTGGAAAACGGTCAGAATTATCGCGATATTGCATCGTGGAACAACATGACGAACCCGAATCAGATCGAAGTCGATCAATTGCTTCGGGTCGCACCTCCGGGCGCGAATCTCGCCGCCGCAACGCCGGGTGTTTCTACCGCTCCTATCGCAGGTGGAGGCGTGCAGGCCCAGCCGCTGACGAATACGTATGGCGCGAACAATTCCAACGGCGCAACCCTGCCGACCGCGCCGGCTTACGGTTCATCGTCCGGTATGGGTACGGCGCCTGCCCCGTTGCCTGGGACAGCGCCGGCGGTGGCGCCAGGAGTGGCGATGAATCAGCCGGGAGCGAGTGGGATTGACAACGGCGCAGCAGCGGCGCCGGCGGGTCAGCCGGCATTCATCTGGCCTGCGCGTGGACCGATTCTCGGCACGTTCGACGACGCGAAGAACAAAGGCGTCAATATTGGCGGATCGCCCGGAGATCCGGTCAATGCATCGGCGGATGGACGCGTCGTTTATTCCGGCAACGGGCTGCGCGGGTACGGTAATCTCATCATCATCAAGCACGACGCAACTTTTCTGACCGCGTACGCACATAACCGCGCTTTGATGGTAAAAGAAGGTGACGCGGTGACAAAAGGGCAGAAGATCGCCGAGATGGGCAACAGCGATTCGGACCGTGTGATGTTGCATTTCGAAGTTCGCCGGCAGGGCAAACCTGTCGACCCTCTGACGTATTTGCCGCCGCAATAAGCGAAATCACCATGCCTAAATCGAAGCGCCGCCCGCCGCAAGCCGAGACTGAGCCAATCAGCCGACCCACGCAGACAACGGTGGAAGACGGCGCTTCGAGCCACGCAGACGAGTCGGAATCCGAAACGGTCGAAGCCGAACTCGACGGTGACGAAGAAAGCGGATCAAGTGGCAAGGATGCAGCGGAGGGCGCAAACGATTCCGTGCCCGACGTCGACGACTTCAAGTCGATCCTGCAGGCCGAACTGACCGCCGACACCATCCAGCATTACCTGAATCGTATTAGCGTAAAGCCGCTCTTGACTGTCGAAGAAGAGCAGCGTTACTCGCGGCTCGCTAAAGCCGGCGAGTTCGAAGCGCGGCAGGTGATGATCGAGCGCAATCTGCGGCTGGTGGTGAGTATCGCGAAGGGTTATCTCAATCGGGGTGTGCCGCTGCTCGATTTGATCGAGGAAGGCAATCTCGGCCTGATGCACGCGATCGAAAAATTCGATCCTACGCGTGGTTTCCGGTTTTCGACCTATGCCACATGGTGGATCCGCCAGAGCATAGAGCGCGCAATCATGAATCAGGCGCGCACGGTGCGTTTGCCCGTTCACGTGATTCGTGAACTCAATCAGGTGCTGCGCGCGAAACGCCATCTCGAGAAAAGCTCGGCAAATTCCACGGCGGCCATAGCGCCGGATAGACGCGACGCGAGTATTGACGACATCGCGCATCTCACCGGCAAGACGCCCGAGGAAGTCACTGACATACTGGCGCTGAATGAACACACGGCGTCGCTGGATGCGCCGCTGGATCTCGATCCGGCGAGCAGCTTGCTCGACCTGCTTTCCGACGACGCCAGCCAGTCTCCCGATTCCGAAGTCCAGCATCGCGAACTGGAAACGCTGACGAAGCTCTGGCTTTCCCGTCTTTCCGACAAACACCGGCACGTGATCGAACGCCGTTTTGGCTTGAATCACATCGAACCGGCCACGCTCGAGGAACTTGCCGACGAAATGGGCCTGACGCGCGAGCGCGTGCGCCAGATCCAGCAAGAGGCGCTGGTGCGGCTAAAGCGTTTTTTTGCATCGAACGGCGTGCGTAAAGACGCGGTGTTGTAGTGGTCTGTAGTCAGGCGGCGACCGGTCAGCGCTTTCCTTAAAAAAACGCCGTATCCAATCAAGTAATGACTCCCATTCTCGTATTCGATATCGAGACAATCCCCGATGTCGAGGGTATTCGCCGTCTCGAAGATCTCCCCGCCACGCTCACCGACGCCGAAGTCGCCGAGCACGCCTTCGCCGCGCGCCGCGAGCGGGTCGGCAATGACTTCCTGCCGCACCATTTGCAGCGCATCGCCGCCATTTCATGCGTGTTCCGCGACAACACCGGTTTTCGCGTGCGCTCGCTCGGCGCCACCACGGATTCGGAAGCTGCGCTGATCCAGTCGTTTTTTCGCGTGATCGAGAAATACACGCCTCAACTCGTGTCGTGGAACGGCGGCGGTTTCGACCTGCCGGTCTTGCACTATCGCGCGTTGATTCATGGCGTAACGGCTTCCCGATACTGGGACCTGGGCAACGATGACCGCGAATTCCGCTACAACAATTACATCAGCCGTTATCACGCACGCCACACCGACCTCATGGATGTGCTCGCGATGTATCAGGCACGCGCGAATGCACCTCTGGACGCTCTCGCAAAGCTGTGTGGTTTTCCGGGAAAACTGGGCATGGACGGCGGCAAGGTCTGGCAGGCGTATTCGGAAGGGCGGCTCGACGAAATCCGCAATTACTGCGAGACCGACGTGGTGAATACTTACCTGATGTATTGCCGTTTCCAGTTGATGCGCGGCGGGTTTTCCCAAGAGGAATATGTTGATGAAATCAACGTGGTGAAAAACGCGCTCGCGCTGGAACCCGCGCCGCACTGGGCCGAATACCTTGCGGCGTTCGGCCAATAGGCATCTGCCGATTGCTGGTGCGGCATCGTTTACAATTCCCGCCTTCGCAGTCTTTCCCTTCAATTCATATATCAGTCAGGAAGTCCGTAGGTGCCTCGCGCTCGTAAAAAATCCAATCGCCGATGGAATCCGCCTGGACGAATCGTTCCGCTCGACCCCGCGGCGGCACCACTCGAGATCGAAATCCAGTCGCTAGATATGGAGGCCCAGGGCGTCGGCCGCACGCGTACGGAAGACGGTTCGGCGGGCAAGGTTATTTTCGTGGAAGGCGCGCTGCCGGGCGAACGTGTCTCGTATGCGACCTTTCGCCGGAAAGCGGCATTCGAGCAAGGGCTATTGGTCAAGGTATTGCGCGAAAGCGTGATGCGGACGCGTCCGAAATGTCCCTATTTCAGTAAATGCGGCGGCTGCTCCATGCAGCATCTCGATGTGCGTGCACAGATCGCGGTCAAGCAGCGGGTGCTCGAGGACAACCTCGAACACATTAGCAAGCTGCGCGCCGAGACAATCTACCGGCCGATTCATGGGCCGTCTTGGGGTTATCGTTATCGCGCGCGTCTATCCGTTCGGCTGATCGCGGGAAAGGGCGGCGCGCTGGTCGGATTTCATGAGAAGAAAAGCGATTTTGTCGCCGATATGCCAACTTGCGAGGTGCTGACGCCACACGTGTCGGCGCTGCTCATGCCGCTTCGCAAGCTTGTTCAGGATCTTTCCGTTCGCGATCGCCTGCCGCAAATCGAAGTCGCTGTGGGCGCCGAAATCACGGCGCTGGTCCTGCGGATTCTTGAACCGTTGACCGAGGCCGACGAGGCGCTGGTCCGTGCCTTCGCCGACAGGCACGGCGTACAGTTCTGGTTGCAACCCAAAGGACCCGATACCGCATATCCGTTTCATCCGGTCGAACGTGAACTGGCGTACACCTTGCCGGAGTTCAATATCCGGATGCCGTTCAAGCCAACCGATTTCACGCAGGTCAATCATCAGATCAACCGCGTGCTGGTGAGTCGCGCGTTGCGATTGCTGGCGCCTTCACGCGCCGATCGCGTACTGGATCTTTTTTGCGGTATCGGCAATTTTACGCTGCCGCTTGCGCGGGTGTCGTGTGAAGTGATGGGTATTGAAGGGAGCGAAGAGCTTACGCAGCGCGCGCTCGAAAATGCCAGGGCGAATGGCGTGGATGGTCATACATCGTTCGCATGCCGAAACCTGTTCGAAGTCACGGCCGACGATCTGCGTGCACTTGGACGCTTCGATAAATACCTCGTGGATCCCCCTCGCGACGGTGCGCTGGCAGTGTCGAAGGCGCTTGCTGAACTGGCGCAGCATGGGGACTACGACTTGATGCCTGGGCGTATTGTGTATGTATCGTGCAATCCTGCAACGCTCGCGCGCGACGCGGGCGTGCTTGTCCGGGAGGCGGGTTACCGGCTCAAGGGCGCCGGCGTGATGAACATGTTTCCGCACACGTCGCACGTCGAGTCGATCGCATTATTCGAACGAGACTGATTCTTCGTCTATCCGGATGCGTTTGCGCCAGGCATAAAAAAACCGGCCTCCAGAAAGGCCGGTTTTTTTGTTTGAAACTTTCGAGGACCAGATCAGTTCCGGTTGCCGCCGAAAATACCGAGTAACGCGAGCAGGTTCGTGAATACGTTGTACAGGTCCAGATAGATTGCGAGTGCGGCACTGATGTAATTCGTCTCGCCGCCGTTCACAACGCGCTGGACGTCGAACAGCATATACGCCGAGAAGATCACGATCGCCAGCACGGACACTGTCAGCATCAATGCGGGCAAGTGCAGGAATACGTTCGCGAACGCAGCGAGCAGCAGCACGAGCACGCCCACGAACAGCCACTTGCCGAGGCCGGAAAAGTCGCGCTTGCTGACCGTTGCGATGGTCGCCATGGCCGCGAAGATCACGCCCGTGCCACCAAAGGCCATCATGATGAGCTGCGGTCCGTTCGAGAAGCCGAGAATGAAGCTCAGCATGCGCGACAGCATCAGTCCCATGAAGAACGTGAAACCAAGCAGTACGACGACGCCCAGGCTGCTGTTTTTCGTGCGTTCGATAGCAAACATGAAGCCGAACGCTATCGCGAGGAAGGCAATGAAGCTCATGGCCGGGCTGGTCGCTGCAAACAGCGAAAAGCCCGTTGCAACGCCGACCCAGGCGCCGAGAACTGTCGGCACCATCGAGAGGGCGAGTAGCCAATACGTATTGCGCAACACACGGTTGCGGGTTTCGGACGACGTGACGCTGCCGGTACGGCCAAAACCGTAAGGGGACTCGTTCATGGTTTCTCTCCTTGCCTAAACTTGTGTAAAGCAACCTGGTTCAAAAAATACTGGCCCGACTTGTTCTACGCCGCAGCGTTGCGGGCCACTGGCGGGCCCTTACAGACGCAATATGCGTCTATGTTGCGCCAAATTCAACGGTGCTGCACCGCAACGAGCGGGTCATTAAAATTACCGCGCATTTCGTTACTGCACATGTGCTTTGATACTTACGATGCCGTAAGGTTTCCATCGCAATCATACAACGCTTCGTGCTACAATTGTCGATTCATTTATATTCGTAACCCGTTCATTTTTTGGAGTTTTTCATGGCAATCGAGCGCACCCTGTCGATTATCAAACCGGATGCAGTGGCAAAGAATGTGATTGGCCAGATCTACAGCCGTTTTGAACAGGCGGGCCTGAAGATTATCGCAGCTCGCATGGTTCACCTGTCGCGTGCTGACGCGGAAAAGTTCTACGCAGTCCACGCTGCGCGTCCGTTCTTCAAGGACCTCGTTGAATTCATGATCTCCGGCCCGGTGATGATCCAGGCGCTGGAAGGCGAAAACGCCATCCTGACGAACCGTGACCTGATGGGCGCAACGGATCCGAAGAAGGCGGACAAGGGCACGATCCGCGCTGATTTCGCGGACAGCATCGACGCTAATGCAGTGCACGGGTCGGACGCAGCAGAGACCGCGCGTCAGGAAATCGCGTTCTTCTTCCCCGAAGTAAACGTTTATTCGCGTTGATTCGGGAGTAGATTTATCGCAGGAATTGGCGCGAAATGACCGGAGCGCGACTTCGAACGCCTCCGGCTTCGCTTATCAGGAAATGGCAGAAATCGAATGACAGCTTCCACCGTCAACCTTCTGGATCTCGATGCCGCCGGGCTCGTTGCATATTGCGACAGCCTGGGGGAGAAGCCGTTTCGCGCCAAGCAATTGCAGCGCTGGATCCACCAGTTCGGCGTTGACGATTTCGACGGCATGACCGATCTCGCGAAATCATTGCGCGAGAAATTGAAAGGCCGGGCAAGTCTGGACATGCCCGCCATCGTTCGCGACCACGTTTCCACCGACGGCACGCGCAAATGGCTGATCGACGTGGGCAACAGCAACGCGGTCGAGACTGTCTACATTCCAGAAGAAAATCGCGGCACGCTGTGCGTTTCATCGCAAGCGGGCTGCGCGGTCAATTGCCGGTTCTGCTCGACCGGCAAGCAGGGGTTTTCCCGCAACCTGAGCACGGGCGAAATCATCGGCCAGTTGCGAATGGCGGAATTTGCGCTGCGTGCATCCAGGAGCGGTACTTATGGCGTGCCGAACAACGGCAAAGCGGACCGCGTCGTGACCAATGTCGTGATGATGGGCATGGGCGAACCGTTGCTCAATTACGACGCCGTGGTGCCCGCCATGCGCCTGATGCTCGACGACAACGCCTACGGGTTGTCGCGGCGCCGGGTGACCTTGTCCACGTCGGGCGTCGTGCCCATGATGGACCGGCTTGGCGCGGATTTGCCGGTGGCGCTCGCCGTGTCCCTGCATGCGCCGAATGATCCGCTGCGCGACATGCTTGTGCCGCTCAACAAGAAGTATCCGCTGCGCGAACTGATGGCCGCGTGCCAGCGTTATTTGAAAGTGGCGCCTCGCGATTTCATCACGTTCGAGTATTGCATGCTCGACGGTGTGAATGACAGCGAGGCGCATGCTCGGGAGCTCGTTGCGCTGACTCGCGACGTACCGTGCAAATTCAATCTGATTCCGTTCAATCCATTCCCTGAATCCGGATTGACGCGATCCGGCAATGAACAAATCAAGCGTTTTGCACAGGTATTGATGGACGCCGGTGTTGTGACCACGGTGCGTAAGACCCGCGGCGACGACATCGATGCAGCGTGTGGGCAACTGGCCGGCGCGGTGCAGGACCGTACGCGTCTTGCGCAGCGTATGGGCAAGGCGTCGAAGGTTATTGAGGTTCGGGCTGTTTGACGTGCGTATCGGCCAAGCCGCCACGGCGTTGCGGCTGCACGCGCGTTAGTTAATTAGCCGATATGTGCCATTCGGTTGCGAAATCGGAAAATTCGGCAATAAACGATCAAAGTCGGCGCACAACACCGTGCATTTTGTTATAAAGCGGTCTGCAACGCCGGTGCGGCAGTTTCGTGCGGTAGCGCCGTGCTCGGCAACGAAGCCGAGCAGCGACAAAAAAGAATCGATGCGAGGAAATTGGGATGAGTGAGCCGCAGCACCCGACGCCATTTGGCGCTCATAAAGGTGGCCAGTCGGGCGGTCAGGCCGGGCCTGTGTCCGCAAGCCAGCCGGAGCAAGCTCCAAGCGCAGTGCAGGGTGGAGTCCAGGCAGCAGCGGGCCTTGAGTCGGTCGCAGCGGTGGGCGTGCGTCTAACGCAACTTCGCGAGGCGAAGAACTGGTCGCTGGATGACGTGTCTGCGCGGCTGAAGGTATCGCCGCAAAAGTTGCGCGCGCTCGAAAGTGGCGATCTTAGCCTTTTCCCGGATCGCAACTTTGCAGCGGGCATCGTGCGCAGTTACGCGAAGATCATGGGCGCGGATCCCGCACCGTTCACGGCAGCGCTGCGTCAGGCCAATGGTCCGGTAGAACAGAATTTGTCGTTGCCCGCGTCGTCGGGCGCGGGATTGCCTCGCGGCCGTGTCTCGGTGCCGCTTGGCAGTTCGCCGAAGCGCCGGTCCTGGTTGTGGGGTGTCGCGGCAGTAATTGTCGCGGTGATCGCGCTTGCAATGTGGCATACCGGCGGCGACTCGGCGGCGTGGCTCTCACGATTGAAGGCTAGCGCCAATGGTGCGAGTCAGTCGGCGGGCGGCGAAACGAGTTCGGGCTCGGCCGTGGTCGCGTCCGAAGAGTCCAGCGCAAACGCGGGTTCGGTCGCACCTGGCGATACGGCTGCGAGTGGCGCTGCATCGAATAATTCGACCGCGCAGCAAGCGGCCGCTCAGCCAATGCCGAGTCCGTTGGGCACGAACGCGCTGCCCGCGTCTTCCTCGACTATTACGGCTGTTCAGGGCACGGCCGCCAAGGGCGCAAGCGTCCCGGCCGCCGTGCCGCTCGCGAACGCGGCTAAACCCGAGGCGCCTGCGTCGGCTGCCGCTGTGGTTGGGACCGGTGCAAATACGCTCGAATTGAAGGTGGCGCGCGATAGCTGGTTCAGCGTGCGCCAGAAGGACGGCAAGGAAGTCTTCTCGGGTCTGGTCAAGGCCGATTCGGTGCAGCGCGTAGCGGGAGACGCGCCGTTCAAGATCACCGTTGGAAATCGCGCGGGTCTCGACTCGCTGACGTTCGACGGACAGCCGGTCGATCCTGCCAAGTTCGGACCGGCCAAAGGCAATGTCGCGCGTTTTTCCTTGCCGTGAGGCGGATGCCGCAAGCTCCGGGCGAAGCGCGCCGGGGTTTGGCGAACAACGGATGCTGGCCGGTTCTCGTGCTGCGCTGAATCGAGCCGTCTGGCCTCGATCTTCAGGTCTGACACGAAACCGTGCGAAGATTTCGGCGAGGCGTTGCGAATTTTCAAACGCCGTTCCTTGTCCTTGAGTCTCATTCATTCCAGAAACGCGTCACCGTGCGGTATCCGGCAACGCAGAGGGCCATTTAGATGCAATCCGAAGCTCAACAACCCCTAATTGAAAGCAGGATTTGTTCGTCGGAGCCTGTCTTCGGCGGATCGTGGAAACGAAGGGCGTCGCACGCGGTTGACGTTCGATGGGGCGGCCAGCTCGTCACCATTGGCGGCGATTCGCCCGTGCGCGTCCAGTCGATGACAAACACCGACACCGCAGATGCAATTGGTACGGCAATTCAGATCAAGGAACTGGCGCAAGCCGGCTCGGAACTGGTGCGAATCACGGTGAACACGCCTGAAGCCGCGGCGGCGGTGCCGGCCGTGCGCGAACAGCTCGACCGAATGGGTGTGACCGTGCCGCTCGTCGGCGATTTCCATTACAACGGTCACACGCTGCTGCGCGACTATCCTGCTTGCGCGGAAGCGCTGTCGAAATATCGTATCAATCCGGGCAACGTCGGTGCTGGCGCAAAACGCGACACACAATTTGCCCAGATGATCGAAGCGGCCGCGCGTTACGACAAGCCGGTGCGGATCGGGGTGAACTGGGGAAGTCTCGACCAGGACCTGCTCGCGCGCATGATGGACGAAAACGCCGCGCGTGCAACACCCTGGGAAGCGCAAAGCGTGATGTACGAAGCGCTGATCCAGTCGGCGATCGGCTCGGCGGAAAGAGCGGTCGAACTTGGCTTGCGGCGCGATCAGATCATTTTGTCGTGCAAGGTCAGCGGCGTGCAGGACTTGATCGCGGTTTATCGCGAACTGGCCAAGCGCTGCAGCTTCGCACTGCACCTCGGGCTCACCGAAGCGGGTATGGGCTCGAAAGGCATTGTGGCGTCGACGGCGGCGTTGTCGGTGCTGTTGCAAGAGGGCATCGGCGACACCATCCGGATTTCGCTCACGCCCGAACCCGGCGGCGCGAGAACTGGCGAGGTGATCGTCGGGCAGGAAATCCTGCAGACCATGGGCTTGCGTTCGTTCACGCCAATGGTCATTGCCTGCCCAGGCTGCGGACGCACCACGAGCACGTTGTTCCAGGAACTGGCCTCGCAGATTCAGACTTACCTGCGCAACGAAATGCCGGTCTGGCGCGATCAGTTCCCCGGCGTCGAGAAGATGCATGTTGCGGTGATGGGTTGCATCGTGAACGGGCCGGGTGAATCCAAGCAGGCGAATATCGGCATCAGCTTGCCGGGTTCGGGCGAGAATCCCGCGGCGCCGGTGTTTATTGACGGCGTGAAGGTCAAGACGTTGCGCGGCGAACATATCGCTCAGGAGTTCCAGCAAATCGTCAGCGAGTACGTCACGCGCACTTATGGCAAGCGCGAAACCGCGCAGGCAGAAACAATCTAAAGACAGATGACTGAAGTCAAGAAAAAGCTTGAAAAGCTGAGCGGCGTGAAAGGGATGAACGACATCCTGCCCGAGCACGCCGCGTTGTACGAATTCTTCGAAAGTACCGTGAAGTCGATGCTGCGGGCCTACGGCTACCAGCAGATCCGCACGCCCATTCTCGAGCATACGCAACTGTTCACGCGCGGCATTGGCGAAGTGACGGATATTGTCGAGAAGGAAATGTACAGCTTCACCGACGCGCTCAATGGCGAGCAACTCACACTGCGACCGGAGAACACGGCCGCAGTGGTGCGCGCGACGATTGAACACAATTTGCTGTACGACGGCCCGAAGCGGCTCTGGTATGTCGGGCCGATGTTCCGTCACGAGCGTCCGCAGCGTGGGCGTTATAGGCAGTTTCATCAGGTTGGCGTGGAAGCGCTGGGTTTTGCGGGTCCGGACACCGACGCTGAAATCATCATGATGTGTCAGCGCCTGTGGGACGATCTCGGGCTCTCTGGCATCCGTCTGGAACTGAATTCGCTTGGTCAGCCTGAAGAACGCGCGGCGCACCGGAAGGAACTGATCGCCTATCTCGAGCAACACATCGACACACTCGATGAAGAAGCGAAACGCCGTCTCTACACGAACCCGTTGCGCGTGCTCGACACGAAAAATCCGGCGATGCAGGAAATCGCGCAGAACGCGCCAAAGCTTGTCGATTTTCTCGGGCCGGAATCGCTTGCGCACTTTGAAGGCGTTCAGCGTTTGCTGAAGGCGAACAACGTGCCGTTCACGATCAACCCCCGTCTCGTTCGCGGTCTTGATTACTACAATCTGACCGTATTCGAGTGGGTGACCGACAAGCTTGGCTCGCAAGGCACGGTCGCGGGCGGCGGGCGCTACGATCCGCTGATCGAGCAGCTTGGCGGAAAGGCGGCGGCTGCGTGCGGCTGGGCCATGGGCGTTGAGCGGATTCTTGAATTGCTGAAAGAAGAAGATCTCGTGCCGGCGCCGGAAGGCACTGACATCTACGTCGTGCATCAAGGCGAGGCTGCGGCGTTGCAGGCGTTTATCATCGCGGAGCGTTTGCGCGATACCGGCCTCGACGTCATCCTTCATTGCAGCCCGGATGGCACGGCGGCGAGCTTCAAGTCGCAAATGAAAAAAGCCGATGCGAGCGGTGCGGCGTTTGCAGTCGTACTCGGCGAAAACGAGCTTGCGCAGGGCATGGTCGGCGTCAAGCCGTTGCGCGCGACATCGCTTGAATCAACGGGTCAAAAGAACGAGCAGGCCACCGTGCCTGTGGAAGACTTGACCGAATTTCTAATCAATGCGATGGTGGCAACCGCCGACGACAGCGCCGACTGATTGTCCGGCGGCGTCGCCCGGAAAGCCCCGTGCGATGGACCGAAACAATGGCGCGCGGCATTGCACGCGAACACAAGAGCAGTCAAGGAATACGCTGGGCATGAGCTATCACGAAGAACAAGAGTCACTTGAAAACCTGAAGGCCTGGTGGGCCAAATGGGGCAACTCCACGACCTGGATCGTGCTCGCGGTACTCGTGGTCGCGGCAGGCTGGAACGGCTGGAACTTCTGGCAACGCAGGCAGGCCGCCGAAGCCGCTGTCCTCTACGATCAGGTCCAGCAGGCTGTGGCCGCGGGCGACAAGACGCTGATTTCGCGCGTTTCCTCGGACATGGAAGACAAGTTCGGCGGTACCGCCTACGCGCAGATGACCGCGCTCGCCGCAGCCAAATCCCTATACATGAGCGGCGACAGCGCAGGCGCGAAAACGCAATTGCAATGGGTCATCGATCACGCAAAGGATGCTGAATACAAGCAGATCGCGAAACTGCGGCTGTCGTTGATTCTCCTCGATGAAAAAGCCTACGACGCCGGCCTGAAAGTGCTGGCCGACGAACCGCTCGACGCGTTCAAGGGCGTGGTGGCGGACCGTCGCGGCGATTTGCTGGCGGCGCAAGGCAAGCGCGACGACGCGCGCACCGCCTATAAACTGGCGCTCGATTCGCTGCCGCAATCCGACTCGTCCGCGCGCCAGTTGATCCAGTTCAAGCTCGACGCGCTGGGCGGCTAGCGCTGGATTGAGTCACGCATCAACCGTGGTCTTTATGCGAGTGCGTTGCTCAATGGGTTAAAGTCGCGGGTTCCCGGCTATTTCAAGCGGGTTTCGCGCAGCACACCGATCAACCGATTTCACCTTATCCATGTTGCGTCCACCGATGAATTTTCTGAAACGCTACGCTCTGCCGCTCGCCTGCGCGATGTCGGTCATGCTCACGGCCTGTGCCACCAAGGACGAGCGCCGGGTGCCGACTCCGCTTGTCGACATCAAGCCCGTTCTGAATGTGGAGCAGGCCTGGAAGGCGAGCGTCGGCAAGGCTGGACGCTACATGTTCTCGCCGGTTGCCGTCGGCGACGCTGTGTTTGCGGCGGGTGCGAACGGCACCGTTGCGAAGATCGATGCGAAGACGGGTCAGGATGTATGGCGCGTCAAGCTCAAGGACGATCTGTCGGCGGGCGTGGGTACCGATGGCAACCTGACCGCGGTCGGTGGCCTGAAGGGCAGCGTGTTCGTGCTCGGGCCTGACGGCAAGCAACTGTGGACGGCTACGGCGCCGGGCGAAATCATCTCGCCGCCGCTCGTGGGCAACGACCTCGTGATCGTCCGCACCATTGACGGCAAGATCGTGGCGTTCAATTCGCAAACGGGCGAGCAGAAGTGGATGTTCCAGGCGCGCGCGGTGCCGCTGAACCTGCGTGTTGCGGCCGGCATGACGTTCGCGGCATCGCAGGCGGTGTTGGCGGGTTTCCCGGGCGGCACGTTCGCGGCAATCAACCTGCAAACCGGCGACGCATACTGGCAGACGCCGGTTTCATTCCCGAAGGGCGTGACCGAAGTCGAACGTATCAACGACGTGACGGGTGCGCCGACGCTGGTCGGATCGGAGACCTGTGCGGTGACGTTCCAGGGCCGCATCGGCTGTTTCGATGCCAACTCGGGCCGTCCGCAATGGGAAAAGAACTTCTCGAGCGACAGCGGTCTCGCGCAGGACAATGAAGTCGTGGCGGCGGGTGACGACTGGTCGGTGGTCAACGCATTCAGCGCGATCGACGGCACCCCGCTCTGGAAGAACGACAAGCTGAAGAATCGCACGGTCAGCGTGCCGTTCATTCTGGGTCGCGCGGTCGTGATCGGTGACTATCAAGGTTTTGTACATTTCCTTTCCACGACCAATGGCGAATTTGTCGGCCGCGCCAAGACCGACGGCAGCGCAATCACGGCTGCACCGGTTCTGGCTGGCGACACGCTGGTGATCCAGACGCATGACGGCGGCCTGTACGGTTTCCGTCCGCGCTGAGGGTCTGGATTGAGCTGACGAGCGGGCCGGTCTTGCCGGCCGCTCGTGTTTCTACGGACTTTTTGTTTTTTTAAGTCCGCGCCGTGCGAATAGAATCGATTCATCAACGCTGCACATGACGAATCTGTCGTGCGGCAAATAAGCGCACAAGCAGCATTGGCAACGGCACACCGTTTATCCCGGCATCTGCATTCCTGCCGCTGGGCGCGCAAATTCATGTTTTCGACGGAGCGCATCAACGCGTTCCAAATGCGCCTCGAACGAGCCGGCAGGACCGATCAGCAGGAAGTTAAAAACAGCCGTATATGCTGCATCCAGCGACCGATCCGCTGGAACCGTGCTAATTTTCGACACACCGCCGGATCGCGCACTCGCGGTTCGCCGTTTCCGGAGTGACATCCGGCGCACGCCGGGCCGGAATGATCCGCCTTGCGTTCAACCAAGAACACCATCTGATGAAACCCGTAATTGCCCTCGTGGGGCGCCCCAATGTGGGGAAATCGACGCTCTTCAACCGCCTGACGCGTTCGCGCGACGCCCTCGTCGCCGACTTGCCCGGTCTCACACGCGACCGCCATTATGGCGAAGGCCGCGTGGGCGACCGTCCGTATCTGGTCGTGGATACCGGCGGTTTCGAGCCGGTCGCGAAAGACGGCATCCTGCATGAAATGGCTCGTCAGACGCGTCAGGCGGTGGAAGAGGCCGACGTGGTCGTGTTCATTACCGACGGCCGCAACGGCCTCGCGCCACAAGACAAGGCGATTGCGGACTATCTGCGCAAGACGGGCCGGCCGCTCTTTCTCGTGGTCAACAAGGCCGAAGGCATGAAGTACAGCGCAGTGGCCGCTGACTTCTACGAGCTTGGCCTCGGCGACCCGCGCGCCATTTCGGCAGCGCACGGCGACGGCGTGACGGAAATGATCGGCGATGCACTCGAGATCGCGTACGCCGGCCAGCCGGAAGAAGACCCGGAGGAGAAGGCTGCGCGCGGTGTGAAGATCGCCATCGTCGGACGTCCGAACGTCGGCAAGTCCACGCTGATAAACGCACTGGTTGGCGAGGAGCGCGTGATCGCGTTCGACATGCCCGGCACCACGCGCGATTCCATCTATGTTGATTTCGAGCGAAGTGGCCGCAAGTACACACTGATCGATACAGCGGGTTTGCGTCGTCGCGGCAAGGTGTTCGAAGCGATCGAGAAGTTCTCGGTGGTGAAGACGCTGCAGTCGATTTCAGACGCGAACGTGGTGATTCTGCTGCTCGATGCGCAGCAGGACATCTCCGAGCAGGACGCGCACATCGCGGGATTCGTGGTTGAACAGGGGCGTGCGCTGGTGGTCGGCGTGAACAAGTGGGACGGGCTCGATTCGCATGTGCGCGAGCGCACCAAGGCTGACCTGACACGCAAGCTCAAGTTTTTGGACTTTGCTAAATTTCATTACGTGTCGGCGCTGGAGAAAACCGGTATTAGCCAGTTGATGAAATCTGTCGACGACGCTTACGCCGCCGCCATGGCAAAGCTGCCAACGCCGAAGCTCACGCGCGCGCTGATTGACGCCGTGGAGTTCCAGCAGCCGCGGCGTCGCGGCCCGATCCGTCCGAAGCTGCGTTATGCGCATCAGGGCGGGCAGAATCCCCCGATCATTGTCGTGCATGGAAATGCGCTCGACGCGATCACCGACACCTATAAACGCTACCTCGAAGGGCGCTTCAGAGAAACTTTTGGGCTGGTTGGGACTCCATTGCGCATAGAGTTTCGTTCGAGTGCGAATCCTTACGCGGATAAGGGCTGAAGTCTGGCTGAATCCCGCGTGTATCAAGCGTTTCGCCGGGTTTAGGGCGGCCGGCGCGCGCTGGTGCGAAAATGAAAATCGGCTATAGTGTAGCGATTGACGGCGGATCTCTTTTTCTTCGTCGCAATCACGTTAACCTGCAAAAATAATACGGAGTTTGCTATGAGCAACAAAGGGCAATTGTTACAAGACCCGTTTTTGAACGCACTGCGAAAAGAGCATGTGCCGGTGTCGATCTATCTGGTCAACGGCATCAAGCTGCAAGGCAATATTGAATCGTTCGACCAGTACGTCGTGTTGCTCCGGAATACAGTTACCCAGATGGTCTACAAGCACGCCATTTCCACGGTCGTGCCAGCGCGTCCGGTGAATTTCCACCCGGATGCTGAAACGCCCTAAACCTCGCAGCGTCCGGTGCGACGGCATGAATAAACATGCTAATTCACCGGTCGCTTCAAAATGAAAACATCAATTTGATCAACGCAGCGCTTGTGGGTGTCGACTTCGGGAAAATCGATTTCGACGCCAGTCTCGAAGAACTCAGTCTGCTCGCACAAAGTGCGGGCGCCCATCCCGCCGTTACCCTGACCGGCCGTCGTTCCAGCCCTGATGCCAAGATGTTTGTCGGCAGCGGCAAAGTCGAAGAGCTGCGCCTCGCGTGCGTTGCCAACGACGTGGAACTCGTCATTTTCAATCACGCCTTGGCGCCCGCGCAGCAGCGCAATCTGGAAACCGCGCTGGAACTGCGCGTGATCGACCGGACCAGTCTCATCCTCGATATTTTTGCGCAGCGTGCCCGTAGTCACGAAGGCAAGCTGCAGGTCGAACTCGCGCAACTCCAGTACTTGTCCACGCGGTTGATTCGCGCGTGGACTCACCTCGAGCGCCAGAAGGGCGGTATCGGTTTGCGCGGACCGGGTGAAACGCAGCTTGAAACCGACCGCCGGCTGATCGGCGAGCGGATCAAGGCGTTGAAGGCGCGGCTGGCGAAGCTGCAGCGCCAGCACGGCACGCAGCGCCGCCAGCGCGAGCGCAACCGGACCACGTCGGTGTCGCTCGTGGGTTATACGAATGCGGGCAAGTCAACGTTGTTCAATGCGTTGACAAAGGCGCAAGCCTACGCGGCGGACCAGTTGTTCGCCACGCTCGATACCACTTCGCGCCGGATCTATCTCGGTGAGGAAGCGGGGCAGGCGGTGATATCGGATACGGTGGGTTTCATTCGCGACCTGCCTCACCAGCTTGTCGCGGCGTTCCGCGCGACGCTCGAGGAAACCGTTCAGTCCGACTTGCTGCTGCACGTGGTGGATGCGTCGAGCATGGTGCGGCTCGATCAGATCGAAGAAGTGAACAAGGTGCTGAGCAGCATTGGCGCCGACGGCGTTCCGCAGATTCTCGTGTTCAACAAGATCGATGCGGTGCCTGAGCTCGCGGCCCGCAACGATGCGGTTGAAAGGGACGAGTATGGTAATATTTTGCGCGTCTTTTTGAGCGCGAGAACGGGTCAGGGACTCGACGCGCTGCGCGCGGCAATCGCCGAATTTGCGGCTTCCGAACCTAAAGATAACAACGAGTACACGGAACTTCCGGACGGCACAATCGTGCCGGAGTCCATGGATAGCACATCCGACGACGGAACCACGCTACCGGAAGACCACCGGCCAGCCGACGAAAGTGAAGACCGCAAGGTCCCCGAGCACGGGCACTGATCTGTTCCGATTTGCATTGACCCGGCTGTCTAATGGTGAATCACCGAGTGAACGACTACAACGAGCGGAGTACCCGGCAGCTTTCGCATGCCGTCTTTTCGATCAACGATCCGCGCTGGGGGCGGGGCGACGGCAATGGCGACACTAAAGGCCAGGATCCGAAACGTCCGCAGGAACAGAAGCGTCCATCGAAGGACAAGGACGGTGAGGGACCGCCGGATCTCGACGAAATGTGGCGCGACTTCAACAAGAAGCTCGCGGGCCTGTTCGGCAAGAAGCCGGCGGGCGGCGGTCCGCGTCCGGATAACGGCCGTGGCGCGAAGATCGGCTTCGGGATTGTTGTCGGTGCGTTGATTGCGATCTATCTCGGCAGCGGCGTGTTTGTCGTGCAGGACGGCAATGTGGGCGTCGTGTCGCGCTTTGGCAAGTACGAAGGCCAGGCCGAGCAGGGCGTGCACTGGCGCTTGCCATATCCGTTCGAGTCGCACGAGATCGTCAATACGTCGCAGATCCGTTCGGTGGATATCGGGCGCAACAACACGCTCACACATGCCAATGTTCGCGACGCGTCGCTGCTCACGCACGACGCGGATATCGTCGACGTTCGCTTTGCCGTGCAGTATCAGATCAAGTCGGCAACGGATTACCTGTTCCGCAATCTCGATCCCGAACAGAACGTGACGGAGTCGGCGCAGGCCGCCATTCGCGAGATCGCCGGTACGCACAGCACGGACGAGTTGCTCTTCAAGGATCACGAAGCATTGCGCGCAAAGCTGGTCGATCGCATTCAGGCATCGCTGGATGCTTACCAGACCGGCTTGCAGGTGACCGGCGTGACCATTCAAAGCGTGCAGGTGCCGGCTCAGGTTCAACCCGCGTTCGAAGAAGCGGCGAAGGTGCGCCAGGACAACGAACGCGCGGTGGATACCGCCAAGGCCTACGCCGACCAGCTTCTG
This sequence comes from Caballeronia sp. DA-9, assembly GCF_051615025.1. Taxonomy (NCBI): domain Bacteria; kingdom Pseudomonadati; phylum Pseudomonadota; class Betaproteobacteria; order Burkholderiales; family Burkholderiaceae; genus Caballeronia; species Caballeronia sp. DA-9. The sequence continues at coordinate 2,006,079 of NZ_CP195133.1, read as the reverse complement.
CCGCGTGCGAAGACCGACGCGGCGCGCATGATCGACGAAGCCAAGGGCTATAGCAACCGGGCCGTTTCGCAGGCGCAAGGCAATGCCGAGCGCTTCAAGCAGGTTTATGCAGAATATTCGAAGGCGCCGGCAGTGATTCGTCAACGCATGTATCTGGAAACAATGCAGCAGATCTATTCGCGGGCGACGAAGGTATTCGTCGACAGCAAGAGTTCCAATAACGTGGTCTATCTGCCGCTCGACAAGCTCGTCGATGCAAACCGTCAGCGCGCGAATGCGGCCGCGCCGGCAAGCGGCGCGCCGGAGGCATCGGCTGCCGCGCCGAATCAGCCGGTTGGCGCTGCGCCCGCAGGTGTCGCCGGTATAGGCGGCTCGATCACGCAGGACGCGCGTGCCGAAAGCGCGCAGGCCGCGTCAGCGGTCGCGGCGCAAACCGCGTCCGCCAGCATCGAAGCGAGCGCGGCGGCTTCTTCCCCGGCGTCGGCATCGGCGAAAACGACCGGTGGTGATCCATTGCGCTCGCGCGACGCGTTCCGTTCGCGTTCGCGTGAAGACGACACGCAATGAGGGGCGCGATCATGAATCGAATCGTGGCTCTCGTAGTTGCCGTGGTGGTCGTGTTGTTCATCGGCTCTTCCATGATGTTCGTGGTCGACGAACGCCACGCCGGCGTGGTTACCGCGCATGGTGGCGGCGAGCCGAAGCTCGTCACGCCCGGCCTGCATTTCAAGCTGCCGCCGCCGTTCCAGACGCTTACGCTGATCGACACGCGCACGCTCACGCTCGATGAAGCGGGCACGGACCGTTTCAATACGTCCGACCAGAACGAGGTGATTGCCAATACGGTCATCAAGTATCGCGTCGCGGATCCGCTCAAGCTTTTTGAAAGCAACGAGAAGAACACGCAGACAGCGCAGGACCGGCTGGCCGCGCTCACGCGCACCGCGCTGACCTCGTCGTTCACCAAGCGGACACTTGGCGACGTGCTCGGCGAGCAGCAGGCTATTGGCACGGAAGCGCAGAAGGCGATCGAGCAGCCGGCAGCGGCGTTCGGCGTGGAACTCGTGGACGTGCAGCTCACGCGCATCGACTTTCCGGCCGCGGTGGCGGATTCGGTCTACAAGCGCATGATCGCGGCGCGCCAGCAGGCGGCGGCTGAAGAGCGCGCGAAGGGCACGGCCGACGCCGACGCCATCAAGGCCAACGCGGATCGCCAGCAAGAAGCCATTCTCGCCGACGCCTACAAGGAAGCGCAGACCATCAAGGGCGAGGGCGACGGCCGGGCTGCGTCGATTGCCGCCGACGCGTACGGCGTCGATCCGCAGTTCTACCAGTTCTATCAAAGCCTCGAAGCGTATAAAAAGACGTTCAATGCCGGCGACGTGATGGTTGTCGATCCGGGCAGCGATTTCTTCCGCTTCATGCGCAGCCCGAATGGCGCCGCGCCGAGCGCCGCCGATGCCACCCCCCCGGCGCTCGCGCGCAAGCGCTGAGCTTCCGAAGCGCCGCGGTGCGAGCCGCGGCGCAATTTATCGAATGGACATGGCTGCATCGTTACTGCTCGCGATTGCGTTGATGCTGATTATCGAAGGGATGTTTCCGTTCGTCTTCCCGAACTCCTGGCGCGACACGTTCCGCCGGATCGCCCAGCGCCCGCCGCATCAGATTCGCATCGGCGGCCTGATCGCGATGGTGCTTGGCGTGATTCTGCTGCTGATTGCGACCTGAAATGCCGCCGGGCGAGCCGGCCCGAAACCGCCAGTAGCCGCCCGCAGATCAAAAGATTATCCTGACCGACCGGCGATGCCACGTCCACCCGCACCGCCGCGCTCAAAAACGTTCCTTAGGAAACGCCCCGATGTCCACCTGGTTACTCCCTGAGAATATTGCCGACGTCTTGCCGTCCGAGGCGCGCAAGATCGAAGAATTGCGCCGCCGGCTGCTCGACCGTTTTCGTTCGTATGGCTACGAGCTCGTAATGCCGCCGATGCTTGAGTACATCGAGTCACTGTTGACGGGCGGCGGCCGCGACCTGGACCTGCGCACGTTCAAGCTTGTCGACCAGTTGTCCGGACGCACGCTCGGCATGCGCGCTGACATTACGCCGCAGGTATCGCGTATCGATGCGCATTTGCTCAACCGGCAAGGCGTGACGCGCCTTTGCTATGCGGGCAACGTGCTGCATACGCGGCCGCGCGGCTTGCATGCGACGCGCGAGCAGATTCAGATTGGCGCGGAAATTTACGGTCATGCGGGTCTTGAGGCGGATCTCGAGATCCAGCAGTTGATGCTCGATTCGCTGCATCTGAGCGGCCTGAACAAAGTGCGCCTTGACTTGTGCCATTCGGGTGTTCTGCGGGCTTTGCTCGAACTGGAACCGGCTGCGGCCGCGCTTGGCGAATCGCTCTACGCCGCGCTCGCGGCCAAAGACGTGCCGCGCCTGAACGAATTGACGGCGAAGCTCGGCGATGTCACCCGCGACGCCCTGCGCGCGTTGCCGTCGCTGTACGGCGATGCGTCGGTGCTCGAAGACGCGCGCGCCCGACTGCCGAACCTGCCGGCGATTTCCCGCGCGCTCGATGACCTCGCGTTCCTCGCGCATCAGGCCAATGGCGCCGAACTGATGATCGATCTCGCCGATCTTCGCGGCTATGCGTATCACAGCGGCGTGATGTTCTCGGCTTATGTGGACGGCGTGCCGAACGCGGTGGCGCGCGGCGGGCGTTACGACGACGTGGGCCTCGCCTACGGACGCGCGCGTCCGGCGACGGGTTTCTCGCTGGACCTGCGCGAAGTTGCGCGCATTTCTCCAATCGACGCCCGCGGCAGTGCGGTGCTCGCGCCCTGGAATCACGACGAACCGCTGCGCGCCGCGGTTGCGCAACTGCGCGATGCTGGCGAAGTGGTGATCCAGGCGTTGCCTGGACACGACCATGATCTCGACGAGTTCGCATTCGACCGCGTGCTGGTCGAGCGCGACGGGAAATGGGTCGTCGAGGCCCGTTCCTAGCGGCTCCGGCGTTTGCCTACGCGATTCAGGGCGGCAAGCGTCAGACAAGACTCCAGCCTCATCCAATCGACACAAAGTCGATAAGCGTTCGCAAATACCGGGAAAAACTCGGAACCTTCGGCGAACATAGGTAAAATGCTTTTTTAACCAGCTATCAAATTGACATGTCTGCCAGCGCAGTGAATGTGAACCCGGGGCGCAACGTCGTCGTGGTCGGCACCCAGTGGGGTGATGAGGGCAAGGGCAAGATCGTCGACTGGTTGACGGACCACGCCCAGGGCGTCGTGCGCTTCCAGGGCGGTCACAACGCCGGCCATACGCTGATTATCGGCGGCAAGAAGACCATCCTCCGCCTGATTCCGTCGGGCATCATGCGCGCCGGCACGGCTTGCTACATTGGCAATGGCGTGGTCTTGTCGCCGGAAGCGCTGTTCAAGGAAATCGGCGAACTGGAAGCGGTCGGTGTCGACGTCCAGAAGCGCCTGTTCATTTCCGAAGCCGCCAACCTGATCCTTCCGTATCACATTGCCATTGACCAGGCGCGCGAAGCGCGTCGCGGCGCGGCGAAGATCGGCACGACAGGACGCGGCATTGGTCCGGCGTATGAAGACAAGGTCGGCCGCCGCGGACTGCGTGTGCAGGACCTGTACGACCGTGAAGTGTTTGCCGAACGCCTGCGCGAAACACTGGACTTCCATAACTTCGTGCTGACCGGTTACCTCGGCGCGGCCGCCGTGGACTATCAGGAAACGCTCGACACCATGTTCGGCTATGCCGAGCGCCTCGCGCCCATGGTGACGGACGTTTCGCGCCGTCTTTACGACGAAAACCACGCTGGCCGCAACCTGTTGTTCGAAGGTGCGCAAGGCACGCTGCTCGACATCGACCACGGCACGTATCCGTATGTCACGTCGAGCAATTGCGTGGCGGGCGCTGCAACGGCGGGCGCGGGCGTGGGTCCGCAGAAGCTCAATTACATTCTCGGCATCACGAAAGCGTACTGCACGCGCGTGGGCGCAGGACCGTTCCCGAGCGAGTTGTACGATGCGGACAACATACATCGTCAGGAACAGATCGGCCTGACGCTTGCGACGGTTGGCAAGGAGTTCGGCTCGGTCACGGGGCGTCCGCGCCGCACCGGCTGGCTCGACGCCGCCGCGCTGCGCCGTTCCATCCAGATCAACGGCATCTCGGGCCTGTGCATGACCAAGCTCGACGTGCTGGACGGACTGGACGAAGTGAAGCTGTGCGTGGGCTACAAGCTCGAAGGCAAGGACGTCGACATCCTGCCGCGCGGCGCGTCGGAAGTGGCGCGTTGCGAGCCGGTGTACGAGACGTTTGGCGGCTGGAAGGAAAGCACCATCGGCATTACGCAATGGGACAGCTTGCCGGAAACCGCGCGCAAATATCTGTCGCGGGTGCAGGAAGTGGCGGGCGTGCCTATCGACATGGTGTCGACAGGTCCGGACCGCGACGAGACCATCCTGCTGCGTCATCCGTTCAAGGTTTAAGACCTTGAGCGTCTAGCCAAGACCCAAGTGGCCGCGAATGTGCGGCCACTTTGCATTTTCAACCGCTTTACGTATTCATAGAACATTGACCATGATCGCGATGAAAGACCCGCGCAACGACGACCGCAACCTTTGGGTGGGCTGGGACGAATATCACCGCCTGATCGAGTTGCTGGCGCTTTCGGTGCACGACTCGGGCTGGAAGTTCGACAATATCCTGTGTCTGGCGCGTGGCGGACTGCGCGTGGGCGACCAGCTTTCGCGCATCTACGATCTGCCGCTCGCCATCCTGGCGACGAGTTCCTACCGTGAGGCGGCGGGCACGGAGCAGGGCGCGCTCGATATCGGTCAATACATCACGATGACGCGAGGCGAGTTGTCCGGTAACGTGCTGCTGGTCGACGATCTGGTCGATTCGGGGGTCACGCTTTCGCGCGTTCAGCAGCATTTGAAGGAGCGTTATCCCGCGGTGACGGCGGTACGCTCGGCCGTGCTCTGGTACAAAGGCTGTTCCAAGGTCAAGCCCGACTATTACGTTCAGTTTCTTGAAACGAATCCGTGGATTCATCAGCCGTTCGAGGAGTGGGACACGGTCCGGCCGCACAACCTCGGTGCGTGGATCAAGCGCGGCCTGCACGACGAGCGCAACTGATTCTTCCACTTCCCTTTCTGCACCAAAATCAAAATGCCGTTCGATAGCCTGTTAGCATGCTCGGACGGCATTTTCACGATCATCGCCCATGCATCTTAGTGACTTCACCGCAATGTCAAATCGCTTCATCTTCATGGTCGTCGCGGTATCACAACACGACGGTGGGACAGCAGGCCCGGCGTTAGAATGGCGTTCGTTTTTTCCGATCAGGACGGCTCCCCCGCGTTTATGACAACAATGACCCACGCGCACGAGCGCAAACAACCGTTGCCTGCCCTGGCGCTCGCCGCTATTGGCGTAGTGTTCGGCGACATTGGTACGAGCCCGCTCTATGCCCTGAAAGAGGCGTTCAGCAAATCACACGGCATCGAGCTCAATGAAGCTGCCATCCTTGGGGTTATTTCGCTGCTGTTCTGGGCGATCGTGATCGTGGTGGGCATCAAATATGTGCTTTTCGTCATGCGCGCGGACAATAACGGCGAAGGCGGCGTGCTCGCGCTCATGACGCTGGCGTTGCGCACGCTGAAAGAATCTGGCCGGGCGACCGGCGTGCTGATGATGCTCGGCATCTTCGGCGCCTGCATGTTCTACGGCGACGCGGTGATTACGCCTGCAATGTCGGTGATTTCGGCGGTGGAAGGGCTGGAAATCGCCTCGCCGAAGCTCGCGAATTACGTGATCCCGATCACCATCGTCATTCTCGTGATGCTGTTCTGGATTCAGCGGCGCGGCACGTCGGTGGTGGGCAAGCTGTTCGGCCCGATCATGCTCGTGTGGTTCGTCACGCTTGCCGTAATGGGCGTGTTTCATATCGTGCAAATGCCGCGCGTGCTGGTCGCGCTGAATCCGTATTACGCGTTTTCGTTCATGCAGGCGCATGTGTTGCAGGCGTATATTGTGTTGGGTTCGGTCGTGCTGGTGCTGACCGGCGCCGAGGCACTCTATGCCGACATGGGCCACTTTGGCGCCAAGCCAATCCGATACGGCTGGTACGGCCTCGTCATGCCCTCGCTGCTGCTCAACTATTTCGGCCAGGGCGCGCTCCTGATGCACTCGCCCGAAGCGCGCGAAAGCCCGTTCTTCCTGATGGCGCCTGACTGGGCGCTGCTGCCGCTTGTGATCTTGTCGACCATCGCGACTGTGATCGCGTCGCAAGCCGTGATTTCGGGCGCGTATTCGCTGACGAGCCAGGCCATTCAGCTGGGTTACGTGCCGCGCATGAAGATTCTGCATACCTCGGATCTGGCCATCGGGCAGATCTATATTCCGGTCGTGAACTGGATGCTGTTGTTCATCATCCTGTGCATCGTGATTGGCTTCAAGAGCTCGGAGAATCTCGCGGCGGCATATGGGCTTGCCGTTACGGCGACCATGCTGGTCACGACCATTCTTGCGTCGGTCGTGATGACCAAACTGTGGGGCTGGAACAAGTTCCTGGTGGGCGGAATCATCAGCGTGTTTTTTATTATCGATGTCGGATTCTTCGGCGCGAGCCTGCTCAAGATCGAGCAGGGCGGCTGGCTGCCGCTGGGTATCGGCGGCGTATTGTTCTTCCTGCTGATGACGTGGTTCAAGGGCCGCATGATCGTCAAGGACCGGACAGCCGCCGATGGTATTCCGCTCATGCCGTTTCTGCAGGGCCTGCTTGCGCACCCGCCGCATCGCGTATCCGGCACGGCGATCTACCTGACCGGCAGCGATTCGCTTGTGCCAGTGAGCTTGTTGCATAACCTGAAACACAACAAGGTCCTGCACGAGCGAACGATTTTCCTGAATTTCGCGACGCGCGATGTCCCGTATGTGGACGACAGCACGCGCGTGGAAGTAAAGGACGCGGGCGGCGGGTTGTTCCTCGTAAAAGCTCAGTATGGGTTCAATGAAACGCCGGATGTGAAAGCCGTTTTGCACGAAATCGGGCGCACGCACGACATGACGTTCGAGCTCATGGACACGTCGTTCTTCATGGCGCGCGAGACAGTCGTGCCGACGCAGTTGCCGGGCATGTCGGTGTGGCGCGAGCGCGTGTTTGCGTGGATGCACCAGAACGCCGCGAAGCCCACGGACTTCTTCAGCATTCCGGCGAACCGCGTGGTCGAGCTTGGAACGAAGATCGAGATTTGAGCGCTGTGTTGTTGACTGATCGATGAAAAGAAACGGCCCATCTTTCGATGGGCCGTTCTTGTTTCTGCCTTGCCGATTCGTGGCGGATTATTTCTTCAGTTTCGCGAATGCCGCCGCCATTGCGCTTGCCGCTTCCGGCTCGCGACGGCCGCCGCCGTTGCCATTGCTGTTGCCCCGTACATCGCGAGCGCTGCCACCACCGCCCCGACGATCCTGCCCGCCGCGTTGCTGTTGCTGCGGCGAAGCGCCTTCAGGCGTGAAGTCGTCGTCAAGACGCATGGTCAGCGCGATGCGCTGGCGCTTCACATCGGTTTCCAGCACTTTCACCTTCACAACCTGACCCGCCTTCACGACTTCGTGCGGGTCCTTGATGAACTTGGTCGACATCGCCGACACATGCACGAGTCCGTCCTGATGCACGCCAATGTCGATAAACGCGCCAAACGCCGCCACGTTCGTGACCACGCCTTCCAGGATCATCCCCGGCGTCAGATCAGAAAGTTTTTCGACGCCTTCGCGGAACGTGGCCGTCTTGAACTCGGGACGTGGATCCCGGCCCGGCTTTTCGAGCTCGGCCAGAATGTCGCGGATGGTGGGAAGACCAAAACGCTCATCGACGAAATCCGCTGGCGACAGACCCGATAAAGCTTCGCGCTTGCCCATGACATCGGCGGCGTGCTTCTTGATCTTCGCCAGGATTCGCTCGACGACCGGATACGCCTCCGGGTGCACCGAAGAACGATCCAGCGGATTCACGCCGTTATTGATGCGCAAAAAACCAGCGGCCTGCTCGAAGGTTTTATCGCCGAGACGGGGGACTTTCTTCAACTGGTCGCGCGACGCGAAGGGACCATTGGTATCGCGGAAATCGACGATATTGCGTGCCAATGTCGCATTCAATCCCGAGACCCGCGCCAGCAGCGCGACCGATGCCGTATTCGCATCCACGCCGACCGCGTTCACGCAATCCTCGACCACGGCGTCCAGCGAGCGCGCGAGTTCGCGCTGATTCACGTCGTGCTGATACTGGCCCACGCCGATCGCTTTGGGGTCGATCTTGACGAGTTCGGCGAGCGGATCCTGCAGCCGCCGCGCGATGGAAACAGCGCCGCGCAAGGTCACGTCGAGATCGGGAAATTCCTTCGATGCCAGTTCGGATGCCGAATAAATCGATGCACCTGCTTCCGACACCACGATCTTCTGCAACTTCAACTCGGGGTGTTTCGCAATTAATTCGCTCGCGAGCTTGTCCGTTTCGCGCGACGCGGTGCCGTTGCCAATGCTGATCAGTTCGGCTTGCGTTTGCGCCGCGATGCGCGCGAGCTTGGCAAGCGAGCCGTCCCAGTCGCGTCGCGGTTCGTGCGGGTAGATGACATCGGTTGCAAGCAGCTTGCCGGTGCGATCCACGACCGCCACTTTCACGCCCGTGCGCATGCCCGGATCGAGTCCGATCACCGCTTTCGGACCCGCCGGCGCCGCCAGCAAAAGATCTTTCAGGTTGCGCGCGAACACACGGATTGCTTCGCCTTCGGCTTCTTCGCGCAGGTTCGTGAGCAGATCGTTTTCAATATTCGGCTGCACCTTCACGCGCCAGCACCAGCGGCAGACGTCGGCCAGCCATTTGTCGGCGGGGCGGCCTTGATTGGCGATGCCTACGTGGTTCGCGATCAGCGTCTCGCCCGGGTGCGGCACTTGTGCGTCGAGTTCTCCGCCCAATCCCAGCTTGACGGACAGAATGCCCGCATTGCGACCGCGAAACAGCGCCAGCGCGCGATGCGACGGCACCGTGCGAATGGTTTCTGAGTAATCGTAATAATCGCGGAATTTCTCGCCTTCTTCGGTTTCCTTGCCTTCGACCACGGTCGATATCACGCTGCCCTGCTTGAACAGATATTCGCGCACCTTGCCGAGAATCTCCGCGGTTTCGCCAAATTGCTCCGAAAGAATGTCGCGGGCGCCATCGAGCGCGGCCTTGGTATCGGCGACGCCTTTTTCCGTATCCACATAACGCGCGGCTTCCGTTTGCGGATCGAGCTTCGGGTCGGCGAGGAGGGCGTCCGCAAGCGGCTGCAGGCCGGCTTCGCGGGCGATCATCGCGCGGGTGCGGCGCTTCGGCTTATACGGGAGATACAGGTCCTCGAGCACCTGCTTGCTGTCGGCGCCTTCAATGGCGGCGCGCAGTTCGGGCGTGAGCTTGCCTTGTTCGTCGATGCTCAGGACAATCGCCGCGCGCCGGTCCTCGAGTTCGCGAAGATAAACGAGCCGTTCCTCGAGCGTGCGCAATTGCGTGTCGTCGAGATTGCCTGTCACTTCCTTTCTATAACGGGCGATAAACGGAACGGTGGACCCTTCGTCGAGAAGTTGCACGGTGGCGGCGACCTGGCGCGGCTGCACGTTCAACTCGGTGGCGATGCGCTGGACAATCTTGAGTGCTACGGTTTCCGTCATGGGTGTCTGCGTCTGCCTGCTGGCTCATCAGGGGCTTTCGCGCGCCGCGCATTTCACTTGAATCCGCGCGAACACGTTTGCCGGGTTGGTGAAGCGGGGCATTTTGCCATAAATGCCGGAGGCCTCCGGCGCGCGGTGATAGAATTTCGCCATCGTAGAAGCTGCATTTCAATACATTGTTCAACACGCTGGCCACCACGTTGCCGACCTCCCGCCCTTTGTCCGTTTTGCCGACTGCTCCAGTCGATTCGTTGGCCGCGCGTCACACGCGTCACGTTGCGCGCTCCTACTCGCGATGGCTTCGTTCACTTGGTGCCGTGGTGGCCGTGCTGGCGTGCGCGGGTTTTGTGCACGGAGCCATGGCGCAGACGCCGAAGCCTATCAATCCGGGCACCTCGGTGACGGAATCGCCGCTTGACAACGCCAGCGCGACCGGTGCGAATGCCGCCAATGCAGCGGACGCGGACACGAACGGTTTCGGCGCGCGTCAAAAAGCGCTGGACGTGCGCAGCGAGGAAAACAACTATCGATATGCGGTCAAGCAGCACGACTGTTACAGCAACTTTTTCGTCAATCATTGCCTCAATGCCGCCCGGGCGGAGAAACGCGATGTGAGCCAGCAGATCCGCAAGGAGCAGCTCGCGCTAGACGACGAACAACGCTTGCAACACGCACAGCAGCGCGACCAGCAGACTGCGATCAAGCGCGCGCAATACGAAGCGGAAGCGCCGCAGCGCGCGGCGAGTGAAAAGGCGAGCGCGGAATCGTTCGCTGAAAAGCAGCGCCAGAACGCACTGTCCGAAGCGCAGCGTAAAGCCGAAGCACCGCAGCGTGCGCAGAACCAGGCGGATTACGACCGCAAGCAGGCGGATTACCAGAAGAAACTCGACGATGCCGCCGCGCGCGGCGTGCAGGACGCACGCAATCGCGACGAGAAGGCCGCGCGCTTCGAAGCGAAGCAGCGCGACGCCGCCGAGCACCAGGCGGAAGTTCAGGCACGGCAGAAGGAAGCGGCTGTCAAACAGCAGCAGCGCGCGCAGCAGGAAGCCGCGGATCGCGCGCATCAGGAGCAACTCAAGCAGCAGCAACAGCCGAAGTAAGCTGACGAAGGTCGGAATGTGGACAGCAACCTCGGGCGATGCCGCCAGTGATTCCGAGCGGTTCGCCGCGACGAGAGGAGCCGAACATGCACGCATATCCTGCAGCAGCAGTGGACACGGGTACGATCCGCGAGCGTATCGGGCAGTTGCAGGCGGAGCATCATGGCCTCGACAGCCTGATTGGCAAGATGGCGGATGTGCCGGGCATCAACGAGCTGGAAATCAGGCGCCTGAAAAAGCGCAAGCTCAAGGTCAAGGACACGATCATCCTGCTGCAGTTACAGTTGGAACCGGACGCGCGCTGAAACGGCGTCACGCACTTCAGCGGCGCGCGCGGCAAGACACCCACGCTACAAAGCAGGAACCTTCCCTTTGAATTCGCCCGACAACGCCGTGACAGACAACGCGGAATCCGTGCTGAAGCCGGACGCGAAAGCGGGTGTCGCCGACACATCGCTTTCGCTCACGCTTGGCGCCAAACGCCGCACCGAACTCGACGCGATTTTTGCTGCCGAGGGCTTGCTGGCGCGTCAAATCGATGGTTATCGCTCGCGCGCGTCGCAAATCGACATGGCGCGCGCAGTCGCGGCCGCAATGGAAGCGTCCGGCCGCGCCATGCCCGAACCCGCCATGTTCGACGCACAACGCCGTCCCGCGCGCAAGCTGGGTCCTTCGGATGCGCCAGTGGCCGTCGAGGAAAACGGGGACGAGGTAGGCCTTGCGACCGCCTCCACGGGCGTGGATGGCGGCGAGAACACGTTGATCGTGGAAGCCGGGACAGGGACGGGCAAGACCTTCGCGTATCTCGTGCCGGCCATGTTATGGGGCGGCAAGGTGATCGTCTCGACCGGCACCAAGCATTTGCAGGACCAGCTTTTCCAGCGCGACATTCCGACTGTGCGCGACGCGCTCGCGGTGCCGGTTTCCGTTGCGATGCTCAAAGGCCGCGCGAATTATCTATGCCATTACTACCTGCAGCGCACCGCTGATAACGGCCGCTTGCCGACGCGCCAGGACACGGCGCATTTGCAGGAGATCATCCGCTTCGCGAAGATCACGCGCACCGGCGACAAAGCTGAACTTGCAAGCGTGCCCGAGAATTCGCCGGTCTGGCCAATGGTCACGTCCACGCGCGACAATTGTCTTGGCCAGGAATGCCCGCAGTACAAGGAATGCTTCGTGATGCAGGCGCGGCGCGAGGCGCAGCAGGCTGACATCGTGGTGGTGAATCACCACCTCTTTTTCGCCGATGTCATGCTCCGCGACACCGGCATGGCCGAGTTGCTGCCGACCGCGAACACCATCATCTTCGACGAAGCGCACCAGCTTCCCGAAACGGCGACGCTCTTTTTCGGCGAGACCGTTTCCACCACGCAGTTTCTCGAACTGGCACGCGACGCGGTCGCCGAAGGCCTGAGCCACGCGCGCGATTTCTCCGACTGGACCAAACTCGGCGCGGCGCTGGAACGCGCGGCGCGCGATGTGCGGCTTGCGTTCAAGGAAGACTCGGTGCGCATGTCGCTCGGCCAGCTCGCCGACAATCATCCTTTGTTCGAGGCCCTCGACACGCTCGAAGCGCATCTCGATGCGCTCACGGCAGCGCTGAACGCTCATGCTGAACGGGCGGAATCTCTGGGTGCGTTGCAGCGGCGCGCTCGCGAACTGCAGGGTTTGCTGGGCGGCTGGACCGCGCCGCCTACGCCTGTTGAAAAAGCGGTCGCGCAGGAAAAAGACGCCGCCACGAAGGCCGATCCAAACGAAATGGTCCGATGGATCGAGGTGTTCTCGCACACGGTCCAGTTGCATGAAACGCCGCTGTCCGTTGCGCCGATTTTTTCGAAGCAGCGCGCGGGCGTGCCGCGTGCGTGGATCTTCACCTCGGCGACGTTATCCGTGCGTGGCGACTTCACGCATTACGCCGCGCAAATGGGCCTGAACGCGCGGCGCTCCATGACGCTGCCCAGTCCCTTCGATTACCCAGCGCAAGGCTTGCTGTACGTGCCGCGCAACTTGCCGCAACCGTCGTCGCCGAATTTCACCGACGCCGTATTCGACGCTGCCTTGCCTGTCATCGAGGCATCGAAGGGTGGCGTGTTTTTCCTGTGTACCACGCTACGCGCCGTCGATCGTATTGCGAACCGCTTGCGCGACACAATCGAGCGGCGCGGCTGGGATTATCCGCTGCTGGTTCAAGGCGACGCGAGCCGCACCGAATTGCTCGACCGTTTCCGTTCTTATGGCAATGCGATCCTGGTCGGCAGCCAGAGTTTCTGGGAGGGCGTGGACGTGCGCGGCGACGCGCTGTCGCTGGTGGTCATCGACAAGCTGCCGTTTGCGCCGCCCGACGATCCGGTGCTGTCGGCGAGACTGGATGCGCTGACGAAGAAAGGCTTGAGTCCGTTTGCCGTGCATCAGTTGCCGCAGGCGGTGATCACGCTCAAGCAGGGCGCGGGGCGACTGATCCGCGCGGAAACGGATCGCGGCGTGCTGATGATCTGCGATACCCGTCTCGTCGATAAACCTTATGGCCGGCGTATCTGGCAAAGCCTGCCGCCGTTCAAGCGCACACGGGAAATAGAAGTGGTGCGCGCATTCTTCACTGATCCTGAAACGGCGATAGCGCAAGCAGGCGAATAGGCAAAACGCAGGCAAAACGCTTCGATTCAGACGCGCACATAACAAAAAACCCGGCTTTCAAAAGCCGGGTTTTTAATTTCTACGATCAACGCATCAACGTGCTTACCAGATCTGCCACCAGGACTTGTTTTCCTTGCCCGGCCGTGACTTGCCGGTGATATACGGGCTGTCCGGGAACGTGGCGGCCAGCACGCGCTTCGTGTCGCCTTCCAGTTGCGGCTGGTCCAGCTTTCCATACGACAGCATCATGATATGCAATGCATCTTCGGTAGCGGGCGCATTCCTGTATTCGCGAATGGCCAGTTGCGCGCGATTGATCGCGGCCACATAAGCACCACGCCGATAGTAATAATCGGCAGCATGAACCTCATGCGAAGCAAGTGCGTTCACGATATAGCGCATGCGCTGCGCCGCATCCGGCGCGTACTTGCTTTGCGGATAACGGTCGACCACGACCTTGAACGCATCGTACGATTCGCGCAGCGACTTCGGATCGCGCTCGCTCATGTCCTGACCGGAGAAGCGGCCGAACAGACCGAGGTCGTCGTTGAAGTGGATCATGCCCTTCAGGTAATACGCGTAGGCAATGTCCGGATGATCCGGGTGCAGCTTGATGAAGCGGTCAATGGCGGCGTCGGCCGATGCGGTTTCACCGTCTTTCCAGTTGCAATATGCAACGTTGATCTGCGCCTGTTGCGCAAAATGTCCGAACGGGTCGCGGCCTTCGAGGCCTTCGAAGTACTTCGCGCATTTGCCAAAGTCGCCGCCGGTCAGCGCATCCTGCGCCTCCGAGTATAATTTGCCGTTATTCCACGTTGCCGTTTCGTCGGTTTTCTCGGGCAAACCATGACAGCCCGCGACAAAAACGGCACCCGCAGCCAGCGCCGCAACCCTGACAGACGAATTCGACGATAGCCTGATCAACCGGCGCACAGGGTTCAAAACGGTTTTCAAAGCTTGATTCACGGCTCGCATCAGTGCTTGCATTTTCTAGCTCATGCCTTTCTGGCTAATTCCCAGCTTTCAGTCTAAATGACCCGCTCAAGTACAAGTCGTACCAAAGATCGCAGCAAAGATTATAGCCCAAGCACATCGGCCGACGACGCACGTCCGGACGATTTGACCGCATTGGAGCGTGAAACGCAGACGCCCGATGCGCCTGTTTCTACCAACCTGCACGCGCGCCGCGCCGATGCCGAAACGCCGCGAACGATTGCTGTGCCGGACGAGTACGCCGGCGAGCGCCTCGACAAGGTCATGGCGCGCCTGTTCCCGGAATTCTCGCGCAGCCGCCTGCAGACGTGGATCGACGCACAGCGCGTACAGGTCGACGGCGCGCCGGCCAAGGTCCGTCAGCCTGTGCCTCTGGGCGCCACGATCACGCTGATTCCCGATCTCCTGCCCGAGCAGCTTGCGTTCACGCCGGAACCGGTGCCGCTCGACATCGTTTATGAAGACGACGCGCTCGTGGTCATCAACAAGCCGGCCGGCATGGTCGTGCATCCGGCCGCGGGCAACTGGAGCGGTACGCTGCTCAACGGCCTGCTTTACCGATATGGCGACGCCGCCGCTGGCTTGCCGCGCGCGGGTATCGTGCATCGGCTGGACAAGGAGACTTCCGGACTCATGGTCGTTGCCCGCACGCTCGAGGCGCAAACCATCCTCACGCGCCAGTTGCAGGCGCGCACGGTGAAGCGCCGCTACGTCGCGCTGGTGTGGGGAACGATGCCGGACGAGGGCACGATCGACGCGCCCATCGGCCGCGATCCGCGCGACCGCACGCGCATGGCGGTGGTCGAGAGCGCGTCGGGGAAATACGCCCGCACGCATTACCGCACCATCGACCGGGCGATGTGGAACCAGCAGCCCGTGTCCGCCGTGCATTGCGATCTCGATACCGGCCGTACACACCAGATTCGCGTGCATTGCGCGCATATCCGCCATCCGTTGCTGGGCGACCCGATCTACGGCCACGCGCGCGGCAAGCGCTCCGTGCAGCCGCTTCCCGATGGTTTCAACCGGCAGGCGCTCCACGCGTGGCGGCTCGGCCTGATTCACCCGACCACGGGGCGCGACATAAGCTGGCGCGCGGACGTGCCTGACGACATTGAAGCGCTGGCGGCGGAACTCGGGCTTGGCCGGGATGAATCGACGGATCTCGATCCGGAAGACGAGGATTTCATCGAGGAAGAGGGCTACGACGCCCGGGCGCGCGCCGGCTGGGATGAGTCGCAGCCAATTGAATACGACGAAGATGACGACGAGGAATGAGCGCGATGAGCCAATCTTCCCCCGCCGCTTTTTTGGACCACGCGCCGCTTCGTCACGACGATTGTCTCTGGCCTGACTGGTCGGTCGGACCGGCGGCGGTATCGAAGCGTGTGCGTGCGCTTGCGACCACGCGCAATGGCGGCGTGAGCCGGGCGCCGTTCGGCGGGGCCAACGGCCGGGGCGGCTTGAATCTTGGCTTGCACACCGGCGACGCGCCGGAAGCGGTGCTTGAAAACCGCCGCCGCGTGGTTGAGTTGACGGGGGCGCCTATTGCGTGGCTTACGCAGGTGCATGGCGTCGATATCGAAGCAGCGGGCGAGGTGATCGACCGCTGTGCGGGTTCTCCCGCATCGGAGGTCAAGGCGGACGCCGTTGTGACCGATCGCGCGGGCGCTGTGTGCGCGGTGATGGTGGCGGATTGCCTGCCGGTGCTTTTCTGCGATACCGCCGGCCGCGCGGTAGGCGCCGCGCACGCGGGGTGGCGCGGACTTGCTGGCGGTATCGTGGAAAAGACTGCGTTGCGAGTGGCACGTATCGCCGGCGCCCGCATGGAAACACTGCATGCATGGCTTGGACCGGCGGTCGGACCGGCGGCTTTCGAAGTTGGCGAGGATGTGCTCGATGCATTCGCGAGTGCAGCCGATCCCGCGCACCAAGACGCCGTGGCCGCCGCGTTCGTTGCGCGCGAGCAAAAGGGCAAATACCTTGCCAATCTTTATGCGCTCGCGCGTCTGCGGCTGGAACTGGCGGGTGTCTTGCCGCAGAACGTGCACGGCGCAACGCACTGCACGTTTAACGAAGCCGAACGGTTCTATTCGTACAGGCGGGAGCGGACAACCGGTCGCATGGCCGCGATGATCTGGCTCGCCGATTGAACTTCGCGGCGCTGCACCGGAGCGCATGCATGGCATTTATGTTGCGCAACAAATTTCATCGGCCGATCGCTTGATTACATCGGGAAAACGATGATGAAAAAAATATCGCACTGCGTCAAAATCAAGGCGACGCATTGACACGCCTTGCACCGTGGAGCAAGAATGTTTCACAAAGCGCACGGCGTAAGCAAGGTCACATCATCGCGGTTGGACGCTCACGCGCGCGGCACTTCATTCGCGATGATTCCCGACGCGGCTCCACGTCACGCCTCTCTCAGCAACTCAGTCTTTCGGGACGCTTAGGTCAAACGCGGATATGGCTGCCTCCAGATCGTCTTCTTCATCCTCGCCGGGTTCGTCGCCAGATTCGTCACGTCAGTCGGCTAAAGCCAAGGCTGCCACGGATGCTGCACCGGACTCTCCGTTTGGCATGCCAGGCGCGGATCCCGCCGGCGTGCAAAAGATGTTCGAGCAGTGGCTCAATACATGGCGCTCGGTCGCCGATCCTGCTCTGTGGCAAAAGCTTGTCGCACAAGCCAATCCGGGCCAGGGGTCGCCGGCTTCTGCAAATCCGTTCGCCACCATGAGCGCGATGCCGGGCTTTGCCGGGTTTCCGGGTTTTTCCGGCAGCAATGGCAACCTCCAGTCGATGTTCCCGCCCGTGTCCGGCATGCCCGCCATGCCGAAAATCCCGATGGCCGCCATCCCCGCACAGCGCCTGCAGGAACTGCAGTCCGGTTTCTCGCGCGACGCCACGGAACTCATGAAGCAGGCGAGCGCGCAGAGCATCGATTTGTCGGCGTTGAAGGACCGGCGCTTTAGTGGAACCGCATGGCAATCCACGCCCGGTTTCGCGTTTGCCGCCGCATGGTATGTGCTGAACGCGCGGTATCTGCAGGAACTCGCGGAAGCGGTCGAAGGCGACGCCAAGACGCGCGAACGGATTCGCTTCGCCGTGCAGCAATGGGCGGCCGCGGCGTCGCCGAGCAACTACATTGCATTGAATCCGGACGCACAGAAGGCATTGATCGAAAGCCGTGGAGAAAGCCTGCAAAAGGGCATGATGAATCTGCTTGGCGACATGCAGCGCGGCAAGATCCAGCAAAGCGATGAATCCGGTTTCGTGGTGGGCAAGAACATCGCCACCACGCAAGGCTCGGTCGTGTTCGAAAACGACCTGCTGCAACTGATCCAGTACACGCCGCATACCGCGACGGTTCGCGAGCGGCCGTTGTTGATCGTGCCGCCTTGCATCAACAAGTTTTATATCCTGGACTTGCAGCCGGAAGGCTCGCTCGTCGGTCATGCGCTCGACGCCGGCCATCAGGTTTTCATGATCTCGTGGCGTAATGCGGATGCGACGATCGCGCACAAGACGTGGGACGATTACATCGACGAAGGCGTACTTACGCCTATCGATGTGGTCAAGCAGATCAGCGGGCGCGAGCAGATCAACACGCTTGGCTTCTGCGTGGGCGGCACCATGCTCGCGACCGCGCTGGCCGTGCTGGCCGCGCGCGGAGAACATCCGGCGGCGTCCATGACCTTGCTCACCGCCATGCTCGATTTCTCGGACACGGGCGTGCTGGATGTGTTTATCGATGAACAGCACGTGAAGATGCGCGAGCAGACTATCGGCGGTCAGGACGGCGCGCCTGTGGGTCTCATGCGCGGCGTCGAGTTTGCGAACACCTTCTCGTATCTGCGCCCGAACGACCTGGTGTGGAACTACGTGGTGGACAACTACCTGAAGGGCCGCACGCCGCAGGCGTTCGACCTGCTCTACTGGAACAGCGACTCCACCAATCTTCCCGGACCGATGTTCGTCTGGTATCTGCGCAACACGTATCTGGAAAATCGCCTGTGCAACCCCGGCGAACTTACGACGTGCGGCGAACCGGTGGATTTGTCGCTGATCGACGTGCCTACGTTCCTGTACGGATCGCGCGAGGATCACATCGTGCCGTGGACGGCGGCTTACGCGTCCGCGCCGTTGCTGACCGGGCCGCAGACGTTCGTGCTCGGCGCGTCGGGACATATTGCGGGCGTGATCAATCCGCCGTCCAAGAACAAGCGCAGTTTCTGGAAGCTGGACACGGACGGCAAAACCCTGCCTGACTCGGCCGATGACTGGTTCGAAGGCGCGACCGAGCATCCGGGCAGTTGGTGGACGACGTGGACCGCGTGGCTCGATGGTTACGGCGGCAAGAAAGTGAAGCCGAAGCCGGAACTCGGATCGGAGGATTTCCCGGTGATCGAGCCGGCGCCGGGGCGGTATGTCTTGCAGCGGGATCAGTGATCGGCGTGGGAGCGGGCGAACAAGCGCGGGAAGGCCGAATGCGGACCAGACCTGATTGCAATTCGTCCGCGACGGGTCAACAGTAAGCGGGTAATGACGCAAGACCCGGATACGGTCGAGAGCGCTGCCCGCATTGCCTGATACACATCGCGTGATGCATCGAGCCGGCAAGTTGTGAGCCGGCGCACACCCGGCTATTACTTTCGATACTCATAGGGAACTGAAAATGACAGACGTAGTGATCGTATCGGCCGCACGGACGGCCGTCGGCAAATTCGGCGGGTCGCTGGCGAAGATCGCCGCGCCTGATCTTGGCGCAGTCGTGCTGCGCGCGGTGCTGGAGCGCGCCAACCTGAAACCCGAGCAGATCAGCGAAGTGATCCTCGGCCAGGTGCTGACGGCGGGTTCCGGCCAGAATCCGGCGCGCCAGGCGCTGATCAAGGCGGGCTTCCCGAACGCGGTGCCCGGCATGACCATCAACAAGGTGTGCGGCTCGGGCCTGAAGGCCGTCATGCTCGCGGCGAACGCGATCATTGCCGGCGACGCCGAGATCGTGGTTGCCGGCGGCCAGGAAAACATGAGCGCGGCGCCGCATGTGCTGCCGGGTTCGCGCGACGGTTTCCGCATGGGCGACGCCAAGCTGATCGATTCCATGATCGTCGACGGCCTGTGGGATGCGTTCAATTCCATCCACATGGGCGTCACGGCCGAAAACGTCGCGAAGGAATATGGCATTTCGCGCGCGGATCAGGACGCATTTGCTGCGTTGTCGCAGAACAAGGCGGAAGCGGCGCAAAAATCCGGCCGTTTCGACGATGAAATCGTGGCTGTCGAGATTCCGCAACGCAAAGGCGACCCCGTGCGCTTCGCCACCGACGAATTCGTGCGTCACGGCGTGACGGCGGAATCGCTGGCGTCGCTCAAACCGGCGTTTTCGAAGGAAGGCACGGTGACGGCCGCCAACGCATCCGGATTGAACGACGGCGCCGCGGCCGTGATCGTGATGTCGGCGAAGAAAGCCGATGCGCTCGGCCTGACGCCGCTCGCGCGGATCAAGGCGTACGCGAACGCGGGCGTCGATCCTAAGGTGATGGGCATGGGCCCGGTGCCGGCATCGAAGCGATGTCTCGAACGTGCCGGCTGGTCGGTGGGCGACCTCGACCTGATGGAGATCAACGAAGCTTTCGCGGCTCAGGCGCTGGCGGTGCATCAGCAAATGGGCTGGGATACATCGAAGATAAACGTGAACGGCGGCGCCATCGCCATCGGCCATCCGATTGGCGCGTCCGGTTGCCGGATTCTCGTCACGCTGCTGCACGAGATGCAAAAACGGGATGCGAAGAAGGGGCTGGCGTCGCTGTGCATTGGCGGCGGCATGGGCGTGGCGCTCGCACTCGAGCGCCCTTGAGGGAGACCGTGCGAACGAGCACGGCGCGCTGTTCCAGCGCGCATAACGATAACCGGAGCGAGCAATGACTAAACGAGTAGCGTACGTAACGGGCGGCATGGGCGGCATTGGCACGAGCATCTGCCAGCGGCTGCATAAGGACGGGTTCACGGTTGTCGCCGGCTGCGGGCCGAATTCGCCACGCCGGGTCAAATGGCTCGATGAACAAAAGGCGCTCGGCTACGACTTCATTGCCTCGGAGGGCAACGTGGGCGACTGGGAGTCGACCAAGAATGCCTTCGACAAAGTCAAGGCCGAAGTCGGCGAGATCGACGTGCTGGTGAACAACGCCGGCATCACGCGGGACGTCGTGTTCCGCAAGATGACCCACGAAGACTGGACGGCGGTCATCGATACCAACCTGACGAGTCTCTTCAACGTGACCAAGCAGGTGATCGACGGCATGGTCGAGCGTGGGTTCGGGCGCATCATCAATATTTCGTCGGTGAACGGTCAGAAAGGGCAGTTCGGCCAGACGAACTATTCGACGGCGAAGGCCGGCATTCACGGCTTCACCATGGCGCTGGCGCAGGAAGTTGCGACCAAGGGCGTGACGGTCAATACCATTTCGCCGGGGTATATCGGCACCGACATGGTGAAGTCGATCCGTCCGGACGTGCTGGAGAAAATCGTCGCGACCATTCCTGTACGCCGGCTCGGCCGGCCGGAGGAAATCGGGTCGATCGTGGCGTGGCTGGCATCGGAGGAATCGGGTTTCTCGACCGGCGCCGACTTCTCGCTGAATGGCGGCCTGCATATGGGCTGAGGGCGCGAAGGCGCTCCGGGCGGCGTGAAAGATCAGGGAGACCTTCTGCGCCGTTGCCCGTGACCCTCGGCGCCCACTACGAACCGGTGGCTTCCGTTGCTGGAAGCACATGAAGTCCGCCGGCACAGTTCGAGTTTTGCGTTTAAAGGCGTTACATGACCACTACAAAGAAATCCGCCGAACGGCTCATAAAAAAATATCCGAATCGCCGGCTCTACGATACCGAAACCAGCACCTACATCACGCTTTCCGACGTCAAGCAGCTCGTGCTCGACCAGGAAGACTTCAAGGTGATGGACGCCAAGTCGTCCGAGGATCTGACGCGCAGCATCCTGCTGCAGATCATTCTGGAGGAGGAGAGTGGCGGGCTGCCGATGTTTTCGTCGGTCATGCTTTCGCAGATCATCCGTTTCTACGGCAACGCCATGCAGGGGATGATGGGCACGTATCTGGAAAAGAACATCCAGGCGTTCATCGATATCCAGCACAAGCTCACCGACCAGTCGAAGGGCTTGATCGAAGGCGGCAATGGCACGCAGTTGAACCCGGAAGTGTGGTCGCAGTTCATGAACATGCAGGCGCCCATGATGCAGGGGATGATGACGAGCTATATCGAGCAATCGAAGAACATGTTCGTGCAGATGCAGGAGCAGATGCAGAACCAGGCGAAATCGATGTTCAGCACGTTTCCGTTTCCGAATCCGAATCCAACGGGGACGGGTGGCCCGGGGGAGAAGAAGTAGGGGTGCGATGGGTTGACGCCCCAGGCTGTCGACCCGTCAATCCCGCTTTGTCCACTCCATACGCCATTCCTCCCCATCCGCCTCACGGTACAATACCGCTTTGCAGCGCAGCGCCCACGGCGAATAGTCGCCCTGTGGCGGATGCCGCGCCGGTTATTGCCTCTCCAAGCGTCTTTTGTCCTGCTTTTCAGCGGTGACGCTCACGGCAGCACGCGCGCCGCTGCGCTCGTTAGCTTCGTGCCCGCCGGCTCGCCCAAGCCACGCGGCACTCACATCGCCAGAACACACTATGTCCCTGATCACCACGCCCACAGCCCCCAAAGTGGGGTTCGTAAGCCTTGGATGCCCGAAAGCCCTGGTCGACTCCGAACAGATCATCACGCAACTGCGCGCTGAAGGTTACGAAATTTCGAGCTCCTACGACGGCGCTGATCTCGTCGTCGTGAACACCTGCGGTTTTATCGATGAAGCCGTGCAGGAAAGCCTCGACGCCATCGGCGAAGCGCTGCACGAAAACGGCAAGGTGATCGTGACCGGTTGTCTCGGAGCGAAAAAAAGTGCCAGCGGGACGGGCCTGATCGAGGAAGTGCATCCGAAAGTGCTGGCGGTGACCGGTCCGCATGCGACTGCCGAAGTCATGATCCACGTGCATCAGCATTTGCCCAAGCCGCACGATCCGTTCGTCGATCTCGTGCCGCCCGCCGGCATCAAGCTCACGCCGCGCCATTATGCGTATCTGAAGATATCGGAAGGCTGCAATCATCGCTGCACGTTCTGCATCATTCCGTCGATGCGCGGCGATCTGGTCTCGCGTCCCATCGCCGACGTGATGCTCGAAGCCGAAAACCTGTTCAAATCCGGCGTCAAGGAATTGCTCGTGATCTCGCAGGACACGAGCGCATATGGCGTCGATGTCAAATACCGCACCGGTTTCTGGAACGGCAAGCCGGTCAAGACGCGCATGACCGATCTCGTCGGCGCGCTTGGCGAACTGGCGGCGCAGTACGGCGCATGGGTGCGCCTGCACTACGTTTATCCGTATCCGAGCGTGGACGAGGTCATTCCGCTGATGGCCGAAGGTCCGCTCAAAGGCCACGTGCTGCCGTATCTCGATGTGCCATTCCAGCACGCGCATCCTGAAGTGCTCAAGCGCATGAAACGCCCGGCGAACGCCGAAAAGGTGCTCGAACGCGTGCAGAAATGGCGCGCCATGTGTCCGGATCTGACGATCCGCAGCACGTTCATCGCGGGCTTTCCTGGTGAGACGGAAGAGCAGTTTCAAACCTTGCTGGACTTTATTCGTATCGCCGACCTGGATCGTGTGGGCTGTTTCGCCTATTCACCGGTCGAAGGTGCAACGGCGAACGAACTCGATGGCGCGTTGCCCGACGAAGTCCGCGAAGAACGCCGCGCGCGGTTCATGGAACTGGCCGAGGAGTTGTCGGCCGCGCGCATGAAGCGCAAGGTGGGCAAGACGCTGAAAGTGCTGGTCGATGAAATCAGCGTCGAGGGTGGCGTCGGACGTACCGCGGCGGACGCGCCCGAGATCGACGGCGTGGTGTATATCGAGCCGGCGAAGAAGGCGTCCAAACGCTACAAGGCGGGCGACTTCGTTTCGGTGAAGATCACCGGCGCCGACGGCCACGACCTGTGGGGCGAAGTTTAAATAGCGGATAAAGGAGCTTTCATGACGCAGCGTGAAGTGGTGGTGGTGAGCGGTGTGCGCACTGCAATCGGCGATTTCGGCGGCGCGTTGAAGGACTTCAGTCCGACCGATCTCGGCGCGCGCGTGGTGCGCGAAGTTTTATCGCGGGCGGATTTGTCCGGGGACGACGTCGGTCACGTCGTGTTCGGCAACGTGATCCAGACCGAACCGAAGGACATGTATCTCGCGCGCGTCGCGGCGCTGAACGGCGGCGTGACGCAACATGCGCCGGCGTTGACCGTCAACCGTTTGTGCGGCTCGGGGTTGCAGGCGATCGTGTCCGCGGCGCAATCCATCCTGCTTGGCGATACGGATATCGCAATTGGCGGCGGCGCGGAAAGCATGAGCCGCGCGCCGTATCTTGCGCCCGCCGCGCGTTTCGGCCAGCGCATGGGCGACGCCCGTCTTGTCGACATGATGCTCGGCGCGCTGCACGATCCCTTCGATTCCATCCATATGGGCGTGACCGCCGAGAACGTCGCGGCCAGGTACGGCATTTCGCGCGAGATGCAGGATGAGCTGGCGCTGGAATCGCATCGGCGAGCGGCGCGGGCTATCGAGGGCGGTTATTTCAAGGAGCAGATTCTCGCGGTGACGCAGGCGTCGAAGAAAGGCGACATCGTCTTCGATACCGACGAACACGTCCGCATGAACGCCACGCTTGCGGATTTCGCCAGGCTCAAGCCGGTCTTCGCGAAGGAAAACGGCACGGTGACGGCGGGCAATGCGTCCGGCATCAACGACGCAGCCGCGGCTGTGGTTCTGATGGAGCGCAACGAAGCAGACAGGCGCGGCCTCAAGCCGCTCGCGCGCATGGTGTCGTACGCGCACGCGGGCGTCGATCCGAAATATATGGGCATCGGCCCGGTTCCGGCGACGCGCAAGGCTTTGGAGCGCGCCGGCTTGAGCGTTGCCGATCTCGATGTGATCGAAGCCAATGAAGCGTTCGCGGCGCAGGCGTGTGCGGTATCGAAGGAACTGGCGCTCGATCAGGCATTGGTGAACCCGAACGGTTCGGGCATTTCCCTGGGTCATCCGATTGGCGCGACAGGCGCGTTGATCACCGTGAAAGCGTTGTACGAACTCCAGCGCACGAGCGGACGATATGCGCTCGTGACGATGTGTATTGGCGGCGGGCAGGGTATCGCGGCAATTTTCGAACGTGCATGAGAAAACAGGCAGAGATCATTCGATGACGCAATTGAAAGTGGCGGCAGTGGCGATGGCAGCGCTGGTGCTC
This sequence comes from Caballeronia sp. DA-9, assembly GCF_051615025.1. Taxonomy (NCBI): domain Bacteria; kingdom Pseudomonadati; phylum Pseudomonadota; class Betaproteobacteria; order Burkholderiales; family Burkholderiaceae; genus Caballeronia; species Caballeronia sp. DA-9. The sequence goes on along the minus strand of NZ_CP195133.1, from coordinate 1,981,254 downwards.
GCCGGATGTAATTCGGCCATGCCGCCCGATGGCTCGCGCCCGGTCGCGGCGGCGCGTGCCGCGAGCACGCCGGGCGATCTTGGCCTGCGCGCGCCGGGAACGTCGGAGGCTATCGAAACGCTGGCGTTGCCGCCTGCCAAACCTTTGACGCCCGATCCCGCGTTCGCGCGGTTTCCGGTGTACGTTGGCACGCTCGGCGACAGGCAGATCGAGATGAAGCTCGGCGCGAAGACCGACGAAGCCTCGGGCGTGCACGGTGAATACCGGTTTGCGGGAAGCGCGACGGTGATCGTGGTGGCGGGGGACCGCGACGGCGATACGCTCGAGATCGAAGAATCGACCGACGGCACGCACATTACCGGGAACTGGGTCGGCAAGTTCGCGGCCGATGGCAGCGTGTCCGGCGAGCGCATGAATGCCGACGATTCCAATCCCGTGCCGTTTGAACTCAAGCCTGTCGGCGCGGGATTGCCGCCCGCTCGCGCGAGTGGCGCGCTTGCGCCACAAACGCCGCAAGCGCCGCAGTCCGCCGCGCCATCGCTCGAACCTGCACCGCCGCGCAATGCGGTGGGCGGGGTGAGCAATGTGATCATGGGCGAGTAAGTGCGTTTAAACCTCCCCCGTTCCGCATGACACTTTTTCTTATGGCTCCGCTCATGGAGCCCGATAAGCAGGACATTTCATGACCGATTCCAGCCATTCGTCGAAAGAACGCAGCTTGCAGACCCGCATCGTCCATCCCGAGGACAAACTCACGCCCGGTTTCCAGTCGTTTTCCGTCCCGGTGGCGCGTGCATCGACGGTCGTGTTCCCGGATCTCGCCACCATGCGCGCGCTCGTCTGGCATGACGACAGCCAGTGGCGCTACGGATTGCACGCCACGCCTACGTCGCTTGCTCTCGCGCAGCGGCTCGCGGTGATCGAAGGCGGCCAGCACGCGCTGCTGCAGCCATCGGGGTTATCGGCGATATCGAATGTGTACTTCGCGCTCGTCAAGTCCGGCGATCACGTGCTGATTCCCGATAACGCATACTCGCCCAATCGCGAGCACGCGGACTGGCTCGCCGAGGATTTCGGCCTGGAAGTGACGTATTACGATCCGTTGATCGGCGCGGGAATCGAAGCGTTGATCCAGCCGAACACCAGGCTGATATGGCTGGAAGCGCCGGGTTCGGTGACCATGGAAGTGCAGGACGTGCCGGCAATCACGCAGGTCGCGCGTTCGCGTCAGGTGCTGAGTGCTATCGACAACACGTATTCGGCGGGTCTTGCGTTCAAGCCGTTCGAACACGGCGTCGATATTTCGGTGCAGGCGTTGACGAAGTATCAGTCGGGCGGCAGCGACATCCTGATGGGCGCGGTCATCACCGCCGATAAAAACCTTCACGCGCGTCTCAAACGTGCACGCATGCGCATGGGGCTTGGCGTGTCGTCGGACGATTGTTCGCTCGTGCTGCGAAGTTTGCCGAGCATGAAGATTCGCTTTGACGCGCATGACCGGACCGCGCTTTCGCTCGCGCGCTGGCTGAAGACGCGGCCGGAAATTACCACGGTGTTGCATCCGGCTTTGCCGGATTGTCCGGGACACATGTTCTTTGAACGCGACTTCACGGGCGCAGGCGGCCTATTTTCGATGGTCTTCGACAAACGCTATAGCCCGGCGCAAATCGACACATTCGTCGAGGCGCTCGAAAACTTCGCGATTGGCTGGAGCTGGGGCGGCGCGAACAGTCTCGCCATGCCGTACAACATCAAGTCGATGCGCACCGCCAATGTATGGCCGCACGAGGGCGTGCTGGTGCGCTTGTATATTGGTCTGGAAGACGAAGCGGATCTGCGCGCGGACCTGGAGCGGGCGCTGGATGGGCTGAGCGGCTGAAACGTTTTAAAGGTGGCCTGTAAAACCGCCTTTAAAATAGCTTCAACAATCCGTCCAGTCCTACAAAGTTCAACGCCAGCGTCGCTGCTTCCCGCACGACCGGCTTCGCCCGGAACGCCACCGATAACCCCGCCTCCGCCATCATCTTCAGATCGTTCGAACCATCGCCCATGGCGATGGTTCGCCCCGGATCGATGCCTAGCTGAGCGCAGGTTTCGCGCAACGTGCGTGCTTTCACCTCGGCGTTGACGATCTCGCCGGCCACCTTGCCAGTCAGTTTCCCATCGATGATTTCGAGCGTGTTCGCACGTGTGAAATCGAGTCCGAGGCGGGCTTTCAATTTTTCGGTGAAGAACGTGAATCCGCCGGAGACCAGCAGCGTTTTCAGACCGGCGGCGCGGACCTCCGCAAGCATTGTTTCCGCCCCCGGCGACAGACGCAGCCGTTCCTCGTACACGCGTTCGAGCGCGCTTGCATCAAGTCCCTTCAGCAGCGCGACGCGACGCGTCAGGCTTTCGTTGAAGTCCTTGATTTCGCCACGCATCGATGCTTCTGTGATCGCCGCGACTTCCGCCTTCAGGCCGCAAAAGTCCGCGATTTCGTCGATGCATTCGATCGTGATCAGCGTCGAATCCATGTCCATTGCAACGAGACCGAAGTCGGCAAGGCGCGCGCCCGGCGTCATGAACGCGTAGTCCAGCCGATGCGTGCCGCAATACGCATCGATGTCCGGCCGTTGCAACGGATCGGCGCCGCTTAACTTAAGCACCGTGCCATCCGCTGCCGCACGTTCCGTTTGCCGCGAGCGGGCGAGGGCGGCGAGCGGTTTCAGATGGGTATCGGCAATCGGTTCCAGGCTTTGGATGACAAGGTTCATGACGGGCGGCGAAAGAGTTTGGCGAGAGGAAAACGCGCGAAAGACCGTCATTGTAATGGTCCCGACCGATGGCGGATGCACGCGCCGCGCCGTTATCATCAACGTCGGAATATAGACCGGAGACCCGCATGACCCCGACCGAACGCGCGCGTGCCTTCGACCTTCGCCAGCTCGACGCTGCGTTCTACGCCGATCCGTATCCGGTCTACGACGCGTTGCGCGCCGCCGAGCCAATCAGGAAAATGCCCGACGGTTCGCTCTTTCTCACGCGGTACAAGGACGTACAGGCCGTCTATCGCGATCCGAAGACCTTCAGCTCGGACAAGACTGTGGAGTTTGGTCCGAAGTACGGCGTTGACACACCGCTTTTCGCGCATCACACGACCAGCCTCGTCTTCAACGATCCGCCGCGCCACGCGCGCGTGCGCAAGCTCATTTCAGGCGCGCTGACAGCACGCGCGATCGCCGAGATGGAACCCGGCCTCGTGCGCCTGGTGGATGGCTTGCTCGACCGGGCGGCCGGGCGCGGCGAAATAGACTTGATCGATGGGTTTGCATCGGCGATTCCGGTCGAGGTGATCGGCAATCTGCTCAATGTGCCTCACGACGAACGTGCACCGCTGCGCGAATGGTCGCTCGCGATTCTCGGCGCGCTGGAACCGGCGCTCACGGCGCAGCAGCATGAAACGGGAAACCGCGCGGTGACGGAGTTCATCGATTACCTCGTGACACTGGTCGCGCGTCGACGCGAAAAACCAGGTGATCCGCAGCATGATGTTCTGACGCGGCTCATTCAAAGCGAGTCTGACGGAGAGCGGCTGAATGAGGCGGAATTGCTGCACAACTGCATCTTTATCCTGAACGCCGGTCACGAAACGACTACCAACCTGATTGGTAACGGCATCGTCTTGCTCGCGCAATGGCCGGAGCAACGCGCGCGCCTCCTTGCTGAGCCAGCGCTGATAGAAAGCGCAATCGAGGAATGCCTGCGTTACGAGAGTTCAAATCAGCTAGGTAACCGGATAGCAACCGTGGACACGCAGATTGCGGACGTTGCGGTGGCGCGCGGGACGCCCGTGACGCTTTGCATTGGCGCGGCGAACCGCGACCCCGAGCAATTCGATCACGCCGATAAGTTCGATATCACCCGAGCGCCGAACCGGCACCTCGCGTTTGGATTCGGCATTCACCAGTGTGCGGGGTTATCGTTGGCGCGTCTTGAAGCCCGGATTGCGATCGGGCGATTCGTGACGCGCTTTCCTGCGTATGGGCTGGCTAGTGAACCATCACGCGCTGCCCGCGCGCGATTTCGAGGATTCGTGACGGCGCGGGTACGTGTGGAATGACGGGATGGGCGGCACGTTTTCAGCGCATCAACCCGTGAGACTTCGCGTAGTGACGCAACGCGGCGTTCATGCGCGTTTGCCAGCCATCTCCCTGCGCTTTGTACGCGTCGACCACGTCTGGATCGATGCGCAGCTTGACAGGCAGTTTCGGATTTTCGAGCTTCGGCCGTCCGCGCGGACGCATCAGTTCCCGGGCGCGTTCCTGTCCATATAGCTCCGGCAACACCTCGGCAGCGGGACGCGCCTGGGCGAATTCCGCGTCGGTCCATTCCGGGTTGTCGTCCAGCGCTTCTGTCTTACTGTGCTTGTTCATATCTCTTGATCTCACGTATGTTCGCTTTTCGCAGGCTGATGACGTGCATCTTGTTGCCCCGCGGTGTGAATGCCAGCATGTGAAGCCGGGCTTCGATCAAACCGGGCGCCTGAAAACGCCGCTCTTCATAACCCTTCCGGGTGTCTTCGACAATCAGCGCACTCGACATGTCCAGGTCGCGTACCGCCTCGAAGGACAAACCACGGTCCCGGATATTCATCTCATTCTTCAACGCGTTGTATGAGATCGGCATTAATAATGTACCCCCAAAAAACAGAATGTGCAAAGCCTATTTTGTACACCCGTAAATAGTGAATCGTGCTATTCAAAAATGGTTTTCGCGGTCGGTGCATTCAGATAATCAAACCAGCCGAGACGCTCAAAAATAAGCAAATTTCTATTCCTATTCTTCGAGATGAACTCCTGACTTGTCCTATGCGCATCGGTCGGGAATGTCTGGTAGCTTTTACGATTTTCGTGCTCTGGCTGAAGATGTTTTATTGATTACCGTGGTTCTCTGCGAAGCTGCATTTCAATAAGATGGGTTCATGCCTTGCAGTCCATGCTCAACCTTGAAGGAGCTACCCATGAAAGCCGTTGCCCTGACTCGTTACCTTCCAATTTCCAATCCCGAATCGCTGACGGATGTCGAGATCGACAAACCCGCGCCAACCGGTCACGACCTGCTGGTGAAAGTTGAAGCGATCGGCGTAAATCCCGTCGATACAAAAGTCCGTGCACCCAAGGACAAGGTTGAAGAGTCGCCGCGCGTGCTGGGCTGGGATGCATCGGGCACGGTGGAAGCGGTTGGCCCGGACGTCACGCTTTTCAAGGTCGGCGACCCGGTGTTCTATGCGGGCAGCATCACGCGGCCCGGCACGAACAGCGAATTCCATCTCGTCGATGAACGCATCGTTGGCAAGAAGCCGGCGTCGCTTGATTTCTCGCATGCCGCCGCTTTGCCGCTTACCACCATCACTGCCTGGGAAGCGCTGTTCGACCGGCTTGGGGTATCGGCGCAAGGGCAGGATGCGGGCAAGTCCGTGCTGATCGTGGGCGGCGCGGGCGGCGTGGGTTCCATCGGCATTCAGCTTGCGAAGAAAGTGGCGAAGCTGAAGGTGATCGCAACGGCGTCGCGGCCGGAATCGGCGAAATGGGCAATGGAACTGGGCGCGGATCACATCGTGGATCATTTCGGCGACATGCCGAAGCAATTGAAAGACGCCGGCTTCGAGCAAGTGGACTACGTGCTCATCTTTAACGATACCGACAAGCATTTCCCGGCCGCCGCCGCGGTCATCGCGCCGCAAGGCGGTATTTGCACGATCGTGGAAAACAGCAAGCCGATTGCGGTCGAATTGCTGAAGGCAAAGAGCGCTGCGTTCCACTGGGAATTCATGTTCACGCGCGCCATGTTCGGTACGCCGGACATGATCGAACAGCACAAGCTGCTGACGGAAGTGGCGCGACTGATCGACGCAGGCACGATCAAGACGACGCTCGGCCGCGATCTCGGCAAGATCAACGCGGCGAACCTGCGCGAGGCGCATCGCCTTCTGGAAGAAGGGCGCGCGATCGGCAAGCTGGTGCTGACGGGCTTCTGATTCGCCGCCTGAACCGATGCGCTGTTGCGTTGCACGCCGAGTGCGCCGCGGGTTTCCCATGAGAAGCCCGCAGTGCGCGTCGCGCTAGACTGGACGCGCCTCGCGCGCGGTCCGAGCTTCCTCGGGCGCCGTTCCTGGTCTCTCCGGGATTCGTGCTTTCGCGTGACGGCCGCAAACGGAGGGCAACGCATGATCGATCGTCTGGATTTCGTTCGGTTTCACCGGGTTGCCAGCGTGGCCCTGGCGCTGGGCTTTCTTGCCTCGTCGGCGCATGCGACGCCGGGCATCAAGGTGATGTCGGAAGTCGCCAACGACGGCCCGATCAAATACACGGTCAAGATGGTGTCGAAGGCGTGGGGCAACGAGCAGGAAACGCGCACGATCCGCTCCGGACAGACCGATGACTTCACGTGGCAAAGCAAACCTGCCGGCGGTGCGCAAAACGTCCCGGATGCATGCCCGGACGTGGGCTCCATCCGCAACGCCATCGGTGTGACGGTGCGCCAAGTGAAGATCCGCTTTTCCGCGGTGATTGCCAGTAACGGCGACGCCGATGTCCAGTTGAACTTCCAGGGCCACGCGCCGCGCGCGGCGACAACGGTCACGGTAGCGGGCAAGAAACTGCAATGTCCCACCGACAATTCCTTCAGCCAGATGGTGCATTTCACGATGCCCACCGGCGGTGCGGAAAAATCCCTGACGCTCAGCGACGGTACAAGGCTCACCGTCAGCGCGAGCCGCAAGTAAAACTCCGGCTCGCAGCGTTTTCCATCTGGCACGTTTTCTGCGACGCAATGACGGTCCGCGCTCCTTGCGCGGTTCATGAACCGTCGACTGCAACGCCGATAACCAGCCAGAAGGTCACAGCGCAATGCCACACATGATCTGGAAAGGCGCGATCAGCTTCGGGCTGGTCCACGTCCCCGTACAGCTTTATCCGGCCACGCAGTCGGAGAAGGTCGGCTTCAACCTGCTGGACAAGCGCTCGATGGATCCCATCGGCTACAAGCAATTCAACAAGAACACGGGCAAGGACGTCACGCGCGAGAACATCGTGCGCGGTTTTGAATACGAGAAAGGCAAGTACGTCGTGATGAGCGACGCCGAGATCCGCTCGGCCAATCCCGAATCGACGCAAACCGTCGATATCCTCGCGTTCGTCGAGGCGCCCGACATTTCGTTTCTTTCCCTCGATACGCCGTATTACCTCGCGCCCGACCGCAAGGGCGAGAAGGTCTATGCGCTCCTGCGCGACGCGTTGAAGGCGTCGGGGAAAGTCGGTATCGCGAGTGTGGTGCTGCATAACAAGCAGCATCTGGCGGCGCTGATTCCGGTCGGTCCGGCGCTGGCGCTCAACACCTTGCGCTGGGCCGACGAAGTGCGCGATTTCGATCAGTTCAAGCTGCCCGACGAAGACCCGAAGAAAGCCGGCGTGACGCCGAAAGAGCTGGAGATGGCGCAGCGGCTGATAGACGACATGAGCGATACGTGGAACCCGCACGACTACCACGATACGTTTCGCGAAGACATCATGGCGCTGGTCGAGAAGAAGGTGAAGGAAGGCAAGACGGAGGAAGTGTCCGAGGTCGAGGACGGCACGCCGCGCAAGTCGTCGGCGGAGATTCTGGATTTGTCGGAGTTGCTCAAGCGCAGCTTGAAGAAGGGCAAGCCCGCGGCCAAGCGTGGCTCGAAGGCGACAGCGTCCGGCAGCGACGACGATGCATCGGATGCGGAGGAACCGGCTGCCGCGGCGAAACCCGCTGCCGCGGCGAAACCCGCGCGCAAGACGGCCACGCGCCGCAAACGCGCCTGAAGAACGCACCGCCCAAGCGGACCGCCGATGGCCGGAAAACTCGAAACCTATCAGCGCATGCGGCGTTTCAATCAGACGCCCGAGCCTTCCGGCGACGCCGCCGAGAAGGCCAGGGCCAGACGCGCATCGAAAAAGGCTCAGGCGAGCGCGCTTTCATTCGTCATCCAGGAACACGACGCGCGCCGCCTGCACTACGACTTCCGGCTCGAACTCGATGGCACCCTCAAGTCCTGGGCCGTGCCGAAGGGTCCGAGCCTGGATCCGTCGGTGAAAAGGCTTGCCGTGCATGTGGAAGACCATCCGATCGATTACGGTTCGTTCGAAGGCGATATTCCCGAGGGCAACTATGGCGCCGGCAGCGTGATCGTGTGGGATCGCGGGACGTGGGCGCCGCAAAGCGGGAGCATTGACGAAGCGCGCGCCACCTATGAAAAAGGCAAGCTCAAGTTCGTGCTTCACGGCGAAAAGCTGCAGGGCGGCTGGACGCTCGTTCGCAGCCACATGCGCGGCAACAGCGACAAGGAACAGTGGCTGCTCATCAAGGAGCGCGACGACGAAGCCCGCAGCGAAGCCGACTACGACGTACTGGTGAAGAAGCCCGGCAGCGTGATGAGCGATTCGCTTGGCGCGCGTACGAAAAGCGGTGAGGTGCGCGAGCGCGCCGAGCGCAAGAACGCCGCCAGGACCACGAAAGCCGCGCCATCGCCGAAACGGCCGGCCGTCAAGGATCAAGGCAAGAGTCCCGAGCGGCCGAGGCCGGATATCGTGGCGAACAGGAGCGGTGAGTCGCTCCGAACGCTCGCCGATAACCCGGCCATCCAGGACGCGGTCAAGGCCAGGCTTCCGGCCACCATGAAGCCGCAACTCGCGACGCTGGTTGACGCGCCGCCATCGAGTGGCGACTGGACCTACGAGATCAAGTTCGACGGATATCGGGTCATGGTTCGCATCGACCGCGAGGCTGGTGGGAAGGCGGAGAAGGTGCGATTTTTCACGCGCAACGGCCACGACTGGACCGACAAATTCAGCCGTCAGGTCAAGGCGCTCGACACGCTGGACGTGCAGAACGCGTGGCTCGACGGCGAAGCCGTGGTGCTTGACGACAACGACTTGCCGAACTTCCAGAAACTGCAGAACGCGTTCGATACGAATCGTCCGCAAGACATCGCCATCTATTTCTTCGATATCCCTTACCTGAACGGCTACGACCTGCGCCACGTGCCGCTCGTGCAACGCCGGGCCATCCTGCAAGCGCTGCTCGAACCGCTGGATGACGACGTGCTGCGCTTTTCCGCCGACTTTGAATTCGGCGCCGACGATCTGCTGAAAAGCGCTTGCGACATGGCGCTGGAAGGCATTATCGGCAAGCGTCGCGACAGCGGTTATACGCCGGGCCGCAGCAGTAGCTGGATCAAGCTGAAATGCAGGCGGCGTCAGGAGTTCGTGATCGGCGGATATTCGGAGCCGACAGGCAGCCGCGGCGAGTTCGGTGCCTTGCTGCTCGGCATTCATGACGCGAAAGGCAAGCTGCACTATGCCGGGCGCGTGGGCAGCGGTTTCGACGCGAACACCCTGCGTGATGTCAAGAAGGCGCTGGACAAGCGCGAGACCGCGAAGATGCCGTTCGCGTCAGCGCCGAAAGAACGCAGCCGCACGCCGGTGCATTGGGTGAAACCTGAGCTTGTCGCCGAATGCAACTTTGCTGAATGGACTTCGGAGCGGATCGTCCGGCAGGCATCGTTCGTCAGCCTGCGAACCGATAAACCCGCAAAGGAGATCGTGAAGGAAGAGCCGAAATCGACGGAGGAGGTCGTGTTGAACGACGAAGACGAAGCCGCCCCGGCGGCCACGAAAAAAACCGCGAAGAAAGCTGCGGCGAAGTCTGCGAGCAAAACCAGTGCCGCCGCCAGGAAAGCCGCTGCGAAAAAAGCACCCGCAAAAAAAACCTCCCGCGGTTCGGCCGGAACCGAGATGGTCGCCGGCGTGAAGGTCAGTCATCCGGATCGCGTACTCGACCCGTCGACGGGCACGAGCAAGCTCGACCTCGCTCTTTACTACGAAGCTGTCGCGCCGTGGATGTTGCCGCATTTGAAGGACCGGCCGGTATCGCTGGTGCGGGCGCCAGGGGATATCGGCGGAGAACTGTTCTTTCAGAAGCACAGCGAAAAGCTCACGATCCCGAATGTTACGCAGCATCCCGGTATTGATCCTGGCCACCCCGCGCTCATCACGATTGAAACAGTCGGTGCGCTGGTGGGCGCCGCGCAAATGGGCACGATCGAGATGCATACGTGGAATGCGCTCGCGGCAAAGCTGGAAAAACCAGACCGCATGGTGTTCGACCTTGACCCTGGCGAAGGACTCGGCTGGGACCGGATGAAGGAAGCCGCGCGCCTCACGCGCGAACTGCTCGAAGAACTCGGCCTCGCGTGCTTTTGCAAGACGAGCGGCGGCAAGGGATTGCACGTGGTCGTGCCGCTCACTGCGCAAGCCGGTTGGGACGAAATAAAAGGTTTCTCGCAAGCGGTCGCGCAACATATGGCCAGCGCGTTGCCGAAGTATTTCTCGGCGAAGATGGGCAAGCAGAATCGCCAGGACAAGATATTTGTCGACTACTTGCGCAACAACCGCGGCTCCAGCACCGTCGCGGCATACTCGTTGCGCGCACGGCCGGGGATGGGGGCATCGGTGCCCATTGGCTGGGATGAACTCGAGACCACCACGGCCGGCGATCAGTGGAATATCGGCAACCTGCATGAGCGTCTGGATGAACTCGAGGCCGACCCGTGGGCCGACTACGCAAAGACCAAGCAACGCATCACCGCTTCCATGAAAAAGCGGCTCGATATCAAGTGACCGCGAGCTTGAAACACACGCTTGAACTGCGGAGGCAGCAATGACGCAACAACGCACGACATCCCACGACGACGCCACGCGCAGTGGTCCCACGAAAAATGGCCGCGAACTGGAAAGCAAACGCGCCGCCCAGCAGAAACACGACGACGGGACTGTCGCGCCTCTTCCGCACGAAACCGATGAAAGTCCGGCCTCGCAGGATGACGGCGAGCCGCGCCGGGTCGGTGAACAGGCGCATGAAGACCTGGAGCGCGGGCTGGAAGACACGGACCGGCGAGGCGGCGCTGACTATCAGGAGCGTACGCAAACGGACGAGCACGCGAACACGAACAGCCCGCGCAAGCCCTGATTCGTCATCGCCAGGAATGCTGCCCGTGGTCAACAAAGCGCCTCTTGCGTAGAATGGGCCCGCGGAATCGAAAACCGGTGTGATCGGCGCGTAAGCCAAGCTGGTAAAGGCGTTCAAGGGAGTTCGCGGCAGTTATTCCTACCTTTTCAGCGTGGCCGATGCCCGGGTTCCGGTAATCCTTGCCGATATCCGCGCTTACGCAAATCAACCTCTCAGTTCCATCGAGGCGGCCGCTGCAGTGCTGCGTGTCTCACGCGGCGTCGCAATGCGGCATTGAGCCAGGCGCTGCACGCCGTGCAGCGAACCCATGGAAAAACCATGAACGGACCATGCAATACGATCTTCTGTCCCTTCTGAAAACCGCAACCGCCGAGAGTCATACGCGGCTTGAGAATGAGTTGGACCTGATGCGCACCGAGTGGTCTCGTGAAGACTACGTCGCGCTGCTGGACGGCTTTTACGGTTATGTCGCCCCGTGGGAAGAAGCGGTGGCGATCTCCATGCCGACGCATTTGCGCCCGTTTTTCGAAGCACGCCGGAAAGCGCGGCTCCTAGAAGCGGATTTGGCGTTTCTAACCGGTGATTCAACGCATGCTCAACAGGCGCCCAGGGTTAGCCATCTGCCGCTGATGAACACCATGGGCCGCGTGTTCGGATCCATGTATGTCATGGAAGGTTCGACGCTTGGCGGGCGGTTCATCGCACCGCATGTCGCAAAGCTGTTCGATTTCGAAGCGGGCTTCGGCAACGCTTATTTCGATGGCTACGGCGCACGGACCGGCAGCATGTGGAATGCATTTCGCGAGACGGCGAGCGCCACTGTGCCACGCGACCAGTACGACGCTGCAGCGGAGGCTGCCATTGCCACTTTCGAGGGCTTGCACGACTGGCTGGGCGCGGTTCGCGCAGATTCGGGGGCAACGGCATGAGCAGTGGATCAGAGCCTACGCAAGGTATGAGCGTGACAGCGCGTATGGCGGATGGCGAGATCCCGTATTCCTCGGCCTTGCCTGACGCGAAGGCGCGTCATCTGACGCTGGCTTCGGGCGCGGCCAATGCGCAATGCGACGCCGAGCCGATCCACATTCCCGGCGGTATCCAGCCTCATGGATATTTGCTGTGCCTGTCCGATACCTTCACGATCCTCCAGGCGAGCGAAAATCTTGCGGTGCTCGCGGGCCGGCCGGTTGAACAGTTGCTGGGCGAGCCGGTCGATGTGCTGCTTGGCGCTGATGTTGCGGCGCGCATCGCGCACGCGAAGGCGACCGCGGTGCTCGACCAGACGCCGCTTTACATCGGCGTGGCGGAGAACGTGCTTTACCGGCCGGAGACGAAGACGGAGACGGACCCGATTACACCTGCCGACGGTTCCGAATTCGATATCACCGTTCATCGGCACGATGGCAACCTGATTGTCGAGCTGGAAGTCGCGCGCCATCCGAACGCGGATGTGTTTGCATCGATCTATCCGCTCGTGCGCACTTTCACGCGCAGCATGCAGGACGTCGAAACGGTGGCCGAACTGGCGGAGCTAAGTGTGCGCGAGGTCAGGCGCATCACAGGTTTTGGCCGCGTGCTTTTCTACAATTTCGACGAGGAAGGCCGCAGCCACGTATTAGCCGAAGACAGGGACGACAGCTACGCATCGTTCCTGCACCAGACCTTTCCCGCCTCCGATATCCCACGCCAGGCACGCGCGCTTTACGTCAAGCAGCGCGCGCGGCTGGTCGCGAACGTCGACGCCCGCGCCGCGCGAATCGTGCCGCCGCTCAGTCCCGTCACGGGACGGCCACTCGATCTGACCTATACGTCGCTGCGCAGCTTTTCGCCGATCCATCTCGAATACATGCGCAACATGGGCACGTTTGCGTCCATGTCGGTGTCGCTGGTCGTGCGCGGCAAGCTCTGGGGCCTGATTTCCTGCCACGACCATGACGCGCAACTGGTGCCGTTCGAAGTGCGCATGGCGGTCGAGCATCTTGGGCAGCTCGTTTCGCTGCAGATCGAGGCGAAGGAGGAACGCGCCGAGGCCGCTTATTTGCTGAGCTTGCGCGCCACGATGTCACGGCTTATAGCGAGGCTCTCGGATCACGACGACTACCGCGTGGCCCTCGAATCGGCGCCCGACGAATTGCTGTGCTTCGCCGGTTCGCGCGGTGCTGCGATCGTCGCGGACGGCCAGGTTTCGCTCGTGGGCGCAACGCCCGACGCCGAGACCGTGCTCGCGTTGGCGCAATGGCTCGAATCAAGCACCACGGGCGTCTATGCGACCGACTCGCTGCCGGAAGAGTGGCCGCGCGCGTCCCTTCACATCGATACCGCGAGCGGCATCCTGGCGGTGCCCATCTCGCAGATTTTCCGCAATTACGTGATCTGGTTCCGGCCGGAAGCCACGCGCACCATCAAGTGGGCCGGCGAGCCGGTCAAGCGTGTATCGAATCAGGATGGCAGCGTGGCGCCGCGCAAGGACTTCGCGCCCTGGCTCGAAATCGTGCGCAACCGGTCGCTGCACTGGCGTCCGGTGGAACTTGAAATAGCGGCTGAATTCCGTGCATCGATGCTCAATATCGTGCTGCGCCGCGCCGAGGAACTGGCGGAACTTGCAAACGAACTGCGCCGCGCGAACAAGGAACTCGAAGCCTTTTCATATTCGGTGTCGCACGATTTGCGCGCGCCGCTGCGTCACATCGCGGGATATGGCGATCTGCTGCGTGAGACCGAGGGCGACAAGCTTTCGGAGCGCAGCCGGCGCTTTCTTACCAACATGCTGGACTCGGCGCGGCTCGCGGGCGTGCTGGTGGACGACTTGCTGACGTTTTCGCAGATGGGCCGTGCGGCGCTGCGTCCGGTGCAAGTCGACCTGAACCAGCTAGTGCAATCCGTCATGCAGGAGTTCGGTGCCGAAACCGCCAACCGGAAAGTCGAATGGATCATTCCAGAGCTGCCGAGCGTCACCGGCGACCCGGCGTTCCTCCAGATCGCATTGCGCAACCTGTTTTCGAACGCCGTGAAATACACGCGCACGCGAGAATCGGCGAAAATCGAACTGTCGGTCAATTCGACGGCCGACGAATACATCCTGAGCGTGCGGGATAATGGCGTCGGTTTCAACATGAAGTATGTGAACAAGCTGTTCGGGGTGTTCCAGCGGCTGCATCGCGCGGAAGAGTTCGACGGCACCGGCATAGGGCTCGCCAATGTGCGCCGGATCATCGAGCGGCACGACGGCCGGACGTGGGCCGAAGGCCGTGAGGGCGAAGGGGCCGCATTTCATTTCTCGCTGCCCAAGGTGTTCAGGACGGATTCCGTGAATACCGATGGCAAGGAGCGCAAGCCCGGAGCCGCGCCGTCATCGAAGTGAACATGTTTGGGCGGCCCCGTCGGACCCGCGTTATTTAAAAAATCAGTCCAATTCAGACCATGCTGAAACCCATCCTGCTTGTGGAAGACAATCCCAGCGATCTCGAACTGACGCTCGTCGCACTCGATAAAAGCCAGCTCGCCAATGAAGTGATCGTGGCGCGCGACGGACAGGAGGCGATCGACTACCTGCGCTGCGAAGGCGATTGGAGCACGCGCAACCCCGGCAATCCGGCGGTCATCCTGCTCGACCTGAAGCTGCCGAAAATCGATGGCCTGGAAGTGCTCGAGACCATTCGCACGAGCGAGACGCTGAAGTCCATTCCTGTTGTCATGCTGACTTCGTCGCGTGAAGAGCAGGATCTCGTGCGCAGCTACGCGCTCGGCGTGAATGCCTATGTGGTGAAGCCGGTCGAGTTCAACGAGTTCGTTGAAGCCATCGCGGATCTGGGGGTGTTCTGGGCCGTGCTGAACGAGCCGCCGCCCGGTTCCATGCGGGTGCGCCGTCAACCGGCTCCAGAATGAACCACACGCGCTATTTCGTCTGTCCGGCGCCTTGCTGCGCGCGCCGGTTCGCCTGAGACATAGACCATGCAGCCTTTACACCTGCTTCTCGTAGAAGACAACGCGCTCGACGCGGAACTGACCCTGACTCAGTTGGAGCGTGCCGACTACAAGGTCGACGTGCAGATTGTCTATACCGAACAGGATTTCATCGCGGCGCTGGAGACGTCTGATTTCGATGTCATCCTCGCCGATTTCGTCATGCCGGTGTTTTCCGGCGTGGAAGCGCTCGCGATCGCCCGTGAACGGGTGCCGAATACGCCCTTTATCTTTGTCTCCGGCGTGCTCGGCGAGGAACACGCCGTCGATATGCTCAAGCGCGGCGCCACCGACTACGTGCTCAAGCAACGTTTGCAGCGCTTGCCGGCGGTCGTGCGCCGCGCGATGACGGAGAGCGCGGAGCGCGCGCAGCGCATTGCCGTCGAACGCGCGCTGCGCGAAACGGAGACGCATTTCCGGCTGCTGGTCGACGCATTGAAGGACTACGCCGTCATCACGCTCGACCAGGAGGGCAGAATACGAACGTGGAACGCGGCATCGGAGCGCATTCTGGGGTTTTCGGCGCATGACGTGGTTGGCCGGTCCGCCGAAGTGTTCTACGGCCCGGAAGATCGCGAGGCCGATATATTTGGCGCCGAACTGGCGACGGCACAAGCCGAGGGCAGCGCAAGCGACGACCGCTGGTTGTGGCGCAACGACGGCCGCTCGTTTTTCGCATCGGGCGTGACCACTGCCATCCGCGCGGAAAACGGCGACCTGATCGGCTATTCGAAGATCATCCGCGACGTCACCGAAGAACACATGGCCGCCGACGCCTTGCGTGTCGCGAAAGAGCAGGCGGAAACAGCGAATCGGGCGAAGGACCACTTCCTCGCGGTGTTGTCGCACGAATTGCGCACGCCCTTGACGCCTATCGTGGCCGCCGTCCGGCTGCTCGAAATGCGCCACACGCTGCCGGCCGAAGCCCAGCCCACGCTCGAATTGATCCGGCGCAACGTGGAGCTGGAGGCGCGCCTGATCGACGATCTGCTCGACCTGACCAGCATCGCGCGCGGCAAGCTGTCGCTGAATTTTGCGAACGTGGTGCTCGAGACGCTGATGTCGAGCGCGCTCGACATGTCCGAGTCGGATCTGCGCGGCAAGGGGCTGACGCTCGAAACCACCTTGGGCGCAAGCTCGACGCTGGTTTTCGGCGACGCCGCGCGCCTGCAGCAGATCGTCTGGAACCTGATGAAGAACGCGGTGAAGTTCACGCCGGCGGGCGGGCGTATTGCGGTGCGGATGTGGAATCCGGATGCATCGACCATTGCCATTTCCGTGACCGACAGCGGGATCGGCATCAGCGCCGAGGCATTGCCGCGCATCTTTTCGGCCTTCGAGCAAGCCGACGATTCCATTACCCGCGCGTTCGGCGGATTGGGACTGGGACTCGCCATCGCGAGCACGCTGGCTTTGAAGCACGGCGGCACGCTGACCGCTCAGAGCGACGGACGCGACAAGGGCGCGCGTTTCACGCTGACGCTGCCGCTGGTCAAATCCGGCGCGCAGGACGAGGCGTCGCCGAGCGCGGCTCAGGATCCCGATGAAATCGTGCGCTCGCTGAAGGTCTTGCTGGTCGAGGACAACGAATATACGTCGTCGGCCATGGCGCAGGTTCTGGAAGTGCTCGGTCATCAGGTCACCGTTGCCACGACCGTTGCACAAGCGTTGTCGGTGGCGGCATCGGATACGTTCGACCTGCTTGTCAGCGACATCGGCCTGCCTGACGGCAGCGGCCTCGACGTCGCGCGCGCATGGGCGGGATTGCAGCCTGGCAAGCCATCCGTTGCGATCACCGGTTACGGCATGGACGAAGATATCCGTCGATGCCACGAAGCAGGTTTTCTCGATCACCTCACGAAGCCGGTGAATTTTGCGCGGCTCGAGTCGCTGATCCATACGTTCGCGCGGCGGCCGGGCGCCGCATGAAGCGGCTGGCCGCTCATCTGCGGCTGGTTTTTCTCTCGGCCAGCTTCGACGCCATGAAGCGGTGTTCCGCCGAAAACAGCCGCCGGTAAGTCATCAGCACCGCGCCCACCGTGCCGAGCGCCGACGCGGCCGCGATGAAGAACATGATCACGATCTGATAGCGCACCGCCTGCAGCGGCGATTGCCCGGCGAGAACCTGGCCCGTCATCATCCCCGGCAAACTCACAAGTCCGACCACGGTCATCTGGTTCAACGTTGGAATCATGCCCGCGCGCACCGCCTGCCGCGCCGGACCCTGGGCCGCTTCCCAGCGCGTCGCGCCAAGTGCGAGCGACATTTCCACGACGCCGCGTCCCGCCGTCAGTTCTTCCGTCATCCGTTCGATGCCGAGCGACACGCCCGTCAGCGTATTGCCGAGGATCATCCCGAGAATAGGAATGGCGTACTGAGGTTCGTACCACGGATGAATCCGGATCACGACGAACAATCCCACCGCCGCCACGAGCCACGAACTCACCCAGATCGACACAAT
Source organism: Caballeronia sp. DA-9 (assembly GCF_051615025.1). Taxonomy (NCBI): domain Bacteria; kingdom Pseudomonadati; phylum Pseudomonadota; class Betaproteobacteria; order Burkholderiales; family Burkholderiaceae; genus Caballeronia; species Caballeronia sp. DA-9. The sequence goes on along the minus strand of NZ_CP195133.1, from coordinate 1,963,793 downwards.
GCTGTCCGCGCGCTGCCCGGCGTACGTGCGCCGTCCACGGTTCGACGCCGACAGCCCCGCGATCAATGTCATCAATGCCATCAACGGGAGCACGACGTACCAGCGCGCGTGCTGGAAAACCCAACCAAGCACATAGCCAATGGCCAGCAACTGCACGACGGTTCTCACCGCCGCCCACGCGAGCTTGCGTTCAAGATCGAGCTTCAGCAGCACGGACAACACGCCGTTCACCAGGACCAGCGCCGCCGCGATCCCGATATCGACAAGACTCAGCGTCTGGTAGCCGCTCATGACAAGACCCCGGCGGTCATGACGAGCTGGCGTTCCCCCACCCGTTTAGCCTGGGCCGGATCGTGCGACACCCAGATGCTGGCGCGCTCGCCGCGGCCGTCGTTGAACCATGCGTCGACCAGCGCTTCTATTTCCAGCGCCGAGGCCGGATCCAGCGAAGCGGTGGGTTCGTCGAGAAGCAGGATGTCGGGATCGACCTGCAGCACGCGGATCAGCGCGGCTATCTGCGCTTCGCCACCCGATAAATCGCTCGCGCTTTTGTCGAGGAAATCGGCTTCGCGGCCGGCGCGCCGTGCGAGTTCGACCACACGCTCACGATCGAAGCGCACATCGCGATACACCTTCAGCGAGAACGGGTAACGCAAGTTGTCTTCCACGCTGCCGTCGAGCATGGCGGGCCGCTGTGCAATGTAGGCCACGCGCCGCCTGTACGAGGGAATGCCGCCGCGCGCGACCGGTTGTCCACGCCACTGGATGACGCCGTCATCGACCGGATCGAGCAGCGCGAGCGCCCGCAGGAACACGCTCTTGCCTGACCCCGATGGTTCTGTGACGACCGCGCGCTGTCCCGCGGCAAGGGCAAACGTAGTTGGGTGCAGAAGGATGACGTTGCGCGCGGGATCGCGGCGTGTGAGCGCAATGGCGCGCAGCGGCGGCGTGTCGGCTTGTGTGGGCATTGCGTTGACGGATCGGATTGTTATTTGAGCGCAATCATAAAGCACGCCGGGCACGCGATGTGCTGACCCCTAATCCAAGAGAAAAATGAGGATGCCACGATGGCAATTGGCCGGAAAATCGGAAAAATAGTGGGTTGGACCGTCGCGGTTCTGCTCGTGCTGATCGCCGTTCTGGTGATCGTGTTCCTGACTTTCGACTGGAATCGCGCGAGACCGTGGATTGACGACAAGGTTTCGCAAGCCATTGGCCGGGAGTTCCAGATCACCGGCGATCTGAAGGTCGGCTGGCAGCGCCCGCCCAATGAAACCGGCTGGCGCCGATGGGTTCCGTGGCCCCGTTTTTCCGCCGAAAAGATCACGGTCGCCAATCCGGACTGGACCAAACAGAAATACTTCGCGACACTGGACGAAATCGATTTCCAGGTCGAGATATTGCCGCTGCTCGCGCGCAATATCGTTATTCCATCCATCAATCTGGTGAACCCGTCGGTTGATCTCGAACGCCTGAAAGACAACCGCAATAACTGGACATTCAAGTTCAAGCAATCCACGGAACCGTCGACGTGGAATCTGCAGCTTCACGATATCGCGCTGAATAAAGGCAATATCGCCTACGCCGATGAAATCACGAAAGCGGACATGCAGGCGGTCGTGAACACGCTTGGCCAGATGATTCCTATTGGCGACGTGATGAAGCAGCAGGAAGCTGCATCGCAGAAATCGTCCGCGGAGCAGGTGGGCAAGAGCGGCGCGAAAAAGCTCAACCAGCAAGTCGATAAAGCCGCGGCATCGGAAGCGGCAGCGGCCTCGGCGGCGTCCGCCGCAGCCGCCGCCAACGCGAGCGCGCCGAACCCCGCGAGCGTTTCCGCCAACACGAGCATCACGACCAAGGACGCGCCCAAGCCCCCGGTGCCGCCGTATGGCATTGGCTGGTCGGTCAAGGGGAAGTACAACAACGTAGCGGTATCCGGCGATGGCAAGGTGGGCGGCGTGCTGGCCTTGCAGGACGCAATGCGCCCGTTCCCGGTGCAGGCGGACGTTCGTATCGGCGACACGCATATTGCGTTTGTGGGCACGGTGACGGACCCGGCGCATCTGGCCGCGCTCGACCTGCGCCTCTGGCTGCAAGGCGTGAGTCTCGATCACCTCTATCCGATTGTTGGCGTAACCTTGCCGACCACACCGCCATACGCCACGGAAGGGCGTCTGGTCGGCCAGTTCCGCGAGGACGGCAACGTCTTCAAGTACGAAAACTTCACCGGCCGGGTGGGCGGCAGCGATCTTAACGGATCACTGACGTTCGTCGGGCGCAAGCCGCGTCCGTTGCTTTCGGGCGAGCTTGTGTCGAACCTTCTTCAATTCTCGGATCTTGCGCCGATTATCGGTGCCGATTCCAACGCAAACAAGGCCAAGCGCGGCGAAACCGAGAAGCAGCCTTCCGCGAAAGCATTGCCGACCGAAGAATTCAAGACGGACCGCTGGAAGGCCATTGACGCCGACGTGAAGTTCACCGGCCGCAAGATCGTCAAGGATCCAGCGCTGCCGATCTCGGATCTTTACACGCATGTCGTGATGAAGGACGGCGTGTTGTCGTTCGAACCGCTGAAGTTCGGCGTGGCGGGGGGAACGTTGTCGTCGGACATTCATCTGGATGGCAGCGGCGTGCCGCTCAAGGGCCGTTTCTCGACATCGGCGCGGCATCTGAAGTTGAAGCAGCTCTTGCCGACCGTCAAGACGATGCAATCGGCTTTGGGCGAAGTGAATGGCGACGCGGCGCTGTCCGCGACCGGCAATTCTCCTGCCGCGCTCGCCGGCACGATGAATGGCGAGGTGAAAACGCTCGTCACCGATGGCACCGTCAGCCGGCTTTATATGGAGGCGGCTGGCCTGAACGTGGCGAACGCGGTGTACGAGAAACTCTTCGGCAAGCGTGACGTGAAAATCAACTGCGCTGCGGCTGATTTCGTGGCGACCAACGGCGTGCTTGAATCGCGCGTATTCGCCCTCGATACCGACGACGCCGTGATCAACATGGACGGCACCATCAATCTCAAGACCGAGGAGATGAATCTGGGCATTCATCCGCATACGAAGGGCTTCCGGGTGTTTTCGCTGCGCTCGCCGCTTTATGTGAAGGGCACGTTCAAGGACCCGCATGTGGGCGTGGATGCGGGTGCGCTGGCAGCGCGTGGCGCAGCGGCGGTTGGGCTCGGATTGTTGAATCCATTCGCCGCACTGATTCCGTTGATCGCGCCGAGTAACAACAAGCCGTTGCCGTGTACGCAAATGCTTGCGGACATGCGGCAAGCGCCATCCGCGCCGCCGCCCGGGCAAAAACAAAAAGCGAAGGGCGCGCCCGGATATATGGAACCGGGTGTGTCGAATCCGGCGGCGGCATCGGCTCCGGCATCCACCGGCGCGAAGGGCGCGAAGGCCCAGCCGGCAGCGCCGTCGCCAGCTAGTGCGGCGGCGTATCGAGGAAGCTGAAGGTCGGCTGAAGCTAGCCGCTATAACAAGAAATGCGCATCAAAATGCGCATTTTTTGTATTTTATCGACATAAGCGCAGAATTATGCGCAAAACCGCTTTTTGAAAACCTCTCCAAAAATTTAATTTGAGCAGTATAGTGCTCAAATTAAAGATGCTGACTATAATTGCGCATTATGACGCGCAAAAATCCCAACCCTATTGGAAATGGTGAACGAGTCGCGGACGAACTACGTACGCTTCGTCGCGAGCACCGCATGAGCCAGCAGACGCTTGCTGAACGCGCAGGCGTGTCGCGGCGCACGATCACCAATGCGGAAACCGCGCAGAACGTCGGACTTCACGAGTTCTGCAGGATGGCGAATGCGCTCGGTTACGACCTGACCTTGCGACCCAAGGACACGGTCGTCTACGAAGACCTGGACTTCTTCTTTCGGGAGGAGGAATGAGCACGCCTCCCGCAGGGTTCGACCTCGAAACCCTCTTCGACAAAATTCGTCAACTCGATGTACACACGCCTCAAGGCATCGCGGGATTGCTGGCGAAAGAAAGCACCTTCGTTTTCAATTACGGCGACGTCGAGGCAAGCGCCGCCGTATCGCTGACCATGCCCGTCCGCCGAAAGAGCTACAGCAGCGGTGCGTTGATGAGCGTATTCGCAATGAACAGGCCGGAAGGTTATCTGCGCTACATCATCGAAGAACGGCTGGCGAGGTTTGGCACGCCGAGCGATATGTTCCTGCTGTTTCTCGCCGGCCGGAACCAGATTGGCCGCCTGACGTATGCGCTGCGCGGCGAATCGGTGCCCGAAGGCGAGGGCGAGCGGCTGGACGAATTGCTGTCGTCGCCGTCGGGTCAACTCTTCGAGCGGCTGGTGAGCAAGTACGCATTGGGTTCCGGCATTTCGGGCGTGCAGCCCAAGACCGTCGTGCCGCTGTTGCCGGCTTCCGGGGTTGCATCCGCCGAAGCAGCCACCATCGATTCGCATGCAGCACTGCCCCTCAAGACGGTCATCGTGAAATCGGAGGGCGACGATTTTCCGGGCATCGCGCGCAACGAGTTTCTTTGTATGTCGGTCGCGCTCGAAGCAGGCTTTGAAGTGCCGGATTTCTGGCTCTCCGACGACGGCCTGCTGTTTGTCATGGCTCGTTTCGACCGCACGCCGGATGGCGCCGCGCTTGGTTTCGAAGATATGAGCGTGCTGACAGGCAACGATAAATATCGCGGCAGCTACGAAATGATCGCGAGGGCGGTCGAGGTTTACACCGGCGCTGATTTTCGCGCGCAGGCCATCCGGCTGTTCGAACGCGTTGCGTTGTCGTGCTTTCTTCGCGACGGCGATGCCCATATGAAAAACATCGGCATCGTGTATGAGAATCCGACCGGAGCGCGCCGGCTTTCGCCAATTTACGACGTCGTCTGCACGGGGATCTATCCGTCACTCGATGGCCGCATGGCATTGAACCTGAATAAATCCAAAGTGTTTCCTGTGCCCGCACAACTTGTGGCGTACGGCGAGCGCCTTGGTCTGAAGGGCGCCGAGGCGCAGGCGGTATTGTTGCGTATCGACGCCGCATTTGAAAGGGTCGTCAACCGGCTCACCGCCGACGAACGGTATCAAGACGATCTGCTCGCGCGCATTCATGGCGAGGTCCGCCGCACAGGTCCGTTGCCGGTCACGAAGCCAAAGCGGCCGGCTGGCGGCGCTCACTGAACGCAAGCGCTTGGCTTGAGATCGGCGTTTTTAAATCGCCGTTATTTCGCGGCTGCGTTCAGTAAGTCAGGTGCCGAGCTGCGCCAATCATCACGCCCATGAATATTTCTTGGGTATGACCCGTGCGGTCACGACTCGCGAATCTGTCCCACGCTTCGTGTATCAAAACGAATCGCTCTCGTTTTTCTGCAAAAAATCAAAGAGTTGCGGACATAGGCCCATGCTTGTCCACAGGGCCGTCCACAGTTTGTGTGCACAACCTGGCGTGACACCAATCTCCGAATGCTTTTTTCGAACACTTTGAAGCGGTGACTGAAAACCGTTTGTTTTCAATATGGGCCGCCGCTTATCAGCACGTTATCAACAGAGTGCTCCCCAATTTCTGTGTATAAGTTTTGTCCGCGTTTCGAACCCTTGCTCGATATAAACAAAACCCGCATTGGCAGATAACCAACAAATATCTCCATATCAATTCGCAGGTTGTTTTGTTTTCCGTCTTAAAATTGCGCCGGCGTTTCTTTGTCCGGACGCGGATCCAACCATAAAGGTTCATGCGTGAAGCAGTTGACCATTCGAAATCGAATACTTGCGAGCTTTGGCTTGATCCTGGCTTTGATGCTGGTGATGGCCGTGGTGTCCTACGCGTTGTTCCGCGACATCGATCGCGACGCACAGAGCCAGGAAGCCGATTTTTCACCGGGCGTATATCTCGCCACGACGATTCGCGCGTCCTGGTTCGAGAACTACACGGTGACGCAGCGCCTGATATACATCGACGCCGAGCCCGACCAGATCAAGCGTGACACGCAGCGTGCAGCAGAAACCAAGGAGTCGCTCGACAAGCTGATGGACAAGTACGCCGCGACCATTTTCGATGACGACGACCGGCGTCTCTTCAACGATTTCAAGCAGCAACGCACGCTCTACGCACCGATCCAGGCGCAGATCCTCGCGGACTTGCCTGTATCGAAGGCCGCGGCTGCGACAGCCTTCAACACACAGCTCACGCCGATCTGGGAGGCGGGACGGACGGCCGTTCGCGAGCTGGTGGAACTGAACAATGCGCAGCAGATCAAGTCGGCACAGAGCATTCGCCATTCGGTCACGAAAGCTGAAATCACGTTGCTCGTCGTGTTGCTCGTGACATTTTTCGTGGCGGCGTGGGCGGGCTTCCTGTTGCTCAAGGCCATCACGATCCCAATGCAGCGTCTGGTCGAAGTCGTCGATGCAATGCGGACCGGCGATCTTTCGCAACGGCTGCACCTCGATCGCGGCGATGAATTCAGCACGCTCGGCGCAGGTTTTAACCGCATGACCGACGAACTGACCGGCCTGGTCGGACAGGCGCAGAAGTCGGCGCTCCAGGTGACGACCTCGGTGGCGGAAATCGCCGCGACCGCTCGGGAACAGCAAGCCACGGCAAGCGAGACCGCCGCGACAACCACTGAAATTGGCGCGACGTCGCGGGAAATTTTCGCGACCTCGCGCGATCTCGTGCGCACCATGAACGAAGTCTCGGGCGTGGCCGAGCAGTCCGCGCAACTCGCAGGCACGGGGCAAATCGGCCTCACGCGCATGGAAGACACCATGCGCCTCGTGATGGAAGCGGCCGGTTCGGTGAACGGCAAGCTCGCGATCCTCAACGAACGCGCGAGCAACATCAATCAGGTGGTCGCCACCATTACGAAGGTCGCCGACCAGACCAACTTGCTGTCGCTGAACGCGGCTATCGAAGCGGAGAAGGCGGGCGAATACGGGCGCGGTTTCGCGGTGGTGGCGACCGAGATTCGCCGGCTTGCGGACCAGACGGCGGTCGCCACTTTCGATATCGAACAGATGGTGAAAGAGATCCAGTCGGCGGTGGCCGCGGGCGTGATGGGCATGGACAAGTTTTCGGAAGAAGTGCGGCGCGGCATGACCGACGTGCAGCAGGTGGGCGGTCAGTTGTCGCAGATCATCATGCAGGTCCAGACGCTCGCACCGCGTTTCGTGATGGTCAACGAAGGCATGCAGACGCAGGCGAGCGGCGCCGATCAGATCACGCAAGCGCTCGCGCAATTGTCCGAGGCCGCGCAGCAAACAGCGGAGTCGCTGCGCCAGTCGACCCAAGCTATCGATGATCTCACGCATACCGCCAACGGCCTGCGCACGGGTGTTTCGCGTTTCAAAGTGGCGACCTGAAGACCTGAAACGGCCATGCTCTTCGTCCAGTTCACGCTCGATCACGACCGCTACGTCCTCGACAGCTCGCAGATCGAACGGATGCTGCCGCTCGTGCCACTGAAAACCATGCCGGGCGTGCCGGCCTGGGTGGCGGGCATTTTCGAGCATGAGGGTGCGCCGGTGCCAGTCATCGACCTGGCGGCGCTTGCGCTCGGGCGCCGCTCGCTCGAACGTTTATCGACACGCCTCGCGCTGGTGTATTACCCGCACAAGACGCCTGCGGGCGTGGAGCAGCGGCGGCTTGCAATCATGCTTGAGCGCGCCATCCGCACGCTTTCCCTTGATGCAACCGCGTTCAGCCACTCAGGTGTGGAAGCGGCGCAAGCCCGGTATCTCGGGCCGCTTGCGCGCGACGCGCAGGGCTTCGTGCAGTGGGTCCGGGTCGAACATCTGCTGCCGGATCACGTACGGGCGCAACTCTTCACCGAAAGCGCGGCATGAATCACGACCTCATCCCCAGCCCAATCCGCCGGCCGCTCGACGCGCTTCACGAAAGCACGCGCGAACCGTTGCCGCGCGAGCAGGTCGCGCGCTTTGCGGCGTTGCTGCATCGGACCATCGGGCTGGATGCGGCGTCCATTGGCGAAAACGCGATCGAGCGCGCCGTGGCGGACCAGTTCGCCGCGTGGCGCGCGATCGACGCTTCGAACGTCGACGCCTTGGGTATCGATGATTTCTGGGTTGCCGTGAACGGCGTACCGCAGCAGATGCAGGCGTTGATTGAGTCGGTGGTCGTGCCGGAGACGTGGTTTTTCCGCAATGGCGAAGCATTCAACGCGCTCGTCACGCTCGTGCGCACGCGACTTGCTGAGCAGCCGTTCAAGCCGGTGCGCATCCTGAGCATGCCGTGCTCGACGGGCGAGGAGGCGTACACCATTGCCATGGCGCTTCTCGACGCGGGGATTGCGCCGGAGCGCTTTACTATCGACGCCATCGACATCAGCGGCCACGCGCTCGATTTCGCGCGCGCGGCAAGCTACGGCAGCAATGCGTTCCGCAGCCGCGCGCTTGGATTTCGCGACCGCCACTTCAAGGCATCGGGAGATCTTTGGCGGCTTTCGCCCGACGTCGCGGAGCGCGTGCGCTTTCGCCAGGCGAACCTGCTCACGCTCGATGCGAAGGCGTTCGAACCGTTCGACTTCGTGTTTTGCCGCAATGTGCTGATCTACTTCGACCGCGAGACGCAGCGCAACGCGGTGACTGTGCTGGATGGGCTGCTCGCGCCCGGCGGAACGCTCTTTGTCGGACCGGCGGAAACCGGCTTGATGATGCGCGAAGGAATGGCGTCGGCGAAACTCGCGCTTGCGTTTGCGTTCCGGCGGCCGGAGAAAGGCCGCACATCGTTCGACAACACCCGCAGCCCTGGCCTGCAGGACACGGGGACGCTGGCGCTGTACGGCGCCATTGCGAAGGCGGAACGTGAAATGGAATTCCAGGCGCAATACGGCGCGCCACGACACGCCTCCGCAAGCTTGAATCTCGCCGCGGCGAACACCTTCACGTTGCGGGCGGGCGCGCTGCTGAGCGAATCAAGCGGATTGGGCAGATCCCAGCCCGGCGCGACGCGTCCGGTGTTAGTTCCCGCTTCGAGGACGCAACCGCCGCGAGCGTTGCAAGCGTCAACACTGATGCAGCAAAAACACGGCACGCTGGAGCAGGCGCACGCCCTGGCCGATGGCGGCTCCTTGTCCGAAGCGTCGGTTGTCGCACGCGCGTATCTCAAGGCCAATCCGTCGAGCGCGGACGCGTATTACCTGCTGGGCGTGCTCGCCGATGCACAAGGCGCGCAGACCGAGGCGCGCGGCCACTACAAACGCGCGCTGTATCTCGATCCCGGGCATGCCGAAGCGTTGACGCATCTGGCTGCCGTACTGGGGCTGGAGGGCGATCGCGCGGGCGCCCAGTTGCTGCTGGCACGCGCAGGACGGGCACTGGGAGGACGCGATGCGTGATGTCCATGCTCCGCTCCCGGATCCACTTCGCGAGACCGCTGGAGCCGCGCCCATCGACGATTGCTGGAACCGCACTGGCGTGCGCGGCGACGGCTCGTGTTCGCGCCTGCCAGGCCATGTCCATTGCCGCAATTGTCCCGTGCACGATGCCGCGGCGGCGCGCGTGCTCGACCGCGAGCGAACCGTGGATAGGGAGATCGAAAATCAGCCGCCGCATTCGCTGACCACGCAACCCTTCACCAGTCGAACCGCGCGGGAAGCCGATACCACGTCGTGGCTCGTGTTTCGTATCGGCGAAGAATGGCTCGGGCTGCCCACGGCCATCTTCCAGCAGGTCGCGCAACTGAGGCCGATCCACTCGCTGCCGCACCGGCGGCATCGGGCCGTGCTTGGGGTGGTGAACATCCGCGGGGCGCTGCTCGTGTGCGCCTCGCTCGCGCGGCTTTTCGGGATCGAGTCGGAATTCGCTCAGGACGGACGGCGCGAAGGCTCGCAACAGGCCGTCGATGCCCGCGATCTCGCACGCCTGCTCGTGGTCGAACCCGCAGCCGATGGCAGCCAGCGCGGCGAGCTTGCGAACCCGACCGTGTTTCCGGTCGATGCCGTCGATGGTGTGCATCGATTCGCGCGCGCCGATTTCCAGGAAGTCCCCGCGACCATCGCGAGCATGTCCGCCTCGCATGCGATCGCGGTCACGGCGTGCAAGGGCGTGACGGTCGGTTTGCTCGACGCCGCCAAGCTGTTCGAAACCCTGAACCGGAGCCTGACATGAGCGGCGCCTCGCTCGTCGACCTGTTTCGCGAGGAAGCACGCACGCAGGCGCAGATCCTGAGCGACGGCCTGCTCGCGCTCGAACGCGCGCCCCGCGATTCGGTCACGCTCGAAGCCTGCATGCGCGCCGCGCATTCGCTGAAGGGCGCGGCGCGGATTGTTGGCATACCGGTCGGCGTAAGCCTCGCGCACGTCATGGAGGATTGCTTCGTCGGCGCGCAGCAGGGGCGCGTGAACGTGGACGCCGCCATGATCGACGTGCTGCTGGCGGGCGTCGACCTGATCGTGCGGATTGGCCAGGCTTCCGGCGACGAAACCGTGCCGCAAGCGGAGGTGGCTACGTTCGTCGATGAACTGAACGGGCGGATGAACGGCGACGCGTTTGAGGTCGACAGGCCTTCGTCCGAGACGCCGGTTACCGACGCGTTTTTTGGTCTATCGAAGGAATTGACGCTTGCCGCGCCGGTTTCCGAGGACATGCCACGCGGGCCCGAACCCGAGCGCCCGCTGCCAGTCTGGTCGCCTGCCGAACAACGTGAATCGACCCGCATGCTGCGCGTGCGTACGGATACCCTTGACCGCCTGCTCAGCCATTCGGGCGAATCGCTGGTGGAATCGCGCTGGCTCAAGCCGTTCGCGCAATCCATGCTGCGCGTGAAGCGCATTCAGCGCGACGCCAGCCGGGCGCTCGATTTCCTGCATGAATCGCTGACGGAATCATCGCGGAGTTCGAATCCCGAATCCGGCATGACGCCGACTGCCGCGCTCGACGTGCGCACGCTCGCCGCGCTCGATGAAATCCGCCGCCTCAATGCCGAAGCGCAGCGACAGTTGGGCGAGCGCCTGGTCGAACTCGAAAACTACGACCGCCGTGCAACGCATCTCTCGCAGCAGCTTTACGACGAAGCGCTCGAATGCCGGATGCGTCCTTTCGTCGACGCCACCGGCGGTTTTGCGCGCATGGTCCGCGACGTCGCCCGCTCGCTCGATAAACAGGTGCGCCTCGTGATCGCGGGCGAAACCACGGAAGTGGACCGCGACATCCTCGACATGCTCGAAGCGCCGCTCGGCCATTTGTTGCGCAACGCGGTGGATCACGGCATTGAGGCGCCGTCGATCCGCCAGGCGCTCGGCAAGCCGCCCGAGGGCACGATCACGCTCGAGGCGCGCCACCGCGCGGGATCGCTTTTCATCAGCGTGAGCGATGACGGCGGTGGCGTCGATCTGGCCGCGCTGCGCCGGGCGATCGTGCAAAAACGCCTGTCCAGCGAGACGACGGCGGCGCGTCTGTCGGAAGCCGAATTGCTCGAATTCCTGTTTCTCCCCGGCTTTTCCATGCGCGATACGGTCACCGACGTTTCCGGCCGCGGCGTCGGTCTCGACGCGGTGCACGACGTCGTGCGCCAGGTGCGCGGCAGCTTGCGCGTCACGCAGGAAGCGCTGGCCGGCACGCGTTTCCTGATGCAACTGCCGCTGACGTTGTCGGTGATCCGCAGCCTGATCGTCGAAATCGATGGCGAGCCTTACGGCCTGCCGCTCGCGCATGTCGTGCGCACGCTCGTGTTGCCGCGTGCATCAATCGAACTGCTCGAAGGCCATCAGCATTTCGAGTTCGAAGGCCGGCGGCTCGGCATTGTCACGGCGCACCAGATCCTGCGCGCCGGCACGTTCAATGCCGCCGGCAACGCGCTCAATGTGGTCGTGATCGGGCAGGGCGCGGCGACCTACGGCGTGGTGGTCGACCGGTTCCTCGGCGAGCGCATGCTGGTCGTGCAGCCGCTCGACAAACGCCTGGGCAAGGTCCCCAACATAGCAGCGGGCGCGTTGATGGAAAACGGCGATCCGCTCCTGATCGCCGATCTCGATGATTGGCTGCGCGCCGTGGAAAAGCTGGTTGTCGATGGTGAACTCGGCCGCGTTTCGCAAGGTACGGCCCAGGCGGCCGCCGTGCCGAAAAAGCGCGTGCTGGTGGTCGACGACTCGCTGACCGTGCGTGAACTCGAACGCAAGCTACTCGCGAGCCGCGGTTACGACGTGACCATTGCAGTCGATGGCATGGACGGTTGGAACGCGGTGCGCAGCGATCGTTTCGATCTGGTGATCACGGACATCGACATGCCGCGGCTGGACGGTATTGAACTGGTGGCGCTGATCCGGCGCGATCCGCAACTGCGCGACACGCCGGTCATGATCGTGTCGTACAAGGACCGCGCGGAAGACCGTCAGCGCGGGCTGGATGCGGGCGCGGATTACTATCTGGCCAAAGGCAGTTTCCACGATCAAACCCTGCTCGATGCCGTGCGCGACCTGATCGGCGAGGCGCAGCCGTGATCACCCACCCGTAAAACGAGAGACCGAAGGGGCGCGCAATGAAGATCGGAATTGTGAACGACATGCCGCTTGCAGTGGAAGCCATGCGCTCGGCGCTGGCGACGCGGGATGATTTCGAAGTGATCTGGGTCGCGACCGACGGTGAGCAGGCCGTGGACTACTGCACGGCGCAGAAGCCCGATGTCGTCCTGATGGATCTCGTGATGCCGCACATGGACGGCACGGAAGCCACGCGGCGCATCATGCGCCAGGCGCCGTGCGCGATCCTGATCGTGACCGTGGATGTAGGTGCAAACGCGTGGCGCGTGTACGAGGCAATGGGCGCGGGTGCGCTCGATGCTGTCGATACACCCGCGCTCGCGGGTCCCGACGCGAAGCGCGGAATCGCCGCGCTGATCGCCAAGATCGATCAGATCGGGGCGCAGCAGCGCGCGAAAGCGGCAGCGAATCCACTGGACGCCGCGCCGCGTATAACATCCGGCACCGCCTTGCTCGCGATTGGCGCGTCGGCAGGCGGCCCCGGTGCGCTTGCCGTGCTGCTCGCCGCGCTGCCTGCCGATTTCACGCCGGCGACGGTCATCGTGCAGCATGTGGATCAGGCGTTTGCCGTCGGCATGGCCGACTGGCTGAACGCGCAGTCCAGATTGCCGGTGCGCGTGGCGCGCGAGGGCGAGCGCCCGGAGCCGGGCAAAGTGCTGCTGGCGGCAACCAACGACCACCTGCATTTTGGCGCCGGTAACCGGCTCGCCTACACGGAAGACCCGATGTCGACGCCATACCGGCCTTCCATTGATGTGTTTTTCAACAGCGTGGTCGCGCGCTGGAACGGCAACGCGGTCGGCGTGCTCCTGACCGGCATGGGCCGGGACGGCGCCGCAGGCCTGGCCGCCATGCGTGCGAACGGATATCACACGATCGCGCAGGACGAGGCGACGTGCGCCGTATATGGCATGCCGAAAGCGGCTGCCGCGATCAATGCGGCCGTTTCCATCCTGCCGCTTCAGAACATCGCGAACGCCGTGGTCGGTGCGTTCGCATCGTCGCGCAGGCGAGGCATTTGAACTTTCGCCAAAATGCGCTTGAACACTGATCGAGTATTCAGGATCACACAGGACAGTCATGGAACATCGAAACGCAGATCCGCTGGCAGAGCGCGCCCGACGTGAGTCGGAAAGCGGGCAGGCCGCCCCGAAAGATGCGGCCGGGGACACTTCGGCTTGCGCCACGCTCGCCGCCGACTCGCTCACGGATCTGGTCGCCGAAGCGTTGAACACGCCGAGCGCCGCGGAGAGTTCGGTCATGGTGCTGCTCGTCGATGACCAGACAATCGTTGCGGAAGCCGTGCGCCGAATGCTGGTCGATCAACCGAGGCTCGATTTCCATTACTGTGCGAATCCCGAGGACGCATTGCGCGTCGCGCAGGCCACGCGGCCGACCGTCATCCTGCAGGACCTGGTGATGCCCGGCGTGGACGGCCTGACGCTGGTGCGGCAGTATCGCGAGCATGAGGCAACGCGCGATATTCCGATCATCGTGCTGTCCACCAAGGATGAGCCGCGGATCAAGAGCGCCGCGTTCGCGGCGGGCGCCAACGACTATCTGGTGAAGCTGCCGGACAGCATTGAACTGATCGCGAGGATTCGATACCACTCGCGCTCATATTTGAATCTCCTGCAGCGCGACGACGCGTATCGGGCGTTGCGCCAGTCGCAGCAAAAGCTGCTGGAAACGAATCTGGAGCTGCAACGCCTGACGAATTCCGACGGGCTTACGGGTTTGTCGAACCGGCGCTGTCTTGACGACTATATGAGCGCCGAATGGAAGCGCGCCGCACGCGACAAGTCGTCACTCGGTTTCCTGATGATCGACGTGGATAACTTCAAGTCCTACAACGATACCTACGGCCACGTTGCCGGCGACGACGTGCTCAAGCTCGTTGCGCGCGCCATTGAGTCGTGCCTCAACCGCCCTGCAGATCTGGCGGCGCGCTTCGGTGGCGAGGAGTTCGCGGTGGTGTTGCCGTCTACGTTGGCGGCCGGGTTGCGTGTTCTCGGCGAGAAAATCCGCATGGCCGTGGAGGCGCTCGCCGTGCCGCATACCGGGTCGCTGGCCAAATGCGTGACCATCAGCGTGGGCGGCGTGACGCAGGTGCCGCAACCGGGAGAGAACGTGAAACAACTGATCGAAGCGGCGGATCTGGCGCTGTACCGTGCGAAACGCGATGGCCGCAACCGGGTCGAAGCCGGCGGATCAGCTTAGAGCGGCCGTGGATTCGCGTTGCCTGTTCCCTGGTCTTTCGCAGGGTCTGCTGCCTTTCTCGAATCCAGGCAACCCGCGCCGGAGAAAATACTCCAGTCACGGCTGCATGTCCGCTGCTGCGTCGTGGACGCGACTTTGAGGTTCTGCCAATCTGCTGCGTTGTCGGCTCCCACGGAAGCGGCTGCGGACACGCTCCACGGATCAGGCTGCAAGACACCTTCATATTTCGATGCTGTTGCCGGCTCGCCGCTCCGGTTCTGTTCGGCCGCGTTGCGTTCGATGGTTCGTGCTGTCTCGGGCGCGATGCGGTTGCGCCACGCGTTGTTGCCCGCAATCAATCCGGGAGAGCGGCCGCGCGGCGTTTCATTCCAGTCCGAGCCGTCCATTACCAGCGCGCTTGCGTGTTGCGGCGGTTGTATTGGCTGAATTGCCTCGTTGGCGACAGGCAATGTCTCGCGCGGCGGCGTTGCTACGCGCAGTGGCGCGGGCGGCGCGCTCCATGCATCGTCTTGCGCGACATGGGCTGCCGACAGATTTACCCACGCATCGTCATTAATGGAACGCCGCGCGACCTGATCGCTCGATTGCGCAGCCCATTGATCGATGCTCACAGCTTCCGCCGCTGGCGCTTCTGCGGCACGAGCGCTTGCATGCATCAAGCTGAAGGCAGCGCATGCCAGCGCGACTTTATCCAGTCCCAAACGGGCAAGCCGGAAGACATCGCGAATGGGTGGTCGAGACATGGCATTTCCTCAGATTGCACGAAAGATCGTCAGCCTATGGCAAATGCGCGTTCGAAATAACACGATTTATCTGAATAGTGACTGGTTTCGTTCCGGGTGCACGGTTCGTAAAAGAGCGTTCAACAATGTGAGAGGTCATTTGGCGGGATCAGCCGCTGCCGCGACGTTTGCCGCGCCGCCGTTCGGCGAGCCCATTGCCTGGAACAAGAGCGCAGTATCGGTGAGGCGTGCACTTTCGTACCGGATCGCGTCGAGCCTTGCGTTCCGGTATTGCCGTTCGCTTGCGCGTACCGACGAAGGCGCAATGGCGCCGAGCCGCGCACGTGCCGTGGAATCGGAGAAGACGCTCATGGACGTACGGCTAGCGGTATCGGCGAAACTGAGCGCCTCGTTGTCCTGCTCGAGCGCCGCGAGGGAATCGGCGACATTGCGGAACGCAGTCAGGACCGTTTGCTTGTACTGCGAGACCGCAGCCTCGTAGCTCGCCTGCGCCGCGCGCTTTTGCGCGAGCAGCGCGCCGCCGTGAAAGAGCGGCTGCGAGAGCGACGCGCCAATGCCCCAGATCGCGCCCGCGCCGGAGAGCGCCGTGGGCCAGCTAAAACCGGCCTTGCCCATTTGCGCCGACAGCGACAAGCTCGGGAACATCTGCGCGGTCGCCACGCCGACCTGCGCGGCGGCGGCCTTGAGCAAGGCATCGGCGGCCTGGATGTCGGGGCGGCTTGCAAGCAGGTCCGACGGCACCACGACCGGCACGTTCGCCGGCACCGTGAGCGCCGCGAGGTCGAGATCGGGCGGCGCCTGATCGGGCGTGCGGCCGAGCATCACGGCGAGCGCATGACGCGTCGAGAGCCATTGCGCCTTGAGGCCGGGAAGCGAAGCCGCAAGCCCGGCCGCGCTCGATTGCGCGTTGAGCGCGTCCGAACGCGAGGCGGAGCCAAGTTCATAGCGGCGCTGCGTCTCGCGCGCGTCTTCGTCGGCGAGAACGACGAGGCGCTCGGTCGTATCGATTTGCGCGCGCAACGCGGCGGCCCCGATCGCACCCGTCACGATGTTCGCGGCAAGCGCGCGGCGGGCGGCATCGAATTGCCAGGACTGGCTGTCCACCTGGGCCGCCAGCGCGCGGTCGGCCAGCCGCGCCGCGCCGAACAGATCGAACGTGTATTGCGCACGGATCTGGCCGACGAACAGGTTATAGAGCACCGTTGGCGGACCGAAATTCGGCACGCCGATAGCACGCTCGCGGTCGACCTGGCCGCCCAGGTCGATGCTTGGCAGCATCGACGAGCCGATCTGTGCCCGCAGTTGCTCGCGCGCGGCCGCGAGGCTTTTGTCGGCGGCGGCGAGGTTCGGGCTGTTGCGCAGGCCTTCGTCTACAAGCGCATTCAGCGCGTCGGACTGGTAGAGCTTCCACCAGTCGGGAACGGGCTTCGCGCTGGCATCGAAGGTTTGTGAGACGCCTTCGGCCGAGACGGTATGCGACGGCTGCGCCGTGACGCCGTAATGCGACACAGGCGGCAACGCGGGCGGCTTGCCGTCCGGTCCGAACGAGCACGCCGAGAGCACTGACGCGAACGCAAGCGTGGTCAAGGAAAAGCGCATCATGAGCGGCCTCCGTCGCCAGCAGCGGGCGTGTTGGGGTCCTGATGACCCGCGCGCTCGTGGTGCTTCACCCTGAACGAAGCCGCGTACAACGCCGGCAGGTAAAACAGCGTAAGCACGGTGGCGCTCGTGATGCCGCCCATCAGCGCGGTCGCCATCGGGCCGAAGAAGTTGCTGCGCAAGAGCGGGATCAGCGCCAGCACCGCAGCGGCGGCGGTCAGCGTGATCGGCCGGAAGCGCCGCACGGTTGCGCCCACAATGGCGTCGAAGCGCGGATGTCCCGCCGCGATGTCCTGCTCGATCTGATCCACGAGAATCACGGAGTTGCGCATGATGATCCCGAACATGGCGATCACACCCAGCATGGCGACAAAACCAAACGGCTTGTTGAAAAGCAGCAGCGTGATCACCACGCCGATCAACCCGAGCGGCGCAGTCAGCACGACCATCATCACGCGTGCGAAGCTCTGCAACTGGATCATCAGCAGCGTCAGCACGACGATCACCATGATCGGCATTTGCGCATTGATGGAAGCCTGACCCTTGCCGCTTTCCTCAACCGGGCCGCCCACTTCGATCCTGTAACCCACCGGCAGGCTCGCGCGCAGCGTGCCGAGTTTCTTTTCTATGGCGTGCGTCACGTCGATACCTTGCGCGCCCGCGCGCACATCCGATTGCACGGTGATGGTCGGCTGACGATCCCGTTCCCAGATCACGCCGTATTCCAGATCGTTGACGACATGACCGATCGTTCCGAGCGGCACGGCGCCATTGGGCGTTGGCATGGCGAGCGTGGCGAGTCTTGCCGGATCGACGCGTTCGCGCAGCGGCGCGCGCAGGTCGACGCTGATCAGCTTGTCGCGCTCGCGATACTGCGTGACCGTGTAACCGGTGAACTGCATTGCGAGGAAGTTGGACACGTCCTGCGAACTTACGCCGAGTTCACGCGCTTTCTTCTGGTCGATCTGAAAGCGCACCGAACGCTCCGAGGGTTCGTCCCAATCGTATTGAACGTTGGTCGTGCCGCTGTCGGCGCGCATTTCGGCGAAGACTTTTTCCGCGATGCCGCGCACGGTCGGCAGATCGTCGCCGCTGACGCGGAATTGGACCGGATAGCCGACCGGCGGTCCGTTTTCGAGTCGCGACAAACGCGTTCGTATCGATGAAAACTTTTCCCGCAACACGGGTCCGAGCCAGCTTGCCAGTTTCTCGCGGTCCTCCACGGATTTCGCCGTGATCACGAACTGCGCGAAGTTGGGCTGCGGCAACTGCTGGTCGAGCGGCAGGTAAAAACGCGGCGCGCCCGTGCCGACAAAATTCACCACATGATCGATCTCGGGCCGTCCTTCGAGCAGCTTCTCAAGACGCCTGGTTTCGCGCAACGTGGCGTCGAACGACGCGCCTTCCTGCAGGCGGACATCGACCAGCAGTTCGGATCGGTCCGAACTCGGGAAGAACTGCTGCGGCACGAGCGTGAAGCCCGCCATGGCGATCACGAACAGCACGATCGTGATGCCGAGCACCACAAAACGCCGCTCGATACACCACGTGAGCCAGCCGCGCAGCCGCGTGTAGAATTTCGTGTCGTAGATGTCGTGTTCATGATCGGGCGCGTGATGCGCCTCGCGCTTGCGCTCCGGCAGCAGCTTGTAGCCGAGCAGCGGAATCAGCACGACCGCCGCGAACCACGACGCAATCAGCGCGATCGCAGACACCTCGAAGATCGAGCGCGTGTATTCGCCCGTGCTGGATTTGGCGAGCGCGATCGGCAGGAAACCGCCGACGGTGACAAGCGTGCCGGTAAGCATCGGGAACGCCGTGCTGGTGTACGCGTAAGCCGCGGCGCGCGAGCGGTTCCATCCTTGCTCGAGCTTCACGGCCATCATTTCCACCGCGATGATCGCGTCGTCGACCAGCAGGCCGAGCGCGAGGATCAGTGTGCCAAGCGAGACCTTGTGCAGGCCGATATCGAAGAGATACATGAAGAGCGCGGTTACCGCGAGCACGACCGGAATCGAGATCACGACCACCATGCCGGTGCGAAACCCGAGCGAAACAAGGCTCACGATCAGCACGATCACGACCGCTTCGGCCACGGCTTCGAGAAAGTCGTCGACCGACTTCGATACCGCGTGCGGCATGCTCGACACTTCGTTCAGCACGAGCCCGGCGGGAAGCTGCGTGCGCAGTTGCGCCACTTGAGCGTCCAGCGCCCGGCCAAGACGCACGACGTCCTGCCCCGGCTGCATGGTGATGCCGATACCGAGCACCGGCTTCTCAGCCGAGCGCATTTGCGTGGCGGGCGGATCGAGATAACCGCGCCTGATGGTCGCAATGTCGCCGAGGCGAAACGAGCGGCCGTTCACGCGGATGAGCGTGTCGGCGAGGGCGGCCATGTCGGTGATCTGCCCGCTCGGGCGCACGAACACGCGGTCGTTGGGCGTGTTCATTGTGCCGGCGGGGGCGACGGCGTTCTGTCCGTCTATAGCCTGCGCGATCTGTTGCGGCGATATGCCAAGCCGGGTGAGTTGCGTATTCGATATCTCGACGTAGACGCGTTCGTCCTGATCGCCGAAATAATTGACCTTCGCGACGCCGGGAACGCGCAGCAGGACGGTGCGCAGCGAGTCGGCGTAATCGTGTAGCTGGGCCGGCGAAAAGCCATCTCCTTCGAGCGTATAGATGTTCGTGAAGACGTCGCCGAATTCATCGTTGAAATACGGTCCCTGCACGCCGGGAGGCAGCGTGTACGCAATGTCGCCGACTTTTTTCCGGACCTGATACCACTCTTCCGGCACCTCCTTCGCGGGCGCGCCGTCTTTCATGGTGAAGAAAAGGAGCGATTCGCCGGGGCGCGAATAGCTGCGCAGGAAATCCGTGGATGGCGTTTCCTGCAGCTTCTTCGCGATCTTGTCGGTGACCTGTTCCTGCACCTGCCGCGCGGTCGCGCCAGGCCAGAAGGTCTGGATGACCATTACGCGGAACGTGAACGGCGGGTCTTCTGATTGCGCGAGGCGCGTGTACGCGAGCACGCCGAAAATGGTCGCCATCGCGATCAGGAACACGACCAGCGCCTGATGCCGCAACGCCCAGGCAGAAAGATTGAAGCTGCCTTCCTCGTGACGATAATCGCCCGAAGCCGCCGCCTTTTCGCGGGCAAACTGATCCCGATCCTGGTCGCTCATGATGCGAAGTCTTCTGGATGCAGCGGCGCGACCACGCGGACTTTCTCGCCAGCGGAAACGGTATGGACGCCTTGCCACACGACGCGGTCGCCTGCCGAAATCCCTTGCGACACCGTCACCGTGCGTTCGCCGTAACGCGAGACCTCGACGCGGCGCAACTCGAGCGCATTGTCGGCCTTGACGATCCAGACCGCAGGCAGCTTGCCCGTATGAAAGAGCGCGGTGGAGGGCAGCGTGAACGACTGCGCTGGCGTGCCGGAGGCGGAAGACGCCGCCGCCTGGGCGAACGCAACATCGGCGGTCATGCCGAGCCGGACTTCCGGCGTGGGCGATTCCAGAGTCAGCCTCACGCGATACGTCCGGCTTTGCGCATCGGCGGCGGGCGACACTTCCCGCACGCGCGCCGTGAATGTCTTGCCGGAAAGCGCGCCGATAGTGACCGTGGCGGTCTGCCCAACCGCGAGCGCGCCAAGCGACGTTTCCGGCACGTCGGACACCACGTCGATTTCCCCGCTCCACGCGAGGTTGTAGACCGCTTGCCCCGCGGAGACGTTTTGCCCTGTATCGGCTTGTTCCGCCGTGATGACGCCGGCTTTATCGGCGACGAGCGTGGTGTATTTCAACTGATCCTGCGATAACGCCGCCTGCGCCTGAGCCTGATTACGCTGTGCGAGCGCGGCGGCGTAGGCGTTTTCGGTCTGTTCGAGCTGCGCGCGCGAGATCAGATTTTCCTGCGCCTGTGCGCGGTCGCGCGTGACCTGCTGCTCGGCGTAGGTCAACTGATGCTGAGCGGCGGAGAGTTGCGCGGCCGCGCTTGCGGCGTTCTTGGTGTTATCGGCGGGATCGAGGCGCGCCACGATTTCGCCCGCCTTCACCCGGTCACCGAGACGCACACGGCGCTCGATGATCTTTCCACCAACCCGGAACGAAAGCGGGGTGGAATAGCGCGATTCGATGGTCCCCGGCAACGACGACTGCGAAGCCTTCGTATCCGCTTCTGCGGCGACGGCGACCACCGGACGCACGACGACGGGCGGCGCTTCCTTCTTGCCGCATGCCGCGAGCGCCACGACGGCGAGCACGCCAACCGTGCTGATTAACGCGGTGCGCCGCGAAACCCTGGCGCCTCCCAGCAGTAACAACGCAAACATGCGACGGCAGACTTGCAGTATCACGAATGACCTCGACGCAAAACGTTGGGCGCGCAACGCCAATCCAGTCTGCCGCAGCGCGTTTCAAGATGTTGGAGCGGTTTGGGCGCGGCGCTCGAAGCGCTGGAAAGCCAATGCCCATATGCTTTCGGACTTGCCGCTACCAAATACATCGTGCATTCTAATACAACACTGTATTTGGAATCGAGGCTGTATCAAAATTTTTGAGATGATAGACTTCCGCGCATGAAACGAATTCGCCTCACCCGGGAACAGAGTCGCGATCAGACGAGAGAGCGTTTGATGGACGCTGCTCAAGCTGTGTTCATGAAGAAGGGATTTGTCGCTGCGAGTGTCGAGGACATCGCAGGGTCGGCCGGTTATACGCGCGGCGCTTTTTATTCGAACTTCGGCAGCAAGTCCGCGTTGTTCCTGGAACTGCTCAAACGCGACCATGACGTCATCATGAAGCGGCTGCATTCCATCTTCGACGGCGAAGCGAGCCGAGCCGACATGGAAGCCCGGCTCCTGCAGTATTACAGCGAGTGTTATCGCGACAACAAGTGTTTTCTGTTGTGGGTCGAGGCGAAATTGCAATCAAGCCGCGATGCAAAATTTCGCGCGCAATTCAATGCGTTTATCCGGGAATTGTTGCAGACAACGACGGCGTATATTGTCGCGTTTTCGGAGCGGGCGGGAACGCCTCTGCCCATGCCGGCCGAAGAACTGGCGTTGGGCCTGACGGCGTTGATCGACGGGATGCAGTTTTTTTATACGTCGGATCCGCAAGCGTGCGGCGCCGAGATGTCCGAAGCCGTGCTTGCGAAGTTTTTCAGCCGCGTGGTATTCGGGGCGGAGAAAATCGGGTCTGTCTGATGTTCAGAATATCGGCGGTTCAGACCGATATGCCCGACGCACCATTGCTGCCGAGCAGTTGCTCCACCGAGTCCGCACTTGCGTAATCCTGTTCCGGCAATCCATCGAAAATGGCGATCACGTCGTTGCTGACGCCGGCGGCGCGGGCTGCATCGACAATTCCGTCCTTGTTGGCCGGAAACTTCATGTCGCGCAGGACTTGCGCAATTTCATCGTCGATGGGCTCGTAGTTGAGGCTTTCGCTGATGCGTGTATCCGTCATTTGTATCCTTTGTTGTCGTTCAAATATTATGTGCGGACCTGCACGACCTGGCTCGCCATGCTGTGGCTCGGCGAGCGCGACTTCGGCAGCGGCACGTGACGCCAGCGCGCGTGATCGATTTCCTGCGCGGCGATGTCGGGCGCGGGAGGCGAAACCGGCGCTGCGTTTGCGCGCAAGGCAAGCGCGACGCGCATGGCTTGCTCCTGCCGTGCGGCGTAGGCCGCGTCGTCGCTCGTATGAAGCGGCGCCGCGTAGCAGGACACGGAGACCAGCGCCATGGATAACACCGTCGAGGTTTTCATCGCCAACCCTCCTGACAACAAAACGAATCAGATCAAGGCAGTACAGTAATTTTAGCGATGATCCGAGCAAAGGCTATGCCAATCGGTTTTAACGGTTCAAACGAGATTCGGCTGAGGATTTTCGAGATCACAAGAAGGTTGTGTGGACAGGGTACGAGCGGCAGTTGTTCGAGTGATTTCTAGAAGCGCGCGTTCTATCCTCCTTCGCGACCCACGCCGCGTTTTTGCACGCCGTGCGCAATTTCAACGCGGGTTTGTCCTGATTCGGCCCGCCATTCAACGCGATGACGGATTCAGCCGGAAATAGGCGTCCAGCAGCGAGGTCTTGTACACCACGCCGAGCAACACCGGCCGCGCCGCGCAGTCGATGACCGGCAGGCGCTCGCCCTGAAACGCAAGGAAGTGCTGGAGCGCTTCGCCGAGCGACATGTTCGGCGTCAATACATCGAAATGCGGCTGCAGATAATCCGCCGCCTTCTTCGCTTCGGTATTGCGTTCGTCCAGCAGGTCGGATGTGATGTCCTTCAGCGCGACCACGCCGCGAAACTGGTTGTCTGCATCGACGACATACAGATACTTGACCGGATATTCGAGGAACACGCGTGTCATTGCTTTCACGTCCGCGTCGAGCTGGACCACCGTGTCGGCGGGTTTCACGAGTTCGCGCATCTGCGTGGCGGCAAGGCGCAGGCGTTCTTTTTCGTCGCGGTTGCGGCGCAAGGTCACTTCGTACATGGACGTCTGCGCCGACGCCCGCGCGATGAAAAACGCCACCACGCATGACAGCATCAGCGGCAGCATGACCTGATAGCTCAGCGTCATTTCGAAGATCATCAGGATCGCCATGAGCGGCGCGTGCGTGGCGGCGGCGAGAAACGCGCCCATGCCGACCATTGCGTAGGCGAAGGGTGCTGACGTGGAGTGCGGCCAGATGGCGTGCGCCGCGAGTCCGAACAGGCAGCCGACCACCGCGCCCACGAAGAGCGTCGGCGTGAAGATCCCGCCTACCGCACCCGAACCGGCGGTTGCGGCGGTCGCGACAATCTTGAACAGCAGCACGGCGGCGAGCGCTTCCCAGGTCCATGCGTGATGCAGGATCGAATTCACGACTTCGTAGCCGTTGCCCCAGACCTCGGGATACCAGACGGAAATCCCGCCGACAATCAGTCCGCCGAGCGCGAGCCGGATGGGCACAGGCAAGGGCAGTCGGGCAAAGCGTTCCTTCGATGCCGAAAGCAACCGCAGGAAATACGGCGCGAGCACGCCGCAGATCAATCCGAGCGCCACGAACAACAGCACTTCGACGCCCGTCACCGTCGGGAACACCGGCATTTCGTAAGGCGGCCGATACCCCGCGAATTCTCGCATCGTGATGTTCGCGACCACCGACGACACCACGATCGGCCCGAAGCTTTCCATGACGATGGAACCGAGCACGATCTCGGTCACGAAAAACGCGCCGGCAATGGGCGCGTTGTAAGCCGACGTGATCCCGGCCGCCGCGCCGCACGCAACCAGCAGGCGCAGGCGTGCGGGATCGAAGTGTACCCATCGGCCGATCAGGGATGAACAGAGCGCCGCGAGCTGGACCATCGATCCTTCGCGTCCAATGGAGCCGCCGCTCGCAATGGTGAAGAGCGATGAGACGCTGCGCCACAAGCTTTGCGAGACCGGCACGACGCCGTCGCCGATGGTCACGGCTTCCATATAGTCGGCGTGCGCCTGACTCGCCGGAAGGCGCCGCGCCATCAGGAGACACAGTCCCGCGATCAAGCCGCCCGCCGTGGGCAACGCCACGCGCACTGGCCACGGCAGGCGCGTTGCCATCTCGACGAAGTTGCCGTTCGCGCCGCCAAACAGACGCTGCAGTTCGTCGATACCGATCCGGAATGCCGCCGTCGCAAACGCGCCGGCCACGCCGACAATGACCGCCCATACGAGCATGGTATGGGCTTCGGAGAAACGGAACCGGCGCTGTACCCGGGTACGCAGCTTGAGGAGAAATGAAAGCACGTGAGCCTGGCTTGACTTGGATCGAGTCGGATGAATGCGGGGCCAAGGATATCACCCGGGACAGGCCGTGGGGACCGGTTGCGCGGTGTGTTCAGACGGCTCGCGGCAACAAAAAACCCGGCCTTGCATGCGCAAGGCCGGGTTTCCCGGCAGTCAAACTGCTACCTCACCACTTCGGCGCGAACGGCGGCTTGGCGTGGCGTTCGCCTTCGTCTAACGCGTCGATCTTCTTGATGTCGTCGGCGTCGAGCTTGAGTTTTTGCGAGTCCCAGTTCGTTTGCTGATGCTCCGGATTGGTCGATGCCGACAGCACCACGATATCGCGCGACAACAACCACGCGAAGGTCACTTGCGCCGCCGTCACGCCGTGTTTCTTCGCGATTTCGTTGAGCGTTGGATCCTTGTGCGCGCGGCTTTCGCCAAGCGGCATGTAGGCGGTGGCTTTCACGCCGAGCTTTTGCGTTGCCTCGACCAGCTTGCGGTTCGCGAGGAACGGGCTGATTTCGAACTGGTTCGTCACAATGCCTTCGCCGCCCGGCGCGTTGAGCGCTTCCTCGAGCAAGGGAGCAGTGAAGTTCGATACGCCGAAATGGCGGATCAGCCCTTCTCTTTGCGCATCCTGGAATCCCGCAATGGTTTCGGCAATCGGCACCACGCTGTCCGGCGACGGCCAGTGAACCAGCGCAAGATCGATCGTGCCGATGTTCAGTTTCTTGTGGCTGTCGACAAGGCTTTTCACCACGTCCGCACGGAGCAACTGGTCGTGCCAGACCTTCGTCGTGACCCAGATGTCCTCGCGCGGAATGCCCGAGTCGCGCACGCCTTTGCCAACGGACTCTTCGTTGTTGTAGAACTTCGCGGTGTCGATATGGCGGTAACCCAGTTGCAGCGCGCTTTTGACCGCGTTCACGGTCTTTTCGGCATCCACACGAAAAGTGCCCAGTCCGAATGAGGGAATCGTTTCAACCATCTGATGCTCCTTTTGACTGCGTTCGTCTACGTTGATTCAAGGGCCGTCCGGGTCAGGCGTCCTGATCCAGTTCGGGATAATGACGGAAGATGCCGGATTCATTGAAGGGAATCCGGCGTTCCGAATCCACATACGCGGCAATGTTTGGCCGTTCCCGCACGGCGTCGTGGAGCGCCTGCACGCGGGGGTATTGCTTCACAAACTTTTTTGTCGCGCGTGGGAAGGCATAGTGCAGGCCTTCCACGAGCTGGAATATCGACAGGTCCACGTACGTGGTTTTGTCGGTGATCATGTGTTTGTCGCCGTGCGGATTTTGCTTGAGCACACGCTCGAAATAGCCCATGAACTTGGGAATCCGATTATCGATGAAATCCTTCGCGCGCGCTTTCGCCGCATCTTTCTGGTCCTCGTAATAGAGGCCCGAGGCGAGCGGGTGATGCGTGTCGTGGACCTCCGTCACCATGTCGGCAATGGTGAGCTGCAGGCCGTTCGCCACATAGCGCTCGCCTTCGTCCTTGGGCGCGAGGCCGAGCCTGGGGCCAAGGTACAACAAGATGTTCGCGACGTGCGGCACGACCAGTTCGCCGTCTTTCAGGAAAGGCGGAGCGTAGGGAATCTGCGGTTCGCTCTTGCTTTCGATGATCTTCGTCATCGCGCTCATTCCTTGACCGTCTTTCTTCGCGCCGCGCACGACATCCACGTAGTCCGCGCCCGCGTCTTCAAGTGCTAGCCGGACAAATTCGCCGCGGCCCTGAAGTCCATCCCAGTAATATAGTTCGTACGCCATTCGTCATGTCCTCGCGTGTGAAGCTGTGCATCGGAGCAAGAGGAAGTAGCAACGGCTGTGCCGACGAATGGCAGGGCGCGTGGATTCAAGCGTGGATGATTCGTAAGGCCGCTATATCCGTAAGCGGATTCGCCTGGACGCCATTTGCACGTTCAGGGTCGCGAAAGCGCATTTGATTTGAAAAACTTATTTTTTGCGCGTTTCGCGATCTTCACTCGAAAATTGTCACATAGGCCAAGGTGATCGGTGCCCGATTATCCCAACAGCTTTTCGACACCCGTCGTGATCAGAAGTCCACCGCCGATCAGCCAAGCATACAGAATCGCCCCCGTCACCAGCGCACGCGGTCCGGCCCGGCGAATCTGCGCCACCTGCGTTTCGATTCCCAGCGCGGTCATTGCCATGGTGAGCGCGAACGTGTCGAGCGTATTGAGCGTGTGCGTGGTGGTATCGGGCAAGACGTGCAGCGAATTCACGATAACCAGCGCAAGGAAACCAAGCGCGAACCAGGGAATGGCGAGCTTGCGCTTTGCACCGTGAGCGGCGCTGCGCGACCGGTTCACCCACATGCCGATCACCAGCAGCACCGGCACGAGCAACATCACGCGCGTCATTTTCACGATGGTCGCAATATGCGTCGCTTCCGGGCTGACGTTGCTCGCCGCGCCCACGACCTGCGCGACTTCGTGAATCGTGCCGCCGAAAAACAAGCCCACGCCCAGCGTATCCAGATGCAACCAGCCAAGGTGCACGGCGAGCGGGTAAAGGAACATGGAAAGCGTGCCGAACAGCACCACGCTGCCGACGGCCATCGCGCTTTTATGCGGCTCGGATTGCAGTGTCGATTCGAACGCAAGGACCGCTGCTGCGCCACAAATCGCGCTGCCCGCGGCGGTGAGCAGGGCTGTATCGCGATCGAGCTTCATCAGCTTCATGCCCGCCCACGTGCCAATAGCAAGCGTGCTCACCACTACCAGCACCGATACCGTCAACCCAGGCAACCCGACCTGAGCGATTTCCTGCAGACTCACGCGCAGTCCGAAAAATCCCACGGCGATACGCAACAGCTTACGTGCCGAGAAGTTCACGCCCGATGCCCAGCTTTCCGGCATGCCGTCGCGCAGTGCGTTGCCGTAGATGGCGCCCGCGACAATCCCGACAATCAGCGGACTCAGCCCCAAATTCGCGATAACCGGCAATGCCGATACCTGCGTGACCGCGGCGGCGAAGAGCGCGACAAACAAAATGCCGTTCAGTTGGCCGCGCGTCTGGCTGGCTGGCGCGCGGTGGTGAGTGGCGGGCGTAGTGACGGAGGACATGGTTTTTTCACCTTGGTTTGACCATGCAATCCTATTCTCGATATATCGATATGAAAAATCGTTATTTAGAATGTAAAGTATCGGCTGGACTGATACTTTCACCAATATGACCCCTGAGCAGCTTATAACGTTTGCAACTGTTGCAGAGCATGGAAACATCAGCCGGGCGGCGGTTGCGCTGCATTTGTCCCAGCCCGCGGTGTCCGGGCAGTTGCGCCAGCTGCAGGACGAGTTTGGCGAGCCGCTTTATCAGCGCGATGGCCGTGGCGTAAGGCTGACCGCTGCCGGCGAGCAACTCGCCGTGTATGCCTCGCGGATCCGGGAAACCTTCGCCCAGGCGCATGCTTACCGCAACGCTCTGCGCGGGCTTGAAAGCGGCACACTGCGGATCGGCGCGAGCACAACGCCCGCAAGTTATCTCCTGCCTTATCTGATCGCGGCGTTTCGCAGACAACATCCGGATGTGGCTATTCATACCATCGACGGCAATACGGCCGAGATCGTCGCGGCGCTCGGTTCGCTCGATATCGCCATGATCGAAGGGCCGGTGGGCGCCGATCTGCCGCCGGGGACCGAAGCCACGGCGTGGCGCGAGGACGAGATTGTGGCGATCGCGCCGAGTGGTCACGCCTGGTCGAAGGCGCACGGCGAAGCCACGCTGGAAGCGCTGTGCGCCGGACCGCTGGTGTTGCGCGAGGCGGGGTCGGGCGTGCGCCAACTGGTTGAGCGCGCGTGCGCGCGGGCGGGCGTGCAAATGCGCGTCGCGCTGGAAATCGCGGGTGTGGAGGGCGTGAAGGAAGCGGTCAGGGCGGGAATGGGAGTTGGTTTTGTATCGGCCATGTCGATGCGGCACGAGGACGGCGCGCTGCAGCGTTTGCGTATCGCGCCGGAGCCTCTGACGCGGCGGTTTTCGATCCTGATGCCGCACGCAGCCACGCCGTCGCGGGTCGCGGCGAGCTTTTATGCGCTGTGTCTGGAAGGCGGAGTCTGAAAGCGGCGCGCCAATCCGTTAGATAGATGAAATGCCCTAGGGATATCCATGATGGCGACTGAGTGGCCAGTGGCGGATCATTCCACTCATATCGAGACGCACACGCGTCTTTTTTAAAAACAGCATTTGGAACCGGTTCCAAACAAATAATCAGGCGAATTTGATCATGGAAAAGGGCAATTCCGTAAATCTGGTCAAAAATACCGCGCGCGTCACGAACGTCCCGATTGTCATCGTGGCGAGTGCCTTTGGGGTGGAAGCGATTCGCCGCGACGGTCACGCACATTGGGCTGCGGTCGCGGCGAAGGTGGGCGCGGCAGGCTTTGAAGTGCGCCGCGAATTGTTTGCCGACGACACCCAGTCGCAGCCCGATTCCCTGCGCGAACTCGGCGACAAGATCCGCGCCGCCGGTATGTGGCCGGTCTACTCCACGCCTGCGACGTTGTTTGACGACCAAGGCGCGCTCGATGAACCCGCGATGACATTGACGCTCGCCGAAGCCGATGCGCTCGGCGCGCGTATCGTCAAGTTTCAGCTTGGCGGATCGCCGGTGACCGGCACGGCAACTGACGAAAGCACGCTTGATCGGCTGATTGCCGGCGTCGCCGGGTCGAAATCAAAGGTCGTGGTCGAGAACGGTCAACTGAAAGCAGGTGGGACGATCGACGCGTTCGCGGCCTTGTTCGAAGCATTGAAACCACGGAAACACGCGCTTTCTATGACTTTCGATACCGGCAACTGGCGTTGGGCCAATCAGGACCCGCTGGACGCGGCAAAGCGCTTGGGGGAATACGTCACATATGTGCATTGCAAGGCCGTGCAGGGCGAGGGCGCACGGCGTTTCGCAACCGCGCCCGCAACGGACGACACCTACTTCACCATGCTCCTCGCTCAACTCCCGCGCGACGTTCCGCGTGGTATCGAATTCCCGTTTGACCCGGCGCACATGGCGGACGATGCCGCCCGATACGTCCAGCAAATCGCAACAGCATAAAAATCCAGCACGAACCCGGCACAAGCACTCAATGAACATGAATACCGAAGGACCGAACATGATTCCAGCACTCGACGTCGTGACCTATGGCGAAGCCATGACGCTGTTTGTCGCGACCGAAACCGGCGATCTGGCCAAGGTCGGACACTTTGCCAAGCGCGTGGCCGGGGCCGACCTGAATGTGGCGATCGGCTTGTCGCGGCTTGGTTTCAAGGTCGGCTGGATGAGCCGCGTGGGCCATGATTCGTTCGGCCGCTATGTGCTTGATGTGCTCGCGCAAGAAGGCATCGACTCGAGCCGCGTGACAGTCGACGACCGCTATCCCACCGCGTTCCAGTTGAAATCGAAGAACGACGACGGCAGCGATCCGGCCATCGAATATTTCCGCAAGGGTTCGGCGGCGAGCCATTTGTCGCTCGATGACTACGTTGCGGACTACGTGCTCGGCGCACGCCATCTGCATTTGACGGGCGTGGCGCCCGCGATCTCGGCGACATCGCGCGAACTCGCGTTCCACATGGCGACAGAAATGCGCAAGGCCGGCAAGACCATTTCCTTCGATCCAAACCTGCGTCCCACGCTCTGGCCGTCGCAGGAAGCCATGGCCGAAGCGCTCAATGCGCTCGCCGCGCACGCCGACTGGGTCATGCCGGGGGTAAGCGAAGGCAAGATCCTGACGGGCTACACGGCGCCCGAGGACATTGCGCAGTTTTATCTGGATCAGGGCGCGAAGGGCGTCGTGGTAAAGCTCGGCGCGCACGGCGCGTATTTCCGCACCGCGGACAACGACCAGGGCACGGTGCCGGCTATCCCGGTCGAAAAGGTCGTGGACACGGTGGGCGCCGGCGATGGTTTCGCCGTCGGCGTGGTCAGCGCGCTGCTCGAAGGCCGCGATGTGCGCCACGCATTGACGCGCGGCAACCGCATCGGCGCGCTGGCAATCCAGGTGATCGGCGACAGCGAAGGCCTGCCTACACGCGCCGAACTCGACAAGCTGGAACACGCACCCGCGGCCATTCACGCCGCTTGATCGCGCGCGAGTGCAAAAAAGGAGACCAGGCATGCAACAAATCAGCGACAGCACGACAAACAAGCCCACGCTCGCGGTGCGCCGCTGGTGGACAATCATGCCGATCGTGTTCATCACCTACAGCCTCGCGTACCTCGACCGGGCGAACTTCGGCTTTGCATCGGCGGCGGGGATCAATCACGATCTTGGGATCAGCAAGGGGCTGGCATCGCTGATCGGCGCGTTGTTTTTCCTCGGCTATTTTTTCTTCCAGATCCCCGGCGCCATCTACGCCGAACGGCGCAGCGTGAAAAAGCTCGTGTTCACAAGCCTGATCCTGTGGGGCGGATGCGCGGCGCTGACCGGCGTGGTGACCAACATTCCCTCGCTGATGGCGCTGCGCTTTGTCCTCGGCATCGTGGAGGCCGCCGTGATGCCGGCCATGCTGATCTTCATCTCGAACTGGTTCACGAAATCCGAGCGCTCGCGCGCCAACACGTTCCTGATTCTCGGCAATCCGGTCACGGTGCTGTGGATGTCGGTGGTGTCGGGCTATCTGATCAACGCGTTTGGCTGGCGCCATATGTTCGTGGTCGAAGGCGTGCCGGCGATCATCTGGGCGGTGATCTGGTGGTTTATCGTGCAGGACAAGCCGGCGCAGGTGAAATGGCTTTCCGATCAGGAAAAGCGCGCGCTCGATGAAACCCTGCGCGCGGAACAAGCCGCGATCAAACCGGTCAAGAACTACGGCGAGGCGTTCAAATCACCGGCCGTGATGAAGCTTTCCGCGCAGTATTTCTGCTGGAGCATCGGCGTGTATGGTTTCGTGCTGTGGCTGCCGTCCATTCTCAAGAACGCTTCCACGTTCGGCATGGTCGAGACCGGCTGGCTTTCCGCCGTGCCGTATCTCGCGGCGACCATTGCGATGATCGCGGCGTCCTGGGCATCGGACAAACTCGAACGCCGCAAGCTTTTTGTATGGCCGTTCCTGCTGATCGGCGCGTTCGCGTTCGCGGGATCGTACATGCTGGGATCGACGAATTTCTGGGCGTCGTATGCATTGCTCGTGATCGCGGGCGCGGCCATGTACGCACCTTATGGTCCGTTCTTCGCGATCGTGCCGGAACTCCTGCCGAAGAACGTCGCGGGCGGCGCAATGGCGCTGATCAACAGCATGGGCGCGCTCGGCTCGTTCGTGGGTTCCTACGTGGTCGGTTATTTGAACGGCGCGACAGGATCTCCCGCGGCGTCGTATGTGTTCATGAGCGCGGCGCTCGTGGCCGCCGTCATCCTGACGCTTGCCGTGAAACCGCAACCCGTTGCGCCGGCCGCTAAACTGGCCGCTCACTAATCCGATATCTGATCCACAGGACCCGTTCGATGAAAAAGAAAATCGTCGCGTACAAGCCGCTGCCAGCTGACGTGCTTGGCTATCTGCAGGAACACGCGGACGTCACGACCGTCGATCCGAAGCAGCACGACGCGTTCGTCGCGGCATTGAAGGACGCCGATGGCGCGATCGGTGCGAGCGCGCCAATCACGCCCGCCATGCTCGAGGGCGCGACGAAGCTCAAGGCGCTGGCGACGGTGTCCGTGGGCTTCGATGCCTTCGATATCGACGACCTGAACCGCCGGGGCATCCTGCTCACGAATACGCCGGACGTGCTGACGGAATCGACGGCGGACACGGTGTTCGCGTTGATCCTCGCAAGCGCGCGCCGCGTCGTGGAACTTGCGGATTGGGTAAAGGCGGGCAAGTGGACGAAAAGCATCGGCGAAGAACAGTTTGGCGTCGATGTGCAGGGCAAGACGCTGGGCATCATCGGCCTGGGGCGCATTGGCGGGGCGGTTGCACGGCGTGCGTCGCTGGGCTTCCGGATGCGCGTGCTCTACACGAACCGCAGCGCGAACGAACAGGCCGAACGCGATTACGGCGCAAGGAAGGTTGAACTCGACGAATTGCTTGCTACTTCGGATTTCGTGCTGCTGCAAGTGCCGCTGACCGCCGAGACGCGCAACCTGATCGGCGCGGCGCAACTGAAGAAAATGAAGCCGAGCGCGATCCTGATCAACGCATCGCGCGGACCGACTGTCGATGAATCCGCGCTGATCGAAGCGCTGCAAGACGGCACCATTCTGGCTGCGGGTCTCGATGTGTTTGTCAAGGAACCGCTCGCAGCCGACTCGCCCTTGCTGAAGCTGAAGAACGTGGTCGCGCTCCCGCATATTGGCTCGGCCACGCACGAAACCCGGCACGCGATGAACAGGAACGCGGCCGAGAACCTGATCGGCGCGCTCAACGGCACACTGACCAGCAATATGGTGAATCCGGAAGCGGTGAAGGTGAAGCGCTGAGCGCCGTGGCGTGAATCTGTGGCAACCAACAAAGCGCGCTGCGGCGCGCTTTGTTTTTACCGGAACACAACCGATGGGCGAACGAGACCATGCCAAGAGACCACCTTCCCAACGATCGCCGGGCGACCATCACCGACGTAGCCCGTGAAGCCGGCACCGGCAAGACCAGCATCTCGCGTTATCTGAACGGCGAGACGGGCCTGCTTTCGAAGGACCTGCGAGAGCGCATAGAAGAAGCGATCGCCAGGCTGGACTACCGGCCAAACCAGATGGCGCGCGGACTGAAACGCGGCCGTAACAGGCTTGTCGGCATGTTGCTCGCGGACCTGACGAATCCGTATTCGGTCGAAGTGCTGCAGGGCGTGGAGGCCGCGTGCCATGCGTTCGGCTACATGCCGCTGATCTGCCACGCGGCAAATGAGGTCGATCTTGAGCGGCGATACCTGCAGTTGCTGAGCACGTACCGCGTGGAAGGCGTGATCGTGAATGCGCTTGGCGTGAAGGAAGAAACGCTGGAGACGCTCGCGCGCGGCGGGGTGCCGGTCGTGCTGGTGGACCGTTCCATTGAAGGACTCGTCACGGACATGGTCGGACTCGATAACACTGCAGCGGTCGCGGCGGCGATCCGTCACCTGACGGAGCAGGGTTTCGATGAACTCGTGTTCGTGGTGCAGCCTTTTACGCATGTGAGCTCGCGCCGCGTGCGCGAGGCGGCGTTTCGTGACACTATCGTCGCCCTTGGGGTGTCGGGCGCGACAATCGTGCTCGACCTGGATAATGTCGAGCAGGCCGCCGGGGCGCTCGACGGAATCGATGTGTGTATCGAAGCCGCCCGGCAACGCAAGCGCCGTATCGCGCTGTTTGCCGCGAACGCGCCGGTCGCGCTGCGTGTGGCGCTGCATATGAAGGAGCGCCATGGCGCGGACTGGCAGCGCGGTGCGGCGCTGATGTGCATCGACGATTCCGAGTGGGCCGAACTCTCCGGCATGACGACCGTGCGCCAGCCGACCTATACCATAGGCGAGCGCGCGGTCGAATTCCTGCACGAACGCATTGAAGGCGCAATCGTCGCGCCGCGTGAATGCCTGCTGCCGGGCGAACTGGTTATACGGGCTTCGACCACGCAATGACCATGCACTGACCACTCGCGCGGACTGGCACAATCCAGGCTATACGGTTTTGAGGAATTGATTGATGGTAAGTGTCTTGACGCTGGTTTGCCTTACGCTCGCAACGCTGCTGATCGCGGTGTTGCCTATCTGGCTGTATCGCAGGATGAGGCCGCGCTACGGCTTCGAGCGGCGCGACGTGATCGTCGGTATAGCGGTGTTCGCGCTTTTTTCGATGGTCATCGAACGCGGCCTGCATGGTCTCGTACTGAGCAACGCCACGACGGTTGGCTTGCTGATGAATCCGGCGTTGTTCGTGATCTACGGCGCATTAGCGACAGGCATCTGCGAGGAAGTCGGGCGTTTTGTCGGCATGAAATGGCTGGCGCGGCGCAATCCCGTTTCCCTGCAGAAGCCGGGTACGGCGCTGGGCTATGGAATCGGTCATGGCGGTGCTGAAGCGTGGCTCGTCGGCGTGCTGGTCCAGCTTCAATGGCTTTTGTACGCCACGCTCGCCGACCGCAACCTGCTCGATCAGTATTTCACGAGCGTTCCCGCCGAGTCGCTGCTGCGGCTGCATATTGTGCTGAACAGCCTGACGCCCGAATCCGCCGCGCTGTTTCTGGTAGAACGCGCGGCGGCGTTCGTTTTCCAGATCGGTTTCTCGGTCGCGATGTGGCACATGCTGCGCGAGCGTTTCCGCTTTACGCTGCCGTTCATGATCGTGGCGCATGCGCTGATTGCGTTGCCCATTGCGCTTTATCAGGCGCGGCTGATTCCGCTGCTCGCGGCGGATGCCGTCTATCTGGTGTTCGGGCTTATTGTGATGCGGGCGTTGCGGCGATATTTCATCGGCGTGCGGGTGGCGGCCGACCGTGAAGCGCGCGTGAAGACCGGAGCCTGAGATGAGCGACGAATATCAATTCGAATGTCCAAGCGCCGATATCGAGATTCTGGCGCGCGTTATCAGCGACCTGTTTCCAGAGCAGACGCAATTCGTCGAGCGTTCCGGCGACGACGGCCGGCTTTCGCTCGTGATTCATTACATCGCCATGCGTTTCGGGACGACGGCGCGGCGCATTGCCATCGATATTCACTTCGATCCCGCCGCGCTTGCGCGTTATAGGGCAATGCCGCCGCGCATGCACGCGCGCAGTTACGCCGTGCTGCGCGCGTATGTGGAAACGGAACTGGGCGCGCTCGAGGAGATGTATGCGAACGGGGAAACGGTGCCGCGGAACGTGGCGATCGATATGGGCGACGATTTCGCCTGAATAGGGATGGGTCTGGACTTCAAGCCGAGGTGAATCCCGCTTATGCCGGCTTGTAGACCTTCGCGAAACGCGCGGCTTTCACCACGCCGTAGTCGCCCGGCGCGTATTGCATGACCCAGTCGCCGGCCACGCCGTGCAGCACGTCGCCCGCGTCCGACCGCGCGATTGAAAACGCTTCGTGCATCTGCTTCGCGAGCACGGCCGCCGGAACGTTCCTGTACGCGCCCGCGTCGCCATGTTTGATTTCATCGCGCGGAACATATTTCGCATCGAATCGATCTCGCGACACCACCCAGCGTTCGCCCGTCGCGCCCGTGATCAATGCATCGCCGATCTCATAGCGGTTCGGACCTTCCAGGCTCATCAGCGAACCGGCCTCGTGCGCGAACTGGACATCGACGGTTTCGTCTTTCACCACGCGCCGGGCGGCGGGGTCCGAAGTGAGGTCGAGCTGGATCAGGATAATCGATGTCATGCGCTGTAATGTGAAAGGCCGAAGCCCAAAGGAAACCGGGATCGTAACGCCAAGCCTTGCGTTTTGCACACGGCAAACTAAAAAGCGCTTGCATCGATATGCCGATGCAAGCGCTTTTTGCTATTCGCCTCAAGCTGTTGCCGCAAGACTTACGCTTGAAAACAAGTACTTACGGCTTCGTTGCAGATGCTGCGTCCGGCGCAATGCTATCGGGCGTAACCTTGGCGCGCGGTGCACGCCGGCCCTTGTGTTCGCCACGTCGAGCGTTTTGATGGAAGTTGACGTCGGCGAGCTTCTTCTGTTCCGGCGAAAGGCTCGCGTAAAGCGGCTCGAATGCATCCACGAGGCGCTTCGTGCCGTCCGCTTGCGCTTGCGTGATCTGCGCGTACTGCTTCATGTCGTCCACGGCGCTCGTGTTCGAACCGAGCGCGATACGCTGGCGATACAACTCGCCAATGGTGTGACCGTTATCGCGCATGACATCGGCGAACTTGTTCCATTGATCTTCCTGCGCCGACGTGATCTTGAGCTTGCTGTGCAGGTCGGCAATGCGTTGCTCCACGTGGGCCTCGCGAGCCTGGCCGCGCGCTGCCGCCGCATCCGGCGCTGACGCTGCAGCCGGAGCGGATGACTGGGCAAATGCGGTCGAGAGGGCGAGCGAGGCGGCCAGTGCAACGAGTGTTTTTTTCATGGGTGACACCTTGGTTCCATAGATAAGGGGCAAGCGATACACGCGAAATACCTCATGTGCTGCTTGGCAACGCGCTATTAATATCACGTTAGCACGCGGCCCAGCTTTCATTGCCACAACTGCTTACAACCGATACGACTGCGAAAAATTCACATGAAGACCCGCAGTTTAACCAACTCGATGCACCCGGCGCAGATCGAGGGCCGTGCTCTAATGCCTCACCTCTTTACGAAAGGATCTTGTTTCCATGCGACCGCCGCGTCTCGATCAACTTGACGATATCGACCGGAATCTCGTTGCTTCGTTGCAGGTGAACGCGCGCGAGAGCGTGGCCGAACTGGCGCGCCAGCTTGGCATTGCGCGCACCACGGTGATCGCCAGACTCGCGCGGCTCGAGAAGTCCGGCGTCATAGCCGGTTATGGCGTGCGGCTCGGGCAGGACGTGCTCGATGCCAGCATCCAGGCTTATGTAGGCATCAAGCTCGCACCGAAGTACGGCCGCGACGTGCAAAAGCGGTTCGCCAGGATGCCGGAGATGCAACTGCTTTGCGCGGTGAGCGGCGAGTTCGATTATGTCGCGTGGCTGCGGGCCGACTCGCCCGACAGGCTCAACGATCTCCTCGATGAAATCGGCGGGCTGGAAGGCGTTGAGCGCACCACGACGTCGATCATTCTTGCGCGCAAGGTGGATCGGGGCGGGCTGAGTTAGCGGCTCGCATTATCGGATTTCGACGTTTTGTATCGAAAATTGGTCAAAACGTCGAAATCGATGTCGATTCGCATCTTTTTGTGTCTTTTATCAATATTCATGCGCTCCTAAACTGGCGTTCAGGGATTGCCCCGTGACGCCATCAAGGAGATAAACATGAAAATAGCCCTCATCGGCGCAGGCCTGATTGGCCAGAGCATCGCTCGTTTGCTGCGTGAAACCGGTGACTATGAAGTCGTGGTCTTCGACCGCGATGCGCACGCGCTCGGCCTGCTGGAAGCGCAGGATATTCCGGCACGGCGAGTCGATTGCGCCGACGCCAACGCGTTGCGCCTCGCCCTGCAGGGTTTCGATGCGCTTATCAACGCAATGCCTTATTACCTTGCGGTGACCGTTGCAACAGCGGCGAAAGCGGCCGGCGTGCATTACTTCGACCTGACCGAAGACGTGCGCGCAACGCATGCGATTCGCGCCATCGCCGGCGATTCAGCGCACGCGTTCATGCCGCAATGCGGGCTCGCGCCGGGGTTTATCGGCATTGTGGCGAACGATCTGGCGAAGCGTTTCACCGAATTGCGCGAAGTCAAGATGCGCGTCGGCGCGCTGCCCGAGTTCCCGACGAACGCATTGAAGTACAACCTGACGTGGAGTATCGACGGCTTGATCAACGAGTATTGTCAGCCATGCGAAGCAATTCGCGATGGCAATACGCAATGGGTCCAGCCGCTGGAAGGCCTGGAGCATTTTTCGCTCGATGGCACCGAGTACGAGGCGTTCAATACATCGGGCGGCCTGGGTACCCTGTGCGAGACGCTGGCGGGGAAGGTGGAGTCGCTCGACTACAAGTCGGTGCGTTATCCCGGCCATCGCGAGTTGATGAAGTTCCTGCTCGATGACTTGCGGATGTCGAGCGATCGTGACGGATTGAAGGCCATGTTGCGGCGCGCGGTGCCGGCGACGGCGCAGGACGTGGTGCTGGTTTTCGTGACGGCGACCGGCATGCGCGACGGCCGTCTGGTGCAGGACGTCTTCACGCGGAAGATTTTCGCGAAGAAAGTATGTGGTGTGCCCATGAGCGCCATCCAGATCACGACGGCCGGTGCGGTTTGCGCCGAGCTCGATTTGTTCCGCGAGCGTGTATTGCCGGGTCACGGCTTTATCCGGCAGGAGGAGGTGCCTTTGAAGGCGTTCCTGGAAAACCGCTTCGGACGTCTGTATGAAGGCGCACGTGAAGTCACGAGCGCTCGGGCACTAGAGGAAGCTTGAAAGAAGCGGGGCGGCCGTGAAATCCGCCCCTGAAATCTCATCCTCGATAGCGGTTCATCAACGGCGTGGACGTGATGCCATGGAGGATCACCGAAGCCGCGATCACCGCCAGCACCAGCGGCGCCAACGGTTCGGCCGCGCTTCTGGGCGCATGCTCCAGCGCGTAGAGCAAATAATAAAACGACCCGACGCCGCGGATGCCGAACCAGCTGGTGAGCAGGCGCTGCGATCGCGTAGCCGACGAGCCGATAAGCGACGCCTGCACCGAGACCGGCCGCGCCACTAAAAACAGCAAGGCAATGACCGCCGCGCTGTGCCACGTGAACAGCCGATCCCATACATTCGCGAGCACGCTTCCCACCATCAGCATGACCGCGACCTCGGCAATGCGTTCGAGTTCGATGGTGAACCCGAGCACCCGTTCAGCAACAAACGCGTGCGCGCGGTCTGGATCGGACGCGGTCGCGCCTACGTCTTGCGCGTCGATCTTGCCTACTGCTTCGTGCGCGGATTTATCGCCGCTCGCCTTTTGTTCGACACGGCGCATTGCGAGTCCGGCGGCGAATACGGCGAGGAACGCGTAGGTATGCATCAGTTCGGCTACGCCATACGAAAGCGCGATAAGGCCGAGTGCGTAAAAACCTTCTGGCCCGAGCGCGAGGCTATGGCGCGTGCGCAGATACGCAATCAGCCGCACAGCGAGGTCACCCAGAAGCCAGCCGACAGCCAATGCGCCAGCGACGCCCCAAAGCGCGTCGCCGGCGAAATGCCAGCTCAATGCCTGTTGCGGCGACGCCTCGTAGTTGCATACCGCAATGCCCAGCAACGCGAACGGCAGCGCGATGCCATCGTTGAGGCCGCCTTCGCCAGTCAGCGAAAAGCGCAGGAGGTCGACGTCGCCGGGCACCTGAACCTGGACATCGTGGGCAAGGACGGGGTCGGTGGGCGCGAGCATTGCGGCGATCAGCAGTGCGGGTCCCCAACTCATGTGCAGCACGAAGACACAGGCAAGCGTCATAATGGCGACGGTCGCGACCATCGCCACAAGCCCGAGTCGCAACGGCAACAGCCAGATCCGGTCGGTCGGTGGCACGCGCAGCCGCAGGCCGATAGCAAAAAGCGACACGAGCATGGCAACTTCGGTTATGCGGCGCAGCACGGTGGCTTCGCCGAGCAGATCGATCCTGAGCAGGCCGACGCCAAATGGACCGAGGCCAAAACCGATGGCGAGGTACACCATTGCGCTGCTAATGGGCAGTTCTTTGAACGTCGAGCTGGCAAGCCCCATGAAGATGAGCACACCGCCAACGACGAGAAACCATATCGTTTCGGTCATGAGAGCCTGAGGTGGGTACGACGTAGGCCTGTTTGAGCAAGGGACGTGCCACGATAGGGCGATCGGGAACATCCAGCGGATAATGCCGGACGGCCCGCTTCGCCCGCCAATGCGTGAAATGATGAAATCGCCACAGTTGCGGTGGCGGGCTGCGTAACATTACGCAAACGAGATCACGCGAATGGAAGAACGCACCGCGCCCGACCTCCCGGGACCATGAACCATCGAATCACTCAAACCCTGTGAAACGCAAAATGCCTGCGCTCAATGCGCTGAAAGCCTTCGAGGCTGCCGGGACCACCGGCAGCTTTACCCGCGCCGCGACGCTGCTCAGCGTCACGCAAAGCGCGGTAAGCCGGCAGGTCCGGCAACTCGAGGAACAGGTTGGCGAGACGCTCTTTTCGCGCCGACATCAACATCTGGTGCTGACGCCCAGCGGCCGGGTGCTCTTGCGCGCGCTGCAGCAATCGTTCGACAAGATCGAGCTGACCGTGCGCGCGATCAGCCAAAAAAACGATGTGAACCGGCTGCGCATCAACGTTCCGCCCACGTTCGCGGCTCGCTGGCTCGTGCCGCGTCTCGGCCGTCTGCGCGAGGCGTTCCCCGACCTGGATCTGAGCATCACCACGCGCGTGGAAGATGGCATCACGGATTCGAACCGGCTGGATTGCGCGGTTCGTTTCGGCGATGGTGAATGGAGCAACCTGGAAAGCACCCTGCTGATGCACGAGCGGCATATTGCGGTGGCGGCCCCGGCTCTG
Organism: Caballeronia sp. DA-9; assembly: GCF_051615025.1. Taxonomy (NCBI): domain Bacteria; kingdom Pseudomonadati; phylum Pseudomonadota; class Betaproteobacteria; order Burkholderiales; family Burkholderiaceae; genus Caballeronia; species Caballeronia sp. DA-9. Next base: position 1,922,912 of record NZ_CP195133.1, on the reverse strand, counting down.
CTGGACCGCGAAGGCGAGGGCGTGTCAGTGGATTTGAACCGCTACACGCTCCTGCATGTGCTTTCGGGCGAGGACCAGCGCTATTTGACGTGGCAGCACTGGCTGGACGCGGCGCGTGTGGAAGGCGTCGATACGGACGGCGGGCACGAGTTCGACGTGCTCGATTTATCGATACAAGCGGCCGTCGACGGCATGGGCATCACCATTGCCGATCGCCACATGATCGCGGCCGAACTGGCGTCGGGGCAGTTGCGGCAAGTGCTCGACGTGGAGATCGAAGGACGGCAATCGTACTGGTTCGTGCTGCGTCCCGAGCAGCGTGCAAGCGGGACGCAGCGCTTGTTCCAGCAATGGCTTCAGGCCGAAGCGGCGGCGAGCGCCTTGCGTTGAACGAAACCTGGCGTGGTGGCGTCGTCCAGGATCATCTGCGCGGCTTTTTCCGCGACCATCATCACCGGCGCGTTGATGTTGCCGGAGGTGACGTTCGGGAAAATCGACGCATCCACGATCCGCAACGCGTCCAGGCCGTGCACGCGCAAGCGGTTGTCCACTACGGCGGTCCGGGCATCCGGTCCCATCGCGCATGAACCGCACAGGTGATAGATCGAGCCGCTGTTCGCGCGGAAATATTCGAGCATGGCGGCTTCGTCGCCATCGGGCACGAGCGGCTCTCCCGGCAATGTTTCTTCCATCGTCACCGCGCGCAACGCATTCGCCTTCATGATGGAACGGATCAGGCGGCTGCCTTGGATCACTTCGTCGATATCCTTTTGCGTCGTCAGGTAGTTCGCGCGGATCAGCGCGGCATCGGCCGGATTCGCGGACGCTATTTCGATAGAACCACGGCTCGTCGGGCGGCACGGATTGAACGCGAGCAGGAAGCCGGGATAGGGTTCAGGCGTGAGTTGCGAGCGGCTCGACTTCGGAATCCGATAGGACAGCGGATTGAAGTAAAGCTGTATGTTCGCGTGTTCGCTAGCGGAATCAGTGCTGAAAAATCCACCCGCCTGGTTCACGCTCATCGCAAGCGGTCCCTTGCGCGTCAGCAAGTATTGCAGCCCGAGTTTCAGCTTGCCCAGAAGCGAGCTGAAGTCGCCGTTGAGCGTCGGAATATTCGCTCGATAGTAATAGCTCGCGCACAGGTGATCCTGCAGGTTCTGGCCAACAGCGGCAAGCGCATGCACGACGGGAATGCCGTGGCGCGCAAGCAGTTGCGCCGGGCCGACGCCCGAGAGTTGCAGCAGCTTCGGGGTATCGACCGCGCCCGCGCACAGCAGCACTTCGCGCTTCGCGTTGAAGGTCCGCTTGACGCCGTTCTGGGAAACTTCAACGCTTGTTGCACGGCGTCCGTCGAACAGGACGCGCGTGGTCAGCGCGTGATGTTCGATAGTCACATTCGAGCGCTTCAACGCCGGTTCCAGATACCCCACGTTGCTCGATGCACGCTGGCCGTTGCGCGTATTCACGTCATACACGCCCGCGCCTTCAATGCGCGCGCCGTTGAAGTCGTCGTTGCGCGGAAACTTCAGTTCGTCGCAGGCATCGAGAAAATGGCGCGTGATGGGATGAATGCCGTCTTTCATCGATGTCACGTGGATCGGGCCGCTCGAACCGTGCACGGCCGTGTCGCCCGCGGCGTGCGTCTCGAGCTTGCGGAAATACGGCAGGACTTCCTTGTACGACCAGCCCGGGTTGCCGGCCGCGGCCCAGTCGTCGAAATCGCGGGGCGCGCCGCGCACGAAGATCATTGCGTTGATGGAGCCCGAACCGCCTTGCACCTTGCCGCGCGGCGCGTAGATCTTGCGGCCGGCGAGTTCCGCCTCGGGCTCGGAGTAATACATCCAGTTGCAGCCGGGGTCGTAGTACGTCTTTGCAAATCCCACGGGTATTTTGAACCAGAAGGAATCGGCCTTGCCGCCGGCTTCGAGAACCAGCACGGAATATTGCCCCGATTCCGACAGCCGTTCCGCCAGGACGCAACCGGCCGATCCGGCGCCCACAATGATGTAGTCGTAAGTCATATCTGGTTGCTCGCCTCAGCCTCTGGCCGGAGAAGAATCCCGTACATCGGCGGGCTCTGACGCCATCTGCAAGTGCAGGCGGTCGCCGGTATAGGGGGAATGCGCGCGCACCACGTCCATGTTCAGTTCCACGCCGAGTCCCGGCGCCTTCGACGGAATGATGTAACCGTCTTCCCATTTGATCGGCGTCTTCAGGATCTGCGAATGGAAGCCGTCCCATGTGCCGATGCTTTCCTGGATCAGGAAATTGGGCGTGCACGCGGCAAGCTGGATGCTCGCGGCCGCGCCAATGGGACCGTTGTAGAGGTGCGGCGCGATCTGCGCGTAATGGACTTCGGCGAGCGCCGCGATCTTCTTTGCTTCGAGCAGCCCGCCGCAGCGCGCGACGTTCAATTGAAGAATCGATGCCGCGCCCGAGCGCAGCAGCTTGAAGAATTCGTACTTGGTGGTAAGCCGCTCGCCCGCCGCAATCGGAATGCTGGTGTGCCGCGCGACCTGCGCCATGGCGTCTTCCTGGCCAGGAGGAACGGGCTCTTCGAACCACAGCGGATCGTATTTCTCAAGGCGCTGGGCAAGACGAATCGCCGACGATGGAACCATCTGCCCGTGCGTGCCGAACAGCAGGTCGCATCGGTTGCCGACGGCTTCGCGGATGCGCTTGCAGAACGTCTCGCAGCGCTCGAGCACGTCCAGCGAAAGCTGATGTCCGGAATACGCGGTGTACGGCCCAGCCGGGTCGAACTTGACCGCGGTGAAGCCGAGGTCCGCGTTCTTCACGGCGCATTCGGCGGCAAGGTCGACGTCGTCGTAATCGTATTCACCCGCGGCGTTCTTCGGATACAGATACGTGTATGAGCGCAGCCGGTCGTTCACCAGACCGCCCATCAGCTCGTACACCGGCTTGTCCGCCGCCTTGCCTATAATGTCCCAGCACGCCATCTCGAGGCCGCTCACGACACCCATCATCGTGAGGTCGGGGCGTTGCGTGAAGCCGCTCGAATAGGCTTCGCGGAAAAAGCGCTCGACGTGGTGCGGATCGTGGCCCTGCAAGTAACGGCCGAAGACGTCGTCGATGATGTGGGCCATCGCTTTCGGATGGAACGTCGCCGAATAGATTTCACCCACGCCTTCAATCCCGCAAGCCGTTTTCAGCTTCACGAAGATCCAGTACATGCCGCCTAGATGCGGCGGCGGCACGGCTACGAAATACGTTTCGAGAGAGACGATTTTCATCGGATGGCATCCTTTGTAACGGTCTTGCGCATGCGCATCAGGGCGAGGGCGGCCACGCCGCCGATCACGCTGACCACAGCGATATAGGAGAAATAGATCTGATAGCCGGGAAGGCCGGGGAAATGCTCGGTTGTCCAGCCGTTCACCAGTGGCAGAAACACATCGGGCGAGTAACCGATCAGCGAAACCAGGCCGATCGCGAGGCCCGTGATGCGCAACGGAATACCGCAATCGTCGAGCAGCGACCAGTAAAGCCCGCGAATGGCGTACGTCAGGATGCCGATCACCAGCACCACAGTTGCGATGACGACAACGCCCACATGCGGGTCGATATGCATTTTCGGCAGCACGGTCAGCGCCACGAGCCCGGCCGCTGCGAGAAACAATGCGCTCGCGAGGACGCCAAGCGTGGAGAAACGATCGCCGAGATACCCGCCGCCGATACCGCCAATAGGCCGCATCCACAGCTTGAGCGTGGTGAGCGTGCCCGCCATCACCACGGTCATCTTCAGGTCGCCGACCTGCAAGTACGCGGAAAAGCTGTAGGTCGCCCAGAAGATCTGGTATCCGCAGAACACGACGGCCGCCATCAGCCAGAGTTGCGGAATGCGCATGAGCGTGAGGAGATCGCGCCCAAGATTATGTTTCTGCTTGAGGTTGTCGGCGGCTTGCTGACGTTCTTGTGGTGTCGCGGGCGGTTCTTTTACCAGCGCCATCAGCAATCCAAGGCCAATGCAAAACCCCGAATACAGATAAACCACATAACGAAAACCGGTGTTCGTCGGCAGGCCATGTTTTTCGGTCGCGGTGGCGAAGATCACGAGCGCGACGGTTGCGAGCAGCGCTTCAATCAGGCCCCGGCCGCCGTCGAGCAGGCCGAAGAAGCGGCCTTGTTCGTCGCGCCGGGCGATGGTCTTGACGCGCTTGAGAATCGACGCCCAGAACGTCAGGCCCGTGGTCAATCCCAGCAGCAGAACACGGCGAACAAGACCGGGAAACTCGGCGCGGTCGAATAGACCAGCCCGAGCGCGCCGGTCGCCATCAGCGAAAAGCAGATCAGGAAACGCGGCGCAATGCGGTCGGCAAGCCAGCCGCTCGGCAAATAACAGAATAGAAAAACGGTGCCGAGTATGGAATACAGATAACCGAGCTGGCTGTTGTCGATATGAAAAAACTCGAGCATCGGCGTCTGGTAGACCTGACGCAAATACAGCAGCGGGTAGATCGCGCCGGCGGCAATGACGAGCAGCAGAAGCTGCAGGTAGCGCTGCGAGCTGCTGGGTTCAATGGCTGCCGGCGTGATGCCGGTCAAGGTTTTATCCACAATATGTCTCCTTCAGCGCGCTCGTCAAGGCGCGCCGTTTTTATCGATTTGCAGGGTTGGGGAAATTCAGTACTTCATGACGACGAGGCGCGTCTGGGTGAATTCGAGCATGCCGTGCTTGCCGTCGTCGCCGCCGAGCCCCGAACGTTTCCAGCCGGCGTGGAAGCCTTGGTACGGATCGGCCGGCGTGCGGTTCACGTACAGTTCGCCCGCTTCGATCTCGTTGGCCACACGCATTACGGTGCGATAGTTCTCCGTATAAAGCACCGACGACAAGCCGTATTGATGATCGTTGGCCATTGCGAGGACTTCGTCGAGCGTGTTGTACGGGATCACCGGCAGCACCGGCCCGAAGATTTCCTCGCGCACGATTTCCATGTCGTGGCGGCAATTGAGCAGCAGCGTGGGCGGGTAGAAATAGCCGGCGCAGTCGGGCAACGTGCCGCCGGTCGCGACGCTCGCGCCCTCGGCGACCGCGCGCTCGACCATGGCGTGAATGTTTTGTTGGGCAGTGCGGCTCACCAGCGGCCCCATCTTCGATGCGTCCTTTGCCCGGTCGCCGAAACTCACCGCGCTCATTTTCGCGCGCAGCAACTCGACAAAACGATCGTGCACGCTCGCGTGGGCGTAGACGCGCTCCATCGAGGTACACAACTGCCCGCAATGCGTGGTCTTCGATCCGACAATGGCGCTCGCCGCCGCTTCCAGGTCGGCGTCCGGCTCGATGATCGCGGGCGCCTTGCCGCCGAGTTCCAGCGAAGGCTTCGCGATATTCGCCTTGCAGTAATCCAGCACGATGCGCCCCGCGTTCACGCTGCCGGTGAGCGTGATCATGCCGACGGCCGGATGCGTGCAGACTGTGCCCGCGGTCGCGTGGTCCATGGCGAGCACGTTGAAGATGCCGGCGGGCAGGCCCGCTTGCTGCGCGGCTTCGGCAATTTCGAAAGCGGAGGTGGGCGTGTTGTTGCTCGGCCGGACCACGACCGCGTTGCCTGTGATCAGCGCGGGCGCGACCTTGCGCAAGAGCGTGTAGACCGGATAGTTGAACGGGATCAGGCAGGCGACCACGCCAATCGGCTCGCGATGCAGCACGAGGTTTTCATTCAGGGTGTCGCTGGGAATGACTTCGCCTTCTATCCGGCGCGCCCATTCTGCGTGATAGCGGGTGATGTCGGCGGCGTAGCGGGCTTCGTTTTCCGAATCCGCCACGCTCTTGCCCGATTCCAGCGCGAGCGCCGCGCCGATCTGCGGCGCGCGTTCCACGATGGCGTCGGCGAAACGGCGCAGATGTTCGCCACGCTCAATCGCGCTCAGCTTGCGCCATTTTTTTTGCGCCCGGGACGCGGCTTCCACGGCGGCGAGCGCATCGTCATTTGAAGCGAGCGTGACGCGCGCGATGATTTCAGCGGTGGCGGGATTATCGACATCGGCAAACCGATCGGACGATGAGTCGATCAGGCGGCCGTCGATGAAATTTCGGTAGGTGCGCATCGTGATTGCCCGGGAAGAAGCGCCGCAGCGGATCCGCGACGTGAATGGCGGTAGTTTTATCGGGCGTGACACTCGGCCACAAGCGATTAAATCTCGACCCGTCCATGCGTAAAACGCACGCGCGGCGCGGACCTTTCCTGCTGCACCGGCGGCCGTGGCGAGCTACCATGCGAAAACCGCAGCCTTCGCTGGACACCTTGACCGTCAAATCAGGAGGAGATTGAACATGCCGCAACACTTCGATGCCATCGTGATCGGGACCGGACAAGGCGGTGCGCCGCTTGCAGTCAAGCTTGCCGGGAGCGGCAAGCGCACGGCGGTGATCGAGCGATCCTTGTTCGGCGGTACGTGCGTGAACGTGGGATGCACGCCGACCAAGACGTATGTGGCAAGCGCCCGCGCGGCGCACGTGGCGCGTCACGCGGCGGATTACGGCGTGATTCTGGCGGGCGGCGTGCGCGTGGATCTGGCGCGGGTCAAGGCGCGCAAGGACGAGGTGATCGGCGAATCGCGCAGCGGCGTGGAGAAGTGGTTGCGGGGTGCGTCGGGCGTAACTGTGTTCAACGGTCACGGGCGTTTTTCCGGGCCGCATTCCATCAGCGTGCAGGGCAACGACGGCCAGCAGCACGAACTTTCGGCCGACGCCATTTTCATCAATACGGGGACGCGGGCAACCGTGCCGGAAATCGAGGGATTGGACAGAATTTCATATCTGACGAATTCCACGATTCTGGAATTGACCGATTTGCCCGACCATCTGGCGATCGTGGGCGGAAGTTATATCGCGCTTGAATTTGCGCAGATGTTCGCGCGCTTCGGCAGCCGGGTGACCGTGCTCGTCAGGGGCGCGCGGGTCCTGGCGCGTGAGGACAAGGACTTCGCGGAGCAAGTGCAGAAGGTCTTGTCGCGCGATGGCGTAGAGTTCCGGTTCAACACCGAGACGTCGAAAGTCGAGGCCGTGGACGACGGCGTACGGATCTTGCTGAAGAACGGCAAGAGCATCGATGCATCGCATTTGCTGTTCGCCACCGGGCGCACGCCGAACACCGACGACCTTGGGCTGGAGCAAGCAGGCATTGTGCCGAATAAGCACGGCTTGGTCGATGTCGACGGCCAGCTTCGCACCAAAACTGAGGGCGTCTGGGCGCTGGGCGACGTCAACGGGCGCGGCGCGTTCACGCATACCTCATACAACGACTACGAAATCATTGCTTCGAACGTGGTCGATGGCGAATCGCGCAGCGTCGATTCGCGGATCATGTGCTATGCGGTTTTTGTCGATCCGCCGTTTGCGCGCGTGGGTATGAGCGAAGCCGACGTACGCAAGGACGGCCGTCCCGCGCTGATCGCCACCATGCCGATGTCGCGCGTCGGCCGGGCGCGCGAGCGCGGCGAGACGGATGGATTCATGAAAGTGCTGGTGGACGCGGGAACGAAGAAGATTCTCGGCGCGGCGATACTCGGCATTGAAGGCGACGAAGCAATTCATACGTTCATCGACATCATGAACGCCGATGCGCCGTACACCACGCTTCAGCGCGCAATGCATATTCATCCGACCGTGAGCGAGCTGATTCCTACGTTGTTGGGGATGTTGAAGCCGTTGGTTTGATTCAGCTTCGGCGACGCTTGATGCGTTCTGCGATCGCTGGACTTTGAAGCGAAGCCTGGTATGCGGATCGATCGGCCAACGCGGACGGGTCGCTCGCGGCGATGGCGTTCAATTGTCGTTTCATCGACCGTACCGCGTCCGGTTCGCAGGCACGCAACGCATCGATGTACTCCGTCGTGCACGTTGTCAACTGTTCGGCAGCGACCAGATCGGTCAGAAAGCCGATCCGCAGCATTTCCGGCGCATCGATTGTCATGCCTGTGAGGAACAGCCGCTTGGCCTGCGCAAGTCCAAGTTCACGAATGTAGCGCCGCATGCCGTCCGGGTAATAGTGCAAGCCAATGCGCGCCGCAGGCATGAACATTCGCGACCCTTCAACGCCAATCCGGATATCGCAGCACAGCGCGAGATCCGTCGCGCCGCCGTAGGCGCTGCCATTTAGTGCGCAAATCGTAGGTAGTGGGCACGTTTCGAGTTCGTTCAGCAGGCTTTCGAATGAATCATCGATATTGCCTGCAGCCAGCGCCGCAAGGGTATAGCCGGAACTGAACGTAGCGTTACCGGACCCGGTGATCACAAGTGCGATTGAATCCGCATTGCTTGAGGCATTGGCAACCGATTCCCGCAACCCGGCAATGTCGGCGGGATCGATCCGGTTGTGCTGCGCAACGCGCGTCAGCCGGATCGTCACCACGCCTTCATGGCGTGACCATGAAAATCCTTCGTTCACGCCCGTCTCTGTCATATCGGTTCACCCCGCTGGCGTAACTTCCTTCTTTTTTGCGGCTTCTTCGCTGGCGGCGGCGTCGCGTGTTTCCGGCATGGCCAGCCAAACCAGTGCGACAGCCAGTGCACCCGCGCCCGCAAGTCCGAAAAAGCTCGTGTTCACACCAAATTTGTCGGCGACAAACCCGGCGATCGCCGTACTCAGGGTCGCGCCAATTCCCGCCGCGAGCCCGAAGAAGCCGATACACAGGTTATACCGGCCCTTGCCACCGGCCACGTCGGCTGCGATCAGCGGCAGCATCACGCCGAACACCGCTGCGCTGATACCGTCGAGCATTTGCACCGGCACGAGCAGATAAGGGCTGCTCGCGCTGCTGGCCGCCGCGAACAGCAGCGCACGCAAGGGCAGCGCGGAGAAACCGAGTATCAGCACCGGCCGCCGTCCCCAGCTTTGCGCCTGCCGTCCGACCCACGGCGACAGCCCGGCCACGATAAATTGCGGAACGATAATGCAGGCCGCGATCACCAGTTGAACGTTGTCGCCCATGTGCGCGGTCACTTCGCCGGCGGCGAGATTCAACATCGCCGCGTTCGACAAGTGGAACAGCACCACGCACGCCGCGAACGTCAGCAAACGCGGATCGCGCAGCAAATCGCGCAGGCTTTCGGGGCGCTCGCCGCCCGCCGAACCCAAGGCATCGGCGAGATTCGCGCCTGCTTTCGCCGCCGCCTTTTTCATGCGCGGCACGACGGGCGGCATCTCGTGATGGATCATGTTCAACGCCACGAGCGCCGGCAACGCCAGCGCGGCCGTGAGGAAAAACACCGAGCGCAGCGACAGGTATTCGCCAAACACGCCCATCAAGGCCGCCGTCAGCGCGCTGCCTATGGACGCCCAGCGCGCGTTGCGTCCCAGCCGGTCGCCGAGATCGGCGCGCGAGACGAGGGCGAGCGAGATCGCGGCCATGGCGGGAACGAGCATGCAACTGGCGAACCCGTGCAGCACTTCGGCCGCGAACACGGAGACGAACGTGGGGCTCGCGCCGAGCAGCAGCGCGCTGACAATGATCGCGATGATCGCGGCGGCGGCCGCGCCTTTCTTGTTGCGCAAGGCATCGACCAGCGCGCCGGCTGGCAACTGGCTCGCCATCGCGCTGATCGTGCCGACGCTCAGCATCAGCCCGATCTCGCCCTGTGTCCATTTGTTCGCGGCAAGATAGGACGCGATGAAAGGCCCAAAACCTGTCTGCACATTCGCGACGAAAAAGTTCAGCCAATCCAGCGCGCGCAGACTTCGTGCAGTAACCATATTTCAGATCGTCCTCATTGTTTCGAGGGCCGTGCGGCGGATGCTGCAGCCGACACCGGACCCGAGGACGTTGAAGCCGGCACCGCCGCCGATGCCGATGCAGCTTCCGGCGCCGACGCCGCAGCTGGCTCCGCTGGCGGAACGACCGGCGAGACGATCTTGATCGGCTGATCGGGCGAATACGTGGGCGCTGCCTTGATCTGTGTATCGGTGAAATCGAGTTGCAATTGCAGCACCTTGTTGCGCGAAATCACATGGAGGTCCGGCCAGTTGGCCGCGACTTGCCGCTTGTCGCCAGCGAGGGAATCCGAGAGATCGATCACGAGCGCCTGCGGCTGCGCCTGTGAATCGATCAGCACGTCGACCACCCGGCCCATGCGCGCGCCGCTTTTCTGCGTGACGTTCGAATCGACAAGCTGCGCGAGGGACGGCGGGATATCGGCGACCGACCCGGGTTTTGGCGGGGCTTCCGGCTTGGCCTTGCCGTTCGCCGGCGCGGGCATCACGAACGTGACGGGCGCTTTCTTGTCCAGCGGATTGAAGCGGAACGCGCTCCACGGGAACGTGACCTTGCGGTCGCCCACGCCGAGGAAGCCCGACAGGTTCACGACCATGAGCCGGGGTTTGGCCGTGGCATCCACATACATGTCCACCGCCCGGCCGACGACCTTGCCGTCGCGCTGGATCTCGGTGTCGAGCAGGCCATGAATCTGTTCGTGCTGCAGGATGCGCGTGGTGAGAAGCGGCGGCGGAGCCGGCGGCGCTTTCTCTTCCACGGGCGGAGGCGGAGGCGGCGGCGGTTTCTTGGGCACGACAACACGGCGCTTCGGTTTCGGACGCGGCGCTTTTTGCTCGGCCGGCGGTTGCGCGACGACCGGCGCGGAGGCTGGCTCCTCTTCCGGTTCCACGACTTCGGGCTCGCTTGCCGGCTGCGGCGTCGACAAATCGATGATCGGCGCGGCCGGTTGTGTCGGGAACAGGCTGCATCCGGACATGACCGAGAGAACCGCCAGGCCGATCAGGATCGCAAGCGTCCTGGCCATCGTGCGCCAGCGCCAGTCGTACGCTCGAAGCGGGAAACCGCCCCGCGGGAAGCCGCCACTCATCACAAGAGCTCCATGTTGCCGGATCACCTTCAAAGAATCGTGCGCCGCCGATGGGAGGACTCGATGGCGCGGGGTTATCGGTTTTTACTTCGGTTTTACTGCCGTTGTGTTGGTGCTAATCAAACGCCCGGCGGCCGCGATTTCGCTTCGGTTGCCTGGGCGAGACGCGCGACGGTGTCGGGGGCGCCCATTTTCGCGGCGGCGTCGCGTGCGGTAAAGCCGTTTGCGTCGCGGGCGTCCGGATTCGCGCCGTGCTCGATCAGGAATTCGACCATTTCCACGCGGTTGAACATGGCCGCGATCATCAGCGCCGTGCGGCCGTCGGGTGATGCGCCTTCCACGTCGGCGCCATGTTCGAGCAACGCTTCGATAACCGGCTTGTAACCCTTGAACGCCGCGCCTGCAATCGGCGTCTGGCCGTTGTCGTTGCGCAGGTTCGGATCGGCTTTGTGCTTAAGCAGCACGCGCACGGCGTCGGCGCGTCCGTGGTAGCTCGCGAGCATGACGAGCGTGTCGCCCTTGTCATTGCGCATGTTCGGCGGCAAGCCCTTGTGCAGCAGCGCGTCGAGCATGGCGGCGTCGCCGCGGCGGGCGGTATCGAAGACTTCGGCGGCGAAGTTGATGAGCTCTTCGCTCATTGTCTCGGAGCTTGGGTTTTGCTCGCCTGAACGGGAATCGGGTTGCTCGGGATTCATGAAAGGCTCCATGGAGTGAGATGGACCGGGACGGCCGGCATTCGCGTTTCCTGCGATATGGCGATGCGCTTCGCCCACGGCAGGCCGGTCTCCGGCGTTTCAAGTACGAGTGTCCAGCGCCGGGCCAAGTGCGTCAGGATACACAGGTTTGATTGAGGGCCGCACGAAGAAGCAGGATTCGGGCCTCGCCAAAGCCGGCTGTTCCTGAGGCCGCCGTATGAGGCGTGGCGCCGCTCTGCATCTTCGCTTGACCCGCGCAAACGGTGCGCTTACGCTCGCCAACACTTCATCTGGAGACGCGTTGTGAGTTCCGATAATTCCGGCACGCCTGATACCTCGCGCCGCGTTGCACCCGCTGCCACGCGTAATCGCGACGTGATCCGCGATGTCCTCGTGCGCGTGTTGCCGAAGACCGGCATTGTGCTCGAAATCGCGAGCGGCACCGGGCAGCACGCGGTGCACGTCGCGGCTGCGCTGCCGGGCATCACGTGGCAGCCAAGCGACCCGGACGCGGCGTCGCGCGCGTCCATCGATGCATGGCGGGCTCATGCCGCGCTCGCCAACCTGAACCCGCCGATCGAGCTGGATGTATGCGCCAGCCCATGGCCCGTGCCGGATTCGCTTGCGGCAATCGTCTGCATCAACATGATCCACATCGCGCCGTGGGCTGCGGCCGAAGCGCTGTTCCGGGGCGCAGGCGAGCGGCTGACCAACGACGGCGCCCTGTTCCTCTATGGTCCTTACAAACGCGAGGGCGCGCACACGGCGCCGTCCAACGAAGCCTTCGATACCCAGCTTCGCGCGACCCATCCCGAATGGGGGGTGCGCAATATGGAGGACGTCGTGGAGCTGGGAAGGCGGGCAGGCTTGCTGATGGAAGAAGTCGTGCCCATGCCCGCCAACAACTTCAGCCTGGTATTCAGGCGCGCGCGGATCTAGCCAGGATGCCGGCCGGGCTTGCCGGCGGCGCTTCGCAAAAGCGCTGTATTTTCCGGTCCGACGCCCGCCCCGCAGGCCTTCGCCGAACTTTCAGCGCTGCGCCTTTGCGCCTTAAATGGCCTCTCGCGTGTAGACTGCGTGAGACCCGTTGGTTACGCCGTCTCCCCAAAAACATTTTTTCGCCAGTTTCGGCGGTTTTCCGCCGATTTTCGCCGATACCCTCAAGCGGAGGCATCGTACATGCATGTAGCGCTGCAGCAGGACGCCGTCACGAGCGGCACGCCTGCCGAACATCCTCAAACCCCGCCGCGCGATCTGCGCCGCGTCGATATTCATCCCGATCACTGGTATCCCGTCGCGTGGTCTCGCGAAGTCAAGCGTGGTAAAGCGCATGGCGTGAAGTTCGCGGGCGAACCGGTCGTGCTGGTCCGTACCGAAAGCGACAAGGTGTTTGCGCTCGAAGACCGCTGCGCGCATCGGCAGGTGCCGCTGCATGCGGGGGTCGTCGACGGCGAATCCATCCGGTGCTGTTATCACGGCTGGACCTACGACTGCTCGGGCAAGTGCATCGACGTGCCTTATCTAGGGCGCGAGCGTCTGCCCAACGGCGTGCGCTCGTACCCGTGCCGCGAAGAAGCCGGCCTGATCTTCATCTTCCCGGGCGATCCATTGCTCGCTGAAACCGTGCCGTTCCCGGCGCTGGGTTCTGTCGACGATAAAGCCTATAAAACCCGCCGCTTCGGCCGCGAGGTGAAGTGCCACTACACCTTCATGCACGAGAACCTGATGGACATGAACCATCAGTTCCTGCATCGCAAGCAGATGGGCCAGATGAAGGCGCGTTCGGTCGGGCGCAGCCGGGGCGCGGACTGGGTGGAGGTGAATTACACGTTCGCGCGCGAAGAAGGCAAGCAGCCGATTGGCGAAGCGCTCGTGTTCAGCCAGAAACGCGGCACCAAGCCCGACGACAACAACAAGGACGTAATGACGATCCGCACGGAATATCCGTACCAGACGCTCCGGATCCGTACCAAGGACCAGACGATGGTGATGGATCTGTGGATTGCATACGTGCCGCTCGACGCCGAGCAGCGAACGAACCGCACGTTCGGTCTGCTGTCCATCCGGCGGCCGAAGATTCCGGGCATTCTCGATGCCGCGTGGCCATTGCTGGTGTGGTTCACCGAGCGTATCTTCAAGGAAGACCGGTGGATCGTGGAACGCGAGCAGGAAGCGCACGACAGGCAGGGCGCCGATCATAATCACGAGGTGTTTCCGGTCATTCTCGAACTGCGTTCGCTCTTGACGGAATGCGGCGCGCCGCTTCGCGAACCTGCGGTGGAACGTCGCGTGCATAGGATCCAGCCGATCCAGCCGGCAAGCGACTGATATTGTATGTAGCAGCAGAGAATCATGTACCAACCAAAGAGGCCGATCATCATGGAACCCAACCCGACAGAAGACCGCGGCACGCCTGTCAATGCTTCAGTCAATGCTTCAGTCAGCGCGACCGAGCCGCCCGAGCAGGATCACTTCGACGCAGCGATCAGCCACGTCGACAGTTCCTACTCATCGGGCGTCCTGGCCGCCAAGGCTGCAAAGGGCATTCTATATAGCGTGATCGAAACGCTTGGAACGCTTGTTGGCGATCCGGATCTGCCCGAGCACGCGCGCTCCGGCTATCAGGCGCTGCTCGTGAGCGCCGAAGAACTGCGTTCACGGATCGATTGACACAGGCCGTAGCCAGCCCGGGCCGTAACCCGGGTAAGATTCAAGACCAACCACGGAGCACATCATGAGCAAAGCCCAGGACGCGAAGAAAACCGAGAAAAAGGTCGCCCTCAAATCGCCTAAAGAAAAGAAAGAAGCGAAGAAGCTGAAGAAGGAGGCGAGCAAGCGGCAATAGGCGCAATGACGTTTTGCATTGAGCAACGTCGGTAAGGTCAAGGAGGATTTTGCCGCCGGTTCGAATTGAAGCTTCCGGCATGAAACTCCCGGCATTACGTTGTTGCAGTACATCTTTTCCAGCGGCCCGCTTTCACGCGGGCCGTTTGCATTTAGCTGTATGCCTTCGAGGCACCAAGTCAACGCCACGCTGAATCGTGAATTTCTGTATGATAATGATTCTCAATAACGTGCCCGAAATCTGTTTGTTCGTCTTGGGCAGCTAAATCGCGCTTTCTTTCTATGCATGACCTCTCCATGCCGGCATCCGTTTTGTTCGCGATCGCCGGCTCCCTGTTGTTTTATCTCGCGGCCCCGGGGCAGCGATGGTTGCGCGCACCGCTCGCGCCCCGGCCTTGCAGGACGCTCGCGTCTGTGTTCGTGAGCGCGGCGTTCGTGATCGGCGCGAAAGGGCTGAATCCGGCAACATCGCTTGCCGTGGTTTTCACCGCGGTCATGGCATGTCTCACGGCGTGTCCGTTCATCGGCGTGCTGCTTGCGCGGTCGCGATTGCAGGGCGCTTCGCGGTGAGTTCGAAGGCGGGCAAATCCGGGCGCGACCGCGAAAATCTGTCGCGCGACTGGACGCTCAAGACGCTTGCGGGCGTTATCGGTGGCTTTGGGATCGGGATTGCCGCGAGCGGGTTGCTCGCCTGTCTCACGCCCGGTCCGCTCGATGCACAAAACAAATTCCAGGTCGCGATGTGGCTCGTGCCACCGGTATGGATCGGCGTGATGAGCGCGAGCTTCGTGTTTCGCAGCGGCCTGCGCGCGTGGCTCTGGCTTGGCGGCGCCAATGCATTCGGTTTTGCGATGTTCGCGCTGGCCCGTCACTTTTTGTCGGCTCACTGAGAAAGCATGCGCAGCGACGTCATTCGCGTCTACAAGACGGTTCATACGTGGACGGGCATTGTTGCCGGTCTCGCGCTTTTTATCGCGTTCTATGCGGGCGCGGTGACCATGTTCAAGGACACGCTCGACGCATGGGTCACGCCGCCCGCCGCCAACACGCAGGTCTTTCCCTTGACGCAGGCGTCTTCGGTGATAGAACAGACGCTGGCTTCTTTTCCCGACGCGCGGCGGCAGTTCACCTTGCGGCTCGAACCCGAGGGACGCGCGAGTTTATCGTGGCGTGCGAGGGGCAAGGCGCAGCGTATTTCCGCCACGCTCGATACTGCGGGCAAGCTTCGGACACACACTCGCGGGCTCTCGGACGCGGCACGTTTTATCGATATCCTGCACATGACGGTCGGCATTCCCGGTGGTTTCAGCGTTGGCATGGGCGTGATGGGCGTGGTGTCGCTGGTGTACGGGCTCGCGCTGGTGTCGGGCGTGATCGTGCTGTTGCCGAGCCTGATCAAGGATCTGTTCGTCGTGCGCGTGGGCAGGAACCTCAAGCGGATGTGGCTTGATGCGCATAACGTCGTTGGCATCCTGAGCCTGCCGTTTCATGTGGTGATGGCGCTATCGGTCGTCGCGTTCGGATTGAACGACTACATCTTTCCGGTGCAGGACCGCGTGATCTACGGCGGCACGCTCGATGCCACCAGGCAAGCGCAGAACCCGTATTTTGCGAAGGCGCCGGTCCAGCGGGGCGTCGACCCCACAAGGCTGCTTGCGCCCGGGCAAATTCTCGCCGCCGTGAAACAGCGCGCGCCTGCGTTCGAGCCTCGCGAACTGAGTTATCGGGGAGCAGGGGAACCCGGCGCCACCGTGTTCGTGGCCGGCGATGATCCGCGCTATCTCGCGCGCAGCGGCGGCTTCGCGTTGCTCGATCCCGTGTCCGGCCGTTTCCTGAACGCGCAATTTCTTCCCGGCGCTGATGGCACCGCCTGGTCCGCGGCCACCAGTGCATTTTTCGCGCTGCATTTTGGCAGCTATGGCGGCGAAACGATTCAATGGGCGTATTTGTTCCTGGGACTCGGCGGCGCGTTCCTGTTTTACTCGGGCAACCTGTTGTGGATCGAGAGCCGTCGCAAGGCCGAGCGTCGCGAGGAAAGCGGCGTGGTGAAGCAACGGCCATCCACTTATTTCATGGCCGCGTTGACGGTGGGCGTGACGCTCGGTTGCATGGCCGGGATCTCCGCGACACTCGCCGCCGGGAAATTGCTGAGCGGGCGCGTCGCGGATCTGCCTGCATGGCACGCACGGATCTATTACACGGTTTTTCTGGCGAGCATTGGCTGGGCGTTCCTGCGGGGCGCTGCGCGTGGATCGGTCGAATTGCTGGCGCTGACGATCTGCGCCACCTTGCTCGTGCCGGCGGCATCGGTTATTGGATGGCTGGTTCCATCGACGGGAATGTGGTTCGATTCCGCGACCGTTGGCGTCGATATCTGTGCGCTGATTGCAGCGGGCTGCTTTGGATGGATGCTGCGGGTAACGGCGCGGCGTGTCGCGCAGGGTGGGCGGGATAGCGTTTGGGGACGCCCTCTCCACGGCACGTGAAGGGCATGATCCGGACGCAAAAAGGCGCCGATGAAACTTCCATCGGCGCCTTTGTTTCACAACACCACGTCCTTGTTAAAAGTCCGTTGTCATCGAGAACAGGAACGTGCGTGGTGCACCTTGGGTCAGGTATCCTTGGCCCGACGTGGAGGCCGATTCCCAGTAGGCCTTGTTCGCCACGTTCAGCACGCTGATCCGGAAGGTTGTGTTCTTGTGGAACACGTTGGTCGCATAGCGCGCGCCGAGGTCGAAACGATTCCACGATGAAATCGATGCGGTGTTGGCAACGTCGAAGTATTGCTTGCCCGTGTGGAGATACCGTGCGGTCACGGTCAGGCCGGGCACCATCGGAATGTCGTACTCCGCGCCGAGGTTGAACAGGAACGCGGGCACGCCAGTAGGACGATTGCCGTCGGTCAGGCCGCCAGCGGTATTGAGCAATTCGGCCTGGATGTAGGACGCACCTGCCAGCAAGCGCACGCCTTGCATCGGTTCGCCCGTGATGGATGCTTCCAGCCCGCGATGCCGCTCGCGCCCGTTCGCCGCGAAGATATTGTCGGCGTTGGTGTACGCGGTCGGCTCTTCGATCTGATACGCCGAAAACGTCGAACCAAAGTGGTTCGTGTCGTATTTCACGCCGACCTCATATTGTTTCGAGCGCGACGGTGCGAGATTCGTGCCGAAGTTTGCTGCCGTCGATGGCGCCGGTTGTCCCTGAGCCAGCGCTTCGCTGCGATTGGCGAAGAACGCGACGTTTTGCCACGGTTTGACTACGAGTCCGAGAATCGGCGTGGTGATGGAGTCGTTGTATGACGACGTGAGATTGCCAGTGCCTGTGTCGTAGTTGTTCTGGTGCAACTCCTGGCGTCGGGCGCCAAGCGTGAACAGCACACGATCGTTGAGAAAGCCGAGCGTGTCCGATACCGCCACGCTGCGGATCAGCACGCGGTCCGTCACGAACGGATCCGCGAAATTGCCGACCGGGCTTGCGGACGGGCGCGGCACCTGAGGCGTGTTGTAGAGGTCGGTATTGAAGGTGCTGGAGAAATCGAAGGCCGAGCGGTCTTCAATACTTGTGAGCGACCCGCCTAAGGTCACGAAGTGCGAGACAGGACCGGTATTGAACCGTCCGTGCACGCCGCCTTCGGTTGAGTAGGCGTCGGTCTTGCGCGGAACGCCCAAGCGATATGCCGTCGTCAACCCTGTATCGCCGTTGAAATTCGGCGACGAGTAATCGCCATGCTCGTTCGCGTGATGCACGCCGCCTGCCACATACGCGGTCCATCCCGGCATGAAGTCGTATTCGGCGCGCGCAATGCCAACCGTGTCTTCGAGCGCGGTAAATGACCACGGTTGCGCGTAGTTATGCGTCGCCGACGGAACCGCCGGGATCACAATGTCGGTACCGCTCAGATTGACCGTGGGGCGCGCTTCGTTGGCGCGTTCGCGCTGGTAGAGGAAGTCACCGTAAAGACGCAATTTGTCGCCACGATAATCCAGCGAAACCGACGTCGCGGTACTGCGCCTGTGCTCGTCGTCGACACTGGTTTCGCCGTCGCGCACAAAACTGTTCACGCGAACACCGAACTGGCCTTCGCTGCCGAAGCGGCGGCCCACATCCACGTGCGTGCCGAGTTCGCCCGACGCCGTTCCCTCCACCGTCACGCGTGTCAGGGGTTTATCGTCGGCGCGTTTCAATTGCAGGTTCACACCGCCGCCAATGGACGATCCGGTCGGCGACGCGCCGTTCAGAAAAGCGTTGGCGCCCTTGAATACATCCACGCGTTCCAGCGTTTCCGTGGCCACGAGTTGACGTGGGGTGATGCCGTAGAGCCCGTTGAGCGAGATGTCGTCGCCGTTCAACTGGAAACCACGGATAACGAACACTTGCGACTGGTTACCGAAACCGAGGCTGGAGCGAACGGACGGATCGTTGTCGAGCACATCGGCAAGCGTTCGCGCCTGCTGGTCCTCGATCAGCTTCGACGTGTACGTGGTCATGCTGAATGGCACGTCAATCATCTTCTGGTCACCCAGCACGCCAAAGCTCGCGCCGCGCGCGACCTGACCGCCACTGTATGTCGGTGCGAAATCGCCGGGCAGCGCTTCCGCGGTTCCCTGTACCTTCACCGCGGGCAAGGTTTTGTCGGCGGCGTCGGCCGTGCCGTTGCTTTGTGCATGCGCACTCCCCGCAACACCCGCAATACCGGCGACACCCATGGCAAGCGGCACTGCCGCGCGGAGGAAAACGTGACGGACGGCAGCGGACATCGGCCGGACGCGAAGCGATTGCTGTTTGATTGGAAGCATCGAAGGAGTGCAGTAGCGAAGTGGTCGTGATTTCGCCCCGTCGATCCATCAGGCGGCGATGGGCAACGGAACGGTGCTTTGTAGTGGGGTAATGTCTGGACTTGCGAGTTTGGACTTACAACTAGACAACAAGAACTGACAACCGCGCGAATTATACACGAATGCGAATCGTTATCATTTGTGCCACCAAAAAACGACACAAATGATAACGAGGCGTGGCGGAAAGTTTTTTTGGGCGTTAGGACATCGGTCCGGTGGCGCAACGCGTGCTTACGCGTCGCCGACCCACCGTTCCTCCGATGCCTTCAAGTGCGAGCGAATCGCTGCCTGCGCAGCGATCGGATCGCGCGCCTCGAGCGACCTGAGAATCCGTTCATGCTCGGATAACGCGACGCCCCAGGTCGTGATGTTTTCCGAAAGCACGCTGGCTTTGGCCGCGATAGGATCGTTGCGACCGTCGAACAATTCACCCACGAGCCGCGTCAGCACTGAATTCCCGGCAATCTCGGCAATCGTCATATGGAACTGGCGATCGGGTTCCAACGGTGAACGGCCCGCTGCGATCAGTTCACGCATGATATCCAGGCTTTTCTGCAGCTTGGCCGTGCCATCGGACGTGAGCCGCGTGCAAGCCAGCACGATCACCGATCCTTCAATCGCCGCGCGCGCCTGCATGAGTTCGGTCGGACTTTCTCCCATGGCGGTGAGGGGCGACGTTTCGTTTCCGCCATCGCAGACGTAGACGCCCGAGCCCATCCGGATCTCGACCTGTCCGCGAATTTCCAGCGCGATCAACGCTTCGCGCAGCGAGGGACGCGATACCCCGAGTTGCTGCGCCAGTTCACGTTCCGGCGGCAGCCGTGTGCCGGCCTGGAAACTGCCATGGCGGATCAGCGTATTGATCTGATCGGCGATGGACTGATATAGCCGCCGTGTCTCAACGGGTTTGACGAGTGATGTCATGGGACTCGGATGCGTAACGCGAAACGTGTAAGGTGGCTTGACCAATTCGCGTCAGCATCGCCCGAGGCCTATGTCGTTGGATATAAGGGTAAATACCTCGATTCCAGCGCAGGCATAACGCCATTATCATTAGCAGCAGGTCAGGCCGCCTCTTCAAACACTAAATTGGCTTGACCACTTGACTGCAGGATCGACTTACATCGAGGAGACACAAGCCGATGCATCCGTCCCAATCAGTCTCGCGGGCCGTGCAATGAACATGACGGCCGAACCGGGTGTCGTGCCGGACCACGGGCCCGCGCATCGCGCATCAGCGGAATCCTTGCTGCGTCTTAGCGGCGTGGGCAAGCGCTTTCCTGGCGTGATCGCGCTGCAGAACGTCAGCTTCGACGTTCGCGCGGGCGAAGTCCATGCCATTTGCGGCGAAAACGGCGCGGGTAAATCAACGCTGATGAAAATCGTCAGCGGCCAATACCGGCCGGACGAAGGCGAGATCTATCTCGATGGCCGCGTGCAGCACTTCGCTTCCACGCTCGATGCGCAAGCCGCCGGCATCGCGATCATTCATCAGGAACTGAACCTGATTCCGCATTTGTCGATCGCTGAAAACATCTTCTTGGCGCGCGAGCCGAAGCGCGGATTGTTTATCGATCGCGCTCGTCTTGCCGCCGATTCGCAAGCCGCGCTCGACCGGATCGGCTTGCCGCTCAAGCCGCGCACGCTGGTGGGGTCGCTGTCGGTCGCGCAGCAGCAGATGATCGAGATTGCGAAGGCGCTGTCGCTGAACGCGCGGCTTCTGATCATGGACGAACCTACGTCGTCGCTGACCGAATCCGAGACGGTGCACCTGTTTCGGATCATCAAGGAACTGCGCCAGTCGGGCGTGGGGATTGTGTATATCTCACACCGGCTTGACGAGCTTGCGGAGATCGCCGACCGCGTGACCGTGCTGCGCGATGGCCGCACGATTTCCACCGACGACTTTGCCGCCACGACCATTGAACAAGTGGTGTCGCATATGGTCGGCCGCGCTCTGGACGACGTTTTCCCCGAACGCAAATCGCAGCCTTCCAGCGACGTCCTGCTGAGCGTCAACGGACTCAAGCGCCGCGAAGTGTTCGGGCCGGTGAGCTTCGAATTGCGTCGCGGCGAGATCCTGGGCTTTGCAGGCTTGATGGGATCGGGCCGGACGGAAGTGGCGCGCGCGGTGTTCGGCGCCGATCCGGTGGACGCGGGCGACGTTCATCTGGGCGGCGAGCGCTTGTCGATTCATTCGCCTATCGATGCAATCCGCAACGGCATTGCCTATCTCTCGGAAGACCGCAAGGGCAATGGCCTCGCGCTGCAGATGACGGTGGCAAAGAACATCACGCTCGCGAACGTGGAAGCGGTGTCGGGCGCGGGCGGATTTATCCGCTTCGAGGAAGAAGGGAAGGTCGCGCGCAAATATATCGATGCGCTCGGCATCCGCACGCCGAGCGCCAACCAGATCACGCGCAATCTGTCGGGCGGCAATCAGCAGAAAGTGGTGATCAGCAAATGGCTGTTCCGTGAATCGAAAATTCTTTTCTTCGACGAACCCACGCGCGGCATCGACGTTGGCGCGAAATACGCCATCTACGAACTCATGGACCGGCTCGCGGCCCAGGGCATTGGCGTTGTATTGATCAGTTCCGAGTTGCCCGAAATCATGGGCATGACCGACCGCGTGGCCGTGTTCCACGAAGGCGAAATAGCGGGCGTGCTCGAAACCCGCAACACCAATCAGGAAGAAATCATGCACTACGCATCAGGACGGACGACCCATGCTTGAGATGACTACCGATCCCGCTCATGCCGATCGCGCACGCGCTCGTGAACGCCGGCGCGACCTGATACAGAAGTTCGCCGCGCTCGGCAGCCTGGTGATGCTCGTGGTCGTGTTCTCCGCGACGAGCAACGCGTTCATGTCTCTGGGCAACGGCATGACGGTCGCGCTGCAGGTGACGTCGATTGCGTATCTCGGGCTCGGTGCTACGTGCGTGATCATTACCGGTGGGATCGACCTGTCGGTGGGTTCCGTGCTGGCGCTATCCGGCGTGGCCGCCGCGCTGCTCGTGAAGGCGGGCGTTCCGGTGCCCGTTGGCATGCTGGGCGGCGTGATCGTCGGGGCGATTTGCGGCGTGTTCAACGGCATATTCGTCACGCGCATGGGCTTGCCGCCGTTTATCGCGACATTGGGCATGATGCTCGTTGCGCGCGGACTTGCGCTGCAGATTACCGGCGCGCGGCCGGTATCGGGTCTCGGAGATTCGTTTGCCGAACTGGGCAACGGGTCGCTGTTCCGTATTGTCCGGATGGGTTCGGATGGTTTTCCCGACGTGGTCTTTCCCGGCATTCCGTATCCGGTGATCATCATGGTCGTGCTCGCCGTTCTGGTGGCGATCATGCTCAGCCGCACGTCGCTGGGACGGCATATCTACGCGGTTGGATCGAATGCGGAAGCGGCGCGTTTATCGGGCGTGAATGTGAATCGCGTGAAGCTTTTCACCTACGTGTTGTCTGGTGCGTTGGCGGGTCTGACCGGCTGCGTGCTGATGTCGCGGCTCGTGACCGCACAGCCGAACGAAGGCGTGATGTACGAACTCGATGCCATCGCCAGCGCGGTGATCGGCGGAACGTCGCTGATGGGCGGCGTGGGCACGATCTCGGGCACGGCCATTGGCGCGTTCGTGATCGGCATCTTGCGCAATGGATTGAACATGAACGGCGTATCGAGTTTCATCCAGCAGATCATCATTGGCCTCGTGATTCTGGGCACGGTGTGGATCGACCAGATTCGAAACCGGCGATGAGTTTTATCGAGCGTGAAGGAATCCGAAGCGTTCGACGAGCACCAAGTGAAGCGGGCCGAAGAGGTCTTATAAAACCAAAGGAGCGAGACATGAAACTGACCATGAAACTGACAAGCAAGGCAATGTTTGCCGCCGTGCTGACTGTTGCCGCGAGCACGGCCTTTGCCGCAGGCGGCGAGATTGCAGTGATCGTGAAGAGCGCCGATTCGAACTACTGGCAGAACGTCAACAAGGGCGCGACTGCGGCCATGGCCAAGGAGAAGGGCTACACCATGACCTTCCAGGGGCCGGCCGCCGAGTCGGACATCGCAGCCGAAGTGAACATGGTCGAGAACGCGGTGAACCGCAAGGTCTCGGGCATCGTGCTGGCCGCTTCCGATCCCGACGCGCTCGTGCCGGCTGTCAAGAAGGCCTGGGAGGCGCATATCCCGGTGGTAATCATCGACTCGGCGCTGTCCGATTCGGGCAAGCAGTATTACCAGGCTTTCCTTTCCACCGACAACGCCAAGGCTGGCGAGTTGTGCGCCCAGGCCCTGATTGCGAAGGTTGGGCAGACGGGCAAGATCGCGCTGATGTCGTACGTGGCCGGCGCGGGTTCGGAAGCCGCGCGCGTTGGCGGATTCCGCAAGTACCTGGAGGCGCATTCGAAGCTGACCGTGGTGGGTCCGTTCTACTCGCAATCGCAAATGGCGAACGCGTTGAACCAGACCACTGACGTGCTTGCCGCGAACCCCGACCTCAAGGGCATTTTCGGTGCGAACGAACCGACCGCCGTTGGCATGGGCCGCGCGCTGGCGCAGTCGGGCAAGGCCGGAAAGATCGTGGCCATCGGTTTCGATGGCAATCAGGATCTGCAGAACTTCGTGAAGGACGGCACGATCCAGGCGATCGCCGTGCAGGGTTCCTATCAGATGGGCTACAAAGGAATCGAAACGGTGGTCGGCGTGATCGAGAAGAAATCGCCGCCGAAATTCGTCGATACAGGCGTGGTCATGGTCGACAAGGGCAACATCGATCAGCCGGTCGCGAAGAACGTGCTGTATTGACGTTTCCGGCAGCGCGGCGATGCGGAAGCACCTTCCGCATCGTTAACAAATAAAGTTAGTGAAAACAACGAAAGTAGGAGACTGAAACCGAGATTTTCCAGAGCCTGAACTGAATATGCAAGGCAGAATAAGCATTAGCAGCTAATTGACATGGCTACAAAACGTAGTCAAGATAACGTTAATTAGAAGCTTGGCGTGGTCGCGGCGTATCTTTCGCACGACGAATTCGCTCGTTCAGGCAATACCTGGGGACTCGGGTCATGGAGACGTATTACCTTGCCATCGACGTTGGCACGGGCAGTGTCCGCGCTGCCCTCGTCAATGGACGTGGAACAATTGTGAAGATGGCCGCGCGCGAGCACGAGCAGATCGTGCCCCGTTACGGCTGGTCCGAACAACGCCCGGCGGACTGGTGGCAAGGCGCTGCCGGCGCCATTCGCGAAGTGCTTGAAAGCGTCCCGAACGCCGCTGCGAACATTGCTGCTGTCTGCGCATGCGGCCAGATGCACGGCACGGTCCTGATCGATGCCGATGGCCGGCTCACCCGCGAAACCGCGCCGCTCTGGAACGACAAACGCACGCTCGCCCAAGTCGAAGCCTTCCGGGCCCGCAACGCATCCACTTCATATCTTCCGCTGACGGCGAACCCCGCGACGCCCGCGTGGCCCGGTTTCAAGCTGCAATGGCTCAAGCAGAACGAACCCGAGGCGTACGAGCGTGCCGCGACCGTGTTCATGTCGAAGGATTACATCAATTTCCGGCTGACCGGCGAACGGGCGTGGGACTGGAGCGACGCATCCACGAGCTTCCTGATGGACCCGCAAACGCGGACCTGGTCCCGGCCCATGCTCGATGCGCTCGGCCTCGATATCAACAAGTTTCCGCCCATCCGCTCGCCGCAGGAAATCCTTGGCAGCGTCACGGCGAACGCCGCCGAAGCAACGGGCTTGCGTGAAGGCACGCCGGTGCTCGTCGGCGGCGCGGATTATCCGCTGTCCGTGCTCGGTTCGGGCGTGTACGCGCCCGGTCTCGGGTCGGACATCACTGGTACGTCGTCCATCATCACCGTGATCGCCGATACCCCCATGCTGCATCCGGAAGTATCGAACGTGGCGACCGCCGAAGGGCTGTGGGGACGCTTCATGCTGCTCGACTCAGGCGGCGACGCCGTGCGCTGGGCGCGTCGCGCATTTCACGAAAACGCATTGAGCTACGAAGCCGTCGCGCAAAAGGCGGCCGAAGCGCCGGTCGGCTCCGAAGGCCTTTTTTTCCTGCCGTATCTCACCGGCGAACGTCTCGGCGAGCACTCGAATTCGCGGGCGCAATTCTTTGGCATCGGCGCGAAACATGGTGCGGCGCATCTGCATCGGGCGGTATTGGAAGGCGTCGCGTTCGGCGTGCGGCGGCACATTGGCGTGATCGAATCGGCGGGCGTGCGCATGGAGCGGCTCGTTGCCGCGAGCGGCGGGGCGAAGGCGGCGCTGTGGCTCGACATCAAGGCGAGCATGTATCGAACGCCAATTCTCGTACCGGCGCAAGTAGAGTGCGGCGTGATGGGCTGCGCGATTCTGGCGGCCACCGCGCACGGCCAGTTTGCGCGCGTGGCCGACGCCGTTGCAGCCTTCGTGCAGTTCGAGCGGGAGGTCCAGCCGGACCCGCGCGCGAGCGACACCTACGACCGGATGATGCCGATCTTCGAGCGGCTCTACGCGAGTTCGCAACAGTTCTATGACGACCTCGATCGTCTTGCCGAGATCCATGCATGACGCACGCAATCAAGGCAGTTCTATGGGACATGGACGGTACGCTCGCCGACAGCGAAGCGCTGCACCTGGACACGCTCGTCGCAGTGCTGAAGGAGCACGGACTGGAGGCGGACGACGACCTGCATGCATCGATATTCGGCAAGACCGGACGCGAGGTTCATCGCTATTGCTGTACGCGTTTCGGCATCGATTTCGACTACGGTCAATGGTCCATGACGCGCGCACGCCACTATGTGTCCGAAGCGGCGAACATGCAACCGCGCCCCGGCGCGTTGAGCGTGTATCACGCCGTGCGCGCGGCAGGGATCCGGCAGGCGATCGTATCGAATTCATCGCGCATGTTGCTCGAAGCCGGGCTTCGCGCGCTCGGTCTGCAAGACCCGCAACTCGTCTCGATCAGCGCGAACGACGTGCGCGCCGGCAAGCCCGATCCCGAACCCTACGAACGCGCTG
Organism: Caballeronia sp. DA-9; assembly: GCF_051615025.1. Classification (NCBI taxonomy): domain Bacteria; kingdom Pseudomonadati; phylum Pseudomonadota; class Betaproteobacteria; order Burkholderiales; family Burkholderiaceae; genus Caballeronia; species Caballeronia sp. DA-9. The sequence goes on along the minus strand of NZ_CP195133.1, from coordinate 1,896,693 downwards.
CGTGGCTTCTGCGCGTCACGCCAGACGAAGCAGTCGTGGTCGAAGACAGTCCAACAGGCGCGCGTGCGGCCATTGCGGCAGGCATGCGCGTGCTCGCGTGGCCGGAACATGCTAGCGCGGCGGCGTCTTTCCCCGACGGCTCCGAAGTAGTCTTCTCCGAACACGAACTCGCCGCCGCACTCGGCGTTCAACTTGACTCCTGATCCACGACCATGCTCAGAACCAGCATCTTCCCTTCACGATATGTCCAGGGCGCAGGCGCGCTCGATTCACTCGATGCCGAACTCGCGCGTCTCGGCACGCACGCCGCGTGTCTCGTCGACAGCAACGTCGCTTCGTTATTGCAGCCGGCGTTATCGAAGGCCGAGCGCGTGAAACTTGTCGTGCGCGCCGTCGATGCCGCCTGCACCGAGCGTTCGGTCGCCGCCGCCGCTGAATGGATTCGCGAGAGCGGAGCGGACATCGTGGTGTCGTTTGGCGGCGGCAAGGTCGTCGATACCGGCCGCGCCGCCGCCGATGACCTGCGCCTGCCGTTCGTCTGCGTGCCGACCATCGCGGCGTCCGATGCGCCGTGTTCCGCGCTCGCTGTGATCTACGACGAGGAAGGCCGCGTGGTGCGCGATCGTTTTGTGCGTCGAAACCCGGATCTCGTGCTGCTCGATACCAGCCTGATCGTGCGAGCGCCGGTGCGATTTTTTATCGCGGGGATTGGCGATGCGCTCGCGACCTTTTATGAAGCCGATGCCTGCCGCCGTGCTTATGCGAAGAATCTGTGCGGCGGCCGTGGCACGGCGCTCGCGTTCGAAGCCGCAAAGCTGTGCCGCGATACCTTGTTCGCGCATGCGGTGCAGGCGGTGGACGATTGCCGAGCGCAAATCGTGACGCCGGATTTCGACGCCACGCTGGAGGCGACCGTACTGCTTTCGGGCATTGGCTTCGAGTCGGGCGGCGTTGCGGCGGCGCACGCGATTCATCATGGCCTGGCGGACCTGCCTTCGTCGCACGGCTTGCTGCATGGCGAGAAGGTCGCGATTGGCGTGCTCGCATCGCTGTTTTTATCGGCGGTGCCAGACGGCGAGCGGCGACGTGTCTTTGAATTCTGCCGGGCAGTCGGCTTGCCGACGCGGCTTTCCCAAATCAACGTGGACGTCGCCGATCAGGCCGCGCTCGAAACCGTGGCGAAGCGTGCCTGCCGCGCGGGCGAGATCATCCACAACGAACCGTATCCCGTTGATGTACCTTTGGTCATTGCCGCATTGAAAGCGATGGACCGCTATGCGGCCCGATTCGATCAGGTTGACTAATCAATCTACACGAGAGACAACATGACAACTGAACTCAAGGGTCAGGAAACGGCGGCGTTCCGTCCCGGCCTTTTCGATGGAAAGAAGGTGCTCGTATCGGGCGCAACGAGCGGCATTGGCCTCGCGATCGCGCAAGGGTTCGCCGCGCTCGGCGCGCAAGTGATCGCGACAGGCAGTTCGGCGCGAAAGCTCGAGGCCTTGCGCGCGGACACTACGCTCAAGGGCATTCGCTTCGAGCAACTGGATGTGCGCGACAACGAAGCAATCAAGGCGTTCGTTGAAACATTGAGCGAGCTCGATGTGCTGGTGAATGCAGCGGGCGTCGCGCGTCCCGCCGACGAATATCGTGATGATGTCTTTCGCGAAGTGATCGACGTCAACCTGACCGCCGCCATGCGCCTCGCGATGGCGTCTCGCGACATGCTCGAGCGGGCGCATGGCTCGATTGTGAACGTGGCCTCGATGCTTAGCTATATCGCCGACGTGGAAGTGCCCGCGTATTGCGCGAGCAAGACGGGCATTCTGGGTCTGACGCGTTCGCTTGCGCACGCGTTCGGGCCCGCGGGCGTGCGCGTGAATGCGATTGCGCCAGGCTACCATCGGACAGACATGACGCGCGCGCTCTGGGAAGTGCCGGCGAGCGCCGACAAGATCGCCGCGCGCAGCGCGCTCAAGCGCTGGGGCGAAGTCGACGACCTCGTTGGGGCGACGCTGTTTTTGGCATCGCCGGCGTCGGCGTTCATCACGGGCGTGACGTTGCCGGTGGACGGCGGATACGCAAGCGGGGTTTGACGGCTTGGGCTTCGAGCGTGAGCCAGGGTCTTTCAGCAGCTTCTGTTTTCCAGCGAGATGCCAGCGAGATCGCCGGCGGTGTGTTCGCAGTCGTAAAACTGTGCATGTGATCCGGTGAATCCGGGATGCTGGCCCAATGCTCGCTTACATAACTGTACATGGTGCATGACCGATGGATAAGGCCACAATCAGGGCTTGTCGCGGGTGCATCATCCTACAGGGGCATGAGCCATGAACCGTCGTTACGTCACAGCGGACGTCTTTACCCACACACGATTCCACGGCAATCCGGTCGCCGTCGTGCTGGACGCAGAAGGTCTCTCCACCAGCCAGATGCAGGCGATAACCGCCGAGTTCGGCTACAGCGAAACCACCTTCGTATTGCCGCCGCGCGACCCGGCGCATACCGCCTGGGTCCGCATTTTCACGCCAATCCGCGAGATTCCGTTTGCCGGGCATCCGAACATAGGCACCGCGTTCGTCCTTGCAACGCGAGCCGCGGCTAACGGAACGCCATTGCCCGACCGGCTCGTGTTCGAGGAGGCCGCGGGCCTGGTGCCGGTCACGCAAATGAAGCAGGGCGGAGTCGCGGCCGGCGCGGAACTCACCGTGCCGGAACGGCTGACACGCCTGTCGACGCTCTCGGCCGAAAGCGTGGCCGCCTGTTTGTCGCTCGATGCATCCGATATCCGCACCGACGCTCACGCGCCGCAAGTGGCGTCTGTCGGCCTGCCGTTTGTCGTGGCCGAGCTTGCATCGCGGGAAGCGTTGCGCCGGTGCATTCCCAGTCTCGTGGACTACAAGAAGGTGCTGCCCGTCGATGGCGCGGTATCGATCTATGCCTATACGCGAGATGTCGGCAACGACACATCCTGCGATATCCAGTCCCGGATGTTCACGCCGCGCATGACCGAAGATCCTGCTACGGGCAGCGCGACTGCGGCGGCCGTTGCGCTTATTGCCGACGTGCGGGGTGAGTCCAGGTTATTGCTGCGTGTGAGCCAGGGCGTCGATATGGGCCGCCCGAGCGTGTTGATTACAACCGTGGATGTTCATGACGGTCAGCCGCGCGTGCGCATCGGCGGGACATGCGTGAGCGTGATGGAAGGCTCGTTTTATCTCGATGGAGAAGGCTGAGCCATTTCATCGATTCAAATCACGCCCGTGGAACGCATGTCCGCAAGACGCTTTTTCATGTCCAGCACTTCGAGCGTATGCGCCTCGCCCTTGCGCAGCGCTACGCTCGTCGAAAGGATATCGATAATCACAAGGGCGGCGAGGCGCGAGGTCGTCGGCGTGTATACGTCCGTGTTTTCGAGCGTCTCGGCAATGACCGCGACATCGGAAAAGTTCGTCAGCGGGCTATTCGAGCCGGTGATGACAATCACACTCGCGCCGCGTTCTTTCGCCGTTCGCGCGACTTCGATCAATGATCGCGTGGACCCGGTGTTGGAAATGGCGACCACGGCGTCGCCGGGCTTCAGCATGGACGCCGCAATGAATTGCTGATGCGAATCCTGGTGCGCAACGCACGGCACGCCGAAGAGCGGAAACTTCTGCTGCGCGTCCAGCGCGACAATGCCCGACGCGCCGAACCCGAAGAACTCGATGCGCCGCGCTTTCGCCAGCAAATCGACCGCACGGCCGACGGCAGCGAAATCCAGCTTCTTGCGCGCCCAGTCGAGGCTTGTAATGGTGTAGTCGAAGATCTTGGTCGCGACGGTTTCAGGATCATCGGCCTTGCCGAGTACCGAATGCGTGGCGGGCGCGCCGAGCGCGAGACTCTGCACCACGCGAATCTTGAAGTCCTTGAAGCCGCTGCACCCGAGCGACGCGCAAAACCGCAGCACGGTAGGCTCGCTCACTTTCGCGTTGCGCGCGAGTTCGGCCAGGTTGATGTCTGAGATGGAACCGAGGTTTGCGAGAATGTACTCGGCCACTTGCCGGCTGCCACGGCGCAGATTGGGACGCGCGCGGTCGATCAGTTCGAGGATGTTGTAATCGGGCACTCGATATTCCTTCGTTCATTATGAACGGGGCGCCGCAAGCGGCGCCCCGTGCTTCGTGCTCTTTGTGCGGATGTCCTGCGTTGATACCTGGCTTCCAAGTGTATCGGATTAGCCGGAAAACGCGGCGGCTCCGCCTAGCGGCGCCAGAACCGCGCGCCGCGCTGCGACAGCACGGCCGCGACAATGATCACACCCATCACCACTTGCTGATGGTATCCCGGCACGCTCGCCAGATTCATGATGTTGCCGATCACGCCAAGAATCAGCACGCCCATCAGCGTGTTCAGCGCGCCGCCCTTGCCACCGGCAAGGCTCGCGCCGCCGATCACCACCGCCGCGATCACGGTGAGTTCATCGCCCACGCCAACGGTCGGCGCGCCCACGCCCGCGCGCGACGTCGAGATAATGCCGGCGAGCGCCGCCAGCAATCCCGAGCTGACATACGTGCCAAGCACATGACGTGCAACCGGCACGCCGGAAAGCCGCACGGCTTCTTCGTTCGATCCTATCGCGCGAACCACGCGGCCCGCGCGCAAGCGGTTCAACGCAATGCCGCCGATCACGAACACGATCAGCATCACGAGCGTGGGACCGGGAATGCCGAAGTACGAATGACGGCCGAAGTCGAGCAGGGCCTGGCCGGGGTCATCGACGAGAATGGGCGAGCCGTTCGACACGATCATTGCGACACCGCGCGCGACCGTCATCATGGCGAGCGTGACGACGAACGGCGTCAGGCGAAACCACGCGATCAGCGCGCCGGATATGAAGCCGCAAAAGCCGCCGATAACCAGTGTGGCGAGGAGGGCGACCGTCAGCCCGTACTGCGGAATCAGCAATGCGGACAACACGCTGCCAAGCGCGGCGATGGAACCCACCGACAGATCGATACCGCCCGTCAGCACGACCAGCAACATGCCCACCGACATGATGCCGACGCCCGCGACCTGACGCGAAATGTTCGACAGGTTGGGCACGGAGAAAAAGTCGCTGGATACAAACGACGCGGCAATCACGAGCACGATCAGGATCGCGACCGTGTTGAAGCGTCGCGCGACGGACCACCATTGTTTTGCGTGGGCCTGTGCCGAGCTCGCCGGATGCGTTTTCGGGGTGACGGCGCTGGGATTCATGATGCGGGTCTCCGGATTATTCACAATGCATTTAATGAGTGAGCGTGGCCGGCGCTTCGTCCGGCGCGCGGCGCAGCGACAGCGAGAGGATCTGTTCCTCGCTGAAGTCGGCGGGTTGCAGTTCGCCGCGAATCTCGCCTTCGCCCATCACCAGGATTCGATCGCACAGGCCCATGAGTTCCTGATGTTCGGATGAAATCACGAGCACCGCCTTGCCGCGTTCGGCAAGCTGGTTGATGAGCGTATAGATTTCGACCTTCGCGCCTACGTCCACGCCGCGCGTGGGTTCGTCGAGGATGATGAGGTCGCCGTCCGCGTGGAACCATTTCGCCAGCACGACTTTTTGCTGATTGCCGCCCGAGAGCGTGGAGACATCGGCGTCCATGGAGCGCGCCTTGATGCGCAGTTGTTCCATCAGCTTTTGCACGAAGGCGCGTTCGCGGCCGAAGGCGAGGAACCCTCCCGGACTGCTTACCGACTTCAGCGCGGCGAGCGTGGCGTTGACGCGAATCGGCATGGATAACACCGCGCCTTGCCCCTTGCGGTCTTCCGGCACGAAGCCGATACCGGCCTTGACCGCGGCCATTGGCGAGCGGATCGCCATGACCTTCTGATTCAATTCGATGGTGCCGGAATCGCGCGTGTCCGCGCCGAAAATCAGGCGTGCGACTTCCGTGCGTCCCGAGCCGATCAGCCCGCCCAGGCCGACCACTTCACCGGCGCGCAGCGTGAACGACACGTTGCGCACCGCATGACCGCGCACCAGCGCCGTGACCTTCAGCACTTCCTTGCCGAGCGTGGCATGGCGTTGTGGAAACAGCACGGAAAGAGGGCGGCCGACCATCTTGCGGATCAGGCCGTCCATGGTGACGTCGGCCGGCTTGATGGTGTCCACGCGCTTGCCGTCTTTCAGCACAGTGATGCGGTCCGCGATCGCAAACACCTCTTCCAGCCGATGCGAAATATAAACAATGCCCACGCCCCGCGAACGCAACTCGCGCACGATTTCAAGCAGCTTGTTCGCATCCGATGGCGCGAGTGCGGCCGTGGGTTCATCGAGTACGAGGAGCTTCACTTGACGGCTCAGCGCCTTGGCAATCTCGATCACCTGGCATTGCGCCGCCGACAGGTCGGCGACGAGCGCGGCGGGATCGATATCGAAGCCGAGACTTGCGATCAGCGCACGTGCATTCCTGCGCAGCGTTCCCCAGTCGATGACCGCCGGCAACGCGCCCAGGAACACGTTTTCCGCCACGGACAGATCCGGCGCCAAGGCCGTTTCCTGATGAATCACCGCGATGCCTTCTTCCATTGCCGCGTGCGGATTGCGAAAGGACATCTCGTGTCCTTCGACCTTGATCGTTCCGGAGTCGGGCTGATGACCACCGCCGATAATGCGCATCAGCGTGGACTTGCCCGCGCCGTTCTCGCCGACCAGCGCGTGGACTTCGCCGCTGAAGACGTCGAAATCCACGCCCTCGATAGCGTGAATGCCGCCGAAGCGTTTGTCCACGCCGGTCAGCGCAATAAAGGGAATCATATGAAGGTGTCTCCAGAATGCGGGACGCACCGGACTCGCCGGCGCGCTCTTGCATGAACCCGCAGGCGTTAGAAAATCGCTTTGGGGTTGTAGTACTTGTCGACGTTGCTCTTATAGATTGCAGCGGACGGCGTGTACGAGATCTTCGGCACGTTGGTGGCTTCACCCTTCGCCGCCTTCACGCCAATATCCACCGCCGTACGCGCGACCAGCGCCGGATCGTTCAGCGCGGTCGCGCCGTACTTGCCCTGCTTGATCAGGTTGAGCGCTTCCTTCTGGCCATCGGCGGCGGCAACCAGCGTGATGCCCGTGCGGTTCGCGCTTTCGATGGCGCGCCGCGCGCCCAGCACCATGCTGTCGTTTTCGCCGAGCACCATGTTGATGTCCTTGTTGGCGACGAGCAGATCTTCCATCGCCTTCAGGCCGCCTTCGTCGGACCAGTTGCCCCAGCCCTGGCCCACGATCTGCAAGTTGACCTTGCCGGTCTTCGCAAGCTGCGCTTCGACAATCCCTTCAATCACGCCGTCGCGCCGTTCCTTGCCAACCGGATTGCCTTTCTCGCCCGAGATCAGCGCGATCTTCAGCGGCTTGTCGCCCATGGTGTCGACGACCCACGAACCAACCAGCGCACCGTTCTCGCGGTTGGACGATTGCACGAGCGTCAGGTAGTTGGCTTTGGGATCGAGCGTGCTGTCGATCACGATCACCTTGACGCCCGCGGCGGTCGCTGTGTTGACCACGTTGACGAGACCTTTTGGATCGGCCGGATCAATGATCAGCACTTTGATGCCGCGCGTCAGCATGTCTTCGACGTCCGAAATCTGCTTGCCCATCTTGCCTTGCGCGTCGGCCGTGATGACGTCATTGCCGAGTTCGGCTGCGCGCGCCTTGGCCGATTCCATGGCGGCCGAAAAATAAGGCGCGTTGAGCACCTTCATGGAGATGCCCACTTTCATCTTGTCGGCGGCCATTGCCGGCGATGCCGCGATTACACCTGCGACTGCCAGCGCCACACCACACATCACCTTCTTTACGAATCGCGTCATGTCTCCTCCTTTTATCGGGATTTTTAAACAACGTTCAACAACAACTTGCCTGGGTTCAAGATGTTCAGCGGATCGAGCGCGGCTTTCACTGCGCGCATCGCGGCCAGTTCGGCCGGTGTCCTCGATAACGCGAGCACCTTCAGTTTCTTCGTGCCAATGCCGTGTTCGGCCGAGACCGATCCGCCCATTGCGCCGGTCACGCCATAGACGACTTCCTGCACTTGGGGCGCGGTCGTCGGCGGCCAGTCGGGTTCCTGCACGACGATATGCAGGTTGCCGTCGCCGAGATGCCCGTAGATGAGGATCGTTGCGTTGGGCCAGCGCGCGCGAAGCAGCTTTTCGCATTCGTGCGCGGCGCGGCCCACGTCTGTGATCGAAAAGCTCACGTCGAAGGAAACGCGGCCGGGAATCAGGCGCTGATACTCGCCGGGGGCGTCGCGGATCGCCCAGAACGCGGCGGCGTCGGATTCGGATGAGGCGAGGGCGGCGTCGCTGATCACGCCTGTCTCCAGCATCCCGGCGAGGAAATCCTCGAACGCGTCCGCTTGCCGTTGCGGGTCGGCGCCGCTGCTTTCGAGCAGCACGTAATACGCGTGCCTGCCTTCGAGCGGCGCGCGCAATTCGGGCAAACGCGACAACACGAAATCGTAGTAACCGGGCCACATGACCTCGAAGGCCGAGACGCCGGCGGGCAAGCCTTCCTGAGCGCGTCGCAAGAGCGTGGTGACCGCGTCGTAGTCCGGCAATCCGCACCATGCCGTCGATACCGCCCGCGGTTTTGGCCGCAGCCGCAGCACGGCGCGCGTGATGACGCCGAGCGTTCCCTCGCTGCCAATCAACACGTGGCGCAGGTCGTAGCCGGTGTTGTTCTTGATCATCTTGCGCAGGCCGCCGACCACACTGCCGTCCGCGAGCACCGCCTCGATGTCCAGCACCTGATCGCGCATCATTCCGTACTTGATCACGCGGTTTCCGCCTGCGTTCGTCGCGAGGTTGCCGCCTACCGTGCAGCTTCCGCGCGCGCCGAGATCCAGCGGAAACATGAAACCGGCGGCATCGGCGGCTTCCTGCACGACCTGAAGCGGCGTGCCGCACCAGACCGTCATGGCCGCGCCGACTTCGTCGATGGCTTCTACGCCGTTCATCAGTTCCAGGCTCAGCGCAACCTCTCCGCCGAGCAAGCACGCGCCGCCCGCGAGGCCCGTCAGTCCGCCTTGCGTGACGACCGGCTGCCTGTGCTCGTGGCAGATCCGCATGACGGTCGCGACCTGTTCGGTCGTGCGCGGACGGATCAATGCCAACGGTTCGTCGCAGGGCATGCGGCTCGAATCCGAGTTCCTGCGCCCCGCGAATTCATGCGGAAGGCTGACCACGTCGGCTCCGAGCGCCTCGCGCAGCGCCGTAACCGCGGCGTTGGGCGGAGTGTGTCCGGAGGGCTGCTTGTCTTGCATTGAATGTCTCCAGCAGATGGGATCGAGCAATGGTTCGCTTCCAGCTTTCCTTCCATGAGCAGAAACGCCGATTCAACTTAAGTAGAAGTAACGTTGTCTCTGCACACCTTGAACGATAGTATAGCTATCATTAAGCCGAAAAACAGCACGGTTACGGCGGGGAAAACCCTGATGTTTTGTATTTAAGTTAACTATATCATTATTAAAACTAACGTTCGCTTTGCTGCGCGAGGCGGCTTGCACTTTTCCAGGAGATGGACCCGATGCAATGGCCTGAACCCCGTTCCTTCGATGTCGATTTGCAGACGGGCCTGATGAATGGCACCGGCTCGCGCTATCAGAAATTCCTTCGCGACCTGAGCGGGCTTTACGCCGACAGCGCCGCGTTCAGTGCGCTTGCAGCCGAGCGCGGCGAAGAGGTCGTGTACGAAGTCACCGATCATCGGCCGAACAGCAATCCCGGCGACCTGATCACGGGCGTGACGCGCATGAGCCCGGGAAAGGTCGGCGACGAATTCTTCATGACGCGCGGCCACATTCACGCGGCCATAGACCGGCCCGAGCTTTATTTTGGCCTGAAGGGTCACGGCGTGATGCTGATGGAGTCGCCCTCCGGCGACACGCGCGTGGTCGAGGTGAAGGCGAACACGGCGTGTTACGTGCCGCCGCGCTGGATTCATCGGTCGGTGAATCTTGGACGGGGGGACTTCGTGATGCTGTTTTGTTATCCGGCGGATTCGGGGCAGGATTACGCGATCATCGAGCAGTCGAACGGCATGAAGTTGCGCATTGTCGATGACGGCGCGGGGTCGTGGCGCAGCGAGCCGAATCCCGATTACAAGGAGCGCACGCCCGAAGAAGTTCAGGCGCTGCTCGCGCGCGGCGCGCTCGCCGCAGAAGGAGCCGGCCGATGAGCGCTTCCGCAAAATACCAGGCCGCGACGCGTCCGACGTTCTACTTCATTGGCGTCACGACGGCGCAGAGTTCCATCATGCGCGTGTTCCCGGAATGGGCGAAGCATCTCGGTCTTGGCGATGTCGAGATCAAGGGCATTGACTTCCAGCCGCATGCAGCGCTCGAGGCGTACAGGGAAGCGGTGGAATTCCTGAAGCACGATCCAATGTCGGTTGGCGCGCTGGTGACCACGCACAAGATAGATCTGTACGCGGCGTGCAAGGACCTCTTCGACGTCATCGATCCAACCGCCAGGATCATGGGCGAGACGAGTTGCCTGTCAAAGCAGGGTGAAAAATTCATCTGTCATGCCAAGGATCCCATTACATCGGGCTTGTCGCTCGATGGTTTTCTGCCGGCGAACCATTTCGCCAACACCGGCGCGGAAGTGTTTTCAATGGGCGCGGGCGGTTCGACCATTGCGCTGACGTGGCATCTGATGCAAAAGGCGCGGGGCGCGAACCGTCCTTCGAAGGTGATCGTATCGAACCGGTCGGCGGGACGGCTCGAAGAAATCGAACGTATTCATCGTGAACTCGAATTCGATGTACCGTGCGAATATGTCGTGGCTCCGCGACCCGAAGATAACGACGCCGTGCTCGCGCGGCTGTCGCCGGGCGCGCTCGTGATCAACGCGACGGGCCTCGGCAAGGACGCGCCGGGCTCACCGCTGAGCAACGCGGCCGTGTTTCCGGAACGTGCGGTCGTGTGGGACCTGAATTATCGTGGCGACCTGGTTTTCCTCGATCAGGCGCGCGCGCAGGAAACCGCACGCAAGCTGCAGATAGAGGACGGCTGGACCTACTTCATCTATGGATGGACGCGCGTGATCGCCGAAGTCTTTCACGTCGAGATTCCGGTGAGCGGTCCCGGCTTCGATGAAATCAGCCGCATCGCGGCGCAAGCGGGCAAACCCGCGCCAGCCAAAACAGCTTAAGGAAGAACTCACGCATGTATCTCGACAAATTCAAGCTCGATAAAAAGATCGCCGTGGTGACGGGCGCCGCGCGCGGTATCGGGTTCGCCACGGCCGAGGCGCTGGCGGAAGCCGGCGCGCTCGTGGTCCTCACCGACATGAACGCGGAGTTGCTGGATAAAGCTGCGGCAGACCTTGCGGCGAAGGGGTATCGCGTTGAAACCGAATTGCTCGATGTCACCGATTCGAGCGCGGCGCAACGCGTGAATGACGCAGTGGTCGCGCGGCATGGGCGCGTGGACGTGCTCGTGAACAACGCGGGTATCGCGATCTCGAATCATCCTGCCGAAACCATGTCGGACGAAGTCTGGAACAAGGTGATCGACGTTAATCTCAACGGCGTGTTCTGGGCGTGCCGCGCATTCGGCAAAGGCATGCTTGCGCGAGGCGCGGGCAGTATCGTGAACGTGGGGTCGATGTCGGGGTTCATTGTCAATCGTCCGCAGGAACAGGCGAACTACAACGCGTCGAAGGCGGGCGTACATCACCTTACGCGGTCGCTTGCGGCCGAATGGGGCGCGCGCGGCGTGCGGGTGAATGCGGTTGCGCCTACGTATATCGATACCGAGATGAATACCTACGTGTATCAGAACAAGGAAATGTTCGACAAATGGGTGGGCGGCACGCCCATGAACCGGCTCGGACGCATGGACGAAGTTGCGTCGGTGATCCTGTTCCTCTCAAGCGATGCATCGAGCCTCATGACGGGATCGATCGTGCTCGCCGATGGCGGTTATGTCTGCTGGTGACGTGCAGCTGCTGACCGAGACTTTTTCCACGTCCTTGCGCGAACGGCTGGCCGATTCCAGCGCGGCGCCTCGTCATGGCGAAGTCGTGTTGTACTGGCTCGGGCAGGCTGGATTCGTGATCGAGTCTGGCGGCTTCAGGATGTTGATCGATCCGTATCTCTCGGACTCGCTCGCGGAGAAGTACAAGGGCACGAAGTTTCCTCATACACGAATGATGGCAGCGCCGGTCTTGCCCGATGAGCTCGACCGGCTGGATGTCGTGTTGTGCACGCATCGGCACACGGATCATATGGACCCCGGAACATTGCAGCCGCTTGGCCGGCAGTTCCAAAATCTCAGGTTCGTGGTTCCCGCAGCGGTCGTCGATGAAGCAATCAAGCGGTGTGGCGTTGACAGCGAACGTCTGGTTCCGGTGAACGCGGGCGAGCGGATCGAGGTCCTTCCCGGCTGCTTCGTATCGCCGATTGCGTCCGCGCACGAGTCGCTGGATCGGGACGCCGAGGGGCGCTATCCGTGGCTGGGCTACGCGATAGAAGCAAGCGGATTGCGTATGTATCACTCGGGCGATTGCGTGCCGTATGCTGGGCTCGATGAAGCAGTGTCGGCGTTCGAGCCGCACGTGGCGCTGCTGCCCGTGAACGGTCGCGATGCCGAGCGCAGCGGCAATGGCGTGCCCGGAAACTTCACGCTCGACGAAGCTGTTGCGCTCGCCAAAAACAGTGGCGCCCGGGCATTGATTGCGCATCATTATGGCTTGTTCGATTTCAATACTATCTCTGCCGATGTCATCGATCAGCGTATAGAGCTTGAGGCAAGCGGTCGCTCAACCCTGTTGCGTGCGCAAACCGGCTTGGCCTGGCGTTTGAAGCGCGCAAGCCAGCCAGGGGCGATCGTTTAAAGCGCACGACTTTGCTGCGCTGCGCTTTTGCTTGCGCTTGCCTCATTGCTTCATCGTGCCCGTGGCTGCGCCGCCTGATGCGCCTTGCGGCGACATTGCTTTCTGCCGTTGTTGCATCAGCGATCCCTGATTACCCGATGTGCTGGTTCCTGCACTTGCGGGCTGACCCATCGCTTCGCCTGCGCTTGCGGGATTGCCCTGTGTGGCTGTTCCGCTGTTCGCCGTACTTTTGTTCCCGCTGTTTTGCGCATAGACACACGTGCTTCCAATACCCGCAAGCAGGCATGCTGCCACGATCATGGTCTTCATGATTTTCTCCAAATGTTCTTCAGGTTTGGACAGCGCCGCTCGCGCTGCATTACATCTTTCATTCAGCATCCGATGTGCCCAATCGGCGTCAAGGCGTGATGAGTTGCAATGCAGCAGCGCAGGCACAAGGTGTATCGAATGCTGTGACAGTCTGTTTCCCGGCCGCTGAATTCAAGGCGCTCTTGTTACTGTTACCAAGGTTCTCATAGCTCGGTATGACTTATGCATGGCCTGATCGGCGCGTTGATTCCGGCATGGTGCCGCCGTGCGAATGGAGACCCGATAGATGGCTTTTGACGAGCACCTGCAGGATTGGCGCGAGAGTGCGTTGCGCGTCGAACAGAGCGTGGCAAAAGCCGTGATCGGGCAGCGCGAGACTGTTCGCCTCATCAACGTAGCGCTGTTTGCGCGTGGACATGTGCTGCTCGAAGGCGGTGTCGGGGTCGGGAAAACCACGGTGCTGCGGGCGTTCTCTCGTGCTATTGGCGGGGATTTTGGACGGGTTGAAGGCACCATCGACATGATGCCGGGCGATCTCGTCTACCACACCTATGTGGATGCCGGGGGCCAGCCGCGGATCGATCCCGGGCCTTTGCTGCGGCACGGCGAAAGGCTGACCACATTCTTCTTCAACGAGATCAACCGCGCCCGGCCGCAAGTGCAATCGCTCCTGCTGCGCGCAATGGCCGAGCGTTCCGTCTCGGCGTTCGACCGGGAATATCGTTTTCCGCACATGATCGTGTTCGCCGACAGGAACAAGGTCGAGCGCGAGGAAACGTTCGAGCTGGCATCGGCGGCACGCGACCGGTTTCTCTTCGAGCTAAGCATGCCGACGCCGTCCGACCCGGAGGTGCGCCGCGCGCTGGTGTTCGATCCTGTTTTCCACGATGTCGACGCACTGCTCGAGCAAGTCACGCCGGGCGTGGTCCGGTGGGAAGAACTGAACAGCATTGGCGCGGACATTCAGCGCAGCGTGAGCGCCAGCGCGACTATCGAGCGCTACGTGCTCGACATCTGGCAGGCGACTGAAAACCCGCAACACTTCGATATCGCGCTGGATAACGTCGACATGCAGCGGCTCATTCTCGTTGGTGCGAGTCCGCGCGGCATGAGCGCCATGCTGCGGGCCGCGCGCGTGATTGCGTGGCTCGCAGGCCGCTCGCATCTGATTCCCGAGGATATTCACGCGGTCTTGCTGCCCGCGCTCGGTCATCGCGTGTTCTTCACGCCTATTTACGAGTTGCGCCGGCAGGAACTCGCGGAAGCATTGATTGCGCAGATCATGGCAAAAGTCGCGGTGCCTTGAAATCATGAATACATTCAGCGCGATGCCAGAATTTCACTACCGCTTGCCGATGCGCGCCGGTGGATCGCGTCCTGGCTCGCATCCGGGTTCGAGCTTCGGCGCGGGTCAGGCATTCGCCATGCACGCGCGCCTGTTCGATCACCCGGACCCGCGCCGCATGGATTTGCGCGCGAGCATGCGCGCCATTCCCGCCGAATGGCTCGTGCGGGTTCATCTTCAAAGAGTCGCAGTGCCGGTTTATGTGGTTATCGACGTATCCGCGTCCATGCATTTCGGGCTGCTTAAGACGAAGCTGGACGTGGCGGCAGATTTTGTCGAAGCGCTGGGATATAGCGCTTTTCGCGCGGGAGACCAGGTTGGCATGCTCGCCTTCGACGCAACCGAGCGCGAAGAACTGTATTCACCGGCGCGCTACGGTCAGGGAGTGGGCGACGTTTTGGCCAGCCTGCTGCGGGAGGCCGCGCGGATGCCGGGCGTGGCGGGCGGTATCGATGGACTTGAGAAGTCGGTCGCGAAACTGGCGGGGCGGCAGGGCATTATTTTTATTGTGTCGGACTTTCACTGGCCGCTCACGCGCTTGCCGAAGGTGCTCGATACGCTGACGCATGCCTACGTCATCCCGATGATCGTCTGGGATCGCGCGGAGACCGAGCCGCCCGGTCACGGCTCGCTGCTGAGCGTGGACGACGCTGAAACGGGTGACCGGCGAACCCTGTGGTTGCGCGAAAAAACGCGTCAGGACTGGCGTGCGGGCGTGCTGCGCCGGCGCGCCGAAATAAACAGTCTCTTCGACAAACGCGGCTTGCGGCCCTTCTACATTGAAGGAGCATTCAGCGCAGAAGCGTTGTCGCGATACTTCCTGGAAGCAGCCGCATGAGATTTTTCGCGCGCGGGCTGGCCGCCATCACTCTCTGCTCGATTGCATTGACAATGCAGGCCGCCACCGTCGAGCAGCCGCGCGCCTTCGGACATGTGATTGGGGACGTCCTGACGCAACGCATCTTGCTCCCGTCAAAGGGCAACGTGGCGATGCCATCGACCGGGCGTGCCGGCGTCTGGTTCGAGCGGCACAATCCCCGGATCGAACACGACGCGCAAGGCCGCGCGTGGCTCACGATCGACTACCAGATCACCAATGCACCGCAAGCGCTGACTACCGTCATGCTGCCATCGCTGACGTTGAACGTACCCGGCGGCAGTGCGTTGCAGGTGCCCGAGTGGCCCGTGAGCGTGAGTCCGTTGACGCCCCAGACGGCGTTTTCGACAGGCGATCTTCAGGCGCTGCGGCCTGACCGGCAGGCGTGGGTTGCTGGAACCGCGCCGCTGCGCCGGCAGATGACGTGGGCGCTCGGTGTGCTCGCGCTCACGCTTCTGGCGTGGTTCGGCTGGTGGCAATGGCGTAATCGCCGCGATGCAGAACGCCTGCCGTTCGCGCGCGCATGGAACGAGATGCGGGGCTCGAAGGACGATGGAAAGAATAGGGGCGCGCGCGATTGGCTGTGTTTGCATCGTGCGTTGAATGAGACGGCAGGGCAGGTCGTGCATGCGGGAACGCTTGCCGCGTTGTTCGCGAAGGCGCCTTATTTGCGGCCCATGCAAGCGCAGCTTGAACGCTTCTACCAGCACTCCGGGGAGCGGTTTTTTGCATCGCGTGAACTCCCTTTGTCCGATGCCGAATTCTCCTTACCGGACTTATGCCGCTCGCTTTATCGCGCACAAAGGCGGCAGCAGCGATGACGTCGCCTGTCGATTTCGCTCAGCCCTGGGCACTCGTGCTCTTGCCGCTCGCGCTCTTGCCTCTGCTGCGCCGGCGAGGCGATACGCTCAGCTTTTCGTACATTGGATGGCTGCCGGCCGATCAGGTTGGACGCGCTGTGGGATGGCTGTGGAGAGCATGCGCCATGCTGACCATTCTTGCCATTGTCGTAGGGCTGGCGGGTCCGGGCCGCTCCAACCTGAGCGCGTTGCGCACCGGTACGGGCGCCGAAATCCTCATTCTCATGGACCGCAGTTCGAGCATGGACGACGCAATGGGTGGACAGCCCATCGATTCGCGCGGCATGTCGAAGAACGAAGTGGCGCGGCGTTCGATCAGCCGTTTCGTCGACGAACGTCCCAACGATCGCCTCGCTTTCATGATGTTCGGCATCAGCCCGATCCCCGTGGCGCGCTTCACGGCGAATCACCGGATCATTCTGGATGCAATCGGCGGAACCGGCATTGGCCGTGGCATGGCGGACACGCAGCTTGATCGCGGCCTCAAGGCGGCGATCGGCCAGTTCGACGGCCGCAGCTTCGATGCGCGGCGCGCAATCGTACTCGTCTCCGACGGCGGCGCACGACTCGACGCACAAGCGCGCCGTGACATTGAAGATGGGCTTGCGCGCAATCGCATCGACCTGTATTTCATCTACTTGCGCAGCGGCGTCTATAGTCCCGACCTGCGGGCGCTGGCCGCCAGCGACGCGTCTGCGGAAGCCGAGTTGCATCGGTTCTTCCTTACGCTCAGGTCCCCGTATCATCTCTATCAGGCAAGCGATGCCGACGCAATGGCCGCCGCCATGGCCGACATCAACCGACAGCAGAAGTATCAGGTGTCGTTCGTGGAACAGTTGCCGCGCCAGGACCGGAGTTCATATTGCTTCGCGGCCGCGCTCATGTTTTGCACCTTGCTGCTTGCGCTGCATCTCATTCAGGTGAGGAGTTGGGCATGAAGCGCTCGACGGTGCACATCGCGTTCGGCGTGATCGCACTAGGTTGTGCGGTCGTCGCGGTTTATGACGCACTGCAATTGAAGCATGCAGCCGATATCGCGCAAGCAGTTGCAAACCCGCAAAGTCAAAACGTGGATGCGCCCGAAGTCCGGCTCGCGCGCGCGATGATGTTATCGAAATCACAAGCCTATGCTGACGCACAAAAGCTCTATGACGCCTTGATCCAGGACGAAAACTCGGGACGCGTCGCGAACGATGCGCTATTCGATCTGGGCAATATGTACGTGCGGCAGGCGACAGGCGAGGGCAGTGCGGGGCCGGTCAGATCGTTGCCGCTGCTCGAGCAGGCGAAGCAACGCTACAGGCAGTTGCTGCGCGTGAGCCCGGACGACTGGGACGCGCGCTATAACCTCGAGCGTGTGCTGTGGCTCGCACCGGAAGCGGCGCAGGGCGCCGACGAACCCGATGTGAAGGAACAGCACGACGTGAAGCTTCGCGGCGCGCAAGCCGAGGATCTGCCATGACGATCCGGGCGCTCGCGCGGGGCCTCGCCGGCAAACGCCAATGGCCGATTACCCTCGCGCTGCTGTTGCTGATCGCAGCCCTTGTCATGCCGCCTGTAAAGCTGCCGCGCGACAACGCCAACTACATTGTCACGTTCGACATCACGCAAAGCATGGATACGGAAGATGTCGGCAGCGGCCAGATTCCGTTGAGCCGGCTCGATTACGCGCGTGCGGCCATGCGCGAGACGCTTGGCAAATTGCCCTGTGGATCGAAGCTCGGATGGAGCATTTTCACCGGCCAGCGGACCTTGTTGTTGATGCCGCCCATTGAAGTATGCGGCAACTTCGATGCGCTGCTTTCGTCGCTCAACGAGATCAATGGGCGTATGCGCTGGACCAACTGGAGCCGCGTGGCCGAAGGTGGAATTTATTCGGCGGTGCACACGGCGGAGCAGGTCGCGATGAACAGCGCCGTGATATTTTTTACCGATGGGCAGGAAGCGCCGCCTGTGTTGCCATCGAATGACCGGGTTCGCGCGATTGCCGATAGCAAGGTGCGCGGCTGGTTGATCGGCGTGGGTGGCGATCAGCCGGTCAGCGTTCCGAAGACAGATGCGAACGGCAACAGGACAGGTTTCTGGCGTGCCGATCAGGTCATCCAGGTTCCGACAATTCCGGGCAAGCCAACTACGGCTGAGAGTCACGAAGAGTTGTCGTCGCTGCGCGGTGAGTATCTGGCTTCTGTGGCCTCGCGAATTGGTTTTGGCTATGCACGCCTGCGCGACGCTTCGTCGTTGACCAAAGCAATGCTCGATCCGAATCTGGCGCATAGCGAACCTGCGGAGACGAAGGTCAATGGATGCCCGGCATTGCTTGCGCTGCTGTTGCTGACGTGGAGGTTCCTGCCGTTACCCGCGAGGCGGGTCCCACGACGCGCAGCGCTTGCCGCAATAGCTCCGGTAGCAGCTTTGCAGACCATCAAACGAGGCAAGAGGAATCGGGAGTTGGCCTCGCGTCATATAACCACGGCGACGACTAACCCGGCTGGAACTCGTGCGTTTTCCGAATAGCGGGGGCGCTCGTGGAGAGAAGCGCCGGCATTATCTTTTTCCGGCGTTTGTTCAGGGCTGATCCAGGGCCATGTAACGCGATAGCACAGAGCGGTTGGCTGCCGCCTGGGCGACGTGCTGGAGCACGGCGTCATTCACCGCAAGATCGCGTTTATCCGGCTGACCTTTGCTGACCACTATTTCTCCGTCAACCACGGTAGCGCGCCGCAGAAACCTTTCGAGGTGCGAATTGTGATGGTTGTAATGCCGACAGAACTTTAGCGCGGTAATCGCAACTGGAAAGTTGGCATGAAATGCCCTGTTCAACGCGATGTCTTCGCCGCCGAACTCGCCGAGAAAGAGTGCGCTTTGGGGGAAACCTCCAACCAGCCAGAAAAGCGGCCTGCGCATTGCAAGATTCCAGGGCGCCGAGTACATGGCGGCGGCGTAGCGCGGATCACTGTCTTCGCAAGAAAGGTCCGCGGGCAGGCCGACGATCTCGGCACCCGATTTCACCGCTCCCCACTGCGGATTGGCCGTGAGTGCGGCTTTTGCAAACTTGTAATACCCGGGTAAGTGCTCGTCGTCGGAATCGAGAAAACACAGGATGTCGCCGGTGGCCGCAGCCGCGCCGATGTTGCGCGCGAACCCCGGCCCGCCTCGCGTCACGAGATCGATGACGCGTACTCGCGGATCGGATTGCGCGAACTGCTGTGCAATGAGCGCGCTGTTGTCGGAAGACGCGTCCACTACAACTACGAGTTCATTTAGCTCGACCTGGTTTATTGCGGAAAGAATGGCGCGAGCCAATGTGCTTGCACCATTGTGGCAACGGATAACGGTCGCTAGCGTTGGCGTATCTATTTGCTGATTCATGAGCTCAACATGTTCCGGATATCTGGCTAACTTAAATCAGCGTGCATTACGTGCTAGGCAATAATATAAATTTGAATCAGAATTGCAACGATAACACCCAAGGGAACTCCGGTAATCCTTCCGCGAATGACCGAATTCCGGTCTTCACGTAGCACAGGATTATCTTCGTCGCGTTTTTGAATAAATTTTTCTATGCACGGCTTTGTGCATACGATAATGATCGAGATGATTGCCGATATGACGATTTTCTCAATCGGCGGCATTGCTACAATAAAGGGAATATAGTCGCCGACGTAGCCGAGAAGAAGTGAAATTGCCGCAGCAACAAGCGCTCCGAGAAAAACCCCGCCCATGAATCTGTGCGCTGAATCAAGCGAATCCATTAAGACCTCCATTCCTGCTAATTCGATAAAAATTAATAGCCATATTCAACCTCGACACTTCCGGAAAAGATGCTTCCCATCTTTTCCGCGAATAAACGTCAACGATTGAGACGCTCCATACTGGAAAATCACGAATATTCGTCGGGAAACAAATGTATCGAATTATTGATCTTTGGGGCATAAGCATTGTCCTAATTTTCCGAAAAGCCCGCAGGTCGGTGATTTCGCAGAAAACAGATGGCATTTGGCGGTGCGACGGTTGAATCTCGCTTACGCCAATACTGCTTTTGGTCTGAGTCTGAAGACAATGGACAGGACAGTCACGCATTAGCCTGTGTACAGATTTGCCGCCGCAATCCCCTGCAACCACGCAAGCAGCGGCCTGAGTTTCTCGCGATATTCATTGCGCGGCGGATGCACGAGGTAATATCCCGAGCCCGATTCCAGCACACGGTCGAACGGCGCTACCAGCGCGCCGTTCGCCAGATTCTCCTGCACCAGATTCAAATCGCCCAGCGCGACGCCCATCCCGCGAACGGCTGCGCCAAACGCGAGGTCGAGCGTATCGAAGACTTGCTCCCGATACGCATGCGAAGCAAGCTCATCGCTTTCCTGCTGCAGCCATAACATCCAGCCGCGCCGCCCAAAGCTCGAATGCAGCAACGTGTGCCGTTTCAGGTCTGCCGGCGTGCGCAGCGGCGGCTCTCCGTGCGCCGTCTGCGGCGAACAGACCGGCGTCAGTCTTTCCCGCATCAGGCACGTCGCTTCCAGCCCGTCCCAACGGCCGTTGCCAAAGAGAATGGCGGCATCGAGCGTGCCTTCGCCGAAATTGGTCGGCAGGAACCACGCGGTATCTATATTGAGCTGCGTTCCCGGCACATCCTCATAAAAGCTCGGCAGGCGCGGCATCAGCCAGCGCGCGGCGAGCGTCGGCGTGACGCGCAAGGTCACTGTCTGGCCGCCCGTGCTCGTGACATGCATGGATCGGCGCGCGGTTGCCAGCAACTCTTCCACGATCGGCACCAGTCGCTGGCACGCCTCCGTCGGGACGACCATGCGGGTATGGCGCACAAAAAGCGCGCAGCCGAAATACTCCTCGATCTGCTGGATATGCCGGCTGACGGCGCTCTGGCTCAGGAACAACTGCTGTGAAGCCGCCGTGAAATTCCCGCACCGCGCAACTACGAGCAGCGACTGCAGAACATTGAACGGCGGATATCGCTCGATTTTCATTTATGCAAGTTGTGCATGGTAACCATGAGATTTTACCGTTGGTGGGCCAGAAATTGGCGTTCATAAAATCGGTGGAATGGCGTGGGCCGCTTTGCGTTTTTGATCGCTAGCCACCGCTGCAAATCATCAGTTCCGTGGAGATTTCGCATGAGTCAACACTCAGACCAGAAGGCGTTCATCAATGCCGGCAACTGATCTCGACAGACCACGCTGGCCCGATGGAAAGCGATCCTGCTTCGCACTCGCTTTCGATCTCGATGGTCCCACTGGCGACGCCATGCTCGACGGTTCGATCTGGAACAACCCGGCGTATTTCACGCTCGGCAGTTACGGCCCGTGGCGCGCCTTGGGCCGTTTGCTCGGCATGCTCGCGGAACGCAACGTACCCGCCACGTTCTTCGTGCCCGCGTGGGTCCTCGAGAACTGGCCGAAACAATGCGCGGCGATCCTGGAAGGCGGTCATGAGATCGGCTATCACGGCTACCAGCATGAAGCATTCTGGACGCTCGACCGCGATGCACAGCGCGCGGTGATGGAACGCTCGGCGCAAGTCTTCGACAAATATCTCGGCATGCGCCCGGTCGGTTTCCGCACGCCCTCGGGCGACTGGGGGCCTGACACTATCGGCGTCCTGATGGAAGCCGGCGTGCGCTATTCGAGCTCCATGCGCGGCGACGATCGTCCTTACTTCCTCCCCGCGCAACGCGGCGGTACGCCCCTGGTCGAGATCCCCGGGCGCTGGGAGATGGACGACTATGCGTCGCTTGCGTATCACCGCAATCCGAACTTCCCGGCGAGCCTGGATCGCATTGCCAGCTACGACACCACGCTCGACAACTGGCGCCGTGAGTTCGACGGTTCGCATCGCGACGGACTGTGTCTGACTACGCTGTTTCATCCGAAGGTCTCGGGCAAGCCGGGGCGCATTGCGCTGCTTGAGAGCCTGCTCGATCACATGCACGCGAAAGGCGACGTGTGGTTCGCCACGTGCCGCGACGTGGCGCAATGGTGGCACGACGAGTACGCACCCATGAATCCGAAGGAGGCCTGAGCGATGCAGGAGAAACAGGCAACACACGCTTCGCGCTGGCCGCAGGATGCGCGAAGCGCCGTGGTCGTCACGGTCGATTTCAACGATGAACACGGCATCCTTATGCAGGAGCCACGTATTGCGGGCCGGGAAAAATCGCTGTCGGTATGGCGTTATGGCGCGAAACGCGGCGTGGATCGCGTGCTTGATGCACTGGAAGAATTCGATGTCCGTTCAAGCTGGTTCGTGCCGGGCCGCGTGGCCGAGACGCATTCGGAACTGCTTGCCCGGATAGCAGGGCAGAAACACGAGATCGGCAATATCGGTTACGTGTGCGAAAACTTCGATGCGCTCACGCTCGGCCAGCAAAAGGATGTCTTCACGCGAGGGCAAGCCGCGCTTGAACACGTCACCGGCCGCCGTGCCGAAGGCTTTCGCTCGTTCACTGGAAACTGGGCGCCGGGCTTCGCGGACTTTCTCCGGGACGAAGGCGTCACATGGTCGTCGTCCTGGCGCGGCGACGATCTTCCGTACCTCCATCTGCCGGATACGGATGCCGTGCTGACCAAGCCGCCGCTTGTTGAATTGCCCCTGCACTACGAACTCGAAGACGAACCTTACTTCGCGTACAACCTCTCGCCGGCGGTGCCTGTCGGGCAGCCGCGTATCCCGTCTTATCGTGAAGTGCTTGCTAACTGGAAGCATGACTTCGCGGCGTTTCATCGTTTTGGATTGTGCTTTGTGCTGAGGCTGCATCCGGAAATTATCGGCACGGCGGGGCGCATTGACGTACTGCGCGAACTGCTCGCCCATCTCCGCTCGCACAACGATGTCTGGATTGCGACCGGTGCGGAGATGGCCGCGTGGTGGCGCGAGCGCGTCACGCGCAATGAGTCCGGTCATCCGGTTGAAGTGTATGCCCGGCACAGGCAGGAGCACGCATGAACATACGCGAATCGACCTTGTCGCAGAGACTGGCGGATTTTATCGGCGAGACTTCAGGCGACTCGCTGCCAGACGCCGTCGTGCATAAAGCAAAGCGCCATATCCTCGATACGCTCGGCGCCGCGTTGGGCGGCGCGGCGGCGGTTGAAGCGCGCAGCGCGCGTGCAGTAATGAGCATGGGAAGCGTGGGCCATGTGCGCGCATGGGGTACGTCCTCGAGCTTCAACGCGCGCGACGCCGCCTTCGTCAACGGCGTTGCGGCCCATGCCCTCGAACTCGATGACGCCGGCGGTTGCGATCATTCGGGCGCGGTTGTACTGCCCGCGGCATTCGCCGCGCTTGCCTGCACCGGGCGGCCAGTATCGGGGCGAGAATTCCTGACAGCAGTGGTGATTGGCTATGACGTCGGCCGCCGCGTGCTCGAAGCATGCGGAGGATATTCGCCGCACAACAACACCGGCTGGCATTCCACCATGACGTGTGGCGTGTTCGGCGCGGCGGCTACGAGCGCGCGTCTGCTTGGCCTCGACGCCACCGGGATTGCCGCAGCACTCGGCCACGCCGGAAGTTTCAGCGGCGGATTGTGGGGCTTCATCCATGATGCATCGCAGACAAAACGCATGCATACGGGCCGCGCGGCAGAGGGCGGATTGCTTGCCGCATTGCTCGCGCGAGAGAATATCAGTGGTCCAAAGCAGATTTTCGAGGATGTATGGGGCGGTTTTTTCAACGCCTTCGCACGCAATACGCAGCAACCCGACGCCTTGCTCGCGGATCTCGGCATTGTGTGGAAGCTAATGCGCTGTTCGATCAAACCGCACGCCGCGTGCCGAAGCACGCATGCGGCCATTGATGCCACGCTGGAGCTCTTGCAGGGGCGAGCGGCGGACCTGGACAAACTGACCGGCGTGCATGTCAACTTGAGCGCCTTCGTGAATCAGATGTGCGGTGGACGTGACCTGAATACGCTTGCGTCGGCGCAGATGAGCTTGCCATATGCTATCGCCACGGTGCTGGTCAACGGTCACGCGGGCATAAGTGCGTACCTCGATGCACAGCGTCACGACCCTCGCATTGCAGCCGCCATGCGACGTATCACGCTCGAGATCGATCCCGCCATGTCGGATCTGGACGAGCCGGTCATCACGCTCGCCATGTCCGGCGCCAAGCCGCGTTCGCAACAGGTCAACGTGCCGCTTGGCGACCCGCGCAACCCCTTTTCCGATGCAGACCTGGCTGCGAAGTTCCGCGCGCTGGCGAGCCTGACGCTTCCCGAAGCATCGGTCAACGCGATTGAAACCGCGGTGCTCGATCTCGACCATCTCGCCGATGCACGAGCGCTCGCGCAGTGGCTCGACGGCGACGCCGACGCGCGCCCTGTACTGCTCTAGGCACGCACCTCGCCATATCAAAGCGCGAAATCCGACTCAACCAGACCTTCCATACAGGGGTGACTTCCATGAAAAAGCTGAACTTGATGCGTGCCGTTTCCAGCCTGATGACCGTGTGCCTGTCGGCGTGTCTGTTGACGGGTCTGTTCGCAAGCGGCGCGAACGCGCAGGCCTTGCCCGATGCAATCATGAAGTCGAAGGTGATCAAGGTCGCGGTGAATTCCATCTATCCGCCGATGGAATACAAGGATCCAGAGAGCGGCGATCTGGTCGGTTTCGACATCGATCTTGGAAACGCGATTGCGAGGCAACTGGGTGTGAAGCTCGACTGGCAAGAGTCGGCGTTCGAACAATTGTTGCCGTCGCTGGCGACGGGTCGTGTCGACATGATCCTGAGCGGCTTGAGCGACGTCCCGGGTCGTCGCGATACAGCGGATTTTCTGGACTACCTGAATTCGGGCGCGCAGTTTTATATCCTCGCGTCGCGTGCAAACGAGATCAGGCAGGCCACGGATCTTTGCGGCAAACCGGTCGGAACGAGCCGCAGCACATCCTTCCCCGCCGATACAACCGCCTGGAGTGCGAAGCATTGCGAAGGCGCGAGCAAGGCCGCAATAGACGTAGCGGGAACCGAGGACACATCCGCGGCGCGTCTGCAGCTCAAGCAGGGCCGGATTGCAGCAGGCGTGCAGGGCAGCGAAACCCTGCCGTACGTCATGAAGCTTGAGCCGAATACGTACAAGCCGATCGGCGAACCGTTTGCGACATCGCCCGAAGGCATTGCGTTCGCGAAGTCGAATGCGAGATTGCGCGACGCCGTGCTCGGCGCGCTCAATACGTTGATCGCCAACGGGACGTACGCCGCGATTGCCGCGAAGTGGAATCTGCAATCGAGCGCGGTCAGGCAGATCACGTTGAACGGTACGACGCTTCGTTAGGGCTGCATCGGATTCGACTCGATTTCAAAAACACCGTTGAGGCGTTGCGCGAGCGCTGGATCAGCCTGCGTTACCGTGTTATTTTCATGATCTCGAAAACGCTTCGCCGCTCGCAAAAAGGAGCTTCGCCAATGACCGCATCAGCCGCCGTTCTTGCCATTCTCGCTGCGATATTGATGGGCGCCATGAGTCCGGGTCCAAGCTTTGTACTGGTCGCGCGCAACGCAATCGGCCTGTCTCGCGCCGATGGACTCGCTACCGCGCTCGGCATGGGCGTGGGCGGAGTCTTCTTTAGCGGCATCGCGCTTGCGGGTTTGTATACGCTGCTGTCGGCGGTCGAGTGGCTTTACGTGGCCTTGAAAATTGCCGGCGGGCTTTATCTGATCTACATAGCGTTCAATATCTGGCGTGGTGCATCAAGTCCGTTATCGGTGGACCAGGCGCGTTCTGCGCAGAACCGGAACCTGCGCAAGTCGTTCTTGATTGGACTCACCACGCAACTCAGCAATCCGAAGACCGCCATCTGGTATGGCAGTATTTTCGCGGCGCTCTTACCCCAACACCCGCCGCTCTGGTGCTATCTCGTTCTGCCTCCCATGCTTTTCGGAATCGAGGCTGGCTGGTACACCATCGTTGCATTGTGTTTTTCGAGCCGCCGTCCGCGGGAGGTTTATCTGCGTGGGAAGAAATGGGTGGATCGCGTTGCCGCGACGGCGGTCGCCTTGCTGGGGCTGCGGCTGATTTTTGCGGCGCACAAAGCGGGCATATGAAGTTCAATGCATCTGGAAGCCAACTTCGCGAATTCTGACGTTGAACCGCGTTGCCGCAGTTGCCGTGGCACTCACGCGGTATAGACAGGAAATTTCATGACACGGAATGAGCGGAGCGGATGCCAGGGTTTAAAATTTCACGATTCGATTTTATTTCCACCTTTTATGCGCAAAGCCCCAGTACGGCCGCCGCGAGCCAAAATTTCCGGCCGCTTTCACGTAGCCCGAATCTAAAAAGTACTTGTATATACCGATTTTGTTGTCCTAGACTCGCGGGTATGCTCTTGTATAGACAAGATAGCCTTGCGCGAAAACGCGCAGCCTCACAGCCCAAGGACAACCGATGATCAAGCTAACCCCCGGCAAACTCACTCTCCCGCAACTGCGCCAGATCGCCCGTGAGCGCGTCCAGCTGGAACTCGATGCCGCAAGCCACGCGGCTATCGACGCCAGCGCGAAAGCGGTCGAGGAGATCGCCGCGAAAGGTTTGCCGGCCTACGGCATCAACACGGGTTTCGGGCGCCTCGCCAACACCCATATTCCCGCCGACCAGCTTGAACTCCTGCAGCGCAATCTGGTTTTATCGCACGCGGTCGGGGTAGGCGAGCCCATGTCGCCGCCCGTTGTACGCCTGTTGATGGCGCTGAAATTGTCGAGCCTCGGGCGCGGTCACTCCGGCATTCGCCGCAAGGTGATGGACGCCATGATCACGCTGTTCAACGCGGACGTGCTGCCTGTCATTCCTGTCAAAGGGTCGGTTGGCGCATCGGGCGACCTTGCGCCGCTCGCGCATATGTCGGGCGTCCTGATGGGTATCGGCGAAGTGTTTCTCGATGGAAAAATTGCCCCCGCGCTCGACGGCCTCAAGTCGGTGGGACTCGCGCCGCTGACGCTGCAAGCAAAGGAAGGGCTCGCGCTGCTCAACGGCACGCAGGCATCCACAGCGCTTGCGTTGTACAACATGTTCGCAATCGAAGACCTGTATCGCACGGGATTGGTGTCGGGCGCGTTGTCGGTGGACGCCGCCATGGGTTCCGTCGTTCCCTTCGATGCCCGCATTCACGCGCTGCGCGGCCATCAAGGCCAGATCGATGCAGCGGCGGCTTATCGCACATTGCTGGAAGGCTCGGACATCAACCTGTCGCATCAGGATTGCGACAAGGTTCAGGACCCCTACAGCCTGCGATGCCAGCCGCAAGTCATGGGCGCATGCCTCGACCAGATCCGTCACGCCGGCAATGTGTTGCTGATCGAAGCGAACGCCGTATCGGACAATCCGCTGATTTTCCCGGACACCGGCGAAGTGCTTTCAGGCGGCAACTTTCACGCGGAACCGGTCGCGTTCGCGGCCGACAACCTCGCCATTGCCGCAGCGGAAATCGGCGCATTGGCGGAACGCCGGATTGCATTGTTGATCGACGCCACGCTCTCTGGCCTGCCGCCTTTTCTGGTTCGCGATGGCGGTGTGAACTCGGGTTTCATGATCGCGCACGTGACGGCGGCGGCGCTTGCGTCGGAGAACAAGACCTACGCGCATCCGGCTTCGGTCGACTCGTTGCCGACCTCGGCGAACCAGGAAGATCACGTCTCCATGGCAACGTTCGCGGCCCGCAAGCTTGGCGATATTGCCGAGAACGTCACGCATATTCTCGCAATCGAACTGCTCGCGGCGGCACAAGGCGTGGACCTGCGCGCTCCGCATCTCACGAGCCCGCGTCTGCAGCCCGTCATGCAGTCCATTCGCACCGACGTGGAGCACTACGAACTCGATCATTACTTCGCGCCCGACATTGTGGCGGTGGCGAAGCAGGTCACGAGCGGCAAGATTGCCGGATTCTGCCCGCTGCAATTCGCATCGCACGGCGTGCTTTAAGCTTTGCACCTTGCAGCGGCAGATGCGTGGTCAACTCTGCCGCTGCATGCTGTCGTTGCTGAAACGGCATCCCAGCCGATACCGCGTGCCAGGATGCACGAAGCGCGCGAACGTCACCGCCACGTTGTTGGCCCATGTACGGCGCACCAGTGTCAGGCACGGCTGATCGGCTCCGATCTCGAGCAGCTTTGCATCGGCGCGTGATGGAAGCACGGCATCCACGACATGCTCCACCTCGTGCGCCGGCACGGTGTTGAACAAATACTCCGACGGCCGCACGGCCGAAAAATCCTGCTCGAGAAAATGCGGTGCGACTTCCGGGTTCACATACCGGTCTTCGAGTTGCACCGGCACGCCGTTTTCACGATGCACGCACACCACATGAAACACGGACGCGCCCGGCGCAAGACCGAGCGCGGCGGAAACATCGCTTGCGGCCGCCTCGCGCGCGGCGAGCATGATGGAGTAACCGTACTCGTGACCGCGGGCGCGGATCTCGTCGCCTATGTGCGCGATCATCAGTAACGTGGATTGCGGCTTCTCTTCTGCAATGAACGTCCCGACGCCCGAAAAGCGCGTCAATACACCTTGCTCGGTCAACTCGCGCAATGCACGGTTGATGGTCATGCGCGATACACCCAGCTCGCCGACCAGCGTCATCTCCGATGGAATCCGGTCACCCGGCCGCCATTCACCGGAGAGAATGCGCGTGCGGATATGTTCCTTCACGCGCTCGTAGCGTGCGAGCGGCGCGGCAGCCTCAGAGGGCGCCGGCGCTGGATTGGAAAGCCCGTTCGTATTCATGTTCGTCATATCCTGCTGGATTCGGTCGCGACCGGCACGGCGCCCGGAGCGGTTTCCTCGCGACGCGCCCAGAATGCATTGCGGTCGAGATAGTTTTGCAGAAACTGGCGAAGGCGCGGTTGCTGCGCATTATGGAACACATCCTCGGGCGAACCGTGCGCGGCAATCCTGCCATGATCGATAAACACGACGGTGTCGGCCACCTGCGCCGCAAACCCCATTTCATGCGTGACGATGACCATGGTCATGCCGTCGTTGGCGAGGTTCTTCATGACCTGCAGCACTTCGCCAACGAGTTCGGGATCAAGCGCAGACGTGGGTTCGTCGAAGAGCATGATGTGCGGTTCCATTGCCAGCGCCCGGGCAATCGCCACGCGCTGCTGCTGGCCGCCGGAAAGGCGCGCGGGATGATTGTTCGCACGATCGGCGAGGCCGACTTTATCGAGCATTGCTAGCGCGCGTTTGTGCGCTTCGGCCTTCGGCAGCTTGCGCACCCGCACGAGCGCTTCGGCGACATTTTCCATGGCCGTCATGTGCGGCCACAGGTTGAACTGCTGGAACACCATGCCCACGTTACGGCGCACGCGGTTGATCTCGGCCTGCGGTGCGCGCACGCGCTTGCCGTTGCGTCCGGTCACGTAGCCGAGCAATTCTCCCTCAATGTATATCTCGCCTTCGCTGTATTCCTCCAGGAACGCAAGCGATCGCAGCAAGGTGCTCTTGCCTGAACCCGATGGCCCGATGATGCACGTCACCTCCGACTTGCGCACGGCGAGCGATACGTCGTCCAGCACCTTGAGCGTGCCGAAATGCTTGCCGACATGCCGGGCATCGACGAGATATTCGGTTTGCGCCGGCGCGTTGCCATTGAGCGGTTTTTTCATGATTCAGAACTCGCGTTGTGTGTTGCTGCCGTTCATGGATTCATCGCGCAAGGAATCGGCCGACACGCAGTTCGACCCACTGTCCCGCCCGTGAGGCAGCTTCAACGAGCACGAGATAACACACGCACAGCGCGAGGAGTGTCTCGACGAATGCGAACTTTTCCGAGCCGATGCCCGTCAGTACGAACGTCAACTCCGGCACCGTGACAACCGACAGCACGGCAGTCTCCTTGCTCAGCACGATAATCAGGTTCGTCAACGCCGGCACGATGATCACCAGCATCTGCGGCAACTGTACGCGCATGATGACTTGCAGCCGCGTGAAGCCGAGACACTGCGCGGCTTCAATGTGGCCGCGCGGCACGGAAGTAAAGCCCGAACGAAATGCTTCAGCGAAATACGCGCTGCCGTACAAGCCCAATCCCACGATACCGGCCGTCAACGGTTCAAGCGACAGCCCCAGTGACGGACCGCCGTAATACAGCACGAAAAGTTGTACAAGAAATGGCGTGCCGCGAAAAATCTCGATATACGCGCGCAGGAACCCGCGCACCCATTTGCCGCAGAAAATTTGCAGGATCGCGATGGCGAAGCCAATCCCCATGCCGATCATCACGCCGCCAATCCACACGGCGATGGTCGTCGCGAAGCCTTCGGCCAGGGCGGGCAGGGAACCGGTGAGAACGGTTGGATCGAAATGAATGGCCATGCTACGCCGCAGCTTGAGCCTGGCGGCGCTCGGCGCGATGACCCGCGAGCGAGAGCGCACCGTTGATGACGAGATACACCAGCCCGGCCGCCACATACGCTTCGAGCGGCCGGTACGTGCTCGCCGCAATATTCTGCGCGGTGCGCGTGACGTCGGCGACACCCACGACCGAGATCAGCGAAGACGCTTTCACGAGCATCACCATTTCATTGACGAGCGAGGGCAGCGTCATGCGCAGCGCCTGCGGCACCTGAATTCGCAGCACGGCCTGCATGCGCGACAAGCCGAGCAATTGCGCGGCTTCCAGTTGCCCATGCGCAATGCCGATAAAACCGCCACGCAGGATCTCCGCGAGATAAGCGGCCTCGCACAGGGAAACCGCCGCGGCCGCGGCGACCAGCGGCGGCACGTTGATGCCTATGAAGGGCAGGAAATAATAGGTCAGCAGAAGCTGCACGAGCAGCGGCACGCCGCGAAAGAAACCGACATACGCGCCACCGAGCTTCGACACAACGCGGTTCCTGGAAAGCCGCGCGCTGCACACGCCGATCGCAACGACAAATCCCACCACGAGCCCGACAAGTGAAATCAGGACCGTGGCTTGCGCGGCCTTGATGAGAAGCGGCAGGGCGTCCAACAATGCATGAAGGCTGAACATGGGCTGTCCGGCGGGAATTCGAAGGCGCGGCGAACCGCCATCGGTTCCCGGATCAATAGTTAGGCGTTGGCATGGTTGTCGGCGTATCCATGGTCACGCCGAACCACTTCTTTTGCAGGGCGGCAAGGCGCCCGTCGCCATGCATCTTGATGATCGCCTGGTTGATCGCATTGAGCAGCGGCTTGCTGTCTGCGTCCTTGCGCCCGAGATAACCGAAATACACTTTCGTGCCGAACGGCGGTTGCACCACGGCGAAGGTGTCGGGACGCTGGCGCGCCACATAGGCAATGTTCGGCAGCGAGTTGCCCACGGCGACGATCCGGCCTGCCGCAAGGTCGGCATAAGCCTGGTTGTTATCGATATATTCACGCACACTGGTCTTGCCCGGCAGTGTGGCGACATATTGCTTCAACTGGTCGAGCTGGGCGGTTGCCTTGCCGCCGCCGACCGCCTTGCCGGCGACGTCGGCGTTCGTCTTGATGCTTGCGTCGTTTGCGCGCTTGAGAAGGGCGACCGTGCCGTCCGCAATCGGCAGCATGAATTCGTAGCGCTCCATGCGCGCCTTGGTGATGGTCACGGGACCGCTGACAATGTCGAACTTGCCGGCTTCCAGGCCCGGTAGCACGCTCGGCCAGGGTAAGTCTATGGAGCGTACCTTCACGCCCATTTCCTTCGAGAGTTCAGCAAAGAAGTCCTTGTTGAAGCCTTGTTGCTGACCGTTTTCCAGGAAGTCGAACGGAGCGAATTGCATCTCGGTTCCAACGACCAGTTCTCCCGCCTTCTTGACCTTCGCCAACTGGTCGTCCGCATGCGCTGAAACCGAAATCGCCGCCATGACCCATGCGGTCACGAGCAGGCGACCCTTCAACTTCGAGAACACATTCATTGTTGAACTCCCCTGATATAAGAGAACCCGGCTTTGTTTAGCGAGCGGTTTTGATGGGCGGATTGTGAGCAAGCATGCTGAATTCCAGATGACGCGATTCAGTATATACCGTCAATTTGCATTGCCAAGCGTGTCAAAAATACTTCGTGAAAGGCAGTATCGGGCTTGCGTGGAGGCATGTTCAAGTTCGAACAAACGCCGGGTTGCGTTCGAGTAATCGGCGGTATATACAGACAATGTTGACGCGGTCTTGCGCGTGGTCCTGACTTATGCGCAGGTCGTTGCCACCAACGCGCGTCACGACGGATCTGACGTAGTAAGTACGTGGTGTATATACCTCCCGCCACCGTACGTCCCTGGGTTTCGAGCGTGCGGTATCGACGGTTTGCAAACCTGACATCAACCCTGGAGTTACGGATGAGTCCGGCTTCCCATATTCCTGTTGTCGATATGGCGGCTGTTCGCGCGCACGATACCGTGGGCTTGCGAGAAGCCGCTGCTGCTATCCGTGATGCGTGCACAAGCATCGGTTTTTTCTATGTGAGCAATCATGGTGTGCCTTCGGACGTGCTAGATGGCGCAGTTAAGGGCGCACGCGAATTCTTTGCGCATCCACCGGAAGTGAAGCGTCGCGTGGCGGTGAATCATCGGCACCGCGGCTTCAATGCGCTTGGCGACGCCGTCATGTATCAGGCGACCAAGCCCGACTACAAGGAATTCTTCAGCATCGGCCTGGAGTTGCCCGAGGACGATCCCAGCGTGCTCGCGGGCGAAGCCTTGCGGGGTCCTAACAACTGGCCGGATTTCATGCCGTCGTTGCGTCCCGCGCTGTACGGCTACTACGAAGCGGTGGGCGCCTGTGGCGCGGATTTATTGCGGGCAGTGGCGGTGAGCCTGGATATCGATGAAGCGTTTTTTGCCGACAAGTACACGAAGCGCATGCAGCGCACGCAGATGGTCTATTACCCGCCGCAAGCGCCCAAGTCCGACGCCGACCAGTTCGGTGTGGCGCCGCATACGGACTACGGTTGCATTACGCTTCTGTGGCAGGACAACATAGGCGGCTTGCAGGTGAAGGAGCTTGCCACCGATAGCTGGATCGACGCGCCGCCGATTCCTGGCACGCTGGTGGTGAACGTCGGCGATCTGCTTGCGCGATGGTCCAACGACCGCTTTCGTTCCACGCTGCACCGGGTGATCAATCGTTCGGGCAAGGAGCGTTATTCGATCGCCACGTTTTACGATCCAACCTACAGCGCACGCGTCGATCCTCGCGACCTTGGCCTGGATGGCGCACCGCCGCTTTATGATCCGGTCGCGGCAGGCGACTACATACTCGGGCGCATCAACGACTCAATGGGTTATAGAAAGAAGCGCGCTAATGGCTGAGCATGCAATGAAGCCGATCGTACAAAAGCTGATCGATGTACTCGGTCCGGAGTCGGTGCGTTCCGGCGATGCAATCGAGCCGCGCTATCTTGGCGACTGGAGCGGGCGTTCGGCAGTTGCACCGCTGGCGGTTGTGTTGCCGCGTACCGTGAGCGAGGTCTCGGACGTCTTGCGGCTTTGCAATGAGGCGCATCAAAGTGTCGTGCCGCAAGGCGGCATGACGGGCCTGGCCGGCGGCTCCATTCCCTCGGGCAAAGACGTCTGCATTTCGATGGAACGGCTCGTAGGTATCGAAGAACTCGACCGGGCAGCCGCGACCATGACGGTGCTTGCCGGCACCACGTTGCAGACTGTTCAGGACGCCGCGCAAGCCGCAGGTTTCGAATTCGCACTGGATCTCGGCGCGCGAGGATCCTGCCAGATCGGCGGCAATCTCGCCACGAACGCGGGCGGCATTCGTGTGCTGCAGTCGGGCACGGCACGCGAGCAGGTGCTGGGTCTTGAAGCCGTGCTCGCCGATGGCAGCGTGCTCAGTTCCATGAACAAGATGGTCAAGAACAATACGGGCTACGACCTGCGCAATCTGTTCATTGGATCAGAGGGGACGCTCGGCATCATCACGCGCGCGGTGTTGCGCCTGAAACCGCGTCGGGCGGCTCGAAGCACGGCGCTATGCGCATTGAATGACTACGACGGCGCGGTTGCGCTGTTGCGCGCGCTGCAATCCACGTTCGGCGATGAAATAGGCGCATTCGAAATCATGTGGCCGGAGTTTTACGACTTCGGTGTATCGCTGACGCGTTCGGGACAATCGCCGCTGGGCAATGCGTATCCGTTGTACGCGCTTATTGAGCAGGCGGGTTTTTCCGATGACCACGGCGAGCGCTTTGCGGCGGCGCTCAACGCGCAGCTTGAAGCCGGAGTGGTGCTCAATGCGGTGATTGCGCAGTCGCAAGCCGAGACGCAAGCGCTTTGGGCGATCCGTGAAGCAACGGCGGAGTTGCCAGTGAAACTGGAACCGATCAACTTCGACGTGAGTTTGCCCATAGGCGAGATCGGGCATTTCGTCGATGCCTGCCGCAAGGATTTCAGCGCGCGCTGGCCCACGCATCATGGCGTGTACTTCGGGCATATCGGCGACTCGAATCTGCACGTCACGCTCGACGCCCGATCGATTCCCGGTGTCACCGTGGAGGAGGTCGATCATGCATTGTATGGCATGGTGCGCGACTGCAAGGGTTCCATATCCGCGGAACACGGGATTGGCTTGCTCAAGCGGTCATTTCTCGGCTACTCGCGCAGTCCCGCGGAACTCGCGTGTATGCGCGCGATCAAGCACGCACTCGACCCGCGTGGCATTCTCAATCCCGGCAAGGTGCTGCCCGCGGCGGATAATCAGGAAGGAATCTAATGAGCGTGAAAGGTTTTATGGACGGACTGCGTGCTGAAGTGCGTGGCTTGCCTGCTTACAACGCGGGTCTTTCAAGCGACGCCGTGCGGACGCGTTATGACGTGCCGCACGTCGCGAAACTCGGCAGCAATGAAAACCCGCGCGGGGCAAGTACGGCGGTTTTGGCACATCTCACCCAGTGGACGACCGCTGCTTCGCTCGCGCTGTATCCGGATCCTTCATGCAGCGTGTTGCGCACAATGATTGCCGACAAGCTGGGCGTCGAACCTGAACAGATCTTGTTTGGCAACGGCTCGGAAGATTTGCTTGCCATTGCGGCGCATACGTTTATAGCCGCGGGCGAAGACGTGGTCACCGTGGTGCCATCGTTCGGCCTGCACATCATTTATCCGCAAAGTGTCGGTGCGAATGTCATCACTGTGCCCATGCGCTCCGATTTTGAATTCGATGTCGACGCGTTGATTGCCGCACTCTCGCCGCAAACGCGAATGTTGATCATTAGTAATCCGAGCAATCCCGTTGGTTGTGCAATGGACGCGAAGGAAATGCGACGGCTGCTGGACGCGGTATCGCCGAATACACTCGTGCTATGGGACGAGGCCTATTTCGAGTACGCTGAGAACGAAGAAGATTATCCCGACAGCCTCGCGATACTGCGTGAAACACGACTGCCATGGCTGCTGCTGCGTACTTTTTCGAAGGCCTACGGACTTGCCGGGCTGCGCGTGGGGTACGGGATCGCGTCGGCGCCGGAACTGGCGGGCCTGATGGATCGCGTGCGCACGCCGTTCAACATCAACCAGATCGCGCAGGAAGCGGCGGCGATCGCGTTTCAAGATGAGGGACATGTTGCGGCGAGCGTGGAAGATGCGCGCGCTGGGCGAGCGCAGATGCGGGCTGCGCTCGAAGCGCTCGGCATCGATCCCGCGCGTTCGCTCGCCAATTTCCTCTTCTTCGATTGCGGCGAGGACGCTGCGGCGCTCGCCGCGCGCATGCTCGCCGATGGCGTGATCGTGAAGCCGTGGCGTGAAGCGGGCTATGAGACGTGCATGCGGGTATCGGTCGGAAGCGCCGTCGACAACGCGTTGTTTATCGACTCGTTCAAGCGGCGCCGCACAGCGGGTTAGACGCCCATCATCTTCTTCTCTTGCGCTTCAATCCACGCGCGGTCGAAACGTCCCTCGGCGATGGATCGAAGCGCCGCGGCTTCCTTGTCCGCCTGACGCTTCGCGCCTTCGATCACCGTGCTCACGTCTCCGGGAGCAATCGCGAGGACGCCGTCTTCGTCGCCGACCACGATGTCTCCCGGATGCACGACCATGCCGCCCACACTCACCGGCACATTGACTTCTCCGGGCCCGTTCTTATACGGCCCGCGATGCGTGGCGCCGCGTGCGTAAACGGGAAAGTCATGCGCGCTTAATGCGCCGACGTCACGGATTGCGCCATCGATCACCAGCCCCTGCACCCCGAGGCTTTCGGCGTAGGTTGCCATGATTTCGCCCATGAGCGCTTGGGTTACGTCGCCGCCGCCGTCGATCACGAGCACGTCTCCGGGGCGGCAGAAATCGAAGGCCCGATGAATCGCGAGATTGTCGCCCGGACGCGTGCGCACGGTCACTGCCGTCCCGGCCATCGGCCTGGCTTTGTGATAAGGCATGAGTCCTGTCGTGCCGCTCACGCGCGCCATGTTGTCGCTCAATAGCGATACGGCAAGGCCGCGCAGGACTTCGAGTATTTCAGGACTCGCTTGGCTAGCGGATGCATTGCGACGCCATCCAGGTTGATTCATGACTGTCATCTCCTTCAGGAAAACTGGCGGGTGAGCTGGCTCGAAAGACGCGCATACACGGTGCGTGCGTTGCCCTCGTAAATGCGCTGGCGGTCGTCGTCGGTCAGCCATTCAATGGCGTCGATATAACGGCGCGTATCGTCGTAGTAATGGCCTGTCTCGGGATCGATGCCCTGAACCGCGCCAATCGTCTCCGATGCGAACAGGATGTTCTCGACAGGTATGACCTTCGCCAGCAGGTCGGTGCCGGCCTGGTGATACACGCAGGTATCGAAGAACACGTTCTTGAGCAGATAGTCCTTCAGCAAAGGTCTTTTCATGTCCTGAGCGAGTCCGCGATAACGGCCCCAGTGATACGGCACTGCGCCACCGCCATGCGGGATGATGAAACGCAACGCAGGAAAGTCAGCGAACAGATCGGCTGTCAGCAACTGCATGAATGCGGACGTATCGCCATTGATGTAGTGCGCGCCGGTCGCATGGAAATTCGGATTGCATGACGACGACACGTGGATCATCGCGGGCACGTCGAGTTCGACCATGGCTTCGTATAGCGGATACCAGGAGCGGTCGGTCAGCGGCAAGCCGCTCCAATGCCCGCCAGAAGGATCGGGATTCAGGTTGCATCCAACGAATCCGAGTTCCTCGACGCATCGGCGCAACTCCGCAATGCAATTCGAAGGCGCTACGCCAGGCGCTTGCGGCAATTGGCAAACACCCACGAAGTTGCGCGGGAACAGCGAGCAGACGCGGTGCACCAGGTCGTTGCTCTCTTGCGACCAGCGCGCGTTGGCCTCGGCACCTGCCAGGTGATGGCCCATGCCGGCTGCGCGCGGCGAGAAGATCGTCAGGTCGGTGCCGCGCTCGCGCTGAATGCGCAACTGTCCCGTCTCGATGCTCTCGCGTATCTGTTCGTCGGAAATGACCGGGCGCGGCGGCGGTGGGAGTCCGTCCTTCAGCGCGGCAATCTGCGCCGCCCGCCAGGCTTCATGCTCGGGCGGGGATGTCGTGTAGTGGCCGTGACAGTCGATAATCATTGCTGGTTTCCAGATCGAGGCTTAATGAAGGTGTCCCGCAGGGGAATCGCCCGCAGGCAGCGAGTCGTGTTCGTCTTCCGATGGCTTCACCCGCATCACCAGCGCAATGATGGTCGCCACGATCAGGAAGGCCGCAATGGTCAGCAGGGCTAACTTGAAGCTGCCGGTCGCATTGCGCACGAGCCCGATGCTCCACGGACCGACCAGCCCGCCGAACTGCGCGATGGTGTTGATCAGCGCAATGGTCGCTGCACCCGCCGCGCCCGTCCTGAACGACGAGGCGAGGCTCCAGAACAGCGGATTTCCGGCATAGATAAAGAGACCCGTCACGCAAAGCAGCGCGTAGGCGATCACCGGATTCGGCGCATATGCGCTGCCTGCAATGGCGAGCGCGCTCATTCCATAAACGAAGGCAAGATGCTTTTTCCGGTCGCCGGTCCGGTCGGAACTGCGGCTGATGACCATCGTGCCGACAACACCAAGAAGCGGCGGCATGGCGGAAAGAAATCCGACTTCGAGGTTGCTCAAATGACCAAGGCTCTTCACGATCTGCGGCAGCCACAGGAAGAGGCCATAGATACCCACGAGCGCGCAGCCGAAGAGACAGGCAAGGCTCCATACGCGGATGTCGCTGGCTACGCGCAGCATCGGAAAATGTTTATCTGCGCCAAGCGCTTCGCGCTCTTTCGCGAGCGTGGACTCGAGCCAGTGTTGTTGTTCTGGCGCGAGCCACGCCGCTTCCGACGGGCGCTCGGTCATCAGGCGCAAGGTCAGGAGGCCGAGCAGCATGGCGGGAACGCCTTCCAGGATGAACATCCATTGCCATC
This sequence comes from Caballeronia sp. DA-9, assembly GCF_051615025.1. Classification (NCBI taxonomy): domain Bacteria; kingdom Pseudomonadati; phylum Pseudomonadota; class Betaproteobacteria; order Burkholderiales; family Burkholderiaceae; genus Caballeronia; species Caballeronia sp. DA-9. The sequence goes on along the minus strand of NZ_CP195133.1, from coordinate 1,858,121 downwards.
CCTGCAGGCCGAGCGGCCCGTTCGCGTAGGTCATCAGCGCGGTTGAAATAGGGCCACCCAGCACCGCCGAAAAAGATCCCGCGATGATGTAGCCGCCGACCGCGCGCGCCCGGTAGCGCAACGGAAACCACTTCGTGAGATACACGGCAACGCCGGGCAGAAAGCCCGCTTCCATCACGCCCAGCAGGAAGCGCAGCACGTAGAAACTCGACTCGCTGAAGACAAACGCGGTAGCGGCTGCCACAGCGCCCCATGTCAGGAGAATCCGCGCGATCCAGCGCCGCGCGCCGAGCCGGTGCAACAGGAGATTGCTCGGGACTTCGAGCAGCATGTAGCCGAAGAAAAAGATGCTCCCCGCAAAGCCGAAGACAGCGGGGCTGAAGCCGAGCTGCTTGTTCATGTCGAGCGCGGCGAAGCCGATGTTGATCCGGTCCAGGTAATTGAAGAACATCATGGCGAAGAGCAACGGCATGAGACGGCCGTAAACCTTGCGCATAGTCGCGCTTTCAATTGGGTCGATCATCGACGTCTCCTGTCTTTTCGGGCGCCCGTGGACCGGGCGTCATATGTATGGCTCGCTTATGGCAGAGGCGAGCGTATTCCCGCGGGCGATGCCGCGTTGTCCGCCGTGAACGCCAATTGGTTTGCCATGCGAAAACCAGAACTGCTGCGGGCGCTGTGCTGCATCCAGTGCATGACCGGTATAGCCATGTTACGAACCTGCGCACCGCGCGTCCAAGACCGTGTTTTTATCTTTTTATAATGATTTTCTTATAGTGCGGCGCGCGGTTTCCGGGGCACGGGCGCCAGGCACTTGAGGAAGGCCTGAAGATGGGATGACGTGTCGTCGCTGCGAAAGCTCGCCGACAGCGTCGTGATCTGGGAAGCCAGCGGCGCGTTCAGGCGCACATAGACGACGTCGGAGCGGCCGTGCCGCGCGACCGACTCACCCACGAACGTCACACCCAGTCCGGCCGCAACCAGCGCAATGGCAGTCTGGATTTCATAGGCCTGATGCGCGATATGCGGCGTGACGCCCGCATTCCGATAAAGCGACTCCACGAATCGCGAATACTGTCCGTTCGAATGCTTCGGGTAGAGGACCAGCGGGGTATCGGCGAGTTGCGCTATACGCACGGACTTTGCGCGCGCAAGCGGATGGTCGGGCGACAGCACAACGGTTACGCGCTCATGCAACAGCGGCAGCGTCGTGCAGCCTGCGATGTCCTGAACCTGCCGCCCGATGCCGATGTGAATCCGCGTCTCGTGAAGCGCATCGGTTTGCTCTTCGGTGAGCATCTCGAAGAGCTTCAGTTCCACGTTGGGATAGGCGAGGTGGAACGCCTTGAGCGCGGGCGGCAGCACGCTATACATCGACGAACGGGTGAAGCCTATGCCGAGCCATCCGCGCAAGCCGAGTCCTATTTCACGCGTGCCGAGCGCGGCCTGATCGAACGATGCAAGGATCTGCCGCGCCTCGATGCACAGATAGCTCCCTGCTTCGGTGAGCCGCAGCGGACGGCTGCCCCGATCCACGAGCTGCGTGCCGAGCCGGTCCTCCAGCGCGCGAATCTGCTGGCTGAGCGCCGGCTGTGCGACATGCAGTCGATCCGCCGCTCGGCTGAAGTTCAGTTCTTCCGCAAGTACGACAAACGCGTGCAGATGGCGCAGATTCATGGTGTTTCGACTTTAAGCGTTTGTTCGGTCATGAGTTGGCCCTGGCACAAAGGGTTACGAGGCAACGCTCAAGGATTCTCCTTTCCGGCTGCCAGCAACCGCAATATGCCGATAAATTCCTGCACCGGCTGCGCGGGCGTCTCATGCTTGCGCGTCACGATTCCGTAACTGGTCATGATGCGGCGGATCGGAACTGGAAGCTGTCCCAGCAAGCCGTGATTCACATATTTTTCGACAGCGGCTTGTGGCTGCAATGAAATCATGTCGGTGGCCTGCAGGAGTTCCAGCGCGGAAAAAATCGACGTCAGTTCCACCATCCCGACCGGAACAGGAATGGCCGCGGCCGAGAACGTCTCCTCGAACAACTGCCTGATCGCAGTGGCCTGCGGATAAAGAATCCAGGGCCATTCGGCAAGATCGGCCAGTTCCAGCTTGCGCTTCTTCAGTAGCGGATGATGGCTTCCCGCCACCACGCAGACCGGTTCGGCGGCGAGTACCTCGAAGTCGAACAACGCATGATGACGCGGCTCGGTCAGCCGGCCGACCATGACGTCCAGCTTCTTTTCGTCCAGCCAGATTGCGAGTTGATCGCTGCTGAGTTCGAATAATTTTACGACCAGTTGAGGCCGCATTCGGCGGATCTCGCCAATACCGGCCGTCACCAGTTGCGCCGCCGAGGCTGAAATCGCGCCGACCGTGATGTGTCCATAGCCGCCATTCTTGAGGGTCGTGAACTCGCCGACAAAGCGCCCGAGATCGCCGAGCGCGGTGTTTGCATACCGCAAGGCAAGATGTCCCAGTTCGGTCGGCCTCATCTCGCGCGGCAGCCGCTCGAACAGCGGCGCGTCGAGCAGGCTTTCCATGTCGCCGAGAATTTTGGTCGCTGCAGGCTGCGTCATATGCATCTGCTCGGCGGTGACGCGCATGTTGCGCGTGCGTCCGAGAATGTCGAGCAACTGCAGGTGCCGGTATCGCAGACGGCCAAGAATGGCCGATAAAACCAGCGCGGAAGGTTTCGACATGGAGGGTTAACCTGTATCGACTCATAACCGGATGGAATCGATTGTAGCCAATAAGCGATTGGATGTTTATTGCCGAGTTGGCTTAAAGTGATGCCAGATGAATAGACCGGGGCGGATCCGGCGTCCTCACGATGGAGACAACACACATGCAGACCCAGGCACTCTCGTCCCAGCCGCTGGCGAGCGCCGTGCGCAAGGCGCGGTTGCGCCTGACACCTTTTCTCGCGCTGATGTTCGCGCTATCCATGCTCGACCGGTCCAACGTCGGCTTCGTCAAGCAGGCGCTGCAGGTCGATTCGAACATTGGTAATGCCGCGTTTGCGCTGGGCGCCGGGATCTTTTTTATCGGCTATGCGGTGTTCGAGATTCCGAGCAACATGATGCTGCATCGTGTTGGCGCGAAGCTCTGGTTGAGCCGCATCATGGTCACGTGGGGCATTGCGTCGGCGGCCATGATGTTCGCGCACAACGAGACGGCGTTCTACGTGCTGCGCTTTATTCTCGGTGTGGCGGAAGCCGGCTTTTCTCCGGGCGTGATCCTCTATTCAACGTATTGGTTTCCGGCGAGAGAACGCGGCAAGGCGCTCGGCATCTATTACTTTGGCGTGCCGGTCGCGCTCGTGCTCGGCAGTCCATTGTCCGGCTATCTGATGGAAGTCATGGGCGGTTTGCTCGGCTTGCGCAACTGGCAGTGGATGTTCCTGATCGAAGGGCTGGCTGCGTCCGTTGTGGGCGTGATCGCGTTCTTTTATCTCGTGAGCAAGCCACGTCACGCGAAGTGGCTGACAGACGCCGAAAAAGATGCGCTCGAATCGGCCATCGCGGCGGAGGATCGCCACAAGGTGGCGCATGGTCCGACGACTGCGCTTGCCGCGCTCGGCAACTGGAACGTGCTGCGCTTCGTCGCTATCTACTTCGCGATCCAGGTCAGCGTGTACGGTGTGATCTTCTATCTGCCTACTCGCATCTCCGAACTGACCGGCACGGCAATAGGCGCAAAGGTGGGCTTTCTCACTGCGATTCCGTGGTTCTGCGCGCTAGTGGCGTTGCGTTTCGTGACGGGTTATGCCGATGCACGCGGCAAGCATCGTGAAGTCGCGGTGCTGATGCTGGTCATGGCGGCAGCGGGAATAGGATTTTCGACGATGGGCACGCATCTCGTGCCCGTGCTGTTCGCGTTTTGCGTGGCCACCATCGGCTTCGTAGTCGTGCAGCCGCTGTTCTGGACACTGCCTACGGCATATCTGAGCGGGACGGCGGCAGCGAGCGGTATCGCGTTGATCGGCGCGTTGGGCAACCTTGGCGGTTTCATTGCGCCCACGTTGAAGACCGCGGTCGAGACCCTCTTTCAGAGTCAGCGCGCGGGCATGGGCGCGCTCGCGGTGGCGGGTGTGATCGGCGTGCTGCTGCTGCTGAGTATCGGTATGCGAGGGCGCCGTCAGGAAGCAGGGCAACTGGCTGCATCGAAAACGGCCTCGCGCTGAGGGGCAGTGACGCAGACTATCGCGCGAACGACGGAGAAACCAACATGAAATCGGTAATCGAAACAGCCACTGCAAATTCGGCGACGGTGCGCCTCAATCCTGTCGACGATGTGCTTATCGCGCGCCATCAACTTGTCGCCGGCATGCAACTCGCCGATGGCGACGTCACCGTTCGCGGCCTGATCCCGGCGGGTCACAAGATTGCGGTCAAGGCGCTCGCGCAAGGTCAGGCGGTGCGCCGCTATGGACAGATCATCGGCTTCGCGAAGCGTGACATTGAAGTGGGCGAGCACGTGCACGTGCATAACCTCGCGATGGGCGATTTCGCTCGCGACTATGCGTTCGGCGCCGACGCCAAACCCACGCAACGTGTAGCGCAGCCCGCGACCTTCCTGGGCATCCGCCGTCCCGATGGACGAATCGCGACGCGCAATTACATCGGAGTGCTGACGTCCGTGAACTGCTCGGCCACAGCCGCGCGCGCTATCGCTGACTATTTTCGGCGTGACGTGCATCCCGAAGCGCTTGCCGCGTTTCCGAACGTGGATGGCGTGGTCGCGCTCACGCATGGTCAGGGCTGCGCGGTCGACTCCGAAGGCGAGGCGCTGCAGATGCTTCGCCGCACGCTTGGCGGCTACGCGCGGCATGCGAATTTTGCCGGCGTGCTGATGGTCGGGCTCGGCTGCGAGACCAATCAGATCGATGGACTCCTGCAGGAACAGCATCTTCAAACAGGCGCCCGACTGAGGACCATGACAATCCAGGCAACGGGCGGCACGGCGCGCACGGTTGCGGCAGGTATTGAAGCCATCAAGGTAATGCTTGGGGACGCAAACGAAGTGGTGCGCGAACGTGTCGATGCAAGCCATCTCGTGATCGGCCTGCAATGCGGCGGCTCGGATGGCTATTCGGGGATAACGGCGAATCCCGCGCTCGGCGCAGCGGTCGATCGTCTTGTCGCGCACGGCGGCACGGCCATCCTCTCCGAGACGCCTGAGATTTATGGCGCGGAACACTTGCTGACGCGGCGGGCAGTATCGAGGGAGGTGGGCGACAAGCTGATCGAACGCATTCGTTGGTGGGAGGAATATTGCGCGCGAATGAACGCCGACCTGAACAACAATCCGTCGGCGGGCAACAAGGCGGGCGGACTCACGACGATCCTCGAGAAATCCCTCGGCGCAGTGGCGAAGGGCGGGACAACGAACCTTGTTGATGTATATCGGTATGCCGAGCATGTCAGTGCGCGCGGCCTCGTGTTCATGGACACGCCGGGCTACGATCCGGTGTCGGCGACAGGGCAGGTCGCGGGCGGCGCAAACCTTATCTGCTTCACGACGGGACGCGGTTCCGCATACGGATGCGCGCCATCGCCGTCGCTCAAGTTCAGCACGAATACTGCTTTGTGGAAGCGTCAGGAAGAAGATATCGACTTGAACTGCGGCTCGATTCTCGACGGCGAAAAGAGCGTCGATGAACTCGGTCAGGAGATTTTCGAACTGATGCTGGAAACAGCGTCGGGCACGTTGTCGAAGAGCGAAGTGCATGGCTACGGGCAGAACGAATTCGTCCCGTGGCAAATTGGTGCGATTACCTAAAAATCCAAATGGCGCGTCATTGAGAACGCGCCATTATTTTATTCGATACCGCATCAAAAAACGTTCCCGCTGCCTTTGGGAACGTGAATTAGCAGAGTTGGAAATGGCTGCTTATACTAGCCACGTCGTTGGTCATCGACGCAAATTTTGGGGCTTCCACACGCACCCGCCAGTTACCGGCAACGCATCGCTAAGCTGACTGCCAGTCGCGTGAGCGCGTTCGATGCAACCGACTTCTCCATGCCCCCACAGCCAGGAGATTTCCGCCATGAATGTCCAGTCTTCCCCCACGCGCCTATTGGATGAAACGGTCGGGCCTAAAGCCGAAGCGCCGGTATCGAACAATCAGAACGTGACTGCGCGCACAACCGAATCCGTCACTATTGCCGTCGAGCTTTCAGTCAACGGCAGAAATTACGCGATTTCGCTCGATCCTCGTACCACCTTGCTCGACGCATTGCGAGAGCATTTGCACCTTACCGGCACCAAGAAGGGATGCGACCACGGGCAGTGTGGCGCGTGCACGGTGCACGTCAACGGACGCCGCGTCAATTCTTGCCTGTGTCTCGCGGCGAACCACGCGGGCGACGATATCACCACCATAGAAGGCATCGGCAGTTCCGACGCGCTGCATCCCATGCAAGCCTCGTTCGTTGAGTGCGATGGCTATCAGTGCGGCTACTGTACGTCCGGGCAGATCATGTCGGCGGTCGCGCTACTCGGCGAACCTGTCGGCGCGAGCGACGCCGACGTGCGCGAAGCCATGAGCGGCAACCTGTGCCGCTGCGGCGCTTATCAGAACATTGTCGCGGCGATCCAGACCGTGCGCGGCAAAGCCTGAGGAGCCGCCACCATGGATCTCTTCGAACTATCCCGCGCGCGCGACGTGCAGGACGCGATCAAGCACGGTGCTGCATCGCACACGGCGCAGCAAGGCGCCGAAGTGCGTTTTCTTGCGGGCGGCACCACGCTGCTCGACCTGATGAAGTTGAACGTGGAACGGCCGGGCAGGGTGATCGACATCAGCCGCTTGCCGCTTGGCGAGGTTCAAGCAACGGTCGACGGCGGTGTGAAGATTGGCGCGACAGTGCGCAATGCCGATCTCGCGAACCATCCGCTGATTCACGATGCTTACCCGGTGCTGTCGCAAGCGCTGCTTGCCGGTGCATCGGCGCAATTGCGCAACATGGCGACGACCGGTGGCAATCTGCTGCAGCGCACCCGATGCGTCTATTTCCGCGATACCGCAATGGCCTGCAACAAGCGCAATCCCGGATCCGGGTGCGCGGCAATCAGCGGCTTCAACCGCACGCAAGCCATTCTAGGCGTAAGCGATTCATGCATTGCAAGCAATCCGTCCGACATGAACGTGGCGCTGATGGCGCTCGACGCAGTGGTTCATATTCAGGGGACGCGCGGCGAACGCAGCGTGGCCATCGACGATTTCTTCCTGCTGCCGGGTCATACACCGGAGCGCGAAACCATGCTCGAACCCGGCGATCTCATCACGCATGTCACGTTGCCGCCGCCAGCAACAGGCAGCCGCTCGCTGTATCTGAAACTGCGCGATCGTGCGTCGTATGAGTTTGCGCTGGTCTCGGCGGCGGTGGTGGTCAGTGTCACCGATGGCCATATCAGCCATGCGCGCGTGGCGCTCGGCGGAGTCGGCACAAAGCCTTGGCGATCGCGCGAAGCAGAGGCCGCGCTTGCATCGGCCACGCCAGATGCCGCGAGCTTCAGGCGCGCGGCAAGCGACGCACTGGCCCAGGCTCAGCCGCAATCTGAAAATGGCTTCAAGGTTGAACTCGCGCAACGCTGCCTTGTGCATGCGCTGACGCTCGTCACGCGTTCAACCTGACCGCATAAAGGAACGCTCCATGTCTACCATATCTGAATCATCGCAGGCAGTTCATGACGCTCATGACGTCATTGGCCGCGGGCATTCGCGCATCGATGGCCCGCTGAAAGTCAGCGGTGAAGCAACCTATACGTCCGATGTCGATTTGCCGGACATGCTGCACGCGGTTCCAGTGGGCAGCACCATCGCGAGCGGCAAGCTTGTGTCGCTCGAATTCGCCGCTGCCGAAGCCATGCCGGGTGTGCATGCGGTGCTGCATCGGGGGAATATCGGGCGGTTTTATCGGATCGCCGGCAATTCGATGGACACAGGTTTTGTCGATGAAGCGCGCCCGCCGTTCGAAGACGATGTGATTCGCTACTACGGACAGTACGTCGCGCTGGTTATTGCCGATACCTTCGAGGCCGCAAGCGCCGCGGCGGCGGCGATCAAGGTCGGTTATGAAACATCGGAGCACGATGTGAGCACCACGCTTGCGAGCGCCAAAGAATCGGATGTGGAAAGCGAACGTGGCGATGCGGCCAGCGCATTCGATGCATCGCCCGTGAAGATAGATGAAACCTACGTCACGCCGGTCGAGACGCACAATCCGATCGAACTGCACGCCACGGTCGCCTACTGGGACGGCGATTCCTACACGTTCTACGAAACCACGCAGGCCATTTCCAATCATCAGGGCACGCTCGTGCAGATGCTTGGCTTACCTAAGGAAAAGGTCCGGGTGATCTCGCGTTATCTTGGATCGGGCTTCGGCGGCAAGCTGTGGATGTGGCCGCACTCGTTGCTTGCCGCTGCCGCGACGCGTCATACGGGGCATCCGGTCAAGCTGGTGCTCAATCGCAAGATGATGTTCCAGAACGTCGGACACCGGCCACTCACGCAGCAGCGCATGCGTTTATCGGCGAAAGAGGATGGTACGCTGACATCCATCCGGCAGGATTATCTCAACCACACGTCGATCCTCGATACCTACGCAGAAGATTGTGGCGAGGCCACGCCGGGTCTTTACAGCACGCCGAACCTGCGTGTGACAGCGGGCACGGTTGCACGCAATGTGGGGTCGCCGACCGCCATGCGCGGACCCGGCGCGGTGCCGGGGTTGTTCGCGCTCGAATCGGCCATGGACGAACTGGCGGTCGAGCTGAATATGGACCCCGTGGAACTGCGCCTGAAAAACGAACCGAGCGTGGATGAAAGCAGCGGCCTGCCGTTTTCATCGCGGCATCTGGCGGAATGTCTGCGAACCGGCGCCGATAAATTTAGCTGGGCGCAACGCACGCCGGGCATTGGTTCAATGAAACGCGATGGCCTCACACTCGGCTGGGGCGTAGGCGCGTGCAGTTGGCCCGGCATACGATTTTCGGCTGACGCTACCGTGGATCTGCGTGCCGATGGGACCGCGCGGGTGGTGTGCGGGACGCAGGATATCGGCACGGGAACGTACACCGTTCTTGCGCAACTCGTGGCCGCGCAAACCGGCTTGCCGCTGAACAGGATCGAAGTCGGACTGGGCGACACCGCTTTGCCGCGTGGCCCGATCTCGGGTGGCTCGGCGGCGACGGCATCGTTGATTCCAGCCGTCTCCGATGCCGCGGGCGCGGCGATCAAGGCTGTGCTCGAACGCGCGGCTTCGGTCTCCGGCTCGCCATTCGAAGGCGCGAAGGCGGATACGCTCGCGTTCAGCAATGGCCGCGTGCATTCGAAGAACGAAGCGCCTGAACGCGGCGTGCCTTTTGCCGAGATTCTCGGCGCCGCAAAGATGCATGCCGCCTCGGGAAGCGCGAGCGCGAAGGGCGGCTTCGACGATCCGCTGAAGAAGAAATACTCGATCCATTCGTATGGCGCTCATTTCGCCGAAGTCACGTGGCAGCCGGAAATCGCACAACTGCGGGTGAGCCGCGTCACAACGGTAATCGACGCCGGGCGCATCCTCAATCTGAAGGCAGGGCGCAACCAGATAGAAGGCGCGATTGTGATGGGCGTGGGCATGGCGCTGTTCGAACACACGAGTTACGACAAACGCACGGGCGCGCCCATCAACAGCAATCTGGCCGACTACATCATGGCGTCTCATGCGGATACACCCAGGCTCGATGTCACGTTCCTGGATCATCCCGATACGATCTTCAACGAGCTCGGGGCAAGGGGTATCGCGGAGATCGGGTTAGCGGGCATCGCGGCGGCGATCACGGGTGCTATTTATCACGCGACGGGTGTACGGGTAAGAAGGCTGCCGGTGATGATCGAGGATCTGCTCGGCGCGCAAAATTAGGCGGTATTTGAACTTTCGACTTTCAACGCAAGTTGGCGAGCGCGCATGGGTTGGCCTGTGGCGCTCGCCGCACGCCCGGCACAAACCACGTCAGTCCCACAACAAGAAAGGAAGCAATGGCGGCGCAGACATAAACCGGTTGAAACGATCCGGATACGCTCTTGCACAGGCCACCGATCAGGTTGCCCGCTGCGCCGCCCACACCAAACGACGCTTCGCAGACGCCGCAAACAATAGCCGCGAATGCCGGCGCGCTCGTCTTGCCAACATAAGCATGAAGCAGTCCGAAAAGCGGAAAGAACGAGAAACCGAACGCGACCGCCGCGATCATCAGCGCAAGAACGCCGGGCCGCGATGCTGTTATCGCCGATGCGCACAGCAACAGGATGCCTGCGCTTATCAGCGCCGTGCGCATGCCGTCGCGTTGCCGTTGTCCGGCAGCGGATCGTGCGTCGCCAATCATGCCGAGCGCCAGGCCGCTCACCGCACCGGCGAGCCCTACCAGAGCCCAGGCGTGCGCGGTGACATTGAGTCCGAGATGCAGGTCGTCATGCGCGTAAGCCGAGAAGTAGGTGACGAAGGGAACGCCCGCGAAGCCCGACAGCAGCGCAATGGCATAGACGAGCAGCCAGCGCCGCGACAGCATCGAGCGTACTTCCATGCGCGGACGTGTTGTCCGTGGCCGGACGCTCGCCGCTTGCCTTGACGTACCAAGCCGCGCAAACAGCAGCACGATCACAACGCTGAGCGCCGCCGTAAGCGATGCGGTTGCGAGCCAGACTGAACGCCATCCCCATGACGCCATCAACGCCGGCACCAAAAGGCCGTTGAGCAGTACGCCATAGTTGGTGCCGCTGCCAATCACGCCGATGGCTTTTGCCTGATGCCGTTCATCGATCAATGGAGCAACGAGCGCCATCATGGGAACCCAGGTCGCCGCCGCACATGCGTTGAGTGCAACGATCACCACGCCCACGAGCCACGCGTCTTGAGCGAATGCCAGACACGCAAGTCCCACGGCCGAGAGTGCGGTGGCCGCGAGCATGACTCTGGCCGCGCCAAAACGCGATGCGGCGAGCCCGGACAGCAAGGCCATCGCGACATTCGCAATCTGCCTGGCTGCGGTGATATAGCCGGCCTGCGCGTAGCCGAAGCCGATCTCGTGTTTCATTTCCGGCAATACGACCGGAAACAGATAGACGCCGAAGCCATAGGTCGCGGCAATCACGGCGCTCAGCAGCAGTGTGAGCACGACGGGCCGCAAGACGTGAGGCGAATCATCCATGAGGATCTACCGGAAAAAGATGTACGAAAGTGTCAGTCCCATTCTCGGTAAATCACCGCCATGACGGAAATGATTTAATTTACTATCATTCATTAAATCACTTCATCATCGGATTTATTGTGAATCTCGATCCTGCCCTGCTGCGTGCATTTATTGCTGTCACCGAAGCGGGCGGCTTCACCAAGGCCGCGCGGCGCTTGAATCTCACGCAATCTGCGATTAGCCACCAGATCCGCCGGCTCGAAGAAGAAGTTGGCAGGCCGCTGCTTTATCGAACGACGCGCGCGCTCACGCTGACGGAAGACGGTGCGGATTTCCTGCGGTATGCCACCCAGATACTCGACGCAATGCAGGCGGTTACGCAGCGCTTTCATTCGTCGCCGGCATCAGGCGTGGTGCGTTTCGGCGCGCCCGATATTTTCATGGGCGAACGCCTGCCCGTGTTGCTGACACAATTCTCGCGGGCGTTTCCGAACGTGAGGCTCGATGTCAGTGTTGGCATGAGTATCGATTCGGAAGCCATGGTCGACGCGCAGGAACTCGATCTCGCCGTGGTCTTGTGCGTGCGCGACCATAAGCGCAAGACCGGTGACGAAGGCATCGTGTTGCGCCGCACGCGTTTTGTCTGGGTCGCGGCTGAATCGGTTGAACTGCGCGAGGGCGCGTCGCTGCCGATGGCGTTTTTTCCCGCGCCTTGCGTGAACCGGCGCGTGGCTGTCGAAACGCTCGATGCCCTGGCTGTGGACTGGCATGTGGCGTTCACGTCGTCGAGTCAGTCGGGCATTCGTGCGGCCGTGATGGCGGGACTGGGCGTTACCGTGTTCACGCGTGACGATCTGGAACCGGGGATCGCCGTCATCGACGGGCAGTACGGCCTGCCCGCATTGCCCGAGGCCGAATTCAGGCTGCTGTGGGGCAAGGGTGAAAAGACGCTGGCAGCTAAGGAGTTCGGCAGGCTTGTCCTCGATACGCCGGTCGAGCGTCCATTACGAACGCGCGAAGCGAGAACTGCTTGATGATTCGCCCCGCGTGGAGCGCATGACCGCGAAAATCGCACAGTGGAGAAGGAAGCGCTTAGTATTCCTCTCAGGGCAACCGCCCGACTTTCATGCGCCAACTGTGAGACTTCAAATGAATCGATCTATCGCCGAAAAACGCGCCGTATTTCGTACCCTTCATGAAGAAGGCTGTTTCGTGATCCCCAATCCCTGGGACGTTGGCAGCGCGCGGTATCTGCAAAGCCTCGGATTCAAGGCGCTGGCGACCACGAGTTCCGGCTTCGCATGGTCGCAGGGACACGCGGACAACACCGTCGCGCGCGACCTGATCCTGACGCATCTGCGGGACATGGTTGCATCGACCGACTTGCCGGTCAACGCGGACTTCGAAAGCGGCTATGCCACCGATGCCAACGGCGTCGCCGAAAGCGTACGCCTGGCAATCGAGACAGGCGTGGCCGGATTGTCGATCGAAGATTCGACGGGCAATGCCGACCAGCCGCTATACAGCATCGACGTTGCGGTCGAGCGATTGCGGGCTGCGCGAAGGGCGATCGACGCAGCAGGCGGGGACACCTTGCTCGTGGGCCGCGCGGAGAATTTCATCGCCGGGCGGCCGGATCTGGCGGATGCTATCGCGAGATTAAAAGCGTATTCGGACGCGGGCGCGGATTGCTTGTATGCGCCGGGAATCAGCACGCATGAACAGATTGCGGCCGTAGTCGCGGCGGTTGCGCCAAAGCCGGTCAATCTGCTGGTTGGGTCTGCGAGCGAGTTGACCGTGGACGAGATCGCGGCCCTCGGCGTGCGGCGCGTGAGCGTGGGAGGCGCGCTGGCGCGCGCGGCATGGGGAGGTTTCATGCGTGCAGCCGAGTTGCTGGCAGAAGGGCGTTTCGATGGGTTTGAGGGCGCGGCGCCCGGCAAGACGCTGAACGCACAATTTGGCGGCTGAGCACGCGCTCGCATGAAAACAGCACGTTCGCTTCACGCTGAAGCGAACTCGCCTTGCCATTTCTATCTCACGGTTTCGCGCCTCGTCCACCCGTTCAAACCCGCGCAAACGAGCAGCAGGGCCGCAGTCACAAAAAACACAGCGCGCAAGCTGACATGTGCGCCAATCTGGCCGCCAATCAACGGACCAATGACCTGTCCGCTGAATTGAGCGGACTGCAGGAATCCGAGGGTCTTGCCCGAGTTGTGATCGGCAACTGCATGCCGCACTTCCTTCGCAATCGATGGAAGCAATCCGGCAAGCGACATGCCCATCAGGCCGCGAAGAATGGCAAGCTGCCACCATTGAGTGACAAACGCCTGCGGCACGAGGACCACGGCCGTTGCGGCCAGACATCCAATGATTACCCTGGCGCTTCCAATCCGGTCAGCGAGGGCGCCAAGCCGTGCGGCGGTCAGCATGCTGCCGAACGCCGAGGCCGCCATCACAATGCCTGCCATGCGTGAAACGTGATCTCCGGCCACGCCGAGTTCTTCGATGAAGACGGTAATGATCGGTTCTATCGACATGTTTGCCAGCAACACCATCATTGCCGTCACGAGCAACACGGCGATCACCCCGCGATTGACGGATGGCAACGACGCCACGCCCGGGTTGGTCCTTTTCCTTGTGTCGATGGCGCGATCGAAGTTCTCCCGGACCACGAAGATGGTGAGAATGGCAGCGACCGCAATGATCACGCCGCCTACGAAGAACGTTCCGCGGATGCCAACCCATGTAGGCAGAAAGCCGCCGACCAGCGGCCCTACGAGATTGCCGGCGAGCGCGCCTGTAGACAGCACGCCGAGCGCCCATCCTGAACGTTCGCGCGGGACCTGTGTGCCGACCATGACTATGGACGCGGATGCGTAGCCGCCAATCAATCCGGCCATCAAACGCAGCACGACAAGCTCGGTCAGGTTATGAGCCAGGCCGATCAAGGACATCACGACAGCCATGCCGAGCGCCGCGCGCACCAGCATTGGCTTGCGCCCGTACCGGTCGGCAAGACGGCCCCAGAGCGGTGCCGTAACCGCAGTGCCAAAAAACGTCGCGCCAAAGGCGACGCCCGACCACTGCACTATTGCCGATGGCGTTCGCACGCCCAGCTGCTCGACGTATAGCGGAAGGAACGGCAACAACATACTCAGGCTCAGCAGGGTCGTGAAGGATCCGAACACGCAGACGAAAAGATTGCGCCGCCAATAAGGCGCGTTGCGCTCGGCATAGCTGAGTACGCCGGCTGCTTGCTGATTCATGGAAACCTCGATTGTCCGTAGGAGCGTTGATCAGTGACCGTGAAACGAAGTACGTGGCTTGCATATTATCTCTATTTGGGAATAACATGTTTACATCGTTCTCTATAAGAGATTTTAAGTGGACCATACGACTCTCGACATTTTTTGTGTCGTTGCCGCCGAACTCAGCGTGACCCGCGCGGCCAAGCGGCTTGGCCGGGTGCAATCGAACGTCACGACGCGAATCCAGCAGTTGGAAGAAGAGCTGGGTGTTGCGCTGTTTCGGCGCGATGGCAATCGGCTGACGCTAAGTGCCGAAGGCGAACGCTTTCTCGGCTATGCGAACCGCATGCTCGCGCTTGCCGACGAAGCGCGGCAGGTGCTCGCCCCGCAAGCACCGTCGGGCACGCTCAGGATCGGCACCATGGAAAGTACGGCGGCGGCTCGTTTGCCCGGCCCGCTTGCAGCGCTTCACGTCCAGTATCCGGAGGTCCAGCTCCGGATTTCGACGGCGCCTTCCAGGCAGTTGCTTGAACAAGTTAGCACTGGTCTCATCGATTGCGCGTTCGCGGCGTTGCCGCCTTGTGGCGACATGACATCGGCATCGGATCTGGAGGCTGCGGGACTTCACGGCGAACCGGTCTTTCGCGAAGAGATACTGCTCGTGCTGCCGCCCGGACATGGCGCGGTTCGCCGGGGCGAGGACGTTGCCGTGCGTTCGCTTGCCGCATTCGCGCAGGGCTGCAGTTATCGCGTGCTCGCCGAAGAGTGGCTCGGGCAGGGCGCATCGCCACTCGACATCCAGGAGGTCGGTTCGTATCACAGCATGCTCGCATGCGTAGCGGCGGGGGGATGCGTGTCGCTCGTACCGCGCAGCGTGCTCGAGCTGCTGCGCGAACCACCGAAGTTCCGCACACACGTCGTCGCGAAAGTGGATACGTGGCTGGTCTATCGAAGTGGATATCAGACCGCTGCATACAACGCACTGCGCGAGGCGCTTACGCCATTCATGCCGAAGCTTCGGACCACCAAAGGGGCATTGTCATGAGCACGATCCGGCAGGTTTCATCGACTGCAGGCCAGGGTATGGCCGCGCTGGTTGCCGCGCTCGTCATGGCGGTTGGAATGGGATTCGGACGGTTTGCTTTTACAGGCATCTACCCGGTCATGGTCAGCGATGCAGTGCTTACCGTGCATCAGGGAACGCTCGCCGCTTCCGCCAACTATGCCGGTTATCTGGCTGGGGCATTGCTGACTGCGGCCGTTCATCCGCGGCACTCGCGCAGGTTGTGCATGCTTGCGCTTGTGGGCATCGCGGTTTGTCTCGGTGTGACGGCGTTGTTGAATGCGCCCTGGTTGATCATCGCCATGCGCGGGATGACTGGCGCTGTCAGCGCGGTCACCATGGTGGCGGCTTCTCTCTGGCTCTTGCAGCATCGCGGTCACACACGCGGCGCGCCCATGCTCTATGCAGGCGTGGGCATCGGCATTGTGCTGTCGTCCGAAATGCTGGTCGCCGGCCGTGCTTCCGGCCTGCATAGCGCTGGACTTTGGTGGGTATTGGCTGCCGGTGCGGTGGTCCTCGGGGCAGTTGCGCTACCCGGTCTCGATGCACGTCCGGTCCACGACACGCAAACGCGTGCTGCGTTACACGGCCACGAGTCCTTTCCCGCGCTTGGCGCGAAACCGCTGATAGCGCTCTATGGACTTGCCGGCTTCGGCTACATCATCACAGCAACCTATCTGCCGCTCTTCGTCAGGGACGCGATTGGTTCAATCGATCCAATCCAGGTCTGGGCACTGTTTGGTCTGGGCGCCATACCGTCGTGCTTTGTATGGCACGCGGTCCACATGCGGCTTGGCACGAGGCGGGCACTGTTTCTGAATCTAGCGCTGCAGGCGGTGGGCGTCGTCTTGCCGGTGCTGGCTGCGAACCCCATCGGGTATCTTGGCAGTGCATTGATCGTAGGCGGGACGTTCATGGGCACCGCGACCATTGCGATGCTGGCCGCGCGTCGCGTCGCGCACACCATGCGCATCAGCATTCTTGCAATGATGACCGCGTGCTTCGGCGTTGGGCAGATAGTCGGACCGCTTGTCGCCAATGCAATGTATACATCGCATCATTCGTTCGCAACGTCGCTTGAGACGGCGGCGGCAGCGCTCGCCGTGGCGGCGTTGTTATGCGTGCGTCCGAATATTTCGCGTGGCTGAGATCAGGGCAGATGATGCGGAGTTTCGCGCAAGACCTTGGGCATTTAGCTGCCCCAAGGCCGAAGTGCAGGGTAGTAATGCATGACTCAGTGCCGGGGCGCTACTCAGGAAGTCATTAATCGAGAGCAGGCGATTCTTGTGCCAACGGCGTAGCTATCCCACGATGCGTTTCGTCCTCCTTATCGGCTTTAACTTCTCCGTGGTCGGAACGAACCCGCCCAAGCAGAGCAAAGACCAGGACGGCAGCAATCAGGGTCAGGATGATCGCGACCCAAAGAAGCTGCTTGAACGCAAGGTCATAGGCGAGAAGCAGGTGTGCATGATCGAAGTCCGAAAGGATCGATCCGGCTTTCGCCAGCGTTCCGGCAGCAAGCTGCGCTGCACCTGACGCCAGCGTGTCCGGATTCTGATCGGGCCTGATTCCTGTCAGGGTTTGGCGCGCAAAAAATGCCAGCAACGAACCTACGATAGCCATGGCCGTGCTATCAATCGAAACGCGCAAGGCGCCGAAGATACCAACAGCCATACCGGCTTTGTCGCTGGGAACGACACTGACGGCGAGGTTATCCATCAATCCCCATGGGATGGCAGCACCCAGCCCGATCAAAACCAGATCCATGCGCATCAGGACGCCATGATCTCCGAGTGGCACCTGAGTGAATAAAAAGAGGCCCGCGACCGAGATGAGCATGCCCAGACCCGAAAGGATGCCGACCGGAACAAATCGGGTAAGCATCGCCGAAAAGAACGGAATAAAGAGCAGGGGCGCCGAGAAATAAAGCATCAGGATGCCAGCATCGAGTGCATTGAGTCCTTCAATCCCGATGAACCGCAGCGGCAGAATAACCAGCAGCGCAATATATGAATACGCGGTCGCAAGCGGCAGAAGTTGTGCGCCCAGGAAGCGCGGATATCGAAAAAGGCTGAGATCGAGCATGGGATTCAAGACTCTCATCTCGATCACGACAAAGAGGGCCAGCACCAGAGCGCTCGCCAGAAAGAGTCCCAGGACGAGCGGACTCGTCCATCCATGCACTGGGGCTTCAACCACTGCGAAGGTGAAGAGCGTCAACATGAGGGTGAAGGTGCCGGCTCCTGCCCAGTCAAGACCATGCGCCGAAGGATTCTTGCTGTCCGTCATGAAGAAAATGCACAGGACCAGCGCAATACCACTGATAAGCGCACTGCTGAGAAAGACCGCATGCCAACTGAAAGAAGCGATCAGGATACCGGCCAGAGTCGGGCCAAAGGCCAGGCCTGCGCCAAACGCGATTCCTATAAGGCTGAAAATCCTGACGCGTGCGGGACCTTCGAATTCCTGGGCCAGCATTGATACGCCGCCGGCATAAGCGCACGCCGCCGCAAGACCATGCGGGACGCGAAGGAAATCGAGCCACAAGACGCTTGGGGCGAGCGGCATCAGAAGCGAAACGACCGTCATGACCAGCATGCCGATGAAGAAGATTTTCTTGCGCCCATAGTGATCGGCAAGCGCGCCGGCCACCATCAAGGTGCTGCCGCAGGCGAGCATGAACGCGTTGGTGATCCAGGAAAGCGCAACGGTGCCTCCCGCAAGGTCTCGACCGATGAATGTCTGAGCGGCAGGTCCCGCGGAAAGACTCAAAGGCAAGCTGATGCAGGCCAAAATCACCGCAATGAGAACAAGGGTTTTGGCTCGTTTTGACGAGGGCGCCGTTGGAGAAGCATGCGTGGTGCGCTGGAGCATCGATAAGATTCCCTAGGGTTCATGCAATACAGGAGCGGCGCGACGGGTTTCTCCCGTTCCTGCGAGTGCGTCAATCGTAGGGATGTCAACGTCGTGGATAAAGGAAGGCAATGCGAATTCATCTGTCGGGAAACGCGAATAATGGGACTGGCTGCGTGGACAGACGATTATTGGCCGGTCAAGTTCGCACACGTAAAAAAGTGATTCTTGGCACCTAGGGCGTGGTGTTGCGAAGGTCTGTTCTTCGACTCTTCCTTTATTTATAAGGTCGAAGTTATCCACAGGCGCAGAGTATTTGTCGAAGTGCTGTTGCGCTAACGAAGAGCACCCCAGCGTTGCGCGCCCAAGCGCGTAGTGACGCAACACCCGTGGCTCATCGCCGACACGACATGCTTGGTGGTTGTTGCGTTCACGCATATTGATCCCCGGCTGCTCTGGTCCCGAGTCGCCACAGCATGTCGATGTTTTTCAGATATGTGGCGACGTCCTCGGGTGCCGCGTGGATGATTGAATGTAGCGAGCTATCAATGCTGTTCACTTCCGCCGTCCACGGATCCTCAAGGCTCGTGCAAACGCTCTCAACATCGTCACGATAACGCTGCAAAGTCGGCTCATCCCACGCGTCTATGACGGCCGGCGCCAGGAGTATCGAGAGCACACCTTTTCGTTCCCCGATGAATCGAACCGGAGCCAGCAGGCCACCAAGGTAAAGGATCAGAATCGCATCGATGATCCGCTCGTCGTGGTCCTCATCCCAGACAATAGCGAAGTCAAGAAACGTGGCGCTCTGGAGCGGATTCAACAGCTCATCGTGCCACGTCGGTACTCGCAGAACGGAGTAGTGACTTCCCCGGCCGAGATGGCCCACGGGACGAGTTTCATCATGCAGCGTCTGGAAGAACGGGCAGTAGGACATGTGACACTCCTTTCGGGAGAGGGCGGCGCCAGCCGCGAGGCTCAGCCATTTCGTGGCAAAGCGTTCGACAACCGTTAGCATACCGCTATAGCGCTAGACCAAGAACTCAGCGTCGCTTCTTCGCCGGGCCACGGGCCGGCTCGACGCGAGAGTCCGGGGACATCGCAGACACTGCCGCCTCCGGCAGCGCACCAAGCTCGGCGAGTTTGTCTCGTGCTTCCCGATACGGCTCGTAGAACTTCGCCCACGTGCTGAAGCCACCCAGTTCACCAACGGCGCGTAGCATGGCGAGGTGCGATGCCGTCAGCAACTCAACGGTCGACTCGAGCTCTGCGATCCGGATATTCTTGTCGGCTAGTGATGTTGCCGTGTCTGCGCCGGACCGTTTCGCAACGCGAGCGCGCCAGCGCCGATACTCCGCCTGACGCTGCTGATATTCAGCGAGCAACTTGCTTCGTGGCTCACTGCGCGTGATAGATGATGCGGCATTGATGGACGGGTGCAGTCGGGCGACGGCGCGTGCCGTAATGTCTGCGTCATCGGCCAGCAACGTTTCGAGGATCTCGCGCATTTCGTTGTCGTTGGACGGTGCAATCTCGTTCGGTTTAGTCATCAAGTACTCCACGTTCCCGGGGCTGTGACAGGTCCGGGCCATCAGGGAAGGGACGTTCTCCTGGTGGCGTCGTGAGGAGCTTCTGTACGCCGGCCAAGCGCTTTTCTGCGTGGTCAAGCTGGTTTTGCCAGCCGATGCTGGTTGATGGTCTAGCCTTGATCGACTCAAGGGCAAGCTTGAACTTGCCCTCGAGCCGGATCAGGTTCTGCCGGTTCTCCGGCAGGTCGGTGGCCGACAGATGGCGGCAGTCCGCGAAGCACTCGAGATGTTTGGGGCAGGGATCGACCGTAAATGAATTCAGGCAATGCCCATACGGTGTGACATGGAAACCGTCCGCTTCGGCGCGCAGGTACTCGTACGCGGCAGTGTCGCCCTCTGTTGCCTGGATGCGCCGGAACGCGTCCACGATCGGGCCATTGGCCTTGCCGCCCTTGATGAGCCTGGCAACCGTGCTGGCTTTTTCACCGAGCATGATCTCGATGTCCTGGGGGATCTCGATCTGGTCCAAATCTTCTGCGAGGCTGCGATGGTCGTACTCGTAACTCTGTGCGACGCTGCGCCGGTTGAAGCGCTTCGAGATGATGGTGTCGGCGACGCCCAGCCGGAACAGCTCGGTGTTTTGCAGATGACGCAGCATGTGCGACTCGATCTTCAAGGCACGGTCTTCGTCGGTCTGTCCGTATTTTTCGAACAGCGACGGCAGGTCCTTCGAGTCGCCGAGCGCCTGTCCGATGAACGTAGGATCAGGCCGGTTGACCGCCATGTAGCGGGTCACGTCGCAAACGCCGTCGTTGCGCTCCTCGGCGAGCGAGCGCTTGGGCTGAACGAACAGAAACTCCCACGGTTGCACCACGCCGACCGCAAGCGGCAGCGGTGTTATATCAGAGACCTTCGTCGGGGTCGCCGAACGGATATGCTCCTCAAGCTCGCCGATGTTCAGATAGCTGTCATGCCATCCCGCACGCTGTCGGTCCCCGATGGCCCTACCGTCAGCACGGCGGACGCGAAGGGTAGTGTGTCCGTCCCGCATTTTCTTTAGTAGTCTGCTTCCGAACTTGTAGACCGCCATATCAAGTCCGACCGGACCGTGCAGATACCGTTCCGTCTGGTGACGATACAACTCAATCAGCACCTCCGGATCGAATTCCTGCCGGTAGCGCTCAATGAACGGTTCCCGTTTGATGTCCAGCCAGAACGGGTTACCCATCAACCGCGTATAGATTTCGATGATGGGCACGAGGCCGTCGCTCGGGTACCACGGAAGCAGACGCCCTGTCTCGCATTGCAGCTTCAGCGTCGCGCGTAGCGGATCTGTGAGCTTCGCGATGTGGTCAAGCGTCTCAGTCAGCAGAGCCCGGAACATGTCGGGAACAGGCTGGGTGTTTTCACGCAGGAAGCGGCTGTCCGACTCGTCGTCCTGCTGCTTTTCCGCGAAGTGCCGGGCCATCAGCGACGTTGAGATTCCACCGGCTTCGCCGGCAGGCCGCCCCTTTGAGTCCAGATACGTCCGCTCGCGCTTCCAGTCGACCGGCAACAGGGCAGCTTCGCCCGCACGCATGCCAGTCACGATCATTGTCCGCACGGCGGCGAACCGCAGATCGTCCATGAACGTCCGCGGGCTCTCGGTCATCACGATCCGGGTCAGTTCCCAGAACGCCCGGCGTTCGGGTAGCCGCTCCTTGCGCTTGCGTGCCTCCAGGTCGGCGCGCAACTCGTCCTGCGACCAGGTATGTTTCGCCTTGATCACGCTTTTCGTACGCATGCGCGCACTGTCTAGCGACGGATACAACTGCCCCACATCGCAGAGGTGCTGGGCATCAAGAATCACCTTGACGATACCGGCGACCAGATCGCCAAGCTTGCCGCTGGCCTGTATCGCTGCTCCAATGCGGATCGCGATACGGAGATCATCAACGGTTAGCTGCCAAGGATCCTTTTCCACGCATGTTGCAACCACCCGGAGCGGGCGCGCGATGTGTTGCATGACATGTCCGGTGGTGTTCCGTTTGAACAGTAACTGTTCGGTAACGGATGCCTTGATCAGGTCCTGCCAGGCCGGCGAGAGAGGGCGCCGGGGCAGTGGCGCCAGGCCCTGCTCAGCGCGCTCCGCATTGATGATCGCGAGCGCCTTCGCATCAGGTCCGAGATCTCGCAGGTAATGGGTCGGTGGCGGTACGTCGCCGGCAATGACAGTAAGATTCCAGCCGACGCCGTCGCATGCGGCGCCTGTTTCGTCGAGAGGCATGTCCCATGACAGGCCTTTCTCATGGGCCAGCGCTTTGCCCAGATCGATGAACGCGGAGTAGTGTGGATTCATCGATTCTCGCCTTCCAGTTCCTCGATGACCGACTGTATTTCAGCGATCGTGCGCTGCAGTTGCAGGTAGGCTGGCGAGCTGGTGTCGCCGCGAGAACTCTGATCGAAGAACACCACTACTTCACGCATGGCGGCTAGCACGTGCTCATGCATCGCCTTATCGTGCAAGGGCATGAACTTCCTGCATCCATAGCACGACGTGACCGGGTTGTAAGGGCAGGCAGGTTGCCCCGAAGAACATCCGCCGATACCTGCAATCGGAATGCCGTGAGGCACACCAGCGATCTGTTGCTCACCTTTAAGAAGGGTGAGCTCTTCCGGGGAGATGAACCGGTCGTGTGCAATTTTCGCCACGCGTCGGTATATGTCCGATGCGCCGAGTGCACGGTTGACGCGCTCCGCGTGAGTGGCAGATGTTTCGTAGTAAACGAGCCCGGTCCGCACATTGGAATGGCCCATGAATTCGGCGAGCTCCTCGTGACTGGCACCGGCGTCAACGAGTCGTTGGGCCGCTGTATGTCGCAGGTCCATGGCCGTACCGAGATCATCAGAACCGATCAGTTTCCTCACCAGCGTGGCAATGCGCGCTCCCGCTTCGTAGTTCGATTGAACAGCAAAGAAACGAGCGGCACCAGCAGCTCCTTCAGCTTGCCGGTGACCATTAAACGCAACGATGATCGGAGCCCATTCTCGCTTGACCCGGCGCGTGAGTGGCTTTCTTTTTGAGGTACTTTTCTGCTTGGCCATATGGAAGGTCAAATGCACCGTCGGCGGACCATCCGGCGCATCCTGCCAGATACGCACATTTCTCATGCTCAGCATCGCGATCTGGATCGGACGCATGGCAAACTGATAGGCACACAGCAACATGCCGGCGTCGCAGAGGTCCTCGTGTGCTGGAGGTGCGCTCACGGACGACGTGAGAGCTGAAACCGTTTCGTCCAGATGCCTCACGATCGCTGCTTCTTCGTCGACCGATAGAAAGACATCTCCAGAATGCACTCCAGCGTGCGAATCTGTTGCAGGACCAGGCAGGGAAGAGCGTATAAATTCTTCATACGTCGGAGACCAGCCGCAAAGTCGGTGGGCACACAGCAGCCGCAGCAGTGTTTTGCCGAAGCGGTACGCATCCTGAGGCAAGTCGCGAGCGCGCATGACGGCCCATTCACGACCGATTTTGTGCGGGCCGGCGTCGACCAGCCTTTCGACTTCGGGAACCGAGAAGTGCATCGCTCCACTGGCTGCCTTGAAGGCGGAAACGACATGAAGTCCTTTGCCTAGCAGAAACAAGAAGAGCTGCTTCACCAGCATGCCATATGCGCCTGGACAACGATCGAAGTCCAGCCTGTGCAGCCGCCCATATATCAACAGTTCGAATACCACAGTGTCCGCGGGCGAAGTGATCGAGCGGGTAGCGTCATCAAATTCGTCGTAGTAGCGGATGATGGGAGGAAGCGCTGGAAGTCGCGAGACCACGTCGGCGATCAGATCTCCGGCCTTGCGAGCGACATCCGCAACGCCGATGCTGCGGGGCACTTGCATGGTCAGAGCCCTTTCGGGATGGCGCGTAGCAACGCTACCTGGTCATCGAAACTGTCATTCCACACGTCCGCTAGCCGGTCCTCGAACACAGCCCGCGCGTAGCGTGAGGGCATCAACGATTTCTTTGACCATCCGAAGAACGCTCGCATCTTCTGCAGTGCCTCATCCATCGCGTCACCGCTATCCAGCAGTTGATGTAAGCGCACGACAGCGCTTGTGTGACGCAGGTCATGCGGCATAACGGAATCCTTGCCACAGCGATCGCTCAATTCACGACGTACCGGCTCCGGCAACACATTCGAGACTTCGCGAAACGCTTTTGTCAGCGATTCAGTCGCGAGCGGGTTGCCAAGATATGAATTAAGCAGGAAGGGGTGGCTCGGGCGGCCGCGATAGTTTTCAACGTAGGTCTGGACCAGCTGAGCCGTTAGCCCACTGACAGGAATCTGTCGGACAGAATGGACTGTTTTGATGCTTGGCTTCGAGTACCGCGAGTCGATCGTCTCATCGGCTTCGCCGTCCTCATATTCGTTCTCCTGCACATTGAGCCAATAACGCGGTGTTTGCCTTTTCTTGTCAAAGCCGGACTTTACACAGTCGGCTGTAAGCAGCAGCAACTCGCCACGCCGCAGTCCTTGATGCAACATCAGCACGAAGGCGATGTAAATGCGCCAGCGGGTCTTCGCACGCGTGAACGGATTCCCACTCGACTCCGGGTCCAGCAGATCGTAAAGCGCCTCCACGACGGATGCTGGCAATGAGCGGACGGTTTCAACCTGACTGGTTTTCCGCACATGCAATTGGCTGTATAAGGTCGAAAGCCTGTGCAAGCGCGCCTCGATGGCTCGCAGGCGATCATCCGGAATTCGGCTCTTGGAACGCCATGTCACCACGTCCGTCACAAACCCGAGGCCGGCATGCCAGCGCAGCTCGTCGGCTCGGGTGGCTCGCGGCCGATTCCGGATCGAGACAAACCACGACTCAAGAACGTCGGCCAGCGCGCCATCATCGACGCCAGCAAGCGCATCGTCGAGACCGTTTGGTCCCAGAATCCGGTCCGCGTGCTGGTAAAGGTCCTCGATGTACCGAAGCTTGCCAGTTTGGGTCGATTCGGCCAGATGGCCCATCGACATGATCAGCCAGACGTTGGCCCAATATCGTGGAATTGCAGACTCACCGACCAGGGTGACGCTTCTCAGTTGGCCCGGAACCAGCGAATCCGATAACTGGAGGAAAGTCATCGATCGACGCAACGGTAAAAAGGTGCCAAATGATATGAAGCTGTTGCGTCGAATCCATGACAGCGAGGCGAAATCCGCAACACTTCTTTAGATACCACTGAAGTTGATAATTTATGTTATGTCAACTTAGTTAGCAGAAGCCGCGATTCAGCCGCAACCAGCTCCCGCCCCGCGAACTACACAATTTGACGTCCGTGCGAAGCTCCGATTACTGACGCCACCCGGCGCCAGCTCAACCAGGAGCAACACATGCACGACGCAACGCACGAAGTTCGAGCGGCAACGCTCGCAAGCCCATCGTTCATGCCGCTTTCGCCGGCCGCGCAAACCACAGCGTCGCAAAATATCCAACGCGAGGCGCGCTTGCCGTTCACGGTTCGCGTGGTCGCCGACGACGAGGCTCTCGAACGCGCTCTGAAAATGCGGCAGGCGGCGTATCAACGGCACGTTCCCGATTTCGCCCGAACGATGGACCAGCCGGAACCCTACGACCGCGAACCTGGCGGCCTGATCTTTCTCGCGGAGGCGAAACTCAACGGCGCACCCGTCGGCACCATGCGAATCCAGAGCAACCGGTATCGCAGGCTCTCGCTCCAGACATCGGTGGACCTGCCTGACTGGGTCTCCGGCAAACTGGTCGGCGCAACACGGCTCGGGGTCGAGGCCGGCGCTGCCGGACGCATGGTTAAAACTGCGCTATTTAAAGCGTTCTATTTATACTGCATGCTTGAGAAAATCGAATGGATGGTGATTGCCGCGCGAACGCCGCTCGATCGCCAATACGCCGCAATGCTTTTTCGCGACGTTTTCGGCGAGAAGGAGTTTATTCCGCTTGCCCACGCCAACAACATCCCGCACCGTGTCATGGCTTTCGAAGTAGCCACGGCGCAGCAGCGTTGGCATGAAGCGCGTCATCCACTTTATGATTTCATGGTGGCGACACATCATCCGGATATCGATCTGAGCGCAGCGCCCTCTCTGAACTGGCCCCCAGCAGCAGGTTCAGCAAGTGCTATCAATACTCCAAGCAGCTTGCCGCCTCAGCAAAGGCAAACAGCGAACGGCTCTGCGGGCACTGGCGAGGCGTTGCACTACTAACCGGCATTCACAGGTACATGCCGCGCCGAAAGGCGTGGCATTGCCGTCGAAATTGGAACGTTGCCATCTAAGCCGCCTCAGCCTTCAGACGGAGGCGGCTTTTTACGAGTAAAGTACCCGCCGCGCATCCATATTGCGCAGCCGGCGGGATCGATCCAATGCCGCCACGCACATTGACAGGCCGATGAATGAAATGGTTTGACCGAAAGCAGTGTCGGACGAGAGCGCGGGCCGGCTTCACGATCGATACGTTTTCATTTCTGTTTTCTTACTACGCGACTCCGCTTGCTATCGGGATTCTGTCGCTGATCGTGCTACTGCACCCGGGCACGCCCTCAGGCAACGAAAGCGGCAGGCCGCTGTCGATGCACATCCTGGTCGATCAAAAAAGCCAACTTGACGTGGCGAGCGCAGTCGCCGCGCTGCGTGCCCAGCCGCTGCAGGATCGCTACGATACGCGGCTCAGCGAAGCGCCGACCTGGTTCTCGATCGAGTCGTCCGGACCGGATGTGTTGAATGCCGCTGCACCAGCTCCTCAGGCAATTTTTTTCCCCTCTCGGCATATCCAGCAGATCAGTTGTTTCGACATATCGACGTTTGCGCCAATTGGCAGCGTATCGAAAGACGCGCCTGCTTCAGGCGCCCTCGCCCGCTCGGGCAGCGGCATTGCGGTGACTTCGAGTCCACGCGACGGCGTGGTGTGCCGGGCACGCTTCAGCGGCCCTGCGGTCCACTCGGCCTTGAGCCTGTCACCGAGTGATCTGAAGCATCGAAACGACTCGTTCTATCGGCATTCAGGATTGCTCGAAGGCGGCCTCGCGACGCTGGCCGCATTCGTGCTGATCACGGCCATCATCAACCGTGACTGGGTCTACGTGCTGTTCGCCGCGTGGCTGTTCGGCAATCTCCGTCTGGGCGCAATCTCCATGGGCTGGGACGAACAATGGCTCGGCTCGGCGTTGCCGCTCGGCTGGGTTTCGCTGATCCGCAAGATCACGGTTCCCGTCTACTACATCCTCACGTGGACGCTCTTTCAGAACCTTTTCAGGAACGACCTGCCGCGCGTTGGGCACAAGCGTTTGCTTCGCGCCATTCAATGGCTCGGGCCGGTGCTGCTGATCGCATCCATAGCGCTGCCAGTCCGGTTCTACTTGCCGCTGATGTGGAGTATTGCGAGCTTTTCGATCGCGGTGATCGTCTTCATTCTTGTTCGCTTGCTGATCATCGCGCCATCGCGCACGGCGCTCTGGTACAGCGCCGCGCTCGCAATCGCGCTGCTCGCGAGCTTTTCGGAGGTTGCCTCGGCGGCTTTCAAGACGCACTTTTTTATCCCCGCGTTCAATAGCGTGACGGCGGCGCTCGTGTCCAGCCTGATGGCGGCGCTCGCCATCGCCGAGCAGATGCGGGCCGAACGCGCCGAGCGTCTGCGGGCGCAAGCCGAGGTCCGCCGCGCCTATGAAGTGACGCCGGTCGGGCTTTTCACGCTCGATCCCGACGGCGGTTTCGTGCGCGTCAACCCGGCGCTCGAATCAATGCTCGGCATGGCGGACAACGCGCAACGCCGGCACTGGGACGATTACTTCGAGGCGGGAAGCTGGCGGCCCATCTACAAGCAGGCGATGAAAACGGGCGCGGTCGAATTCGAAATGACGCTCGACGGCAAACCGCCCGTTGCAGCAGATGATCTCCCGGCTGCGTCCCATCCAAGCGGCGCTCACCAGCACCACTATCTGATCAAGGCGGCGTCCGCCGGCACGCAACTGGAAGGTTCCGTGCAGGACGTTACCGAGCGGCAGCAGGCGATCCATACCCTGAGCTTCCTCGCGCACCACGATCCGCTGACGGGCGTCCTGAACCGGCGCGGTATCGACCGGTGTATCGCCGAGACAACCACGGCAGCCGGACGCCAGTCGATACCGCTGATCATCGCGTATCTGGATCTCGACCGCTTCAAGCTGATCAACGATCTGTTCGGCCATCACATTGGCGACGAAGTGCTCAAGCAAGTCTGCTCGCGCATTGAAACCGGATTGCGGCCAGCCGACCGGATTTGCCGGATCGGCGGCGACGAGTTTGTCATCCTGTTTCGCGATACATCGCTGGACGCGGCGGCGCTCGCTTCGCAGGCCCTTATCGATACCATCGGCCGCGAGTCCTATCAGATCGGCCAGCGTGCGTTCCATGTGCACGCATCGGTCGGCTTGATCGAGTCGCCTGCGGATTTGCGGGCGGAGGAAGCCATTTCGGCCGCCGACAGCGCCTGCCGGGAAGCGAAGCTCAACGGCAACGGGCGCGTGGTGGTGTATCGGAGCGATGCACCGATGTTCGTGGAACGGCATCATGAATTGAGCCTGATCGAGCGGTTCAGCGGCGATCTTCCGCTGACCGGCCTGTTCCTCGAGATGCAGCCGATCATGTCGCTGAAAACACCGTATGACGCGCTGGATTTCGAAGTGCTGCTGCGCATGCGCGGTCCCGGCAACACGGTGATCCCGCCCGTGAAAGTGATCGCGGCGGCGGAAGCCAACGGCACCATTTCCCTTGTCGATAAATGGGTCATGGAGACCACGCTGTGCTGGATCGACCGCAACCTCACGCGTTTGTCGAGAACGCGGTTCGTATCGGTCAACGTAAGCGCTGCGTCGTTGAACGACGAACGGTTTGTCGCGGAAGTGGGCGATCTGCTGCGCCGGTATCAGCACGTGGTTCCCATGCTTTGCATCGAGATCACGGAAGGCGTTGCATTGCGTGACCTGAACAATACGCGGCGTCTTATCGACAGCGTGCAGCGGCTCGGCGCAAAAGTCGCGCTCGATGACTTCGGCGCGGGTTATACGTCGTTCCCTTACCTGACCGAACTGCCCGCCGATGCCTTGAAAATCGATGGCGGTTTCGTGCGGCGTATCAGGGAATTTTCGGCGAATGCAGCGATTGTCGAAGCGATCGTGGGCCTCGCGCGCAACCTCGGCATGCAGAGCATTGCAGAATGGGTCGAGGACGCGCACACGCTCGAGATCCTGCAGACCATGGGCGTGGATTACGTGCAGGGGTTCGCTATCGCCCGGCCGCAACTGCCGGAGGTGATCCTTGCGGCCACGTCGGCGGCGGACTTCATTACTGACCCCGAGATTCTCGCGTTGATCGGGCCACGAACCGTTGAGTTCGCGCAAAGCGATCGCTCGACGAGTCCCCTGCACTAGCGATTATTTTTTCTCGTGCTACCCGCGAGTCACGGTGTAGGAGCTAACGGGCCTGGACCGATTACTCCTACCGATTACATCGAGCGTTCGAGCATGTCGCGGTAGTCATCCGGCGTAGCCTCGCGCGGATTCGTCTTGTGGCTGTGATCCTTCAGCGCCCCGCCGATGATCCGCTCGAACATGTCATGCGTCACGACGAGCCCGGCCAGTCCCGAAGGCATGCCAAGCTTGCGGCTCATGTCGCGAATCGCCGGGCTGACCTGGTCACCGGATTCGAGTTGCATTGCCAGGGCGAGACGGCCGAGCTTGCCTTCATTCTTCACGCTTTGCGCCGCGCTGTTGAAGTCGATCACGGCGGGCAGGAAGATTGCGTTGAGCGTGCCGTGATGCAGCTTCGGGTTGATGCCGCCAAGCGAATGGCTCAGGCTGTGCACGCACCCGAGTCCCTTCTGGAACGCGAGCGCGCCTTGCATCGATGCGCTCATCATGTTCATGCGTGCCACGCGGTCATCGGGTCGATGCGTGGCGCGTTCGATGTGACGCCACGCGCGCCACAATCCGTCGAGCGCGATGCCGTCGGCAGGCGGATTGAACGCCGGGGCCAGGAACGTTTCAATGCAATGCGCGATGGCGTCCATGCCGGTTGCGGCGGTCAGCGCGGGCGGCAACTTCATGGTGAGTTCCGGATCGCAGATGGCCGACCTCGGCACCACGTACGGCGATATGACGCCGACCTTGCGGCCATCGTCAAGAATCAGGATCGCGCCGCGCCCTACTTCACTGCCGGTGCCCGCGGTGGTCGGGATCGCGATCAGCGGCGCCGTGGCGGACGTAATGCGCGCGGTGCCGCCTTCGATGACAGCGAAGCTTTGCAGCGGCCCTTCGTGCGTGGCGCAAACGGCCACGCCCTTCGCGAGGTCGATCGACGAACCGCCGCCTATCGCAATGATTCCGTCGCATTCCGATTGCTTGTACAGGGCTACGGCGTCGCGTACGGCGGCCTCGTTGGGATTCGGCGGGGTGCGGTCATAAACCGGGACCGGTCCGGCTTGCGCGAGGGCGTCGAGCACCGTATCGACTATGCCCGCGGCCTTCACGCCCTCGTCGGTCACGATCAATGGACGATGAATACCAATGCGCTCGCATTCGCTTTTAATGAGCTTGACGGCGCCGAAGTCGAACTGGATCTGCGTGATGTAATTGATGAGCGACATGGCAATGGGCAAGCACTATGTATGGGTTATCAGACCGGCAGAAACGCGTCTTGCAGCGCGTCTCGCGCTGGTTGGTCACGCAGTATAGGCTTGGCCCCCTGACCTGAACATTGACAAGATTTCATGCCGCTATCGCTTTTGCTCAAGTCTGAGCGCGCCTGGCCCCAAAATCCTTCAACCCGCGAAACGCGGCTCGGGCAAACCCTTCACGCCGAGCCCCGTAATTGCAAAAAGGCCGCCCTTGTCGCGCTCCTTCTGCGGAATGCCCCACATCGGGCGTCCCATTGTAGTGACGAAAAGGATATCGAGTTC
The DNA here is from genome assembly GCF_051615025.1 of Caballeronia sp. DA-9. Lineage (NCBI taxonomy): Bacteria > Pseudomonadati > Pseudomonadota > Betaproteobacteria > Burkholderiales > Burkholderiaceae > Caballeronia > Caballeronia sp. DA-9. Next base: position 1,827,306 of record NZ_CP195133.1, on the reverse strand, counting down.
AGGGCCGCCGAACATCACGCTCGTCAGGTTGCGCACCGGAAATGGCACCACGCGGTCAAGCGTTCCGTCGGGCGCAAAACGCAGGATTCGACCGCCGAACACGAGCGCAGACCACACGTAGCCCTCGGCATCCACGGTCGCGCCATCGAACGTTCCCGCCATGTCGCGCGCGGAAGCAAACACGCGCCGGTTCGCAACAGACCCGGTTTCGATGTCGTAGTCATATGCGTACATCTGGCGGTCGTAGGTATCGGTGAAATAGAAGGTGCGATTGTCCGGGCTCCAGCAAGGACCGTTCGAGCAACTGATGCCGCCATCGAGCCGCGTCACCTGAGCGTTGGTGTCCAGCCGATACAACGCGCCGCTGCGGCTCGAACGCTGGCCGCGATCGGCGTCGTAACGGTCGAAGTCGTAGGCCATGGTTCCCGCGATAAACCGCCCTCGCCGGTCGACCTTGCCGTCGTTGAAACGCGTCTCTGGATCATCGCTTTCCGGGTCCGCAATGAGCTTGACCGTCTGCGCATCGAAGTCGTAGAAATGCAGGCCGTTGGCAAGCGCAACCACGGCGCCGCCCTCTTCGCGTAGGGCCATGGAACCAATGTGGCGCGGCACGAAATAACGCCGGATGTCGCTGCCGTCGGCGCGGCAACTGCTGATTTCAGCGGCCGTGCTGTCGATCCAGTACAGGCGCTGTTCCTTCACATCCCACAACGGTCCTTCACCAAGATGATTGTCGGCATCGACGATCAGGCGCGTTTCGATCATGGTTGTCTCCGGTTTATTTGTCTGACTTTGCAGTGGCTCGCCGATGCGCCAAAAGCGCCATCAGCCGTCTGTCACGCCAGCGGCTGCGGTTTTCTATCTCGCCGCGCGGCAGCACTTCGCGACGCTCGGCGTCGAGCCGCGCGATGCTCTCGGGCGACCAGTCGAACGGCGCGCTGTCTTTCGCAAATGATCGATACATCGCGCCATAACGCGTGGCGTAATCCGAAATGCCGCCCGGCGCATTCAGGTCGATGGTTTCGAACGGGCCCATGAACGACCAGCGCAGCCCGAGGCCGTCGCGCATCACGGTATCGAGATCCGCCGCGCTCGCGTAACCGCGTGCATAAAGGCTCAGGGCTTCATCGAGCAGCGCGCCCTGAAGCCGGTTCAAGAGGAAACCGGGTATCTCGCGCGTGACAGTGACGGGCTGTTGACCGGCTTCCTCGTATAGCGCACGAGCGCGGGCGATCGTCTCGGACGTGGTCCACGGCGCGCCGCATAGCTCGACAAGCGGCACGAGCGACGGCGGGTTCACGGGATGCGCCACGAGACATCGCGCGCGGCCGGCAAGGTCTTCCGTGAACGTCGACGCGGGCAGGCCGGAAGTCGAACTTGCAAGTACCGTGTCGGGACGCGTCAGCCTGTCGAGTTCGGCGAACAGCGTGTGTTTCACCTCCAGGATTTCCGCAATGTTCTCTTGCACCAGATCGACATCGTGCACGGCATCGGCGAGATTTTCGTGAGCGCTGATACGCGCGGCAATCTGGTCGATGGACTCATCGACCAGATCATATTCGCGGAGGTCGGAAACGCTTTCGCGTATGGATGGAATCGCGCCTTCGAGCACTGCAGGGTCGGCATCGTGAAGATGCACTTCGAATCCCGCACGCGCAAACACAATGGCCCACGCGCGTCCAATGCGCCCCGATCCAATCACGGCAACACGTTTCGATGCTGTCATCGCATGCTCCTGAACACTCAAGCTTTCTTGTCGCGCAACGTGATCACCGCAGCCAGCACAACAAGTCCGTTGATGATGTCGCGTACGGCCGGCGGCACGGTGGTTCCCGCGAGCAACGTGCCGAGCGCGGTCAGCAACAGTGCGCCGCCGAACACGCCAAGGTAATGGCCGCGGCCGCCGGTGATCAATGCGCCGCCCACGACCACGACTGCAATCGATGGCAACAGGTATGGGTCGCCCATGCCAAGGAACGCCTGACTGCTGAAGCCGGCGAGCAACAGGCCCACGGCCGCCGAGCACAACCCGGAGAGGCAATACACCGCGATCAGCGTCGCGCCCACACGCACGCCCGAAAGCTTGGCCGCGATGGGCGAATTGCCGACCGCATAGACACGCCGCCCAAACGACGTGCGATGCAATAGCAACAACGCGAGCGCAAGGAACAACGGCACGCACCACGCAGCCAGCGACAGCGGCCCGAAGCGGCCGTTCGTGAAATTGCTTATTGCCGATGGCGCCCAGCCCTGCGGCGAGCCATTGCAATAGATCAGCGTGATGCCCTGCAGCAGGCCGTTGGCGGCAAGCGTCACCACGATCGGCGGCAAGCCGAGCACGACCACGCCGACGCCGTTGAAGACGCCGACCAGCAGCCCTGCGCCGAGCACGAGCGGCACGGCCCAGAGCGCGGCATCGTTGAGACCATGCGTGAGGCCGGTGAGCAGTACACCGGATAACGTGATGAGCCACGGCACGGACAGATCGAGACCACCTGTGAGAATTACCGCACCTTGACCCAGGCCGAGGATCGCGAGGAAAAGCGTCAACGTCAGCAGGCTCGTATAAAAGTTGGCGCTTGCAAGCACGCCTGGTCCGTACACCACGCCCGTGATCGCGATGACGCCGAAGAACAGCAAATAGGCGGGCACCACGTACTTCACCCATTCGCGATTGCGTTCTATCCAGTCCGATATCGCGCGGCCCTTGAGCTCGGTGTTTTCCATCGGACGAAAGTGCTCGACTTCGAAGTTCACGCGGCGTGCACGCCGATCGTCCCTCGCGCGCGTTCCGGTTCGCCATGCGCTCAGCCACCGGCCGGCATATCGCGCGCAATGATGCGCCGCCGACTGCTTGCCGATGGACGATCCCAGCACGGCGAGAATCAGGATCACCGCTTCAGCAATGGTCGTGAAAAACGCCGATACGTTGAGTACGAGTAGAATGTTGACGGTAATCATCAGCGTCATGGCCGCGAACACGGTGCCGACACAACCGCCTCGCCCGCCGCCCAGCCACGTCCCGCCAAGCACGACCGCGGTGAACATGGAAAGCAGCAATGGCCGGCCGACGAGCGGATCGGCAGAGCCCGTTTGCGCCGATACATACAGTCCCGCCGCCGCGTAGAACATCCCGGCGAGCGCGTACGTCGCAATCCGATATCCACGCACCGGCATGCCGTTCGAATAAGCGCCGTCCGGATCGCTGCCGAGCGCGTACAAGCCAACGCCAAAACGCGTGCGCTTGATGAAGGTCCACACCAGCAGCGCGACGATCAGCACGGCGGCTGACATGGGCACCTTGTCGGGGATAAGGTCCGACGTGATCAGTCCTCCGAACTGATCGCCGATACTGCCACCCGGCTTGTTCTGGATCAGCAGCGTCAGGCCCTGCACCATGAACATGGTCGCGAGCGTGACCACGATCGACTGAAGCCTGAACCACGCAATCAGCGCGCCGTTGATGAGGCCGATCCCGCCGCCTATCGCGATGATCAATGCAACGCCGCCCCATTGCTCGACCGGCGTGCCTTGCACGAAACGCACGGCAAGCACGTTGGAGAGCGACACTACCGCCGAAGCGGACAGATCAAAACCGCCGCTCAGCACCACGATTGTCTGCCCGATGGCTGCCAGCGCGAGTGTCGTGCCGCTGGAGATCACGGAACCGATGTCATACATTCCAACGGGCGTGGCCGAGAGCGACACCCACGCGATCAACATCGCGAGAAGCGCGCCAATGGCGATGATCAGCCCGCGATAATGATCGATGCGCGCCCGCAATCCGACGTGCGCGCCTGGCCGCACGATCTCGCTGTCGGGTGACGCAATTGCAATTTTCATGATCGACCTCTGGTTGCTTCGGTTCGACTCAACATTACTTCTAGCTCGACAGCATCTTGCGCATCACGTTCTCTTCGGTGAGCGCGTCGCCTGTCAGTTCGGCCACATTTCGCCCCCGATACACCACCGAGACACGGTCACACACGTTCACCAGTTCGGGCACGTCGGTGGAATAGAACAGCACGGCGCCCCCGGCCGCGGCGAACGCGCGCATCAATACGAAGATCTGATGCTTCGTCCCGACATCGATCCCGCGTGTCGGGTCGAACATCAGCCACACGCGGCTTTGCGTGAGCAGCCATTTCGCCATCGCGATCTTTTGCTGGTTGCCGCCGGAGAACGAGAGGCACGGCTTGTACACGGCGCGCGGATTGACTTCCATTTGCGCAAGTGCTCGTTTGACCGCCGCCTGCTCGCGTTTGCGGTCGATCAAACCGAAGCGCGTAAAGCGCTTGATTACCGGCAACGAGACGTTTTCTCCACCCGGAAGACGCAGGAACAAGCCTTCCGTCTTGCGATCCTCGGGCAGAAAACTCGTGGATATCCCCGCCTTCAACGAATCAGCCGTCGACGTCAGCGTGACCGGTTTGCCATCGACGAGTATCTGTCCTGCATCGATAAATTCCGCGCCGAACAATGCCTCGAAAATCTCGCGCTGCCCCATGCCCTGAAGCGCCGCGATGCCATGGACCTCGCCTGCCTTGAGCGTCAGGTCGAAGTCGTTCACCACGCCGTCCACCTTGATGGCGCGTGCTTCCATGGCGGGCGTTTCGAGCACGGCTGCAGATGCAAGCTTCGGCGGATATTTCGCTTCCATCGAGCGGCCAATGACGAGCCGGATGACTTCGTCGTCGGAGATGGAGGAGGTATCGAATGCACCTACGTCGTGGCCGTTCCTGTACACCGTCAGGCTGTCGCAGAACTCGCGCACTTCCTGCATGCGGTGCGTAATGAACACGAATGTAACGCCCCGCGCCTTCATCTCTTCTGTGCGGCGTTGAAGCCATGAAACATCGCGGCCCGACAACGCCGATGTCGGTTCATCGAGCAACAGCACTTCGGGCTTGCGCACGAGCGCCTTCGCAATCTCGATCTTCTGGCGCACCGGCAACGCGAGATCGCGGATGTAGGCGCCGGGACGCACATCGCCCAGTTCAAGCCTGTCGAGCCACTCGGCCGCCTGCCGCTGCGCCTCGCGCTGGCGAATGCTGCCGAACCAACCGGTTGGTTCATACGCCATCAGGAGGTTTTGCGCGACCGTCAGATCGCGGACCAGCGTCATTTCCTGGAACGCGGTCTGCACGCCCGCCCGATGCGCGTCTTTCGGGCCGCGCATGTTCACGCTGCGGCCGAGGATCGAGATGCTGCCTTCATCCGGCTGCATCAATCCCGAAAGCAGCTTGACCGTTGTCGATTTGCCCGCGCCGTTCTCGCCAAGCAGCGCGTGCACGGCGCCGCGCCTGACGCGAAAAGACGCGTTGTCCAGCGCAACGGTTGCGCCGAAGCGCTTGGTCACGTTCGACAGGTCGATTGCCCAGCCGCCGTCCACCGCCTGTGAGTGGCTCTGCATGAAACGCTCCTTAGTCCGGATTGCCGGTCAACGCCGCGTTGAAACCGACCTCGCTCGTCTCGGCGGAATAAATGTCGGCGAACCAGCCCGGTGGCACCTTGTCCGGCGTGAACGCGGTGCAGCCGGCCTTCAGTTCATCGATGGAACCTGTCTTGCACAGCTTCGATTCGGACGTGAGGACCAGCGGCAACTTGAGCGTCACATGCGGGGGGAAATCCTTGCCTTCCAGCTTGCCCACGGCCATCTTGAGCGCCAGCGCGCCCGAGTACGGCGGCGAGCCGTAGGAGATCGACCGGTATCCGATCGAGCGATATGACCCATCGCCCTTTACGGTTCCCGGCGGCAGCATCTGCACGCGATGTCCGTTCGACGACTCACCCGCGCACGGCTTGACCTTGTCGTCGGCTATGCCCGCTTCGAGCTGCATGGACGCGGCCGTGAAGCACCCCACCTGCATCCACAGCCCGTCTATCTTGTCCCAGCTATTGGTCGCAAGGATCTTCGACAACTCCGTCTTGGCCGTGGCCTGACTCCACATGCCGGTGCCTTCGGCAACGATCTTGATCCCTGGATACTTCGCGAACACGGCCTTCGCCGCCTCGGTGCGCGCGCGATCCACCGACGTCCCCGGCACGCCGTTGATCAGCACGATATTGCCCTTGCCATTGATCGTCTTCGCAAGCCATTCCGCCGTGACGGTCCCGGCCTGCTTCTGGTCGATGGTCACGTTATGCGCGCACGGTTCGGTCACTTCGCCGTCGTACGCGGCCACGATCACGCCTTTCGAGCACGCGTTCTTGATCGCCCGGTTCAGCGCGGTCGGCGAGATCGGGTAGATCACAATGGCCCTGGCGCCCGCCTGAACCATGGAGTTGATCTGCTGGATCTGCTTTTGCGCATCCGTGCCGGCGACCTGCACTTCCAGGTCGACCTTGTCCTTGAGCCCGGGTGTCGCCGCCATGGCCTTGACCATGTTCGCCGCTTCCGTTTGCCAGTCGTTGCCTACATAACTCATCGATAGAAATACCTTGTATTTCCCCGCAGCCGTGGCGTGTTGCGATACCGCCAGCGTCGCGAGCAACGAGGCCGCAAGCGCAAGCCGCGCCGCCCGACGGATGGTGTTCGTCAGCGTTTTCATGTCTTCCTCCGATCCTGCGTATGGTTATGTATGCCTGTACTACTAACTTTCGACGTGTTTCAAACGAGCGCTTGCAGGCAGTTCGATACCTGCGGATCCCGCCACGACATTCGGGTCGTGACCGGGGATGACGAAGTCCGCAATCTGCCGGATTCGCCTGAGCGATGCGAGTTCGGCGGCGGTCTCATGAACGATCCCGACCGGCACGAGATCGACGATATTCTCCATGCAGCTTGCGCAATCGCCCGCGATCAGCACCACGCCGTCGGCAGTGTCCACTGCAACCGATTGATGCCCTGGCGTATGTCCGGGCGTGGGCACCACGCGCACGCCGGGAGCAATGTCGGTAATGCCATGCACGAACTGCCAGCGGAAAAACGCGAGCGGTTCGCGGCCTATCAGGAATTCCTGATAGAACGTGGTTTGCGTGGGCAATGGATGCCCCGCGTATTCCCATTCGCTCGCCTGCACGATAAAACGCGCATTCTTGAAGAGCGTATTGCCGCCTGAATGGTCGTAATGCAGATGCGTGTTGATGACAATATCGACGTCGTCCGTGCTCCATCCTACGTATTCCTTCAACGCGCGTTCCAGCCGTTCTTCCGGCGCCTGTTCGCATGGGCACACGAAGCTCGATACCCAGCCGGGATCGTGGATGCCGGTATCGACGACGATCTTTTTATCGCCGCCCACGATCGCCGTCGACCAGACGGGCACCTTGATCTGCTGGCCGTAATACCGGCCATATATCTGCGATGAACGATCAACAGTCAGCCACCCCGTAGGCATGGCGACCACCTTGAGTTTCGGCACAGTCACAGTGATCTCCGCCATAAAAGGTTGAAAGGAGGCGGTTGAAGGGTGGCGTCAGAAGTTCGTGTTGTCCGCGCCTTTGAGCCCGAGCATGGCGCGCGCTTCGTCGGGCGTTGCAATGGCGAGCGACAGGCCTTCTATTACCTGACGGATCTTCACGACCTGGGCCGCGCTCGATTCGGCCAGCTTCCCGGCTTCTATCCACAACGAATCCTCGAGCCCGACACGCGCGTTCGATCCTTGCGCCACCCCAAGCGTCGCGAGCGGGATCTGATGGCGGCCCGCGCCGAGAATCGACCAGACGTAGTCGCTTCCGAAGAGCCGGTCTGCGGTACGCCGCATATGCATCAGGTCTTCCGGATGCGGCCCGATCCCGCCCAGCAGGCCAAACACGCTCTGCACGAAAAACGGCGGTTTCGCGAGTCCGCGATCCACGAAATGCGCGAGGTTATAGAGGTGCGAGATGTCGTAGCATTCGTACTCGAAACGCGTACCGTTCGCGCCGCAGGAGGTCAGGATGTATTCGATATCCTTGAAGGTATTCTTGAAGATCAGGTCGCGGCTGTTGGCCAGATGCTGGCGCTCCCAGTCATGCTTGAACTCCTTGAAGCGGTCGAGCATAGGGTAGAGACCGAAGTTCATCGACCCCATGTTCAACGATGCAACTTCCGGCTTGAAGTGGTGGGCCGGCTTCAGGCGTTCTTCCACCGTCATGTGCGGACTGCCGCCGCTCGTGATGTTGATCACCGCATTCGTCTCGGCCTTGATGCGCGGCAGGAATTGCTGGAACACGGCGGGGTCTTGCGTCGGGCGGCCGTCGTTGGGGTCGCGTGCATGCAGGTGCAGGATTGCCGCGCCCTCCTTTGCCGCCGCCAGCGCGGCATCGCCAATTTCCTGCGGCGTGACCGGCAAGTAGGGTGACATGGACGGCGTGTGGATCGCGCCAGTAGGCGCGCACGTGATGATGACCTTGCGCTTCGTAGCCATTGCTTTCAGACCTCGCGAGAAATAAGGAACGTGTTTTAAAGCACTTCGACGTTGCCGCACACCGAAATGGCCTGCCCCGAAATGCCGCTGCCGCCCGGCGAGCACAGGAACAGCGCGGTCGCGGCGACTTCCTCGGGCGTCGTCATGCGGCGCAGCGAGATCTTGGCGAGATAGTCCTTCTCCATGTCTTCATAGGAGAGGCCGAGTTGCTGGGCGCGCGCGGCGATCACGCGCTCGATGCGCGGTCCCTTCACAATCCCCGGCTGAATGGCGTTGACGCGAATGTTGTCCGGCCCGAGTTCTATTGCGAGGCTTTTCGTCAGGCCGACCACCGCCCACTTGGTCGCCGAATACGGCGTGCGGAACGCGTAACCCAGCCGGCCCGCCACCGACGACAACGCAATGATCGATCCGCCGTCGCGCGCCTCGCGCAGCAATGGCACGGCGCGGCGCGCGAAATAGAACTGCGCGTTGAGATTCACGTCGACGGTCTGCTCCCAGTCGTCAACATCCATCTCGTCGATACCGCCAGTCGGACCCGCGATGCCCGCATTGTTGATCAACACGTCGAGACCGCCGAGCTGGGCGGCGACGTCATCGAAAACCCGGTCCACGGCCGCACGATCCGACACATCCGCGAGGGTCGCGGTGATCGCGTTCATCTCGGCGTTTTCCTCGGCTTTGAGCAGCGTCTCAATAGCGTCCGCGCTTGCGTCGCACACGTGAACACGCGAACCGGCATCGACAAAAGCCCGCGCCATTACAAGTCCAATGCCCGATGCGCCGCCTGTCACGAGCACGCGCAATCCCGCGTGCGGCTTCAACATTTGCAGAACCGTCATGCTTGTCTCCGTTGATGTTTTTATAGGTCGTCGAGTCCTTGAATCCAGCTACGCGCGCGCCGCCTCCCTGCTTTGCAAGCGTTCCTGCAAGTCCGCTGCGGCGCCGCCGATATCTTCCTCTATACCCGCGCGCGCGCCTTCGCCATCGCCCTTCCAGAGCGCATCGACAATCTTCCTGTGCGCCGCCATCGATAACCTCATGTGCGCAATATCCGGCGCCACGAGATTCAGGAACGGACCAATGCGCATCCACAAGTTCTGGATCGTCGCGAGCGTGAGATCGCTCGCGCCATGCGTATAAATGGCGATATGAAATTCGAAGTTGCTGCGCAAATACGCCGGGACGTCGCCGGCTTCCACATGCTCGTTCATCGCGTCGAAGACCGCCTGCAGCGCACTCAAATGCTCGTTTGTCATGCGCGAGGCCGCGCGTTTCGCAACGCATCCTTCCAGCGAAATCCGCACGTCGCGCAACTCGTCGAGCAGTTCCAGCGTCATGGGCGGCACCATGAGCGCGCGGCCCGGACCGTCGATCAGCGCGCCTTCCGCCTGCAGCCGCGTCAGCGCGGCGCGCACGGGCATGGTCGATGAACCCACCGCCTCGGCCACGCCGCGAAGGCTCAGCGCCTGGCCGGGCGCGAAGCGGCCCGTCATGATCGCTTCGCGCAACTGCGCATAAACGCGCCCCGCCATGGTTTCGCGCGCCACGAGTTCCAGCGGCAGCGATTCACCTGTTTCACGCGTCGTGCCTTGTGCCATGAATTAAACGACTCCTTACGCGATCTGTGACCTGTGATCACACTATGTCACGAAGTGTGCTACCCGTTCGGTTTTGAGTCAACCGGGAAGACATAGGGGAAAACGCGGGCCACAACGTCCTGTCACGCGTGCGCCTCAAACTTGGCTAATGCAGGCGATTAGGCACGAGATGTGCAACACGCTGCGCTGGTGAAAACTTTTTCCGTCAATCCAAAAACCAGGAGTTTCCATGGCTACATCGAAGAAACCGAGCGCCGCTTCTGCCGCGCTGACCACGCCCACGGACTTGGGCAACGACGCCCGCAAGCAGGTTGCCGAAGGGCTGACCCGCTTGCTCGCCGATGTGTTTTCCCTCTTTGTAAAAACGAAGAATTTTCATTGGCACGTGAGCGGACCGCACTTTCGCGACTATCACCTGCTCCTCGACGACCAGGCGCAGTTCGTCTACGACATGATCGATCCGATCGCCGAGCGCGCCCGCAAGCTTGGCGGCACCACGCTGCGATCGGTCGGACAAATCAGTACGCTGAAGCGCCTCGCCGACAATGACGCCGATTTCGTTGCGCCGGTGGACATGCTCAACGAACTGCGTGGCGACAATGAGTCGCTCGTGAAGTACATGCGCGAACTGCACGACATGTGCGACGAGAAGGAAGACGTGGCGACGGCAAGTCTTATCGAAAACTGGATCGATCAGACCGAAGAGCGCGTCTGGTTCCTGTTCGAAGCCACGCGATCGTAAGCCCCGAGCAAACGTTGGTTGAAAAGGCGCCGAGGGCGCCTTTTTATTGCGTATCGCATACGCTCGATGCACATGGAATAAACCCGTGCGCACAGGCGTTTCCCAAAGCAGCTAACGACGCAACGCGTATTATCGAAACCCTCGGCCGGGGTCCAAGGACAGCCTTCGCCGAGCAACGTCGTGAAGTTCCATCAGTCCATAAAAACTGGAAAAACGCTCATGAAACTCAATCGCATGCTGACCGCCGCCGCACTCTCGCTTACGCTGGCCGTTCCCGCCCTCGCCTTCGCCGATACGGTCAATCTGAAAGCCGACTTGCTGGCGTCGTCGGAAGTCCCGCCGAAGGACAGCCAGGGCCACGGCAAGCTGGATGGAACATACGACACGGCCTCCAGGATGCTGCAATGGAAGGTGACGTACGCCGACCTGACAGGCCCGGCGAGCATGGCGCATTTCCATGGTCCGGCGCCGGTTGGCAAGAACGCGGGCGTAGTGATTCCCATCGACCCGAGCAAGCTGCCGAGCCCGATTGAAGGCAGCGCCACGCTGACCGATGCTCAAGCGAAAGACCTGCTCGCCGGCAACTGGTATTTCAACGTGCACACCGCGAAGAACCCGGGCGGTGAAATCCGCGGTCAGGTGGAAGCGGCGAAGTAACTGCGAAGCCGGAACACGCGTAACGCCTGAAAAGCGGCGAGCCCCAAGCCCTATGGATTCTCACAGCGAAAGCTCGCCGCGTTGTTGATACTTCCCTTGCCGATATATCGCGGAAATCCGGGATACCGGCAAAGCGGGCGGCTCCGCCCGTTCGTGGCGCTTGCGATATCGACGCCAACCAGCGTCTCCGGCGCAATGTTCGCCGTCACCCATCTGTCCAGCGCGCCGAGTTCGTCCCATGCCGGAATGAACACGCCGTTGCCGTGCTGGAAGCCTGGCACCATGTAAAGCCGCATGAAAGAATCGACAATGCTTTGCCCGTACTTCGCCACGAGCAAACGATAGAAAGCGATGGTCTGGTTCGGGCTGATGACTTCATCGGCGAGACCGTGCATGGTGATCAGCTTGCCGCCATGAGCAATGAAAGCCGACATGTCCGGGTTCATCGCGCCGACTGTCGACGATAAATCCACCAGCCGCCCCTTGTACTCGCCCGGTTGACTCAGATCGAAGCCGAGCGTGTTGAAGCGCAGATCATGCGTGACAAAATACTTCATGTAACTGTCGCCTTGCGTGAACAGATAGCCGTTGGCGTCGAAGCGCGGTGGCTGCACCAGCACGCTCGAATTGCCAAGTCCCAGTCCGCTCGAAAAATCCACGCCCTGAAAGACGTTGTATCCGTAGTAACGCGTCACGCCATGCGCGAGTTCGTAGGGAAGTGTGAATCCATCGCGCAAGGTCTCGAGCGTCGCCAGTTGCGCTTCTGACAAACAACTGTCCCGCTGCGATGGCCGCTGTCCGTTCGCGCAGCGCAATTGCGCGATGATCCTGGGCTCCCGTTCGCGGCACGCTTCCACATTCGCGACAATGCCGTCCAGTGCGCCGTCGAGCCCATCGCATTCCTGCAGCACGGTTTCGACCACGCGCTTTTGCTGCACCGGTCCGACAAATCCGCCCGGCGTCCCGTACGACGCGCGGCCGACCTTCACGCCCATCAACCGCACGCCCGAAAAATTGATGGCGGGCGCGTTCGCGATCACGCCGTCGTAGTCGTCGGGATAACGCTCGATCACGGTGAACGCCTCGCGCCCGCCGGTCGAGCCGCCCGCAAAATACGTCTGCTCGGGCTTTTGCCCGTAACCCATGATGATCAGCGCAAGCGCGACATCGTGCGCCTTCTTCAGCGCCCCGTAGCCGAAGTTGACGACGGCTTCGTCGTTCATCGCGAAATCGGCGCGGCCTGAATTGCCGACATGACCGGAGTCCGAGCCGTAGGTCGCATACCCGATCGATAACGGCGACGCAGCCGGCGCGAACGCGGTAGGTTCCGTTCCGCTTACGATCACGCCGTTATATCCGCCGCCGCCCATTTGCAGCGCGCGGCCGTTCCAGCGCGCCGGGAGATTCACTTCGAAGCGGATGTCGGGCGTGGTGTCGAGTTGTGCCTTGATCACGCCGACCAGCCGGCAATAATCGCCGTTGCGGTTGTGAGGCGCGGCGGCGGCCACGAAGGACGCATCGGTAATGAGCGCCCCGCGCGTGGGCAAGCCGATGACCGACGCCGGCACTTCCTTGCCCAGCAATTCGGCGCAGTGCTTGACGACATAGGAAGCGGCGCGCGCGTGGGCGCAGCATACGAACGAGGCGGCGAACGAAGCGGCGAACAGCAGGGTACGCAGGAGACGGCGTGTGACTTGGGGCATCGATTAGATGTTGGTTACCGCGAGTGGAACTGAACTGTTGCCTGAGACTGGCCTCAGGCCGAGGTATTTTCGCCGCACAATATATAAGAAGCTTCTTATTGAAAGGAATCCGGTTTCCCGCGCGTTGTGTTTGCACAACCTTGCAACGTGTTGAAGCAAGCGCGTTCGCACGTCGCATGCCCGGCGTGTGACGTGTAAATGACCTTTGAGCGCGCGCGATTCACTCCCCCGCCCATTCGCCGCGCAAGTCACTGTCCTGCAGGAGTTCCAGCAACGTTTCGGCCGGCCGGCTCAAATGCCGGGCCGCCAGCGCGATGAACTCGACCTCCGGCAATTCCGGCAATTCGGCGCGATTGACAGGCGGCGCCAGTCCCCTGCCCGCGAGGAAATTGGAGCGCACGGTCAGCCCCAGTCCGCCGCGCGCCGCGGCAACGCAGCCGGCGTGCGAACTGCTCGTGCAGACCATTTGCCAGCGCGCGCCAACGGCGGCGAGTGCATCGAGTACGACGGCGCGCGTCACGCTCGGTTCGGCGACAAGAATCAGCGGCAACGGTTGCGCGAGATCCACTTCGGTGCCGGTTCGCGCGAGCCATTCGAGTTTTCCGGAAAAGAGCGGAATGCCGCGCCGGTCTCCCAGCCGCCTTTTGCCGATCAACAGGTCGATCGCGCCTGCGTCGAGATGTTCGTAAAGCCGCCCCGTCATGCCGATGGTGATTTCCAGTTCTACGTCGGGATGCGTGCGCCGAAACGCGGCGAGCACGCTGGGCAAGGGTCCGAGCGCCAGATCATCCGATGAACCCAGGCGCACGCGCCCTCGCAGCCGTGGCGAACGGAACTGCGACTCGGCGTGGGACATGGCTTCCAGGATCACGCGCGCGTGCACGAGCATGGCCTCGCCGTCGGCGGTGAGCGCAAGCGAATGGGTATCGCGTACAAGCAGGCGGCGGCCGACATGCTCCTCCAGACGCCGGATGTGCTCGCTGACACTCGACTGCGTCAGGCTGAGCTGACGGCCGGCGTCGGTGAAACTGTGCGACGCGGCCACCGTCGCGAACGTGTTCAGCCAGACAGGATTGAGCATATGCCATTGTCATCGATGATTCCGATCACAGTCAATGCAGTCAGCGGGGTTCCCGATAACCACGTCTCGTCTTAAAATCTTCACATTGCACGGGATTCCGCGCTACAACACCCAGCAGCAACCGAATGCCCCAAAAAAACTCACACACCGCGCTTCTCTGGATCGTGGCCGTCGGCTTTTTCATGCAGGCCCTCGACACGACCATCGTCAATACCGCCCTGCCTTCCATTGCACGAAGCCTGAACGCGCAACCGCTCGCCATGCAGCCAATCGTGGTCGCCTACACGCTGACCATGGCCTTGCTCACGCCCGCGTCCGGCTGGCTCGCGGACCGCTTCGGCACGCGGCGCGTCTATTTCGTCGCGATCCTGTTGTTCGTGATTGGCTCGCTCTGCTGCGCGAACGCGCAGTCCCTCAATCAACTGATCGTGGCGCGCGTGATTCAGGGCATAGGCGGCTCGATGCTGCTGCCCATCGGCCGGCTCGCGGTGCTTCGCAGCGTGACTGGCGAAGCTTACGTCTCGGCGCTGGCGGTGATTTCCATCGCTGGCCAGGTCGGTCCCATTCTCGGCCCGACGCTCGGTGGCTGGTTCGTCGAAGCGTTTTCGTGGCACTGGATCTTCCTGATCAACGTGCCCATCGGCGCGGTCGGCTTGCTCGCCGTGCATCGTTTTCTCCCCGATGACGCCATTGCCGATGCGCCGCCTTTCGACTTTATCGGCGGCGCCATGTTGTCGCTGTGCATGGTCGCGTTTTCAATGGCGCTCGATAGCCCCGCGCAGTCGCACAAGGTGCTGGTATCGGGCAGTCTGTTCGCGGTGTCCGCGCTTGCCGCGCTCGCTTACATTCCGTATGCAAGAAACCGGGCGAATCCGCTGTTCAAGCTGTCGCTTTTCAGCGAGCCGAATTTCAGCGTCGGCTTGATCGGCAACCTGTTGTGCCGGGTCGGTTCTAGCGCGGTGCCGTTTCTCTTGCCGCTCCTGATGCAATTGCAACTCGGTTATACGCCGCTGCATTCCGGCTTGATGATGTTGCCTGCCGCGTTCGCCGGCACGGTCGCGAAGGGCTGGATCACGCCGCTAGTGAAGCGTTATGGCTACGACAACTTCCTGCTGTGGAACACGATCCTGGTCGGCGCGTCGATAGTCGGCTTCGCTTCCTTTTCGATGAGCACGCCGCTCGTGCTGGAGATCGCGATTCTCGCGGTGTTTGGCGCGTGCAACTCCATGCAGTTCGCGGCCATGAACAGCGTCACGCTCAAGGGCTTGTCCGTCAAGGACGCGGGCAGCGGCAACAGCCTCTTCTCGATGGTGCAGATGCTCGCGATCGGATTGGGTGTATCGATTGGCGGCGGCCTCGTTTCCGTCTTTTCCACGAGCCTCGGCTCAGCCGCGCCGGCATTTCGCATTGCGTTCGTCTGCGTGGGACTGGTCACGCTCGGGTCCGCCATCGTGTTTCGTTTCCTCGATGCCGTTCCTCGACCGGCCACGCAAGCAGCCACTTCGTAGCGCCATGATCTGCAAGCATTGTGCGTAGCGTTTAAGCTTCTTCAATGTACTTTCCGGTCAACCTCGCTCAAGGAGCTCGCCTTGCAATATCGTAAATTTGGGAAGACTGGCCTGACCGTTTCGCGCCTGTGTCTTGGCACCATGACGTTCGGCTTGCAGACTGAAGAAAAGGTGTCGCACAGCATCATGGACCGCGCGGCTGAAGCGGGCGTGAATTTCATCGATACCGCCGACGTCTATCCGCTGGGCGCCGACGAAACTCATGCCGGGCGCACGGAGGAAATCGTCGGAGGATGGCTGAAGGAAACACCCTCGCGCCGCAGCGAATTCATCCTGGCAACCAAGGCTGTTGGCAAGATGGGCCCGGCGCCGTGGGATCAGGGCGCGTCGCGCAAGCACTTGCTGGATGCAATCGATGCATCGCTCAAACGGCTGAACACCGATTACGTCGACTTGTACCAACTGCATAGCGACGACCTCGAAACGCCGCTCGACGAAACCCTGGAGGCGCTCGACACCATCGTGCGTCATGGCAAGGCGCGCTACATTGGCGTGTCGAATTTCCTGGCGTACCGGCTCGCGACCGCGCTGGGCCGTTCAGATGTGCTGCGCGTTGCGCGCTTCGTCTCCGTCCAGCCGCGCTACAACCTGCTTTTCAGGCAGATCGAGCGTGAACTGCTGCCGCTTGCCACCGACGAAAATCTCGCCGTGATTCCGTACAACCCGCTTGCAGGCGGTTTGCTCACGGGCAAGCACAAGCACGACGCCAAACCGTCCGACGGACGTTTTACCGCAACCGTGGGCAAGGCTGGCGAAGTGTATTCGCAGCGATATTGGCATGAGCGCGAGTTCGAGACCATCGGGAAACTGCAGCAGATCGTGGGCGAAACCGGCGAGTCGCTGACGAAGACCTCGGTCGCCTGGGTGCTCGCGAATCCGGCGATCACCTCGGCGATCATCGGCGCGAGCAAGCCGGAACAACTGACGGACAGCCTCGCGGCCGTCGACTTCAATCTCGATGACGCGTTGAAAGCAAAGCTCGACGATGCGACGAAGGAATATCGCTGGGGCGACGCGGCGCGTTGATTGTCGATGGATCGATGGCCGCTGACGAACGCGCCCGCGTTGACCGGCGCGCGTATCAAGCTAGTACTTCGTTATATCCCGCGGTTCCAGCGCTCTCGACGGCCCGCGCTCTTTCGCCGTGACGATCATCGCGCGGCCAAGTTGCTGGGTTGTCGTGATCGCGTTGGGAAACGAGCGCCGCAACAGCGGAAACAAGGGCCGCGCGATGGAAATGATCGCCTGATACATCGGCGTCTTCGAGCGGATCCCATCCATCGGCTGGATCATTCCCGGGCGAAACATGTAAGCCGCCCTGAACGGCATGCGCAGCAGCGCGTTCTCTGTGCGTCCCTTCACGCGCGCCCACATGCTGTTGCCGCGCTCGGTCGAGTCCGTACCCGAACCCGAGACGTATGAAAAGGTCATCGCGGGATTCAGCCTCGACAACGTTCGCGCAATGCCAAACGTCAGGTCATACGTCAGGTGCGCGTAATCGGCTTCGTTCATCCTGAACGACGACACGCCGAGGCAGAAAAAGCAGGCATCGAAACCGGTCAGCTTGTCTTCGATCGCCGAGAGATCGAAGAGATCGCTGTGCACGATCTCCGTGAACTTGGGGTCCAGTTGCCGGGTGGAACTACGCCCGACCGCGAGCACACGTTCAATGTCAGGATCGAGCAGACATTCGCGCAACACGCCCTGCCCGACCATTCCCGTGGCGCCAAAAATGATGACTTTCATGCTTTCTCCGGCCAGTCCGCGCCAGTGAGTTTCACCGATACATCCCAGAGTTTCGCGCCGACCGCCGCATCAGCCGCCTGAGGAAAGATGCGAGCTTCCGACGGCGGCCCAATCAGTTCCTGGAAACCTTTCGGACCATAGTACGCCGCGCCGCGCGCTTCGGGCGCCGTGGCGGCTAGCAATGTAGGCAATGCGCCTTCGGCCGCGCTGTGGCTAAGAAACCGCGACAGCATACGGCTGAGCATGGCGAACATGCCTGATGTTCCCGGTCCATTGGCGATCAAATCCGTTCGTGCAAATCCGGGATGCGCGGCGTTGCTCATGAGACCCCAGCCGTTGGCGTCGCTACGGCGTTGCAACTCGAGCGCGAACATCAGCATGGCAAGTTTCGATTGTTCATACGCAGGCCACGCCTTGTACGCACGCTCGCCTTGAAGGTTATCGAAGGCGATCTTCCCTCGCCGGTGCGCGAGGCTGCTCAGGTTCACCACCCGCGGCGCAGCGCTCTTTTGCAGCAGCGGCAGCAACTGCGCGGTCAGCGCGAAATGCCCGAGATAGTTCGTGCCGAACTGTCGCTCGAAACCGTCGATGGTCTTTTCATGTTGCGGAAGCATCATTACGCCGGCATTGTTCACCAGGATATCGACGGGCGCGCCATCCGCGAGCAAATGCGCCGAAGCACGCGATATCGATTTGAGACTCGCCAGATCGAGCATCTCAAAGCGGACTCGCGCGCCCGGCACTTCGTGGCGAATGCGTTCAAGCGCGGCCCGGCCCTTCGCTTCGTTGCGGCCCGTGAGAATCACCTCCGCTCCGGCGCGAGCCAGTTCCAGCGATGTTTCGTATCCCAGTCCGCCCGTTGCGCCCGTCACGACAGCCAGCTTGCCCGTTTGCGGCGGGATATCCGCAGTAGTCCATTCGCTCATGTGCACATCCTTTCGGTTTAATTGTGTGAGTAATCAGTCATTAAACAAACGATTCGATTGGCTTCCGATCTGATGATGCTGCGTTACTTAAGCTGAGTGACGCGCAACGCCGTTCCAGAAAACATCGAAGCCGACCTTCCTATATCGGTCCGCTTCATCCGGAAAAGCGCTCATGAATCCCATGGTTGTTTCGGCCAGCGCTTTCATGGTCGCCGCGATGAACTCGCACGGATACGCCTCCAGAACCTGCGTCTCGATGCTATACAGCGCCAGCGCTTCGATTTCCGCGAAGGGTTCGTAGCCAACCGCCTTCGATTCCTCTGTGACGATATCCGCCACCGACAACTGGTCCAGCACATTCAGGCGCTGCGGATTGGCCACGCCCCAATTCACAAACGCATTCCACAGATACTCAAGACGGTCACGCACCGGTCCCTGCCTGGGAAAATGCGACATCAGGACATCGGCGAGTTCGAGCTTGATCGCACGATACAGCGCATTGACCAGTTCGTCCTTGGTGCGGAAATACGTGAACAACGTCCCTTCCGCGACGCCCGCCTGCTTCGAAATGGCTGAAGTGGGCGCGGCAGCCAGTCCACGCTCGGCAAACACCTGTTCAGCGGCGAGCAGCAGCGCGTTGCGTTTGTCGTCACTCTTGGGTCGGGCCATCAGAAATTTCTAGCGGATTAAATTAATGAGTGAACACTCAATTATAACCGGTTTGACGATGTCTGCAAGTCAGCGCGCGCCGGAGTCAAAACGCGTGCGTGCTAGCATCGGGCCATCTTCTTGCTATGGGTGCACCGGCACCGGAGCTTGCCGCAGCCACTTGATGAATCAGCTTCCTTCAAGGCTTTTATGAATAACCACTCGGTTCACCAGCATTTTTTCCACTTTCTGCTGTTCGTCGTTACCGTCGCGCTTTGCTGGATCCTGACGCCCTTCTTCGGCGCGATCTTCTGGGGCACGATTCTCGCCATTCTGTTCCAGCCCATGCAGCGATACCTCGCTGCCAAATTCGGCAAGCGCCGCAATCTTGCCGCCTTTGCGACGCTGGGCTTGACCATCGTGATCGTGATCCTGCCGCTGAGCTTCGTTGCGGCCACGCTGGTCCAGGAAATCGGCCTTGCCTACACGCAGATCAAGTCGGGCCAGCCGAATTTCACGACATACTTCCAGGAAGCCATTCACGTATTGCCCAAGTCGGTACAGACGCTGCTCGGTCGCTTCGGGCTCACGGATATTCCAAGCATCCAGAAACGGCTTACCGATGGCGCAGCGGCAATCAGCCAGTTTGTCGCAACTCAGGCGCTCAGCATCGGCCAGAACACTTTCCAGTTCGTGATCAGCTTTGGCGTGATGCTGTACCTGGTGTTCTTCCTGCTGCGCGATGGCGGCGAAATCGGCCGGCGCATCCGCCGCGCATTGCCGCTTGACGAAGCGCCCAAGCAGCACCTGATTGCGAAGTTCACCACCGTCGTGCGGGCAACCGTGAAGGGCAATATTGCCGTTGCGGCTGCTCAGGGTTTTCTCGGCGGGATGATTTTCATGTTTCTCGGTATCCAGGGTTCCCTGCTCTGGGGCGTTCTGATGGCTTTCCTATCGCTGCTTCCGGCAATCGGCGCCGCGCTCGTCTGGGCGCCGGCCGCCGCCTATTTCCTGCTTACCGGCGACATCTGGCGAGGCGTGATCCTGATCGCCTTCTGCGTAGTTATCATTGGTTTGGTCGACAACATCCTGCGCCCGATTCTTGTGGGCAAGGACACGAAGATGCCGGACTGGGTCGTGCTGATTTCAACGCTGGGCGGGATGGGACTGTTTGGCATCAACGGGTTTGTTATCGGGCCGCTGATTGCCGCGCTGTTCATGGCGGCCTGGGACCTGTTCACGCAAAACGAAGAAGGCCAGGCAGAAGGGACTCGCACTATCGACAAGGTCTGACTGCACGCCAATGAAAAACGGCTCGCCGAATGGATCGGCGAGCCGTTTTGCTAAGTGAGGCTTCCAGCCGGATCAGCGCCGCTCCGCCCCCGTGTATTTGCAGTCGAAACGTTTCCTGACCGTGCCGTTTTCATCGACGCTTTCGAGGTACACGTCGAATTGCCACAATCGCGCCATGTGCTTCAGCACTTCCTCACTGTCGTTGGTGAGGTGACGGTTGTCGGTCATGAAGTGCCGCAGCGTCAAGCTCCGGTCGCCGCGCGTGTTCACCGAATACACCTGGATATTCGGCTCCCTATGATGCATGTCGTACTGGCGCGATAACGCCTGCCGCACGTACTTGTAGCCGCTTTCGTCGTGAATGGCCGACACCTCCAGCGAGTCGCGCATGTCGTCGTCAAGAATGGAGAACAGGCGCATTTCCCGAATCAGATGCGGCGACAGATATTGCGCAATAAAGCTTTCGTCCTTGAAGTTGCGCATGGCGTAATGCAATGCCTCAAGCCAATCGCTGCCAGCGAGTTCAGGGAACCACTCGCGGTCTTCATCCGTTGGGTTTTCGCAGATGCGGCGAATATCGCTCATCATCGAAAATCCGAGTGCGTACGGATTGATGCCGCTGTAATACTGCTTGGTCACGGGCGGCTGGTACACCACGTTGCTGTGCGAATGGAGGAACTCCATCATGAAGCCGTCTTCAAGCCGGCCTTCCGCGTACAGCGTATTGAGCAGCGTGTAATGCCAGAAGGTCGCCCAGCCTTCGTTCATGACCTGCGTTTGCCGCTGCGGATAAAAATACTGCCCCACCTTGCGCACGATCCGAATCACTTCGCGCTCCCAAGGTTCGAGCAAGGGCGCATTTTTTTCCGCGAAATACAGCAGGTTTTCCTGTGGTTCCGGTGGATACCGGCTTTCGATCTCTTCAGTTGTCGTCGCCTTTTTATTGGGCAGCGTGCGCCAGAGTTCATTCACTTGCGATTGCAAATACGCTTCACGTTCACGCCGGGCGGCAGCTTCCTTTGCCAGCGATAACTTCTGCGGCCGCTTATACCGGTCGACGCCATAATTCATCAGCGCGTGACAAGAATCGAGCAATTCCTCGACCCGATCAATCCCGTGCCGCTCCTCGCATTCCGCAATGTAATTCTTTGCATAGACCAGATAATCGATGATCGCATGCGCATCCGTCCACAGCTTGAACAGATAGTTGCCCTTGAAGAACGAGTTATGCCCATAAGCGGCATGTGCAATGACGAGCGCCTGCATCGTCATCGTGTTCTCTTCCATCAGGTACGCAATACACGGATTCGAATTGATGACGATCTCATAGGCAAGACCCATCTGCCCACGCCTGTAACTCTTCTCCGTAGAAAGAAAGTGCTTGCCGAATGACCAGTGCCGATAATTCACCGGCATGCCTACCGACGCATACGCGTCCATCATCTGCTCGGCGCTGATGAGTTCGAGTTGAATGGGATATACGTCGAGCCCATAGCGCTGCGCCACGCGCGCAATCTCGGTGTCGTATTCCTCGATGAGTTCGAACGTCCAGTCCGATGGACACGGCAACGGCCTTTTTTCCGCCACGTTCATGGTGTCTCCTTCCGGCGTCGCGCGTGCCTGCGGCTTCCTGGCCTTTTGCGGCGCGCTGTCTTGCGCCTTCAGTTCTTCGCCGGGTTTCAGATGATACCCACGTGCTTCGTTGTCCAAATGCCTTGTCGTCATGCAGCCGCCTGTTGTTTCTCGAACAGTTCGCGAAAGACCGGATAGATATCCGCAGCCGATTCGACTTTTTTCATCGCGAGTTCGGGCGCGTTCTGCGCCAGATGCGCATATTCAACCCAGAGGTTTTGCTCTTCGGGCGCCACCTGGATATACGCGAAATAACGCACCTTCTGAAGAATATCCTCAGAGAGAAGCTTGCGGCACTTGGGCGAATCGTCGGTCCAGTTATCACCGTCCGAGGCCTGTGCGCCGTAGATATTCCATTCCGATGGCGAATAACGCTCGTCCATGATCTTCTTCATCAACTCGAGCGCACTCGACACCACCGTGCCGCCGCTTTCCGTTGAATGGAAGAAAGTCTCTTCGTCGACTTCCTCCGCCCGCGTGTGATGCCGGATAAAGACCACTTCGATCTTTTCGTAATTCCGGTTCAGGAACAGGTACAGAAGAATGAAGAAGCGCTTGGACAGGTCCTTGCGTTGTTCGTCCATGGAGCCCGAGACGTCCATCAGACAGAACATCACCGCCTTGCTGGACGGCGTTGGCTGCTTGGTCCGGTTGACGTACCGTAAATCAAACGGATCGATAAAAGGAATCCGCGTGATACGCCCTTTCATGATCACGATCTCGGCTTCGAGACGCGCAATCTCGTCGGGGTCACCTTTTTCGTCTAGAAGCACTTCAAGCTGGCGCTCCATTTCGTGCAATTGACGTGACAAGGGCGAGCCCAGGGCAATGCGGCGTCCAAGCGCGCTGCGCAACGACCGCACGACGTCGATGTTATTCGGCGTGCCCTCCGCCGAAAAACCCGCGCGTACGTTCTTCCATGTCGGGACCGCCGCCAATTGCGTTTTCACGAGGCGCGGCAGTTCGAGGTCATCGAAGAAATACTGCATGAATTCTTCGCGCGAGAGTTCGAACACGAAGTCGTCCTGCCCTTCGCCTTCGTTACTCGCACTCTTGCCGCCACCGCCTCCGCCGCCATTCGGACGCGCAATCTTGTCGCCACGAACGTATTCGGCGTTACCCGGATGCACGAGCTCACGCTTTCCTCCAGGGCCATGCCGGAACGAGGGTTCGGCAATGTCCTTTTTCGGAATGGTGATGCTCTGCGTGCTTTGAATGTCCTTGATGCTACGGTCTCGAACGGCGTCCGACACCGCGCGGCGAATGTAGTTTTTGACACGACGCAAAAAGCGTTCGCGGTTGGCAATGCTCTTGTTCTTACCGGCTAACCTGCGGTCGATGATTTGATGCAGCACATCCAGTCTCCCGCGTAATTGGCGAGGAAGCGAAACGCTCGTGACCTGAACCGCACGCTGCGGGTTGGACCGACACGTACTCGCCAAGATGTTCGCATTGCGCCGGCTTGCTGCCGGCGTCGTGCGAACGTATGACTATGGAACTAGCAACACACAACTGATTCAATCACGTTTTGCCTGGTTTCGCTTGGAGCAGCTCGTTTCTCCCTTCTTGCGATTCGATACATTACGAAGACTTGCGTACGCGCAGATACCAGTCGCACAAGAGACGCACCTGCTTCGGCGTATAACCTTTCGCGACCATCCGGTTCACGAAATCCTCGTGCTTGCGCTGCTCTTCGGCCGAACCCTTGGCGTTGAACGAGATCACCGGCAAAAGCTCTTCGGTATTCGAGAACATCTTCTTCTCGATCACCACGCGCAGCTTCTCGTAGCTGATCCACGCAGGATTCTTGCCGCCGTTCGCCGCACGCGCCCGCAACACGAAATTCACGATCTCGTTGCGGAAGTCCTTCGGGTTGCTGATGCCCGCCGGCTTCTCGATCTTTTCCAGTTCCGCATTCAGCGAAGCACGGTCGAAGCTTTCGCCTGTATCGTGATCGCGGAATTCCTGGTCCTGAATCCAGAAATCGGCATAAGTCACATAGCGGTCGAAGATGTTCTGACCGTACTCGGAATACGATTCCAGGTACGCAGTCTGAATCTCCTTGCCGATGAATTCGGCATACCGCGACGCCAGCACGTCCTTGATGAAGGACAGGTATTTCTGTTCGGTTTCCGGCGGGAACTGTTCGCGTTCGATCTGCTGTTCGAGCACGTACATCAGGTGGACCGGATTAGCAGCAACTTCCGTTGAGTCGAAGTTGAATACCCGCGAGAGGATCTTGAACGCGAAACGGGTTGAAACGCCGTTCATGCCTTCGTCTACACCCGCGAAATCGCGATACTCCTGAAACGATTTCGCCTTGGGATCCGTGTCCTTCAGGTTCTCGCCGTCATAGACCTGCATCTTCGAAAAGAGGCTGGAGTTTTCCGGCTCATGAAGACGCGTGAGCACCGCCATTTGCGCCATCATCTTGAGCGTGCCCGGCGCGCATACGGCGTCCGTCAATGAAGAATTACGCAGCAGCTTCTCGTAGATCTTCATCTCTTCGCTATAGCGCAGGCAGTACGGTACCTTCACCACGAAAATACGATCGAGCAATGCTTCGTTGTTCTTGTTATTGCGGAACGTCTTCCATTCGGACTCATTCGAGTGAGCCAGCACCACGCCGTCAAACGGGATTGCACCGAAGCCTTCCGTACCCTTGAAGTTGCCTTCCTGAGTGGCGGTCAAAAGCGGGTGCAAGACCTTGATTGGCGCCTTGAACATTTCGACGAACTCGAGCAAGCCCTGGTTCGCAAGACACAAACCGCCAGAGTAGCTGTAGGCGTCGGCGTCGTCCTGCGAGTAGGTTTCGAGCTTGCGGATGTCGACCTTGCCGACAAGTGACGAGATGTCCTGATTGTTTTCATCGCCTGGTTCGGTCTTGGCGATACCGATCTGGCGAAGGATGGACGGGTAGCGGCGAACAATGCGGAACTTGCGGATGTCGCCATTGAATTCGTGAAGGCGTTTCACCGCCCACGGACTCAGGATGTTCTTGAGGTAACGGCGCGGAATGCCGTATTGCTCTTCGAGAATGGGACCGTCTTCGTCGTAGTCAAAAAGCCCGAGCGGCGACTCGTTGACGGGCGAACCCTTGATTGCATAGAAAGGAACACGCTCGGCCAGTTGTTTCAAGCGTTCGGCAATGGATGACTTGCCACCGCCCACCGGACCCAGCAAATACAGGATCTGCTTCTTCTCTTCCAGCCCTTGGGCTGCATGCCGGAAGTACGACACCACCTGCTCGATCACTTCCTCCATTCCGTAGAACTCACGAAATGCCGGATACACCTTGATCACCTTGTTTGCAAACACACGCGATAAACGCGGGTCCGTGCGCGTGTCGACCGACTCCGGTTCCCCGATAGCCGCCAACATCCGTTCGCCCGCTGTTGCATACGTTGCAGGATCGTCTTTGCAGAGCGCGAGATACTCTTCGAGCGAGAATTCCTCCTCGCGGGTTTTTTCGAAGCGGGTCGCGAAACTGCTGTAGATATCCATGCTACCTCCTCGCCGAAGTCAGAAAGCAATGCGTGCGCGGCGCGCCTAATCAGAACAACATCGCTTCAGTTCATCCTAAACCTATTCGAATTTTTTTTCATGCAAATGCGTTGCTGATTTGCTTCGAAGTATTCCTAGCTTGGTGGAATATTTTCGTTCACCTACAATCATCATCCCGACTCGCGAAACGTCTTCGGCAATAGCTGCACAGCCTTGCTGTACAAGCCCTGGACCCATGCGACACGCTAGCAGCCAAAGCGTATGGCTGCTGCTGCCGCAGATGAAGTGCGCGCAACGTTTGTGCATCGGGCGTTTATGCCATGTAACCATGCGCGTCAGCCACGCTTATCCTCCGTTCATCCACAGACTCATCCACATGTTATCCACCGGTATAAAGCTTGTGTATCGGCGGATGGATTGCCTCGCTGCATACATATATACGCGCAGCGAAGCCCAAACGATGCAGACGTAATGCCCTTTTTGACAACAAGGTACGCTCACGTTCAATAACGCTTTTCAACCGATGTCATTACCGCGTGCTCTTTCCTACACAACGAACCGCATTGCCATCGGTTGACCACCGTAACCCGCGCTTTTGCGCCTTTACGCACGCAATCAAACTCACCAATACCCGATATGCGCAAAGGGATTTAAACAATAAAAAAAGGCACTCGTTCGACGATCCGCGAGTGCCTGTTTCAAGCGTTGAGCTTTTTGTGGTGTGTAAGGGCCACCCCTTGCCTGCTTACTCCAGAATCAGTTCAATGTCTCCGATACGGTCAATTCTCCCGCTCACCACACCTGGCCCTTCAATGCGGCGCGCTCCGGTATAGGAGCCGGTTGTGACGGTCCAGAAAGGCTGCACCGTGTGCCCCTGCGCGCTGCAGTGATTGACGAACCACACAAGCAGCTCGCGCGGATCGCCCGCCGGATTGCCTGCGCTTGGCGGCACGATCGAGACGCCATCGACGCTCAGTTCGAGTTGTGGCGACAGAAAGTCGAAACCCGGTGCGATGACTTCATACGGCTCCATCTTGCCCACGATCAGTGCGCCGTTGTTTTGCGAATCGGCGAGCTGGGCCAGCGGCGCGAGATTCGGCCATTGTGCGAAACGGCTGTCGACCACCTCGAGCGCGACCGCCATGCCGCCCAGCGCCGCGAATATTTCACTACGGCTGTAAGCTTCAGCGCGCGGCGGCAGGGCATAAGAAAACCGAAATGCTATTTCCATCTCGATCAGCACGCGAAAGAACGCCGCATGCGCAATACGGGCGGGAGACGTGTGAACGAGTTCCGCATCGACAGGCGCGGTGTTCGCCTGCGCACCGGGAGCCCGGGCGCCCACTTTCCATGCGCCGATACGCGCGCCCGTCAGTGACAGGACTTCTTGCTGAATGACGTACGCCGCGTTGGCGTCGGCGGGAATATCTGCCGATTCGAGTTCCTCGATCAGCGTTCGCTGCCGACGGGCCTGCACGAGTTGCGCGGCGAGAGTGGATTCGGTCATGGCGTGTCCTGTGGTGATTATCGGAAGCATTCAGGCATGACAGCCTGAACGAGGATGCGCACAGTGTACGGGGAACCGGACCCGAGCCGCGAGTCGGATACGCGCTCTGAAAGCCTGCTCGTACAGACGCGTTGATATCAAACGATCGTTTAAAACGCAGGTCGACGTTGCAGGGTCGACGCTGTAATCGGGCCGACCGAACAGGCATCCAAGCGCCGAACGAAAAAAAAACGCGCCGCGAAAAAGCTCGCGGCGCGCCCAAAGTCCTGGTTGGAAACAGGATCAGAAAGTTTCCCAATCGCCGCCTGCCGCCGCCAAAGGACGCGCCGCGGCGGCCACTGGTTTGGCCTGCGTGGCCAAGGGCATACGCTTCGTCTTGGGCGAACCCGCAGGCCGGGACTTCGCCGCGGCTACAGACACATGCCTCGCAGCCGTTTGACCCATGCCGGCCGTCACCGAACCGTCATCGTCCAGATGAAATACCGCCACCGCCTGGCGGAGTTTTGCCGCCTGATCTTCCAGCGACTGCGCGGCAGCAGCGGCCTCTTCCACCAGCGCCGCGTTCTGCTGCGTCACTTCATCCATTTGCGTGACGGCACGCGCGACCTGCTCGATACCGCTGCTCTGTTCCTCGGACGCCGCCGCGATTTCGCCCATGATGTCGGTCACGCGCTGCACGGCGCCGATGATCTCGTCCATCGTCCGGCCGGCTTCGTCGACCAGTAACGTGCCCGACTGGACCCGCTCCACGGAAGTATCGATAAGGCCCTTGATTTCCTTCGCCGCCGCCGATGAGCGTTGCGCCAGGCTGCGCACTTCGCCCGCCACGACCGCAAAGCCACGGCCCTCTTCTCCTGCGCGCGCTGCCTCGACCGCTGCGTTGAGCGCAAGAATATTCGTCTGAAACGCAATTCCTTCGATGATCGTGATGATGTCCGAGATCTTTGCCGAGCTTTGGTTGATATCGCCCATCGTGCCGACGACCTGTGCAACCACGCGGCTGCCCTTGTTCGCGATCTCCGACGCATTCGCCGCAAGCGAACTCGCCTGACGGGCGTTATCGGCGTTCTGTTTCACGGTGCCGGTCAGCTCGTCCATGCTTGACGCCGTTTCCTGCAGCGCGGAAGCCTGTTCCTCGGTACGCGACGACAAGTCGATATTGCCCGCCGCGATCTGCTTGGTTGCCGACGCAATGGATTCGCTGCCCGAGCGCACGCTGCGCACCGTCGTGGCAAGGCTCGTCTGCATACGCGCAAGACCTTGCATCAGCAAGCCCATTTCGTCGCGCGAACTGACGTTGACCTCGCGGCGCAGGTCGCCGGCGGCGATTGCGTCGAAGTGTCCGATGGCTTCGTCGAGCGGCCGGCCGATTGCACGGCGCAGCGCGAACCACGAGAGCGCGGCGGCAATCAGGCCAATCACGATCGCGCCCAGGCTCAGCGTTTCGAACGTCGATGCAGCGCTTTGGGCCGCGTCGTAACCCTGGCGTGCGGCGTCGAACTGGAACTTGCGCAGGGCGTCGTTGGCGCCCGAGAGTTCGTTGTACGCCGCCTGCATGGCCTTTGCCGATTCCACGATGCGCGCCTGATCGTTGGCTTTCACCGCGTCATAACCGCCATCGATCAACTTTTGCAATGCCAGGCGCTTGGCGTTCGACGCATCCGCGAGTTGCTTTTCCTGCGCGTCTTCCACGGGAAGTTCGGTGTATTTCTTCCAGTAGCCATCGGCGCGGGAGCGCATCATCGCGCCCCGTTCCATGGTCGAAGCGGCTTCGGGTGTTCCGGCGAGAAAAGCGGCGCGATCGAACACGAGGCGTTCGCGAGCCGAATAGAGTTCGGCGTTGCTCACGGCGTTCGCGCTCGGCATCTGGTTTTCGAAAGTATCGCGATAGGCGCGGTTGGCCTGCGTCATTCCGTAGTATCCAAGGCCGCCGATTGCGACGAGCAGCAGGCCGAGGAAGGCCATCGTAAGGCCCAGACGGGCCTTGATCGTGAGACTCATGTTCATGATTTTCCTTGAAGCCGCGTGTTGAGAGAACCGGCAGCGGGCGTTTGACATCCGCCATCGTGTTTCCACGATGCGACTAAACGCGCCTGCTTGCTCAGGATTTACGGCCTGCAAGCCACGCACTTTAGGAAAATATTGAAATGTTATTTCGTCAGACGAATCGATGTTGAGTGTTTCTGGTGCTGCTTTGCAACAAACGCGCTTCAGATATTCGAATGTAGTAGGTATTTAGATGGGGCCGGAGTCATTGCTCCGGCCACTGCTGCCGAGACACCGGTCAATGCTTTTGCGAGACTTCGCCCAGACGTTCCTGCGGCACTACACCGGTCGATTCCCTCAGGATCATGTGCGGCGTCACCACGCGCCTGCGCGTGCTCGCTGGCACCTTGCCGGCAATCCGGTCAATCAGCGTTTGGGCGGCCAGTTCACCCAGTTCCCGTACCGATTGACCCACCGTCGACAAAGCCGGATAGGTGTACCGGCTCAGTTCAATGTCGTCGAATCCGATGATCGAGCAATCCCGCGGCACGTTGATTCCCCGCTCCGCCGCCGCCCGCAGCGCGCCTACGCCCATCATGTCGTTGCACGCGAAAATGCCAGTGGGCTTGAGGGTATCGAACAGTTGCGACGCCGCTTCGTAACCGCCCGTCGCGGAAAATGCGCCCTGCTGGATCGCATGCGGCTCTATTTCAATACCGCGCTCCGCCATCGCGCGAATGAAACCGTGAACGCGCATGGCGCTGACCGCCGTGGCAATGGGCCCGGTAATGCACGCGACCCGCGAATGCCCGAGTTGCAGCAGATGGCGCGTCGCGAGATAGCCGCCTTTTTCGTGGTCGATCTGCACCAGATCCGCCGAGACCCCTTCTATGTTCCGATCGAGAATGACCAGCGGCTCGCGCGCGCCGGCGAGGCTTTGGGCGAGCACCGCGTCTTCTCCCGCCGATGCGATCACCAGCCCGTCGATGCGCTTTTCCTGGAGTACGCGAAGGTAGCTGCGCTGCTTGGCGGGGTCGTCGTCCGAATTGCAGAAGAACATGCAGTAGCCGTTCTTCGCGCATCCGTCTTCCACGCCACGCGCCAGTTCCGCGAAATAAGGGTTGGTTGCGTTCGGCACCAGCAAGCCGATGGTGAGCGTGTTGCGCGCCTTGAGAGAACGCGCCACGGCCGATGGCACGTAGTCCAGTTCCCGGATCGCGCGCTCGACCTTGACACGCACTTCAGCCGACACGGGCCGCGAGTTGTTCACAACATGAGACACCGTGGTGAACGAAACGCCCGCAATGGCCGCTACATCTTTGATCGTCGCCATACTTGGTCCTTCTCTCCGACTTTTGGTCTTTCTCTTGCTCTTTTAATTGGCGCCCACAATGGGTTTTCCGATACATCGGCTCACATCCGCATTTATCGGACCGCCCGTCTGCCAGCACCCGTTCCGCTTGTGTTCCAACTTGTTTCGCGACCTGTTCCGGCCGTCCGCCGACGTGAATCCCCGTGCCGGCCTTTTTGGATTGCTGCGTTTTTTTGCATTTGCTGTCCCGCAGTTCGAGCCGCGCGACAGGTACTTCTATTGCCGTCCATGGTTCATCGTTCGACCTCCCTTGCCTCGGCGGGCGGCGCTTTGGCATCCGGCACGATGGGTTCCTGAAGAATCTCGTCGCGTTTCGCATAGCCTGCGAACGCCGCTGCGAGAAGCATGTCCTGCGTCCAGGTATCGCGATCGAAAATTCCGGTCATCCGTCCCGCCGACATCACGCCAATCCGGTCGCAAATGAGCATCAATTCACGCAGATCGCTCGATACCACCACCAGCGCGCGTCCTTCCAACGCGAGCGCGCCCATCAGCGCATAGATGTCGAACTTCGCGCCAACGTCGATGCCGCGCGTGGGTTCGTCGAAAAGCAGCACCGTTGAATCGCGCGCGAGCCAGCGCCCGATCACAACCTTTTGCTGATTGCCGCCCGACAACTCCGAAACGGGTTGCGACGGACCGGCCGCACGAATGCGCATGGCGTCGATCTGCGTTTGCGCAAGCGCGGCTTCGCGGCGTCCATCAACAAATCCCCTGCTCGATACCGCGCCGATGTTCCCGAGCGAAATATTCGCGGCGATCGGCTGCGGCAGGAGCAGACCTTCGCCCTTGCGATCCTCGGTAATGAGCGCAATGCCGTTCCTGACAGCGTCGGCGGGCGACGCGATTGCAACCGGCGTCAGCGCCGCGCCTTTATGCGCCACCGATACCACGCCGCCATCCGCCTTGTCCGCGCCGTAGATCAGCCGCATCAACTCGGTACGTCCCGCGCCGATCAGCCCGCTGATGCCGAAAATCTCGCCCGCCTTCACTTCGAAGGACACGTCTCCGACCACGTCGCCCCGGCGCATGCCATCGACTTTCAGTGCAACGCCGGCGATCCGCCGCTCGCCCAGATCGATCCGCTCGCCAATGTCACGCCCCACCATGAGCGCGACGAGCCGGTCGCTCGTCAGGTTCTCCATGGCGTCGATGTGAACCAGCTTGCCGTCGCGCAATACGGCCGCGCGCCCCGCAATCCGCCGCAATTCTTCCAGCCGGTGCGAGATGTACACCAGCGCCACGCCGCGCTCCTTCAGCCGCTCGACCTGCTCGAAGAGCAAGTCGACTTCGCGCGCGGTCAGCATGGCCGTGGGTTCATCGAGGATCAGCACACGGCAATCGCCAATCAGGTTGCGCGCGATCTCGACCATCTGCTGATGCCCGATTCCCAGTTCGCCCACCAGCGTGTCGGGATCGATCGCATCCAGTCCGACCTGACGCATTGCATGGTGCGCGTCCTCGCGTAGCGCCGCCCGGTCAATCCAGCCGAACTTCAAGCCTTTGCGTTGGGGCAGACGGTTGAGAAACAGGTTCTCCGCCACCGATAACGTCGGCAGGAGGTTCAGTTCCTGCATCACCATCCGCACGCCGAGCGCCTCGGCTTCCTTGCGGCTCGCCGGTGCGTAGGGCGCGCCGCCAAGCGTCATGGAACCGGTGGTTGGATCGACCAGTCCACCAATGATCTTGGACAGCGTGCTCTTGCCTGCGCCGTTTTCGCCGGTCAGCGCCAGCACTTCGCCCGCACGCAGATCCAGCGTGACGCCTGTCAGGACCGGCTCCACGTAGGTTTTGCCGATACCGCTCACCCTCAGGACCGGAGCAGCAGACACAATATTGTCCATCCTCGTCCCATTGCGCCAGACAGCATGCCCGAAATTCGCCGCCCGCAATCGTTTGCAGACAAGCACTTTCACCGAGCGATTCCTGCCTTTCGCGCCAGTAAAAACTATGCCGAGCACCGCTTGGCCGGCTATCGGAAAGATGCCCTCACGACCTGGCTATTCCTTCATTTATCGGCAGCGATGCTCAGTTCTTGAGATTTTAGACAGAATTCGACAGACAAAACCTGTGCGAATCCCATTTTTTCATGCAAATACTTACTACTTTTTGGTGACCAGATCCACGGGCGTTTCAACTACCCCCGACAGCTCGGACTGTTTTTTGTGCTCGGAAAGCGCTTTCAACGCGGTATCGATACCGAAAACCGCCTGCTTTGCAGCGTACTGGTCGGCGGTGGCGAGCACGCGGCCGTCGGCGAGCATGGGCTTGATGGCGTTGATGTTGTCATAGCCCACGACCTGCACCTTGCCCGCTTTGCCCGCGGCACGCACAGCCGATACCGCGCCGATCGCCATGTTGTCGTTCCCGCACAGCAGCGCCTTCACGTTGGGATTCGCGTTCAGGATCTGCGACGCCACCGCATTGCCCTTGTCGATTTCCCAGTCGCCCGATTGCAGCGCCACCACCTTCATGCCGCCAGCTTGCATGGCCTGCTTGAAACCGGCTGTGCGCTGCTGCGCATTAGTCGTGGTCGAGACGCCTTCGATAATGCCAACCTCATCGCCGGACTTGAGCTTCTTCGCCAGATACTCGCCCACCTGACGCGCGCCCTTTGCGTTGTCCGGGCCGACGAACGGCACGTTCAGGTCCTTCGACTTGAGCACGTCGGAGTCGAGCTTATTGTCGATATTCACCACGATGATCCCGGCATCGACCGCTTTCTTGATGACCGGAACCAGCGCCTTGGAATCCGCCGGCGCGATCACGAGCGCGTCGACCTTCGAGACGATCATCTGCTCGACAATGCGGATCTGGTTCGCGGTATCGGTTTCGTCCTTGATGCCGTTCGTGATCAGGTCGAACTGGTTCGGGTTGTGTTTCTGATAATCCTTCGCGCCGGTTTCCATGGTCAGGAAGAACTCGTTCGCGAGCGATTTCATTACGAGCGCGACCTTCGGCTTGTGCGCGGTTTGCGCAGCCGCGCCGCTCGAATACAGCGACAAAGGCAACGCGGCACATGCCGCAAGCGACACCGCGACGGAGAGAAAGCGTCGGCGCAGCGCGAGTTTGTTTGTCTTGTTACCGGCCTGGTCAAATGAGTTCATGCAACGAATCTCCCGAATTGTTCGAGTTGTTGGATAAAGCGGGCACATAAGCGAGCGTAAAAAATGCACCAGCCAGCCGTTTGGCCGACGGCTGGCGTTGAGCGTGGACGTTTCCCCCGCATGCCGCAATTGCTGTTGCCCCTGATTTCAGCGTGCCGGCGCACGAAGCGGATCCAAGCCGACTCACATGGGAAACGCTCAAAGCTCGTCGACGGATTGCCCTTCCACCTGTTTGTCGATGATCTGCCGCGCGTAGTCGATCCCCGCCCGCGTGGCGTCGATGGGACTGCTGAAGGGTTCCTGATCCGGCACGCCGAACATCTCCGATTTGCCGCTCTCGCCTGCTGCGCTTCGTGAGATGGTCACGACGATATCGAAATGGCGCGGGCCGTCGTCGGGCTCATCGCGATCCTTCGCTCGGCGCAACGCCTGGACGCTGATCTCGAAACCTTTGTAGTGATCTGACAAGGGGCTGGTCATACGCGACTCCTTCAAACGGTTTGAACAAGCGGATCGGCCGACACATATCTGCGACGATTTGAATCACAACGGCAGCAAACAGATTCTCCGATGTAGCAACGCTGCAACGCGGGCACGACTCAACAACACCTGATCGTACGTATCGAAGAAAGTGTAAGACCGCTGGAGCTGGTTTTCTTCATCGTGAAGCACTAGCTTACAACCTGGATGATGTCCGGTGGCTGACATTGGCAAAGCGTTTCGGCCTGATGCGCGAGCGCGGGATTTGATGCTGCATCAGTACGAAACCGTACTGCATGGGTGGTGCTTTTTGCCATAATGAGGCGCCGAAACACGGAAACCGGCGGCACAGGCCGGTTTTTATCAACAACCGGCGTCACCTTATAGAAAGTCATTCAACTAAAAGGGAGCATCGCAATGAAGATCCAGGCAACCATGTCAGCGTTGGTGCTGGGCGCAGCCTTAAGCGTAAGCTTCGCAGCAGCGCCGGCGTTCGCGCAGAACAGCCAGCAGTCGAAAATGAGCACCTGCAACACGCAGGCCGCAGGCAAGAAGGGCGACGAGCGCAAGGCGTATATGAAAGACTGCCTTTCATCGGCTCCTGTTGCTGCAACTGCACCTATGACCCAGCAGCAAAAAATGACCGCCTGCAACAAGTCAGCTACAGGCAAGAAAGGCGATGAGCGCAAGGCGTTCATGAAGGACTGCCTGAGCAACAAAGGATAAGCCGCAGCAAGGTGACGCGAGTCTTTTGTGTCAAGCCGCGTGCCTTCGGGTACGCGGCTTTTTGTTTATTTTCAGACCCGAAAACGCGGCACGGGCGATGTCGTTAAACGCGGGCAAACCCGCGCCCATCATATTGCAGTGCACCTACGGTCTCGCTACGCGGCGCGCGTTTTATCTCATAAGATGACGCGAAGGCGGCCCGCCCTTCAACACAAATACGACATTCAAGCGCCATCGGTCCGCCAGTCTAGCCGGCTTGCAGCATTGCAACGGACGGAGGCCCGAGGATGGTGTGGCGATATAAGAACCGCTGGTTCAGGCGGTGGCTGGTCCTGATCGTTTTTTGGGCGGTCCCGGTCATGATCGTCGCGGCGAACGAAATCCGCGAGCAGCTTGCTTACGATTCCGAAGATCTGTCACATGCGCTTTCTTCCTGGACGTTCACCGATGCCCAGCGCGCCCTGCCCGCCATACAGCGTTGCCACGGTCTGATCGATGAAGCGCGTTCCGCTGGCTGTCCGCAAGACGTGCTGGCCATGAAAGCGGCTGCAAACCAGCAAGCCATCGCTCAGTACGCGGTTCGCAAGAGCGTACTGTTCGGCTATCTCTGGACGGCCTTCGTGGGCTACTGGGTTGTGCCAGCGGTCACGCTTTTCGTGCTCGGCGCGATTATCGGCGTGATTCGCCGCTCGCTGCGCCATCCCATGAAAAAAGCGCAAGGGCATGAGTCGAAAACACATGAACCTCCACGCGTGGCGAAGCCGTGACATCGCACGTTGCCGCCAAAATCTTTGCGCGGTGACAACACATCACAACTTTTTCATTCAATCTGCCGCTCTTTTTCAGCTTATATTCCCAGTAAGTTTGACCGTATTTGTGTTGCGCCTGCGGGAGCTGGCCTGTATTTTGCGCAGTACAGCGTGGCCGGCGGGACCGCCAAATGTTGAGCACAAACAAGCGGCTTCTTGCCTGAACCGGGGTGCAGTTCGATAAAGGTCAAAATTACCTGACTATTATGCGTGATTGTGCCGCAGCCCAAGCGGGGTAAGGCTTCGCGCGATTCGGTAGGTGTTGCTCGGCAACCCGCTGTGTTATAAATCGCCCTGCTGGAACACTCGTTAGATGGGGTTTCCCAAAAAACCACGATGGAGAAAACGATGCAAAGACGAAACTTCATGATCAAATCGACCGCCGCACTTGCACTGGGCGGCCTCGCGCTGGCCGGTTGCACGACGACGTCGAACCAAGGCGCACAGAAGACGGCCGGTGACTCGGACGCACGCCGTTCTATCGACGCGGATATCGATGCGACCATGCAGCGGCTGTACGTCACGGCCAAGGGTTCACGCGAACTCGTGGGCAAGGCGCGCGGCGTGCTCGTGTTCCCGTCAGTGATCCAGGCGGGCTTCATTGTTGGCGCGCAGTACGGCAAGGGCGCGCTGCGAGTGGGCGGCAGCTCGGTCGGCTACTACAGCACGACTTCGGGTTCCATTGGCTTGCAAGCGGGTGCGCAATCCAAGTCCATCATCTTCCTGTTCATGACCCAGGACGCACTCGACAAATTCCGCAATACCGACGGCTGGTCGGTGGGCGGCGATGCATCGGTTGCGCTGGTGAAGATGGGCGCGAACGGCAACATCGATTCCACGACGGCAACAGCGCCGGTTGAAGTGTTCGTGCTGACGAACGCCGGCCTGATGGCGAATCTCTCGCTGGAAGGCACGAAGGTGTCGCGCCTGAACATCTAGGTTCCACGCTGGCGTAAGGCCAGCTTGATGAAACCAAGCCGCAAAAAAACCGCCGCGCAGCACGACCCGAAAAGTCGTCATGCGCGGCGGTTTTCGTTGAAGCGTCTACTACAGATGCTTTAGCTCGTGGCGCTATCGATCAGTTTGAAACGCGCGCGCTTTTGCGCCCGCACGACGGCCTGATACGCGTCCACGTATTGCTGCGCCATCCGATGCGACGTAAAGCGCTCTTCAAAGCATTTACGCACGCCTGCACGGGAGATGGTGTGCAGCCGGTTCACGGCGGCAACCGCGCCAATCTCGTCCTCGACAATGAATCCCGACACGCCCTCGTCCACCACTTCGGGCACCGCACCGCGATTGAACGCGACAACTGGCGTGCCGCACGCCATGGCTTCGATCATCACCAAGCCGAACGGCTCCGGCCAGTCGATTGGAAACAGCAGCGCATGCGCGCCCGAAAGAAAATCGGCCTTCTGATGATCGTCGATCTCGCCGATGAATTCCACGTACGGCAGTTTCATCAGCGGCGCGATTTCACGTTCGAAATATTCGCGATCCGCCGAGTCCACTTTCGCCGCAATCCTGATTTTCATTCCACAGCGGCCGGCGATGCGAATGGCGGTATCGACGCGTTTTTCCGGCGATATCCGTCCAAGGAACGCCAGATACGTCTGGTCGACCGGCTGCGGCATGTAGCGCTTTTCCGGCAGTCCGTGATAAACGGTCGTCAGCCATTTCGCCTGCGGCAACGGATGACGCTGCGAATCCGAAATGGAGATTACCGGCGCGGTGTTGAAGGTGTTGAAAATCGGCTGCTGCTCGGGAAGATCGAGCCGGCCATGAAGCGTGGTGACAAACGGCGTGTCCTGCCGCTTGAAGAGCGAAAACGAGTAGTAATCCATGTGGAAATGCAGCACGTCGAAGTCGTCCGCCCGTCGGCGCACCATTTCCATCAGCAGCATATGTGGCGCAATCCGGTCGCGAATCGCCGGATCGAGACGCAAGGCGCGCGGCCAGACGGCTTCCAGCTTGGCCGTGGTTTGCGAGTCGCCCGAGGCGAACAACGTCACGTCGTGGCCAAGGTCTACAAGCGCCTCGGTGATGTACGACACCACCCGCTCGGTTCCCCCATACAGCTTGGGTGGCACCGACTCGGTCAGCGGGGCTATTTGCGCAATTCTCATTGTTCTCGTCTCCACTCGGTCTCGCGTCGCCGCGCTCTTTATCCAGCGATGCCGGATAAGGACGGTCGACGGCCGCCATCGCGCGTGGTCAGCGCGCAACGACGACACCTGCATTATTGGCCGTGAACGCTCCGCGGTCGGCAAAACTTTCAATTTCATGACGCTGTTACAGTCACGAAACACTCGTCTTGCAACGTTACTTCGACGTTCCAGCGCGTTTTAAGGTTGGGAGAACGTAGTTTAGAGCCGCGCTTAGCGCTTCTGAGGCGCGTGTTTGCCCTGATCGACACCGCGCAGATCCGCGAGGAACGAGTCGCGCCACACGCCGAGGTCGTACTTGCGCAGCATTTTCATGTTGGTTTCGTAGCGCTCGCGACGCTCGGCCAGTGGCATCGACAAAGCCCGTCCAATCGCTTCGCTCATTCCCACGATATCGTGAGGATTCACCATCAGCGCGCCAGTCATTTCGTCAGCGGCGCCGGCGAACTGGGACAGTACGAGCACGCCGGGATCGTCGGGATTCTGCGCCGCGACGTATTCCTTTGCGACGAGGTTCATGCCGTCGCGCAACGGCGTCACCAGCCCGATCTGCGATTCGCGGAACAGCGACATCAGCTTCCAGCGGTCATAGCGCTGGTTCATGTAGCGGATCGGCGTGTAGTCGAGACCCGAGTAACGGCCATTGATCCGCCCTGCCTCGTATTCGAGGTTATGGCGGATCTGCTGGTAGGTATCGACGTCGGACCGTGTTGGCGGCGCGATTTGCACGAGCGTGACGTTGCCACGCCATTCCGGCGATTTCTCGAGAAAATGCTCGAACGCCTTGAAGCGTTCGACTAGACCTTTCGAGTAATCCAGCCGGTCCACGCTCATGATGAGCTTGCGCCCTTCCAGACTCTGCTTCAGGTCCATCACGTCCTGCCGCGCTTCGCCGCGCTTGGCCTGCTCGGCGATTTCATCGGGGAAAATGCCGATCCGGTACACACCGGTCTTCAACTTGCGCCCGAACGCCTCCACGTGCCCGTCGGCGCTCGCCGTGCCATGCGCGTGGCGCACGATGTAATCATGAAACGCAGCCTGATCGCCGGGCGTCTGGAAACCCACGACGTCGTAGCAGCACAGCGATTTCACGAGCTCTTCGTGCGGCGGAATGTTGAGCAGGATTTGCGGCGATGGAAACGGGATGTGCAGGAAAAACCCCATCCTGTTGGTCACGCCTTCGGCGCGCAGCGCTTCGCCAAACGGAATCAGATGGTAGTCGTGAACCCAGATGACATCGTCGGGCTGAAGCAGCTTGATTGCGCGATGCGCGAGCCACGAGTTCACGCGTCTATATCCGGCGTACTCCTCGCGGTCATAAACGGCCAGATCGTTTCGATAATGGAAAACGGGCCAGAGCGTCGCGTTCGAAAACCCGCGGTAATACTGGTCGTAGTCCTTCTTGGGCAGGCCGATGGTGGCGAACGTAACCGCGCCGTCCTGTTCGAGTTTCGGGCCCTGGTTTGCGACCGTGTCGCTGACCACATCGCCGCTCCAGCCGAACCACACGCCGCCGCTGTCCTTCAGTGCGCCGAACACGCCTACGGCAAGGCCGCCGGCGGAGCCTTTGGTCTCCGTGGGCGAGGCGACTCGGTTCGATACAACGACTAGGCGGCTCATTCTCTTCATTCCTTTATTGGTTCGTGAGAGGCGGCCGCTTCCGGCCGGCGGTGCGCGAGTATCTCTCACCGCTGTCTCGAATTTATAGCGGGTTTGGCCGCAGACGGCGGCGTCAGTTCAAACTTTTGCCCCGGGTGCCAACACGAGGTGCCCGATCAGCGCGGGTTTCCCACGCCGACCGGCTCGGCGGGTTCAGGCGCTGTTTTAGCTGTCGATGCCGCCGAATGCGCCGATGGATTCGGCCCATTCCGTTCTCCCCGGCTCGCTACCGGATCGGCTTCCGTGTTGGCGGTCCCACGCATGGCGGGCCGGATCGCGCTGCTCGCCTGCGTGCGCTCCAATGGCGCGACAAAGTCGACGTGCTCGCCCTCCGGCGCGAAATCCGCCCGTGTACGCGGCAGAAATTGCGGATACTCGGCCTGCGCGAAGTTCAGCAAACCTTCGCGCACGCGGCATCGAAGGTCGAAGTTCAGGCCTGAATCAAAGGAACTGACGAGTACGCGAAGCTGCATCGACTTCTCGGTTGCGTCGGTGACCTGGAGCACCTGAACACGGCCATCCCATTCCGGCGCGTGCTCGAGAATGCGTTCGAGCGCTTCGCGCATGGGCGCGAGCGGCATCCGGTAATCGACATTTAAAAACACCGTCCCGATAATTTGCGAACTATTGCGTGTCCAGTTGGTGAACGGATTTTCAATGAACCACTGCAGCGGCACGATCATCCGCCTTTGATCCCAGATGCGTATGGACACATACGTGCCGGTGATCTCTTCCACGCGGCCCCATTCGCCTTGGATCACGACCACGTCGTCAAGCCGGATGGGCTGCGACAGCGCGATCTGCAACCCGGCGATCAGGTTGCCGAGCACCGGCCGCGCGGCGATACCAGCCACCAGTCCCGCCACACCCGCCGACGCCAGCAGGCTCGCGCCGATCTGCCGCACGGCCGGAAACGTCATCAACGCCCCGCCGAATCCGATGATCACGATCACCACCATCACGGATCGCGCCAAGACGCGCGCCTGCGTGTGAATCCGGCGCGCCTGAAGATTGTCTTTGGAATCGAGCGGATGAGACTGGACCAGCGCCTCGGCGACTGCCCCGACCGACCGCACGGCAAGCCACGTCAGCGCGACGATCAACAGCACGGTTAGCAGGTCGCGCAGCGCGGTGGCGAAAGGCAGCGAATCAGGCGCTTCGACCAGTATGAAGCCGAGGCCGAGAATGATGAGGAGCGCAAGCGCGGGTTTATCGATGAAACGCAGCACCACGCTCATCAGCGGATACGGCCGCGCGATGCGCAAGAGAATACGCGCTCCAATCCGATGCACGCCGATAGCAAACAGAACGGCAAGCGTTGCCACGACAATTGCGCCGGGCCATGTGTTGAGCGGCGCGGAAGCGATGCGCTCGAAGGAGTCGATATTGATCATCGTCGTGGAATCAGCCTTTGAAAGGTGGATACGACGGGGATTTGGAAGGAACCGTTTGGATGCCGCTTTAGGATGCCCGCTTTATTGCAGTGCAGCAAATGCCGTGCCCGCCGAGCGGGCGGCGGGCAACATTGTTACTGGAAAGCTGGACTGCCTACTTCTCCGCCTTGCACGGAAAGGCTTTGCCGAGCCCGAGCGACACCATGGTGGTCGCGTTGAAGTTACCTTGCGCAGGGTTATCGGCAATGAACTTGCGCACCGCATCAGTGAGTTCCTGCGGTTTTACATCGACTGGCAGGCAAAAATACTGTCCGACCTGCGGGCCGGACGTTCCGCCAATTGCTTCAATGGTGTTGTAGATGCCGTCAGCAGCACCTTCTATGTAAGCCGCGCATGCGCTGCGCGAAGCGGTGTCCGTCTTGGTGCAAAGCATGTTCAGATCGTTGCCGGTGAACGCGGCCGCGCAGAGCGGAAACGCAAGCGCACCGGCCATGACTAAAACCCGCAGCATGATGATCCTTTCTTATGTTTGGCGGTTGCCGGGTGTGGCCCTCCCTGCGCCTTAGAGCGCCTTCGGCTCGAGCCCCGGCTTGTTTAGGCTTTTCCTCGTATCGTGGAAGAAAACCGGTTCGTTTTTTCCGGTTCTCATCCCGCGAGTGCGTCATTTTGCACTGTTTGTACCGGTTTGCGGAACTCCCGATGCGCCCGTCTGCATCGACGCGAGGCGCGCCGCCAGACCTTCCGCCACGTCCTTCTCGTGATACTGCTTGGCGAAGTCCACCGCCGTCATCCCGATCTGGTTCTTCACGCGCAAGTCGGCGCCTTCGTCAAGCAGCAGCTTGACCGTTGACAGGTGACCGCCGCGCGCGGCCATCATCAGCGGCGTCGTGCCGTTCGGCGAGCCGGAATCGATATACGCCGAATGGTCGAGCAGCACCTTGACCACGTCGTCGTGACCGTTGGTGGCCGCGTAGTGCAGCGGCGTCCAGCCTTTCTTGTTCACTTCCGCGTCCTTCGCGATCAGCATGTTCACGAATTCGAGGTCGTCGTTGAGCGCGGCCAGCATCATCGCGTTCTCGCCCGCGGAGTCGAGCTTTTCCAGGTCGGTGTTCGGATTCTCGGCGAGCAGTTTGCCCACCTTGTCCGACTTCTCGCGCGCTGCGATCACGAGCAGCGGCGCGCCGGTGTTATCGACGAGATTCGGATCCACGCCTTG
This sequence comes from Caballeronia sp. DA-9, assembly GCF_051615025.1. Classification (NCBI taxonomy): domain Bacteria; kingdom Pseudomonadati; phylum Pseudomonadota; class Betaproteobacteria; order Burkholderiales; family Burkholderiaceae; genus Caballeronia; species Caballeronia sp. DA-9. The sequence continues at coordinate 1,785,433 of NZ_CP195133.1, read as the reverse complement.
CGCCAGCAGCTTCTTGACGGCCGACACATCGTCGAATTTCACCGCCTTGATCATGGAATCGGCGGGCGCGGCGAAGGCCGGCTGCGCAATCGCGGACGCCGTCAGGAGCACGCCCGTGACGAGGGTCCGCCACGTTCTGGCGCGCAATGCCGTATGCCGGTTGAAAGATATCGAAGAAGATGTCGAAGACGAGACCGCCGAAAATTTAAACATGTGTTCCTTGGGGATTACTGATCGAATCTGATGGTTTTAATGGTTCGTGCAGCAAGACTGCGGGCCGGATCAAGGTTCCACTGGCTCGGGAATCTTGAAGAGCCTGAAGAAATTGCGGGTCGTGGCCGCGGCGAGCGCGTCTTCCTGCGTTTCGCGCAACTGCGCGATAAAACGTCCGACATAACTTACGTACGCAGGTTCATTCGGCTTTCCCCGATACGGCACCGGCGCGAGATACGGCGAGTCCGTTTCGATCAGCAAACGGTCGAGCGGCACGCGCTGCGCCACATCCTGAACGTCCTTCGCGCTCTTGAACGTGACAATGCCCGACAGCGAAATGTAAAAGTCCTGTTCGAGCGCGGCTTGCGCAACGTGCCATGGTTCGGTGAAGCAATGCATCACGCCGCCCGGCACGCTTGCGCGCTCTTCGGCCATGATCCGCAGCGTGTCTTCCCACGACGACCGCGTGTGGATGATCAGCGGCTTGCCGGTCGCGTGCGCCGCGCGAATATGCGTGCGAAAGCGTTCGCGCTGCCATTCCATATCGGCAATGCTGCGCCCTTCCAGGCGGTAATAATCCAGTCCCGTTTCACCGATGGCGACCACTTTCGGATGCCGCGCCAGTTCCACGAGGTCCTGGACGCTCGGCTCGCGCGCGTCCTCGTGATCGGGATGCACGCCCACCGACGCATAGATGTGCTCGTTTTCTTCCGCGATCTTCAGGACGGACGGCAACGTCTCCAGATCCACCGATACACAGAGCGCATGCGTCACCTTCAGCTCCCGCATCTTGCTGAGGACTTCGGGCATGCGGTCGGCGAGACCTTCGAAATTGATGTGGCAATGTGAATCGACGAACATGGTGGTTCCGTTGAGACGTGGGTAAGGCTTGGGTTAAGCGCTGGATTTGGCCGATTCGCCGATCAGGCGGCGGCCAAGAATCACAAGATCGCGCTCGATGCCATCCAGCACGGCCACGCGCGGCAACGTGCCCCATACATCGAAGTTGAAGCGGCGAAAAAGCCGCAGGCTCGGGTCATTGTGGCCGAAGACGAAGCCCAGCAGCGTATCGATGCCCAACTCCGGCGCGCGTTGCAACGCGGCTTCCAGCAACTGCGTGCCAAGTCCGCGCCCGCGCGTGCTTTCGTGGAGGTAGATGCTGACTTCGGCGGTGCGCAGATAGGCCGGGCGGCCGTAGAAATCGGAGAAACTCAGCCACGCCACAACCGCGCCGTTTTCTTCCACGACCCATAGCGGCCGGGCTTTCGGTCCGTGAGCGTGGAACCACGCGAGGCGGCTTTCGACCGTCACCGGCTCCAGATCGGCCGTCACGAGGCGCGAAGGCACCGTGGAATTGTAGATGGCCACGATACCGGGAAGATCGTCGAGAATGGCGTCGCGGAAATTGAGCGTCATGGTGCGTTTGCGTGCGAATAAATGAAATATCAGGCGGCGTTGAACACGTCGCGATAGCCTAGAAACAGTTCTTCGAACACCAGCCGCGCGTTGAGCGGATGATTTTCCACCGCGCGCTGGCGCGTCACCGATTTTTGATAGCGGGCGAAGCGGTCCGCATTGAGTTGCGTGGCGCAGCGTTCGAGCGCCTTCGATGCCGCCGGGTAATAGCGCGGCCGCCCAGCCGTTTTCTGCGCCAGCAGATCGTAGAGCCAGCGTTGCAGCCAGCCGAGGACCATCGGCACAGGCAGCTTTTGCAGGTTCTCGCCGCACGCAAACGCGTCACAACCGGGACCCGCGGCCAGTTGCGCCAATGCGAAATCACGCAACGCGCGGTTTTCGTCGTGTGCCAGCGCCAGCGCCGTCAACGGCGCGCCGCCCGCCTCGGCAAGCAGCGCCGCCGGCTGCGGGACGCCTTGCTGCGCGAGCCAGGCCACGGAGGGTTCAGTGGCCGGAAGCGTCATTGGCCATTGGCGGCATCGGCTGATGATTGTCGGGAGCAAACGGTCGATACGCGCCGTCACCAGAATGAAGACGACACCGGCCGGCGGTTCTTCCAGCGTTTTAAGCAAGGCGTTGGCTGCGAACACGTTGATGGATTCGGCCGGATAAACCAGCACGACCCGCGCGCCGCCCCGATGCGAGCCGAGGCTGAAAAAGTTCATCAACCCAAGCACCTGGTCGATCTTGATTTCCTTGCTCGGCACCTTGGTTTTCTTGCCTTCATCGGCGTCCGGTTTGTCGTCGCTGATCAATTCTCCGGCAAGCGCTTCGGGGAGCACCGCCCGGTAATCCGGGTGATTGCCCTGCCTGAACCACAAGCAGGCAACACAGTGCCCGCACGGCTCGTGAGTCGCGGTCGGCGCTTCGCACAAAAGGCTTTGCGCCAGATGCTGCGCGAACTGCAGCTTTCCGATGCCCGCGCGGCCGTGCAGCAGCAGTGCATGCGGCCAGCTTGCGCGAAGTTGCCCCAGACGCGCCCAGTCATCGGTTTGCCACGGATAGATCATGAAAAGTCTTTTGAATCAGATGTTTATGGCGGGCTGCTTAAAGTTATAATTAACTTTAAGTAAATATTATTTACTTTAAAATCAAATGCTTGAAACTACTTTCTCAAGTTTCTTCTGAATATCGACGACTGATTGCGTGGCGTCGATTACCACGAACCGGTCCGGCGATTCCGCCGCGCGGCGCAGATATTCGGCCCTCGTGCGTCCAAAGAAGGAATCGGATTCGCTTTCGAACTTGTCGGGAGCGCGCACCGCGCCGCGCCGCTCGCTCGCAACATTCGTGGGAACGTCAAAGAGTACGGTCAGATCCGGCTGGAAACCGCCTTGAACCCATCGTTCCAGTGCTTCCAGCTTGTCGCGCGGCAGGCCGCGCCCGCCGCCCTGATACGCGAACGTGGCATCGGAGAAACGATCGGACAATACCCAGTCGCCCCGCGCCAGCGCTGGCTCGATCACGAGCGCGAGATGTTCGCGGCGCGCCGCGAACATCAGCAGCGCCTCGGTTTCGAGGTCCATCGGCTGGTTCAGGAGCAGTTCGCGCAAGCTTTCACCAAGCGCCGTGCCGCCGGGCTCGCGCGTCATCACGACAGAACGGCCGCCCGATGCAATCTTCTCTTCCAGACACTCGCGAAACCATCCGAGGTGCGTGGTCTTTCCTGCCCCGTCGATGCCTTCAAACGTGATGAACTTGCCACGCACCATCATTGTCCCCGGATGTACTTGTCGACGGCCCGATTGTGGTCGCCGAGGTTGTCTGAAAAGAAGCTGCTGCCGTCGCCGCGCGACACGAAATACAGTGCGCTGCTCGACGCCGGATTGACTGTCGCCGCGAGCGCCGCGACGCCGGGCAGCGCGATGGGGCCGGGAGGCAGGCCCATGCGCGTGTAGGTATTGTACGGAGTGTCGGTTTGCAAATCTTTCTTCTTCAGGCGGCCGCCGTAAGCCGAGCCCAGGCCGTAGATCACCGACGGATCGGTCTGCAACGGCATGCCGATGCGCAGGCGGTTCGCAAACACCGCCGCGACCAGTGGCCTGTCGGCGGCGCGCCCGGTTTCCTTCTCCACGATCGAGGCCATGATCAGCGCCTCGTACGGCGTCTTGTACGGCAGGTTCTGCGCGCGCGCGTTCCACGCTTCGGTGAGGCGCATCTGCATCAGCCTGTAGGCGCGCTTGTAGACGGCGATGTCGCTCGTGCCTTTGTCGAAGAGATAGGTGTCGGGAAAAAACAAGCCTTCCGCGCTCGCCTTCGCGATCAGGTCGTCCGGCGCGCCGATAGCCTTGAGCAAGTCCGTATCGGTCATGCCGGCCGTGTCGTGCTGGAGCGCGGGATTGCCGTCCAGTTCGCTGCGCATTTTCTGGAACGTCCATCCTTCGATGATCGTCGCCACGTACTCGTTCACGTCGCCACGCGCGATCTTTTGCAGCATCTCGTACGGCGTGATGCCTTCCTTGAACGCGTAGTTCCCCGATTTCAACTGCGACGAAAGACCCAGCGCGCGCGTCATCAGCACGAACAGCTCGGGCCGCATGTGCGCGCCGCCGCGATCAAGCTGGATGCTCACGCTTTTGAGCGTACTGTGGGACTTGATGGTGATATCGAGTTCGGGCGCGGCGAGGTCGACCGGGCTGTTCGCCCACTTGAACATGCCCGCAACGAGCGCACCGCCAACCACGGCCGCGACGACAGCCGCGACCAGACATTTCTTCAAAAGGGACATGCGAAACACGCTCTGGGATAGACCCATATAATACAAGCTCGAATCCGCCAAAGTCAGGTCCATGAATTCTTCAGCCGCCTCACCTGCCACGCCGTCCGCTGCTTCGCCCTTTCAGGCCGTGCCCGGCGGCGGTATTTTTGCGCCGCTCACGCAGTTCGGATTCATCGATACAACCGGTGACGACGCCGCCGCTTTTCTTCACACCCAACTGACTAACGACGTCCAGCATCTGGATGCGTCGTCGGCGCGCCTGGCGGGTTATTGCTCGCCCAAGGGCCGCCTGATGGCGTCTTTCCTGATGTGGCGCGCGGGGGACGCCGTGCGCCTGATGATCGCCGCGGACCTTCAGGCCACGGTGCAAAAGCGCTTGTCCATGTTCGTGATGCGCGCCAAGGCCAAACTCGCCGACACCACGCCTACGCTCACAGCCGTAGGGTTTGCCGGCGACGTGCGCCATGCGCTGTCCCATCTCTTCGACGCCATGCCTGACGGCGTGCATGTCAAGGTCGACGGCCCGCTCGGTTCGCTGATCCGTGTGCCCGACGCCGTTGGCCGGCCGCGTTTTCTGTGGGTCGGTCCGAAAGCCGAAGTGGACGCGCACCTCGCCGATCTGGAAAAGAAGCTGACGCGCGCAAGCGCCGACGTGTGGGACTGGCTCGACATCCACGCGGGCGAGCCGCGCATCACTCAGCCGGTTGCCGAGCAGTTCGTCCCGCAGATGGTGAACTTCGACGTGCTTGGCGGCGTGAACTTCAAGAAAGGCTGCTATCCGGGCCAGGAAGTGGTTGCGCGCAGCCAGTATCGCGGCACGATCAAACGGCGCACAGCACTTGCGCACATGGAATCGGCCCAGCCCGGCAACGAACTTTTTCACTCCGATGATCCCGGCCAGCCGTGCGGCCTCGTGGTCAACGTCGCGCGCGCGCCGGAAGGCGGCGTGGACGCGCTGGTGGAAATCAAGCTCGCGGCTCTGGAGCACGGTTCGGTGCATGTGGGCACGGCCGATGGCCCCATGCTCAAGTTCTCGACGTTGCCCTATACGCTACCGACCGAAGCCTGAGCCGAATTCATGTGCCTGATCGTCTTCGACTGGCAGCCGGACGCTGACGGATCGTCGCGGTCCGGTATTCCTTTGCTCACGCTCGCCGCGAACCGCGACGAATTCTATAGCCGCGAAACCGAGCCGATGCACTGGTGGAACGATGCGCCCGACCTGCTTGCCGGACGCGATCTGACCGGCGGCGGAACGTGGCTCGGCGTGACGCGCGATGGCTGCTTTGCCGCGTTGACGAATTATCGGGCGCCTTCTGAAGTTCGACCGGATGCGCCGACCCGCGGTACGTTGGTCAGCGATTTCCTGACAGGAAAGCCGGTCGCGCCGCTTGACTATCTCAATCACGTTGCGCGCAACGGCCGTCTGTATAACGGCTTCAACCTGATCGTCGGCGATTTCACGCGGCGCGAACTTGCGTGGTACGGCAATCGCGCCGACGCCCCGCCCGCGTTGCTCGATGCCGGCATTCACGGCTTGTCGAACAGTTTGCTCGATACACCCTGGCCGAAGCTCGTCGCCCAACGCGAAGCGCTTCGCGATCTCGTCCATGCCGGCGATCAGATCCAGCCCTCGCTGGACGTGCTGATCGAGACAATGCGAAATCCCCATGTTGCTGATGACGCGCTGCTGCCCTCCACCGGCGTTTCGCTTGAGCGCGAGCGTGTGTTGTCGGCGGCGTTCATAGAGTCGGATGGGTATGGGACGCGCAGTACCACCGCGCTGCGCGTTGCCTCCGCTGGCAATCAGCTTACGCTGCAAATCAAGGAACTCAGCGACGACGACGGCTCGCACAAGATCGTCCGCCCTGGAAACTTCGAACGCAGCGACGCGTTCGTGATCGTCCGCTAACTTTCTGTCGCGCTCAGGTATTTGCGCAACGCGTTCGCTGCGTCCGCATGCGCTTTCGCGACATCCGGCACCAGCCCGCCCATCTTGAAGAACTCGTGCGTCATGCCTTCGTAGCGGACCAGTTCGACCGGCACGCGCTCGCGTTTGAGTTTCGCAGCGTAGGCGATGTTTTCATCGAAGAGCGGATCGTGATCTGCGGCAGCTATCCAAGCCGGCGCAACGCCCTCAAGCGATGGCATCCCTCCACGCGCGTCCAATGGCGCAAAACGCCAGTCATCGCGGTCATTCTCGTTACGCAGATAGTGCTTGAAAAACCACTCCACCGTTTTCGCCGAAAGCACGTAGCCTTCCGCGAATTGCGCATAGGAACGTGTGTCCTGACGCGCGCTGACGCCCGGATAAATCAGCAATTGCAGGCGCAGCGCAATGCCGGCGTCGCGAGCGAGCACCGCGCAAACGGTGGCGAGCGTACCGCCGGCGCTGTCGCCGCCGACGGCAAAACGCGTGCTATCGAGGCCTAGCGACGCCGCTTGCTCGTGAAGCCATTCGAGGGCATCGAATGCATCGTGGACGGCGCTTGGGAACTTGTGTTCGGGCGCGAGCCGGTAATCCACCGATACCACCGCGCATCCCGAATCGGCCGCGAGACGCCGGCACAGCGCGGCATGGGTATCGATACTGCCCACCACGAAACCGCCGCCATGAAAATACACGAGCGTCGGCGCGGGCGACGTCCACGCCGGTTCGACCGGATGAAACAGCCGCGCGCGAATGGACGCGCCATCACGCGTGGGAATCGTGAGTTCCTGGATATCGAACATGGGCGCGGGCGCAATATCGATGATCAGCGCACTGCGTTCGTACGACGCGCGCGCAGCTTCGGCGGTCAACGTGTGGAACGGCGGCCGCCTGGCTTTCGCGATCAGTTCGAGGACCTGCGCAATGGCGGGATTCAGCGGCATGAGGAATGTATGGCGGTGAAAGCTCGCGATAATGACACATTCGGCCCTCCCGGTTCGCCCTATCCTCGCCCTCTGACCTCGGGTTTCAGCGACAACGGATCGGTCGGGTTACGCATTTGCGCGACGTCATCGAAACGCAGTTGTACCGACGCCAGGATCTTCGGATGCGTCAGCACGTAGAACCGCCGTTCGCGTACGGCGTCGAACGTGATTTGCGCCACGTCGTTCGCACTTAGCTTGCCGCCCTCCACCGCTTTCGTCAGTTGCCTGACGGCCATGCGCTGCGATGTCGTCATGGGTTCGTCGTTGCGCAGCGCTTCGGGCCGCGCGCGTTCCGCCTGGGCAACGCCCGTTGGCACGAACGCCGGGCACAACAACGAACAATCCACCTGTGCGCCAGCAATCTTCAGGTCGTGATAAAGCGTCTCGGTCAGCGCGACGACCGCATGCTTCGATGCGTTGTACACGCCCATCGCAGGCGCGGAAAGCAGACCGGCGACAGACGCCGTGTTGACGATATGCGCGGGCTCGTTTTGCGCGAGCATCAACGGCGTGAACGCGCGCACGCCGTTCGCCACGCCCATTACGTTGACGCCGAATACCCACGCCCAGTCGTTCGCGCTGTTCTCCCATACGAAGCCGCCCGCGCCAACGCCCGCGTTGTTGAAGAGCAGATGCACGGCGCGGTACGTGTCCATGGTTGCGCTGGCGAGGGCGTCGACCTGCTTTGCATCGGAGACATCGGTGGGCACGCCGAGCGCTTGTGCACCCAGAGCGCGCGCCATCTCGACGGTTTGTGCGAGCGCCTTGACATCGACGTCGGCAAGCACGAGCTTCATGCCAAGCGACGCACCCTGCATGGCGAACGCCCGCCCGAAGCCGCTGCCGGCGCCCGTGATGACCGCCACTTTTCCGTCGAACTGATCCACTGTGTCTCCCCTCGATGCAACCCGCGTCAGATCAGCTTCACGAGCTGCTTGCCGAAGTTCTTGCCCTTGAGCAGGCCGAGAAACGCTTCGGGCGCGTTCTCGAGTCCTTGCGCAATGCTTTCGCGATACAGCAGCTTCTTCTGCGCCACGAGGCCGCCAAGCTGCGCAAGCGCTTCGGGCCAGACTTCCGGCGACTCACTGACGATGAAGCCTTGCACCTTCAGCCGCTGCGTGAGCAGCAGCGAGGGTTTCGTAAGCGGCTTTGGCGAGCCGTCATAGTTCGCGATCATCCCGCATAACGCAATACGGCCAAACGCGTTCATGCGCGACAACACGGCGTCGAGCACTTCGCCGCCGACGTTTTCGAAATAGCCGTCCACGCCATCGGGCAGCGCCGCTTTCAGGTCGTCGTGGAGATTGCCCGCTTTATAGTCCACGCACGCGTCGAAGCCGAGGGTTTCGGTCACATACCGGCACTTGTCCGCGCCGCCCGCGATACCCACCGCGCGGCAACCCGCGGCCTTCGCCAGCTGTCCGACCACGCTGCCCACCGCGCCGCTCGCGGCGCTGACAAGCACCGTCTCGCCCGCCTTTGGCTCGATGATCTTGTTCAGGCCAAGCCATGCCGTCACGCCGGGCATGCCCACGGGACCGAGATACGCGGAAAGCGGGATGTGCGTATCGTCGACCTTGCGCAGGCCCCGGCCATCCGATGTACCAAATTCCTGCCAGCCATGGGTTCCAACGACCTTGTCTCCGATCGCGAACTTTGGATGCTTCGACTCCACCACTTCGCCCACCGTCCCGCCGATCATGACTTCGTTGAGCGGCTGCGACGCGGCGTACGACTTCGCGTCGTCCATGCGGCCGCGCATGTAAGGATCAAGCGAGAGGTAGTGATTGCGCACGCGCACCTGGCCATCGGCGAGCGGCGCAAGTGGCGTTTCAATGAGCTTGAAGTTGTCGGTGCTCGCCGCGCCCTGAGGACGCGAGACGAGGAGAATCTGACGATTGATTGAAGCGCGTTCGGACATCGTGATGCTCCTGTGCGGTCTTGATGCGTTCCCTGACGGTCAGGCGTCGCTCGGACCGGGTTTCGCCGACGGATCGGATCGAAGGCGTTGTTGCGCAATATCGCGGCCAACCGCGAGCCTGCGCATGTACTTGAATGTTCCGAGCGCTTTGGCGACGAAGTGCCCTTCGCTATCGCGGATTTCGCCTTCGCAATACGCCATGGTGGTCGAGCGATGCAGCACGCGCGCGAACGCGCGCAGTTCGCCCCGGCCCGGCTCCATGAAGTTCACTTTCATTTCGACGGTGACAACGCCTATGCCCGTGCCCGCTAGACTGCGCGCCGCCATTGCAAGGGCGACATCGGCGAGGGTCATGGTGACGCCGCCGTGCGCGATTCCCCACGTGTTCATGTGCGTGGCGGTCAACGCAAGCAAGACTTCGCTTGCGCCATCTTCGGCGGAAACAAGCTGCACCCCGAGTGAATCGATGAACGGGCTTTCTGGCAGCGCGGAAAAGTCGGCCATGGGATCAGACTTCGTAATCGATGCATTGACGCGACTCACGCACCGCCGCCACGAAGTCCTTGATAGCAACATGCTTCGGGTGGACCTGATACGCGTGAAGCGCTTCCTTGTTATCGAAATCCGAAACGAGGATGACGTCGCACGTGGCTTCGTAGCCGTCCTGCGCCACACCGACCTCAAAATGCCCCTGACCTGAAACAATGCTGCGGCAGCTTTCGAGCTTGGCCTTCAGCTTGACCATGTTCTCGGCGCGCGTGCCGCCCTCGGCGTTTTCCTTCAGCTTCCACATGACGATGTGTCGTAACAAGACAGGCTCCTGGTTGTAGCTGCAGCGAACACGGCACGGATATGCCGCGTCGCCCAAGCGTATCAAAAACCCCGGGCGACCGTCATGGCTCACACCACCTCGAACAACCCGGCCGCGCCCTGCCCGCCGCCAATGCACATGGTGACCACCACGAATTTCGCGCCGCGCCGTTTCCCTTCGATCAACGCGTGTCCCGTCAGCCGCGCGCCCGACACGCCGTAAGGATGTCCCACTGCAATCGCGCCGCCGTTCACGTTCAGACGGTCGGCGGGAATGCCCAGGGTATCGCGGCAATACAGCACCTGAACCGCGAACGCCTCGTTCAATTCCCACAAGCCGATGTCGCTGACCTTGAGCCCGGCCTTCTTCAAAAGCTTGGGCACGGCGAACACCGGGCCGATACCCATTTCGTCCGGCTCGCATCCCGCGACCGCAAAGCCCCGGAAAATCCCGAGCGGCTTCAACCCTTCCTTTTCGGCCAGCGACGCATTCATCACCACGCAGGCCGACGCGCCATCGGAAAACTGACTGGCGTTGCCCGCGGTAATCACGCCGCCAGGCATGGCGGTGCGAATCTTCGATACCCCTTCGAGCGTCGTGTCGGCGCGAATGCCTTCATCGGATGAAAGCGTGAGTTCTTTTGTAAAGACGCGGCCCGTGGCTTTGTCGGCGACACCGGCGAGCACGGTGATCGGCACGATCTCGTCATTGAACTTGCCCGCAGCCTGAGCGGCCGCTGCACGCAGTTGAGACTGAACGCCGTACTCGTCCTGGCGTTCCTTCGAGATTTCGTAGCGCTTCGCGACGTTCTCGGCGGTCTGCAACATCGACCAGTAGATGCCGGGCTTGTGTTCCTTCAGCCAGCCGTCGAACAGCATGTGCTGGTTCATCTCGTTCTGCACGCACGAGATGGACTCCACGCCGCCGGCCACGAAGACATCGCCTTCGCCGGCAATCACGCGCTGCGCCGCGAGCGCGATGGTTTGCAGCCCGGACGAGCAAAAGCGGTTCACCGTCATGCCGGGCGTGCTGACGGGCAAACCGGCGCGCAACGCGACCTGCCGCGCGATGTTCATGCCCGTCGCGCCTTCCGGATTCGCGCAGCCCATGATCACGTCTTCCACGCGCGCCGGGTCAATGCCGGCGCGCTCCACCGCCGCCCGCGTCACGTGGCCGCCGAGCGTTGCGCCGTGCGTCATGTTGAATGCGCCGCGCCACGATTTGGCCAGGCCCGTACGTGCCGTCGATACGATTACCGCGTCAGTCATTCCTGTCTCCACTTCAAGTACGAATAATGTTGATGGTGTTCAGCGCAGCACGTCCACAGAGCGGGTCCGCAAAACCCCGGCGGCCGTCATCTGCTCCCACGCGCGTTCAAGCGATCCGTTCAGGTCGATGGCGCGGGAGGCGTCGTCGATAACAACTGTTTCAAAGCCCGCGCCGCGTGCGTCGAGCGCGGACCAGGCGACGCAATAATCCGTCGCCAGTCCGCAGCAGTAGACGCGCTTCACGCCGGTATTACGAAGATAGCCGGTCAGGCCCGTCGGCGTGACGCGATCGGCTTCCATGAAGGCCGAGTAACTATCCACGCCCACGTGATGCCCCTTGCGGATCACGAGCCGCGCGTGCGGCACATGCAGGCCGCGATGCAGCGCCGCGCCCTGCGTGTCCTGCACGCAGTGGGTCGGCCATAGAACCTGCTCGCCATACGCGAGCGTGGTCATCTCGAAAGGCGCGCGCCCTGCGTGATGCTCGGCGAAGGACACATGCGTGGCCGGATGCCAGTCCTGCGTCACGACGACATGCGAAAACGCCAGCGCAAGCTGGTTGATCACGGGCACGACTTCATCGCCGTGAGCCACGGCCAACGCGCCACCCGGCATGAAATCGTTCTGCACGTCGATGACAAGCAGGACTTCGTCCGCACCTTTCATTACTGCCTCGCTTCCAGGCTGTTTCAGCTATTGAAACCGCGGCCCTGCGCCGCGAGTTTGGTCACGCGCGCCGCAGGCTTCCAGGCATCGCCATTGGCTTGCGCGGCGTATTTGCGCATCGCGCGCTCGACGTTGTAGAGGCCGATCGTGTCCGCGTACAACATCGGCCCGCCGCGATGCAGCGGAAACCCGTAGCCCGTCAGATAGACCATGTCGATGTCCGACGCCTTCGACGCAGTCCCTTCTTCCAGGATCAGCGCGCCTTCATTGACGAGTGCGAGCACGAGGCGCTCGACGATCTCTTCGTCGGCAATCTTGCGGCGTTCGATACCGTGTTCCTTCGAATACCCGACGATCATCTCGTCCACGATCTTGGACGGATGCGCGGCACGGTCCCCAGCCTTGTAGTCGTACCATCCCGCGCCCGTCTTCTGGCCGAAGCGTCCGGTCTCGCACAAACGGTCCGCGATCTTCGAATACTTCAGGTCCGGCTTCTCCTGATAGCGGCGCTTGCGAATGGCCCAGCCAATGTCATTGCCGGCCAGATCGCTCATGCGGAACGGTCCCATTGCAAAGCCAAACTTTTCGATGGCGCGATCCACCTGCGCCGGCAGCGCGCCCTCCTCGAGCATGAAAAGCGCCTGGCGCAAGTACTGCTCGATCATCCGGTTGCCGATAAACCCATCGCACACGCCCGACACCACAGCCGTCTTCCTGATCTTCCTGGCAAGCTGCATGACGGTCGCGAGCACGTCTTTCGATGTCTTCGCGCCGCGCACGACTTCGAGCAGTTTCATCACGTTCGCGGGGCTGAAGAAGTGCATGCCGACGACGTCTTCGGGACGCCTGGTGAAGGCCGCGATCTTGTCGACATCGAGCGTGGACGTATTCGACGCCAGGATTGCCCCCTTCTTCGCCACCTGATCGAGTTTCGAGAACACTTGCTCTTTCACGCCGAGTTCCTCGAACACCGCTTCAACAATGAGATCCGCATCCTTGAGGTCATCGTAGGAAAGAGTCGGCGTGATCAGCGCAAGCCGTTCTTCGAGCTTTTCAGCCGTCAGCCGGCCTTTCTTCACGGCGCTTTCGTAGTTCTTGCGAATCGTCGCGAGGCCGCGATCGAGCGCTTCCTGTTTCGTTTCAAGCAAGGTCACGGGCAGGCCGGCGTTGATGAAGTTCATCGCGATACCGCCGCCCATGGTTCCCGCGCCGATCACACCCACGCGCTCGATCTTGCGCACCGGCGTATTCGACGGCACATCGGGAATCTTGCTCGCCGCGCGTTCGCCGAAAAACGCATGACGCAGCGCGCGGCTTTCAGGCGTCTGCACCAGCGCCATGAAACATTCGCGCTCGACCGCCAGGCCTTGGTCGAAACCGAGCTTCACGCCGGCCGCGACTGCATCGATGCATTTGAGCGGCGCCGGGAAATTCTTCGCCATCGGCGTGACCATGTTGCGCGCGAACTGAATGAAACCTTCCGCGTTCGGATGATCTATCTTGCGATCCCGCACCTTCGGAAGCGCCCCGCCTTGCGCGCCGACTTTCTTGGCGAATTTGACGGCTTCATCCAGCAGGTCGCCTTCGGCCATCAGGTCGAACAGGCCCGATCCGGCCAGCTTCTCCGACATCACCGGAGCGCCCGAGACGATCATGTTCAACGCCGTTTCAAGGCCCACCGCGCGCGGCAGACGCTGCGTGCCGCCAGCGCCCGGCAGGAGGCCGAGCTTGACTTCGGGCAACGCGATCTGCGCTCCCGCCGACGCAATCCGATAATGCGCACCAAGCGCAAGCTCGAGACCGCCGCCCATCGCCACGCTATGGATCGCGGCCACAACAGGTTTTGCGCTGCTCTCCACGACCTTGATGACGGTATGCAGCGTCGGTTCCTGGGTCGCCTTCGGCGTATTGAATTCGGTGATGTCGGCGCCGCCGGAAAATGCCTTGCCCGCGCCGATCAGCACGATCGCCTTGACCGACGCGTCGGCCTGGGCTTTCTCCACGCCTTCAACAATGCCAAGCCGCGTGGAAAACCCGAGGCCATTCACCGGCGGGTTGTTCAGCGTGATAACGGCGATGCCGTCGCGGGTCGTGTAATCCACTGCCATTTCGTCTTCCTCCATTCCGTCTTTCATGCAATTCGATGCGCGCCATGTCTCGTTCGTATCTTCCGGCAAAAATCCGGATGACGCTGATTTCCGTGCCGCGATAATTGTTGCGGTAAGTCTGCGTTACCCGTGAAGAATACACAAAAAAGAACGATCGTTCAATTTCATTATTGCGGGATGACGGAGGCGGGACGTAAAAGGAAGAAAAAGGCGGACGCGGGCTGCGCGGCGGCAGCCCGGTGAATCATGATCTAGTCGACGCTTTCGCCAACCGTCGGCAACACATGTTCACGATACAACTCCCGCAACCGCAGCTTCTGCAGCTTGCCGGTTGCCGTATGCGGAAGTTCATCGGCGAAAACAACGTCGTCCGGGCGCCACCACTTCGCCACCTTGCCGTCATAAAACGCGAGCAATTCCTCGCGCGTCACGGTCGCGCCTGGACGCGGCACGACCACGATCAGCGGCCGCTCCGTCCACTTCGGGTGCGAACACGCAATGCACGCGGCCTCCGCAACTTGCGGATGCGACATCATCACGTTCTCCAGATCGATCGAACTGATCCATTCGCCGCCCGACTTGATCACGTCCTTGCTGCGATCCGTGATGTTCATGAAACCATCCTCGTCGATGGTCGCGACATCTCCCGTCGGAAACCAGCCATCCACGAGCGGCGAATCTTCCTTGCGGAAATACCTGTCGATAACCCACGGACCGCGCACGTACAGATCGCCGAACGACTTGCCGTCCCACGGAAGTTCCGCGCCGTCGTCGCCGACGACTTTCATGTCCACGCCGAACATGACGTGGCCCTGCTTTTCACGCAGATGCCGCTGTTCTTCCGGCGAACGCTGGCGCTGTTCCCAGTTGAGCTTGGCGAGCGTGCCGAGCGGCGACATTTCCGTCATGCCCCATGCATGGATGACCTCGACGCCGTAATCGTCCTCGAACGTGCGCAGCATCGCGGGCGGGCACGCCGAGCCCCCAATCACCGTCCGTTGCAGCGTGTGAAAGCGCACGCCGGCCTGCTTCACGTAGTTGAGCAAACCCAGCCATACGGTCGGCACGCCAGCCGAATAGGTCACGCCTTCGGCTTCCATCAGTTCATAGAGCGACTTGCCATCGAGACAATTGCCGGGCAGCACGAGCTTTGCGCCGACGAGCGGCGCGGCGTGCGGAATGCCCCATGCGTTGACGTGGAACATTGGCACGACGGGCAGGATCGAATCGCGTGACGAACAGGCCATGGCGTCGGGAAGCGCCGCGCCGAAAGCGTGCAAGACCGTCGAACGATGCGTGTAGAGCGCGCCCTTCGGATTGCCGGTCGTGCCGGACGTGTAGCAAAGAAACGATGCCGAGCATTCATCGAGCACGGGCCATGCGTAGTCGCCATCGTGCCTTGCGAGCAGCGTTTCGTAGCTGATGACAGGCGTGGCCATGTCGGCGAGATGGGTGCTGATGCACGCTTCGTCGCCAAGCGCGATCCAGCCTTTCACGTTCGGGCACTGCGGCGCAATGGCGTCGACAAGCGCCGTGAACGTCATGTCGAAGGCGACATATTCGTCGTCGGCATGGTTGATGATGAACGCAATCTGGTCGGGAAACAGCCGCGGGTTGATCGTGTGGCAAACGGCGCCCATGCCGCTCACGCCGTAATAGCACTCCAGGTGACGATACCCATTCCAGGCCAGTGTGCCGATGCGCTCGCCCGGCTGCACGTTCAGGCCAATGAGCGCCTGCGCAAGCTGCTTCGCGCGCTTTTCGCAATCGCGCCAGGTGTAGCGATGAATGTCGCCTTCAACACGGCGCGACACGATCTCGGTACTGCCGAAGTGGCGCGAAGCGTGGGAAATCAGCGATGAAGCGAGCAGCGGTACATCCATCATCTGGCCGAAAAGCGGCGACGTCATGGGCAAGTTCCTCACAAGTCCGGATGCACGGGATTCGATGCGCGTTCTACTGCGATACCTGGATAAGCAATATCTGATTTTGTCTCAAAGCCAAGGTGCGAAAGGCTCGGAGCGGGCTCCTGCAGCGGCGCGGGCGCGGATTTACAATATCGGTTAACCATGAGGTGCTCAATATGTCGTTTTCCCCAAGCGGTACGGTTGCCGGTGCCGCTGCAGAAGCCGAACTGGCGGGCCCGGACGCAGTGAATGCGCTGGTCGGGTCCATTGAAACCGACCGCCGGGATTCATTCGTCGCGCTCGGTTCCGCGTTCCTCACGCGCCTGCCCGCCTCGCCCTTGCCCGCGCCTTATCTGGTCGGCATTTCCGCCGATACCGCCGCGCAACTCGGATTCGACGCAAGCCATGCGCACGATCCTGCATTTATCGAATATTTCACGGGCAACACAACCCGCGATTTACCGCCTGATGAGTTGCCGTATGCATCGGTTTATTCAGGGCATCAGTTCGGCGTCTGGGCTGGACAACTCGGCGACGGCCGCGCGCTGGGTCTTGGCGAAATCGAACACGCCGGCAAGCGGCTCGAGTTGCAGTTGAAGGGCGCGGGACGCACGCCGTATTCACGCATGGGCGACGGCCGCGCGGTGCTGCGCTCATCGATCCGCGAATATTTGTGCTCGGAAGCCATGCACCATCTCGGCATTCCGACCACGCGCGCGCTGTGCGTGACCGGATCGGACCAGCCCGTGCGCCGCGAAACCATGGAAACGGCGGCGGTCGTGACCCGCGTTGCGCCGAGTTTCGTGCGCTTTGGCCACTTCGAGCATTTCTACACGAACGACCGGCTGCACGAACTGCGCAAGCTCGCCGATCACGTGATCGACCGGTTTTATCCGCAATGCCGTGAAGCCGATGACCCTTACCTCGCGCTCCTGAACGAAGTCACGCTGCGCACCGCCGATCTGATGGCGGACTGGCAAGCGGTCGGCTTTTGTCACGGCGTGATGAACACGGACAACATGTCGATCCTTGGGCTGACGATCGACTACGGGCCGTTTGGGTTTATCGACGGATTCAACGCCGGTCACATCTGCAATCACTCGGATTCGCAAGGCCGCTACGCGTACAAGATGCAACCGCAGATTGGCTACTGGAACCTGTTTTGTCTGGCGCAAGCGCTGGTGCCGCTATTCGGTCCGCATTACGACGAATCCGTTCGCAACGAGAAGATCATTGAAGATGCGCAACGCGTGCTGGAGGGCTTCCGAGACCGGTTCGCGCCCGCGCTCGAACGCCGGATGCGCGCGAAACTCGGTCTTGCGGAAATCCGCGATGGCGACGATAAACTCGCCAACCAGTTGTTCGAAGCGATGAACGCGAACCGAGCCGACTTCACGCTGACGTTTCGCAACCTTGCCAAGATGCACAAGGCAGACGCTTGCGGCGATGCGCCGGTGCGCGACCTGTTCCTCGATCGCGCCGCCTTCGACGTCTGGGCGAACGCATACCGGCTGCGTTTATCGGAGGAAACGCGCAGCGACGAAGACCGCGCCATTGCCATGAACGCTGTCAATCCGAAGTTCGTCCTGCGCAATCATCTGGCCGAAAACGCCATCCGCCTGGCGAAGGAAAAGGATTTTTCGGAAGTCGAACGGCTGGCACGCGTGCTGCGCCATCCGTTTAGTGAGCAACCCGAATTCGAATCCTACGCCGGCCTGCCGCCCGACTGGGCGAACGATCTGGAAGTCAGTTGTTCTTCCTGAAAAAGCCCCCAAATACTTGAGCCGGACTATCAAAGCCGCTCTACCGCTCTGGAGAAACGAAAGATGAACCGAGACGACCTCACGAAGGAACCCGCTGCTCCGCTGCAAAAGGACGACGCCACTTACAAAAAAGAACTGTCCGATATCCAGTATCAGGTCACTCGCCACGCCGCCACCGAGCGGCCATTCACCGGCGAATACTGGGATCACACGGAACGCGGCGTTTACGATTGCGTGTGTTGCGGCACGCCGCTCTTTGAATCGGACACGAAATTCGATGCCGGCTGCGGTTGGCCAAGCTACTTCAAGCCGATCAATGGCGAAGTCATCAAGGAAAAAACGGATCGTACGCACGGCATGTTGCGCATCGAAGTGCAATGCAAGAACTGCGGCGCGCATCTGGGCCACGTTTTCGAGGACGGTCCCGCGCCAACGGGCCTGCGCTACTGCATCAACTCGGCTGCGCTACAATTCGAACCCAAGTAAGTACGGGGCGGCTTACTCCGGTAAGCCGCCTTTTTTATGACTGCGGTGCAAACAGGCGCGTTCGAGCCATGGGTTTGAACTGCTTTCTTTAGCGGGTACTTACTAAAGATCCCTTGAGTCACATTTGCTTCACACGCGTCTTTTCGCGGCTGCGGCGGACACAATTCGATCCGGGCCGCATCTGGCGTGCGAGCACGTTCTAAACCGTTCAACCGGTTTGAAATCGATGCCCCTCTTCGTCCCTAAGAAATCTACGAAATGAAATTTCTGTTCGATCTGTTTCCGATCCTCCTCTTCTTCGTTGCTTTCAAGATCTGGGGCATCTACACGGCCACGGCGGTCGCGATCGTCGCCACGCTCGTGCAGATTGCGTGGGTCGCGTTCCGGCATCGCAAGGTGGACCCCATGCTGTGGGTGAGCCTGGGCGTCGTGGTCGTGTTCGGCGGCGCAACGCTCGTGCTGCATAACGATACGTTCATCAAGTGGAAACCCACCGCGCTTTACTGGCTTTTCGCCGGAGCGCTGATCGTCTCCCAGGTTGCGTTCGGCAAGAACCTCATCGAGGCGATGATGGGCAAGCAGATCGTGCTGCCGCATCGCGTGTGGGGCCAGTTGAACCTCGCATGGGCGGTGTTTTTTGCGATCCTCGGCGTGGTCAACCTGTTCGTGGCGTACAACTACACCACCGATCAATGGGTCAACTTCAAGCTTTTCGGCGCGACGGGCTGCCTGCTCGTGTTTATCGTCGCGCAGAGTTTGTGGCTGGCGAAGTACATGAAAGAGGACGAAGGAAAATGAGCATTCCAGCCTCCACGGACACCTTCGTCAACGCTTCCGCCGAAGGCAAAATCGCGCACCTCGAAGCACGGCTGAATGCGGCGCTGAACGCGCAATCGGTTCATATCGACGACGACAGCGCGGCGCATGCCGGACACGCCGGGGCATCGGCGGGAAGCCACTATACGGTGACCATCGTGGCGGCCGGATTCGCCGGGAAGCCACGCGTGGCGCGGCACCGGCTAGTGTATGATGCGCTGGCCGACGAGATGCGGCGCGGCATTCATGCCCTCGCCATCAAGGCTTATACGCCTGAAGAATTTGCAGACCAGTTCAAATGAGTCTCCATGTTGCTGCGGGCTCAAGTTCGCAAGCCGCCTCGTTTTCAGCCTCGAATTTCCAGCCCTCGTTCTGATCAGGAACTATCGATGATTCTAAAAAACCCCCGTATTTGGGTATTGCTGGCCGCGTTCGCGGCAGCGCCTACTTTCGCTCAGAACATTGCCGTGGTCAACGGCACGCCGATTCCGAAATCCCGCGTCGACGCGCTCGTCGCGCAACTGGTCCAGCAAGGCCAGCAGGACACGCCGCAATTGCAGGCGGCCGTGCGTCAGGAACTGGTCAACCGCGAAATCCTGATGCAGGAGGCCGCGCGCCGCGGTATTGCCACGCGTCCGGACGTGAAGGCGCAGATTGCAGTGGCCCAGCAAACGGTGGTGTTGCGTGCGTTGATTGAAGACTTCGTGAAGGCCAACGCGCCCACCGACGCCGAGATCAAGGCACGTTACGACGAGATGGTCAAGCAGGCTGGCGGCGGCAAGGAATATCACCTGCACCACATCCTGGTCGACAACGAAGCGCAGGCCAAGGATTTGATCGCGAAGATCAAGGGTGGCGCGAGCTTCGAAGATTTGGCGAAGCAATATTCGAAGGACCCGGGATCAGGCAAGAACGGCGGCGACCTGGACTGGTCGAGCCCGCAGGCTTATGTGCCGGAGTTCGGCGCGGCGGCTGAGAAGTTGAAGAAGGGTGAGATGACCGACACGCCGGTGAAGACGCAGTTCGGCTGGCACATCATCCGGCTCGACGATGTGCGCGACGTCGCGCCGCCGCCCTTGGAGCAGGTCAAGGCGCAGATTGCGCAGCAGATTCAGCAGGAAAAGCTGGCTGCGTTCGAGGAAGATCTGCGCAAGAAAGCCACGATCAAGTAACGCTGTTTTAGTTAGCCGACGTAAAGAAGCCGCTCGATGTTCCGAGCGGCTTTTTCATGGGTTCGGCGGCTAGCGGCAAACCCGCTCTCGCCGCACGTCCACCGCTTTACCCGATCCAACGCCGTGCATTCTGGAACACGCGCAACCACGGACTTGCATCGGCAGTCCAGTCGTTCGGCGTCCAGCTCATCTGCACATTCCTGTGCACGCGCTCCATGTGCGGCATCAACACCGTAAAACGCCCGTCCGGCGTGGTGACGGAGGTAATCCCCGCCGGCGATCCATTCGGATTGTACGGATAGCGCTCGGTCGCCGCGCCTTGATGATCGACGAAGCGCATCGCCACCAGTGCCTGGGTTGCATCGCCTTGTTGCGAGAAGTCCGCGAAACCTTCACCGTGCGCAACTGCCACCGGAAGGCGCGAGCCTTCCATGCCGGCAAAGAAGATAGACGGCGAACCCTGCACCTGAACCGATGAAAACCGCGCCTCGAACTGCTCCGACTTGTTGCGCGTGAATTTGGGCCACGCGTCGGCGCCGGGAATCATCGATGCAAGGCTGCTCATCATCTGGCAACCGTTGCAGATGCCGAGCGCGAACGTATCGGCGCGACCGAAGAATCCGGCGAACATGTCGGCGAGACGCAGATTGAAACGGATCGTCTTCGCCCAGCCTTCGCCAGCGCCGAGCACGTCGCCGTACGAAAAGCCGCCGCATGCCACGGCGCCCGCGAAGTCCGCCAGCGTCACGCGCCCTTCCAGCAAGTCGCTCATGTGGACGTCGTGCGTGTCGAAGCCGGACCGGTCGAACGCATAAGCCGTTTCCAGATGGGAATTCACGCCCTGCTCGCGCAGGATCGCCACACGCGGACGCGCGCCCGTGCCCACGAACGGCGCCGACACATCCTGAGCCGGATCGAAAGTCAGGACCGGCGAGATGCCAGGATCGTTCGCGTCGAGCAACGCGTCGTACTCGGCATCGGCGCATGCGGGGTTATCGCGCAAACGCGCAATACGCCAGCTCACTTCGCTCCAGGCACGCTGCAACGCGTGGCGCGGCGCGTCGTAGACCTTTTTTGCGTCGCGATAAATCTCGATGACATCACGCTCGTTCGGCTTGCCGATGACTTCCGAACACGCCGACAACCCGTGTTCGCGCAAGGCGGCCAGCACGGCGTCCCGATCGGACAGACGCACCTGGATCACGCCGCCGAGTTCCTCCGAAAACAACGCGCGGATGGTGCGGTCCTCACGGCGTCCGCTGGTCTGCTTCGCCCAGTCCTTGGCGTCGCCGTAATCGGATTCGTGGTTCGGATCGAGGATCAGCATGTCCACGTTCAATGACACACCCACGTGCCCCGCGAACGCCATTTCGCAGACGGTCGCCCACAGGCCGCCATCGGAACGGTCGTGATACGCGAGCAACTTGCCCGCGGCGTTCAGCGACTGAATGGCGTTGAAAAAACGCTTCAGGTCTTCGGCGTCATCGACATCTGGAACCGCGTCGCCTATCTGCTGCGTGACTTGCGCCAGGATGCTGCCGCCCAGACGGTTCTTGCCGCGCCCGAGGTCGATGGAAATCAGCACCGTGTCCGTACCGCGCTGCAATTGCGGCGTAAGCTGGCGGCGCACGTCCTCGACCGGCGCGAACGCCGAAATGATCAGCGATACCGGCGACACGACTTCCTTCGCCGCGCCGGTTGCGTCCTGCCACTTGGTGCGCATCGACAGCGAATCCTTGCCGACCGGAATGCTGATGCCCAGCGCCGGGCACAGTTCCATGCCGATGGCCTTCACGGTATCGAACAATGCGGCATCTTCGCCGGGACTGCCGCACGCGGCCATCCAGTTGGCGGAGAGCTTCAGCTTGTTCAGCGACTCCACAGGCGCCGCCGCGATGTTCGTCACCGCTTCGCCAACGGCCATGCGGCCCGACGCGGGTGCGTCGATCACCGCCAGAGGCGTGCGCTCGGCGATGGTCATGGCCTCGCCACGGAAGCCGGCGTAATCCATGGTGGTGATCGCGCAATCGGCGACAGGCACTTGCCACGGGCCGACCATCTGGTCGCGCGCCGTGGTGCCGCCCACCGAACGGTCGCCGATGGTAATCAGAAACGACTTGCTGGCAACCGTGGGATGCTTCAACACGCTCACTGCAATCTCGGACAAGACCAGGCCGGTTACATCGACGGGTTCGAATGCCAGCACTTCACGCTTCACGTCGCGATGCATCTTGGGCGTCTTGCCGAGCAGCACGTCCATGGGCATGTCGACGGGTTCGAGCGTCTGACCGGCGTTCTTCTGATCGTCGATCAGCTTGAGCTGGCGTTCTTCGGTGGCAACACCGACCACAGCCACCGGGCAGCGCTCACGCGTGCAGATCGCTTCGAAGGCCGGCAGGCTTTCTGGCGCAATCGCCAGCACGTACCTTTCCTGCGCCTCGTTCGACCAGATTTCGCGCGGCGACAAACCGGACTCTTCCAGTTGCACACGGCGCAGTTCGAAACGCGCGCCTTTGCCGGCGCCATCGACAAGTTCGGGGAACGCGTTCGACAACCCGCCCGCGCCTACGTCGTGAATGCTCAGGATGGGATTTTCCGCGCCCAGTTGCCAGCACGCGTTGATCACTTCCTGCGCGCGCCGCTGGATTTCCGGATTGCCGCGCTGGACGGAATCGAAGTCGAGTTGCGCGGTATTGGCGCCGGTCGCCATGGAACTCGCGGCGCCGCCGCCCATGCCAATGCGCATGCCGGGGCCGCCGATCTGAATCAGCAAAGATCCCGCCGGCAGATCCATCTTGTGCGTGTGCTGGTCCGAGATATTGCCGATCCCGCCCGCGATCATGATCGGCTTGTGATAGCCGCGCACGCGCCCTGCGGCGTTCTGCTCATACGCGCGGAAATAGCCGCCCAGGTTGGGCCGGCCAAATTCGTTGTTGAACGCAGCCGCGCCGATGGGGCCATCGATCATGATCTGCAGCGGCGAGGCAATGCGCTCAGGCCTTCCATACGGCTCGTGCGCATCCGAAGGATTGCGCTGCGGCACCGGCACGGCGCTGTCGCGGGCGTTTTCCCACGGCTGGCGTGCATGGGGCAGATCGAGATTGGAGACCGTGAAACCGGCCAGACCGGCCTTCGGACGCGCGCCGCGGCCGGTCGCGCCTTCGTCGCGAATCTCGCCGCCCGAGCCCGTTGCCGCGCCCGCGAACGGAGAAATGGCGGTCGGGTGGTTGTGCGTTTCGACCTTCATCAGCGTGTGCGTGAGTTCGGTGTGACGCCCATATTGCTCGTTCGAACCGCGCGGGAACCAGCGCTCGGCCGTGCCGCCTTCCATGATCGCCGAGTTGTCCGAATACGCGACGATCGTGCCGGCGTGGTTCAGCTTCTCGGTATTGCGGATCATGTTGAACAGCGAGATGTCCTGCGGCTCGCCGTCGATGGTCCACTGCCCGTTGAAGATCTTGTGGCGGCAATGTTCACTGTTGGCCTGGGCGAACATCATCAGTTCGACGTCCGTGGGATTGCGCTGCAACTGCTTGAATGAATCGACGAGATAGTCGATTTCATCGTCGGCGAGCGCGAGGCCCAGCTCCACGTTCGCCGTTTCCAGCGCGCCGCGGCCGTGGCCGAGGATATCGACGGCTTGCAGCGGTTGTGCCGGAAGTTCGTCGAACAGATGCAATGCGTGATCGCGCGACGGCGCGACGCTTTCGGTCATCCGGTCGTGCAGCGCGGCGGCCACTTCGGCGCGCGCCGCTTCGGACAACGCCTTCTTGCCGCCAATGCCCGTGCCGAGCAGGCCGCCCTTCAGCAGCACCGTATATTCAATACCACGCTCGATCCGGCGAACCTGCGTGAGACCGCAATGATGCGCAATGTCGGTCGCCTTGCTTGCCCACGGCGACACCGTGCCAAAACGCGGCACGACCATGAAGGTTTCCTGCGCGCCGCGCTCCGTAGCGGCTTCGAACGGCGTGCCGTAGTGCATCAGCGCGTGAATGCGGTTGCTGTCTTCGTCGGAGAGCGGTTCGGCCGAGTTCACGAAATGCAGATACTGGCCGCGCACGCCCACGATATTCGGGTCGATGCGCGTCAGTGTTTCGAGCAGGCGGGTTTGACGGAAATCAGAGAGGGCCGAAGCGCCGGGGAAACACGAGAAGTGGGCCATTGTCACGGTGCTTAGAAGACGTCGGGACGAAAGACGTCGGAGCCGCTTGCGGACGCGCCGCATTTGGCGATGGGAAGACTCGGATTATAACCCGGAAGTGTCTCGAAAACGCCCTCGCGGCCATGCGTGAAACGGTATGCGCCGCGCTTCGCCATCTCCCAATGACGATGGGATAGTTTTTGACCTGTTCCGGCGATGCCCGCTGAAAGCCGCGCCGCGCCTCAGTTCCCGCGGCTGCAACGGACCCGGCTCATGGATTCGGCCTACCTCGCAGCGTCCCGGCCGGACGCGTTTGGCGCTATCATGGCGCGCTTTCCTCAACCGGCGCACCGCTCTCTTGTGTATCGATGCGCCGGCTCGCCTCTCTCACGAGAATCCCGGCATCCCCGGCAGTCCGAGCGACATGCCGGGCCAAGCGGTCCGGACGCCCGCGCTCACGCGGCCGCCGGCTTGTGAACCAGTCAAGGTCTTGCGCCTCCGGGCGAAAACGAATCATGGATGTCATCGTCATCGGCGGCGGAATTGGCGGTATCGCCACCGCGTATCAGTTGCGTGCAGCAGGGCACCGGGTCTGCGTGGTCGAGCGCCACGCCACGGTCGCGCAGGGCGCCACCTATGGTCACGGCGGCGCTGTCCTGCCCTCGCCGCTCGACGTGTGGTTCGGACCGACCTTCATGCAGACCCGCCGCGCCGCGAAAACCGGCATTGTGTTCAAGCCCGGCTTCAATTCCGAAACCCGCGACTTTGCAAAGAAGCTCGCGCAATTTCACGATCCTCACCGGTTCGCGACCCAGTACGGCGCGTTGCGGCCGCTCGTCGACATTTCACGCGATGTCATCGCGGAAATCGAAGCGGAGTTCCCGCTCGACTTCGAACAGCGCACCGGCGTGCTGCACGTGTTCCGGCACGAGCGCGACCTGGAACTGGCGGATTCGGCAATCAAGTTGCTGCAGAGTTTCGAAACGCCGCACCGGATTCTCAGCGCGCAGGAATGCATTGCGGCGGAACCGTCCATCCCGGACGATCCGCCGCTCGCCGGCGGCGTGCTGTTGCCCGACGCGCGCACGGCCAACTGTCCGTTGTTCACCAAGCTGCTCAAGCAAGTGCTGGAAGACGACGGCGTCCAGTTCCGGCTGGGCCGCGAAGTGACCGCGATTCGCGCCGACGCCCAGCGCGCCGCCGTGGAACTGGCGCCGCTCAACGGCGCGGTGGATGGCAAGGGCGGCAGGTCTCGCGAGGTCGAACTGATCGCAGCCGATGCTGTCGTGCTGGCGGCGGGCACCGGCACACCGGCATTGCTGGCCACGCTTGGCATGTCACTGCCGTTGCATCCGCTTAGCCTGCATACGCTGACTGCACCGATTGCCTATGAAGAACGTGCGCCGCACCTGACCATTGTCGATTCGGTGAAGCGCATTGCGATGACACGGATCAATCAGCGCATGCGCGTGACCGGCGGCGCGGTGTTGCAAAGCGCCGCCAAAGCCAGCAAGCCCATGAGCGAGAGCCTGACGCATCGTGCCCTCGCGCTGCTCGGGCAGGCAACGCACGACTGGATTCCGGGTGCGGCGAAGGTATCGGCGGCGCGGGCCTGGTCCGGGGTGCGCCTCATGTCGCCAGATGGACTGCCTGTCGTAAGCGCCACGTCGCATGCGCGATTGTTCATCAACACGGCGCATGGGCCGGCGGGATGGGGTATTGCCTGTGGCGCCGCCAAGGTGATTGCGGCGCTCATATCGCACACTGAACCTGACGTGCCCGAACGGACGCTAAGGGCGCTGAGGATCGACCGGTTTTAGGTTCGCGTCGCGTTTTTGGCGGCGGCCGTGGAAACATGGACGTCATCGCTCATTTGGGCGCAATAATTGCGGCGGGTTCAAGCACTTTTTCCAAGCCGCCGCCATGACCGACTCCGCTTTCAATTCCCCATCTCCGCTTTACACCGAACCGCGCGATCACGCAATCGCGCTGCTGACGCTCGACGAACTCCGTACGCTGGAGCATCGCGCGGCGGCCGCTGTCGCGCCAAATACGCTGATGGCGCGCGCGGGGGCTGCCGCGGCCCAATTCATTATCGATAGCGGCTCGCAGCAGCCCGTCTGGATCGTGGCCGGTCCCGGGAACAATGGCGGCGATGCCCTCGTGATGGCGGCTCGCCTGCGCCAGGCGGGAATCAGCGTGGAAGTGTGCATGCCCGTGGAAGTGAAACCCGACGATGCCCGCTGGGCGCTCAACGAAGCGCGGCAAGTGGGCGTCAGGATCACCACGGACGCACCCGATTCGTTCGATAACTTCGGCTGGCTTGTCGACGGCATGTTCGGCATTGGTCTCGGCCGACCGCTCGAAGGCGTTTTCGCGGAGCTTGCGGCGCGGTTGTCGAAGCGTTCCAGATCGGCCGGCAACGTCCTCGCGCTGGATATTGCCAGCGGCCTCTCCAGCGATACCGGCGAGCCCGTCAGCCGCGGCAACGATGGCCGCGCGCAGGCCGTGCGTGCGACTCACACGATCACGTTCATTGGCGGCAAGCCGGGGCATTTCACGGGCGATGGGCGCGATTTGTCGGGCAAGCTTTTTATCTCCGACCTGGGTGTCGCGCCGCCTGCACAACCTGCAGTTGTGCTGAACGCGCCATCGCTCTTCGGGCCGCATCTGCCACCGCGCGATTACGCGACCAACAAAGGCACGTTCGGCACGCTGGCTGTCATTGGCGGAGACACCGGCATGTGCGGCGCGCCGATCCTCGCCGCGCGCATGGCGCTCTACGGCGGCGCGGGCAAGGTCAACGTGGCGTTCGTCGGGACGGACTCGCCGCCTTACGATCCGCCGCATCCTGAACTGATGCTGCATCAGGTCGACCAGTTTTCGCTCGACAAGATGGACGCGCTCGCGGTCGGTTGCGGCATGGGCCAAACCGACCGTGCAAAAAAAGTGCTGGCCGATATTCTCGCGCTCGATGTCCCCAAGCTTTTCGATGCCGACGCGCTGAACCTGATTTCATCGGATGAAAAACTCGCGGGCAAGGTCGCCGGACGCGGCGCGCAGGGCGATCCTTGCGTGCTGACGCCGCATCCGCTCGAAGCTGCGCGGCTGCTTGGGTCGGATGTGAAGAAAGTCCAGGCGGACCGGATCGCGGCGGCTCGCCAGTTGGCCGCGCGCTTCGCGGCTGTCGCCGTGCTGAAGGGAACGGGCACGATCGTGGCGTCGCCGGATGGCCGTGTATCGGTGAATCCCACCGGCAACGCGGCGCTGGCGACCGGCGGCACCGGCGACGTGCTGGGCGGCTTGATTGGCGCATTTCTCGCACAACGGCTGCCCGCGTATGAGGCTGCGCTTGCAGGGGTTTATCTGCATGGCCTGGCCGCCGAGACGCTCACAGGCGAAGGCGAAGGGCCCGCCGGGTTGACCGCGGGAGAACTCGCACCCAAGGTTCGCGCGCTCCTTAACCGGCTGTTCTACCCGGCCTGACTAAACACGGCACACGAGCGGCGCGCCTTCAGCTTCAGGCAAGCATACGTTCATGCATCGTGGCTATACTTGTTGCTTCGCGTGATCCGGTCGATGTGAACCGTGTCCGGCCGCGCGTGATGATCAGCACTTTCCGCCACTCTCTGACAAACGGACCGCTATGACGCTCAATTCGCTTCCTGCCTGGCCGGCGCTCCAGGCGCATTACGATGCCATCCGTGACGAGCGCCTGCGCGACTGGTTCGCGCCGCAAAACGACACCAAGCCGTCGCGCGCCGAGCGCCTGACTTTCGACGGCGGCGGCATCTCCGTCGATTTCTCCAAGAACCGCGTTACCGAAGCCACGCTCAAGCTGCTGGTCGAACTGGCGCAGCAAGCCAAGGTTGCCGAGAAGCGCGACGCGGTGTTCGCGGGCGATATTGTCAACGTAACCGAACATCGCGCGGTGTTGCATACGGCGCTGCGTTCCACCGACGAGAACTCGCCTTTCCAGAAGGAAATCCGCGCCGAGAAAGCCAAGATGGCTGCTTTCGCAAACAAGGTTCGCGATGGCTCGTGGACAGGCTACACCGGCAAGCGCATTCGCCATGTGGTGAACATCGGCATTGGCGGTTCGGACCTCGGCCCGAAGATGGTCGTGCATGCATTGCAGCATCTCGCGCTGCCGCAGATTCAGACGCATTTTGTCTCCAATGTCGATGGCGCCGATATCTACGACGTGCTCAAGGACATCAACGCCGAAGAGACGCTGGCCATTGTCGTGTCGAAGACGTTCACCACGCTCGAAACCATGACCAACGCGCGGTCCATGCGCGACTGGTTCGTCAAAAGCGGCTGCCCGGAAGACGCGTTGTCGAAGCACTTCGTGGGTGTATCGGCGAATCCGGAGGAAGTGGTCAAGTTCGGCATTGCGAAGGAAAACGTCTTCGAAATGTGGGACTGGGTCGGCGGCCGTTATTCGCTATGGTCGACCGTGGGCTTGTCGATCGTGATCTCGGTCGGACCGGAAAACTTCGAGAAACTGCTGGCTGGCGCGCATGCAATGGACGAGCATTTCCGCACCGCGCCGTTCGAACGCAATCTGCCGGTGCTGATGGGCATGATCGGCATCTGGTATCGCGATTTCTTCGAATCGCAAAGCGTGATGGTCGCGCCATACTCGCAAGCCATGCGCTATCTCTCGTCGTATTTGCAGCAACTCGAGATGGAAAGCAACGGCAAGTCCGCACGGCTCGACGGAACCATGGTCGATTATCCGACCGCGGCCGTGATCTGGGGCGAGCCGGGCACAAACGGTCAGCATGCGTTCTATCAGATGTTGCATCAGGGCCCGACGCTGGTTCCCATCGACTTCATCGCGGTGCTGAAACCGGAACATCCGCTTATCGATCACCACGCCAAGCTGCTCGCGAACTGCTTCGCGCAAAGCGAAGCGCTGATGCTCGGACGCACGCTTGAAGAAGCGAAAAAGGTTGCCGGACCAGGCAAGGAAGAACTCGCGACGCATCTGAGCTTTCCGGGGAATCGGCCGACCACCACGATCATTCTCGATGCGCTCACGCCGGAAACGCTTGGCGCTGTCATCGCGCTGTACGAGCACAAGGTGCTGGTACAGGGCGCGGTGTGGGACATCAACTCGTTCGATCAGTGGGGCGTGGAGCTGGGCAAGATCCTCGGCAAGGTGGTTGAAGCCGATATCACCAGTTCGAAGGCCGATCCTTCGAAGCACGACTCGTCGACATCGGCGTTGATTGCGCGGGCGCAGGCTGCGTTGAAGAGCCTGTAGCCGCATGGGGCGTCCTGTTCACCCGCGACGCCCTTCGCTCTCACACGCTCAGGCCATTCACAATTCGCCCGGCCTCGATGGTCACCGTCGCGTCGCAGCGCTCGGCAAGCTCGGTGTCGTGCGTGACGAGGATCAGCGTTGCACCGTTGCGCCGGTTCATCTCGAACATCAAGTCGATGATCGCGTAGCCCGTTGCGGCATCCAGACTGCCCGTGGGTTCGTCCGCGAAGAGGATGGCCGGATGCGTGACGAACGCCCGCGCCAGCGCCACACGCTGTTGCTCGCCGCCCGACAGGAGCTTCGGATAATGCGCGGTGCGCTGACCCAAACCCACCTGTTCGAGCAGGTCACGCGCGCGCGTGGTGATCTCCTTGTGCGGCACGCCGCCACGCAATTCGAGCGGCAACATCACGTTTTCCAGCGCGGTCAGATGCGGCATCAACTGGAACGACTGGAACACGAATCCCACCGAGCCACTGCGCAACGCCGCGCGCTCGTCTTCGTTCAAGGTGCCGAGATCATGTCCAAGCAGGCGAACCGAGCCGCTGCTGGCGCTGTCCAAACCGGCGAGCAGCCCGAGCAAGGTGGACTTGCCCGAGCCCGATGCACCGACTATGGCGACGCTGCTGCCTTTTTCGATCGACAGGTCGATCTGATCGAGGATGATCAGTTCACCCGTCGCGTCCTTCACCCGTTTGCTTAAACCCCGTACTTCAATGACTGGTTCGATATTGTTTGGCATGGAGAGACTTAAGGTGAACTGGACACCATGCGCCACGCTGGCGCGGATGGGAATGATCGCATGCGTGATCGCGTTGCCGGCGCATGCAGCGGCGCCCGTAGCCAATACCGCCATGAGCGCCTCGCCGGGCGCACCGTCGATCGTGGTGCTCGGCGACAGCATTTCGGCGGAATACGGCCTGCCGCGCGATACAGGATGGGTCGCCCTGCTTCGCAAGAAGCTCACGCAGGAGCGCTTCGATTATAGCGTCGCCAACTCGAGCATCAGCGGCGACACCACCAGCGGCGGCCTCGCCCGTTTGCCTGCCGCGCTCAATCGCATCAAGCCGAAACTGGTGATCGTGGAACTGGGCGCCAACGACGCGTTGCGCGGCGTGCCGCTCGCTACGACCGAAGCCAACCTGCGCACGATCATCGAGAAGTCACAGGCGGCGAGCGCGAAGGTTTTACTCATCGGCATGTATGTCCCACCTAACTATGGCCCGGACTACTCGCAGAAATTCCATGGCGTGTACGAAAAGTTGTCGAAGGAAAAGCAGGTGCCACTGGTCCCTTTTCTACTGGCTGGCATAGAGAACAAGCCCGAAATGTTCCAGGCCGATCAAATTCATCCGACCCCTCAGGCCCAGCCTTTGCTATTGAACAACGTCTGGCCAGTTTTGAGACCATTGCTGGGCACGCCATCGAAATGATGAGGATTGAGCCGTTCGAGGAGAGTCGCGTTTAAATCCCGTCAGTGCGTTGCCCGGCCGGCTTTCAACCATGCGCGAAGAAAGGCCACGATCGAGCATCAACGTTTTCGCGTAACCCTGAAAAACCCCGGCTCCGCTTGTGAGCGCATTGAAAGGAGGTAACGTGAAATATTTACCAATTCTCGCTTTAACCGTCGCGATCTCGGCTTGCGCCGCTCAGCCGCCCGTTGGCGTCAGCCAGGTCGGCACGAGCCAGCAACCGCCGAAGGCCGTCGCACAATGTATCGCGCAGAAATGGGCCGATAAATCACAGCAGCAAGTGGTGTCTCAGGACACGCTCGCGAACGACATGGCAGCCGATGTCTACGTTCCGGGTCAGCAACCGCCGAACGGCGCGGCAGCCGTCGTGCGTCCGAACTACTCGGGTCCGGGTTCGTGGGTCGGCTTCCGTTCGGCAGGTGCCGCCGGAAGCGATGCAACTGGCGACATCCAGGGCTGCCTGTAAGACGTTCGGGATGCAAGAAGCAAAAGCCCCGCTGGTTTTATCCAGCGGGGCTTTTTTTGCGTGTAGTGAAGGTTCGGCTTATTGCGCCTGATCCGCCGTTGCATTCGTGGTTGGTACATTGACCTTCACTTTCGAACGCGCCTTCAAGGCGTCGAGATACGACTCCATCTCGGCCTGCGCATACACCTGCGCGACCTGTTGCTGGGCACCCGTCAAACGGTCTGCGGCAACCGGCTCCGGCTTCTCGATACCGTTCACGCGATAAATCGCATAACCGTCGGCACCAAGATCGACACCCACATACGTTGGCAACTTCGATGAATCCGCCTTGAAGATCGCGGCGAGCGCCAGGGGCGGCACGCCTTGCGCGTCGTTGCGCGAAACCGTCGCGACCGACGAGAAGCCCGTTGTCGCGTTCGACTTCTGCACTTCGGCAAGCTTCGCCGCGCCGTCCTTGCGCGCCATTTCAGCGGCTTGCACGGCGATAACCTTCGTGCGCACCGCGTCCTTGATCGCGTCAAGTGCAGGAACCGCTGCCGGCTTGTAGTCCGTCACACGAGCCGCGATCAGCGTGCTGTTGCCAATATCGATAGCCTGAGTGTTGTTGCGTTCCTTCACGGCGTCCGAGGCGAAGATGGCGTTCAGGACCTTCGGATTGTTCAGCGGGCTATCGGCCGGCAGCTTCGGATCGGGCTTCGGACCGACCGTCGCGGTCTGGATCTGCAGCTTGTATTTATCGGCGGCGGGTTGCAGCGTCTTCGATTTTTCGTAGACGATCGACGTAAAGCCCTCGGCCTCATCGGCCAGGTTTTTCGCTGCTTGCGCCGCGGTGACGTCACGCGTGATCTGGTCCTTCACTTCGTCGAAAGACTGCGTGGACGACGGCTTTACATCGGTTGCCTGGATGATGTGATAACCGAAGTCCGTCTGCACCACGCCGCTGATTTCACCCTTCTTCAGACCGAAAGCGGCGTCATCGAATGCCTGGCCGCCCGCGATCATGCCGTGCGTGAAATACCCGAGATCCCCGCCCTTCGATGCCGAACCCGGGTCCTGCGATTCCTTCTGCGCAATCTGCGCGAACTGGTCTGGATGCGCCTTCACTTGCGCGAGCAGCGCTTCAGCCTGGGCCTTTGCCTTGGCCTTGTCGGCCGCGCTCGCATCTTTCGGCGCGGTGATCAGGATGTGGCTTGCGCGCACTTCGGCCTGCGTCTTGAAACGCGCGAGGTTGTCGTCGTAGTACTTCTTGAGATCGGCGTCCGTGGGTTTGATCGCGCCCGACAGCGTAGCCGGCGACATCACCACATACTGGATGCTGGCCGACTCCGGCGTGGTGAACTCGGCGTTGTGCGCGTCGTAATAGGACTTTAGCTGCGCGTCGGTCGGCTGGATCTTCGCGGTGTAGTCCGCGGTACGGAACGCGAGGCCCTGCACGTCGCGGCGCTGCTCGGCAATCTCGGTCAGGTGCTGCGCGAGCGTCTTCGACGTGAACGCGGTCGACTGGATGCTCGACGGCAACTGATCGGTGGCAAGACCATACCGCACGCGCTCGTCGTACTGCTCGGGCGTCATGCCCTGCATGGCGAGCAGTTGCTTGTACTGGTCCAGGTCGATGGAACCATCGGGCTTTCTCAACGACGCGATGGTCGGATCGGCCATCAGCGCGCGGCGCACGGCCTGGTCGGACGCGGTCAGGTGCAGGCGCTGGGTTTCATCGGCGAGAACGCGCTGTTGAACCAGGCTGTCGATCAGCGACGCGCGCATTTGCGGCGTTTCGAACATCTTCGGGTCGAATTGCGCGCCGAGCATCTGGCGCGCGCGATCGACCTGCTGACGCATCGCGCCGTCATATTCCACACGCGTGATCTTGTGGCCGTTGACGCTGGCGACGTTCGCGTTTTCGTCGAAGAAACTGCTGAAACCCTGGACCCCGACAATGCCCAATCCCGGCACGACGATCAGGATCAGCAGGGCCATCATCAGGCGTTGGTGGTTACGGAAAAAGTCGAGCATGCGTGACGATTCTGCCTAATACGAAACGCCCGATGTTACAGCAGCGGGCAATAAAAAAGGCGAACCGGAGTTCGCCTTTCTCGTGAATTCGGCCGGTGTGGACGGGGTACGCACTCCTGCCGGTGAGCCTTATCAGTCAAGGCATTGCGCGATTCAACGAACCACGGTGCAGCTTGAAAGTACGCTCGGTCGACGAACGGGCACTCTGTAAAGCGCGCGAAGTATAACATCCGCGCCCTTGCCGCCCGTTCTCCGGCCGCGATAAACGACCCGATAAAACCGGGATCTGCAACAGTGGATTGCGGCCGTTTTGCGGGCCAAAATCAGCGCACGGCGTCGTCGAGCAAGGTCAGGTCGCGCTGCCGGGTTTCGGTCGAGAGCGCCACGCCCGCCAGCGTGATCGCCGACAGCACCGCCATGTACGCGCCCATGACCCAGAACGCGCCATCGGACAGCCCGATCAGGTAGATCCCGAGCAAAGGCGCGAGGCCGCCGGAGAGCACCGCGCCCAGTTCGCGCGCGAGCGCCACGCCGGAATACCGGTAGCGGTTGCCAAAGAGCTCGGAAAAATGCGCGCACTGCGCGCCGAGCATGCTGTTCGCCCCGAGCGCGAGGCCGCCGAACATGGCCACATCGACCCATAGCGGCTTTCCCGTGCTCACCATGTACCACGACGGCACGGACCAGAGCAGCATGAAAATGGCGCCGCCACGGTACACGGCAATGCGGCCGATGCGGTCGGACAACGCGCCGAACATCGGCGTGGTGATGACGCTTGCCATGCTGGCAATCAATGCGCCCGTTGTGCCGATCGAACTCAGTTCTGAGGGTTTTACGCCCAGCTTCGCCGCGACCGTTCCGCCCAGGAACGCGATGACCACCGTGGTGTAGATCGTCGATCCGCCCTGTTCGGCGAAGCGCATCAAGGTCGCGGCCAGTACGGGACGGCGCGCGTGCGTGATGACGGTTTTCATCGGCGACTTGATGACGGCGTGCGCGCCTTCGAGGCTGATGAACGCCGGGCTTTCACGCAAGCGCAACCGGATCCAGATCGCGACGCCGATCAGCAGCACGCTCGATAAAAACGGAATGCGCCATGCCCAGGCAAGAATGGCCTGCTCGCCCAGCACATGCTGCATCGCGCTGAACGTGGCCGTGGCGAGCCCGAGGCCCGCGAAGATGCCGACGAACGGCAGCGCCGCGAAGAAACCGCGCTGCTTCACGGGCGCGACTTCCGCCATGAGCGTGGATGCGCCGGCCTGTTCCGCGCCCGCGCCAAATCCTTGCACGAGCCGCAGCAGCACCAGCGATACCGCGCCGACCGTGCCGCTTGGCAAAAGCCCGATCAGCGTGGTCGACGTTCCCATGATCGCGATAGTCACGAGCAGAACGAACTTGCGCCCCTTCCTGTCGCCGATCGAACCAAAGAACAGCCCGCCGAACGGCCGCGCGAGAAAGCCCGCGCCGTACGTGCCGAAACTTGCCAGCAGTCCCGCTTTTGCACCGAGCGCCGGAAAGAAGATGTGACTGAAGACCAGCGCCGACGCAAGCCCGAAGATCGCGAAATCATAGTATTCCAGCGCGCTTCCGACCGCGCCCGTGAGAATGGCCCGCCTCAGTTGCTGCGCGGAAACCAGTGGTTTTTTTACGGCATCGGCGACGGGTCCCGACGAAGGTATTGCGGGTTGCTGCACATCCATTTGCGTCTCCTTTGCAAATCATCGGTATGCCGGTTCGTGGAAATCCGGCTATTTCTTTATTTATGTATCGCCCGGCGTGGCTGCGCGGACGTGACGAGTAAAGCGTTCTTGTGCTGCGTGTTTGTTGACGCGCTATCAGAAAGTCAGCACGACACCGCTATGGTCAATATCGCCGTGCTGCTGCAAGAGAGAAGTGAAACGCTGTGCGCTGAGTTCGGTATAAGGCATCGCGGCGCCCGCTTCCTGCGCCGCGCGCAACGCGTTGTGCAAGTCCTTGAGTTGCGTGCTAGACCGTCCGCTGACCTCGAAATTTTTGTCCACCATGCGGCGGCCGTGAATCCGCAGGATGGTGCTGTCGGCATATCCGCCGGCAAGCGCTTCAATCAGCATCGCGGGATTCGCGCCGCCCTTCGCGACCAGCGACAAGGCCTCGGCCACCACGCCTATTGTGGTTCCCACGATCATCTGGTTGGCGAGCTTGGCGAGTTGTCCCGTGCCGTGCGCGCCCATCAGGACGGGACGCCCCATGCAGCGCAGCACCGCCGATACACGTTCGAACGCTTCTGCTTCGCCACCGCACATGATTGCGAGCGCGGCCTTTTCGGCGCCGCTCGTGCCGCCCGACACGGGCGCATCGATATGGTCAATGCCGCGCTGCGCAAGCAGGCGCGCGTGAGCGATGGCTTCATCCGGGCGGATGGAACTCATGTCGATGACAACCGCATTCGCGCTCAGCGCCTCGCACACACCTTGTTCGAACAGGACGTCATGCACGGTCTCGCCGTTTGCAAGCATCGTAATCACAATGTCGGCATCGCGAACGGCTTGCGCGGGCGAGTCCGCAACACGCGCGCCGTCCGCGCTTAACCGCTCGGCCTTGTCGCGGGTACGGTTCCATGCAGTCAACCGGTAACCCGCCCTGAGCAGCACGCGCGCTTGCCGCTCGCCCATCAAGCCAGTTCCTAGAAATGCAAGCGTTTCCGCCCGTTCCATCGCATTCGCCATCGTCTCCCCGCCTTGAAGTCATCATCCGCTGGACACGCGTTTCTTCGTGAGGTATGGTTACCGGTAACTATTAAACGAATCTAACATGAGGAGATAGCATGCACAAGGCGGATTTACTGGTAGTCGTCCGGTATCCCGAGCGGGACATGACGGAACTAGAGCGCCATTACACGCTGCATGTCCTGTCGGATTCCCCGGATCGCGACGCATTGCTCGCCGAGGTCGGACCACGTATTCGTGCGCTCGCGACCAATGGCGAAGCCGGTGCGAGCGCCGAGTTGATCGACGCGTTGCCGGCGCTTGAGATCATCGTGTCGTACGGCGTGGGTGTCGATGCAATCGATCTCGCGCACGCGGCGCGGCGCGGCATTCGTGTCACCAATACGCCCGATGTGCTGACAGGCGATGTCGCCGACATGGGCATGGGCCTGATGTTGTCCATTGCGCGTCAGATTCCGGCGAACGATCGCGTCGTGCGCGACGGCCAATGGGGCAAAGCCGCAATACCGCTTGCCACGCGCATGTTCGGCAAACGCCTCGGCATTCTTGGGCTTGGTCGCGTGGGACGGGCGCTCGCCAGGCGTGCCGCCGCGTTCGACATGTCGATTGCGTATCACGATCGCATTCGTTTCAGCGATGTCGACTACACGTATTACGACAGCGCCGTGAGTCTTGCGCTCGAGTCGGACTTTCTCGTGATCTGCGCGGCGGCGGACCGGCAGAGCCAGGCGTCGGTAAGCCGCGATGTGTTCGACGCGCTCGGTCCCGGCGGCATCCTGGTGAACATTGCGCGCGGCAGCATTGTCGATGAACCGGTGTTGCTCGAATATCTGAGCACGAATGGTATTCGCGGCGCGGCGCTGGATGTATTCTGGAACGAGCCTTCAATCGATCCGCGCTTCTTCACGCTGGGCAACGTGGTGCTGCAACCGCATCGGTCCAGCGCGACCGTTGAAACGCGCGGCGCGATGGCGCAACTGGTGCGCGAGAATCTCGAGGCGTTTTTTAGCGGTGCGCCTCTCGTGACCGAATTTCTGGCGCGCTGAACCGCGAGCGAATCGCTGAATCCCCCATACAAAGAGACGGATATATAAGCATGTCGAATCAATCGAACACCCCGCAAAACCCGCTTCGCAGCCGCCGCTGGTTCGATGACCCCTCCGACCCCGGCATGACCGCGCTGTATCTCGAGCGCTACATGAACTACGGCATCACGCGCGAAGAATTGCAGTCGGGCAAGCCGATCATTGGTATCGCGCAGACGGGCTCGGACCTCGCGCCCTGCAACCGGCATCATCTGGAACTCGCCAAGCGAGTGCGCGACGGCATCCGCGACGCAGGCGGCATTCCGCTCGAGTTCCCCGTGCATCCGATCCAGGAAACCGGCAAGCGCCCGACCGCCGCGCTCGATCGCAATCTCGCCTATCTAGGGCTCGTGGAAATCCTGCACGGCTATCCCATCGACGGCGTCGTGCTCACCACCGGCTGCGACAAAACCACGCCCGCCTGTCTGATGGCCGCGGCCACGGTCAACATTCCTTCAATCGTCCTGTCCGGCGGTCCCATGCTCGACGGCTGGTATCAAGGCAAGCTGGCCGGCTCCGGCACCGTAATCTGGGACGCGCGCAAACAGCTCTCGGCGGGTGAGATCGATTACCCGGGATTCATGGACAGGGTGGCATCGTCGGCGCCATCGGTTGGACATTGCAACACCATGGGCACCGCGCTTTCCATGAACTCGCTCGCCGAAGCGCTCGGCATGTCGCTGCCGGGATGCGCTGCGATTCCAGGGCCGCATCGCGAACGCGGATGGATCGCGTATGCAACGGGCAAGCGCATTGTGGAGATGGTCGGCGAGAACCTGCGGCCTTCGGACATCATGACGAAGGGCGCATTCGAGAACGCGGTCGTGGCGGCCGCGGCGCTGGGCGCTTCATCGAATTGCCCGATCCACATGATCGCGATCGCGCGGCACATGGGCATCGACCATACGCTAGACGACTGGCAACGGCTTGGGCCCGACGTGCCCCTGCTGGTGGATTGCCAGCCCGCGGGACGTTTTCTGGGCGAAGCGTTTCATCGGGCAGGCGGCGTGCCGGCCGTGATGAAGGAACTGCTCGATGCAGGCAAGTTGAACGCGGACGTGCGTACGGTGACAGGCAAGACCCTGGCCGAAGATCTGTCCCCGGTGCCCGCGCCCGATCGCGAGGTGATCCGCGCGTATGCCAACCCGTTGAAGGAATCGGCGGGGTACGTGGTGCTCTCGGGCAACCTCTTCGACAGCGCCGTGATGAAGGTCAGCGTGATCGACGAAGCCTTCCGCAAGCGCTTTCTCGCGGACCCCGATCATCCCGATGTGTTCGAGGGCAAGGTCGTCGTGTTCGAAGGCCCGGAGGATTATCACGCGCGTATCGAGGACCCGGAAACAGGTGTCGACGAACGCTCGATTCTCGTCATCCGCAATTGCGGCCCGGTGGGTTTCCCGGGCGGCGCCGAAGTGGTGAACATGCAGCCGCCGGCGGCATTGCTCAAGCGCGGTATCGATACATTGCCCACGCTTGGCGATGGCCGTCAAAGCGGGACATCGGCGAGTCCTTCCATTCTGAATGTGTCGCCGGAAGCGGCTGTCGGCGGCGGCCTTGCGCTGCTGGTATCGGGCGACAGGATTCGCATTGACCTGAAGACGCGCAAGGTCGACCTGATGATTCCCGAGGCAGAACTCGCGCAGCGTCGCGCGGCGTGGAAGCCGCCGGTGCTCAAGCACATGACGCCATGGGAAGAGATCTACCGAAGCATGGTCGGGCAGCACGGCAGCGGCGCGTGCCTGGAACCGGCGACCCTGTATCTCAACATTGTCGAAACGCGCGGGGAGTCGCGGCATAACCATTGAGCATGTTCGTGCTGCGTGGGCTCCTATGTACTCTCGCGCGGCACGACTTCGTAGTGAATTTCGATGATAGGCGGCAATGGCTCGCGCCTCGCTGCCGGCGCCGCCTTCGCGCCGCGCGTCTTGTCCTGCTTCTCACCGGCATCGGTTTCGTCGAGCGCCGCGAGCAAGGACTCGCCGGTCGCACGTCCAATGCCATAGGCATCGACGGAAACGGTTGTGATCGTCGGATAGCAATGGCGCGAGACTTCGAAGTCGCCGAACCCGGCAATGGCGATATCGCCCGGAACCGACAACCCGAGCCGATGGCACGCCATGACCGCGCCGAACGCGTGGATATCGCTCGCGCACATGACCGCGTCGGTATCGGGCCAGCGTTCCAGCAACTGCTTTAACGCGGCCGCGCCATGCGCCATGGCAACGCCGTGCGCCATGGTCGTGGTCCACGCGCTTTTGGTGATGTCGCGCGGCTCGCACCCTGCCGCCCTCACCGCTTTCAGATATCCGCGACGACGATCGATACCGCGCCGGTCCAGCTTCGACGCGCTGCTCACGAACGCAATGCGTTTATAACCGCGCTCGTGGAGATGACGCACCATCGCGGCCGACGCCTCCACATTCGAGAATCCCACCACCCGATCGATAGGATTGGCCGGCATGTCCCACGTTTCAACAACGGGAATGCGCGCGCGGGCCAGCAACGAATGTGTTTCGGCGGTGTGGTGACTACCCGTGAGCACGATGCAGCGCGGCTGATAGCGCAGCATCGCCCGCACGAGTTCTTCCTCGCGCGGCAACTCGTAGTCCGTGTTCGCGAGCAGCAATTGCATGCCCGCCGGTTCGATCACGTCGTTGATGCCGCGCACGGTATCGGAGAAATTCGAACTCGACAGCGACGGCACGAGCACGGCCACAAACGAGGAACGCCCCGACGACAACGCACCCGCCGCCGCATCCGCCACATACCCTAATTCATTGACCACGCTCAGCACGCGCTCGCGCGTGGCGGCGCCTACCGGCCTGCCGGCCAGTACACGCGATACGGTCATCTTGGAGACTCCGGCAACGCGCGCTACGTCGGCCATCCGGGGCGGTGCGGAAGTCGGAAGCTTGTGGTCGTCGGGCATCGTGCAGGAATCATTGACTGAGTCTGTTAATGATACTGGATGACCGTTCGTGGTTAACCCACCCGATAAACGGATGTGCCGAAAAGCAAAAAGCCCGCTGTGAACTGCAGGCGGGCTCTGAAATTTTGCTTCGACACTGGAACTTCGATACTGCTTGAAACGGGATGCTGGCGGAGCGGACGGGACTCGAACCCGCGACCCCCGGCGTGACAGGCCGGTATTCTAACCAACTGAACTACCACTCCATTTGTGCTGCTTGCCGCAATGATTCGAACCGGAACGCGTCAGTGTTAAAGCGTGGACAACACCTCTGTCAGCCTTGTCCTGCAACCGTTTCAATCAATCGGGGGACGAAGTATATAACGAAATTTCCGGCGATGCGAAAAATTTTTTATCGGTATGGCAGGAAGCGTTTGCTCCCCGCTCGAACGTCGAGCGTCGATGTGCGCCAACTCAAATCCGATAAACTCAAACTGACAGAAAGTGGCGCAGAGCCGCCCTGAAAACCCAGCTTAGCGAGAGCGATTCCTTGAAACAGAAACTGACTGACCTGACGCTGTCGGATAAGACGATCACGACAACCGACGAAGATCAGAAGCTCCTGGAAATCCTGGCGTCCGTGCTCGACGGCCTGAGTTCGGTCATCAGCGCGAACACCGAATTGATTCTCCACGACATGCGCAATCCGGCGCATTCCACTTTCGCAATCGTCAACGGTCACGTGACCGGACGGCAGGTCGGCGACCCGATCATCGCAGCGCCTGTGGACGACAAAGGCTTTGATCTGCTGCTAGATCCACGGCCGCCATCGAAAGGCGTCACGACTTCCGTGGGACGCTACAAGTCTCGCACCAAGGATGGCCGCGAACTGCTCTCCATGACGGTCCTGCTGCGCAACAAGAAAGGCGTGCCGGTCGCTTCGGTGTGTGCGAACACCGATCTCACCGACTATCAGGTCCTGCATGCGAGCTTGGGACGCATGCTCTCGCGGCAGAGCGACCCGCAGGTGAAAGAGGCGGATCATCGTCAGACTATCGACGAACTCATTGAAGAGATTGTGAGCGACGCGATGCAGCGTGCAGGCGTGCCGGTTGCGCTCATGGATAAAAGTCAGAAGCTGAAGGTCGTGTCCGAACTCACGAAGCGCGGTGTCTTCATGATCAAGGGCGCAGTCGAGCGAGTTGCAGAAGCGCTATCGGTCACTCGTTTTACGATCTACAACTATCTTGAAGAACTGGGTCAGCCGCGAGGCAGCGATCTGCGCGCGGCCGCGCCCAAGCAAACTGCTACAAAAAAATCAGCGAAGAAGCCAGCCTAGCTTTCCTCGCCCACCGGCTCGGGTTTCAGTGCCGCCACCAGCTCGATTTCGACCGGTATGTTAAATGGCAGTACATGCACGCCCAGCGCGCATCGGGTGTGCAAGCCGTTCTCTCCGAAAAGCGCGATCAGCAGGTCGGACGCGCCATCCACTACGCGATGCTGGAAATAGAAATCGGGAGCGCTGCTGACCCATCCGGTCAGCTTCACGATCCGCATCACACGATCAAGACCGATCTCGGCATCCAGCGCCGCCAGCGCGTTCATGGCGGACAAGCGTGCTGCGCGATATCCGTCTTCCAGCGTAAGCGTTTCGCCGATGCGTCCCGTACACACGGGGTCAGCCCCAACCAGCGGGCCCTGCCCGGAAACGAAGATCAGGTTCGACGCCTCGACCACGGTCACATACGATGCTGCAGGCTTCGGGGCCGGGGGCAAATCCAGATCCAGTTCTTTCAGTCTTCGGTGAATGGTCATGTATTCCTGGTGGCAAGTGAACAAAGCATGAAATCCGATAATTCAACAATATATTATTAACGTCAACATTTTGTTGATTTCACCCACGTGCGTGTGCGAACGATAAGTTGCCTGAAGCCGTTTTTTCCCCGATGCTTCAATGGTTCGCCGCGCTTCTGTTCCTGCCGAAATTGCAAAACCGGGTTATTTTCTACAGTCATGCGCCTGGCTCGGCCGGTGGCATTTCGGCCAGCGCCAGCATGGGAAAAGGTGTGCGCGTCTACCTGCAGGTCGGCATCGATCATGCTTGTGGCGAACACCCTCGCCGCTCCGAACCGTTAATATCTCTTTCGAGCGATTTTGCTTTTGCCTTTTGATGCGACCTGACCGTGCCCAATACAGATCCGACCGATTACTGCCTTACGTGCGGTAATGTGCTCTCTTCGCCTCATGCTGCCTGCAGCCGTTGCCACACGATCGCCGCTGGCGACGCAGCAGGTGAACCGTGCATGCCCGAAATGAGCGGGGCTGGCAAAGCCATCATGGATACGGCCAGCAAGCGAACGCTCCGGGAGAGTCTGATGCACTCGCGAACTTCGCCGGATTCGGCGTGCCCGAGTCTCGAAGAAGCAGAACCCTACGAACGCGCTGAAGCGCTCGCCGTCGAAAGAAAACCCGACCGAAAGCTCAGAAACACGGTGATTGGCGTTGCCCTCGTTGCACTGCTGGCCGGCGGGATGTATCTGGCTTTCGGTTCAGCAACAGAGCACGATGGTTCGGAGCCGGGTACCGAGCCGATTGCGCAGAACAGCATTCCGCGGCTGGCGCCCGACGCGCGGATCGATGCGCCTCTCTACGCAAAGAACGCATCGCTCGATATCGCGGGCACCATCAACGCGACCCGGCTCTCAATGGTGCGCGGAGCACTCGGCGACGCCCGCACACGCCTTGCGATGTTGCCGGCCAGCGAAAGCAAGCGAGACGACGTACGTCAGATCACGAACGAATTGATTCAGCGCGAACTCGCGCGGGACGCCGCCATAGGACTTGCACGCGCGTGCGAAAAAGCCGGCGATAACCCATGTGTGCTGCGAGCCGCCGGCGACGCTCTGGCGAGCGACGTGTCGGATTCCGAAGCGCGAGACATGCTGCTGCGTGCCGTGGCGCAGACTGGCGTGCCTGGAGGCCCCGCGATCGTCGCGCCGTCGCCGGGAGTGACTCCCACGGCGATAAGGCGCACCGACACGCGGATTGTTGCGCGCCGACGCCCTGAACGACTCATGTTCCGGCGCGATACTCAGTCGTTTGCCAATCTCAACGACATCTACTCCAAGCCTTAATGCGCTGAGAAAACTGCTGCCTTGAACAGGCTCGTTTAAAACTCGCAAACGTTTGGCAGTGCGTTTCAATCGCCATGCGATATCTAAAGGCTCATTTCATTCGCGTCCCATAGCACACGCGGGTTACAGCCAAATTAGCAGCGTGTTTCGGCGCAAATCTGTTGCTTCTTCGCATCAGCATAATGCGCCATCGTACCGCCCCTAATTAGGCGTTTTGCGCCAGTCTTCAGTTAACTCGAATTCGTCTCGGTTTCGCTTGCTCGAAGCTCGTTCGTGCTTGCAGCTATCGGTCTCGCGGGGATTTCACACCGAATAAGGGGGGAATTTAATGTCCGCCACATCCGTATCCAACACTCGCACAA
Organism: Caballeronia sp. DA-9; assembly: GCF_051615025.1. Lineage (NCBI taxonomy): Bacteria > Pseudomonadati > Pseudomonadota > Betaproteobacteria > Burkholderiales > Burkholderiaceae > Caballeronia > Caballeronia sp. DA-9. The sequence goes on along the minus strand of NZ_CP195133.1, from coordinate 1,741,651 downwards.
TTGCGCCAAACAGTTACTCCTTCACGAACTAACTACCGAGATGTATGGCCATGCTGCGCAAGCTTTTCTTAACCTAAGACGATAGCCCACGCCGCCCCGATTGAAATGTTTCATGAGGCTTCAAACGCGCGTGCGCTGTCTCGTTTTTGCTCGGCATAATCTAGAAATTGATTCCGTGGCCGGGCCCTTTACTAGTGCGGCCGGACCCGTCCAAACGCAGCATTAGCCGAGGCATGTATGGATTCGACAACGCGCAAACTGATCTACGTGTGTCGAGATGCGTCGATGTCGCTCACGTCTAATTTCGAGGGACGCAACTGGGAGGTCATCGTGCTTCCTCCCCACGCACGCAAGCATGCACCGGGAAATCAGGCGGTGCTGGGCGGACTGCTCGATCTGTCGAACTGCGAATTGCCTCGGGACTTCTCTGCCATTGAAGAACTGCTCGATAAAACCGCCGCAGGCTGGGTCGCAACCGTCGCGCCGGGACAAACCGACGACGAAGCCGTGCGCCGGCTGATCCGCGACTACTGCTTCGACTACATCACCCTGCCCGTTCCGAACCAGCGCATCATCGACGTCGTCGGACACGCGTATGGCATGGCGTCATTGCACGACACGGCTTCGAACGATCCGCTCGGCGAGGATGCCGAAGGCCAGATGATCGGATCGTGCGAACCGATGCGCACGCTGTACCGCTCAATCCGCAAAGTCGCCATGACCGACGCCGCCGTATTCATCTCCGGCGAATCGGGCACCGGCAAGGAGCTGACTGCCGTCGCCATTCACGAGCGCTCGGCGCGGCGCGACCAGCCGTTCGTTGCGATCAATTGCGGTGCCGTTCCGCCGCATCTGCTTCAATCCGAGTTGTTCGGCTACGAGCGCGGCGCGTTCACCGGCGCGAACCAGCGCAAGATCGGGCGTGTCGAGGCGGCTAACGGCGGCACGCTGTTCCTCGATGAAATCGGCGACCTGCCGCTCGAAAGCCAGGCGAGCCTGCTGCGTTTCCTGCAGGAACGCAAGATAGAGCGCCTTGGCGGCCACGCATCCACGGCGGTCGACGTACGCATCATTTCGGCGACTCACGTCGATATGGAACGCGCAATGATGGAAGGCCGTTTTCGCGCTGATTTGTATCATCGGCTGTGCGTGCTGCAAATCGATGAACCGCCGTTGCGTGGGCGGGGTACGGACATCGAGCTACTCGCCAAGCATATGCTCGATCGATACCGAAAAGATGGGACGCGGCGGCTGCGCGGTTTTTCGCCCGATGCGACCGCCGCAATCTATCACTACGGCTGGCCCGGTAATGTGCGCGAGCTGATCAACCGCGTGCGGCGCGCAATCGTGATGTCCGAGGGGCGGCAGATCACCGCCCGCGACCTTGAACTCGCCGATTATGTGGAAGTCGCGCCCGTCTCGCTCGCGCAGGCTCGCCACGCGGCGGAACGCCATGCGATCGAACTCGCCTTGCTTCGGCATCGTGGAAGGCTCAACGATACCGCGCGAGAACTGGAGATATCGCGCGTGACGCTGTACAGGCTATTGACGGCGCATGGGCTCAGGACGCCATCCGTCGATACCGACGATGTCGAACCGGACCTGCTCCCGAACTCACGGTTTTTCAATCTCGCCGAGAGCGGCCGTCGTACCGCATGCTGAAAAACTGCTGAGAAATCACGGGACAACAAAAAACCCACAGAGCCAAAAGCCGTGTGGGTTTCCAGAGCACGTTCATAACGCCGAGTCTGCAAAACGGTGGTGGGTGCTGAGAGGCTCGAACTCCCGACCTACGCCTTGTAAGGGCGCCGCTCTACCAACTGAGCTAAGCACCCCGCCTTGCAAATTCCGCAACAACTTGTGCGTTTCTACTGGATTGGCAACTTGGTTACAACTTACCCAAACCGTTCCGTACCCAGCGAGTCCGCTAGTTTAGCGCATCTTTCAGCGCTTTGCCAGGGCGAAATTTAGGGACTTTTGCAGCCTTGATCTTGATGGCGTCGCCCGTGCGAGGATTGCGGCCCGTGCGCGCCGTGCGCTTGCCAACCGCGAATGTTCCAAACCCAACCAGCGTGACCGAACCGCCTTTTTCCAGCGTCGTCTTCACGCCGCCGATCACGGCCTCCAGCGCTCGTCCCGCCGCTGCTTTTGATATATCCGCCTGCTGCGCGATATGGTCGATCAATTCCGTCTTGTTCATTGTGATCCCCCGATAATGGTTTGTGGTTGGGCAATGCAAGGAGCGAACTGCCTTGAGCACAGGCCTTAAGCCAACTATGCGGCGGTCATTAGAAGTAGCCGAAACACGTGTGTCAACCGGGATTGAGCCTGATTCCACGCACCATTCGCTCGCGTCGGGCGTGCAATAAAAAACCCGCGGGGAACACCCCGCGGGTTTCTGACTTTCTCGACATCCGCGCGACAGTTCAATCCGCGCTTCGGTCAAACTTTCGGCCAAACATCGACGCCGATCAATGCTTCACGAAGTCGCCTGCAGCGGGCGTGTCCTTCTTTTCAGCGACGGCAGGCGTTGCGGGCTTCGCTTCTTCATCCGGCAAAGCAGCGGGAACACGTTCGAGCGCAAGCTCGAGCACCTTGTCGATCCAGCGAACCGGAACGATTTCGATCGCGTTCTTCACGTTATCCGGAATCTCGGCCAGATCCTTCGTGTTTTCTTCCGGGATCAGCACGAGCTTGATGCCACCGCGATGCGCCGCCAGCAACTTCTCCTTCAATCCGCCAATAGGCAACACTTCGCCACGCAGCGTGATTTCACCGGTCATCGCAACATCCGCGCGAACCGGAATACCCGTCAGCACCGACACCAGCGCCGTTGTCATTGCGATACCCGCGGACGGGCCGTCCTTCGGCGTCGCGCCTTCGGGCACGTGAATATGGATGTCCTTCTTCTCGAACGCTTCGTCCGATACACCCAGACGACGCGACCGTGAACGCACCACCGAGCGTGCAGCCTCGACCGATTCCTTCATCACGTCGCCAAGCGAACCTGTACGGATGATGTTGCCCTTACCCGGCATCACTGCGGCTTCGATGGTCAGCAAATCGCCGCCCACTTCCGTCCACGCGAGACCCGTCACCTGGCCCACCTGGTTTTCCTTCGCGGCCAGACCGAAGTCGGTCTTGCGCACGCCGAGGAACGTGTCCAGATTGCTGCCGTCGACCTTGACCGCGCCTTCTGCCTTCTTCAGCAGAAGCATCTTCACGACCTTGCGGCAGATCTTCGACATTTCGCGTTCGAGCGACCGAACGCCGGCTTCACGCGTGTAGTAACGAATGATGTCGCGGATCGCTTCTTCCGTCAGATCCATCTCGCCCTGCTTCAGGCCGTTATTGCGCGTTTGCTTCGGCAACAGGTACTTCTGCGCAATGTTGACTTTCTCGTCTTCGGTGTAACCCGAGAGGCGAATCACTTCCATCCGGTCGAGCAACGGCGGCGGAATGTTCAGCGAGTTCGAGGTCGCCACGAACATCACGTCCGACAAGTCGAAGTCCACTTCAATGTAGTGATCGGCGAACGTATGGTTCTGTTCCGGATCGAGCACTTCAAGCAAAGCGGAAGCCGGGTCGCCGCGGAAATCCATGCCCATCTTGTCGACTTCATCGAGCAGGAAAAGCGGATTGCGCACGCCGACTTTCGCGAGGCTCTGCAGGATCTTGCCGGGCATCGACCCAATATACGTGCGACGGTGACCGCGAATCTCGGACTCGTCGTGTACGCCGCCAAGCGCCATGCGCACGAACTTGCGATTCGTTGCACGAGCGATCGACTGGCCCAGCGAGGTCTTGCCGACGCCCGGAGGCCCGACGAGACACAGGATAGGCGCCTTGACCTTCTCTACACGTTGCTGGACCGCAAGATACTCGAGGATCCGTTCCTTGACCTTCTCCAGGCCAAAGTGATCTTCGTCGAGTACGCGTTCCGCATTCGAGAGGTCGTTGTTGACCTTGCTCTTCTTGCGCCACGGCAGGCCAATCAGCGTGTCGATGTAGTTGCGCACCACAGTCGCTTCGGCCGACATCGGCGACATCAGCTTGAGCTTCTTCAGCTCCGCATCCGCCTTCTTCTTGGCTTCTTTCGGCATGCGCGCGTTGGTGATGCGCTTCTCGAGTTCCTCGAGATCCGCACCTTCCTCGCCTTCGCCCAATTCCTTCTGGATCGCCTTGACCTGTTCGTTCAGGTAGTACTCGCGCTGGCTCTTCTCCATCTGACGCTTCACGCGTCCACGGATACGCTTTTCGACCTGCAGGATATCGATCTCGGCTTCGAGCTGCGCAAGCAGATGTTCAAGGCGCTCGACCACCGGAAGCATTTCGAGAATGTGCTGCTTCTGGTCGAGCTTCAACGGCAAGTGCGCCGCGATGGTATCGGCCAGACGACCCGCTTCGTCGATACCCGACAGCGACGTCAGGATCTCGGGAGGAATCTTCTTGTTGAGCTTCACGTACTGATCGAACTGCGACACGATCGCGCGGCGCAGTGCTTCGGTTTCGGCGCTGTCGGCGTGGTCGGGTTCGAGCGGCATCACGTCGCAGGAAAACTGCGTTTCCTGTTCTTCGATCGTGAGCGTTCTGGCGCGCTGCAAGCCTTCCACAAGCACCTTAACGGTACCGTCTGGAAGCTTCAGCATTTGCAGGATGTTTGCAACGCATCCCACTTCGTACATGTCTTTTTCGGTCGGCTCGTCTTTCGCGGCGGTTTTCTGGGCAACAAGCATGATGTGCTTGCCACCTTCCATCGCAGCTTCGAGGGCCTTGATCGATTTGGGTCGTCCGACAAAAAGCGGAATGACCATATGCGGGAAAACGACTACGTCGCGCAGCGGGAGCAGCGGGAGAGTAATGCGTTCCTGCGGGAGGAGTTGGGTTCCTGACATTTTCATTTCCCCAGTAGTGGAATCAGTTCAGTCGTAAATAAGGCCGTCAAAATGGATTGCAAGCCTTAAGCGTGTGGGAAAAGATCAGTGAATCGAAAAAATTCGCCTCAGTAACGTGTCAGTAACATCCACAAGATATCCGAAAAAAATAAACGAAAAGCCGTTCACGTTGCCATGAACGGCTTTTCGCCGACACACAGCCCTACTTCAGTTAGAACCTGCTACCTTCGGTGTATCTTCGTAAATCAACAGCGGCTTGCCGTCGCCGTCAATGGTGTTGTCGTCCACGATAACTTTGCTGACGCCCTTCATGGTCGGCAACTCGTACATCACATCCAGCAACGCCTGTTCCAGAATGGAGCGCAAGCCACGCGCACCCGTCTTGCGCCGGATCGCCTTCTGGGCAATCGCCTGCAACGCGGCCGGACGAATCTCAAGATCCACCCGTTCCATGTTGAACAGCTTGTGATACTGCTTCACCAGCGCATTCTTCGGCTCGATCAGAATCTTGATCAGCGCTTCTTCATCCAGCTTGCCAAGCGTGGCGACCACTGGCAAACGGCCAATCAGTTCGGGAATCAAACCGAACTTGATCAGATCTTCCGGTTCCACTTCGCGCAGCACTTCACCTGCGTCACGGTCGACCTTGCTCTTGACGCTCGCGCCAAAGCCAATCCCGGTCTTTTCCGTCCGGTCGATGATGACCTTTTCCAGGCCGTCAAACGCGCCGCCGCAGATGAACAGGATATTGGTGGTGTCGACCTGGATGAAATCCTGGTTCGGGTGCTTGCGCCCGCCTTGCGGCGGCACTGAAGCCATCGTGCCTTCGACCAGCTTCAACAGCGCCTGCTGGACGCCCTCGCCCGACACGTCGCGCGTGATGGACGGGTTATCCGACTTGCGGCTGATCTTGTCGATTTCGTCGATATAGACAATGCCGCGTTGGGCCTTGTCGACTTCGTAGTTACAGTTTTGCAGCAGCTTCTGAATAATGTTCTCGACGTCTTCACCAACATAACCCGCTTCGGTGAGCGTGGTTGCGTCTGCAATGACGAACGGAACGTTCAGCATGCGTGCGAGCGTTTGCGCGAGCAAGGTCTTGCCCGAACCCGTGGGTCCGATGAGCAGGATGTTGCTCTTCGACAACTCGATATCGTCCTTCTTCTCGAGATGCTTGAGGCGCTTGTAGTGGTTATAAACCGCCACGGCAAGAATGCGCTTCGCGCGGTCCTGACCAATCACATACTGGTTCAGGATCTCGCTGATTTCCTGCGGACTCGGCAAATCCGATTTCGTCAGGCCGGCCTCTTCCGCCGCGCCCGCTGCCTCGTCGCGAATGATTTCGTTGCACAAGTCGATGCATTCATCGCAGATGAATACGGAAGGACCGGCAATCAGCTTCTTGACCTCGTGCTGGCTTTTACCGCAGAACGAGCAATACAACAGCTTTTCGCTGCTTGAACCCTTTTTGTCCGCCATGGATGTGTGAGCCTCCGGACACTCGATTACATAATACGCCGCTCAATTCACCTACGCAGAAACGGCATGTGCAGTAGGTGAAAGCGTGTGTGGCGTGTGCTTTAACGCCATTTTCGCGCGTCGGCTCCAGCATGGTGTGCCGGGCTTCCTTGCTGCGTGCCCGCTGGGAACCGAGCCGCTGCACAGCCTTGTTCCACAACGTCTTCTTAATGAAACGCTCGGCCGGACTGGTTATTCCCGGGTCCGGCGCGTAACCACTCAAGGACGCTTGTGAAGAACCTGGTCCACAAGACCATAAGCCTGCGCGTCGTCGCCGGACATGAAATTGTCGCGATCCGTATCGCGGGCGAGACGCTCGACCGGCTGACCGGTATGGTGCGACAGCAGCTGATTCAAACGCTCCTTCAGGTACAGGATTTCCCGCGCCTGAATCTCGATATCCGATGCCTGCCCGCGCGCGCCGCCAAGCGGCTGGTGAATCATCACGCGTGCGTTGGGCAGCGCCACGCGCTTGCCCTTGGCGCCGGCGGCCAGCAGGAACGCACCCATGCTTGCTGCAAGACCCATGCACAGCGTGGCGACGTCCGGTTTCACAAATTGCATGGTGTCGTAGATCGCCATGCCGGCGGAAACCGAGCCGCCCGGGCTGTTGATGTAAAGGCTGATGTCCTTGTCCGGGTTCTCGCTTTCGAGAAACAGCAACTGCGCGACAACGAGGTTTGCCGTCTGGTCGTTCACTTCGCCGACCAGGAACACGACGCGCTCTTTCAGCAAGCGCGAATAGATGTCATAAGCACGTTCACCGCGGCCACTCGTTTCAACAACCATCGGCACCAGACCCAGCGCCTTGGTTTCGAAATCATGCGGCGCGTTCGATGCAAGCGAGTCCAGCAATTGAGCGCGATAGGTCATGCAATTTCCTTGTTCGGAATAGGGATACTGAGCAACAAGCAACATCCTTAGATAGGGCCAAACACGGTAACTTGCAATGACTTGCAAAACCGGCGCCGAAAACGTCAATCCTGCATAAACGCAAAAAAGGCGTGCCGGCCCGTCACCCCGACGGCCCTGCACGCCTTCCCGACGCTGCTTACGCTTGCGCCGTCGCGCTGGCCAATTCTTCGAAGCTTACTTCCTTGTCGCTCACTCGTGCCCGGCCGAGCACAAATTCGACGACGTTGCTTTCCACGACGTACGCTTCCATCTCGGCAAGGCGCTGCTGGTTCGAATAATACCAGCGGACGACTTCCTTCGGGTCCTCGTAGCTTTTCGCGAATTCATCAACTTCAGCGCGGATCTGTTCCGGCTTTGCCTGCAGGTCGTGAGCCTTGACCAGTTCGGCCAGAACCAGGCCCAGCTTGACTCGGCGTTCAGCTTGTTCCGCGAACATTTCAGCGGGGATAGGCGCGTCGGCCGCGTTGGGCACGCCGCGTTGTTGCAGATCCTGGCGCGCCATTTCCACCAGACGTTCCTGATCCTGCTCGACCAGCGCCTTCGGCACGTCGAGATCCGAAATCTTCAGGAGCGCGTCCATGACCTGGTTCTTCACGATTTGCTGCGTGCGGCGCTTGGCTTCGCGCTCCAGGTTGTCCTTGATCTCGCCGCGCATCTTGGCAATGTCACCGTCTTCCACACCCAGCGACTTGGCGAAGTCGGCGTCGATTTCCGGCAGATGCGGCCATTCGATCTTCTTCATGGTGATCGTGAACTGGGCCGTCTTGCCGGCCACGTCCTTGCCGTGGTAATCGTCCGGGAACTTGAGATCGAATTCCTTCGACTCACCGACCTTCAGGCCGAGCGCCGCGGTTTCGAATTCCGGCAACATGCGGCCTTCGCCCAAAACGAACGTGAAGTCTTCAGCGCTGCCGCCTTCGAACAGCGCGCCGTCAAGCTTGCCCACGAAGTCCATGGTCACGCGGTCGCCGTCCTTGGCCGCCGTATCCGCGCCGCCGTCGCCATGCTCGCCGCCTTCGCCGCGCGCGTGAAAATGCACGCGCTGCTTGCGCAGGATTTCCAGCGTACGGTCGATCTCGGCTTCCGAGATGTTCGTCACCGTGCGTTCGATCTCGGCCGTTGCAACGTCGCCGATCTTCACTTCCGGATACACCTCGAAGGTCGCGTCGAAGGCGTAGTCTTCGGCGACTTCGCCCTCGGCCACCTTCGGCGCGAAACTCGGCTGGCCTGCCACGCGCAGGTTTTCCGTGCGCGTGACGTCGAAGAATTCCTTGCCGACCTTGTCGCTCAGCACTTCGGCTTCGACCTGGCCCTGGTACTGCTGCGTGACCATCTTGAGCGGCACCTTGCCCGGGCGGAAGCCCGGCATGCGCACGTTCTTCGCCAGCTGACGGATACGCGAATCCACTTCCTTTTGCACCGTATCTTTCGGCAGGGAAATCGTCACACGGCGTTCGAGCTTGCCGAGGTTTTCAACAACGTTAGCCATGGCTTCTATCGTCCTAGAGTAAATCGAGTATTCGGGTTCGTGTATCGGGTCAATTCTTGTTCGATCTCGCGCCGCATGAGGCGCACAGCGTCTCGCGGTTCCTGCGCAGTTCCTTGACAGCCAGCGGCTCGCCGAGGCATTCAGCAAGCCGGACAGGACACCCTCCGCGCCGGTTTTGAGTCAACAGAGCCAAACATTTTACCAAACTATTTGCAAGCGCCACGCCGGTTGAGGGCAGAGCCGTGCAAATACCGGCAAATCAGGCGCGTTTTAGCGATTTTCGAGCGGGTTTTCCGACTCCGTGCGGACATGGCGGGCTGCGGCCGCCCTGAGCTTCCATGCATGTCCGTTATATCCGGCGCGCATCGAAAGCATGCGCGGGATGCATAAGGTTTGATTAATTCGGGCCGGGCCGATAGATTTCAAGCAAATTCCATAACACGAGACGCCATGCCCCTCTCCCATTCCTCCATTGCCCCGGTTGTTGTGATCGCGCCCGACTCGTTCAAGGGATCGCTCGACGCGGAACAGGTCGCCCAAGCCATTGCCAGCGGTATCCGGCGTGCCCAGGCCGATGCCGTCATCCGCATCGTGCCCATGGCCGACGGCGGCGAAGGCACGCTCGACGCCATGCTGGCGGCCGGCGGCGAGCGCCGTCTGATCAATGTCCGCGGTGCGTCGCCCAAACGGCGCGACGCCGCGACCGGTCTGCTCGACGATGGCAGCGCGATCCTGGAAACGGCGGAAGTCGTGGGCATCACGGACCCGGACGGCATGGCGGTGCCGGTCACCGAGCGCAGCACGCTCGGGATGGGCGAGGCGATCAGCACGCTGCTGGATCTCGGCGTGCGCAAATTCTATGTGGCGCTCGGCGGCAGCAGCACGAACGATGGCGGCGCGGGCTTGCTGGCGGGTCTCGGCCTCAAGCTTTTCGATGCTGACGGCAACGCGCTCGATCCCGTGCCGTCGCAACTAGCGAGGATTGCGCGCATCGATGCAACGGGGCTGGATCCGCGCGTGCGCGAGGCGGAATTCACCGGCATGTCCGACGTGAACAATCCGCTTACCGGCGAACATGGCGCAACCGCGATTTTCGGGCCGCAAAAAGGCGTGACGCCCGAGCAGATTGCGACCATCGATGCCGCCCTCGCCCATTTCGCCGATCTGCTGGAACCCGCGCTCAATGTCAAAGCGCGCGATAAACCCGGCGCGGGCGCGGCCGGCGGTCTCGGCTTTGCGCTGCATATGCTGGGCGCGCGCTTCGAGGCGGGCGCCGAAGTGGTCGCGCGGGAAGTGGGGCTCGATGCAGCGCTGGACGGCGCCCATTGGCTGATCACCGGCGAAGGACGCTCGGATGTGCAGACGCTGCACGGCAAGGCGCCGTTTATTGCGTGCCAGCATGCGAAGGCGCATGGCGTGGCTGCATCGTTGCTGTCGGGCGCGATCGATCCGGCGGCGCTGCCGCGTTTGTCGGAACATTTCAGCGGCTGCTTCTCGCCCGCGCCCGGGCCGATCACGCTGGAGGCCGCCATTCGTGACGCCGCCACGCTGCTAGCAAACGAAGCCGAACAATTGACTCGCTTGAAGTTCGGATCGAACGGAAGCTGATCGGCGCAACGGCTTTATCGCGTGCTGGCGATTCTTCCGGGATTGAACAGCACGCGATCCGATAACCACACAGCGAGCATTGTCAGGCCCATCATCGGGAAGACTATGCCAAGCGCCGTCAGGCCGATCGCCCACGCGCGCATGGGCGGGTTCACAGACGGCCGCGATGGAGCGCCCACAGTCACGCCCGGGCGGCGCTTGCGCCACATCACAAAACCGCTCACGGTCATGGCGGCGAGACCAAGCGAAATTGCCGAAGCGAGCAACTGATTCGCCAGGCCGAAATAACGTCCCATGTGCAGCGACGTCCCGTACGAAATCCACTGCGCCACCCGGCCATAATCGCGATACGCGATGTCCGAGAGAATCTGCCCGCTGTACCGGTCGATGTGAAGCGTGCGTTCAGCTTGTGGATCGGCGGGAAAATAGGAGACCGTGTAGACGCCTTGCGGCGTGGCCGGCAAAGCGATCTCGTAGCCGTCGTTGACGCCCGCTTGTGCTGCAATCCTCACCACTTGGTCGAGCGAAACCGTGGCCGCGCCCGTAGCGTCAGCGCTATGCGGAACATGCGTGGCGCCCACCGCCCAGGGTGTTTGCGGCAACGGCAGGTCGTCCATCTTCATGCCGGCCATCGAGGGATCAGCCATGTTCATCGCGGGCTCAGGCGTGATGGAATGAACATGCGCCTTGCCCCAGGCGCCCTTCGGATACCCAAGTTGCGCCGATGTCGCGAGCGCCTTGAATTGCTTGCCCCACGTGCTTGACCACGGCAAGCCGCTCAGCACGAAAAACAATGCGCCTACAGCAAGCCATGCGCCGCCGACCGCATGCAATTCCCGCCACCACGCGCGGCCCTTTACAGACGCCAAACGCGGTACGAAACGTCCGCCCTTCTGCCGCGCTTTCGGCCACCATAACGCCACGCCCGTTGCGATCATCACGAGCGTCCAGCAACCGGCCAGTTCCATCACGATTTCACCGGTCTTGCCCAGCAGCAAGCCGCGGTGGATGTTGCGAATCTGCTTCATCAACCGGTTCTCCACGCTCAGCCGTCCAAGCATCGCACCACTGTACGGATCGATATAAACGCTTTCATTTGCACCCGATTTCAACTTGAAGATGAATTCTGCGCTACGGCGCGGATCGTTGTTGATCACGGCGGTCACGGGCGTTGCGTCGCGTGGCTCGGCGGCGCTTGCCTTGGCGAGCAATATCTCCTGATTCAGACGCGGCTCGCCGCGAGCATCCACGATCATTCGATCGCGATACAGCAAAGGCTCGATCTGCGGTTGAAAGCAGTACAGCGTGCCGGTGATCGCGAGCACCAGCAGCAGCGGCATGACGAACAAGCCGGCATAAAAATGCCAGCGCCAGAGAAGACGATGCCGCGCGAGCGCGCGGGCATCGGAGAGAGAAGCGGATTGCATGTGAGGTGTCCTCTTATTAATCAGGCAGCAAGCGCGCGCACGCGTCCTAGATACCGATACGTCCTTCGACATAAACCGTGCGTCCCGCGTACGGATGGAACACGTAATAGCGATGATCGAAGAGGTTATCCACGCCGATTCCAAGCTCGGTGCGCTTGGTTGGCTTGAAAGTGAACTTGGCGTCCACCACGGTGTACGTGCTCGTGCCGCCGTAGGTGTTGGGGTTCGTGTCCGTGTTGGTGAGCGTGTTGTACTCGCGGCCCGAATAACGCGCGGCGACGGTGACGGCGCTCTGGCTGGTCGCGCGCCAGGTTGCGGCCAGGTTCGCGCGCCACAACGGGATCCGGTAAAAGTACTTGCCTACCGACGCCGGATTACCGCTGTTCGCCACGATCTTCGACTGCGTGTACGCAAGACCCGCGGTGATATCGAGGCCATGAACCAGCACGTCCTGCCCTTCGTAGCTTGTCTCAATGCCGCGCGAGCGCACCTTGTCGATGTTCTGGAAATTGGTGATGTTCGGTATCACCGTGGTGTTGGTCTGGCTGAACAAGGTGTTTTTCACGTCGTCCTGAAACAGCGTGAACCTGTACACCCCGTCTCCATGCTGCCACTCGGCGGTCAGTTCCTTGGAGAGATCGTCCTCGGGCTTCAGGTTAGGGTTGTTATTGACAATCGATAACCCCGTGATCTGCCCTTGAAACAACTCGCCGACGGTGGGGAATCTATAAGCGCGTCCTATCGATGCACGCAGCAAGAGGTCTTGCGTGGCATCGAAGGAAAGCGACGCCTTGGGCGACCAGTGGCTCTGGCTCACATCGCTGTAGGCAAGCGACGTCGCGCCGATTGCACGCGAGCCGTCATAAGCGTTCCAGTTCTCGTAGCGCGCGCCGTAGGTGAACTTCCAGCGCGGCAAAAAGCGCCACGCATCCTGCGCATAGACGGCTTGAGTTTGCGTGCGCCCGCCGAATGCATTGGCGAACGAGGCTCCGCCGCCATCGCGCCACGCGGCTGTGTTGTAGGTTTCGTTGTCGAGGAAATAGTCGTCGTAGTGGTAACCGAACGAGAGCCAGTGCGCAGCAAGTCCCGGTGTTGCCGATGCAGGCGTCCACGTTGTGCGCAGGTCGAATGTTTTCCAGCCGGCGCCGTTGCCAAAAGCGATCGTGCCCGGTCCATTGCCTGGAACGCCCGAGTTCGCCGTGCGTGCAATGCTTTGCGTGATGTCGAAATACGACGCGACCGCCTCGGCGTTCCAGCCCGTCGCATTGCGCGTCTTGAGCGACAGCCCGTAGAGGAAGTTTTCGCTCGAACCCTGGCTCGGCGCAAACGTGGCGGCCGGGACGTTGTATTCGTAGCCGCCGATATTCACAAGGCCGCTATAAACGGCGTTGCCCGCGGCGTCGCGAAGAAACGATTGTGTGTCGCTGTTGTATTTCTGATGCCAGTAGCCAAGCGTGAAACCGGCTTGCAAGGTCGGCGTGAAATCGTACGCCAGCTTCAGCTTGAACTGATCTTGGAAGGTCCGCTCTATGCCTTCCGCCGTTACGCCCAGAACCGCGGTTCGCGCATTGTTCTGGTCGTTGTAGAAAATGGCGCCGGGCACAGGACGGTCGGTGGCCTTCGCCGGAACATTCGATGCAGCCAGTGTCGCGAACTGCAACGGCTGACCGGTGTTTTCCAGATGATCGACGCCAATCAGCCAGGACAGATTGCCGTTCTTGTCGCCAATGGTCGCCGACGAGTTGGTCCCGTTGAAGCTGCGGTTCACGCCGAACAGATCGAAATGCTGGCTGAACGCCTGGACGTGTGCGTCCGCCTCGAATTTCTGCGGCATGCGCGTAGTGATCGCGACGGTTGCGCCAATCGAATTGCCGGGATAGAGCGCCGAATACGGACCATAGATCACATCGGTACGTTCTATGTTGTCCGCGAAGACCATCGACCAGCGCGGCGCGAACGTGAACGTGTTGCCGAGGAAATTGCTGAGCAGAAGTCCGTCGGCGTAGACGAGACCGCGCGCCGTTTGCGAATTACTCGTGCCGCGCACGGCGATGGGCGAATTCACATCGCCTATGAAACGCTTGCGCACAGCCAGGTTCGGCACGTATTTCAACACGTCTTCGGCTGTCACCACGTTCCAGTATTGCGACTGATCGGTGGTAACGGTCGCGGTCGTGGACGGCAGATCGGGATCGAGCGGGGAACGGGCGGACGGGCTCGACGTGCTGGTGACAATGACGGGAGCGAGCTGAACCGCGCTGGCGTCGGTATCGCGGCGATCGGGCGGCGTTTCGGAGTTGCCCGGCGCCGTAGCCGTGGCGACAGGCGCGGCCAGCGCGAACGCAGGCGCCATCAGCGAAAGCGGCACGCAGGCATGGGAATGAAAACTGAACGCGCGCGAACGCACGGCGGCACGGCGGCCGGATGGCTGCCGTGCTCGCTTGAGGAGCTTGAGCATCGAAGAAAATCCTGAATGAGTGGACGAGAGCCGGTCCAGCCGGACGAACGCGTTCGAATGAACGCTCAAACGGCGCGCGAGATCACGGCAGACTGGCTCTGACGACGGACTTCAGGAAACGATGGGAGGCGCGCGCGGCGACGCGGCGTTGAACGACTTGACATGTACCGCGCGCACGATCGGCTCGGCGGCGAGGCGCGTGACGCGTTCGACCCGCGCGAGCGCGGCCGGTGGCGCCGAGGCAAGCGGTACGTTGTGCGCGAGCAGTCCACAGTACGAGCAGGCGTCGAAGGTATCGCCTGCCATGTGATGGCCGGCGTGTTCGTCCGGCACCGGCGACGCGCTTTGAGTGTGTCGCGGCGTATCGACCGAGCACAGCGCCGCGATCAGGTTGAACCGCGCTTCGTGCGAGACCAGCGTCTGGCTGATCACCGGCGCGACAATGGCAAGCCACATGGCGGCAATGCCGAGCCATGCAACAAAGCGATTGCGCGAAGTGCGGTTCATGGGCGTGAAAGTTGCCGATACGCAGACAAACAGGAATGAGTTGCGATTGTAGGCAGGTCGTTGTTTGTATGCAATGTAGATTGTTACGCGTGGAACCGCGTCGGGCTTCGGCTGTTCGCATCGAAAGCGCCGCCGTGCAGACATTGGCGATCGATTCGGTTAGAATGCCGGGCTCAGTGGCTTTCATGACGACGTTCATGAGTCGAGTCACCGGAAAAGACACGCGTGAGTGGCGAAATTGGTAGACGCACCAGGTTTAGGTCCTGACGGCAGCAATGTCGTGTCGGTTCGAGTCCGACCTCACGCACCAGATTGAAAACGAAGCCCCGCAGCGAAAGCCGCGGGGCTTCGTCGTTAATGCGCCGGATGCGCGCCGGTATGCGCCCCGGACCTGCGCGCCGAACCCGCTTCAAGTGCGCTGCAGCAGCACTTCATCGATCAAACCGTATTCCTGTGCCTGATGCGCCGACATGAAATTATCGCGGTCGGTGTCGCGTGCGACCTCCTCCTCGGTTTTCCCCGTGCGCTCGGCCATGATTCCGTTCAGACGGCGCCGCAGGTGCAGCACCTCCTCCGCCTGAATGGCAATATCCGCCGCCGTGCCCTGCGAGCCGCCCGATGGCTGGTGAATCATGATGCGCGCGTTCGGCAGTGCATAGCGCTTGCCTTTTGCGCCTGCATTCAGCAGAAACGTGCCCATGCTGGCGGCAAAACCTGTGCATAGCGTGGATACATCCGGGCGAATGAACTGCATGGTGTCGAAAATCGCCATGCCGTCGTAGACCGAGCCGCCCGGCGAGTTGATATACAGCGAAATGTCCTTTTCCGGGTTCTCTGCTTCGAGAAACAGCAACTGCGCGACGACAAGACTCGCCGTCTGGTCGGTCACCGGCCCGACCATGAAAATGATGCGTTCGCGCAGCAGCCGCGAATAAACGTCGTAGGCGCGCTCGCCGCGCCCGGATTGCTCAATGACGGTCGGTACGAGACCAAGGTTCAACGGGTTCATGTCTATCGGTTCCTGGGTGTTTCCGGTTTTGGGAATTCCATCCGGTATGACGCACGCGACGGTCTGTGCGTGACACCAGCGCAATACCGTCGCCCGCGATATATTTTTTCCGCCGGCTGTCACGTTTGCCGCGTAACGGACGTCAAAGACCGTCATACGTCATAAATGCAACAAGGAGAAAAGGCATGAACGTGGATATCGAATCACATCGCGATCGGGCGCAGCTCGCCATTTTCGAGGCCGCGCGCCCGCGGCTTTTCTCGCTCGCGTACCGGATTCTTGGCGTGCGCGCGGACGCCGAGGACGTCGTCCAGGACACGTTTGTGAAATGGCATCTGCATCAGCGGGCGAGCGCTGCGGATACGCTCGATACGCCGGCGGCGTGGCTCACGACGGTCGCAAAACGCATGGCTATCGACCGGTTGCGGCGTAAGGCGCGGGACTCGCGGCTCGTGGACGAGATCGATTTCCTGCTCGTGGATGACGTGCCGTCCGCGCAGGCTTTGGCCGAGCGTACGTCCGATTTATCGTACGGAATGCGCCGCGTGTTCGAGCGTCTTTCGGCGGAAGAACGCGCCGCGTTTTTGCTGCGCGAAGCGTTCGACGAGGACTATGCGAGCATCGCCAGCATCCTGAACCGGAGCGCGGCGCATTGCCGGCAGATCGTGCATCGGGCAAAAGACCGCGTGCGCGACAACCGGCGCGATCGTCCGGATAACACGTCTGAAGTGCGTGACACCGTCGAACCCGCCGTCGAACCGCTACTCGATGCCATCGCGCGTCAGGACGTGCATGCGCTCGTTGCATTGACGCTCACTGTCGCGCCGGCAACATCGGCGAGTGCGCACGCGGCAATGGTGACGCGCGACCTGATCGCGCGACTGAGGATCGGACGCATCGATCTGCACGCCAACGCCCACACGCCGCCGCTCATTACCGCTCCCGTCCTCGCATAAGGCAAATTTGCCCGCTATGCGCCGGTTCACGGCGCGGCTTGCGCTATGTGAGTCGCATTGCGGACAAAAACTCCGCGCACCGGGTCGCAAACGAATTCTTTCGCCGGAACTGTCTCGTGTATCCTGAATTCAGGCGGCTGGATCGTCCGGCCGCCGCAATAAAAGGGTTCACATGGATTTCAGTAAACAGGTTCCGAAAGCGGCAGTGTGCTCGCACGGCGCCCACCGGCTCCCCGGCCTGCATTTGGGACGAGTCATCAGGTGAAAGAGCCGCAACGCTTTACGGTCCGGCATACGAGTATTTATCGATACTCGGAGCCGGTCGATTTCGGCGAGCATCGAATGATGTTCCGACCAAGGTCCAGCCACGATCTGCGGCTGGTTACCACGCAGTTGAAGATCACGCCCGAGCCGGCGCGGCTGCGCTGGCTGCACGACGTCTTCGATAACTCGGTGGCCGTCGCCACATTCGACACGCAGGCGACCGAACTGACTTTCGAAAGCGAGGTCACGCTGGAGCATTTCGAGTCGCCGCAACCGGACTACGCGCTGGAGCGCTATGCGCTCACGTTTCCCTTCGCGTACACGAACGAGGAAGCATCGGATCTGGTTAATGCGCGCAATCGCCCGGAACCGGACAGCGACGTCGACGCGTGGGCACGGCGGTTTGTCGCGCCGGGTGAAAGTATCGGCACGATGGCGCTCCTGCGGGCAATGACGCAGGAGATCAACGACGATTTCAAGTACGTGCGGCGCACGGAAAAAGGCGTGAATCGCCCCGCCGACACCTTGCGTTTGCGCAGCGGCAGTTGCCGCGATTTTGCGGTGCTGATGATGGACGCGGTGCGATCGCTCGGGCTTGCGGCGCGCTTTGTCAGCGGCTACATCTTCGTGCCGGAACGCGACGCCACGCGCGGCGGCGGCGCGACGCACGCGTGGCTGCAGATCTATCTGCCGGGCGCGGGCTGGGTGGATTTCGATCCTACCAACAGCATTGTTGGCAATCGTCATCTGATCCGCGTCGCGGTCGCCTGGGATCACCATCAGGCCCTGCCACTGTGGGGAACCTGGAATGGCGAGCCAGGATCGTTTCGAAGCCTCGATGTCGAGGTCAGCGTGACCGAGAACCAGTGACGTCTTCTTTCATAGTTCATAGCAAAAGGCACCTCCCATGAAACTCCGCGTTGGCTACGAACTGGTCTATGAGTGTCCGCAACCGACACCCATGCTGCTCATGTTGAACACGCATTTCACGTTCGCGCCGCAGGTGTTGCTGGCCGACGTGCTGACAGTCGATCCGCCGGTGCCGATCTCGCAGTATCGCGATGGATTCGGCAACCTGTGCAGCCGGCTCGTCGCGCCGGCGGGACGCATATCGCTGTCGACGTCCGCGCTGCTGGAGGTATCGGGCGAATTCGAGCAGCCCGGGCCGAACGGCGAACAGCACCCGGTGGAAGATCTGCCAAACGAGTGCCTCGTGTTCATGCTGGGCAGCCGTTATTGCGAGACCGACCTGCTCTCCGACTTCGCGTGGAAACAGTTCGGCAATACGCCGCCGGGACGGGCGCGCGTGCAGGCGATCTGCGATTTCGTGCACAACCACATTGTCTTCAACTACGCGCACGCACGGCCCACGAAAACCGCCTTCGAAGCCTATCAGGAGCGTCAGGGCGTCTGCCGCGACTTTGCGCACCTGGCCGTGACGCTGTGCCGGGCCATGAACATTCCGGCGCGATACTGCACGGGTTATATCAGCGACGTCGGCCTTCCTCCGCCTTACGCCGCGATGGATTTCGCGGCGTGGTTCGAGGCATATATCGGCGCAAGCTGGCAGACTTTCGATCCACGCAACAACGCGCCGCGGATCGGACGCGTGTTGATGGCGCGTGGCCGCGATGCGGCGGATGTAGCGATCAGCAATACTTTCGGGCCTACGGCCCTGCTTAAATTCGATGTCATTTGCGAGCCGGAGGAAGCACGTGTTTGATTCGGAATGCCAAGTAGCCCGCGCTGAGACGCCGCGGTTTCTGCGCAGGTACTTGCGCCTTGCAGCACATTCCCATCCGGGTGATAATTCGCCCGGAAACTCGCGCGGGACCAGAACACGCGCAGGCACAACAGACTAACCGTCCTCCCCTACTCGTCCTCACGCCAGAACGGCCAGAGCCATTGAGTTTCAATGGCTTTTTTTCTGGGCGGGACTTTTCGGCTTCGCGCCGTCTTCACTCCATTGCCGTGAACTTCGACGACTATTGCCAGCAAAAAGCCGCACCCGATGGCTCCAGCACTTACTACGCACTGCGCCGCGCGCCAGCTTCGAAGCAGGCGCTTCTGACCGCACTCCACGCCTTGCGCCGCGAACTCGAGGAAACGGCCAGGGAAACAAGCGATCCGACCATCGGCCGGACAAAACACGCATGGTGGCAGAAGGAACTGGCGAGCCTCTTTGGTGGTGAGCCGATGCATCCGGTCACGAAAGCCATTGCCGCCCATCAGGCCGCGACGCCCGTTCTGGACGACGAAGGCCACGGATACATCGACAACATGGTCGATGGCTTCGAACTCGATCTGGAGCAAGCACGGTATATGGACTGGGCCGGTCTCAGGCGCTATCTGGATAACGCGGGCGGCGCGTTCGCCGCGATCGTCGCGCGCGCCACCGCACGCCGCCCCGAAGATGCTCCAAACTGGGCGATGGCGCTTGGATCGGCACTGATGCTTGCCGAGCGCGTGGAGAATATCGGTGACGACGCGCGTCATGGCCGCATTTATTTGCCTATAGATGAACTGCAGCGCCATGGCGTCACGGCCGCCGATCTGATCAACCGCAAATACAGCGACGCGTTTATCGAACTCATGCGCTTTCAAACGGGCCGCGCCCGCGACGCGCTCAACCAGGCGCTGGCAGCGATTCCCGCCGACGAACGCCCGACGCAACGCGTGTTGCGCTCGCACGCGGCGTTATCGCTGGCTTTACTCGATGAGATCGAACGCGAGAATTTTCAGGTCCTGCACCAGCGCATCGCGCTTACGCCGATCCGCAAGCTGTGGATCACCTGGCGGGTCCGCTAGGCCGCCCGGGCGCGTAATAACGGCAGCGTCTGGAACCTGCCGCCGAGGATTGCGCCGCAGTCCATGCCCCACCAGGGTCCAAGGACGGTCGCATACATCTGGCGGAAGTCCACGGTCACTGGAAGATTGCCGTTACCGTCGAGCCGCGCGAGCGCGGGCGCTTCGCCGTGCAATCCACCGTTCACACGGCCACCCATGACGAAATGCGGCGCGGCCGTGCCGTGATCCGTACCATTGCTTTCGTTTTCGCGGGGCCGGCGGCCGAACTCGGAGTACGTCATCACGAGCGTATCGTTCCATTGGCCGAGTTCGATCAACGACGACCGAATGGCGACCAATCCCTCCGATAACTGCTTGAGCAAAGCCGCGTGCTGTACCGGCTGGTTCTGATGGGTATCGAAGCCGCTGAGAGTGAGGCGGATAACCGGCATTCCCTGGCCGGACAACGCGTCCCTTCTAGCGAGCGCGCTCATTGCTGTTTCGATCGACGCGCCAAATGGACCATCGGGGAAAGTTGTCTCTAACGCCGGCGATGCAGCCTGCAAGGATTCAAACCTGCTGGTCGTCATGGCGAAGCTTGCCCGCGCCGCTTGGGTATCGAATGCGCGCGTGAGCCAGCCATCGCGAAGATACTGATCAGAACGTGACGCCGTGTCCCAAATTTCCATCGATCGAAAATGCGAGAGGTTCTGGCGTGGATAACCCATGCCTTGCACAATAGCGAGTTGCCCGTCGCGCCAGATAGGCATCAGGGACTGCATCGAGGGATGAATCCCCGTGCGCTCGTCCAACTGCAGCACATGCTCGCGACGAATGCCAATCGTCGGACGCAAGCTCAAGTAGGCGGGATCAGCGAAGGGAATGACCGTATTCAGGCCGTCGTTGCCGCCTTTCAACTCGATCAGGATAAGGAGCTTTTCATGGCGACGCGGCAGAACCTGGCGAGCCATGACGAGCGCTGGCGGTATCAGCACACACGTGCTGGCCGCCATGGATGTGCATAGAAAATCGCGTCGGTTCATCGGCCGATCCGCATCTCACGCATCTCCCAACTCGCAGGCACGAACCAGATCGCACTCACCGCTTGTACAAGTCCCGGACCGCTTCCTCGATATGCTGGCGCAGCAGCCTGCGTTCGTCGGCGGTCATCACCCCGTGCCTCGGCGGACGTTCGGGCGGTTGCGGATCTGGCGGCGGAGGCTGCATGACAGGCATTTGCTGGGCGTGAGTATTTCCCGGCTGCTTTCCCATTCGATGCTGGGCGCGCATAACGCGTCCGTCGAAACTGCGGCTTTTTTGAGGACGCGTATTTGAATCGTCGGAAGCCGGATTCTCACCGCCTTCCCGATTCAAATAACCTGATGAAGAAGAAGCCCACGACGAATCGGGCCGGTCAAATGCCAACGCATTGCGACTGGAGGATTGGGATGGTTGCGCGAAAACACAGCGCACGGCAAACACGGCGTAAAACGCGCTGGCGATCAGCGTTAGTCGGATGATGCGCTTGGTGCGCACAGGTTTGCGCCGCCGCGCTCCCTTCATGTTGTTCCCTTCGTTGCTCGACAACCGGACAGTCTCAGGCTCTTTGGCGTGCTTGCGTGCCATGCAAGGTGGACGGTCAATGCCGCCATGATGCTGACGCGCAATCGTTGTACTAATGGAGTATCTACCGAATGACGGGCTTAGGTAAAGGAGTGTACGCATAGAACCTTTACGTCGTGCCACAGTCGCCGTAAATTTTGTAACTATCTGTTACCTTATAATTCACGCAAACTCGCACCTCTTTCTAATCGCGCTAAGATGCCGTCATGGAAACCAAAAATCCCTCAAAAATACTCGTAGTCGACGACGATCCCCGTTTGCGCGATCTTTTACGGCGTTATCTCGGTGAACAGGGCTTCAATGTCTATGTCGCCGAAAATGCGCCGTCGATGAACAAGCTCTGGGTTCGCGAACGTTTCGACCTGCTCGTGCTCGACCTCATGTTGCCGGGGGAAGACGGCCTGTCGATCTGCCGGCGTTTGCGCGGCAGCAACGACCGCACGCCAATCATCATGCTGACCGCGAAGGGTGAAGACGTGGATCGTATCGTGGGCCTGGAAATGGGCGCCGACGATTACCTTCCCAAGCCGTTCAATCCGCGTGAACTCGTGGCCCGGATTCATGCCGTGCTGCGCCGGCAGTCGCCATCGGAATTGCCCGGCGCACCGTCCGAGACCGCGGAAGTCTTTGAGTTCGGCGAATTTGCGTTGAATCTCGCCACGCGCACGCTCACCAAGAACGGGCAGGAAATCCCGCTGACCACGGGTGAGTTCTCCGTGTTGAAAGTCTTTGCGCGTCATCCGCGTGCGCCGCTGTCGCGTGAAAAACTGATGGAACTGGCGCGCGGACGTGAATATGAAGTGTTCGACCGCAGTCTCGATGTCCAGATTTCCCGGCTGCGCAAGCTGATCGAGCCGGACCCGAGCAGCCCGCGCTTTATCCAGACGGTGTGGGGGCTGGGGTACGTCTTCATTCCTGACGGCGCGGCTTGAGCGTTGAGTACGATTAGTACGATTGAGTTCTGATTGAGCCCTCGCACACGCGCTTTACGCGCGCCACAAGCACGAGCATCAACGAACCATGCGGATTGACAGGCGGCTACTGACGCTCGCGTTCGGCGGCCTGTTCTGGCGGACGTTCGCCCTTATCGCGCTGTTGATCGCGGTGAGCATTGCCGCCTGGTTCCAGAGCTTCCGTGTGATCGAGCGCGAGCCGCGCGCCCAGCGCGTGGCGCTGCAGCTCGTCGCGGTCGTGAAACTCACGCGCACCGCCCTTCTTTATTCCGATCCCGATCTGCGCCGCGCCCTGCTGCAGGATCTGGAAAGCAACGAAGGGGTGCGCGTGTATCCGCGCGAGACCACCGATAAATACCGCCTGCAACCCGACGAGTCGCTGAACCGGCTGATCGAGCGCGACGTGCGCGGCCGGCTTGGCAACGACACCGTCATCGCGCAGTCGGTGAACGACATCCCGGGCGTGTGGATCAGCTTCAAGATCGACGACGACGATTACTGGGTGGCGCTCGACCGCGATCAGCTCGATACCGTTACCGGCCTGCAATGGGCTGGCTGGGGCATCTTCGCGCTCGCGCTGTCGCTCTTCGGCGCGGCGTTCATCACCAGTCTCGTCAATCGGCCGTTTGCGCGGCTCGCGCTCGCCGCGCGCAAGGTTGGATCGGGTCAGTCGCCCGAGCCGCTCCCGGAGCGCGGCATGGGCGTTGCCGCTGAAACCAATCGAAGCTTCAACCAGATGGTGCAGGACCTCGAACAACTCGACGCCGACCGCGCGCTGATGCTCGCCGGCATCTCGCATGACTTGCGCACGCCGCTTGCGCGTCTGCGGCTGGAAACCGAGATGAGTCCGTCGGACGAAGCCACGAAACTCGCGATGGTCGATGACATCGAACAGATGGACATGATCATCGGGCGTTTTCTTGACTACGCCCGCCCGATGCAGCGCATGGCGGAAGCCGTGGATCTTTCCATGATCGGCGGCGAGATGGCCGCGCGCTTCCTGACCGAAGAAGGCGTGGTGATGAAAACCGACCTTGCGCAAGGGGCGATCATCGAAGGAGATCCCACCGATGTGCGGCGCGTGATCGGCAACCTGCTGGAGAACGCGCGCAAATATGGCCGCAGCGCCGCCGACGACGTCGCGCGGATCACGCTGCACACTCGGGTCAGTCACGGGCGCGTGGAATTATCCGTGATGGACGAAGGGCGCGGCATTCCCGAAGATCAGGTCGCGCTGATCACACGGCCGTTCTATCGCGTCGATACAGCCCGCACGCAAGCCAACGGCACCGGCTTGGGCATGGCGATCGTGCAGCGGCTGGTCACACGGCAGCGAGGCACACTGCGGCTTCGTAATCGTGCGCCGCAGCCGGGCTTCGAAGTCACTATCGACTTTCCTGCGATGGAAAAGCGCACCCTGCGATCCTGAGAAATTGCGCATTGCAGCGTTTAAAAAATCTATCAATCCATTCGTCAAAAGCTATCTACAGTGTTAGCTAAAAACTATTGATACGATCGCTTAATAGAGTTATAGTGAACCTCGTTCTGCGCACTTTGCACGGCGTCCGCGCTTGATGCGGCGTCATGCGAGCGTTACAGCGATCGGGTAATCTTGGTTTTTCTTCCAACGAACACAGGAGTATTCATATGAAGACCGTGGGCGATAAAGTCGAAGCGTTTACCGTTACTGCCGCTAAACCGGGTTTCAACAATCACGAAGAAAATGGCGTGTCGGCGTTCGAGGAGATCACCGAACAGTCATTTCCTGGCAAATGGAAGATCCTGTATTTCTACCCGAAGGACTTCACGTTCGTTTGCCCCACGGAGATCGTCGAGTTCGGCAAGCTGAACAGCGACTTTGCCGACCGCGACGCGGTGCTGCTTGGCGGCAGCGTAGACAACGAGTTCGTGAAGCTTGCATGGCGCCGCGAGCACAAGGATCTGAACAAGCTGAACCACTATTCGTTCGGCGACGTGAAAGGCGAGTTGATCGACCAGCTCGGCGTGCGCGACAAGGAAGCCGGCGTGGCGTTGCGCGCAACGTTCATCATCGATCCGGACAACGTGATCCAGCACGTGTCCGTGAACAACCTGAACGTCGGCCGCAATCCGGAAGAAGTGCTGCGTATTCTGGATGGCCTGCAAACGGACGAACTCTGCCCGTGCAATCGCGCTGTCGGCGGCACGACGCTATAAATTGGAATCGTATTCCGGCGAGAGCCCTCGTGGCTTGGCGCCCGAGCCCGTCTGCTTGCGCGTTGCGCTCGAGCCGGCGGGCTTTTTTATCGGTTAAAGAATAGGAGAAATTTATGGAATTCCTCGCATCGATTAAAGAACTGATTCCCGATTACGCCAAGGACATCCGGCTCAACGTGGACGGGACGATTGCGCGGTCATCGCTCGAAGGCAACGACGCCGTGAGCGTCGCGCTCGCGGCCGCTTATGCCGCAAAGGCTACGAAGATTGTCGCGTTGATCCGCGATTCAGGCGTTTTAACGCCCGAGGAAACGAATGGCGCGCTGACCGCGGCCGCGTTGATGGGCATGAACAACGTCTGGTACCCATATCTGGAAATGGCCGATAACGCCGATCTCAAGACGCAACCCGCCAACTTGCGGATGAACGCCTATGCCACGCATGGCGGCGTGGATAAACGGCGCTTCGAAATGTTCGCGCTGGCGGCATCGATTGTCGGGAAATGCCATTTTTGCGTGAAATCGCATTATGAAAATCTTGTTGGCGAAGGAATGAGCACGACCCAACTTCGCGATGTCGGGCGAATCGCCGCCGTGATTGTCGCCGCCCAGTTGGCGATTACGGCCGAAGGCAAGTAACGGATATGTCCTGCTCGAACCGGCGGATGGTTTTCATCGTTTGCCGGTTCAGCAGAGGTTGGTTTCCGCCTACGCGTCAATCCCCGTGCGCATCAACAGCACCGCCGCCTGCGCTTCAATCCCTTCCTTGCGTCCCAGATAGCCCAGTTTCTCGTTGGTCTTTGCCTTGACGTTCACGCGACTGAGCGGCAATTCCAGGTCCTCCGCGATATTCGCGCGAATCGCTTCAATATACGGCGCAAGCTTCGGCGCCTGCGCAATCACCGTGGAATCGACGTTCATGATCGCGAACCCCGCTTCCGATACCCGCGCAAAAGCTTCCCGCAATAAAACCCGGCTATCGGCGCCCGAAAATTCGGCATCGGTATCCGGAAAATGGCGGCCGATATCGCCCATGGCCGCCGCGCCGAATAACGCATCCGTGATCGCGTGCAGCAGCACGTCGGCGTCCGAGTGTCCGAGCAATCCACGCTCATAGGGAATCGTCACCCCGCCGATGATCAGCGGCCGCCCTTCGACCAGTTGGTGAACGTCGTAGCCTTGTCCGATTCTGAAATCCATCGATATTCCTAGATAGGTAAGCGAGCAATACAGCGAAAAGCCAAACGAAACTCAGGTTGCCCCAAGCATGGCGGCCGCGAGCGCGAAATCCTCTGGATACGTGACCTTGAAATTGCGCAAGCTTCCCTGAATCAAACGCGGCGCATGCCCGAGCCATTCAATGGCGCTGGCTTCGTCGGTGAGATCGTGGCCGTCCTGCTGCGCGCGCGTGATCGCGTCGCGCAACATGCCGAGCCGGAACATCTGCGGCGTCTGCGCCTGCCACAATCCGTTGCGCGATTCGGTACGGGCGATGCGCCCTTCGTCGTGCAGCGCGCCTTCAGCCTCGATGCGCTTTAAGGTGTCCGCCACCGGAAGCGCCAGAATCCCGCCAACGGAATCGTTCTTCAACTCGCCTACGAGCCTGCGGATCATCTCGGGCGTGAGCCCTGGCCGCGCGGCGTCGTGCACGAGGACCCAATCGTCGTCGCGGGCGCCAAAACCGGCCAGCGCGGCGAGGCCGTTGAATACCGACGCCTGCCGCGTCGCGCCCCCGCAGCGCTGCACGGCAAAGCGCAGGCCGGCAAAACGGCGGTCATCGAAGTGATGATCGCCCGGCGCGAGCACCACGAGCGTCTGCGCAAACTCCGAGCAGGCGTCAAACGCGGCGAGCGAATATCGCAACATAGGATGGCGGCCGACGGTCTGATATTGCTTAGGTATTGGCGCGCCGGACCGGCTGCCGTTGCCGGCGCACGGGATGAGGGCGAACAGGCGGGAAGTCACGAGTTGAAAACGCCCAAGTCAAAAGTGAAGCCCGGATTTTATAATAGGTCTATCGCGACCATGCCGGTCCCGCATGCACTTTCGCACGCGAACGGTTCCCCGCACACTTTATGCCTTCAAAAGCCGTCAGTTTGCACTCAACGTCTCCTATCGCACTCGTCAAGGCCGGTCAACGCTTTGTCTTCGATGGCGCCACCGGTTCCTCCGACGCCCTCGCGCTCGCGCGTTATCACCTCGCGTTCCGCGAAAAAGTCCCTTTATTGGTCGTGATGTGCGCGAGCGCCGTGGATTCGCAGCGTCTCGCCGTCGAAATCCCATTCTTCGCGCCCGACGCCCGCGTGAGGCTCCTGCCCGACTGGGAAACGCTGCCTTACGACACGTTCTCGCCCCATCAGGACCTGGTTTCCGCCCGCTTAGCCACGTTGCACGATCTGGGCGAAGGCCGCTGCGACATCCTGCTCGTGCCCGCGACCACGGCGTTGTACAGGATGCCGCCCGCGTCCTTCCTGGCCGCTTACACGTTTTCGTTCACGCAGGGCGAGCGGCTCAACGAGGCGAAGCTCAAGAGCCAGTTGACGCTCGCGGGTTACGAGCACGTGAGCCAGGTCGTGCGTCCCGGCGAATATTGCGTGCGGGGGTCGTTGCTGGATCTGTATCCGATGGGCTCCGCGCTGCCGTATCGGATCGATTTGTTCGACGATCAGGTCGATTCCATTCGCGCCTTCGATCCCGACACGCAGCGCAGCTTGTATCCCGTGCGCGAAGTGCGCCTGCTCCCGGGCCGCGAATTTCCCTTCGATGAACCCGCCCGCACCGCCTTTCGCAGCCGCTGGCGCGAGGTGTTCGAAGGCGACCCGAGCCGTTCGTCGATCTACAAGGACATTGGCAATGGCGTGCCGGCAGCGGGGATCGAGTATTACCTGCCTTTGTTCTTCGACGAAACCGCCACGCTTTTCCATTATTTGCCGCAAGACGCGCAACTGGCGTTTGTGGGCGACATGGACGCGGCCATCAAGCGTTTCACGAACGACACGAAGCAGCGTTACAACTTCCTGTCTCATGACCGCGAGCGGCCGCTGCTCGAACCGCAACGCCTCTTTCTTTCCGACGACGACTTCTTTTCCTTCGCCAAGCCCTTTGCGCAGCTCAAGTTTCCGCCCACGCCGGAAGGCGGCTGGGCGGTGCCGTTGCCGGGTCTTGCCGTCGATCGCCATGCCGAGGACCCGCTGCTCGCGCTGCGTCATTATCTCGAGCAGACGCCGAATCGCGTGCTGCTTGCAACCGAATCGGCCGGCCGGCGGGAAACCATCCAGCAACTGCTTGCCGACAACGGCCTGCGTGCCGCGCTAGACGACACCTTCCAGCAATGGCTCGCGGGCGAAGCTAAATTCTCGCTGGGCGTGGCGCCGCTTGCGAACGGCTTCGCGTTGCCCGAAGAAGGCATCTCGATCGTCACGGAGACCGAGCTTTACGGACAACTCACGCGCCGCGCCGGACGCCGCCGCCAGGAACAGGCGAGCAACGTCGATTCGATGGTGCGCGACCTCTCCGAACTGAAGATCGGCGACCCGGTCGTGCACACGCAGCACGGGATCGGGCGCTACATGGGACTGGTATCGATGGATCTCGGCGAAGGCGAAACCGAGTTCCTCCATCTCCAGTACCAGAACGAAACCAAGCTGTACGTGCCGGTCGCGCAGCTTCACGTGATCTCGCGCTACAGCGGCGCGGACCCGGACACGGCGCCGTTGCATGCGCTTGGCTCCGGCCAGTGGGACAAGGCCAAACGCAAGGCCGCCCAGCAAATCCGCGATACCGCCGCCGAGCTGCTCAACCTCTACGCACGCCGCGCACTGCGTCAGGGACACGCATTCCCCCTCGAAGCCCGCGACTACGCGAAATTCGCGGAAAGCTTCGGCTTCGAGGAAACGCCCGATCAGGCCGCGGCGATCGCGGCTGTTATTGGCGACATGACGAGCGGCAAGCCGATGGACCGGCTCGTTTGCGGCGACGTGGGTTTCGGCAAGACGGAAGTGGCGCTGCGGGCGGCGTTTATTGCGGTGCTCGGCGGCAAACAGGTGGCGATTCTCTCGCCGACCACCCTGCTCGCCGAACAGCACACCAACACCTTCACCGATCGCTTCGCCGACTGGCCCGTGAAGATTGCCGAGTTGTCGCGCTTCAAGAGCACGAAGGAAGTCGCCGGATCGATCCAGGCAATCAACGACGGCACTGTCGATATCGTCATCGGCACGCACAAGCTGCTTTCCAACGATGTGGTGTTCAAACGGCTGGGGCTCGTGATCATCGACGAGGAACACCGCTTCGGCGTGCGCCAGAAGGAAGCGTTGAAAGCGCTGCGCGCTGAAGTCGATGTACTCACGCTCACCGCCACGCCCATTCCGCGCACGCTTGGCATGGCGCTGGAAGGCTTGCGCGATTTTTCGATCATCGCGACCGCGCCGCAAAAGCGCCTCGCGATCAAGACCTTCGTGCGCCGCGAGGAAGACGGCGTGATCCGCGAAGCGATGCTGCGCGAACTCAAGCGCGGCGGCCAGGTTTATTTCCTGCACAACGAGGTCGAGACCATCGAGAACCGCCGTTCGATGCTCGAAGCGCTCGTGCCCGAGGCGCGGATTGCGGTCGCCCACGGGCAAATGCACGAGCGCGAACTCGAACGCGTGATGCGCGATTTCGTCGGCCAGCGCGCGAACGTGCTGCTGTGCACGACGATTATTGAAACCGGCATCGACGTGCCGAGCGCAAACACCATCCTGATTCATCGCGCCGATAAATTCGGCCTCGCGCAGTTGCATCAGTTGCGTGGCCGCGTCGGGCGCTCGCACCATCAGGCCTACGCGTACCTGCTGGTGCACGACCCCGCCGCGCTCACGAAACAGGCGCAGCGCCGGCTTGAAGCGATCCAGCAAATGGAGGAACTCGGTTCGGGCTTCTATCTCGCCATGCACGACCTGGAAATTCGCGGCACGGGCGAAGTGCTCGGCGACAAACAATCCGGCGAGATTCACGAGATCGGTTTCCAGCTTTACACCGACATGCTCAACGACGCCGTGCGGGCGCTGAAAGAAGGCCGCGAGCCGGATTTGAACGCGCCGCTCGCCGCCACGACCGAGATCAACCTGCACGCGCCCGCGATCCTCCCGGCCGACTATTGCGGCGACGTGCAGGAACGTTTGTCGCTGTACAAGCGCATGGCGAACTGCGAGTCGAGCGATGCCATCGATTCGATCCTGGAAGAGCTCGTAGACAGATTCGGCAAGTTGCCGCCACAGGCGAATGCGCTGATCGAGACGCACAAGCTGCGGCTCGCGGCCAAGCCGCTCGGCATCCTGAAGATCGACGCGGCCGAGCACGTGATTGCGCTGCAGTTCATTCCGAATCCGCCTATCGATGCAATGAAGATCATCGAGATGGTGCAAAAGCACAAGCACATCAAGCTCGCGGGGCAGGACAAGCTGCGCATCGAAGTGCGCAGTCCGGATCTCGCCGTTCGCATTTCCACGGTAAAGGAAACGTTGCGCGCGCTGGGCGCGCCGGTACGGCAAGCGAAGCCGGCGGCCGCCATTGCGCCATCGCGTTAGTTTTTCAAGGCTTTTTCGGTATCATCGAAAGTGAAAATCAAGGAGAGTGTCATGTCGCAGATCGCTGAACCGACGGCTTCCGCCGCCCAAACACCTTCCTCCGAACCGGCGTCGCTGGCGTGGATCAAGAAGCTCGTCTCCTTCGACACGGTCAGTCGCAATCCGAACATGGGCCTGATCGAAACCGTGCGCGACGAACTGCGCGCGGCGGGAATTGAAGGCACGCTCACCACCGATCCGACCGGCAAATGGGCCAATCTGTTCGCGACCGTTCCCGCGCACGACGGCGCGACGAATGGCGGCATCGTGCTGTCGGGGCACACGGACGTAGTGCCGGTCGACGGCCAGAAATGGGATAGCGATCCGTTCAGGCCCGAAGTGCGCGACGGTCTGCTGTATGGCCGCGGCACGTGCGACATGAAGGGGTTTATTGGCGCGGCCCTGACGTTGCTGCCGAAGATGCAGGCCACGAAACTCGCGCGCCCCATTCACTTCGCCCTCTCCTTCGACGAAGAAATCGGCTGCGCCGGCGCGCCGCTCATGATCGCCGACCTGCAAAAGCGTGGCTTGAATCCTGATGGCTGCATTGTCGGCGAGCCAACGAGCATGCGGCCGATCATCGCTCACAAGGGCATCAACGCCTATAACTGCTGCGTGCGCGGCTTTGCGGCGCATTCGTCATTGACGCCGAAGGGTTTGAACGCGATCGAATATGCGGCGCGCCTGATCTGTTTTATCCGCGACGTCGCCGACGAATTCCGCGCGCAAGGTCCGTTCGACGAACAATACGACGTGCCCTTCACGACCGCGCAGACGAGCACGATCAATGGTGGCAACGCAATCAACACAGTGCCGGCGGAATGCAACTTCGCGTTCGAATTCCGCAACTTGCCGACGCTGGATCCGGAGCCGATTTATCGGCGTATCGAACAATACGCCCGCGAGGAATTGCTGCCGAAGATGCAGAAGGAACACGCGAATGCGGCAATTGAATTTTCGAAGATCGCTTCGGCACCAGGGCTGGATGCGTCCGAGCAAGCCGCCATCACGCAACTCGTGCGCGCGCTGACGGCGAATCAGGACAAGCGCAAGGTCGCCTATGGCACGGAAGCCGGCTTGTTCCAGTTGGCCGGCGTGCCGAGCATTGTGTGCGGGCCGGGGAACATTGAGCAGGCGCACAAGGCTAACGAATATGTGTCGCTGGAACAGCTTGCGGCTTGCGAGGCGTTTTTGGGCAAGTTCATTCACAGCATGTCGCTTGAGGCGCAGGCGCGTTGATTCCATGAAACCCTCTGCCGCCCTCGATCTAAAACGCGACATCGTGCGGGAAGCTGTTGGCCGCTTTCGCGCCGCCAATCCGCGTGTGTTCGGCTCGGTTTTGCACGGCACCGACCTGGATGGCAGCGACCTGGATTTGCTGGTCGACGCGTTGCCGGGCGCTACGCTGTTCGACTTGGGCGGCTTGCAAATAGAACTCGAGGAGATGCTTGGCGTGGCCGTTGATCTGCTCACGCCAGGCGACCTGCCAATCAGGTTTCGAGCGCAGGTGTTAGCGGAAGCAGCGCCGGTATGAGCGATAACATCCGTCTTTCAGATTATCTCGATCACATTCAGCAAGCCGCTTGTGATGCATACAGCTTTGTTAGCGGAATGGACAAGGCTCAATTTTTAGCGGATAAACGCACACAAAGCGCAGTCGTCATGAGTTTGGTCATCATGGGCGAAGCATCGACGAAAGTCATGGATCGGCACCCCGAATTCGCGCAGCAACACGCCGGGATTCCCTGGCGTAGCATGCGAGGAATGCGTAATCGTATTGCGCACGGCTACTTCGAAATCGACCTCGATCTGGTATGGGATACCGTTCAGACCGCGTTGCTGGACCAATTGAACAAAAACACGCGCGCAGTACGACAACGAAGGCATAGGCCTTGGTCACTCTTCAAATTCGCCTGACTAGCACAATACATCTCATGTCCACCGCCCATCACCCCGACCAGACCATCGACGGCACGCCGATCCCCACTCTCGACGACATCGCCGCCCAGCACATGGCGCTCGCGCCGTGGGTCGCGCGCACGCCGACCTTCGAGCGGCATGACTTTCCCTCGCTCGAAGACACGTCCGTCAACTTCAAGTTCGAACTGCTGCAGGTCGGCGGCACGTTCAAGACGCGCGGCGCGTTCTCGCACCTGCTTGCGCTCTCCGAAAGCGAACGCGATGCCGGCGTCACGTGTGTGTCGGCGGGAAATCACGCGGTGGCCGTCGCTTATGCCGCCATGCGGCTCGAGATTGGCGCGAAGGTCGTGATGATCAAGACGGCAAGTCCGGCGCGCATCGCGCTGTGCCGCCGTTACGGCGCCGAAGTGGTGATGGCGGAGAACGGGGCTGAGGCGTTCGAGATCGTGCGGAAGATCGAAGCGGAAGAAGGCCGCTATTTCGTGCATCCGTTCAATGGATACAGGACTGTGATCGGAACGTCCACGCTCGGTTACGAATGGACCTCGCAGGCGCCCGATCTCGATGCGGTGATCTTGCCTATCGGTGGCGGCGGGCTCGCGGCGGGCGTGTCGCTGGCGTTCCGGCTCGCGAATCCATCGATACACGTATATGGCGTCGAGCCCGCGGGCGCCGACGCAATGAGCCAGAGCTTCGCAGCAAATCACACGATCAAGATGGGCGCAATGCAAAGCATCGCGGATTCATTGATGGCGCCGCATACCGAAGAATATAGCTACGAGTTGTGCCGGCGGCATATCGACCGTCTGGTGACCGTAACCGATAACGACTTGCGCCACGCCATGCTGCATGTGTTCAACGAGCTGAAGCTAGCCGTCGAGCCTGCGTGCGCCGCGGCCACGGCGGCGTTGCTCGGGCCGTTGCGCGAATCGCTCGAAGGAAAACGCGTCGGCGTCCTGCTGTGCGGCACGAACACCGACCCGGCAACCCTGAACAAGCACCTTTCGGCAGCGGCGCAAAACGGCTAAAGCACGTTGGTCAGGCGCTTGCGCTCGTTTTTCTGCATGACGTAATTCGCGCCGATCACGCCGACCGTCACAAACGCAATAAACAACGTGGCAAGCGCGTTCATCTCGGGATTCAATCCGAGCCGGACGCGCGAAAACACGACCAGTGGCAACGTTGTCGATCCCGGTCCCGACAGGAACGCGGACAAAACGAGGTCATCGATGGAAAGCGTGAACGACAGCAGCCACCCCGCCACCAATGCCTGCGATATCAACGGCAATGTGATCGCAAAAAACACTCTCAATGGCGTTGCGCCCAGATCGAGCGCGGCTTCTTCAAGCGACGGATTCAATTCCCTGACCCGCGATTCCACAATGATTGCAACATAGGAAATACACAGCATAACGTGGCCAATCCAGATGGTGAACAAGCCGCGTCCCGCCGGCCAGCCGAATACCTTGGCCATTTCCACGAACAGCAATAACAGCGATATCCCCTGAATCACTTCGGGAATCACCAGCGGCGCGTTGATCATGCCGGCGTACAGCGTGAAACCGCGAAACCGGCCCATGCGCGCGAGTACATAACCCGCCCACGTCCCGATCACCACTGAAGCACACGCGGTAAATACCGCAATGCGAATCGATAACCACGCGGCGTTAATCAATTCGTCATCGTGCACCAGCGCCCGATACCACTTGAACGAAAACGCCGTCCAGACCGTGACCAGTTGCGATTCGTTGAACGAATACACAATCAGGCTGATGATCGGAATATAAAGAAACAGAAATCCGATCCCGAGAAACGTGAAGCGCAGCGAGCGGCTGGGCTGGATCATCGTTTCTCCTCCAGTTGCTTCGCCTGGTAATACTGGAAGACCGCCATGGGCACGAGCAGCAACAGAACCATTGCGCACGTCACGGCTGAAGCCATGGGCCAATCGGCGTTATCGAAGAATTCATTCCACATCACGCGGCCGATCATCAAGGTGTCCGCGCCGCCGAGCAATTCCGGAATCACGTACTCGCCGACCGCAGGAATAAACACCAGCAGACAACCGGCAATAATCCCGTTCTTCGACAGCGGCAGCGTGATCTGCAAGAACGCTTTCCACGGCTTCGCGCCAAGGTCGTAAGCGGCTTCAAGCAAGGTCAGATCCATCTTCACCAGATGGGCGTAAAGCGGCATCACGAGAAACGGCAAATACGAATACACCATGCCGATATACACCGCGATATTCGTGTGATACAGCTCAATGGGCGAATGAATGATCCCTGTCCACATGAGGAAGTTATTCAGCAAGCCGTTATTCTTGAGAATGCCAATCCACGCATAAACGCGAATCAGAAACGACGTCCAGAACGGCAACATCACGGCCATCATCAGCAGATTGCGAGTCGCCGGATTCGAACGCGCGATGTAATACGCCATCGGATAACCAATCAGCAGACACAGCAACGTCGATACGCCCGCGACCAGCAGCGAGTTCATATACGTCGCGAAGTACAGGCTATCCGTCAGCAGAAACGCATAATGCGAGAAATCGAGCGCGATACTCAGCACGCCCTCTTTCAACGCGGTCAATTCCGTGTAGGGCGGAATGCCGAGGCGTGAATCGGAGAAACTGATCTTTACAACCAGAAGGAACGGCACGAGAAACAACAGCACGAGCCAAAGATACGGCCCGGCAATCACAGCCGTCCTTCCGGAGAGGCCGAACCGCTGCCGGATTGATTGCAGCGCCCTCATACTGTGAGCACCACGCCCGCGGACGCCGACCAGCGCACATAAACCTCGTCGTCCCAGGTGGGCGATTCGAGTTCGCCAGCCGTGAGGCTCGACAAGTTCGCCACCACCACCTTGCCGCTGTCGAGCTTCACGTGATAAAGCGTATAGCCGCCCATGTACGCGATGTTCGCAATCGTGCCGTGGCCCCAGTTGTAGGCGCCTTCGGGCGGTTTGCGCGTCAGCGCGATGCGCTCGGGGCGAACCGAGATGGTGACGGGCATGCCGAGCGGTCCCGTGATTCCGTGGTTCACGTACAGGCGCGAAGGCAGATCCTTCGATTCCACGAAGATATGATCGGGTTCGTCCTCGACTACGTTGCCGTCGAACAGATTGGTCGAACCGATGAATTCCGCCGTGAACCGGCTATTCGGATATTCGTAGACCTCGTGCGGCGTGCCGGTCTGCACGATCTCGCCCTCGCTCATCACCGCAATCCGGCCGGCCATGGTCATGGCCTCTTCCTGGTCGTGCGTGACCATGATGCATGTGACGCCGACCTTATCGAGAATGTTCACCAGCTCGATCTGCGTGCGCTGACGGATTTGTTTGTCGAGCGCGGACATGGGTTCGTCGAGCAGCAGCAGTTTCGGACGCTTTACAAGACTGCGGGCGAGCGCCACGCGCTGTTGCTGTCCACCGGACAATTGATTGGGTTTTCTCTGCGCGTAGCGCGCCATCTGCACGAGTTCAAGCGTCGCGTGCACGCGCTCTTTCAGTTCCGCGCCACGCACGCCTTCCTGCTTGAGCCCGAACGCGACATTCGCCTCCACCGACATATGCGGAAACAGCGCGTACGACTGGAACATCATGTTCGTCGGCCGTCGATACGGCGGCATGGCGGCGAGATCCTCGCCATCGATGAGAATGTGCCCCGAGCTCACGGACTCGAGCCCTGCCAGCATGCGCAGCAATGTGGATTTGCCGCAGCCGGAACTGCCGAGCAGCGCAAACAACTCGCCCTTTTTCACCGACAGATTCACGCCTTTCACCGCGACGGTTTCGTCGAACTTCTTGAAGACATCGACGATCCGCACGAAGTTGTTTTCGGCCCAGTCCGGGCTGCGCATGCCGGGTTCGGGGCGGCGGCCGTTGGGACCGACGGGGACGCCGGAACCGCCCGGGCCGCCTTGGCCGCCTGGCTGGGCAGGCGCTGCGCTCAACTGCTCACTCATGATCGGGTGCCCGGCTCCTGCGCTTTTGCGCGTTCGTGCTGCCTCGTTCCACTGCGCCATCTCCTGCTCTGATATTCAAACTGGCGACGAACAAAGCCCCCGGATGACCAGGGGCTTCGCGTCCATCGTACGCCTTGCGGTTCTATCGTACTATCGGCCGGATTTCAGTTCCGTCCACAAGCGCGTCTGCAGACGCTGGATTTCCGGCGGCAACGGCTTGAGCAGGAACAGCGTCTTGATCACGTCCTGCGGCGGATACACCGCCGGATCCTCGGCCACATCCTTCGATACATACTTGCGTGCTTCCTTGTTCGCGCTCGGGTAATACACCTCGTTCGTGATTCCAGCATGAACCTGCGGCGTCTCGATGTAGTTGATCCATTCGAGCGCGGCTTCCTTGTTCTTCGCGTCCTTCGGGATCGCCATCACGTCGAACCAGACCGGCGCGCCGCCTTTCGGGATGTAGTACTCGATCTTGAACGCCTTCTTCGCGTCCACCGCCCGGTGCTTGGCGATCACGACGTCGCCCGACCAGCCGTAGGTAAAGCAGACATCGCCGCCGACCAGGTCGTTGATATAACCCGACGAATTGAACTGCGTGATGTACGGGCGGATCTTCTTGAGCATCGCGAGCGCAGCGCGATAGTCGGCGGGGTTCGTGCTCATCGGATCCTTGCCGATGTAATGCAGGGCCGCCGCGAACATCTGGTCGGGCGCGTCGAGCACCGACACGCCGCACGCCTTCAGTTTCGAGATGTTCTCCGGCTTGAAGAGAATGTCCCAGTTGTCGAGCGGAACGCTCTTGCCAAGGATTTGCTGGACCTTGGTCACGTTGTAGCCAAGACCGGTCGTGCCGTAGGCCCACGGCACCGTGTACTGGTTGCCCGGATCGGCGCCCGCGACCAGCGCCATCAGGTCAGGATCGAGATATTTGAGGTTCGGGAGCCTGGATTTATCGAGCGGAGAAAAAATGCCCGCGGCGATCTGCTTGCCCGCGTAGTTGCTGGTCGGGACCACGATGTCGTAGCCCGAATTGCCGGTGAGCAATTTGGCTTGCAGTGTGTCGTCGCTGTCGTAATTGTCGTATTTGACCTTCACGCCCGACTGTTTTTCGAAGTTCGGAATGGTGTCCTTGGCAATATAGTCCGACCAGTTGTAGACGTTAAGCTGCGTGTCTTTCGCCGATGCCGCCATGGGCGCCGCCATTGCCACTGCGCCGGCTGCAGCCACGGTGGCGATCGCGCGCGCGGCAGCGCCTGTGCGCTTCGGTGAGCGTTTCGGTGCGCGCTTGAACGACTGGTCCGCCATTTTCATTGCCATATGAGTTTCTCCGTACTTTCGACTTGCCGACCATTGACCGCCCTCGTCCCGATGAGCTTTTTTCCAGTGCCCGACCAAGACTCTGCAAAAAAACGAAAACTATCATCAAAACGCGTCGCACCAAAAAACAATTGGGCGGGGTTGTAGCGCAAAGTTCACATGCGATCAATTCACCGCCAGCAAGGACTGGCGCGGGATGGCGCGTTGTGGCTGGCGTCTGCGTCGGGACGCTTAATGGACAGGATTTTGGACAGGATTTCGAGGTGCTCAGATACATCCCGGCGGGCAAAGACCACAATGCCGCCATTGAATCTAAAAGCGTATTCGCTTGCGTAATGTCATTATTGGGGAATTATTCCGTTTGTTAACGAATTGAAGGCCTTTTGTTCATGCTTGTCGATGTCATTGGCCGATGGCGACGGAACAGTCGTTGCTGTTAAACGCGTTCCAGGCCATTCATGAATGCGATTGCCGGACCCGCCATTTTTTCCACCCGTCTGCACCGTTCCGGTATCGGCAAACAGGCCTCAGAACTGCATGAACACGAATTCGTCCGCTTTCGACCAGACTGGCTCCGCCACCACCGCTGAACCCGATCATCGTGGCGACCCGCCCGACGGCTCGCCTCGCGTGCGCGGACGCTGGTTCTCGTTTGTCGGCGCGGGCGCGCTGGTCGCAGTCGGCTACATGGACCCGGGCAATTGGGCCACCGCGCTCGGCAGCGGCGCCAAGTACGGCTATCAGTTGCTAAGCGTCGTGCTGGCGGCAAGCCTCATGGGACTGCTGCTGCAATGGGTGGCATCGAAAGTCGGCGTAGTGACCGGACGCGATCTCGCCCAGTTGTGCCGCGCGCGCTATAGCCGCCGCACCACGATTTTTCTCTGGATCACCTGCGAGATCGCGATCATTGCGTGCGACGTGGCGGAGGTCGTCGGCAGCGCCGTTGCGTTGCAACTGCTGCTCGGCGTGTCGCTCACAGTCGGCGTGCTGATGTCCGCAGTCGGCACCTTCGCCATGTTGGCGCTGCAAAGTCGAGGACAACGTCCTTTGCAGATCGTCATCACCACGCTGATATTTTTTGTCGGCTTTTGCTTCGTCGTTGAACTCGCACTCGCCAATCCTTCGTGGCGCGGCGCGCTGGCAGGCCTCGCGCCGCCTGCTGCGCTGTTGCGCGACGCCGGCATGATCTGGCTCGCGGCGGGCATTCTCGGCGCCACCGTCATGCCGCACAATCTTTATCTGCACTCGTCGCTGGTGAAGGACCACGCAAAAAACGGCGATGACGAATCCATCTCTGACGCCATGAAAGGCGTGAACATCGACACGTTTGCATCGTTAAGCCTGGCTTTCACGGTGAACGCGTCGCTCCTGATCGTGGCCGCGGCCGTGTTCCACGCGAGCGGCCATTACGACGTAAGCGATCTCGCCGAT
Organism: Caballeronia sp. DA-9; assembly: GCF_051615025.1. Classification (NCBI taxonomy): domain Bacteria; kingdom Pseudomonadati; phylum Pseudomonadota; class Betaproteobacteria; order Burkholderiales; family Burkholderiaceae; genus Caballeronia; species Caballeronia sp. DA-9. The sequence continues at coordinate 1,702,802 of NZ_CP195133.1, read as the reverse complement.
GCACACCGTCTGATCGCCCCGCTCGTCGGAAGCAAGTGGGCGAGCGTCATCTTCGCGGCGGCGCTGCTCGCCTGCGGACTGAACGCGACGGTCACCGGCACGCTGGCCGGGCAGGCGGTCATGGAAGGTTTCCTGCAATTGAAGATTGCGCGCTGGGCGCGTGCGCTTCTGACCCGCACGCTTGCCATCGGGCCGGCGCTGCTTGCTGTCGGCGCATTCGGCGAACATGGTTCGAACCAGTTGCTGGTCGCGAGCCAGGTGGTGTTGAGCCTGCAACTACCGCTCGCCGTGATTCCCCTTGTCCGATTTGCCTCCGATGCCTGCCTCATGGGCCGCTGGCGCGTCAAGCGCATTCCGCTCGCGCTGGCGTGGATGTGCGCCGGGATTATCGTGGTGCTGAACGTGGCCTTGTTGTGGCAACTGGTGACGGATGTTTGAGCCGGCTCGCTGACTTATTCATGGCGCTTCAATCTGCCAAAGCCGCTGTTTAGCTCGACCCGCTATAACGCGTCCGACAGTCCGATTCGATTCGACCGCGCACTGATTGCCGGCTGACGGGACCGCTTCTTGCTTTTCCTGCCCCTTTCGCACCGCATTCCGAGATAGACGCTCATCGCGTTTACAATTCTGCGTTTCACGAATTCATTGGCATCTTGAGATGCCGCGAGCAATCGTGGATCAGCGAATCTGGCGGTTGCGATCCGCGCTCGATCAGAGGCAAGGTAAATCATTTCATTGTTTTGCCGCATCGCCGCGCTCGACGCTCATCAACGCACAACAAGGACAATCGTTTCATGGCCCGTGGCTCATTGCATTTCATCAACCGCTCGCCCTGGCGCGACATGCTCCGCGCTTCCCGTTTCACCCCGCTCGCCGCGGCGCTGGGCCTGGCTCTTTGCTGGACGACGGCACATGCAACGGTCTCTGTGCTGCAACCCGTACGCGAAGCCGCGGCCCAGCAACCGCTCGAACTCACGCTGCTTTACAGCGATGACGACCGTAAACCGCTCAGCGTGGATGTCCCGAAAAACCTGACCGTCACGTTGACGAACGGCGATCTGCCGCCCAAACCGCTCACGCTCGAACGCGAAGCGAACGTGCCCGACAAGCTCACGCTGCGCCCCGGCCAATACAGAAAGGTCCGATATTCGGCGCCGTGGCCCGAGTCCGCGCGCGGCACGGTGAAAGTCGATCCGGTCGGTTTCGATTCATCGCCCATGTTGATCGTGCTTAATCGGGGCGAAAAGCAGGCTCAGGTCGTGGCCGCAGAAACCGCCGAGACGCAGGCTAAAACGCCGCAGCAACTTGCAACGGCCGAGACTGCGGCCAACACGTCGGCCGTGCCTACGCCTACGACCGATCGCATGCTGAGCGGCCGTTTGTCGACGTTCGAGCCCATGTATTTCGCCGATGGCCAGAACGGCGACAACCTCGCCAAGTTCCAGTTCAGCTTCAAGTACCGGCTGATGCTGCCCGACGATCCCCGCTCGCGCAGTTTTCTAGACAACCTGTATCTCGCGTACACGCAGACGTCGATATGGGATTTGTCCGCCGAGTCGGCGCCCTTTCGCGACACGAGCTATCAGCCGCAGCTTTTCTACTACTTGCAGGACACGGGCTGGAAGAGCTCGCTCTGGTCGCGCATGGGCGTGACAGCGGGTATTGGCCATGAATCGAACGGCAAGAGCGGCGCCGATTCCCGCGCGATCAACATTGCCTTCGTGCGTCCGACCTGGGATTTCGGCGATATCGATTCGAACCACCTGACCATATCGCCGAAGATTTACTACTACATCACGAAGAGCGGCAACGAGGATATCCAGGACTATCGCGGATACGTAGACCTGTTGGTCAAGTACGGCAGCCCGGATAGCTGGCAGCTCGCGGCAACGTTGCGCAAGGGAACGAAGGCAAAATACGGCAGCGTCGACGCCCAGTTCACCTACCCGCTCGCCAAGCTGATCAACAGCGCCTGGGGCGGTTATTTGTGGGTGGGCTATTTCAACGGATACGGCGAAGATATTCTCGACTACAACCAGCGGCAACACTGGATCGCGCGGATCGGATACAGCATTGCAAGGTAAAATCGGGGTTACTTTCTGCGCGGGTACTGCATTGGGATTAAATGCAGCGTCCGCTTTACAGGCGTCTTATGGCATCGAATCTTCACGATTTACCCGACAGCCCGTGCATTGGCGTGTGCTCCACACTCTTTGACGACGTCTGCAAAGGTTGCGGCCGTACGGCTTCCGAAGTGTCCAACTGGGTATTCCTCAGCGACGACGAAAAGCGCGCCATCTGGGAGCGCATCAACCGCGAAGGCACGGCAATGCGCTTTACGCGCGATAAGGTCTGAAACGGGATTTCGGCACCGCTCGCGCATGCCCCTCATGCAGACACGGCGGGACGGATATCCGCCACGAGCAGATCAAGCAGTTCGCGCACGCTGCGAATTGCCGAACCGAACGGCAATATCTCGCGCCCGCGAAAGAACAGACCGGTCTCCCGGTCGCCGCGCAAGGCGGCGCTCAGACGTGCATCAATACAGAAGTGCCCGAACTTCTCGATGCCGTCACGCCAGCCGCACGCTGTCAGACAGTTCAAACCCGTTTCGCATAGTTGCTGTTTCGTGCCGATTTTTTCGCGGATCTTTGTTTCTTGCCGCATGTACCGCACAAGCCAGGGCGTCTTCACGGCGCGCGCCGGCAAACCGGTCACGCTCACAAACTCGGCGATATCGTCAGGCTTTGCATCGGCGAGAATGCGCTTGAATTCGAGATGCGCGTCGCCTTCTTCGGTCACGGCGAACGCCGTACCAAGCTGCACGCCGGAGGCGCCGAGCGTGAGCCAGTGGCGAACCGCGGCGTGACTGTTGATGCCCCCTGCCACGATCAGCGGAATCTGCGTGCGGCTCAGGCCGAGCGAATCGAAGGTCTGCATGGTTTCCTCGATCACGCGCGCAAATTCGAAACGCTCGCTTGGGATATCCGCGACGCTTGCCACGCCAAGATGACCGCCTGCGTGCGCCGGATGCTCGATCACGATGGCGTCCGGCAAGCGCTTCTTTTTCATCCACTTCTTGAGCACCAGCGCAATGCCGCGGCTATCCGAGAGAATAGGAATCAGCGCGATATCGACGCCTTCGGTCATATCCGGCAGATCGAGCGGCAAGCCCGCACCCATGACAATGGCGTCAGCGCCGCTTTCGCACGCCGTACGCACCGCCTCCGCATAGGAAGCGACCGCGCGCATTACGTTCACGGCGACCATGCCGCGGCCTTCGCTGAGTTCCTTGGCCGCGATGATTTCCCGGGCAAGCGCGGTCTGGTTCGCTGCTTCGAGCGTCGCCTGAACCGGATTTTGCCTGCACAGTTCCATCAGGTCGGGATGGTGGTGGCGCAAGTCGATGCTCGAAATCGTACCCATGGCGCCCTCCCTCGCAACCGTACCGGCCAGCCGATGCGCGGAAACGCCAACGCCCATGCCTCCCTGGACAACAGGGAGCAACGTGCGGCCGCGGATGGTCAGAGGGGAAAGAGGCGTCATTGGGGGTCAACTCCTGGGTCAAAGTTTCTAGCTTGCAGGAGGTTTGACAAACCCACGTTGAGATTTATCAATCAAGTTCGACTGTAGCGTGTTTCGTTTAGGTCAACGTGTTTGTGGTTTGTTTTGTTGCGAGTTCAGGCCATGTCCAACGGCTTGGCTGTTCCGCGACTCAAAATGCAAAAAGGGCCCGCTTGTTCACGAAGCGGGCCCTTTGATGCTCGGCAATTCGACTGCGAGTTATTGAATACCCTGGCTCGCCAGTAACTCTTCATACGTGCCGCCGAAGTCACGAATGGTGCCGTCGTTCTTGACCTCAATCACCCGATTCGCCAGTCCGTTCACGAATTCGCGGTCGTGCGACACGAAGATCAACGTGCCTTCGTACTTCTCCAGTGCAATCTGCAGGGATTCGATCGATTCCATGTCCATATGGTTGGTCGGCTCGTCCATCAGCAACACGTTGGGGCGGCCGAGCATCAGCTTGCCCCAGATCATGCGGCCTTTTTCACCGCCCGAAAGCACCTTCACGGACTTCTTGATATCGTCCGCGTTGAAAAGCAAGCGGCCGAGCGTGCCGCGCACCATCTGATCGTCGTCGCCGTCCTGACGATACTGATCGACCCAGTCGGTCAGCGTCTCGTCTTTCGGAAACTCTTCGTACGTGTCCTGCGGCATGTAGCCGACCAGCGCATTTTCCGCCCACTTGACCGTGCCGCCATCCAGTTCGATAGCACCCTTCAGCGCGCGCAGCAGCGTGGTCTTGCCAGCACCGTTCTCGCCGATGATCGCAATCCGTTCGCCGGGCTGCACGCTCAGGTTGAAGTGACTGAAGATGGTCCGGTCGTATTTCTTCGTGATGCCGTCGGCCACGACCGCGATGTTATGCAGTTTCTTCTCGAAGTCGAAGCGAATGAACGGATTCTGGCGCGACGAAGGCTTGAACTCCTCGATCTTGATCTTCTCGATCTGCTTTGCGCGGCTGGTCGCCTGGCGCGCCTTTGACTTGTTGGCTGAAAAGCGGCGCACGAAGTCCTGCAAATCGGCCACGCGATCTTTCGCCTTCTGGTTCGCGCTTGCCTGACGCTCGCGCGCCTGCGCCGACGCCAGCATATAGTCGTCGTAATTTCCCGGATAAACCTTGAGCGTGCCGTAATCCATGTCCGCCATGTGCGTGCAGACCTGGTTCAGGAAGTGCCGGTCGTGGGAAATGATCACCATGGTCGAGTTGTACTGGTTCAGCACGTCCTCGAGCCAACGGATGGATGTAATGTCCAGGTTGTTGGTCGGCTCGTCGAGCAGCAGCACGTCCGGCTTCGAGAACAGGGCCTGCGCCAGCAGCACCCGCAGCTTCCAGCCCGGGGCAACGTTGCTCATTGGCCCCATATGGTCTTCGATGGCAATGCCGATGCCCAGCAAGAGTTCGCCCGCGCGCGCTTCGGCAGTATAGCCGTCGTATTCCGCGAACTTTGCCTCCAGTTCCGCGGCGTGCATGTAGTCGTCGTCTGTTGCGTCCGGGTTCGCGTAAATGGCGTCGCGTTCGGACATGGCGTTCCACATTTCGGTGTGGCCCATCATCACGACGTCGATCACGCGCATGTCTTCATACGCGAACTGGTCCTGGCGCAACTTGCCCAGGCGCACGTTCGGCTCGAGCATCACGTTGCCGGAGCTTGGTTCCAGGTCGCCACCCAGGATTTTCATGAAGGTGGATTTGCCGCAGCCGTTCGCCCCGATCAGTCCGTAGCGATTTCCTTCTCCGAACTTGACCGAAATGTTCTCGAAGAGGGGCTTCGGCCCGAATTGCATGGTGATATTGGCAGTAGACAGCACAGCGCGTCCTTTTGAATGGTGTACGGCGAAAAACCTGCAATTTTAGCAGTTTTTGCGACGATTTGCGGCATTGCAGCGGAACTGGCCGGGTTACCGCCGGTGAGAAACGCGCCAGTAGCCAGTGCCGCTTGCCGCTTGGCTAGACGCGCTCGGCGATGTAAGCCTTCACCACACCCGGATCAGCACTGACGATATCGAATTTCTGTGGCAATTCTTCCATGCCAATAAACGCCGCCGGGCGTTCCGGTTCGCGCTGCAAGGCTTCGCGGATAGTCTCGCCAAATTTGATGGGCTGTGCAGTTTCCAGCACGATCATCGGAACACCGGGTATCAGGTGCTCGCGCGCCACTTTCAGCCCGTCGGCCGTGTGCGTGTCGATCATGGTCCCGTAGCGGTTGAACGCGTCGCGGATTGTTTCCACGCGATCCGCGTGGCTGCTGCGGCCCGACACAAAACCGAACTGCTTGACGCGTGCAAAGTCGCCGCTTGCAGCAAGATCGAAACCGCCTTTCTCCTCGACGTCGCGGAAAAGCTGCAGGACGCGCGACGGGTCGCGTCCGAGCAGATCGAACACAAAACGCTCGAAGTTCGACGCCTTCGAGATATCCATGCTCGGGCTGGTCGTGTGATACGTCTCGGCCGCCGTGCGCACGCGATAAACGCCCGTGCGGAAGAATTCGTCGAGCACATCGTTTTCGTTCGTGGCGACGACCAGTTGCTCGATCGGCAAGCCCATCATGCGGGCAATATGGCCGGCGCAGACATTACCGAAATTGCCGGACGGCACCGTGAACGACACGCGTTCGGCATTCGACTGGGTTGCGGCGAAGTAACCCTTGAAGTAATAGACCACTTGCGCCACGACGCGCGCCCAGTTGATCGAGTTGACCGTGCCGATCTTGTTGTTGGCCTTGAACGCGTGATCGTTCGATACAGCTTTGACGATGTCCTGGCAGTTATCGAAGTTGCCAACCACCGCCAGATTGAAAATGTTCGGATCCTGCAGCGAAAACATCTGCGCCGTCTGGAATGCGCTCATTTTCTGATGCGGCGAAAGCATGAACACGCGCACGCCCTGCTTGCCGCGCATCGCGTATTCGGCCGCGCTGCCCGTGTCGCCCGAAGTCGCGCCCAAAATGTTGAGCGTCTCGCCGTGCTTGGCCAGCGTGTACTCGAACAGATTGCCGAGCAACTGCATGGCCATGTCCTTGAACGCGAGCGTCGGTCCGTTCGACAACTCCAGCAGCGACACTGTCGTGCCGTTCTCGACGCCAAGCGTCTTGATGGGTGTGATCTGCGACGCGCTCTCGTGGTCGCGCACATTGCTGTACGTGCTCGCCGTGTAGGTGCGGCGCGTGAGCGAACGCAAATCCTCGTCGGGAATATCGTCGCTGAACTTGCGCAGGATTTCATAGGCAAGATCGGCATAAGGCAGCGAGCGCCAGGTATCGAGTTCCTGCGCCGTGACGCAGGGATACTCGGCGGGCAAATACAGGCCGCCGTCCTTGGCAAGACCGCCGAGCAGGATGTCGGAGAAAGTATGACGCTCGCCGATACCGGCGCCGCGCGTGGAGATGTAGTTCATTTCAAGACCCTATTTCAACCCTTCCATGCGCAGTTTCGTCACCTTCGAAACCACCGTGGAGAGCGCTTCGATCTGCGTGATCGCTGCGTTGATTTCCTTTTCTACCGTCTCATGCGTGATCAGGATGATGTCGGTCTCGCCCTTGTCTTCACCATCGACATGCTCGGATTCCTTCTGCAGCAACGCGTCGATGGAAATGGCCTTGTCGGCGAGAATCCGCGTGATGTTGGCAAGCACGCCCGTCACGTCCGCCACGCGCAAACGCAGGTAGTAGCTGCTCGTCACTTCCTCGATGGGCAGGATCGGCGTGTTGGCGAGGCTGTCATGCTGGAACGCCAGATGCGGCACGCGATGCTCGGGGTCAGCCGTATGCAGGCGCGTCACGTCCACGAGATCCGCGACCACCGCCGACGCCGTTGGCTCGGCGCCTGCGCCCTTGCCGTAATAAAGCGTGGTGCCCACGGCGTCGCCATGGACGACCACCGCGTTCATTGCGCCTTCCACGTTCGCCAGCAAGCGCTTTTCCGGAATCAGCGTTGGATGCGTACGCAATTCGATGCCTTTCTCCGTGCGGCGCGCAATGCCCAGCAACTTGATCCGGTAGCCCAGATCCTCGGCGTAGCGGATATCGATTGCGTCGAGCTTGCTGATGCCTTCCACATACGCGCGGTCGAATTGCACCGGGACGCCGAACGCAATCGCGCTCATGAGCGTGACCTTGTGCGCGGCATCCACGCCTTCAATGTCGAAGGTCGGGTCCGCTTCGGCGTAACCCAGATCCTGTGCCGCTTTCAGCGCGGTCGCGAAGTCGAGCCCGCGGTCGCGCATCTCCGAGAGAATGTAGTTTGTCGTACCGTTGATGATTCCCGCGATGTACTCGATCCGGTTGGCTGTCAGCCCTTCGCGCAGCGCCTTGATGATCGGAATGCCGCCCGCGACCGCAGCCTCGAACGCCACCATCACGCCCTTCTTGCTGGCCGCCTCGAAAATTTCGCTGCCGTGCACGGCGAGCAGCGCCTTGTTCGCCGTCACGACGTGCTTGCCGTTGGCAATCGCGCGCAGCACCAGATCGCGCGCCAGACCCGTGCCGCCAATCATTTCAGCCACGATGTCAATGGAAGGATCGTCCACGACCGCATTGAAATCCGTCGTGATCCCGATGCCTTCGGCGCCCTTCACCTTGGACGGCGTGCGCACGGCAATACGCGAAATTTCAATACCGCGTCCAGCGCGCCGTTTGATTTCTTCCTGATTTCGGCGCAGCACCGTGAAGGTGCCGCTGCCGACCGTGCCGAAGCCCAAGAGGCCAACTTTGATCGGTTCCATTGCAGCGTAAGTCTTTTAAGAGAGGTTTAGACAGAGTGACGCTTTCGATACCCATCGAGAAAGCGCGCGATACGGTTGATCGAGTCAGCCAGATCGTCCACGTTCGGCAGGAACACCACGCGGAAATGATCGGGCGCCGGCCAGTTGAAGCCTGTGCCCTGCACGAGCAGCGTACGTTCTTCAAGCAGCAAATCCGTGATGAACTGCTGGTCGTCAACGATCGGATACATCTTCAGGTCGAGCTTCGGGAACATGTACAACGCTGCTTGAGGCTTGACGCAGCTCACGCCGGGAATGGCCGTCAACATGTCATAGGCGAGTTCGCGCTGCTTGAACAGGCGCCCGCCCGGCACGATCAGGTCGTTGATGCTTTGATAGCCGCCCAGCGCCGTCTGGATGGCGTACTGCCCGGGCACGTTCGCGCACAGGCGCATGGACGCGAGAATCCCGAGCCCTTCCATATAGTCGTGGGCTATGCGGCGGTTTTCCCCCGTCAGGCCGGAGATGAACATCCAGCCAGCACGATATCCGCAAGCCCGGTAACTCTTGGAAAGGCTGTTGAACGTGACCGTCAGCACGTCCTCGGACAACGCTGCAACCGCCGTGTGCTTGCGGCCGTCATAGACAATCTTGTCGTAGACCTCGTCGGCGAAAATGATCAGGCCGTGCTTGCGCGCGATCTCGATCATTTCAGTCAGCAACGCGTCCGAGTAGAGCGCGCCAGTCGGATTGTTGGGGTTGATGATGACAAGCGCCTTCGTGTTCGGCGTGATCTTCGAGCGCAGGTCGTCGAGATCGGGCATCCAGTCGGCGGATTCGTCGCAGAGATAGTGCACCGGCGTTCCTGACGACAAGCTTACCGCCGCCGTCCACAGCGGATAGTCGGGCGCGGGCAGCAGCACTTCATCGCCGTCATTGAGCAGGCCCTGCATGGCCATGACTATCAGCTCGGACGCTCCGTTGCCAATGTAGATATCGTCCAGTTCCACGCCCAGCACGCCTTTTTGCTGGGTGTAATGCATGATCGCCTTGCGCGCGGCGAACACGCCCTTCGAGTCCGAATAGCCCGACGACGTGGGCAGATTGCGGATCATGTCCTGGATGATCTCGTCCGGTGCGTCGAAACCGAACGACGCCAGATTGCCGATGTTGAGCTTGATGATCCGGTGGCCTTCGTCCTCGAGACGCTTCGCGTGTTCGAGCACGGGCCCGCGAATGTCATAACAGACGTTCTGCAATTTATTTGACTTGAGAATCGGTTTCACGGCGGGAAGGCTCACTCGGTTACTTGAAATCAGGCTTTTTGGTTGATACGGTTACTGCGACGGTCGTTTGCCGCGACCGGCATTTGCGGCCTGCGCTGCAAGCGTTTCGCCAAGGCCGCGTTTGCGGTCAAGCAAGCGATTCAGTCACCAATGCGACAAGGATCTCGGACCGGGATGTACGTCCTGGCAATGGGTTCCGGGCAAAACCCCGAAACTCCAAAAGCAGCGCAGAACAGGCAGTCTAGCGAAAATGCGCCGGATAAAGGCGGGTTTGGGCTCAAACGTGTGAGTTTTGGCCATCAGGCCAAGGCAAAACGCCCTTTTTTGCGTGTCGGCAGGCAGCTTGTGGCGGCACGCTAATCACTGCGCCGTGCGGGCTCGCAACCCGTCGACGGCCGAAAAGTTATAATTTAGCGGATTAAGCGTGACTTTCGCAATGCGCGAGCCGTGCTCATGGGCGGATTATTCCGCAACGTGCCTGCGCGCAGTCACTTCTTGCCATCAACCCGCCTGTCGGACTATCGATTTGAAATTACATCAGGAAGCCAGCGGCGCACTCAATACCATCACGAGTTACGGCGCCGATTACGTCGCGATCAATCTGGAACGTCACGAAGGCAGCATCATCGTCATGCCGGAAACACCCGTGATCCAGTGGCCCGTCACATCGTTCGAGACGCTTGCACCCGAAAATTTCGATGCACTGCTCGAACTTGCGCCTGAAGTCGTTGTTTTCGGCAGCGGCTCGCGCTTGCGCTTTCCTCATCCGCGGCTCACGGCCAGGCTCACGCAGCTGCGCATTGGCGTCGAGACCATGGACTTCGGCGCGGCGTGCCGCACTTACAACATTCTCATGTCCGAAGGCCGCCGCGTCGCCGCCGCGCTGTTGCTCGAAGCGTAATCCTCGTCGCTGAGCCGGCTCGAAATACCGTCGGTCATGGTCCAAACGCCGCGCAGGCACGGGACCGACGCGCCAATGCGATAAACTGCCGCCCGGCGGCGGCTCTGTGACGGCCATCTTCAGCGTTCTCCGATCCGAAAATGCGTCGCGACCTGCTGACGTACCAGCCCGTTTGGCTGACTTGTGCGCATTGCCGAAGCAGCGGAACCTGCATGTGTTCATCGATCAGGCGCGTGCAGCGTTTTTGAAGTCTGGCTAAGCCGCGCTTAAGTCTCGATATGCCACCCTCGAGCCCCCTTTTTGAATTTGCTTTTCGCCGCGCAAGCGGCACTGGACAGGTCGACTCTCATGAACGATACGCCTTACCGGCTACCGCTCACCCGCCTCTCGCTGTTGTTGCTGATCGCAGCGCTTGCTGTGATCTGGTTCGCGCCGCTCGGCCTGCGTCACCTCGTTCCCAGCGACGAAGGCCGTTATGCGGAAATGGCCCGCGAAATGTTCGTGACCGGCGACTGGATCACGCCGCGCTACAACGGCTACAAATATTTCGAAAAACCACCACTGCAAACCTGGGCGAACGCGCTGACATTCGCATGGTTCGGCATCGGCGAATGGCAGGCGCGGCTCTATACAGCGCTGACAGGTTTTGCCGGCGTGCTGCTGATCGGCTATACCGGAGCGCGGGTATTCAACGGCGTGACGGGATTCTGCGCGGCTGTGGTACTCGCCACGTCGCCCTATTGGAACCTGATGGCCCATTTCGATACGCTCGACATGGGTTTGTCCTTCTGGATGGAGCTCACGCTTTGCAGCTTGCTGCTCGCGCAACGCCCGAATCTACCGCTCAAACAGGTCCGGCTCTGGATGTGGCTTTGCTGGGCCGGCATGGCGCTCGCGCTGTTGTCGAAGGGATTGATCGGGTTGATCCTGCCGGGCGCGGTGCTCGTGCTGTACACGCTGATTGCGCGCGACTGGGCCCTCTGGCGGCGGCTCTATATTGGCAGCGGGCTGATCCTGTTCGCGGTCATTTCCGTGCCCTGGTTTGCGCTCGTACAGATGAAAAATCCCGAGTTCCTGAACTTCTTTTTCATAGTGCAGCAGTTCCAGCGTTATCTCACGCCTGAACAGAATCGGCCGGGCGCTTTTTACTACTTCGTGCCCGTGCTGATTGTCGGATTTCTTCCATGGCTGTCCGTTGTATTTCAGAGCACCCGCCACGCGGTGAAAGTGCCGCGCCAGCCGAACGGCTTCGCGCCGGTCACGCTGCTGCTCGTCTGGACCGCGTTCATTTTCCTGTTTTTCAGCGCGTCACACTCAAAACTTCTTTCTTACACGCTGCCAATTGCTCCATCCATCGCGCTGCTGATCGCGATTTATTTGCCCCTGCTGACGCGGATGCAATGGAGCCGGCACCTGATTGGCTACGCCGTATTTCTGGTCGCGGCGGCGTTCGGCGCGATCTTTTTGGGAAGAATGGGCGGTGGTCACACGCCCAATTATCTTTACCGTGAATTCCAGGTCTGGGTGTACGCGGCGCTCGCAGTGGCCTTCGTGGTCACACTCGCGGCTATCTGGTTTAACCGGCGCAGCTCCATTGGCGGCGTTGTTTTGCTGGGTACGGCGTGGCTGCTGCTGGGTACGATCGCGGGAACCGGACACGATGTCTTCGGCCGGGAAAGTTCTGGCGTAAAAATGGTGCCAGCAGTCAAGGCCGCCATGGCGAGGCTTCCAGCCGATACGCCGTTTTACTCGATTGCGAAGCTCGACCACACCATGCCGTTCTATCTCGGCCACACCATGATCATGGTCCAGGAACCCGACGAATTGCAGTTCGGCGTGACTACGGAGCCGCAAAGGTGGGTGCCGACCATCGACGCATGGATTCAGCGCTGGAACGCTGACCGGTATGCTCTCGCCCTGATGCCGCCGGGCCAATATGACGACTTACGTGCCAAAAATGTGCCAATGCAGGTCGTTGCGCGGGATGATCGAAGGGTGATTGTGGAAAAGCCGCAGCCTTGAAACAATGGCGCGTCGTTTGCGCCCATGGCCTTCATGAAGCAATGTTGCGCTGCAATGCGCCAATAAAAACGACTTTTACGATCCGCGATGAACCCGATATCCTTCATTTGCATCATCACAGGCGTCATGTTGAACGCCGGTGCGCAGTTACTGCTCAAAGCTGGGGTGAACGCGGTCGGCCACTTCGAATTCACGCCCTCGAACATTGTGCCGATCGGGTTAAAGATCGCAACGCAATGGCCAATCATCGGCGGTCTTGCCTGCTATGTGTTCAGCGTCGTGGTGTGGATCGTGGGATTGTCGCGAGTCGACGTGTCCGTGGCGTATCCCATGCTTTCGTTGGGCTACGTGGTGAATGCGTTCGCGGCGTGGTATCTGTTTGGCGAAATCCTGTCAGTGCAGAGACTGGTCGGTATCGGCATCATCCTGGTTGGCGTGGTGGTCCTGACGCGCAGCTAGCATCTGTTCGGTTTTTGTCCGAAGCACGCTCTTTCACTTTTTACGCAGAGACTCCATGACCCAGAACGTGACCTCCAAAACGCTTCCTTTCCTGCCGTTCGTGCGCGCCGAGATTGATGAAGAGACGATCCAGGGCGTCGCCGACGTGCTGCGTTCAGGCTGGATCACGACCGGACCGCAAAACACGCAGTTCGAGGCCGAGTTGTCCGCTTATTGCGGCGGCCGCCCGGTTCGCACGTTCAATTCCGGCACGGCGACCATGGAAATAGGCCTGCGCATAGCGGGTGTGGGCGAAGGCGATGAAGTCATCACTACGCCCATGACGTGGGTATCGACCAGCAACGTCATCATTGAAACGGGCGCGACGCCGGTTTTCGCGGACATCGATCCGATGACCCGCAACATCGATCTGGATCTGCTGGAAAAGGCCATCACGCCGCGCACCAAGGCCATCCTGCCCGTGTACCTCTCTGGGCTACCGGTCGATATGGACCGGCTCTACGGCATTGCGCGCGACCACAAACTGCGCGTGATCGAAGACGCCGCGCAGGCCGTCGGGTCATCGTGGCGCGGCAAGAAAATCGGCTCTTTTGGCGACATGGTCTCGTTCAGCTTCCACGCCAACAAGAACGTGACGTCCATAGAAGGCGGCGCGCTCGTCCTGAACAACGAGGAAGAAGCGGTGCTGGCGCAAAAGTACCGGTTGCAAGGCATTACGCGCACCGGCTTCGACGGCATGGACTGCGACCTGCTTGGCGGAAAATACAATCTCACCGACGTCGCCGCTCGCGTCGGCCTCGGGCAGTTGAAACACATCGAACGTTTTACGGAAAAGCGCCGCGAACTCGCGCGCGCATACTTCGAGAGTTTTGCCAACGGCTCGGCCGTGCGCGCGGGCGTTCAACTGCCCGTGCAAAATTTCACCGACAGCAACTGGCACATGTTCCAAATTGCGCTTCCGCTCGAGCGCCTGTCGCTCACTCGTCCGGAGTTCATGGGGAAGATGAAGGAGCGCGGCATTGGCACGGGCGTGCATTACCCGGCGCTTCATTTGTTCACGCTTTATCGCGCGCGCGGGTTTCACGAAGGCATGTTCCCGCAGGCCGAAAAGTACGGCGCATCGACAGTCACGCTGCCGCTGTTCACGCAGATGACCCACGACGACGTAACCCGTGTTGTAAAGGCGGTCGATGAAATTTGCGCCGCGCACGCCATATAAGTTTGAAAGCCGTACCGCGGTTGCGGCGGCGGGCTCAGCACCCATTGATTACGGATATCCAGCGGAACCATCGCCAATATGAGTCAAACCGATTTTCTGCCGACCGGACCCGAGTTGACGGTCGTGGTCCCGGTATATAACGAAGAAGACGGCCTCGCCGCGCTCTTCTCGCGCCTGTATCCCGCGCTCGATGCGCTCGGCGCAACGTACGAGGTCATCTTCATCAACGACGGCAGCCGGGACAAGTCCGCGGCGCTGCTTGCGCAGCAATTCCGCTCGCGCCCCGACACCACGCGCGTGATCCTGCTGAACGGCAATTACGGCCAGCACATGGCCATCCTCGCCGGTTTCGAACAGTCGCGCGGCGAGAGCGTGATCACGCTCGACGCCGATCTGCAAAATCCGCCCGAGGAAATCGGCAAGCTGCTTGCCAAGATGCGGGAAGGTTACGACTACGTCGGCACGATCCGGCAGCAGCGTCAGGACAGCTTCTGGCGCAAGAAGGCCTCGCGGCTGATGAACCGCTTACGCGAACGCATCACGCGGATTCGCATGACCGACCAAGGCTGCATGCTGCGTGGTTATAGCCGCCACATTATCGATACGATCAATCGTTGCGGCGAAATCAACACGTTCATCCCCGCGCTCGCCTACACGTTTGCACAGAATCCAATTGAAATCGATGTCGCGCACGAAGAGCGGTTCGCCGGCGAATCGAAATATTCGTTGTACAGCCTGATCCGTCTGAACTTCGATCTCGTCACCGGCTTTTCGGTCGTGCCGCTGCAATGGTTGTCGTTTATCGGCGTGATTCTTTCGGTGGGATCCGCGGGGTTGTTCCTGCTGCTGCTCGTGCGGCGCTTCATGTTCGGCGCGGAAGTGGAAGGTGTGTTCACGCTGTTCGCCATTACGTTCTTCATGCTTGGCGTGATCATCTTCGCGCTGGGGCTGCTCGGCGAGTACATAGGCAGGATTTATCAGCAAGTCCGCGCACGGCCCCGGTATCTGGTGCAAACCATCCTGGAAGAACGCGAAGGCCAGCTTTCGCGCAGCAAGCCGCGTCAGGAAGCGGTGGCCGCGATCACCCGCGAAGTCGATCCGTCATGAGGGTTTCGCCATGAAGCCGCGCGCAGTCGTATTCGCGTATCACAATGTTGGCGTGCGCTGTCTGCAAGTGTTGCTCGCGCGCGGCGTGGACGTCGCGCTGGTCGTCACGCACGAAGACAATCCACAAGAGAACATCTGGTTCGGCAGCGTCAAATCGGTGGCGGAAGATCATGGAATCGACGTCATTACGCCCGCCGATCCCACCTCGCCGGAACTGCACGACGCGATCAGCAAGCTGGCGCCGGACTTCGTCTTCTCGTTCTACTACCGGCACATGCTGCCGGTCGGCCTGCTCGCGCTCGCCACGCGCGGCGCATACAACATGCATGGCTCGCTGCTGCCGAAATATCGCGGGCGCGTGCCGACCAACTGGGCCGTGCTGAACGGTGAAACGGAAACTGGCGCGACGCTGCATGAAATGGCGGCAAAGCCCGATGCCGGCGCTATTCTCGCCCAGACGCCCGTCCCCATCCTCCCCGACGACACCGCGGCGCAAGTCTTCGACAAAACCACCGTCGCGGCCGAACAAACGCTCTGGCGCGTGTTGCCGGCGCTGATTGCGGGCGAAGCGCCGCATCTGCCGAACGACCTCAGCCGAGGCAGCTACTTTGGCGGACGCAAGCCGGAGGACGGCCGCATAGACTGGTCAAAGACTGCGCAGCAGGTCTACAACCTCATTCGCGCGGTCGCACCGCCATATCCGGGCGCTTTTACGGACATTGGATCATTGCGGTTCATTGTCGCGCGCGCCCGGCTTGTTCCTGATAACGGCAGCCCCGGCGTTGCCGCCGAGACCTTGCGCGCGCTCGGGGATTTGCCCCCCGGCCTGCACGTGAAGGATAATGCGCTGTTTGGCGTATGCGGCGATGGCCGCGTCGTCGCCATCCGTGAATTACGGCAACCATTCGTGGACGATAGCGAAACCCGCCAAGCCCGCCAGATTCCGGCCGGCGGCGAACGCGTCGTCAGTCCCGCCGAATTCGGCCGACTCACTCAATCATTTCCCCATTCATGAAAAAAGTCCTGATCCTGGGTGTCAACGGCTTCATTGGACACCACCTTTCCAAGCGCATTCTCGAAACGACCGACTGGGAAGTCTTCGGCATGGACATGCAGCGCGACCGCCTGGGCGAGCTCGCCAATCACGAGCGCATGCATTTCTTCGAAGGCGACATCACGATCAACAAGGAATGGGTCGAATACCACATCAAGAAGTGCGATGTGATTCTCCCGCTGGTCGCTATCGCCACGCCGGCAACCTACGTGAAACAGCCGCTGCGCGTGTTCGAACTCGACTTCGAAGCCAACCTGCCCATCGTGCGTTCGGCCGTGAAGTACGGCAAACATCTCGTGTTTCCGTCGACTTCCGAGGTGTACGGCATGTGCACGGACGAGCAGTTCGACCCCGAAGAATCGCAACTGAGCTACGGCCCGATCAACAAGCCGCGCTGGATCTACGCGTGCTCGAAACAGCTGATGGACCGCGTGATCTGGGGCTACGGCATGGAAGGCCTGAACTTCACGCTGTTCCGTCCGTTCAACTGGATCGGCCCGGGACTCGATTCCATCTACACGCCGAAGGAAGGCAGCTCGCGCGTGGTCACGCAGTTCCTCGGCCATATCGTGCGCGGCGAAAACATCAGTCTCGTGGATGGCGGCGCGCAAAAGCGTGCGTTCACGGACATCGACGACGGCATTGGCGCGTTGATGAAGATCATCGAGAACAAGAACGGCGTGGCGACGGGCAAGATCTACAACATCGGCAATCCGAGCAACAACTTCTCGGTGCGCGAACTCGCGAACAAGATGCTGAAGCTCGCCAACGAGATCAGCGAGTACGCAGAAAGCGCGAAGACCGTGCAACTGGTCGAGACCTCGTCGGGCGCTTACTACGGCGCGGGTTATCAGGACGTCCAGAACCGCGTGCCAAAGATCGACAACACCATTGAAGAGCTCGACTGGAAGCCGGTTGCGACCATGGACGATGCGCTGCGCAAGATTTTCGAAGCGTATCGCGGCGATGTGGCCACGGCCCGGCGTCTTGTCGAAGACCAGAGCTAAGGGCGGCGCGTGGCTCGCATCGTTCTGAAAATCGACGTCGATACATTGCGCGGCACGCGCGAAGGCGTGCCGAATCTCGCGCGCCTGCTCGACAAATATCGCGCCCGCGCGACCTTCCTGTTCAGTCTCGGGCCCGACCATACCGGCTGGGCCCTGCGCCGCGTGTTTCGCCCGGGATTTCTCAAGAAGGTTTCGCGGACGTCGGTCGTCGAGCACTACGGCGTGAAGACGCTCATGTATGGCGTGCTGCTGCCGGGGCCGGATATTGGCCGTCGCGCCGTCGCGGAAATGCGCGCGATCCATGAAGCAGGTTTCGAGTGCGGCATCCATACGTGGGATCACGTCTATTGGCAGGACAACGTCCGTGCCGGCAACCGCGAATGGACGGCCGCGCAGATGCAGCGCAGCCACGCGCGTTTTGTCGAGATTTTCGGCGCAGCGCCCTTGACTCATGGCGCGGCGGGCTGGCAAATGAACGGCTACGCGTTCGAACAGATCGATGCCTGGGGCATGAAATACGCGTCCGACGGCCGTGGCCACAGGCCGTACATTCCTGTTCTTGACGGACGTGTCCTGAACCACGTGCAAATGCCGACGACGCTGCCCACGCTTGACGAAGTGCTGGGTGTGGACGGAGTCGATGTCGGCAACGTTGCCGCGCATCTGCTGGAACTGACGTCGAAGCAGAATCGCGATCAGGTGTTCACGCTGCACGCCGAACTCGAGGGACAAAAACTCGCCCCGGTTTTCGAGCAGATGCTGGCAGGCTGGAGCGCGCAAGGTCACACTTTCTGCACGATGGGTGACTATCATGCGACGCTGGACCGCGCGGCGCTGCCCACGTACCCTGTCGCGTGGGGCGAGATTCCCGGCCGCGCGGGCGAGCTGATCCTGCAGCCGGATTGATCCTCGGAGCGGGTTCGGTTCACGCGAGTCCAACGCCAAACGCGCTGCCGAGAACCCATCGTTTATCTGCACCACCTCCGCAACACCGTCTCAACGTGTCCGGCCGCCAGAAACTGGCGCTCGAACGCGCGTCATCGATAAAAAAGAGGAGAAACTCCGTGCCGATCGCAGTCGATCAACCCGTTCCCGATTTCACCGCCCCTGCAACCGGCGGCGACTTTTCGTTGTCCAGCCTGAGAGGCAAGAAAGTCGTGCTGTTTTTCTACCCGAAGGACAACACGCCGGGCTGCACGACCGAAAGCCTGCAGTTCCGCGATCTTTACGACCGGTTCAAGGCGGCGGGCGCCGAAGTCATCGGCATTTCGCGCGACAGCGTGAAGTCGCACGACAACTTCAAGGCGAAGCTGGAACTGCCGTACACGCTCGTATCCGATTCCGACGAAGCCATTTGTTCGCTGTTCGGCGTCATCAAAATGAAGAAAATGTATGGCAAGGAAGTCCGTGGAATCGAGCGTTCGACCTTCCTTCTCGACGCCAAAGGCGTGCTTCGCCGGGAGTTCCGTGGCGTAAAGGTGCCGGGTCACGTCGAGCAGATTGTGGAAGCTGTACAAGCGCTTTGAGGCACGTTATATTGATTCGCAATGAGCGCATGCCCCTCCCTCCATTTCTCTTTACGTAGCGCCCGGTGTATCGCGGGTTTGCCCGCGACCGGCACCGGTCTACGCTACACGCAACCCCCGGGCTTTCCGGGCGAAGCGAAGGACGAAAGGAGTAAGGAAGCAGGCGCTGCCGAGCCGCTGGTCCCATCGTCCGGGACGGCGGCTTTTTTGTTTGCGGACGCTCCCTCCTCCGCTGCGCACGCGCCCTCGGCGCGCCGCGCCGTCCGCGCGTTTGACTCCCCGTTTGATCTTCAGGACGCAACTTCCAAGGAGCCGATCGAAATCTAGGCGAACCGGCGTTTTCGAAACCGAAGCGCGTCACCGGGCGCAAACTGCAAGTAGTCCGGCCTTGATTGCCAGGGCCAACCCAGCAGGATGCGACAGGCGACGCACGACATACGATCCGATCCTTTCGAGGGAAACCATGCCTTTGCCTACCGCACCCGTCAAGCTCGGCAACCTCCTGCCGTCTGAAGAATACAAGGCCAAAGCCCGGCCTGCCCGGCCATCGAAGAAGCAGGCGAGCGAGGGCGACCTGGCAACCGCCGAGTCCGATACCGAATTCGCCGCACCCGTAGGCGCTTCGCGCCCCGCTGCGGCAAACACTGCGAACACGTTGCGCGCGATCGCCAGCGAAACGCTCGCGAATGCCGCAAAAGGGTCGGCCGTGGAAGCCTCCGATACCGCGCCCGCCGCGCGTACGCGCCGTGCCAGACAAACCGCGGCCTTGTTGCAGCCCGCAACTGCGCCAGCCGAACAGGTCGAGACGAATCAGCCTGCCGTCACCCGCGCGCCGGTCGAGGTGCGCACCCGCTCCGAAGCCCCTGCCGCGCCGGCCTCCGCCGCCGCCCAACCGCGCGGCCAGCAAAAGCGCCGCCAGCGCGGCCAGCCGGAGAACGAGATTGGCAAGCTGTTCGTGCTCGACACAAACGTGCTGATGCACGATCCGTCATCGCTGTTCCGGTTCGAGGAACACGACGTCTATCTGCCCATGATGACGCTCGAAGAACTCGATAACCACAAGAAAGGCATGTCGGAAGTGGCACGCAATGCGCGTCAGGTCAGCCGCACGCTGGATGCGCTGGTCGCTCACGTCGGCGAAATGTCGGCGGGATTGCCGCTGTCCGCGCTGGGTAATCGCGATGCAACCGGCCGTCTGTACTTCCAGACCACGCTGACCGATATCGAACCGGTCGAGGGCCTGCCGGTCGGCAAGGCCGATAACCAGATTCTCGGCGTGGTCCGCGCGCTGCAAAAAGAGCGGACGGATCGCCAGGTCGTGCTGGTGTCGAAAGACATCAACATGCGCATCAAGGCCCACGCGCTCGGCTTGCCGGCGGAAGACTATTTCAACGATCAGGTTCTCGAAGACAAGGACCTGCTGTATTCCGGCGTGCGCGCGCTGCCTTCGGATTTCTGGACGAAACACGCGAAGGGCATGGAAAGCTGGCAGGACACGAAGACGGGCACGACGTATTACCGCGTCACCGGTCCGCAATGCGCGTCCATGCTGGTCAATGAGTTCGTGTACTTCGAGCCGCAGAACGGCGAGCCGTCGTTTTACGGAATCGTGCGTGAACTCAACGGCAAGACGGCGCTGCTGCAAACGCTGCGTGACTACAGCCATCACAAGAACAATGTGTGGGGCATTACATCGCGCAATCGGGAGCAGAATTTTGCGTTGAACCTGCTGATGAACCCGGATGTGGATTTCGTCACGCTGCTGGGTCAGGCCGGAACGGGCAAGACCTTGATGGCTTTGGCTGCAGGCCTTGCGCAAGTCCTTGACGACAAGCGTTACAACGAGATTATCGTGACGCGCGCGACGGTCCCGGTCGGCGAAGATATCGGCTTTTTGCCGGGTACCGAAGAGGAAAAAATGCAGCCATGGATGGGCGCATTCGACGACAACCTCGAAGTCCTGCAAAAGACGGACGACGCCGCCGGCGAATGGGGCCGGGCTGCCACGCAGGAACTGATCCGCTCGCGCCTGAAGGTGAAGAGCATGAATTTCATGCGCGGACGGACGTTCGTGGACAAGTACGTGATCATCGATGAAGCGCAAAACCTGACGCCGAAACAGATGAAAACGCTCGTCACGCGCGCGGGTCCCGGCACGAAAATCGTGTGCCTGGGCAATATTGCGCAGATCGATACGCCTTATCTGACCGAAGGCAGTTCGGGCCTGACCTACGTGGTTGATCGCTTCAAGGGCTGGACGCATAGCGGGCACGTGACCCTGGCGCGCGGCGAACGGTCCCGTCTGGCGGATTACGCTTCCGATATTCTTTGAGTCAGCAACGCGTTTTGAAAGCCCGGCAAGCATCGCTTGCCGGGCTTTTTTTGTGGTTTTTTATCATCGCTCAGACGATACTTACAGCGTAAACCTCAAGTAACTTGTCAAGAAAACTTGCCCCAGGCCCATCTGACGGGCTAGTATCGCGAGACCATCATCATGGCGAGCGCGCGGATTTCGCCCGGGCTCGCCCTTCCTAATGCGTCGATTCTGGTCACTGCTGCTGCTCACCTTTCTCGTTGCCGCGTGTTCCAGCGCGCCGCAACGGACATCGCGCGCGCCGGGCGAATCGACTGCGAGCGCCGCGAACCGCACGTTCGCCAAACCATCGGGCTTCCCGAATTTCGTCGATCACAGCGTTGGGCAAGAAGAAATCTCGATTCAGGCAATGTCGCTCGTCGGCGTGCCGTACCGCTGGGGCGGCAACACGCCGGAAGCCGGTTTCGATTGCAGTGGCCTGGTCCGGTATGTGGTTGATCGGGCGGCATCGGTCAATCTGCCGCGCACGACTGCCGACATGAGCTCGCGCGGCGAGTCGATCGAGCCGGACGAAGTGGCGCCCGGCGACCTGATTTTCTTCAATACGACCGGACGCGCGCACTCGCATGTCGGGATTTATGTGGGCAAGCTGCGCTTTGTCAACGCACCGTCCACTGGGGGCACCGTTCGCCTCGATTACCTGACGAACCCGTACTGGGCGAAGCGTTTCGATGGCATCCGCCGCGTCGCGCCGCCGAAAGCCGCGCCAACGCCATTCGATTCGCCGACGTATCTGGCCTCGCCGGTTCCCGTACCCGCTGATAGTGGATCGGGCCGTTCATCGCAGATGCAGGTTGCAACGATCAGCGGCAGGACCGCGCCAGGCGCTGACGCGTTCGAACCACCGCCGCCCGCATTGTCCGCGGCTCAGCGGCAAGCGCAATCCGCCGGCGCAGTTTCACCCGCCATGGCGAGCGTGAGCCCGGGTGCCGATCCTTTCGAACCGCCACCGCCCGCGCTTTCCGCCGCGCAACGCCAGTCGCAATCGGCAAATGCAAGCTCACCGGCACGCGCGCCGCAGACGGAATCGAGTGCGATCGCTGCGGCATCGAATTCGCCGGATCCAATCGCGGCCGCGGCCGACGCCTTTGAACCGCCGCCGCCGACTGCCCGCCTCGCCGCCCAGCAAGTGCGCGCAGTGCAGGAACAGCAGCCGTCGTCCGTGTCCCGCATTCCTGCCTCGGATCCCGCCGTCCACGTAATGCGCGCATCGACGAATCCGCTCACGCCCACACGCCCCGCCCCCGCCGAAGATCCCATCGCCAAGTTTGCCAACGGCAGCTACTGAGCGCCTTCAGCTTATCGACTGACGCGCACGTCCCGGTGGCCTCTGCTATCGTGTGTAGTTCACCGGTTCCAGGCGCAGAACAATCGCAATCAGCCTCAATAAGGAGTGAGCTCATGGACTTGGGACTTGCGGGCAAAGTCGTTCTCATCACGGGCGGCAGCAAGGGTATTGGCTTCGCATGCGCGCGAGCATTTGCCGCAGAGGGCGCGCGCGTCGCGATCGTCTCCCGCGATGCAGCAAACCTCGCACGCGCGCGCGAACAACTTGCACAGGACGGCCATCACGTGCATCTCGCGCGCGCCGATCTTCACGAAGCGCACAGCGCGCAGGACGTGGTGGAAGAAGCCACAAGCGCGCTTGGGCCAATCGATATTCTCGTGAACTGCGCGGGCGCGGCGAAACGCTACGACCCCGATCTGCTCGATGCCGACGCCTACAAAGCCGCAATGGAAGCCAAGTACTTTACGTGCATTTATCCGCAACAGGCCGTGCTGAAAAAAATGGCCGAGCGCGTGAAAGCCGACCCGAAAAGCGAACCGGGCGCGGTGGTTAACATCATCGGAATGGGCGGCAAGATCGCGAGCGATATCCATATCGCCGGCGGCGCGGCGAACGCGGCGCTGATGCTGGCGACAGTCGGTCTCGCGCATCATTATGCAAAGCTCGGGATCCGCATCAACGCGATCAATCCGGGCGCGACGCTGACGGAACGCGTGGAGGAAGCACTCGCGCTGGAAGCGCAGCGCGAAGGCATTACGCGCGACGAAGCGCTGGCTCGCAGCCAGGCAAAAGTGCCGCTCGGCCGATACGCGAACCCTGATGAAATCGCCAACGTGGCTTTGTTCCTGGCGAGCCGTCAGGCGAGCTATGTATCGGGCGCGATCATTCCGATGGACGGCGTTGGCGCACCGCTCATCTGAAAACATAAACGAAAACGGGCGACTTCGGTCGCCCGTTTTCTCAAACCGTGTGGCTGGCCTGATGCTTTAGAAAAAGTGCCGTCCAAGCCACCATGCGCCCGCGGCCATCACAGCCGATGCCGGGATCGTCAAGATCCACGCCCACACAATATTTCCCGCCACGCCCCATCGAACCGCGCTGAACTTCTGTGTGGCGCCCACGCCAACAATCGCGCCCGTGATCGTATGCGTGGTCGATACAGGAATGCCTAGGAACGAAGCCACGAACAGCGTGATAGCCCCGCCCGACTCCGCGCAAAACCCGCCAACCGGCTTGAGCTTCGTGATCTTCTGCCCCATCGTGCGGACAATGCGCCAGCCGCCGAACAGCGTGCCCAGTCCCATCGACAGATAACAGCCGCCAATCACCCAGATCGGCGGTGCGTCCGCCGTGGCCGATGCATAACCCGCTGCAATCAGCAGCATCCAGATAATGCCGATGGTTTTCTGCGCGTCGTTGCCGCCGTGCCCAAGGCTGTACAGTCCCGCCGATACAAGCTGCCAGCGCCTGAAGCGCCGGTCCACCTTGGAGGGTGGCGTGCGGAAATACATCCACGAGACGATCAGCATGAAAAGCGATCCGAGCACGAAACCCAGCAGCGGCGAAATGAAGATGAACGAGACGGTCTTGAGCAAACCGTCCATGTTGAGCGAGCCCCAACCGGACTTGGCCCACGCGGAACCCATCAAGCCGCCGATCAACGCGTGCGATGAACTCGACGGAATGCCGTAGTGCCAGGTAATGATGTTCCAGCCGATAGCCCCGACCAGCGCGCCGAAGATCACATACTGATCGACGATGGCCGGGTCGATGGTCCCCTTGCCTACAGTCGCCGCGACCTTCAAATGGAAGATGAAATACGCGATGACGTTGAACGCCGCGGCAAACGCGACAGCCTGCTGGGGTTTCAGCACGCCGGTGGAAACGACTGTTGCAATGGAGTTGGCGGCGTCGTGAAAGCCGTTCATGAAGTCGAAAACCAGCGCGACCACGACGAGCGTAATGACAGCCCAGAGGGCGAGTTGAATCGAATGCATCGTTTATTGGATGAGTGGCGCGGCTGAGATCAGGCGTTTTCCAACACGATGCCTTCGATGATGTTCGCAACATCCTCGCATTTATCGGTGATCGTCTCGAGCAACTCGTAGATTGCCTTCAGCTTGATCAGCGTCTTGACGTTGTCCTCTTCGCGGAAGAGCTTGGACATGGCCGAACGCAGCACGCGGTCCGCGTCCGATTCCAACCGATCGATCTCTTCGCAAATTTTGAGAATCTCGCTCGCGCGTTTCATGTCGGCGAGAAGTTGCACAGCTTGCTGCACCCGTTCGGAAGTTGCCGTGCAGATATGCGCAAGCTGGCTCATTTCCGCAGTCGATTCGCGCACGTCGTAGAGCGAGATTGCCGTGGCCACGTCTTCCATCAAGTCCAGGATGTCGTCCATGGTCGTGATGAGC
The DNA here is from genome assembly GCF_051615025.1 of Caballeronia sp. DA-9. Classification (NCBI taxonomy): domain Bacteria; kingdom Pseudomonadati; phylum Pseudomonadota; class Betaproteobacteria; order Burkholderiales; family Burkholderiaceae; genus Caballeronia; species Caballeronia sp. DA-9. The sequence continues at coordinate 1,677,879 of NZ_CP195133.1, read as the reverse complement.
TTGTGGATTTCGTCGCGATCGAGCGGCGTGATGAAGGTCTTGTGAAGCAGGTCGATGGTTTCGTGCGTGAGCTTGTCAGCACGTTTTTCGTTCGTCTGGACATTCTGCTTATGGACTTCCATCTGGTCCATGTTGTCGATCAGCAGTTCGAGTTCGTGGCTCGCGTCGACGATGCACTTTGCGTGCGCATTGAAGATTTCGAAAAATTTGCCCTCGGTGGGCATGAATCGACCGAACATGAAAATCCCGGAAAGTGGCTCAAGGTGGCGCTGACATAAAACTGCCACATTGTACCTTCGCGGGGACGGCGCCGCACTCCGATTGGGGTCAATCGTAGCACGGCTGCACAACACATTTCTTAATCGCTATAGAAGTTCTGCGCGCCGGCAAAATTCTCGAACTTCGTGTATTGGCCCTGGAACGTGAGCCGAACAGGGCCGATCGGGCCATTTCGCTGCTTGCCGATAATGATCTCGGCCGTCCCTTTATCCGGGCTGTCGGGGTTGTAAACTTCGTCGCGGTAGATAAACAAAATGACGTCTGCATCCTGCTCGATAGCACCGGATTCGCGCAAATCCGACATGATCGGGCGCTTGTTCGGCCTCTGTTCCAGCCCACGATTAAGCTGCGATAGCGCGACAACGGGGACATCGAGTTCTTTTGCGAGGCTTTTGAGTGAACGCGAGATTTCTGAGATTTCCGTTGCCCGGTTTTCGCCACCCGAGCCGGAGCCCGACATGAGCTGCAAATAGTCGACAATGATCAAACCAAGCTTGCCGCATTGCCGCGCCAGACGCCGCGAGCGCGAGCGCAACTCCATTGGATTCAGGCCGCCGGTTTCATCGATAAAAATCTGCGCCTCGCTCATTTTTTGCACCGCGTGCGTGAGCTTCGGCCAGTCTTCGTCAGTAAGACGGCCGGTACGCATTCTGTGCTGGTCGAGCCTGCCGACCGAACCCAGCATACGCATGGTCAACTGCGTGCCCGGCATTTCCATTGAGAACACAGCAACCGGCAGACCATATTCAACGGCCACGTATTCGCCGATGTTCATCGAAAACGCGGTCTTGCCCATGGAAGGCCGCCCCGCCACGATGATCAGCTCGCCGCCGTGCATGCCAGAGGTCATCCGATCCAGATCGACAAAACCGGTTGGCGTACCGGTAACGTCGCTGGGATTCGCCGTGTGATACAGCGTGTCAATGCGCTCGACGACTTCCGTCAGAAGCGGCCCGATTTCGAGAAATCCTTGCGTGCCGCGCGCGCCGCTTTCCGCGATGGAAAACACCTTGGCCTCGGCCTCGTCCAGCAACTGGCGAACTTCCTTGCCTTGTGGATTGAAGGCATCGGCGGAAATTTCGTCGGCGACCGAAACCAGCCTGCGCAAGACCGCCCGGTCGCGCACGATTTCCGCGTATCGGCGAATGTTCGCGGCGCTCGGCGTGTTCTGCGCGAGCGCATTCAGATAGGCAAGACCGCCGACTTCCTCGGCCTTGCCCGTATTCGTCAGCGCCTCGTAGACCGTGATCACATCGGCCGGGCGCGTGGTCGCGATCAGCTTGCCGATCGCCTCATAAATGATCCTGTGGTCGTAGCGGTAGAAATCGCTGTGCGACATCAGGTCCGCTATGCGATCCCACGCGGCGTTGTCGAGCAACAAGCCGCCGATGACGGACTGTTCGGCTTCGATGGAATGCGGCGGGACCTTCAGCGCATCCATTTGCGGATCTTTCGAGGGTGCGTTCATGGCGGCAATTATCGGCGAAATGGCGAGGCGGCGGGCGATCAGAAACAAAAAAGGCGGGAACCGTTGAGAGTTCCCGCCCTTCTTTTTACAGCCGGACTACGTGCTTTGACTTTGCATCAGCGCCGGAGAAATCCCGGCTGACTGGAAGCTTTAAGCGTGCTCGCCGAGCACCGACACCGTCACGTCGACAATAACGTCTGTGTGCAGTGCGATCTGGACGGCGTGATCGCCAACCAGCTTCAGCGGGCCGTCGGCCAGGCGCACTTGCGACTTTTCGACTTCTGCCAGACCTTGCTTCTTCAGCGCGTCGGCGATATCCGCGTTCGTCACCGAACCGAACAAACGGCCGTCGACGCCAGCCTTCTGCGAGATCTGAACGGTTGCGCCGCTCAGCTTTTCGCCTTGAGCCGTAGCGGCCGCCAGCTTTTCAGCAGCAACCTTTTCCAGGTCGGCACGGCGCACTTCGAATTCCGCGATTGCGTCCTTCGTTGCACGGCGAGCCTTCTTGCCCGGGATCAGGAAGTTACGTGCGTAACCGTCCTTGACCTTCACGATGTCGCCGAGGTTGCCCAGGTTGACGACTTTTTCCAAAAGAATGATTTGCATTTGGCTTTTCCTTATTGCGTCGTCTGATTAGGCCTTGTGCAGGTCGGTGTACGGCAGGAGCGCGAGAAAACGAGCGCGCTTGATAGCCGTGTCGAGCTGACGTTGGTAGTGAGCCTTCGTTCCTGTCAGACGAGCCGGCGTGATCTTGCCGTTCTCACCAACGAAGTCCTTCAGCGTTTCCGTGTCCTTGTAGTCGATGTATTCAACACCGGCAGCCGTGAAACGGCAGAATTTCTTGCGCTTGAAGAGCGGGTTTTGTTGCTGACGACGTTTGTCGAATTTCTTACCAGTCGGGCGGGGCATGTTCAGTCCTTTCCAATATCCTGCAATTCTGTGATGTGAAACACCAGGGTTCGCGCGTTGCGGTTTTTCTTGGCCATGAAGCCTGTAAAGAGCGTTTCAACGCCCATTGCAAGGCTTTCCAGCTTGCCGCTCGCAGCACCGGCCGCTACCGCTGGAAGCGTCAGTTCGATTTGACGGGCAATGCCCGCTTCGACAACTTCCGTGCAGTGATGCAACGTGCAGCTTGCTATGGGGACGCCGGCGGGGGTGTACCGCACCGGTTCGCGTTCCACGACGCTTGCTGTCAGTTGCAGCCGGTTCACTTGAATCCTGGTGGCTTGACGCCTCTGAGAGGTATCCGAGGTGTCTCGAGGTGTCTATTAAGCCTGCGCTTCAGTTGACGGCTGGCTGGCCGCCTTCTTGGCTTCTTCGCGGTGCACTTCCTTCATCATCGGCGACGGGCCGGTTTCGGCCTTCTTCATCTTGACGATCAGGTGGCGCAGCACTGCGTCGTTGAACTTGAATGCGTGTTCCAGCTCTTCCAGGGTTTCCTGGCTGCATTCAATGTTCATGCACACGTAGTGAGCCTTCGCGAGTTTCTCGATCATGTAGGCAAGCTGACGGCGGCCCCAGTCTTCGATGCGGTGGATCGAACCACCGTGCGACGTGATCGTGGTCTTGTACCGTTCGATCATGGCGGGCACTTGCTCGCTCTGATCCGGATGCACGATAAATACGATTTCGTAATGACGCATTGTTACTCCTTGAGGATATAAAGCCACCCGGGCGTCGGACCGGTGCGGCAAGAGAGAAGCCAACGATTATAGCGGGATATGGACGCGCTCACAACTGATTTAGGTCTTTTGCGCTTTAGTTCCGCTGTGTTTTCAATGGCTTAGGTTCCGGCCCTGCGTGGTGCGCGGGTTGATGCGATCGGCGCTCATCGGCTCCAGTAGTCCGGCTGCGCGTAGACTTTCTTCAAATAATCAATGAAGTAGCGCACTTTTGCCGGCACATAGCGCTGCTGCGGATACACCGCGAGGATGTCGTAGTCCGGCAACGCGAACTCATCCAGCACGGTTTCCAGTTCGCCCGCCGCGAGTTGCCGCTGGATCTCCCACGTGGAGCGCCAGCCAAGCCCGTGGCCCTCGGACACCCATCGGTGAAGCAATTCGCCGTCGTTGCAATCCAGGTTTCCGGAGACGCGCACCGTCGCCAGCTTGCCGTTGCGGCGAAAATACCAGCCGCGGTTCTGGCCGCCTTGCAGGTTGAAGGCGAGACAGTTGTGGCGCGGCAGGTCGTCGAGCGTTTTCGGCTTGCCGTGCTTCTTGAAATACGCGGGTGTGCCGCAGACCACGCGATGGTTTTCGGCGAGTTTCACCGCCACGAAGTTCTGGTCCACCGCGCCGCCAATCCGGATCGACAGGTCGTAACCTTCGCGAATCAGGTCGGCCACGCGGTCGTTCAGATTGAACGACATCTGCAACGCGGGTTTGTCGGCGAGAAAAGCCGGAGCGTGCGGCGCGACGTGCATCCGCCCAAAAGCCGCGGGCGCCGAGACAATCAGGTGGCCGTCGACCGTGCGCTGGCCATCGGCGAGTTCGTTTTCCGCCTGGTTCCAGTCGGCAAGCAGCCCGCGGCAACGCTCCAGGAACGCGGCGCCTTCCTCGCTGACCACCAGCCGGCGCGTCGAGCGGTACATCAGTTTGACGCCGAGGCGCTTTTCCAGCGCATCGATACGCCGCCCCAGAATCACCGGCGACACGCCCTCCTCCAGCGCGGCCGCGGCGAGGCTGCCAGCCTCGGCGACTTTCACGAACGTCTCTATCTGCTTGAATCGATCCATTTTTCTGTCTCCGTTGCCCCATCCGTTCCATACTTTTTGTATCGGATCAAACGACTCTGGCTGATCTTATCAACACTCCGGCATACGCATAAAGTCCGTTAAACGACGTTTCGCCATGGCGGGACACAGCAAACACCAAGTGGATGGAGACAGTCATGACAAAAATGCGAGCTGTAGACGCAGCCGTTCTGGTGCTGGAGAAAGAAGGCATCGAGATGGCGTTCGGTGTGCCGGGCGCGGCGATCAATCCGCTCTACTCCGCGTTGCAGCGGGCCGGCAGTATTGGCCACGTACTCGCGCGGCACGTGGAAGGCGCGTCGCACATGGCTGAAGGTTATACGCGGGCGTCGCCGGGCAATATTGGCGTATGTATTGGCACGTCGGGACCGGCCGGCACGGACATGATCACCGGCCTGTATTCCGCCCAGGCCGATTCCATTCCAATTCTCGCCATCACGGGGCAGGCGCCGCGCGCGCGGCTTTACAAGGAAGACTTCCAGGCCGTCGATATTGAGTCCATCGCGAAGCCTGTGACGAAATGGGCTGTCACGGTGCGCGAACCGGCGCTTGTGCCGCGCGTATTCCAGCAGGCCTTTCACCTGATGCGCTCGGGCCGTCCGGGGCCGGTGCTGGTCGATTTGCCCATTGATGTGCAACTCGCCGAAATCGAATTCGATATCGATACGTACGAACCCCTGCCCGTCTACAAGCCAAAAGCCACGCGCGCCCAGATTGAAAAAGCGCTGACGATGCTGACGGCGTCGGAACGGCCGTTGATCGTGTCGGGCGGCGGCGTGCTGAACGCGGCGGCTGAAGACCTGCTGGTCGAGTTCGCCGAACTCGTGAACGTGCCGGTGATCCCGACGCTGATGAGCTGGGGCGCGATTGCCGACGATCATCCGCTGATGGCCGGTATGTGCGGCCTGCAAACGGCGCACCGCTACGGCAACGCCAACATGCTTGCTTCCGACTTCGTGCTGGGCATTGGCAATCGCTGGGCGAACCGCCATACCGGCAGTGTCGAGGTCTATACGAAGGGCCGCACGTTCGTGCACGTGGACATTGAACCGACGCAGATCGGCCGTGTATTCGGACCGGATCTCGGCATTGTCTCCGACGCCAAGTTCGCGCTCGAACTCTTCGTGGAAGTAGCGCGCGAATGGAAGGCCGCGGGCAAGCTGAAGGATCTCGGCGCGTGGGTGGGCGAATGCCAGGAACGCAAGCGCACGATGCATCGCAAGACGCACTTCGACAACGTGCCAATGAAACCCCAGCGCGTGTACGAAGAGATGAACAAGGTCTTCGGCCGGGACACGTGCTACATCTCGACTATCGGCCTGTCACAGATTGCGGGCGCGCAATTCCTGCACGTGTACAAGGCGCGCAACTGGATCAACTGCGGTCAGGCCGGCCCGCTCGGCTGGACGATTCCGGCGGCGCTCGGCGTGCGCGCCGCAGACCCGCAACGGCCGATCGTCGCGCTTTCGGGCGACTACGACTTCCAGTTCATGATCGAAGAGCTTGCGGTCGGCGCGCAGTTCAGGCTGCCTTATATCCACGTGGTCGTGAACAACTCGTACCTCGGCCTGATTCGTCAGGCGCAGCGCGGCTTCGACATGGACTATTGCGTCCAGCTCGCGTTCGAGAACATCAACGCGCCGGATCTGAATGGCTACGGTGTCGATCATGTTGCAGTCGCCGAAGGTCTCGGTTGCAAGGCGATGCGCGTCTTCAAGCCGGAGGACCTGGCTCCCGCTCTCCGCAAAGCCGAGGGAATGCTGGCGGAGTTTGGCGTGCCGATCATCGTGGAAGTGATTCTGGAGCGCGTGACGAACATCGCGATGGGCACGGAAATCGACAACATCAACGAATTCGAGCCGCTCGCAGAAACCGAGCAGGATGCGCCGACCGCCATTGCATCGACATCGAACGCCTGAGTGCCTGAGTATTAGTCTGAAAGCCGTCTGAGAGAGTAGAAACCATGCCGAAATTTGCCGCAAACCTGACAATGCTGTTCAACGAAGTGCCCTTCCTCGACCGCTTTGCAGCGGCGGCGGAAGCGGGCTTCGAAGCGGTGGAATTCCTCTTCCCGTACCCGTATTCCATTGCGGATCTGCGTCAACGTCTGGACGACAACAATCTGCAAATCGTGCTGCACAACCTGCCCGCGGGCAATTGGGAAGGCGGTGAGCGTGGCATCGCGTGTTTGCCGGATCGCAAGGAAGAGTTTCGCGAAGGCGTGTCTAAGGCAATCGAATACGCGAAGGCGCTGAAAGTGCCGCAACTGAACTGCCTGGTGGGCATTCCTACGGCATCGGTCAGCCGCGAGGAAGCGCGGGCGACGATCGTCGAAAACCTGAAGTTCGCGGCTGACGCGTTGAAGAAAGAAGGCATCAGGCTCCTGGTCGAGCCGTGCAATCACTTCGATATCCCCGACTTCGCGCTGAACAAGTCGCAGGAAGGACTGGACGTGATTCGCGATGTCGGCTCGGACAACCTGTTCCTGCAGTACGACATCTATCACATGCAGCGCATGGAAGGCGAACTGGCGGCGACGATCAAGCGCAACCTGCCATCGATCGCGCATGTTCAACTGGCCGATAACCCCGGCCGCAACGAACCGGGCACGGGTGAGATCAACTATCCGTTCCTGTTCTCGCTGCTGGATTCGATTGGCTATCAAGGCTGGATTGGCTGCGAATACAAACCGCGTGCAACGACCGAAGCCGGCCTCGGATGGCTCACGGAACTCGCTGGCTGGAAGAACGCGCGCGCGGCGGCCTGACGCCCTGGCCCACACTATCTGGAGGAGACACACGTAATGGCAACAATCGGTTTTATCGGACTCGGCATCATGGGCGCCCACATGGCGCGCAACCTCAAGAAAGCCGGCCACACGCTGGTACTTAATGGCGCATATCCGGTGCCCGACGATCTGCGCTCGCTCGGCACGGTGGCCGGCAATTCAACGGAAGTGGCGCGCGGCAGTGAAATCATCGTCCTGATGGTGCCGGACACGCCCGATGTGGCCAATGTTCTCTTCGCCGACGACGGCGTGGCAAAAGGGCTTGAGAAAGGCCAGCTCGTGATCGACATGAGCTCCATCTCGCCGCTCGAAACGCAGGCCTTCGCCAAGAAAATCAACGCGCTCGGCTGCGATTATCTCGATGCACCCGTTTCCGGAGGCGAAGTCGGCGCGCGCGAAGCAACACTCACGATCATGGTCGGCGGCCCCGAAGCCGCGTTCGAACGCGCGAAGCCGCTGTTCGAAGTGATGGGCAAGAACATCACGCTCATCGGCGAAAACGGCGCGGGGCAAACGTGCAAGGTCGCCAACCAGATTATCGTGGCGCTCAACATCGAAGCGGTGGGGGAAGCGCTGCTGTTTGCATCGAAGTCGGGCGCCGATCCTGAGCGCGTGCGCAAGGCGTTGATGGGCGGCTTCGCGGCATCGCGGATCCTGGAAGTGCACGGCGAACGCATGACCAAACGCACATTCAATCCGGGCTTCCGGATCGAGCTTCATCAGAAGGATCTGAACCTCGCACTGGAAAGCGCCAGGAAGCTTGGACTCGCATTGCCGCATACGGCGAGCGCGCAGCAACTGTTCAGCGTGTGCGTGGCGAACGGCGGACGCGAGTGGGATCACTCGGGAATGGTGAAGGCGCTGGAACTGATGTCGAATCATCAGGTTACCGAAGGAAATTGAATTGCTGAAAACCGGCTGATCTCCGGTGGGTTGCAAAAAGTGTAATAACGTTGGGTCCGTCTAGCGGCGCCCGGCGATGACGTGGAAGCCTTGGTCGGTCAGACGTCATTGCCGGGTGTCCGCCTGCCGGATCTTTTTTTGCTTTTGATTCGTTGTGTTGTTCCGTGCTTTTGTTTTACATCGTGTTCATCGACACAGTATTACAACTCCTGCCGTGAAGTCCGCGAACTAAGCCTGGGGCTACGCGACTAAGAAGCTCGGCTCGACTGGGCCGCTTCACCGGTTAATACAGGAGTTGCAACATGGGCATGTTCAGTTTCATCAAGGAAGCAGGCGAGAAGTTATTCGGCGCCGTGTCAACAACGGCATCGGCCGCACCAGCAGCGCCGGACGTGGCGGCGCTCAACAAGACCGCCGGAGACGCCATCGCGGCGTATATCCGCACTCAAGGCCTCAGCGCCGACAACCTCCAGGTCGCCTTCGACGGCGCCTCGCATACGGTCACGGTCAGCGGGCAAGCCGCCGATCAGGCGACGAAGGAAAAGATTCTCGTCGCCGCAGGCAATGTGCAGCACGTCGATAAAGTCGACGACCGCATGACCGTATTGAATCCCACGCCGGCTTCACAATTCCATACGGTTGCCGCAGGCGACAATCTCTGGAAGATCGCAACGAAGTACTACGGCAATGGCGCGAAAAACGATGTGATTTTCGAGGCAAACAAGCCCATGCTCAGCAGCCCGGACAAGATCTACCCGGGACAGGTCCTGCGCATTCCGCCGCTAGCTTGAACGATTGATTTTGTTGATGAAAACGCGAGCTTCGGTTCGCGTTTTTATTGGAAGTCAGTAGGTATCGAAGACGCTTTGCATGTCTTTTGGCGGCGTTCCCGCCGCCAGCGCCAGCATCAGCAGCACGCGCGACTTGTACGGGTTCAGGCTCCCCGCCGTGATCGAACCCAACGCGTCGTCCGGAGCCGCGCCGTTGCGCATCACATGACCCGAACCGACTCGCGACGAACGCACGACCGCTACCCCTTGCTTCGCGGCATCGGCTACGGCTTGTTGCAAGGTTGAATGAATCGAGCCGTTTCCCGTGCCCGCGATCACCAGCCCTTTTACTCCGGCAGCGAACAGGGCATCCACAGCCACTCGCGATACGCCCGCGTAACTCGCCACGATCTCGACCGTCGGCAAATCAGCCGCGATCTGAAATGGCGTCTGCAACGTATGCGGCCTCACGACCGTGCGCTGATATTCAAGCTGACCATCCTGCACCCAGCCCAGCGCGCCGCCTTCGGGTGAACGGAAAGCATCGACCGCATAGGTGCTGGTCTTGACCACGTCGCGCCCGCTGTGGATCTGGTTATTGAATGCGACCAGCGCGCCCTGTTTCCACGACGCCTTGCTCGCCGCCACCGTGACTGCGTTGAGCAGGTTGAGCGGGCCATCGGCGGATAAAGCCGTCGATGGCCGCATGGCGGCCGTCAGCACAACCGGCTTGTCGCTTTTTACAGTGAGATGCAGCAAGTACGCGGTTTCTTCGAGCGTATCCGTGCCGTGCGTGATGACGACACCGTCAATGTCGTCCAGCGCGAGCAACGCATTCACGCGCGCACACAAGGTCGCCCAGAGTGTCGGCGTCATGTCCTTGCTGTCGATGCTCGCCACTTGCTCCGCGTGAATCCGCGCGACTTGCGACAAGGACGGCACGGCATCGAGCAATTTATCGACACCGACAACGCCCGCCTTGTACCCGGAAGTTTTCGCGGCGTCACCCGCCTCGCCAGCGATGGTTCCGCCGGTGGCAAGCACGGCGATTCGTGGCAACTGAAGTGGCAAACCAGACGGCGATGAAGCGTGTAAGGAGTTCATGCCGCAATTGTAGCGGAGCCGGTTTAAAGCTTGTTTGAAGCCGGTTCCGCGCGAGGCCTACGCCGCTTCGCGCAACTGCGCCGCGATCTGTGCTTCATCCAGTTGCGGCGCGAACATTTCGATGAGCTTGTACGCGTAAGCGCGAAGAAACGCGCCCTTGCGCAAACCCACGCGTGTGGTGCTGGCTTCGAACAGATGCTGGGTATCCAGCGCGACGAGTTCGGTATCGCGTTTTTCATCGAAGGCCATTGCGGCCACGATGCCAATGCCCATGCCGAGTTCCACATAGGTCTTGATCACGTCGGCGTCGATGGCGGTCAGCACCACGTCCGGCAGTGCGCCCGCCCGGGCAAACGCCTGGTCCACGTGCGAGCGGCCGGTGAAGTCGTTGTCGTAAGTCACGATCGGATATTCGGCGATTTCGTCGAGCGTGATGTTCTCGCGGCCAACCAGCGGATGCCCCTTCGGCACCACCACCGTGTGATGCCACGAATAGCACGGGAACGTGACGATATCCGGATATCTGTCGAGCGCTTCTGTCGAGATGCCGATATCCGCTTCGCCATTGATGATCATCTGCGCGATCTGCTGCGGGCTGCCCTGGCGCAGCGCAAGATGGACTTTCGGGAACACCTCGGTGAACTGGCGGATGACTTTTGGCAACGCATAACGCGCCTGCGTGTGCGTGGTTGCAACCACCAGATGGCCGTTGTCCTGATCGGCGAACTGGCGCGCGACGCGGCGCAGGTTTTCGGCGTCGAGCAACATGCGCTCGATCACCTGATGCACTTCCTTGCCGGGCTCCGTGAGACCGGTGAGACGCTTGCCGCGCCGGATGAAGATGTCCACGCCGAGTTCGTCCTCGAGATCCTTGATCTGCTTGGACACGCCCGACTGCGACGTATACAGCACGTTCGCGACCTCGGTCAGGTTCATGTTCTGGCGCACGGCCTCGCGGACGAAACGCAATTGCTGGAAGTTCATGTCAGCCTCTCTTCTTGGGAATTTTCAATGCGCCGGGAACACGCGCAGGACGCGCGGGACGGCCGTCACGCCGTCACCTATATTCAGGTTCAAACCACGCCACGTCTCACGATCGAGTTCGGCTTCGAGCACATTGCCTTCCGCGCCTTCCAGGTCCACGCGCACGGACCCGCCAAGTGTCACCACCCGGCGCACGTCGACCACGATGCCATCCCGATGACCCGAGGCCGTTGGAAACAGCGTGAGATCGTGCGGGCGCACATACGCTATCGCTGGACCCGCGAAATTCGCTTCGGTGGCGATCGGCTGCGCGGCGCCTTGCGCCACGAAACCTTGTTTATCGACCGTACCTTTCAGGCGGTTGGCCGCGCCCAAAAACTCGTACACGAACGAGGTTTGCGGATGGTCGTAGACGTCCTGCGGACTGCCGACCTGTTCCACGTGCCCGCGATTAAGCACCACAATCCGGTCGGCGACTTCGAGCGCTTCTTCCTGGTCGTGCGTGACGAAGATGGTCGAGATATGCAGGTCGTCATGCAGACGCCGCAACCAACTGCGCAATTCCTTTCTGACCTTGGCGTCGAGCGCACCGAACGGCTCGTCGAGCAGCAGCACTTTCGGCTCGACGGCCAACGCGCGCGCCAATGCAATCCGCTGCCGCTGCCCGCCCGAAAGCTCCGACGGAAACCGTTGCGCCAGCCAGTCAAGCTGCACAAGCTTGAGCAGTTCATGCACTTTCTCGCGGATCACCGCTTCCGATAGCCGCTCCTTGCGCGGCTTCACGCGCAAACCGAACGCGACGTTCTCGAACACGGTCATGTGACGGAACAGGGCGTAATGCTGGAATACGAAACCGACCTGACGCTCGCGTGCGCCGACAGCCGCGACGTCCTCGCCGTTCAGCACGACCGAGCCCGCATCCGCGTACTCGAGCCCCGCGATCACGCGCAGCAACGTGGTCTTGCCGCAACCCGAAGGTCCGAGCAACGCGACCAGTTCACCCGCCGGAAAATCGAGCGAGACGTTATCCAGCGCGACGAAATCGCCAAAGCGCTTCTGCAAATTGCGAACGATGATGCTCATGGTGATCTTCGCCTTCTAGTTCTGGAGTGACGCGGCAGCGGGTTTGCTGGCATCGATATCGGCGGGCTGGGCCTGCGCGGCTTCCATCGATTGCGCCATGCGGGTCTCGGCGAGCAGTTTCAGGCCGAGCGTGACGAGCGCAAGCAGCGCAAGCAGCGAGGCCACGGCGAACGCCGCCGAGAAGTTGTATTCGTTGTAGAGAATTTCGACGTGCAGCGGCATGGTGTCGGTCTGGCCGCGAATGTGGCCCGAAACCACCGACACCGCGCCGAACTCGCCCATCGCCCGGGCGTTGCAGAGGATCACTCCATACAGCAAACCCCACTTGACGTTGGGCAAGGTCACGCGCCGGAAAATCTGCCAGCCCGATGCACCGAGTACATGCGCAGCCTCTTCTTCATCATTGCCTTGCGCCTGCATCAGCGGGATCAACTCGCGCGCAACGAACGGAAACGTGACGAAGATCGTAGCGAGCACGATGCCGGGCACGGCGAAGATGATCTGCACGTTATGGTCGATAAGCCAGGGTCCGAACCAGCCCTGCGCGCCGAACATCAGCACGTAGATCAGGCCCGAGACGACCGGCGAAACAGAGAAAGGCAAGTCGATCAGCGTGGTGAGAAACGCCTTGCCGCGAAACTCGAATTTCGCGATCGCCCAGGACGCCGACAGGCCGAACACCACGTTCAGCGGTACGGCAATCGCGGCGGTGATCAGCGTGAGCTTGATGGCCGACCACGCATCGGGGTCCTTCAAGGAATCGAAGTAATAGGCCACGCCCTTCGCGAAGGCTTGCGCGAATACGGCGACAAGCGGCACGACGAGAAACAGCGCGAGAAAAATCAGCGCGACCGCAGTCAGGATCCAGCGCACTGCGCGCGGTTCGGTGACGGGATCGAGCTTGTGTTCTACCGCGCGCAACGCCGCGATATCGGCCGTTTTCTGGTTGACGCTGCTCATGCCTTGGCTCCGTCGATGTGCAACGAACCGGCGAGCGCGGGCGCTGGACCCGCGCCGCCACGGCTCGTGCGCCGCTGGAGAAACCATTGCAGCGTGTTGATGAGCAGCAGCATCAGGAACGACACGCACAGCATCACCACGGCAATCGCGGTTGCCCCGGCGTAGTCGTATTGTTCCAGCTTCGTGATGATCAGCAGCGACGTGATTTCGGATTTCATCGGCACATTGCCCGCGATGAAAATCACCGAGCCGTATTCACCGAGCGCACGCGCGAAAGCAAGCGCAAAGCCGGTCAGAAGCGCGGGGAAAAGCGACGGCAGCACCACGCGGCGAAACGTGAGCCAGCGCGTTGCGCCCAGGCACGCGGCGGCTTCCTCCTGCTCGCGCTCGAAGTCTTCGAGCACTGGCTGCACCGTGCGCACCACGAACGGCAAGCCAATGAACGTCAGCGCCACCAGCACGCCAAGCGGCGTGAACGCCACCTTGAGCCCAAGCGGCGCAAGAAATTGCCCGATCCAGCCGTTGGGCGCGTACACGGCCGCGAGTGCAATCCCTGCAACGGACGTGGGCAAGGCGAACGGCAGGTCGACCACTGCATCCACGATGCGTTTGAACGGAAAGGTGTATCGCACGAGAACCCAGGCGACCAGGAAGCCGAACACCGCGTTGATCAATGCGCCGCCAAGCGCCGCCGAAAACGTCAGGCGATACGACGCCATCACGCGGGGCGCCGTGACCGCGCGCACGAACGTCGCCCAGTCGAGCGTGGCCGTCTTGGCAAAGGTCGCGGCAAGCGGAATCAGAACCACGAGGCTCAGATACGCCACCGTGATGCCAAGCGTCAGGCCGAAGCCCGGCAGTGCGCTGGGCTTGCGGAAAGTGAAAGTTGTCATGCGTCCATCATCCAGTACCGTTGCGCCGCGGGGACGGCGCTTCAGGGTGTTTCAAGGTTCTGACCGTCTGTGCGGCCGTGTTGGCGCTTCCGGGTTCTTCTGTTTTTCGACCTTTGACGACCCTTTATGACTACAGCATCGCGAGCGGATGACCGCGGGCGATGCTGTATTTCCTGCTTTCATGCCGCCACAATTACTGCGGCTGATAGATCGAATCGAACACGCCGCCATCGGCGAAATGCGTCTTTTGCGCCTTTGTCCAGCCGCCGAACGAATCGTCGATGGTGTAAAGCTTGATCTTCGGGAACTGCTTGGTGAGCGCGGCCGGAACCGTGGTCGAACGCGGCCGGTAGAAGTTGCGCGCCGCGATCTCCTGACCTTCCTCGCTATACAAGTACTTGAGATACGCCTCGGCAAGCTTGCGCGTGCCATGACGGTCAACGACCTTGTCGACGACAGCAACCGGCGGTTCAGCCAGGATGCTCACCGAGGGGACCACGATCTCGAACTTGTCCGGACCGAACTCCTTCAACGACAGAAACGCCTCGTTTTCCCACGCAATCAGCACGTCGCCCTGACCACGCTGCACGAAGCTCGTGGTCGCGCCACGCGCGCCTGAATCCAGCACGCCGGCGTTTTTATACAGCTTCGTCACGAAGTCCTTGGCCGTCGTTGCATTTCCGCCCGGCAGATGTTCCGCATACGCCCACGCCGCGAGGTAGTTCCAGCGTGCGCCGCCGGACGTCTTGGGGTTCGGCGTCACAATCGATACACCCGGCTTGACCAGATCCGGCCAGTCCTTGATCTGCTTCGGGTTGCCCTTGCGCACGAGGAAGACGATCGTCGACGTGTACGGCGACGCATTGTCCGGGAGGCGTTTTTGCCAGTCCTGCGCCACGATGCCCTTCGCCGACAACGCATCGATGTCGTAAGCAAGCGCCAGCGTCACCACATCGGCTTGCAAGCCATCCAGAACGGCGCGCGCCTGACCGCCCGAGCCGCCGTGCGACTGCTTGAACGTGACGGTTTCGCCAGTCTCGGCTTTCCATTTCTTGCCGAAAGCCTGATTGAAGTCCTGATACAGCTCACGCGTCGGGTCGTACGACACGTTGAGAAACGAGGTATCGGCGTGCGCCTGCGCGATCATCCCTACCCCCGACGCGGCCCCGATAACCGCTGTCGCCAGCAGTTTCCTTGCACGCGCGCCCCATCCCGAATTCCGACTCAGCATTCCCCGTTCTCCGTCTTATGGTGTTTGATGGGCTGAGTCTATCGACGGGCTTTCATTATTAAAAATAATTGTTCCTCATTCTTTTAGATCGAAAAGTGCTAATGAAGGCTGGAAGCGGCGTTGCGACCAATAAATGGCTGTTGAAGCGCCGCATTTTGGGCTGTCGTGTGGTGCAAACGACGTCGAACTTAAAGTAAAGCTTGAAAAGCGGCGAATACTGTATAAAACTACAGGCATCTGTTCATCCATACAGTGGATCGCGGACCAGACAAGGGGCTAAAGCACGTGACCAAAATGAGCAAACTGACTGCGCGGCAGCAAGAGGTGTTTGAACTGATCCAGCGCGCTATCGAGCGGACGGGATTTCCGCCCACGCGCGCCGAGATTGCCGCGGAACTTGGCTTCAGTTCGGCCAATTCCGCCGAGGAACATCTTCGTGCACTGGCTCGTAAAGGAGTGATCGAGCTGGCCGCCGGATCGTCACGCGGTATCCGCTTGCTGAACCAGGCAGGTCCCGACGACGGACCGCATCAATTCACGTTGCCGCATGCCAGTATCATGCAATTGTCATTGCCGCTGGTCGGGCGCGTGGCTGCGGGCAGCCCGATCCTTGCGCAGGAACATATCTCGCAGCATTTCGCCTGTGATCCGGCCTTGTTCTCCAGCAAGCCCGACTATCTGCTGAAGGTTCGCGGACTTTCCATGCGAGACGCAGGCATCTTCGACGGCGACCTTCTCGCGGTGCAAAAGAAGAACGAAGCCAAGGATGGCCAGATCGTTGTCGCGCGCCTTGGCGACGACGTAACGGTGAAACGCTGGAAGCGCCGTCCTGACGGGGTTGAACTGATCGCCGAAAATCCTGACTACGAAAATATCTTCGTGGCTTCGGGCAGCGACGAATTCGCACTTGAAGGTATTGCTGTAGGACTGATTCGATCCGGCGAACTCTGACGCGCGCCGGATGCTGTTGAATTAACGACGGCGTTTGGTTTTGTTCGGTTCTTTCGTTCAAGACGCTGTTTTCTGAATCTGCGTGGCGGCAACGGGTGCTCCTGCTTCCGGCCGCGCCACAGTCGAATTTCCGGTTTTGTAAAGCGTGACGGACATCGCATTCGCGATTGACCGGCGCGCACCCTATTGTTCACGGAGAAACATCATGGAACGATTTGCCCGTCTGTTTTCTGTCGCGTTTTTATCGGCTGCGTCAGCTTCTTTTGCGCCCGCAGCGCGCTCACCACTTTCGTTCAGGCAATTCCGGGAGTTCGGCCGCTTTCGGCATTTGCGCGCGCTGATTTCCTGCAAGACGCGCAAGGACACCCATACGCCAGACCTCTTCGACGAACCGCCCGTCCTGCCGTCGCGGCAGCCAGCGTTCGCGCGTGTGTCGCTGAATGCTTCCGTGCATGCGCAGGCTGAGCGGCGTGCACCGGTACGCGTTTATCGCGGTGAATCGCGCGTCATCATGGTTGGAAATATTGAAGCGGTGTCGCGCATGATCGACCGCTGCGTCGACGAAGAACGTGCGGGTGTCGAAGGTGGCTTGCTTGCATGAACCTTCGGGTCGTTTTTTTGCCAATGAGTTTGAGGGATCGATTTCGTGGCGGCGCGGTCAACTAACAGTGGTTGGACTTCTCGCGCCCGGAAATTCGCGGTTCGCTCATCCAGTTATTCAGCTCATTTGCACGAAGGCGCCCTGACGTATGTCTCGTACGAGCAAGTCGGTTTTAACTGCATTGATTGTGGTTGCGGTCATCGCGGCGCTCGGGATGTTCTACGCGTCCCCGTATATCGCGCTCGACAGGATCAAACGCGCCGCCGACGCTCGCGACGCCGCGACGGTGAATGCATACGTGGACTTCCCGCTGTTGCGTGAGAGCCTGAAGGACCAGGTCGGTCAACTGATTACGCGAAAGATCGATGTGCAAAAAAGCGGCAATCCGCTGGCGCTACTTGGTGCAATGATCGGCGCGGCGTTGATTGGCCCGCTCGTGGATTCGTATGCAACGCCGGATGGCGTAGCGGCGATTTTAAATGGCATGCCGCCGCGAGGCGAGCCCGGCGAGAAACCACCGGCTCCGTCTTCGAGCGATCCCACGGCTGCTGGAACACCGCCAGCCTCGCCACAACCGCCGCCCGTGACGAGCACGCCTGCCCAACCCGCGCCCAAACAGCCGCCTCGGACTACTGCTGGCTACAGGAGTTTCGATACCTTCGCGGTCAACTACCAGCATGGCGCCGGAGACGCGCGCTACTCGGCCATTCTCAAACGATACGGCCTGTTCTCGTGGAAACTGGTGGGTATCGAGTTGAACGGGTGAACCGGGCAGGTTCGTCGTCAAGCATTCACTTCCGCCTTCGCAGGCACTGCGGCATGCGCCGCGTCCTCCTGCTCGGCCGTTGATCCGACCGGCGACACGGCCACCAAAATGCTGCACGACACACGGTCCATCAGCGGTGTGTTACCCGCGCCCATCCACCACCGTGCAAGGCCCGTGCGGCAACGGTGTCCGACCACCACCAGATCCACCTGCAGGCTTTGCGCCAATCCGGCGATTTCATCGATAGGATGACCGAACGCAAAATGACCCTGCGCGCTCACGCCGCGCTCCGTCAGCCACTCCACGCCTTCGCGCAAGATATCCCGTGCGGCGTCTTCGAAGCGCCCGCAGGCCATGTCCGTAAGCAGGCCTGCGCTTTGTGCAATGCTGGAACGCATATCCACAACGGCCAGCAGATGCGTTTCGGCCTTCAGCTCGAGCGCAAGATTCGCGCCGTCACGCAGCGCCTTTCGTCCTTCACGAGAGCCGTCGTAGCACAGCAGGATTTTTCGGTAGCTCGCCATGGTGGTTCTCCGCGCTGCTCGTGGCAGCAAAGGGCATCGAAAAAACAGTCGTCAACGTGTTGCGTGTTCTGCCCTGTGCCCAGCGGGCGACAAAACGCGTGTCGCGTTGCCGTCATCATGGTGCGTCGCTAAAACGCTTGCAACGATGGAAAACGCTAATGCATGTGCATCGCGGAAAAAACTTCAAGCGTGCAGCGTGCCAGCACGCGTAACGCCTTGTCTGACGGGGCTCTGCGGGTTTGACCGGCACTTCACCACGAGCCCCGCGCAGTCACGGGATGGCGTTCATGCGCATAGGCAGTGCAGGCCATGCGCGCCGCCGCGCCGCGCTGGTGCAATCGATTAAACTAGGCAGCTTGTTTCCGTCCCGACGCCGAGTCCTCCCGCATGGCAGATGCAGCAGTGTTACCCCACGACACCCGACCGGCGGATCACGCGCCGGTACGCCCGGCTATCGAGTTTATCGATGTCGAAAAACACTACGGCGACAAGACGGTCGTCAATGGATTGTCCTTTCACGTACAACCTGGCGAGTGTTTCGGGCTGCTCGGACCCAATGGCGCGGGCAAGACGACCACGCTCAAGATGCTGCTCGGGCTCGCAGCGCCGGATATCGGCACGATCCGCCTCGTCGATGAACCCATTCCGTCGCGCGCCCGCTACGCGCGGCGGCGCGTCGGCGTTGTTCCGCAATTCGACAATCTCGACCCGGATTTCACGGTCCGCGAAAACCTGCTGATCTTCGGCCGGTATTTCGGCATGAGCGGGCGCGAGATCGAGGCAGTGGTCCCGTCGCTACTGGAATTCGCGCGGCTCGAAAGCAAGGCGAATGCGCGGGTCGGCGAATTGTCTGGCGGCATGAAGCGGCGGCTGACGCTCGCACGTGCGCTTGTGAACGATCCCGACGTCCTGGTGATGGACGAACCGACCACGGGTCTGGATCCGCAAGCACGCCACCTGATCTGGGAACGGCTGCGCTCGCTGCTCGCGCGCGGCAAGACCATTCTTCTCACCACGCACTTCATGGAGGAAGCCGAACGGCTTTGCGACCGGCTGTGCGTGATCGAGGAAGGACGCAAGGTCGCGGAAGGCAAGCCCGATGAACTGATCGAGCGGGTGATCGGTTGCGACGTGATCGAGATCTACGGACCCGATCCGCAGGCATTGCGCGAGGAACTCGCACCGTTCGTGGGCCGTATGGAAATCAGCGGCGAAACGCTGTTTTGTTATGTCGATGACCCCGCGCCCGTGCATCAGCGGGTGAAGGGCCGGCCGGGCGTGCGTTACCTGCACAGGCCCGCCAATCTGGAAGACGTGTTTTTGCGCCTGACCGGGCGCGAGATGGTGGACTAGCCAATGTCGAGCAAACCGCAAACAAGCGCCCCGGACATTTCCCGTCAAGCCGTGCCGAAGCCCGAACACGAGCCGTTCCTGTCATCCATGCCGGCAAACGCCTCGAACTGGATGTCGGTCTGGCGGCGCAACTATCTCGTCTGGAAAAAGCTTGCGATCGCATCGATGTTCGGCAATCTGGCGGACCCGATGATCTATCTGTTCGGCCTGGGTCTCGGACTGGGGCTGATGGTCGGCCACGTGGACGGCGTTTCGTACATCGCGTTTCTTGCGGCGGGCACGGTGGCGTCGAGCGTGATGATGTCGGCGAGCTTCGAGGCCATGTATTCCGGCTTCTCCCGCATGCACGTCCAGCGCACGTGGGAGGCGATCATGCACACGCCACTCACGCTCGGCGATATTGTGCTGGCCGAGATCGTGTGGGCCGCAAGCAAGTCCGTGCTCTCGGGTGTTGCCATCATGCTGGTGGCCGGCGTGCTTGGGTACGCCAGTTTTCCATCGATGCTCTATGCGTTGCCGGTGATCGTCCTGACCGGTCTGGCGTTTTCCAGCACGGCGATGATCGTGACGGCGCTCGCGCCGAGCTACGACTTTTTCATGTTCTACCAGACGCTTGCGCTTACGCCGATGCTGCTGCTTTCCGGCGTGTTTTTTCCGCTGACGCAACTGCCGGCGCTCGCCCAGCACGTGTCATTGTTGTTGCCGTTGTCGCACGCCGTAGCGTTGATCCGCCCCGCGATGCTCGACCGGCCGCCGGAGCAACTTGTTATCCACGTCGCGGTGCTCGCGGCCTATGCAATCATCCCGTTCTTCATCTGCGCGATCCTGTTTCGCCGGCGCATGATGCGTTGACGTGTTGGCGCGTCAATGTGCCGAAGCAAAAAAGAAAGCCGCTGCAGCTTGCGCCGAGCGGCTTTCCTGCTATCAACCTGCTATCAATTCATCAGCAATCCTACTTCAAACCCGGCGTGAACTCCTTATGCCCGCCAAACCCAAAGCGCATTGCCGATAACATCCGGTCAGCGAACGAGTTTCCATCGCGTGAACGAAAGCGCGTGTACAAAGCCGCCGACAATACTTGCGCCGGCACCGCCTCCTCGATCGCCGCCTCGATCGTCCAGCGCCCTTCGCCGCTGTCGGCAACTTCGGCCGAGTACTTGTCGAGCGTGACGTTGCCCGCCAGCGCACCCGCCGTCAGGTCGAGCAGCCAAGACGACACCACGCTGCCTCGCCGCCAGACTTCGGCCACATCGGCGAGATCGAGATCATAGCGCTGCGCTTCGGGCAAGTCCGTCGACGACTTGTGTTTCAGGATATCGAAGCCTTCTGCATATGCCTGCATCAAGCCATATTCGATGCCGTTATGCACCATTTTCACGAAGTGACCCGAGCCGACCGGCCCGACATACATGTAGCCGTTTTCAACGCGCGCGTCGCGGCCTTCCCGGTTCGGCGTCGCGGGAATATCGCCGCGCCCCGGAGCCAGCACGGAGAAGATCGGATCGAGCCGCTGCACCACATCCTTCTCGCCACCGATCATCATGCAGTAACCGCGTTCCAGTCCCCACACGCCGCCAGACGTGCCGACATCGACGAAATGAATGCCCTTTTGCTTGAGCTTCGCTGCGTGAACGATGTCGTCCTTGTAGAAGCTGTTGCCGCCGTCGATGATCGTATCGCCCGCTTCCAGAATCTCGTAGAGATCGTTCATGGAATCTTCGGTGATCTTGCCGGCCGGCAGCATCAGCCAGACCGTGCGCGGCGCGGTCAGCTTCTGAACGAGATCGCCCAGGTCGCTTGAACCCGTTGCGCCGTCAGCGACCACGGCTTGCGTTGCATCCGGATTGTGGTCGTACACCACGCAAGTCTGGTCACCGCGCATGAGGCGACGCGCGATGTTTGCGCCCATCCTGCCAAGTCCAACGATTCCAATTTGCATGACGGCTTACTCCTTATGGCTGGTTTTGACGCGTTCGATCTGCTTTTTGGCTTCTTCGTAGACATGTTCCGGCGTGAAGCCAAACTTCTTCTTCAAGTCGGCAAGCGGCGCGGATGCCCCGAACGTATGCATCACGATTTCCGAGCCCAGGCGGCCGACATACCGGTCCCAGCCAAGCGAGCCGGCCTGTTCCACGCACACGCGCGCATCGACGTCCGGCGGCAGCACGGATTCCTTGTAGTCGTTGTCCTGCTTCTCGAACACGTCCCACGACGGCATGGAGACCACGCGCGCGGCAATGCCTTCGCTCTTCAACTTCTCGTATGTCTCGATACACACGCCGACCTCGGTGCCTGTTCCCATCAGGATGACTTCGGGCTTCTTGCCGTTATCGGCATCGGCGAGAATATAGGCGCCCTTGTGCACGCCTTTCGCCGATGCATATTTGGAACGGTCGAAAGTCGGCATGGGCTGGCGCGACACGACAATGCAAGCCGGCGTTTGCGGTTGCGCCAGCGCGAAACGCCACGCTTCGCCCACTTCGTTCGCATCGCCCGGACGGAACGTGCTCAAGCCGGGCACGCCACGCAAAGACGCCAGTTGTTCGATCGGCTGATGCGTCGGACCATCCTCGCCCACGCCGATGGAATCGTGCGTGAAAACGTAGACCACGGGCACTTCCATGATTGCCGAGAGCCGGATGGGCGGCTTCATGTAGTCGCTGAAAATCAGGAACGTCGAGCCATAGGGCCGCAGGTTCGACAGCGCGATGCCATTGCAGATCGCGCCCATCACATGTTCGCGAATGCCGAAATGCAGGTTGCGGCCTGCATAGTTGTCGTATTCGAAGCTGCCCGCGCCTTCGAATTTCAGATCGGTTTTTGTCGATGGAGACAAATCCGCCGAACCGCCGATCATCCACGGAATCCGCTTGGCGATGGCGTTCAACACCTTGCCCGACGACTCGCGCGAGGCCACGCCTTTGGCGTCGGCGTCGAAGACTGGAATGTCGGCATCCCAGCCTTCCGGCAATTCATGCGCTTCGATCTGAGCGAATTCTTTTGCCAGTTCCGGATACTTGCTGGCGTATTCATCGAAGCTTTTCTGCCACGCTTCGCGCGCCGCTTTCCCACGTGCGCCAATGCCTTCGTTGAAATGCTCGTACACGCCATCCGGCACGAGGAAGCTCGCGTCCTCCGGCCATCCATAGGCTTTCTTCGCGAGCTTGATTTCATCGACACCCAGCGGCTCGCCATGCGCCGCCGACGTATCCTGCTTGTGCGGCGCGCCCCAGCCAATAATGCTCTTCACCACGATCAGCGTGGGCTTGTCCGTACTCGCCTTGGCCTGATTCAGCGCGGCTTCCAGTGCGCCGGCGTCGTTGGCGTCGTCCACGTGAAGCGTGTTCCAGTGATAGCCCTTGAAGCGCGTTTCCACGTCGTCGCTATACGCCAGATCCGTGTGCCCTTCAATCGTCACGCGGTTGCTGTCGTAGATCCAGATCAGGTTCGACAACTTCAGGTGCCCGGCCATGGAAGCCGCCTCGTGCGAAATGCCTTCCATCATGTCGCCATCGCCGCATAACGTGTACACGCGATAGTCGAAAATCTTCGCATCCGGCTTGTTGAAATGCGATTCATACCAGCGCGCGGCCATGGCCATGCCAACGCTGTTTCCCAGGCCCTGTCCGAGCGGGCCGGTCGTGGTTTCCACGCCGGTGGTCATCCGGTATTCCGGGTGTCCCGGCGTCTTGCTGTCCAGTTGGCGGAAGTGCTTGATGTCGTCGAGAGATACCGCCGGAGCGCCAGTCGCCTTGCCCGCGTGATCGACGGCCTTGACGCCCGTCAAATGCAGCAGCGAATACAGCAGCATGGAAGCGTGCCCCACCGACAAGACGAAGCGGTCGCGATTGGGCCAGAGCGGCTCGGTCGGGTCATAACGCAGATGGTTTTGCCACAGATGAAAACCAACCGGCGCCAGCGCCATCGGCGTTCCGGGGTGCCCCGAATTGGCTTTTTGCACTGCGTCCATGGACAGCGTGCGGATGGTGTTGATGGCGAGGGTGTCGAGATCGGACGAATTCGAGGGGGTTTGCGGCATGAGCGACGACTCCTTTTGCGTAGGGCGCGCTGAGGCACAAGAGGCGCCACAGCGGGCAACCGGGTCTTTCGAGCAAGTGTAGTGCCATGAGAACTGGCGCGTCACCAAAGAACAGCGAAGCGCGCGCCGCAAAAGGCGCAGCGCGGCTTATGACAGACGATTACGGCACTTACTAAGACAACAACTTTACGCTTGAAACCATGCAAAAACGACGCGGGAGGTAATTTTTCGTGGCCGCTACGGTTGAGCGTAGCGGCCATGCATGACAATTTTTGGCGAACCGGTCAGGGCGCAGGGTTGGGCTGGAGTTCGTGAATGGCGTCGATTTCCGCGAGGATCTCATCGGACAATTTCACGTCAACGCTGCCGATGTTCTCGTGCAATTGCGCAAGCGTCGTGGCGCCGATCAGCGTGCTGGTCGTGAACGGACGGCTGTTCACAAACGCGAGCGAAAGCTGCGCCGGGCTCAGTCCGTGGCGACGGCCGAGCGCCACATAAGCACTGACCGCCTTGACCGCGTGCGGCTTGCTATAGCGCTGAAAACGCTCGAACAAGGTGATGCGCGCGCCGTCCGGACGCGCGCCGCCTTCATACTTGCCGGAAAGCCAGCCGAAAGCCATGGGTGAATATGCAAGCAGCCCAACGCCTTCCTTGTGCGTGAATTCCGAAAGCCCTGCCTCGAACGTGCGGTTCACCAGGCTATATGGATTCTGGATGCTGACAATGCGCGGCAGGCCGAGTTTATCGGCGGCCTTGAGAAACTGGGCGACACCCCAGGGCGTCTCGTTCGATACCCCCACATAACGGATCTTGCCCGCTTTCACGAACTCGCCGAGCACGCTCAGCGTCTCTTCTACCGGCACCGTAGATTCGTCCTCGATCCACGGATAATTCGCGCGCCCGAACGTCATCGTGCTGCGGTCCGGCCAGTGCAACTGGTACAGATCGACGTAATCCGTTTGCAGCCGTGCAAGGCTGGCATTGATGGCTTCTGTCAGGTTCTTCCGGTCGAACCGGTTGTCTTCGCCGCGGATATGACGCGGGTTATGCGGCTGACGCGCGGGGCCCGCAATCTTCGTCGCCAGCACGATCTTGTCGCGCGACGCCGGATGCGCACGCAGCCATGTGCCGATGTATTCTTCCGTGCGCCCTTGTGTTTCAGGGCGCGGCGGAACCGGATACATTTCGGCGGCGTCGATCAGATTGATGCCGGCGGCGAGCGCGGCATCGATTTGCGCGTGCGCGTCGGCTTCCGTATTCTGTTCGCCCCAGGTCATCGTACCCAGTCCGATCAGGCTGACATTGACATCCGTTCCACCGAGTTTCCGGTACTCCATCGTATGCTTCCCCATGGTTATGTTCAGGTTTGAGGCCGTGATTCGACGCTTCGGCCAGACGCCGAAACTACCATAGCGCGCGCCTTGCTGCAGCGCCTGTCCGGCAAGGTCCGTCACTTGCTTGCGATCGCCCTACAAACCAGCGTCTGAGAAAAGTCTTTAATGCGCAACCTCGATTTCAGTTCCTGGCAAGCCTTGCTGTCCACGCTGCTTGGGCTCGCCGTGATCACGCTGATCGGCGTCGGTATCCGGCTCTTGCTCATGCAAACCGTGCAGCAACGGCGCGAGCGCGAAAACCGGCAGATAAACGAAAGGCTGCGCACGCTCATTGCCGCGTACAAGACCCTCGGCGGTTCCTTTACTGGCAACCTTGCCGTCGATCCTGCCCATCTGCGCGACTTGAAGCGTGCAGCCATGGCCGTCCCTGCTGCGGCGGAAGCGGCACTGCCCACCCCTCCTGAAAACGCTGCGACGACGGACGAACTCGCGAAGGCAAATTATTCCAGCCGCTCGGACCGTTCCCGGCGCATTCGCGATGCAGTCGAAGTGGCGCTGGCCGACATCATTCTGCTAGGCACCGAAGAACAGGTTCGATTGGCTGCTAAAGCCGCCCGGGAAATGACGGAGGGGCAAACCATCCATACGGCGGAACTGGTCATTTCGCTGCGCAACTTCATCCGCGAGGTTCTCGATCTTGAGCCCGTTCACCGCGGCATAACGATTCCAGAACAAGGTCCTGCACGGCTTTCGGGCTCGAAGCCAAAGGACGGTGGCCGGGACGGCGGAGGCGCGCAAGGTAACAAGGGGCTTGGCGGTGGCGGAAGTGGAGGCGGAGGCGGCATCGGTGGATCGGGCTCGGATAGCGGCTCTGCGCATCACGCCGAAGAGGACGACATGCATCGCCCTTGAAGCCGCCCGGCGCAATGGAGCCACACGACCCCTGAGTGGCGTCAACTTCGCGAAGCTGCATCAGGCATTGCGCGGTTGCCGTCAATCATCGACCGGATCATGACGGTCAATGGCCCCAGTTCAAACGGCTTCGTGACGACCGCCATTCCATGCTCCAGAAACCCCTTTCCAACGACTGCATGTTCAGCGTAACCCGTCATGAAAATCACCGCGAGCCCAGGACATCTGACGCGCGCGGCATCCGCCAGTTGCCGGCCGTTCATGCCGCCCGGAAGGCCGACGTCGGTCAGAAGCAGATCGATCTTGCGGCCGGATTCGAAGACTTTCTGTCCATCGACGCCGCTTGCGGCGGACAGGACAACGTAGCCCTCGGCCGTCAATGACTCGACGATGATCTCCCGAATCGTTTCCTCATCTTCGACTACCAGCACGCATTCTCCGTCCGCGTGCATCTTGAGGTGTTCGGGCGAAGCTCGCGCCGATTCGGTATCGATGCCTCCAGAATACCTGGGAAGATACAGGCTCATGGTCGTCCCGCGGCCTATCTCCGAAGCGACGTGCACCTGCCCTCCCGATTGACGCACGAAGCCGTAGACCATGGACAATCCAAGACCGGTGCCCTGACCCATCGGCTTGGTCGTGAAGAACGGATCAAACGCGCGGGAAATTGTCTCGGGCGACATGCCGCAGCCGGTATCCGTCACGCCGATGGAAATATATTGACCAGGGGCCAAGTCCAGTTGGGCTGCCGCGCTTGCGTCGAGCCATTTGTTGGCCGCCTCGATGGTCAACTTCCCGCCGGCGGGCGTCATGGCGTCTCGCACGTTGATGCATAGATTCAACAACGCATTTTCCAGTTGCGACGCATCGACCTTCGTGAGCCACAGATCGCCTGCACCAGCCACGTCGACACTGACGGACGGACCCACCGTCCGGCTGATCAGGTCTTCGAGGTTGCCGATCAACCGGTTCACATCCATTGGCTTTGGGTCGAGCGTCTGACGCCGGGAGAACGCGAGCAGCCTTTGAGTGAGTGAAGCCGCGCGCTTGACGGAATCCTTCGCCATGCCAATGTAACGCTGCGCGTTTTCAGTATCGCCCTGTTTCAGGCGCATCTCCAGAACCTCCATACTGACGCTCATGGAGGCCAGGAGGTTGTTGAAGTCGTGCGCGATCCCACCGGTCAGTTGTCCAATTGCCTCCATCTTCTGGGATTGACGAAACCGCTCCTCGATTTCCATCAGTGCGCGGGTTCGCTCCTGCACTCTCTGCTCGAGCGATTCGTTGGCGGCACGAAGTCTCAACTCGCTTTCCTGCAGATCCAGAATCCCCCGTGCACGTTCCACCGCAGTGCGCGTGCGAAGCGCAACTTCCCGCATGAAGGTGGTCTCGGTCTCGGTCCAGTCCCTTTGTTGCGCGTGATTGACAAACAGCACGGCGACCAGAACACCCTTTTCGACCACGGGGACGTTCATGAAAGAGCGGGCACTCTTGCTCTCAAGGGCCGCCGCCGCAAAGCTGGTCCTCGGATCTTCCCGGACGTCCGCGATCCTGATGAATTCGTTCTTCTTGAGACTGTCGATAAACGAACCATATTCGCGCAGCGGCGTCACGCCCGCCAGCGTCTCGATGCCGAGAGCCGTCCAGTCCCGTTCCACGTGCAACGTTTCGGCAATCGGGTCGATCGTACCGTACCCCACGCGGCTGACTTGCAGCGCCTCCCCCAAAACACGGCAAGCGGCAAAGCTGAATTCCTCCGGTGTACCCAGCGTCTGAAATTCGTCGCTCAAGCGAAGCAGCGCAAGATGGAATGCGTGAACCTGCGTCCGGTCGGTGACGTCGTAACCTTCCACGAAAATGCCGGTTATGGTGCCATCGGAATCGCGCAATGGCTGAAAGACGAAATCGACGAACCACTCAACGACAGGGCCGCCCGCAACGGTCTGCACAGCATATTTGGCGCTGAACGCGGAATAGGCCTCGCCCGTGTTGAAAACCTTGTCAAGCAATTCACCGTAGCCTTGCGCCTGAGCGTCTGGTAACGCGTCGGCGACGGTACGGCCCAAGATCGGCCTGTCCCCCACCAGTCGCAGATAATTCGCATTGGCCCGCACAATCCGATGAGTCGGGCCTTCAAGTATCGCCATGAAACTCGGTGATTGCTCGAAGAGCGTGGTCAGCAGTTCGGCGGGCTCCCCACTTGAGCCCGGGTCGGGAAGCACTCTACAAAGAACAGCTTTCTCATTGGACATTAAGGCAAATCCTGGATGGCGGTGCGCAGGTTCCAATTGCGCGAACGACTTGATGAATGCAGGAAAACGGCCGTCGTCTGATCATATCAGCGGCGCCGTTCGCCCCAAAGTAGCATCCCGCGCTGCTCACTATTGCCCTGAGGACGGCTGTGGCTCGCGACTTGTCGTGCGCTTTCCCGGCTTGATCGGCTTATTGCAATACCGGCGGCGCAGAACCTGCCCCGACAAGATCAGCATCCATCAAGCGGCGGTTATTTTGAGGCTGATCCGGTAAAAATCACGGTTCCTCGTTACCTTTTCGCTTATATGAACGGTTTTGGAACGTTGGGACCAATGATTGCGGTATTAACACAGCCATCGTGAAAATAATATGGTCGAAACGCGTGCTTCGCATGTCGTTGTCGACTAGCGGCAGAATGTGAAAATACAAAAAGTCAGACACTACGGCGTCTGGTCAATCCGGCAAGTACCTGTCAACGGGCATATTCCCAAGGTCCTGGTCGTCGACGACAATCAATGTGCAGCAGATGCCCTGTTTGCTTATATGTCATTGGAACGACTGGATTGCCGTGTCGCATATGGCGGTCGAGCAGCCGTCGATATTGCTGGCGAATGGACACCACATATCGTCCTCATGGACATCTCGATGCCAGAAATAAATGGCTTCGAGGCGGCTCGATTTCTTCGATGCCGCCCGGCAACCCAGGACATCGCGATAATCGCATTCACAGCGTTAGACGAAGCGACTGTGCGAAAACAGGCGCCCAACACCGAATTCGACGGGTATTTTCAGAAGGGACAACCGCCCTCCCTGCTACTCGCGCTTATGCAAACGATGATCGCTCCGGCGTCCCATCCAATTGCTTGAGGCGGACACGCTCACAGAGTTTCAGTGACTGAGAATCTTCTGTGTTTCGACAATCAGTCTTTCGCCAAATCGGATTTGATCATCACACAATCGGTCTCCAGGAGATGAGGGAAATGCCCGGAATTATTGGGCACAAATGCGCTGAGGGAAAACCCACAACGCTCATATACGGTAATTGCTTCACGGAAGTCCACGGAATCAGTGTACAGCTTCGCGATCGCCAATTCGCTTTGCAGCCCGACGAATTGCCGCATGATGTTCTCCGACGATTTTACGATCTTGACGTCAAAGCCCTGAGTATCCATCTTTAAAAATGGTCTTTTGAACAAATACTTCGCGCGCAATCGTTGAAGAGCGGTCTCCAGACGTTCCGTTCTCACCGCGACAGTCTCGATAACCGAATTCATTCCACGAAAAAGCTGAACGTCTTCGTGGCTTGGCATGCTTAAGGAACTGAACTCGCTGGCGCGCATTACGTTGAACTGCGCCTCGCCGTCGTCCTCCGATACAGCAATCTCGTCGACGATCCACTTGTCGTCGCCCTTCGCATGGTCACGCGCAATACGGGCATCGTGCGGATTCGGTTCAAATGAAAATATAAATCCCTTATAGCCCGCTTTCTTTCTCAGCATCGTGGCGTACTGCCCTTGATTGGCACCTATATCGAATACGCAATCCACGTCCAGGTAAGTCAGCAATTTTGACAGATGAGTTTGCTCCCAAATCGGATAAAGCTTCCGCTTGTCGACAAGCGTCGTGTTTTTGATCAAAGCTGAAACTCTCTTCGGAAGTCTCTGGGCTCGCTGGAACACATGCATAGAAACTAAGCCTCCGTGTTATTCGGAATATGATTGGATCTGATTGCATTTTGTTCACGAGCGGATTTCATTAAAACCATTTTCGAGTTGGCGAAGCTGGTTCTATAAAAGATTGACTATCGTGAGCAGTTTCTTGCCTTGGCAGGGGCGTACACAGTTGCCACCAAGCAAATGCCAGCGCCCTTCTGCGAACCGTCGGAGCCACACCGAGTGGCGATTTCGTCGTATGCTCGAACTATGCCTCACGTTCTTGAGAAAGGGATAGATTAGCCGTCAGTCTGGTAAGACAAATCGCCTTTGCCGAAAACAATGCTTTAAAGGCCGATAAAGTTGAATGCGGTGCAGCATTAAGTATGCTTTTTGTAAGGATTTGGGGATTATTTATTTCGTCGGGATATTATTCAGCGTATTGCAGCATGTTTGATTTTCATTGCTTCGGTTTCAGCAGGAGATTTAATTTTCGCAACTGTTAAAAATGTGCAAGTCCATATACAAGCCAACGCGGCTCTTCAAAACGTTGCACTGCGGATTCGTGTTATCCACATACGTTTGAATCGAAGCCCATTGTTGTTAGCCAGACGTGTATGGGCGACGCTGTGAACGATCAGCAATGTCGTGACCAAGAAAATTGGTGATTGATAGCGGTAGGAAAGGTCGGGCGGAAAGCAAAAAAGCCCACGGTTAGATGGGCTTTTTTGCAAAGTAACCAAGCGGCTAAAAACACTGCTAAGTCATTGAATCTTTTGGGGTGGCTGATGGGGCTCGAACCCACGACAACAGGAATCACAATCCTGTATATCTATACAGGTAATTCAAGGCGTTCGGGCAGGTTTGTGGAACTGAACTTGTAAACTGCATGTTGATTACATTGACTTTTTTCGATCTTGTTCCACAAAGTTTACCCAACAACGCGCCGCTCATGTACTGTACATCCATACAGTATTTAGAGGTGCGCCATGGCGGATCACTTCAACCCGCACCGCGGCGACGATCATCCCTGCATTGAGTGTGAGCATTGGGGCGGCCTTGATACCTCGGGGAGCCACGCTGTGTGCGTGCGCGGCCCTGGGTTCAATGTTATGGGGCAATCTGAAAGAGGTTGCGTACATTGGGTGCGCGCGACCGGCGCAGACGATGATCTGGAAGTTCGCCGGAATACAGACGTGAATCTGTACAAAGCCCGGCGAGCGTGACTTACAAGAGCGAGTCGGTATCGCCAGGTGCTACCTTGCGCCGCCTCGGCGGGATCGGTGCCGGCACGGAGGTCATCTCGTCCGATGGGTAGAGGTTCAGGAACGAGCGCGCCTCGTCGGTCGACCGGCACGACAGCCAATCGTCGTATTGCTCGGGCCTAAGGATGACGACAGACCGCTTTTCAGCGCCGGGCTTATGAAAGCGGCGCATCAACTCGTGATCGTCGGAATTCACTGTGAGCATGGTGAACGACAACGCCGTGCCTTGCGGCTCGACCCATTCGCGCCATAGCCCGGCAATCGCCAACGGCGCGCCCGACTCCAGGCCAATGCGCCAACGCACCGCGGAACCGGTTTCGTAGCTCGGCTCATAGAAACTACGACACGGGATCAGGCAAAGCTGCAGATTCTTCCAAGACCCCGAAAAGCTTCGCTTCTCTCCCACCGATTCTGCACGGGCGTTCATGGTGTCAAACAACTTCACACCTGCCGGGATGTGCGCACGCGGGACCATGCCGAAGGTGGCTGGGTCTGTCAGGCATTCGCCGGCATTCGCACGCAGGATCGGCGCGAGATAGTCCTTCCACGTTTCGATCGGGTAATCAAAATTCGGCTTGGGAAATTGGCTGAATGCCTCGAAGTCGATCTCGGCTGCCGGGTCGTAGTTTGCGCACATATAGACGTTTAACCCGGAGAGGCTCCTTCATCGGGTGAAAATGGAAGATCGAGAGTTTGGCCTTTCTTCTTCATGACCTGATCCACCATATTCATGAATTTTTGCCACCCCCATCCGTTAGCGATCGCGAGCCTCTGCAATGTCAAAATCGACTGGAGATGACTCGCTAACATAGGATCCCCGATGTCTCCGGTAAGCCATTGATGAAGCTTGTTTTCCCGGGCACCCTTTTCGTCTTTGGGACTTTTATCTTCAAGATCCTTTAAAAGCCCCGGTGCCATGCGCTCGTAGACTAAATCACGGGTGTAATGCGCAACCACACTGTAGCGGTTTTTACCCATACCTGGCCAAGTCCAACCACGCAATTTATAGATATTCTCGTAGTATTCGTCAGGAAATTTCTTTGCCCACACCGCCAGTTCTTTGCGCACCAGCATCTGCAAGTACTGTTGCAGTGCGTCGCCAGGTCGAACTGCTTGATAGCCGGTTGCCTCATCGACTAACCCTAAAATACCCACTCGCGCGAAAGATCTTATGAGCATGCTGGCAAACTGCGCGTATCGCTTTTCGTGCTCCGTCGTCAAAACCCCTTGCTCTTGGGCGATCAACAGCGCTTCGCATAAATCTTGAAGCACCGTAGCTTCGAATCCGTCGCTTGGGTCTCCAATTTTTGGTGAGCCACCTAGGAATTGAATAGGCGTACCGATGGCCAAGGACAAAGCCTTGTTTTCCAACGAATTTATCGCTCTTAACCCACTAATTCGCGCGATTCCTTGGCCACGGCCTTTCATGCCAATTGCCGCTGTCATACCGCGGCCAGAGATCACTCGTCGCCCATCGTTCAGGACAAAGCACGGAATTTTCAAGTCGCCAATCGTTAATACACCTTTATGAGTGGCAACCGGCAGCTCTGGCGGATCTGATGGCGCATGCCGAGCCTTAGCCGCATTGCGCGCAATTTCACTACGCCGCTCAGGAGTGAGTTTTTCTTTACGAGCTATTCCTCCCTTCGCACGCCCGCTCACAGGTTTATGTGAGTTTTCGACCTTCGAATCAGATTTTTTCATGCAAGCACCAATGTACATTGTGCTTGCATTATCATCGAACGTACGACCCTTTGCAAGCACAATATCGAATTGTGCTTGCATTGAACGCACACGCGTCGGTACGAAAAGATGCTATGCGAAAAGGCAAGCAGCGGCTACGCAAATGCGCTGGCGTTCTCCAGCCGCAGCGCTCAATCCAAATCTTTCCGCGCCAATTAAAGGCATGCCCCTTGCTATCGTGTGCCGGCACTTGTGGAATTCACCGGAGTTAGGCAATGGATATGGGATGTGTGGCGTTTCAGGCTCATTTGGCAACGCTGCTTCGAGGCATGCCGCGATGTACAACCGCAGAGCTTAATGATCACACCATTGTGTTCTGGGATGGTCAGTGGGCGAAAGGTGCCGAACTCTCGGGCGATGGCAGCGGCCAGTTACTCGACAAGTTTGATCTTGACGAGCGCACTTGCAATCGTCTGCATGCTGACCTCACAGCGTGGCTCGCGTCGCCGCGATACGGTGCGCGTCCGGACTTGGAGGAATGGATCTATTACTAGCCGATTTATTTGCGGCAGCGTGATCCTCCCGAACGACCTGCGCTACCAGTAACTGAGCCAATATGAAGCGCGCGCGAGCAGCTAAACACAAGCTGGAAAGGATCTGGGATCGCGGAGTGGAGGAGCGGCTCTCTGTCCTCAGGAAGACCTACCGGCGCGGCGACATGCTTATCGTCGTCGGATTCGCATTGCTGTTGTTGGCTGTGCTCGCAATGCTCGGTATATTGGTATGGGGATGACTGGATTGAGTTGCCGAGAGGCAGGAGGGGGCGATGGACTGCACGAACGAAGATCTGCGTCGATACATCGAGATGTTCTTCGAGGACGAGTCGCACCACCACGAGGATCTGCACGAACTCGAGCACAGCAAAGCCCAAGCCCTGAAAGCCTTCGATGCTTTGGCAAAGGACCAGGCGGATTTGCTTGCTCGCATTCGAGATTTAGAGAGTCGCGCAGCTAAATCCGCCGCGCTGGTCGTGCAGGCAATCGATCTTATGCAAGCGCCAAAGAAGCGTTGATGATTACTTTGGCGCCGCCAACTTCCAGCCGCAGTGTTCAATCCCAACCTTCAGATTGTTCGTGATCTGGTCGACCAAGCCGCGCGACATGACGGCGACATCGTTGTCCGTCGGCGTCTCGGGCTTGAACCAGATGCACGAATTGTCCACGATCCTACTGGGGCCCGGAACCTCTCTGACCGGTCCCTGGGTTGTCGGTGCCGTGGAGCAAGCGGCTAAGCTGCTCGCGAGCAGCGTCATCACTGAGAGCAGCTTGATCGTTTTCAACATTCGTTCTCTCCTGCGCGGCGTCGGCCGCAGTCTTTGCCGCATCGGCGTCCGCCTGGACGTCGGCCGTCTTGCGAGCGTTGAGGTTATCGATCGCGACCTGTGCGTTCGCGTTGGCCACGTCGACCTTGGATTGCGCTTGTTCTTTGGTTTGCGCGACAGTGGTCTGCGCTCCCTTGGTCTTGACCCAAGCAAACAAAACGCTCCCCGCGGCGACAAGAGCCGCGCCGATCGCACCGATGTGAGCGACGATGAATCCGACGATGATCGTGATCATTTCCATACTCCTGTCAGGAAGAGACTGCGCTCGCGCGAGCGGCGTGTGACAAGTCCCGGCATGACCTTTCCTGACGCGAGGTTCCACTTCGCAAACTCGTTCGCCGCGCCGGCATAATCACCGGCGTTCAGCAGCTTCAGCAGCGTCGAGGATTGGAGATTTCCGGAGCCGAGATTGAACGTGAAGTCCA
Source organism: Caballeronia sp. DA-9 (assembly GCF_051615025.1). Classification (NCBI taxonomy): domain Bacteria; kingdom Pseudomonadati; phylum Pseudomonadota; class Betaproteobacteria; order Burkholderiales; family Burkholderiaceae; genus Caballeronia; species Caballeronia sp. DA-9. The sequence goes on along the minus strand of NZ_CP195133.1, from coordinate 1,643,525 downwards.
CGAGTGCGGCTTTCTGTTGCGGCGAAAGCGGCACTTTGACCAGGCTGTCGACGGCCGCGCCGAAGCGAAGCAGATCAGCGGTAAGGCGAGCATCGGCACGTGCTTGCGTCCAGACTGTGCCTTTCGTAATGCCATCGCCAGTCGCGCCCCAGCCGATCGTCCACGGATCACCGCCGCTCGCAGGGTCCGGATACGCGACAAGAACACAATCCTCGGAAGCCTTCGTCAGTTTTTCGCACAGCGGATACCATGCGGGCGAAGCCATAGCAGGCGTCGCAACGGTTTCCTCGATCGCCGGCGCTGCAGCGGTTGCAGGCTTACTTGGCGGGATTGTCTGCGGTGGTACGGCTGGCACTTGCGGTGCCGGGCGCTTGAAGAGGCTCAGCAGCGTATCGAGCCAGCTCATTGCTGTGCTCCCGGCTCGTGCGGCGGCACGCGCTGGATCGACGTGTACCGAACGCCGATGATCGTTGCAAACAGGATGGCGTATGCGATCGCCTGCTGAGCGTGCGCCGGAATGACCGCCTTCAGATCATCCGGCATGCTGTGCCACGACTCGCGCAAGATCGGTCCCACTGCGGAGACGCCGCCGAGCGTCGCCGACCAGATGACCGTGCCGCGGGTATGAAGGCGGCGCCAATCGTCGGCCAGCTTCAACTTCAGGTTTGTGAATGGAATGAGCGTCATGATTCCCTTTCGATAGGCAAAACGAATCCGCTGCGCAGGTTTGTGCGCATCCAGATTCCAGGGTCGGTGGTTTATCGGCGGTTGCCGATCCAGGGCGTTGGCGGAACTGCGGCGGTGCCGTGTGTCGCCGTGTCCAGCTTTTTATCGACAGATTTCACAGCGCTCGCTGCTTCATCCGCCTTGGTGACTGCAACATTCACTTTCTGGTCGACTTGCTCGGCGGTCTGCTTCGCATCGATTGCCGCGGCTGCGGCCACCTTGGTTTGTTTGAGCATGGCTGCATTGCGCTGGTCGGCGACCTTTGCTCTATCTCCCAAGTACCGAAGCGTGTACGACGCCAGATCATTGATGGTTTGCATAAGCCTCTTCATATCGGCCATATCGTCCGCTTGCTGCTTCGAAAGCTTCTGCATGCCTTCGAGCTTCGCGTCATATTCCCTGGTGCACTTCAGCCGTTCATCAGCACGGACATCAGGGAATTTAGCGTTGAGGCTGTTGCGCTCGGCGTCCCATTTGTCACGCTCGATTGAAACGCCGCGTTGACCTATGAAATAGCCACACGAGACCGCGCCGAGGATTGCGCCGAGCGCCATCAAGACGAAGGCCCACCATCGCCAATCTTTAAGATTCGCCATCATTGGTTCCTTTCTTTCCGATCTTGCTTTCGAGTTCCACCACGCGGTTTTCCAGTTCCTCGATCCGCGCCTCGGCGCGTTGCCGGGCGATGCGCTCATCGGCGGCCTGCTGTAAAGCGGCCCGCATCAATTCTTCGGCACGGTCGGCGCGCGCTACCGCGGCTAGCTCTCGCGCCTCCGCGCGTTGAATATTTCCAAGAGCAGTCGCATGCGCCTCTGCCGCGCGCCGGTCGGCGAGTTCTGCCAATCGTTCAAAGCTCTTGATTGCTTCGACCCGTCCTTCTGCTTCGGCGGCCGTGACCGATGCATCACCGACGCTGCGCGCCTGCGCTTTGCGATCGCGCTGGCGCAACACACGCGCACCGCCCACGCCCAAGCCAATACTGGTCAGCGCGCCTAGAAACGCCTTGATCGTCGCCGGGTCCCAAAAATCCGACATCTGCCCGTCTCCTCATGCGCAGCGCGCAGGCATAAAAAAAGCCGCCTATCTGGCGGCTTGCGTTGCGTGTGTTGCTGTTACTCGACGATCTCGCCACCGGCGAATGCATAGCGATTTGCATACGGCGCGACAACTGTGCCGTCCGGCATCGGCTCGACGATCCGGCCTTCGGCATAGGTCAGCGGATCCTGACCGGCGGCCGGCAATCCTTCAACGGGAATCTGCTGCGTGTACATCGGGAACTTGCCCGCGTCCTTGGCCTCTTTCGAGAGGAACGAAGCGACCGTCGAATTCGTGATCGATGAAACGAAATCGAGCGTGATTTGCTGCACGACGTGATACGTCGCCGACGCGCCGGTGCTAGGCGTTTCGTAGTTGGCTGCAATGGGCATGGTGCGTCCTAAAGGAATGAAATGTCGACTGCGAGATAAGACCAGCTCAGCGCTTCCTTGAAGCCGGTGTAATTGTTGAAGTTGCTGGTATCGCCGAACATCGTCATCTGCTGGCTAACCGTGCCGCCGGATGTATTGAAAGTGGACATCACCACACCGGCGTTACTAGCGCCGCCAGACGTACCGCCAGTACCGAATGCAGGCTGCACGCATGCGATACCGACCCGTTGAGCGACGGAATACGCCTTCGAGCCTTGGTCGGTCGGCCACGTGCCACCATCGGTCGTGTAGCCGGTCGAGCCATATGCGTATTTCGGGTTGCCTTGATTCGAGCCCACGATCTTGGGAAATGGCTTTACAACGTCGGCAACCAGCGCCGCCGATACATTGAACACCTGCACACCAAAATTTCCCGACAGAGGGATTGCGCTCACCTGGTCGAACACATAGCAAGTGACGGGCACGGACGCGCTCCCAACGACGACGACCGACCAGTTGCTACCGGACTGAGTCCACGTCATCGGAACGCAATAACCGCCTGGGCATTCGAACACGACAAACGGATTTGTGGCGGTGAACGTGAACGTCGTTTGATTGCCCTGAGAGCTGTACCGACTGCCGTCCGAGATCGTGTAGACCAAGAATCCGGCAAAGCTCATTGTCTGCGTTATTTTCTGGCGTAGTTGCATGTTGCCCAGCCCAATGTCACTGTCGACTTGTGCAACGTTCGAGCCGTCTTGCGCGAAGCACTGAAACCCGGCTGGCATCAATAAACCCCGAAAAACACTGTGCCGATGATCTGCATATTGCGAGTGGTCGCACCGGCTGAATAGGTCCAACTAATGGTGCTTCCAGACACCGAGAAGATAGGTCGGCTCACATCCATGTTCTGAAATCCCCAAATCTGTTGCGGCTGGAAGGCATACCAAACAGTTCCGAGCGCGAGATTGGCATTCGTGATGCTGCTGGTGTTACCTGGTCCAACAGGCGCAGACCCGACGAACCTCGGAAGGCGCGAGGTAATGTCGACAACAAGATTGCCCGACGCATCCCAGCACTGAAGACCGGCCGGCATTACCAGAGCCCCAAACGAACGCGCAACGTGCCCGCGCCGTCATAGACCATCACGGTGCTGTCGCTGATGGTCAAATATCCGGATCCAGCATTGGCACCGTTCATGGTTAGCGTGCCGTTCTTGTCCAGCTTCCAGCGTGGCTGACCATTCGCGCCGACGGCGGTCGCCTGAATGATGTCCGCGATGTTGGCGTTACCGATCCATGCCGTGCCAATCAGCGCTTGGCTGATAAAGACTTGTCCACCCTGAATCACAAATGGCGCAGCAAGGGCTCCCGATGTGTCGCTTAGAACAGCAAACCGCTGGGCGGTAACCAATACCTGGCTTTCGATGATGCCGCTGGAATTGTCAACGCCGACACCGATCCCAGCGATGTAGGTCCGTCCTGCAGACGTGACCGCCGTCTTGATCGTGTACGAAGCACTAACCTTTCCACTCAGGTCGGCGTACGCGTTTGCGTTCGTCTGAACCGCGGCGCTGATTGGCGGCAGCTTGTTGTTATTGATGTCCGAAACGCTGGCCTGGACGTTCGTGATAGCCGTCGCATTCGCAGAGTCGGCAGTTGCTCGGGCCGTTTGCTCTGCTTGCACAAGCGCAAGCGTGTTAGCGTTTGCCGCATCAACACTGGCCTGAACTGTCGTCACCTGCGATGCTAAAGCCGCGTCCGCTGCAGCGCGCGCCGTTGTTTCCGTTTGCACTGCGGCCGTTATGTTACTCGTGGCCGACTGAAAAAGGGCTGCCGTCGTGTCGGTTTTGACGGCAAGAGCGAGGTCTGCCTCTGCGCGCGCCGAACTCTCCGACCATACACCCGCGTACACGGTGGTCGAGCCAGCATAGTCGCCCGTGGCCCCGGCCATGTTCGGAATGGTGATTTGCGCAGAGATACCGTCGATTCGCGTCGTCAGCGCTGAGTCACCATCGTTTCGTGCTTGTGCCTCGTCGGTGATCGCCTGTTGGTTCGCCGAGACATCAATTGCAAGACCCGGGATCAGGTCAATGTCGGACAGCAAAGCTTGTCCAAGTGCGGACTTCTCGATTACGCCCGCGAAGTACACGTTGTATTCACCATCCGCATTCGTGAGGGATGCGCCCTCCACGCCTGGATCGCCCGCCGGATACCACGGGCCGACGTTACCGGAGGTATCAACAAGCCGAACCCAGAAATAAAGGACTTGCCCTGCGGCGAGCCCCATCAGACTGGCTTTTGCCTGTGGATATGCATAATCGGACTGCTTCACCGCATCGGCCCGCGCGGGCGTGCGGCTGTACCAAAGCTCAGTGCGCTGCGTGTCGCCAGCAGAGCCATCCGCCGGGTAGGTCCATATGACGTCGATCCCGAAAATCTGCGATACCGTCGTCAGCGATGCCACTGAAGGTGGCGGGCTAGTCTTGCCAGTCAACTGCGTGAGAACGCTGTACGCCGGAATCGACGTAACTCCCATCGCATTCACGGCGCGCACGCGCGCGATGTAGCCCCCCTGATAAATGCCGTGCACCTCCGCCTGTAGGCCACCGACGGCGTTCATGGGAATCCATTCCCCGTTGTCCTTCTGCCACTCCGGGATATACGAAACAGCCTTGTCTGCCGAATCCCACGCAATGACCATCGTGGTTTTCGAAATACCTTGATCGATCGCCGAGTATGTCGAGATTCTCACGTTCGACGGCGGCGGCTGCACGGATGGCGGAATCACGGTCACCGGGCGCACTTGAATGGCCGCGCCATCGTCAATTGCGGCGTACTTCCCCGGCTCATACTGCGATGCGTTCACGGTGTACGTGATCTGCCCATCATCCGAGTTTTCCTGGACGCTCACCACGCGGAATAGCTGAGATGCCAGGTCAGCACTTTCCAACATCCACACTGCGCCCGGCACGGGTGCCGTATCGAACGCGGCCGTGACTGCGACCACGTCACCGTTCACGGACTGCACGGTACGCGCCTGCGCAACGCCGCTCGGCAGGATCACTGTCAGCGTATCGCCTGCTGCAGCCGTCGGTGCTTTGTCGAGCGTGACAGTGTTGCCCGCGGTTGTCTTTACTCGGCCGCCCGTGCGCCGCCCCGCTTTCGCCGGATCGGCCACCGCGATGATTTGCCCCGGCGCACAGAGCGTCCCGTCGAGGCCGACCGAGAATGACACGGTATTTGTCTCATACCGGCTGGTGAGCAGCGTCCAAAGACCGAGACGATGCGCCTGACCCTGCGATGTCGTGCCAAACGCAGTGATTTGCGCTTTCGTGACGCCGTATCGCGCGATCCCATCGTCATCAGGCACATACTCGACGGCCTGCGCATAACCGTTCGCAGGATCGTTCCAGCTTATCAACGCCGTGGTGTAGCGTGTCTTGAGCGCAGAACCGACATAGGTGAATGCGCCGCCGACCACATTCGCCGCGGTGTACACGTAGACCGGATCGGCCGGCATGTCGGCGCGCGCGACAACGGCGCCCGGACCCCAGTAAGCGATACCGCGAAACACGGTCGCGAGGTCTTGCAGCACCTTATAAGCGTCAGCCTGAGATTGAATGCATGCGTTGCAGGTAAAGCGCGGCTCTTGGCCGCCCTTGCCATCGTCGACCATGACATCGCAGTAGCGGCCGATGTCGTACAGTCCCCACTTGTCGATCATCGACGCGTCGACGCGCTTGCCGAGGCCGTACAAGTCATTCGTGACAATGTCGTAAAAGATCCACGGCGGGCAATCGGTCCACGCCTGCTTGAACGTGCCATCCCACGTGCCCGAGTACGCGCGCGTGTCCGGATCGTAGTTCGACGGCACTGAAACAATGCGCCCCTTGATGTCGTAAGCGCAGGTCGGGACAGAGCTGAACGACTGAGCGTCGAACGTAAGCCCAATCAGCGCACTCATCGGATAGCGCAGCTTCCGATCAATGATTTCGGTGATCGCTTCGATGTTGATGATGTCGGCGATCGCGGCGCTATGCGCGTTCGCGGTCAACCGGCGCACGCGGACAAGCCACCCACTGGACGCGTGCGGTAGTTCTATCCGAATCGAGCGTTCGTATAGAGACGTTGTCTTACCATCAAACGCGCCGGTCAGAACCTGCGAGTACGACCCGCCGTCTGTGGCTAGATCAATGGCGTAGTCGACGTGGTATCCCGTGATGTCGCCAGTGCTCGTGTTTGATTGCTGGAACTCAGGCAGGCCAAACCGCACGCGCACGGCCGTCAACTGTGTGTTCTCGACCTGATGCACCCACGGCGTGTCGGACGTCAGTTGCGTGCCGACCGCAACTTCGTTCTCTACCGCTGGGAATCCAGACATAAACGTCTGATCCTGCGTGCCAAGCCGGTAGTCGAGGCTGTAATTTGTGAAATTGGTCGATCCATCCGAATTCTGGATCGGCGTGTCGTCGAGGAAAACGGACTGCAGGCCGTTCACCAATCCGACGATCGGGCCTTCCGAGATGACGTCAAGCACGCGCGCCGTCGCGACCGAATGAAGGCTGTCCGGCGATTCCGTCGGCGTACTCGCCGAGCCGCCACCCTTCGCCCCGGAAATGCTGCGCATCAGGTTTGATCCTCAGCAAAGATAGCGGAACTGACTCGCTTCGAACCCACACGCATGCGGCCATAAACGATCGGCACTGGATCGCCTTCCGCAGTGCTGTTGACTGCGCCGTTGAAGTAATAGGACGTACCGTTTTCCGGCCCGCTGTTCGATGCAAGGCCGCTTTGTTGCGGACTGAGCATTTGCACCACGCCGCCAAGCGCCATGGAAGCACCCAGACCGAGCAGCGTCGATGCAGCCGACGCACCGAGAAATCCGGCCGGGTTGACAAGAGACGTCGCGACCAACGCGACCCCAAGCAGCGTGGTGAATAGGCCGCCGCTCTTGCTTCCGATAAGGATCGGTGCGATCCGAATTTCGTCGTCGCCCACAGGTATCCGAAGATCGTCTGCGCCGAGGTTGCGGCGCCCGTTGAACACGGCGAACGTGAGTCCCTGATCCTTCGCGCCCATTAGGAATTTCTCGAATCCTTTGACCTGCGAGCACAGCGCGCGCGTCGCTTCTGCTGCCGACGCGACCGCAAATCGATGCACCCGGCCAAAGCGAGTGCCGAGCACGCCGTAAAGACGTATCGTCCGGACCTTGTTGCTCACGCCTTTTCCCCTGTATATCGAAGTACTGCGCGAAGGCAGCGCGCCCACATGCCGCCCCAGACCGTGCGGCCGGACAATTGCCCATACATGTGGTGAATGAAAATGCCATCGCCCAGATAGACGCCGGCGTGATTCGGGACGCCGTTTTTGCTGCGGATCTGCATCAGCAGGACATCGCCCGGTTCCGGTTCAATGTCCGGGCCACGGTTCGTGAACCCGGCCGCTTCGTAGTTGTCGACGTACAGATTCGACTTACCGTCTTCCCACCAAGAATCTGGTCGCGCGAAATCCGGCAAAACGATTCCGCGCTCGAGCCGATACCAGTCTCGGACCAGCGAATAGCAATCAAGCACGGCATGCGAGAACTCGCGACCAAGCAGCGGCGCGATATACCCGGTCGGCCCGAACTCGCACCAGTCGTCAATCCCGATCGTGTGGTCTGCCTGCATGCCGAGAGAAACGATGATCCACGTCGGTATTCCGCTCGTCTCGCACATCGACTTGTCAGCCATGCTCGGCCGCGCCGCTGCGCCTGGATGCGAATGCACCACGGCCACGATCTGTCCGCGATCCTCCGCCGCTGCATAATCCTGCGGTGCCATCACGAAATGCTCGGTCGGCGTCGCTGCGGTGTTTCGGCACGGCACGTAGGTCTCTTTGCCATCCTCAATCACGAGCAAGCCACAAATTTCACGCGGGTATCCCGCGAGCGCGTGTGCCGCGATCGCGTTTTTCGTCGTTTCGTTCATGGTTTCTACGAGAGGGTGTCGCTCAGGAAGCCGCCGAACGGCAACGGCTCATTGACACCGAACCGACATTCGCAGCCAGTGGTTTTCTTGCTGCAGCGGTCCTGCGCCGGGTCATCGGTCGAGATGTCTTTGATCGTGAAATAGGCGGACCCGGTGTATCCGCAATACGGTCCCCGATATTCAAACTGGCACATGTTCACGATCTGCCGAGCGGGCAACTGCTGGCCGCCGAAGTCGAGTGCCGACGAGAGCGTGAACTCGACCTGCACGTTTGTTTCGCTGGTCTTCTGCTCGATGTACCAGAGTTCCGGCGCCATCTCTTCGCCCGGGTCCGCTGTCGGATTGCCGTTAGGGAAGTTGACAGCATCCAGGTACTTCGAAAGCGTGCGATGCCGCGTGACGCGTGCGCCGACCATATCGGCGAGAAACACGCACAGCGCGGAGATCGTGCCGTTCACGTTTCCGACGGTCAACGTAGGCTCAGGCTGCTGCGCATCGGACGTGTGCTCGAATCCCGCCGCTTGGATGGGCCACGGCTTGTATTCGTTGCCCTGCCAGAAGATCGATGTCGATTGCAGATGTCCATGAAAGCGCAGCATGTCGCCGCCGATACCCGTGCAATCCACTTCGAACAGCTCGATAAGCGCGCCCGGCTCGAGCGACTGGATGTCTGCGGTGATCACCGGTTCACCCCGAAAAGCGAAACCGTTCCCGATGCAAAGTTACCAGTCGATGGAATGAGAAGCACCCCACCCAAAATAGCACCAGACAGGACAAGGCCAGATCCATCGACCCGATAATATGTTCCGCTCGACGTCATGCTAACCATGGACCACTGGACATGCTTAAAGCGCGTTCCATCGGTCGCGTTTCGAATCTTTATCGTTCCGTGACATGAATACGGCGCGGTACTAGACAACCCTGAAAACAGTTGTATTTGAGCCGTATTACCCGTTCCCGTGGCACTAAGAACAGTCGGTGTTGCAATGGCTTGATATTGATACATGTAGCTGTTGCTCGTGCCACCGATCCAGTTTGATGTATCCGCCGCCAGTCGCAGCCATAGATTGGCTGCATCGGTCGTTACGTTGATCCCGTCGAATTCAATTTCGTAGTCGTAGTAACCACCCGGCAGAGCCACAACGCAAAATGCGGCGTTAGCGGCGATTACGGTTGTGCTAATCAGCGTCTTTCCCACTCCGAGGTTGGCGCGCGCCGACGCTGGGTTGGTTACTGCAATCGTCCCGACCGTAAAGGTTCCGCCTACTTGCATATCTCCGGGTACGACTTCTTTCGCAGTGCTCGACCGGCCTCGTATTGTCGAGTACCACGTATGCACACCATCCGTGTCTAGCAGCATGGTGTCGCCTGGATACAGCGTACCCACGGCATTGAGCCCATCGCCCGATCCGGCCGTCACGGCGAGCGAAACAACTGTCGTGCCGAGATTACGCAGCAGGATTTGACCGTCCGCGACGCACGTCGAAGCCGCGGGCAAATTGATCGTTCCGGCCGACGCGAGATTGATGTTCACGCGCTTGCCGAGGTGGTTCGCCGCGGTCAGCGCTTGGGCAACAGTCAGCGTCGTCGCAAAGCTTGTCAGCGTCGCTTGCTGATTGAAAACGTCGACGTTCGCATTCATCTTCGCGCTCGCCGTGCGCACGGGATCGCCGTCGACCGCGGCAGGTGGAGTGCCGAGGACGATCTTTTGAAGTGCAGTCATTTTTTAGGGTGCGAAGGTTTGATCAAACGTCGCTGACAAGGTGTAGACCAAGCCGTCTTTCGTGGGCTCGGAGTACTTCTCGCAGGTGAATAAGGCTTGCGGGCGCAGCAGCGGCGTCCAGAGAAAAGCAGTTGCGCCAGCGTGCGCATCGAGGAACTCCATGATTGCCGAGATAGTTGCGGCGTCGCGAACGAAGGTGAGGTTGTACGAACTCGACCGATTGTTGATGCCATCTGCGACGCTTTGGCGGTATCCATCTCCGAATTGCGCTTTCCGGACGAGCAGCGTCGCATCGCCCGACAGCCCTGCGACAGTCGGAACCCAGATGAACGTGTCGGCCATTATTTAATACCTTGGGCCATCTTCCAGAGCGCACCGCCCTGCTTCCGCTCATTGACCACCACTGCGCGCACGACCGCCTCAATCTTCTTATTCAGATCGGCGCCGTTGCTCTGGTTTGCGGCAGCGTTCGAGCCGCCCTCGACGGTCACGTTTGGTGCAATTGTGATTCCGCCGCCACCGGCCGCCACGGGCACTGACGGTCCGACGTAGCCTCCAGTGGCGAACTTCGCGAGGCCGTTGATGCGAGTGCCGTTGTTGATTGCCTCGAGCAGGCTTCGATGCTTTGCCGTTTGCGCGGCGTTCACAACGAATTCGCCATTCGAGAGCCAGGCCGCGACATCATCTGATGTACCGCTTCCCGGCCCGGCCACATGCCCGCCGTCCGCATAAAAACCGTACGAATTCGAGCCGACGAGTGAGGATGTGGCGGCCGGAATCGCGCTTGTTGCGCCGGCCGACAGCCCAAGACCCGCCGAAGTACTGCTCGTGGAACCGGTGAAGTACGAACTCACCGCTCCGATCGCAAAATTGAACAGCCCAGAGATAGCCGCCTTGGCTTGCATCCGTGCAATATCCGCGATGACGCTGGTTGCGAGGCTGCTGAAACTGAGTTTTCCGGTTGTCACGAACGTGACGAACGCGTCTTCCATCCCGCGCGCGATGTCTGACACCGCCGAACCGACCTGCTTGAATCGGTTCGATGCATCTTCGGCATAGTCGGCCGCAGCCTTCTGTGCGCCAGCAAAACCGTCAGCATTCAACGCTTTGATTTGCGCGGTCGCTTGAGACTCCAACTCCAGGCGCTTTTTCTCGTAGTCCTGAAGCGCCGTAATTTCGTCGCTGTATTGCGCTGGGCTGATCTTGTTCTCTGTCAAAGACTTCGTCAGCGCCAGGTACTTGTCGCTATATTCTTTCGCAGCCGCCGATGCGCGCGCCAAATCATCAGCATCAGTCGCGCCAAGCGTCTTGCCTTGAAGCTGCGACGCGATAGCATCGGATCGCACCTGAAGCGCCGTGTTGAGCGCATCGGTATATGCTTTCGTCGCCGCGGTTTCTTTCGCCTGCAATAGGGCCGTAGCATCAGCTTCGTCCTGATCATTCTTCGCAATTGCGGCCTGAATCGCTTTCTTCTTGTTTTGCCATTCGACGAGCGCGGCTTTCGATTTAGCATGAGACGCAAGAGCGATCTCTTTGTCAGCGATCTGCAATTCGTCGGAATAGCCTGCCGCGCGCGCATCGTGCTCTTGCTGAATCGCTGTCATCGCATCGATCACGCCCTGCTGCTGCAGAGATTTTATGTGGTCGACGCTATCGCGCATCAGCTTCTCGCGCGCATCGAGTTGCTCTTTAAGATCCTTGATTTGCGAATTCAGCGCATCCTGATTTGTCTTCGGCGCACCGTTTTGCCCCTTGGCGAACTTGATCGGCGGCAAGGTTGGCGCAGCCGCTTGGCTCACTGGCGGCACCGTGTCCGACAAGATTTTCTTCATGAACGCGGCATAATTACTGCCGTTCGTCATCAGCTTTTTGTAGCCGTCCTCGCCAGCCTTGACCGCTTCTGACCATTCACCGCGCAAGCCGTGCGCGACTACAGCAACAACTGTATCGACAAGATCGCTGAAATCAAGCATCGCGGAGACTGCGGTCGCAACCACCGCCACAACGCTTTTAATAACGAATGCGAGCCCCTCATAAAACGCAGTCAAGAGCGGGCTTGTCCCGGCATTTGTAGTGAACGCTTCCGTCAGGTTGATGATCGTCGGCAACAGGGCGAGGCTTGCCGTACGATTCACATTTGACATCGCAGCCTGACTAGTTTTCAAATGTTCTTCATACTCGGCAAGCGCACGTATCGTGTCGCCGCTGAGAGCGCCGCCGCTCGCTTCGAACGCCTCGGATAACTCGCGCGCACCTGCGGAACCTTGGTCGAGTAGCGGAATCAGCGCTTCAGCGCCTGAGCCAAACAATTCTTGTGCGACTGCGGCTTTCCCGGCGCCGTCGGCTGTCTTCGAGAATGCATCCTCGACCCGTTCCAGTACGTCTTCAGGAGACAGTGTTTTCAAGTCCGCGAGCGAAATCCCCACAGCCTTATATGCAGCGGCAGCATCTTTATTACCGTGGATCGCTTCGTTTTGGGACTTCGTAAGACCGTCGAGTGCCGCCGCCGCGTCTTTTGTGTTCACGCCAACTGTTGACGCGGCAAACCCAAATTCTTGAATGCTGTCCGTAGACAGCCCCGTCGTGCGCGCAATGGAATTCACGGAATTGCCGTATTGCGTAAGCGCCTCTGCAGTCTTTATCGTCACCTCAGTTGTGATCGCCAGAATTGCGCCAAATCCCGCAATGATGCCGACTGTCTTGTTGAATATCAGGCCCATTGCATTCGACCGCTCGGCTAAGACCAAGATCGAGCCCGCGAAGTTTTTGATATTGCCCTGAGAAAGTTCGTGTCCGAGGACAATTAATTCTTTCCGCGCGCCGGCCGACTCCAGGCTGAAGTCATGCGTGTTATGAGACGCCTTTTCAGTCTCGTCGGCATGGGCTTGAATCTTTGATATTGCCGCGCTTACGTCGGCAGTAACGCCGCGTTGCGCCGCCTCAAGCTGAAGCAGTTCCGCGCGAGTCTTGCCGATAGCAGCCGCCTCCGCGTTTATCGCATCGACGAATTTCTGCGTGTCGGCGATTGAACGGGCAGCCTCCGCGGATGCCGCTTTGTCTGCGGCTGCTTTTGCTTTTGCTGCGTCGGAAGCTGCTTTCGTGGCGTCTGCCACTGACTCCATATGCGCGATAAACGGCTCGGCAGCTTCTGTCACCCCTAGGATCGCCGCGCGCTGCCGCAACAATTCAGTCGACGACTTTCCGGCCGCATCGGATTGCCGGGCCAACGATGCGATGAACGAATTGATCGAGCGCGCGCTAGCGTCGCTGCCATTCGCCGTTGCTTCCGCGACGGCCGCTTGAGCCGCTGCGACGCGCTCCGACGCCGCCTCATTGCTCTCAGCAAACGCTGCAGCAGAACGTGCTGCACGATCCAGCTCGGCCGTGTACCCGCTGGCATCCGCTGTGACCCGCGTGATATTTTCGTTAGCCACCAGACGCTCCGTTAATTGCTGTGTTCAGTACTTCGTCAACTGCCGCGGCAGAAGCGGATTTTTTTGCTTCAAACGCTGGACGCTTAAATGGCTTTGCCGCCATCTTGGATGTCCCGAACTCTACAAATCGGAGGTAATACGCATCCTTCGTCCAAGTCACGATGTATGAGGCGATGACGCCTTCGAGTGAAACATCTGCGTCGTAAGCCACCACCAAGCTATCGCGGCCTTTCCCCGTACGAACAGGAATGCGAATGCGCTCCTCTTCAAGGAACACGCGTGCGCCCGCGACTGCGGCCTGGCGCAAAGTCGATTCGGAAACCGCTAGAGCAAGATCTCTAAGCCCCGCAGTCAGTGCTTCCGGGTTTTGCATAACCATGGACTTTTTTGCCATGCTCAACACCTCCCGAAAAGTACTGCAACAATCAATGCGCTCTGGGCCTTGGGATCTGCTAAGAGGATCGGCTCCTTGTCCGCCTTGTCAGGACTACCGACCCACCCGAAGAAGTCGAGCGGCATAAACGGTTCGGGATGTTTTTTCACATCTCGATTGACGTTTGCTAACAGCGCAATGCCGGTTCCGGCACGAAGATCTTCGATGCCGGATCCCCACGGCTCGAGATCGTAAAATGCGAGCCAATCCGTGAATTCGGCACTGTCAATCTCCTGCTGGGCACGCCGAACAGACATGCCCAATTGAAGTGCTAGGCGATGCCAGAATCGCCGCTCTGGGCGGCGTCTGAGTTTTTTACCGCCTGCTCCGTTTGCGCTGCGCCCATCTTGTTAAGTTTGATGGCGGCGTCGAAAACACGCTGCAATGCCGCCGTGCTTTTTGCGCGAATGGCGGGAATGTCTTCCTTCGCGAAGATGGGCGAACCAGCTTCATCGACGGCCGTCGCAGCAATCAATGCGGCTTCGACGCGCGATGTTTCCTTGTTTTCCGCGAAGTCAGCCTGAAGCGCATCGCGCGCGGCTCCTGAAAGCATGGAAACGCGCACGGTGCCGCCCCATTCAGGAACATCGACATCAACTGTCTGGATGTCCTGAGCGGCGAAGATTTGGTCTTTGCTGAGCAACATGGATTACGCGCCCTCCGCTACGTCGGTCACATCGCCGGTGATCGTCAGCGCGATCGTGCCGGTGAGTACCGTGTCCGTGCCACCCGCGAGCGGGAAAGATTTGACGAACGCCGAGAACGTCTTCGCCGAGCCGTCCGGGAGCGTCAGCTTGTATTGCTTGGCCGTTCCCGCCTTGCGCGACGCAAGCATCGCGGCCTGCCCCGCGTCCGCATAGTTGATGTTTGCATCCAGGGAAAACGAACCCCAATCCTGCAGCCCGAGCCGCTTTTCCTTGGCGGTCGAGTTCAGGTCGGTCACGTCGATTTCCGTTGCCGTGCCGTCGAAGCCCGAATAGCTTTTAACGTTGCCGACATTGGTCCATGTCGGTTGTGCGGCACCATCGATGGCGGTGTTGATCGCGAAGGTGCTGCCTTGCGAAGAGATTGCTGTGCTGGTCATGATTTCCTCAGACGGTGAACCACAAAGAGATGTCCAAACGACTGCCGTAAAGCTGTGTTTCGTCTTCGTACACGCTCACCGGCGCGCCGATCGGCGTTCCACGAACAGGCGCGGCAGTCAGCGCCTGAAGAATTTGTTGCATGAGGGCTGCGGCCTCGGCGCGCGATAGCGACCAGACGGCGACCTGCATGCGACTGTTTTGCTGCTCATTCAGGCCGTCGAACGTTGTTTCGTCCACTCCTCCTACGCTCTGGTACACCAGATAAGGCTTCGTCGGCGAAGCGGGTGCGACATCGGGATACACGCGTCCGCCGGCGAGCGTTTTCAGCGCGCCATATACGATTGCTTCAGCGGTCGGCATAGCGCTACCGGATATGCGCTCGGATGCGACCGTCCAATCGGCTTTCAGCAGAGATACGCGCCGATCGTTCCGACTGGACCCGTGCCGCCAGCGCATTCACCTGGGCTTGCAGTGCAGCAATGCGCGCCACCAAGTCTTGAATTGAAGGGTTATCCATCGTTACTCCCAGTGCTACACGCCAGATCCGTGTATTCGCGCGAGGCGACATTCGGAAGCGGCGCAAGAATGTTGAAAACGACGTCATCGACCGGTTGCCCGTCGACGTACTTGAGCACCACAGCGCGCATGCCGTTATCGATGTCCGCGCGGTACCGGATGCGAATGCTTGCGCTCGCATTGGCGACATCCGCATCGGCCGTGAGCGTTTCCTTGCCCGTGAGCATCTTGACGTTGCACCAGGTCTCTACGACCGTGGTCCAGCCTTCGATCGGTTGCCCGAGATCATCGAACCCGCCGCCATTGCGCTCGATGCGCACGCGCCGATTCAGATCGCCCGCGCGCATCAGATGCCCAATCCGGTTCGATATGGAAAAAGCAATTGCTTCGACCCTGACGGTAATTCCATGACGCTCGATGAAGTGCCGACAACGACGTCTTCGCGGAACGCGTACAGCTTGCCGAGAATCAGCAAAACTGCAGCGCGCACGGCGTCATTGATCACGATTGGATCATCGCCTGCAGTGCCCGCGAGCACCGCTGCAGCCATATCGTCGGTGTTGGCATAAATTTTCCGGTCGAGATAATCCGATGCCGATTGCACCGCTGCGTTGACGTACAGAGCAATGAGATCGTCGGCGACGCCGGCGTCCTCGCGCAGATGCGCCAGTGCCTGTGCGGTCGAAATGATCGGAGTCGAATCGGCCATTACTTCGCGCGCGCCTTGTTCTGCGGATCCGGGGCCTTCTTGTTTGCGGCGTCTGGGGCGCGTTTCTGTCCGCTCGTGTCGAGCGCGTCATCGGCGTCCCGCACGAGGCCATTCGCCTTCAATTCTGCGGCGCGACCACGAGACACCACATACGGTTCACTGTTCGGATGCTTGAATCCGTCCTCACCCGCATAGGTGCATACGGGTTGCACCAAGACCTTGTTGGGATCGGTGTTGCTGGTCATATAAGCCTCCTCAATGCAAAGAGCCGCCCGAAGGCGGCTCCCGTTCTACGCGATGCCTACTCGATTAACCCGCGTCCGGCGTCACTTCGCCGGTCACGAACGCTTCAGGGCGATACACGGCCAGCGCCAAGCGCTCTTCGGCGCGCAGCGTCACCATGTTCTTGATGAAGTCGTCCTGGTTTTCCGTCGAAAGCAGCACTTCCACTTCCATACGGTCGAAGATCTGCGCGGCCATCGCGAACGCACCCGTCAGGAAATGGTTCGCCGCCATTGCTTGCGTTTCCACAACCGGCAGATTCCACAGCCGCGGCGTGGTGCCGTTGACCGGGTTGCCGATGAGGTAGCGACCTTGGCTGTCCTTCGTCAGCTCGATCGCTGCCCAGTCGATCGGGTTCAGCACGATGCCGGTCGAGGGAAATTCCGCGAGCAGCGCCTGAAGCAGCGCGAGGCGGATGCGATCGATCGGCGTGGCGCCAGCGATGGTCAGTGCCGGAGCGAAAGCCGACGCTTGCGGCAAGATGCCCAGGATGTTCGAGCCGGTGCCGTCGCCGTTGAGCAACTGCGCTTCTTCGGCGTACATCAAGCCGTACCGCGCACGGCCGTCGATGTAGCTTTGGAGCATCGGCGCGTCGTCGAGAATCTGGCGCGAGGCCTTGAAGATGTGGGCGATCGTGCGAACGGGCTGGTTTTTCAGATTGAATGTGAGATCCGATTGCGGCTTCTGCGCGCCTTCAGCGACCGTCGCCGCAGCATTCGTGAAACCGGTCTCGACCGTGTATTCGATCGAATTCGCGCTCGTTTGACCCGGCATCAGAAGATCGCGAATGGTCATCGTACGCTGCACGGGTGCGACGATACCCGCTTGACGATCAGCCACAGTCAGCGAGTTGGTCGTGCTGGCCCCGGCGCCCACGGTCGCGGTCACATTCATGATGTTCTTGCGATCGATCCGGACGCGCACGGACTTACGAGCGCTGCTGTCCATCTCCTTCATTTCTTCGGATTCGATGACCAGTTGACCCAGGCTCTTCAGCTCCTGGCGCTCTTCCGGATCGCCGCGACGCGCAAGCTTTTGCTCAGCTTCCTGCAGCCGAGCCTGCAACTCACCCTGCTTCAGCAGCATTTCATCGACCGATTTCTTGGTCTCTGCGCTCAGCGCGCCCGAGGCGTCCTTCGCTTCCTTCAATGCCTTCTCGCTGGCGGACTTTACTTCGTCGCCAATGCGCTTCAATTCGGCGGTGACCTTCTCCATCACCTGCTCAGGGTTGCCGCCGCCGTCGTTCTTGCGGCCGAATTCACGAGCGGCTGCAATCGAGCCCACGCCTGCGATCGCCCATGCATGATCACCGAGCGCGCCGAGAATGTCGCCATGCTGCAGCACGTGCGAGGCGACGACCGACGCGGCATGCGCATCGATGGTGAACGCGAGCGCGAAGATCGCGCCCATCACCGATACAAAGACGCCCATCAAATTGCGTTTCATTTTTGCTTCCTTAAAAAGTGATTGATTTGAGGCTGTCCAGCAGCCGATTTGCATCGCTCGCGTCGCTGCCAGACTCACTCTGGAGCAGGTGTTTCAAGCCGCGACTCGCGATTACCGCGGCTTGAGATTTCGAGAAGCCTGCCTCGCGCAGGAACCGCTCGAATTCCGAAAGGGACGGCACGCCACCATGCGCAATCACGGACTTCACTGCGTCAACGCGCGCTTCCGAGTTGGCTGGGTTGGTGACGATGCTGATTTCGACGAGGTCGAGCTCGTTGAGCGTGCGAATCCCCGTCTTTTCGTTGTAATCGGACGAGATCGTGTAATAGCCGATGGAAAGGCCGGTAATTGCCTTGGCCTGCATGCCGCGGTATGCGATCTTCGCGTTTGGCGCATCGTCGAGCCACAGATCGCCATCTCCAAGCAAGCCTTTGTCGTCTTCGGCCAGCGCCAACCACGATCCGATCGGCGTAGCGGTGTCGTGCTGCCACAAAACCGGCAGAGCGCGGCCGCTCTTCTTCAGCGCGGTCAAACTATTCGCGAACGCGCCCGGCGCGACGATCTCGCCATAGCTATCCACGACGCCAAACACTGAGCCGTAGCCCGAAAAAGTCCCGGCTTCGTCGACTGATTTCACGTCGAGGTCAAACGCGCGGACCTTATATGCTCCGCCCCTGGCGCTTTTACGATTCATCCTTGTTCTCCGTTTGAAGCCAAGCCTTGAGCGCATCCTGCGCATTGCTGGCGGCACTTTGTTCGCCGAGTTTGTCTATCGGCAGCAGGGCCGATTGCACGGTCAGGACCGCTGCATTGCCACCCATAGGCGGCAGGTTTTCCTTCACGCGACACTCATCGCGCGTCATCAGCCCGTTCTGGGTCATCTGCGAATAGAAGGCCGAGCGGCCGGCGCTGTCTGCGCGCAAAAGTCCCTCAACGGAGAACTCGGCGTAGTAGGTCAAGCGTTCTGCCGGCGTAAGGCAGGACCGCTTTACGGCCTGCTCGATACGCGTGAGCCACGGGCGAAGCGAAAACGTCAAAAATCCGATGGTTTGTTGCTCAATGCCCGTGCCCCAGCTCGTCGATTTCTCGCTGTGGCCAACCATGAACGGCGGCACGCGAAACCAACGGCAGATTTCCTCGATATTGAAAGAACGTGTCTGCAATAGCTGCACGTCTTCGGGATTCATGGTGATGGCGTTGTACTTCATGCCCGCCTCGAGCACCATCGTCTTGCCAGCCTGCATGGCGCCGCCAAATTGCTCGGCGAGGTCTTCGCGAATCTCCTTCCGCTTGTCCTTTTGCAGAATCTGATCGGTCGAAAGCGCACCGGATGGCCGCAACCCGTTCTTGAAAACGCTCGCGCTGGCCTTATTCGCAGCAGTCGAGTTGCCGATAACCTCGCGCGCATAGCGGATCGGCGTGAGCCCCATCAAGCCGTCAAGGCTAAAGCCGCGGATGTGCAGCACGTCGTCTTCCGAAAGCGTGCTGGTGGTCCCGTCGAGTTCGTTATATTGGTACTGCAGTTGCCCGTTTTTCAGACGTTTTGGCGTCTGCATGCGCTGTGGGAGCAGCAATTCGAGCCCGATAATCGCAGTTGATGTGCGCAACTTGCGGGCGTAGCCATTGCCACGAAGCAGCATGCTCGCAACCATCACCTCCCAGAACTCGACGGCCGTATTTTCAGCATTCGGCTGGGTATGGAGCACGCTGTACAGCGGATGATCCTTCGCGACAGTGCGCGTGCCATCTGCGGACGTCTGGTACAGGTTCAGCGGCAACGTGGCGATCGTTTCAGCGAGCAACCGCACACATGCCCACGCCGCAGATAGCTGCAACGCGGACTCGACGCTTACCGATTCACCGCTCGACGATTCCGAACCGGCAAACGACTGCCAGAACGATCCGTCCGTGAGTGAAATGGGCACGCCAAGCCACTTCAGGACGCTCGCCTTGAAGCGGCCTGGCGACTTTTGCTTGCTTTCACTCATACGATGATGGGGCTTGTCCAGAAATCGTTAATAGATCCGGCCTGCCCTTCGAGCATGGCCCGGCCAATTGCCATAATCAGCGCTACCGCGCCGTCAATTTTGTTGTCGTTACCCTGCTTGATCGGGCGCACGACGTCGTCATTGCCCGGCAAGTGCTTGCCGACGACGTTGCTTACGCACCAGGTCATGATCGGGTTACCGTCGTGATGCATCCGCCCCGATGTAATCGCTGCTTCCAGCTCTTTCATCGGGTCGGACATGTTTGTGTAGTTCTGGATGATCGTGACCGGCGTCAAGCCCTCGTCTTCCAAGTGATGCGCCAAGTTGGTCGCGCCGTGCGGGTCCATCGGGACGCACTGCACCGGGCAAATCCGATTCGCCTCGGTCGCTTCGTGCTGAATGTCGCGATAGTCGATTTCGGAGCCCGCCGTCTCTAGCAGATGGCCGGTGTTGACCCACTTCTGGTAACGCTCGGCCATGCGGCGGTTTTCGGTGTTCTTCACCGTGTCTTCCGGCACCCAGAATCGCGGCGCCACGCTGAAATAGTGCCGGCGGCCGTCGATGTCGCGCCAAAATAGCCGCGCCATGCTGTTCAAATCGAGCTTTCGCGCCAAGTCCAGAGAGAGAATGACGTCCTGCCCCTCGAATTGCTCTAGCGCAAGCGTCGAATCCTCGCAATTCCGCCAGTCTTCGAGGTTGAAATAGCCCGCTTTCGCCGACGTCCAGACGTTCAGATGCTTCGTCTTGAACGTGTTTGTGAAGCGCGCCGATTTGATAGCGCGCTGTTGCTGGCTCTCCAGGTACTCCTGATAGACCGAAATCCCGATGTTCGGGTTGGCTTTCGCGAGAGTCTTGGGGTCTGTCCAGTCGTCGCCCTCGTCGATGGTCCAGATCCAGCCGAAAAGCTCGTCGTCGGGCACAGTGCCCTCAAGCATTTCGATCACCTGGCGCCGCTTGTCGTAACACGGGCCTTCAATGTTTGCGCCCGCGGTCGTGATGACGAACATCAGCGGCTGCCGGCGCGCACCCATGCCGGTCAGCATCGTTTCGTACTGCACGTTGCTGTCGTCCTCGTGGTACTCGTCTTTGATCGCGCACGAGGGCGACGCGCCGTCGCCTGGATTGCCGATAATCGGCTCGAAACGGCTACCGTCTTCCGGCCGGCTCAGGTTCTGCGCGTTCACCTCAATGCCAAGGTGTTCGACCAGCATCGGCGAGCGCTTGACCATCAGCCGCGCCGGCCGGAAAACCTCCCACGCCTGCCGCTCTGTCGTCGCCCCGCAATACACTTCGGCGCCGAACTCGTCGTCAGCAGTGAACATCGCAATACCGACGCCGGCCGCGATGACGCTCTTTCCGTTCTTGCGCGGCACTTCCCAATACGACTCGCGGAAGCGCCGGAATCCTGTCTTCTTCTTGACCCAGCCGAACGTGCACGCGATGCCGAACGCCTGCCACGGTTCAAGCGTGACGAGCTGGCGTTTGAATGCCCATTCGCCTTTCGTGTGCGGCAGGAGTTGAATGAGCCGCAGCTTCTTCTCAGCCTTCGCCGGATCGAATTTGTACTTGAACGCCGCGGTCTTGCTCGCAGCCAAGTCGTCGAGCTGCCGCTGACATGCCAATTGCACCAGCCGGCAAGCCGGAATCTTCCCGCGCAACACGTCGCGAGCAAACTGGTTCGCCTTCGCAACCAGTGGATATGCCTCACGCGCCATTGCCTATCACCTCGGCGAACGGGTTTCCCTCTCCCTTCTTTTTTGGACCGATAAGCCGCTGCCGGCTGGACGGATCGAGCCCAAGCATCGCGCCGAACGTCGCCATCAGCCCGGCTGACTCTTTCACGACCGTGGCCGCGGGATTTTTCACCGGGCCACCTTGCGCGCCGGCGACAACCGGGCCGTTTCTCGCAAGATCAATCTGTGCGCGGCGCCAATTGCCGTAAGCCGAGCAGAAGACCTCAAGGTTGTGCAGATCGGTGAACTGCAGAATCTTTTGCTTGCACAAAAGCGGCGCGACCCGTTCCCACATGTCAACGGCCTCGCCATCCAGCCACTCGGGCGCGTCGATATTCGTGACGGTCCCAAAATCCGGCTCTGCCGTGTTCAGAACGCGCTTGCCGGGGTTCCCAGCAGCCTGCTTCTGCGCGACCGACTTCGGCTTTCGACCGCGGCCGGTGACCCGTGCGATCCCTCCCATCGGTCAACCTTTAAATTTTTAATTTCGCGGGCGTGAAAATTTGACGGAACGGTCGGTCCTAGCCGCAATAGGTATAGACTTTCACTACACCCCACCCATTATTTTCATCTATCGTTGCTAAAACACAACATAAAGCACACGCTTGGTGCATTTCGTGAAATTTAGTTGGTTTCACGCAACAGTTTCGCGATTTCGCTCATCTGAAACGTTTGTTGGCTCGACATTCCAAGGCTGATTCGCAATGCGCCAGCGACGCGCTGCTTCCGCTGCGGCCTCTGCTGTGTCGAACAGCCCAAGGCGCGCAATGCGACCATCGACAGCGGCAGTCGCTCGGTAACGTCCGCTTGCAACCTGCATGACGCCACGATGCCCAGTGGCGTTGCGCTTGGCTGCGCCGCGGTTCTGCGTGTTTGCAGCGATCGTGATCGCACGCAGATTGGCGCGTCTGTTGTCCATCTTGTCGCGGTTGATGTGGTCGGCCACAAGACGCGATCCCTTCTCCAGTCCGAGCACCACGCGCTGCATATAGACGTAACGCCCGCCTGCACGACGCATTGCATAGCCGTCTTTGCAGAGCGTCCATCGATAACCGGAAACCAACGGCAGATCAGCATCATCAACAACAGCGTGCGCAACGATCAGATGTGACTGATCGCCGCGACCGAATAGTTCGATCGTGGTCGTCATGCTATGTCCCGAGATTGGCTCTAACGAGCGGAACTGGAAAGCGCTTTAGCGGCGCTCACTGCCTGTCTTCGTCTTGTGACAGGGTTTGCAGATGCTTTGAAGATTGTCGTCATCGTCTGTGCCGCCTTGCGACTTGGGCAGACGATGATCAACTTCAGTCGCGATCGTCACGCGACCTGCCCGCTTGCAGACCTGACACAGTCCGCAGTCACGACGCAAGATGCGATCGCGGCGCTTCGTCCATGCGTTGCCGTAGCCACGCTCGTGACGGTTGCCGCGCACTGCGTCGGGCTTCCACTTGATCTCTTCACTTGCATGCGTCGGGCAGTACGTCTTGCCACCAGGCACAAGAGCGCTACACCCTCGATGCTTGCACGGGCGCATCGGTCGAACTGGCATCAGCCGTCGACGCTGTTCGTCACGTTGATAGCGACAGGAGGATGTGCCGAGCCAATGATCGTGAGCCGGATCGGCACGCCCGCGAGGATGTTGGCGATCTCCTGCTCGTTCGGTTGCCAGAACGAATGCATCGTCTGGGTTGCTGCATCACGATAGATAGGCAATGCACCACATTTGCCATCCTTCTCCTCGTCCCAATCGACGGGCGCACCGAGCACAACGTTGCAATGCGCGGTGCGAATCGACGCCATCATGGCTTAGGCTGCTGTCGGGTACAGCGCGCCGAGTGCGGCGTTCGTTGCGGCTTGCACTGCCTCGACAGACAGCGTTGCGTCGATAGCCTTGAGCGCAAGCGCGATCTGCACTGCAGTGTTGACTTGGTTTACTGGCGTGGCTTGTGCGGCCGGCGCTGCTGCGGTAGCGGGTGTGCTCATAGGTGCCTCGATTGAAGGGTCAGTAATTGAAACGCTGCCGTCTTTGGCGATAAACCACGTGTCGATTGGGCCTTGGATACCAACACCGATGCCCTGAATGTACGTCGCGCCGTCTACGACAACAGTCTTAAGCGTGCCAAACTCGGATTGCGCCTTTTCGATAACGGTTTGCTCGACGGCTTTTGCCTCGCCTTTGAACCACGAGACAACCTTCGCGATGATGGTTTTCAGGTTCATTGGTTTCACCGGATAAATGAAAAAGCCCACGCGGATAACCGGGCGGGCTTTGGAGGCAACGATGCAGCCTATCTATTAGTGCGCGATTTTAGCCCAAAGTGTTCAGTTCTAAGCACAACTATTTTGTTCAATTATTTTGAACACTTTATCGGGAACGTGCGCGTCGTGTACGCGCTTCATCGAAACACCAAGCGAACTGGCGCGTTGCGCGAAACGGCGTGCGCGCGTGTACACGGTTCCGCGGGCGCATTGCTGCTCGCCGGCCAATGCCTTGATATTCGCGCCGTACCAATAAAGACCGAGAAAACATTCAGCTTCGCTCGCATGTTCAGCCTGATCGCACAGCGCATGCACAGCCATGTTGAAGTACGGCATTTCCGCATCCAGAAATGCGTCAGGCTCGCCGCGCGACGGTCGTTGCGGCGGTATCAGACGAGCAAGCATGTTGGATTTGACGCGCGGTGCAAAGATGCTGCGAGTCATGCACCACCAGACCCACCGATTTACTTTCTCGTCGGCCTCGTTTCTTTCCTGCTCTGGCAAGTCTTGATCGGTCATGGCGACTCCGGTTGATATTTCTTGCAGCGTTTCATGTCTTCCCACGTCAGCGACGCCTTCTGAACAGCCTTGTTGCAGATGAATTTCGTATCGCCGCCCCAGCGCGAACGAATCAACTCAGTGCAACCGAGGCACGTTCCTTCCTGTTTGCGCTCGAGCACGACGCTCGGATCCATGTATTCGAAGCGCCTCATTGCTCCACCCGAAAGCTGATTCCCCAGCGCATCAACCACGAAACGAAGTCATCGCGGATCGTTGAGCGCGGAAATGGGTACTCAATTTCATAGACGCCGTCGCTCTCCTCAATGCGGCCGACCAGTGGGCAATCATTGAAAGCGATCAGCTTGTCGCTCGTCGCGCCATCCAGATGCTGGTGGCTGTGCTCCATCAACGGTTGAGGAACGTCGCTCAGTTGGATGTAGCAGTGCGCGCTCATGCCCACACCAGTGGTTGAATGCCCAATGCGAGTCGCAACGCTTCCGGAATGTTGGTTTCGACAGTTTTTTCGTCGGCGACTGGTACGCCGCTGATCGGTCGCAAATGCTTGTCGGCGACGCATATTTCAGTCATAGACCTCGTGCCTTTGAGAACCCGTCCATCCCAACTGCGTATCTCACAAAATATCGGAGTCCGCGATTTGCAGTGCCATGTAGGATCACCCTCAAATAGCGGTCCAGCGCTGAGCACTTCGACGATTACTCCTTCATTCACGCAATCAGACGACAGATAAGCGAGATCACCCGGTTTGCAGTTCACGATTCCACCTCCGTCACATCCATCTCTTTCAATCCGCTCGCGAGGAACGGCGCCAGTGTTTTCCCGTTGTGGTTCAAGACAACCTCAACTCGATAGGTGCCGTCCGGGTTGCGGCACGAAGGACAAGCGAAGGCGAGGTATTGCGGCGGGCAGTTGATGTCGGCCTGGATATAAGATCCGAATCCCAGCCCCGAACGCACCGGGCCGTACAGCTTGAGTACGACTGTCTCGAAGTTGACCCATCCAGGAACCCAGCCCTTCCGGCGGGTGTAGTGCGATGGTTTTTTCAATCGCACGGTCAGACGCATTCGACCTCCGCCAATCCCATTTTTCGTTCGCGCACCGGCAGCCACAGTTCAAAGCCAGCGTCCCAAACATCGAACTTGACCTGCTTGGGCGTGCCTACCCGATTCTGATCAAGCCACTGGTGACACGGAGTGCAGCCCGGCAGGCTGAATTCGTTGTTGGCTTTGCGGCCTGCGCCTTTACCGTGGCGCGCCTGATTCGAATGACACGGCACGACGGACGGGTGCGACCAACCAAGGCTGCAGCACACGCCCGGCACGCGGAGATAGCACTCTTCGCCGCGGCATGCTGCAAGGTATTTCGAGCCTTCCGCGACGGTTGGCTTCTTGTGGCGCTGCTTGATCGTCGAGCGGCGAAGGCTGGTCGCACGGTCGGCCGTCTTAAAGGCAGAGCGCTTCATCGGAGATTTGCGCGCCCAGGTCATTTCTTCTTCCAGATCGTTATCGACTCGCCGACGATCGCCAACACGACGATGACGGCAAAGAGCCCCAGAAACCCGCCGATGATCGACATGATCACGTCCTCAAGCGTCACCTTTCCGCTGCGGATGCCTAGATACAAAGTCGAGAGGAAGCCAAGCGCATACCAAATGCAACAAAAAACAATGATCGAATGAGGCATCATTTGCCCTCCAATAACTCAGCGCCAGCGAACGCTTCAGCAACAGCGTCAGATCCGTCACGGGCTTCGCTGTCAGCCCAAAACCCGTCGTAAAGGTAGCCACCATCTGGGTGATTGACTCGGATATACCAAAGCGTGTCCGGCCCAGCGCGCTCCACCGAAACGTAATATCCGCGCCAGAATCCGGAGACGCTGTCGGGTTGCTGATCGAACTGCGCGCTGGCACGTAGGCGTTGAAGCGGCGTGCGGGTTTTCATGATTGCCTCTCCCGCTTCTGGATCTCGCGGTCGATATACCAGCGAGCCTTTTTCAGATCCTCGATTGCATTGGCCTTTAGGTCAGCGCGCCACACGTACTTCACGGCGTTGCCGAGATTGAAACCCATGTGTTCGGTGATCGTGATGCACTCAACGCCGCTTGGATGCTGGGTGTAGTGCGCCGGATGATTGACAGCGTCGGCATTGGCAAGCGCGACGTTCATGTGCATTTCGACTCTGCATTGCTCGTCAACAGAGCAGCCGACAGGGCAAAATCCGGATGGGGATGTTGGGCATTGACGTGCTTTGGTAACCATCAGGCAGCCCTCCCCGCATGCACCATTGCGTTGATCGCCGAGATGACGACTGGATCGGCGCGCGGCCACCATGTTGTGCGAGACTCATATCGCTTGTCAGCTTCGCGCTCGCGTTTTGCGATGCGGCGCCGTTCGGCTTCGGCTGGCGACAGGTTCACGTTCAATCCTTCGCCGATGACGTAAAGAAATTCCTTACTTTCCGCAGTTCTGGCACATATATGCATGGACTGACCATCGTCCGGCCATACCGCGTTACGCAATGCGTCGGAAACTGACTTGCGAGGAAGGTTCAGCGCATCGGCGATAGCGCGCGCAGTGCGCGGCGCGCCGTCTGACATCAAGATCAATATCCTCTCGCCCACCTTTGGAACCCGGATCCCAACCTCAACGCATTTCGTGGAGGCGCCGTGGTACGAGCGCCCAGGCAGCAGATTCATGTTCTTCTTCAGGCTTTTCCCTGACATGACGATGTCGCGCATCGTCTCCACTTCTTCTTTCGTCCAATTGCGGCTCACGCTGCCTCCTGAAATGCGTTTCCGGTATCGATGCGACGATGCACTTCTGCAATCGCCGCGAGAATCGTTGCTTTGGTCACGATCTCCATCTGCTGATCGTGTATTTCCATGGCGAGCCGGATCGCCGACATCCCGTCGCCGTCGAATGCCCACGTGCCGACACGCCGCGCACGGTCGCGCGTGCGCACCGCGCCGTCGAGCGCAGCCTTCATGATTTGGATTTGCTCAGCCCCGAAACCCATCTCAGCAAGCACGAGCGCGATGTTCAACGCGCAAACGACCGTCGACCAATGCTCTTCGGTGCCGCGCCCGTGCAGCATTTCGTCGAGCGCTACGTGATACGCGATACCGAGGTCAAGGGTTTGCGACACGGCCATCGGCGTGCGGCGCTCGAGCACGTCGATTCCGGCCGTGCGATTCACGAAGCGCTGGCGGTAGGCCTTGCGCGGTTTTTGGGAGCGGCTCATCAAATTTCCTTGATGGTGATGTCGTGCTTTTCGAGCATTTGCTTACGCTTTTGGATGTACGTGCGGTTCTTCCGCGTCGCTTCCGACTTCACATCCTCGACAACCAGCTTTCCATCGCGCACGTAGGTGAAGTCAGCGACGTACTTCGATGCACGCTCCCATTTGCCGTCGTCGCGCTGCTTACGAGCGGTCAACACGAATGGCACTTGCAACTTCAGGTCGCTGATCAGTCCGGCGGCCTGCTGCTGAACCAGGTGAAACCAATGCGACCTCTCCTTCTGGCTGTCGAACTTGATGCCTTCGTGCTCGCACTTCGTGTTGCGGTATTTCGCGGGCCGCTTTGCAGCGAGCGCGACCGGATGCTGACGAATCAATGACCGGTCAAAGGGGTCGGTCGGATCGTCGAGCGCGCTGCTTTGCGGCGGGTTTCCGTTCATCTCGTAGATCCGGCGCTGTGCGGTCGTCATCGACATCCGTGCCGTTTCCTCGCTCGCACGTGCATCTGACTCGCGCACTCGCGCGGTACCGACGTTCTTCGTACCGACCGGGACCACCATCGGCCAAGGCGTGCGCTTGCTCATGCCCACGTCTCCAAGCGCAAGCAATAAGAATTCGACTCCGCGTGCTCACTGCGATGAACCGTCACCAAGTTCTGCTCTTCGAGCGTCCTAATTGCTGCGTAGACCGTCATGAGCGATGTGCCGAGCTCGGCGGCAAGATCCGGGATCGAGACTGAACAAATTCCGTTCGTCGTTTCGGAGCGGCGCGCAAGAACGAGCAGCAATAGTTTCGGCGAAGGCTTGAGCCGTTTCGTCCATGCGACTTCAGTGAACGTCTTCATTGCTGCCTTTCCCATTTCGACGGATTGAATCGGCATGCCGAGATCCCGCTGATGAACTGCCAATCGGGCAGGTGCGCGCAGTTGCGAAAACCGCGGCTGTACATGCCAGCGTGGCCGGGCTCTTTCGTTGTGTACTTGCATGTTCCGCATGTGTTCATCTGGGCCTCAGAAAGGGATTTCGCTGTCATTCGTGCCATAGACTGTTCGGACCATGTCGTCGACCGTGCGCGCAGCCACCGATTGCAAAACCACAAACGTCTGACCCGGGTGCAGTCGCGCAAGACGCTCAGCTTCCGTGGTCGCTGCACCGACGGTGAAGTGCCGGTATTTCGGCGGTCGCTCCCCTTTCGGCGACCACACAAGCCAGAAAGGCGTTTCCTGTTCAATGCTCATGCGCACTCCGATTTTTCGATTGCGGCACGCACGCGCAACGCGATCGCCGGAACCGGCTCGTCGTCGCGGAATGCAATGCCCATGGATTTGGCTTTCGCCTTGATGCCGCTGGCAGTCTTGTGCCACTCGCCGGCCGCCTTCGTTCCGTCCGGGTTGCGCTTGACCGCCATCCGTCCGAGCACGTCGCTGAATCCCTTGGGGCTGATCAGCCAGTCCAGGCCAGCGTGCGGCGGCATGTCGACCTTCTCGCGGACTGCCGGGAAATACCGCTTCCAGAAGTCCGGGTCAGAAGGCCGCGCGCCGAGGAAAGCGCGGATCGCCCCAGCACGGGACTCGACAAAAACCGATGCATCGATGACGCCGATCTGCTCCCCAAGCGCCTCGTTGAAGGCCTGGATCACGGCACGTTCGGCGTCCGTGTATTGGCTTTGAATCTCGTCCGTCCAGCCGCCCGCGTTCAGCCAGGAGGCTGCGTGGGGGATGAACTTGGGGTTGCTCCACTGCTCCGAAGTCACGGCCCGCTCCAGTCCCATCATCAGGTCGCTTAGGAGTTGCTCGTTCGGGTTCAGCTTTGCAAACGCCTTCTCGGCTGTTGCGCGTGATTTTTTCTTCGGATACTTCGCCCAAAAAATCTCAAAGGTTTCGCGAAGCGAGACCGAAAGGTTTTCTTTTGGAGTTGTCTTTTGGTTATTTCTTTTGGAGTTGTCTTTTGTGGTTATCGTTTCAATAACCCCATCGTTATCGTTTTGATAACCCTCAGACATTGTTTCAATAACCCTTGGGTTATTGTTTTGATAACTCCACAGCTTCGAAGGATCGACCTTCGCCTTGCCGGTCCACTGCTGAAATGCCTTGTTGATCGCCAGACAGGCAGCGTGCTTGCCGGGCGTACGGATGATCACGTTCATCGACACCAGTTCGTCGATAGCCAGCGACATGTTCGCCTTAAACACACCGGTCTTCTCTTCAAGCTGCGACAGGCTGATCTCGTCGAATTTTTTGTTGAAGCCATACGTGAGGCGGATCAGGACCAGCATGACCTTGTACTGGCGCTTGCTCAGGTCAGCCAGCGCAAGGGCTTCGACGATGCCGTGAGCCACGCGCGTGAAGCCGTTCTCAAGCTGCACGGTGCGCGGCTGTTCTGGCATGTGGATGACGTCTGCGAGTGCCATTTCAGGCAGCCTCTCCCGTCACATGCGAAGAAACGATCGAATGGAGCTGGGCAAAGCGATCCACGTACCAATGCGGCTGCGTCTCGCGCGGGCTGTTCGGGTTTGTGATGTTCTTGCCGTACTTCAGGCCCGCCTCCGTCACCGACCAGAAGCGCTTTGTGCCGTTCACGGCGCGCTGAGAATTGCTCCGGCGAATTCGCTCCGCCTGCATACCTGCTTCCGCGAGCAAGCGGTTGTAGGTACGGGCGGAGATCGAAATTCCGTTAGCAGCAAGCAAGTCCGTGAGCGGCTTCGTATCCATCGAACTACCTGACGTCGAGTCGGACGCCGCATCAATGACATACGCCGGCAGAAACGTCGGCTCGAGGCCGTGGTTCTTCGCAATGTGCGCTAGCATCGCGACCTGGCTCGAAGGCGACGGTTTCAACAGCCGTGTGAAGCATTCGGCAATCGCAAGTTCGCCAGCCAGCTTCGTCGATTCGCTTACCTGGTGCCCATAGGAGCCGGTCTTTCTGACGGACGGCAGCACCTCTGCTACCACCCAGTCTTCGAACCGCTCGGCCGCCGGAAGCTTTGATCGCATGATGAGGCGATACACGTCGCGTTCAGGAATGACTTTCACGCGCTGCGATCCGCCCGCCGTAGGGGCGACTGAATCGGTTGCCCCTTTGCAGTGGTCACGAACCGCCTTATCCGGCACGGCGTATCCGAGAGCAGCAGCGACATCGCGCGCCACGAACATTGGTTCGCCGTCGACCACGACCACGCGCACCGCAGCGCCGTCGAAAACGAACGGGGTGATTTGGTTGCTCATCAGATTGCCCTTGCGAGTTCGGCGCAGTTGCGCACAGCGGTTTGGAGGCGTCGCTTCGCGTTATAAAAAGAACGCTTGGCGGCATGGAACGCGAGGAATTGTTTGCGAGTCGCGCGGCGAAACTTCTCGTCGCTTGTATCCAAGCGAACCTCGATGCGATTCTTTCTAATGAAGCGAGCGCAGGCGCCGCGATAGTCCAACTGCGCTTCGCGCATCGCCTGCTCGAACCGAAGGAACTCAGCAGCGCGCCGCGCGACTAGGTCCTTCGTCCAAACCGGGCTGACCTTGATGGTGTTCTTCATGGATACCTCAGTGACCGCACGGCAATGAGCCGTCGAGAGACTCGCGGGCGCCGCACGAAAGGCAGGTCCGCGGATAGTTCGGGTGACGCTTCAGCGCGTCCGCCGAGATGTCACGAATCACTTCCCGGGCCAATGGGCCGAGAAAGAAGCGTCCAGTGCACAGCAGGTCCAGCGCAGCACGGTCGATGACAGGAATATCGGTCGGCATGATTACTCCGCCATACCGCGCAGGCGCGCAGAGATGTTGAAAAGCACCTGCGCGTGTTTGTAGATCCGCGACTCAACGCGATCAACTTCCTTAATCTCGACGCGCCCGTCTTCGAGCGTCTTGCAGATTTCCTTGCCCACATCGCCGTGCGTGCTCCACGCCTCGCCCATCAACTCGACGATGGCGGAGTCGCAGCACTCTTCCACGCGCGGCGTCTGAACCATCGTGTAGCCGAGTTCGTTAGCGATAGCCTCGGCAATCCGCACATCGCCAGTGATCTGGGATATGCGTAGCGCTTCGGCCAACGTCAAATGGTGCGTGGTGTTGTTTGGGTTGACCTTGTTCCGAAGCATTGCGGGCGACATACCCAAGCGCGGCGCAAGCGATTCGGAGCCACCCGGGTAATCGTGGACAACTGCGTAAGCTGCATCGGTAATGTTCACTGCATCTCCAATCGAACGTTTTATTGCTGCGCTGCGGAACGTATATTTCGGTCAACAACAAAAACAAGACGGGTAAAACAAAAATGAAAACAACAAACCTGCGTGACGGAGACCGGCGGTTTAGTAGTCCTCAACGAGACCGGGCGAACCCGGCAGGAGGACCATCGTCGTCAGTTACTTCGCTACTGCTCCTGGCTTCGCTGTCGCCGCTTGCATCGCAAGTAGCTCGGTCGTCAGCGATTCACGAATCTCTTTCAGGCGAACCGGCGAAGCGCCATTTGCTGCGGCCGCCGCCATCGCATCTCGAATGCATTTCTTGTCCACACTCGATAGGCCATTCATGACTTTCCTTCCATCCGGATAACCCGGCGTACCGCAGCGGTGATCTCGCGCGTGATTCGCGCGGAATCCTGCTCAGCCGCTACTACCTTCACCTCTACGGAAACTGGCTTCACTACAGATTCCAAGAGAACAACCCGAGACTGAAGCGCACTGATTTGCGCTTGAAGCGAATTCAGGGTGCCGCGCAGAGTGGAATCAGACATCGAGCATCCTTTTTTAAATATTTCCTTGCGGTTCCGGCTCAGGCGCACTCCCAGGATGATTACGAATTACCCCTCCGTGCATTCCTTGCGGATCAATCTGGTCTTCTCGGAGCGACTCACCAGGACGGATGATCCGAATCGACCCATCTTTCCGCATGATCCAGCCGTCGCCGGTATCCCAACGAATGCGGCTGACGATCACGCGGTTGGGGGGGTTCATCCCACCAGCGCCAGGCTGATGCTGCTCAAGCCAGAAAAGAAGGTCTGCATACAGACCGCAGTAGATCCAATAGATGCGAGCACGAATTCGCTTCATGTCAGGCAGCCTCTGCTGTACGGGGTGTTTCGAGTTCAGGCCAGATCAAACGCCAATCGCTTGGCCGCATGTCTTTGCGAGTGACCGCGCGAAACGTCTCGCGCTCAATCGCAACGCACCGTTCAGGCGAGATCGAACTCAACCCGCTCGCGAGTTGAGACAGATATGACGGCGAAATTCCAAGGGCCGTCGCAAGCTTCGATGCGGTGCCTCGTGGTGCCGTCGCAATGTAGGTTTTCAGGTCCATGGCAGGAGTTTAGTTCACGCTAAACCGTGGGTCAAGTGAATACTAATTTAGAATTAACTAAACTTGCAACATGGACATTCAAGAAAATCGGCGGGCTCGCCTACGCGAGTGGCTGAAGGATCGCGCCGCGCCCGCAAAGGAAAAAAGCTACTTCTCGCAGTTGACGGGGGGTAACGCTTCGTTTGGCGAACGTGCCGCTCGGCGGATTGAGCGCGACTACGGCATGGGCGACGGCTACCTGGACAAACCTTCGTCAGATCAAGCGAATTCTGCGCCTATTGAATCGCCGAAAAGCGGCGACAAAAGCCTGTTATTCACAAAGATGGGGCGCGAACCTAGCGCTAAGCTTACGGACGGTCGATCGTTTGTGAACATCCGCCCCGTCTTGGAGTGGGACAACGAGTCCGAACTAGGCGAAGAGTACGTTTTGATCCCGAGACTAGATATAAAAGTGTCCGCCGGCAATGGCCGGATCGTCTGGGAAGTCGACGAGAAGGGCCAAAAACAGGCATTTCGCAAGTCATGGATTGCAAGGTTGGGTATCAACCCAGGCCAGGCAGCGACCGTCGTTGCGGACGGCTCGAGCATGGAGCCTCGCGTCATTGATGGCGACTCGCTCGTGGTTGACTACAAGGCAACGACGCTTATAGACGGCAAGGTGTATGTCCTTGCTTACCAGAATGAGGTGTACGTGAAACGGCTATTCAAGCGCCCAGGCGGCGGCTTGACTATACGTTCCGACAATCCGGATAAAGCGAGGTATCCGGATATGGAAGTGCTGCCTGCGGATGCGGAGCACGTAGAAATCATCGCCCGAGTGGTAGCAGTTAGCGGCGCAATGTAATCCAACACAATAAAAAGTGAGAAGGCCAATGGAACCGCGAGTGCAGCCAACGAAAGAAGAAATACGTTTGATGGTCGAAGAGAATTGGCGCCAGTTACTGACGTTTGGCGCGCAGGGGTCCCAAGCAATGGGTGCTGCCGTGGTAAAGCGATTCGATGAAAAGATCGAGAAGCAGGCCGCGACGCTTGATCCCGCCGGTTCAAAGGAATTTCTCGCGGCGGTCGAAGAAGAGCGCGACCGCTTGTTTGACGAGTATTCGAGTTCCCCTGATGCCCTAAAGAAACGTCTCGGCGTGAACGTTGCCGCGCCTGCGAGCCGCAATCATTCGAACAGGCAGGGTATGGGCGAGACGGTCGTAAAAACTGCCGTTCGGGCCTCCATCTGGGCCGCGATATTCGCGCTGTTCCGGTGACACACTCGCGCCCCAAAGTGACTGACGTTCAGTATTAGCCGGGCCCACGGATTGCCCGACGAACGGCTTCATTTTAGCCAGCGGTCGGACCAACATGAACCGCGCGCGGACGGTCAAGCACAAGCTTGAGAGGATCTGGGATCAAGGAATGGAAAAGCGGCTAGAGATCCTCCGGAAGACCGACCGGCGCGGCGACACGCTGATCGTCTTTGGGTTTGCAGTGCTGATGTTGGCTGTGCTTGCGGTGCTGGGAATTTTTGTTTGGGGATGAGTCTTGTCGTGGCACAGCAGATCGCTTCCCTCTAACGTTCAGTATCGCGATTTACCGCGCCGATCCCTTCGTTTGCCGACCAGCAGTGGGTTCTGTATTTGTTCGGTTGCCATCGTTGCGGGTCAATAGAAACGGTCGTAATCACAAAAAAGTGATAACCTTCGAAATGTGGCTCCTGAAAGCGTTCCAAAATCAAGCGGGGAAGTGCGACACAAAAGAAGCATATCAACGAGGATCCGATGACCTGCAAGCTGCGTTTGATGTCCAAATGGAGTTTTTGTGTACAAGACCGCGACAGGAATGGTCCCGGCCACAGGCAGCGAAGCTGAGGATAAAAAAAGGTTTTCGCGACTATTTCGAGGTTAGGATCTTTGCGGACCGCGCTCAACAAAGACCGATTGGATACTTCGGGCCTGAGAACAACGATTTCACATTCCTACTGTGGGCCGTTGAGAAAGGTGACAAGCTTTACCCCGAGGCGTGGCACTCAAAGTGCGACACGCGGCGAGAGAGTCTACATGCAGGCTCCGCCACTGCGGTGCCATGGTCCAGCGAACAGGAGTTATTAAATGGATAAGGACAAGCTGAGAAAGCTTCGTAAGAAGCCGTACCGGACCGCCTATGCCAAACATAAGACGTTGCAAGGGTTGGCGTTCCAGATCAAGGAGCTGCGCGTGGCGCGCGGCCTAACGCAGTCCCAACTGGCCGCAAAGCTGGGGCTGCGAGGCCAATCGGCAATTGCCCGTTATGAAGATCCGTCTTACGGGAAGATGTCACTTCAGACGCTTTTGCGTATTGCAGAGGTATTAGATGTTGCGCTGCTGACAAAATTTGTTGGCTATTCAAAGTTTATTTTTGAAACACACGACGTAAGTCCGACAGCCTTGTACGCACCATCTTTTGAAGATGAAGATGCGGTCGGCGAACTTGATCGTGTGCAAGCAGCCACCGCGAACATAGAATTTAAGAACGCCGCAATGATGGTTCTAACCGATCTAAGTTCGAGCCAAACGTACTACCCGGCCATCTCGGCAACCACTGTTGAATGGTCAATCCCATCAATCAATTTTGAGAAGCTTGGCGACACCTCCGCGAATCAATACACCACCGACGATCGCTATGCCGAAAACTGTTGAAGTTCGCCAAGACCAGATGAGGTACGACTTAACTCTTCCGGACCAAGTCAACGAGGTTTTCATCGACGGCATCACACAGATGAATATAGGCATTCCGATCACGAAATTGGTATGTCACACCGTGACGTCTCCAGCGATAAAACCCGGTGATGTGGAACAACGGCAAGCGAATCTCACGCTAACCATCCCCACGTTGGCGTTGTATCAATTTCTTCACGGCCTTCTCGGAAACCTGGTCACTGACGAAGGAAAGAAGCAGCTTCTGACGGGCGCCGATGTAATAAACAAGTCTCTCATCACCGCGATCGAGAACTTCTCTGCCAACCCATCCAGCATTAAAAAATCGAACTAAGAAGTTTGCTTCGACACGACACAACCAGACTCCCAGTTCTGGGGGTTTTTGCTGTGTGTGCAATTCTAAATCGCACCATCGGCCTGAAAATTGCATTCCTCAGAGCGTTGGGCGCATGCCCGGCGATTCCGAGGATAGAAATGCGTCAGACATTTACAAAGCCACGGTACATCCGACGTAGCGCGAGACGGTCGGCGAATGAGTCTACAACCAGCGTGCGGTTGATGGAGCGGTCTTTGAGTCCACTGCTCCATGAGATGAAATTGAGGGAAGAACGAACGTCCTGGCACGATTTCATCATCGCGGCGGGCGCAGCATTGGTCGCAGCAGCGCTCGTGGTTATGTTTGCGCTCATCTGGACCCTGCAGCCGGCTATCTGATCTCTTTTGGATGATCTGCGCGCACAAGGTTTGTGGGTCCCAGGCCTGAAGCAGCTTGCTTGGCGCGTATGATGAGGGTGCCGTGTTCTCAGCGCGGCAGATCACCAAAGTACCTTGCGCCCGCCCTTTTCGGCGGGTGTTTTTTTGGTCGCCAGTGGTTTCGACTCGGGCCGCTACGCAATATCGGTCTCGATGGACGCAGGCCATCCCCGCTTCTTTCAAATTTTTCAATTTCTGACAGTTTTTGTTGTTGCTTTGCGCAATCATCTTCGATTCCGTTGCGCAGGAGCTTCTATGCACGCTGTCCCAGTCCTTTATAAGGATCACACCTTGAAACCGCTGGCAGTCGGTTCGCCCGGCAGCTACGCCGCAATGGTTATCGTGACGACTCCCGCTGGCGCCCAGTGGGCATCCGGCATCCTCGGCTACTTCGAGACCGAACAAAAAGCCTGCCAATTTGCGATTCGGTACGGCGAGTGGGAAGCCGATGGCAGAAAGCGCGCTGCTCCTAAGACTGACGGCCGATTCACGTCTTAAAAATCACCTCCGCGCTACTGATGTAAATCCCTACTTTGTTTCGTGTTCTTGACTAAACATAATTAACAGACAAAAACACGGTCCGGGGCGCGTCATGTACGACTTGATCGACGAGGAACTCACCCATATCGAGACGATCGTCCGGCGGTGGCGGCCTGAGATCGAAGCGAGTTCGATACTCCCGCCCGCCTACTGGCGCGAGAAGCTCTACACATTGATCTGCGCGAATCATCTAACGCGCGCACAGTTCCAGCGCGCTGATGCAGCACTGGCCCTCCTCAACTGCTACTGCCAGACGTCAGCGTCCGCGAACGACGCGTCGCCCGAGGCTGAGACAGATCCAGCGCACCGCCAAGCATGATTTCGCATATGCATTGAATCCGAGGCGCGACAACGCAAGCGCCACCTGTGCTGTTTGTACTGAATTCGAACGTTGCGCGCGGATTGTTCTGATGTTAACTTGAAAGCTGAATTACAAAACCTTTCCGGGGACCATCAGAATGAAAAAAACACTCCTTCCGCTCTTGGCGGCTTTGTCACTGGCTGCGTGCGGCGGTGGCGGCGACGGCCCCGCGAAAGCGGCGCCCGTAATGTCGATCCAATACTATGGTGCGCCCATGCCGCAAGCCAGCGGCGGTGCGACGGCCAAAGCGGCCGTAGCTGCCGCAGCATCCGACGCCGGCGCCTCCGAAACAGTAACCACGCTGACGCAAGCGCTCGCCGCACAAGGCGTTACGGCGGCCGTGACACCAGTCACGATGTCCGCAACCGCCCTGCACGACCTGGTCATGAGTGTGAATGGTGGCGTGCGTCCGACCAACGACCAACTGACGGTTAAGCCGACTGGCTATGCCGTGGTGAACTTCCAACTCGACGATATGGTGACCAGCCGGGATGATCCAAAACAGGTTGCCGCGCTCGAGCAATTCCAATCCGACCTAACGACCTTCATCTTCCAACAGGATCTCGCGGCAAAGCAGACGTTCATCCTGACACCTATACCGACCTGCGATCAACCGCCAGGACATGCCGCGTCGGACGGTCTTATTCAGGCGGAAAACAACGCTACTGCAACTGCCTTCGCATACGTCGTGGGTACTGTCGATCGTGGAATCGTGACTGATGCGAACGGCGTAACGACCGATCCATACCTCATTGCGCACATGGGAGCAGACTGCCGGACGCCAGATTCGACAATTGTGGACGTGTGGACAAACTCGGCCGCCTCGCGCATGGCGGTGAATTTTAAAGCGGGCCTCGACGGCTTACAGTGACGCTTAAGTAACGCCCCGCTAGATCACGCCCGCACCTCGCGGGCTTTTTTTTCAACCATTCCACGCTAAAACCAAGGCTGTTACAAATTTCGTCAGAACGAAGTTTAGTTTTCGCTTGACTAAAGGTTTAGTGTTCACTAATATTCGTCTCATGCACTGACGGACACCGCCGAGAACCAAACAACGGGATGCACAGTAAGGCGTGCCGGAACATCCTAAGGCGAGCCAGAAATAATCGTGACTGCGCAAAACATGACATGGATTGTTTGCAGGGCTATGGGTCGTAGGGCTTATAGCGGTGCAAATCGCAAACACGGCGGCGCACGACTTGGCTTGGCTAGGTGGGGCATGGCTAGACTGGATTGCGCATGGCAAAGCGAGGCAACGGTTTGTTCGTAGGGCTTTGGCTTCGAGCCAAAGCGGTGCGAATAGCGCTAACACCGTTAGGACGGGCAGGGTCGGGCTGGTTTCGGCATGGCTAGGCGCGGCGCGGCAAGACAAGACAAGGGCTGTTTGTAGGGATTAGGCAAAAGCCTAATCGGTGCAAATAGCACTCGGCCGGATACGGCGTGACTTGACAAGAATCGGTTTGGCCCATCCTGGTTGGGCTCGGCAGCACGGGTCTTGGCATGGCTGAGCGAGGCAACGCAAGATTTTTAACCAATTCGGAGTACTGACGCATGAAAACAGCAATTGCAACAATCAAGGGTGTATCGCCCTACTCGCAATCGAAGCACTACAGCACGGAAAAGCTTCCGAAAGAACTGGCGAAGGACTACGAGGCGCGCACCTGGCGCGACCGCCTCCACGCTGGCGAAGATGGCACGGTGTTCATTCCGCCGATGTCGTTCAAGAACTGCCTGAGCGAAGCGGCAAAGTTTCTCTCGATTCAAATTCCTGGCAAGGGAAAGGCCACTTTCACGAAACACATTGAGGCCGGCGTTTTGGTAACGGACGCCCTGCAGCTCAACATCAAAAAAGAGGACGTTGCGGGCGAATGGTTGTTTGTTCCTGCGGATGGCGTGCGCGGGTCTGGAAAGCGCGTCGAGAAGTGTTTCCCCGTGATCCACCAGTGGGGTGGCGACGTGACGTTTCACGTGCTAGACGAAACGGTGACCGAAGACGTATTTCGGCACATTCTTGAGCAGGCAGGAGCATTCATTGGACTTGGCCGGTTCCGGCCGCGTAACAACGGGTTTTATGGGCGGTTCAAGGTTGAAGGCCTGAAGTGGAAATGATTTTTTAGGCGGCTCCCGGCTCGGCACGGTGTGGCAAGACCGGATGAGACCTGGCGCGGCGATGCAAGACGAGGATTCACCTAAAGGAACGAAATGAGCAATCAACCTGATTTCAAGCTTAGTGCGGATAGCGCCGCACTCGTCGCAGAACTTCGTAAGGCGGTGGTCGGAAACACAGTGAGTTACGAAACGCTTTCGCAAATAATCGGTCGAGACGTACAAAGCGCTGCCAGCGGTGCGCTGCAATCCGCGCGGCACGTGGTGCAACGCGAGTTCCGGATGGTGTTTTCAACGATTCGCGGCTCTGGGCTCAAGCGCCTTAACGATTCAGACATCGTCGACCTTAGCGACAAAGCACGTGAGCATGCACGGCGCCACGCAAAACGCACAGCTCGAAAGCTGATTTGTGTCGATTACGACGCGCTGCCGAAGGAAAAGCAGACCAAACACAACGCTGCTCTCTCGATGTTCGGCGTGCTTGCAGAGATAGCTACGGACAAAGCGCAAAGCCGGCTGGAAAAACGCATTGAGGATGTCGGCAAGCAATTGCCTGGCGCGAAAGCAGCGATGGAAGCTCTCGGGGGGATAGCGTGAAAAATTCAGAACTGATCATAGCGCTCTGTGATGCATCCACAGCGCTACACAAAGCAACTCAGACGATTGATAACGTAGTAAATCGACTGTCGCTCGCTCGGTTTGAGGATGAACTGGCAGCTTTCGCGGCGGCAGGTAATTTGGCTAGCGCGCCCGTCGGCATGTTTGATGCAGTCTCTAGAGATGGTGCCGGCGTTAGTCCAGACGCAATCAAACAGATGGTTCAAGGTCTGGAAGATACGGAATGAACCGCGCAGTGAGTGAAACGGAATACAACGCCGCGCAAGCAATCTATAGCGCAGTTCTCGTCTTGTCGGTGGTTGCGATGCTGACAACGGTAATCGTGGCAAAACTGGGAGGGATTTTGTGATGGACACGCCGCGCAAGAATGAAGACTTGAAAAACTGGCCGGACACGCTCACTGCGGAAGAACGCCTCCAGGCTCGCAACGAAGGAAAGCGCCAGAAGTGGCTTGCCACGCTGGGAACGAAGTGGCTCGGCCACCCGCAGTACGACGGCCACTACACCCCCGAGTTGCACGTTCGGGCCGCTCGCTAACCGCTGAACCCGAAAAAGCTCACCATCATGAATATCATTCATTTAGTACTACTTGCTTGGGCATTTGCAGCGACTGCGGTGATTTTGTTTATCTACGGCGCAGCGATTGATGACGGCGGCCACAAAGCACGGCGCGAAGCGGAACAGCGCGATGCCTGGACTGACCGGATTGCGTCGGGGCAGTGAAGATCGAAACCGCTTCGGCGGTCCGGCGTTAGAGACGCCGCTGACGAGATCGTATCTAACTAATTATTCGAGGAGTTCCAACATGTTTCGCAAAGCAATTGCAGTAGCAGCATTCGCAGTCGTGTTTGTCGGTCACGCCCAGGCGGCTGACTCGTTTGGCATCTCGGGCGGTTTTGGCTCGTCGTCCAGCACGACTGGCGGTTCGACGGCATCAAGCGGCGTGAACGATTCCGGCTATTCGGCGCAGTCGTCGTTCTCGCAAGGCTACGGCTTGGCCGCTGGCGGCACTGCTCTCGGTGGTTTCTCAACGGGTCCGGCAATTGGCGCAGGCAGCGTATCGGGCAGCTATACGCAATCCGGCGCGAACTCGGTGTCGACGGGTTACGTCTCTGGTGGTGGGTACGGCAGCACGAAGGCTGGCGCCGGCACGGACGTTTCGGGCTACGGCTACAGCAACGTCGCCGGTTCTTACAGCTTCTAAACGAAAAGCCCTTACGTGCCTAGGAACACGTAAGGGCCCATACAACCCACGCTGCGAGGAGCGTCACCATGAAACACAGCATCACGGCAGTTGCCATCTTATTCGGAGTTGTCGGCCATGCGCAAGCTGATTCGACGTCTTCCGCGCAGCAGTCAAGCCAATCGCAGTCCGTTGCCCAAGGGCAGATCAACTTCAGCACGTCGCCTGCCGATCAGCATCTGTCGGAAACCGTGCGAAATGTGTCCGCGCCGATTCTCGGTGCTTATGCGTCCTCCTTCAGCCAGATGAATTGCTCGAGCACGACCCAGGGCGGCATCGCCTTCGCAGGTTTCAGCGCTGGCGGTGGTTCGAGCAAAGACAGCGCAACGTGCGTGCTTGAAGTTGCGGCCGCCGAGCTCACGCGTCAGGCGACGGTTGATCCCGTCAATCACGACGCGCTTGTCCGCGCTGCAATCGGC
This sequence comes from Caballeronia sp. DA-9, assembly GCF_051615025.1. NCBI lineage: Bacteria > Pseudomonadati > Pseudomonadota > Betaproteobacteria > Burkholderiales > Burkholderiaceae > Caballeronia > Caballeronia sp. DA-9. The sequence continues at coordinate 1,602,054 of NZ_CP195133.1, read as the reverse complement.
GTGCGTTGCCAACTGACTCCCGAGGTCTACAACGCCATGCGCGACGCGGGTTTCGACTGCAAGCGCAAGCCTGCAGCGTTCGTATCACGAACCGACGACCAGCCCGCGAGCACGCGTGTAGCAGGCAACTAAACGCCCCAATTATTTAATCGGAATCGAAATGACCAAAGCCAAATCAAAACCGACAAGTCTCGTGCTCCGCACGTGCGCCGCCGACATGTCATCGCAAAACAACTTCGTCTGGCCGCAAGTCGGAGAGGTCGCTGAAGCGCCTGATTGGCGCAATGACAAAGAATGCGGCCACGGTTTGCATGGATGGCTCTTCGGTCATGGCGATCATGGTTGCAGCAGCTATCTCGACAGCACATCGAAATGGCTAGTAGTCGAGGTCGAGTCGGATTCGATCGTGATGCTTGGAGGTAAATGCAAATTTCCGCGCGGGAAGGTCTTGTTTGTTGGCGATAAAAAGGACGCAACGGATTTTCTTCTCGCGAATGAGCCGCGTGCTCGTGATGTTGCAGTGATTGGCGCGCAACTGACCGTTGGTAACCAGCAGACCGTAATCGTCGGCGCCCTTGGCACGGCCACGGCCGGCGACAGAGGCACGGCCACGGCCGGCTACAGCGGCACGGCCACGGCCGGCTACAGCGGCACGGCCACGGCCGGCTACAGCGGCACGGCCACGGCCGGCGCCCTTGGCACGGCCACGGCCGGCGACAGAGGCACGGCCACGGCCGGCGCCCTTGGCACGGCCACGGCCGGCGACAGAGGCACGGCCACGGCCGGCTACAGCGGCACGGCCACGGCCGGCGCCCTTGGCACGGCCACGGCCGGCGACAGAGGCACGGCCACGGCCGGCTACAGAGGCGAAATTCGGGTTCGTTGGTATGACGACAAGAACGATCGCTATCGCACAGTGATCGGTTATGTCGGCGAAGACGGCATCGAAGCGAACGTCGCCTATCGCTTGGACGACAACCATAAGTTCACCAAGGCCTAACTGATCAACCGCGCCGCGGCTGCATCGCGCGCTAACCACTGAGGAAAAATCATGCGTTTATCTGCAAATGCCGTGCGCCTCGCGTATTCATTCGCCGCCAAGAGCGACGTTCGTTATTACCTCCAGGGCGTTCACGTCGAACCGCATCCGAACGGCGGCGCTGCGATCACTGGATGTGACGGTCACCGCGTCTTGCAGGTTCACGATCGCGATGCGATTGACGTCGAAACAATGGTGATTGGGCTTGATGAGTCGGCACGCGCGGCGCTGAAGAAAGGCAAGTACGTTAAGACCGAATTTGAGCCGAAGAAACTTGCCATTTTGAACGGCGATGAGCTGCCGATCTATTTGCAGTGGACCGACTACCGAGTCGTGGGCAACTACCCAGACGTGAAGACCATTCTCGGTGAGCGCGAATCGTGGATTGAAGGCATCTCCGGCACGTTCAACGTCAACTATATCGCCGACGCCACGATTGCCGCTGCGAAAGCCGTAGGCGGGAAAAAGATTCGGTCGTATGTCGGCGTGTCGTTTTACAGCAAAAAATCCGAGCGCCCGGGTGATGAGGCCTACAGCAAGGTTCTTTTCATCGTTGAAGGCGAAACGCCGGCGTGGGGCTGTGTCATGAGCATGCGCGGCGATGGCTCAGACGTTCTGAAGATCGCATTCCCAGAATCCGAAGCCGCCTGATCTCCCACCCCATGCCGCGCACTACTGGCGGCACACCCTATCTTTGAGGCATGTGATGCTGAAGCATTTCAACCTGAACACCGAAGGACGCGACTTTGCGGTCGGCGACATCCACGGCTGTTTCGCCAAGCTCGAGGCGAAGATGGCTGAAGTCGAATTCAACCCGGCGACCGACCGCATGTTCAGTGTTGGTGATCTGGTTGACCGCGGCACGGAATCCGATCGCGCACTCGAGTTCCTAGCCAAACCGTGGTTTCACGCAGTGCGCGGCAATCACGAACAGATGGCGATCGACTGGGCGAACGGCTTACAAGATGTGCACAACTACAACGCCAACGGCGGTGGCTGGAACATCACGAACCCACCGCATGTGCGCCAGCAATACGCCGATGCATTCTCAGCTATGCCTCTCGGTATCGAGGTTGATCTGCCTGGCGGCCTTGTCGGCATAGTCCACGCCGATTGCCCGCACGCAACGTGGGATGACTTCCGCGCGGCAGTTGCCGACGGTTCGCAGATTGAGGCGATCGGGAACATGGCGATGTCGAGCCGCGACCGCGCCTCGCACGAGCGCGATGATGGAGTCGAAGGCGTCTTTGCGCTGGTCGTCGGTCACACGCCCATGCAGCGCATGACCAGCCTCGGCAACGTCCTGTTTATCGACACTGGCGCTGTGTTCAATAGAGATCTGACGGTCATCAACATGACGGAGATGTTCGGGTGTTCCTAGATGCATACGCGCGCGCCGCGATCAAAGCGCTCTATGCGTTCCTGGCAGCAGCCGTGCCGACAGACGTTTTGATCTACGCGTTGCTTACCGCTGTCATGGAACTGGTGAACAAGCGATCAGGATTGCCCGTCACGATGCGGGTGGGCGATGTGCAAATTAGACGGAGTGGGAAATGACTGAACGAAAAGCTTGTTCCGCATTGCGTGGTGATGCGTGCTTCAACGGTTTTATGGTGAGCGGTGCATGTCACGGAACCGATGGAACGCCGATGTGTATGAAAGAGGAAGTTTGCGCGCACGTGTTTGCAAACCTTGGCGGAATCCCGCGAGTTGTATATGACGCGCTGCACGGCCCAGAAGCCGTTAAAGCCATAGACGCATAAGGACCACCATGACCGAACAAAAAATTGATAGCTGGGCGGTGACTGTGAATGTCAACAATGAAGACGTGTTGACCATCGGACATAGCCATGTATCTGGAATCGCCGACTTCGATGACGTTGCGCCCATTGTCCGCACTTGTGCTGCGCATCTCCTGTCGTTTATCGGTGAAGGCCCGGACCACGTAGGCAACCACATAGCGATGTCGTGCGCCATCCTGCAAGCTGCCACTCGCGACACGGCAAGTGCTGATGCGGTAGATGCGCAGCGGTATCGGTGGTTATTGGATCACCCTGAGCACGTGGAGTACGGCGATTTCTACGATCGAACGTGGCTCGGTCCCATGGCGACCGTTTCAGACGCAATCGATGCGGCTATCGCTGCCAGCGCGCCGAAGAAGACCAATGAGTACAAATACGAACAGCTTGTTCCTGGAAACGGCTGGATTGAAATTAGCGAAAATGGGTACAGGGCAGCAATTTGCGACCCCAAGGCAAAAATCCGAATCGCCCCGAAGGGAGATGGAAATGACTGAGTGCCCGTTGCAATGCAAAACAGAGTGCAAAGCAGAATTGCATGGATGCGCAAGCGAATGCCAATCGTTAAAAACTCGTCGCGCAATTGCCGCCCGCGCCACGCCAGCGGACCAAGCGCCCTGCAACCATAACTACGTGCACGGCCAGTGTAAGAAATGCGGTTGTATAAGCGCAACGGAGTGAATGATGAAGCTGACAAACGGTATGGACAGAGCCCATTTCCATGACAAGGCATGGGCCTTATATCAGGCAAAGGCGCTTGATGACGCGAAGTTGCCGAAGATGAGTATCTACGCAATCCGCACCCTCTGGGATGTGCTTTACGACAGCATGCCCGCCAACGAACGCGCCACGCCAGCGGACCATAGCCTCTCCTTGACAGACAAGCAGTTGATGATTTTGAACAACTCATCTTTCCGTCTGTATGCAAAGGGTGAAAAACGCGCTTCTCTCAAACTGGATGCGGTTATTGCTGAGCTTTCCATTCCGGAAAATCTAACGCAAAAGCTCAGCCACATTGACAAGCAAGGGTATGCCCATATGAAGGTGAGCGATGATACAAAAGGACCGCGAGGCGTTGATGACGCTGCTGGACGGGATAGAAGCGTGCCTAGGACTGGCGATCAAAATGATCCAGAACTATCGCCGGGACAATGCGCTATCGAGGAAGCAATTGGAAAGCTCCACACCGCCAAGTCACCGTTGGCCGATAAAGAAAATGTAGCTGCATTGATTCAATCGGCAATCGATAAGCTCAACTGGATCAGCGCAAATCCGGAATCGTTTAGCGCCACGCCAGTGGACCATAGCGTGCCAGTGGCGATTCCTGAAGGATGGCAATTGGTTCCGAAGCGTGCTGACGACGCCATGAAGCTCGCAGCGTGGAAGCTATGGTCTTCGCTCGGAGATGCTCAACATCAAGTATGGGTAGCCATGCTTGCCGCCGCACCCCAACCCCCGCAAAAGGATGCAGACCATATCGAGGCGCGTCTCGATAAGCCCGCTCAAGTTGGTAACGGTCGATTTGGTGTTGGGGTGAAATGGTCTACGGTAATCGGTGCAGCGCAACGTCACCACGATTACATGAATACGCCTGAGAAAGAGCGTGATCGTATTGCAATGGGCAAGGAGTTCTTCGAACGCTTCGGCGAGCCTCAAGCCCCGCAATCCGATGCGCAGAGCGTGCGGGATGCGGTAAGCGTGCCGCCCGATGTTATGGCTGCGTTGAACCGGATGTGCTCCCCGTTGCACGAATCGTGGTTGACGGGCGTTACTGCACAAGAAGACGCAAGGTGCATGAAGCTGATTCGAGATTATGTTTTGGCGGGACGTAGCGTGCAGTGTGAATTGGTGAGTGGCGATGAGAAAGCAGAAGAGATCGAGGAGTGCTGCGAGATACTTTCAAGCTTGATCAGCAATATCGAAACGGACGGCCTTTACTCTGCCGAGGCGATGTGCACTTTCCTTCGGCAAGCGTTGCAATGCCTGAAGTCAGCACCGCCACAGAAACCAGTAAGCGATGAGGTGAGGCCATGATGGAACGAGTCGTCGGCGGGTTCTCGCTCTGGCCCGAAGAGCGCCCGGAATTGTGCAACAAAGGAATCGAGCGATGCGGCGAGGCGCGCTGCGTTGCGTGTGACGGCGGCGATTGGGATGTGGTCGAGTGCTCCAAGTGCGGCAAGCAAAAGAAGGTCCGCTGCACGTTCGATGACGACTTCGCGTGATAGCGAGTATCCCGCTCTACGCGGGGAGAGGGAGATTTATGACCGTAACTGCATATCCGCTTCAATGGCCGACAGGTCGAAAGCGAACAGAGAGCCATCGCCGATCACGCGCGCGATTTGAGTCAACGTTCGCCGTGGCGCGCGATGAACTGATAGCCGAAGTGCGGCGTCTTGGCGGCCGGAATCTCGTGATCTCCACGAACATTCCGCTGCGTCAGGACGGCTTGCCCTACGCCAGCTTTCGCAAGATCGAGGATGAAGGCGTCGCCGTCTACTTCACTTATGACGGCCAGCCGATGAGCTTCGCCTGTGACCGCTGGGACCGCGTCGAGCACAACATGCAAGCGATCGTGAAGACCATCGACGCGTTGCGCGGTATCGCACGCTGGGGCACTGGCGACATGATGAAGGCGGCCTTTACAGGATTCACCGCTCTTCCATCGCCGAGCGCCGTGCGCACGTGGCGCGAAATCTTGGGGCTTTATTCTGGCGAGCGGAACATGGAGATAGTCCGCGCGGCATACCGGCGACTGGCGAGCAGCGCACATCCGGACAAAGGCGGCACGCACGAGGCTATGACCGAACTTAATGCGGCTCTGGCTGAAGCTGAGAAAGAATTGAAGTAACGCACATACAAGCAGTCTTGGCGATTAGGGGGTTGGGATGAAAATGGTATTCGAAGGCGAGCGCGAGTTTGAAGCATGCCGCGCTGCTGAGGAATGGTGTGAGCGCCGGGGCATTGCCGTTGGGCGGCCAGAGCGCGGTGCGCCGCGCGGTTTGTTGGTCGGTTACTACGACATCGCAAAGTGGCGCAATCTCAGTGGCCCGGAGCGTCGCGAGCTTGACGGGACCATGACCGGCGACATGCGCAACGGCCCCGTCACGATCACGCTCAAAGGCGAACCGGATGATTACCTAAAGCTCACGCCGAGTCAGTATGCGCACTATTGCGGTAGGGCGGCCGACGAATGACGCAGCACATAACCGAACTGCTACGAATCGCAGCTATTTATCTTGGGGTGAAGCATGAAATCCGGCGTGATGACAGTTCAAGATCTGATTGATCTGACGGGCGGCCTGAAGCAAGGCGCCGCGCAGATCCGCTGGATCGAAACGAACCTCGGCATTAAATGCCCGCGCAAGATCGACGGCCATCCGCTGTTGACGTGGGAGCAGTATCACAAGCCCGAAGAGGCACGCCGCAAGGCCAATATCAATTGGGAACCAGCATGAAGCACCGGGACGGCTTATTGCCTCGCATGGAGGCAATCAAGCGGAAGAAGGGAATCAGCTATCGGTATCACCCTGTAGGCGGCAAGCCGATCAGCCTGGGGATGGACAAGACCGTTGCTGTGCGCAAGGTGCTGGACATGATCGGCGTGAGCGGCGACCTTGGCACAATCGGGAAGCTGTGGGAGCAGTTTCAAGAAACGAGCCAGTGGAAGCGATACGCCGCCGACACGCGGACCGATTACACGCAGTGCAGCCTCATGCTGCTCAAGTTCTTCAAAAACGCCAGGGCGGCCGACATTGAGGCGCCAGACATTGCGCGCTACCTGCGCAAGGCTCGCGCCGACGCGCCGGTTCGCGCCAACCGCGAGGTCGCGCTGCTATCGAACCTGATCGGCCTGGCGATCGAGCGCGGCGAGGCGAAACACAACCCATGTCGCGAAGTTCGCCGGAATGAGGAACAGCCGCGCAGCGAAGCGCCTGACCCGAAAGAATTCGAGGCGTTTTCGGTTTGGCTGTCAGCCAAGGGCGGCCAGAAGGCAGTCATCGGCATGGCGGCAGAATACGCAGCGGTGGCGGGCAATCGGAAGGTGGAGTTCCTCGACCTCGCATGGCCGCAGATCGACCGAGCCGAAGCAACGATACGAATTAAGCGCGCGAAGCAGCGCGGCAAGAAACGTGGCGAAGTGATTGAGCAAATCGAAATCACGCCGCGGCTTGCCGAGTTGCTGGACCGATTGCAAGTTTTACGAACCGAGAAGGATTGCTTATACGTTTTTCGCAACCGATTCGGCAACGCGTACACCAGCAGCGGGTTCAAAGCGAGTTGGGGAAAGCTGATGAACGAGGCGCTGGAGCAGAAGGTAATCAGCCGGCGCTTCACGTTCCACGATTTGCGCGCGTACTACGTCACGCAGCACAAATCGGAGCGCGGCACCCTCCCCGATTTGCACGCGAATCCAGCGACCACCGCGCGGATTTACGACCGAAACAAGACGGTCAATCGCAAGGGACTGTGACGAGAAAATTCCATTTTGTGGAATTTCAATGAAAAACGGACACTGTGAATATCACCAGTGTCCGCTTGTAAATGCTTGCTGCGTATAACAATTCTTTGGGGTGGCTGATGGGGCTCGAACCCACGACAACAGGAATCACAATCCTGGACTCTACCAACTGAGCTACAGCCACCACTGACTTACTTCTTCTCTACCGCAACAAAACCTGCTTGCTGAATCGAGAAACGAGATTATACGAACAAAGATTCGGTTTGCCTAGTCCTTATTCGACCATTTCGATCGATTCACGTAGATGCGTGCGCGCTTCGTCGAAAATGGCCAGATCGCCGGTGGCAAGTCTGCGGCTATCCGACAACACACGACGCCAGCCACGCGCACCCGCCACACCGCGATACAAGCCGAGCGCGTGGCGCGTGATACCGCCGAGATAGGTTCCGCGCGCCACTTCCTCGCGCGCATATTCGATCAATCCGGCCTCGATCTCTTCCCGGGAAAGAACGGTTGTAGACGCCCCGTAAAAACGCGCATCCACACCCGCCAGCACGTATGGATTGTGATAAGCCTCGCGGCCGAGCATGACGCCATCGACGTGCTTGAGATGTTCTTCCACCTCATCGAGCGTCTTGATGCCACCGTTAATCGATATTTCCAGATGCGGAAAATCGCGCTTCAACTGATACGCGTACTCGTACTTCAACGGTGGAATCTCGCGGTTTTCTTTCGGGCTCAAGCCCTTCAAAATCGCGTTGCGTGCGTGGACGATAAACACTTCACAACCGGCATCGGCCACGGTACCGACGAAGTCACGCACGAACGCGTAGTCTTCTACGGCATCCACGCCGATCCGATGTTTCACCGTGACTGGAATCTGTACAGCGTCGCGCATCGCCTTCACGCAATCGGCGACAAGTTGCGGTTCATTCATCAGGCACGCGCCGAACGCACCGCGCTGGACGCGCTCGGAAGGACAACCGCAGTTCAGGTTGATCTCGTCGTAGCCCCATTGCTCGCCGAGCTTCGCGCTATGGGCGAGGTCGGCCGGTTCGCTGCCGCCCAGCTGCAAGGCGACGGGCGCTTCGCCGGGCGTGAACGCGAGATGCCGCGCAACGTCGCCGTGCAGCAAGGCACCGGTCGTGACCATCTCGGTGTAAAGCCACGCGTGGCGGGAAATCATGCGATGGAGCGAACGGCAATGCCTGTCCGTCCAATCCATCATCGGGGCCACCGAAACCCGGCGCGGGCTGAATTTTGATGCTGTCGACATGAAAACTGCTGCATTCGGGATGTGAGGCGCGATATTTGCGCCGAATGCGTAATTTTACCGTAACACCCGGAATGCGACTGAGAACTGCAGCGCGGTATGTTCCATCGACAAATACCTCGAATCTTCTGCGGTCGGTGCTGTCACAAAAGCAAATGGAAGCGCTCTGCACAGCACGTTCGGCATGCACGCCGCCCCGGAGATACCTATGAATTCCAGTATCCTTAGAAAATCATCTGGCGCTGCGTTGGTTGCGGCAACACTTCTCGCCGGCGCTACCTGTGTGCAAGCTCAGAGCGCAAAACCCGCCGACTCCGCGTCCATGGTCAAGCCGCCACCTGCCACGTCCGACGCTCCAGGCGCAGGCGGGGCGCGCCCCAGCAACCCGGACAACATGCCGACCAAGCGCCCGGCGTTGCCCGCCAATAGCGACCGGATGCTGCACAACAATCCGGCCAGCGACGCCATCGCAAAGTAGCGACAAACACCGTCGCGTTGCATCTGCGGCAAAGCCGCCGCTGATTGCACCATAACGCGGCATGCCCGCCCCTATAATGACGCCACTCCAAAAAATCGGCGCGGCCGCGGCTCGCGTCCCAAGCGGTGTTTTTAATGCAAAAAGTCATTTTGCCGTTCGTCGCGGGCTTTCTCGCCGCCCTGTTCTTTCGTGAATCGACAATTGCGCTATTGCATGCGGCTGGCGTAATCGATGCCGCCGGTTATTCCACGGCCCCGTTTTTGCCGCTGGGCATTCCGGAATTCATCGTGGCGGCATTGTGGAGCGGATCTTTCGGCATTCTGATGGCGTGGCTGCTGCGTGTTGCGCCAGACCGCTCCGCACCGTGGATCGGCGCGCTGGTGTTCGGCGGGATCGTGCTTACTGCGGCGAGCGTGTTCGTGCTCGATCCGGTGCGCGGCATCTGGCCAAGCGGCAACATGCTGCCGCGCCTCGCGCTCGGATTTGCGTCGAATGCAATGTGGGGCTGGGGCGCGCTCGTCTTCATGCGCGCCTTCACGGCCGGCAGCGACGCGGATTAATCCGCAAGATGGCCAAGCGGATGCCCCACTTCGGCCCAGGGGCTCTCGAACATCCGCAGCACCGCCTCGGGCGTTACGTGTTCCACGTGCGTCACCTTCCACTTCGGCTGATTGTCCTTGTCGACAATGCGCGCCCGGATGCCTTCCATCACGTCGCCATGATGAAACGTCGCACGCGTGAGCCCGAGGTCGCGCCGAAGCGTCTCGGCCATGGTCGACGTTTTTGCCCGATCGATCAATTCCAGCGATACATCGATGGACAGCGGCGAGCGCTCGCGCAACTCGGCCGCCACATGCGCCGCCCATTCGTGCTCGGCGCCGCTTGTGGCGCTCTCGAGCGACTTCAGACACGCCGCGCCGTTGCCCGATGCAAAATGCTTGTCGATATACGCGCGATTGCGCGCAAGCTCACTTTCCCCGCCTGCGTCAGGCCGCCCTTCTCCCTCGATAAACCGTACGACCTCCCCGCCCGACGCGAAACTCTGCTGCTTGAGCGTATCGACTAGCGCGGCGAGCGCATCTTCGTCCATGTAGACATCGGCGAGATGGGCGTAGAGGGCATCCGCTGCGTCGATGGTCGCGCCCGTCGCCGCGAGATAACGCCCAATTGCGCCAGGCGTGCGTGCGAGAAACCAGCTCACGCCAACATCCGGAAACAAGCCGATACGCGTCTCCGGCATCGCCATCCTGGTCGAGCCCGTCACCACGCGCAGACCGCCCGTATGGCGCGCGCCTTGTGAAATGCCCATTCCGCCGCCCATTACCACGCCGTTGAGCAACGCGATATACGGCTTCGGATACGTAAAGATCGCGTGATTCAATTGGTATTCATCGGTGAAAAATTCATCGATGGCTTCGCGCTCGCCGGCCTTCGCCGACTGATACAGAAACCGGACATCGCCACCCGCGCAAAACGCTCTGCCATGCCGACTATAAATAACCACGGCGTGCACCGATTCGTCGTCGCGCCAGGCGTCAAGCGCGCCATGAATGGCATGGATCATCGGCGTGGAAAGCGCGTTGAGCGCCTTCGGCCGGTCCAGCGCAATAAAACCAATGCCCCGCGCGCGTTCAATATGTATTTCGTCGATGGTCTCGTTCATGTGCAATACGGGTTCGATGATTTCAAAGGGAACTGGAAAGTATGGCCACAGGGGTCAAACGGCGCGTGAGCCTGATGACCGCACCGGCTTTTTTCCGACGCCAGACAGACAAAGTTCAAGCGTTGAATCAATAAGCGCGTCAGTCGGCGTGGAAAGATATTTCGCCGCAGTCAAACTCAGCGACACAATGCCATGCAATGCCGTCCACAAGGTTTCAGCGGCAGCCGGCGACAGATTGAACGGCGCAAGCGCCTTCGCGAAAACCGAAAGCGGCGTTTCAGCGGATATTGCCGTGTCGCCGAATATCGCCACGGTGTAAGCGCAATTCTGCATGAAAATCAGCCGGTACACTGCCGGATGCGTACGCCCAAATTCAACATAACCATGCGCCATCGACTTCACGCGGTCCAGCTCGTCGGCAATCGAGTCGCAGGAATGCAGCGCGGCGAGCAACCTGGCATAACCCTCTGCACCAAGCGCGTGAGCAATCGCATCGCGTCCAGCAAAATGCAGATAAAGCGAAGCGGGCGAATAGCCGACAACCTCCGCGAGTTTGCGCATGGAGAGCGCGTCAAAACCCTGGCGCACTACGATTGCGCGAGCGGCGTCAAGGATATGGCTGCGAAGCAGCGGTTGATCGGACGAATGTGGTTTTTGACTGGCCATCAGCGCATTTTCCGCCAGGTGACCGTCAAGTCAATTGAAACCTGAACGCTGTTTAGTACGAAACGGCGCCCGGAGGAAAATGACCGCTTTTCAAAAGCACGGGCGCACCTCGCGTAACCGATAAGTGTTCCCGCGCCACCGCTTCGATTTTCGGACGAGCGGCATGGAATGCGCGAATCCAGCCGTTGCTATCGCAACTCTCCACGCCGAAATGATCCTCCAGTGCTTCAACCGAGATCGCGCACGGCACGCGCTCGCCGTCGACCAATGCAGGAAAGACCACGGTGAGATTCGCATCGCGATACGCGGGCGCGTCTGCCGGAAACTGGATGTTCATGATTGCCTCGGACGCAAAAAACAGAAGAACTTTGACATGAATCGCAGCGGACGGCTTCGGCTGGCCCTATGCCGTATTCATGCAATCGCGAACCATCTCGGCCGGCACATCGACAATCTTCAGCGAGACCGCATCACGATCGGCGTAGTCGAACTTCAGATGCCGGCTCATGTCCCTCACGTGCTCGCAAAACCGCTGTTGGGCGGGCTCGCTCGCGAGATCGAAAAGGCTCAGCGCGTCGGCTTCAAAGCGGTAGTGCACGCCCCAGGCGATATTGCCCGGCTGCCCGGCCGTGCCGCTCGTACGCCAGCTCACAAAAAGGCAGGGCTTCGCGTCCGTGCCAATCTCGCTGATATCCGCGCCGCTCGGAAACAGGTCGAGCAGCGCATCGGCCACGCAGCGCATCGCCGGGTGACGGATGTTGAGCGTGCGCATCAGGTATTTTGCAACAATCTGTCGATGTAGGCGCGCGCTGCATCTTCGACCTGGCTGAGTGCCTCGTCTTCTGTCGCAAAGCGTTGTTTCCCGCCCAGATCGACCATGGTTTCGAACCGGTGCACGTTGTCCGGGCCGCCCTGCGCGACATTGACGGTGCCGACATAAATGGGCAGCGCCGGTTGATTATCACTTTGTCCGGGCGCGGGCGTAAGACGTGCAGCCGCACTGATGTAATACCCGCGATACGGGCCTGTAACGCGTTCTGCCATGGTTGTCCTCTCGTAGTTTTATGGAACGTTTATTCGATGTACATGGACCGTAAGGTCTGCCAACCCGCAATTAGTTCGTGTTCGTTGCATCCGGTTGCATTTTCTTCCGGTATTGCGCGAACGTTGGGGACGATAAAACGATCAATTGATTACCGGCGCTAAAAGCCTGTCAACGATTACCGCAAGGCCCGCGCCAGCCATTCAGGCGTTGTTGATGTGCATCAAGAACAGTGCTTTTTCCAGCGGCTGTGCGCTTGTGGGAAAATGCGGCACGAACATGCCCGGAGCACAATCCGGTGCTTGGCAACCAAAGGAAGAGAATGAAGCAATTTGCATGGCGCATGCCGCCCGACAAATCCATTGTTCGCGCGCTGCAGAGCGTGGGCGCGGCACTTTCGACCGCGTGCCTGTTGAGTCTTGGCGGCTGTGCATCGTCCAACGATGCTTCGCTGATCCATCTGCCCGACGGCCAGTCCGGCTACGCGATCAACTGCAGCGGCGCCGACGCCAGCACCACGTGGGCAAGCTGCTACGTCATGGCCGGCGACAAGTGCGGTGCGACCGGCTACACGATCGTATCGAAGGACAACGAGGAAGGCGGTCCAACGGGCGGCGGCATTACGAACGTGATATCGGCAAATGTAAAAAATCGGTCGATGGTCGTTCGCTGCAATTGAATCCCGGCGTCCGCCGCCAGCAATCGCTAATGCGGACTGACCTTTGAAAACACGTTCAACACGATCACGCCCGCCACGATCAGGCTCATGCCGAGCACGGCGGGCAGATCGGGGATCTGCTTGAACAGGAGCGCTGCAACCAGCGTGATCAGCACGATGCCCGCCCCTGACCAGACGGCGTACACAATGCCGACCGGCAGTGACTTGAGCGTGAGCGAGAGCAAGTAGAACGAGATGCCGTAGCCGATCACCACGATCACAGCCGGCACCAGCCGCGAGAAGCCCTCCGACGCCCGCAAGGCCGATGTCGCCACGACCTCGGCAACAATCGCGATGGCGAGCAGCGCGTATGCGGAAGTTCGCATCGCTTACACCTTGTCCGATGCAAGCGCGAGCGTGCCTGCATCGTGCCCGAGCACGGCGCATAACGCTTCGACCACGAACTCATGATCCTTTCGTTGCGGCAAGCCCGACACCGTCACTACGCCTATCACGCCTGCGCCTTGCACAGTCAGTGGAAACGCACCGCCGTGGGAAGCGAATTCAGCGGCGGGGAGTGAGTATTTATCGGCGAGTGTTGCGGATGCCTGTTGAAGCCCCAGGCCAATTGCATACGAACTCACGCGAAAATGCTCGACCGTGCGCGCCTTGCGCTGCGCCCAGCGGACGTTGTCGGGTGTGGCGCCATCGAGTGCGCAAAAAAACAGCGGCTGCCCGAAGGTGCGTACGTCGATCACCATTGCCAAGCCTCGCGCCACCGCCATCTCGCGAAGTTGAGAGCCAAGCTGCCATGCGCGGTTGAAATCGAAGTGCAGAAAGACGAGGGTTTTTTCCTGGTGCGCGATGGTTTGCAGGTCTTTAAGAATATCCATAGACGATGTTTCCGTATGCAAGTGTGAATAGAACGAGTCGAATGCATAAATTGTGACACGACTTCAATAGCAGGCTTGTGTATGTACGTCATTCAAATGCACGTCGACGACGAGTACATCATTTGACCAATCAGTTTTGAAGATTCAGCCAATACCTCAATAGCTCTTAATTTTCTTTGAGTTAATCGATATATCTGGTTAATGCTGCATGCCAACGTGTTGTTTAAATTGCACCGCCTGCTGAATTAGGACAATACTCATTCGAGCATTTCGTCCGGCTCAGTAGAGTTCAAAGCTTTGTCCACAAAGCCATTGGCGGGTCCATTCGGACTCGATACCGGCGCTGATCCCGACACGCAACGAACGATTTCGTTTGCGTGCTCGTGTCTTGGACACGGATCAACTCTACGCAGGAATGCAAAATGAACAAGGTTTATAAGTCCGTCTGGAACGAATCGATTGGCGCTTGGGTGGCGGCTTCGGAAAATAGTCCAGCTCGCGGCAAGTCCTCAGCGAAAAAATTGGCGGTAAAGGTCGCGTCCGCTTCGGCCGCCTTGGGAGCAACTGTGGGGATGCTGTCGCCAATCAGCGTCCTGGCACAAAACGCGCCCTATCTGGGTAGTGAGGACAATGGTGTCGACACCTGTTCAAGAGCTGGATCCAACATGCAACCCTGTGAAGCCTGGAGTTCAGGCTTCACAGCTGTTTCTGGAAGCCGTCTCGCCTACCTCACCTCTCTTAACGGAACAAGTGAAGGCGGCGTTTGGGCTGGAAACTTGTCGTCCGGTTTGTTTTACGGCAGCGGACCGGGAGGAACGAACGGAGTCGTGATCGACGCTTCCGGCACTACAGTATCGGGCACTGATCTGACACTGCGCTCGACGAATGGCGTCAACGTATCGTCGGGAAAAATCATCAACGTCGCAGCAGGCACGTCGAGTACCGACGCTGTCAATCTGGGGCAATTGTCTCCGCTTGTCACGGCGCTCGGAGGCAAGGCTGCCTTGGATAGCAAGGGCGCAATGACCGCACCGAGCTACACCATCGGCGCAAAAAGTTACGACAACGTAGGCGACGCCTTGACTGCTCTTTCCGCTGCGTCCGGAACGAATAAGTACTTCCACGTCAACTCGACACTGGAAGATTCGACCGCCGTGGGAACGGAGTCAGTCGCAATCGGCGGTGAGGCAGCGGCAAACAGCAACGGCGACATTTCGATCGGCTCCTATTCAAGCGCGACGGGAAGCAGTGATTCATCTGGATCGGCGATCGCTATCGGGACGCACGCCGAGGCTAGCTCCATGCAAACACTGGCGCTCGGCACCTCTGCAACGGCCGCGTCAAACGGCGATGTCGCGATCGGAACACTCGCGCAGGCCACAGGTACCGGAGCTTACGGTTCAGCAACAGCCGTAGGCTTCAGCACTATTGCAGACGGCAAACTGGCTTCTGCGCTGGGCTATCGTGCGACAGCGACGGGTGCTAACTCAGTCGCACTGGGTGCCAACTCGGTAGCCGATCTGGATAACACCGTTTCGGTCGGCAGTTCCACCAAGCAAAGAAGGATCGTCAACGTTGCAGCCGGTACCCAAGCGTACGACGCAGTCAACGTGACGCAGCTTCAGAGCGTGACCGCCCTGCTTGGCGGAGGAGCGAAAGTGAACGCCGATGGCACGGTTCAGGCGCCGACCTATACCGTTGCAGGCGCACAGGCCGGGACCGTAGGCGATGCAATTTCCAAGATCGATTCGGAACTTTCCAACAAGGTCGCGTATGACACGGCCGACAAGTCGCAGGTTACGCTCGGTGGCGTCGGTGCCGCAAATCCAACCAAACTGACGAACCTGAAAATTGGCGACCTCAGTTCGACCAGCACGGACGCCATCAACGGCTCGCAGTTGTATTCGACCAATCAGCGCGTAGGCTCGCTCGAAACGTTCGAGACGAACATCAACAACGGCGGCGGCATCAAGTACTTCCACGCGAACTCGACGCTTGCAGATTCATCGGCGACAGGCACGGATTCGGTGGCCATCGGCGGCGCGGCGTTGTCCTCGGGCAAGAACTCGGTCGCACTCGGTTCTAACTCGGTGGCGGATCGCGATAATACGGTTTCAGTCGGCGCAGCGGGCAAAGAGCGCCAGATCACCAACGTGGCAGCGGGTACGGCTTCGACAGATGCAGTCAATCTGGGTCAATTGACGGCTGTCTCGAATAACGTCGACACGCTCGGCAGCTTCGCGGTCAAGTACGACACGGACGCAAACGGTGCGCCGGACTACCAGAAGATCACGCTTGGCGGCGCAGGCGCCACGAAGCCTACGCTATTGACCAACGTCAAGGCCGGTGGACTGAACGCGGACAGTACCGACGCCGTGAACGGTTCGCAGTTATTCGCCACGAACACGAACGTCGCGGCACTGCAGGATTTTACGAACAACATCAGCAATGGCGGCGGCATCAAGTACTTCCACTCCAATTCGACGCTTGCCGATTCATCGGCTACCGGTGCGAATTCAGTGGCGATTGGCGGCGCGGCTGTTTCCTCGGGCAAGAACTCGGTTGCGCTCGGCTCTAACTCGGTGGCGGATCGCGACAACTCGGTGTCGGTCGGCGCAGCGGGCGGCGAGCGTCAGATCACCAACGTGGCAGCGGGCACCGCTTCCACCGATGCCGCCAACGTCGGCCAGCTCAACGCGGTATCGAACAGCGTGACGGCGCTTGGCGCCAGCGCAATCAAGTACGACACCAGCGCCGATGGCACGCCCGACTACGCCAATGCAACGCTTGGCAATGGCAATGCATCGGGTACGGCCTTGCATAACGTCGCAGCGGGCACAAGCAGCATGGACGCCGTGAACCTCGGGCAGATCAACGACATGATCGGCCAGGTCACCAACCTCGCCAACGGCGCGTACAACCCGATGTTCACAGCAGACGGCAGCCGTGACACGGAAGCGGCGACATCGAGCGGCACGTACTCGGTGGCATCGGGCGCGAAGGCCGTGGCCTCGGGCGCGAACTCGGTCGCTTCCGGCGTTTCGTCGGTGGCGAGCGGTGCGAATGCCGTCGCTGTGGGCGCGAATTCTTCGGCTACGGCGAAGAATTCGGTAGCGCTCGGCGCGGGTTCGGTAGCAGATCGTGCTAATTCCGTATCAGTAGGAACCACAGCAGCAGGCGGACAACGTCAGATCACGAACGTCGAAGCCGGTACGGAAGGCACGGATGCGGTCAACGTGAACCAGATGCAGCAGTCCGTGAACACGGGTGTGAAGTCCGCGAAAGGCTACACGGACGCGCTTCGCTCCGACATGAACAGCGGCCTGTCGCTCGCGAACAACCACATCAACAGCGTTGGCGCGATGAGCAGCGCGATGGCAATGATGGCGGGCAGCGCGGCAGCAATCGCCGACAAGGACAATCGTTTTGCTGCGGGCACGGGTGTGTATCGTGACAAGGCTGCAATCGCGATCGGCTTCCAGAAGCGCTTTGGAACCAACATGGTCCTGACAATCGGCGGTTCGACGACCGGCGAAGAAACCACGGGCGGCGCAGGTTTCGCGTTCGGCTTCTAAGCGACGATCAAGCGTTCTTGACGCATGCTGCCTGATGCGGCTGCATGCCTCTTCCACGAGATATGCGGCCGTTTTTTTTTGCTTATCAGCTTCATCAGCCGGACCAACATGACAAACATGTTGCACTGCGGTGCCCGTTGTCTTATAATCTTTTTCGCGGGGTGGAGCAGTCTGGCAGCTCGTCGGGCTCATAACCCGAAGGTCATAGGTTCAAATCCTATCCCCGCAACCAAGAATGCCAAACGTCAAAAGCCCGGTTCTCCGGGCTTTTGACGTTTCTGGGTCTGTGATCGTGCTGAGCCTGTCTGGTCCATCAATTAAAAATTGTTGAGTACGCAAATGCGTGCCGCAATCGGTCGCATCTAAGGCGGCACAACCGCACAAGTTCCCTGCTCCGCGCGTGGCATAATCAACAGCTCATTGCTTTAGAAGCCATAGCCAGCCTCATGCGCCGTCGTCTCGTCCGCAAGTTCGGCAGCCTTGTTGGAATGTTCGTCATTCTGATGACGGCTCTCGCGCCGGCCGTATCGCAAGCACTTGCTTCAGGCGCTCGCGCTAACGCCATTCTAAGCGGTCACTGTTCCGCAGTACCGCACACGCAGACACGCACTCACGATCAAACGCCTTCGCAGCACTCGGCCGCAGGTCATTGGGACGCGTGCGGATACTGCAATTTCGCCGCGCACTCGCCCGCAGCGCCCTCTTCACTTAATGCGCTTCCAGCGCTTGTCATTGCCGCGACTTCGCCGGGCACTGCTCCGGCTCAGCCCGCCGCGCCCTGCACGCCCGTGTTCGCGGCGCTTCCTCGCGCACCGCCTTTCTTCGCCTGATTCGCCGCAATGCCGCTGGCTGTATCGCCGGCACCTTTTTCTCGCGCAAACAGGATCAGCATGAACTCGTCTCTTTCAAACACCGCAAACGTGCTCAAGCATGGCGCGCTCGCCGCTGCCCTTCTGGTCACGGCCCAATTCGCCGTGGCCCATGCACTGCCGAAGCACCAAAGTCCGGCGCCCGACGCGACCGTAGAAGCGCCGCACGAAGTTGCTATCGATTTCTCGGAAGGCCTGGAGCCCACCTTCAGCACGCTGATTGTCGTGGATGCGGCGGGCAAGCAGGTCAACAACGCAAAGTCAGCCGTCGATGCCACTAACAAGAAGCATATGAGCGTGGCGCTCGGCGAACTCAAGACCGGCGCGTATCAGGTGGAATGGACTGCGGTGGCCGAAGACGGGCATCGTACGCAAGGCCACTACCTATTCAACGTGAAGTGATCCCCACATGAAAAAACGCACACTGATTCACGCTGGTTTGCTTGCAGCAAGCGCCATGGCCGTATCGAGCACGCAAGCCGCGACACTCTCAGCACACGATTGCTGGATCCGCTTGATGCCGGCGAGCTTGCCTTCATCGGGCTACTTCGTGGTGTCGAATAACGGCGATAAACCCGCTACGCTCACCGGCGCTGAAACGCCCGCGTTCGGCATGGCGATGCTGCATAAATCGAGCAGCAACGGCAGTACATCGACCATGGCAATGGTTGATTCCGCCGATGTCCCCGCGCACGGCACGCTGACATTTGCGCCGAGCGGCTATCACCTGATGCTCGAAGACGCGCCCAAGCCGCTCAAAGCCGGCACCACAATTCCATTGAAACTAACGTTCTCGGACCAGTCGAGCATTAGCACTCAATGCGACGTGAAACCGGCGTCAACGCTCGGCAAGTAAGTTCGCAACGCCTAACTTGCCGGCCATAATCGCCGCACCATAAAAAACGCGCCGCAATCAGATTTGCGGCGCGTTTTTCTTTTGGCTTTTTATATCGGCTCAATGGCCCTTGAAGAGATTCATGATCTCCTGGCGTTCAGCCGGAGCAACATCCGGTGGCGGAGGCGGCGGTGTCAGGCCGCCCGGTCCCACGCCACCCACGGCATCGCTGGAACCTTCCGCGGGATTCGCCGTATCCATGCCGATACTCGCGACAAAACCATTGCCCGGGGTTTTATCGGCGAAGAACAGGTCTCCGTCAATGCTCGTCAGGCCTTCAGGCATTTCCATTGGCTGCTGAGGGATCTTGGCGAGCGCATGCTGCATGAACTCGACCCAGATCGGCAGCGCAAGTTGCGCACCGAACTCGCGGCCACCGAGCGACTTCGGCTGGTCGTAGCCCATCCACGCGACAGCAACGAGTTGATGCTGGTAACCCGCGAACCAGCCGTCCTTGGCGTCGTTGGTCGTACCGGTCTTGCCTTGCAGGTCGTTGCGCTTGAGCACATTGGTGCCCGAACCCGTGCCGGCCGTTGCGACCGAATGCAGCAAGCTGTTCATCACGTAAGCATTGCGTGGTTCGAGGGTTTGCGGTGCGTTGTTCCCCGCCAGCAGCGGATTGGCGCGCGAGATCACGGTGCCGCGCGCATCGGCGACCTCACCGATCAGGTACGGATTGATTCGCGAGCCGCCGTTTGCAAAGACCGAATAACCGCCCGCCAGTTGCAGCGGCGTGACGAGACCCGCGCCGAGTGCGAGCGGCAAATATGGCGGGGTTTTATCGGCATCGAAACCGAACTTCTGCGTGACGTAATCCTGCGCATACTTCGTGCCGATGAACGACAAAATCCGGATCGATACCAGATTCTTCGACTTCTGCAACGCGGTGCGCATGGACATCGGGCCATCCGGCTGATCGTCGTCCTTGGGTTCCCACGCCTGCTGACCTGGCGATGTAGGCGGGAAATATAGCGGCGCGTCGTTGATGATCGTCGCCGGTCCAAGACCCTTTTCGAGCGACGCCGAATAGATGAACGGCTTGAAGCTCGACCCCGGCTGGCGCCATGCCTGCGTGACGTGATTGAACTTGTTCTTGTTGTAATCGAAGCCGCCAATCAGCGCACGAATCGCCCCGTCCTGCGGCACGAGCGAAACCAGCGCGCCCTCCACTTGCGGCAACTGCGTGATCGTCCAGTTGTCCTTCGCGTCCCTCATCACCCGCACGATGGAACCCGGCTTGATCTTCACCGCTTGCGGCGCGTTGGCACGCAGGCCGGTGGCGACAAAACGCAAGCCATCGCCGGTAACGGTCGCCGGATCGGCGTTGACAAATTCCACCACAACCTGCTTTGGGTTCACCGACGTCACCACGCCCGCAATGATGTCGCCGTTGTCGGGATGATCGGCGAGTGCGTCGTCGATGGCCTCATCGCGGTCATCCGGGTTCGCCGGCAAATTGACGAAACCTTCCGGCCCGCGATACCCATGGCGCCGCTCGTAATCCATCACGCCTTTCCGGACCGCGCGATAAGCCGCGTCCTGATCGACGGAATCGATGGTCGTAGTCACCGAGAAACCGCGCGTGTAGGTTTCGTCGCGATACTGCGCGTACATCATCTGCCGCACCATCTCCGCGACGTACTCGGCATGCACGCTGTATTCGGTGCCCGCCACTCGGGCGTGCAATTCCTCGGCGCTCGCTTGATCGAATTGCTCCTGCGTGATGAATTTCAGATCGAGCATGCGCTTCAGGATGTATTGCTGGCGGATTTTCGCGCGCTTCGGATTGACCACCGGGTTATACGCGGACGGCGCTTTTGGCAGGCCCGCGAGCATCGCGCATTCGGCGAGCGTGAGATCCTTCAGATCCTTGCCGAAATACACCCGCGCCGCCGATGCAAATCCGTACGAGCGCTCGCCCAGATAAATCTGGTTCATGTACAACTCGAGAATCTGGTCCTTGGTCAGCGCCCGCTCGATCTTGTACGCGAGCAGCATTTCGTAGATCTTGCGTGTGTAGGTCTTCTCGCTGGAAAGGAAGAAGTTGCGCGCGACCTGCATGGTGATCGTGCTCGCGCCCTGCGATGCACCGCCATGCAGGATATCGCTCACACCTGCACGCGCAATGCCGACAAAGTCCACGCCGCCATGCTCGTAGAACCGATAGTCCTCGATTGCGAGCACGGCTTTTTTCATCTGGTCCGGGATTTCGTCGAAGCGCGCAATGCGCCGGCGTTCCTCACCAAACTCTCCAATCAGCACGTGATCCGCCGTATAGATGCGCAGAGGCACTTTTGGCCGGTAATCGGTGATGGCGTCGAGCGAAGGCAGATTCGGCCCCATCACCACGAGCGCATATCCCACGATCAACGCGCCAACGATTGCCATGACGGCGATCAGTCCGACAAACCACAGCAGGAGGCGCAGCGCTATGGAGGGTCCGGCGGAGGCGTGACCGGAAGGTTGGCGATAACGGTAAGGACCGTCTTGATCCCGGTCATCGCGGGGTGCGTTCGAGGATTTTGGTCGTTTGATAATTGGCATGACTGGATTTGAACGGTGCGCTTCTGGGGCGCCCGGTGCGCCACGCCAACCTGCCGCGTGACGATGAATGTTGAGGCTGCAAAGCCAAAAGCCCTTTGCGCCTTGAAGCTGAATGTGCAGCCGTCGTCATGGATGAGCTCTGCGGCTCGGACTGCGAGTCGCATGCGTTGCACGCCGATGTCCCCGGACTGGCTGCGCGTTCCCGCGGCTGGGCCATTATGGCGTTGTAAGAAAGCTGCAACGCCCACGGCCCCGCGCAGAATAACAGCGCATTTTAAAGAATTCGAGCGACGAGCACCGGCGGAGCCCCGATTTTTTTGTAAGTAAATTCATTGTGAGACCTTTGATACAGACCGAACGCACCGTTGATGCGGAAAGGTTTTCCGCTTTTCGCACGTGCGCGCGCGCGGCCGCACGGCATAGGAAAGCGGGCTTTAGCATTCTCATCTGCACAATGCAAGTTGCTGATGCCGCAAGGCTTCCTTAGCTGTCTCGCGCGCGCTGCGCCGTTCACGCACATAAGCACGCGGCAGCGCTAAAACGATATGATGGATATATTGATTGCGCGATTTTGCCTGACTCCGTACTTGCAGCGCACATTCAAAGCGTTACCTGTCGTGCTGCTGACGGACGTTGACCGGCCGTGCTTGCGTGGCCCCTGCATGTGAGGCGCTCATGACCACCAAACCCAGCGAACGCATCGTTGTTTTTGTCACCCCGGCGCAGAAACTTGCGATCACCAACACGGCCGACGGCCTCGGCATCAGTGTCAGCGAACTCATGCGGCGCGCCGTACTCAGCTTCAATGCAACCAGCGAGCAGGTCAAGGTCGCGGGGCTTGTCGATCGGCTGCGTGCGCCAAAAACGCCCGATCCGCTGAATGTTGCATTGAGGCAAGTTGCCGAACGCGCCGCGGCGCGCGAGGCGCGAGATGCCGCTCAGGTCGCGAGGGAAGCCAGCAAACAGACGCTCGCGGCGGAAAAAGCGGAAGAATCGAACGCGGATTACACCGATGACCTTGCGTCACCGGATGCATCGGACGAAGACGCGTCGCTCTCCGGGCGTCCCTGAACAGCTTCAGGTCGCCTCAAGTCGCCGCAGCCACGCGCGCGGTCACAGCGACTGCAACCGCGCAAGCCGCCGCACTCGCAAACGCGCCCCACGCAATATCGATAAAAACCAGCGTCGCGCTCCAGCCCTTGAGCGTCGCCAGATTCGTGAGGTCGTAGGTTGCATACGCGACGACCCCGAGCAACGCGCCGCTGATCAGCCCGCGCATGACACTTGGCTCTGCCACACTCGGCATGACGCAGAAATAAACCAGCCCCGCGACATAGATGACATAAAAGACCGCCGCCGCGCCGAAATTCGGCTTCGGTAGGAGCAACTCGCCAATTTCCCGCTGATAGAGATTTCGCGAAACCACGCCGAGCCAGATGGCGTCGAGAATCAGGAAAACGACAGCGGTGACGGCAAACGCGACAAGAAAGGTCTTCGACATGAACGATCCATTGAATGCGTAAAGAATGGCTGAAGCCTCGGTGAATTTTCTGGCCCGGCGCGCATCAGTGCGCGCACCGTCAACCGCTTGGTGTACCGTTGTGCTTGACCGGGGCCGGTTGACCCGTTAAGTCCGGTTTAAGCCGATGCATGGTTTAATTCGTTGGCCCGGATGTGTCGGCAAATGCCGTTAAAGCCAGCCGAAGATTGAAACTCTGCCCTCGCTGCGAAGCTCGAAACAAAGTGTATCGGCGAGCTTGCAATCGGCGCGCCCGGCCTGATTTACCTGACGCACGAAGCCCGGCGACGCAATGCGCGCCGCGTTCGGGCAACTTTTAGAGCATGCGTTCATCGGATATTCGTGAACGTTGCAGCACCGTCCGCCGAATGGTCCACCGCTAGGCAGCCGACTTATTTCAGGAGGAAACTCATGTCGCTTTTGGATTCCATCTCGCGCACCGTCAAGGGCCTGTTGAACGACGCCGCCGACACCGTTCAGGACCCGTCGCGAGACGCTCGTCAGATCGTGCGCGAACTCGACGACAGCATTGCCAAAGCCGAGAACTCGCTGATCGAAATCGAGGCGCAGGTTGCCACGCAGCAGAGCAAGCGCGACGTCGCGGCCGAAAAGGCCAAGAAGTACGAAGAAGGCGCAAAGCGTGCGCTGCAAGGCGGCGACGAAGCGCTGGCCCGCGAAGCGCTGAGCGCGCAAGCCAATGCCGAATCCGAGCGCGACGCGCTGGCCGCTGAACTGGCGACGCTGGTTCCTTCGACGGATCATCTCAAGCAGCAAATCGAAGATATGCGCCAGCGCCGCAACGAGCTCAACTCGCGCTCGAACATCCTGCAGGCCAAGCAGCAGATCGCGACCGCGAAGGATGTCGCCGCGACGGCGCTGGGTGGCATTGGCGGGAAGAACCTGTCGGAAGACTTTCAGAAGCTGGAAGACAAGGTGCAGCTATCGAACGCGCGTTCGGATGCCCGGCTGAACTCCGCCGATCAAAAGAGCGGCAAGGCGCTCGACGACAAACTCGCAGCGCTTACGCGCGGGCCGTCAGTCGAAGATCGCCTGGAAGCACTGAAGAAGCAGATCAATCCGCCAGCGCAGTAAGCTTCACTCGTGCATGGACGGCGCGAAACTTGCGCCGTCCATGCACAAGGGCGCTGTAAAGTCACGCGGCAAGCAGGCAGGAAAGCTCGCGCACCATTACGCGCCACGCCGTGAACAAACGACGCAGAGGTCTGCCATTCAACGGCGCGCTCTGCGGGCAACGTCCGGATATTGCATCGACATGTCGCACCGAATGGAGACGGGTGCAAACGCCCCGGTCCGCAGATGAAAAAATATGTGATGGCGCTGGCTGCATCGCTCATGCTGGTTTCGGCCGCGGCGTTTGCCGTGCCGAGCGCCGGCCAGATCGAACAGTCGATGACGCAAGGCAACTGGAGCCAGGCCGACTCGCAACTGAGCGAGGTGATCCAGGCGCATCCGAACAACGCCAAGGCGCGCTATCTCTACGCGCAGGTGCTGGATCGCGAAGGCCGTCCGGCGGATGCGCTTGCCCAGATCCAGCAGGCCAGGACGCTCGACCCCGCAATCAAGTTCACCGATCCGTCGCGCTTCAACGCCATGGAAGCGCGGATTCGCTCGGATGCGAACCGCGTGAATTCATCGGCGAATCTGGGCGGGCAGATGAGTGAGCGTTCTTCCGGCAATGCGATGACGTCGGTCACGCGCAATCCGTTCAATCAGGGCGCAGTAGCGGCTCCCGAGAAGCACGGCCCGTCCATGGGAATGTGGGTCTTGCTCGCCGTGGTGATCGCCGGGATTGCGCTGGTGTTGCGCTGGGGCCTGAAGCGCGCGCGTTCCACTGAGGACGGCCAGGCAGATGCGGATCGCCGCACACAGCTTAAACGCGCGACGGAACTGCTCAACGACGTACGCTCGCTCAAGCTCGACGTGCGTTTATCGACGCAACCGGGGCACGAAGGGATGCTTAAGGAAGTGGAAGGCATCGAGACACAACTGCGCCAGATGGTCGAGGCGTTGTCGAACTCGAAGAACCCCGTGCCGCCGTATGCGATCGAGGATCTGTCGAATCAGATCGACAGCGTGCGGGCGCGTTCGGAAGGACGCCCCGACCCGCGCGCCGCAGCGCCGGCTGCGAGCGCCGCCGACAACCAGTCGGTGTATGCGCAGGAAGCTGAGCGTTTCGGTCGCACCGCGCCAGGTCAGCCGCCTTACTCGCCCTATCCGCAACAACAGCAGCCGCCTGTCATCGTGCAGCAAGGCGGCGGTTTCGGTGGCGGCCTGGGAGGGTTGCTCGGCGGTGTGCTGCTCGGCGAAGCGCTCTCTGGCGGCAATCGTGAACGCGTGATCGAACGCGAAGTGCCCGTGGATGTGGACGACGAATTGCGCCGTCGAGGCGGCGGCAACAACGGCGGCGGACTCGACTTCGGCAACGGCTCGAACGACTGGAGCGATAACGGCGGCGGCGTGGATTTGGGCAGCAACGATTCAGGCGACTGGGACAACAATAGCTGACCGTTTGCCGCGAAACCGAAAAACGCCGGACGATTTGCATCGTCCGGCGTTTTTTTTCATCCCCCGCCAAGAAACCGCAGCAGCGCCCACAGGAACTTGAAGAATCCGACCACGAATTCCCAGATCCGTTCTAGCTGATCCCAACCGGCGACACGCAAAAACGCCGCCAGCATCATGTTCTACGAGCGCGAGGAACAACACGCGGCATGGTTGTAAAAAGCAGGCAGAAGCGGAATGTCAACGGCTTTGAAGGTTTCATGACCCGCATGATAGCCGCTGTGACTACACTCCGACGTGAATACGCCCTGCGTTCATCAACTTGCGCTATTGCCCTCTTCCTTACCTTCCGGTTCCACTTCGTCTGTCAGCGCTTCCTCAAGGCGCTTGAAAATGCGTTTCGTCGCGCCCCGGGCGTGCAGCGCGAACAGCAACAGCGAGCGTCCTGTCACCTGATACACCGCACCCGAATCGAAGTCTTCGAGTTCCTCGCGGATTGGTGCGTTGGTGTCGATCAGGCAGCTCCACTGGTCACTGCCCGGAATTTCGGGCAGCGTGTAATCCACGACATCGTGATGCGCGTTGACGACCAGCAACAAGGTGGCATCCGATGCCGGACGTCGAATGCCAGTGGCCTGGGCGCGGCCGTCAATGACAAGACCGAAGCAGCGCATTGCCGGATCGTCCCATTGCTCGGGCGTGAGTTCGTCGCCCGATGGACTGAACCATTTGACGTCGGCCACCTGCAGGTCTTCGTGGAACTCGCCTGTGAGGAAACGCCCCCGCCGCAGCACCGGCAGCGTATGACGTAAGGTCGTGAGCTTGCGCACGAAGTCGATGAGGGCGCGACCGTCTTCATCGATATCCCAGTTCACCCAGCTTATGTCGTCGTCCTGGCAATACGCATTGTTGTTGCCTTGCTGCGTGCGGCCAAATTCATCGCCGGCGAGGATCATGGGCGTGCCTTGCGAAAATAGCAACGTAGCCAGCATGTTGCGTTTCTGGCGTTCGCGCAGTGCGCGGATTTCCGGGTCGTCGGTCGGGCCTTCCACGCCGCAATTCCATGACCGGTTGTCCGAACTGCCGTCGTTGTTGCCTTCGCCGTTTGCCTCGTTGTGTTTTTCGTTGTACGAGACGAGATCGTTCAATGTGAAGCCGTCGTGAGCGGTAATGAAATTCACGCTCGCCCAAGGGCGGCGTCCGCGATGGTTGAACTTGTCGCCCGAACCCGTAATGCGCGTGGCCAGTTCCGCTGCCACGCCCTCTTCGCCCTTCCAGAACTCGCGCACGGTATCGCGAAATTTATCGTTCCATTCGGCCCAGCCGGGCGGGAAACCGCCCACCTGATAACCACCCGGGCCGCAATCCCACGGTTCGGCAATCAGCTTCACGCTGGACAGGATTGGGTCCTGGCGGCAACTGTCGAGAAAACCGCCGCCTTCGTCGAATCCGTAGGGTTCACGGCCGAGAATGGTCGCAAGATCGAAGCGGAATCCATCGACGTTCATTTCCGTCACCCAGTAACGCAGGCTGTCGGTCACCATTTGCAGTACACGCGGATGCGACAGGTTGAGCGTATTGCCCGTGCCGGTATCGTTGATGTAATAGCGCTTGTCGTCCGGCAGGCGATAGTACGAAGCGTTGTCGATGCCTTTGAACGAAAGAGTCGGCCCGCGTTCGTTACCCTCGGCCGTGTGGTTGTACACCACGTCGAGAATCACTTCGAGCCCGGCTTCGTGGAAGCGGTCGATCATCTGCTTGAGTTCGGAAACGGCACCCGGGCCCTGCGCGAAAAAGCGCGGATCGGCCGCGAAGAAGCCGATGGTGTTATAGCCCCAGTAGTTCGTGAGGCCTTTGTCGGTGAGATGGCTGTCGTTCACGAACGCGTGAATGGGCAGCAGTTCGACCGACGTCACCCCAAGACTCTTGATGTGCTCGATCACCTCCTTCGTGCCGAGGCCTTCGAACGTGCCGCGCAAATTTTCGGGCACGGCCGGATGGCGCTTCGTGTAGCCGCGCACATGGGTTTCGTAGAAGATGGTTTGTTCCCAGGGCACGCGAACGCGCGTTGGGTGAACCCATGAAAAGCTCTGGTCCACGACCTGGCACTTTTGCATGAATGGCGCACTGTCGCGTTCGTCGAAACTCAGGTCTTCGCCTTCGTCATCGAGCGTGTAGCCGAATACCGCCGGGTCCCACTTGAGTTCGCCGACATGCGCCTTCGCATACGGATCGAGCAGCAGCTTGTTCGGATTGAACCGATGCCCGTTTTCCGGTTCGTACGGCCCATGAACGCGATACCCATAGACCGCGCCCGGCTTCAGCCCGAACAGATAGACGTGGAAAACTTCATCGGTGTATTCAGGCAGTTCGATGCGCTCGAGTTCCTTCTCGCCGTTTTCATCGAAAAGGCAGAGTTCGACTTTCGTGGCGTTCGCGGAGAACAACGCGAAATTGACGCCCTCGCCGTCCCAGGTCGCGCCCAACGGAAACGGCGAACCTTCGGCAATGCGGATATCGTGAGCCATGTATGCGGATGTCCAGGTATTTGGGTCATGCGATCGATAATTGGTGCGCGTGGTTTCGGCTTGGGCATTGGAGTCCGGTAAACTTCGAACTGCATCGCCCAGTATTGCCACGGGCAGAAACTATTAGCAGGTTACGTGCCTGTGTTGATCAGGTTGTCGAGCAGAATGGGCGCGCACCATGCTGTTCACATGTCTCGGGACACCGCCATCTATTGACCAGGAGACCTCTCTTGCCCACTCAACCCGTCTCTGCTCCGATAGCGTCAGGTGCCACTCCGAATGGCAGTGCCGAGGAAAGCCGGGCACAAGGCCGCTCGTTACGCGACACCGTTCCGTTCAATGCCCACGCCGCCTGGCAGCCCGAAAGCGACAGGCCGGATCCCGTGGAGCGCGTGCTTGCAAACAATGCCGGCCGACAGGAACGGCTCGTGCCGTTGCGCATGGCGCGCATGGCAGTCTCCCCGTTTGCGTTCCTGCGCGGCGCGGCGAACGTGATGGCGTGGGACCTGGCGCGAACGCCGTCCATTGGACATCACGTGATGATCGACGGCGATGCGCATCTCAATAATTTCGGCCTTTTTCGCACGCCGCGTCAGGACGTGGTGTTCGACCTGAACGACTTCGACGAAACCATCGTGGCTCCCTGGGAATGGGATCTCAAGCGGCTGACGGCGAGCATCAACGTGGCGGCGCGGGAAAACGGGGTCGATGCCAGCGGCCGCGAACACGCTGTGCGCACGGCCTGCGCGGGGTACCGAACGACCATGTCCGCGCTATGGCAGATACCTGCCTACGATATCTGGCAGATGCGTTCCTACGCGAGCGTGCTGCATATCGAAGCGCCCGTCACACTCAATTCCGCCGAAAAGGCGACGATTGCGAAAGCGGTCGAGCGCGCAATGAAGCGAAGCCACGCGACGATGCTGGCGCGCGTGGCCGAGCCTTACGGCAAAAGCTGGCGTTTTCGAGAGGATCCGCCCATTCTCACGCGGCTCGACGCAGCGGAGACAAACCACGTGATCCAGGGATTGCGCGGTTATATGCAAACAATCGCCGGTGAGTGGCGCACGATGCTCGAACGCTATGACGTGGTGGATGTGGCGCATCGGGTGGTCGGTGTCGGCAGTGTCGGAACGCGCGCATATTTGGTGCTGCTGCTCGGGCGCGCACATGGCGATCCGCTGTTCATGCAGGTGAAGGAAGGCATTGTGCCGGCCGCCGCGCCTTTTGTCCCGGCCATGCCCGAGCCGTTCAGCCATCAGGGACGGCGCGTGATTCACGGACAGCGCCTTCTGCAAAGCTCGTCAGATCCGTTGCTTGGCTGGACCACCATTTCCGGGCGCGATTTCTATGTCCGGCAGATGAAAAACATGCGCGGATCAATTCCTGTCGACTGGCTGCACGGCGCGACTTTCGATTTCTATGCGTGGTGCCTGGGATTGCTGCTGGCGCGAGCCCATGCCCGTACCGGCGATGCCGCGCTGATCGCAGGCTATTGCGGCAGTTCGGATCGGCTGGATACCGCTTATGCGCAATGGGCCGAACTCTACGGCACGCAGACCGTCGCAGATCACGCCGCGTTCGTGCAGGCGATCGCGCAAGGTCGCGTC
Source organism: Caballeronia sp. DA-9 (assembly GCF_051615025.1). NCBI lineage: Bacteria > Pseudomonadati > Pseudomonadota > Betaproteobacteria > Burkholderiales > Burkholderiaceae > Caballeronia > Caballeronia sp. DA-9. The sequence continues at coordinate 1,572,021 of NZ_CP195133.1, read as the reverse complement.
AAAGCCGCGCCTCCGGAGGAAAGCTGAGCCGATATCTTCTCCACGTAGCCCAACTCCACAGCGGCGCAAAGCGTCGTCCAACTGGGTCTATTGCTCAAAAAACCAGGGACGGAAATGCAATCGATTGGCTATTATTGCCATAATTCGTTTCAAACTGTGCCGCCGGAGTCATGCGAGTCTTCGCGAACGGCGGCGCGAAGTTCGCTGGATACGATCCAATGGCACATCCCTTGCTGCCGATTCTTATGAACTTTAATGGAGGAAGCAACGCATGAGCATGATTCAGGAATTCAAGGCCTTCGCCCTCAAGGGCAATGTGATGGATCTGGCAGTCGGTGTGATTATCGGCGGCGCGTTTTCGACCATCGTCAATTCGATCGTGAAGGATCTGATCATGCCGGTCGTCGGGCTGGCAACAGGCGGGCTCGACTTTTCCAATTTGTTCATCAAGCTCGGTGATATACCGCCCACATTCAAGGGAAATCCCGGTTCGTATAAAGATTTGCAAACCGCAGGCGTGGCCGTGTTTGGCTATGGATCGTTCATTACCGTGTTGATCAACTTCATCATCCTTGCGTTCATCATCTTCCTCATGGTGAAGTTCATCAACAGCCTGCGCAAGAACGAAGCGCCCGCGCCTGCTCCTGCAACGCCGGAAGATGTGCTTCTGCTGCGCGAAATCCGTGACTCGCTCAAGGGCTCGCCGCGCGTTTGAGGCAGAGCCGTAGCTCGACCTTCGCAATTGATTCAGCCGCGATACACAAAGCCCGCGTTGGCCGCCGCGGGCTTTGTGTTTTCTGCATGCACCGTTGCGGGGACGCCCGTTCGTGACATTCGCTTGAATTTTCCTCGCAATTTTTGGCGCAGCAGGGTTTCGTAGGTCTATTATTGAGACATGAATGCCATGCGAGCCGCAGCGGGGTTTTCGGCAAGATTCGTGCGGCGTTGCACGAGAGGTCGAGTGACTCGAGTGTTGCGCCCTTATCCTGAATCGCCGTGAATCCACCACATCGATGTGCTATAAAAGATCGACGTGTCCAGACAAACGAGCGGCCCGCCAGACGGGAGTGGCCGCATGAGGACGCTGCGTTTTTTGCAATTCTTTTTCAGGCGAATTTTTATGTCCTTCCCGAAAAAGCGTAGACGCGCGAAGGTCGATGGCGACGAGTCGTTTCTCGCCGTGCTGAGGCATTTCAAGCCGTTCGGCCAACTCGATACGAAGATCGCACGCGCCCGCGCGCAGGATGAGCCGGTGTTGTATGCGCATGTCCTGCCGGGACTTGACGTGCTTTTGTGCAGTGTGAGGGGCGCGCAGCCGCCGTATCCGGCTGTGGAGGAATTGCACCGGCGGTGCGTTGAGTGCATTACCAATGCGCTGGAGCAGCCGCTCGATGGACTTGAGAACGGTGGGTATTGGTATGAGGCTAATGGGTTCGGATTTCTGGTATTTGCCAGCCGGGCCAGGACGCAGATTTTGAGCGAGTTTGGCGCGGGCGCGGCGAGTTCAAGGACGAGGCGCGGGGCCAGGCGTCAGGATGCGGGGGATGCGGCTTCTCGATTGAGATAGGGGTTTTTTTCGCACTTGGGGTGTTAGAGCGCTCTTGGGTGCTGCGTTTTGGGTTTCGCGCGTTCCGTTTTAGCTGTCATTTTTAGCACTGTTAGCCACTATCCGTGGCGGGACTTCATTTCTTTGTCCAACGGCGACAAAGAAACGAAGCAAAGAAAACGCCTTCCAACCGCTAATTCTTAAGTGTCCCAAGCGTGCAATTCCATCTGCTTGGGACTTCAAAAGAACGCTCGGCGTAAAACACCTGACAGTTGAAACCCTCCCCCTCCGTATTCCTACATCCACACGCTTCGCCGCACGTGTTCTCGGGCAAGCTCGCAGGCCCACGTATCTTTGTCCTTCTCTTGTTTTTTAGGCTCGAGTTTTGCTGGGTCTGCATGACGATTCATGTCCTGAACCGCGCAACGCCACCCAACCGGAGAATTCATGACCGATCACGTCTATAAGCAAATCGAACTGACTGGCTCCTCAACTCAGTCCAGCGACGACGCCGTGCGCGTCGCAATCGAAAAAGCATCGAAAACACTTCGTAATCTTCACTGGTTCCAGGTCACCGAAACCCGCGGCCAAATCGAAGACGGGAAAGTCGCCTACTGGCAAGTCACCCTCAAAGTTGGACTGCGAATCGACGATTAGGATTAATCGCGACGCAGACAACAAAGGCCGCGCTCTTTCCCGAGCGCGGTCTTTTCATTTGACAAGAAAGTTGACACACATTAAGTAAGTCTTGCGCGTACAGCTACTCATCACCCCAGGTCACTTCGGCAACGCGCCATCCACACCTTCCACGTACCAGTTGATTCGCTGCAATTCCGGATCAGTCAGATTCTTGCCAGCTTCGATCTTCACCGCGCCCGTTTGATCCTTCACCGGTCCCATGAAGACATCCCATTTTCCGCTTTGCAACTCCTCACGCTTGGCCTGGACCGCCTGCATCGCTTTAGCCGAGACAACGGCCGTGTTCATGTCCTCGATATCAACCGCCTTCTGCGGCATCCCCAGCCACACCGGATCTGTCTTGACCTTGCCAGCCAGAAGCTGCTCGACCATGGAGTTGTAATACACGCCCCAGTGCGACACCACGGACCCCAAGTGCGCGCTCGGACCAAACTTCTTCATGTTCGAATCCCAGCCAAATGCATAAACCTTTTTCTCGGCGGCAGTGGCAAGCGTTGCGTTCGAATCGGTGTTCTGCAGCAAGACATCCGCGCCCTGCCCAATCAGCGTTTCGGCCGCCTGCTTTTCCTTGCCCGGATCGAACCAGCTATTGATCCAGATAACCTTCGTGTGAATCTTCGGATTCACCGACCGCGCACCCAGCGTGTACGCATTGATGTTGCGGATGACCTCGGGAATAGGCACGGACGCCACAAATCCCAGTGTGTTCGTCTTGGTCACGTACCCCGCCGCGACGCCCGCGAGATATGCGCCCTGATACATCCGGTTGTCGTAGACGCCGAAGTTCTTGGCCTTTTTATATCCCGTCGCGGTCAGGAACGTGATGTCCGGATAGTCGCGCGCCACTTTCAATTCGAAGTCCTGGTAGCCGAAGCTCGTCCCTAGAATCACCTTGTTGCCCTTCGCAGCGAGATCGCGGAACACGCGCTCGGAATCAGCTGATTCCGGCACGTTTTCTACCCGCGTGATCTTGATCTTGTTGCCGTACTTGGCTTCTATTTCCTTCGTGCCGGCGTCGTGGGCAAAGGTCCAGCCTGCATCGCCGGGGTTTGCGAGGTAGACGAATGCAACGCCCGGCGCGTCCGCCGCCCGCGCGGGCACCGAAACCATCGCGGCCGAGAGCGCGAGCATCGTACCCACGGCGCCCGCCGCGCCCAACGTATTCAGCCAGCTTTTCTTCATCGTGATTCTCCTGTCGATGTGTTGGTGTTGTTTATGAAAATCGTGGTGCCAGAAATAATCGGCTTCGACCGCTCGCTCAACTCGCCGCGAAAAACGGCTTGCCAAGCGACGCCGGAGCATTGAGCTTGATCGTGTTCGGATTGCGCGAAATCAGCACCAGCACGACGATGGTCGCAAGGTACGGCAGCATCGCGAGGAATTGAGTCGGAATCGGCACGCCGATAGCCTGTGCATAGAACTGCAGCGCCATCACGGCGCCAAACAGCAACGCGCCAATAAGCAGCCGGCCCGGCCGCCACGTCGCGAACACGACCAGCGCAAGCGCGATCCAGCCGCGCCCCGACGTCAATTGTTCCTGCCACAAGTGCAGGTAGACGATCGAGTAATAACCGCCGGCAATGCCCGCCATGCCGCCGCCGAAAAGCGTGGCGGCATAGCGCACGCCAACTACCGGAAACCCGACCGAGTGCGCAACCGACGGCGACTCGCCCACCGAGCGCAGCACGAGACCCGCGCGCGTCTTGTACAGGAACCAGCCAATCACGCCGAACATGATGAACGCGAGATAGCCCAGCGGCGTCAGCATGAAAAACGCCGGCCCAACAACGGGAATGGACGCGAGACCGGGTATGGGCAAGACATCGATGGAAGCGCGCACTGCCGCCGACGTATAAGGCTTGCCGATATATGCCGAAAACCCGATGCCGAAGATCGTCAGCGACAACCCCGTGGCGACCTGATTGGCAAGCATGGTAATGGTGAGGAATGCGAACACGAGCGACATGAGCACGCCCGCGACCACCGCGCCGGCTATGCCCAGCCATGGGTTGCCGGTGATCGCGGTCACGGCGTAGCCGGTGACGGCGCCCATCAGCATCATGCCTTCCACGCCGAGGTTCAACACGCCCGACTTCTCCGCGACGAGTTCTCCGGCACCGGCGTACATCAATGGAATGGCCGCGACAACAGCGCTGGATGCAAGCGAGCTGGCTTGATTGATGTCCATGTGTATTTACGAATGCGCATGCGCGACGACCCGGCGGCGCACGCGATAGTTGACGAACAGGTCCGCACCCAGAAGGCAGAACAACAGCAATCCCTGAAACACACCGGCAAGCGCTTGCGGCAGCTGCAACGAGGTCTGCACCGCTTCGCCGCCGAGATACAGCAGCGCCATCAAGAGACTCGCGAGAACGATCCCGACCGGATGCAAACGTCCCACGAACACAACGATGATCGCGGTGAAGCCATATCCCGGCGACCAGCCGGCCTGCAATTGTCCGATCGGCCCGGCGACTTCGCCCATCCCGGCGAGACCTGCCAGTCCGCCGCTCAAGAGCAGCGAGGTCCAGATGGCCTTCTTATCGGAGAAACCGGCGTAGCGCGCGGCGAGCGGCGCGAGACCACCCACGTTCATCCGATACCCCGCGAAGCTTTTCCTCATGAACAGCCACACGAGCGGAATGGCGATCGCCGTCAGGAACACGGAAGCGTTGATGCGCGTGCCCTTCAGCCACGCCCAGCCCCAGTCGCTGTAGAGACGCGGGAATTGCGCGGCATCGCTGAACATGGCCGAGATAGGGAAGTTCATGCCTTCCGGATCGCGCCACGGACCGCTCACCAGATAAATCAGCAATTGCGTTGCGACGTAGGTGAGCATCAGGCTCGTCAGGATTTCGTTGGTGTTGAACCGGCTCTTGAGCAACGCGGGAATGGCTGCCCACACCATGCCGCCAATCACGCCGCCCACCATCATCAGCGGCAGGAGCCACCAGCCTGTGGCATCGGGGAGATGAATTGCAATCCCGCCCGCCACGATCCCGCCAAGCAGCATCTGCCCTTCAGCGCCGATGTTCCAGACGTTCGCCCGATAACCCACGGCCAGACCCAGTGCGATCAGGCACAACGGCGAGGCCTTCAGCACAAGCTCGGACCAGCCATTCACGTTCGACAACGGTTCGATGAAAAACCCGTGCATCGCGCGCAACGGATCCTGTCCCACGAGCGTGAAGATCAGGAAGCCGATGATCAGCGTCAGCACGGCGGCGACCACCGGCACGGCAAGCTGCATGGCGCGCGACGGCGTTGGCCGCGCTTCGAGTCGATATGGAAAATTCATGATGTCGGTGCCGTGGTGTCGAGGGCGGCGGGTTCGGCGCGATGACCATCGAAGAGACCCGCCATGAAAAGGCCGATTTCTTCCGCATTGGTGAGACCGGTTTCACGCACCGGCGAAAGCTTGCCGCGCGCGAGAACGGCAATACGGTCGCAAATATCGAAGAGTTCTTCCAGTTCCTCCGATATCACCAGAATCGCCACGCCGCGCGCCGCCAGATCGAGCAATTGCTGGCGGATGAAACCGGCCGCGCCGACGTCCACGCCCCACGTCGGCTGCGCGACGACGAGCACCTTCGGCTCCTGCAGAATCTCGCGGCCCACGATGAACTTCTGCAAGTTGCCGCCCGACAGGCTTTGCGCGAGCGCGCCGTTGCCGCCGCAACGGACATCGAAGGCGTTGATGCAGCGGTCGGCGAATGCGCGCATGGACTTCGTGCTGATCCAGCCGCCGCGCACCATGTGTTCTCGATGCCCGGTCAGGAGCGCGTTTTCAGCGAGCGACATGGCCGGCACCGCGCCGCGTCCGAGCCGCTCTTCGGGCACGAAGGCGAAGCCGAGCGCGCGTCGTCCGCCGGCGCTGTAGCGTGCAGCCGGTTGGCCGACGATGGTGATTGCATCGGGCGCGATGTGTTTGTCGCGGATCTCGCCCGAGAGCGCGGCCAGCAACTCGGCCTGTCCATTGCCCGATACACCCGCGATGCCGAAAATTTCTCCCGCATGCACGGAGAAGGAGACGCCCTGCAGCGACGTGCCGAACGGATCGGCGCTTGCAACCGACAAGTTCTTCACCGCGAGTTTCACGTCGCCCGGCGTGTGTTCACGGCGCGTGTAATCGGGCAGCGAATGACCGACCATCAGTTGCGCAAGCGTTGCGTGCGTTTCCTTGCGCGGATCGACGCTTCCGGTCACACGGCCGCCGCGCATCACCGTCGCGGTCTGGCACAGCGCCTGGATTTCATCGAGTTTGTGGCTGATATAGAGAATGCTGCATCCTTCCGACGCAAGCCTTCTCAGCACTGTAAAAAGCTTCTTCACCGCTTGCGGCGTCAACACGGAAGTGGGTTCATCCATGATCAGCAGACGCGGGTTCTGCAGCAGGCATCGGACAATCTCGACGCGTTGACGCTCACCGACCGCGAGACTATGCACATGGCGTTGCGGATCGACGTCGAGTCCGTAATCGGCCGACACCTCGCGAATGCGCTTGCTCAGGCCCTTCAGATCGAACTTGTCGTCGAGCGCAAGCGCGATGTTCTCGCCGACCGTGAGCGTATCGAACAAGGAAAAATGCTGGAACACCATGCCGATGCCAAGCTTGCGTGCGGCCGCCGGACTGTCGATCTCGACGGTCTCGCCGTTCCACTGAATCTCGCCTTCGTCCGGACGCACCGCGCCGTAGATGATCTTCATCAGCGTCGACTTGCCCGCGCCGTTCTCGCCGAGCACCGCGTGGATCTCGCCGGCTTCCACGACGAGCGTCACGTCGTCATTAGCCTTGACGGCCGGATATTGCTTGCTTATGCCGCGTAGCGCGAGGCGCGGAACACGCGCACCGCCCGGCTGAATGGATGAGGAAATAGCGTCGCCCATAAGGAGTCAGAAAGTGCGGAATTGCGCAAAAGCGGGGTGACCGGTATGACGGCAACGGAAAACATGCGGTCTGCGAGGAAAAGATACCCAAAACGGTGCGGGGCGTCGATTGCTCAAAATAGTGCGCACGATAAGTTCGCGTTGGAGTCACTTCCAAGCAACAACGCATGGCTTGAAGACTTGCCACGCGCGCGGTTGCGGGTATGCCTGGCTTGACGCGATAAATGTGTCATATTAAAAACGATATGTCCCGCACCCTGGTCGATCAGCCTGACCATATATTGGAGAAAACATGAGTCAGCAACGCGAAGCAATCGATACTTACTTGTTACGCGTCCTGCACACCCTGCTCATGGAACGCAGCGTCACGCGCGCGGCGGTGAAGTTGAACCAGTCGCAGCCGGCCATCAGCGCGGCGCTCAGGCGTCTGCGCGATATCACCGGCGACCCGCTGCTCGTGCGCGGCAAGGCGGGCATGGTGCCGACCGAATACGGACTGCGCCTGCTCGAACCCACGCAAAACGCGCTGCGCGAAATCGAACGCATCAAGGTCCAGCAGCATAATTTCGAGCCCTCCACTTCCGTGCGGTGCTATCGGATTGGCTGCCCGGATTACCTCAACGTGTTGTTCGTGCCCACGGTAGTCGAACGATTCCGGATCGCCGCACCGAACGCCACGCTCGAATTCCATTCTCTCGGACCCGCTTTCGACTACGAACTCGCGCTGGAAGAAGGCAAGCTCGACATTGTTGTGGGCAACTGGCCCGAACCGCCTGAACAACTGCATCTCTCGAATCTTTTTGTCGACAAGATCGTGTGTCTGGTCAGTTCCAATCATCCGTTCGCGCGTCGCGGCGCGCTCACGCTCGATCAATATCTCAACGCGCCGCATCTCGCACCCACACCCTATTCGGTGGGCCAGCGCGGCGCGATCGATGTCCATCTCGCACGTGAACGCCTGAAACGCCATGTGGTCGTCACGCTGCCCTACTTCAATCTTGCACCGTACGTGCTGATCAAGTCGGATCTCGTGTTCACGACCACGCGCCTTTTCGCCGATCACTACGCGAAGTTCCTGCCATTGACCGTGGTGCCCGCGCCGCTCGATTTTCCGCCGATGCAGTACTACCAGCTATGGCACGAGCGCTGCCATTACTCCGACGAAGTGCGATGGCTCCGTCACCTCGTCGCCGATGCCACGCGCTCGCTGATCGACGTGCCTTGATCGTTAGCGGGCCATTTCCATCAGCTTTCCCGCCAGCCGGTTATGACGCTCGACGATCGGACCCAGATCGACGGTCGTCAACTGACCGTGACGCACAACCACTTTCCCATCGATAACACTGGTCGCCACCTGCGAAGGCGCGCAAAAAACCAGCGCCGCGACCGGATCGTGCAACGCGCCCGCGAAGGCGTGGTGACTCAAGTCGAAGGACACGAAATCCGCCGCCATGCCGGGCGCCAATGCGCCGATATCGTCGCGCCCCAACACCTTTGCGCCCCCGCGCGTCGCGATCTCCAGGGCTTCGCGCGCACTCATGGCGTCGGGGCCGAAACCCACGCGCTGCAATAACATCGCCTGGCGCACTTCGGCGACCATCTGCGCGCCATCGTTCGATGCGGAACCATCCACGCCAATGCCCACGCTCACGCCCGCGTCACGCATCGCACGGATGGGCGCAATGCCCGATGCCAGCCGCATGTTCGAGCACGGACAATGCGCGACGCCCGTTCCCGTGCGCCCGAACAACTCGATGCCCGCGCGGTCCAGTTGCACACAATGCGCGTGCCACACATCCGGCCCGACCCAGCCCAGATCCTCCGCGTACTCGGCCGGCGACATGCCGAACTTCTCGCGGCTGTACGTGACGTCGTTCACGTTCTCGGCGAGATGCGTATGCATCGACACCCCATATTCCCGCGCCAAGAGCGCCGAATCGCGCATCAGTTCACGGCTTACCGAGAACGGCGAACACGGCGCCACGACGACACGCAGCATCGCGTAACGGCCTTCGTCGTTATAGGTTTCAATCAGGCGCTGCGTGTCCTTCAGGATCGCGTCTTCTTTTTCGACCACCGAATCCGGCGGCAATCCGCCGTCTTTCTGCCCGACGCTCATGCTTCCACGCGCCGCGTGAAACCGCATCCCAATCTGCTGCGCCGACGCGATGCTGTCATCCAGACGCGCGCCATTCGGATAAATGTAGAGATGATCGCTCGACGTGGTACAGCCCGAGAGCAGCAACTCGGCCATGGCGGTCAGTGTCGATACCTCGATCATCTCCGGCGTCAGGTTCGCCCAGATCTTGTACAAGTTCGTCAGCCAGCCGAACAACTCGGCGTTTTGCGCGGCGGGAACGGCGCGCGTCAGGCTCTGATACATATGGTGATGCGTGTTGACCAGGCCGGGAATCACCAGATGCCCCGACATATCGAGCACTTCGTCCGCCTCTTGCGGCAACTCGCTCGCCGGACCCACGGCCACGATCCGGTTTCCTTCGATGAACAAGCCGCCGCCGGCAATCTCGCGCCGCGCGTCATCCATGGTCACGAGCACCTGCGCGTTCTTCACCAGCAAGGTCTTGAGCTTTTGTTGCATGTCGATCTCCGCTACTTCACTGTTTTTCCGAGGGCGCGAAGAATATCACTCGACTTCGCGCGATTGCCCGGTTACCCAGCGTCGATCGCCGTCTTCGGGATGCCAGCCTGCCGTGCTGTGCAAGACCTCACTGTCGCCAGCCAAAAAGACCCTGACAATGCGAACGCCGCCATGTTTGTCTTCACAGACTCGATATGATCGTGAATTTTGGCGCGGGTAGGATCGGCGGGAAGCGATGAAAAAGGGTGGGAACGTGAGCCGTTCACAGCGCGTACTGCAGGGTTTTCGCTCATGTGCTGCGGATTATCTTGCTTATCGCGCGCGTCATGGTCACGGCAACTTTTTACAATGCTGAACACGGCGCGCATCCATTCACGCCGACGGGTATGTAGCCACGATTGTGGAGCCTCGATCCGCCGCTCCAGTCTGTTCCAGACGGTTCGATGCGCAGCCGCTCCTCGCACACTACAAGGACAACGCGAATGGGCAAGCTAACCACCCACGTACTCGATACCGCACACGGCCGCCCAGGCGCCGGTATCAAGGTTGAACTCTTCGTGCTCGCCGGCGATGCCCGGCGCTCGCTTCTCACCACGCATACAAACTCCGATGGCCGCTGCGACGCCCCGTTGCTTCAGGACGATGCGTTTGTTGCCGGCGAATACGAACTCGTCTTCCATGCCGGCGATTACTTTGCCGCGAGCGGCGTGAACTTGCCTGAACCGCGCTTTGTGGATCGTGTGGTGCTGCGATTCGGTATTGCCGACGCCACCTCGCACTATCACGTGCCGCTGCTTGTATCGCCGTGGGCTTACAGCACATACCGCGGGAGTTGAGGCTCGTGTTCGAGTTTCGCTCGAGGGCGGCCTTCCAGGCTTAATCAAAGAATTCGTGGTGGAGACGTTTCATGCAAGGTTTTATTGTTGACTGGTTGAATCTCGCGTTGCGCTGGCTGCATGTGGTGGTGGCGATTGCGTGGATTGGCGAGTCCTTTTATTTCGTGGCGCTCGACAACAGTTTGAAACCGCCGAAAGATCCGGCCGCGACGAAGCGCGGCGTGTTCGGCGAATTGTGGCACGTGCATGGTGGCGGCTTCTACAACATGCAGAAGTACACCGTCGCACCGGCGAACATGCCGGATGATCTGCACTGGTCGAAGTGGCCTTCCTACACCACGTGGATGTCGGGCTTTGGGCTCTTCATGGTGTTGTATCTGTTCTCGCCGAGCACGTATCTCATCGACAAGAATGTGCTCGACATGGGGCCGGTTGTTGCTGTGTCGTCGGCGCTTGGGTTCTTGCTGGCGGGCTGGATTGTTTATGACTCGCTGTGCCGGGTCCTTGGAAATCGCGATGGGTTGCTCGGCATCTGCGTGGGCGTGTATGTGATTATTGCGGCGTGGCTTGCCTGCCATGTGTTTGCTGGACGCGCGGCTTATTTGATTACCGGCGCGACCCTTGCCACGATCATGTCGGCGAATGTGTTTTTCGTGATCATTCCCGGCCAGCGCAAAATGGTCGATGCGATGCTCAAGGGCGAAGTGCCCAACGCCATTTATGGCAAGCGTGGCAAGCAGCGGTCGGTGCACAACACGTACTTTACGTTACCAGTGGTGTTCGTGATGTTATCGAATCACTACGCGATGACTTATACGCATCCGTATAACTGGGCTGTGTTGTTGATCATCATGTTGGCTGGGGCTTTGATCCGACAGTTTTTTGTGATGCGGCATCGCGGGCAGGTGTTGTGGTACTTGCCGGTGATTGGCGTATTGCTGATGTTTGGTGCGTTTGCGTGGACCATGCCGAAGGGGGTGCCGACTGTTGCGCCAGTGGCGGGTGCGCCAGGTGTGCGTGTGGCCGATATTGCGCCTATTTTGCAGCAGCGGTGTGCGACCTGTCATGCTGCGCATCCTACTATGATGGGGGCGGCGCCCGCTGGTGTTTTGCTTGATACGCCAGAGGCCATTTCTTTGAACGCGCAGCGGGTTTATCAGCAGGCTGTTGTGTTGAAAGCAATGCCGCTTGGGAATGTTACCCAGATGACCGATGGCGAACGGGCGAAGATTGCTGCCTGGTTTCAAGGTGGGGCTTTGAAGTAGGGTTTCGTTCGCACTTCGGGGGGAATGCGTGGGGGTCCTGCTCTTGGGGGCTTCGCGCATTTCTTGTTCGTTGGTCCTATTTAGCACTGTTAGCCACTGTCCGTGGCGGGACTTCATTTCTTTTTCCAACGGCGAAAAAGAAACGAAGCAAAGAAAACGCCTTCCAACCGCTAATTCTTAAGGAGACCAAGCGTGCACGTACATCTGCTTGGGACTTCAAAAGAACGCCCAGCGTAAAACCCCGGACAGTTGAAACCCTCCCGCTCCGTTCACCGATACCCACACGCTTCGCCACCAGTGTGAGTAGCCGTTAAACAGAAAAGCGCGGCGCACGCCGCGCGCCGGTTTGCGTGCTTGCACGCAAACGCGGTGTTTGGCCGTGGCGGTTCTTGTGGAGTTGTGTGCTTGCCCGAGAGCGCTAGTGGCGAAGCGTGTGGATGTAGGGGTTCGGAGGGGAAGGGTTTCAGGTGTTGGTAGTTATGGCGGCAACGGTTCTTTTGAAGTCCCAAGCAGATATCACTGCACGCTCGGGACACTTAAGAATTAGCGGTTGAAAGGCGTTTTCTTTGCTTCGTTTCTTTGTCGCCGTTGGACAAAGAAATGAAGTCCCGCCACGGATAGTGGCTAACAGTGCTAAATAGGACCAACGAACAAGAAACGCGCGAAACCCTAAAAAGCAGGACCCAGACATGAAACCTGCCCCCACGCATGCCTTAAATCAAGTACGAACAAAATCCTCGCCCATCAACCAAACCGGTTCATCAAGCTGCACTTCATTAAGATTAACCCCATCCCCCCCACGATCAACCACAATAAAGTCGCTCACTTCGCCAAGTGCAATCAACGGATGATGCCAGACGCCCTTGGCATAATTAACCCCTTGCCATCCCCGCGTAACAAACGCCCGAACAGCCGAAGGTTCAAGCTCCCCCGCCGGCGCCACCACAACCAGATAAGGCCGATCGTTAAGCGGCACAAACGCCTGGCTCCCCAACGGATGCCGCTCAAGCATCGACACCTCAAAAGGCAACACCCGCGGCTGCCCGCGAAACAGATTCACGAGCGGCCGCCCGCCCTCATCTTCCACATCAATACGAGCAAGATCGTGAAAACGCATAGTCGTCCCGAGATTGATCGGGATCTGCTTTGCACCCTCAAGCTCGATGACATCGCCGAACGGCTCAAAGGCGGCTTTGGTCAACGGTTCAATCGCCAACTTTTTCATCGTGGAACCTGTTTCGTTTTTAAACACATCACGCCAGCGTGCCGAACAACCGCAAACGCGATACACCACCATCAGGATAAATGTTGAACCGCACGTGCGTAACAGGGCCCAACGCGGCTAGCTCCGATTCGAATCCGTGCTGCTTGTCCATCTGCAGCTTCTGCTCGCCAAGCAATACCGGCCAGAACATCGCCTGCGTAACCAGCGAACTATCCGTCCCGCCCGTCACATAGGCAGCCTGCAACGAACACCGGTCAGGATAATTGCCCTTGAAATGCGCTGTATCCACTTCGACCTTCTTGATCACGCCCGGTTGCGCCAGCGCCACGATACACCAGTCGTTCCCCGGCTCGCGGCGCCGCCGCGTCTCCCAGCCATCACCCATGTTCACGCCGCGCCCCGGCATCAGCAAGGTCGACGCCAAGCCGAAATGCTGATTGTTCGCGCCGACGATATACGCGCCGTTCTCCATGGCGGCGAGATCAAATAACTCACTGCGGCTTGCGCTGCTCCAGTCAAGCTGCGGCTGACCATAAACACGCAAGCGGGCAATCCCGCCATCGGGATAAATGTTCACGCGCAAATGCGTGAACGGCTGCTCATTCGCGACGTTCACATAGTGATGCGTATTACCCTGCAACGTCATGGACGGCACGATTTCAGTCCACTTCGTCGCCTGATTCGGCGCGCCCTCAGCCACGTGCGCGCCCTCAATAGACGCCGCCGGCGGGAAATTGCCGGTGAAGTGGCTCGTATCGATATCGAACCCCTTGATCACGCCAGGCCGCGCCAGTTTCACCACGCACCAATCGTAACCGCTCACGCGCTTGCGGCGGGTCTCCCAGCCGTCCATCCACTTGCCGTTATCGTCGTATTTACCCACGATAAAAACAGCCGGCTCAGGATTCAACATGCGCTCCTTCGGCGCAAAAAAATCGTCGCTGGCTTCGAGCGCCTGCGCACCAAGCCGCGGGTCCGCGAGATTCACATAACGGCGCGTGAATTCAGGAGCGTTGGGATCGAGTGTCGGTATGGACATGAGGTTCCTTGATTGAATTGAAGGTGGCGCGCAGGCCTCAGGCGGCGATCAGATCGTCGAGCCTGAAACGCGCTATCCGGTAGATTTGCTGCAGACTTTCGCGCAACTCGACATCGCGGCTGTTATGCAACCGCGCCTTGAAGTTCGCGATGATGCCGTGACGATCGAACCCGCGCACGGCAAGAATAAAAGGAAAACCGAATTTCTCGCGATAACTCGCGTTAAGCGCCTGCAACGTGTCGAACTCTTCCTGCGTGCAAAGATCGAGCCCCGCGCCGCTCTGCTCCCGCGTGGACTCGTGGGTGAGTTCACCGCGCACAGCGGCCTTACCCGCAAGCTCCGGGTGAGCATTGATCAACGCAAGCTGACGCGTGGCGCCGGCATTATCGACAATGGCTGCCATGGTCGTATAAAGCGCATCGATACTCGCAAATGGACGCTTCATCGCCGCTTCTTCGGCAACCCAACGCGAATGCTCGAAGATGCCCGACAAAGCGACGGCGAAATCGTCCGCGTTCAACGCGTTGAGCTGCTCCAGTGTCATTGGTACGGTCGTCATCACGCGCTTGCTTCGTACGGGTGATGCTCGCGCCAATGACGCGCAATATCCACGCGCCGCGTGACCCAGACGCGATCATGTTGCTCGATGTGATCAAGAAAACGCTGCAGCGCACGGAAGCGCCCGGGACGCCCAAGCAACCTGCAATGCATGCCGATCGACAACATCTTCGGCGTCTCACTCCCTTCCTCATAGAGCACGTCGAAAGCATCGCGCAAATACACAAAGAATTGCTCCGCCGTGTTGAAACCTTGTGGCGTCGCGAAACGCATGTCGTTGGTATCCAGCGTGTAGGGAACGATCAACTGCGGCACCTTCGCGCCGCCGCTCACTTCCACGTTCATCCAGAACGGCAGGTCGTCGCCGTAATAATCCGAGTCGTAGAGAAAGCCGCCATGCTCCGCCACCAGCCTGTGCGTGTTGGGACTGTCGCGTCCCGTGTACCAGCCAAGCGGTTTCACGCCCGTTACGCGCTCGATAGCCTGCATGCCAAGACGCATATGCTCCGCTTCCTTCTCGGGCGACATGTCCTGATAGTGAATCCATCGATACCCATGGCACGCAATTTCATGTCCGAGTTCAACGAACGCGCGGCCCAGATCCGGATGACGCTCAATTGCCATGCCAACGCCAAACACGGTCAGCGGCAAGCCGCGCTTTTCGAACTCGCGAAGAATGCGCCATACGCCCGCGCGCGATCCGTATTCGTAAATGGATTCCATGCTCATGTGACGCGAAGGATAAGCCGCCGCGCCCACGATCTCCGACAAGAACTGCTCGGACGCCGCGTCGCCATGCAGCACGCAGTTTTCTCCGCCCTCCTCGTAATTCAGCACGAATTGCACGGCAATACGCGCATTCCCGGGCCAGTTCGGCTGCACGGGATTTCGGCCATAACCGATCAGGTCGCGTGGGTAATTCGATTCGTTCGACATGGCTGGATGAGTGCGTTGAAGTCGATGGAGCCGCGCACGGTGTCCAACAGCACCTTGATGGACCCTGCGCGACGATAGACCAGTTTAGCGAAAACGCATGGCCGCGCCCATATTCATACGCAGATATTGCGAGTCAGGCGGCAGGTATGATCTGCGCTTAGCGGGGGCTGTAAATCGCCAGATCTCCATCGTATTGCTTGGGCAAAGGACGCGCATAGTCGCCTCGCTTAGCGGTTTTAAGTCTTAGCGAAATTAACGCCTCCGCCCATTTGACTGCTGTCGTCACGCCCTCTATTACCGGCGCGCCGATTGCATCTTCAATCTCGCGGCAAAACTCAGCCATGCCCGCACACCCAAGGACAATGGATTCCGCGCCGTCTTCCACCAAAGCCTTGCGGCATTCATCGATAATGATCGAGCGCGCCCTGGAACCGGGAACATCGAGGTCGAGCACCGCAACATCGGTTGCACGGACATTCTTGCAGAAACGCTTCATGCCGTAGCGCTCGGCCAGATGCCACGACATCGTGCACGTGCGCTTGAGTGTTGTCACAACTGAAAAGCTCGGCGCAATCACACTTGCCGCATGCATCGCCGCTTCAGCTATTCCTATGACGGGACCACGCGCCAGTTCGCGCGCGGCATACAACGCCGGATCCCCAAAGCATGCAATGACATAGCCATCCATGCCATCGTTCTCTCCCTTCTCTATTTCCTGCAGCAACGCCAGCGAGGCAAGCGCCTCGTCGTAGTAACCCTCAATGGACGGCGGCCCCATCGACGCGCTGACTGAAATGACTTCCGTTCCGTTCGATACCACTTCCTTGGCGCAACGATCCATTGCCTGGGTCATGCGGCTGGTCGTATTGGGATTGATCAGTTTGATGCGCATTTCTTCCTTCTTCGTCACGTGTGGAAATCGCTGTCATGCCGCTCAAGCCAATGCGCGGCATGACGGTTTCTCAAGCAAAATTGGACGCTGATTTCTTGTCCGCGATGATCCAGTAAAACACGCCGCCCAATCCTGCCCCGATGAACCAGGAGAAGTTCGCCGAGCCCTGCAGCGCAGGCACCATCACGCATGCAATCGCAATTGCCGCCGCCGGCAACAACGCTATAACCGCGCGCCAGTTGACGCCGTTGTTGTACCAGTAACGTCCCGTCTCCGACGTCGTGTACAACTCTTCCACATTGAACTTGCCTCGCTTCATCAAGTAGAAGTCCACGATCAGCACGCCATACAGCGGTCCGATAAAACTGCCGAGCACGTCGAGCGTGTAATGGATCACAGCAGGGTTGTTGAAAAGATTCCACGGCGTGATGAACACCGACGCCACCGCCGCCATCATGCCGCCCATGCGCCAGCTAATCAAACGCGGTGCAACGTTAGAGAAATCGAAAGCTGGTGAAACGAAGTTCGCGACAATGTTGATGCCAATCGTCGCTATCGTGAAAGTCAGCGCGCCCAGAATGACCGCAGTCGGCTGGTCGATACGGCCCACGGTCTCGACCGGATCCGTGATCAGTTGACCGAAGACGGGCAACGTGGCGGCTGTCGTCACCACCGTGACCAGCGAGAATGCGAGGAAGTTGACCGGCAATCCCCAGAAATTTCCACGCTTTACGCTCTTATAGCTTTTGCAGTATCGCGAAAAGTCGCCGAAATTGAGCATGGGTCCGGAGAAATACGACACGACCAGGGAGATTGCCGTGATCATGACAGGCACGACTTCCATGCCGTGATACTTCACGCCGCCAAGATTCAAGCCAATGTTGCGCCACCCTGCGCGCCACACCATGTAGCCCGCAAGAATGAACATGACGACATAGACCGCCGGTCCTGCGAAGTCGATGAACTTCTTGATCATCTCCATCCCACGCCAGAAAACGACGGCTTGCAAAACCCACAGCAACATGAAACCAGCCCAGCCCAATGCCGACAATCCGGCGAAACCGTATTTGTGTACATCGGCGTAAGGCATCCATTGCGGCATGAATTTCAGCAGCACGATCACGAGCGCACTCGACGCGAGGAACGTCTGGATGCCATACCACGCGACTGCAATCAGGCCACGGATTACCGCAGGAAGGTTTGCGCCCAACACGCCAAACGTTGCGCGGCATGCCACGGGATAAGGAACGCCGGCCTGCTGGCTCGGTTTTGCGATCAGGTTGCACAACACATTGACGATACCGATTCCAACCAGCAGCGAAACCAGCACTTGCCAACTCGTGAGGCCCAGTGCGAACAGACTTCCTGCGAACACATAACCGCCCACGCTGTGAACGTCCGACATCCAGAAAGCAAAGATGTTGTATGCGCTCCAGGTCTGATGTTTGAGAGGCGCAAGGTCGTCGTTATAAAGACGATCGCTATATCCGGCCGGATGGTCCGGGTCCCGTCCTGAATCGTCGTAAGCGGGTATTGCAGCACTGCCAGGGGTCGCGCTGAATTGAACCATGACTTCTCCTTGAATGAACTTGGCAATCGCGCCGCTTTGGATTAGCGACTGTGATGCAACGTCGTATATCTAAAGACGCCTTCGCAAGGTCTTCGCGTGGCGTTCTTTTCGTCGATTCGTTTAGCGCCTTAGTCGCCGCATAAACCTTGGCGCCGACGCAATATGTCTATTCGGCACGCACGCATGTGCACATGCACTCAGGAAAAGCATGGTGAAGTCACGCATTCATTTAATGCGGACCTTAAGGTTCATTCGACTTTCAGTTAAGACAATCGCTTCGCGCCCACGAGTGCGGTCGCGTGCTCATCACACCGCTCAGGCTCTGTTCAGGCGCGTTTCTCGCGCCCAGGCACCTTCGGTTTGGCAAAGACTTCTGCAGATCGACGGCACCGCGTGCGGGTCGATCAAGCATTTTCATTTCCACGTCCTGTAAATGACGCGCCATCAGTTCAGCGGCTTGCGGGGCGTCGCCCGCGTCCAGCGCAGCGAGTATCTCTTCGTGATCCTCAAAACTGCAGGAGCTACGGCCAAGCGACTCGTATAACGCCGATATCAACGTGGAGCGCGCCACGAGCCCAGACAGGCATTCGCACAAAACGGTATTGCCGGTAAGCTGCGCAAGCTCCTTGTGAAACTCGCCAGACAGCCTGATCCACGATGAAAAATCGCGGCTTTCATATGCTTTGCGTTCACGCCCAATGGTGGCGCTGATCGACTTCAAACGACGTGTGCCGTGACCGCTGCAAATGCGCTCGACCACCGCCAATTCCACGATGCGCCGCATCTCGAACACCTCATGCACTTCCTGCACCGAAGGGCTCGCCACGAATGCCCCGCGGTTTGGCTCAAGATCGACCAGGCGCTCGCCCGCGAGTTGTGCAAGGGCTTGACGCACCGTTCCGCGCTTTACATCGAATACTTCGCATAACTGCGCTTCTGTCAGCTTGGCTGCAGGCGCCAGACGATGCTCGAGAATCGCGTCGCGAATGTTCGCCGCGATCGACTCGGCCGTCGCCGCTGCGGCTGGCGCCGCATTGCCGATGACGCTTACCTTCGATAAATCGCTCACTTTGGCTTCGGACATGATCGCGTTCGCTTGTATGTATTGCATCTTATGACGGACATAAAAACTGTCAACAATTTCTGACGAGAAATCGATGATGCTTGCCAGTTTCAACGAGATGTTCCTGCACTGAACCCTTTAAATAAAGGCGTTCGCGACCGAGTTAGGTAATTTCCCTCATCGTTCAAACGCTTATTTTGTTGACAATCTAAAGCACGAAAGTCGTGCATTTCCGCCCAATCCAAGTGCGCACTTACAAAAAAAGCGCCCCGGGGACGCTTTCTGTTATTGGCTTTTTAAGCCGCTCAGGTCAAATGCGGAAAATCGGAAAGCGCGAGTTCAAAACCGTCAGGCTTTGCGACCAGATGCGCAGTCGCACCGAACGGCAACGTCAACAGATCCGGCACATGCCCGAACTGCAATCCGGTCACGACCGGAATCCCAACCAAAGAGCGCACTTGTTCGACCATTGTCTCGAACGTGTAGCCGTTGTCGTATTCAGACAGTTTGACGCCGGTGAACTGGCCCAGCACGAGAGCTTGCTGCCGCGCAAGAATGCCGGACATGTGAAGCTGATAAATCATCCGCTCGACCCGAAACGGATGCTCGTTCACGTCTTCGAGAAACAGAATCCCGCCCTCCACCAGCGGCATGTATGGCGTGCCGATCAATGACGCGATCATCGCGAGATTGCCACCCCACAGCATGCCGGTTACATCGGCGGATTGCGCTTGTGGGGCATCGCTCGTCACTGTGAGCGACGGCTTCGTGATCGCATTCCAGAAGTGATCCATCGTGAACGTGCTTGGCTCCTCCGCGCCAAAATCGGCGGTGAGCATTGGCCCGCCAAAGGTCTTGATGCCTGCGCGTGCAAATAGCGCGAGCTGAAGGGCCGTGAAGTCGCTATGACCGACAAGCACGACAGGCCGATCACGCAAGCGCCGTTGCAAACCGTCGTAGTCGAGGCCGTGCAGGATCCGTGAAGCACCATAACCGCCTCTGACCGCCAAAACGATTTCCGGCAACGGACGCGATGAATCGGCGAGCCGGTTGATGTCCGACGCGCGCTCGCTGTCCGTGCCGCCGAAGCGCTGATATCTGCGCCATGCGGAAGCCGCGTTTTCGAGCGTATGTCCCTGCTCCTGCAGGCGCGTGATCGCACGTTCAACAGGTTCCAGAGCGGGGTAACCGGAAGGAGCAACCAGATCGATAGTGCGTGCGCGAAGGGTCATGGGCGGGGTAGAAGCGGATCTGTAGGGTCAGCCAGGCCGGCGTTGCGGGCGTCGCGCGCGGCTTTCGTTTCGCGGCGGCGCTCGGCGAAGAAGCTGCGTAGCGCGTTGGCGCATTCTTCGCCGAGTATGCCACCGGTAACGGTCGTGTGATGGTTCAGGTTGCCGATGGCAAACGCATCGACAACACTGCCGCACGCGCCTGTCTTGGGGTCGTGCGCACCGAACACCACGCGCGCAATACGCGCATGCATGATCGCGCCGGCGCACATGATGCACGGTTCAAGCGTGACGAACAACTCGCAGCCGGGCAACCGGTAGTTTTCGAGCGCGATGGACGCCGCGCGCAACGCGGCCATTTCAGCGTGTGCCGACGGGTCGTGCGCGCCAATAGGATGATTGAAACCGGTCGAGATCACGTCGTCCCCGCGCACCAGCACCGCGCCAACGGGCACTTCCCCTAGCGCGCGCGCTTTTTCGGCGGCGGCTTGCGCGAGCGCCATGAAACGGCGGTCGCGCTCGGCGGCGGTGGAATCGATTTCATCCGCGGATGCAGACTTGGAGACGGCAATCACTTTTGCCCGGCCTGATCGTGCGCGGCGGCGTCGGCGGTCTTTTCCTGCTCCGACCAGCGGTCGGACAGGCGCTGCGCAATGCGCCGCCGATACTCAAGCGGCACCACGGCGCAATTGCCCCGCAATGACTCGAGCGCCATGTCGAGCGCGAGCATCTTGGCCTGCAGTTTGACGCGCGTCGCCGGATCTTCCGCCTCGCCCGCTTCGTTTTGCAGATCGCGCAACGCCCGCAGATGTTCCACGGCAGGAGGCACAAAACCGGCGTTTTTCATAATGCGGTTGGCAACGCGAACTTCTTCGGGGACCAGTGCGTCGTCGTCGAATTCCAGCGGCTCGCCCGCGCCGGGCAGATTGTCGAACTCACCGCGCGCGGCTGCGGCCGAAATTCGCTGTTCGACCAGGGCATCTAGCAGTTTCATCGGCGTTTTAGGTGCCGGCAACCCGGTTTTCGAACGTAGTCGATAAAGCGGGTCGGGCCGGACTGTCACGTTTGGGGTTGCGTTTGAGCTGCGTTGGGCGCCAGCAGGACCTGCGGGCCGCCACGAAAGCCTGATAGCCACGAAAGCGATCCCGGCGTCACGCGCGCTTCGGGGATGCCACCAGCTAACGCCCTATTCTATCAAACGGCTCGCGGCCGCCTGAATCGTCCGTTCTTCGCGTATATCCTTGCGTGGCGAGCAACAAGCTTCGCGTGTATTCATGCGCCACATTCTGCTCCCGCACCGCTTCAACGGGAAGCTGCTCGACAATATCTCCATCGCGCATCACCGCCACGCGCTGACATAAAAATCCGACCACCGCCATGTTGTGGCTGACGAGCATCATGGTGAGATTGCGCTCGCGATGCAGCCGCCGCAGCAGATTCAGGATTTCCGCCTGCACCGATACATCGAGCGCGGATGTCGGTTCATCGAGCAGCAGCACGCGCGGCTCGACAATCAGCGCCCGCGCTATGGCCACGCGCTGGCGCTGTCCGCCCGACAGCTGATGCGCGTACCGGAAGCGAAAGGCCGGTCCAAGACCCACTTCACGCAGTGCGTCGAGGATGCGCTCGTCGTGGCGATTCATGCCATTGATCGACAGCGGTTCGCGCAAGGTCTGGTCGACCGTGAAGCGCGGATACAGCGACCCGTACGGATCCTGAAACACCATTTGCACTTCGCGCCTGAACGCCCGGTCAATGCGCTCGCCAAGCAGATGACGGCCGATGCGCATCGACCCGCTGGCAATGGGCGCGAGCCCGGTCAGCGCACGCAGCACGGTCGACTTGCCCGAGCCCGATTCACCCACGAGCCCGAACACCTCGCCTTCGTCCACATGAAACGTCGCCGAGCGCACCGCGTCGGCAAAACCGGTTTTGGTCTTGAAGCGGACCTGTACCCCGTTTGCATCGATCATCGCGCGGCCTCGGCGAACCATGCCGCGTCGCGTTGAAGCACGGGCAGTTGATCGGGCGGATTGCGCAGCGGCGGGCTTGCGGCGAGCAAGGCGCACGTGTACGGATGCTGCGCATGCGCGAGATCTCGCGCCGCGCAGGTTTCAACGACGCGACCGCCGACCATCACCATGACGCGGTCGCAGAACGACATCACGAGCGGCAGGTCGTGGCTGATGAAGATCAAGCCGGTGTTGTGCTTCGCGATCATCTCGTCGAGGACGGCGAGAACTTGCATGGAAACGAGTACGTCGAGCGCGCTGGTGGGTTCGTCGGCGATCAGCAATTTCGGGCCCGATGAAACCATCATCGCAATCATCACGCGCTGGCCCATGCCGCCGGAAAGCTCATGCGGATAAGCGCCGGCGACGCGCCGCGGATCACGTATATGCACGGCCGCCAGCGCCTCGACAATGCGCTCACGCATTGCCTTCGCACTCGACTTTGGCGATTGCCGCCCGAACGCCTCGCGCATTTGCTGCGCAACGGTCATGACCGGATTCAGCGAATACTTGGGGTCCTGCAGGATCATGCTCATCTGCGTGCCGCACAAACGCCGCCGCTCTTTCGGATGCATGGCTAGAAGGTCCTGATTGTCGATGCGCATGGCGTCGGCCGACCAACGCGCCGATGCCGGCAGGAGCCCGAGCAACGCGCGGCCCGTCAACGATTTACCCGATCCCGATTCGCCGACAATCCCAAGCCGCTCGCCCTTTGCAAGCGTCAGCGAAACGCCGCGCACGGCTTCGGTCAGCGAGCCGTCGTGAGCCTCGAATGCAATACGCAGGTTATCGATTTCGCAAAGCTTGCCGGCTTGCATGTCAGCCTCCCTGACGAGGATCGAAGACATCGCGCAGGCCGTCGCCGAGCAGATTGAACGCAAGGCTGACCAGCAGAATTGCAATGCCCGGAATGGTCGCGACCCACCACGCATCGAGCAGCACGCCGCGTCCCGACGCCACCATGAAGCCCCATTCAGGACTCGGCGGCTGCGCGCCGAGCCCCAGAAAACCCAGCCCTGCAACGGTCAGGATGATGCCCGCCATGTCGAGCGTCGCGCGAACGATCACTGACGACGAACACATGGGCACGATATAACGCAACAAGATCCGCATGGACGACGCCCCTTGCAGGCGCGCAACGTGAATGAAATCGGCTTGCACGAGACGCAACGTTTCGGCCCGAGCGAGACGCGCATACGGCGGCCACGCCGTGATGGAAATCGCGATCACCGCGTTGATCACGCCCGGCCCGAGCGCGGCGGCAAACGCGAGCGCCAGCACGATCTTCGGAAACGCAAGCGCAATGTCGGTAAGACGCATGAGGACGGTATCGATGAATCCGCCGCAGAAACCCGCCGCCGTGCCGATCAGCAATCCCACGGGCACCACCAGCACCACGACCAGGATCGCAATGCTCAACGTCAGCCGCGATCCAATGACGAGGCGCGCGAGGATATCCCTGCCGAGTTGATCGGTGCCGAACCAATGCGAAGGCGAACCCGGCGGCAGCAAACGGTCGCCAAGCACCTGGCGCAAGGGATCGTGAAGTGGAAGCAACGGACCGATTGCGGCGAACACAATCAGCAAAAGCAAGATCGCGAGTCCGAACACGCTGAGCGGATTGCTCGAAAACCGCCGCCAGCGCCGATACGCCAACCCCAGCGCAGCCTGCCTGCGGGACGCGGGTGTGTCCGTCAACAGCCACGCCTGCCAGTCCCTGCGCAGTTTCGTCATTGGAGTCGAATTGGTAGAGGGAAGCACGTCGAGAACCTTTGGCGTTCATTGAGCGCGTGGATCGAATACTCGATACAGCGCGTCCGTCAGCAAATTGAGCGTGATGAATGTCGCGCCGATCACCAGTGTGCTGCCGAGCACGGCGTTCATGTCGGCGTTGAGCAGCGCACCTGTCAGATATGAACCTATCCCCGGCCACGCAAACACGATTTCCGTGAGGACCGACCCTTCGAGCAAATAGCTATAAGCGAGCGCGATCACGGTCAGCAACGGCACCGCGATATTGCCGAACGCATGACGCCAGATCACGCGGCGCTCGCTCAGACCCATCGCGCGCGCCGTCACAATGTATTCCTGGCTCAACTGTTCGAGCATGAAGGATCGCGTCATGCGGCTCAGGTATGCAATGGAATAGAACGCGAGAATGGCAGCGGGCAGCACGATATGCGAGAGCGCATTTTTCAGCACGTCCCATTCGCCTGCAATGATGGAATCGATCAGCAGACTGCCGGTGCGTGTATCGACCAGGCCATCGTAGAGCGGATCGATGCGGCCCGGTCCGGATACCCAGTGTAATTTGGCATAGAACAACAGCAGGCCCATCAGCGCAAGCCAGAACACCGGTAACGAGCTTCCCGCCAGTCCGATGAACCTCGCGACGTGATCGATCCAGCGGTTGTGCTTTACCGCGGCGGCCACGCCAAGCGGCACACCAATCACAATGCCCATGAAAGTGGACAGCGTGGCAAGTTCGAGAGTTGCGGGAAAGACGCGCTTGATGTCATCGACAACCGGGTTTGACGTCAGCAGCGACATGCCCAGATTGCCATGCAGCACGTCACGTACATAGATGAAAAACTGAACGATCAACGGCTTGTCGAGCCCGAGCGCGAGACGCGCCGCTGCGTAGGCCTGCGGCGAAGCCCGCTCGCCGAGCATGGCGAGCAGCGGATCGATAGGAATCTTTCGTCCGATAAAAAACGTCACGCCCAGCAATCCAATAAAAGTCACCGCGAGCATCAACATCCAGCGCACCAGCAACCATCCGCGGCGCACGCCGGCATGACCGGCAAGCACACCGCGCGCACGTTGGAAAATGGTAAGCCGCGCCGCCACGCTCATTGTTTCTTCAGGTCACGATACGACACCAGATCGAAGATCGGCCCCACTTCCAGTCCGGTCACACCCGGCCGGACCGCGACCTGCGAGACCTTCTGGAACATGATCACGAAGGGCGAATGGTCAAGCACTTCCTTTTGCATCGCTTCGTAGCGCTGCGCGCGTTTCGCGGTCGACGACTCCTCGAGCGCGGCCTGCGTCTCTTTCGTCAATTGCGGAATGTCCCACGAATTGCGCCATGCAAGCATCTTGAAGCTGGAGTTGTCGGAGTTATCCGGATTCCATGCGAAGCCCTGCGCATTGCTATGCGGATCGATATAGTCAGCCGACCATTCGCCGATGTAGATATCGTGCTGGCGCGCCCGATATTTGCCAAGCGTCTGCTTGTTGTCGCTTGAGATCAATTCGACCTTGATACCGCCTTGCGCCAGATTCGCCTGCACCGCCTGCGCGATTTCGCCATAAGGCGAGTCGTTGCGCACGTCCATCTTCACGGTGAATCCGTTCGGAACGCCGGCCTTCGCGAGCAGCGCCTTCGCCTTTGCAACGTCCTGATGATACGGGTTGGTGTTTAGCGCACCGAGAAATCCCTCGGGCAGAAACGCCTCGTGAACCTTGTAAGTCGTGCGCACGATATTGTGCTGAATGCCGTTGTAGTCGATGAGCCATTTCATGGCTTCCTGCACGTCCGGCTTCGCAAGATTCGGGTTCTTGTTGTTCAAGCCGAGATACATCAGCGTCGCCTGCGGAACCGATGTCACGCGAATCGTGCCCCTCTTCGTGAGCGTGGCGAGGTCATCCGAACTCAGGTCGCGCGCCACATCAATATCGCCGTTCTCTATCATCAGGCGCTGGCTCGACGCTTCGGGCACATGCCGCATCACAATACGCTTCATGGCAAGCGGCACGCGATAACCATCGAAACGCTGAAGCACGACGCTGTCGTTCGCGGTCCACTTCACGAGCTTGTACGCGCCCGATCCCGCCTCGTTCGTCTTCAGCCACTCGTTGCCAAAATCGTTGCCCTTGGCGTGCGATTCAAGCAGTTTTCGGTCGAGCACGGAAGCTGGCCATGAACCGAGCACGTTCAGCACGAAAGTCGGCGCGTACTTCTGATCGGTCGTGATGGAGACCGTTGTATCGTCGATTTTCTTCACGTTCTGCAGCGCGTTTGCCTTGGTCAGCCCAATGCCGGCCAGCACGGCCGCCGCGCCTTTGTCGAGCAATGCGGTGCGCTGGATCGACCATGCCACATCGTCGGCGGTGAGCGGATTGCCCGAATGGAACTTGAGACCCGGTCTGATCTTGAACGTGAACGTCAATCCGTCCTGGCTCACGGCCCATGATTGCGCCACGTCGCCATTGAAGCGCGCCGGGTCTTTAAGATCAACGCGAATCAGGCGATCGTAGGTGTTCGCGACGTATTCCTGTGGCACCAGTTCATAGATCTCACCAGGATCGAGGGTGGTGAATTCATCGAGCAGGGTCGCCATTACCAGCATGTCCTTCGGCGTGGCCGCGTTTGCAAAGCTCATGCTGGTCAAGCTTAAAATAGACATCACCGTGATGATTGCCAGCGCGTCACGCAATGCTCGTTTCATACTCGCTCCGTGGAAGTTGAGAGTGTCCCTGCTGTGCTTTTACATCAGGCGCAAAGGACCACTGTCCGCATTATCGATAACAGGAAGCTCGCGCGAGCCCGGCAATTCGTAGTGCCACCACTCACTCGGAATATGCGTGAAGCCCGCGCCGTGCATCACGCCAAGCAAGAGCGTGCGGTTGCGTTGCACATGTTCGGGTAAGTCCGCATGGAAGTGCTCGGAGGCCACCGACATTTCGTCGAAACCAGTGCCCATGTCTAGGTCCTGACCGCTGGCGTCGACCAGGGTAAGGTCGACCGCCGTGCCGCGGCTGTGGTTCGAGCCGCGCTTCAGGTCCGCTATATAAGTCGGGTCAGGCAGGAAGTCCCACAACACTTGCTGCGCTTGCGGCGGCCGGTAGGCATCGAAAATCCTGAGCGTCATGCCAATATGCCCAGCCAGTTCGACAGCCTTTTTCAGCGCGGTTTCAGCAGGGCTCAGCAGCAGGCAGTGTGCCGCCTTGTAGATCGGTTTGCCGGTGAGATTGCGGTCGGTTGCGTAGACCAGGTCGATGGCAACGCAATGCGTGTCGGGCGTGATTAATTGCAAACGGTGGTCGGGCATCGGCGATGTAGTTTCGAAGCTCACGAGTACGTGCGGTGCCGGTATTGTTTATCAAAACACAGGCTTTGTGGGTGAATGTGCAGACTCGCCACATCTGGCGTCAGCGCTTGCGCCCGGTTTTTACACTGGCAGCCGATATTTAAACCTGGATTAAACCTCGCCAAAAATCCGCTGTTGCGACATTGCAAGGAGCCAGATCGAGGCTGAGGAACAAAACGATCACCGGTACTGCGCGCTTGCCGATTTTTTGTTGCTTACTTTAGTAGGTATCCTTAGCTTTCTGGTCATGCATATGTTGATCGCCCTCCCACCGCGGCATTCATTCGCCTGACAGCGCACGGTTGCCATCCCATACGTCATCGGATACTCTAAAACGACCGGTCAAAAGCTCGGACAGCCGGACCCGCAAGCCGCCCTCACCGCTCTCCAATTCCAGGAAGACATGATCCGCTTCTACTTTCATCCCACGCCCAATCCCGCGAAAGTCGCGCTTTTTCTCGAAGAGTCGGGACTGGAATACGAAATCATCCCCGTCGATACCAGCAAAGGCGAACAACATCTGGCGGCGTTTCGCAGCGTCAACCCGAACGGCAAGGTCCCTGCGATCGTGGACACGGAAGGCCCTGGCGGCAAGGAAGCACGCGTGTTCGATTCCAGCGCGATCCTCCTCTATCTCGCGGAGAAAACCCAGCGCTTTTGCGCAATGCCCGCAGACCGGCCTGAACTGCTCTCATGGCTTTTCTTCATCAGTTCAGGCCTCGGCCCGTTTTCCGGTCAGGCAGTGCATTTCCAGCATGCCGCACCGGAGAAACTGCCGTATGCAATCAATCGTTATCGGCGGG
This sequence comes from Caballeronia sp. DA-9, assembly GCF_051615025.1. Lineage (NCBI taxonomy): Bacteria > Pseudomonadati > Pseudomonadota > Betaproteobacteria > Burkholderiales > Burkholderiaceae > Caballeronia > Caballeronia sp. DA-9. The sequence continues at coordinate 1,543,763 of NZ_CP195133.1, read as the reverse complement.
AAATCGAGCGGCATTACCGCGTGCTCGACGAGCATCTCGCCAGGCGCGAATACATCGTCGGCGAAGAGTATTCGATTGTCGACATGTCCGCCTGGGGCTGGCTCGAGCGCGCGCCGCGGGTCCTGCCCGGCGACGCGGAGCCGCTCGCGGCGTTCCCGAATCTGCGCCGCTTCTTCGATACCATCAGCGCCCGGCCGGCCGTGGCGCGCGCCCGCGCCGTCGGCCGGGACCTCACGTTCAAGCGTGAACTGGATGACGAAGCGCGCCGGGCGCTGTTTCCATCGAATTATCCGGACGCCGCACGCTGAGCGCTTCAGCCTTCGTCGGCGGCTGGGCGGCATCGACATCGGCAAGGCGATGCGGCACAATCCGGTCGTTTTGTGTCTGGCAGGTCGTTCGACGCCCTGCCGCTTTTTTTATCTGGAGCGCGCTGTAACCCGATGCCGCGATGAAGCGAATAACACAAGGTGGTGCCGTATCAGGCGTTGAAGAACGACTCCGGGCGCTATTCGTACGCGGCCTGGATGGCGACGCCGCCGCGTATCGCGCGTTCCTCGACGACCTGACCCGGCATTTGCGAGGTTTTCTGAGAAAACGTATTTATTACCTTCAGGACGATATTGAAGACGTCGTGCAGGAGATCTTGCTTGCAGTGCACAACAGCCGCCACACGTATCGTCCCGGCGAACCGCTGACGGCGTGGGTGCACGCCATTGCGCGCTACAAGCTGATGGATTTTTTCCGTGCAAGATCGCGGCGCGAAGCACTGAACGACCCGCTGGACGAAACGCTCGATATCTTCGCGACCTCGGATGAAGAACCCGCCGACGCCAGGCGCGACATTGGCAAGCTGCTCGATCAGTTGCCCGAGCGTCACCGGTTGCCGATCGTCCATGTCAAGCTGCAAGGGCTTTCCGTCACGGAAACGGCAGCGCTGACAGGCATGTCGGAGTCGGCTGTTAAAGTGGGCATCCATCGTGGACTGAAGGCGCTGGCAGCAAAGATTCGAGGCACCGCATGAAAACCGAGGACCTGATTTCGCTTCTCTCGACAGGCGTGACGTCCGTCGACACCGGCCTGTCCCGACGCCGTTTCGTGCGCGCGTTGCTGCTGGGCGGCCTGGGTTCGTTCGTGCTCATGCTCGCGATCTACGGCTTGCGTCACGACTTCGCGGTGGTATCTCGCACGCCGTTGTTTTGGGCGCGCTTCGCATTCCCCGCGACACTTGCCGCGTGTGCACTGTTTCTGGCGGCGCGCCTGTCACGGCCGGGGACCCGCATCGGCGCATTTTGGGCGATGCCGGCGGTCCCCATCCTCGTTGTATGGAGCGCGGCCGTGGCGGTTTTGTGCCTCGTGTCCCCCGACGCCCGTGTTCCGCTCGTGATGGGTACAACGTGGCGCTCATGCCCGTTCAATATCGTGCTGCTGTCGGTGCCGGCTTTTGTCGCCGTGTTCTGGGCAATTCGCGGACTTGCGCCCACGCGGCTGCGTCTTGCGGGCGCCGCCGGCGGCATGCTGGCGGGAACCATCGCGACCATGGCGTACTGCCTCCATTGCCCCGAAATGAGCGTCGCATTCTGGGCCGTCTGGTATGTGCTCGGCATGGTGCTCGCCACCTTGATCGGCGCGTTGCTGGGTCCGCGTTTCCTGCGCTGGTAAAACGACTTGTCAGCCTGCGATTGTGCGGTCAAGGCAATGCAACGTTTGCCGCATGAACACCCGCGCCCAGTCTGGTACGCATCAAGCGACTGGTGCGCGCCTCGTGCGCTCCGCTCGCAGGCTTCATCTCCGCTTAATACGCCACTTCATCTTCGTGACGCCACGCAGGAAAAGGATCGTTGAAACGGCGCCACGCTTCGGGTCCCTGCGCCATTTCCGCATCGGTGAGAAGACACGCATCGAGGCGCGCGCGCAGCGCCGCTTCGTTCATATCGATGCCGATCAGCACAAGCTCCTGCCGCGCGTCGCCGACTTGCGGATCCCAGTCGTCATCGATCGCCTGAAGCGATTCGGCATCCTGCGGCCAATAGGACTTCGGCACCGCGGCCCACCACAATCCCATCGCGCCATGACGGCATACGCCGCCAGCCTGCGACCACGATCCAACATATGTCGGCCGGCTGGCGAGCCAGAAAAAGCCCTTCGAACGCATCACGCCCGGCCATTCGCTTTCGATGAGTTGCCAGAATCGCCCGGGATGAAACGGCCGGCGCGCCCGATACACAAAGTTGGTGATGCCGTACTCTTCCGCTTCGGATGTATGTTCGCCGCGCAGCGCCGTGAGCCAGCCAGGTGCTTTGGATGCCTCATCAAAATCGAACAGGCTGGTATCGAGAACCTTGTCGAGGTCTAGCTGGCCAAATTCGGCTATCTCGATCCTTGCACGAGGATTGAGGCCGCCCAGGATTGCCATGAGCCGAATACGGTCGTCACCACTCACAAGATCGATCTTGTTCAGCACGATGACATCGCAAAACTCGATCTGCTCGACCAACAGGTCGACCACCGTGCGCGTGTCTTCCCCGCCAAGCGATTCGCCGCGCGCCTGCAGGCTGTCGGCCGAACTGTAGTCCCTCAGGAAGTTGAACGCATCCACCACGGTGACCATGGTATCGAGCCGCGCGACATCGGAGAGGCTTTGCCCTTCTTCGTCGGCAAACGTGAAGGTCTCCGCGACCGGCAACGGCTCGGATACGCCCGTCGATTCGATCACGAGATAGTCGAAGCGGCCCTCCTTTGCCAGGCGGTTCACCTCGAGCAAAAGGTCTTCGCGCAACGTGCAGCAAATGCAACCGTTGCTCATCTCGACAAGCTTTTCATCCGTGCGTGCAAGCTCGGCGCCGCCGTTGCGAATCAACGCGGCATCGATGTTGACCTCGCTCATGTCATTCACGATTACGGCGACTCTTCGCCCTTCACGATTGTTCAGGATGTGGTTCAAAAGCGTGGTTTTACCCGCACCCAGGAATCCCGACAAAACAGTTACAGGTAACTTTCTCATTTATTTCACCGTGAAAAATGATGGCGGTTTTGATTATGAATGTTATAACATTACATTATTCAAGCGGCATTGGACACAAGAACAGCGCTCAGGAAGATGCGACCGCCTGACCCGCTGCACACATCGCCACCACTCACGCACAAAAAACAATCGATGAAAAATCGCACGCTCTTCGCTCATGCAGCGTTATTGCTGTTCGCCCAGATAGCCGCGGCTGAAGCCTACGCAGCCGGACCTGATGGCACCATATCCGGCTCTGTAACCGACAGCGCGGGAAAACCCGTCGCGAACGCCAACGTTATGCTGCAGAACGCGAGCGGCGCTTCCGCTGGAACAGCCAGCACGGACACGGGCGGGCATTTCGTGGTCCACAACGTGAGTGCGGGCACGTATGCGGTCGTCGTGGCCGCGCCTGGGTATGCGAGCGGCAGCAGCATCGCGACCGCGAACGATGGCAGTGATGCTTCGGTGTCCGTATCGCTTTCAAAAAGCGACGCGCTCGATGTACAGGTCAACGCAAAACGACTCGACCGGGCGCGCAACGGCTTGCTGCCGGAAACGGGCAGCAGTGTTTACCGGTTCAGTCAGGCCGATATCAATACCCTTCCGGCCGGACAGGACACGCCACTCAATCAGGTGCTGCTACAGGCGCCGGGCGTGGCGAGCGATTCGTATGGCCAGTTGCACGTGCGCGGGGACCACGCAAATCTGCAGTACCGAATCAATGGCGTCATCATTCCTGAGCCAATCAGCGGCTTCGGTCAATCGCTGGATACCCGGATCATCGACCAGTTGAATCTGCTGACTGGCGCCTTGCCTGCTCAGTATGGGGACCGGACCGCCGGCATTGTCGATATTCATACGAAAAGCGGGGACCAGGGCGACGGCGGCTCCATCGATGTTTTCGGTGGCAGTCATCAAACCATCAAGACCAGCGCCGACGTGTTCGGCAGCAAGGGACCATTCAGCTACTATTTCAGCGGCTCGGTGGGCGAGAACAACCTGGGGATCGAAAACCCCACGTCGAGCGCAAACGCTATTCACGATCACACGCGCCAGGGCGATGCATTCGGGCTCATGTCGTACATCATCAATCCGCTCACGCGCGTGAGCCTGATGTTCGGCACGACGAGCAACCAGTTCGACATTCCCAACACGGCGGGTTTGCCGACCAACTTCACGTTGAATGGCAACACCACGTTCGACTCAAGCAAGCTCAACGAAACACAGTCCGAACTCAACCAGTTCGCAGTAGTCGCCTTGCAGGGCACGAACGGCGGCGCACTCGACTATCAGGTTGCGCTCTTCACCCGTTATTCACGCACGCAATTCAATCCTGATCCCGTCGGCGATCTGCTTTTTAACGGCGTGGCGGCGAGCGATTTTCATAGTGACAGCGCGAATGGCGTACAAGCGGATACCACCTACCGGCTCAACGCAAAACACACGCTGCGCGCGGGCATTTCGTTTCAGCAGGAACACGCGGTTTTCGACAATAACCTGAGCGTCTTTCCCGCCGATGAGGACGGCAACCAGCTATCCGACCAACCGTTCAACGTACCGGATTCCAGCAGCAAGACGGGCTACCTTTACAGCGCATACGTTCAGGACGAGTGGAAGGTTACTGACAAGCTCACGATCAACTACGGTCTGCGCTACGACAAGATGGACGAATATGTGAGCGCGAGCCAGCTTAGTCCGCGCGTTGGACTGGTGTATGCGCTGACGCCATCCACGACCGTGCATGCGGGGTATTCGCGCTATTTCACGCCACCGGCATTCGAACTCGTATCCGGCGCGGACATTGCGAGATTTGCTGGAACGACCGCGCAGACATCGACACAGAACGATCCGGTTCAACCAGAGCGCAGCCACTATTTCGATCTCGGTGTCACACAACGGCTGACATCCGCAATCACCGTAGGTGTGGACGCGTACTACAAGAAATCGACCAATCTGCTCGATGAAGGCCAGTTCGGCACCGCACTGATTTTCACGCCGTTCAACTACCAGTACGGTCGCGTGTACGGCGTGGAATTTACCAGCAACTATAAACAAGGCAACGTCTCTGCGTACATGAACGTGGCGTTCAGCCGTGCTCAGGGCAAGGACATCGACTCTGCACAGTTCAACTTCGGTCCGGACGAACTCGCCTTTATCGGCAGCCACTTCGTATTCCTCGATCACGACCAGCGTGTGACGGCTTCGTTCGGCGGTGCGTATCAGTTGGGCGCGACCACATTCACTTTCGACGGGATTGTCGGCAGCGGGCTGCGCAGCGGCTTTGCGAACACAGATCGCCTTCCGGTGTACACGCAAGTCAACCTGGGCGTGATCCATCACTTCGACTTCAAGGAGCCGCTCATCGGCAAGTTCGACGGCCGTCTGCTTCTCATCAACGCATTCAATCGCGTCTACGAGTTGCGCGACGGTTCGGGCATTGGCGTAGGTGCGCCGCAGTATGGCCCGCACATTGCGTTATATGCGGGTATCACGAAGAACTTTTAATGCACTGGATAACTAGATAAAGGTTCTTATCATGCAGGATTGGGGAGGAATCGTTGCGGCTGCCCAGGTCGGTGGATGGGCCGTATATCCGCTGACGCTGCTTGCCGTGCTGGCGATTGCCATAACGATAGATCGCGCTTATGTATTCATGCGCTTTGCAGGCGAACCGTCAACGCATGTTGAAACACTTCCGGCGCAGCATGCGTTCAAGCGCCTGGATGCAACGTTCGTCATGCGGCCCGGCACGCCGCTATGGCTGTATGAGACACGTGCGCAATCTCTGGCAACGCGAATCGAGCGTGACATGAGCCGCGGCTTCTGGGTATTGGAGACGATCGTCACCGCCGCGCCATTGCTTGGATTACTCGGGACCATCGTGGGAATGATGCATTCATTCCAGCTCTTCGGCGGCAGCGGACTCGTGAATCCCGGTGGAGTGACCGGCGGTGTCGCGCAATCGCTGGTGGCGACAGCAATCGGGTTGATCGTCGCGTTGTTTGCGCTGTTTGCGTTCAACTACTTTTCGCGACGCCTTGAACGTTTGATCGATGACCTTGAGGTGCACACCAACCAGCGTCTCAGCGAGATCCGGCTTGCTGCTGATGACCACGCGCCGAAGACGGGTGATGCCCGATGAAATTCAGGAGAACACGCGCGTCGAAGCGCGGCCGCATAGAAATCATTCCGATGATCGACGTGATGTTCTTCCTGCTCGCGACCTTCATGCTGGCTTCGCTGGCCATGCAACGACTCGACGCGGTAAAAATCAATCTGCCGTCGGGACAAGCCGAGCGCATGTCTGAAGATCAGCCGCTCACAATGACGATCGATCAGAATAACGGAATCTTTCTGGATCATCATCCGGTGCGCCTGGATCAGGTTCAAGCCAGCGTAAAGCAACTTCTCAAGTCGGATCGTAACGTGGTGATCGCAGCCGACGATAAAGCCGCTCAAGGCGCCGTCGTTCAAGCCATGCTTGCCGCCCAGCGCGGGGGCGCCGCGCATTTTCTGATCGCAGTGCATCGTGAATAGATGGTCGCGTCCTTTGAGCGGTCTGCTCGATGAACCGCGTTTCAGGTTGGGCGTTGCGCTTCTGATCGCCGTGTTGGCATGGACATTTATGCTCGCTGAGGTCGCCAGCCGGCTCTCGCGGGTTTCGGCGAAACCCGCCATGCCCCAGGAGACGGTGGTGGAGATGCGTCTTGTCGAACTCGCGCCGCCCTCGCCTGAGCTCGCCCCTGCCCGCCCGAAAGCTGTTGCACCAGCGGTTCATCCACGGCTAAATCCCGCGCCCGTTCATACGACCGAACCGCGCATAGCGCGGCCGCCTATGGATGAACACGCCATCGTCAAGGCCGAACATCCTCCTACGCCCACACGTGACGCAAGCCTTGCACCGGCTCCTCCTGCAGCAACAGCGCCATCAATGCCTGCGTCGGAGAGCGAAAAGCCCGCGGCGCCGGCAGGTTCCGCTGCGCGAGTCATCAGCCAACCCATGCCCGCTCTCCCCGATGAACTTCGCGAGGACGCCTATCAAGCTGTGGCAATTGCGCGCTTCGACGTTCACGCGGACGGAACCGTCGATGTGGAACTATCAAAGCCGACGTCCAATCCACGCTTGAACGCGTTATTGCTCGATGCCCTGAAAAAATGGCGCTTTTTCCCGGCAATGCAGGACGGTCGAGCAGTCGAAAGCCATCAGGATGTTCGCGTTCATTTCAACGTGAGTTGAAGATAAAAGAGCGTGTGGACAACGCGTCTTCATGCAAAGTTCGCGCGTGCGCCGTGCCTGTCTAAGCTGCATCGTGCGCGGCACTTGATGTAATACGCTCGGCAAGCCCCGCGTCGTAGCTCGAATGCACGTGCGTGCGCTTCTTGTCGGGATAAGCGTACGCGTACGCCTTTCGCAGCGCGAGCGATGCCTCATGAAAACCCGAAAGAATCAGCTTCTGTTTGTTCGGATAATTCGCGATATCGCCAACAGCAAAAACTCCAGGCCGGTTAGTTTCGTAGTTCGAAGTATCGACATTGATACGGCCGCCCACGATTTCCAAACCCCACTTTGCGATTGGTCCGAGATCCGCAACAAGGCCGTAAAGCACAACGAGATGATCCGCATCGATCTGAGCCATGCCATCAATCTGCCGGATCTCGATGGACGCAAGCTTGTCATCAAGCATCTGCAAGCCGGCAATCGAGCCGATCATGAACTCCATTTCGCCGGCATCGACCGCGCGCTTCATCTGGTCGACGCTCGAGGCCACCGCGCTGAAACCATTGCGCCGATGAACCAGCACCACCTTACGCGCAACCCGGCGCAGGGCCAGCGCCCAATCAAGCGCCGAGTCTCCACCGCCTGCGACCACGACGGTTTTATCGGCGAAGTCAGCGAGCGATCGCACGCTGTAGTGAACGAAGCGCTCTTCCAGCGGCGTGGCTTCGGGCAATGCAAGGCGCTGCGGCACGAACGCACCGTTGCCGGCCGCGAGCATGATGGCGGCGGTATCGAAGACGAGGCCCTGCGCTGTTGTCACCGTCCATCGGCCATCATCGCGCTGTTCGACTGTCTCGACGCGCTGGTCCAGATGGATTGGCGGATTGAACGGGCGGCATTGTTCCATCAGCCGGTCGACAAGTTCACGCGCCGTACATGACGCAATGGCAGGGATGTCGTAAATGGGTTTGTCAGGATACAACTCGATGCATTGGCCACCAATGCGTCCAAGCGTATCCACGATCTGGCACGACAAGCCGATCACGCCCGCCTCGAATGCCGCGAAAAGCCCGACAGGTCCCGCGCCGACAATCAATACATCGGTGCGGATCGGAATCTCGGTCTGTGTGCTGGTCCCGGATGTCATTCGATATCCCTTTGTGATCTGCATGCAAATGTCTTACGCCTGGCAACACCATACAGAAGCGGCGAACGGCCGGCAACGAAGGCACTATTGGCAGCAGAGATATCCGCGTTTTCAGGGAGGTTCGAGGAATATTTTCGACTGTCCGATGTTTATGGTAAGACAACATCTTTCCCGAAAGTCTTCCAAAGGAGCTTCGCGCTGTGCATCCTCTCGACAATCCGGCGTGGAACGCGCTAACCCACTTGCAACGCTCAGTCAGCTTCGGAAACGACCTTGCCCGCCGATATGAACCGGCCATCTCGCCGATCGCGGCCGTCGCGGACTCCGCCAATCCGGCTTGCTGGACGGCCCTCGCGGACGTCGCGGGTGCGGGCTCGCTGGTTGGCGTGTTTGCGATCGCGAAGCATGCGCCGCCCGACGGATGGTCTGTCGACTGGCGCTATAGCTTTGCCCAGATGACATGCACAAAGGCCGCGTTCAAGGTCCCCACGCATTTCATTTCCCATTCATCGATGCGCGCTCACGCTTGCGGATGGTCCGGCCATGGTCGCGCTTGCAACGTTGGCGCAGCCCGGGCCAATGGAAATGCGAACAGTGACACTGGGCCGTTATCTAGGTATCTTCGATGAGAACGATATGCTCATTGCGATGGCCGGCGAGCGCATGCGGCTCGATGGCGCCACCGAAGTGAGCGGCGTATGCACGCATCCGGATCATCGTGGGAAACGCTATGCGCAAATACTGAGCGCGGCTATCGCCGAGAACATCCTCGAACGCGGCGATACCGCCTTTCTTCACGTGAGAGATGGAAACGCCGGCGCGGCCAGCGTGTATGAAAAACTGGGGTTCGGCGTGCGAGCGGTGTTTGATATAGCGGCCGTGAAGAAATGCTAGATCCGCACATCAAGGATCGTCTATCCGCGTCATTCAAATAACGAGGGCCGCATTTTTGCTCAGGCAATCGCCTGAATGATCCGCTCGATGTTCTCTTCCAGGTAACTCGTTTCATAAACGCCCGCCGCCACGCCGGGGTCGTCGAGCAATGCCAGATGTAGCGCCCGCGTGGTCTTCACACCGTCCACATGCAGTTCGGTCAACGCGCGTTTCATCCGGCTGATCGCCGCGTCGCGATTCACGTCCCACGCAATCACCTTGCCAAGCAGCGAATCGTAGAATGGCGGCACGCGGTAGCCGTCGAAGATATGCGTGTCCGTACGCACCCCTGGCCCACCAGGCAAGCGCACATTGCCGATAACCCCCGGCGACGGCATGAAGTTTCTGACCGGGTCCTCCGCGTTGATCCGGCATTCGATGGCGGCGCCACGCAATACGATGTCTTCCTGCGCGAACCCAAGCGCTTCCCCTGTCGCCAGGCGCAGCGACTCGCGCACAATATCGATGCCCGTCACCATTTCGGTTACTGGATGTTCGACCTGCACGCGCGTATTCATTTCAATGAAAAAGAACTCGGAGGTCGTGGCGTCGAACAAATATTCGATCGTGCCTACGCCCACGTAGCCCACCGATTCAGCCAGCGCCACCGCCGACGCGCACAAGCGTCCGCGAACTTCATCATCAAGCGACGGCGACGGCGCTTCTTCCATCAGTTTCTGCCTGCGCCTTTGCAGCGAGCATTCGCGGTCGTACAGATGGATCGCGCGTACGCCGTCGCCCATGATCTGCACTTCTACATGATGTGCATGCCCGACGAAGCGCTCGAGATAAAGGCCGCCATAGCCGAAAGCGCTTTCGGCTTCGCGGGTGGCCTTGTCGAATTCAGCGGCGAGTTCGTCTGCGTCCTGCGCAACGCGAATGCCGCGTCCGCCGCCGCCCGAAGCCGCTTTCAACATCACCGGATAGCCGACCTTGAGCGCCTCACGCTGCGCCTCGCCAACGTGTTCGACCACGCCGTCGCTGCCGGGTACGGTCGGAACGCCCGCGCGCCGCGCACAGGCACGCGCTGCAGCCTTGTCGCCCATCAACGAAATGGTCTCCGGCGAGGGTCCCACGAAGATTAGCCCCGCGTCCGTGAGCGCCTGCGCAAAAGCCGCGTTCTCCGATAAAAACCCATACCCCGGATGCACGGCGTCAGCACCACTGCGAAGCGCCGCGTCAACGACCGCACGCGTGTCGAGATAACTCTTCGCGGCAGGCGCCGGACCCAGCACCTCGACACCGTTCGCCATGCGCGCGGCGAGACTGTCGGTATCGGCTTCGCTGCAACCCAGCACCGTTTGCAAACCAAGCTCCCGCGCCGCTCGAATGATGCGCACCGCAATTTCACCGCGGTTCGCAATGAACACCTTTCTGATCGTGCGCGTCATGTCATGCACTTCCCGTGTCGATCACCACAAGCACGGCGTCCGCGTCAACGGCGTCGCCATCGGCCACGGCAAAGCTGCGCACGACACCCGCCACGCCCGCAGGTACATCGTTGAACTGTTTCATCAGTTCCACGATCCCGACTATCGTATCGGCCGTGACGTGTTGCCCTTCTTCAACGAGCGGCGGCTTGCCGGGTGCGGAACTGCGATAGAACGTCCCCGGGATTTCGCTTTTGACTTCGAAGTCGGCCATCTGGTTGTCATCCTTGGATTGCGTTACAGGTCATGCTCGAGTAGTCGTTTCGATCAGTGCGTCCGCCGTGCACAACGCATCGATACGCCGGCGTTGCGCGTTGGCTTCGTCCATGGTCACGCGGCGAAAGCGCAGGTTTTCATTCGGCCGCGCTTGCCCCAGGCGCCATAAATCGCAGCGCGGCACCGTGAACGGAATGATGAAACCGCCGGCACTCGGCGCGTCGTGAATCAGCACAATCGCCGTCTGCCCCGCAACGCTGATGCCGCCGACCGGATAACCGTGGTCAAGAATGTTCGATGGTTCGTGCCCATGCTCGGGCCGCTTCGAATAAGCGCGCTCAGAGAAGGTGAACTCGGGTCCGGTCAGCCTCAACCCCGTGCGGTTGCTTCGCGCCTGAACCGTCCACTCGCTTTCGAAGAACATGTCGATGGCGTGCGGGTCGAGCCATGCATCGTTGGGACCGAGCATGGCGGCAACACGCCTTGAAGCGGCGCTGGTGCGAAGGGCGGGATCGATCGGCGGGCGGGCGCTTTCTGCCACACAAAACCGCTTGAACGGCGCGCTCGGCTCGCCGAGCGGCACGCGGTCATCTTTCTTCAGCGCACCATTGCCCATCCCGCCGATGGCGGCCATATGGAACGTCGCGCGCGAACCAAGCACCGGCTCCGTCGCAATACCGCCCGATACCGCGATATACCCCCGCGCCCCCGTGCGCGCCGCGCCGCACGTCAGCACCTGCCCTGCTTTAACGTTGAGCGTTTCCCACATTGGCACGGGTGCGTCATCGAGCTTCGCGGCCATGTCCGCGCCTGTCAGCGCGATCGCGCCATCGCGATGAAAGCGCACCGTTGGCCCGACGAACTGCCATTCGAGCGCAGCCGTATCGCGGTCGTTGCCAACCAAAAGATTAGCAAGCCGAAATGACCACGCGTCGGCCGGCCCGGATGGCGGAAAGCCCTGCTCCCAATGACCGATGCGACCGGGCAATTCCTGCACCGTGGTCTCGAGTCCCGGTTTGACGATATCGAGCATCGCTTACTCCTTCCCGAGGGTTTGCAGCCAGGCCTGATATTTCGGCACCGAGAACGTCTGGTATTCGATCACCGGATGCACGTAGCGGCCCGCGTTCACTTCTTCTTCAATGAAGTCGTATTCGTCGCGCTGGATCGGCACGAAACGTACGCGGTCACCTGGCCGGAACAACGCCGGGCTTTCGCGGAACGCGCCCAGCCGTTGATGCCGGTCCCACGTCGGCATGGGAGTGCGGGCGAAGATCTGGTAGCCCCCGGGCGTACGGTCCGGATAAATGCACGTAAGGCCGCCGCCAAGACCTATCGCGCCCTTGGGCGTCCAGCCTCGCGGCGGGTTGTACTTCGGCGCATTGAGGCGCGAGCGCGGATCGAGCGGCATCAGCGAACACAGCCCGGGCCAGAATCCGAGCGCCGCCGCCCAGTATTCGCTTGCGCAATGCACCCGCTGTAACGCGGCGCGGTCGGCGAGGCCGTTCTGCTCGCACATCAGTTCGGGGTCGGGCGTCTTGTCGGGATACGTCTTGCGATATTCATCGACGCATTCGGCGGTCCACGGGTCGTAGTAGAGCAGCGGCACGTGGAAGACCCGGCTGGTCATTTCCTGCATTGCGCCACCCGAAAGCGCGTCGGATAACGCCTGGATTTCACGGACGGCGTCAGCGTACGAGATACGGTCCGGATCATAGGACACAAGCAAAGATGCCAGTTCGGGAATCAACTCGACGACGCCCGCAATCCGCGCCGCGCGAATGGCGGCGGCAAGCGCATGAACACGCACATTGAGGTCGAAACTCATTTCATCGCCGAGTTCGACTTCGATGAAACAATCGCCGCCCGGCACGAAGCGCGGCTCAGGATAAAGCATCGCGATGCCCTTGAGAGTTAAGGAGAGACGTCGATCAATTCTTGTCCATTCGCACGAACAAGACCCAGAAAAGCGCGGCCAGCAACGGCAACACCACGGCGAGGACAATTGTCTCGAGCGAGAAGATCACCGGCACCTGCGATTGTTGCGACGACGCCATTTCCCAGTTCCAGATCGGCATGGTCGTCGCCGTGCCGCGCAGGAAGATGGACCGCTGCACTTCGTTGAACGAGATGAGAAAACCGAACGTGCCCGCACCCACTATGCCGGGGCGCAGTATCGGCAACTCGATGTCCCAGAAAGTGCGCCAGCCCGACGCGCCGAGATCGGCCGCGGCCTCCACAAGACGGCTATCGAAACGGGTTGTCAGCACCAGCACGATCAGCAACGAAAATGGAAACGCCCAGACCACGTGACCAAGGAAGATGGACCAGAACCCCAGCGTGAGCCCGAGCATGGGCCGCAGGAAAATGAACTGGGCGGCGCCCATCGACATGCCGGGTATGAAGAGCGGCAACACCGCGAGCAGGACCAGCGTTCCGGCGCGTGGCGAATGGGGCAACGCACGGCCAACCAGCGTTGCCGTCAACGCCGTCACGACCGCAACGCCGAGCGCAATCATCACGCTGATGCCGAACGGTGCAAGCCAGTCGTCGTTCGTAAAGAGCGATACGTAATTGGCGCCCGACAACGGAAACGGAATACCCGAGAGCGGACGCGCGCTCACGGACATCATGGCGAGCCACAGCAGCGGAAAGTAGATCAGGCCCAGCACGCCGAACGTGATCCACTTCGCGCATGCCGGCCAGCCGCGCCAGTAGCTCCACGCGCCGCCCTTCGGTTGCGCCGCGGGTTCGCGAACAGATAGCTGAAGGACGGAATGGCTCAACTCTGAAGATTCCGGAAAGAGGTGGAAAGGTCGGCGAAGCGGCGCGTGAGGAACATCAGCACGGCAAGCATCAGGCCAACCATCAGGATAACGAAGCTCGACAGCGCAGCCACCACGGGATAGCGCAATGCGCTATAAGCGCTGTCCACGGAATTGCTGAGCAAGTTGACGAAACCGCCGCCCAGCATGTTCGGTTCGATCCACGACGCAAGCGCCGGCCCGAGTGTAAAGACCACGCCGGCCAGGATGCCGGGCATGGAAAGCGGCAGGATGATATCGGCGAGAACGCGCCACGGCGACGCGCCGAGATCGGCGGCCGCCGCGACGAGCGTGTCGTCTATCACGCTGATTGCCATGTAGATGGGCAGGACCATCATGGGAAAGTATGAGACGATCATGCCGAAATGCACCGCCTGCTCGGTGTAGAGCATGCCGCGTATGGGCGACACAATCACATGCAGCGCCATCAGCACATGATTGATGAGGCCGTTTTCATCGAGAATACCGCGCCAGACTATGATGCGCGACGATAAATCGAGGAAGAACGGAATCGTCAGCAACGCCAGCACCAGCGCCTTCGTGGTCTTGCTGCAGCCGCCCTTCGCGAGCCATAACGCGCTTGGAAAAGCGAGCGCGAGTTCGATCACCGTCACCGTCAGCGCAATGCGCAACGTGCGCACCGTGACTTCGAAGCGCCCGGACGTGAAGAGACTTTCCCACGTTGCGAGCGACGGCTTGTAGATCATCGCGAAGTTGCGGCTCTCGAAGAAGCTGTAGGCGAACAGCACCAGCAACGGCGCGATCACGAGCGTCAGCCATACCGAAAGAAACAGCGGCAACAGCAAGGGAGAACGCTCGAGCGGCGTTCGCATGGTGCCGCGCCGCGCAATGCCGATGCTTGCATCGCTCATGATTGGACCCGGTTGAATGAATGACTCATGCAGTCGGTTACGCATTCAGAAAGCGCTGCCACTCTTCTTCGATAACATCGGAATTCGATGGCGTAGTCGTGCTGACAAAGGGCTTGGTGAACTTGCGGTCGACCTTCTGCTGCGTCGCCTTCAGGTTCGCAATGTCTTCGGGTTTCCACCCGTTTGCAGTTGCATACGTCACTGCGAGATCCATGTTCGGGCCGGCATAACCGCGGTCCCGCGCCTGCATTGCACGGTATTCGCCGTCAAGGAAGTAGTTCAACATCTTGTAGATGCTGTCCATGTTTCCACGGCTCTTTGCCTGCGAAGCAATGTAGGCGCCGTGACCCCATTTGTAATAGCCTTCGGTGGTGTAGGCGTAGCGGGTCTTGCCATCGCCGAGCTTGAGATTTGCTTCGCGCACGGCGGGTTCCCAGCAATTCAGAATGTCCACCTCATGGTTCGAGAGCAACTGGATCTGTTCCTCGAACGACGACACCAGCGTGCGGAACTGGCCGGCCTTCTTGCGCGCAACGAGAAAGTCCACCACGGTCTTCGCTTCCGCTCCCGTGGGATCGGCAGGGTTCGCCACCTTCGCTTTACCGGTCGCATTCAAATAAAGCGCAGCCACGCCAATGGAATAATTCCACGTCTTGTCGTAGCCCACGCGGCCGCGCGTGCGGTCGTCCTCGAACATCATCTTCCACGACACATCCGCGCTGCCGTCCGGATTCACGCCGATCTTGTCGGGGAAATAGCCAAAGCTGTCCGCATTGCCGATCACAGGCACGCCGTACTGTTTGCCGTCACGGCCAACCACGGTCTGTGAGCGTTTCCACGTATCGGAGGTGCGCTGCCATAGCTTGAGCTCGGGCTGTTTTTCATCGATGACAAGATATGCGCCCTGCGGTCCAAGCAGATTTTGCGTACCGCCTTCGAAGATGAAGATATCGACCTTGTTACCCATTTGCGAAGCCATCACGTCGCGCATGAAAACGCCGACGTCATTGCCCGAGCCAACGTATTCCATCTTCAGGCCGGTGGTTTTCGTCAGCGCCGACCAGTCCTTCAATTGCGCGGTGGTCACCCCATATGCGCGCACGGTGTTCGACGCCGCGGCTTGCGCAAGACGGCTCAGACCCAGCGAACCCGCAAGCGCCACGGCGCCGGTTGCGGCGATGCTCTTCAACATGTCCCGGCGGGACAGATCCAGTTGCGATGTAATCGAATGCCGGTCTTTCATGATTTCCCGCCTTAGTCGTTAGTGTGGAAGAACAACGCAATCTTGTGGGCGGCAGGCCACCGCGTCGAAGCCGGATGCATCGGGGCCATGTTGCGCGCCGCTCTGGTCCCAGCTGCGGATCTTGAGCACCGTGCCGCCCGGCATGCGCGCGGTCCGATCGGTGTATTTGCCGCGATAAAGATGGCCTTCGGCCGTGCACGCCAGCACGTTCAGGTTCGCCCCGGCCTGTGCGCGCAGAATGAGCGAGAGACGTTCGGCGCGTACAGCAACGAGGGCGGCTTCGCCACGCCGCGCGCGACAACCGGGCGAGCGTTGTGCGCGCACCGTTGCGCCGCCCAGGTCGACGGTCATGACCGACGCGTCGTCGTCGCTCGTTACGGTGCATGGCAGGACGTTGTCGTAGCCCATGAACTCGGCGGCGAACCGGCTGCCCGGGCGGTCGAAAAGGTCTTCCGGCGTGCCGCTTTGCTCGATACGCCCACGCCGCATGAGGACGATCCGATCGCTCATGGTGAGCGCTTCTTCCTGGCTGTGCGTGATGTAGATGAACGTCATGCCGAGCGCCTTGTGGATGTCCACCAGTTCGGCCTGCATGTCGTAGCGCAGGCGTTCGTCGAGAGCGCCGAGCGGTTCATCGAGTAACAGGATGGCCGGCTTCGTGACCACCGCGCGCGCCAGCGCCACGCGCTGCCGCTCGCCGCCCGACAACTGGCCGATACGCCTTGCGCCCTTCGCGCCGAGCCGCACCATGTCGAGCGCCTCGCCCGCGCGGCGGCGGCATTCTTCGCGCGGCACGCCACGCAGCTTCAACCCGTAACCAACGTTTTCCTCGACCGACATATGCGGAAAAAGCGCGTAGCTTTGAAACACCGTCGTACAGTTTCGACGCGCTGCTGGAACGTTGGTCACGTCCACGCCGTCAAGCGACAACTGCGCCACGTGCGACGCCCGTTCAAGACCGGATATCACGCGCAGCATGGTTGTTTTGCCCGAGCCGCTCTCGCCAAGGATGGTGAGGAATTCGCCGCGACGGACTTCCAGAGAGACGTGGTCGAGCGCGGTAACCGGACCATAGTGATGCACGACATCGATCGCGCGCAGGATCAGATCCGCGACTGATGAGCCATCGTGCTGCACGCGAGGCGCGGCGGCTGGCGACGGGACAAACGTGGGCGTCACGCGCTCGGCGTCGTGGCGTTCCTTCAACATATCAGGACCTCGATGGTCAAAAGGGTCATCGCCAGTGAAACTGCATGGCGAAGAATGGCGAGCGTGGTCGAGAGCGGATCGGCGACATCGGGTGGAACCTGAAGCGCCCCCGGCTCCACGCCGGCATTGCCCGCAATGCGCGTGGCGATCGCGCGGCAACCGCGCACCAGTGCTTCGAGAGCGGCATCTTGTGCGGCCGTCGCATGAGCGGGATGCTCGGCAACGAGCGCATCGGCAAGCTGCATCAACGCTATACCGCCGCCTGCCACAACGCCATGCGCTGCAGCGCGCGTAGCGGCAAGCGCGGCGCTCGCGCCATCGATACATTCCGCCGTCTCCCACGCCGTGCGCCCCGCCACGCGTAATTCGCCCCAGCCGCCGCCCATGCGCGCAGCGCGGCGCAGCAGCCGTTCACGATCGAGCGCCACGTAGCGTTGCGCGGCCGCCTCGCGGGTAATCAGGTCACGCCGGTTGGCGATGGTCTCGCGCTCGCCCGCCGGTTCGACAAAGATCGCTCGTCCGCCCTGCACGATCAATCGGCCGGCGCGGCCGAGCATCGCGGGACGAACCCGTTCAATCGATATGCCCGTTTCCTCGCTGACGAGCGTGGCGCCGGTCATCGCGCATAGGTCTTCGAGCACATGCATTGCGCTCAGGCCCGTGTCCGCGGGCATCAGCCCCAACACATGCATGCCAAGACCCGCGCGATTCGCGGCCAGCGTGGCGCGCGCCGCGCCCTGAATGCCGCGCGCGACCACCACCAGCGACTTCGCGCGCGAAACGAACTGCTCCATCACGCGTGCAAGCGGCCCGAAATCGTCCAGGATCTCGTTGACCACCAGCACGTGCACGCCATCCATCTCGATGCGCGCACCTTGTTCCCTTACCGTCACACCCGCGCGATCCGCCTGGACTTCCATGCAAAAGCCCGCGAACTGCGCGAGTTCGACGCCGGGCCGATAGCCTTCGACAACCGAGATCGCACCTTCATCGCAAAGCGCCTCCGGCATCTGCGCGACGCTCGCCGCGATATCGGCGTGATTACAGGCGCTGTGCGCCATCGCACAGGCGCCGGGCGACTCGCGGCGCTGGCGCTCGAGCAACTCCGGCAAACGCGCCGCCAGTTCGCCAAGCGCTCGCGCAAGCAGCCCCGGAGAGACACCTTGTTCCACGCGTTTCGCGGCCACGGCATGCATCGAAATGGCCATGCATGCAATACGTGCCGTGCCGTCGCCAAGTTCTCGCTGCGCGTCCCACAACGCGTCGCGCAGAATGCGTGGCGCAACCGACCACGCGCCTTCCTCCTGAGCAATCTGACGCGCGATCGCAAGACCGTTGTTTGCGTGGCGCGGACCGCCCGAGCCGCCGTCATACATCAGGCCCCGCCCGAGCGGTCCAAGCGACGCGCCGATCGCCCGTTCGCACTGCGCGAGCGACTTCACCACGATTGCACGCGCGGCGTCGCCAGTGAGAATGGGGCTTGTATGGAGGGTCTTCATGCGGCGCGCGTCAGAGC
Organism: Caballeronia sp. DA-9; assembly: GCF_051615025.1. Taxonomy (NCBI): domain Bacteria; kingdom Pseudomonadati; phylum Pseudomonadota; class Betaproteobacteria; order Burkholderiales; family Burkholderiaceae; genus Caballeronia; species Caballeronia sp. DA-9. Next base: position 1,525,149 of record NZ_CP195133.1, on the reverse strand, counting down.
CTGTCCGCTACGGCGTCATACACTGCTTTCGCCAGCGCCACCGCGCCGGGGGTGTCGCTGTGAACACAGATGGAATCCGCCGCGACCTTGACGGTACGGCCATTGATGGATTTCGCCGTATGTTCGTCGAGCGCGCGCAGCACGCGCTCCACCGCGTCTTCCGGCGCGACAGGATCATGCTTCATGGTGATGATCTGGCGGCCTTCGTCGTCGTAGTCGAGATCCGAATAGAACTCGCAGGCGTAGCTGATCTTGCGCTCGTCGAATACGCGAGTCATCTCGCTGTCCGAGCAGCCGATGACCGGCAAGCCCAGCGCAATGGCGGCGTCCGCGATGCCTTCGGCGACAGGGCCATATTTCATCGCCATGCCCATCAGTGCGCCGTGCGGCTTGATGTGCGAAAGCTGCATGCCTTCCGCGTCGAGGAACGCGCGCAGCGCGCCGGTCTGGTACAGCACGAGCGCTGCGGTTTCGTCACGCGACAACTTCATTTCACGCCGGCCGAAGCCTTCCCGGTCCGGTAATCCCGGATGCGAACCAACCTTGACGCCATGGCGCTTCGCTGCTCGAACGGTCCGCCACATGACATTCGGATCCGACGCATGAAAACCGCACGCGACGTTCGCGTGAGTCACGAAGGGCATCACATCTTCGTCGTCGCCGAGGTGATAGATCCCAAACGCCTCGCCCATGTCGCAGTTGATCGTGAGTTTGTTCATGGATTGCCTTTCCTTCGCTGTCTGGCGGCTTTCACCGCGTCAGTATTGCAATTTCAGCTGACGTTTCGCTGCTTTCGATGAGATATGATATATCGCAATTTCACTGAAAAAAAATAATTTCATGGTGCATGAAAATTCGGCGAACCCACGTACGGCATTAGCTTCCGGCGTTCACCGCGCATCTCCACGAAGCTCGCAAAAATTCCTGGTGACATCGATTTTTTACGACTCGACACGCGGTTTTGACGTGTTATTCTTGTTGCATGATATATCATATCTCGTCAATTTTTGAAGGTTCAGGGGATAGGTAATGAGCGAGCTGGAAGCGAACGTCGACAGCGAACTTGCGGAGTCGGTGAACGACATCCTGCGGGTGGCGGCTGAGGAAGTGCCTATCGAGGACGCGCAGAAAACCGTGGCGGTTCACTATGGAATCAGCGGTTCGGTGTCGCGGCTGACCAGCGAGCGCGATCAGAACTTCAAAATCGACGCTGACGATGGCCACGAATACGCGCTCAAGATCAGCAACCCGGTCGAGGATCCGACCATCAATGATTTCCAGGTCCGCGCCCTGCTCCACGTCGAGTCGGTCGACCCGCCACTGCCCGTGCCGCGCGTCACGAGAGCGCTCAACGGCCATGCGCATTTGCGTCTTGCGTACGGACACCATGCGGAGCGCGCCGTGCGGCTGCTTTCATACCTGCCGGGCGTGCCGCTCTACACGGTCGAGCGAAGCGCCGCCCAGCGCCAGCAACTAGGCGCACTGCTCGCGCGGCTGGGACTTGCGTTGCGGGGCTTCTTTCATAGCGCGGCCGGCCACGACCTTGCCTGGGACATCAAGAACGCAAGCCGCCTGCGCACGCTGATCACGCATATTCCCGACGCCTCGCGCCGCCAGATGGTCGAGGCGTTCCTGGATAACTTCGAGCGTCACGCGCAACACGTGCTTCCGCGCTTGCGCGCTCAAGTCGTACACAACGACCTCAATCCGCACAACGTTCTGGTTGATCCGGCGGACCACGATCGCATTGCTGGAATCCTCGACTTTGGCGACATGGTGCATACGGCGCTTATCAACGACGTCGCCGTGGGCGCCTCGTATCACATGAGCGGCGTGGGTTCTGAAGATCCATGGGATTGCGTCGCACAATTCGTCGCGGCGTATCACGCGGTGTCGCCGCTGGAGCCGGTCGAACTGGATCTCCTGTATGACCTGATTGCAGCGCGTTTTGTGCTGACGGTATCCATCACCGGCTGGCGGGCCGCGCGTTATCCGGAGAACAGCGCATATATCCTGAAGAACAATGCCAGCGCCTGGAACGGCCTCGCGCATCTGTCAACCCTGCGGCGTGACGAGGCGCAGCAGCGCCTGCGCGCCGCATGCAACATGGAGTGATTTCGATGGTCAAGCCCTTGATGGTCAATGCGTTCAACCCTGCGAACGCCGAACGTCTCGATGCGCCCTTGCGCGCATTGCTCGAACGCAGGCAGCGCGTGCTCGGGCCATCGTACAAGCTCTTCTACGAGGAACCCGTACATCTGGTCCGGGCAGAAGGCGTCCATATGTACGATGCCGAAGGCAACCGCTATCTGGATGTCTATAACAACGTGCCGTCGGTGGGTCATTGCCATCCGCGCGTGGTGGCCGCGATTGCGAAGCAGGCCGCAACGCTCAATACGCACACCCGCTATCTGCACGAACTCATCCTGGACTACGCGGAAAAACTGGTCGCCACCTTCCCGGCGGAACTGTCGAACGTGATGTTCACCTGCACCGGCAGCGAGACGTCGGACCTTGCCTTGAGAGTCGCGCACAATTTCACGGGCGGCACGGGGATCATCGTCACGGAGACGGCTTATCACGGGATCACCAGCGCCGTGTCGGAAATCTCGCCGTCGCTCGGCGATCACGTTCCGCTCGGCAGTCACGTCCGCACAGTGCCCGCGCCCGATGCCAAGCGCATGGGCGATGCCGATGTCGGCAAGACTTTCGCTGCGAACGTGGAAGCCGCCATTGCCGATCTCGCGCGGCACGGCGTACGCATTGCAGCCCTGATCGTGGATACGATTTTTTCAAGCGACGGCGTCTACGCCGATCCGGCCGGTTTCCTCGCGCCCGCGGTCGACGCAATCCATCGCGCGGGAGGCGTTTTCATTGCCGATGAAGTCCAGCCCGGTTTCGGACGCACGGGCGACAGCATGTGGGGGTTCCAGCGGCACGGCGTGCTCCCCGATCTCGTGATCCTCGGCAAGCCGATGGGCAACGGCATCCCCATCGCGGGACTCGTTGCGAAACCGGAAGTCTTGCAGGACTTCGCGCTGAAGGCGCGCTACTTCAATACGTTTGGCGGCAATCCGGTGTCTTGCGCGGCGGCGCTTGCCGTGCTCGAAGTCATCGAGGAAGAGCAACTGATGACGAACGCGAAAAAGGTCGGGCGTTATATGAAGGCCGGCCTGGAGGCGCTTGCACAGCAATTCCCGTCGATAGGCGCCGTGCGCGGCGCGGGATTTTTCATCGGCGCGGATCTGGTCAGCGATCCGGCAAACGCGACGCCGGATCCGGCGTTGGCCACGCGTCTTGTCAATGGATTGCGCAAACGGCGCATATTGATCGGGGCATCCGGACCAGAAGGCCACGTATTGAAGATTCGTCCGCCGCTGCCCTTCTCGATTGAACACGCGGATTTCTTCCTGAGCGCGATGGAAGACACCCTGCGCGACGAGCAGACTGGAATTTAATGCACGATCGCCTTGGCCGCGCGTTTCCGGCGGCTGGGGGATTGGGATTCTTCGAACGCACCTGTAGCCGGCGCGAGGCCGGCATCGGTTGCGCTGGCTGCATCGCTCAAGTCGGTGCCCGGTTCGAACCCGGCTTCCGCGCCCGGCACGACCAGCATGCCGAGGCGGGGCCGCAGTGCATCGCCCGCGGCAACCAGATCTTCCACGATCATCTTGCGCACTCTCGCAGCGTCGCCGTCCTCGATCGCCTGAACAATCTCCCGGTGATGCAGGTTTGCGTGCTCGCCGCCATAGTCGGGGGCATCGAGTAATCCGTAGAACACCGGGCCGACCTGCCCCCACAGGTTCTGAATCAACTCAAGCAACCGCGGGAGCTTCGCTTTCCGATAAATATCGAAGTGAAACTTCTCATTGAGTTCGCGATACGTTGTCTTCTCGCCCCGCTCGATGGTCTTGTCCATTGCAACAAGCGTCTTCTTCAGGCGTGCAATATCGGCGGCACGGAAATGCGCAGTCGCGACCTCGCCAGCGAGCCCTTCGAGTTCGCAACGGATACGATAGATTTCCGCGAAGTTTTCGGGCGACAACGACGGCACCACGATGGTGCGATTCGGCAACATGACAAGGAGACGCTCGGCGACGAGGCGCTGCAGCGCTTCACGAACCGGCGTGGTCGAAATGCCGTAACGCTCCGCCAGAGAGCGAATGATGAAAACCTGCCCGGGGTGAAAAGTCCCTGATATCAAACCGCCCTTAAGGATCGCGTACGTCCGATCGTTAAGGTTTTGATGTTCGAGCTTGTCTTGATGCATTCGGCGAAACCGTCCATGAGGAGAATCCGGGGATACCTTTCATGATGTAAAGCCAGGTTTGACGCGGCTTCACCATGATCATGGCTCGATATGATATATCAAGTGTGCGGGATCGACGGTGGATTCAGGCCGTTCGTCGCTTGCTCAATACGCGTTCCCCTAGCGCCATCAAAACGGCGCAAATCACAACTCCGCGAGTTTCCCGCTGTCCAGTATCTTCACCTGCCTGCCCTTCATCACGATCACGCCGTCCCTTTGCAGCTTTGAAAACATACGGCTGACGGTTTCCAGTTTCAGTCCGAGATAGCTGCCGATTTCTTCCCTCGTCATTCGCAGATTGAACTCCGCGGCCGAATAACCGCGCGCCTTCATTCTCGACGACAGGTTTATCAGGAACGTGGCCACGCGCTGTTCGGCGGTCATGGTGCCCAGCAGCATCATGAGATGCGCGCCGCGCACGATCTCGCCGCTCATCATGTGATGCACATGCTGTTGTACTGCCTTGAAGTCGTAGCACAGGTTTTCCAGCAGATCGTAGGGGATCACGCAGACCTGGCTGTCTTCCAGTGCGACCGCGTCGCAGTTCTGCCTGCCCGCGTACACGCCGTCCAGTCCAAGCGGTTCTCCGGCAATGTGAAAGCCCGTGACCTGCTCGCGGTCGTCGCGAAAGATGATCGTCTTGAAGCAGCCAACGCGGACCGCGTAAACGCTTTTGAACGTATCGCCGGCGCGAAACAGCGTCTCGCCGCGCCGCACGAGCCGCCTTGTGCACACGATGGAATCCAGTTGACCAAGCGACGCTCCGGGCAGCCGCGTCGACATCAGGATGGTGCTCAGCGAACAGATTGGACAGTCGATAACCGGAGGCCGCTCCGGGTACGTCTGTTCCGCGCGGGTCGAACGGGTCATGAGATGGAGTGAGCCTAAGGCTGACGGGACTCACACCATTGTTGCCGCGCAAACCCGGAAACAGCATTGATTCGAATCACTTTAGCCCATGCCGCCGGCAGGGATATCCATACGCGGCCGCGCTGTGATTCGCTGGGCCCGCGCCGTGGTATCAAGGACAAACGTACAGAACAGGAAGGCCGACATACTTGACTTGAGTCAAAACCAGCGCGGGCCGTTGACCCACAATTCCTATCGTTAGCAGGTTTGAAAGAAAGACCGGCCCGCGCCGGAAATCAGGAGAAGCATATGCGTGCACTTGACGTCATGACCCGTGCGGTAATCACGGTCAAACCGGAAACATCGGTGCGGGAAGCCGCTGCCTTGTTCGCCGAGAATCACATCAGCGGCGCACCCGTGGTGGATGACGAGGGCCGCTTGATCGGCATGATCACCGAGGGCGACCTGATTCATCGGATCGAAACGGGCACGCAAACCCGGCGCCGCTCATGGTGGCTCGATTTCTTTTCTTCCACGCGAGATCTTGCCGCCACCTACATCAAGGAGAACGCGCGATCGGTGAGGGACGTCATGACGGAAAAAGTGATTTCCGTGCGCGAAGGTACGCCGGTCAGCGAAATAGCGGATCTGCTTGAGCGGCATCGAATCAAACGGGTTCCGGTTGTCTACGACGGAGAGCTTCTTGGGATCGTCAGCCGGGCGAACCTGGTGAAGGCGCTGGCAAGCGTGCCGAAGGAAACCGCGTCCGCTCAGCCCGATGCCGATGAGGCAATCCGCAATGCCGTCCTTCGCGAACTTGCGAATCATCGCTGGGCATTGGCTGCGGAGAACGTCATTGTGAATGCAGGCACGGTCCATCTGTGGGGCGTTGTCACCTCGGTCGAGCAGGCGCGCGCCATGTGCGTTGCCGCAGAAAACGTGCCGGGCGTCAAAGGCGTTGAGGATCATACGGACTTTCCGGTGGTGATTCCCGCCATGTGACCGTGAGCCTTGGCAAAGCGTGCGGCAGCGAGGCTTTATGGAGTACAGGCACGACGTAGCGCAGCCACCCGAACCATGTGTTGACCAGAGGTGAATAATGAGTAAGACAATGAAAGCGGCTGTGGTGCGCGGGTTCGGCCAGCCATTGGAAATCGAAGAGGTTGCAGTGCCTTCGGCCGCGGCCGGACAGGTGCTTGTCAAGATCGAGGCTTGCGGGGTTTGCCATACTGATCTGCACGCGGCCCACGGGGATTGGCCGGTCAAGCCAAATCCTCCGTTTATTCCGGGACATGAGGGTGTCGGCTACGTGGTTGAAGTCGGTGCTGGTGTGCGCCATGTCAAGGAAGGCGACCGCGTAGGCATTCCATGGCTGTACTCCGCGTGCGGACACTGCGAGCATTGCCTGGGCGGGTGGGAAACGCTCTGCGAGTCGCAACAGAACACGGGATACTCGGTCAACGGTGGTTTCGCCGAATATGCGCTTGCAGATGCGAACTATGTCGGGCATCTGCCGAAGGGCATCGGCTTCGTCGATATCGCGCCGATCCTTTGCGCCGGTGTGACCGTGTACAAGGGATTGAAGGTCACCGATACAAAACCGGGCGACTGGGTCGTCATTTCGGGCATTGGCGGCCTCGGGCACATGGCCGTGCAGTACGCGAAGGCGATGGGTCTCAACGTAGCCGCCGTGGATATCGACGATAAAAAGCTCGAACTTGCCACTCGTCTCGGTGCAGCGCTGACAGTGAACGCAGCCACGACCGATCCCGCAGCCTTCATTAAAAAGGAAATTGGCGGAGCACATGGCGTGCTTGTCACCGCTGTTTCTCCCCGGGCGTTCTCGCAAGCGCTCGGCATGGTCCGGCGTGGCGGCACGGTTTCCCTGAACGGTCTGCCGCCCGGCGACTTTCCGTTACCGATCTTCGACGTGGTGCTGGGCGGCATTACCGTCCGCGGTTCGATTGTCGGCACGCGGCTCGATTTGCAGGAGTCGCTCACTTTCGCCGACGAGGGAAAGGTCAAAGCCACGGTCTCCACCGATAAACTGGACAACATCAACCAGGTATTTTCTCGTATGGCCGAAGGCGACATTGAAGGCCGGATCGTGCTGGACTTCGCAGCATGACCCAAGCGGGCAACGCTTACACCAAAGACTCGCCATGAAAGATGAGCTTGCCGACGTGGCGCCGTATCGGCCATCGATTTATGCCGCGCCTTTTCGAAAAGACGGCGACGGGATGGAAGTGGAATTGCTGTCGAGATCCGAACAGGACGCGTTGATGGAAGTATCGCAACTGATCAGCGTCCGGCGGCATACCGTCCTCTATCCGGAAGGCGGCGAGGCGCGCTTTGTCTATAACGTTGTCAGCGGCGTCGCGCAAACCTATCAGTTGCAGGCGAATGGCGACAAGCGCATCACGGCCTTCCTGTTTCCGCGGGATCTGATCGGGCTCAGTGAAAACGGCGCTTACGTTGCAACCGCGCAATCGCTGACGCCGGTGACTGCATTCAGGATTCCGTTCGACGCGCTGCAGGCTATTCTCGAACGTGACCCGGGACTCGATATCGGGCTGCTTTGCAAGCTGTGCCACGAACTGCGGCGCTCCCAGCATCACGCGATCACGGTCGCAAGAAACGATGCACCTGCGCGTCTCGCGAGTTTTCTGCTCTGGATCGAGCACGCATACGCGCCACCCGGCCGGCTCGCTGGAGAACTGATACTGCCCATGACGCGGCATGACATTGCCGATTACGTGGGCTTGACGGTGGAATCGGTCAGTCGCGCATTGCACGCGCTCGAAGCACAGGGCGTGATCCGCCGTAAGGGCCCGCGTTTCATCACCTTGCTGGACACGACGAAACTGCGCAAGCTGGCTGGTCAGGTCTAACGGTACAAGTTAGGTGCAAGATCCTTATCTGCTATGTATCGAGGGAATGCCACGGCCCACGCGTCAGAACAGAGTCACCAGCATCGCCAGTGCGATTACCAGCATGACCCCGGTTGCAACCCACCCAAGCAGACGAAGCCAGCCGCGAGCCGCGAACTGACCCATGATGTCAGTGCGTGACACCATCAGCATCATCACGACCATCAACGGCACTGCAACCACGCCATTGATCACCGCACTCCAGTAGAGCGCGGCAATCGGATTGATGGCCGTGAAGTTCACGATCATGCCGATGAGCGTTGCAATGGCGATCGTCGCATAAAACGCTTTCGCCTCCTGTACCTTGCGCGTGAAGCCCACCGGCCAGTCGCGCGCCTCCCCGATCGCATACGCGGCCGACCCGCCGAGGACAGGAACGGACAGCAATCCGGTACCCACGATACCCATGGTAAAAAACAGCGCGGCGTACTTGCCGGCGACTGGCCGCAAGGCCTGCGCCGCCTGAGCGGAAGTCTGGATATCGACAATGCCGGTCGCGTTGAGCGTCGCGGCAGTCGTAGCCAGAATCGCCAGGGCGACCAGGTTCGACAGCCCCATGCCCACCAGCGTATCGATCTCTATGCGATGCAGCGCCTTTCCACCTTGCTCCGGCGCTTGCAGAAGGTCCAGACGCCGCGGATGCGCACGCATGTCCTCGACCTCCTCCTCGGACTGCCAGAAGAACAGATAAGGGCTGATCGTCGTGCCGAATACTGCAACCACGGCGGTCAGATAGTCGGACGTCAAGGCAATATGCGGAACAAAGAAATGACGTCCCAGACTTGCCCAGTCAATATGCACAACGGCCAGAACGGCGAAGTAGGCAAAAAGGGAAAGCGTGAACCACTTCAGTACGGCAACGTAGCGCGTGTACTGCAAAAGCAGTTGCATGCTCACACATACCACCGAGAAGAACAGCACATACAGCCATTTCGGGCCGGGTACAAGAAGCGCCATTGCGTCGGCCATTGCGCCGAGGTCCGCACCCAGGTTGATGATGTTCGCCACAAGCAGCAGCACGACCACCCATTGCAGCAGCCAGTTCGGATAATGCTTGCGCAGCACGCCGGCAATGCCGTGACCGGTGGTGCGCCCGATTCGGGCGCTGATCATCTGGATCGCCACCATGAGGGGATAGCTGAAGAGCAGCGTCCACGATAAACCGTAGCCAAAGGCCGCGCCGACCTGGCTGTACGTAGCGATCCCGCTGGGATCATCGTCCGAGGCGCCCGTGATCAATCCAGGGCCGAGCACGCCAAGCAGACGCGGCTTCGACGGCCCGACGACCGGGTCCGCAGCGATGTCCTCTGGCTGAGGCGGCAGATCAGGTAGGCTCATGAGCGTACGGGTGCGGTCCAGGTCGGGTTGCGAATTACAAGATTTCCGCTCGCCAACTGGTCGGCAGGGCGTTCCTTTGGATCGAAACGGATCAGCACGTCGGGGACGTGTCGCCGGTCTGCTTATCCGACGCCACGTCTACGACGCAAAGCAACGGCTTACCGATCCGGCAGCCGGATCAGATCGAGCGTGACGAGGACAAGGATTAATGCCGGGATGATCAGCGGTTCCGACACGAGACCCGCAACAACAGCGCCCACTGCTGCCGAAAGACTATAAGTCAGCCACGCGAGCCCAGGCAGCAGTACCTCCGACAGAGGCGGACGCTTTTCCTTCGCGTTCTTGCCGCCAAAATAGCGGCCGATGAACGTGTCGGAAAACTTCACCATGTTGTTGGTCACCACCAGCGTCTGTAGCGAGACGGCGCCAAAACGGCTGATCGTTTCTCCCTGCATGCCGAGTGCGAGCGCAAGCATGGGAAGTTCGACGGGAATACGCAGCGCCGCATTCTCGCGTACAACCCCGGCGACGACGAGCAGCACGGCCATGATGCATAGCTCGAGCGGTGGCCGCTTCAAATGACGCCTGATGAGGCTCGCAATCATGCATCCGATGAAAAACGCCCCGATCGCGAAAGCAAGCAGCGAAAAACGGGACCACGCGCCCTGGGCCAGGCTCCAGCCAAGCTGGACCGTATTGCCGGTCATGATCGCCGGGTAGATCCCGCCCGCGTCCTTGTACCCGATCACCTCCACAAACCCGCAAACAGTCGTGAGCGCCACGACGCGGCGCACGTTGACGTGCAGCGGGAGCGCGGTCACCGGCGCGGAAGATATGTCCATTGATCGCTCCTTGCGCTCAGGAACTACGCTTGTCCGTCGCGAACTCCGTCCGCAGCGCGGCGCCGTGCTGGTCGAGCGAAGGTGCTCCCGGCCGCACGGCGGGGTCGGCGTAGCTGCTGATCTTGATAGGGTTGCCGGGCATCCTGACGCCGCCGGCTTCGATCACCATGTTACGCGCAGCCGTCTGCGGCAGCGCCGCAGCCTCTGCAATGTCGAGCAGCGGACCGACGGGCACGCCTGCCTCGTGGATCACCTGCAGCCAGTGAGCCGCGTCGCGCTCGCGCAGTGTCGCTTCGAGCGCTTCTTTCAAGGCATCGGCGTGTTCCATCCGGTCGTGATTTCCGATGAAACGCGCATCCGTCAACAGTTCAGGACGGCCGATCGCGTTGCAGAGCTTGAGGAACAGCGAATCGTTGCCGGCACAGATCACAAACTGCCTGTCGCGCGCCTCGTAGACGTCGAAGGGCGCCATGTATGGATGGCGATTGCCGATGCGGCCCGGGGCCTTTCCCGTCGCCACATAGGACATGAATCCATGTTCGAGAAACGCGAGCGTTGCGTCGAACATTGCCACGTCGACATGCGCACCCTTTCCTGTCTTCTGCCGATCATAGAGGGCGCTTGCAATACCGCTGAACATGAAGACACCGCCACACAGATCGGACAGCGACGTACCTACGCGCGTTGGCGGCCCTCCGGGGAAACCGGTTGCATCCATGATGCCGCTCATGGCCTGGACAATGGTGTCGTAGGCCGGATAAGTGGCCATTGGTCCTGTCTGGCCAAAGCCCGATGACGATGCATAAATCAGCCGCGGATTGATGCGGGAAAGATCCTCGTAGGCGAGCCCAAGCCGCTGCATCGTTCCAGGGCGAAAATTTTCCGCCAGCACGTCAGCCTCGCGCACCATGTTCAGAAATATCTCCCGGTCAGCGTCCGCCTTCAAATCCAGGACAATGCTTTCCTTGCCCCGGTTCACGAAACTGAAGTAAAGCGACTGGTCGTTCACGAAAGGACCGAGAAGCCGTGTGTCGTCTCCATGACCGGGTTGCTCAACCTTGATGACGCGCGCACCCAGATCGGTCAGGATGTTCGTGCCGAACGGGCCATTGAGAACGTGCGTGAGGTCGATCACCAGCACGTCGGAAAACGGGCCAGCTGGCCGGGTCGTTGTTGCAGAGGGTGCGTCCATCGTCTTCCCTTTGTTTAAATCTGATTGGCAATCCTTAGCGAAATCCGAAATGCATCGCCAAAAGCCGATGCACTACTTCGTAGCCGCAAGACCGCTTTTCGGATTGAGGTTTTTCAGGTGCCCACTTTCCGTGCCCGCGTGAGGATCGATCACGCAGTTGATCAGCGCAGGGGTCTTCGCTTCAAGCGCGGCTGCGAGCGCCGCTTCCAGGTCTTCAGGCCGAGTCACGTGGTATCCCTTGCCGCCGAAGGCTTCTATCAGCCGGTCATAACGCGCCGAACCCATGAGGACCGTTGGCCCCGGATCGGCTCCGCCGCTGCGATTGACGTCGTCGCCGTGATAGATACCGCCGTTGTTGAACACCACAATGACAACCGGCAGACGATACCGGCAGATGGTCTCGATCTCCATGCCGCTGAAGCCAAACGCACTGTCGCCTTCTATTGCCACGACCGGCCGGCCGCTGGTCGCCGCCGCGCCGATTGCATAGCCCATGCCAATGCCCATGACGCCCCACGTGCCAGCGTCGAGCCGCATGCGCGGCCGTTGCATATCAATGATGTTGCGCGCGAAATCCAGCGTATTCGCACCTTCGTTGACGACATAGACTTCCAGATGTCGGGTGAGGACATCGCGCACCGCGCGCAGACCGCTCTGGAACGTCATGGGGTCCGGGTTGGCCAGCAGATTTGCCGCCATCTTTTCTTCGTTGTGCCGGCGGCGTTCGTTAATCGCATCTGTCCAGGCCTTTGGGGCATGCACTGGCGTGGCGGACAGGCCCGCTCTGAACGCTGCGATCGAGGACGCAATGTCGCCGGCAACGGGCGCGGCAATGGCACGGTTGCTGTCGAATTCGGTCGGCTCTATATCGATCTGGATCAGGCTTGCATCGGGCGACCATTGCGGCGCCTTGCCATGCCCAAGCAACCAGTTCAGGCGTGCACCGACGAGCATCACCACGTCGGCCTGTCCCAGCACAAAGGAACGCGCGGCAGCAGCGGATTGCGCATGGTCGTCCGGCAAGAGGCCCTTGGCCATCGACATGGGCAGGTACGGAACGCCGGTTTCTTCGATAAACCCGCGGATCGCGTCGTCGGCCTGCGCATAGGCTGCGCCCTTGCCCAGAATAATCAACGGACGTTGGGCATTTGCGAGAAGCGTAAGTGCGCGACCCACGGACTCCTGCGACGGAATGCGCGCGGGCGCCGGATCGACAACCTTGATCAGCGTGGCTTTCGCGGATCTGGCGTCGGTTGTCGCGGCCAGCGCAGCAGCGGTCAGATCCAGGTACACACCGCCTGGCCGTCCCGAAAGCGCTGCCCTGATGGCCCGGGCTACGCCAATGCCGATGTCCTCGGGCCGGTTGATTCTGAACGCCGCCTTGGTAAACGGCTTCGCCGCGTTCATCTGGTCGAGTTCCTCGTAATCGCCCTGCTGCAGGTCGATGATTGCGCGATCGCTCGATCCGCTGATCTGGATCATGGGAAAGCCATTCGTTGTCGCGTTGGCAAGCGCGACGAGTCCGTTAAGAAAGCCCGGCGCCGATACAGTCAAACACACCCCCGGCCATTGCTTCAGATAGCCCGAGATGGCGGCGGCGTTACCCGCCGACTGTTCGTGACGAAAGCCAAGATAACGGATACCTTCGGCCTGCGCGAGGCGCGCAAGATCCGTGATGGGAATGCCGGCGACGCCATAGATGGTATTGATGCCGTTGAGCTTGAGCGCCTCTACGACCAGATGGAAACCATCGGTCAGTTCGCCTTGCGTTGGAGTATCTGCCATGTCGCGTTCGTTCCAGTGAATGAGTGGTGACTGCTACCGAAGCTCAGATGACCTTCGCCTCACGGAACCTGTCGATCTGCTCTTTCGAATACCCAAGCCCCACGAGGATTTCCTCGTTGTGTTCACCCAGGAGCGGTGCGCCTTCTATCGTTGGCGTGAATCCGGAAAACTTGATCGGACTGCCAACAGTCAGGTATTTGCCGCGCTTTTTCTGCTCCACCTCGACCACTGTTCCACTTGCACGCAATGACGTGTCGTTGGCGATTTCTTTCATTGTCAGCACGGGTGCGCACGGGACATCGAACTTGCTCAGATAGTCAACCGCCTCGAACTTGGTCTTGTCCGCGAGCACCTTTTCGATATCCGCGAAAATATCGAAGATGTGTGACTGCCGCGCTTTCGCAGTGTTGTAGGCCGGGTCGTCCTTCCACTCGGGCTTGCCAATTGCATCGCAGGTCGCCGCCCAGTTCTGTTCCTGGATCGTAAAGTAGATGTAGGCGTTAGGATCGCTTTCCCACCCTTTACATTTAAGGATCCAACCCGGTTGGCCTCCGCCACCGGCGTTGCCACCGCGTGGCACCACGTCGGTGAACGTGCCGTTGGGATATTGCGGATATTCTTCGAGATACCCTACGCGCTCGAGCCGTTGTTGGTCGCGCAGCTTGACGCGGCAAAGGTTGAGCACGCTGTCCTGCATCGAGATGGTGACACGCTGCCCCTTGCCCGTTTTCTCCCGGCCGATGAGCGCAGTCAGCAGACCGATCAGCAGATGCATTCCGGTGTTGCTGTCACCGAGTGCCGCTGCGCTGATCGTTGGGGGACCGTCCCAGAAACCGGTGGTCGACGCCGAACCGCCAGCACACTGAGCGACGTTTTCGTAGGCCTTGATGTGTGTGTAAGGCGACTCGTCGTTGAATCCCTTTACCGAGCCAAAGATCAGGCGGGGATTCAGTTCCTGCAAATGCTCCCACGTAAAGCCCATATGATCCATGGCGCCCGGGTGAAAGTTCTCGACCAGTACGTCGGCCTCACGAATGAGTTGCTCCATGATCGCCTTTCCTTCGGGCGTCTTCGTGTTGAGTTCCAGCGAACGTTTGTTGCTATTGAGCATTGTGAAATACAGCGCATCGAGATCGGGGATGTCGCGCAGTTGATTGCGCGTCACATCACCAACACCGGGACGCTCCACCTTGATCACATCTGCGCCATACCACGCCATCATTTGCGTGCAGGCGGGACCAGACTGGACACCGGTGAAATCGATAACCTTGATACCACTAAGCGGGAGATCCATGGCGTTAATCCTTTGACGGTGTAAATTCAGTCTGTGATTAAGCGCCTGTTGATATCGAACAGCATTGATACAGATCAAACTGTGCAAAAGCGCACCGTCCTCGCTGTGGAAATATTTTTTTCCGTTGTAATCGCCCTGGTAACTAGACCGTAATGCGATGAGCGTAGGCGGATGTAGATCAGTTTTTCTCAGTCTTTGATTCCTTTCAATCCTTTAAACGTTGCCGACAAAGCGCGTGCCTTCGGGACCGTCTTGAATAGCTTGGACAAGAATCGCAGTAATTTTTATTTTCTAAGGATACCCAACTACTCCTGCAGCGATTCGCGTGAGCAAGCAGCGAGTGTTCGCGAGGCACATCAAAGCCGGATGGCCGGCCATGCTCGCGCCGTACGATGTTGGCACATGTTCGGATGACAGGAACATTTCACCACACAGCACCACACCCACCCGTTACATCCTTACATTCTCCTTTTTTATTTCAATTAAGATATACCCGCGACCGGGACCGCCCGTAGCGAACCGCTTTCAAATTTCACACGGTTCAAGCACTGAAGGGCGTAAGGAGGCTTCACTTGAAAACCGACTTGAACTGTTCATTGGCAGTACCAGAGCTTCACTGGCGTCAGCGGCCGGTACTGCGTCCGCAGGAGCAAGATTTCCGCGTGACCCTCACCAAGTGGAGCCTCGACCAGCCCAGGCAGCCTCTTGAGTTTAAGCATGAACTTACTGACGGTACGCATACTATTACTATCAACCGGAGTGTCAGCGCCGGAAGGTTTCTCTTTGGCAAGAAAGAAGTTGCTTTAAGCAATGTGCCCACATACTCCAATCTGCTGGTGCCGCCCGGGGAAGTCACCCGCATTGTGTTCACCGAGGCAGCACAGGCGTATCGCCTCTATCTTTCGCAAGCATTGCTCGCGGAATGCCATGAGCACATCTTCGAAACCCCTACTCACGGCGACATAGTGCTTTCCAATGTCACTTTCCTGGACGACGGGCCGGCTCGGCACCTGATCCAGGCCATGCTGGAGATCAACGAAGGAGATTTCTCCGTTAATCACTTAATCCTTGATAGCATCAGTCTTGCCATTGCATCCCGATGTGTGTCACTCAATTCGAGAAAATCGTCCACGAAGGCACGCATTAGCCCCTTGGCAAAATGGCGTCTTCGCCGAGTTACCGACTATATCGATGCCCACCTGTTCGACCAGATCTATCTTTTCGACCTGAGCAACGTCGCCGGCCTGACCCGGATGCATTTCTCAACGCAATTTCGCCTGGCGACGGGCGTCACGCCAAACGAATACGTCTTAAGAATAAAGATCGGGCGCGCGCAGCAACTGATTCGAGAAACCAGCCTTTCCCTGCTGGATATATCTGCCATGCTGGGGTTCAAGAGTCAAAGTCACTTCACGCTTGTCTTCAAGAAAATTGTTGGACACACACCTGCTCGTTGGCGAGCGAGTTCCAAGTAAGGTCGGGGCTTCTGTGGCGCGCAACGCACGGCATCGTGCCGCTACCAGCCATACTTCAGCTCCAGGCCGACATAGTCCGAGTTACTCCCACCAAGCTCCCTGATGGAATCTCCAATCCGGAAGTGCACCGCTTCAACCGACGCAATCAGGTTCGCCGCGACCGTCCAGTCAGCGCGAAGTTGCGCGTAGGCGCCAGTCCAACGCGTACCGTGTCCAGCCGTGCCCGGAACAACGGCGTTACCCTGCTGATAAATCGCGTCGTTTGCGGTCATTCTCCATTGGAGCGCTACAGCAAACAGCAAGGTAAGCTTGCTTGAGGGCTTAAGGGTGAGCGACGGTTTCACATGAACGAGATTTGAATAACCCGTGTAGCCCGCCAATGCAAAGTAATAGCCATTCGGGAAGAGTGGATTGAATGTGCCAAGCCTTCCATCACCGGGATGTCGGTCGCCTGATGCTGCGTCGACTTGCAATCCTAACCTCGGAGTCCACGTCGAATCGAGCGTGTAGCCAAACAGCGATCCGACTGCCCACGCACCGATTCTCTTGTTACCGACATCACCTGTCTGATACATCGACTCCACATCGTAATCCGCCGCCGCGATTTTCCCTGTGTATCGCAGGTCGAAGACGTCACGATGCTCGTTGCCTTGCGCATCGAGGAACTGCGCTGCATCGCGCGTGTAGAGGGAATAGTAGCCCGACAGGTCACCCGGTCCGACGCCCTGACGCTCGAACCGCACGCCGCTAAACGTCAAATGGCGATTCGAGGTGTCGTCAAACGACACAACGTCGCGGTATTGCACGGGCCGCGTGACGTATCCGATAAATCGCCACTTTTCATATTCGTAATCCGCCCATACAGCGTCATACGCCTGGCGTACGTTCGGACCGTCGCGAACGGAGATGAATCTTTGCAGGTCGAACGCCATTTCCTGACGCCCAATGCGAAATTTAATCGTGCCCGGTCCCATTGGACTCACCCAGGCAACGAACGCTTGCTCCAGATCCAACGGATTCTTGTCTGTTGGTCTCACCAGATCTTTATCGAACGCCCTCGCGTCCTCAAGCTGGGCAAAGAATTGTAAGTGCGGCCCTATCCTCGCGTCAGTATGAACCTGCGCGCGTTGGATCAGATACGTATCCGATCCGGCGGCCGGACCGAGTCCGAATAGCGGAGCCTCGTTGATCTCCAGGCGCTCGCGCAAATTGGCGCCGAGTGAAAGATACGAATCCGGGTCGCCGCCAAGGCGAATATATTTCAGGTTATCGAGAGGCTTTTTGGGTACGCAAGGGTCGCCAAGTACGGACCAGTCCTCTTGCCACCGATTGAACATGACCACGGGTCGCTTTGAATCACAGACTCCCGCTGAGGTATTTGTTTGCTGCGGCGACTGCGCATTGCTATCGGCTCGCGCCTTGCAGCACAGGCCGAGCGAGACTACAGCTATGGCGATCCCTACAAATGCGGCGACTTGCATTCGACCCGTTCCCTGTTAAGCATCGTTTCGTCCGCCCGTTATCGGGGTTACGCGTCGGTTCACGCGACATACAGTCAACCGCCACTTTCGCGGCAGTCAGCACCACGTTATTCTCTCGCTCGCGCCAGGCGCCCACAGTAATAGCGTTCATGAGGCGCGCTTCTCCAAGGCGTTTCGTTGCATCAAGGAGCGCAGCGCGAGCCAAGCTAGTGCGATAACGGGTAACAATAGCGACCAGAAGCCAAAATGAGCGTAAGCGAAAGCGCCGGCAATAGCGCCCAGAGCAAACGCAATGATTGCTGGAAGCATTTTCGCGACACGTGCGCGTGAAGCGAGTTTGCTATCGATTCCAACGCGCGACGAACACAGATCGATTGCGTCAAGAATGACCTGCGTCACATTCCCTGTCATGACCGTGTTCGGAACTCCCGGCCGGGCAACAAGCCGGCTGTGTGCGTTCTGGACACCCATAGCGGCCGCGCCAATCATCCCGCATAGGACTACCGACCAATTTTCCGGGCTGAAAGTCGACCCAAGATGAATGCCCGCAATAGAAAATGCCAGGAGAAGAACTGCCTGCACCGCGTAAAGCATGCAGGCACCCCGCGCTAGCATTTCGGGGCTGGCGGTCCGAATGAGCAGGCTGCTAAGCGCAACACCCAGGACAAAAGCGGGAAATGCCATCAGCTTGAGAAAAATTCCCTGTCCGTACCTGGCCAGGCCGCCGCCAATCAACACGAAGTTGCCGGTCACGTGCGCCGTGAACAGGCCGAAAAGAGCGACGAAACTGAGTGTGTCCACATACCCTGCGATTGCCGATAAAACATTGTCGTCATTCATGACCGGTTCGCGAAAATACGTCGGAAAACTGGCTATTTGATCGGCCGCGTTTTGTCATCGCTATGACGCCGACCTAATTCGCCGTTGCATGTATTTCCGCAACGTATCCACCTGGAAACTGAACGACCGCCGATTTTCTCTGTTCTGACGTAAACGGCTGCACGAGAATGGTGACGCCAGCCGCTTGAGCCTTGTTAAGCGTTTCATCTAAGTCTTTGACCTCGTATCCCGTCATCTCGCGGCCGTAGGGATACGGCAAGTGGCCGTCTGTGGCGAAGACAGTCATGTTGCCAAAACCCGAAGAGAGCCGCACTCGCCGGAATGTATCGTTAGGACGCCCGATTTCTACTCCTGGTGCACGGTGATTGTCCGATATCACCTTGCCGTGCGAGAACGCGAGCCAGTTCTTGATGAGATCGTTCGCACGCCATGGCGAGACATACACCCGGTTTTCCGGAATCGTCGCAAGAGGGTCATAACTGGGCGCCTTTGTATGCCAGTAAAGCTGCATATGTACTCCACCCGGCCACGAAACCACTGCATCGCGTCCGATCGGATCCGGGAACGTGTCAACGATGACATCGGCACCGTGGACCTTCGCCCACTTCATCGCGCCGTCCATGTCCGTGACAAGATAGCCAGTGCGCTCGTCGCCAAACGGGTAAGGAATCGGCGTCTTGAATCCGAACACCGAAATCGTTCCGGCCGGTGTAAGGACCAGTTGCGACATTGTCTGGCTAGGTGTTGGCGTTACCTGGAAAACGCCCTGTTGCGATTTGTGACCGCCGAACGTTGCAACGAAGCTATCCGTGAACTTATCGAAATCCTCAGGCGCCACGTACACATGCGTGGTGTCGTATTGCGGACCCACCGCATATGACGTTGCCTGCGTAGTGTCAGCCTTTGCGAAAGTCTGCGACGGCGCGGTTGCCACGACGCCGAACGCAAAAACAATCGCGACACCAAGAGTTCGAATATTGCGCATGATTAGATGTTCCTGCCCTGTTGTTAGCCACGAGAGCGCTGCTCACTGCTCGACAAATACGTGAGCATCACTAGCGCGGCAATAAGTCCGAGATGTTCGAAGAATCCGTTCAGCGCAATAAAGCGCGCAGTTCCCTGCAAATGCCAAAAGTCGTTTGCGACGAGCATGGCCACAAACGTCAAGGCCGCCAAGCCACCCGCGCCAAGCCACACAAACGTGTTGAAGATTGCACACAGAGAGCCGGCAATTTCCACGAATATGGCGAGCGCAGCCCACAACCAACCCGGATGAAGCCCGAAATGGGTCTGCTCGGCGACAGCGGCGTCGAAGTGCACCAGCTTTGTAATTCCCCCGATGAGGTAAGCCGAGACAAGACAAACGCGAACAAGCGCCATCACCCATGGTTGGCGCAGCAGCGCCGCCACCCACGACGGACTGTTCCCAGCCCGCAGCGGTTCTAGACTGCCCAGCATGCGCATCCGAGCGCTCCCCAAAAACCTTTGTGGTCCGCGGTCGGTGCGTCGCTCATCCAGGCCCGCCGATGATCGTGTCCATGCAAGCCGCAGGCGCGCGCGCATCCGCATGCAGACGATGCAACTTGCTGAAGTGGTGCGCCAGACGCTCCCCCTTGCTTCCACGCTGCAAAACCGCCGTATTTTCGAACCGGCGACCAGTCCGGCATGGCGGGAGGCAGCGGGTTATCGTCCAGCTCGGCAAACTCGCCCGCGGCGTACACGACCTTGCCTCCTACAACGGTCAGCAACGAAGACGCGCCGGCTATGTCGTCCTCCGAGCACCTGAAGTAGTCACGATCAGGAACGATGAAATCGGCAAATTGACCCGCAATAACCTGTCCCTTCTTGCCGGTTTCGTTGGAAAACCAGGTGACCTTTTCTGTCCACATGCGAAGCGCTGTTTCGCGATCAAGGCAATTATGCTGCTTGTATATGCGTATGCCTCCGACCGTCTTGCCAGTCACAAGCCAGGAGAGCGAAACCCAGGGGTTATAGGACGCAACCCGGGTCGCATCCGTACCGGCAGAGGTATGTACTCCCTTTTCGAGCATGCGTGCAACCGGTGGTGTGCTTTCCGCAGCTTTCTCGCCATAGCGCTCGACGAAATACTCGCCCTGATAGGCCATTCGATGTTGAACCGCAATGCCTCCGCCAAGCGCCGCGATACGGTCCATCGACTTCTCCGTGATGGTTTCGGCATGGTCGAAGAACCAGTTCAAACCCGCGAGCGGCGTATCGCGATTGACTTTCTCGAAGACATCGAGCGCGCGGCTGATGGTCTCGTCGTATGTTGCGTGCATGCGCCAGGGCCAGCGGTTTCCCGCAAGCACACAGATGACTCCTTCGAGATCGGATTCCATCTCCGAAGGCATGTCCGGACGCGCCACCCGGAAATCCTCGAAGTCCGCAGCCGAGAAAGCCAACATCTCACCCGCACCGTTATGACGGAAATAATCATTGCCGTCTTTATACTTCGAGGTCTTTGTCCAGTTGAGAAAATCGTCCTTCTCGCCTTTGGGCTTTTGCGTGAACAGGTTGTAGGCGAGCCGGATGGTCAAGAGCCCCTCGTTGTCGAGCTTCTTGACGACTTCATAATCTTCCGGGAAATTCTGCGATCCCCCTCCGGCATCAATTGCGCCCGTCACGCCCAGGCGATTCAGTTCACGCATGAAGTGACGCGTCGAGTTCAATTGGTACTCCGGAGGAAGCTTGGGTCCTTTCGCCAACGTCGCGTATAAAATCCCGGCATTCGGCTTGGCTAGCAGCAAGCCCGTTGGATTACCCGAACTGTCGCGGACGATCTCGCCGCCCGGAGGCTCGGGCGTGTCTTTGGTGTAGCCAACCACCCGCAGCGCCGCAGCGTTTAGCAGCGCGCGGTCGTATAGATGCAGCAGGAAAACCGGCGTATCGGGCGCCACGGCATTTATTTCTTCGATAGTCGGCAGACGCTTCTCTTCGAACTGGTGTTCCGTGAAGCCGCCCACCACCCTTACCCATTGAGGCGGCGGCGTGATGGCAACCTGCGCCTTGAGCATCTCCATGGCAGTTGCCAGTGAACGGACACCGTCCCAGCGAAGTTCCATGTTGAAGTTCAACCCGCCGCGAATGATGTGGAGATGATTATCAATCAAACCCGGGAGGGCCGAGCGCCCTTTCAGGTCGATAATACGTGTGTTCGCGGTCCTGAGCCTGCTTATCTCGGGGTCGTCACCGACAGCAATGAATTTGCCGTCCTTGATAGCCACCGCAGTGGCGGTTGGATTGGACGTATCCAACGTCGTGAAACGGCCATTAACAAAAATAAAGTCTGGCGCACCTTGCTGCGATGTCATGAACGCTTCTCCTCAGAGGACACTCCCGCCGTTGGCCCAGGCCGATTCGAGTTTCGGCCGGGCAGAGACCCAAAAAGATGTTGATTGCAACGCTCCTCTTGCCACGCCATAAGAAAGCCAGCGCCGCGAAGCATTTTTCTTCCGACAGGAATCACTTGTTCGCCAGCGAGAATCCCGAGAAGGCCCAACAAAGCGATGACAGGCGGCGCCGGCGAAGGGACATTAATCCAGCTATACATCAAACCGATCAGGATTCCTGATATAAGCGACAGCACGTAGACTTTCATCCAATGATCTCCGAAGATACCGGCTACCTCTCTCATCTGCACATGTTGAAGCGGCGGCTGTCCGCAAGGAATTCGGACTGGCTTTGTTTGAGCCGTTATCACCGTCGGAAGCTTATGATTTTTTATTGCTTAAGAGAAGTGAACTTCCAGCGAGTAGCCTCTTAAATTATCTGAATCAGCACTTTAAGGACTACAGGGTCATGACTGCCTGGACTATGCTTATCGTGGGCTGAAAGACGTCAAGCGCATGTCTCGATCCTGAATTCACAGGAAGCGGTTTATTCGTATTCTGCGCGACATGTCGGCTAATCAAGCCTGTGCTGGAACATCGATCAACACCCTTGGATAGTTCACAACCGGATGACATCATGAGCCAAGAGAAACTTGAAGTGCTTACCCCGACGAACAGTCAAATCATCTTTATTGACCAGCAACCCCAAATGGCGTTCGGTGTCCAGTCGATCGACCGGCAAACGCTGAAGAACAACGTTGTCGGCTTAGCTAAAGCAGCAAAAACCTTTAACATTCCCACCACCATCACGACTGTAGAAAGCGAAACATTCTCCGGCTACACCTACCCTGAGTTGCTCGACGTTTTTCCTGACCACCCCACCCTTGAACGAACGTCCATGAACTCCTGGGACGACCAGAAGGTACGCGACGCATTAAAGAAAAATGCCCGGAACAAAGTGGTGGTGGCGGGTCTCTGGACGGAGGTATGTAATACGACATTTGCTCTGTGCGCCATGCTTGAGGGCGGGTACGAGATCTATATGGTCGCGGATGCGTCCGGCGGCACATCGCAGGATGCTCACGACTATGCAATGCAGCGGATGATTCAGGCAGGCGCCGTGCCGGTCACGTGGCAACAGGTGTTGCTCGAATGGCAACGTGACTGGGCGCGACGCGATACCTACGACGCCGTAATGAAGATCGCGAAGGACCACTCCGGCGCGTACGGTATGGGGGTCGATTACGCCTATACGATGGTCCACAAGGCGCCGCAGCGCACTCAGATTCAGCACGAAGCCCTCGCGGCTGTCCCGGCAAAAAGCTGAATTTGACCGGAGGCGTGCGAGTCCCGAAGGCAGTGCGCGCAGCGGCATCCGTCAGATCCGCTGCGTGTTGTCCTGCATGCCTGAGAGCTTGAGCGCTGGCGGCACCAATCAATGTCATCCATGAATTAAATCGGCCTGGAACAAAGAATGGAATCCTATATTCTTTCGCTGCTTGCTGGCGTACTCGCCGGGATCATATACAGTGTGATTCGCGTCCGCTCGCCAGCACCGCCAATAGTGGCCCTCGTCGGACTGCTCGGGATGGTCATTGGAGGGCAAATTATCCCCATTGGACACGAACTCATTTCCGATACGGAAATAAAAACGGGAGGATCGAAGGAACGACAAGGTAGCGCAACTACCGCCGCACCCAGGTTGGTTTCCTTTCAGAGCGGGTCCGAGGTTGTCCCTCCGCATTCAAGTCCCAAGGCGCTTCCAACGAGACCATAAAACCTCGGAGTCTGGCGGAAAATCATGCCTGACGTCTCAGGTTTCCCATTGAGAACCCAAAACGAGGCCGCAGAAACTAATGCGGTAAAAATCGGGATTACAGCGCTCCAGTACGTCTGCGCCGACATTTCCGAAGCTTGTCGCCGGCCGCCACATGATGCCGTCGGCCAGCGCCTCTATAACGAGTGACTTGAACGCACGTTCACGAGGATAGGCTTCCACCACCGCGCGACGCTCACTATCTGATATTTCGTCAAAGTGACATCCCATCAAATCGGTTTCGACTCCCGCGCTCAAAAGTTCAATGAGTGGAGATTCAAATCCATTAAGGCCGAATGTCGAATGTAACGCGATTGCATCGCGTACATTACGGACCTCCTGCCTCGCGATTCCGTGTTGATGCAGAAAGTGTGCTGCTGCATCCGCGCTATCCAGCTCGAATCTGCGAGTAGATCCACTGAAACGTGGCGCCAGTCCGTGGTGATGAAAAGCGGCCGCGACGAAGAGCATTTCCGGCGAGAAATCAAGCATTCGACGACGCCCAATAAGCGACGAAAAAAGAAATACTCGAAATGCATGACTGATCAGAACCCTGGGTAAGTCCTGTTTGATTAGGGTCATTGCCTGCGTTGCCATTCCACTGTCCGGGATCGTCACACCTGCCACATGTGTCCTCATCACTTCTCCTGCTGTTCAATAGCCGCGCATTTTTTTGACCGGCAGCAGGCCTCGGCGCGAGGACGGTTCGGACCCGAGAACCAAGCCGATCGCTATTGAAGACTCGCGCAGTCACTCACGCGTGTATGAAGTGTATGCTTGCCACCCGCTAAAAGTTCTTAATTTTCTTGAACCCTGACGCTCCGGGGACGCCCTTTCTTTATCATGCATTGCTAGGGAAAGTCATCGGATACCAATTGACCACTACGCACTATCGATGTGCGGCGCGTCCGCAAGCTGCTGACGCAAAAAGATGGCCTCCCTTGCGAGCAACAACAGCCGTGAGGCTTCACGAAATTCTGGCCAGTCGCGTTGTTGGGGGAAAAGAATGGACACTTGCTCCAGGCAACCAAGCGTTTCGTCGTGACGACCTTGTGCATGAAATAGGCGGGCAAGGCTTAGGGCGGCTCGCAATTGCAGCGATGGAGCGCCCTGATCAACGGATATATTGATCGCTCGAATGAAGCTTCGTTCTGAGGCAAGCATGGTAGCGTTAGGGGATGAACCGTTTGAATGGTTCGAGTGCTCGATCAACAACTCGCCTTGGATACGATGCAGCTCGCTGGCATACCACATGTTGCCGGTTTCCTCGCAGCGACTCAACACGCTTGCTATCGTGACCAGCGCGTCACCATGCCTTCCTGCAAGGGCTTGCGATATGGCATATTGCGCGACCAGCATTGGAGCGTGGGCACCCCGCCCGATAGCGTCGATATCGGCTATCGATGCAGAAAACTCGCTTAGGTGTCCAGGCGTTACATTGTCCAGAGAAAGAAGATACGCATTAAACGCTCGGCTGCATGTGCGGGCGATATCAAGCCCGACACGAGTCGATGTTTCGTTTAGCAAACCAATGGCTTCTGCCGCGCGTTCGCGTTCGCCAGAGAGCAGCGCAATCGGGATGCCCGCTTCGATCAGTACATAGCAGGTAACGATTGCTTGCTCCTGCGCGCGTGCTTTCTCAGCGCAGCGCTCGGCGATTCGCAGCGCCTCGTCGCGCTCCCCCTTTAGCCATAGAACACGCGCAAAGGTGGCGCTGGCAACAACGTGCTGATCGATCGAGCGGCCCAGAGGCAGCCATGCTCGCATACCGCGCGCCTCAGAGAGAAAGCGTTTAAGCGTCGTGTAAGCCTCGCCTTGGTCGCCTGCGTAGTGTGAGGCGACGCCGACTAGACGACGGCCTAGCGCACTAACAACGGGACCGTTGCCGCCCTCGGCCAGTTCGATCTGGCAACTTTCAGCTTCGAGTATTGCAAAACGCCTGGCGAACGCCAGCGCGCCAAAGATGATGCCCGAACTCTGAGATGCGTTCCACAACCCCCAGAGCGCCCTTGCTTCAAGAATTGAATCGCCTAATGCGATCGCCGATGTCAATACTTCGGACCAGATTCCACTGGTCTTATCAATCGGTCCTTGCACATAGCCAAGCGCCGCTGCAAGCGCGGCGTTGAGTTGCATACGGACGCGTCTTAGCTGAGTTGTATCGACACCGGGCGGTTTCTCCAGCGCTTCGAGAGAACGGTGTGCCCAACTGCAGCACTCCTCGACTAGCGAAAGCTCGAAGAGAAGCCACACAAAGCGGACGGCGAGGATTTCACCAGTGGCTTTGTCTCCGTGGGCGGACAAAGCCCATGTAAGAGCGGCCCGCAAGTCGTCAAGCATTCCGCGCATATCATGCTGCCATGATCCGCCATTACGAGTTCCACTAGCGTTCGAGATGTTTCCAAGTAATTCGGAAAAGTAATTTGCGTGGTTTAACCTCGTCTGCCGCTGTTCGCCGTTGTGATCGAGTTTCTCATGCGCAAACGCGCGGGTCGTTTGCAGCATGCCGTAGGCAACTTTGTTTGCGCCCTTGATACGCACGATCAGTGATTTCTCGACAAGTCCAGAGACCGCGGCTGCAACAGCATATTCGTCAAGAGAAGCATCCGATGCCACGGCAACGGCGGCGGGCATCGTGAAGCCAGCGGGGAATATGCTTAGACGACGAAGCGTGGCGCGCTCAGTCTCATTGAGGAGCGCGTAACTCCAGTCGAATGTCGCCCTTAGCGTTTGATGTTGAGGAAGCGTCGAGCGGCTGCCTCCGGTCAATACACGAAACCGGTCGTCCAGGCGTGTTGCCAATGTCTCGACGCCCAGGATCGACGCACGCGCAGCAGCAAGTTCAATTGCAAGGGGAATACCGTCAAGGCGACGGCAGATGGTGTGTATCAGTTCGTGACTGTGTTCGTCTGATTGAAAAAGCGCGTCTAATCCGCGTGCATGCGAATAGAACAACTGCACGGCGCTGCATTTGACAACGTCATCCGTGAAGTCGGTTTGCGGTGGCACTGGAAGCGGCTCGACGCGGTATATACGTTCGTTGACGGCCGCAATCGGTCCCCGGCTCGTCGCGATAACGCGAGTCTCGTTGCCAATAGACGTAAGCGACTCTGCCAGTTCCGCCGCTGCCCGCAATACCTGCTCGCAGTTGTCGATCACGAACAACATGCGCGGCCCGCTTATTTTCTCGCCTATGCGCGCGAGCGATAACAGGCCGTCTGCCGGATTAATGCCTAGCGCGCTGGCGGCAGCCTGTAAAACGCTTGCGTGATCCGTGGCGGAGGCAAGAGAGATCAGATAGACACCGTCCGCAAATAGCGCCTTCGCTCGATGAGCGACTTCTATGGCAAGCCGTGTCTTTCCGATTCCTCCCGCGCCGACAAGCGTGAGGTGTTTGCTGAGCTTCAGCGCTTCAATAATCGCGAGGATTGCGTCATCGCGCCCAATGATGTCAGAGGCGGACGTTGGTAAATTGTTCGGTGTGCTTCCCTCATGGGACACTGCTTTTTCAAAGGATGTGTCTATTAATGAAGCGGATGATTTATCAGGAACGTTGGGGATGGCGAGGCGATAACCACGTCCGGATACGGTTTGAAGCAATGTCCCACTTTCGGCTAGCAGGCGTCGCAACCGCGAGAGTTGCACATGCAAATTGTTTTCCTCAACGACGGTTGAGGGCCAGACGCGCATGAAAATATCTTTCTTTGACACGAGTTGGCCTCGTGCCTCGAGCAGGACCGCCAGAACGTCGAATGCACGACTGCCGACGGCCAACGGAGCGCCATCGCGCAACAACTGTCGACCGTCCAGGTCTACCTCAAGGGAGCCGATCCTGATCATGGCGCAAATCCAACTTGGGCAATACGATTCACTTCACCGGAACGGACTTGCGCCTTTCCCGTCGGTTTAGTCGTTGGGTGATTAGCAAGTCCGGGTAACCCCGCCAGTGGAGTGTTGAACTCTTTGGGTAATACAGTCTGAGTTTTGCGAAAGCGCAGATGAGACCTCATTGTTATCGGGTCTCTACACCACGTCTTTCATATTTGACTCATTCTTGCCAAATTTTCACTACAAGCGATACTGAAATTGCTATCAAGCCTCGTAGTCCAACCGTACGTATTATTGCGGATGACCTTGCCCCAAGCTTCGCTCAAAATGAGTCGAAGACGCCGAGTTTGACGAGTTTGATAAAGGGGGAATTGTCAGAATGAAGCGTTCAGAGTGCGTCCCATCTGCACCCTTGGAGTGCAAAATGGGACGCAATGCAACGATTACGTCATGAGCCGGACAGCCCAAGCTGACTCCAGGCAAGGGCCGCGATGCACCCCATATCGACCGACGGCATTAACAATCATCACTGCCCGGACTTGGCGGCAGCCTGCTCGATCAACTTTGCAACTTCGACAGGGTGCGAGATATAAGCGACGTGGCTCGATTTCATCTCGACCGTTGTGCTTCCGGCGCGCCTGGTCATGAACCGTTCGAGATCGGGATTGATCGCGCGATCGCTCGTTGCAACGACGGCCCAACTCGGCTTGGTTTTCCACGCCGCATTTGTGATCGGCGTGGAAAACGACTGCGCCGCCGGCATCACCTGCGAGATGGCCATGAATTTCGCTTCCATCGCGGGCACATCGGCGGCGAAGTCCGCATGAAAAAGACTCCGGTCGAGATACAGGTAGCCGTCCGCTGTTGCCTTGATTGCCTTCGTTGCAGGCGGCATCTTCTTGGTCAGATCCATCGGACTTTCGCCGGCGTCGGGCTGAAATGCAGCCACGTACACTAGCCCGGCAACTTTCTGGTCGTTGCCGGCCTCGGTAACGACCGCGCCACCGTAGCTATGGCCGACGAGGATACATGGACCATCCTGCGCATCGATAACTCGCGTGGTAGCCTTCACGTCGTCCGCAAAAGACGTTTCGGGCTCTTGTACAACCGACACGTTGTATCCGTCGCGGGCCAGTATTTTCGAAACTGCCTGCCAGCCCGACCCGTCCGCAAAAAAGCCGTGAACCAGTACGACATTCTTTACGGATGCGGCGATCGCGGCAGATGAACTCAGCACGGCAAAGGAACAGGCGACACCAGCAGCAAATCGGGCGACAAACGACAATGTCTTCATTTATGTTCTCCAAAGGAAGAGTGAAAAGAGAAGAACGTAACGGAACAGGGCCGGCGATTATTCCGCCCACCGATAAAACCATCGTGCTATGGATTTTTTTCAGTCCGTCATGGTAGTTCCGCACCGCCTTTGCTCAACGGTCGTTGATAAACTGATCCGTATGAAAAAAGCCGTTTAATCAACCGCCGTACGCAAGCCGCGCAGAATGTAGCCGCGCGCGATGCGGACGCGACACAAGCTCGCATTGTCGAGGCCGCGAAAGTGCCGTTCTTGCTGAACTGCGTCTGCTGCTGTGCTCGATTGGCAGCGCGACAGCGGGCCCTATCGTCAGCGAATCCTCGCTACGGCATAGGCATCGCGAGAGCATCGAACAGCTTGAGCGCAGGTGCGGCCAAGGTTTCTTGCGTGCGCGAGACGAGTTTCAGTTCGCGGCTCGACCATTGCTCATCAAGGTCGACAACGGAAAAAGGCAGCGTAGCTCGCAACCGGCGGGTTGTCGATTCAGGCACTATCGATACGCCGACACCCGCCGCCACCATATGACAGACCGCCTCGAAGCTTTCGACCTGCGTGCGCAGTTGAATGCTCTGGCCCACGAGCAACGCAGTTTTCGATACGTACTGCTGATGGGATGAACGCTCGTTCAGCCCGATGTAATTCCACTCCAGCACCTGATGAAAACGGATCGCGCGCTCACGCGCAAGCGCATGGTCGTTCGGGACGATGACCACAAACCGGTCCTCACGAAACGGCGCCACGGCGAGTTTCCGGGTGTTCACAAGTCCGACGATGATGCCGAGATCCGCACTGCCTTCATCGACCGCGCGCACGGTTTCCGGACTGGTATGTTCCTGGACGTCAACATTGATCTTGGGGTTGTCCGCCAGAAATCGCGCAAGCAGCGCGGGCAGGAATTCGTGGATGGCATTGGTGTTGGCAAAAAGCCGGATGTTGCCTCGCATACCTTCGCCGAACTGCGACAGATCGTGACGTAGCTTTGTTGTTTCGCGCAACATCGAGATCGTATGCTGCAAAAACACTTCGCCGGCGGGCGTCAACTCGACGCCGCGGCTATGGCGCAATAACAGCGTCGCGGCGACAGACTCCTCAAGCGCGCGAATACGCGAACTCGCCGCCGCAACGGCAATCGGCACGCTTTCCGCCGCTTTTGTGATGTTTCCGTACGCGGCGACAGCCGCAAAAAGCCTCAAATCGGTCAAATCGAACCGCATGGTGTCTCCATCGGCAGGGTCTCCTATCTTATTGCTGAGGAGTTGCGTGCGTCTTCGGGCTCGGCCATGCACGCGCCGGCAAACCGTCCCCAAAACCGGTGCGCGGCCAACGGCGCGAGTCCCAGTATGGCTGGCGACGTTACCACACGATGCAAATATCCGTGATCTGCAGCAATTTCTCCGCGAGCGTTCGCGAACGGCGAATGCTCAATCAAAGAAATAGCGACGCGAGCCCGGACCAGCACGCGCAGAATACGGGTCGTCAACGTATCAACGGGCGATGCATTCAATACCGGATTTCAGCGTCCCCATATGAAGTGATGCCAATATCGCCGGCTTTGGACTGGCAATAAGGAGACTGACCTGATGACATGGAAACCAATGGCACGCGTTGCCGACGTCCCGTCCGGCACCGTCAAGGCGTGCCACATCGAAAACATCCCAATCGCTCTGTATAACCTGGACGGCGAATTCTTCGCCACGCACGATATCTGCACGCATGCTCACGCGTGCCTCTCAGACGGTTACCTCGAAGACGGCAAGATCGAATGCCCATTGCACCAGGGGCTATTCGACGTGCGCACTGGAAAGGCGGTGTCGGGACCGGTGGACGTGGACCTGCAGACGTTTGCTGTACGCGTCGAAGGCGATGAGGTGCTTGTCGATGTCGAATGACTCTATGGCGGTCACGCTGCGGGTGACGACGTGAGTGGGCGCACGGTCATTGTCGGTGCAGGACAGGCCGGCGCGAGAACCGCCTCGGCGCTGCGCCGGCTGGACGAAGCCGCGGAAATCGTACTGCTCGGCGAAGAACAGGAGTTGCCGTATGAGCGGCCGCCGCTGTCGAAGGAAATACTGAATGGCGGTCCGCCGTCAAAAGCGACCATCTTCGCGCACACGTGGTACGAGGAGCACAGGATCTCGATGCGTGCTGGCGTACATGTCACCGGATTCGACTGGCGTGCCAAGCAGATCGCGCTCGCCAGCGGCGAGTCCCTTGCCTACGATAACCTCGTACTTGCGACCGGTGTGCGGCCCCGGCCGCTTATGGTGCCGGGCGCGACGCTCGACGGCGTGCTGACGCTGCGCACGATCGGCGATAGCACGAACCTGTCGGCACGGCTCACACCCGGTGCGAAAGTCGTGGTAATTGGCGGGGGCTTTCTCGGACTCGAAATCGCGGCCACGGCCATTGCACGGCAGTGTGCAGTAACCGTGATCGAGAGCGGCAGCATGCTGTTGCCCCGGATTCTTGGCGGCTTTCTGGGTCAGTATCTTGCGGACCTGCATCGCACGCATCAGGCCGACATTCGCACCGGCGTGAGCGTTGCCGCGCTCGAGGGTCATACGTCTGTGGAAGCCGTCAGGCTCGGCGACGGTACGCTGCTCGCGGCCGATGTCGTGGTCGTGGCGATCGGCGCAGTAGCGAACGATGAGCTTGCCCGCGCCGCCGGGGCCGAATGCGCTGACGGCGTGCTGGTCGATGCACATGCGCGTACATCGCTGCCCTCGGTCTACGCCGTTGGCGACGTCACGCGACAGCGCACGCACTCTCTGGGCGAGTCCGTACGCCTCGAGTCGTGGGAAAACGCGGAGTTGCAGGCTCAGGTCGCCGCGAGCACGATTGCAGGCGTTGCACCGGCCGCCGCCGCTGCGCCATGGTTCTGGACTGACCAATATGATTGCAACATCCAGATGCTGGGCGGCCGCCAGGCCGACGATGTCGTCGTGATGCGGGGAGACATCGCCGCGTCTTCATGGTGCGCATTCTTCGTTGCCGACAGCACGATTCTCGGCGCGGTGCTGATGAACGCGGGACGCGAGCGGCGCCACGTGAAACGGCTGATCGATACGAAGCAGCGCATCGACTGTGAAGAACTTGGCGATCTAGCGCGGCCGCTTTCCAGTCTGGCACACAACTAAACCGGAGCTGAATCCGCACGCCACGCGCGTGCGGATGCACGCTTGCCTTGCATTCCTATTTTGTGGAGACGAAACATGGAAACCGAAATCAAATGGGCTCCGCGTACCGCGGCGGCTTCCGGCGCCGGCGATCACGCCGCGCCCGATTATGTCTGGCCTGAAGGCGGCTGTTCGCGCATTCCGTTCTGGGTCTATACGGACGAGGAAATCTATCGCCGCGAACAGGAGCGGATCTTTCGCGGGCCGAACTGGGCCTATGTCGCGCTCGAATGCGAGATTCCCAATCCGGGCGATTTCAAGCGCAGCTTTGTCGGCGATCTGCCGATCGTCGTCGTGCGCGACACCGACGGCAGCGTCAATGCATTCGCCAACAGTTGCGCGCATCGCGGCGTGGCGTTCTGCCAGAGCGATCACGGCAACACGAAGTCGTTCACGTGCCCGTATCACCACTGGAGCTACGACCTGAAGGGCAACGTCACCGGCCTGCCCTTTCGCCGCGGCTACAAGGGCAAGGGCGGCATGCCGAAAGACTTCGACCTGAGCCAGCATCGCGCGCAGCCGCTCGCGGTGAGCGTGCGCAATGGAGCGGTCTTTGCGTCGTTCGACACGAGCGTCGAGCCGTTTGAAGAGTACCTCGGCCCGCGGATGCTGTCGTACTTCGACCGTGTGTTCGACGGGCGCAAGCTCGAACTGCTCGGCTACATGCGCCAGCGGATCGACGGCAACTGGAAGTTCATGTTCGAGAACCTGAAGGACCCCTATCACGCGAGCCTGCTGCACGTCTTCTTCGTGACGTTCGGTCTCTTCCGGATGGATGCAGAATCGGCAATCGAGATGGACGAAACCGGGCGTCATGGCGCGATGATCAACCGGCGCGGCGGCAAGCTCGACGAAGTAGCCGCGCATGAAATGCGGGCGACGCTGCGCAGCGACATGCAGTTAAAGGACACGCGCGTGCTCGACCTGATCCGCGAATACCCGGGCGACGTGACCGCGGTGATGTGCACGTTCTGGCCGAACCTGATCATCCAGCAGCAATCGAACACGCTCGCGATGCGCCATCTGGTCCCACGTGGACCGGACAGCCACGATTTGCACTGGACCTTTTTCGGCTACGCGGACGATACGCCGGAGATGCGCGCGCACCGTATCCGCCAGGCAAACCTGATGGGACCGGCGGGTTTCGTGTCGGCCGACGACAGCGAAGTCATGGTGATGTCCCAGGAAGGAGTCACGCCCTACAACGACCGCGCGGGCGTGGCCGAGATGGCCGGACGCACGGTCGAGGACCACGACCATACGATTACCGAGGTGGCCGTGCGCGGCCTGTACCAACACTATCGCAAGGTGATGGGATTATGAGTACGTTACCGCAGCAGCGTGTGCAGACCGTTCCGGCTGACATCCGCTTTGGCATCATGGATCTTTACGCCGAGTACAGCGCAGCACTCGACGAAGGCCGCTACAAGGACTGGGCCGATTGTTTCACCACGCACGCCGAGTATCGGCTGACGACCAAGGAAAACCATGAGCGCGGGCTGCCGATCGCCATCATTTACTGCGATGGCAAGAACATGATCGAGGACCGGGCATTCACGACATCGGAGACGACGATCTCACAGCCGCGCGCGCTGCGGCACATCGTCAGCGGCATGTCGGTGAGCGTGGATGGCGAGGGCTACCGCGTCGGCGCGGATTTTCTTATCCTGCAGACCATGATCGACCGGATGACGGAAATCGTGATGTCAGGGCGGTATATGGACCGCGTCGTGGTCGACGGCGACCGGTTCCTCTTCGAAAGCCGGATTTGCGTGACGGATACCCTGCTCTATCCGACTTCGGTTGTAGCGCCGGTTTAGCCCGCCGCGAAAAAAATCAGAGCAGACGTTCGAGCATGTACCGCACGCGCTCGAAGCCTGCTCTTTTCACTCCTCGCCAGAAGTGAATCGGGCTTAGAAAAAGTGATTCATACCGAACGAGACGCCCGTCTGTTTGTCATGCCCGGACGGATTCAGCGTTGAGTTCGTCACGTAGACGCCCGTGAAATGCGTGTAGTCGATATCGGCATATAGCTCCGTGCTTTTCGACAGCGAATAGCTGATGCCCAGAATGGCGACGCCCTTCCTGCCGTCCACGCCGCCCGTCGAGTTCTTGTTGTCGTAATACGCTCCCGTTACGTTGAAGTCCGTCAATGCCTGATAGCGGAAACCGCCCCACAGATATTGATTGCGCGTCTCGCCGTGCACCGTTGAGGGAACGTCTTGTGTTGCGAGCGAATAGCCGCCCATCAGTTGAACGGGACCGAGCGTCACGGCGCCGCCAGCGGTGTATTGATTGTTGGCGAAATACGTATTCGATGTAGCCGAAAACGGGTTCGAGCGATGCGTGTAGCCTGCGCCGAACTTGAACATTTTAGTGTGGTAGTTCAAGCCGCCCGCGAGCATGGTGCCGCTGGCGAGACTGCCTGCCACGCCGCCCGGCGCATAGACCGCGCGGGCCGTCCACGGGCCGAAGTCGCCGTGGTAATGGATAGCGTTGTCGTCGCGGCCGCTGGTGCCGCCCGAAATCGCCGCGGCTTCGGTAATGCCCAGATAGTGCAGGTCGAACGGCTCGAAGTCCTTGATCAACCGGTGCTGCAGCGTGAACTGATGGCCTATGTTGACCTGGCCGAACGGACCACCCAGTCCCACTGTCGACGTACGCTGGAATAACTGGTTAGTGCTGCTGCTGTTGGCGCCCGTCGAGAGAATGTAGCCCGCTTCAAGATTGAAGCGGACGTAGTATCCACCGCCCAGGTCCTCGATGCCGAGAAAGCCCCAGCGATTCGACTTGTACACGCCGTTCGACGCCATCGTCAGCGCCGCGCCGCCGGCCTTCGTGCCGTTCACGACATTACGCAGGCCGCCGTCCAGCGAGCCATACAATGTGACGCTGCTTTGCGCGTGAGCCGCGCCGCCTGACAGGCTAACCAGGGTCATAGCGGCTAGCGAGCGTCTCAGACCAATCCTGCGCGCGCTGCGACCTGCTCTTCCAATCTGAAACATATCTCCTCCGTTGACATCGTTGAATTCGTGAGGTGGCTGGAACTGCGATGCGCTGCACTCCCCGTTGCCGTCGAGCGTGGATTGCACGCAGTTCGAATTCGAACCGCGTGCAACTACCCGCCATCGCGCTGCCTGAATTCGCGCGTCCCTACCTTTCCAGCTGCATTTCAATCAGCAAAGGTCGCGCGCCGTCTGCGCGGACCGTCGATCAGAACTGTGTGCGCAGACCGCCGCCGATCGTGGTGCCGGTCGCGAGCTTGCTCGCGCGATCGGACAGCACCGCCGCATAGATATCGGTGCGCTTGGACAGCGGATAGTCGTACGAGAGCGCCCATGTGTTGCGATAAACGGAGCTATGGCTGGAACTCTTCGAATACGCGTCCGAGCCCAAAATCCTGCCGACGCCTACCGGAATCGCGAAGCCGATCTGGCCTGTATCGATGCCTACGTCGCCACTCGAAATCGAATCCCAGACGTGCTGATACTGGCCATACAGCTTCACGAAGTTCAGGTCGTACGAGACGCCAAGGTTCGCCACTGACTGCGTCGTCAGTCCCGGCAGCACGGTGTCGAGATCGCCGGCGTTCAGGCTGTACTTGATCTGCTGATACACAACCGACGTCGCGAAACCGCCGTTGGTATAGGAGACCTGGCCGCTCCACTTGTTCTGGCCAAGATGGCCCGGCTCGTTGCCGAACGAGTACATGGCGCGGCCGACAAGACCGTTAAACGACGGCGACGCGTAGTACACGGAGTTCCACCACTCGCCCGCATTACCGAATACGCCCTGACCATTCACGCCAACGTAGCTCTGCAGCACGATTGGCGAGAACACGAACGAGTTGAAGAACGGGTTGAATGTAATTGTCGAGAACCACAGCAACGGAGGAATCAGACCGGCGGTCGCCGTACCGTACCGGCCCGTCACGCCAACGTACGCATTACGCGAGAACAGGCCGTCATGCGGGAAGCCGGTGCGTCCCATCGTGCCGTTCTGGATGTTGAAATAACTTTCGAGGTCGAAGATGACCTTCGTGCCGCCACCGATATCTTCTGTCCCGCGCAGACCGAAATACGGCGCCGTCATACCGCCGCTGCCGGCTAAAACGCTCGACTGGCCGTTCATGGGCTTCTTGTAGCCGACAAACGCATCCAGAAGTCCGTAGAGCTGCACGCTCGATTGCGCATGTGCCGCCTCGGCCAACAGAGCTGCGCCGAGAACGAGTGCTTTCACCCCTGACTTTATTTTCATCTATGTCTCCTGCTTCTCCAAAACCTGGATTCCTGGCTGCGAAGCGAAGCGCTTTCGTACACGCTGGCACGTGTCGAATCGCACTCCGAAAGCTCGCTCTCTTTATTGATATGTACAACAAAATATAAAATCTGTACTACCGAGTTTTTAAATATGCCCCTGTACGATCCTGTTGCGACCAGTAGCCCGCGTGGACGTTTTTGCGGCGTTGCCCTAAGCCTGCTTTTCCGCGCGCGAAGGCGTGGCCTGCGACGTCTTCGATGGCTGCCGGGAGCAAAGCAGCGTGTGCAGTGCGACGAGCGTGAGACCGCCTGAGATCACAGGCTGTTGAAGCACGAGCTGAAGCATCAGCGGCATTGCATGAATGACTTCGGGTGAGATGAAAAGACCGCCGAGGCCTACGAGAAAAGCGAGCCCCGACGCGATCAGCCGGCGATCGTCCCATTCCACCTGCGCAAGAATGTGCACGCCGTGCATGAAAACGATGCCGAACAACAGCGTTGCGGCGGCCGAAATCACCGGTATCGGCACAACGACGAGCAGCATGTCGAATTTGACGCAACCACCGAGGACGATCAGAAGAACGCCAGCGGCTAGCGTCACGAAGCGCGAACCAACGCGCGTCGCGCGCAGAATGCCGATGTTGTCCGGATACGCGATCGTGCTGAAGCCACCGCACGCTGCCGCGACAACCGAGCCGAGCGCGACACCGAACAGTCCTTCGGACATGCGGCCCGGACTCAGCGTTTCTTCGCCCCATTCGGCGACGGTCTGGTAGAGGGCCATCGACCCCATGCCCGCCGGAATCAGCACGAGCAGGAACACCGCGACAAAATCGGGGCGCACGCCGAATCCGAACGGAAAGATGCGCGGCTCCACAACAAGCGGCGCGGCGGCCACTGCAGCAAACGAAATGGGCTCGAACAGCGTGTAGGCCAGCGTGCCAAGCGCGAGGCCGAGCAGGATTGCGACGCGACGCAGCCGGCGGCCGCCCCACAGCATCGCGAACACGATACCGGCCACCGCAATTGCGCCGGAAAGCAGGTTCACGACCGGAAAACCAGGGCTTTTTGCGCTGCCGATCCAGGTCGGCAGCGCAACGCTGGCGATCTGCACCACGATCAACATCACAATCATCCCGGAGATGATAGGCAGGCGTAAATGCCGTGCGAACATGCCCACCACGCTGCGTCCGCGGATCGGCACCGTGAGGAGGCACCAGATCAGCGACGCGACGAAGAACGATCCGAATGCCGTACCGAGGCCTCCCGACTGCAAATGACCGACCGCCAGGAGCGCGCCGAAACTGCCTGCGTAGGGACCCTGCGCGATCGGCAGGCGCAACAGCAGAACCGATTGCAGGATCGTGATGATTCCGCACGCCATGAAGGTCATCCCGTACAGGTACGCAATCTGCGGATCGGGCAAATGAAATGCGCGGCCGAGAAGTCCCGGGAACACAAACATGCCCGTCATTCCGAATACGTTCTGCAGGGCAAGCACGGCGAGTTGCGAGAGTGGCAACCGCTCGTTGATCCCGACGTCGAAGACGCGCGCGGACGGATTTTTTGCGGCGGCCTCCTGGATCGAAGCGCCGGGTTTCAGCATGTCTGTACTCAAGGTGTGTTCCATTAGACCAAAACTGTCTGGCGACGCGGACCAAAGCCGTGCGCTCCATTGCCTTCAGGCGTTATCGCATGAAGGAAACACCCACACTTCCGGGGGCGGACGGCTCACCGTCCAGCTTTCTTTAGTGATCCTCAGTTGTCGAGCGGAACACCCTTGGTCTCGGGACCGAACCAGATCGACACCATGCCAACAATAAAGAGCAGCGATACAGCCGCCGATGCCGCCGGAAACGACCCAAATTTCGCGACCACGGCATTGCCGGCGATCGGACCAATACTTGTCAGCGCGCGTGCCATGTTCCAGCAGAAGCCCTGCCCTGTCGCGCGCACGCGGGTCGGGAAGAGTTCGGGCAGGTAAGCCGCAAAGGTGCCGAACGCGCCGATGACAAAGTAGCCGTACACCGGCATCAGCCACAGCACACCGCCAATGTCGTGCACCGTCATGAACAGCACCAGCGACACCACGAGCGACCCGGCCGAAAAGACGAAGTACGACATCCGGCGGCCGAGCGCGTCGAGCATCCAGATCAGCGTCAGGTAGCCGAGCGTTGCGCCGATCATCATCAGGATGAAGGCATAGCTGACCGTTTTGCTGATGTCGCCATGGTCGGCGGCTGCAATCGACAGTTGATGGATCCAGCTCGGCAGGAACGTGAGGCCGCCCCAGCATCCGAGCATCGCGGCCGACGAAACAATCACGCCGATGATCGTCTTGCGGCGCAGTCCTGGCGCAAAGATGGCGGTGAAGGTTTGCATCGCGGATTCGGCTATCACGCTGTCGCGCACCTGCACCCAGCGTTGGGGCTCGGGCACGAAGCGGCGCACGAGAATGGTGACAAGCGCGGGCGCGGCACCCACACCGAGTACGACGCGCCAGCCGAAGCGGCCGAGCAGCAGGTTGTCGAGCGCCGCCGCGAGAAAGCCGAACGCGAACGCCATCTGCATGATCTGCATGGCGCGGGCGCGTTGCCGGCCGGGCCACGACTCGGCAACGAGCGCGGCGCCCGCCGCCCATTCACCGCCGATGCCGAAACCGGCCAGCGCCTGCGCGACAGCAAGCTGGCTCCATGTCCTCGAGAATGCGCTCAGCAGCGTGAAGGCCGCATAGATGAAGATGGTCCAGGCCATGATGCGCGAACGACCGAAGCGGTCGGCGGCCACGCCGAACAGCACGCCTCCGATACCCCACGTCAGCAGCTTGCCCGCAATGATGTAGCTGCCGATCTTGCTGATTTCGGCCGCGTCGGTGCTGTGCAGCAACTGGCTGACGCTCGGCACGAGCACGAGCGTGAAGAGATTCAGGTCCATCGAGTCGAACATCCAGCCGAGGAACGCTGAAATCAGCGCCAGCCACTGATAGCGCGACAGCTTGAATCCCTGCGGCTCGGCCGAAGCCACCGCCACGGGCTTGGCGCCCTGAGATGTGCCCATTGTTCTTGTCTCCTGATCTTCCGCCGAGAGGCGAGCGATTTGTGTGGTACGGGTCATATCGCCCGATCTCATCATTTGGCGCAGTATAGCGTAATGCAATTAGATTGCAATACAGATTATTGTATTACGGTCGTGCGTAATACCGTTGTCGTTAGGGTTTGGCGTGGAGCGAAGCGGGAAGACCGACAGAAAAAGGAGATTTTTACAGCAGGCAAACTGACAGGAATCCGGCTAAAAGATGTACTGAAAGCAACGACAACGCGGATGAGAGAGATAAAGCAGCGGCTTGAATTGCGCCGCGCCGCGAAGGGCCCTTCCATGCCCGACGTATCAAGATTGTCGAGCGTGAAAAGAATAATTAGCAGGCGCGGCGTTCGCCGAGTTAAGTGGTCACCGCAGCGAGCACCTGCACGGCAAGCCTTTCAGCTTGCTCGACATGGCGCTTGCACGCCGCGGCAGCCGCGTCGGCGTCGTTGCGCATGACTGCATCGACGATCGTCGCGATTTCGTCGTAGCTTTGTGGAAGGCGCCCTTCTTGAGACAGCGTCGTCGCGCGCAACATCATCACGCGCGTGTGGACCAGACGCAGCATTTCAGTGAGGACCGGATTGCTGGCGCCTTCGAGCATTACGTCGTAGAACTGCGCCTTCTGTTTCAGGAACAGCATGGTGCTGTCCTCTCCCTTCATGTCCCGTATCAAAGCGAGCTTGGTCAGCGCCAGCTTCAACGCCGCGCGGTGTTCGTCCGTCGCCCGCTCGGTGAACTGGCGGCCCGCCAGCGCTTCCAGCACCGCGCGCACTTCATAAAGGCCTCTCGCCTCATCTCCGGTCATTACGGAGACGATCGGACCTTTGTGCGGAATGATCTGCACAAGCCCTTCCGCTACCAGTTGGCTCAACGCCTCACGCACCAGCGTGCGGCTCACGCCCAGCATTTCGCACAACTCGCGCTCGATCAACCGGTCGCCCGGCTTGAAGGTCAAGTCGCTGATACACGAGCGCAAACCATCGATCACCTGTTGGCGCAACGTCGCCACCGGCCGCACTACCAGTCTGTTGGTATTCATTCCTTCCCTTTGCCATTTGAATTAACGGGAGCCGCGCCAATCTTCGTAATACAATCATATTGACATTTCGTGGCGATGCTCCGATACTGCCTCTCATTATACAATCCTACAACACCTCGATGAATCGAAGGATACTCATGGAAGACATCACGCTGTCCGAACGTCGCGCTATCGGTGCAAAAATTCGCACGGAAGTGCTAGGCACGAGCCACACGCAAGGCAACGCCAACCCTCACCTTTTCGACACCGTGTTTCTCGAGTACACGGAAGACGTTTGCTGGGGCAACGTCTGGAATCGCGAAGGTCTCACGCGCGCGACGCGCAGCATGCTGAACCTCGCGATGCTGGCGTCGCTTGGCCGCTGGCACGAGTTCGAAGTGCATACGCGCGGCGCGGTGAACAATGGTGTGACGGAAGAGCAGATTGCCGAAGTGGTGCTGCAGGCCGGCGTTTATGCAGGCATTCCTGTCGCGGCCGAAGGGCTGCGTCGCGCGAAGGCTGTCGTGCTCGACCTGAAGGCGAAAGCTGCCGCGGCCTGAAAGCGGCTTGCGGTTCGCGACGGCGTCCGCGTGTTTGTCATCCGATAGTTGTCATCTCATCCCAGGCGCGCATGCCTGGTGGTCCAGTGGGTCGCAGGCGTTTTGCGCAGCGGGTTGCCGACCCGGCGGCCGATCGCGCAAACCACCTGCCGCACCCCGCGCATTACCCGTACACGTCATGTCTCATTCAACTTTCTGCGAAATCCCGGCTGGCCGCATTGCCTATTCCCGTCGCGGGACGGGCCGGCCACTGGTTCTGCTTCATCCGATCGGCGTCGACCGTAGCTGGTGGGACGAATACGTCGAGCACTGGGCGGCATCGCATGACGTCGTCGCGATCGACATTCGCGGCCACGGTGACTCCAGCCTTGTCACCGCCCCCATCACGCTCGCGGATCATGCAGCCGATATCGCCGCGGTGCTGCGCCACGAGCGCCTGACCGGCGCGACCCTGATAGGGGTATCGATGGGCGGCATGATTGCGCAGCGTGTCGCGATCCAGTTTCCCGAGCTTGTTGGCGCGTTGATTCTTTGCGCCACGGCGGGCGGCTTCCCCGACGAAGTGCGCCCGCGCATTCTTGCGCGCGGCGACATGAGCCGGCAAGGCTCGATGTCGGAAGTGATCGACGACACCATCGCGCGCTGGTTCGCCACAGACACGCCACGCCCCGACCTTGTCCAGAAGTGCCGCGAACGTCTCGCCGCGGACGATTGGTATAGCTGGAGCGCGAACTGGCAAGCCATCTCGCTGCTCGACAATCTCGGCGAACTGCCGGGCGTGCCGGTACCGGCGCTCGTCGTTGCAGGCGACGCCGACGCGAGCATTGCGCCCGCGGTATCGCAAAAGATCGCCGATGCGTTGCCGGACAGCCGCTTCGTCGTGGTTCCGGGCGCGGCGCATTTTGGAGCGTTCGACATGCGCGAAGTCTTTACAACGGTATTCGACGATTTTCTATCGACTCCCGCTCGATGAAATGAAACGCGGGGCCGCCCCCCGCGTCAGGACAGTCACGCGCCGCGTGGCTCAGTAGCGACCAGATAAGTGGAGCGCCGCCCGTAACGGACCGAGCGCCCCAAGGAGGCAGTATGGCAATCACAATCCGTTCGTCTTTCACCGTCGATGCACCGCTCCCGGACGTCTGGAAGACCATGATCGACATCGAACGGTCCGCACCGTGTTTTCCGGGCGCGGAACTCAAGGAACAGCAGCCCGACGGCAGCTACAAGGGCGGCTTCACCGTGAAGCTCGGCCCGCTCACGCTCAAGTTCGCCGGCAAATTCAAGATTGCTGAACAAAACGACGCCGACCATACGGTCGTGGTGTCGGCAAGCGGCACCGACACGAAAGGCCGTGGCGGCGCGGATGCGCAGATCAACGCAGCCGTCACCGACGCGGGCGGCGGCAAGACCAAGGTCGACGTCGTCTCGGACGTAAACCTGTCGGGCACGGTCGCGCAGTACGGCCGCGGCGCCGGGATGATCGAGGCGCTCTCGCAGCAACTGCTGAACCAGTTCGCCAAGAATCTGACCGCGCTCATCGAAGCAGACGCGGCGCATTCCGCACAAGCCGCACCGGACACCGCGAATGATCCGGTTGCATCGGGTGCGGCCGGCGAACCGGACGCACCCAGGCCCGCCACTGAAACGCGCCGTCCGCCGCCCGCGCCTGTCGCACCACTGGACGCCGGCGCGCTCATGCGCGGGGCAATGTGGCAGTCGATCCGGAACTTCTTCGCGCGGCTCTTCGGAACCAAGCAGCAGCACTGAAGAAGCCACGCCGCACTATCGGAGCACGCATGAAACCCAGTGAATTCCAGTATCACGCGCCCACCACCGTCGACGAAGCCGCGCAACTGCTCGGCACGCTCGAAGATGCGCGCGTGCTCGCCGGCGGCCAGTCGCTGATGCCGATGATGAACTTCCGGTATCTGATGACGAGTCACCTGATCGACCTGAACGGCGTCGAGGCACTGACCCGCATCGAGGAGCGCGATGGCCGCCTTCACATCGGCGCAATGGCGCGGCAGCGCGACATAGAACTGTCGCCGCTCGTCATGAATCGCGCGCCGCTGATCCGCGAGGCGTACCAGCTCGTGAGCCACAAGCAGATCCGCAACCGTGGCACGCTTGGCGGCAGCCTGTGCCAGCTGGACCCGTCCTCGGAGCAGCCCTGCTTCACCGCCGCGCTCGACGGCGTACTGACGATCGCCCGCTACGAAGACGGCGCAGTCACAGCCCGCGAGTTGCCCATGTCCGACTGGGCCATGATGTACATGACGCCCGCGCTCGAAGAAGGCGAACTGCTCTCCGGCATCTCGCTCGAAATCTGGCCCGAAGGCCACGGCTACGCCTTCGAAGAGTTCGCGCGGCGCCATGGCGACTACGCCATCGTCGGCGTCGCGGCGCTCTGCACCGCCGATCCGCGAGGGAACCTGACCCGCGTTTCGCTGACGATCTGCGGCGTCGCGCCCGGTCCCGTGCGAATGCACGAAGTGGAGACCGCCCTCCTCGGCCAGCCGATGGATGAAAGCGCGTTGCGCATCGCCAGCGACGCCGCGCGTGCGCTCGACGTGATGACGGACGCGCACGTGAGTACCGACTACCGCCAGCATCTCGCCGGCATCCTGACCGAAAGAGCGCTGAAGACAGCGTTCTCTCGCGTCGCAAAATATTCGTAGCGTGACAAGGAGATGGACATGGAGACACGTACCGTCAGAGTCGTCGTCAACGGCATTGCTTATGAGCACGAGGTGGAACCCCGCCGCATGCTGGGCGACTTCCTGCGTCACGACCTCAATCTCACCGGCACGCACTATGGTTGCGAGCATGGCGTCTGCGGCGCCTGCACCGTGCTGATCGAAGGCCGCACCGCGCGCGCCTGCCTGACGCTTGCCGCCCAGGTGAACGGCCGGTC
Organism: Caballeronia sp. DA-9; assembly: GCF_051615025.1. NCBI lineage: Bacteria > Pseudomonadati > Pseudomonadota > Betaproteobacteria > Burkholderiales > Burkholderiaceae > Caballeronia > Caballeronia sp. DA-9. The sequence continues at coordinate 1,481,497 of NZ_CP195133.1, read as the reverse complement.
GCTGACCACCGTCGAAGGGCTCGCCCATGCGGATGGCACGCTCAACGAGCTGCAAAAAGCCTTTACCGAAACGCACGCGCTGCAATGCGGGTTCTGTACCCCCGGCATGCTGATGACGCTGACCGAACTGTTGAACGAGACGGATTCGCCGACCGAAGCCGAGATCCGCGAAGCGATCACGGGCAACCTGTGCCGCTGTACGGGCTATCAGCCGATCGTGGCCGCTGCCCTGCTCGCCGCGCAACACATCCGCGATCAGCGTGCCGGAACACCGCTGACGCCGGCTGCACACGCTACGGAGTAACACGATGGAAATTTCCGACCTGAAGGGCGCGCCGACCGACCAGCGTTTTATCGGCAAGCGCATTGCACGCACCGAGGACAAGAAGCTGCTGCAAGGCCAGGGCTCCTATGTGGACGACGTGCATCTGCCCAACATGCTGCAGGCCGCGGTGCTGCGCAGCCCGCATGCGCACGCGAAGATCGTTTCTATAGACTGCTCGGCTGCCCGCGAACTCAAGGGCGTGCACGCCGTCTACACACACGCGGACCTGACGGGCCGCGCGCGCGGGCGCGCACCGTCGATGCTGCCAAACCCGGCAATCCGCTTCGAGCGCACCCAGGAACTGCTCGCCTCAACGGAGGTCACGTTCGCGGGCGAAGCGGTGGCGTTTGTCGTCGCGGACAACCGCTACATCGCGGAAGATGCGTGCGGTCTGATCGAGATCGAATACGACCCGCTGCCCCCCGTTGCCGACTGCCGCGACGCCATGCGCCCCGAGTCGCCGCTTTGCCACACCGACGCGAAAGACAACGTCGTCGCGCATATCGAAATGGGTTTCGGCGATATCGATGCAGCGTTCAACGACGCGCCGCACGTGGTCGAGGAAACGTACTGGCAGAACCGCGGTTCCGCGCATCCGATGGAAACGCGCGGTTATCTCGCCGAATATCACGCGACCAATGGCGAGTTGACTGTCTGGTCGTCGGGTCAGGCCCCGCACCACGAGAAAAAGAATCTCGTCGAACTGCTCGAGTGGGATGCCGAGAAGCTGCGCGTGCTGATGAACGACGTCGGCGGCGGTTTTGGTCCGAAGCTGCCGTTCTATCCAGAAGAAGCGCTGGTCTCGATCGCCGCGGTCGCGCTCAAGCGTCCCGTCAAATGGATCGAGGACCGGCGCGAGCACTTTCTCGCGGTCACTCAGGAACGCGACCAGTGGTGGACCGTGCGCATGGCGCTCGGAAACGACGGCAAGATCCGCGGCGTCAAGCTCGAGATGGTGCACGACAACGGCGCGTTCCTGCCGTGGGGCATCATCACGCCATATATCTCGATCACCACGACGCCCGGCCCTTACGTGATCCCCGCGATGGGCGCAAAACTCGACGTGGTCTACACGAACAAGTGCGCGACCTCGCCGGTGCGTGGCGCAGGCCGTCCGCAAGCGGTGTTCGCCATGGAGCGGATCCTCGACAAGGCCGCCCGCGCGCTCGGCATGGACCGCGCGGAACTGCGCTGGCGCAACCTGATCCAGCCGGAGCAGATGCCGTACGACGCGGGCTTCATCTATCGCGACGGCAGCCCGCTGCGCTATGACAGCGGCGACTATCCCGCCTGCCAGAAAGCGGCGCTCGACCGCGCGAACTACGCGAGCTTCGCCGCACGCAAGGCCGAAGCGCGCAGCCAAGGCCGATTCGTTGGCATCGGCATGGCGAGCTTCGTTGAAGGCACCTGCATGGGCCCGTTCGAAGGCGCGACGGTGCGCGTGCAGGCAAACGGCCGCATTGTCGTGATCACCGGTGCATCGCCGCAGGGCCAGGGCCACAAGACGACCTTCGCGCAGATCTGCGCCGAGCAACTGAACGTGCCGCTCGAAACAATCGACGTCGTGACCGGCGATACCGGCGGCATCTCGATGGGCGTTGGCACGTTCGCGAGCCGCGTGACGGTCAATGCCGGCAACTCAGTCTACATTGCCGCCCAGGCCGTGGGCGAGAAGATGCTCACGCTCGCCGCGCACCTGTGGAAGTGCGAGCCGGAAGAACTCATGCTCGTGGAAGGACACGTGGCGCGCCGCGCGGGTATCGAACAGCGCATGAGCTATGGGCAGCTCGCGAAGATCTCACAAGGCATGCCGGGCTTCACCATGCCGAAGGGCCTCACCGCCGGCCTTGAAGAAACGAAATACTTCTCGCCCGCGCAGTCGACGTACTGCAACGGCACCGCTGTAGTGGAACTCGAAGTCGATCGCGAGACCGGCCACATCACTATCCTCAACTATGTAATGGCGCACGACTCGGGCAAGCTCATCAATCCGATGATCGTGGACGGCCAGGTGATCGGCTCGGTCGCGCACGGCATTGGCAACGCGACGCTCGAATGGATGCAGTACGACGAGAACGCGCAGCCGACCACGACCAACTTCGGCGAATATCTCCTGCCGATGGCAACCGACGTGCCGAACATCGATATCGTGCACCTCGAAACGCCGTCGCCGCTGAATCCGCTCGGCGTCAAGGGCGCGGGCGAAGGCGGCACGATTCCGGCCGCTGCCGCGATTGTCGGGGCAATGGAGGATGCGCTCTCCGAATACGGCGTCGAATTCACCGAAGCACCGCTCGTACCGCAGCGTGTGTTCCAGAAGCTCAAGGAGGCCGGCGCGTACGCGCGCTGACCTTGCGCGGGCGCCGGTTCATCGCTGGCGCCCATCCCCTGTTTTCATTGTTTGGACCTTTTCTCCATGACGACCGAATTCACCGCAGCGCTCCACGATTCCGAATACCGGATCACCCTTGGCCAACCGGACCTCGGCAACACGCTCACGCTCGAGGCCATGCGCGCGCTCGCCGCCGAGATCCGCAAGGCTGGCCGCGACAGCGCCGTGAAGATCATCCGCATCCGTGCGTCCGGCCCCGCGTTCTGCCGCGGCCGTGCAGCCAGCGCGCCGCCAGCCACGCCGCCCACGTCCGCGCAGTTCCGCCGCAACGTGGCCGATCCGATTCTTGACGTCTACCGCGCGATGCACGAAAGCGAAGTGCCGCTCCTCGCCGAAGTGCAAGGCGACGCCGAGGGTTTTGGCTGTGCGCTCGTCACCGCATGCGACATGGCCGTCGCCTCGGACACCGCACGCTTTAACCTCCCGGAGTTGCAGAAAAACCTGCCGCCAACGCTCGTGCTGTCCGTGCTGCGCCACAAGGTGCCGCCGAAGGCTTCCGCACACATGGTCTACCTGACGGAAACCATCGACGCCGCCAACGCGCGCGAGTGGGGCATCGTGGCCGAAGTCGTGCCGGGCGCGAGCTTGAGCGAACGCGCGGACGCAATGGTCGCCTCGATCTGCACGCGCGACCGGATCGCCATCGCGACGCTGAAGACATACTTCCGCGAGATCACGATTCCTGACTTCTCGCTCGCAAGTGAAGTGGCGGGAGCGTCGCTCGCAAACGCAATGACGTCAATGCGCCGCTGACATGGAAGTGACCTAGCGCCGAAGTGCCTCGCACCGCGCGCGGCACGTGAAGGCGCGATCGAACACGCACTACCTCGCCCGCGTCGGGCAACATTTCAAGCAATAAGGGCGCCCCGCAACGCGGCGTCTCACGGGACTTCTAGCCATGACCGATCAAGACACCACTTCCAAGTCTTCCGCGAACCCGGGTTACGCGGATCTGCACGAACACATCGCCCGCCTCGACGCGGCAGGCCTGCTGTACCGGATCGACGAGCCGGTAAATAAGGACACCGAAATGCATCCGCTCGTGCGCTGGCAGTTCCGCGGCGGCATTCCCGAAGCCGATCGCCGAGCGTTCCTGTTCACGAATATCGTCGACAGCAAAGGCCGCAAGTACGACATTCCGGTTATCGTGGGCGGCATTGCGGCGAATCCGGAGATCTACCGCATCGGCATGAACGTGGCGTCGCTCGACGATATTGGCGACGCCTGGAACCGCGCGATCGATCATCCCGTACCGCCGGTCGTGGTTGAAAGCGGCCCCGTGCATGACATCGTGATCGAAGGTAAGGATCTCGAAGGTCCGGGCAACGGTCTTGAATCGCTGCCGCTGCCCATCTCGACGCCCGGCTTCGACGCCGCGCCGTACATGACGATGACCGGCGTGATCTCGCGCGACCCGGAAACCGGCGTGCAGAACATGGGCACGTATCGCGGCCACCTGAAATCGGCGACGCGTCTCGGCATGATGATGCTCGTGAACCTGCGCGCGGGCGGGCTCGACCACTGGCGCAAGTACGCAGCCAAGGGCGAGAAGATGCCGGTCGCCATCGTGCTTGGTGCGCCACCTCTCGTCGCATTCCAAGGCCCGCAAAAGCTGCGCCCGAACGTCGATGAACTGAGCGTCGCGGGCGGCCTCGCCGGTGCGCCGATCCGCGTCGTCAAGGGCCGCACCGTCGATCTGCTGGTGCCGGCGGAGGCGGAAGTCGTGGTCGAAGGTTATGTCGATCCGCAGTATCTCGAACCGGAAGGTCCCTTTGGCGAAAGCCACGGTTACGTGGCGCTCGAAGACTACAACCTCTCCATCGAAGTCACGGCGATCACGCGCCGCAAGGACGCGGTGCTGACGTCGATCATCTCGCAGGTCACGCCGTCCGAGTCGAGCGTCATCAAGCGTCTTGCGTACGAACCCATGTTCCTGCGCCACCTGCGCGACCATCTCGGCATTCGCGGCATCAAGAAGGTGTCGCTGCACGAGCCGCTGACCAATTTGCGCCGCTTCGTATTCCTGCAGTTCGAGCGCGGCGCGAAACGCACCGAAGTCTGGCGCGCGCTGTACGGCACGATGTCGCTGCAAGCCGCAATCGGCAAGTTCGTGATCGCGATCGACGACGACATCGATCCGGACAACGCGGACGCCGTATTCTGGGCGATGGGTTACCGCTGCAATCCGGTCGAGGACGTGAAGATGATTCCGTACCGCGAGCCGGGTCACGGTCCGCGCTCGGACCACGCAACCGGCCTCGATTCGGCCATGCTGATTGACGCGACCATGAAAACGCCCATGCCGCCGCTCGCGCTGCCGAAGAAGGAATACATGGAGAACGCCAAGCTGCTGTGGGAACGTCTCGGCTTGCCAAAGCTTACGCCCGAGTCGCCATGGTACGGCTACTCGCTTGGCGACTGGACCGAGGAATGGGACCGCAACGCCGCGCAGGCGACGCGCGGCGAATGGATGCAGCGCGACGCGTCCTACCAGGCGCGCCGCCGCAGCGCGGTCGAGCCGAATTCGCCGGTGCGCGGTATCGAGGGTGATCGTGACGGCGAATAACAGTACTCCGGAACGGATCATTGTCGGCATCACCGGCGCGTCCGGCGTGATCTACGGGATTCGCGCGCTCGAACTGCTCGCCGAGGCGGGCGTGGAGACACATCTCGTGATCAGCAAGGCGGCCGAGCTGACCATGACCTACGAAACCGATATCCGCGCGGCCGATCTGCGCGCACGTGCATCGAAATGGTATTCGCCGGGTGACATCGGCGCGGCTGTATCGTCGGGTTCGTTCAAGACGAAGGGCATGCTGATCGTGCCGTGTTCGGTGCGCTCGATGAGCGAAATCGCCACCGGCATCACGAGTTCGCTGATCAGCCGCGCCGCCGATGTGGTGTTGAAGGAGCGCCGCCGTCTCGTGCTCGGCGTGCGCGAAACGCCGCTGCACGGCGGACATCTGCGCACGCTCGTGCAGCTCTCGGACATGGGCGCAATCATCGCGCCGATCGTCCCGGCGTTTTACTCGAAGCCGCAAACAATCGCCGACATTGTCGATCACACAGTTGGCCGCATGCTCGATCTGTTCGACATCGAAACCGGCGTGGTCAAGCGCTGGAAAGAACACCAGCAAGAGCCGTAACGCGCGCGTCCGTGCGTGCTCGCCCTCCTCAACAGGCCCGCCGCGACGCACGCCGGCGGGCCGCCCTTTGCGATGACCATGACTGAATCCACTCTGCTTTCCCGGCTCGCCGACCCGAGCCTGTTGCGCACGCTCGCGTATGTCGACGGCGCGTGGTGCGGCGCCGACGATGCGCGCACGTTCGCCGTCAACGATCCTGCTACCGGCGAGAGAATCGCCGACGTGCCACTCATGACAGGCGTCGAGACACGCCGCGCGATCGAGGCCGGCGAACGCGCGCAGCGCGGCTGGCGCGCGCTGAGCGCGGCGCAGCGCGCGGCGGTCCTCAAGCGCTGGCACGCGCTGATGGTCGCGAACACGGACGACCTCGCGGCGATCATGTCGGCCGAGCAAGGCAAGCCTCTCGCCGAAGCGAAAGGTGAGATCGGTTACGCGGCGTCGTTCATCGAATGGTTCGCCGAGCAGGCCAAGCGGATCGATGGCGATGTGCTCGCTTCGCCCGCCGCCAGCAAGCGCATGCTCGTGACGAAAGAGCCAATCGGCGTCTGCGCCGCGATCACGCCGTGGAACTTTCCCGCCGCGATGATCACGCGCAAGGTCGCACCCGCGCTTGCCGCCGGTTGCGCGATGATCGTGAAGCCCGCTGAAGCCACGCCGCTGTCGGCGCTTGCGCTGGCCGAACTCGGCGCACGTGCGGGCGTGCCGGCTGGCGTGTTCAGCGTCGTTGTCGGCGATCCGCGCTCGATCGGCGCGGAGATGACCAGCAACCCGATTGTGCACAAGCTTTCTTTCACTGGCTCCACGCCCGTGGGCCGCATGCTGATGAGCCAGTGCGCGCCGACGGTCAAGAAGCTCTCGCTGGAACTTGGCGGCAACGCGCCATTCATCGTATTCGACGATGCCGACATCGATGCGGCGGTCGAGGGCGCGCTCGAATCGAAGTACCGGAATGCCGGCCAAACCTGCGTCTGCACGAACCGCTTCTACGTGCAGGATGGCGTGTACGACGCTTTCGCCGAAAAATTCACGGCAGCGGTCAACCGCATCAAGGTCGGCAACGGTTTCGAGAGCGGCGTCACGCAAGGCCCGCTTATCAACGAGGCGGCCGTCGAGAAGGTCGAAGCGCATATTGCCGACGCGGTGGCGCACGGCGCACGCGTGCTCACCGGCGGCAAGCGTCATGCGGCGGGCACGCTGTTCTTCGAGCCGACCGTGGTGGATGGCGTCACTGCGTCGATGCGCTTCGCGACTGAGGAAACTTTCGGGCCCGTCGCGCCGCTTTTCCGCTTCCACGACGAGCACGAAGCAATCGCCGCCGCGAACGCCACCGAATCCGGACTCGCCGCCTACTTCTATAGCCGCGACATCGGCCGGATCTGGCGCGTGTCGGAAGCGCTCGAATACGGCATGGTCGGCATCAACACCGGCCTGATCTCGAATGAAATCGCGCCGTTCGGCGGCGTGAAGCAATCCGGCCTCGGTCGCGAAGGCTCGAAGTACGGCATCGAGGAATACCTGGAGATCAAATACCTCTGCATGGGCGGCCTCTAAACAGTGACGTCTTGATAGCCGTAAACGCCGCCAAGCCGCCTTGGATGCAGCCGATAAAGCCGCATTGACACTCGTAATACTGCTATGCAATCATACAATAATACTTTGCTACCCATCCGCTGGGTCTCACGTTAAGGAGACAGAATGTCATCAACGCTTCACGATCTTCCGCGGCCGGAAACTGCCGATGGCGCTCCCCGCGATTTGCAGGAACATATCGCGCGGCTGGAGGCCCGGGGCCTGCTGATCCGCATCGACCGGCCGATCAACAAGGACACGGAACTGCATCCGCTCGCGCGCTGGCAGTTCCAGGGCGGACTGCATGAAGATCAGCGCCGCGCTTTCCTGTTCACCAACGTGGTCGACGGCGAAGGCAACACTTATGACATCCCGGTGTTGATCGGCGGCCTCGCGGCCTCGCCGGAGATCTATGCCACTGGCCTCGGATTGCCGGTCGACCAGATCGGCAAGGTCTGGATGGAGGCAATCGCCGAACCCGTCCCGCCAGTGATGGTGGAAAAAGCGCCGTGTCAGGAAGTGGTGATCAGCGGCGACGAGTTGAAGCACAAGGGTTTGTCGCGCCTGCCGGTGCCGGTTTCCACGCCCGGTTTCGACGCGGCGCCTTATCTCACCGCCACCCTGTGCGTAACGAAAGATCCTGAGAGCGGTGTCCAGAACATGGGGACTTACCGCGCCGCGCTGAAGTCGGAGGACCGGCTGGGCGTGCGCATGGCGAGTCGCCTGTCAGGCGCCGGGGGTTATCTCCACTGGGAAAAATACCGGGCGAAAGGTCAGCAGATGCCATGCGCCATCGTGCTGGGCTGCGCACCGGCCGTGCTCTTCACCGGGCCGCAGAAACTCCAGATCGATCAGGACGAGATGGCTGTCGCCGGCGGCCTGATGCGCGCGCCGGTCGAGGTGGTGCGCTGCAAGACCATCGACCTCCTGGTTCCCGCCGATGCCGAAATCGTGATCGAAGGCTTGATCGACACCGACGCGCTGGAACCCGAAGGCCCGTTCGGCGAAAGCCACGGCCATATCGCGCTCGAAGACTACAACATGTCCATGCACGTCACCGCGATCACGATGAAGAAGAAGCCCGTCTTCGTCTCGATCATTAGCCAGGTGACGCCCAGCGAAAGCTCCGTGTTGAAGAAGGTGGCTTATGAGCCGCTGTTTCTCGACCACCTGCAGAAGGTGATGGGCGTGCGCGGCGTCAAGCGCGTGGTGATGCATGAGCCGCTGACCAACCTGCGCAAGGTGATCTTCGTGCAGTTTGCGCGCGGCACGCCGCAGGCCGAGGTATGGCGCGGCATGCAGGGAGCGGCAACGCTGCAGGCACAGTGCGGCAAGCTGGTGATCGCCGTCTCGGAAGATATCAACCCGGAAAATGCCGACGCCGTGTTCTGGTCGCTCGCCTATCGCTCCGACTTCACGCACGACGTGCATGTGACGCCGTATCGGACGAGCGGGCATGGTCCCAAGTCAGGCCGCGCGCCGCTCGAAAGCACCTTGCTGATCGATGCCACGCTGAAGCACGACATGCCGCCGCTGGCCCTGCCGAAGGAGCAATACATGACTGCGGCACGCAAGATCTGGGAAGAACTGAACCTGCCGCAACTCGCGCCGCAGCCGCCGTGGCATGGCTATCACCTGGGCGACTGGGACAAGCGCTGGGACGAGTATGCCGACGCGGCGACCTCGGGCGGCTGGCGCGAGACGGGCGAGAGGACCTGGGCCAACCGGCGCGGCGGCGTAAAGCCGGAAACGCCCGTACGCGATGCTTCAGGCGGCCACAGCGAGTGAGCGCCAACGCGCCAGCCGAATGTGAACAACCCCAGGAGCCAAGGCATCCGGAGACACCATGACTCAAAACAATACCGTCGATATCGCCCAAGTCGTCGAAACGCAGGAGCGGAGCTGGTTCACCGTCACCCTCTTCGTTCTTTGCGCGCTCGTCATGCTGGCGGACGGCTTCGACAATCAGGCTTTGAATTACGCCGCCCCCGGCATCATCAAGGAATGGGGTATCAACCGGGCCTTGATGACGCCCGTGTTCAACATCAGTATCGTGGGCTGGATGGCGGGCTCGATCCTCTTCGCCATGCTGGCCGACCGCATTGGCCGGCGTCGCGCCATCCTGCTGGCCACCGCGCTGTTCGGCAGCTTCACGTTCGCCGTGCCCTTCGCCCATAACCTGGTCGAATTGTCGATCCTGCGCTTTTGCGCCGCGCTCGGCATAGGCGGCGGCATGCCGATGGCGGTCTCGCTGATCACCGACTATGCCCGCTCCGGCAAGCGCGGGCTGATCATCACCCTGCTCTATCTCGGCTACACCGCCGGCTCGTCCGGCGGCGGCCTTCTCGCGGCGGAGATCATCCCGGCGTATGGCTGGCGCTCGGTCTTTTATCTCGGTGGCGCTGGCGCCGTGGTGGCGGTCGTCATCCTGTTCGTCGGGCTGCCTGAATCCATCCGCTACCTGATCCTGCGCAATCCCACCAGCGACCGCATCCTGGCCTATGCGCGCAAGCTGAAACCCAGCGCGCAATTCGCGGACGACACGCGCTTCACGATCCAGGAGCAGGTCCGCACGGGTGTGCCGGTAAGGCATCTTTTCACCGAGGGCCGCTCGGCCATGACCGCCTTCCTGTGGCTCGGGCTTGGCCTTTCCTTCGTCACGCACTTCTTCCTCTCGCAATGGATGACGACGCTCCTGACCGACGAAATCGGCTTCGCCAACGCGGCCCGCAGCCAGGCGCTGTTCCAGCTTGGTGCCGGTTTCAGCTGGTTCTTCGGCTGGTTGATCGACAAGAAGGGTGTACGGGTCATGACGCTGACGATGATCCTCGGCGCCATTCCAGTGGCGGCCCTCGGGCTGGCCGTCGGCACGGGCGCCAGTCTCACCATGGCGCTCGCGCTGGTCTCGGGCCTGCTGGTCCTGGGCGGAAACATTGGCCTCAATGCCATTTCGAGCATGATCTACCCGACCTTCATCCGCTCGACCGCGACCGGCGCGTCCTTCGCTGTGGCGCGCATCGGCGCCATTGTCGGCCCGTTGCTCGCCGGTGTCCTGATCGCCATCGGAACACCGATTGGAACGATCTTTCTTCTCGGTGCGTTGCCGTTGCTGGCGGCCGGTGTGGCCTGCTTCATGCTCAACCGGACCATCACGCCGGAAGCCGCGCGGGAGATGGCCTTGCGCTCGGCACTGTCGCGGCATTGACGCTTTTCTTCCGGCACCAGAGTCAACAAGGTCGTAGTCATGTAACCACTCGGTATCTTCATGGATAGTGTCAATCTCGACGTGCTGAAGGCGAGCGTTCGCTGGATCGAAAGCGGCCACCGGGTATTGCTCGTCACGATAGTCAGGACGTGGGGCTCGTCGCCGCGACCGGAAGGCGCCATGCTTGCCATCTGCGAAGACGGCTCGGTGGCCGGCTCGGTATCCGGCGGCTGCATAGAGGACGACCTGATTGACCGCGTGCGCCGGCTCGGCATTGAGCAGACGCTTCCGGAAGCCGTGACGTACGGCATCTCCGCCGACGAGGCGCACCGCTTCGGATTGCCGTGCGGCGGCACGATCGAACTGGTGCTCGAACCACTGACCCGCGCGAGCGGTATCGATGCGTTGTGTCGCCGGGTTGCTGCCGGTGAACTCGTCGCGCGCTCGCTCGACATGAAGAGCGGCGTGGCGAGCTTCGCGCCGGCGCACTCGACTGACGGCGTCGCATTCGACGGCCATCGGCTCGTGACCATTCACGGTCCGCGTTACCGGATGCTTGTGATCGGCGCCGGACAGCTTTCGAACTATCTTTGCCAGATCGCGCTCGGGCTCGACTATCAGGTGACCGTCTGCGATCCGCGGGAGGAGTACACCGATTCCTGGCACGTTCCCGGCACGACGCTCGTGCGTACGATGCCGGACGACACCGTGCTCGACATGAAGCTCGACGAGCGCTGCGCGGTCATTGCACTGACGCACGACCCGAAGCTCGACGACCTCGCGTTGATGGAGGCGATCAAAACGCCCGCGTTCTATGTCGGGGCGCTGGGCTCGCGCCGGAACAATGCCGCACGACGCGAACGGCTGGAGACGTATTTCGATCTCGACAAAGATGAACTCAGCCGGTTGCGCGGCCCCGTGGGTATTTATATCGGCAGCCGTACGCCGCCTGAAATCGCGGTGTCGATACTCGCAGAGGTTACAGCCCTCAAGAACGGGGTGACATTGCCGGGAGAATTCCAGGTAGGAGGAGCCAAGGCCATGCTGGATATCGCGGCGGATGAACGGACGAGCTGCGGCGTGGCGGGGCCTCGATGACAATCACTTGTGTTCGATCAAAACCGTAGCCGCGACATGAACCGGACGAGCCTTTTCGCAAGACACCTGCCTCTTGCCAGCACTTAATGGCTTTTGTAGGACCGGACGGGAGTATTCATGCCCGCGACAGCCCCGCCATCGCACGGATGTCTTCCTTCGCCCTAATCGGAACCGATCGGCTGATCCATTCCGGATTCCACCGCACGACACAGCATTGTGCGTCTCTCGCCGTCGCAGGCTTTTCCGAAGCATCCGGCTTATGTTGACCTTCCATTAAAACGCGCCGGGTGCCTCACAAAATCGGTCTTTGCGGTCGCTCGCACCGAGCATGATCTAAGGGCCACGCGTGAGCCGCGGCTTTTTGCGGCGAAGCCAATGAAAAAGAAAACAGATCACAACACTGTCATGTGAGGTTGGGATTATCTCGGCGCCAACGGTGCTCGCCTGGACGAGCAGTCTTTCTGGATGGCAAGCAGATACAGCGACAGATAACCCACACGACCAAGCCATAATAATCATGAAAATGCGCGCCTCGACAATAGCCTGCCTTGGAGTCATGCTTTCGCTCGCTGCTTGCGGTGGGTCCGACAAAGATAGTCCGCAAACCGCCAGTATCAACGCCACGGGCGTCGCAGCCTCCGGCGAGCCAGTGGTCGGCGTGAGCGTCACGGTCACCGACAGCGCCGGGAACAGCACGCAATCGAGCGTCACCGACGCGACCGGCAAGTTCACCGTTTCAATGGCCGGCAAGCCACCATTCATTCTGACGGCGCCCTTCAACGACGTGGACGGCACGCCCGCCACACTGTCGGCAGTGATTAATCCCGCGGCTTCGTCATCGAGTACGCCGGTGTCGCTGGTCGCCAATCTGAATCCGCTCACGTCGCTGCTTACGCAACGCGTGCTGGGCATCGTGCCGAACGGCGCGCCTACCAGCGACCAAATCAAGGCGGCGAAGATTTCATCGAACAGCATCGCCCAGGCCGACGCGGATGTCGCGGGCGCACTGCAGCCGCTGTTCACCGCGTTAAACGTGCCGGCCGCTGCCGTCGCCGATCCGATCGGTACGCCCTATCTGGCGAATTCCACCAATCCTCTCGACAACCTGTTCGATATCGCGCACTTCACGGTGCATACCGGCACGGTCGCGGCCGGCACCGACGCAAGCCGCGCACAGATTTCGATTCCAGCCGCGGGCGCGGTATCCGGCGCGATGCCGGCTGCCGCTGCGAATTCGGCGCTTGCGTTGAGCAACGGCCCGACCACCACGCCGATCCAGCACCTGATCGTGGTCGTCGGCGAGAATCAGACTTTCGACGGCCTGTTTGGCGGCTATGTGGCCCCGGCCGGCCAGACGGTCAAGAACCTGCTGTCGCAAGGCATTATCAACGCCGACGGCTCGCCCGGCCCGAACTTTTCGCAGGCTGCGCAGACCCAGGGCGCGACGCAAACCGCCTTCACACTCAATCCGACCCGCACGACGGCTTTCCCGACGCTGCCGCAGCCGGAACAGATCGGCATCGAAAACCTGCAGACCTTCACGACAGGTGGCGGCACGCCCGATACGCGCTTCCCGGCCAACCTGCCGAACGGGCCATTTCAGATCTCCAAATATGTGCCGTATGCGCAGGAGATCACCTCCGTCGAGCCGTTGCTCACGCTGTTTTCGATGACAGGCGACCCGGTCCACCGATTCTTTCAGATGTGGCAGCAAACCGGCGGGGACAACAGCAAGCACGACATGTTCACATGGGTCGCGACCACTACCGGCCAGGGCGGCGATACAAGCGGAATTACGCCCCAGAATCCGTCGCAGGGCGGCGAGCTGATGGGCTTCATGAATATGTCGACGGGCGATGCGCCGTATTTCCAGTCGCTCGCGCAGACCTACGCGCTCAGCGATAACTACCATCAGTCGGTCATGGGCGGCACGGGCGCCAACTTCTTTTCGATTGCGACCGGCGACGAGCCGTTCTTCAACACTGCCGGCGCCGTCGCGACCCCGCCGGCGAACCAGATCGAAAATCCGAATCCGATGTCGCAGACGGCGAACTTCTATACGCAGGACGGCTACGAGGGCGGCTCCTACGTCAACTGTTCAGACGCGGCTCAACCGGGTGTCAGCCCAATACTGAGCTTTCTCGCGGCAAAACACGTCGCGAGTAACTGCGATGCGGGCAAGTACTATCTCGTGAACAACTACAACCCTGGCTTCGACGTAAACGGCAATGTCCAGCCGATCGGCCCGAACAACTTCAACTATCCGCCGCAGACCGTGCCTACTATCGCCGAGGCGCTGGCGGCGAAAGGCGTGTCGTGGAGCTGGTACACAGGTGGACGCGACACGGCGGACGTGACCGCCGAAACCCAGCTTCTGGAAGTGGCGGACCATTTGCCCGCGGCGGCCGCCGCCGCTGCCGCGCAAGCCGCACAGTACAACGTGATCGGCGATCCGCTCGTGGGATCCAGCAATGTGATGGGCAAGGCGTCGCTGAAAGCCAACCTGAGCGATCTGACGACGTTCAACAACGCCATCGCGAGCAACACATTGCCTGCAGTGTCGTTCGTGGTGCCGAAGAATCTGGACAGCGGTCACCCCGGCTATTCCGCGCCTGCCACCTACGAAGCGTTCCTGAAGAAGCTGGTGGCTAGCGTGCAAGCCAATCCGACGCTGTGGGCCCATACCGCAATCGTGATTACCACCGACGAAGGCGGCGGCCACTTCGACAGCGGCGCTATCCAGAACCTCGATTTCTTCGGCGACGGTCCACGGATTCCGATGCTGGTGGTTTCGCCGTATGCCCGCGCCGGAATGGTCGATCACACGTACTACGATCACGCGTCGGTGCTCAAGTTCATCGAGCGTAACTGGCGCATGCAGCCGCTGTCGGCACGTAGCCGCGATCGCCTGCCCAACCCGGTCACGTCAACGCAGAGTCCGTATCTGCCGGTCAACACGACGTCGATCGGCGATCTGACGGCGATGTTCAAGTTCTAAGCGTCTGCACGTCGAGGTGAATGGCGAAGCCGTTCGCTTCGCCATCTTCTTTTAGGTTGCGCAAGCGTGCTGAAGATTCGACATTGCCACAAACCTGCGACTCAACTGTCCATTGTGACGATAGCCGCATTTGCATTGAGCGTAGGCCTGGCGGCGATGGCTCAACCGCCGGCTGCAGGCGGCCCCGGAACAGGTAATGGTGCGGGCGTGCCTGCAGCGGCATCGACTGCCGCTATGCCGGCCGTCTCCAAGGTATCGGTTCAGAGGTGGGTTCGATATCCAGTGAGCGCGATTGAACTGAGCCCGAGTGCCAAACTCGGCAAGCAGATATTTTTCGATGCGTCGTTGTCCGCATCGGGAAAAATGTCGTGCGCGAGCTGCCATAGCCCGGAGCATGCATATGGTCCGCCTAACGGACTTGCCGTGCAGCTAGGCGGTCCCGACATGCGCCAGCCGGGAACCCGCTCGGTGCCGTCGCTGCGATACCTGAACTTCACGCCGCTGTTTAGCCGCCACTTCTACACGCCGGCCTCGGAAGATACCGAAGACGAAGGGCCGACGGGCGGCTTTATGCAGGACGGCTCCGCAGCCTCGCTGCATGAACAGGCGGCGCTTCCGCTGCTCAACTCCAACGAAATGGCCAATGCCGGCGCGGCTGCAGTCGTGGCGAAGGTGGAACACAGCGCTTATGCCGATACCTTCAAAAAAGTATTCGGCGCGCAGATTTTCTCTCAAACCGATCAGGCATTCGCGCACATCGGCGAAGCACTCGAAGCGTTTCAGATCGAAGACGTGAGTTTCCATCCCTATACGAGCAAATTCGACGCTGCGATGTCGGGTAATGCGGATTTTACGGCGCAGGAACTGCGCGGCTATGCGCTGTTTAACAACCCCGACAAGGGTAATTGCGCGAAATGCCATCTGGACATGCCGGGCCCCGGCGGTCGTCCGGCACAGTTCGCCGACTTTTCGTTCGCTGCGCTCGGCGTGCCGCGCAATCCCGCCATTCCGGCTAATCGCGATCCGAAATATTTCGACCTCGGGTTGTGCGGTCCCTATCGCCATGATCTGGCGAAAGAAACCGACTTCTGCGGTATGTTCAAATCACCGACGCTGCGCAACGCCGCGACCTGCTCGGTATTCTTCCACAACGGCCGGTTTCACAGCCTGGAACAGGTGATGCGCTTTTACGTCGAGCGCGACACCAATCCGCGCAAGTGGTATCCGAAGCTTGCCCACGGCAAGATCGAAAAATTCGACGATCTCCCGATCCGCTATCGCGAGAATATCGACGTGGCTGATGCTCCGCTGAACCGGAAGCCGGGCGACAAGCCCGCACTGAACGAGGCGGAGATTCGGGATGTCATCGCGTTTTTGCAGACGTTGAACGACGGCTATTCGGCCACGCCCGGCGGACCGAAAGTGCAAGCGCGTTAGAGGAGCCACTAGGCCCGCGCGAACCTGTCCCGAGTAACTCACTGATACCGCCGCGCGGGGTTGCAGTAATACGACGCAAAGCTGGCTGAATTCTTCAGCATCGCGATTCGTGGCCAGATCTCCCGCCCGCCGCACAGCCTCGGCGACAATGGGAGTCGCCAGTGATGAAAAGGTGCTTGCGATTGAACCCGTTCTTGATAGCGATGAAACAACTGGCTGCCGATCTTCCTAAAAGAGATTGATTGGCTGCGGCAACGGCCAGTCAGCATCCATGCCCACCATTCAAGCGTCGAGTCGGACAAGAAAACTTTCACCCGCGACATTACCCACAGCGATATTTTCCACTTCACAATCTCTGTGGCGATTTGATGAACGACTTCCAAATTGTCGCTTATGGACCGCTCCCATATCGAGACCTTGCCGGGAATCTACGGTTTTGTATTAGCATGTTCGCTTATATCAAGCGTCGCGCGACATGCCGACGCACCGAAGGCACCTGGAAGAGATAAGTGGGAGTTCAGTTTGAAGACACGCGCCACCGTTATCTGTCGCCGAGGTAAGCGAATTCTCCTGGTCGCACGTAGTCAGTCGAAGTGGGCTTTGCCGGGCGGGATCCTTAAGCGAGGAGAACATCTCCCGGACGCCGCACTTAGGGAACTCAAGGAAGAGACGCGGCTTTCCGGGAAGTCGGCCAGATATCTCTTCGACTTTCGTGGAAAGCAAAAGCACCATCACGTGTTCTCCTGCGAAATCTCGAATCGCGCCAAGGCTCGCCCGAGTAACGAGATATCCAAATGCCGTTGGGTCCACCTCGAAGACATCCCTCGCCTCTTGACCAGTGCGCCGACGACCGGCATCGTGAAGCTCATGGGTCAACGGCGTAAAAAGTAGCTGCGCCACGATCCGCGCGGTCGACAACTGCGCGCGCGAAAGCGTGACCTGCGTGTTGTAAGGAGCGGTGAATCCCGGACTACTATTCGACTCGGAAAAAGAAAAACGCCGTCCTGTCATCTGTTGTTTTTCCTCGTCGATTCAGGATCGTTTGCCTATCGACCTCTCTGCGGAAATTAGACCACTACAGTAAGTGACCAGTAAGTCAGTGGGTCTTAGAGTCGGGTCCGTTCGGACCCTTCCCTATCAAGGAACCACTGTGAGAAAGCTACTTTGCCGTGATCACCGCTTTTTGCTGGTCATTGCATCAGTGTTGGTATATTCCGCTGCCGCACGGGCAGAAGGTATCGTTACCGATCTGTCCGACTCGGACGACACAGGATTTACGGTGTTGAGCAACGCGACCAACGTTACGCACTGGGGACTCGGCGCGGGCGTAGGCTACCAACAGTCGCCTTACAAAAGCTACGGCCCGAGGTTTTCCCCTCTCCCGCTGTTTTACTTCGACGATAAATGGGTGCACGCCGCCGGCACCACCATCGACTTCAAGGTCGGCAAGTGGAGTAACGTGCTGTTCTCGCTGCGCGGCCGGTATGCTCTCGGCGACGGCTACAAGGGCTCCGACGCCTCGGCCCTCAACGGCATGCAAACCCGTAATGGCGCGTTCTGGTATGGTCCGGCGCTGTCGTGGCACACCGCGTATGGCACGCTCTCGGGCGAATTCCTTACCGGCGGAAACAAAGGGCAAAAAGCGAGCGTGGAATTCGGCAAGGCCTTCCAGTTCAAGAATGTTTCGATCTTGCCGCATGTGGGCGTCGACTGGCTGAGCCATAAATATGTCGACTATTATTACGGCGTAAGGCCCAACGAAGTACGGGCAGGCCGGGATCAGTACACCGGCCGCGCCGCTTACAACGTCTCCATAGGCACGAAATTCGACTATCAGGTCACGCGCCATCAACTCGCTACGCTCGATCTGGGCGTGTCGCACCTGGGCAGCGGCATTACAGACAGCCCGATCATCGGGAAGAAATTCGTTCCTGAAGTCAGGCTGGGTTATCTCTATCAATTCAAATGAGCAGCGCAGCATGTCGCGAGTCGCACTGATCGAAGACCACGCGCGTCTGGCGGAGATGGTCAGGCAAGCATTGTCCGGGGCGGGCGTGGAGACCGATATCTTCTGCAGGCTTTCCGAAGCGTCGTACGGCCTGAGCCACGCGGAGTATGTGGTGATGATCGTTGATCGCGGATTGCCCGATGGAGACGGGCTCGAGTTCCTGCGCAGCTTGCGGGCAACCGGAAACATGACACCGTGCCTGATGCTGACGGCGCGCGACGCGCTGCACGACCGGATCGACGGGCTTGAAACGGGCGCGGACGATTACGTCACCAAACCCTTCGCCATGAGCGAGCTGGTTGCCCGCGTGCGTACGCTGATGCGAAGACCCGCAGTTCTGACGAAACTCGTGCAGTGCTTCGCCGATATCTCACTCGATCCGCAACAACGCGCGATGCATTGCGGCGATCAGCTGGTCGTGCTCGCACTGGCGGAATCGCAGGTCATGTCCATGTTGTTGAAAGCCGAAGGGCAGACCGTCCGGCATTCAGCGCTGGAACACGCGGCCTGGGGACTAGCCGAAGCGGTGACGCCAAATGCGCTCGAGGTGACCATTCATCGCTTGCGCAAGAAAATGCTGACAATCGGCTCGACGACGCGGCTTGCCAATGTGCGGGGAGCGGGGTTCGGATTGCTGGCATCGGAGTAATGAGCGGCGCGCATGGACGCCGTCCGGCTGTCCTCATTAGCGAATATGGGAAGTAGCATCATGCTCAATTACTGGATCCGAAGTCTGTCGGCACGCTTGTGGATCACGAGCGTCGCGGCGCTGGCGGTCAGCCTGACGCTCATCGCCGGCTTGGCATTTTATGGGCTGACTCACATGCCGCCCGAGCACTTCCGTCACGCTGATGACATTCGCATTGCGCAACGTGTGGCGACGTCGATGGAATTTGACGCAAGCGGCCAGCCGGTATCGGTCAAGTTCAACGAGAAGACCGAATGGATGTTCGAAGCCGTACCGACCGAACTTCTGTATCGCGTACTCGATGAGTCCGGGAAAATTTTGCTGGCGTCGAAGGGCGTCACAAACGGTCCTGGTTGGGACACAACCGGTTTTACCAAACAGGTTGGCGTGCGCCACGCCGTGACGATCGGCAACAAACCGTTCGAGATGATCACGCTTAAGGTCCCTCACCAGCAGCACTGGCTGTATGTGCAAAGCGCGACGAGCGTTGCATTCAACCGCGCCGTACTCGGCGAGAAGATCGAACCGTTGCCGAAGATCGTGGCTATCACATTGTTGACCGCGACCATTGTTTTCAGCCTGACGCTGACCTTCACCGTGCGCCGCGTGCTCAAGCCGCTCAGGGATGCATCGAGCGCCGCTGCGTTGATCACGCCACGCAATCTCCGAACGCGTTTATCCGTGAAAAGCGTGCCCAGCGAACTCAAGCCGCTTCTCACCGCTTTCAACGACGCGCTGTCTCGCCTCGAAAACGGCTTCGCGGTACAGCAGCAGTTTCTTGCATCCGCCGCGCATGAATTGCAGACACCGCTGACCTTGATACGAGGGCAGATAGAAATGCAGCCGGAGATCCGGAACAAGGACCTGTTGTATCGCGAAATCGATTTGATGGCGCGCCAGGTTCGGCAGTTGTTGCATCTCGCCGAAGTAAGCGAATCGCAGAACTTCAACTTCGGCGAGGTTGATCGCGTCGATGTAGCGCAAGACGTCGTGGGTTATCTCGCACGCAAGGCCGATCAAAAGCGCGTGACGCTGCATGTGGACACGCGGAGCGCGCAGCCCGCGATGAATGCGGATCGCAGCGCGCTTTTCATCCTGCTCAAGAACATCGTAGAAAACGCGATCAACGCTACGCCGTCGCACGGGATGGTGGTCGTTTCAGTGGACGGCGACTCGATCCGCGTCTCGGACGAAGGTCCCGGCATCAACCCGGATCATTTGCCGCGCCTTTTCGACCGGTTCTGGCGCGCTCCCGATTCGCTTCACGATGGTGCCGGCCTGGGTCTCGCTATTTGCAGGGAGATAGCCATCGCACACGACTGGCGGCTCTCCGTCAGGCCGGCGCCATCGGGCACCCAGTTCGTGGTGTCGTTCGCAAACTATTCCCCTTAATGTCAGTCCGATCGGACGATGTGGTCTCCTTATTTAAAGCCCATTACCGCATGAGGAACGTATCGTTCTTCGAGCAAGTGGATCTCGTCCATTGTCAGCTTGAGCGAGAGGGCATCGACCGCATCGTTCAGGTGATGCAGCTTGGTCGCGCCGACGATTGGCGCCGTCACCGGCCTTTTCTGCAGAACCCACGCAAGCGCAACCTGGGCCCGAGGCACGCCCCGCTTCGTCGCAATCTCGCTCACCCGTTCGACGACCTGACGGTCTGCCTCTTCGGTAGTCGCGTACAGTGTGCGGCCGAACTCGTCAGTCTCCGAGCGCGCGCTGCTGCTGTCCCAATCACGAGTCAACCGCCCCCGCGCGAGCGGGCTCCACGGTATCACCCCGATGCCTTCGCTTTCGCACAGCGGCAACATCTCGCGTTCTTCTTCGCGATACAGCAGGTTCACATAGTTCTGCATCGTCACAAAGCGCGTCCAGCCATGTCGTTCGGAGACATGCAGTGCTTTGGCAAATTGCCACGCATACATTGTCGATGCGCCGATATAACGTGCTTTGCCAGCTTTGACGACATCGTGCAATGCTTCCATTGTTTCTTCGATTGGCGTCGTGTCATCCCAGCGGTGGATCTGATACAGGTCGACGTAGTCGGTGCCGAGGCGCCTCAGGCTCGCATCAACTTCCGCCATGATGGCCTTGCGCGATAACCCCGCCCCGTTCGGCCCCGGACGCATCCGGCTGTGTACTTTAGTGGCGATGACGATCTCGTCCCGGCTCGCAAACTCCTTTAGCGCGCGTCCAACGATCTCTTCGCTAGTACCGTCTGAATAGACGTTGGCCGTATCGAAGAAATTGATACCGAGATCAAGCGCCTGTTTGATAAAGGGGCGTGCGGCGTCGTTGTCCAGCGACCATGGGTGCGGGCCACGGTCTGGCACGCCGTAGCTCATACATCCAAGGCATATACGTGATACATCGAGACCTGTGCGGCCAAGTTTCACATATTCCATCGTGCAACTCCTGTTGAAAGTGCAGAACGAATCTGGCAAACATGCAGGTTACTTCTGCCTTTGGCGAGACAAATGAAGGATGCCGGACGAAGCGTCATTCTTTACTTTGGCATTCCCTCCGGTGACGCGTAAATACTAACAGGCGTCATCAAAATTCGTCGGCAGCACGCCGGACATCGAAACAAGCGAGCAAACAATTTGGCCTTAAGCAAGGATGCCGACTTTTGCGCCCGACTGTCTTCGACTAGAAGAACTATTTCAGCGCCGACACCATACCGTCATTCTCGCTGCTTATATTCCACAGTCGTCTGAACCTGACAATCACCGCACTACAGGTTACAGACGTGCAACAAGACATCCTTGGGCTTCTACGAGTGGGGTCTCGGCAAGCGGCTTTTCTATCTGGCGACTTCGAGCATGGCGCGCGACCGGTGCAATCAGATCGATCGTGACAAGCCGTGCCAGTTCGCGGGGCGGATCGGCTGCGGTGAACGCTACCGAAGGTTTCTACGATCAGCTAGAAAAAAAGGAGCACCCGCACTGTGAACTCCCGCCGCAAATTTCTCCAAAGTACTGCCACTGCCGGACTTTCGGCTGCGGCGCTCAGCGTATTTCCACCCAGCATTCGTCGCGCGCTCGCGATCCCCGCGCATCACGAGACTGGCACGATCAAGGACGTCAAGCACGTCGTTATCCTGATGATGGAAAACCGCGCGTTCGATCACTACTTCGGCACCTATAAGGGTGTGCGCGGCTACGGCGATCGCTTCACCATCCCGCTGCCGAACGGCCGTAACGTGTGGCAGCAAATCGATGCCAACGGCAATGTGGACCTGCCATACCATCTGGATGAGACCAGGGGCAACGCACAACGTGTGACCGGCACGCCGCATAGCTGGGTCGACACGCAAAACGCGTGGGATGGCGGCCGCATGGCCGCATGGCCCGTGTCCAAGCAAAACCAGACGATGGGATATTTCGACAAGGCTGAAATCCCGTTTCAGCGGGCACTGGCTGAAGCGTTCACCGTCTGTGACGATTACCACTGCGCGTTTTTGGGCGGCACGCACCCGAATCGCATCATCCACGCCACCGGCACGAATGGTCCGGCATATGGCAAGACCTTCGTCAACAACTTCAGCGGCGATTTCGACGTCACTACGTCCGCGTCCGCCTACTTCGACTGGAAGACTACCGCCGAGCGCCTGGAAGAGGCCGGCGTAACCTGGAAGGTGTATCAGAACATCAAGAACACCTACGGCTGCAATCCGTTGCTCGGTTTCAGGCAGTATCGCCGGGCCAACGAGGCGCTGCCGTCAGCGCGCCAGGTCAATGCATCGTTGAGCCAGGCTGCCGAGCCGGCCTTCAACCCGGCCGATGCCGTGGCCCAGCCGCTGATCAAGGGTTACGCGAACACGCTGCCAACCACCGACGCCGACCCGAACACCAACGGCACCTTCGTCGAAGCTTTCGCCGATGATGTGAGAAATGGCCGTCTGCCGGAAGTCTCGTGGGTTGTTCCAACCGACGTCTACTCGGAGCATCCCGGGCCCTCGAGCCCGGTACAGGGCGCGTGGTTCGTGCAGCAATTCCTGGATGCGCTGACGGCCGTGCCAGAGGTTTGGAGCAAGACGTTGCTGCTCGTCAACTTCGACGAGAACGACGGCTTTTTCGATCACGTGCCCCCGGCCGCTGTCCCGTCACCGAATGGAGATGGCACCTATGCAGGCAAGACCACGCTGAACACTGCCGACCTGAGCGCCGAGTACTTCACCCATCCGTATGTCACCCGCGCCGACACCGGCGCTGCGCCCGGCAGTCAGCCGCCCGGGCCAGACGGCAAGCCATACGGCCCAGGTCCGCGCGTGCCGCTGTGGGTGATATCGCCGTGGAGCCGTGGCGGCTGGGTCAACTCGCAGACCTTCGATCACACTTCGGTGCTGCGCTTTCTCGAAGCCCGCTTCGGCATCACGGAAACCAACATCTCGCCGTATCGTCGGCTGATCAACGGCGACCTGACCTCGGCCCTCAACTTCGCGACACCCAACAACGAGCCGCTTCCGACTATCGCCGGCGAAAAGAGCAAGGCCGACGCCGATGCGCTGCGCGCCACGCAGCAGGCGCTGGGCCAGATCGTGCCGGACGCCAACCGCGGCATGCCTGTGCAAGCGAGCGGCTTCCGTCCATCGCGGGCGCTGCCCTACGAGCTGCATTCCAGCGCGCACGTGGACGCAAACGCCGGCACCGTCAAGCTGCTGTTCGCCAATACGGGGCGCCAGGGTGCAGTGTTCCATGTATATGACAAATTGCATCTGGACCGCCTGCCGAAGCGTTACGCGGTCGAGCCGGGCAAGACGCTGGACGACATATGGACGCCGACCTCAACGGACCTCGGCAAATACGATCTCTGGGTGCTCGGCCCGAACGGCTACCATCGCGAATTCAAGGGCGACCTCACCGCGCTGAAAGGCCGCCGGGCCGCCAATCTGGAGATTCGCGTGGGTTACGGCACGCTGACCGGCAGCCTTCACCTGCAACTGCGCAATGACGGCGCCGGGCCCGCACAGTTCACCGTCAAGTCCAACAAAGTCTACGGTGCGCTGGAGGTGATTCCTGGTTTGCCGACTCCTGGCTTTGGCCGGGATCTGCTGGGCTTCGGTGGCTTCCCAGTGGCGGGCTTTGGCGCATGGCCGGCTCCAGCGCCGTTCGGTCGGGAAGAACGTTTCGACCCAGGCCACACGTGGACAATCGGTGCCAACGGCCAGCTCCCGGTCGCGCTCTTCTGGAACCTCGCCAAGACAGGCTTTTGGTATGACTTCGAGATCACCAGCAGCACGGATCGCAGCTTCTTGCGCCGCATCGCCGGGCGTATTGAAACTGGCCGTCACTCGGTCACCGACCCTGCAATGGGGATGACCGACATTTTCTGATCGAAAGTGAGGCACTGAGCAATTGGGGATGCGGCGAAATTCTTGGACTGGTTCATGCTGCAAGCCCGAAACTTTCCCGGTATTCAAGCGGGCTGAGTGAACCGGGGGAGACCTTAATCCGCTTCTCGTTATATCAGCGGATGTACGCGTCGACTAGCTGGACGGTCTGGTTATTACCGCGTCGCCAAACTATCGCTACTTCACGGGCTACGACACGCAGTTCTGGGAAAGACCGGCACGCCCCTGGTTCCTTGTCATTCCCGCGAGAGGCGAGACGATTGCGGTCGTCCCCGAAATTGGCGAGCCCGTTGTAGCAACGTACGCGGTCGGCAGCATTCGGACCTGGCCCGCACCGCGTCCTCAAGACGAAGGGGTTTCGCTCCTGTCTTCGACGTTGAGCGAACTGCCGCGACGTTTTGGCCGTATCGGCTTTTAACTCGGTCGTGAATCCGTCCTGCGGATGCCTGTGAACGACTTCCTTCAGGTCCAGAGGAATCTGGGTTCCATTCAACTCGTGGATGGCTCCCCGTGTATCTGGGAAACGCGGAACATCAAGTCGCAAGCGGAAATTGAAATGATCCGGAACTCCGGCCAGATCGTCAGCCGTCAAGGGTGGCACGCCACTACCAGACGTTAGAAGGTCATGACCAGATTGGCGACAATCGCTGGCATGTAGGTGCAGCCGACCGTTATCTCAAGCAATCGCTCGCTATTGCCGCGTGAGCATAAGGTTCAGGTTCTGAACCGCAGCGCCGGATGCACCTTTGCCGAGATTGTCGAAAACCGCGGCCAGCAGGACATGCCCGTGTTCCTCATTGGGCAATACGCTCAAGCGCATGTCGTTCGTGCCGTTCAGCGCCTGCGGATCAAGGTGCGTCAAGACACTCGCTTCATGAGGCGGCAAGACACGCACATGCACCGCATCCGCATAGTGGAGTGCGAGGCATGCGTGTAACGTGGCGCCGTCCACATCGGGTGCAAGCAGCCGCAACTGCAGCGGCACCGTCAGCACAATGCCCTGACGAAACGCACCATATGCAGGCACGAAGATGGGCCGCTGCGCGAGTCCGGCGTGCGTCTGAATTTCCGGAACGTGCTTGTGCGCGAGTTCCAGACCATATACCTGGAATGAAGGCGCGTTGAGTGCATCTTGCCGCTCGTGTTCCTCCACGCCGGCACGACCGCGTCCGGAGTAGCCGGACACCGCATGGATTCCGATGGGGTAGTTGCTCGGTATGAGCCCAGCCTGCAACAGGGGACGCAGCAAGCCAATTGCCCCCGTCGGATAGCAGCCGGGATTGGTGACCCGACGGGCGCTTGCGATGCGCTCAGCTTGTCCCGGCGTCATTTCCGGAAAACCGTACGTCCAGCCCGGCTGAGTGCGATGGGCCGAACTGGCGTCGATGACTCTGACGGCAGGATTGACGATGGCGTCCACTGCCTCGCGTGCGGCCGCATCAGGCAAACATAGAATGGCGATGTCGCAGGCGTTGATGGCGTCCGCGCGGCGGCGCGCATCCTTGCGTTCTGCGGCAGCCAGCGTGAAGAGCTTGATATCGGTCCGATTGCGCAGCCGTTCGTGGATTTGCAGTCCGGTGGTGCCTTGGTCACCATCGATGAAAACAATGGGAGCGCTCATACGCGGAATCCTCCGAGTGGTTGTAACGGGCAGAACGAGCGTCCATGTTCGCTGAACCGCTAGAATAGAGAAAGTTAAATTTCATGACCTAAACATTCAGTTTTTCTGAATCTGGACGCCGATATGCGAGAGATCAGCCTGGACCGCTTGCGCACTCTCATTGCGATTACCGAACGTGGCTCATTTGCCGATGCAGCGCGTGCGCTGAATCTGGCGCCTCCGACAGTCAGCCTCCATATCGCTGAACTCGAAGAGCGCATTGGGGCACCACTCCTGTCACGCAAGCGCGGGCAGGTAAGGCCGTCGGCAATAGGAGAGGTGCTAGTGGAGCGCGCGCGTCGACTGCTGGCCGATGCGGAGCAGGCGTTGGACGATATTCAACGCCAGGTGCAGGGGCTCGAAGGTCGCGTGCGGCTCAGTGCATCGACCGGCGTGATTGCGTACTTGTTGCCGCAAGCGCTCGAGGTGCTGCGCCGGCACCACCCCGCAATCGATATTCAGCTTGCGGTGCTCACGTCGCATGAAACGCTGGTCCGATTGGCGGATGGGACGCTGGATGTCGGGCTGGTCGCGCTGCCTCAGTCCCCAGTGGCTGGACTCGCGATAAAGCCTTGGCGCCGCGACCCCGTGATGGCCTTCGTGCCGGCGCATTGGCGATGCCCCGCCCGTGTAACGCCTGATTGGCTCGCTGCTCGGCCTCTCATTCTCAATGACGCGACTACGCGTCTCTCGCGCCTGACCGCGGAGTGGTTTGCGGCCGCGGGACATCATCCTGCGCCGCGCATTCAGCTCAACTACAACGACGCGGTCAAGAGCCTGGTAGCGGCAGGTTACGGCGCGGCGCTTTTGCCCCATGAAGCCACAACGCCATTACCCGACAGGCGCGTCGTCATGCGTGCGTTGCGCCCGGCGTTGTGGCGTCGACTAGGCATTGCACACCGCGCGGGGCATGTCGAGCGCACCACTCAACACGTACTCGATGTCTTGTGGGATCTGCGATTAGCGTAGGCGTTCCACGAGGCATGATCGCATCAGGATTCGCGATCACGATTCATCAGTCGAACTTGACCAGGTCCTTGAAGATCAGTTGACCCCAGCTATTTCCGCGCGCCTGCACAAGCAGGCCGCCTTCGGAAAGCCCGCCGAGTTTGATCGGCGAGAAACCTAGATTTTCCGCAAGCGCACCAATCTCCCCGGCGGCGCCGTCATCGTCGCTCGCCAGGAACACGACTCTCCTGCCACCACGTACGGCCGGATCTTGCTCAAGGACGGCAGCGCCCAAATGGTTGAAGCCCTTGACCAGTCTTGCACCGGTGAAGGCCTGCGCGACGGCCTTGGAAGACGGCTGTCCTCCCAGTTCCCCAGGGGACACGCCATAGGCATTCGTCACATCGATGATGGTCTTGCCCTTCCAGGTGGGCAGCGCCTTCGCGACATCCTGGTGTGACTCGAAACGGACAGCCAAAAATACGATGTCCGCCTTGAGCGCTTCCGCTAGTTTTTTGGGAATGATCCCAGGTCCGATCGCGGCCGCGGCGGATGCAAAACTTTCCGGTTCGCGAGTGGTTGCAACGGATACTTCAATGCCGCTTCGGACAAACGCCTTGGCAAGAGCCTGACCGATCTTGCCGAACCCAATAATTGCATAGCTCATATATTTTCCTTTGAGTTACCACGCGCTACGGGCTCCGACTATCGAATGGAGTGACCGGCCGGGCGTAGCATGTCAGAGTTGCGCCAGGCCACCGTCGACGGCGACCTCGCTGGCCGTCATGAAGCTGCTGTCCGGCGACGCGAGAAAGGCCGCCGCCGCCGCGATCTCCGCCGGATCGGCCATGCGCTGAAGCGGAGTCATCGAGGCGAAGACCTTCTGGCCCTCCTCGCCTAGCGCTTCCTTTGCGAGTTCGGTCGCTGTTGCCCCAGGCGACAGCACATTGACCCGGATGCCGGTGCCCTTCAGGTCTTCCGCCCAGGTCCGCGCAAGGTTGCGCACTGCCGCCTTGCTCGCGCTGTAGGCACTCATTCCCGGGGCGCCGGTAGTGCCAGCACTCGATCCGGTCAGAATGATTGAACCGCCTTCGCCCATCAGCGGCAGCGCCTTCTGGACCGTGAAGATCGCGCCCTTCACGTTGGTGTCGAAGGTTTCGTCAATGTGCCCGGCGGTGATCTTGCCGAGCGGAAGCGGGCTTCCGGCCCCGGCATTCGCGAAGACGATATCGAGGGTGCCGCGCTCGGCCTTCACCGCCGCGTAGAGCCGGTCGAGGTCGGCGAGATCCGAGACCGAGCCCTTCACCGCGCGGGCATTGGGGCCGAGGTCGGTCAAGGCGGCGTCGAGTGCTTCCTGCCGGCGGCCGAAGATGAAGACGAAGGCGCCCTCCTCGATGAAGCGCTTTGCCGCGGCGCGGCCAATGCCGGTAGCGCCGCCGGTGATCACAGCGGTCTTGCCATTCAGTCTGTTCATATCGTGCGTCCTTCGAATCAAAAAGCGGGAAACACGATTTTGAGACACTTGATTCATGAAGCCAACTGACTGAATATCTATAAATCCCATCTACTTTTTAGATACCTATGCTCGACAACGTCACGATCAATCAACTTCGGGCCTTCGTTGCCGTGTGTGACCAAGGAAGCTTTTCCGGGGCTGCACGGGAGCTGAGGCGTGCACAGTCGGCGATCAGTCACGCGATCAACGCGCTCGAAAGTGCCTTTGACGTGCTGCTGTTCGAACGTAACACCCGCAAAGCGACGCTTACGGCCGCGGGCCGCAGCCTCTTGCCTGATGCTCGCGGGGTGATTTCACGCACCGAGGAAATGAAGATGCGCGCGGTTTCGATTGCTGAAGCCGGGGTCCCACAGGTCTCGATTGCCGTGGATACCTATTTCCCGCGTGCGCACCTGATCGACTGCCTGCGCACCCTGCAGGCGGACTTTCCAACGGTTGCAATCAATCTGCGCATGACGACCATGCAGGGCGGCGAGCGTTTGGTTCTTGAAGGCACATGCGCGTTGGCGGTGACGATCACGGACGTGCCGGAGCTGAGCCCGAATACCATAGAAAGGCAGCATTTAAGCGAAGCGAACATGGTGACGGTCTGTGCGCCATCGCATCCGCTGGCCGCAATCGCGGCGCCGATCCCGCGGGAGGAATTTGCCCGGCACATCCAGCTTGTCGTAACCGATAATCAGCCCAATGCGGAAAAGACGCAACAGGGAGTCGCCAGCGAACGCCAGTGGTGGGTGAATGACCTCGGCGCAAAGCACGATCTGCTGAGAGGAAGCTTGTGCTGGGGGCACATGCCGCATCATATGGTTGCCGAAGACCTGGTGAGTGGAGCACTTGTCGAACTCACACGGCGCGCATGGCACATGCGCGCCCTCACTTTCATGGTCTCGCAGCGGCGCGGGTACGCGTTTTCCGAATGCGAGACACGGCTGGTCGAGCTCCTTGGTAATCCTGAACACTTGCCAAAAAATGTTAGCCAACGCTCCCTCGCGCGCAAAGGCGAAGGCAAAAAAGGCCCGAAAGCCGCTGCGCTTGAGCAACAGTCAGTCCGGTCCGCCGCTCTTCCACGGATGTCCGTAAAACGGTAACTGCAAGCACATCGCATTACCCATAAACCGCCTTAAGATCAGCGATCCATTGGACGATTACAGGGGAGGTCGAATAGCCCGGAACACCCATGTGGCTGAACGCAGCAGACTCCTTTTCAACATTAAAGCGGAGTCCGCCATGGTCGGTAAACTATTGGTGCGGGGCATGCTGGCGGGGCTGGTCGCGGGCTTGGTCATGTTCGGGTTTGCGAAGGTCGTGGGCGAGCCGCAAGTAGACCGCGCAATTGCATTCGAACAACAGGCCGATGCCGCGAAAGGGGAAGCCCCCGGAACCGGAAATCGTAAGCCGCCACACGCAGGCCGGCGCGGGTCTGCTGACCGGTGCGATCGTCTATGGGACAGCGGTTGGCGGCCTCTTCTCGCTGGTGTTCGCCTTTGCGAATGGCCGTGCCGGCAAGATACCTGCGCGAGAGTTGTCGGTATGGCTCGCCGCGGCGGCGTTTGTCGCGCTGGTGTTGGTCCCCGCGCTCAAATATCCGGCGAACCCTCCGTCTGTTGGCGATCCCGAGACTATTGGCTATCGGACGGCGCTCTATTTCCTGATGATCGCGATTTCCATCTCGGCCATGGTGTTCTCGATCAGGATTCGTGGCGCACGGGTCGCGCAGTGGGGCGCGTGGAACGCGTCCGTGTTGAGCGCAGGTGTGTTCGTGGCCATCATTGCGGCCGTGATGGCGGGCTTGCCGGCCATCGACGAAGTGCCGAAAACCTTCCCCGCTGCGCTCCTGTGGAATTTTCGCGTGGCTTCGCTCGGCATGCAGCTCATTGA
The DNA here is from genome assembly GCF_051615025.1 of Caballeronia sp. DA-9. Taxonomy (NCBI): domain Bacteria; kingdom Pseudomonadati; phylum Pseudomonadota; class Betaproteobacteria; order Burkholderiales; family Burkholderiaceae; genus Caballeronia; species Caballeronia sp. DA-9. The sequence continues at coordinate 1,451,279 of NZ_CP195133.1, read as the reverse complement.
AGGACGACCGCATCTACACGACAGCGGGCGTAACCGCGGGTATAGACCTGGCGTTGGTGATGATCGAAGAGGACTTTGGCAAGAAAATGTCGGTCGATGTCGCCAAATATCTGATCGTCTATGTCCGGCGCGCCGGTGGACAATCGCAATTTAGTCCGCTGCTGGAAACGCAGGCCACAACCGATTCGCAGGTGCAGTCGATTCAACATTTCATGCTGGACAACCTCGGCACGCGGCATACGCTGACATCGATTGCAGAACGTCTGCACATGAGTCCTCGAAATCTCTCGCGGATCTTCGTGAAGGAATGCGGAATCAGCTTGATGGCGTATCTGAACGACGCCCGCATCGATTCGGCTCGCCAGCATCTCGAGACTACTGACCTGGCCATCGCCGAGATTGCGCGCAGGTGCGGATTCGATGGTACCGATGCGTTGCGGCGCAGCTTCTTCCGTCGCCTTCGGATCAATCCGGCAGAATACCGAAGCCGGTTCCGGTCATCCATGAACGCGTCGAACAAGTAGCTGCTTGCTATGAATCTCCGAGGCAGTCGTGCGCATGGCGCCGACGTTGCCTCGCCGATGAGGCGTCTCTAAAACCAGAACTAATTTTCAGCTTTTGCCTCGCTCGCCGACATTGCGCGATGAATTTTTCTCAGAGGTACTTTACTAGTACCATCTAGCCCCTCTAAGCTGAAGTGCCAGCGGACAACACGAAAAGTGATCCATTTCAATGCTGGGTCGGCGGAGCCAGCTCATTGGCGCCGCGCGGACGACGCTTGAGTCGGATGGCGACGCGCGTTTCGGCTTCCCTGAAATGACGTTGGGAGCGTACCCTGACAGCGGTGGACCGGTGACGTTGAGCGGTTTGGTGTGAGCGGCTCGCGCCAAAGGACATCTTGTTTGCCGCGCGAACCGTCGACGCGTTCAAGGCCGAGCAGCTCGGCATCGTACAGCGCGTGGTCCAGCGAGGGCACGTTAATTGGCCTTTTGAACTATTCTCAAACGGCCGGCGCCGTCGCTGCCAAGTCTGGTTCGGACAAGACCCCAGGCCGTCGATCCAAAGGCAACCGGCTCATCAAGACCACCTTTACTGCGTCCAAGAATAGACAGAACAAAAGATTGGTCCCATAGATTGTTATCAAGAGCCAGCCCGGCAGCGCCGCCATAAACCATCCTAGCCAAGCGAACACTGAGGCGAGTGCAGCCGCTGCGAAAATCGCCCAGAGCATCACAGGCGCCGGACGTGAGTACCAGACATGGTTACGCTCGCGCAAAACGAGACCCGTCGTTTGGCCGGCCAGCACCAAGGTCAGAAAGGTCAGCGTGCGCATCGTCTCCGTGTCCAACCTGAGCCAGAACCAGCCAACCGCCAAAACCCCCATCACATACGCCAGCTTAACCATTCCCAGCGGTATTGCCGCCAGGGTCAGCTCCCGGATGCGCCACGCGTTCGGGTACGGTGTGGGTTTTGCCCTGTCGCCTGCGCGGGCCATCATGGCGACGTCACTTGTCAGCATCCACAGGACCTGCAACAGGGGCGTCATCACTGCATGCCCGGTCATTACTAGTCCTCCTCCCATCACAATCAAGGTCACGGCCTTGTTTACCATCGTGCTCAACGTGAACGTGAAAACTCGCCGAAAAGCGGCCCGGCCCTCCTCGATACAGGCGACGATGCCGCGCAAGCCAGGCTGGGTCAACACAAGTCCGGCGGCGGACTTTGCAACGTCGGTCGCCGTGGACACTGCAATGCCCATCTGGGCTTGACGCAGTGCGGGCGCGTCGTTTGCGCCGTCCCCACACATACCGACCGCGTGTCCCTCCCCTTGAAAAGCCCGAACTAAGCCAAACTTGTCTTCGGGAAAGACCCCGGCATACACCGCATAGTCGTGCGGGCCAACTTTCTCCGGGATCTTGCCCGCGGGGCACACCGGTCCATCCAGACCGATCTGCCTAGCCACGGTTTCAGCCGTAAGCGTTGTATCACCCGTGGCCATGACCGGCACGATGCCGAGCGCTTTCAACTGGGCCAACAAAGGCGCCGAGTCCTTGCGCGGTGGATCGCTTAGCCCGATGAGGCCGATGACCGCCATAGCTCCGGGTTCACCGGCACTGACGGCCAGCACCCGATAACCAGCCGCGCTCAGACGCGACAGTGCTGCATCGCCCTTCGCCAGCATCGGTGCGAGTGCGGAGATGGCAAAGGGAGAGCCCTTCGCAATACGCACCTCCTGCCCATTGGATCCCGCGATTCGCGCTTCGGACATCTTGGCGGCAGGATCGAATGGCACAAATCGCAGGACCGCTAGCGCAGGCATATCCTTCGACGAGGCGGCCGCACGGATGGCAACATCGACCGGGTCCTGCCCGTCACTGGAACTGGCCGCTGCTGCGTGGGACAACACTTCGGCGGCAGTCATCCGTTCGACCAGGGGTACTACCTCGCCCACCCCGAGACTGTTTTCCGTCAACGTGCCAGTCTTGTCGACGCAAAGCACGTCGATCATCGCCGCCTCCTGCAGGGCCGGAAGCCGGGCCAGCAGCACACCCTCCTGCGCAAGACGTCGAGCACCCAGAGTCGCCGACAGCGTAAAGACAGCCGGCATGGCAACCGGAACCGCGGAAAGCAATGCGGCCAGCACGAGCGGAATAATCTGCGTCACCGTCATGCCAATAGCGTGTGCATAAATGACCATCGCCACGACGATCGTCATGTTCACCGCAGTCAGTGCCTTGACCACGCTCAGCACGGCCCTCTGCTCACTACTTTCGACGTCCGCGCTACGCACCAGTTCGGCTGTGCGACCAAAGTAGGTATGTGTGCCGGTTGCCACAACTTCGCCCACTGCTTCACCGCGTCTAACCAGGGCGCCTGCATAGGCCAATGCTCCAGCCGTCTGTTCAACGGCCGCCGACTCCCCGGTCAACATCGACTGATCAAGGAGCATCGAGCCTGAGACAATGCGAATATCCGCTGGAACAATCGCGCCGAGGGTCAGCTGAACGGTGTCGCCCACGACCAGACCGGATGCAGCAATGTCCTGCCAGGTGCCGTCGCGTCGGGCGCGTGCCCTCGGTGCGAGACGCTGGCGAAGAAGCGCAAGGGTCGCGTTCGCGCGCCCTTCCTGGACGATGCCCATCGCAACATTGACCAGAAGCAGCGTGACGACCATGGCCGCCTCCAGCCACTCACCCGCCACGATTTGCAGGACGATCGTCGCCTCGAGCATCCACGGGACCGGCGACCAGAAATGGCGCAATATGCGAAGGACCGGGCGCTCCCTGTCCGCTGCAACTTCGTTCGGCCCTGCTTCGGCCAGCTGTCTCGCCGCCTCTGCGCTGGACAGCCCTGCAGGCAGGCCAACGCCGTTCGACGTCGTCGCCCCGGCCGATGATCCCTTCGAAATTTCTTTATCGCCGCTCACATCGACATCCCTTTTCCCCGCGGGATGGAATGAGCGTGCCCATTCGCTTTCCCTTTCCTTCCTGAATTCATCCGCTCAGGGCACTTCCCGGTCTGCAGATGTCGCTATATGTCGGTTGCCGGCGCAGCGGCAGGATACACACCCGAGATCGGCTCAACCCAGGCCAGTTGGTCGGTCACCAACCTGACGCCCGGGACGTTTTCGGCGAGCACACGCGCCGCTTCACGTGCATGTTCATCGAAGATGATGCCGCTGAGGTCCACTATCCCAAGATGAACATCGACCCGGACAAGTCCGGACCAGGGCTGCTTCGCTAAGCCGGCGATTACCCCTTGGCGAATCTTTTCATCGTTGGTGGACGCCGATTGCGTGTCTGGGAGCGCTTTCAGCAGCGCACGCATCAGGTCCGCCCGCGCAACGACCCCGACCAGCTTGCCGTTCTCGATAACGAGCACCCGTTTAACCTTGTGCGACGCCATGAGCCTGACGAGTTCGTCAAGCGGAGCGTCTGGCGAAATGGTCACGACGTCCGTTGTCATCACTTCGTCAACCCTGCGCCCCCTGGCACGTGCGTACTCGTCGGCTTTTTTGGCCGACTGGTGAAAAGCTCCAACCCGCTCGGGCGGCGGCGCTCAGTACCCAGCTCACTGCGGCGCAAGAAGTCACCTTCGGTCACTATGCCCACCAGTCCCTTTGCCCGATCAACCACGGGTAACCCGCTGATTCGGCTGCCAAGCATGAGCTTCGCGGCGTCAACGATTGCCGCGCTGGGCTCGATTCCGATGACGGGTGAATTCATGATGTCTGCAACATAGATAGTCATATTGTCTCCACACAACGAAATTTTTTCGGGACGGCGTTTTATCCCAACTCGCGGTCCTTGGACAATATGAGTAGCGCACGTCGGCCGCACGCGTCCTAAGCCAAAAATAGCCGCGCACGCTTTTAACTCTGAAGTCTGCCTCTGATCCGGGGAGGAACAACGTTACGAGCTTTGCAAGTGCGATCATGTAGGCTGTCACCATTCGTGACGGAATCGAGTTAATCGAGTTTAGGCACCTAACACGCGTGCCCTGAGCCCTCGGGAAGCATGCTTCCAGTTATTGACTCGCTTTACACGGTCGCGGCAATCCACGCAGCGATACCGGGCCAAGTCTCTTTCAGCGTACGCGAGCCCATGAACAGACCGATATGGCCGCCCGGCACAAGTTTCTGCACGATGTGTTCGGCTGGCGTACCCAGATACTTCGTCGCATCTAACACCTGCTCCCGCGTCGTAATGTCGTCCGATTCTCCAGCGAGCAGGTAGACCGGACACGTGATCGCTTTCAGGCTCAGCGTGCGACCCAGCGCTACGAACGTACCTTTCGCCAGCCGGTTTTCCCTGAAAATCTGCCGGATGACCTGCAAATACCATCGCCCTGGAAGGTCGAGCGGATTCTCGTACCAGCTTTCGAACGCCTCTTCCTTCTTCAAGTACGCTGGATCATCAATGTGCTCATACAGATCGACATGTTCTGAGATGTAGTGCTGCTCCGGGTGCATGTTTTTCCACCCACGAAGCATAAAGCGACCGCGCATCAGGCCGCCGCCAAGCTTGACCAGTTCCTCGTAAAACGATTCCGGATAGGTATGAGCCATCCGCTTGATGGGACCATCACCTGCATCGGTATCCACGGGCGAACCGGCCAAAACGAGACAGGCCACTTTCTCCGGGAAGCGTGCGGCATACATCGCGGACATCCAGCCGCCCTGGCACAGGCCAACGAGATTCACCCTGCCGCCCACCTCGTCGACGCACACATTGAGTTCGGCCAGATACTGGTCGATCTCCAGATCTTTCATGTCGTCGGTCGCGGACTTCCAGTCGGTCAGGTAGAGCCGCGAAATCCCGTTATTGCGCAGCGTCTCCATGAGGCTTTGACCGGGCTGATAATCGGCGATCATTGCGCGATGGCCAGCGTAAGGCGCATCCACAATGGTCGGCAGCCCCTGGGCACCCAAACTGGAGTAATCGCGTAGCACCATCGTTCGCAGATCCAATAGAGGCCGGTTGGCTGTTGCGAACGACGGTTGAAGGCCCGAGTGGAGCTTTTCTTCCTCGGCTAAAAACGCAAGGTTCCTCGCCGTCAATGCTGCGCCTGCTTCAAACATCGCGGAAGCAGCCACTATTGGCCAAAAGAAAGGCAACGCCGGAATCGATGTCTTTTTGCGTGGCGGATGACTCATCAAACATCTCCATGCTGGAATTGCAATTTCGCCGCCGAATGCCCGGACTTTGACACCTCTCGGACCAAGTCAGGGCTGCATTCACTGTAAAAGGTTTTCTTTGCAATTAGCCTTCACCGTCATGTTTCTTGTGAGACTCGATCAAACCCGCGAGCCAGTCAGGTGCGGCCGGTCAGGTAAGCAATGGTCGCCATCGGAGTATCGGCAACGCTTCTAGCCTGCGCGTCATCGAATGATTCGTGAATGAGCCCGGTCAGCACGCTTCCCGGCGGAGACTCGACAAAATAACGTGTTCCCCTCTCGTACAATATCGTCATAGAGTCGTGCCAGCGCACCGTGTGCGCAACATTGCCTGCAAGATCGCGAGCAATGTCTTGCGGGTCGCGCAAGACTCGCGCGCGTACATTGCCGACATAGGGGATCCGGGGTTGCATCAGAGTCACCCCCGCAAATGCCTCGCTCATCTTCGCGGCCACGCCATTCATCAGCGCGCAGTGCGAAGGGACACTGACTGCCATCCTCTGTGCCTTTCTCGCCCCGGCGCGCTTTGCAGCCTCGATGGCGACCTCCAGCGCCTGGTCGCTACCTGCGAGCACGATTTGCCTCTCCGCGTTCAGATTGGCGACATACAGTGGCCGATCTTCGCGATGAAGTTCATTCACCAAACGGACCACACGGGCTTCGTCAAGGCCGACGAGTGCGGCCATGCCAAAGCCATGGGGATAAGCGCTTTGCATCAACTCGGCACGCAGCTTCATCAGCGAAAGCGCCGTCGAGAATGCCAATGCACCGCAGGCTACCGCAGCCGTGTAGGCGCCGCTGGACAAACCGGCAACCGCCTGCGCTTCTACCCCTTCTTCGTTCAGCGCCCTCGATACCGCGACCCCGGCAATGAGCGCTGACAGTTGCACCGCGACGGTGGAAGCGAGTGCCACTTCAGTATCCAACCCGCGGGCGTCGAGCGCGAGGACATCGCTCGCCTCGTCAAGCGTGGCGGTCACGGTGCGATGCGCCGGCAAACGCGCCAGAAAGCCGGGGGTCTGCGCTCCCTGGCCTGGAAACAGAAATGCGATGTTCATGGTCTGTCCTTGACGATGCCATGCACCTGATGGCCGCGACCTGGCGCGGCACAGGATCGTGGCGCCTCACTTTGGCGCGAGCAACATGATGGCGACCGCCAGCGTGACGATTCCTGAAACCGACGAGATAATCAGGGTCGCGCCGGCAACCGGGGTCTTCGTTCCACTACTGGCGCCAAAAACCAAACCGAAGAAGCCCGCTGGAATGGCCGTGAGGAGTGCGGCTTGTGCCGCAATCGCCGGCGGGAGCCCTAGCAGTTTCGCGAGACCGAATACGAGCAGCGGTTGCAGTACGTTCTTGACGGTCGTGCCGAACACCACGTCACCGGTTATCTTGATCGTTTGTGCCGACAGCATCAGACCCGTCAGGAATAGACCAATGCCTGCGGTCGCGGCGGTGATCGGCCCCAGTGCCGTGGCAACGAGCGCTGGAAGATGAAACCCGATGAGTGCGACCACCAGACCGAGCATCGGTCCGACGAAAATCGGCTTTCGCACCGAGTGTCCAAGCGCGATGAGAAACTGGCGGCTGGCGGACACCGAATGACCGGTGTCCGCCTTGCGGGCCTTGTCGAGTTCGAGAAGCGCCAGGGTCATCGGCGAGATGGTGACTGAACCTACCGCGATTGCAATGGCCACGGAAAGTGCGGCCTGCGGGCCGAAGATAGGTAGCAGCAAAGGAAGCCCAATCGACGCGAAGTTGGGAAACGCGATAGTGAGCGTCTCGACTGCCGCGTCGCCCAGCGACAGGCCGAAGAACTTGCGCTGCGTCCAGCCGACGACCGCGTAGGTGATGACGAGACCCAATGCAAGCACCAGAGCAAGCGGTCCGTTCTGGAAAATCACCGTTTGCGGCGTCTTCGCGATCGATACGAATAGCGTGAGCGGCAGCGCAAACTGCATCAGAAGAACATTCAGGCTCGAAACGTTCTGGTTGTCGACCAGCTTGCGTTTGCCGGCAAAATATCCTAATGCCAATACTAGAAATACCGGCAACAATGCCGTGACGATAAGGTTGAGCACGTGATTTCCGTTGGTTTGACATTGTCAGGACCGCGCCGCGCCTGCGCATGCAATTCTCGCTGCGGTCCATCGGACTTTCGGTTCTTTCGTGTGGACTTTTTTGTCCCGGTCATCACAAAGGGCAGGAGCGGCCTGCAGCCCCCAAAAGAATCCCCGGCGTGCTTCTTGCCCTTGCTGACGCGGACGTCCTCGCTACCACTGTTCAGCGATACGCTTTCGCACTTCGATGGAAGCCGCACGCGCCGTCTGCGCCTCCTTGGAGCGGTAACGCGCAGACAGATCGCGCGTGCTCTCGGCCAGCACTGACTCGATCGTATTGGTCAGAACCTGTCTTACTGTGGCCAACGCCGCAGCGTCCGGAGCATCAGCGTCGACGTTTTCGATCAGGCGATCGAGCAGCCCGAGCTTGTGATAATTGCGTATGTCGTAGGACATCGGCGGGATGCGTTCTCCCAGCTTCACGAGCTCCTCCACGCTACGACGCGTGATGCGGGCCGCCGCCGCCTGCCCCATCGCATGAACCAGCACGTCCGGCGCGTCGAGAGCAATGATGCGGTTGGCCTGATAGCCGTGAGCGAGAAAGGCGCCCGACATGGCGTGCCCCACGATGAGCGCAATGACCGGGTGGCCCGCCATGCGCGCGTCTGCATAGGCATTGGCGGCTGCAGCGCAGGCGATGTGAATGCCCATCAGTTCTTCGCGACGTCCGTAGGCCTGACCGATCACGTCGACGATCGCAATGATCGGAATATGGTCGCCGCTCCCGGCTGCCTGTGCTTCATCGATCGTCTCGCGTACTTGCCGGGCAAGCGCCCAGCCTTGCTCGAGGCCCACTTCGCCGTGGCGCGCGCGGGGAAAACGATTCTGCGGATCAGGCACGACCGCGATGAAGCGCGCGTTGTGCTTGCCCAGCGTGGCGTCCGCTACCAATATGGATTCCGCCACGCCGGGGCGTTTCGGAGCCTGTTCGGTCAACCCGTCGAACCATGTTCGCCCACGGCTGACGGCAGACGCATCCTGCATCGGCACTTCGTTGCTCATTTCGAATCTCCCTTGCCCCAAAGCGTCGCCAGTTGCGCGCCCGTGAGTTGCGTGCCGGTATCGACGTTCTTGATACGCGGCAGATAAGTGTCGATATCTTCACTGCGGTATTTGCCGGGGACGCCGCACTGGAAAGCCTTGCGAACGTGATTCGCGATCTGCGTCGCGTCGTCTTCCACGAGCATGTCGACCATTCCTACTCGCGAACGTTGCTCGCCTCCGATCAGACTCCATATGAGCGCCTTGTCGGCAGCATTGATTTCAGCGATACCGGCTTCCTGCTCTATCACCTCGGGACCGTTCATGCCGACGCGGGCCTGGCGCGTTACGATCAGGTAGCTGCAGAGCGCCGCCGCGAGCGACATACCGCCGAAGCAACCCACCATGCCCGCGACAACCCCCACGACAGGCACGTGGGCACGCAACGCGATGATGGCCGAGTGAATCTCCGCGATCGCGGCAAGGCCAAGGTTCGCTTCCTGCAAGCGAACACCGCCGGTTTCGAGTAGCAAGACGGCGCGCGTTGGAATGCCGCTCTGGTTGTCGACGAGCGCCCGCTCGAGCGCGCCGGCTATCTTCGCACCCGACACTTCGCCCATGCTGCCGCCTTGAAAAGCGCTCTCTAAAGCAGCGACAACAGCCGGGGCGCCGTCAATCGTTCCCCGACCGATCACAACTCCGTCGTCGGCTTCCGCCACGATGCCCTGCATGGGAAGCCACGGTGACTTCAGCCGGTCGAATGGGCCCACGATCTCGCGAAACGAACCGGCATCGAGCACAGCAACTGTACGTTCGCGCGCATTGAGTTCGATAAAGCTTTTGCGAGCCAGGAAGTGTTTCCAATCCGTTGATGCGTTCATTGTCCGAGTTCCTCAACGGCTTGTTCAAGCCGCAATAGCACGACGCCAGGTGTCGCGCCGAAATCGTTGACCTCGATGGCCACGCAAGCGTCAAAGCGAGAAAAAAACCGATCGACCACCGCTTTCCATACCGATCCGAATCCATCTACGCAGGTGTTGATCACGATCTTCGCGACCTTGCCTTCCAACGGCTCGATAAGGACTTCAAGATCGCCCGATCCCACCACACCCACATGGACACGGCGGTTCACTATCCTCGATGCCGGGTATTCGTAGTTGAGTACTTCCATTACCTGTTCCCCTTAAGATGGCGATATCGACAATGAGCCGTCTCGCTCGATGCGGTCCAAAAAAAGCGTGGCGGCGAGCAGGTCGGCCGCTCCACCGGGAGATGCGTTACAGGCAACCAATGCGCAGTCGAGACGGTGGAGATGAACCCTTCCCGTCAGCGTGCCCGCGCCTCCGGCAGCAAGCGCCTCGGCGGCGCCGCGCTTGGCGATGGACAGCGCTTCGTAGCCGCCTCGATGCAACAGGCAGGTATCGTCAAGCGACGACATGATCGCCAGCAGCGCGTCAAGCCTTGCCGCATCCTCGTCGTCGCCACTCGAACGTGACTGCCTTAGCATCGGAAGAGCAAGGGACACGACGTGTGGAAAGCCGTCTGCCGCCTCACCACGCGCCCCGCGAACGCCATATCGGCGCTTGACGCGCAAGCCGTTGGACAAAGAAAGCGTTGCAAACGGATCGCGATGGCGCGAAATGTCTGCCGCGATCGCCGCCACCTCGAGGGGGCAGCACGTGCGTTCGCGGGCCGCGGCTGCCACCAGCAAGCCGAGCACCCAGACCGCGCCTCGGTGAGTATTGCTGCCATGCGTGACGGCGAGCATTGCGTTTTCTGTTTCCCGGCCTATTCGACCCAGCGTTTCGCGCAACACCTGGGTGGGGCCGTCAGCGGCCGCCGCCGTCGCCATCGCTGCAAACCCAGGGTGCAACGAACGGGCCGAGCGCACCATCAGCGCGAGGTCGAGATCCGCATGGGCACCGTTCCCCCTGCGGTCCACCAAAGCCGGTTTGGGTGTCAGCTCTGCTTCATCGATCAGTGCTCGCACCGCGGTGCGGGCGAGATAGTCCGACGCATCGCTGCGGGTCTTCGACGGCATGGCCTCAGGCAAAAGGCAACTTGCTCGCGCGGTGCCGGAAAGAGCAGGTCGCCCGGTTTCGAAGGCAAAGCACCTGGCGTGTTGCGTGGCGAACTCCATCGGCTCACCAGCTACGGAATTTCGACGGCGGCTCGTACAGTCCGCCGGACCATGCGACCAGATCGTCGATGCTTCTTGCCGCCAGCAGCGAGCGCTTGGCGTCGGTCCGTTTCACGCCGAGATCTTCCGGGTAGGCAACCACGCCGCGCTCACGCAACCGAGCCGTGCGTTTCGGATCCGCCTGGCGCCCTATGTCGGTGACACCCGCGACGGCTGCCAGGGCAGCCTTTCTTTCTTCCCCTTCAACCTTGTACAAATAGGCAATGCCTTCCTCGGTGACGACGTGGGTGACGTCGTCACCGTAGATCATCACCGGCGCGACCGCCATTCCACTATGCCTGCCGACCTCAATTGCATCTAGCCGTTCGACGAATGACGGAACCCCGCCCTCCCTGAACGTCTCTACGGTCTGAACGACCAGTTTGCGACCCCTGACAATAGGCGCCTTTGAGGTGATCATCTCAAGCCACGGCGTGCTGCTATGCCGCCTGCCATGCGGGTCATGCCCCATGTTCGGCGCTCCGCCAAACCCGGCCAGCCGGCCGAGGGTGACGGTCGATGAGTTGGCGTCCGAATCCATCTGCAAGGTCGATCCGATGAAAAGATCCACACCATATTGGCCGGCCAGTTGGCACAGCACGCGATTCGAGCGCAGGCTGCCATCGTGACCGACGAAGTAGACGTCGGATCGGGCACGGATGTACTCCTCCATGCCGACCTCGCTGCCAAACGAATGAACGCTCTGCACCCATCCGCTCTCGATCGCGGGGATCAACGTCGGATGGGGATTGAGCGCCCAATTCCGGCAGATCTTGCCTTTGAGGCCGAGTGACTCGCCGTAGGTGGGCAAGAGCAGTTCGATTGCAGCCGTGTCGAAGCCGATGCCGTGATTGAGCGCGGTCACGCTATGGCGCTCGTAAATGCCGCGAATCACCATCATGGCCATCAGGATCTGCAACTCGGTGATATGTCGCGGATCGCGTGTGAACAGCGGCTCGATCGCAAACGGGCGGTCTGCCTCGACGATAAAGTCCACCCACGACGACGGAATGTCCACGCGCGGCAGCACGTCGACGATTTCATTGACCTGCGCAATGACGACTCCGTGCCGGAAAGCGGCTGCCTCGACGATCGTCGGCGTGTCCTCGGTATTGGGGCCTGTGTACAGGTTGCCTTCGCGATCGGCCTGAACGGCGCAGACCAACGCAACATCCGGCGTCAGGTCAATGAACATGCGTGCATACAGCTCGATGTACGTGTAGATGGCGCCGACTTCCAGCTTGCCGTCCTCGAGCAGTTGGGCAACCCGCAGACTCTGCGGTCCGGCAAAGGAAAAGTCGAGCTTGCGGGCGATGCCTGTCTCGAAGATATCCAGATGTTCTGGTCGACTGATGGTCGAAATGAGCAGGTGCACGTCGTGAATCGCCGCCGGATCGACCTTTGCCAGGGAACGTGAGAGGAAGTCCGCTTGTTTCTGATTGTCGCCTTCCAGAGCGACGCGGTCGCCCGGTTTGATGATCGCCTGAAGAGCATCAACCAGACGCGCAGAGTTGAGAATCTTGCCGCTTCTGAAGGGCCGCGCGGCTTTCAATCTCTCTTGTTTGGCATCGCTGCGTTGAAACCAGGAGCGCGGAAGTCCAGCTACGTCGGTGCTGTCCGTCATTGTTTATCCTCAATCAAAAGGCTGATTTGTTCACTTTCGAGATCTAGACCACTCTCTACCGCATCGGTCCTCTGATTACAGCTACGAGCGTTGCCCAGTCGCAGACTCACCCCTGGAAATCGCCTGTGACCATCACTAAGAATCAACCATGAAGCATGTATTTAACGTATACGCTAAGGTAATCTAGACCTCGGTCTTTGATCTCTATCAACTTCCGGTTTATCCGAGAGGAACGCCGCAAGTTCGCGGTTTCCAAGCGGTGGCTAGGACAAGATAGCCAAGAGTCAGGGCGCAAAGTCTCGTGAGTCGCCCGCACGCAGCGAAGGCGGTCTTGTCGCAGTAAACCGATCTGCTATGGTGATCGGTCCTGAAACGAACGATCACGAATGATCGAGGCGCCGAACGGCACCGTGAACAAGGCGCTCAACGACTGCATTACCGCTTGATGTAATGCTGCCGTGCGTGCGTTGGCACGTGGTGTATCCGTTGAGTCGGCGTCATCTGGAAGAAATAATGTCTGAACCGCAGTGTCAGTCGATCACTCGACAGCGCACGGCTGGACTATCAAGCTGCTGCCTGCGCTCGGCAAGGTATTCGGACCGGGCAATAAAAAGGTCAGTCGAAGTTGGCAAATGAATAAGACCTACATTAACGTCGAAGGTGAACGGGGCGTTGTCACGTTAAAAGCGTTAGCCTCAAAGTACTTCGACATACTAACTTTTATCAAAAGCTGAACGGATTTCAGGAGACCTGTTGATGCCCGGAAAGCCGCGTAAAACAAGCTTTCCCGAGAAGACTTTTACCGTCAAAGACGGTAAAAGTCTGAATAGTGAACGAGAATGTCTTAATCCGGCCTCGATTTTTACCGTCAGCTCTACCGCCAACTTATTTTGCTGGCCGTCGATAGCCACCGATAGATACCGCGACGTATTTACTTGAAAATCAACACGTTACGGCAGTTTTTCGATAGCCGGCGATAGTCCTCGAAGGACGTCAATTCACTCCCACTCAATCGTAGCCGGCGGCTTCCCCGAAATATCATAAACAACGCGATTAATCCCGCGCACCTCATTAATGATCCGGTTAGAAACATGCCCTAACAGCTCATGCGGCAAATGTGCCCATTGCGCCGTCATAAAGTCCAGCGTCTGCACGGCCCTTAACGCAACAACATACTCATAAGTCCGCCCGTCCCCCATCACCCCCACGCTTTTCACCGGCAAAAACACCGCAAAAGCCTGACTCGTAAGCTCATACCAAGACTTGCCCGATTCCTTATCGAACGTATTCCTCAACGTCTCGATAAAAATCGCATCCGCGTGACGCAGCAAATCCGCGAACTCGCGCTTTACTTCGCCAAGAATGCGCACGCCCAGCCCCGGGCCCGGGAACGGATGCCGATAAACCATCGCCGGCGGCAACCCAAGCTTCACACCCAGTTCCCGCACTTCGTCCTTGAACAACTCCCGCAACGGCTCGAGCAACTTGAGATTCAACGTTTCGGGCAAGCCGCCCACATTGTGATGGCTCTTGATCGTATGACCCTTTTTGCCCTTGCCCGCCGACTCGATCACGTCCGGATAAATCGTCCCTTGCGCGAGCCACTTCGCGTCCTTTAGCTTGTTCGCTTCCGTCTGGAACACTTCAACAAACTCAGCGCCAATAATCTTCCGCTTCGCCTCGGGGTCCGTCACGCCAGCAAGTTTCGACAAGAACACTTCACTGGCATCGACGTGGATCACCTTCACGCCCAAATGATCGGCGAACGTCGTCATGACCTGCTCGGCTTCGTTCAATCGCAACAAGCCGTGATCAACGAACACACAGGTAAGTTGCGCACCAATCGCGCGATGCAAAAGCGCCGCCGCCACCGACGAATCCACGCCGCCCGACAGCCCAAGAATGACGTGCTCATCGCCAACTTGCGCGCGGATTTTCTCGACGGCTTCATCGATGTAATGACCCATCTCCCAATCCGGGCGCGCCGCGCACAGCTCAAGCACGAAGCGGTCGAGCATCGCGCGGCCCTGCACCGTGTGCGTGACTTCCGGATGCCACTGGAGGCCGTAGAAATGACGCTCGTCGTCGGCCATCGCCGCAATCGGACAAGCTGGGGTGGACGCCATCAGCTTGAAACCCAGCGGCATGTCGGCCACCTTGTCACCGTGGCTCATCCACACCTTGAGCATGCCGTGACCTTCAGACGTCTGGAAGTCTTCGATGCCGTTCAGGAAACTCGTATGGTTATGCGCGCACACTTCCGCATAGCCAAATTCGCGCACGTTACCGAGTTCGACCTTGCCGCCGAGTTGTTCGGCCATCGTCTGCATGCCGTAGCAAATGCCGAGCACCGGCACGCCGAGATCGAAGACGACTTGCGGAGCACGCGGCGAATCCAGTTCGGTGACGGAGTTCGGACCGCCCGACAAAATGATGCCCTTCGGCGCGAAGTCGCGAATGAACGCTTCGTCGACGTCGTACGGATGAATCTCCGAATACACGTGCGATTCGCGGATGCGTCGTGCGATCAATTGAGTGACTTGGGAGCCGAAATCGAGAATCAGGATCTTGTCGTGCATGGCAGCGGCCAGAAGGCGAGTAAGCGGAAACGGTTGGCAAAACAGAAACGCGAAGCCGCGGGCCCGAGGTCCCGCACGTCGCGTCACGCAGAAATATCAACGGCCGGCGCAGGATGCCGACCGTGGCAAAACAGGTTTTATCGATGGAACACACCCTCAGTTCCCCGATACTTGATCGAGCGGCGCATTTGCCGCTCAAAGCGTTTAATGCGGATCGCGGCGAGCAGGATCGGCGCTGTAACCGGGCCCTGTTCGCGCGCCCGTCACGGGATCGATGATTTGCCCGGTCACCGGGTCAATCGCGCGGCCGGTTTCGGGATCGATCTTATGCCCGCTGCTCACGGGCTCGAATGCGCGGCCGGTCGCCGGATCGCGCGGACGGCCTGTGATGGGATCGATGGCATGTCCAGTCGCTGGATCGAACGCGGTCGCACCCGGTGCGGGCGCCGCTGGCCGCGATGCGGATGACAGCGGGGGAATCGGTTCGCCTACAACCGGCTCCGCATCCCACCGGGGATTTGCCGGCGCGACAGGATCCGACGTCATGGGCGGCCGCACAGGCACAACCACGGGCGACGCCGCACGCTCCTCCGCCCGCGTCTTCGCTGCCTGCTTCTCGGCCCGTTCAGCGGCAGCCGCACCGGCAATCGCGGCACGCTCACGCCGTCTTACGGCACCGGAAAGCCGCACGCTGCCAAGGCCCAGGATCAGCAACGCCGCGCCTATCAACGCTCCAAGCAACTGGCCGAAGCCCGTCACTTCCGACATGCGCAGCCCGAGCCACACAATGAGGATCAGGCCGGACAACCACTCCACATGGCCCGAAACCTTTGCAGTCGTAGCGGTAAGCGCGCCGTCGATAGCCGCGTGAAATCCAAGCCACGACATTCCGAGCAGCGCGACGCCAAACAACTGGCCGACCAGAGGCGGCTGCACGTTCACGAGATGCATCGACTCCCATAACGCTGCCCACGGCGTCAGCAGAAACAGCACGCCGAAAGCGAGGAAAATCAGTGCATTGATGACAAGGACAACGCGCAGCAGCGGTTTCATGATCAATCCACGTGGTAGTTGGGAGCTTCCTTCGTGATCTGCACGTCGTGCACATGCGACTCGCGCATGCCGGCACCCGTGATCTGGACAAATTCGGCCTTGTCGTGCATTTCGCCGATATTGCGGCAACCGCAATATCCCATGCTCGCTCGCACGCCGCCGATCACCTGGAACAAAATGGCGTTGACCGAGCCCTTATAGGCCACGCGCCCTTCGATCCCTTCCGGCACCAGCTTGTCGATGTTCGCCGAGTTGTCCTGGAAATACCGGTCCGCCGCGCCGTCCTTCATTGCGCCAACCGAACCCATGCCGCGATACGCCTTGTACTGGCGCCCCTGGAACAGGAACACGTCGCCGGGGGATTCTTCCGTGCCGGCCAGCATGCTGCCCATCATCACCGCGTCCGCGCCTGCCGCGAGCGCCTTGCTGACATCGCCGGAAAAACGCACGCCGCCGTCCGAAATCACCGGCACGCCCGAACCGCGCAGCGCATCCGAGACATTCGCCACCGCCGTGATCTGCGGCACGCCAACGCCCGCCACGATCCGTGTGGTGCAGATGGAACCCGGGCCAATGCCGACCTTCACGCCGTCCGCGCCGTATTCCACCAGCGCCTTGGCCGCTGCCGCCGTAGCGATATTGCCGCCAATCACTTCAATGTGCGGATAGTTCTGCTTCACCCAGCGCACGCGTTCGAGCACGCCCTGGCTGTGTCCGTGGGCTGTATCGACGACGATCACGTCCACGCCCGCCGCCGACAGCAAATCCACGCGCTCTTCATTTTCGGGACCTACGCCGACTGCCGCACCAGCGCGCAGCTTGCCGTGTTCGTCCTTGCAGGCGTCCGGGTGCTCGGTCTGCTTGGTGATGTCCTTCACCGTCATCAAGCCACGCAGTTCGAACGCGTCGTTGACCACCAGTACGCGTTCCAGCCGGTGACTGTGCATCAGCGCCTTCGCTTGCGCGAGCGGCGTGCCTTCCTTGACCGTCACCAGACGTTCGCGCGGCGTCATGATCTTGCGCACTTCGTCGTCGAGACGTTCCTCGAAGCGCAGATCGCGGTTCGTCACGATACCGATCAGTTGCTGCCCTTCGACAACCGGAAAACCGGAGATGCCGTGCTGTTGCGTCAACGCGATCACGTCGCGCACTTTCATTTGCGGCGGAACGGTGATCGGATCGCGCACGACGCCCGATTCGAAGCGCTTTACCTTGGCGACTTCGCGGGCTTGTTCTGCGGCGGTGAGGTTCTTGTGAATGATGCCGACGCCGCCAAGCTGGGCCATCGCGATGGCGAGGCGGCCTTCGGTGACCGTGTCCATGGCGGCGGACAACAGGGGCATATTCAGGGAAATCTTGCGGGTAACCCGGGTTTTCAGGCTGGTGTCGCGCGGAAGAACGTTGGAAAACGCGGGCACGAGGAGCACGTCATCGAACGTGAGTGCTTTCTGGATCAGACGCATGGCAAATCCTATGGGCGCAAAACCGAATTATACCGATAGTTCCCCGGATTTTCACTGCCCGAACAGCGGCTTAGGTCGAGTTTGCCCTTTGTCTTGCAATTTGTGGGCCTCGGTTTAACCTCGCTGTTTCGGTTTTTCGCTCGACTCGAGTTCGATCAAAGTTCGGTTTTGCGGAATGCCTCGCGCTCGGCCGCTACGCAAAGAAATGCGAAGTTGCCGGCTTACCGTGCTTCCTTGCGCGTCCACCGCCGCCCTTCAATCGAGCCGCCGCGCCGCGTTTTTTCGACCCGCCGTTGTCGCGCAACTTTCGGATCGACCTTCAACGGCCGGTAAATCTCCACGCGGTCGTGATCGGCGAGCATTGCGTCGAGCGGCTGGATCTTTCCGAAAACGCCCACTTTCTGCATTCCGAGATCGATCTCGGGAAACATCGCGAGCAACCCGCTTGCGTCAATGGCCTGCTGGACCGTCGCGCCCTCGGCAAGAGACAGCGCACGAACCGCCCCTTCGCCATCCGGCAACGCGTAACACACCTCAATGGAGAGCGTCATCACTTCCCATACCGCTGATCGGCGCGCTTCACGAACGAATCCACGAACGTGTGCGCAATATGACTAAAAACCGGCCCGATGATCTTCTCGAGAATGATGTTCGAAAACTCGTAGTGCAGCGCGAACTCGATCTTGCAGGCGTCCGCCCGCAACGGCGTGAATCGCCAGTAGCCGGTGAACTTCTTGAAAGGACCGTCAAGGAACTCCATATCGATACTGGTCGGGCGCGTATGCACGTTACGCGTCGCGAAATGCTGCTTGATACCCTTGAAATTGATGTGAATCTTCGCTTCCATGCTGTGTTCGTCGTGGTGGCCTACTTCCACGCCACCGCACCAGGGCAAGAAATTCGGATAATCGGGGACATCGGTGACGAGGTCGAACATCTGCTCTGCAGAATGCCGGATCAATACAGTTTTCTGAACATCTGCCATAAAGGGCGCAACGCGTGGCAAGAGTGGGAAGCATTGCGGGCTTTACCGCGCCCGCGCTGCTAAAATCAGGATTTTAAACGAGTTGGGCACTTTTCATTCATGAGCATCATCGACAACAGAAAAGCCTTCTTCGATTACTTCATCGAAGATCGCTACGAGGCGGGGCTCGTGCTGGAAGGGTGGGAAGTCAAGGCCCTGCGGGCCGGCCGCGGCCAGATCAAGGAAGGCTACGTCATCATTCGTGACAACGAGCTGTTCCTGATCGGTGCGCACATCAGCCCATTGCCGGAAGCCTCGACCCACATCCATCCGGATCCGGTGCGCACGCGCAAGCTGCTGCTGCATAGCGAAGAGATCTCGAAACTCATCGGCAAAGTCGAGCAAAAGGGTCATACGCTCGTACCGCTCAATTTCCACTACAAAGGCGGCCGCGTGAAATGCGAGATCGGCCTGGCCAAGGGCAAGAAGCTGCACGACAAGCGCGAAACCGAGAAAAAGCGCGACTGGGAACGCGAAAAAGCGCAGATCATGCGCGGCGCCAAGCACTAAGCGCCGTGCGAATGACCGTCAATCGCCATCAGTATGTCAAAACAAAAAGGGCGTCGACTGCTTGAGTCGACGCCCTTTTGAATTTATCCCGCTTTCAAGTCAATCCAGCGTCAACCCTTGCGGATTACACCGCCCGGGGCGGCGTCGCCCTTGATGATTGTCAGCGCGGACGCAATCATCGAACTCATCTCCGACAAATTCCCCGGAACGATCAGCGTATTGCCCTGCTTCGCAATATTTCCGAACGCCGTAACGTATTGCTCGGCCACTTTCAGGTTCACCGCTTCCATACCACCGGCCGTCTGGATCGCCGTGCCGATTTTCTCGATCGCCTGAGCATTCGCCGCGGCCACCGCCAGAATGGCCGCCGCCTCGCCTTCGGCCTGGTTGATCTGCGCCTGCCGCTCGCCTTCGGACTTGTGAATGGCCGCCTCGCGCGCGCCCCACGCAATATTGATCTGCTCCTGCTTGCGACCTTCGGACGCAGCAATCACCGCGCGCTTCTCACGCTCGGCGGTGATTTGCGCCTGCATTGCGTGGAGGATTTCCTTTGGCGGCGTCAAATCCTTGATCTCGTAGCGCAGTACTTTCACGCCCCAGTTCGCGGCGGCCTGATCCAGCGACGTGACAATACTGTGGTTGATGTAATCGCGCTCTTCAAACGTCTTGTCGAGTTCCAGTTTGCCGATCACCGAACGCAACGTGGTTTGTGACAACTGCGTGATTGCATAGATAAAGTTGCTTGAGCCGTACGACGCTTTCATCGCGTCGGTCACTTGAAAATACAGCACGCCATCTACCTGAAGCTGCGTGTTGTCGCGCGTGATACAGACCTGGCTCGGCACTTCGAGCGGAATCTCTTTCAGCACGTGCTTGTACGCCACCCGGTCGATGAACGGCAACACAATCGTCATCCCCGGTGTCAGCGTTGCGTGATATCGCCCGAGCCGCTCAAGCACCCAAGCGTGTTGCTGCGGCACGATCTTGATCGTCTGCGCGGCAATCGCAATAACGATAATCAACAAAATTGCCCCGATGATAGTCACGTCCATCTCCACTCCTTAACAATGCGTGTTCCGCTAACGGAAGCTCAAACCCCGGTCCAACGTCCTAGCGCTTCGCGGCCACCACCAAGGTGTTGCCGGAAAACGCCGTGATCCTGTAAAGCTGCGCGCCTTCGGTTTCGCCGGGCGCCAGTTCTATATCCCATTCCGCGCCGCGATACATCGCCCGCGCACGGCCTTCATGCCATTCGTTGACCTTCAGCGTCTCGCCTATGTCCAGGTTCACGCCCGGGTCATGCGAGGCATCGCGCCGCGCCGTATGCCCGAGTTTCGACCGACGCAACACCGCTCCCGCAATGACCGCGACCAATGCGGCCACGAGCAATTCAATCTCAAGTTCCGCTCCCACCAAATGCGCGATGCCGCCCGCGACAAATCCAAGCGCGATCATCAACAGATAAAACGTGCCGGACATCAATTCGAGCAAGACGAGCGCGCCGGCGCCAATCCACCAGAAAAATCCGTTAGCAGCCATGGCCTACCTCCAAACAAAAACACCCCGGATGGTGTCCGGGGTGTTATAGCACGCTTACGGTTTTGAAAGCTTGGTCATCGCCTTCTTGGCCACTGCGTGACCTGCTGTGACGCTACTTGTTCAAAGCGGCTGCAAGCGTCTTCCACGTGTCGATGATCGTGTCCGGATTAAGCGACATCGACGCGATGCCTTCCTTCGCCAGCCATTCGGCCAGGTCCGGATGATCCGAAGGACCCTGGCCGCAAATGCCCACGTACTTGTTCAGCCGCAAACAGGTTTCAATCGCGCGCTTCAGCATGAATTGCACAGCCGGATCGCGTTCGTCGAAATCGACCGCGAGCAATTCCATGCCCGAATCGCGGTCCAGACCCAGCGTAAGCTGCGTCAGGTCGTTCGATCCGATAGAGAAGCCGTCGAAGTATTCCAGAAACTCTTCGGCAAGAATCGCGTTCGACGGAATCTCGCACATCATGATCAGGCGCAAGCCGTTCACGCCGCGCTTGAGGCCAAACTTCTCAAGCAGGCCAACGACCTTCTCGGCTTGCTTCAAGGTCCGCACGAACGGCACCATGATCTCGACGTTATCGAGGCCCATTTCTTCGCGCACTTTCTTCAACGCGATACATTCCATCTGGAAGGCTTCAGCGAAGTCCTCCGAGATATAACGCGACGCGCCGCGAAAGCCGAGCATCGGGTTTTCTTCGTCCGGCTCGTAACGCGAACCGCCAATCAGCTTCTTGTACTCGTTCGACTTGAAGTCCGACAGACGCACGATCACCGGCTTCGGATAGAACGCCGCCGCGATCGTCGCGATACCTTCCGTCAGCTTGTCGACGTAAAAAGCACGCGGCGACGCATGACCGCGCGCGACGCTTTCCACGGCTTTCTTCAAATCGGCATCGATGTTCGGATACTCGAGAATCGCCTTCGGATGCACGCCAATGTTGTTGTTGATGATGAACTCGAGCCGCGCGAGACCCACGCCCGCGTTCGGCAAATGCGAGAAGTCGAACGCCAGTTGCGGATTGCCGACGTTCATCATGATCTTGACCGGAATCTCCGGCAATTCGCCGCGCAGGACTTCGGTCACTTCGGTTTCGAGCAGGCCGTCGTAGATCTTGCCTTCGTCGCCTTCCGCGCACGACACCGTCACCAGTTGCCCTTCTTTCAGCAGGTCGGTGGCGTCGCCGCAACCCACGACTGCCGGCACGCCGAGTTCACGCGCGATAATGGCCGCGTGGCAAGTGCGCCCGCCGCGATTGGTCACGATTGCCGATGCACGCTTCATCACCGGTTCCCAGTTCGGGTCGGTCATGTCGGCGACCAGCACGTCACCCGGCTGCACGCGATCCATTTCCGACGGATCGTGAATCACGCGCACCGGACCCGCGCCGATCTTCTGGCCAATCGCGCGGCCCGTTGCGAGCACGTTCGACTGGCCCTTCAACTTGAAGCGCATTTCGGCCTTGCCGGCGTTCTGGCTCTTCACCGTTTCAGGACGCGCCTGCAGGATGAAGATCTTGCCGTCGCGGCCGTCCTTGCCCCACTCGATGTCCATCGGACGCTGATAATGCTTTTCGATGATCACCGCGTACTTCGCGAGCTGGATCACGTCATTGTCGGTGATGGAAAAGCGGTTGCGCTGCTCGTGCGAGACATCGACCGTCTTCACGCGGCCCGCTTCGCCGGCTTGCGTGAATTCCATCTTGATGAGTTTCGAGCCAATGGAACGGCGAATGATCGGGTATTTGCCCTGTTCGAGCGTGGTCTTGAAGACGTAGAACTCGTCCGGATTCACGGCGCCCTGCACGACCGTTTCGCCCAGACCGTAGCTCGACGTGATGAACACCGCGTCCTTGAAACCCGATTCGGTATCGAGCGTAAACATCACGCCGGCCGCGCCCACGTCCGAGCGCACCATGCGCTGCACGCCCGCCGACAACGCCACTTCAGCGTGCGTGAAGCCCTTGTGCACCCGGTACGAGATAGCCCGGTCGTTATAGAGCGACGCGAACACGTGCTTCATGCGATCGAGCACTTCGTCAATGCCGACCACATTCAGATAGCTTTCCTGCTGACCCGCAAACGATGCGTCCGGCAAATCTTCAGCCGTCGCCGAGGAACGCACGGCGAACGACAGTTCTTCAGGCGAGCTTGCTTGAAGCGTGTCGAAGCCCTTGCGGATCAGTTCTTCCAGGCGCGGCTGAAGCGGCGCGTCGACGATCCATTGACGGATCTCCTTGCCGGCTTCGGCCAAGGCTTTCACATCGTCCACGTCAAAAAGTTCCAGACGCTTGGCGATGCGCTCAGTCAGGTTGTTGTGATGCAGGAAATCGCGAAACGCCTGCGCCGTGGTCGCAAAACCGGTCGGCACCTGCACGCCGGCTTCGGCGAGCTGGCTGATCATCTCGCCGAGTGAGGCATTCTTGCCGCCGACAATGTCGACGTCGGTCATTCGCAACTGCTCGAACGGAACTACATACGCCTGGTCCTTTGCAACGTTAGCTTCGTTAGTCATACAAGCCCCTAAGGTGGATGGAATTCACGATCATGCAAGTGGGCTCATAGCGGCAGCGCCGATTGGCAGCACATACCGCAACCTGCATAACCTGTTTGATAAGCAGCCGCATAAGACCGATGAAGCTGTCCGGGCGGCGTCCCAACGCACGCTGCAATGCCCGGAAACCAGCCTTCCAAACTCGCCGCCAACGATCCGCTTCGCTCATAAAATCGAGGAATTTCTCGCAAAACACACGATTTATATGCAACTTCGTGTGATTACTTGCCAGATCGTTCGCAATTGCTTATCGAACAGGTTGTCGCTATTCTACCGTGATGGCTCTCGAAATGTTTCATTACGGGGCACAAATCCGCTGCGCAATGAGACCCTTCACACGTGCTCCGCGCGCTGGCGCACACGGGCGATACATCGGCGATAATCGCCCTCATTCTTTCACGTCATTCAACGCTCCCCACGCCGATGCCGCCAACCGTATTCATTGTTTCAGATGGCACCGGGATCACTGCCGAGACCTTCGCGCATTCGATCCTTTCCCAGTTCGACCAGAAATTCAGGCTTGTGCGCGTCCCGTTTGTCGACTCCTCCGACAAGGCGCATGCAACGATCGCGAAAATCAACGAGGCTGTGTCGCTCGACGGCCGTCGTCCGATCGTTTTCACCACGCTGGTCGACAGTGAGTCGAACGAGATCGTGCAGCGTTCGAATGCGCTCGTGCTGAACATGTTCCAGACGTTCATCGAACCGCTCGAGATGGAACTCGACATCAAGTCCACGCACGCAATGGGCCGCGTTCACCAGAACGCCGATACGGACGAGTACAAGAACCGCATCGAGGCAATCAACTTTTCGCTCGCGCACGACGACGGCCAGTCCAACCGCAATCTTGTCGACGCCGACGTGATCCTGGTTGGCGTATCGCGCAGCGGGAAGACGCCGACGTCGCTCTATCTGGCAATGCAATACGGCGTCAAGGCGGCGAACTATCCGTTGATACCGGAAGACTTCGAGCGAGGGCGCTTGCCTACGCCGCTGCTTCCGTATCGGGAGAAGATGTTCGGTTTATCGATCGATCCGCAACGGCTCGCGGAGATTCGCAACGAGCGCCGGCCGGGAAGCAAATACGCGGCGCTGGAGAATTGCCGGTACGAGATCAACGAAGCGGAAGCGATGATGAAGCGCGAAGGCGTCAAGTGGTTATCGTCGACGCACAAGTCGATCGAGGAAATTGCCACGACGATCCTGCAAGAGATTCGGCTGGAACGGCCTTCGTATTATTAGGTTGAGTGACCGTAGGCAAAAAGCCGTTTCAACGCGAGTTGAAACGGCTTTTTTATGCGCGTTGCTGCCGGCACTGCTCGAAGACGCACACCGCCGCCGCCGCCGCCACATTCAGCGATTCCATTCCGCCCGGTTGAGGAATGGTCACGCGAAGCGCCGCGTTATTACGCCAGAAGGGTGAAACGCCCGCGCCTTCGTTGCCCATCACCCACGCAAGCGGACCGGACAAATCAGCATCGTAGATTGCCTTTGCGCCGTGCGAATCCGTGATGGTCACGAGCACGTTGGGATCCAGTCGCGACGCCAGATCCGCTGTATCGACATCTTCATAAATGCTCAGCAGAAAATGCGCTCCCATCCCGGCGCGCAGCACTTTCGACGACCATGCGTACACCGTTCCGGGCACGCAAAACACGTGCTGAATGCCCGCGGCGGCCGCGCTGCGCAAAATAGAACCGACATTGCCAGCGTCCTGAACGCCGTCGAGGATCATGCAGGTTTGATCCATGCGCTCAGGCAACACAAGTGTAGGCTTCTCGACCAGCAACACCATACCCACCCCATGCACGACGCCCGACAACTGCCCGAACAACGCATCGGGCAATGTATAAACCCGCGCCGGATCGATTCGCCCGACAATCTCGCGCGCTTCATCGTGCCGCAACGCGCCCTCCGTCACCACGCACGTTTCGGGCTGCCCGGCCGCTTGCAAATAGGCATCGGCGAGATGCAGGCCTTCCAGCAACGCGTGTCCGCTGCGGCGCTGCTGCGCCGTCGATCCGGCGAGCGCCTTCAACCGCTTGTAAAGCGGGTTGTCCCGCGAGGTTATGGATTTCACTTGAGGGGAATCAAAACGGAGGTGCGTCGACACTCTGCTCGGCAGCGGCTGCCGCAAGCAATTCCGGAGCAACGGCTGGCAGCGGCGAGCCGAGTCGTGCATGAGCCTCGCGCACGGGCGCAAAAGATCGCCGATGATGCTCGCAAGGCCCGTGTTCGAGCAAGGCCTTCAGATGCTGTGGCGTGCCGTAACCGG
Source organism: Caballeronia sp. DA-9 (assembly GCF_051615025.1). NCBI lineage: Bacteria > Pseudomonadati > Pseudomonadota > Betaproteobacteria > Burkholderiales > Burkholderiaceae > Caballeronia > Caballeronia sp. DA-9. The sequence goes on along the minus strand of NZ_CP195133.1, from coordinate 1,425,698 downwards.
CGTGAGCATCGAAGCCATAAACGGGATGGGTGCCGTGCAATTGCAGCAGCATCCGATCGCGCGTGACCTTGGCCAGGATCGACGCCGCCGATATCTGTGCAATCAGTGCGTCGCCGCCGATTACAGCCACGGAACGCATCGATAAGACCGGACACCGGTTGCCATCGATTTTAGCGACCGTCGGTGCGACCGATAGCCCCTCCACCGCACGCTTCATGGCAAGCATGGCGGCATGGAGAATGTTGATGGTGTCGATTTCCTCGACGCTCGCCGACGCCACGCAGTACGCGAGCGCGCGATCGACGATCTTCTCGTAAAGCTCTTCACGCTTCTTGGCGCTCAATACTTTCGAGTCATCGAGGCCGCGAATTTTCGGCTTCGATGGATCGAAGATCACCGCCGCCGCAACCACCGGACCGGCCAGCGGACCGCGGCCGGCTTCATCGACGCCGCAAATGATGTCGGCCGGGGAATCGAAGTCGAACTCCGGCTGTTTCGCGCGCCGAACTACACCCTTGACGACGATCTTCGCCATTACCGCGGCCTCCTCGTTTCCAGCACCTGCGCCACCGCATCCGACGCGCGTCGCGCTGTATTCTGGCGCAGCACATGGTGCATTTCAGTGAAGATTTCCGTCAGTGTCGCTCGGTTCGCTTCGTCGTTCAACTGTTTGAGGGTTGCGTCGGCGAGCGCTTCGGGCGTGGCAAAGTGCTGCAGGATTTCCGGCACGACAAAGCGCCCCGCCAGGATATTCGGCAAGCCAACATACGGCAGATAACCCTGGCGCTGCATGATCTGGCCCGTGAGCCAGGGCACCTTGTACGAGATGACCATCGGCTTTTTCAGCAGCGCCGCTTCGAGCGTCACCGTGCCGCTCTTGACCAGAATGGCGTCGGCGGCGGTCATCGCACGCTGGGCCTGGCCTTCCGTGATGGTCAGCGCAAGGTTCGGATGCGCCGCCACGAGCGGCTGCAGCAGTTCGCGCAACGCGGCGGTCGCAGCCGGCATCACGAAACGCACGCCGGGTTCGCGCTGCTGCATCAGTTCCATTGCGTCGAAAAACGTCGGGCCAATCAGCCCGATCTCCGAGCGCCGGCTGCCCGGCAACACGGCGATAATCGGGCCACCGGCAGGCAGCCCAAGCTCGCGCCGGGCGCCATCCACGTCGGGAACCAGCGGGATTTCGTCGGCGAGCGGATGGCCCACGTAGGTGGACGCCACGCCTGCCTTCGCCATCAGCGCGGGTTCGAACGGGAATACGCACAACATGTGATCGACAGCTTTCACGATCTTCTTGATCCGGCCGCCGCGCCATGCCCAGATGGAAGGGCACACGAAATGCACGGTTGGAATGCCTGCATCGCGCAACGCGTGCTCCAGACCAAAATTGAAATCAGGCGCATCCACGCCGATAAACACCGACGGCGGCTCCGCAAGCAGTTGACGCTTGAGCTCGTTGCGAATGCCCAGGATCTCGGGAATGTGCTTGAGCGCTTCCACATAGCCACGGACGCTGAGCTTTTCCATGGGCCAGTGAGCATCGAAACCCGCGGCCGTCATGCGCGGACCGCCGATACCGCTGAACTGCGTACCCGCGGGCAAACGCGCGTTCAGGCCGTCGAGCAGCGAAGCCGCGAGCAGATCGCCCGACGGCTCGCCTGCGACCATCGCAACGCGCAACGGTGCGGGCGCGAGCGTCATTGGCCGCTCGATCAACGGATGATGCCGCGTTGCGACGCGTCGATGAAATCAGCCAATGCGGTGACCGGCGCATCGCCGTCACCGCCCGCGGACGCGAGTTCGCGCAACTGCACCTTCGCTTCTTCGAGCGTCGCGCCGCTCTTGTAGACCAGCCGGTACGCCGAGCGCAGCGCGGAGATGGCTTCAGCCGAAAAGCCGCGTCGACGCAGCCCTTCCACGTTGATGCCATGCGGTTCGGCCTTGTTGCCGGCCGCGATCACGAACGGCGGAATATCCTGCACGAGCGCCGAAGCGCCACCAAGCATGGAATGCGCGCCAATCCGCACAAACTGATGCACGCCCGACATGCCGCCCACGACCGCGTAGTCACCGATGATCACGTGGCCCGCAAGCTGCGCGTTGCTCGACATGACAATATTGCTGCCCAACTGACAGTCATGGCCGATGTGCACGTAGGCCATGACCCAGTTGTCGTCGCCAATGGTGGTCACGCCCGTATCCTGCACCGTGCCCGTGTGAATGGTGGTGAATTCGCGGATCGTATTGCGATCGCCAATCACGAGCCGGGTGGGCTCGTCCTTGTACTTCATGTCCTGCGGCCGGCCACCAACCGATGAGTAATGGCCAATGCGGTTATCGCTGCCGAGCACCGTGTGGCCTTCTATCACGCTGTGCGAGCCAATGGTCGTGCGCGCGCCGATCTGCACGTGCGGGCCGACGATCGCGTACGGACCGACTTCAACGGATTCGTCGAGCTGCGCGCCCGGTTCGATAATCGCGGTAGGGTGAATCTTGCTCATGCGCCCTCGCTATGTGTTCTGTTGCTTGTCTGCCGCGCGGATTGTGCTGCCTGCGTCGCTTGCACTGCTCGTACCGATCGAACTGCGGCCATTATTTTTCGGTAGCCGAGTTCTTTATTGTGCACATCAGCTCGGCTTCGGCTGCGACCACGCCATCCACTTCCGCCACGGCGCTGAACTTCCAGATGCTGCGCATATAGCGCTCGAAATTCACGTTCAGGATCAGTTGGTCGCCCGGCTCGACCACGCGCTTAAAGCGCGCCTTGTCGATACCAACGAAGTAGTACAACGTCGTCTCCGGATCATGCGGCTCGTCTTCCTCGACAAACGTCAAAAGCGCCGCTGCCTGCGCAAGCGCCTCGAGAATCAGCACGCCGGGCATCACCGGCCGCTTCGGGAAATGGCCCTGGAAATAGGGTTCGTTGATCGACACGTTCTTGAGCGCCTTGATGCTCTTGTGCGGCGTGATTTCGAGCACGCGATCCACGAGCAGGATCGGATACCGATGCGGCAGCAGCGTGAGAATCTTGTGAATGTCTAAATTGATTTTTTCGGTGCTCATAGTCGTTCTGCTCGCGCGCTTCACAGCGCGGGTGTTGACTGCGAAGGCGCTCGTGGATTTCGTCTCGGGCGACTTCGCATGGGATGGCGGTTTTTACCGTCTTAGTGTGCGTCAGGCGTGCTTTGCGGCTTGCCGTACGGCGAGCCTTGCGGTTTATCAACCGCAGCTTCCAGCGTCTTGATGCGCTCGCGCAGCTTGTCCAGATTACGCACAATGGCAGCGCTCTTGTTCCAGTCAGCGTGATTCACGGCGGGGAATGCGCTGGTGTACATGCCAGGCTTCAACAACGATTTCGATACGCCCGACTGTGCCGTGACAATCACGTAATCCGCGAGCGTGACATGGCCGGCAATACCTACGGCGCCACCGATCATGCAGTGCCGCCCAATGTTCGTACTGCCCGCAATGCCGGCGCAACCCGCTATCACCGTGTACGCGCCAATCCGGCAGTTATGCCCGATCTGCACGAGATTATCGATCTTCACGCATTCCTCGATAATCGTATCGGCCATGGCGCCACGATCGATAGTGGTGTTTGCGCCGATTTCCACGTCCTCGGCAATGACCACCGCGCCGACCTGCGGAATCTTGACCCAGCTGCCGGTACGCGCTGCGCCATCGCCCACGAAATCAGGCGCAAATCCGAAACCGTCCGCGCCGATCACCGCACCTGCATGCACGATCGCGCGCGCACCGAGCTTGCAGCCATAATAAATGGTCACATGGGGGTAAAGGTGCACGTCCTCGGCGAGCGTAACGCCCTGGCCTACCGAGACGCCCGCATCCAGCCTCGCGCGTTCGCCGATCACCGCGCCCGCTTCCACGCTCACGTGCGGACCAATCACGGCGCTCGCCGCGACCCTGGCCGCCGGATGGATAAACGCCGTGGGATGCACGCCAGGCAAGACTGGCGGCGTGGCAAGATCAATGAAGACCTGCGCCACACGGGCAAAATAAGCATAGGGATTGGGTGTGACGATAAAGTTGCGTCCATCCGGCGACGCCACTTTTTCCAGGTCGGCCGGCGAGATCAGCACGGCGCCCGCCTGCGTACTCTCTACCTGCGACAAATATTTCTGGTTGGCGAGAAACGCGAGTTGTTCGGGCCCCGCTTTATCCAGCGGCGCGAGGCCGTTCACACGATATCCGGCATCGCCTGCAATGTCTCCGCCGAAGCGCTGTGTCAATTCACCCAACGTGATCGCGCTATCTGATGCCATCCGCTCTACCGCTCCAAATCAGTGCAAATTCAGTAACTTCAGTGATACTTAGTTAGATGTACCCGGATTGGTCGACAGGCTCGACTGATTCGCGGCCAGCGCCTTCAACACCTGGTCGGTGATATCTATCCGCGGACTGACGTACACCGCTTCCTGCACGATCAGGTCGTAATGCTGCTGCTCGGCAATCTGCTTGATGACCTTGTTGGCCCGGTCCAGCACGCCCGCAAGTTCCTCGTTGCGGCGCTGGTTCAGGTCCTCACGAAACTCGCGCTGCTTCCTCTGGAAATCCTGATCCAGTTGCGACAGGTCACGTTGTTTGGCGGCGCGATCTGCGGGCGCCATGCCCGCTCCGTTCTTGTCCATGGCGTCCGACATGGACTTCAAACGCGCGGCCATGTCCTGCAGGGCTTTGTCGCGCTTCGAAAACTCCTGTTCGAGCTTCGATTGCGCCGCCTTGGCCGCCGCCGACTCGCGCAGAATACGATCGGAATTGACGGCGGCAATCCGGGCCTCTTGCGCGTCTGCGGTAGCTACGCCCATCAGTCCAAATGTCACCGACATCAAAAGCGCCAACGCCACATGTTTCGAAAGCTTACCGGTTCGCAAAGTCTTCCTCACGTTACTTATTTACACCACTTGATTTATGTTGCAGCAAGATTTGTCCCGTCTCGACCCGGTTCCTGCTCTCACTTCGAACCGGGTCGCCAAAGCCGCTTGACCCGATATTAGAACGCCGTACCAATCTGGAACTGGAACTTCTGATACTGGTCGCCTTCATGTTTCTGCAGCGGGAAACCCAGGCTCAGCTTGAGCGGACCAATTGGCGAAATCCACGCCAGACCCACACCGTAACCATACCGCAGGCCGTTCGCCCCAGTGGTCGTGCCGCCTTGACCCGGATCGCCCCAGACGTTACCACCGTCGAGGAACGTGAACACGCGCAGCGTCCGGTCATAGCCGGTACCCGGCAACGGGAACGTCAACTCGATATTACCCACCGCCATGCGCGAGCCGCCGATCGGGTCACCCGTGGTGGTATCGCGAGGACCGAGGGAGCTTGGTTCATAGCCTCGAACCGAGCCGATACCACCCGCATAGTAGTTCTTGAAGATCGGGTATGTCTGGCCCTTCAGGCCCTTACCGTAGCCGCCTTGCAGGTTCAGGCCCAGCACGAAGCCGCGGGCGAACGAATAGTAATACTGGGCTTGCGCGTCGACCTTGACGTAAGTGGTGTTACCCGCGGGAGTGCCATATTCAGCATTCGTCTGCGTGTAGTAACCGCGGCTCGGGACCAGCGCGCTGTCGCGATTGTCCCGCGACCAGCCCACTGTCACCGGCACGTTGTTCACGACACGGCCGAACTCGTTGACGTAGTCCTTGTAGCTTTGCGGCGTCGATGCGTCGACGTCGAGCGTGTTCTGCTCCAGGCCCGCGCCGAAGTACACCGTGTCCTGCTCCGAGAACGGAATCCCGAACTTCAGGTCGCCACCCACCGTCACGATCTTGAAGCTCGAATCGGTCGAGTAATAGAGCGGCTGATATGTACGGTAATACAGGTCGGTAATGCGCTTGATGCCGTCGATGGTGAAGTACGGATCGACCTGGGTCACCGTCAACGTCCGGTACGTCTTGGCGGTATTGATGTTCACCGAGAGGCTGGTTCCCGAGCCGAACACGTTGTCCTGGGACACGCCGGCCGAGAGCACCACCTTGTCCGTCGATGAAAAACCCGCACCCAGCGTGATCGCGCCGGTCGGTTTTTCGGCGACCTTCACGTCCACGTCCACCTGGTCGTTCGTGCCTTCGACCGGAATGGTCGTCACGTCGACGTCGGTAAAGTAACCGAGACGATTCACCCGATCCTTCGAGAGCGCGAGGCGGCTCGAATCGAACCACGAGCTTTCGAGCTGGCGCATTTCCCGGCGCACGACTTCGTCGCGCGTACGCGTGTTGCCGACAATATTCACGCGCCGCACATACACGCGGCGGCTCGGGTCCACGTTCAGCGTGAGGTCGACTGTGTGATTGGCCTGGTTGATCTGCGGCTGCGCATTGACCTGCGCGAACGCATAACCGTATTCGCCCAGCTTGTCGACAATCGCCTTCGTGGTCGCCTGCAGCTTTTCTGCCGAGAAACGATCGCCTGGTTTGATCTTGATGAGCTTGTTCAACTCGGCCTGACGGTCGAGCAGATTGCCCGAAAGCTGGATGGCGCTGATCTTGTACGGCTCGCCTTCATGCAGCGTGACCGTCAGATACATGTCCTTCTTGTCCGGCGAGATGGAAACCTGCGTCGAGTCGATATTGAACTCGAGGTAGCCGCGATTCAGGTAATACGAACGTACATTTTCGAGGTCGCCTGTCAGCTTTTCCTTCGCGTACAGGTCGTTCTTCGTGTACCACGAGAACCAGTTCGGCGTGGAAAGCTGCATTTCGTCGCGCAGCGTGCTCGTGCTGATCGCATTGTTGCCGATGAAGTTGATCTGGCGGATCTTCGCGCTCGGACCTTCTGCCACCGAGAACAGGATCTGCACGCGGTTGCGGTCAACCGGCGTGACCGTGGTCGTGACTTCCGCCGCATAGAACCCGCGCGTCAGGTACTGGCGCTTGAGTTCCTGCTCGGCCTTGTCCACCAGCGCCTTGTCATATGAGCGGCCTTGCGACAGGCCGACCGAGCGCAACGCCTTGATCAGGTTGTCTTTCTCGAACTCGTGGATGCCGGAGAAATCGATCTGCGAAATGGCCGGACGTTCCTGCACCTGCACGACTACCACGTTGCCCTGTGTTGCGATCTGGACATCGTTGAAGAAGCCCGTTGCATAAAGCGCCCGAATGGCTTCGGAAGCCTTGTCGTCGGTGAACGTGTCGCCCTGCTTGATAGGCAAATAGGCGAAAACCGAGCCAGGTTCGATGCGCTGAAGGCCGTCAATCCGGATGTCCTGCACGACAAACGGCGTTGTCGCGTGCGCCGCCATGCCGGTAGCGGCCAATGCTGCGGCCACAGCCGACTTAGGAACAAAGCGATGAGGTTTGAACAACGTGCTTCCCCAGTGTGTATAGCTGCATCGAGCCGGACCGCGTTCGTTCAAGCGCCGCCGGACAAGATGGAAAGGATCAAGGTGAATCAGAAACCGGATCAAAAGCGAATCAGGCGAGCCAGGTCGTTAAAGAGCGCAATCATCGACAAGGCGACGATGCAAACCAGACCCGCTCGCTGCAAAGCCATCTGCCATTTATCCGACACGGCTTTGCCTGTTGCGGCTTCAACCAAATAATATAACAGATGCCCACCGTCAAGAACCGGAATCGGTAACAAGTTCAACACTCCGAGGCTAATACTCACGAGTGCGAGGAAAGAGAGAAACGCCGACAAACCGAGCCGCGCGCTTTTGCCCGCGTAGTCCGCGATCGTCACCGGTCCCGAAAGATTCTTGAGCGACGCTTCGCCCGTAATCATGCGGCCGAACATGCGCAGCGAATAAATGCTGATGTCCCAGGTCCGTTTCGCGCCAAGCTGCAGGCTTTCGAGGGGACCGTAACGCACATCGACCGACGGAATGCGCGTGGCAAGCGACGCGCCGATACGGCCAACATTGCGGTTCGTCGTTGCATCGGCCTTGAGTTCCGGCACGATCTGCACGGCGCGCTGCGCGCCGTTGCGCTCGACTGTCAACGAAACCGGCGTACCCGGACGATGCTGCACATAGTCGATAAAACCCATGGCGTTATCGATCTTCTTTCCATCGATTGCGCGCAGCACATCGCCCGCCTGGAGACCGGCTTTCGCCGCCGCGCTGCCCGCTTCCACGCCCGCCACCGACAACGTGCCGCCGCCCGGCTCGAAGCCGAGCTTGTCCATGAAGTCCTGGTCGATGTCCTGGTCGTCGACCTGGCCCACCGTCACAGGGAAGTCGAACGTGCCTTCGCTGGTCTTCGCCGCGAGTACGACGCGCCGCTGGTCGAACGATGCATCGAGGAGTTTCCAGCGCAGGTCGGACCACGAGCGGATCGGCAGCGTGTCGCCGGTAGCGCCGCCGCCTGGCGTCATGTCGCGCATCGAAATAACGGTTTCGCCGCCTTCGAATCCGGCTTTCGCCGCCACCGTACCGGCCGCTGGCGTGGCGACAATGGCGGCTGGCTCCGAGACGCCCGCAGCGAACACGCCCGCGAACAGGAGAATAGCGAGAATGAAGTTGAAGACCGGGCCGGCCGCAACAATAGCAATACGCTTGAACACGGACTGGCGGTTGAACGCGTGCGGCAAGTCGGCTTCGGAAATGGTTGCTTCCGTTTCACGCTCGTCGAGCATCTTCACGTAGCCGCCAAGCGGCAGCGCCGAGATCGTCCATTCCGTGCCGGTGGTCTTGCTGACCCATTTAACGAGCGGCTTGCCAAAGCCGACCGAAAATCGCAGGACCTTCACGCCGCACAACCGCGCAACGCTGAAATGACCAAATTCGTGGACGACGACCAGCACGCCGATAGCCACGACAAACGCAACGATTTCAGTCAGGAAGTTCATGTGCGCCTCAATGCAGGACGCGTTCGGCTTGCGGCGCGTCCATGGTCAGCAGGGCTGAGAACTCGCTCGCGAGACGGCGCGCTTCGGCGTCGGCTGCAAGCACTTCGTCGAGTGTCGATGCACTGCCATTCGGCATCGCGCTCAACACGCGCTCGACCACTTCGCCAATCGACATGAAGCCGATACGGTGATCCAGAAACGCCTCCACCGCTACTTCGTTGGCCGCGTTGAGCGCAGCGCTCGCGGTGCCGCCGGCTTCCAGCGCCTTCAACGCGAGCGCGAGACACGGGAAGCGCTTCAAGTCGGGTTTTTCGAAGGTAAGCGTTGCGATTTGCGCGAGATCGAGCTGCGCCACGCCGGAATCGACACGATCCGGAAACGCCAGGGCGTGCGCGATCGGCGTGCGCATGTCCGGATTGCCGAGTTGCGCGAGCACGGAACCATCGGCGTAGGACACGAGCGAATGAATCACGCTTTGCGGATGAATCAGCACTTCAATGCGCGATCCCGGCACGTTGAAGAGCCAATGCGCCTCGATCACTTCGAGGCCTTTGTTCATCATCGTGGCGGAATCGACGGAAATCTTGCGGCCCATCGCCCAGTTCGGGTGCTTGCAGGCTTCGTCGGGCGTGACGTGTCTGAGCGAGGATGGCTCGCGGGTGCGAAACGGGCCGCCCGACGCGGTCAGGATGATCTTCGATACCCCGCCGTGCAACGCCACTTCACGTGGCAGACACTGGAACACAGCGTTGTGCTCGCTATCGACCGGCAGCAGGACCGCGCCGTTATCGCGCACTGCATCGATAAAAATTTGCCCCGACATGACCAGCGCTTCCTTGTTCGCGAGCAGAATGCGCTTGCCCGCGCGAGCCGCGGCCAGCGTTGGCGCCAAACCCGCGGCGCCTACGATCGCGGCGACCACGGTGTCGCAACTCGCGCTCGCCGAGACGTCCACGAGCGCTTGCGGGCCGTGGCTCACTTCGGTCTTGCAGCCCTTCGCTTGCAGGGCGGCAGCGACTTTCGCGGCCGTATTGGCGTCGCCTACAACGGCGACTTCGGGCTGGAATCGTACGCATTGCTCAACGAGCTTTTCGCCATTGCGATGTGCTGTCAACGCATAGACCTTGAAACGGTCGGGATGCCGTTCCACCACATCGAGGGTGCTCTCGCCGATCGAGCCCGTCGAGCCGAGCAGAGTCAGACGTTTTTGCATAAATCCTTCTTTAGCTGGCGGCCCGATCAACCGGCCGCCGATTTAGCTTCGATTTGGCGCATGTAGCCCCGTCTTTGGCCACGCCCGTTTGGCCACCGTCAAGCCGCTTTCCTGGCCACTCAACGGCCAAACGATCCGAGCAGCAGCAGCGCGATCGGCAAGACCGGCAACAACGCGTCGATCCGATCAAGCACGCCGCCATGCCCTGGGAGCAAGCCGCTCGAATCCTTCACACCGGCCTGGCGCTTGAGCAGCGACTCGAACAGATCGCCGATCACGCTGAACGCGGTCAGCACCGTCAATGAGAGCAGCGCCCCGGGCCAGCCGAGATGCTCCACGAGCGCCGTATAAAGGGTTGGCGCGAAAACCATCGTCGCAGCCGCCGCGGAACCTACTATCATCACCGCCAGCCAGCCGCCCAGCGCGCCTTCGCGGGTTTTGCCCGGACTGATGGACGGCGCAAGCTTGCGACGCCCGAACGCTTTTCCGGCGAAGTATGCGCCAATGTCAGCCAGCCATACGACTAGGAGAAGCGATAGCACGAATGCTACGCCAACCGTGCGCGCCGCCACCAGTGCATGCCAGCAGGCTATAAACGTAACAATTCCCGCAAACAGCAGGAAAACGCGCCACGCGCCTTCGGCCAGCATGGGCTTGCGAGCAAGTGCAAACGGACCAGCCAGGACCCAGAAAATCGCGGCCATCTGGTACAAAGGTTTGTAACCGAGGCCGAGCCGCGTGCTGGCCACGAGCGCGACGCCCGCGATCACCGCGTACACCACAGGCGACCCGCCTGTAAGCTTCAGCAGCCGCGCCCATTCCCAGGCCGCGAAAATCACGACGACGGCGATCAGCGCCGCAAAAGCGCCGACCGGCGCGAGAAAGGTGATCGGCAGAAGCACTGCCAGCAAGACGATTGCCGTGATGACACGGGTCTTTAGCATGAAAGGGTATCGGCCTTCTGCGATTGCGGTTCGAGTTGCGCACTCGTGCGTCCGAAACGGCGTTCACGCTCGCCGTACGATTCGATCGCGCGTGCAAGCGCCTCCGCGTCGAAGTCGGGCCAGTAGGTGTCGGTGAAATAGAACTCTGTGTAGGCAAGTTGCCACAGCAGGAAATTGCTGATGCGCTGCTCGCCGCCCGTGCGAATGAAGAGATCCGGCTCCGGCGCGTAGGCCATGGCCAGATGCTGCTCGAATGCCGCTTCGTCGACCGGGACCACGCGGCCTTCCGCCACCGACTGCTCGGCGAGCTTTTTCGCCGCCTGCATGATGTCCCAGCGGCCGCCGTAGTTCGCGGCAATGGTCAGCGTCAGGCGCGTGTTGCGCGCCGTTTTGGTCTCCGCGCGCTGGATCAGCGCGCGAATGCGGTCGTCGAACATGGAGGTGTCGCCCACCACGCGCAAACGGATGCCGTTTGCGTGCAGCTTGCCGACTTCCCGTTCCAGCGCCGTGACGAACAGGCGCATGAGGAACGAGACTTCGTCGGTCGGACGCCGCCAGTTTTCGGAACTGAAAGCGAACAGCGTCACGAACTGGACGCCCTGGCGCGCGCAACTTTCGACCGTTGCCCGCACGGCATCGACGCCGCGCGTGTGGCCGGCTACGCGCGGCAAGCGCCGCTGCGTTGCCCAACGGCCATTGCCGTCCATGATGATCGCGATATGACGCGGGACAGCCGCGACATCGGGCACGCGAACGGTAGAGCTGGTATAGGTCATGGCCGCTGAATCTTAGTATCGACAGAGTGACGCGCCGGCACGACGCAAGAGACCGTTATCGGCCTCAAACCGTCATGATTTCGGCTTCTTTCGACACTACGAGCTTGTCGATTTCCGCGACGTTTTTGTCAGTGAGTTTCTGGACGTCATCGCTTGCGCGACGCTCGTCGTCCTCGGAGATTTCCTTGTCTTTCACGAGCTTCTTGAGTTGCTCGTTCGCGTCGCGGCGCAGATTGCGAATCGCGATCTTGGCGTTTTCGCCTTCACTCTTTACCACTTTGGTCAGTTCGCGACGGCGCTCCTCGGTCAGCGCGGGCATTGGCACGCGGATCTGATCGCCCTGGTTCGACGGGTTCAGGCCGAGATCCGAGTCGCGAATGGCCTTTTCGACCACCGGCACCATCTTCTTTTCCCATGCCTGCACGCCGATCGTGCGCGCGTCGATCAGCGTCATGTTCGCGACTTGCGAGATAGGTACGCTCGAGCCGTAATAATCCACCTGGATATGGTCGAGCAAGCCCGTATGGGCGCGGCCCGTGCGAATCTTGGCGAGATCGTTCTTGAACGCTTCGATCGACTTCTGCATCTTCTGATCGACGCTTTTCCTAATGTCAGCCACACTCATTTCAGCCTCCGTACTTGCCTTGTTACACGCGGTGCAGGCATGAGAGGCGCCGGTCCCGTAGAACCCGCGCACGCCTCAAGCCTGCTTGCCTTGCTTACCGCGAGAGTTTACACGTGGACGAGCGTACCTTCGTCGTCGCCCTGGATGATGCGCTTGAGCGCCCCCGGTTTATTGATCGAGAACACGCGAATAGGCAGTTTCTGGTCGCGGCACAGCGCAAACGCCGTCGCGTCCATGACCTGCAGGTTCTTGCCGATCGCCTCGTCGAAGCTGATCGTGCTGTAGCGCGTGGCGCTCGCGTCTTTCTTGGGATCGGCGGAATATACACCGTCCACCTTGGTTGCCTTGAGTACGACCTCCGCGCCGACTTCCGCACCGCGCAAGGCGGCGGCGGTATCGGTCGTGAAAAACGGATTGCCCGTGCCGGCCGCGAAAATCACGACCTTGCCTTCTTCAAGCTGACGAATGGCGCGCGGCCGGATATACGGCTCGACCACCTGATCCATGCGCAGCGCCGACTGCACACGCGCTTCGATACCGGCGTGACGCATGGCGTCCTGAAGCGCCAGCGCATTCATCATGGTGGCGAGCATGCCCATGTAGTCGGCCGTTGCCCGGTCCATGCCGGCTGCGCCGCCCGCAACGCCGCGGAAGATATTACCGCCGCCGATCACGACAGCGAGTTGCGTGCCCATGCGCACCACTTCCGCAACATCTGCCACCATCCTTTCGATTGTCGCGCGATTGATGCCGAAGGCATCGTCGCCCATTAGTGCTTCGCCGGAGAGTTTGAGGAGTACGCGTTTGTAGGCTGTGGGCATATGAGATTTCCGTTTCGCGCCGAGAGGGAGTGCAACAACGTAGAACTGTAGGGGTGAAACGATATTTACGGCAAGCATCCCATATTGGGCAAGCCGCGGCGGCATGACGGGGTGACCCCGGCTTGCCCATCCGGCGCGGTTCTGGCCGCTATGAGGGTGCGGAACGAACGGTCCTCGATGGGAACGCCAGACCCGCATCCGACTGCTTTTTGCTGCGTTTTTGACGCGATGACAACACGGCGGCGAACTATTCAATGGTCGAGCGGCCCGATTGAAAGGACCGGCTGACCTTCGATTACGAACATTCGCCGCTGCTTGAAGCTTGAGACCTGAAACCTGCTTCCTTAACCTTGCTTGGCGGCGGCCACTTGCGCAGCCACTTCAGCCGCAAAGTCGTCCGTACGCTTTTCAATGCCTTCGCCGACCACGAACAGCGCGAACTTCTGCACCGACGCGCCCGCTGCCTTCAGCATCTGCTCGATCGTCTGCTTGTCGTTCTTAACGAACGTCTGGTTCAGGAGCGACACTTCCTTCAGGTACTTCTGCACGCTGCCGTCGACCATTTTCGCGACGATTTCAGCCGGCTTGCCCGATTCGGCAGCCTTTTGCTCGGCGATGCTGCGTTCCTTGGCGATCAACTCGGCCGGAACGTCATTCGACGACAGCGAAACCGGCTTCATTGCTGCGACGTGCATGGCGACGTCCTTGCCGACCTGCTCGTCCGCGCCCGTGAACTCGACCAGCACGCCAATACGCGTGCCGTGCAAGTACGAAGCCAGCTTGTTGGCCGATTCGAAACGCACGAAACGGCGCACCGAGACGTTTTCACCAATCTTGCCGATCAGCGCGAGACGCACGGCGTCGACCGTCGAGCTTTCGAGCGGCAGCGCCGACAAGGCAGCCACGTCAGCCGGATGGTTCTTCGCGATCAGTTCGGCGACTGTCTTGCCGAATGCGAGAAAGTCGTCGTTCTTGGCAACGAAGTCAGTTTCGCAGTTCAGTTCGACCAGAACGCCCACGCCATTGGCGATATGCGCCGCGATAATGCCTTCAGCCGTCACGCGCGACGCTGCCTTGCTCGCCTTGTTGCCAAGCTTCACGCGCAGCAGTTCTTCGGCGCGATCCATGTCGCCGTCGGCTTCCGTCAGCGCCTTCTTGCATTCCATCATGGGCGCGTCGGTCTTTGCGCGCAGTTCTGCCACCATGCTTGCGGTAATTGCCGCCATCATTTGCTCCTTGAGTCTGTGCCGTGCCTGAGGCACGTAAAACGCACTATTGACACGCGCCGCCGGCGAAAAACACCCGCGGCCAGAATGGGGTACTGCCACTACTTCAACACTATTCGATGACCCGCATGTTGCGCCGCGCAATGCGTCGCCGACCACTTTTGCTGCAGCGACTTCGGCTGGCTAAAAAAAGGGGGCCTTTCGCAAAGCCCCCTTTCTTGCCGGACACATCACATCGGCGTCAACTGCCGTGAATTACGCTTCTGCGTTGACTTCAACAAACTCGTCGCCTTCACCGCTGCGAACGGCCTGCACCACCTCGTTCACCGCGTTCGAACGGCCTTCCAGGATTGCGTCGGCCACGCCTTGCGTGTACAGCGCGACAGCCTTGCTGGCGTCGTCGTTACCCGGGATCACGTAGTCGATGCCTTCCGGCGAGTGGTTCGTGTCGACCACGGCGATAACCGGAATACCAAGCTTCTTGGCTTCGGTCACTGCAATCTTGTGGTAACCCACGTCGACCACGAAAATTGCGTCCGGAATGCCGCCCATGTCCTTCACGCCGCCAATCGACTTCACCAGCTTGGCCATTTCACGTTCGAACAGGAGCGCTTCCTTCTTGCTCATGCGTTCCGTTTCACCGGCTTCCAGCGCTGCTTCCATGTCCTTCAGGCGCTTGATCGATACTTTCAGCGTCTTGAAGTTGGTCAGCATGCCGCCGAGCCAGCGTGCGTTCACGAAAGGCATGCCGGCGCGTTGCGCCTCTTCTGCCACCGTGTCGCGCGACTGACGCTTCGTGCCCACGAACAAGATCGTGCCGCGATTCGCTGCCAGTTGACGCACGTACTTCAGCGCGTCGTTGTACATCGGCAGCGTTTTTTCGAGGTTGATAATGTGAATCTTGTTGCGATGACCGAAAATGAACGGAGCCATTTTCGGGTTCCAGAAGCGCGTTTGGTGACCGAAGTGGACACCGGCTTCCAGCATTTGACGCATTGTTACTGCCATGAGAGTTCTCCGCGAGGGTTGGGGTCTTAAGCCGGCTGCCGCATCGGGCGCCTCGTGTTTCTTGACCGGGTTTCCCCGCCACGAGGCGCCGGACACCCTGGGTGCGCCGGCTTGCGATTCAAGTCCGATCCCTTTTTGACGGCCTTTGCGCATCAGCTTTTCTGAAAACGCGTGGTTTTCAGAAAAGCCGGATTGAAAAGACGATTGCAAAGTAGATGCAGACTTAGCCAGCGAGTATATCACGCACCAATGTCGCGTTTCAAGTTGCCAGACTCACCCGGAAGGAGTCGGTTAAAGCCAGTTTTTTGGCGATAAAAACACCGCTGGACCCAAGCCGGGCGGTACTTTTGGCGGTACGAGCGGCGGTTTTTCCCTGCGGCGCCCCGCCTAAGGTGCGATAATGCGCGATTGGCTACGCGCGTTCAGCGCAAAACAGCCGCTTACACGCAGTTTCGATACCTGTTATGTCCATCACGCTGAAAAACGATCACGATATCGCGCAAATGCGCATCGCCTGCCGGCTCGCGAGCGAAGTGCTCGATTTCATCACGCCTCATATTGTCGCGGGCGTAACCACAGGCGAACTGGACCGCCTTTGCCACGAATACATGGTGAAGGAACAGGGCACCGTGCCGGCTCCGCTGAATTACCAGCCGCCGGGCTACCCGCCCTACCCCAAGGCCACGTGCATCTCGGTCAATGACGTCATCTGCCACGGCATTCCGGGCGACAAGGCGCTGAAGAACGGCGACGCGCTGAATATCGATATCACGGTGATCAAGGACGGTTATTTCGGCGATACAAGCCGCATGTTCCTGGTCGGCGAAGGTTCAATTTTGGCGAAGCGCCTGGTGCAGACCACGTTCGACTGCATGTGGCTTGGCATAGATCAGATCAAGCCAGGTGCGCATCTGGGCGATATCGGGCACGCCATCCAGAAACACGCCGAAGCACAGGGTTACAGCGTGGTTCGCGAATATTGCGGTCACGGCGTGGGCAAGGTGTTCCACGAAGACCCGCAAGTGCTGCATTACGGCCGACCGGGCACGGGCGTCGAGTTGCAGGCGGGAATGATTTTTACCGTCGAACCCATGATCAACGCCGGTCGACGCGATATTCGCACCATGCCGGATCAATGGACTGTCAAGACGCGCGACCGCAGCCTGTCGGCGCAGTGGGAGCACACGGTGCTCGTCACGCCAACAGGGTATGAAGTGCTGACAGTTTCCGCGGGAACGCAGGCGCCGTCCGAACTGATCGCGGCAACAGCCTGAGTTCAGTCCAACCGGCCATAAACCGCGAGGGCTCTCGTCTCCGGGGCATTTTCGACATTGCGCGTCGCCGGGCCCGCGGGATCGTCCAGCGTGACCCGGTGCAATGAAAGACGGCGAACCCCGCGGTTCGGCGAATACAACGTTCTACCACTGACCTCACCATCCGCCTGCCCATGAGCGTACCTGCCGACGCCCCGCCTATCGCCGACTCGCTGAAAGCCTCTTACAGGACGGCGAAAGCCACATTGCTCGAGCGCTTCAAGAGCGCGACCAATGTCGATGGCCTCATGCACGCCCTCGCGCGCGCCACCGACGACGCCCTCAAGGGCGCGTGGGACGCGTGCGGGATGCCGGCATCGGCAGCGTTGCTGGCGGTCGGCGGCTACGGGCGCGGCGAGCTCGCGCCATATTCCGACATCGACATTCTTGTCTTGCTGCCCGATCACGAAACGCCGGATCAGGTGGAAACGCTCGGCGAGCGCATCGAAAAGCTGATCGGCATGGCGTGGGATCTCGGACTCGAGCTTGGCAGCAGCGTGCGCTCGGTGTCGCAATGCATTGATGAAGCGAACAACGACATCACCATCCGGACGTCGCTGCTCGAAGCGCGCCGGATCGTGGGCAACGAGAAACTGGTTGGTGCGTTCGAGGCGCGCTATCAGGAAACGCTTGATCCACGTGCATTTTTTCAGGCCAAGGTACTGGAAATGCGCCAGCGTCACGCGAAATATCAGGACACGCCGTACAGCCTGGAGCCAAACATCAAGGAAAGCCCGGGCGGCTTACGCGACCTGCAACTGATCCTGTGGATTTCGCATGCGGCGGGCTTTGGCAGCAGCTGGCGCGAACTGGATTCACGCGGACTCATCACCGAACGGGAAGCGAGCGAGCTGCGCCGGAACGAGGGCTTTCTCAAGACGCTGCGCGCGCGCCTGCACGTGATTGCACGGCGGCGGCAGGACATCCTTGTATTCGACCTGCAGACCGCGCTCGCGGAAAGTCTTGGGTACAAGGCGACGTCGTCGAAGCGCGCGAGCGAGCAACTGATGCGCCGTTATTACTGGGCCGCGAAAGCGGTGACGCAGCTCGCCACCATCCTGATCCAGAACGTGGAAGCGCAACTGTTTCCATCGACCAGCGGCGTTACGCGCGTGCTGAACGAGCGCTTTGTCGAAAAGCAGGGAATGCTCGAAATTGCCAGCGACGACGTCTTCGAACGCCAGCCGAACGCGATTCTGGAAGCGTTCCTGCTGTACGAGCAGACGCGCGGGGTGAAGGGGTTATCGGCGAGAACGCTGCGGGCAATCTACAACGCGCGCGACCTGATGGACCGCGACTGGCGGCGCGACCCCGAGAACCGGCGCCTGTTCATGGCGATCCTGCAAGCGCCGGAAGGCATTACCCACGCGCTTCGGCTGATGAACCAGACGAGCGTGCTCGGGCGGTATCTGCTGAATTTCCGGCGCATTGTCGGGCAGATGCAGCACGACCTGTATCACGTCTATACCGTCGACCAGCACATCCTGATGGTGCTGCGCAATATCCGGCGCTTTGCAATGGCCGAGCACGCGCACGAATATCCGTTCTGCACCCAGTTGATGGGCAATTTCGAGCGCTCCTGGGTGCTGTACGTTGCGGCGCTTTTCCACGACATTGCGAAGGGGCGCGGCGGCGACCACTCCACGCTCGGCATGGCCGACGCCCGGCGTTTTTGCCGCGATCACAATATGAATGCCGACGACGGCGATCTGGTCGTATGGCTTGTCGAGCAGCACCTGACCATGAGCCAGGTCGCGCAAAAACAGGACACGAGCGATCCTGAAGTCATCAAGCAATTTGCCGCGCTGGTCAAGACCGAGCGCAGGCTGACAGCATTGTATTTGCTGACAGTCGCCGATATCCGCGGCACCAGTCCCAAAGTCTGGAACGCGTGGAAAGGCAAGCTGCTCGAGGATCTGTATCGCGCCACGCGTGCCGTGCTCGGCGGCGCGGAAATGCATGCACACTCGGAACTTAAGTCGCGTCAAGAAGACGCGCTTGCCTTGCTGCGCCTTGAGACCGTGCCGGAAAACGCTGAAAAGGCGCTGTGGGACAAGCTGGATGTCGGCTATTTCCTGCGCCACGACGCCGCCGATATTGCCTGGCAAACCCGCGTGCTCTACAAGCATGTGGAAAGCGAAAAGCCGATCGTGCGGGCGCGGCCGTCGCCCATTGGCGCAGCGCTTCAGGTGCTCGTGTACGTAAAAGACCGGCCGGATCTGTTCGCCGGCATTTGCGCTTATTTCGATAAAAACGGTCTTTCAGTCCTCGATGCACGCATCACGACGACCCGTCATGGCTACGCGCTCGACAATTTTCTGGTCGCGCATCCGGATCATGACGGGCATTATCGCGACATTGCAAACCTCGTCGAACAGCAACTGAGCACGTTGCTGACCGCCGAGGGCATCTTGCCGGAGCCGTCGAAAGGACGGGTTTCGCGGCTGGTGCGCACTTTCCCGATCACGCCGCGCGTGGATTTGCGTCCCGACGAACGTGGTCAGTATTACATCCTGTCCGTGTCGGCCAACGACCGGCAGGGCCTCCTTTATTCGATCGCGCGGGTTCTCGCCCAGCACCGGATCGGCGTCCATGCGGCGCGGATCAACACGCTTGGCGAACGCGTGGAAGACGTGTTCCTGCTCGACGGCAAAACCCTATCCGACAACCGGACGCAAATCCAGGTCGAAACCGAGCTGCTGCGCGCGATCGCAGCCTGAGAATCTATGCGCGTCAAACTGACAGCGAAACATCCGCGACCGGCTTCGCCGGCGCGTTCCCCCGTTCGTACCGGCAGTGCCGTTGGACGGAAAAAACCGCCTCGTGCGGAAGCGCCGGGCGGAGACCGGCCTGTGAGGGTTGATAAGATGGATCGGCCTTCTACATTGCGTGGTGCCGGCGGGGATCGTGGACCGCGTCCTGCGTTTGGTGAACGTGGCGCTCCGCGTGGTGATCGTCCTTCGGGAGATGGCGAGCGCCGTCCGTTCACGCCGCGTGGCGATGCGCCGCGCGGTGCGGGCGGTGATCGCGGGCCGCGTCCTTCGTTTGGTGATCGCGGCGCTCCGCGTGGTGATCGTCCTTCGGGAGATGGCGAGCGTCGACCGTTTACGCCGCGTGGCGATGCGCCGCGTGGTGCGGGCGGCGATCGCGGGCCGCGTCCTTCGTTTGGCGATCGTGGCGCGCCGCGTGGCGACCGTCCTTCGGGCAACAGCGAACGCCGGCCGTTCACACCTCGTGGCGATGCGCCGCGCGGTGCGGGCGGTGATCGCGGGCCGCGTCCTTCGTTTGGCGATCGTGGCGCGCCGCGTGGCGACCGTCCTTCGGGCAACAGCGAGCGCCGTCCGTTCAGCCCTCGCGACGACGCACCGCGTGGTGCGAACAGTGACCGCACGCCCCGCCCGGCATTCAACGACCGTGGTGGTCAGCGCAGCCCGGGCACCGATCGCGGACCACGTCCATCTTTCGGCGATCGAAGCGCTCCACGCAGCGATCGTCCGGCTGGCGGAGGCGAGCGACGCCCGTTCAAGCCTCGCGAAGATTCTCGCGGCCCCGGCAGCGATCGCGCGCCGCGACCCTCATTCAACGACAATGGCGCACCACGCCGCGAGCGCAACCACGCGCACGACGGCAGCCCGCGTCCAGCCTCCTTCGACCGCCAGCGTCCCGCAGGCGATCGGCCGTTTGCAAAACGCGCGGCATCGCCGGAACGCTTTGGCGACGAGCGCAAGCCAGTACGCAAGCCGGCAGCAAAACCCTCGAAACCGCGCGCCGCCGACGCACCACCCTCTCCGGCACGCATCGCACGCGAAGGTGAAGACGGGCTCGTGCGATTGTCGAAGGTGATGTCGGAACTTGGCCTTTGTTCACGTCGCGAAGCCGACGAATGGATCGAAAAAGGCTGGGTGCTGGTGGACGGCGAAGTCATTGATACGCTCGGCACCAAGATCCGTCCGGATCAAAACATCGAGATCGCTCAAGCCGCGCACGCCGCGCAAATGCAGCAGGTGACCATCCTGATTCACAAGCCGGTCGGCTATGTTTCGGGCCAGGCGGAAGACGGATATCAACCGGCAGTCACGCTGGTCAACCCGTCGAACCACTGGGCCGATGACCAGTCCGGCATCCGCTTCTCGCCTGCGCATCTGCGCACGCTCGCACCCGCGGGACGTCTGGATATCGATTCCACGGGTCTTCTCGTGCTGACACAGGATGGCCGTGTGGCGAAGCAGCTTATTGGGGGCCATTCGGAAGTCGATAAAGAATATCTCGTGCGGGTGAAATTCGGCGAGCACGAACTCGATATTGAATCGCATTTCCCGCCTGAAAGTCTGGCCCTGTTGCGCCACGGACTGGCGCTCGACGATGTTCCGCTCAAGACCGCACAAGTAAGCTGGCAAAACGGTGAACAACTGCGCTTTGTTTTGCGGGAAGGCAAAAAACGCCAGATTCGGCGGATGTGCGAGCTGGTTGGCCTGGAAGTGGTCGGCTTGAAACGGATCCGGATGGGACGCGTGACTCTTGGTGCACTACCGCCGGGACAATGGCGTTATCTCGGCGCAGACGAGGCGTTTTAGGCGAATCTACGAGACACGCGGCGCCAGCGATCTGATAAGGGCGTCGCGGAAAAACGACGGAATTGGCACAAATCGATGTGAACGGCACCTGCCGAACACATCGATTTTTTTGACCGATTTTTGGTTAAAGAAAATATGACCCATGACCGATAGGCAGGTACACGTGCAATTTACCGTTTTACGCCGCGTGTGCTTTGCGAAAGCTACTGGAGAATTGCCATGTCCGTTGAGATCATTGTTCGCGAAACAAAAACCGGCCTCGAAATCGTCAGCGGCCGACGCCGCCTCGACGCACTGCTCGCCTTGCGCGACGAAGTCGTGGTGATGAGCCCTGGCATTGGTGAAGTAGTCATTGCGCGTTTGCCGGATGGACGTTTGCAGGCATCGGCAAACCCGGAACACATCAAGCTGTTTCGCCAACCGGAGGCCGCTTCGGGCAGCAAGAGTTTCGCCTGAAGCATATCAAGCAGCCAAAACGACAAAGCCGCCAGTTGCGGCGGCTCGTTCGTGATTGAAGCGTTGACGCAGCGCATAGACCTATGAATTTGGATCGGTCCCTCCGACGCGCCGCCTTCCTCAGTCGTCGGTATTCGGATCCAGTCCAGGGAACAGGATCTCGGTGAATCCGAATTTCGAAAAGTCCGTGACCCGCATGGGATAAAGCTTGCCGATCAAATGATCGCACTCATGCTGGACGACCCGCGCATGAAAACCTTCAGCGAGCCGTTCGATCGGCGAGCCATATTGATCGAAGCCCTGATAGCGGATCATGGAATACCGCTGCACGGCCCCGCGCAATCCCGGCACCGACAAACAGCCCTCCCAGCCCTCTTCCATGTCATGCGACACGGGCGTGATGATCGGGTTGATCAGCACCGTTTCCGGCACGGGTTGCGCATCTGGATAACGCTCGTTGTGAGCGAAGCCGAAGATCACGACCTGCAAGTCGACGCCAATCTGCGGCGCCGCGAGTCCCGCGCCGTTTGCATGGCGCATGGTGTCGAACATGTCCTCCACCAGGGCGTGCAGTTCGGGGGTATCGAAATGATCGACAGGCTCTGCGATACGCAACAAACGCGGATCGCCCATCTTGAGGATTTCGCGAATCATGGGGTTTCTCCCTCCAAAAGCTTGCGCATACCGTCTTCGTCGAGCACTGGGACACCGAGTTCCTCGGCTTTGACGAGCTTGCTGCCCGCCTCCGCTCCAGCCACCACGTAATCCGTTTTCTTCGATACCGACCCTGCCACCTTCGCACCCGCCGCCTCGAGCATTTCCTTGGCGTCTTCGCGCGAGAGCGTGGGCAACGTGCCAGTCAGCACGATTGTCTTGCCGGCCAGCACGCCCTGCGGCGCCTTGGGCGCGGGCGGGCCTTCGGGCCACGTCACCTTGCCGGAGCCACGCAACTGCTCGATCACCATCTGGTTGTGCTCTTCGCTGAAAAAGTTGTGCAGCGATTCGGCGACGACCGGGCCCACGTCGTTCACTTCCAGCAATTCCTCGACGCTTGCAGTCATGATCGGGTCGAGCGAGCCAAAATGCTTGGCCAGATCCTTCGCCGTGGATTCGCCCACGTACCGGATGCCCAGCGCATAGAGAAAACGCGGCAAGGTCGTGTGCTTCGCCTTTTCGATGGAATCGTAGAGATTCTGAGCGGATTTATCGGCGAAACGGTCTAGCGCCGCGAGTTTCGCGACGCCCAGATTGAACAGATCCGCCGGCGTGCGCACAATGTTCTGCTCGACCAACTGGTCGATGATCTTCTCACCCAGCCCGTCGATATCCAGCGCGCGCCGCTGCGCGAAATGCCACAACGCCTGCTTGCGTTGAGCCGGGCAAATCAGCCCACCCGTACAGCGCGCGATAGCTTCGTCCGGCAGCCGCTCGATCTTCGACCCGCACACCGGGCATTCGGTCGGCATCACGAATTCGCGCGCGTCATCAGGACGCCGGTCGAGGATCGCGCCGACCACTTCAGGAATCACGTCGCCGGCGCGCCGCACGATCACGGTGTCGCCAATCCGGATGTCCTTGCGCCGCACTTCGTCTTCGTTGTGCAAGGTCGCATTCGTCACCGTCGCGCCGCCAACGAACACCGGCGTAAGGCGTGCGACCGGCGTGATCGCGCCGGTACGTCCGACTTGCACGTCGATGGAAAGCAATTGCGTCAACGCTTCTTGCGCCGGAAACTTGTGCGCGAGCGCGAAGCGCGGAGCCCGCGAGACGAAGCCGAGCTTGTCCTGTTCCTCACGCTGATTGACTTTATAAACCACGCCGTCAATGTCATACGGCAAACCGTCGCGTTTCTCGCCCGTCTTGTGGAAAAATTCCAGCAGCCCGTCCGCTCCCTGCACCACGCCGCGTTCTGCGTTGACCGGCAGGCCCATCTCCTTATACCAGTCGAGCAGCGCCGAGTGCGACGAAGGCATCTCCGCGCCCTCCAGAACGCCGATGCCATAAGCAAAGAAGGATAGCTTCCGCTGCGCGGTCATCTTGGGATCGAGCTGGCGCAGACCTCCCGCAGCCGCGTTTCGTGGATTCGCAAATTCGCGTTGTTCCGCCTTGC
This sequence comes from Caballeronia sp. DA-9, assembly GCF_051615025.1. Lineage (NCBI taxonomy): Bacteria > Pseudomonadati > Pseudomonadota > Betaproteobacteria > Burkholderiales > Burkholderiaceae > Caballeronia > Caballeronia sp. DA-9. Next base: position 1,401,824 of record NZ_CP195133.1, on the reverse strand, counting down.
GCTGGCGGGCGTTCAACCGCTCGAAATCGCGCTTGAACATCAGCACTTCGCCGCGCACGTCGAGCCGCTTCGGGATGTTCTTGCCTTTGAGCTTGAGTGGGATCGAATGGATGGTACGGACGTTTTCCGTCACCTCTTCGCCCGTCGCGCCGTCGCCGCGGGTGGCTGCCTGCACAAATACGCCGTCGTCGTAACGCAGCGAGATGGCGAGCCCGTCGAATTTCAACTCGCAAGCGTATTCAACTGGCGCGTGGCCAAGCGTGTCAGCGACGCGTTTATCGAATGCAACAACGTCTTCGTCAGCGAAACCGTTATTCAACGACAGCATGGGCACGTCGTGCGTGACCGGCTGAAAACCCGTTGAAACCTGTCCGCCAACGCGCTGGGTAGGTGAATCCGGCGTGATCAGTTCGGGCTCGGCCGCTTCGATCTGCTGTAGTTCCTTGAACAGAATGTCGTATTCGGCGTCGGGCAGGTCCGGCTGGTCGAGCACGTAATACGCGTGGTTCGCGCGCTCGAGTTCCGCGCGCAACCATTCGGCGCGCTCGGCGGGCCGATCGGCGCCCGGAATGGGCGCAGTGGAAACAGCGGGCGCTGCTTTCTCTGCTTTGGCAGCGGCTTTAGGTTTGGCGGACATGCGGCAGGACAGGCTAAAGAGTTAAGAGAAACTGACCTGTCGATTGTCTCAGAGAACGGCGGAACGTGGCATCGGCCAAACGGCCGATGCCTGCGAATTCGTTCACTGATTCCGCACGGCTGCCGTACGATCCTATCTATTGACTGAACAAGCGCCGCGTGGCGGGCGATCCGGCCGGAATGCCAGCCTGCTCCAGCTTCGCGTAGAGCGTCATCAACTGTTTTTCGATGGCGAGCAGCGAGCTTTCCGGCAACGGCCGGCGCTGGTCGTCCACGACCCGGGCGCCGATGCGCTCGGACAGCGATTTTGCATAATCGCACATCAGGCGAAACGGCAGGATGTCTTCGTCGGCCACCGGCACGTCCAGCACCAGCGTGATCATCTGGCCGCCCTTGTAGGTCAGGTCGTCGCGCAGAAAGTTGGTATCGCCGAAAAGCAGCATGAAGACCGGGTTCTGCCGCGCGTCCAGCTTGACGAAGCGCGTGCCGTCGCGCGAGAGCAGCAAGCCATCTTGCGACGCCACCGCCTGCACGTAGTTGGCCGACCACGGCGCGCCGTCGGAGAGAATGTTGATGGACAACTGGGCGTCGCACTGGGCCGCGAACGCGTCGAGTTCGCGCGCCATGCCGACCGTTTCCAGCATGTCCGGAAACTCGGGAGAACCGTCGATACCATCGGCGAAACGCTGCACGCCCGTCACGAACTCCGAGAACTCCAGTTCGTTCAGCGGGCCGCCTCGATTCGCAAGCTGGGCCGCCGCGCGCAGTTCTTCGTAACGCGCACCGTTCTTGAGCAATTCCCAGGTCGTGCCGCCTTCCGGCTTGCCTTCTATGTGCACCGGCTTCGCGCCCGCCCGCCGCAACTTCTGCGCGCTCGGAATCAGCTTGTCGCCGGGTATGGGCGCAACCAGGCGGATCGGCACCACGCAGTCGATCCGCCGATCCACGATTGCCGGCGGCGCCGATGAAATCGTGGTCGCGGCCGGCAGCACCGGTTCGTCGTCATCGGCAATGATGGGAGGGGAATCCGGTTCATCGAAATCCCCATTTACCGAAGTCGATTCCGCCTGGATATCCACCGCGGTGTCCGCCGGCGCCACCGTGGACATGGGCGCGCCGCCAAAGCTCGGTTCCACGCGCGAGTCCGAAGGGTCGGACTTGTCGCCCTCGCCCAGCGCGGGTTCGCGCCTGACCGGACGCGTTGGTTCAATAAACGGCTGCTCGTCCTCCGCGTCCTGACGGGCGAGCGATTCCGCCGCTTCGTCGGGCATGGGACGGGGCATTCTGCGGCGCACTTTTGCGCCCTGCCATGCGTTATAGACCACCACGCCGCCCACCACCACGGCTCCCGCTCCAATCAACCCGAGTGTCAACTCGTCCATGCACGCTCCGTCATACTTTCTGTTTTGCGCTCGCTCGCGATCGTTTATGGTTGCCGAATCGGTGCCGAGCGCTTGTTTTAAGTTACGCCGCGCGATCTGCGTTGCATGACATTTCGAATGCGAAACCCTCATGCGTCACTCCGCGCCTGGCGCGCCGGAACCGGCCTCCCGGCCCGGTTCTTCACACTGTTTTTATCGCCGGAATTGCGTTGATCCGGCGAAACATTCAAGCATTCTGGGCAAAACCCGCCGCGGATTCCATATCCACGGCAACAATGCGCGATACCCCCTGTTCCTGCATTGTCACGCCGATCAGTTGCTGCGCCATCTCCATCGCGATCTTGTTGTGCGAGATGAAGAGAAATTGCGTCTTCTCCGACATTGCCCGTACAAGGTTCGCAAAACGTTCCGTGTTGGCGTCGTCGAGTGGTGCATCGACTTCGTCCAGCAGACAGAACGGCGCCGGATTCAACTGGAACATGGCGAACACGAGCGCAGTCGCCGTCAGCGCTTTTTCACCGCCCGAAAGCAGGTGAATGGTCGAGTTCTTCTTGCCCGGCGGCTGCGCGAGAACCTGCACGCCCGCATCGAGAATTTCGTCGCCGGTCATGACGAGTTTCGCCTGACCGCCGCCGAACAAACGCGGGAACAGCTCGCCAAAATGACGGTTCACTTCGTCGAACGTGCCTTGCAGTAACGAGCGCGTTTCCTGGTCGATCTTGTGGATCGCGTCTTCCAACGTGCCGATGGCGTCGTTCAGATCCGCCGACTGCGAATCGAGGAACGACTTGCGTTCGGTGGCTGCCGCGAGTTCGTCGAGCGCCGCCATGTTGACGGCGCCAAGCGCCGTGATCGCGTTGTTCAGCCGGGTGACTTCGCCTTGCAGGTACGAAGGCTTCATGTCCGGCGTGAGCTTGGCTTGCAACTCGGCTTCGTCCACGCCCGCCGCCGCCAGTTGTTCGACGAACTGCTCGCCGCTGATGCGCGCGGCTTGCTCCTTCAATTGCAATTCGCCGATCTTGTCACGCAGCGGCTGCAGCGAACGCTCGGCGATCAGCCGCAACTCGTCGGCCTGACGCAGGCGCGCGGTGAGATCGTCCAGTTCGATACGCGCCGACTGCAGCGCCTCTTCCTTGGCCGCGCGCAGTTCGAGCGCGTCCTGCAAGCCGGTATGCGCCGTCTGTTCGTTGATGGTTTCGAGCTCGGCGCGCGCGTCTTCGAGCGCGCCTGCCACACGTTCGCTCTGCTCTTTCGCCGTTTCGATATTGCGACGATATTCCTCGATCTTCGCCGCGAGTCCTCGTGCGGCAAAGGTGGCGTCGGTGGCCGCGCGCTCCAGATCGCGGGCTTCCTGCCGGCAATCGGTCAACGCTTCGTCCAGCGCTTCGAACGCAAGCTGATGATCTTCGAAACGCGCCTGCAATTCGGCCAGCTCGCCATCGTGACGCTCGAAGTTCGCCTCCGATTCAGCACGCAACGCGCGTTGTTCGTCGATCTGAGCCGTGATTTCCGCGAGTTCCTCACGGATCTGCGTGCTGCGCTGCATGTATCGGTCGTGCGCCTGCGTGAGCTTCAGCACGTCCATCTGCAATGCGTGCACGCGCTGGGTCGCGCGTTCGGCGGCAGAACGCGCGTCGCCCAGCGCACCCGATGCCTGCGTATGCGCCGCTTCCGCGCGAACGGCGGCGGCCTTGGCTTCGTCGGCGAGCAGTGCTTGCGCGCGGACCTGCCTGGTGAGGTTCTCGATTTCGTGCTGGCGCGCGAGCATGCCCGCCTGCTCGGAGTCGGCTGCGTAAAGCTGCACGCCGACCCGCGTCACCACATGGCCGGCCTTCACCACGAACGCGCCGCCATCGGGCAATTGAGCACGCGAAGAAAGCGCCTGGGCGATGTCATCAGCAACAAACATCTGGCCCAGCCAGTCGGTCAGCACCGCACGCAAACCCGCATCGTCGATACGGATCAACGCCAGCAGCGGGCGCAAGCCCGCCGGCGCTTCATGCAGCCGGCCGGCATTGGGCGGCGCGTAGAACGCGAGCTTCGCTGGCGGCGCATCGGTCGCAAACGCCTTCACCCAATCGAGATTCGATACCTCCAGCGCCGCGATCCGCTCGCGCAGAACCGATTCCAGCGCCGTTTCCCAACCCGCTTCCACGTGGAGTTTCTTCCACAGGCGCGGCAGCGAGCCCAGCTCGTGCTTATCCAGCCAGGGCTGAATCTTGCCCTCTGTTTGCACATTTTCCTGCAACTGCTTGAGCGCGGCGAGGCGCGCTTCGAGCTGGTGAATCTGCGCGCTTTCGGCCTGCACCTTCTCTTGCGCGGCGCGGCGCTCGCCGTCCAGACGCGGAACGGTGTCCTGTGCGTCGGCGAGACGGGCCTGAGCTTCAGCGAGAATTTCCTCGTGCTCGGCCATCTGCATGCGCAACTCTTCAAGCTGGGCTTCGTCGGGCGCATCCAGGCCGCCTGCTTCGCCTTTCAGGCGTTCGTGGCGCTGCTGCAGTTGCTGCAGTTGCTGGTCGGCATTGCGCTGATGCGCGGCCTCCAGTTTCAAGGCTTGTTCCGTGCGCGCGATCGTCGCGCGCTCGTCGTTCAGCTCATTCTGGGCATCGCGAAAACGCGCTTCGAGCGCGGGCAATTCGTCCTGCTTCGCGGCGGCCGTTTCCTGCGCGATGGCCGCCTTTTCCTCGCCGACAGCCAGCGCTTCTTCGGCCTCGTCAATCTCGCCGCGCGCTTTCTCCGCCTGCATCTGCCATTGTTCGCGTTGCGCGGTCAGCGCGGCGATCTGTGCCTGCACGCGGTTACGCGATTCCACAATGAAGCGGATTTCCGCTTCGAGCTTGCTGACCTCGGAATTCGCTTCGTAGAGCGCGCCTTGGGCGCCCTGCATGGCGTCGCTGGCGCTGTAGTGCGCCACGCGCAGCGTTTCAAGTTGCGCTTCGACTTCGCGCAGCTTCGCGGTTTGCGCTTCGAGTTCGATCTGTGCGTCGCTGATGGCGCGTTGCTGGCGCTCCGACTCATTGCCGGCTTCGTTCTTGCGCAAGAGCCACAAGAGCCGCTGCTTTTCCTCGCCTTCGGCCTGCAGCGTTTTATATTTCGTCGCGACGATCGCCTGCGCTTCCAGCTTTTCGAGATTCGCGCTCAGTTCGCGCACGATATCTTCAACGCGCGTCAGGTTTTCGCGCGTGTCGTGCAGGCGGTTTTCGGTCTCGCGGCGACGTTCCTTGTACTTTGATACACCCGCGGCTTCTTCCAGGAACACACGCAGTTCTTCGGGCTTCGCCTCGATGATCCGCGCGATCATGCCCTGCCCGATGATCGCGTATGCACGCGGCCCGAGACCCGTGCCCAGGAAAATGTCCTGGATATCGCGGCGGCGGGCCGGCAGGTTATTGATGTAATAGCTCGAGGTGCCGTCGCGCGTGAGGACGCGCTTGACGGCGATTTCGGCGTAGGTGCCCCACTGGCCGGCGGCGCGGCCATCGGCGTTATCGAAGATCAGTTCAACGCTGGCCCGGCTGCCCGGCTTGCGCGCCGTGGAGCCGTTGAAGATGACGTCCTGCATCGACTCGCCGCGCAGTTCCGAGGCGCGCGATTCGCCCAGCACCCAGCGCACGGCGTCAATGATGTTGGATTTTCCGCAGCCGTTCGGGCCCACCACGCCGACAAGCTGGCCTGGGACCTGGAAATGGGTGGGATCGACGAAGGACTTGAAGCCAGCGAGTTTTATCGAGGTCAGACGCACGGCGATATCGCTGATTGGAATGAATGCTGGAAACGGGCCGGCGAACCTCGTATGCACGCATGTTCGTGCAGCGGAAGGCATCAAACGCCGGTCGAAAACGCTCGGGCGGTGCGGATCGGGCCCGTTGATCCGGGTGGAACCGCGGCGGGCCTGCTCGACGACCTTGCCAACGACCCCAAGCACGCTGCCCAGCGAACGGTGACAATCATACCATCGCCCGGAATGATTTCTTTTCGCTTGCGGCCGGCGTTTTGTATGCGGGTTCTGTCTGTGTTTTATTCGCAACCGGACGGCTTTCCTTACCGGCGTTTTTACCGGCCGAATGGCCCCCACGTTGAAGTTCCGCGGCCGCTGGCAAACCGCACGGGGATATAATCGCAGCCTTGTTGTCCTCTTGCCGTCCCCTTTGCCGCCCCCTTTTTCAGCCGCGACCCAAGCCGTGAATTCACTACTCCAGAAACTTCAGCCGTATCCGTTTGAAAAGCTGCGCGCGCTGTTCAAGGACATCGCGCCGCGAGCGGACTTTGCGCCAATCAGCTTCGGTATCGGCGAGCCGAAACACGCAACGCCTGCACTGATCCGCGACGCCGTTGTGAACGCCATGGCCGGCCTCGCTTCATATCCCGCCACGGCCGGAAGCGAACCGCTGCGCCGGGCAATCGCGGATTGGACAAAGCAGCGCTACGCGCTTCCCGCCGTGGATGCGGCCACGGAGGTCCTGCCGGTCTCGGGTTCGCGCGAGGCCTTGTTTTCGCTGGCGCAAACGGTGGTAGACAGCCGCGGAGGCGCCGAGCCGCCCACTGTGGTGTGCCCGAATCCGTTCTATCAGATCTACGAAGGCGCGGCGTTGCTGGCTGGCGCCGAACCGTACTTCGTGAACAGCGATCCGGCGCGCAATTTCGCCTGCGATTACGCGACCGTGCCCGACGCCATCTGGGCGCGCACGCAACTGCTCTTCGTTTGCTCGCCGGGCAATCCGACCGGCGCGGTGCTTACGCTTGACGACTGGCGCGAATTGTTCGCCTTGTCGGACCGGCACGGCTTCGTGATCGCGTCCGACGAATGTTATTCCGAGATCTATTTCAACGAAGATACGCCGCCGCTCGGCGGTCTCGAAGCGGCGCACAGGCTTGGGCGCGGTTTCGAGCGGCTGGTGATGCTGTCGAGCTTGTCCAAGCGATCAAACGTACCCGGCATGCGCTCGGGTTTTGTCGCTGGCGACGCATCCATTCTCAAACAATTCCTGCTCTACCGCACGTATCACGGCGCGGCGCTTTCGCCGATGTTCCAGGCGGCGAGCGTAGTGGCATGGAAGGACGAAGTCCACGTTCGCGAGAACCGCGCGCTGTACCTGAAGAAATTCACCACGGTGACGCCCATGCTTGCCGAGGTGCTGGATGTGCGTCTGCCTGACGCCGCGTTCTACCTTTGGGCAAACGTACTGCGCACCGGCCTCTCGGACACCGAGTTCGCCGCACACCTTTACGCCGACTATAATGTGACGGTTTTGCCAGGCTCGTTCCTGGCGCGCGATGCCCACGGCACGAACCCCGGCAGCGGTTTCATCCGCATAGCGCTCGTCGCCGAGCTCGACGAATGTGTCGAAGGCGCGCAGCGGATCGTCGAATTCTGCCGCTCGCTGTCCCGGTAACCCCTCCTTAATCACAGCACTCACTTCAAGTCACGACCATGTCGCAACAACTTCAGCAGATCATCGATACCGCCTGGGACAACCGCGCCGAGCTGTCGCCGAAAGCGGCAAGCGCCGAGGTGCGCGAAGCCGTTGCTCACGCAATCGAGCAACTCGATAAAGGCGCGCTGCGCGTGGCCGAAAAGCAACATGGCGAATGGGTGGTCAATCAATGGCTGAAGAAAGCCGTACTGCTGTCGTTCCGGCTCGAAGACAATGCGCCCATGCCCGCTGGCGGCTACAGCCAGTTCTACGACAAGGTGCCGTCGAAGTTCGCCAGCTACACCGCCGAGGATTTCGCGGCCGGCGGTTTTCGCGTCGTGCCGCCCGCTATTGCGCGCCGCGGTTCGTTCATCGCGAAGAACGTGGTACTGATGCCGTCGTACACGAACATTGGTGCGTATGTGGACGAAGGCACGATGGTCGACACCTGGGCCACCGTTGGCTCATGCGCGCAGATCGGCAAGAACGTGCACCTGTCGGGCGGCGTGGGCATTGGCGGCGTGCTGGAACCGCTCCAGGCAAATCCCGTGATCATTGAAGACAACTGCTTCATCGGCGCGCGTTCGGAAGTGGTTGAAGGTGTGATCGTGGAAGAGAATTCGGTTATCTCCATGGGCGTGTATCTCGGCCAGAGCACGAAAATCTATGACCGCGAAACGGGCTCGGTCACCTACGGACGCATTCCGGCGGGGTCTGTAGTCGTCGCGGGCAACCTGCCTTCCAAAGACGGTTCGCACAGCCTGTACTGCGCGGTAATCGTGAAGAAGGTGGACGCGAAGACGCGCGCCAAGGTCGGCTTGAACGAGTTGCTGCGAGGCGATTGATCCATGACCGCGAAAAAGATCGTCGTATATGGGATTCCGAATTGCGACACCGTAAAAAAAGCGCGCGTGTGGCTGGAAGAACATGACGTGCCATTCGAATTCCACGACTTCAAGAAGGCCGGGGTATCGACGGCGTTGTTGCAGGACTGGCTGAAGGATGTCACGCTCGACGAACTGATCAACCGTCGCGGCACGACCTGGCGTGGCTTGTCGGATACGTACAAGGACGAAGCGGGCTCGACCGCCGGCGCGATTGCGTTGATGATCCACAAGCCGTCGATCATCAAGCGGCCCGTGCTCGTGGTGAATGGCCGCGTGAAGTCGCTCGGTTTCGACGCAGAAAAGTACGAAACGCTGTTTGGTTGAAGTCTCAGCTTGAACACAGCATCGCCGCTTTTTTGCATGAGTGTAATGTTTGATTCCTGCCGGCCGCCGCGCCGGCATTTTTTATTGAAAGTGGCTCGAATCCATGTCCGGCACCCTTCTTCTTTCCGAACAACTTATCGCGCGGCCGTCCGTCACGCCAGACGATCAACATTGCCAGAACGTGCTCATCGAGCGCTTGTCGGCAATTGGCTTCGAGTGTGAAACCATTGCGTCGGGCGGCGTGACGAACCTGTGGGCCGTAAAACGCGGCACGCAAGGCACCGGCGGCAAGCTGCTCGCGTTTGCTGGCCACACCGACGTGGTGCCGACCGGCCCGCTCGAACAATGGACTTCGCCGCCATTCGAGCCGACGCATCGCGACGGCAAGCTATATGGCCGCGGCGCCGCGGACATGAAGACGTCCATAGCGGCTTTCGTGGTGTCGAGCGAAGAATTCGTCGCGGCCCATCCGGCGCATCGCGGCTCGCTCGCATTCCTGATCACGAGCGACGAGGAAGGTCCCGCCACGGACGGCACCGTCAAGGTGATCGAAGCGCTGAAGGCACGCGGCGAACGCCTGGACTACTGCATCGTCGGAGAACCAACGTCCAGCGCCACGCTCGGTGACATGGTCAAGAATGGCCGGCGGGGATCGATGTCCGGCAAGCTGATCGTGAAAGGCGTGCAGGGTCATATTGCCTATCCGCATCTCGCGAACAACCCGATCCACCTGCTTGCGCCAGCGCTGGCCGAACTCGTCCAGACGCATTGGGACAACGGCAACGAGTATTTTCCGCCGACCACGTGGCAAGTTTCCAACTTGCACAGCGGCACGGGCGCAACGAACGTGATCCCGGGTCACATCGAGCTGATGTTCAATTTTCGCTTTTCCACGGCGAGCACAGTGGAAGGCTTGCAAAGCCGCGTCCACGCCATCCTCGACAAACACGCGCTCACGTACGACCTCACCTGGAATGTCAGCGGCCTGCCGTTCCTCACGCCGCGCGGCACGTTGTCGAACGCAGTGGAACAGGCCATTTTCGACGAAACCGGCGTGCGCACCGAACTCTCGACTACTGGAGGCACGTCCGATGGCCGCTTCATCGCGCAGATTTGCGAGCAAGTAGTCGAATTCGGGCCGCCGAACGCAAGCATCCACAAGATCGATGAGCATGTCGAAATCGCGTTTATCGATCCGTTGAAAAACGTGTACCGGCGCGTGCTCGAAACGCTGCTCGCCTGAACAAACTCATTCTTTAAGGAGCCTGCGATGGCGCTTCCCTTTACCACCGTCCGCGATCTGCTGCGCTTTGCCGTCTCGCGATTCACCGAGGCAAAGTTGTCGTTCGGTCATGGATCGTCGAACGCATTCGATGAAGCCGCGTATCTCGTTTTGCACACGTTGCACCTGCCGCTCGACACGCTTGACCCGTTCCTCGACGCACGTCTGCTCGACACCGAAATCGACGCCATCATGAAAGTCATCGAGCGGCGCGCAAAAGACCGCGTGCCCGCAGCGTACATTACGAACGAAGCGTGGATGCACGGGCAGCGTTTCTATGTGGACGAGCGCGTGATCGTGCCACGCTCGTTCATCGGCGAATTGTTGCAGGACGGCTTGCAGCCCTATGTGCAGGATCCGGACGAAGTCTCGCGCGTGCTCGAACTCTGCACGGGCTCGGGCTGCCTCGCGATTCTCGCGGCGCAGGCGTTCCAGAACGCGGACATCGACGCCGTCGATATCTCCGCGCCCGCGCTGGAAGTCGCGCACCGGAACGTGGACGACTACGATCTGGATTCGCGCATTGCGCTTTATGAAGGCGATTTGTTCGCGCCGCTGCCCGGCGGCCGCTACGAAGTCATCGTCACGAACCCGCCGTATGTCAACGCGCTCGCCATGCAGTCGCTGCCGGCCGAATATCGCCACGAGCCGGAACTGGCGCTCGCCGGCGGCGCGGACGGCATGGATATCGTGAAGCGGATTGTTGGCGAAGCGCGCAAGTGGTTGACCGAAGACGGCGTTCTCGTGGTCGAGATCGGCAACGAACGGGCGAACGTGGAAGCAACCCTTGGAGGCCTCGACATGGTCTGGCTCTCGACCAGCGCCGGCGACGACAACGTGTTCCTCATCCAGGCCGCAGACTTGCCGGCCTGAACGCGCAACGCACGACTACGGGCCGACTGCGCACATGCACATCGAATGGCAGGACTGGCTTCATCTTGGCACGTTTGTCATCATCGCCCATTTGCTGGGCGTGGCGGCGGCGTGCCACGCGGTGCTCAACACCCGCACGTCGCAAGGCGCGGTCGCGTGGGCGGTGTCGCTCGTCGCCATGCCCTACTTCACGCTGATCCCGTATCTGTTTCTTGGGCGCAGCAAGTTCGCCGGGTACATAGACGCGCGGCGGCTCGAGAATGAAATCCTGCGCAAGAGCGCGCATCCGACGGAATGGAATTTCCCCGATGAAGCCGCCCGGCTTCGCGGCGTCGCGCCGGGAGATCCGGCCGAATACCTCGGACATCCGACCATCCGTGCGTTGACGCGCTTGAGCGGCATGCCGTTCCTGCGCGGCAATGCGGTACGTGTGCTGATCAACGGCACCACCACCTTCGATGCCATTTTCGAAGCCATCGGAAGCGCCAAGACCTATGTGATCGTGCAGTTTTTCATCGTTCGAGCGGACGAACTCGGGCTGAAGCTGAAAGACCTGCTTATCAAAAAGGCGCAAGAAGGCGTGCGCGTTTATTTTCTCTACGACAGCATTGGCAGTTTCGATTTGCCGCATCGCTATGTGAACGCGCTGCGCGCCGGTGGCGTGCGGACGCATCCATTCGCCACCAAGCGAAAATTCGTCAATCGTTTTCAGATCAACTTCCGCAATCATCGAAAAATCGTCGTGGTGGACGGCGAATGTGCGTTTGTCGGCGGACATAACGTTGGCGTGGAGTATCTCGGCGGCAATCCACGCTTGTCACCGTGGCGCGACACGCACATAGAAGTGCGCGGGCCTGCGGTAGCGAGTATCCAGTTTGTCTTTATTGAAGACTGGTATTGGGCGACCCAACGCATTCCCGAAGTGGAAGCCTCGAAAACTTCCGAAAAGGACATGAGTTGCCTCGTGCTCGCAAGCGGCCCCGCCGACATGCAGGAAACATGTTCAATGTTCTTCGTGGAAGCGATCAACGCGGCGCGTTCGCGAATCTGGATCACTACGCCGTACCTCATCCCCGACGAAGCCGTGTTCTCCGCGCTGCGTCTTGCCGTGCTGCGCGGTGTGGACGTGCGCATCCTGATTCCAAGCCGGCGCGATCACCGCGTGGTGTTCGCTGCATCGACGCTTTATGCCTACGATGCGTTGCTCGCCGGCGTGCGGATTTTCCGTTACAAGCCGGGTTTCCTGCACCAGAAAGTGGTGCTGGTCGACGACATGTCTGCGGCTATTGGCAGCGCGAACCTGGACAACCGCTCGTTTCGCCTCAACTTCGAAATCATGGTGCTGATGGTGGACCAGAGCTTTGCCGCAGAAGTCGAAAAAATGCTGCTCGACGATTTCGCCCAATCATGGGAAATCAGCCGCGACGACTACCTCGGTGCGCCCGCATTGCGACGCATGGCAATGCATGTGGCGCGGCTGTTTTCGCCGATTCTTTAGGCTTGGACCAGGGCGCGCGCCGCAGCCCCAGCAATCAAAGCAGCTTTTCGATATCGCCGGAAAGCGCGTCAGGCTTTGTTACCGAGCCAAACCGGTTGGTCACGTTGCCTTCCTTGTCGACCAGAAATTTCGTGAAGTTCCATTTGATGCCCTCGGTTCCGAGCACGCCCGGCGCTTCTTCGGTCAGATAACGAAACAGCGGATGCGCGTTCGCGCCGTTCACATCGACCTTGGCGAACATCGGGAACGTAACGCCGAAGTTCTTTTCGCAGAAACTGCTGATCTGGGCCGCGTCGCCCGGTTCCTGCTTGCCGAACTGATTGCATGGGAAACCGAGCACCGCGAAACCCCGGTCCTTGTACCTGTCATAAAGCTCCTGCAAACCCTTGTACTGCGGCGTGAATCCGCACTCGCTTGCGGTATTCACGATCAACAATACCTTGCCTTGAAATTGCTCCAGGCTGACGGTTTCACCGCCAAGGGTTTCCGCCGAAAACGAATAGATAGGGTTCATTCGAAGCTCCGCTTTAAAAAAGTCAGTCTAAGCGAAACGCCGCACAAAGAACATTCGGCCAAATGGCTAATGGCGACTCTGACGTTGCCAACGGCGCACCGCAGATGAATGAGCGCGCGGCACGCGGCGGCGGCGGTCTAAAATAGCGTTTTCCCGTACTCGCCTGGGTCGTCACGCCGTGATTCGCTTCAATCAGTTCAGCCTTGCCCGCGGCACGAAACCGCTCTTCGAACAGACCACGTTCGCGCTCAATCCAGGCGAAAAAGCGGGCCTTGTCGGCGCGAACGGCGCGGGCAAATCCACGCTTTTCTCCGTGCTGCGGGGCGATCTGCATGCAGACGGCGGCGATTTTTCGATGCCGCCGTCATGGCAGATCGCTCACGTCGCGCAGGAAACGCCGGCCGTGGACCGAACCGCGCTCGAATACACGCTCGACGGCGACATGCAGCTTCGCGGCATTGAAGCGCGGATCGCGGCGGCATCGGCGGCTCACGACGGCGCGGCCGAAGCCGAAGCGCACGCCGCTTTCGCCGATGCCGACGGTTACACGGCGCCCGCACGCGCCGAGACCCTGCTGATCGGTCTGGGTTTTACGCTCGCGCAGACCAGGGAGCCGGTCACGAGCTTTTCGGGCGGCTGGCGCATGCGCCTGAACCTCGCGCAGGCGCTGATGTGCCGTTCGGACCTGCTACTACTCGACGAACCGACGAACCACCTGGATCTCGATGCCATCATCTGGCTGGAAGACTGGCTGCACCGGTATCCGGGCACGTTGATCGTGATCTCGCACGACCGCGAGTTCCTTGATTCGGTGTGCAATGTCACGCTGCATCTGGAAAACCGCCAGATCAAGCGCTACGGCGGCAATTACAGCCAGTTCGAAATCCTGCGTGCGCAGCAAATCGCGTTGCAGCAAAGCGCGTACGAGAAGCAGCAAAAAACGGTGGAGCATTTGCAGAGCTTCATCAACCGTTTCAAGGCGCAGGCGACCAAGGCCAAGCAGGCGCAAAGCCGCGTGAAAGCGCTCGAACGCATGGAAATCATCGCGCCGGCGCACGCTTCTTCCCCGTTCACGTTCGAATTCCGCACGCCTGACTCCGCCCCCAATCCCATGATGGTGATGGAGGGCGTACGCTGCGGATACCACACGGACGCGGGCGAAGTGCCGATTGTGGAAGGCGTCACGCTGTCCATTCAGAACGGCCAGCGGATCGGCTTGCTCGGCGCGAACGGCCAGGGCAAGTCGACCCTGATCAAGACGCTTGCCGGCACGCTGGAAGCATTGAGCGGCACAGTGCGCGAAGGCAAGGGATTGCGGATTGGCTATTTCGCGCAGCATCAACTCGAAACCTTGCGTCCCGATGACTCGGCGCTGCAACACGTCGCCCGGCTCGCACCCGATACTCGCGAACAGGAATTGCGCGATTTTCTGGGCGGATTCAATTTCTCGGGCGAGATGGCGACAACGAAGATCGCCCCATTTTCCGGCGGGGAAAAAGCCCGGCTCGCGCTCGCGCTGATCATCTGGCAAAAGCCGAATCTGCTGCTGCTCGACGAACCGACCAACCACCTGGACCTCGAAACACGTCACGCGCTGACCATGGCGCTGGCGCAATTCGAGGGCACGCTGATCCTGGTTTCGCACGATCGCCACTTGCTGCGTGCAACAACGGACACATTCATGCTGGTGGCAAAGCACAGGCTTCAGCCATTCGATGGTGATCTCGACGATTACCGCGACTGGCTGCTCCAGCACGCGGCCGAGCAACGGGCGGCAGCCAGGGAGGCCAGCGCGAATGGGACGAACGGCGCCGACGACACGCTCGATTCCGGCCAGAATCGCAAGGAACAGCGCAGGCAGGAAGCGCAGGAACGCCAAAAGCTCTCGCACCTCAAAAAACCGCTGCAATCGCGGATTTCCAGGATCGAGAAAGAAATGGACAAGTTGAACGCCGAAAAGACGCAGCTCGACGCGTTCGTAGCCGATTCCGCCAGCTACGAACCGTCGATGAAAACCCAGCTGACGGAGTCGATTCGCCGTCAGGCAGACGTGAACACACAACTGGAGACGCTCGAAGCACAATGGCTCGAGGCGCACGAAGAACTCGAACAGATCGGCTAGCGGCGTGGCAAGGTCTGCCGTGGCATGCCTTCGTCGTCGTGCAGCATGTGCTTGCGGCCTTTTACGTGGCAGCGGATCGTAGCCACGACCTCGTCCTCCGTCACGTTTTCAGCCACCACGCGACGGGATATCTGCCCTTCCGAATCGATCCATTCGACGATCCGGCAGCCGCCGCCCCACGGCTGCGGAATGGGCGCCGACACACGGCAGCCACGCAGATGAAATGAAGGGGCTGACGAAGTTTGATTTGCGTGTTTCAAGGCGCCGTCCTTTTCCGCTCGTATCGGGGTTTGTCGCGATAGAAGCATAGAAAAAGGATGCGCCGCGTGGGTTACAGGGACTGCACCGATTTTTACGCAACATTACGAAAGGGCCTGATCCAACCGCATCATTTGCGCATTATCAGTCGAACGAACGCGCCCGGTCGATCGCCTCTTCGATCCGGTCCACCGCAATCACTTCCAGCCCATCGATAGGCTGCTTCGGAGCGTTCGCCTTAGGAATCAGCGCGACAGAAAACCCGAGCTTGGCGGCTTCCTTGAGCCGGTCCTGACCTCGCGGCGACGGCCGGATTTCGCCCGCCAGACCCACTTCGCCAAATACGATCAGGCCCTTCGGCAACGGCTTGTTGCGCAGCGAAGACTGGATTGCGAGCAGCACGGCCAGGTCGGCGGCGGGCTCCGTGATCTTCACGCCGCCTACGGCATTCAGGAACACGTCCTGATCGAAACAGGCAATGCCCGCATGCCGATGCAACACCGCCAGCAGCAACGCCAGCCGGTTCTGCTCCAGCCCCACGGCCAGACGCCGCGGATTGGGAACATGCGCGGTATCAACAAGCGCCTGCACTTCCACCAGCAGCGGCCGCGATCCCTCCTGCGTGACGAGCACGCAGGATCCGGGCACGCTCTGCTCATGCTGCGATAAAAACAGCGCGGACGGATTGGTCACGCCGCGCAAACCGCGCTCCGTCATTGCGAACACGCCGAGTTCGTTCACCGCGCCAAAGCGGTTCTTGAATGCGCGCACGAGCCGGAACGACGAATGGGTATCGCCTTCGAAATACAGCACGGTATCCACGATATGTTCCAGCACCCGGGGACCTGCGAGATTGCCCTCCTTGGTCACGTGCCCGACCATGATGATGGCCGTTCCCGTCTGCTTTGCAATCCGCGTAAGCTGCGCCGCGCATTCGCGCACCTGCGCAACCGATCCCGGCGCGGACGTCAGCGCCTCGGAGTACACGGTCTGAATGGAATCGATGACCGCGACTTCCGGGCGTTCGGCATCGATGGTCGCCTGAATCCGCTCAAGCTGGATTTCCGCGAGCAAACGCAAGTCGGGCGCGGCGTTGCCCGAGTCGCCAAGCAAACCCAGCCGTTGCGCGCGCAATGCGATCTGCGCGCCGGACTCTTCGCCGCTGATATAAAGCGCGGGCCTTTCGCGCGCGATTTCCGCCAGGGATTGCAGCAGCAACGTCGACTTCCCAATACCCGGATCGCCGCCAATCAGCACCACGCCGCCCGCGACCAGGCCGCCGCCCAGCACCCGGTCGAATTCGCCGATACCCGTGGTAAAACGCGGCACATCCGCCGCTTCGATCTCCGACAAACGCTGCACGGGCGATGTCTTCGCCAGCGCCTGGAAGCGATGCGCGGAGGGCGACTCCGCCACGGATTCAACCAGCGTGTTCCACGCACCGCAAGCCGGGCACTGACCTTGCCATTTCGGCGCTTGGCCGCCGCATTCGGTGCATACGTACAGCGTTTTGACCTTCGCTAGTTTCGCCACTCGCCTTCCTGAATATCATTTACAAACACCAATACGCCTGGGTTCAACGCGCTTATTCGGCTCTCATCGGTACGCGTTGCGCAACCGCGCACATCAACTCGTAGCCGACCGTGCCGCACGCGGCGGCAACGTCGTCGATAGGCAGCTTCGCGCCCCACAATTCCACGCGCGTCCCGATGCTCGCGGTCGGAACCGGCGTCAGATCTACCGTGATCATGTCCATGGAGACGCGCCCGACAATCCGTGTCAACACGCCATCGACCACGATGGGCGTGCCTTCGGGCGCGCATCGAGGATAACCGTCCGCGTAACCGCACGCCACTACGCCAATGCGCATAGGCCCGGTGGCGGAAAACGACGAACCGTAGCCCACCGTCTGTCCCGCGGCCACGTTCTGCAAGCCGATCAGTTCGGAGGCGAGCGTCATGGCCGGCCGCAAGCCGATGTTCGCCACATCCGCGGTCTTGCCCGTGGGCGACGCGCCATACAACATGATCCCCGGGCGCACCCAGTCGAAATGCGACCGCGCGTGCCAGAGCGTGGCCGCCGAGTTCGCCAGGCTTCGCGTTCCGGAAATGCCCTCGGCGCCACGCTCGAACGCTTCCATTTGATGATCGATGCCGCGCGGACCATCGGCGTCGGAGAAATGGGTCATCAGCGTGATCTGCCCAATACCCTGCACCGCCCGCGCCCTTTCCCACGCTGCGCGAAAACGCTCCGGCGTATAGCCGAGACGGTTCATGCCCGTGTTCATTTTCAGTTGGATATTGACCGGTTTCGACAGACGCGCCATTTCCAGCATGCGCAACTGCTCTTCGCAATGAACGCCGGTCGTGAGGCTGTACCGGTCGATTACATCGACATCTGTCGGACGAAAAAAGCCTTCCAGCAGCAAAATGGGACCGGCCCAGCCCAGCTCACGCAACTTGACCGCTTCCTCGAGGTCGAGAAGACCGAAACCATCTGTTGCGCGCAATCCGGGGAACGCTCGCGCCAATCCGTGGCCATAAGCATTGGCCTTGACGACGGCCCATATCTTGGATTTCGGCGCGTGGGCCCGCGCGATGGCTAGGTTGCTGGCGAGTGCGGCGGTGTGGACGGTAGCGGATAAAGGGCGCGGCATGGAAGGTTCTGTTGGATGAAACGGATGATTCCGCGGAGCTGGCCGTCAAGGCAGACGGTGCGTGTCAGGGTCGGCGAGGCGGCAGCGGAAGTGCACGGCTCGTGTTCTCACTCTTCTCTTCGTTGAACCGGCGGTAACCGGCTGCCGCGCTACGGCTGATCGGAAAAATCTGTGCGCGAGCCGTCCGGTACGCCGGCAAACCTGAGACCACGAACCCGGCACGAAATTCGAAAAGAACACATGTTTCGAATCAATACTTTATCGTCACCCTGCTGCCAGTCGACATTGCAGAACGAATGTCACATGAGCGCCAGGTGACTGTCATGGAGGTTACTGCTAGTCAGAATGCGCCTATTTTCGTGTTATAAAGCCGTGCACACAACCCATTTCAAACAGAAATTGCCTGAACGGGAGCCTGAGTGCGGATACGGGGCGGATCACCCGCAGTGCGGACTAGCATCGGATCAGATGAAAAAAGGTTTTTACACCATCATGGCCGCGCAGTTTTTCTCGTCGCTGGCCGACAACGCCCTTCTGATCGCTGCGATCGCCCTGCTGAAAGATCTTCATGCCCCGAACTGGATGACGCCGCTGCTCAAGCTGTTTTTTGTGCTGTCATACGTGGTTCTGGCTGCTTTCGTGGGTGCCTTCGCCGATTCGCGGCCGAAGGGCCACGTGATGTTCGTCACCAACTCCATCAAGGTGGTCGGCTGCCTCACCATGCTCGTCGGCGCGCACCCGCTGCTCGCGTACGGCATTGTCGGTTTCGGCGCGGCG
Organism: Caballeronia sp. DA-9; assembly: GCF_051615025.1. Taxonomy (NCBI): domain Bacteria; kingdom Pseudomonadati; phylum Pseudomonadota; class Betaproteobacteria; order Burkholderiales; family Burkholderiaceae; genus Caballeronia; species Caballeronia sp. DA-9. Next base: position 1,383,201 of record NZ_CP195133.1, on the reverse strand, counting down.
GCATACTCGCCCGCCAAGTACGGCATTCTGACCGAACTGCTGCCTGCCGACCGCCTGGTCGCGGCCAACGGCTGGATTGAAGGCACCACGGTCGGGTCGATCATTCTAGGCACGGTCATGGGCGGCGCGCTGATCAGTCCGCACATTGCTTCGCATTTGCTAGCGCTTCATATTCCGAAAGTCGATACACCCGCCGAAGCGGCCATGCTCGTGATCGTGCTCATGTACATTGTCGCGGCAATCTTCAACCTGCGAATCCCCGATACCGGCGCGCGTTATCCGAAGCAGGAACACCGTCCGCTCAAACTCATCACCGACTTCGCCGATTGTTTCAACGCGCTATGGCGCGACAAGCTCGGGCAGATTTCGCTTGCCGTGACCACGCTCTTCTGGGGCGCGGGCGCGACCCTGCAATTCATCGTGCTGAAGTGGGCGGAAGTGTCGCTTGGCATGTCGCTGTCGGAAGCGGCGATCCTGCAGGCAATCATCGCGGTCGGCGTTGCAGTCGGCGCAATTCTGGCGGCCGCGCGCGTGCCGCTGAAGAAGTCGCTCTCGGTGCTGCCGGTGGGCATCATGATGGGCGTCGCGGTAATGCTCCTCGCGTTCTATTCGAAGCATCTTTTCCCTGTGCACTGGGGCATCTATTTTGGCCGCATGCACATTCCGGGATATCTGATCGTTGCGTACATCTTCCTGATGATCGTGGGCGGCCTGTCGGGCTTTTTCGTGGTGCCCATGAACGCGTTGCTGCAGCATCGCGGACACGTGTTGCTTTCGGCGGGACATTCCATCGCGGTGCAGAACTTCAACGAAAATCTTTCCGTGCTCGTGATGCTGTGTCTCTACGCGGTGCTTGTCTGGCTCGACGTGCCGATCCAGTTTGTCATCGTGCTGTTCGGAACCTTCGTCTGCCTGATGATGTATTTCGTCATGCGACGGCATCAGGCCAACCAGCGCGCCTTCGATTCGGTCGCGCTGATCGGCGAGTCAAGGCATCCATCCGGACACTAGGCGAGACTCGCGGAACGGCTTCGCCGCCAACGCGCGATAATCCGATTATCTATTTCCCTCACGTCAGATTCCATGCTCGCCGCCGATCTCTTTTTGTTCGCACGCAGCGTGCGCGAACGCGCGCCGCTCGTCCATTGCCTGACGAATCTCGTCGTCACGAACTTCACGGCCAACGTTCTGCTCGCGCTCGGCGCCGCGCCGGCGATGGTCGTGGCGCGCGAGGAAGTCAGCGAATTCGCGCCGATGGCAAACGCGGTATCGGTGAATCTCGGCACGCTCGACCTGCCGCAAAGCCGGGCGATCCGCGCAGCTGTCGATGCCGCCAACACCGCGAACACACCGTGGATCCTCGATCCGGTCGCGGTCGGCCCGTTGAGCTTTCGCACCGAATTCGCGCTGGATCTGCTCGATGCACGTCCTGCCGTGATCCGTGGCAATGCGTCGGAAATCATCAGCTTGTCGGGCGGTGTGTCGAGCGGACGCGGCGTGGACAGCACGGCGCTGGCCGAAACCGCACTCGATGCCGCGCAATTGCTCGCGTTGAAAACGGGCGCGGTGGTGGCCGTGACGGGCGCAACCGACTACGTGACCGATGGCCGCCGCACGGTGGCGTTATCGAATGGATCGGTCTTGATGACGCGCGTGACCGGCGTGGGCTGCGCGTTGTCGGCCACGGTGGCGGCGTTCGTCGGCATTGCGCAGGCCGAAGACTTCTGGGCCGCCACCGTTGCGGCGGTCGCCTATTCGAGCATCGCGGGCGAACTCGCCGCCCGCGATGCCGCGTTGCCCGGCAGTTTCGCGGTGGCTTATCTGGACAAGCTGGCCTCGCTCGATGAAAACACGTTTGCCGCGACGCTCGTGCATCGTGATATTCCGGCCGCCTGATGATGGACCTCGATCTCTCGCTTTATCTCGTGCTCGATCCCGTTCAGTGCGGCGGTCATGCGCGTTCGCTGGAAGTGGCGCAGGCCGCGCTCGAAGGTGGCGCGACGATCGTGCAACTGCGCGCGCCCGAATGGCACAAGCGCGCATGGCTCGCGCTTGCCTCCGATCTGCTGCCGATCACGCGCCGCCATGGCGTGCCGTTGATCATCAACGATCACGTGGATGTTGCGCTTGCTTGTGGTGCAGACGGCGTTCATATCGGCCAGAAGGATCTGCCGCCGGAGTTCGCGCGCAAGTTGCTCGGGCCGGAGGCGTTGATTGGCTTGTCGGTATCGAATGAGCGCGAAGTCGATGACGCGAATCTGCTCGGCTCCGTGATCGATTATGTGGGCGTGGGACCGGTGTTCGATACCCCCACGAAGCCCGATGCATCAGCGGCGCTAGGCATTGACGGCACTGCGTCGCTATGCGCGCGATCGTTGCATCCGGCAGTGACGATCGGTGGAATCCAGCTCGGCAACGCCGCCGATGTCAAACGCGCCGGACCCGGCGGAATTGCGGTGGTATCGGCGATTTGCAGAGCCGCCGATCCACGTCTTGCCACGCGGCAATTGCGTGAAATCACGTGATGCAAACCCTCTGAAAACATGACCCATTCCATACCCAACGTTCTCACCATCGCCGGTTCCGATTCGGGCGGCGGCGCGGGCATACAGGCTGACCTCAAGGCGTTTTCGGCGCTCGGCGCGTACGGTTTGTCCGCAATCACCGCCCTCACCGCGCAAAACACGCGCGGCGTGACGGCCATCCACACGCCGGACGCGTCGTTCGTCAAGGCGCAACTGGACGCTGTTTTCGACGACATCCGTATCGATGCCGTGAAGATCGGCATGCTAGCGAACGCCGATGTAGTGCGCGCGGTGGCGGCAGCGTTATGTCGATATAAGCCGGCGCATGTCGTGCTCGATACGGTCATGATTTCCAAGAGCCATCACGCGTTGCTCGCACCGGAAGCCGTCGCCGCGTTACGCGACGAACTGTTGCCGCTGGCCACGCTGGTTACCCCGAATCTGCCGGAAGCCGCAGCGCTTTTGAACGACGCGTCCGCAGAAAACGAAGATACGATGGTGCGCCAGGGCGAAGCGCTGCGAGCGCTGGGCGCGCGAGCCGTGCTGATGAAAGGCGGCCACCTGAGCGCCGCCGACAGTCCCGACTGGCTTATTGAAGCCAGCGGTTCATTGCGGCTGGGCGGTCCGCGCGTGGCGGTGAAAAACACGCATGGCACGGGTTGCACGTTGTCGTCGGCCATCGCCGCATTGCTGCCGCAACGCGAGTCGCTCGCCACCGCCACCGCCGATGCCAAGCTTTATCTGACGGGCGCGATAGAACAGAGTGCGCGGCTTGACGTCGGGCGCGGTGTAGGACCGGTGCATCATTTCTTCAGGTGGTGGTGAGGCGCGCATAGTGCAATGCGCGCTCGGGCCACTCATCCGGCACGACAAAACCGCGTGAATGCTCGGGCCAGACATCGCCAGCGCCGATGTCATACTTCGCGACCATTATCGGCGACGTCAGTTTGGCAAGCGTGCCGGCGTGGAGCTTCAACGCTTCGGCGTCTTGCTTGAATAAGCTCCGTTCGGCCAGCCAGGCGAGCCGCGGCACCACAGCGAAGGCGCCGTCGCCTTTCGACTCGCGCCACTCCGACACCGTCATCCACCAGCCGCGCAAGTGATCTTCCGCGAGTTCGGAAGGCAGCGCTGGCATGCTTTCTCGCCGATAAAACAGCCGGCCTTTGACGAACAACTCGGCGCGCCACGGACCTTCAAAACCGAGCGATGCGAATTCATCTCTCGCGCTCAATCCCAGTTGGTGATTCAAGAGCCGGTCGTGCTTCAGATCGAATCGATCCTGCAGATTCGGACCGACATAATCCGATAGCGCCGCCCTGCCTTCGCCGATGTGCAGATAGAACTTCACCGCAAGCTCCCAATGCAATCGCTCACGTCGAGCGCTTTGCAAAAGAAAATCGACTTCGCCCAATGTCGTTCCGGACGCGCGCAACGGCACGTTCGCCGCGATCAGCCGCGCGCCGGGCCCATGCTGAAGGAAGTATTCGAGCAAGGCTTCGGCATAAAGACCAAGACGTTTAAGCGATGGCTTGTGAACGTGCGCGTGCAGCGCGACAGGCTTGCGATCGAGCGCCGCGAGCCACTGCAACGTCCTCTCGCGCTCATCTTCCGCCACAGGGCGCGCGAGCGGCGCCCCCGCATGCAATGCGTTCAGCAAGCCGGGCGAAAACAGCAGCCACGCGAGATCCCGGACGGCTGGATCGTTGAATTGCGAAGCCGTGTCCGGGACGTTCACGCGCCGCCCGCTACCTTCTGCGACTCGCGATAAGTAGCTTGCGCCAGGCACAGATCGGCCCAGGCCTTGGCTTTGTCGGGGAGACTGCGCAGCAGATACGCCGGGTGATACGTCACGATCACCGGCACGCCCTGATAGTCGTGCACGCGGCCGCGCAGGGACGCAATGCTCGCTTCGGTCCTGAGCAGGCTTTGCGCCGCGAAACGTCCCAACGCGACGATCAGCTTCGGCTTGACGAGTTCGACCTGCCGCTTCAGGTACGGCTCGCAACGCGCGACTTCATCGACTTCAGGATTACGGTTGCCGGGCGGCCGGCACTTGATCACGTTCGCGATGAACACATTGTCCTCGCGCGACAACGCCACCGCATGCAGCATGCTGTCGAGCAATTTGCCCGCCTGCCCGACGAACGGCTCGCCCAGCTTGTCTTCGTTTTCGCCCGGCGCTTCACCGATCAGCATCCAGTCGGCGTCGCGGTCGCCCACGCCGAACACCGCGTTCGTGCGCCGCTCGCACAACTTGCAACGCTCGCACACGGAGACGCGGCTGGCGAGTGCATCCCAGTCGAGCGATGCGATGTCGTTCGCGGTGTCATCAGTGATTTCCGGTTCCGGCGGCTTGTGCACGGGAAGATCGTCGAGCCACGGGATGTCATCGAAGACGGGAGGTTCCAGCGAGTCGGATTTGACGACCGGCGTTTCTTGCGGCGCAGGCCGGGGTTTGACCGGCGGCGCTTGCCGCGCGATGCCATGGCTTTGTTGCGCGGCCATGAGCGCGGCGTCGAGTGCGCCCAGCGTCTCGCTGGCCTCGCCCGCATTGTGCCTCGGCGCACTCGAAGCGGCTTCCACGACAGAATCCGCGCCCCCCGCCGATTCAACCGGCTGCGCTCCCCGCCTTACCCAGATCGTTCCGAGTCCGAACTCGTCGAGCATCGACTTACGCAGCGCCATCGGCTGGCTCCTTTGAAAACGTGAGACGCATCACGAGCGCATCCTCGCGCGACCGGTGGCGCGCGGGGTAATAGTTCTTCCGCCGCCCGATGGTCGCAAATCCGAAGCGCTCATACAGCGCAATGGCGCGCGGATTCGATGGCCGCACTTCCAGCAGCACGCCATCGAGCTTCTGATGCCGCGAGATGCGAACCGCCTCGCGCAACAGCGTGAGCCCGGCGCCGGCATGTTGCGCTTGCGGCGCGACGCAAAGGTTCAGCAGATGCATTTCGTCGACGACGGGCATCAGCACGCAGTATCCCAGCAGCATGCCGGTGACGTGCCGCAAGCACACGCCGAAATAGCCGTTGCGCAACGAGTCCTGAAAATTGCCGCGGCTCCACGGGAATTCGTACGCAATCTTCTCGATAGCGGCGACTTCATCGAGATCCGCCTCCGTCATGGGAGACAGATATCGATCGGCGAGCAATACGCCGCTCACCGTAAGGGCTCCGCGGCGGAATCGGCCTGGGCGGCGGCGTCTTTGGCCGCGCGCGCGTCCAGGCGCTCGGCAGTGGTTTGGGCGACCTTGTTGCGCACGTACTCCGGCGCGGCCTGGTCCGGGGCCACGGTGCGTCCAGCGCGAAACGCGCGAAGGCCGGCGAGCGCCACGGGCAAGGCGTGCGGAACCGCGTCGGAGTCGACATGGCAAGCGGCTGAATGCTGGATAGGCAACAGCTCGCCGAACGCTGCGGCCGCATTGCCCGCGAGCGTGAACGGGGCGTCGGGAGCCGGAATCACGCCGGGTGCGTCCAGCGATGCCGCCTGGACCGTGATCCATTCGCCCGCAATGCCATCCCAGCGGAAATCGGCCCAATACGCCTCGTTCATGCGCGCATCGAGCGCGGCGAGCACGCGCGAAACGGATGCATCGTGCAGGCGCGCGAATTCGGCGCACGCGAGCAACGTGCTTACCGGGACGACCGGCAGTTTCAAGCCGAACGCAAGGCCTTGCGCCACGCCGGTCGCCGTGCGCAAGCCCGTGAACGATCCCGGCCCGGCGCCAAAGGCGACCGCGCCGCAATCGGCGAGCTTGAGACCGGCTTGATCGAACAGTTCGCGGATGGCGGGCAGCAAGCGCGTGCTGGATACCGGTCCCGTTGGCTCATGGATGAACCACACGCGGATTTCGCCAGAATCATGCTGCGGAGGGTTTCGATGATCCGTGGCGGCCGCCGGACCGGCGACCAGCAGCGCGGCCGAACAGAATTCGGTCGATGTATCGAGGGCGAGCAGAACAGTACGTGTCATGGCCGCTATTGTAATGCTTGATGTAATGGCTGAACGCGCACGGGGCTCGGTTGGCGAACCGTCGAACTGCCCTGGCTCACGGACAAATCTGGAAGAAACCTTCGAAATTCACGCGGCGCGCGCTTGCTATGATCGTCCATCCTGTTCACGTATTTACGGAGAAACGAATGAGCGATCTCGACGCGCAGTTTGCAAAAGCCCAGGCCGATGTCAAGGAATTGCCCGAACGTCCAGGCAATCTCACGCTGCTGCGACTCTACGCGCTCTTCAAGCAGGCCAGCGAAGGTGACGCCAGCGGCGATAAACCCGGCTTCGCCGATATTGTCGGCAAGTACAAATATGACGCATGGGCCGCACTCGCCGGCACGCCGCAAGACACTGCCAAGCAGCACTATGTGGAACTGGTCGATTCGCTGAAAACCGGCGCATCGACTTGACGGGACGCCGTAAAATAATCGAATCAATCTGTCTTAAAATCTGGCGCAGCGCAACAATTCCCGATATACTGTCGCCTGCGCTTCACTGTGACCGGGTGGATTGACGTTGAAAGTCGGTTCATCGCACGCAGCGCGGCGCCTCGTAGCGTTTTGCTCCAATCCAGTTTAGAAACTGTCCCCTCCCTGCTAGGCCTTCTTCGGCCGATCATGCATCAGGCTGACGACAACGCCGCCTCGGCCTGTCGAATCCGATACAGCTTCTAACGAAAAGCTCGCCTTTATTGTTGCGAGCTGCCCCCGTTTTTCGATTTGCTCGCTGCTTCTTTGCTCGCTGAATCTGACGACTTGGGTATGCCGATTGGCGCCACACGCCTTATTCCCCGTTTCAAGGATCGACATGACTTCGAGCAACACCCATAGCCCGCTGGACTCCATCGCTGCAGTGGCACTCGGTACGGACGTACCCCCGGCGCCGACAGCATCTGTTTCGCCCGCTATCCCCGCCCCCATTTCTTCAGTCGCGCCCGTTGGCGCCGCGATCGCGGTCCAGACCGGCCCGAGCTTCGAATCGCTCGGCCTGTCGCCGGAGATCGTGGTTGCGCTGACCGCTTCTGGCTATCAGGTGCCCACGCCGGTTCAGCAGCGCGCGATCCCCGCAGCGCTCGCCGGCCGCGACCTGCTGGTTTCCAGCCCGACCGGTTCGGGCAAGACGGCAGCGTTCATGCTCCCGGCTATCGAACGTTTTTCGCAGCTTGAAAAAGCCAAGGCTACGGCTCCGCGCGAACCGCATGACCCGAACGCACGTCCGGCGCGCCGCCAGCAGCCGGTCGCCCGTCCGACCATGCTGGTTCTGACGCCGACTCGCGAACTAGCCATGCAGGTGACCGCCGCCGCGACCACGTACGGCAAGCATCTGCGCCGGCTGCGCACGGTCAGCATTCTGGGCGGCGTGGCTTATGGCCAGCAATTGATGCTGCTCGCGAAGAACCCGGAAATCCTGGTTGCTACGCCTGGCCGCTTGTTGGATCACCTGGAACGCGGCCGTATTGACCTGTCGCAACTGCAAATGCTCGTGCTCGACGAAGCCGACCGCATGCTGGACATGGGTTTCATCGACGATATCGAAACCATTGTCGCCGCTACGCCCGCTTCGCGTCAGACGCTGCTGTTCTCGGCGACCATCGACGGCAAGATCAGCTCGCTGACCGGCCGCCTGTTGAAGAACCCGGAACGTATCGAGATCGTTCAAAAGCTCGAAGCGCAGAACAACATCGCGCAAACCGTGCATTACGTCGACGACCGCGATCACAAGGATCGTCTGCTCGACCATCTGTTGCGCGACGCAGGCCTCGACCAGGCTATCGTTTTCACGGCAACCAAGAACGACGCCGATCAACTGGCTATCCGTTTGTCGGACGCGGGTTTCGAATCGGCCGCCCTGCACGGCGATCTGCCGCAAGGCGCGCGTAACCGCACGATTCGTGCGCTGCGTGAACGCAAGGTGCGCGTGCTGGTTGCGACCGATGTCGCGGCTCGCGGTATCGACATTCCCGGCATCACGCACGTGTTCAACTACGATCTGCCGAAGTTTGCGGAAGACTACGTTCACCGTATCGGCCGTACGGGCCGCGCGGGCCGCACAGGCACGGCAATCAGCCTTGTGCACCACGCTGAACAAGGGGCGCTCAAGCGCATCGAGCGTTTCGTGCGTCTGCCGCTGGCAGTGAGCGTTATTGCAGGCTTCGAGCCGCGCCGTTCGGCGCCGGCTGGCGGTGGTCGTCCGGGCTTTGGCGGTCGTGGCCGTCCGGGCGGCGGAGCGGGCGCTGGCGCAGGCCGTCGTTTTGGCAATGGCGGCGGCAGCAGCGGTTCGGGCAAGCCGGGCGGCTGGGGCAACAAGCCGGCAAGCGCGGGTGCGCGTGACTCGCGTGACGGCGGTTCGCGTGATGGATACCGCAGCGGCGGTGGATCGCGTGACGGCGGTTCGGGCTTCGGCGGCGGTTCGCGCGACGGTTATGCAGCACGTCGCAACGACGGTCCGCGTGCTCCGCGTCGTGGCAGCTAAATATAGTTAAAGCGCGGCGCGTGACTTGCGCGCTTCGTTGAGTGAAGAAACCGATGCCTCCGAGCATCGGTTTTTTTTCGTCCGCTGTCGGCGTTTCACGATGTGGAAAGTGGTTGCGGGCGACGAAATCGTTGGTGCAAGGCACAAATCATGTCATATCAGGATGAAAAAGGACTTTTCTTAATGTGAAATTTATCCAGTAATTAATTGAATTTAAACAGCAATTTTTCTCCATAAACTTCAACTAATGGCTGGATCGTACGCTCCTGGTTCCATAGACTCTTATATAAGAGTTGAGCAAACAAAAAACAACGCGCTCAACCAGACGACCAACTGCTTATTCATTAGTCAGGCAATCAAAGGAGAAACGCCATGTCGCGCCAACAGCAAGCTCAGGAACTTCAGAAGCAATGGGATACCGATCCGCGCTGGAAAGGCATTACGCGCAGTTACTCGGCTGACGATGTCGTGCGTTTGCGCGGCTCGGTGCCGGTGGAACATACGCTCGCCAAGCGCGGCGCGGAAAAGCTGTGGGCATCGATTCATGAAGAGCCGTTCGTCAATGCACTCGGCGCGCTGACGGGTAATCAGGCCATGCAGCAGGTGAAAGCAGGTTTGAAGGCAATCTACTTGTCCGGCTGGCAAGTCGCGGGCGACGCCAACGTCGCGGGCGAGATGTATCCGGACCAGTCGCTGTATCCGGCGAATTCGGTGCCGCTGGTTGTCAAGCGCATCAACAACACGCTGACGCGCGCGGATCAGATCCAGTGGTCGGAAGGGAAGAATCCCGGCGACGATGGTTATCTCGACTTCTTCCAGCCGATCGTGGCCGACGCGGAAGCAGGTTTCGGCGGCGTGTTGAACGCGTTCGAACTGATGAAGGCGATGATCGAAGCAGGCGCTGCGGGCGTGCACTTCGAGGACCAACTGGCATCGGTGAAAAAATGCGGGCACATGGGCGGCAAGGTGCTGGTGCCGACGCGTGAAAACATTGCCAAGCTTACGGCCGCGCGGCTCGCCGCCGACGTGTCCGGCACGCGTACCATCCTGCTTGCCCGGACAGATGCGGAAGCGGCCGATCTGGTGACATCGGATGTGGACGAAAACGACAGGCCCTTCCTGACCGGCGAACGCACGGTCGAAGGTTTCTTCCGTACCAAACCGGGTCTGGAACAAGCGGTATCGCGCGGCCTTGCATACGCGCCGTACGCCGATATGATCTGGTGCGAAACCGGCAAGCCGGATCTCGCGTATGCGAAGAAATTCGCCGAGGCAATTCATCGTGAATTTCCGGGCAAGCTTCTCTCGTATAACTGCTCGCCCTCGTTCAACTGGAAGAAGAACCTGGACGATGCGACCATCGCCAAATTCCAGAAGGAACTGGGCGCGATGGGCTACAAGTTCCAGTTCATTACGCTCGCCGGCTTCCACGCGTTGAATTATTCGATGTTCAACCTCGCCCACGGCTACGCTCGCAACCAGATGAGCGCGTTCGTCGAGATGCAGGAAGCAGAGTTCGCTGCCGCCGAAAAGGGCTTCACTGCTGTGAAGCACCAGCGTGAAGTGGGCACGGGTTATTTCGATGCTGTAACGCAAGCGGTTGAGAAAGAAGCGTCGACCACGGCGTTGCATGGCTCGACCGAAGACGAGCAGTTCTTCGAAGCGAACGTGGCTTAAACGGCTGCGATTGGTTTGATGCTGGCGAAGGGCATACGGTCAAAAGCCTTATGCCCTTTTTCATTTTATTTACCGATACACAATGACCGGAATCTTGGTGTGCGTGAGCACCCGCTGCGTTTCGCTTCCGATCAACAAGCTTCCCAATCCACGGCGTCCGTGCGACGCCATGAAGATCACGTCACATCCGTCGCGTTCGGCAATATCGATGATTCCGATATACGGCGCCGATTCGACACTTGTCACCGCATCGCAGGAAACACCGGCGGCGGCAGCCGCCGCTTCAACCGCGGCCAGATGCTCGCGCGCTTCTTTTTCCGAGCGCTCGTGAAAATCGCTCGGCGGCTCGACGGCGACATCGGCGAAAGGGGAATAGGGATAGAGCGGCAAGCACGCGTATGCCGTAATCCGCGCGCCCACCGATTGCGCAAGGTCGATCGCGCCATCAATTGCCTTTTGCGACAGAACCGACCCGTCTGTCGGGACAAGAATGTGCTTGAACATGGCAGGCTCCCTTGGCGCGCGTGTGTACGCTCTTCCATTGTAGTAACGGAATCGGCTTACGCGTGGCCCATGCCGGTGTTTATCGCGAGCGCCGATAACTCACCCAGTCGCCATGATCGATTCGCGGCAATCCCTGCACGGCCGCGTCGCTCACTGGATAAACCAGGCATTCGATCTTCTCGGCGCGTCCATCGAGTTCGACCGTCACATGCATATGCTCCCCACGAAAAAGCCCGCTGATACCCGGCACGACTTCCTCGATTTCATCGAGCACGGGAACAAGCGTATCTTCTATCCGATAAACGTCGCCATGAACCGGTGAAGCACCGGCATCGGGAACGACGCCGGGATATGCGCCGAAATCATAAAGCCGGCCATTGATATGGCCCGAGCCGATCAGCACAGGATCCGAGATGCCGCTGCGCCTGGCCGCTTGGCGAATGTCATTGCTCTCCCCGGCCCGCAGCGTGCCGTATACGAATACGTGTTGCATGCGCTTGATTCCTCGAACGAACGATTGCGAACAAGTCAGCGCGCATTATGCCAAGAGCAAAAACCGCAACGCATTGACTATCATGACGATATTCGCCGAGACACCACATGCTCATTTCCACTAGCCAGCAGACTGAAGGACCCGCTACCGAGGAAGTCGAGCACCTCGACATTCCGGCCGAGTCGTCGCCTACGCCGGCGCACCCGATCCGTGTTCGCTCGCGACCGGTGCCGGCAGGCGTGAGGATAGCGCGCCACACGCACGCCTGGGCGCAGGTCGCGTGCACAACACGCGGCGTGTTGCGGATCGCCGCGGAAGGTTCCACGTGGATGGTGCCGCCATCGCGGGCGATCTGGGTTCCGCCGAACGTCACGCACGAAGTGGTGATTGTGGAAGATGCGTTCTTGCGCACGCTTTATATCGATGAAAGCGTCGTACCCGAAGGTCTGGATGCGTGTCGCGTAGTCGAGGTGTCGCCGCTCTTGCGGGAAGTGGCGGTGGCGCTGAACGACACATCCATTTCGCGTGAACGCGAGCGGCTGCTGGGAACACTCGCGCTCGATGAAATCACGCGCTCCCGCCCGCTTCCGCTTTCCATTCCAATGCCCACCGACAAGCGCCTGCTCGCGCTATGCGAAGCCGTATTGGAAGATCCCGCCTCCGCCGATTCGCTCGAACATTGGGCAACGTTGGTGGGCGCGAGTACGCGCACGATCGCGCGGCTGTTCCGGAGGGAACTGGGGGTAAGTTTTTCGCAATGGCGGCAACAGGCAGTGCTGGCGCGCGCCATTCCGTTGCTGAGCCAGGGCAGACCGCTCGCACAGGTCGCGCTGCTACTGGGCTACCAGAGCCAGAGCGCATTTTCCGCGATGTTCAGGCGTGCGTTCGGTGAAAGTCCGCGCGCGTTTTTCGTCCGCGATAGCGAACCGCACGAACGCTGACACGGTCCGTCAGACGCTGCGCACCATATGCCGGATCGCGCCAAACTGCGCGAGCCGCGAACCCGCGGGCTTGTATCCCATGCGAATGTAAAGCCGGGCCGCGGGGTTATCGACGAAAACACGCAACTGCGTTTCCTTCAATCCGCGTGCACGCGCCCATCGATGCGCCGTGTCCAGAAGAAACGTCCCTGCACCGGTCCGGCGCCAGCCTTCGATGACCTGGACATCGCGGATATGAAGCGATTCGTCTTCTTCGGTCACTCGCATCACGCCGATGGCTTTTCCATCGCACTCGAGCACGAAGTTTTCGGATTCCCGCCAGCTCCCGAGGAACAGATCGCTGCGCCACACGAGATTGTGACGGCGGTAGTACCCGTTCATGTTGCTGCGCGTGAGCGCTTCGGCGAACGAAAAATCGTCCATCGACGCAAGGCGCAACATGAATGGCGAGAGGGCTTCGGTGGGGTCGAGCATTGCGCGATGAAAGCACTGAATCAGGTCATCACACTAAGTCAGGCGGCGCGCGCTGGCAATGGAGAGTTTTCCGGGCACGTAATTTTGTTGACGTAGGCGCCGCATGTGCATGCCCCACGACGCCACGCAACGTAAAGCGCGCCAACCCGAAAACCTGACGCCCAACGAAAAAAATCCAGCATAAGCTGGATTTTTTCTTTACAACGCGTTGGCGGAGCGGACGGGACTCGAACCCGCGACCCCCGGCGTGACAGGCCGGTATTCTAACCAACTGAACTACCGCTCCACTTCTTTTCATCGGCTTGAGAGGTTGGTCGACTCATCAAGCTTGCAGCGCTTCTAGCAGCCGCCGATGTTTTGGCGTCCCCTAGGGGATTCGAACCCCTGTACTCACCGTGAAAGGGTGATGTCCTAGGCCTCTAGACGAAGGGGACATAAACTTTTCAGTTAATGTCTTTAACTACTTCCGCTTAACACCTGACTATTTTCCGATTAATCGAGATTAAAAACTTCTTGATCATTCGAATTGCTTAATCAGTTTTGTTTCAGTGATCAGCGAAGAACGACATTATAAACAGCTTTTTGAATCTTGTGAAGCCTTTTTTATCCGATGCCTTGGAGTTTGAAGCAGATCCACTCGGCTCCCGCGGACCCGGTAGTCCATCTCGTGCGAGCGCAGTACTTGATCTACGAATTGCCTCTTTCCAGCAACATCTCGCGCTGAAACAGTCTTGAACAACCCATCTCGGAAAGTCACGGCAGCGAAGAACGCAATTATACGCAGTGACCTTTTCACCGCGCAAGAATTTTCTATCGTGGGTTGGCTTGGTTCGAATTGCAGCCTACGCGCATGAGCATCGCGCAAACACGGGAGGCAAGCCCTGTCGCGCAAGCGCGCTAGACTTTCCATATATCTGCAAGCCGCTGAAGGAGAGACACTCGCATGGACCGGATGGCAGCAATGGAAACATACGTCAGCGTCGTGGAAGCCGGCTCGTTTTCCGCCGCCGCCAAGCGGCTCAAGCTTGGCCAGCCGGCTGTGTCGAAGTCGATTGCACAACTTGAGACACGTCTAGGCGTGCGCCTCCTGCTGCGCTCGACACGCGGCCTCACGCCAACCGACGCGGGCCAGCGCTTCTATGAACATGCGCGGCGTGCCATCGAAGAGGTGGAATTCGCCGAACAGGCCGTACGCGAAACGTCGGCGGCACTGTCTGGCACGCTGCGCGTCAGCGCCGCCGTGACGTTCGCACGGCTGCACATTTTGCCCGCCCTGAAGATTTTTCTGCAGCGCCATCCGAGGCTGCAAATCGATATCGTGCTCGACGATCGCACTATCGACCTGCTTGAACACGGGGTGGATGTCGCCTTGCGCATGGGCTCGCTCGACGATTCCGCCATGACCGCGCGCCGGATTTCACGAAGCCGGCGCGTGGTGGTGGGTACGCCGGCCTATTTTTCCGGCGCGGGATTGCCAAAGTCACCGGCTGACCTGAGTCAGCATCAGGCGATCGTGTATTCGTTGCGCGGCGGCGGGGAATCGTGGTCGTTCAGCCAGGACGGCAAGGAGGTTGCCGTGGTCGTGTCCGGCCGTGTCAGCGTGAGCGCTGCCGAGGGCATGCGTACCGCCGTGCTGGGAGATATGGGAATTGCCATTGCTTCGGAATGGATGTTCTCCCCTGAACTCGGAAATGGCACAGTCAAGGAAGTGCTCAGCGACTGGGAGTTGCCATCGATAGACCTATGGGCCGTGTTCCCCGCTGGCCGCCTTGTAAGCGCGAAGGCCCGGGCCTTCGTCGCATTCGTGGAAGAAATACTAAGCAATGCGTCGGCCAAAAACGCTGCCGGTCCGTCAGAAACCGAGCTTGCCGATTGACGCGCCGCCATCGACGTAAAGCGTTTGCCCCGTGATGAATGCGGCCTCGTCCGAGAGCAGGAACGCAATGGCCGCCGCGATCTCATCGGGTTTGCCGAAACGGCCCATTGGAACGGCCGAGAGGTATCGCTGCTCACCTTCACTGCCTACCGGATTGTTCGCTCGGAACAATTCAGTTTCGGTGGGACCCGGAGACACCGAGTTGACCGTAATACCGCTATCTGCAAGCTCCAGCGCCCAGGTGCGCGCAAAGCTTACCAACGCGCTTTTCGCGGCGGCGTAGGCCGTGCGCTGCGTCATGCCGAGCACCGTCAGGCTCGATATGTTGACGACCCGGCCCCAGCCACGCTGGCGCATGCCGGGCAGCAGCGCCTGAACGATCTGCACCGCTGGATGCAGGTTGAGCGCGAAGACATCGTCGAGGTCGTCGAGACTGATCTCGCCAAGACGCTGCGGTTTTACCAATCCGACATTGTTGACAACGCCGTCCAACGTGTAGCGGGCCGACACATCCTGCAGCACGGCGGCTGTTGCGGCGCGGTCAGCGAGATCGACACGAATCAGTTCGCCCGGAAATTCGGTTGCTTCGCGCGCGAGCCCGACAACATGGTGGCCGGCATGAAGCAGGCGCTCGGTCAATGCGCGGCCAATGCCCTTGGTCGCGCCGGTGATCAAAAAGGTTCGATGCGTCATTAATTATCTCCCTTGCTTTGAGCAGTCCGGGCCGCGCCGCATCGAGCGGCGCGGGAAGACATGCGTTCACGCCCTGGCTATGGCCTTTTCCAGAACCGGAAACATGTCCGATGGATCGGGACGCCGCGTGTAGTCCGGATTGACTTCCGAATACAACACAATGCCGTCGCGGCCAATGACGTAACGTGCGGGCATCGGCAACGTCCAGCCGGGGTCGTTGTTGAAAGCCGGTAGATCGTTCTTGAGCTTCTTGTACAGATCGATCAGATAATCCGGCAACGCAAACCGCAGTCCGAAGTCAGCGCCCGTCTGGCCTTTCGCGTCGCTCAATACAGGAAATCCCAGATCGTTGGTCCGCACGGACTTTCGGCTGTTGACGGCGATCTGCGGCGAGATGGCCACGACGTTCGCGCCGTATGACTGGATCTTGGGCAGCACTTCGTTGATTGCCTGCAATTCGATATTGCAATACGGACACCACACGCCACGATAAAACGTGACCACCAGTGGCCCCTTCCCGAGCAACGCGGCTGACGAAACATCGTTGCCGTCCTGATCTTTCAGGATGAATTGAGGCGCACGGTCTCCCGCCTTGATGGCGCGGCTCGCCTGGCCGCTCGCGATCAGTTCGGCCGTGGCCCGCTCCATGACGGGATGAATCTCCGGCGGCGCGTTGAACGGCGGTTTTCCCGCCTTGAAGTCGGCCCTGAAGGCGTCGAGCTTGTCTTGCAGTGACATGAGCATTCTCCGGTTGAGCAGGATGGGTTACGCGGCGACCGTAGCCGGCTTCGTCCACTCGTTGCCGCTCATGAAGGCGTCGAGTTCGGTATGGACGATATGGTTCGTGTAATTGCTCATCACCTTCGTCGCGACGCCCAGTACGACTTCGAGCACGTTTTGGCGGGTGTACCCGGCAGCGAGAAAGGCATCGACATCTGCATCAGGAACAAAGCCCCGCTGACGGACCACGAGCGTGGTGAACAGATGCAGGGCTTCAAGTTTCGCATCGGGCAACGGCGTCCCTGCACGAAGGGACGCAATCACGCCCGCGTCCATCTTGATCATCTTGGCGAGCGCGCTGTGACCCGCCATGCAGTAATGGCAGTTGTTTTCGAAGTTGGAGGTCAGATAGACGACTTGCTGCTCGTGCGGTGTCAGCGAGCTTTTCGAAAACAGATCCCACAGCGCCGAGTAGCCAGCGAGAAGTGCCGGTGACTCGGCCATATGCGCCTGAAGGTTCGGCACAAAGCCGAAAGCCCGCTTTGCGCCGTCGAGACCGGCCTTCGATCCATCGGGTGCGGTTTCGATCGTGTAGGTTTGGAATGTGCTCATCGTTTTGCTCCTTGGTGTTGAATAACGTGAGCAAATGATGGAGGGCTTGCCATCCTTCCAGAAGGCACGTGCTGTCGATAACACTCATTCCCTATAGGCATAAAGCTCGGGAGCCAAGCGGGGCCGAAGAGAGTGATCGAGCATTGTTGCGAGCGCGGCATGGTGGTTACTGAACGAATCTATTTCGCAATTCCGAAAGAGGCGGCATTGTGAAACATTAGAATTTGACTTTCACCCCACTTCCCCGCGCGACTAATCATGCTCAATCTGCGGCACGTCGAGGTTTTTCACGCAATCATGAGAACGGGATCGATCACGGGCGCGGCTGAGTCACTCAACGTGACTCAGCCTGCGGTCAGCGCCGTGCTCAAGCACTTCGAAAGCCGGCTGCAGATGTCGCTTTTCGACCGGGTCAATGGTCGGCTACGCCCCACACCGGAAGCCGAGGCCTTGCTACCCGACGTCGCCGAGATTTTCAATCGACTGGAAGCGGTCGAACGGCTTTCACGCGATCTGGCAGGCGGCCTGCGCGGCTCGCTATCTGTTGCCGCGACATCGCCGCTTGCCAACGGTCTCCTTGCGCGGGCAGTGGCGAGCTTTTTGCACGACCGGCCTCACGCACGCATCGCAATCCAGGCACTCGGCTCGCCCGTGGTTCTGGAGCGCGTCATCAATCGCGAGGCGGACATTGGCGTGTCCTACGAACCGGTAATCAGCGCATACGTGGAGACGGAAGTGCTTTCAAGCGGAAGCATCGCCTGCGTGCTTAAAGACTCTCATCCGCTCGCGGCGTTGGAGTCCATTTCACCGCATGATCTGATGCCCTACCCCATCATCACGTACCTTCCGCAGGCCCTTTTGCGGCCCTACGTGGATAAGGCAATGAGCGACGCCGGGGTCGCACTGAACATCACGGTGGGCGTCGGCCTGTCGATAACCGGAATCATGCTGGCGTTCAATGGCGCAGGCATCGCGCTGGTCGAGCCCGATCTGCTTCGCGAACTGCCGCTACCGGGTCTCGTCAGCCGTCCGCTTATTCCGCGTGTCGAATTCAAGAGTCTTTTAATGATCAACCGGTCCGCGCCGCGCTCGCAGCTCATGCTCGACTTTATCGATCACGTTCGCGAGCTCGCCGGCGAAGGCGGCATGGCAAAAGTAATAGGGTGAACCCTGAGACATTACCTGCGCTTATGGACTGGCGCGATTTGGTGATTAGTTAATCCCCTCGCGCTTTTTTAAACTGAACGGACCCATCAAAGCGGAGTCCATTCATGCTTCAACGCGCCGAACCCAGCACCGTCTACCGCCCGGATCAAAAGGGCCTGTATTTTCCGCAATACCCGGAATTTGCGAGCGTGGCCGAAGAGCGCCTCCACCGTAAGCAACGTCTCGCCGCCGTGTGCCGGGTCTTCGCCAAATACCGGTACGAATACGGCTTCGCCGGGCACATCACCGTTCGCGACCCGGAGCACACCAACCTCTACTGGACCAATCCATTTGCCATGGACTTCGGCCGGGTGCGGGTTTCGGATCTTCTGCTAGTCGATCACGAGGGCAACGTCGTAGAGGGGACATGGGCGGTCAACCGCGCCGGCTTCGTGCTGCATTCGGCCATTCACCAGGCGAACCCGCATATCGTCGCATCCTGCCACGCTCACACGACCAACGGCATGGCGTGGGCCGCGCTCGGACGTCCGCTCGATCCCATCACGCAAACCGCATGCAGCTTTTTTGAAGACCATGTCGTGATTACCGAGGAAGCGGGCGCCGTGGTGGTCGAGCGCGACGCCGGCGCAGCGGTTGCGGCCGCATTCGGCGACAACAAGGCCGCCATTCATCAGAATCACGGCCTGTTTTCCGCGGGCCGTGAAAGTGTCGATGAAGCCGCCTGGTGGTTCATCGCGCTTGAGCGGGCATGCGAGATACAGATCAAAGCCGAGTCCACGGGCTCACCGCTCAAGGTAATCGGCCGCGAGGCGGCGATCCATTCGCGCAATCATCTTGCAACGCCATTCATGGCATGGCTGCACTTTCAGCCGATCTATGACGCCATTGCGCGCAATGAGCCTGACCTCTTCGATTAACCTCCCGTTCATCCACGATTCGCGTCGCACCTACAAAAAATAGTTATCTGGAGACGTCATGGCAGACACCCTCACTAAACCGGCGGACGCCGATATGACCCGGCACGGTGCGCTTGCCTCCGCAGCCGGCACACGCGTTGCGCGTGCGCGCTGGATCAGAATGGGCACACTGATCTTTCTCGCCTATCTTGGCTGCTACGTTGACCGCAGCAATATCAGCGTGGCTGCACCCGAGATGATCCGCGAGTTCGGAATGACTGGCGTGGTCACCGGCTTTCTGCTGGCCGCCTTCTTCTGGGGCTACGTGGTGATGCAGATACCCGGCGGCTGGCTGGCGAATCGCTTTGGCCCGAAATGGGTCATCGTGACGAGTCTGGCGGTTGTCGGCGTCACGGGCATAGCGTCTGGCGTGGCGAGCACTTACGACCAGATCGTCGGCATTCGCTTTGTGATGGGCGTGGCCGAAGGCGCAATCTGGCCGAGCTTCGCGACCATCATCATGCGATGGTTTCCCAGCAGCGAACGCAGCCGGGCGGTCAATCTCGCGCAGTACGTACTGCCTCTCTCGTCAGCGTTGATGGCGCCAATCGCAGGCGCACTGATCCATCTGACGGACTGGCGCGTCATGTTCATTGTCCAGGGCGTTCCGCTGCTTGCGCTCGCTCTCGCCTGGGCGTGGCTCGGCAATAGCGCACCCGAGCATGACACGCGCATTTCCGCCGCTGAACGCAGCATGATCCTGTCGAGCCGCGATGTGTCGACCGGAGATGCCGCTCCGTTTTCCGCAGTGCTGCGCCGCCCGCTGATCTGGGGTATCGGCGCAGCGTATTTCCTCTGGCTTACAGGCCTATACGGCTTTGGATTGTGGCTTCCGGCACTGATCAAACAGTTGTCGGCGACCGGCATTGGCAATGTTTCAGTCCTGACGGCGATTCCATTTGCTTTCGCCGCGCTCGGCCTGTATCTGAACACTCGCTGGTCGAACCGTGCCGGCCACGCGGACAACTGGCATTTCATTGTTCCGCTGGTCATTGGCGGTATCGCCATCCTGTTGCAGCCGCTTATTCGCGACAACCTCTTCGCGTCCATGGCCATGCTGGTCGTGACCGGCATCTGTCTTTACTCCGGTATCGGTATCTGGTGGTCGTGGACCCTGAGCCTCGTACCCCGCAACCAGATCGGCTCGTCAGCAGGCTTGGTGAATTTCATCGGCAACTGGGGCGGCGCGGTCGGACCTATTCTGGTTGGCTGGGCTGCGCGTGGCGGAAACGCGGGCAGCGGTTTCTATGTGGCTGGATACGCCCTACTGGCTTCAGCCGCGCTCAACGGTCTTTTGTGGATAGCCGCGCTGCGCGACCGTGCCGACGCAACTGTTTAAACTCAAGGTTCGGGAAAAAACCATGCTTCAAGGTGCATCGTTCAGTTTCAACGTGCCGACCATCATTGAATACGGTCGCGGCAATCTGGCCAGGTTGCCGGACTTCGTCAGACAGCTTGGCGGTAAGCGCGTGCTCGTGGTTGGGGATCCCGGTGTCAAGGCCGCGGGAATTGTCGGGCGGGTCACGAGCACGCTCGAAGCAGCCAACATTGCTGCCTTCGCTTTTACGGACGTCGAGAGCGACCCGGCAGTCCAGTCCATAACGGATGGCATTGCGCTGGCACGCGACAAGTCGTGCGACCTGATCGTTGGCGTCGGCGGTGGAAGTGCGCTCGATACGGCAAAGGCGATTGGCTTGATGTTGCGTAACGCGGGCACTATTCGTGACTACGTCGGCATTGGCAAGGTGCCGCATGCCGGTGCGCCTGTCATTGCCATACCGACGACGGCCGGCACCGGAAGTGAATTGACAATCTGGTCGGTTCTTTCCGACACCGACGCCGACGTCAAGATTTCAATTGGAAGCGTTCACAACCTGCCGCGCATCGGCCTGCTTGATCCTGAACTCACGGTCAGTCTGCCCGCGAAATTTACTGCGGCCACTGGCATGGACGCGCTTACTCATGCAATCGAATCGTGTGTCAACAAGGCGAATCAACCGTTCACCGAAGCACTGGCATACCAGGCTATCGCTCTGATCCACAAAAGCCTGCGGCGAGCCACGCATCACGGAGACGACATCGATGCACGCGGCGACATGTTGCTCGCCAGCGCCATGGCCGGTATTGCCTTCAATGCAACCCGTTTGGGACTGGTACACGCTTTTGCATTGCCGCTCGGTAATAAGTTCGGAATTCCGCACGGTCTGGTGAATGCGATCATGCTTCCCGCGGTAATGGCGTACAACGCTTCCGCCAATCCGGACGCATATGCCCGCGTCGCGGCTTTGCTCGGTCATGACGTTGCGGGCTTGTCGAACAGCGAGGCAGCCAATCACGCAGCGCAGGCGGTACACGTGCTCAGGCAGGATATCGGCATCACGCAGACGCTCGCGGACTTCGGCGTCACGCCGGCGTGCTTTGACGCAGTCATCGGCGAAGCGATGACTTCAGGCAACGTTGCAGTCAACCCGCGCTATCCAACAGCCGATGACATGGCAATGCTGCTGTCGCGTGGTATCGATGGAACATTCTGACGCGGGAATGCTTTCTCGATATCGCGTGTCGATGCTTTAGTGCGTGGTAAGTCCATGCTTGCCGGCGCAAATAAATAATCAGGATTCCCATCGAAGTGGTCGGCGAAGAGTTTTGATGACAATGTCCCTTCGCAAGTCTTGTATTCCCGCGATTTAAAGCGGAACCCTTGTTCGCGAGTTACTCGAACACCGCTCCTTGAACGCCGTTCTACCGGCGTGAAAATCTTCGCCTATTCTCAGTGGAAATCGAGGGGACATCGGCAAATCAGGGAATTTGTATCGCATAGCGATAATTATGATCCGTTGTGCAATTAATTAGGCGCGGATACGCTCTTTTCTGTTGTGTGCCGCAACGCGAAAGGACCGAACCTGATGTTTCCAAACGACATTGAACACCTCACATCCCATCGCAGTTTCATGAACGTGCCCACGCGGCGCGGTGCGGACGAATCGCCCGCGCTCGCATGCGTGATCGGCATTCCTTTCGACTGCGGGACGCATCCGTTTCGGGTCGGTTCACGCGAAGGCCCCGACGCCATTCGCCGTCAGTCCCATCTGCTTCGCCCGTTCTTTGTCGACGCAGCGGGAGCTCACGCAAACGCAGTCGACTTCCTGCGCCTGATCGATCTCGGCAATGTCAACTGCCATCCTGGAGAAATCGAGAGGAGCTACCCGCTGATCGAGTCCGCAATCGACGCGATCATCGCGGCCAGCGCCGTACCCATTTCGATGGGAGGCGATGGTGCGGTCACGCTTCCGCAGCTTCGCGCCGTCGCGAAGCATCACCCCGATTTCGTGGTGCTTCATATCGACGCTCATACGGATACCTACGCAATTGAAGGTTTCAACACAGCCACGACCTTCACCCGCGCGGCGGAAGAAAAGCTGCTCGATGTCGAACGCAGCTTTCACGTTGGCGCACGCGGCACGACATTCATGGACGGCGTACTCGGGTTCGGCCGGTCCCTTGGATATAACGTGATTCCATTCGCCGAATTCGATGCCGACCCGCGAGCATGTATCGAGCGGATCCGGCAGCGGATCGGGACACGACCGGTCTACCTGTGCTTCGACATGGACATCTTCGATCCGTCATGTGCGCCAGGCGTATGCACGCCCGAATGGGGCGGACTGAATGCGAAGGAAGGACTGGCGCTGCTTCGTGCGCTCGCTGGCTTGAACTTCGTCGCCTTCGACGTGAATACCGTCTCTCCCGCACAGGATATCGGCGAGACCACAGCCTTCCTCGCCGCAACCGTCATGCATGAATGCTGCGCGCTGGCTGCGCAAACGCCGCGGCTGGCTGCAACGCGCCACGCTTCGTGAAGCCCTCTTCCAATGCCCTTGACCGATCAACAGGATCTTTCATGAGAAAATCCGAATCAATTTTGGCGTCCGTCATCGTCGTGTCGGCGAGCCTGCTTGCTCATGCAGCGCACGCTCATTCGCTCGACGAAGTGCTCGCAAGCAAAACGCTCACTGTCGTCACGACTGCATCAAGTCCGCCGCATGGCTTCATGGATCCGGCATCGAACACGCTCAAGGGCATCATGGTCGATCTCGCGCAAGGGATCGGCAAGCAGATGGGCGTGACGGTCAAACTCATCGATGTGCCCTTCGACGGCCTCATCCCGACCTTGACTTCGGGTCGCGCGGACTTGATGTCGGCCCCTCTTTTCGTAACCGATGAACGAAGCAAGGTGGTCGATTTCACGACACCCGTATATGGCTGGGGCGAAGGCGTGGTAGTCAGCGACAAACAGCCGAAGCACTTCGGCCGCCTCGATGACTTCAAGGGTGAAAAGGTCGGCACGCTCGTGGACAGTGTGCAGTACAAAATGATCAAGGATCTGCCGGGCACGCAGGTATCGACTTATCCCGATTACTTTTCGCTGCTCGCGGACATTCGCGCAGGCCGGGTGGATCTCGGCGTGGTGGATCCGCCTAGCGTCTTGTACCAGATCAAGCTGAAGTCCATTCCGGGCGTGAAGCTGGACGACGCCTACCACCCGCAAAAGAGCTGGTTTGTGGCTGGCGCGGTGCAAAAGAACAATCAGCCCCTGCTGGATGCGATCAACCACGCTATCGCCACGATGAAGCAGGATGGCGAACTGCG
This sequence comes from Caballeronia sp. DA-9, assembly GCF_051615025.1. NCBI lineage: Bacteria > Pseudomonadati > Pseudomonadota > Betaproteobacteria > Burkholderiales > Burkholderiaceae > Caballeronia > Caballeronia sp. DA-9. Next base: position 1,359,439 of record NZ_CP195133.1, on the reverse strand, counting down.
TGCCATCCTCACTAAATGGGGCGTCGCCAATCTGGAAGCGAAATGATCTGGTGCACGTGGCAGGACAAGAACAAAGGCATCCGATGACCTGGGATACGTTAAAAACCTATCTGGAGCCACTATCCGAAGGCGCGACGTGGACGCTGGCGCTGTTCTTTGCGTCAGCGCTGCTTGCGGTCGCCGTCGGGCTTCTGGTCTGTTTCGCCCGCATGTCCGGGCATGCATGGCTGCGCACGTCGGCGAAGACGTACATCGAAATCGTGCGTGGCACGCCCCTTCTCGTGCAGCTCTTTTTCATCTATTACGGCTTGCCCGAACTGGGTATTGTCATGCCCGGTTTTCCCGCCGGTGTGCTCGGGCTTACGATCAACTTTGGCGCTTATCTCGCGGAGTTGTTCCGTGGCGGGATTCAGTCCGTGGATAACGGCCAGTTCGAGGCTTCGCGCGCGCTCGGCCTTACGCGCATCCAGCGGCTGCGTGTGATTGTCATGCCGCAAGCGCTGCGCACGATTTTCCCCGCTCTGGGCAATTACGCACTCGTCCTCGTCAAGGACACGTCACTCGTCGCCGTAATCAGCGTGTATGAACTGATGCGCGCTGGTCAGATGCTGGCTGGCGCCACGTTCCGCTCGCTGCTCGTCTATTCGATGGTCGGTGCGATCTACTTTCTGATGTGCAGCGTGCTGTCGTACGTGTTTCGCCGTATTGAGAAGCGCCTGACCGTACCCGGTTACTGGGACGGCGCATCCGAACACAACCCCATTACCAAGATATGAGCGACGCCATGCAAGATCCGATGATCGCGATGAAAGGCGTGTCGAAATGGTATGGCGACTTCAAGGTGCTGAACGGGGTCGACCTGCATGTGCAGCCAGGCGAAAAGCTGATCCTTTGCGGACCGTCCGGCTCGGGAAAGTCGACCACCATCCGGCTGCTGAACCGGCTCGAGGAACATCAGGAAGGACAGATCAGGGTGAACGGCATCGAGATGAACAGCGACATCCGCAACATCCAGCGCATTCGCGCCGACGTTGGCATGGTGTTCCAGCACTTCAATCTATTTCCTCACCTGACCGCGCTGCAGAACTGCACGGTGGCGCTGCGGCTCGTCAAGAAGATGCCCGTTCGCGAAGCCGAAGAGCGCGCCATGCGCTATTTCGAGCGCGTTAGAATCGCGCAGCACGCAGGCAAATACCCAGGCCAGTTGTCGGGTGGCCAAAAGCAGCGTGTAGCGATTGCGCGCAGCCTCTGCATGGAGCCGAAAGTCATGCTGTTCGATGAGCCGACCTCCGCGCTCGATCCGGAAATGGTGAAGGAAGTACTGGACGCCATGGTTCAGTTCGCGCGCGACGGCATGACCATGGTATGCGTCACACACGAAATGGGTTTTGCACGCGAGGTAGGCGACCGCGTTGTCTTCATGGACCGCGGGGAGGTGGTGGAAACGGGCACGCCCGCGGATTTCTTCCGCGCTCCGCAGACACCGCGCGCCCGCGAATTTCTCGGCCAGATCCTGGTATGACCTTGACCACGGAACTAGCATGAGCGAACAGGACAATCCAGAAGATTCGCGTCTTTTTATTACGTCGCTCGCACGCGGATTGCATCTACTGGCAGCCTTCCGGGAAGACCATTCGTCGATGAAACTCGCCGACCTGGCGCTTGCCGCGAACATGAGCAAGAGCGCAGCCCAACGCTTCACGCATACGCTCGTCACGCTCGGCTACCTACGCAAGAACGATGTCAGCAAGGAGTATTCACTCGCGCCGCGCTCGCTGGAAGTTGGGTTGCGTTATCTGCAAACCAGCCAGTTGATCAGTAATGCGAACCCTTATCTGCATTCGTTGAATCGGGCATGTCAGGAAACATGCAGCCTTGCCGAACTCGACGGTCTCGACATGGTGTACGTTTCGCGGTTTCCGGCGCAAAAAGAAATGTTCGTCAACATGCCGATCGGCATGCGGCTGCCGGTCTATTGCACGGCGTCGGGACGCGCCCTGCTTTCACGGCTCGAGCCGGAGCGCGCGTCGGAGATGCTGGCGGCGTGCACGCGGGTCGCCTACACCACGGAGACCATCACCGACCTGGCAAAACTCGAAGCTCTGCTGGCCGAGGCGCGCACGAACGGATTCGCCTGGGCGAACGGCGAGTATTACAACGGCGATATCAATGTCAGCGCGGCAATTCTGGCGCCCAACGGCAAACCCGTCGGCTCCGTGAACGTCTCCGCGCCTTCGAGCCGCTGGACGCTGTCAAAAGTCATCGACGAGATTGGACCGCAAGTCCTCGAGACTGCCCGCGCAATCGGCGGTTCAAGTACCTCGCGTGCGCGGTGAACGCTGCGGCGGCTATAGCAATTACTCGTACTACAAAATCACCGGGCTTCGATGCTGGACTCCGCGAGATCCGTAAAGGCAGCAATCGCTTTCGCGCCTCTTCGCGACCGCAAGCACACAACATAGGAATGCGTGAAGCTCTTGTGATCTGAAATGTGCAGGACGTGAAGATTGTCGTGGGACCGATACTCCGCCTGAGACACGATGCCAATGCCCAGGCCCTCCATCACCGCCTCCCGGACTGCGTCACGCGACACCTCCATGACGATTTTCGGGTTCACGCGATGTTGCGTCAGTTCCTTTTCAAAAGCGGTACGTGTCATCGACCCGCGCTCGCGCATGATCATGCGCTGGCCGTCGAGTTGCGCGAGCTTGATACTGTCAAGGAGCGCCCACGGATGAGAAGAATTCACAAAGACGAGAATCTCGTGAGAACCGAGGTGTCTTGAGTAAAGCCTCGCATCGTTAATGATGCTGCCGGTGATCGCGGCGTCCGTACTTGAATCCAGGATCTTCCTGAGCACGCCATCGGAATTGTCGCTGTCGATGGAAACCTGAACCAGCGGATATCGTTGCGTGAACTTAGCCAGCAATTTCATCACAAAAAACGGGCCAACGGTGCCGATGCGTATCGATCCCGACACCGCTTCGCCAGTCGAACACAGCAGGTCGACCGCTTGTTCCTCCAGTTCGAAAATTTGCCGTGCAACAGCGAACAGCGCCATTCCCGTTTCGCTGAGCTGCAAGCCCTTCGAAGAACGAATGAAAAGTTCGACGCCGTAATTTTCTTCGAGTTGCTTGACCTGGACGGTCAGGGTCGGCTGGCCAATATGAAGCAGCAACGCCGCTTTCGTGAAGCTCATCTCCTGAGCAACAGCGTAAAAAGACCGTAGCTGGTTGAAGTTGACGAAAGCGAGCTTACGCTCGCGCGGCCGTTCGGGCGTCATGCCGGTTCGCACCCCGTATGATTCGCCCCGTTCACGCGGGCTTCGATAGCACTCAAGATCAGCCCGTCGTCGCGGGCGAGGTCCATGAGTACCGTGTAGTGGTTGCTGGCGGCGAGCAACGTGACCGTGGTCTCCAGCCCGTGTGAATCACGGCAGGCCGCAAAGCGCTTGGTCTGCGAGTCGATAAACCCGGCCGTCTCCTCTGCCCCCACGCCGAGAATCATCCAGCCCTCGAAAGGCTGCAATGCGATCGGGCTGAGCGTTTCGACATCGGCCGATGCCAACCCTATGTGTGAAGCAAGGCTTGTTTTCATCAAAGGCTCAAGGTCGAAGATCCCACTGATGCAAGCACATCCCGCGACGGGCGAAGCATCGCGGGCCGAGCTTTCGAACAACGTCGCAGCCAGCGCGGCAAGGTGTCCGCCCGCGGAATGTCCCGCCAGCACGATCGAGGAAAAACGCGGCAACCGTAGCCGCCCTGCGTCGTTCAACCAGCGAAGCGCACGGTCGATGCTTGCCGCAATGCCCGGCAAGGGCGTTTCAGGCGCAAGCGGATAATTCAACACCGCGACAGAATAACCCAGCTTGGTGAACGGCCCGGCGACGAACGAGAAAGAACGTTTGTCCATGCTACGCCAGTAACCGCCGTGAATGAAAACGAGCAAGGGAGCGCCGGGTCGGCCTCCGAACAAATCCACCCTTTCCAGTTCGTGGCCGCCATAGGGTACGTCGAGCGTGCACGCGTGCGTGTCGCGAACATCCGCACTCAAGCGGTCGATCGCGTCATACACTCGTTGCCTCTCGGGATAGCGCGCGGAGAAGAAATATTGCGACTCGATTTCGGGATCTGCAGCAGGATCCGTCGTCACGTGAACGACACCACGCTTCTGAGCGACTCGCCCGAAACCATCAGTTCAAAGCCGCGGTTGATCTGCTCGAATGGCAGGCGATGGGTGACGAGACGGTCGATGTCGATATGCCCGTCCATGTATAGATCGACAATGCGTCCAAGGCCCGTACGCCCGCGCACGCCGCCAAAATAACTGCCCTTCACGGTGCGCCCATAGCGCACGGCAACCGGTGGCACCTGCATAAGCGCGTCGCGCGGTTCCACGCCGAGCAGCACGCACGTACCCCATCCGGCATGGCAACAATCGAGCGCCTGGCGCATCACGGCCACATGACCCGTGCATTCAAAAGCGACGTCGGCGCCACCGTCGCACACATCGCGGATTTCTTCGAGAACCCGTCCCGCGCTGGCATCGACGTAATGCGTCATTCCAAGCTCCCGCGCTATTTGCGCTTTCGACGCATGCAGGTCCACGCCGATGATTGCATGTGCCCCTGCAATGCGCGCACCCTGCACGATATTCACGCCGATACCGCCCAGGCCGAACACCACCACGTTGTCGCCCTCGCGGACGTCGGCGAGCGCAGCGCCAACGCCCGTGGTTACGCCACAACCCAGCAGGCAGACGGTGTCGAGCGGCGCGTCCTCGCGGATTCTGCACAGTGCGATCTCGGGCACCACCGTGTAGCGCGAGAACGTCGACGTTCCCATGAAATGGTGCAACGGCTCGCCTTGCCATCGAAAGCGCGGCGAGCCGTCGGGCATGACGCCACGGTCGCGCGTGGACTTGATCGACCAGCACAGGTTCGTGCGCCGGCTCAGGCACATCTTGCATACGCCGCATTCCGGACCATAGAGCGGGATCACGTGATCGCCTGGACGCAGCGTGCCGACGCCCGGCCCCGTTTCGATCACCCGTCCCGCGCCTTCATGTCCCAGCACAGCCGGATATACGCAACTCGAATTGCTGCCTTCGATTGCAGTGAGGTCCGTGTGGCACAAGCCACTCGCCGCTATTTCGACCAGCACTTCGCCCGCTCCTGGACCATCGACCAGGATTTCATCGATGACAAAAGGCAAATGAGGGGCCACGCAAATTGCGGCAAGACTTTTTATCATGGATCTCTAGAGGGAAATATCACGCTGAAACGGTCTTGGCGGCCTTCGCTTTCGGCGCAGGAAGCGTCGACGGATCGATGCCGGCGCGAGACTGAATCAGCTTCTGGGCCGAGCGCACGTCGCGTCCGCAATCCACCCCGATCACGCCGCGCAGCACGTCGCCTTCGAGGTAATAGATCACAAACGAACCGCAGTCGGGATTGCCTCGCAACACGGGCGTGAAGCGGTCGGACGGTTCGCCCGCCAACTGGATGTTGCGCCCGAACTGATCCGTCCAGAACCAGGGAACATCGCGTGTGCGCGCCGGCACGCCGCACAGCACCGCTGCTACCCTGCCAGCATCGTCTTCGGCTTTGCGCCACGATTCGATCCGCGATGTCGGCTGCGCTTGCGTGGCGCGCAGTCGCGCAACATCGCCAATGGCAAAGATGCGTGGATCTTCCGTGCGGCAATCTTCGTCGACGAGCACGCCGTCCTCTACATCCAGACCCGCGAGCGCCGCAAGTTCATCATTTGGCTGAGCACCGATTCCGACCACGATCGCGTCGGCGGCAATCGCGGCGCCCTGCTCCATCTCGATTCCATTCGCGCGCAGCCGCGCGGCGCGGCTATCGAACCGAAGATCGACTCCATGGGACGCGTGAAGCCACGTCATCCAATATGCGAAATCGGCGGGCAGCAAGCGCATGAGCGGACGCGGCGCTGCTTCGATCACCGTCACGCGCGCGCCCTTTTGCAGCGCGCTGGACGCAACTTCCAGTCCGATAAAACCCGCGCCGAGCACAGCGATTCGCGCGTTGCGGCGCAGGCGAGGCGCGAGCGCGGCGGCATCTGCGAGCGTACGCAGCGTATACACCGGCGCGCCTGCTTCAATGCGGCCTGGGAAAGTCCGCGCTCGCGCGCCGGTTGCGAGAATCAGCGTGTCGTATGGAATGCTTTCGCCGCCGTCGAGCCGTACCACACCGCGTCCACGATCGATTTCGACAACCGCATCGCCGGATTTCAGCTGCACGTCAATGGCATCCCAGCCACCTGCGGCAACGAGATGCGTCGATTGCGGCTGCGCCACGCCGGTCAGCACGTCTTTCGATAAAGGCGGGCGCTCATAAGGCGGATGCGTTTCGTCGCCAAGAAGCGTGATGCGCCCGGTAAAACCGTGCTGGCGAAGATTGATCGCGGCGCGGCCGCCCGCGTGTCCCGCACCGACTATCACGACCGCCTGCGATGTCCCATCCGTCATGCCGGACCGCCTGTGGACGACTGCCGTGCAAAACGCCTGCGGGCCAGGATTTCCCGGATGATCTGCGTATGCACTTCAACGTAACCGTTCGCCACGCAATTCAGATGCGGGCGCATTTCCTTGTGCAAGCGCGCCAGCGCATGAAACGGCACCGACGACGCCACATGATGTTCGGCGTGAAACGGCATGTTCCAGTACAGCGTCCGGAAAACCGGATTGGCGAGCGTGGTGCGGGTGTTCGCCAGCAGGTCCGGACTTTCTTCTGCGCCGGTGTGTTCGGCCATGCGGATTGCGCGCAACACCGGTTCGCCGACAAAGCGCGGCAGAAGCCAGTAGATCACCGCGGCCCACGAATGAAGCGCGATAGAAATCATGGCCACGGCAACATACAAAGCCAGCGTAAGGACGATCTCGCGGCGCACGCGGCGAATATCGCTCGCGGGAATGAAGCTGAGTTCCACTGGCGAAAACCGGCCAGTCAAACCGCGCCAGTATGTTCCGATCATCTTCGGCCAGAACGACACGCCAAGGATCAGCAGGGCATACTCGCGCAGCGTGGACGGAAACGGCACGATATCCGGGTCCAGATGTTCGTGCTGCGTGTAGGTATGGTGCGCCGTATGACGATATTTGAAATACAGGAACGGCCTCATGCTGACCACCGCGGCGAACATGCCGACCGTCGTATTCAGCCAGCGCGAGCGAAACGCGGTGCCGTGCGAGCATTCATGCAAGGGCGCGAACAGAAGGACGATGATCGCGCCGTGCAGCAAGGTTGCAGGAATGATCCACAGCGTTCCGATCGACAGGTAAATCATGCTGCCTGTCAGAAGCAACGCGCCAATGTGAGCCACGAGATGCAGCAAGCCGGGAACGTTGCTGCGTTCGCGCAGCACCTTAAGGCTTTTCTTCGGCACCATCGCGCCGCCAGTGAGCGGCCATTCCTCGCTGCCCAGTCTGCTTGCGTTCAATCCATCGTTTGTCATTCGTCCACCTGCGAGACACTTGATTTCACTTTCGCCGGACGCTTGTATCGCGCCCGGCGCCATTGATGTCATCGTAGGGATTCGCTTGACCTCTGACCAATTCATTGTTTGAACGCGTCCATTCATGAAGCCTTAAGAGGGACCGGACGCGTCAATGCGCGCCGCGCGCGCGGCTCAAATCGCGTTCACGGCGCTCACGGCGCAGTGCGCGATGGCTTCGGCATCGAAATCGGCACGCGCGAAATGGCCGGTGACGCGGCCCCGGCTCATGACCACGATCCGGTCGCACAAAGCCATCAATTCCGGCAATTCGCTCGATACCAGCAAGATGCCCTTGCCTTCGTCGGTCACCGATTGCAGCGCTTCCCAGATCTGCGGCTTGCCGCCCACATCCACTCCGCGGGTGGGCTCTTCTACGACAAACAGCCGGGCGTCCCGTGCCAGCCATTTTCCAAGCACGACTTTCTGCTGATTGCCGCCCGATAGATTGACCACGCCTCGATTCGGGTCTCGTGCCTTGATCGCAAGCCGCTCGATCAGGCCGCGGCTGAGCAGGTCGCGCCGGCGCCTCGACACCAGCCCCGCGCGCGTGATCCGGCGCAACGTGGTGAGCGCGAGATTGTCATGCACGGACATGGCGGGAACCAGGCCTTCGGCCTTGCGGTCCGCCGGTAGGTATGCCAGTCCGCAAGCGATCGCGCGCCTCGGCGTGGTTAGCCGTTGCATGACGCCGCCAATCCGGATTTCTCCCTTGTCCACGCGCTGCAATCCAAACAGCGCACGAATCACCGATTCGCGTTCGCAGCCAAGCAGCCCCGCGATCCCGACAATCTCGCCCTCGCGCAAATGGAGCGACACATCGCTGAATCGTCCTTTCGCGCCCAGTCCATCCACTTCGAGCAACAATGCGCCGGGCGCGTTCGCGCGGCGCGGCGCAAAGCGTTCGCCGAGTTCGCGGCCTACCATTGCCTGCACGAGTTGTTCGGGCGTCGTGCCGTGCGCGCCAAAGTGCGCGACCGATTTTCCGTCACGCAGCACCGTGATTCTGTCGGCCACGCGCAGCACTTCTTCCAGCCGATGCGACACGTACACAATCCCGAGCCCCGCCGAGCGCAGGCGATCCAGCATGGCAAGCAGCGTATCGACATGCTCGCTCGTAAGCGAAGCGGTGGGTTCGTCGAGGATCAGGACACGCGGTTTGGACGCCAGCGCCTTGCAGATCTCCACGAGTTGCCGCTGGCTCAATCCGAGCGACGACACTTGCGCACGGCAGTCGATGGCAACATGCATTGCGCTCAACAACTGTCTTGCGCGCTCTTCCATCTGCGCGGTGTCGATATTGCCAAGCCGTGACCGCGGTTCGTTGCCAAGAAAGATGTTCTCCGCAACCGTCATGTTCGGGCACAACGCCAGTTCCTGATGAACGAGCACGACGCCATGGCCGCGCGCTGCCGCAGGGCCATCGAGCGCCAGCGCGGTCCCGTCCAGCCGCATCTCTCCACGGTCGGGACGCTGCAGGCCATTCATGATGGCGAGCAGCGTCGACTTGCCGGCGCCGTTCTCTCCAACCAGCGCATGCACTTCTCCCGCGCGAATGTCGAAGCTGACTTTATCCAGCGCTACAACGCTGCCGAACTGCTTGCAGATGTTCGAGACTTCGAGCAGCGGAGGTTGCGGGGAAATGTCCGATTGCATGAATCAGTGCTCCTGCCCGATCTGATAACGCTCGAGCAATGCCCGATGCTCGTCCATCGAACCGCGCAGGTTCTCGTAGACGCGGCTCCAGAGTCCGAAGAATTCGTCGTACCGGTCATGAATCCGCGCGTCCGGCTCGATGGTCTCGCGAATCGTGACGATGGTCTTGACCGGCGTCACCGGATCCGGGTAGATGCCCGCGCCAACGCCAGCCAGAATCGCATCGCCAAAAGGCGCCGCTTCGCCAATGTCCGGAATCGCCAGCGGAAGGTTGACCACGTTCGCCGTGATCTGCGTCCACAGCCGGCTCTTGGCCGGCCCGCCGTTCAGGATCAGGCGATCGAGCTTGACCCCCGCCTGCTGCGCGATCTTCACGTTCGAATACAGGTCGAACGCCACGCCTTCAACCAGCGCGCGAATGAAATGCCCGCGCGTGGTATCCGGGCGCACGCCGAAGAAGTTGCCGCATGCGTTCGAATTCCAGTTGGGCGCGAGCGAGTTGCCGAGATACGGCAGATACAGCAAGCCGTCGGCGCAGGGCGCGATGCGCCCAGCTTCGGCCGTGAACAGGTCGAACACATTCTGTCCAATGCGCTCCGCGAGCCGCCACTCATAGTCGCCAAACTGGTCGCGAAACCACTTGAGCGAGGCGCCGGTGAACGCCATGGGAGCGTCGAACATCGTGAGGCCGGGCAGCACGTGCGGCCACTTCAGAATGCGGAACTCGTCGACGTCCTGCTCCGTCGGAATCATGATGCCGAGATTGGAACCAGTGCCCATCGAGTAATACGCCTGCCCCGCCTCGGTGACGCCTGCACCGAGCGCGGCCGAACTGATGTCCGTACCGCCCGCCACCACGGGCGTGCCCGCACTCAGGCCGGTCTCGGCCGCCGCCTGGCGCGTCACTTCTCCGACCACTTCATGCGAACGATAGATTCGCGGATATTTATCGACAGGAATCCCGATCGCCGCCGCCACGTCTTCATTCCAGCATTCGCGCCGGTAATCGAACGGATAGAACAGGCCCGCGTCACCCGTATTGATCGAAAACGTCCCGGTCATCTTCAACGTGCAATAGCCGGTCGGCGAAACGAACTTGTGCGTTGCGTTGAATATGTGCGGCTCGTGCTTCTTGATCCATAGCGCCTTCGGTTCGATGAACCACGGCGCAATCCGGTTGCCGTTGTTGCGATTGATGGTTTCCTCGCCTACCCGCTCGCGAATCTCGGCGCATTCGCGTTCGGAACGCGCGTCCATCCAGATCGGCGCGGGACGCAGCGGCTTGCCGTTCTGATCGACCGGAATCGTCACGCCAACAAGGCCCGACATGGCCACGCCACGAATGGCGTTGGCAAACGCGCCCTGCTCCAGGCACGCGCGAATCGAGGCAGTTACCGCGCCCCAGTAGTTGTCGGCGTCCTGTTCGGCCCATCCTGGCCGCGGATGAAATAGCGGGTGTTCGCGCGAAGCATGCGCGACGATCTTGCCCGTGTCTGTATCCAGGATCGTTGCCTTGACGTTGGTCGTGCCAATGTCGATACCGAGAGTAAGGTTCGCCGCCATCTTCGTCTCCTTGGTTTTTTATGGAAATCAGCGTTACCGGCCGAGGCGCGCGTTCAGCCTGCGCCGCGCCGCAGCCATTGCACCAGCGCCACCGCCGCAATCAGCACGCCGCCCACGATCAGGTTCTGGTACCACGCGCCCACGCCCCACATGTTCAGCAGGCTCAGGCCGATCGCGAAGATGAGACCGCCGCACAACGTGCGAAACGGCGAGCCGTAGCCGCCCGCGAGACTCGTACCGCCGAGCACGGCGATCGCGATCGCGTTGAGTTCGTACCCGTTGGCAAGCGGTGCGTCGACCGACATCAGCCGCGATGTGAACAGAACACCCGCGCAGGCGGCGCACAGGCCGCTCGCCACATACACCAGCACGATCCAGCCGCGCACATTGATGCCGGCGAAGCGCGCGGTTTTCTCGTCGCCACCTATTGCATAGATGCGCTTGCCGATCACATGCATGTGAAGCAGCCATGCAAGCGCCAGAAAGAGCGCAAAATAAGCGACAGTACCCAGTGGAATACCCAGAAGATGCGCCTCGCCGAGCCATTGATACGCGTCCGAGCGCACATAAAACGCGTGCCCGTTAGTGAGCGTGTAACTCAGTCCGCGCAGCGCACTCAAGGTGACGAGGGTCATGACAAACGGCGCGACCCGCCCATAAGCGACACCCACCCCATTGACGAGCCCAGCGAGCGCGCCCAGCAACAGCGTGAGTCCGATCAGCGGCAGTGCGGGCCCTACATACGTGCCGCCACGCGCGATCATACGGACATCGAAGAGCGAACCGATCAGCGACATCAACTGGATTGCGCCGATCACGCTGAAAATCATCACGGCCGCCACCGATAAATCGATGCGCCCCGTCAGCAGCACGAGCGTCATGCCCATCGCGAGAAAGCCGAATACGGCGATATCGCGCATCAGCGTATCGAGGTTTGCGGAGCTGAAAAAATACTCCGACGTGAAATACGCGAGCGCGAGCAAGCCAGCGAGCAGCCAGATCAACGGTTGCGCGATAACGGCGCGCACGGTCTGCCTCACCGGCAAACTGACGAAGCGGCGGGCGGCGCCGCGTTCGGTATCGGAGACGCTGCTCATGCTTCACGCTCCTTGCGCTGCAGGCTGTCGGGGAGCACGACGGCAAGAATGACGCCGGCTGTCACGATCTGCTGCAAGTAGCTGCTCATGCCGAGCATGTTGAGCGCATTGTTCATGGCGCCGATAATCAACGCCGCGACAACCATGCCGCCTATCGTGCCGCGGCCGCCGGCAAGCGACACGCCTCCAAGCGTCGCGACCGCGATCACACTCAGCTCGATGCCGCCGAACGCCGCCGGATCAATATACGAAAGCCGCGCGCTTTCGAGCATGCCCGCGAGCGCCGCGGCAGCGCCGCTCAGCGCGAAAACGAGCAGCTTGATCCCGCCTACGTTCACGCCTGAAAGAGCCGCCGCACGAGGGTTGCCACCCGCCGCATAAAGCGCGCGTCCAAAGACCGTATGGCGCGTGGCCACCAGCGCAAGCACGATTGCCACGATCAGAATAATGACCGGCACGGGAACGCCCGCAATGGAGCCGCGTCCGAGCCATATGAAACCGTCGAGCTTCGATGGGAAGATAGCCTGTCCGCCGGACAGCAGGTTGGCGAGCGCCCGGGAAATGCCGAGCGAACCGAGCGTGACAATAAGCGACGGCACCCGCAATACGGTGACGCACAGCCCATTAATCAGGCCGAGTCCAACGCCGGTCAACAGCGTCGCCGCAAGCACGGCGGCCACCGATCCTCCCGGCACGAACTGGCCGCCCACGACGCCTGCCAGCACTGCGACGCCACCGACCGACAAATCGATCTCACCGGCGAGCAGCACCAGCGTCATTCCGAGTCCCATCACACCTACCGTCGATACCGCCAGCAGCACGACCCGCAGGTTGTCGCTGCTGACAAAATGCGGATTGATCAGATATCCAGCGAGCACGAGCAGCGCGAGCAGTCCGAGCCGCGGCACCGCGGGCGCGATCGCATGGCCGCCATGGCGCCGCCTGAACGATGAGGCCGCAGCCGGGACAGTGGGCTGATTCATTGTTTGTCTCCTGCAATTGCCCGCAATATGCGCGCGGTGATCGCGCCATATACGCCCGGTTCACCGTGGCGCATAGGGCGAACGCTGCTATAGGTCAGGTACTCATTTCCCGGGGCCGTAGCCGTAGGGCCATTCGTCAGGCGTCACCGTTTCAATACCGCCAATCTTCATCTTCGTCCTGGTAATCATGGGAAGATTGGGAGTGAGCACCAGCTTGGGCGGCGCCTGCTTGATCAGGCCTTCCTTGAAGCCTATGTGTTCGAGTACGACGCGCACGCCCACATCGCCAATAAGCGGCGTGTAGGGCGCCACCATATCGATATTGCCGTCCTTCACTTCCTTGAGGACTTCGTTGGCGTCGTCGTCCGCGAGAATCACGAGTTTCTTGCCGCCCGGTCCACTGTTGAGCCGCTTGGCTTCGCGGATTGCATCGAGGGCGCCCATGGCTTCCTCGCCGCCCGCGTTGAACACCACGGAAATATTCTTGTACGCCTGCAGCGCGTCGGCCGTCGCCTTGAACGCGAGCGTGCGGTCGCTGTTCACCTGATAAGAGGCGAGAATGTGATAACCGTTACTCTTGCCAATGGTTTGCAGGAACGCACCCGAACGGATTGCGTCGGCCGTGCTGCCGAGATCCTTCCGGTTCATGATGAGGTTGCCCTGTCCGCCCGTCGCCTGCTGAAGATAGATGCCCTGCTGCACGCCGTTCGCGTAGAAGTTACCCATCACTTCAGAACTGATCTTGGTCGACGATGTCCTACGGTCCACGCTGACCACCGAAATACCCGCAGCGATCGCGCGGTCCACGGGCGGTCCCATCGGCGCTTCACGATTGGGCCATAGCACGATGCCGTCGTATTTTTTCGCGATCCATCCGTCGATGACCTGGGACATGCGGTTATCGTCGAATTGTGCGTCGACAATATCGATCTGCACGTTCGGATGACGCGCGGCTTCCCATGCAGCGGTGTCCGCCAGGCTCATCAGCCAGGGGTTGTTGAAGCCGTGAAACACAAAGCCAATGCGATAGGTCTTCTTGGGATTGAAAACCGGGCCGTCGGGCAACGGCACATAATCCGTGAACGGCGCCTTGATCTTGACCTTGCTGTAGTGGCCCGTGAAGGTCGCGCCCATCCCGACCTTCCAAACATAACCGAGGGCGAGATTGCCCACCGGATAGTCGGCCAGATAGTCGGAGAAACCGTCTTTGTCGAACAGTTTCTTGACGTCGGGGTTCGTCATCGACGCGCCTGTCACGCCGCTATATTGCTTGATGATCCCGTTTAACTGCGTGTGGACGGATTCCTGCGCATCTGCGCTCACGCTGGCAAAGGACACGCACGCATACCCAGCCAGCGCCGCAGCCATGCGCAAGGCGCTTTTCTTATAGCCAATCATTGTTGTGCTCCTCCATGCTTCGATGGAATGCCGCCAGGTCGGCGGTCTGTCTATTTATGGCAATTCATTTGCTGCACTAACCACCTCTATTAACTTAGCGATCCTCCTTTATTTCTATTTCAGCGAAAACATTTCCATTTTCCAGCCGCGTCGCAAACGTCTTCAGGTTCTCGGTCACGGGCGGTGACATCGCCCGTCCGGTGGGGATGTGAAACAGTCCCTGGTGCAATGGACATTCAACGGTTTCGCCGTCTATGTACCCGTCGGACAGATGAGCGTAAGCGTGGGTGCAGATATCGCTCGTTGCATGGAATGCCCCCCCGACGTTAAAGACCGCTATACAGGTTCCGGCTGCGTCGCACCGTTGCACGTCGCCTTCTTCGATATCTTCCGCGCGCGCAACCTTGATCCATTGCGTCATTTTTCCTGCGTGCAAACAGCCTCCTTATGGCTCTATGGCTCGGCTTCGTGTTTAAACGATGCTAGTTGCGCGCGTAAGCTTGAGAAAATTCATTATTTGAATGAGCCCATTGACGATCAGCAAGCACGTCGGCGAGCCCTTTGGCATGGAGCGGCCACGCACAATCAGCCAAGGACCATTGGGACAAACACTCTGGTCCGGCGATTAACAGGTCGAGCTAACCGGCGCAGCCAGCCCGGGGCAAAAACGCGGAGATGAAGATGAACGAGGTGTTTCGGAGAGGAAGCAGATGGATGGAACTACGTCGGGACGACGACAAGCAACACCGGAATCACACGATTCGGCTTGGAGTACGAGCGGGGTATTTGCGCGTTGCGGAATTTGCCGGAACAGGCATGCGTAATCAGCGATCGCAGAAAAAGATAAAGCCTTGATTTCTCAAGGCTTTTCGGACTTCTTGACTGTCTGCGGCCCACTAGGTGGTGGAGGTAAGCGGGATCGAACCGCTGACCTCTTGCATGCCATGCAAGCGCTCTCCCAGCTGAGCTATACCCCCTTGCAGAACAGAAACGAGATTTTAAAGGGCGCTTTTGAAGTTGTAAATACCTTTTGCCGCCGCTTCTAAAAATAAATGGTCTTCAGGGTGCGAGCCGGTCGCCTTTGCTATGCACGCCGTGTTGCCAACCCGAGCGCCTCCCTGGTTCACGCAATGCCTTTTTCCAACCGCGCCAGCACCGTTTCCCGCCCGAACAACATCAACACGGCGTCGATAGAAGGCGTATGCGTGGTGCCCGCCACGAGCAGACGCACCGGCATGGCCAGATGCGGCATCTTGAGCTTGTGGCTTGTCAGCGTGGCCTTGAACGCTGCCGAGATTGCTTCCTTGCTCCATTCGGCTTCGCTCAGCGCTTGTCGCAGATCGGCCAGCGCCGGACGTACGGCTTCAGTGACGTGCTGCGCGAGTGCGGCCGGGTCGATCACCGGTTCGCGATAGAACATGGCGGCGTTGTCGGCAATTTCCTTCACCGTCGAGGCGCGATCTTTCAACAAGCCGATCACCAGTTCCAGCGGCGGCCCTTGCTCGACCATGGCGGCGTCGATACCCAATTCGAGCAGGAACGGCTTCGTGAGCATCTCGAGCCGCGCGTTGTCGGCCTCCTTGATGTAGTGCGCATTCAGCCAGTTCAAACGGTCCGGATCGTATTGCGCCGGCGACTTGCCCAGATGGTCGAGATCGAACCACTCCACGAACTGTTCCCGCGAAAATATTTCCGCGTCGCCATGCGACCAGCCAAGTCGCGCCAGATAGTTCAGCACCGCTTCCGGCAAGTATCCGCTGTCGCGATACCCCGTCACGCTCATCGCGCCGTGGCGCTTGCTCATCTTCTCTCCTTGCTCGTTGAGCACGGTCGGCAAATGAGCATATACGGGCACGTCGCCATCCAGCGCGCGCAGGATGTTGATCTGGCGCGGCGTGTTGTTCACGTGATCGTCGCCGCGAATCACGTGGGTGATCTTCATGTCGAGGTCATCCACGACCACGCAGAAATTGTACGTGGGCGTGCCGTCCGGGCGCGCGATCACCAGATCGTCGAGTTCGTCGTTCGAAATTTCGATGGTGCCCTTCACCGCGTCATCCCAGCTGACCACGCCGCCAATCGGGTTCCGGAAGCGAATGACCGGAGACACGCCTTCTGGAACGGGCGGCAACACCTTGCCTTCTTCGGGACGCCACGTGCCGTCGTAGCGCGGTTTTTCGCCGGCCGCGCGCTGGCGTTCGCGCAATGCGTCGAGTTCTTCCGTCGACATGTAGCAGGGGTACGCGAGGCCCTTGTCGAGCATCTGTTTGAGCACCTCGCGATACCGGTCCATACGCTGCATCTGGTAGATCGGGCCTTCGTCGTAGTCTAGGCCGAGCCATTCCATGCCTTCAAGGATGGCGTCCACGGATGCGTCGGTGGAACGCTCCAGGTCGGTGTCCTCGATGCGCAACACGAAAACGCCCTTCATCTTGCGCGCGAACGCCCACGGGTAAAGCGCGGAGCGAATGTTGCCGAGGTGGATGAAGCCTGTGGGGCTGGGAGCGAAACGGGTACGGACTTGGGTCATGTGCGGTGTGCTCGATAGCTCAAATGCGCGTGCCGGCACGGACTGCCAGGCAGGCGATAGATCGGGGAACGGCTTGGGGCAGCGTGCTTCTGCGCCCTGTGCGGATAACACTGCAAGCGGTCAATACGAGATGGAATTATACCCGCCAGGAGCCTTCGACCCTTCGCGCGGGGCCATCATGTTTTATCATGTCCGCCGCTACGGGAAGACTTATCCGAATGGTCAGGTTCGCCCGTGGGTTGTTCCGTCCCGTCTCATTCGCCTCGTCCGCCGTATTGCAGGAGAATTTCTTGAAATCGCCGCTTCGTCCTTTGCCTCGCCTGCCTGCATTGTCGCGCCGGGCGTTTTCCCTCGGCTGCGCGTCCGCCTTGCTCAGTGCATGCACAACGGCTCCGACGGTCACTTCGCCGTCAGCCTCGAACGCGACGCCCGCCTCCCCTGTCGCCGCTTCACCGCAGCGCCCGGTTCGGATCGGTCTCGCGCTCGGTGGCGGCGCGGCGCGCGGGTTTGCGCATATCGGCGTGATCAAGGCGCTCGAAGCGCGCAACGTCAAGGTGGATCTTTTGAGCGGGACGAGCGCGGGATCGGTGATCGCGGCGTTATCGGCGTCGGGAATGAACGGGATTGCGATCAACAAGCTTGCGTTGACCATGGACGAAGCGTCGATCAGCGACTGGGCCATGCCGTTTCGCACGCGCGGTTTTCTGCAAGGCGTGGCGCTCCAGAACTACCTGAACAAGACGCTCGACAACAGGCCAATCGAGAAGATGGCGAAACCGCTCGGGATTGTCGCAACGGATCTGAAAACCGGTCAGCCGATCCTGTTTCAGCGCGGCAATACGGGCGTTGCCGTGCGTGCGTCGTGCAGCGTGCCGTCCATCTTCGAACCGGTGAAGATAGGCGGCCACGAGTACGTTGACGGCGGCCTGGTGAGCCCGGTGCCGGCCGCATTCGCGCGCAAGATGGGCGCGGATTTTGTGATCGCGGTGGACATCTCGGCACGCCCGGAGACGGCGCTGACGCAAAATTCGTTCGACGTCCTGATGCAGACCTTCACCATCATGGGCCAGACCATCAAGGCCTACGAACTCGATAAATACGCCGACTTCGTCATCCGCCCGAATCTTGCCGCCATGAGCGGCAGCGACTTCAGCCAGCGTAACGCGGCCATTCTGGCCGGCGAGGAAGCCGTAGCCAGAATCTGGCCCGATCTGCAACGCCAAATGGCGACCAAGGGGGTTGCCGTTTAGGAAAACGGCAACGCCTCGGGATCCTAGTAGGACGGCGCGTGAGATGTCACATGAGGCGTCGAGTCACGCAGCGCCTTGATTGTTGCCGCGGTGACGTCGCCCGGTTGGCCGCCCCAGTTCGAGCGCAGATAGTTCGCCAGTTGCGCGAGTTCCTCGTCGTCGAGCGTAGCAGCGAAGCCAGGCATTGCCTGCAAGCTCTCCGTGCCGGCGAAATCCGCGGCGGCCATGCCATCGAGCATCACGGCGATCAGGTTATGCGGATCGGTCTGGCGCAGCGTGGAACTGCCTCGCATCGACACCGCCACGTGCGGCTTGCCCTCGCCTCCCAGCCCGTGACATCCCGCGCACACGGCAATGTAGGTGTTACGGCCGGCAGCCGTCTTGTTGACCTGAGCGGCGTCGGCGGAAACCGGCTGTACGGACGTGGGCGGCGGCGGTGCATCGCCGAGCAGGTAGACGGACATCGCGCGCAAGTCGCCCGGCGACAAGTATTGCGTGCTCAGAAAGACCACCGGATGCATTTCACCAAACGCGGGTCCCTGACGGCTGATTCCGGTTGCGAAGAAAGTCTGCAGGTCGGCGCCCGTCCATCCGCGCGCGGCAAGTCCGGCAGGCGTGATATCCGGCGGAATCACACGGCCCAGATCCGACCCCTGGAGCGCCTTTGCCCCGTTCATCTGGCCGAACAGGCCGCGCGGCGTGTGGCATTCAGCGCAATGGCCAAGCGCGTTCGCGAGATATTTCCCGCGTGTCCAGTCCGCCGACGTTCCAACCGATGCATCCGGCAAGCTGTCTTTCAGGAACAGCATGTTCCAGAACATGACGGCAAACCGGACGTTGAACGGAAATTTGAGATCGGGCTTGCGGTCAGGCACGGCGGCCGGCTTTTGCGCCATCAGGTACGCGTAGATGGCGTCGCTGTCGGCACGCGACATGGTCCGGTATGACGTGTAGGGCATCGCCGGATAAAGCTGCTTATCGGGCGTCACGCCGTCGTGCAGCGTCTTGTAGAACTCGGCGGCGGTCCATTTGCCGATGCCATGTTCAGGATCGGGCGTGATGTTCGTGCCATAGAACGTGCCGAAAGGCGAACCGAGTCTCACGCCGCCCGCGAACGGCGCGCCGCCGGGGATCGTGTGACAGGCGGCGCAATCGGCGGCTTTCGCGAGATAACGGCCGCGCGCGATCTGTTCGGGGGTCGATGTGCGCGCGTCCGCCGGCGCATTGTCGGGACCCTTGCTACACGCCGATAACGCCGCAATACACAAGGCGAGCGCGCCGATACGAAGTGTCGATGCGTAGCTCATGCGGAATCCTTCACGAGTCCGGGCGTGTTCATCACGACGTCTTTTACGGCTTCGTAATAGCGGACATAGCCCGTGCATCGGCAGATGGCTGTCGAGCGCCTTCATGATCTCGCTGTCCACCGACGCCTTCGCAATGGGCTCGCGCTTCAGCCGCTCAATGAAGACCGTCGCCGCGTTCACGAATCCCGGCGTGCAATAGCCGCACTGAAAACTGAAGTGCTCCAGGAATTTTTGCTGCACCGGCGTGAGTTCGACGACTTCGCCCTGCTCATTGCGCGTGCCGTGCCCTTCGATGGTCCGGATCTTCTTGCCATCGAAAAAATGCGCGCCCGTGATGCAGGAGCGCACTTCTTCGCTGGTTCCGTCCTGCTTGTCCAGAATCACCACGCATGCGTGACAGACACCTTGCCCGCAGCCAAGGCGCGAACCCGTCAGGCCCACGTATTCGTGCAGGAAATCGATCATCATCAGACCGTCGGGCGTCTGGATCGGACCGGTTGCCACGCCGTTGATGGTGAGCGAAAGAGGCTTCATCTGGATCATGGCAGGCTTTGCTTGATTGGGGGCCGTCATGCGAGCGCCTCCTGAATGGTTTGAGGCGTCACAGGCAAGTCGTTGAACCGGCGTCCGATCGCGTGCGCAATGCCGTTGACTATGGCGCCCACTACCGGAATCATCACCACTTCTGCGATGCCCTTCGGCGGATCCGTTTCGGACAGCGGCGGCAGCAGTTCGCCGGTCTGGGTCCAGACGGCGACATCGCTTGCGCGCGGCAGGTGATAGCGATTGAAGTTCCACGCGCCGTTGCCGGGGCCCTCTTCGTAAAGCGGCAGGTACTCGTGCAGCGCATGGCCGATGCCCATCGCCAGTCCGCCCTGCAACTGACCTGACACGAGTTCCGGCGCGAGCATGTTGCCGCACTCCACAATGGAGTGATGCGAGAGCAATTCGACACGTCCGCTCGCTTCGTTCACCGCGAGTTCGACCAGCGTTGCCACCGCGCTGTAATAGGTCACGGCCGCGTTGTTGCGCTGGACCGGCGGGATGAAAACCCGCTTGCGATCGAGCGCGCGATACGCCGGAGCAACTGGAGCGGGGCCCTTGCCATCATCCTTGGGTTTCCCCGCGCCATAAAGCAGTGACAAACCGTCAATCGGCAAGCGCTCTGTCACGCCCCGGATATCGAACTCCGCCTCGGTCCATTGCCAGCGGTTGAACACGTGCACGACCGCACCCGTGACGACCCCGAGTTCGTGCGCTTTTTTCGCAAGTTGTTCAAGCGGCAAGGGCTCAAGCCCTGCTGCCGTCAGCTTGCCGTCGACCCAGCGCGCATCCTCGCGGCGAACGACCAAAGGCGCCGCCTGACCGCCGCCAATGCCCGCGCTCCAGATCGACATGGCTGCCGGCCACAGGCCTTGCGTGAAGACAACGCGCGCCGCTTCGTGCGTGCTGTGAGTGAAATAGAACGCCGAATTCGTCGCGCTCGATGGCGATACCATCCCCGGCGACCATCGTGGATTCGCCGACAATTTGTCCTGCTCCGCTTGCGACATCGTGTACGGATCGCCGCTCGTGATCATCGGCAACTCCGGCCAGTCGACAATCGCCATGCGCACTTCCGCAGCCGGCTTGCCGAGCCACTTCGCGCACGCAATGGCCTGAGACGTCGACGCTCCCGTGCCGATTTCAGCGGCGGTGTGATGCAGCGTGATCTTGCCGTCGGCCGCGACTTCGACCTTCGCAAACGATGCCTCCGCGCCCGTCCCGAAGTCTTTTTGCACACATGCGAAGCCCACGCCATAGCGGTTGCCCGGATGCGTCAGCTCATACTCGGCCTTCTTCCTCGCGCGATCGGTCCACAGCGGATGAACCTTCGCCTTCTGAAGGATTTCATCGACGCGGATCGCGCCTGCCGGGATCGCACCCTGCGTGTTCTTCATGCCGGAGCGCAGCGCGTTTTTCAGCCGCAAGTCGATAGCATCGAGTCCAAGCTGGCCGGCCAGTTCGTCGATCAGCATTTCCGTTGCGGCCATGGTCTGCAAGGTGCCGTAGCCACGAGCGGAGCCGGCGTCGATTGCACGCGACGCCGTAGCGATGCCCGTCAGATCGCTTTTCGGGAAGTAATAGATGGATTGCGCGGCCGACGCGCCCACCATTGCCACCGATGGAGAAAAGTTGGAGCGCCCGCCACCGTTGACTTCAAGCTCTGCATTGAACGATTGCAGCAGGCCGGTTTTTTTATCGACGCCAATCCGGTAATGCATTTTCGATGCATGCCGTTTGATCGATGTCTGGAACTGCTCGTAGCGGTCAAAGGCGAGCCGCACTGGCCGGCCGTCGCCATACATGGCTGCAACCAGGCCGTAGAACGGCACGTTGTAGTGATCCTTCGAACCATAACCGACAGTCGAAACCGGATGCACGAACAGGTTCTTCACCGGAAAACGGCACTTCGCCGCCATGCCCGCCGCGCTCTGGGCGACTTCGCTCGGACCTTGCGTTGGCACGACCATGTGCAGCGATTGCGTCGACGCGTCATACCAGCAGTTCGCGTTGTCGGCTTCGAGCGCAGCGGTATCGATGGACTGAGTCGTGTAGTTGCGATCGAGCACGAGCCAATCCGCGGGCGGATGGTCCAGTTCGTCGCGCAGCTTTTCGGCGTGGAACATGCCCTGCTGATCGAGCTTGCCGCTGGCATTACCTGCAGCCCAGACAGGCTCGTGCTTGCGCATCGCGCTCGGGAACAGCATGGTGTTCTTCAGGCTCGAGAAGGTATCGTCGTCATACGGCGTCGCGCCGCCGACCCGCACGAAGCGAAACGTGCCCCACGGATCGCGCTCGAGTGGCCCGGTCTTGGCGCCGTAGCGAATGACTTCATCGTGGAACTGAAGCGTGTCCTTCGCGAATCGAAAACGCGCGAAGTCGTGATAGATCAATATTGCGACCGCATGACCCAGATAAGCCGGCGTCTTGCCCGCGGGCAAGAGCATGTCGTCACCATAAAACGCCGGGAATGCGAGGCCATCGCGCGTCAGATCCTCTGCCGTGACAATCCGGTCCGGTTGCAGTTCGTCGCCGAGAAGACCGAGGTCGATACCTTCATAGATTCTGTCGGCTTGCGTCGTACGCAAGATGAACGCATGGGATTGCTGTTTCGGCCAGTGCGGCATGTCGGCGGCGCGCACGTCGCGGGCGAACACCTTCGACCCCGTCACCTTCGCGATTCCGTCGATACGGAATTTCGCCCGGCCGCTAGCCGTATCCCACTGGATCGGCGTGAGAACCTTCTCTTCAAACAACGCGGCGAAAGCACGACTGCCAAGCGGCGCGATAATGACAGTCAGTCCTGCAATGGTGCTCGCCTTAAGAAAACCGCGACGCGATCGGTCGAGTTCTCCCATATCACTCTCCTCACCCGGGCGGCTTTTCACCCCCAGGTCACATTCATTCGAATCCCAAAATTTATTTCGGATTCCGAAACTATTAACTTTCTGAAACAGCCGTGTTCTTCGTTTTGATTGAAGAGAATGACTTGTTACGACGGATCCTGGCGCGTTCCGATCCTAAACGCACTTCGAGTGGTCAGGGTGCAGGGATTTGCAGCAGCCTGTTTCGGGGTTTAACGCGCGCTGTTGTTCACTTCGAAACACCTTGGCTGCGTTCACGCAATGGACTGCGGCGGGAGGCCGCAGTCACCACGGAAAGCTGGCGATTGTACGTGGCAAGGTTGCCTGTGAGCAGCGATCAGGGTGTCAAGTTTTGTGCTGAATGCATAACCATGCATGGTTATGCTTGACCAACGACAAAAGCCCGCCTTCTGTTGGAAGGCAGGCTTTGTAGCTGACCGGCGCGCAGCGTGACTGGCTGGTCAGTTCATTAGAACGATTTAGTTGTCGGGATTGCCACCGATCGTGGCGCTGACACGCTGACGCAGATCGACGCCATCGATCGGGAACGTCGCTTCTATTCGACGAGCACCCGTATAGCGCTTTTCCCAATAGCTGTTGTCCATGTCGTCAACACGGATGGTGCTGCCCGTGGAAGGCGAATGGACGAACTTGTTGTCGCCAATGTAGATGCCGACATGGGAGAACGAACGGCGCATCGTGTTGAAAAACACGAGGTCTCCCGGTTTGAGCTCGCTCACGCGAACCTTCTCGCCAACGCGGCTCATTTCTTCCGCACGGCGCGGCAGCGTCATGCCGAGCGTGTCCTGGAATACGTAGCGCACAAAACCGCTGCAATCCAGGCCGGAATCGGGTGTATTACCGCCCCAGCGATACCGCACGCCAATCATATTGAGCGCGCCGACAACCACGTCACCCGCTTTGCT
Source organism: Caballeronia sp. DA-9 (assembly GCF_051615025.1). Taxonomy (NCBI): domain Bacteria; kingdom Pseudomonadati; phylum Pseudomonadota; class Betaproteobacteria; order Burkholderiales; family Burkholderiaceae; genus Caballeronia; species Caballeronia sp. DA-9. The sequence continues at coordinate 1,335,805 of NZ_CP195133.1, read as the reverse complement.
CGCCATGCCGGAGAGGAAAGAACGCGTAGCGGTCGGGGTTGCTGAAGAGGTGCTTGTCACATTGCCTGAACCGGCAACGGGATAGATGTCATTAGCTGCTTTCGGCGACGAAAAAATGCCATTGCTGGCATTTTGACTTGAACTGTTGACTTCGTCGGCGAACGCACCGCTAGCTGCTGTCATCATCAGGCCGATCAACATGCTGGCTGCTGCGCGCGCGCATGTCTGAGTCAAGGTTAATGGCTGCATCGGTCGGTAGGTTTGGGTAAAAAAGTCTGAAAAATCAGGATCATGCGAGAAAACTTTGCTCGATACTAGCCAGATATTATTTACATGTCAAAAGGCATAGAAAAATACAATTGAGATGCGCACCTAATTGGTGAAAATTAGGCCACGATCGCGGCTTTCAGTAACTTTCTTGTGTATTCGTGGGACGGCATTGCAAAAATATTCTCCACATCGCCGGTTTCCACGACAGTTCCGTTCTGCATGACCACCACCCGATGCGCCATCGCGCCGATGACTTCCAGGTCGTGGCTGATGAAAACGTAGCCCAGGTTGTACTTCCGTTGTATATCGGCAAGCAGACGCAAAACTTGATGCTGAATTGAGACATCGAGTGCGCTCGTGGGTTCATCGAGGATCAGGATGCGCGGTTCGAGCACCAGCGCACGCGCAATTGCAATGCGCTGACGCTGGCCGCCGGAAAACTCGTGCGGGTAACGATTCAGGCACGTCCGGTCCATGCCGACCTCGCGCAGGACCGCGATCACCTTTGCGTGGCGGGCGGCGGCGTCGAGTTCGGGACGGTGAAGCGCGAGCCCTTCCCCAACTATCCGCTCGATGGTCTGGCGTGGCGAGAGCGAACTGTACGGGTCTTGAAACACCACTTGCATGTTCGAGCGCAGCACGGTTTGCTCGCGGCCACGGTAATCAGCGAGCTGACGCCCCTGGAATTCGACCTTTCCGTGCGATATGCGCTGCAAACCAAGCAACGCCATGGCCAGGGTGGATTTGCCTGAACCCGATTCGCCGACAATGCCAAGCGTCTCGCCCTGGCGCACGGTCACCGAAACGCCGTCGACAGCCTTGAACGCGCCGCGCCGGAACCAGCCGCCAACGCCCGCGATCTTCGTGGCGAATTCCACCGATACTTCTTTTGCATCGAGCAGAACCGGTGACAACGGCAGCACCGGCAAGACGGTGCGCTCCGGTTTGCTCTCCAGTAAGCGAATGGTGTACGGATGCTGCGGCGACGCGAAAATCGATTCCACCGCGCCGCTTTCGACCAGCACGCCCTGCTCCATCACCGCCACGCGCTGTGCGAATTTGCGAACGAGGTTGAGATCGTGCGTGATCAGCAGCACCGCCATGCCGCGCGATGCGGCTTCGTCGCGCTGGAGTTCGAGCAGCAACTCCACGATCTGCGCGCGAATCGTGACGTCGAGCGCGGTGGTGGGTTCGTCGGCGAGAAGCAGGCGCGGGCGGCATGCGAGCGCCATGGCGATCATCGCGCGCTGGCGTTGTCCGCCCGAGAGCTGATGCGCATACCGGTCGATGCGCGTTTCCGGCTCCGTGATGCCCGTGCGCGCAAGCAGGTCGATTGCACGGCGGCGCGCGTCGCGCACCGATACGCCGTCGTGCAGCACGATGGTCTCGATGATCTGGTCGCCAATGGTGAAAAGCGGGTTGAGCGCGGTCATCGGCTCCTGAAAGATCATCGCGATGTCGGAGCCGCGGAGCTTGCGCATCGCGCCTTCGCTCTTCGAGAGCAGTTCCTCGCCATCGAAGCGGATCGAGCCGGTGAGATCGGCGTCTCGCAGAAGCCGCAGTATGGACAACGCGGTCACGCTTTTGCCCGATCCCGACTCGCCGACCAGCGCCACGCGCTCGCCGGCCTCGATCCTGAGATTGACGCCATCAACCGCCATGGTGTCGCCAAAACGCACGCGCAAATCGGCAATGTCCAGCAGCGGCGCGCTCATTTTCCACCTCCGGCCTTGATGGCATCGGAGATGCGCGTGTCGAGGGCGTTACGCAGCGCGTCGCCCATGAACGTGAGCAGCAACAGGGTTGCAACCAGCACGCCGAACGTCGATAACGATATCCACCAGGCGTCCAGGTTTGCCTTGCCTTGCGCGAGCAGTTCGCCCAGGGATGGCGTCGGCGAGGGGACGCCAAGGCCAAGAAAGTCCAGGCTCGTCAGCGCGAGAATGGCGCCGCTCATGCGAAACGGCAGGAACGTGATGACGGGCGTGAGGCTGTTGGGCAGGATGTGCCGCCAGATGATCTGCGCATTCGACAAACCCATCGCCCGCGCCGCGCGCACATAGTCCTGAGTGCGGTTGCGCAGGAATTCGGCGCGCACGTAGTCGGACAGGCCAATCCATCCGAAAAGCGAGAGCAGCACAACCAGCAGCAACAAGCTCGGCTCGAAGATCGACGCGAAGATGATCAGCAGATACAACTCGGGCAGCGCGCTCCAGATTTCGATCAGGCGCTGTCCGGTCAGGTCGGTACGTCCGCCAAAATAGCCCTGGACCGCGCCGGCGAGCATGCCGAGCACCGTGCCGATTGCAGTGAGCACCAGCGCGAAGATCACCGAGACGCGAAAGCCGTAGAGCAGCCGCGCGAAGACATCGCGGCCGCGGTCGTCGGTGCCGAGCCAGTTTTCACGCGATGGCGGCGCCGGATTCGAGCCCTTCGAAAAATAGTTCAGTGTGTCGTAGTAATAATGATTCGGCGGATACACAGAGAAGTTGCCCCCCTCGCTGAAGCGGTCGCGAATGTAGGGATCGAGATAATCGGCGGGCGTCGGGAAATCGCCGCCGAACGTGGTTTCCGCATACGTCTTCACCAGCGGGAAATAGAGGTGTCCCTGATAGCGGACCACGAGCGGTTTGTCGTTGGACCACAAGGGACCCGCCAGACTGATCGCGAATGCGATCACGAAGATCACGAGGCTCCAGTAACCGAGCCGGTTGCGCTTGAATCGCTGCCAGACGCGCCGGCCTGGCGTGACTGAAACGGGTGTGCTCAACGGTTGTGCGTCGCTGTCGCGGGGCGTGCGGAGCATGGACTGGTTCAACTCAACGCTCCAGTTGTTCGAATTGAATGCGCGGGTCGACCCACACGTAGCAGAGGTCGGACACCAGCTTGGTTGCAAGCCCGATCAGTGTGAACAGATACAGCGTGCCCAGCACGACCGGATAATCGCGCCGCACGACGGATTCATAGGAAAGCAGTCCGAGGCCATCGAGTGAAAACAGCGTTTCGATCAGCAGGCTGCCCGTAAAAAACGCGCCAATAAACGCGCCGGGAAATCCCACGATCAACGGCAGCAACGCATTGCGGAACACGTGCTTCCACAGCACCGTTCGTTCCGACAACCCCTTGGCCCGCGCGGTCAGAACATATTGCTTGCGGATTTCATCGAGGAATGCGTTCTTGGTCAGCATGGTGATCACCGCGAAACTGCCCACCACCGAAGCGACGATCGGCAACGTGATATGCCACAGATAGTCCGCGATCTTGCCGCCGAGACTGAGCGTTGCCCAGTTGTCGGACGTGAGATTGCGCAGCGGAAACAGTTGCCAGAACGAACCGCCGCCGAAAAGCACGAGCAGCAACACGCCGAGTACAAACCCCGGAATCGCGAATCCGATCAGTACAAGCAGGCTCGTGGTGACATCGAAAGTGGAACCGTTGCGTATCGCCTTCGCAATGCCGAGCGGCACCGAAATCAGGTAGGTCAGAAAAAACGTCCACAAGCCAATACTGATCGATACAGGCAGCTTCGACACAATCAGCGACCACACGCTTTGATGCCGGAAGTAGCTGTCGCCGAGATCGAAGCGCGCGAAGCGGCCGAGCATCAGGAAGTAGCGTTGGAGCGGCGGTTTGTCGAAGCCATACAGCGCGCGAAGTTGGGCGATCTGCTGCGCGTCCACGCCCGTATGCTGGCGCATGCCGAAGCTCGTGCCTTGCTCGCCGCGGCGCAGTTCGTGCACCGCCTGCTCGACTGGTCCGCCCGGCACGAACTGGATCACGGCAAACGTGAGCGTGAGGACGCCGAGCAAGGTCGGGATCATCAGCAGAATGCGTTTGAGGATGTAGCTCCACATGGGCGGCGTTCCGGTTGAATGCTTCGAATTATTTTGTCGCGGCGGCCGGCGCGGCCGGGTCTGGCTTGAACCACCATGTCGACGTGATCCAGTCCTCGGCGGTGTAGTACAGCGGCAAGGTCGCCGGATACGCGAGCGTGTTGCGATACGCCACCCGGTGCGACGCCGTGTACCAATGTGGGATCACATAGTAGCCGTGCATGAGGACCCGGTCGAGCGCATGCGTGGAATCGAGAAGTTGCTCGCGTGTCTGCGCGCCGATCAGCGTATGCACGATCGAATCAACCGCCGGCGACTTCAGGCCGATGTAATTGTCCGAGCCCTGCTGGTCCGCCGACTTGCTGCCAAAACGCGTTTCCTGTTCCGTGCCGGGTATCTGCACGTCGGGCATGCGAATGCTGGTGACATCGAAGTCGTAGGCGTCGAGCCGCTTCTGGATCAACGCGAAATCCACCGTGCGAAAGTTCGCCACGATCCCGAGCTTCTGCAAGTTGCGCTGGAAAGTGGCGACCACGGGCTCCATGGAAGCGCCGCTGCCCGAGTCATCGAGTATCTCGAACACGAACGGATCGCCCTTCGCATTGCGCAACGCACCGTCGCGATAAGTCCAGCCCGCGTCGGCAAGAAGCTGGCGCGCCTTGATCAAGTTTGCCCGCAGCGAATCGGGCGCGTCGGTACTTGGCTGCCTGACCATCGGACCGAAGACAGCGGGATCGAGTTGCGCGCGCAATGGCGAAAGGATCGCGAGTTCCCCCGCGCTTGGCGTGCCGGTCGCCGCCAGATCCGTATTGGCGAAAAAACTGTCGATGCGCGTGTACTGGTTAAAAAACAATTGCCGGTTGAGCCACTGGAAATCGAAGGCGAGATCGAGCGCCTGTCTCACGCGCACGTCCTTGAACAAGGGCCGGCGCAGGTTAATGAAAAATCCCTGCATGCCCGTGCCGTTGTGATTGCGGAATTCGCGCTTGATCAGTTCGCCATTATCGAAGCGTTTGCCAATATCACGACGCACCCAGTTACGCGCAATATATTCCACGAGCGCATCATATTCGCCGGCCTTGAAGGCCTCCAGCCGCGCGACGCCATCCGAATACAGCTTGTAACTGATGCGCTCGAAATTGTAGGTGCCCACGCGCACGGGCAACGCGCTGCCCCAATAGGCAGGATTGCGTTTATACGTAATGGTGCGGCCATTGTCGTATTGCTCGATGAGATACGGTCCGCTGCCTATGGGCTTCTGAAACGCAAGTTGATCGAAGGGCACGTGACTGCCGTCCGGCTTCATGCCCCACTTGCGCGAAAACACCGGAATTCCGCCCGCAATAAACGGCATTTCGCGCGTGCGCTCCTTGAACTCGAAACGAATGGTCAACGGATCCACCACGACAGCCCGCGATATCTGCCCGAAGTACACCGAATACTGCGGCGCGGCCTGTGGGCTTTTGAGCGTTTCGAACGAGTATTTGACGTCTTCGGCCGTGACCGCGTCGCCGTTCGAAAACCGCGCTTTCGGATTGATATGGAAAGTGGCCGAAAGTCCGTCGGACGCCACGCTGATATCGTCAGCAAGAAGACCATATGCCGTCGATACCTCATCGAGGCTGCCCGTTGTCAGGCTCTCGAAAAGATAGCCGAGCCCGGGCGCCGCATTGCCTCGCAGCGTGAAGGGGTTGAATTTATCGAAGCTGGTCAGCCGGTTCGGATTGGCCAGCACAAGCGTGCCGCCGCGCGGCGCGTTGGGATCGACGTAATCGAAATGCGTGAAACCAGCCGGATATTTTGGTTCGCCATATTGCGCGATGGCATACACGGCACATGCCGGATTAGAAACCGCGAACCCGCCGAAACCAATAGCCAGGCTCGCGAGCAGTGGACCGAGGACCCGTCGGGAGCCAGTCGTCATGAGTGCCTTTATGCGTACCATTCCACGATGATTGAAAAAACATGTTGCCAGCATCGCCCGCAACGCCGCCTTGGCCTGCAGCCCTGACCCCGCAGTGTGAGAGAATTCTACTTAAAACAATTGCCCCGGGCATTGTAACGAGGCGCACACGCTTCTCGCGCATTCATCCGGGCCAAGCGCGATACTGACTTATTAAGGAGCATCTATGGGATTTCTCGCTGGAAAACGGATTCTGCTGACGGGCTTGTTGTCGAACCGGTCGATTGCCTATGGCATTGCGGCGGCGTGCAAGCGCGAAGGCGCCGAACTCGCTTTCACCTACGTGGGTGAGCGCTTCAAGGATCGCATCACTGAGTTCGCGACGGAATTCGGCAGCGATCTGATATTTCCCTGCGATGTGGCAAGCGACGAGGACATCGACGCCCTCTTCGCCTCGTTGAAAGAACGCTGGGACACGCTCGACGGTCTCGTGCATTCCATTGGCTTTGCGCCGCGCGATGCGATTGCCGGTAATTTCCTCGATGGCATGACGCGCGAGAATTTCCGCATCGCCCACGATATTTCCGCGTACAGCTTCCCGGCGCTCGCCAAGGCCGCACAGTCCATGCTTTCTCCGGACGCTTCGCTGCTCACGCTGAGCTACCTGGGTGCCGAGCGCGCAATCCCGAACTACAACACCATGGGTCTGGCGAAGGCATCGCTTGAAGCCAGCGTGCGATATCTGGCCGAATCGCTGGGCGACAAAGGCGTGCGCGTCAATGGCATCTCGGCCGGTCCGATCAAGACGCTGGCGGCAAGCGGCATCAAGAGTTTCGGCAAGATTCTGGAGTTCGTTGAGAATAACGCGCCGTTGCGACGCAATGTGACCATCGATCAGGTCGGTAACGTGGCGGCGTTCCTGCTGTCGGATCTGGCGAGTGGCGTGAGCGCGGAGATCATTCATGTGGACAGCGGCTTTAATGCAGTCGTTGGCGGCATGACGGTCCCGAGCGCAGCGGAATAAAGACCGCCGAAACACGCGCCGCGTGGCTCCTGCCAGGCTTGCACCAAATCAAAAGGCCGTCTTGCGCATGCAGGACGGCCTTATTTCGATGCGCGGTTACGGGTGCTTACCGGTGGTGGTCGTTTCCGTGACCGCCGCCATGACCGTTGCCACCACCGTGCGATGGGCCGCCATGACCACGCGGCGAACCATAATAGCCACCACGTCCGCCGTTGTGGCGATACCAGTCGTCACGAGACCAATAGCGCCGGCCATCGTAGTATCGGTCGCCGTACCAGCCAATCACTACAGGCGGGCGCACATACACGGGCGCGGGCTGATAGACGACGGGCGGCGGAGGCGGTGCGTAGTATGGCTGGGGCGCCACATATACCGGCGCGGGAATTCCAATATTGATACCCAGGTTCACGTGACCCGCGTGGGCCGCGCCGGAGACTGTGGCGAGGCATATGCCGGCAATGCCAGCAAGACTGCGAATGCTTTTGATCGTTTTCATGTAAAGGCGCGCCTCGGGCCGTCATTGTTCAGGTGGAAGCGAATATAGCGGATCACGCACGATCCAGTATTTCAACTTTGTAAGTTGTTCATCGACGGGGCGTTATCGTCTGCCGAAAGCTTACTCTTTGTTACATGAAGAAAAGCGGCCAATGAGCGCCAATCGGAGGGCCAACCCGGTTATATAAAAAGCCATCCGGCTTGCGCCGGATGGCCATCGTTCAATGCAGGCTCCAGACTATTGCGCGGTTTTCATCGCTCAATGCCAGCCACGATGATCGCCGTACCGCGGTCCGCCGTGATGGCGATACCAGTCGTCACGAGCCCAGTAGCGATGGCCGTCGTAATACCGATCACCGTGCCAGCCGATAACGATAGCGGGTTGCGCATAGACCGGAGGCGGAGGCGGCGCGTAGACAACCGGCGGTGGCGGCGGTGCATAGACAGCGGGCGGCGGAGGCGGTGCGTAGACAGGCTGCGGTGCAACATACACGGGGGCAGGAACGCCGATATTGACACCCAGACGCACCTGCGCGATTGCCGCGCCGGATAATCCCAGCGCCCCAAAGGCGACTGCCCCGGCAAACATGGTCTTGAGCTTATTGTTCATTTGACGTGTACCTCAACGGATTCAGTTTCGTTGAGATAATCTTAGCCGAATGGCCCGGCGGTATTGTTTCAAGGCGGTAACCCAGAATTACGACCGACGACTGAATGTGACGCAAAATTTCAATCAGCCAATTGAGCGCGAACGCGAGCTCACAAACAGACGCGCGCAAGCGCGGTTGCACGCCTGCTCACTGATAGAATATGGCCAACATCCGCCACCGCTTCAACAACTCTGCCTGACACGCGCCACAGCTGCGCGCGCAGACAGCTTCGAGTTTATGCATCGTGCCAGAGGTAAGTAAGCTTTGCCGCTAACGCTACCCAACGCTGTCCGCCATTATCTTGCGGTGATTTTCGGCACTGCATTCATTTTTCTGCTGACCCTGGTGGCGAATGAGTGGATCTTCCGGCATTCCGAGTACGTTCGTGGCGTGAACTGGGTCTATCTGCCAGCGGGGATGCGGCTGCTCTGCACATTGGTATTCGGGGGCGTGGGCGCAATCGGTATATTGATGGCATCGCTGATTAGCTGCTTTTTCTATTATTTTCCGAACGACCCGGTACACGCTCTGTTCGCCGGGATTATCTCGGCGCTCGCACCCTATCTGGCCTATCTATTCGCCATACGCAAACTGGGCATTCGTCCTTCGCTGGATAACCTCACAGCAAAGCGCCTGCTCCTGCTTGTTTTGCTTTATTCGATTGTGGGTCCCGCGATGCAGCAATCATGGAGCATGTTGACTGACAACGCGGAAAATGCGGGCGAGCGGTTCGTGGTAATGATGATCGGCGATCTGGGCGGTACGCTCATTGTGGTCTATACGCTGAAGCTGAGCCTGTGGCTGATTACCAGAATGCATGGGGCGGCTCACGGAACTTCTCGCTGAAGGCGGTTTCGCTTCTTCGCTCCTGTTCACCGCGAGGCAATGGTCTATCAATATCTGGCGCTTATGGCGAACGATTGAGTTCCAGTTAATGCCATATTCGAACATTCTTATGAATCAGCCCCAATTTATACAAGCGTCGTTACCCTCCTTTTCTAAGCAGGGTAACGCGCTCTTTTTATACTCTCAGGTCTAGTGGCGTTGCCCTATTACGTCAATAGAGCGCCCTCTTTCGATAATCCTATCATTTTATTATCAAAGTGATAAGCGATTTCAGTATCTCTTTCATGAACGCTCGCACCCGCTTTCTCAAGCCATCAAGTAAGCAACGCGCAAGCCTCGTCCACAGCCGATGCTATGATTGCCGGACGTTTCCCGAGTCCGCAGCAATGGCAAAAAAACATCTGGTTGATACCTACTTCCGCTTTCTGAACCTGGCTCAGGCCGTTCAGGCGTTACCCTCCGTTCCAAAACTCGATGCCGCCGAAGAACGCTTGCTTGAAGCATTGACTGCCGCCTGGCACGCAGGGCATTCCCTTACCGTAACGGAAACAATGGCGCTGTCGGCAGCGGGCGCGCCTGCGACGGTGCACCGGAAACTCACGCGGTTACGGCAGGAAGGGCTGGTTTCGGTCGACGAATCGAGTACCGACCTGAGAACCAAGACCGTCATTCCCACGCGCAAGGCGCTCGACTATTTCGAGAAACTCGCCGACTGCCTGGAAGAAGCAAAGCGCAAACAAGGCTGATCGGGCCGAGAAAATTTCGTTGCCTTGACAGACCTGCATAGCCCGAAGCGCGTCTTCGCTCCCGATGAGACAATCCGCGATTTCGAAGGAGCAAACGATGATCGACGGCCTCGTTTCCGGGCGACTTTACGGTACGGCGCAAGTGCGCACCGGCCAGCATGGCACGCACTTCGTAACCTGCCGCGTTCGCGCCACTGCGGGCGACGGCGAAAGTCTGTTCATAAACGTGATTGCCTTCGACGATTCCCCCAAGGAAGCACTGCAGGCGCTTGACGACGGCGATAGCGTAGCGCTTGCCGGCGCATTGACGCCGAAGGTATGGACCGACAAGCAAGGCAATGCAAAGCCCGCGCTCGACATGGTCGTCCACGCAGTATTGAGCGCTTACCACGCAAAGCAAAAGCGTCGCACCGTACGGGGCCTGCCAGAGGGTGGCGAGGATCCGCGCGATGCCCCGGACGATGACGAATAACGCGGCAACGGTTTTTTTCAGCGATTGAGCGCATGCACCAACGGATGGTCGCAATAAATGCGGTTCTCGTAGACCTGTCCGTTCTCATGGCGCACGCAGTCCACGCCCTCGAACCGCAGCGGCGTATCGCCGTGCGTGCCTGTCGCTATCCATCGAATGAAGACCATGTCGCCGCGGCTTGCGTGATCGGCGACTTGAAGCCTGAAATCGGGGATGCGACGCAGCAATTCGTGCAGCGGACGAACATATGCTTCAACGCCTTTTAACGGCGTATCGAGTCCCGGCCAATATCCCTCGATGTTCGCAGCCAGTTCGTTCGTCGGCTTGCTGAAATCCGGCGCCGCCCAGAACGCCGCGTATTTCTCGACGCTCCAGTCGCGCCCTGTCAGCGCACTGTCGATAAAACCCGTAATGCTGGCGAAGCGCCCGTCAATGCTGAATTCGCCGATATCTGTGCCGCTCGCAAACTGCCGCCCGGTTGCATCGATCAAACGCCAACTGAAGCGCACCATCTTTCCCGTCGCGTCAATACCGCCAACGGGCTGGAGTCGCATACCCGGCATGGCCGACCGAAACGCGCCGATCATGTCGGCGAATTCCATCGGGCCGGTGCTGTTCATCATCGGGTCAAGGTAGCGGCCGTTCTCCGTCAAAAGCTGCGCGGCGAGCGCTTCGCGGCGGGACGCATCCGCCTCGTTCCAGGCATCGAAATAACGGCCCACCAGAATCTCATGCTCGGTCATGATGCTCTCCATTTAAACGTAATCGACTTATTGAGTGGGACCGGGCCGAGTCGGCGCGGCGCGGTCTGGAAGTCATCATCGGGAGAGACATGCCGCGTGTCGATTACGCGCGAGGTAATGGCTGCGCGCACGGCGCTTTGCTAAGGTAAGCACATGAACACACTGACCTCGACGGCCGTGTCTATCGGCAGCTTGATCAAGCATTGGCGCGAACGGCGGCGCATGAGCCAGCTTTTGCTCGCAAATGAAGCGGAGATTTCGAGCCGGCATCTTAGTTTCATCGAAACCGGGCGCGCCGCGCCTAGCCGCGCGATGGTATTGCGTCTGGCCGAATACCTCGATGTCCCGCTGCGCGAGCGTAATCAATTGCTTGCGGCAGCCGGTTTCGCGCCCGTCTTCCAGGAACGTTCGCTCGACGATCAATCGATGGCGCCCGCGCGACTCGCCATGGAGCAGGTGTTAAAGGGACACGAGCCGTATCCCGCGCTTGCGATCGACCGGCACTGGAATTTGATATTGGCGAATGGTGCGGTTGCGGCGCTTATCGCCGATGCCGACGCGGCCCTGCTCAAGCCACCTGTCAACGTGCTGCGCTTGAGTCTTCATCCGCTGGGGCTGGCGTCGAAGATCGTGAATCTCGGACAATGGCGAAGGCACTTGCTCGAACGTCTCGACGGCCAGATACGAGCGAGTGGCGATACACAACTGGTCGCGTTACGCGAAGAGTTGTCGAGCTATCCAGGGGAAGTCAGTGACGAACGGACGATGACATCATTTATTGCCATTCCATTTGTGCTGAGCACGGCGGCGGGAAACTTGTCGTTCATCAGCACCACCCTGATATTTGGCACACCGATTGATGTGACGCTCTCGGAATTGGCCATCGAGATGTTTTTCCCCGCCGACGAAGCCACGGCCGCAGCATTGAAACGGTAGCGCTCGATAGCTTAACTAACCAATTGCCCCAGTATTCAAGGAGTCGCGCTCAAGACCCGGGCGCTGCCCCTTGAGCGTACACGCGCGTCAAATCTCATCAATGTGCACATTGGTGACTTGCCAGAATCGCATCGGGCAGGCGAGTGTATAGGTCAAGCCTCGGCGCGGGTGAGGCAACCGACATGAAAGTTTCGGTTGTGTTTTCAACCACAACAACCTATACTTTTTATAGATTATGGCAACTAACCGGGATTGGGAAAACCTCATTCATGAGATAGCGCAAAACACCATCAATGTGATCTTCACGAGGCATGCGGACGAGATGATGGCAGCACGATGCATTACGAAAGCCATGGTGCTGGAAACGCTGCGTCGTGGGCGTATTGTCCGTCCTCCTGCACTTACACCAAGCGGCCATACAAAGTGCCGGATGGAGTACGACTGCGGCGGGGACGAAATCAAGGTCATTGCCGCCGTGACGGATATGAACGCCACGCGCACCGTAGTCGTCACGGCATTTGACAGGGACAGAGAGGAATAACAATGTACAGCTACACCGATGGCGGCTTGACCAACATTGTCTTGGCGAACGGCTATGAAGAGCACGACACCGAATTTGGCCCAGGCGTTTCGTTTCACGATCTGGATGGCCTGATCAAGGCCATCTGCCTCGCACTTGCAAGCAAGCGTTCACCGCTGAGCGCAGAGGAGTTCCGTTATCTGCGACAAGCGCTGTGTCTATCGCAAACGTCGGTTGGACGCTTGATGGGCATAACCGACCAAGCGGTTGCGAAATGGGAAAAGAAACAAGTGCCACTGCCCAAGCTCGCTGAGTTCGCCATGCGCGCTATCTACATGGAACACGCCGGAGGCAATCAGAAAGTCAAAGATCTTGTCGAAGCGCTCAATGTGACCGAAAGGGCACTGACAATCGTCATGCGTGAGACTGAAAAAGGCTGGCAGCACGAAGAGGAAGAATCCGTGACTTAAAACAAAACCCCCGTAAGTCAAAAACTTACGGGGGTTTGCATGCTTCTGGCGGAGACGGAGGGATTCGAACCCTCGATCCAGGTTTTAGCCCAGATGCTCCCTTAGCAGGGGAGTACCTTCAACCTCTCGGCCACGTCTCCTGCACTTTCTGCCGCGCGGGAGTCAGCGCGACGAAGCCAAGATGATAGCGGGTTAGCAGCTACCGGTCAATTTCATGAGACAAAATTTTTCGTGTTGCTGACTGCTTGCAGATGCGCATCAAAAGCAGCACGCATCATGGCTTCAACTGCAACAAAGAACCGGGTTTACTGCTATTCGTTCCTGTCGGGACCAGCCCGGGCCATCAGGCGCGATCGAGCTCGAACACCTTGTGCAACGCACGTACCGCAAGCTCGGTGTACTTTTCGTCGATAAGCACGGAAATCTTGATCTCGGAGGTCGAGATCATCTGGATATTGATGCCCTCTTCCGCCAGCGTACGGAACATCGTGCTGGCAATGCCCACGTGCGACCGCATGCCAACGCCGACTACCGATACCTTCGACACCTTCGGGTCGCCGCGAACCTGCTCGGCCTTCACGTGTTCCTTCACCTGGTTCGTCAGGATCTCCATGGCGCGCGCGTAATCGCCGCGGCCCACCGTGAACGTGAAGTCGGTCTTGCCGTCCACGCTCGTGTTCTGGATGATCATGTCGATATCGATGTTCGCATCCGCCACCGGACCCAGGATCTGGTACGCAATACCCGGCTTGTCGGGCACGCCCATTACGGCAATACGCGCTTCGTCGCGCTGGAATGCGATGCCCGAGATAACAGCTTTTTCCATGGTCTCGTCTTCTTCAAAAGTAATCAGGGTGCCCGAGCGCATTTCGGTTTCGAGAGGAATCATCGGGTCTGTCAGGCTCGACAGCACACGCGTCTTCACCTGATATTTACCGGCAAATTCCACCGAACGGATCTGCAGCACCTTCGATCCGAGGCTCGCCATTTCCAGCATTTCTTCAAACGTCACGCGATCCAGACGGCGCGCTTCTTCCACCACGCGCGGGTCGGTGGTGTAGACACCGTCGACGTCCGTATAGATCAGGCATTCATCGGCTTTCATTGCGGCCGCGATGGCCACCGCCGACGTATCCGAGCCGCCGCGGCCGAGCGTTGCAATATGGCCTTCCGGATCGACGCCCTGGAAGCCGGTGATGACGACGACTTTGCCCGCGTCGAGATCGGCAAGCACGCGCGTACCGTCGATGTCGCTGATGCGCGCTTTCGTGAACGCACTATCTGTCTTGATGGGAACTTGCCAGCCCGCATAGCTGACGGCTTCGAGCCCTTCGGCATGCAGCGCGATGGCCAGCAGGCCGACGCTGACCTGTTCGCCCGTCGAGGCAATCATGTCGAGTTCGCGCGGGTCGGGGTTCGTGGTGATTTCGCGCGCGAGGCCAAGCAGGCGGTTCGTTTCGCCGGACATGGCCGACGGGACCACGACCATCTTGTGCCCGGCCTTGTGCCATTTGGCGACGCGCCTGGCGACGTTCTTGATGCGCTCGACCGAGCCCATCGAAGTGCCGCCGTATTTATGTACGATGAGTGCCATTGTCGTTTTGAACTGGAGGAAAAGCCGCGCTGCGCGCCGTGTAATGCGCCGCGTACCGCACGTGGTTCACGTATTGCGTCAGAAGTCGGCCTCGAGCCTGGGTTCGGGCGAAATCTGCTCTGGTGCGATCGACGACTTAAGCGTGACGACGAAACGCGGTTGCCGCGCGCGCAAGGTTCGCTCACGCGCAAAATGCAATTCCAGCGGCTAAAAACGCGTCTTCTGGACGGAAAAGCTGCTTGAAAGGCGATGCGGGAAACCGGTAAACGTACCCGATCGGGGGCTAAAACACAAGCCAAAACGGGCAAACCGACTTGGATCGGCAGCTTCCCGACGCCTGCAAAAGTAAAATTTTACCGGTTGATTTCACGATCCGGCCCCTGTGCAGAGACGCCTCGCTTCAGGCGATCACGAGATCCGGCTGCCACGTTATATGCCGCCAAGGACCGCTTGCATGGTCCGGTTGCCAGCACGCCCGATTGACTCCGATCAGCGGCACGAACAATAGCGTCTCGCCCGAGAACAGAAGCGGCACATCGCGTTTCCAGCCCGGTATGCCCTGCTCCTGAAACAGGTTCTTGAGCGTGCGGCTCGGTCCTTGCGCCGACAAGCGCACGCGCTCGCCTCCCACACGCGAACGCACGGTAAGCGGCTCCGCGCGCAGCGTGGCTTCGGGAACAGCATCGGCAAGAGCGCTGGCTTCGGTGTCTCCTTCAGTCACCGGCGCAAACACGAAAGTGCCGCGCCACTCGGGCAAACGCCAGATGGTTTCACCGGTCCAGTCGAGTCTGCTCGCAGTACGCGGCGCTTCAACGCCATTGTCCAGATCCATGGGATCGGCGCTGTCGCCCGTCTCCCAGAAGATGCACTCGCGATACACCCGCAAACAATGTCCCGCATGATCGATACGCAACGCATGGCCATTGCGGGAAGTGGCGGCATCGCGCAATTGACGCAAGATCTCGCCCATGCGCGCCGCCGACGCCGCCTGCAATCCGAGCGCACGCATCCAGTAGCGCAGCAGGTTGACCGCGCGTTCGTCGTCGAGGGCGAGCACGGCCGGCAACGTCAGCGCGTTTTCATCGTCCGTTTGCGTGACCGACTGCAAGTCGATGCGCGCAAGCTCATCCAGCAACCGTTGCGCCGACGCCGCGTGCGATGCGGTCCGTGCAAGCGCATCGCGAAAACCAGGGAAGTGCACGGCGAGCGCCGGCAGGACATCATGACGCAACGCGTTGCGGGCGTAGCGGGTATCGGTGTTGGATTCGTCGTCGATCCAGCGCAGGTCGCGCTGGTGTGCGTAATGCTCCAGTTGCGCCCGCAATACATGCAGCAAGGGGCGCACGCGCGGCACGGACAGTCCGTCGGCGCGCTGCGGCGCCATGGCGGCGAGCCCCGCCACGCCCGCGCCGCGCAGCAATTGCAGCAACACGGTCTCCGCCTGATCGTCAGCATGATGCGCGAGCCATAACGTGGTGGCGCCCTGCTCGTCGCATAGCGCGTCAAGCGCCCGATACCGCGCATCACGCGCCGCCGCTTCAAGACTTTCGCCACCTTCACGCACGACATCGACCTGACGCGATGCAAACCGCACGCCCAGCGCCCGGGCGAACGCGTGACAGTGCGCGGCCCAGGCATCGGCGTTCGGGCTCAAGCCGTGATGAACGTGCAACGCGATCACGCGCGCCTCGCCCGCACAACGGACGGCGGCATCGAGCAACGTGGTGGAATCGAGACCGCCGCTGAACGCGACGGCTATGGGACTGTCAGCCGATGCCGGCAGATTGGCCAACGCCGCGCGCACCGCATCGATCACGAGGCGGCTGGCGGGCGTTTCGGAATCGGAAGTCACAGGAATCGCTTTCCTGCACCACGGTGAGCGAAGGTTTTCACCTCACGCGCCCGGCAGGTTTTCCTTGAACTTGCCGTACGCCATGAGCTTGTCGAAACGACGCGCACGGACATCGAGTGCGTTCATGCCGTGGAACTGGCGCAGCGTGTCGGCCAATGCACGGCGCAGCAATGCGGCCATGCCTTTCGGATCGCGATGCGCGCCGCCAAGCGGCTCATTTACGATCTTGTCGATCAGCCCCAGCGCCTTCAACCGGTGCGCAGTCAATCCCAGCGCTTCGGCCGCTTCGGGCGCTTTCGCCGCGCTTTTCCACAAGATGGATGCGCAGCCTTCAGGTGAAATCACCGAATACGTTGAAAATTGCAGCATCAATACGCTATCCGCCACGGCAATCGCCAGCGCGCCGCCGGAACCGCCTTCGCCAATGATGGTAGCGATGATCGGCGTTTTCAGTTCAGCCATCACGTACAGGTTGCGGCCGATTGCTTCCGACTGGCCGCGCTCTTCGGCGCCAATTCCGGGATACGCGCCGGGTGTATCGATAAACGTGAAGATCGGAAGGCCGAACTTCTCCGCCAGACGCATCAGGCGCTCAGCCTTGCGATATCCCTCAGGGCGCGGCATGCCGAAATTGCGCGCTGCGCGCTCTTTCGTGTCGCGCCCCTTCTGCTGTCCGATCACCATGCAGGCCTGACCGTTGAACCGCGCCAGACCGCCGACGATGGCCAGGTCGTCAGCATACGAACGGTCGCCATGCAGTTCGTGGAAATCGGTGAAGAGTTCGTTCACATAGTCGAGGGTGTACGGGCGCTGTGGATGGCGCGCGATCTGAGAAACCTGCCACGGAGTCAGGTTCGCGTACAAGTCTTTGGTGAGTTGCTGGCTCTTCTTCGACAGCCGCTCGATTTCTTCCGAAATATCGACAGCGGAATCGTCCTGAACGAAGCGCAATTCTTCGATCTTCGCTTCGAGTTCAGCGATCGGCTGTTCGAAATCCAGAAAAGTGGTCTTCATATGTTCGAATCCTAGAGCATCGGGCAGCGCGTATTCTAACCGCGCCGGCCTCACTAAATTTCGGGTCGAAACTATCGATTATAGGATATTAATAGCGTGACGACCGTGGGCGCGCACGTCAGTGGTCGGCTGGCACGGGATAGAGGCTGCGCCACATATACCAGGTCGCGACGGTTCGCCACGGCTCCCAGTTGGCCGCGACTTCGCGTGCTTCGCTGCGCGTGACGGGTTCACCGCTGAAATAGTTGACGCTGATGGCCTGAATCAGGCCCAGGTCGTCGAGCGGCAGGACATCAGGGCGCGACAGGTTGAAGATCAGGAACATTTCCGCGGTCCACCGCCCGATACCGCGGATCTGCGTCAATTCCGCGATCACCGCTTCGTCTTCCATTGACGTCCAGCTGTCGACGTGCAATGCGCCCGACACGAAATGCTGCGCGACATCGAGAATGTATTCGGACTTTCTCTTCGATAAGCCGCACGACTGCAGCTTCGCCGGCCCCACCCTGATGAACTGTTGCGGCGCGAGCGTGGGACATGCGCCTTCCACGCGCTTCCAGATGGCTTGCGCGGAGGCCACCGAAATCTGCTGACCGACAACGGAACGCGCCAATGTAGTGAACGGATCGTCGCGATTCACCAGATGCACCGGGCCGAACTTCGGAATCAGCTTCTTGAGAATCCGGTCGCGCTTGACGAGATCCGCGCACGCCTTGTCCCAATACTCGGGACGTGCCGCTTCGGGCGAAAGCCCAGGTGTCTGCACCGGCACCGTCTTCGCAGCGACAGCTTTATCGGTCGTGATCGCGCGCGATTTGCGGACGATTTCGCCATCGGCCTGCGGGTCGCGCACGAGCGCTTGCGCGGCGTCAGCAGTGACATCGGCTTCGGTGGCTTTCACGTCGAGTGCCTTTGCGCCCTCGCCGTTCCCTTTCTTGAGCGATGTCCTGGACACGGCCGCACGCGCCGTCTTGCGCGCGCGCACGGTGCCGTTGGGTGCTGGCGCGTCATCATGCGCGGCGCCATTGGCGACCCGTCTCTTCAATGCCGCCTTGACCGGCACATCGTCAGCCGTACCATTGAGCCGCTTGCCCAGGGGTTTGGACGCCGTCGCCGTCTTCACTTTTGCACGCCGCGCGACCGTCGTTTCGGTCGCTGCGGTACTTCCGGACGCGGCTCGTTTAGCCGGCGTCTTTCTGGCCGTTGCCATCATGCCTCCTGCCTGGTGAGTCGATCAGAGAATACGAAAGACGTTCAACTGCGACGCCATTCGGTCGACCCACCCGGTTTGTCTTCAAGTGCAATTCCGGCTTCGAGCAACTCAGCGCGAATCCGGTCTGCTTCGGCATAGTTCTTCGCCTGCTTCGCAGCAACGCGAGCAGCGATCTTCGTCTCGATATCGAGAGGCGTGAGGCCGACCGCGCCTTCCTCGCCGTTATTCCTGCTACTGCCCGGCGCATCCTGAAGGAACGCGCGCGGCTCGCGCTGCAACAAGCCGAGCACGCCGCCAAGCGCTTTCAACTGCCGCGCAAGTACCGCGTCCTGCGAGCGATTCACTTCGCTTGCCAGCTCGAACAGCACCGCAATCGCGACAGGCGTATTGAAGTCGTCGTTCATGGCGGCCTGGAAACGTTGCGCATGCACTTCGTTCCAGTCGAGCGGGTCCGTGTCCGGGCTCACGTCTTTCAATGCGGTGTACAAGCGCGTGAGCGCCCCACGTGCATCATCTATATGAACGTCGCTGTAGTTGAGCGGCGACCGATAGTGTGCCCGCGCAATAAAAAAGCGCACGACTTCCGCATCGAATTTTTCAAGCACTTCGCGAATGGTGAAGAAGTTGCCAAGCGACTTCGACATCTTTTCGCTGTCGATCTGCACAAAGCCGTTATGCATCCAGTAGTTCACGAACTGAACGCCGGTTGCCGCCTCGCTCTGCGCAATTTCATTCTCATGGTGCGGAAACTGCAGGTCCTGGCCGCCACCGTGGATGTCGAAGCGATCGCCCAGAAGCGTGCATCCCATAGCAGAACACTCGATGTGCCAGCCCGGCCGCCCACGCCCCCAGGCGGAGTCCCAGCCCGTATCAGGCGGTTCTCCCTCTTTCGCCCGCTTCCACAATACGAAGTCGAGCGGGTCCTGCTTCGCATCGTTGGAGGCCACGCGCTCGCCCGCGCGCAGGTCTTCGATCGACTTGCCGGACAGTTTGCCGTAGCCCTCGAACTTGCGCACGGCGTAGTTCACGTCGCCATCGCTCGCCTGATACGCGTAACCGTTGTTCACGAGCGTCTCGATCATGCCGAGCATCTGCGGCACGAAATCGGTCGCGCGCGGTTCATGGTCGGGACGCTCGACACCCAGGGCGTCGAGATCGTCGTACATGGCCTGGATGAACCGCGCGGTCAGCGTCTTGATCGGCTCGCCGTTCTCCACGGCGCGGCGAATGATCTTGTCGTCGATGTCCGTGATGTTGCGCACGTATGTCACGTCGTAACCAATCGTGCGAAGCCACCGCTGGACAATGTCGAACACGATCATCATGCGCGCGTGCCCGACGTGACAGTAGTCGTACACCGTGATTCCGCAGACATACATGCGCACTTCTCCGGCACGGAGCGGCACAAAAGGTTGCTTGTCACGCGCGAGCGTGTTGTAGATGCGCAATGAGTTCATAAACGATGGTGCGTGGGCCGGGACATCCGAATGTTTCGATTGCTGGCCGATTTGGCGAGCATGCTGCGTAATCATAGATTCCACAGTTTCCACAGATTCGTCAGCGCGCCTTGGCGTTGCTGCGAGTCACACAAGTGCCTGCACAAACCGCGCGAACCGCAAGGTCGGCACCGAGACGATCATGCTACAGGTAGCCGTCGACCAGCGACAAGAACTAGAACGACAGCTTGACCGGCAACAACATAATGACGAACGCATAAGGACGAAGACATGTTCGGCTGGAAACCGGAACGATGGGAACCCGATGGCGACCGGATGAGAAGCCCGGGAACCAGGATCGCAGCACCGCAACAACACCCCGGTCATGCGAATCGAAACGGAGGCGGCCGCGAGTGGCGTAAAGACTGTCCTGACGTTCGTCGGAACGTTGCGGACGTTTTGTTAGAATGGGCCGGAGTATAACATTCAGAAACGAGCCTATGAAACCTTCAAGCCGCCGCGTACCAAGCGTTGCCAAGCTCGCGGCGACCGCACTTGCAACCGCCGCCACCATCGTATTCGGAGTTGGCGCAACGTTGTGGCCGACCATGCCGGCACTTGCGCAAGTCTCCACCGCCACCGCCGATGACACGCCCGCCATCGACGCCGCCATTGCGCAGAAGCAATGGCCGAGCGCGCTCGCGCAACTGGACGCGCGCCTCAAGACGAATCCGCGCGACGTGCAGGCGAAATTCAAGCGCGCCACCGTGCTGGCTCGCCTGAATCGCGACGACGAAGCCATTACTGCGTTCACGGAGCTCACGCAAACGTATCCGGAGTTGCCGGAGCCGTACAACAACCTTGCCGCGCTCTACGCAAAGAAAGGCCGCTACGACGAAGCACGCGTCGCGCTCGAAACCGCCACGAAG
Organism: Caballeronia sp. DA-9; assembly: GCF_051615025.1. Classification (NCBI taxonomy): domain Bacteria; kingdom Pseudomonadati; phylum Pseudomonadota; class Betaproteobacteria; order Burkholderiales; family Burkholderiaceae; genus Caballeronia; species Caballeronia sp. DA-9. Next base: position 1,314,859 of record NZ_CP195133.1, on the reverse strand, counting down.
GCAAATCCGAGTTATGCGCTCGCGTACGAGAATCTCGGCGACCTGTATCTGCGGCTCGCAAGCGAATCGTACAAGCGCGCTCAGACGCTGGGATCGAGAAGCCCGCTGACCGCGCAGCGCGTGAACAGCATTCAGCAGATCGTCTCGCCGCCGCCGCGACGTCGTCCGGAAGCGGCCGCTGCTGCAGCCGCGGCGGCGGCTTCCGGCGCATCGGGCGTTTCCTCGGCGTCGTCAACGTCAGCGGCTTCCGCGCCGGTGGCGTCGTCGGGAACATCGAGCAACAGCGACTGGAGCGGCCCGAATACCGGCACAACCGGCTCGTCTTCGTCCTCGACCGACATGTCCGCCCCGCTCTATTCGCCTTTCGGTGGACCGAGCGTGCCGCTCTCGAACACGCCTTACTTCGCACCTTCCGCGAAACCGTGATCCGGCCTGTACGGACTTCCAGGCCGCGAGGTCTGAAAACCCGTACGAGCCATCACACGATGCAGCTCCAACCAGAGGATCGATTGCTCATGAAAAGTTTGTTGTTGGCGCTCGGCAGCGCCGCACTTATCGCCCAGGCGCCTGCTTTTGCCCAGTCGTCACCGGCAGCCGCGCATCCGAACGTGCTGCTCAAGACATCGCAAGGCGACATCAAGGTCGAGCTTTATCCTGAGAAGGCGCCCAAGAGCGTCGCCAACTTTCTCGACTACGTGAAGTCCGGGCAGTACAACGGCACGATTTTTCATCGTGTGATTCCGGGCTTCATGATCCAGGGCGGCGGGTACACCACGAGCTTTGCTGAGAAGCCCACGCGCGCGCCCATTCCGCTCGAAAGCAAGAACGGCTTGAAGAACAGCACCGGCACCCTCGCGATGGCCCGTACGAGCGATCCGAATTCGGCCACGTCGCAGTTCTTCATCAATACCGTCGACAACACCGGCCTCGATTACCCCAACGGCGACGGCAACGGTTATGCCGTATTCGGCAAGGTGATCTCGGGCATGGACGTGGTCAAGAAGATCGAAGCCACACCCACCACCACGCGCGGACCCATGGGCGATGTGCCGCAATCGAATGTCGTGATCGAGTCGGCGAGCGTGGTCGGCAAGTAAAAGCAGTAGCGGCAGGCATACGCCGTGCGCGTCGCGTAATGCTCCATCAACTCTTGAACAGGAAAGTAATTCATCATGGTCGAACTCCATACGAATCACGGCATCATCAAGATCGAACTGAACGCCGAGAAGGCGCCGAAGTCAGTCGAGAATTTCTTGAACTACGTGAAGAAAGGCCACTACGACAACACCGTGTTCCATCGCGTGATCGACGGCTTCATGATCCAGGGCGGCGGCTTCGAACCGGGCATGAAGCAAAAGCCGACGGACGCGCCCATTGACAACGAAGCCAACAATGGCCTGAAAAACGAAGTCGGTTCGGTCGCCATGGCGCGCACCAACGATCCGCATTCGGCGACCGCGCAATTCTTCATCAACGTGGGCGACAACGAGTTCCTGAACCACTCTGCGCCGACGTCGCAAGGCTGGGGTTACGCGGTGTTCGGCAAGGTCGTGGACGGCATGGACATTGTCGACAAGATCCGCAAGGTGAAGACCGGCTCGAAGGGCTTTCATCAGGACGTGCCGGCGGATGACGTCGTAATCGAGAAGGCTGTCGTCGTTGGTTAATGACTGACTTGACGCACGGTGTGATCGATTCATTGGAAACAGCGGGCGCGAAAGCTACAGCGCGCCCGCTGTTTTTCATTTCCGATCTCCATTTGAGCGACGCCATTCCACATACCGTGGCAGCGTTCGAACATTTCATGGAAGTGACGGCGAACGACGCCGACTCGGTGTTCATCCTCGGCGACCTGTTCGAATTCTGGGTTGGAGACGACGTGCTGGATGCATCCGTTCCCGGTCCGCGCGCTGCATTTGCAAGGCGCATGACGGCGCTGCTGCACACGTTGTCCGAGCGTGGCATCGGCTTGTATGTGATGCACGGCAATCGCGATTTCCTGCTCGGCAAGCGCTTCATGCGCGCGGCCGGCGCGATGCCGTTGCCCGATCCGTTCGTGATCACCGCGTTCGGAACACGCATCGTGATCGCGCATGGCGACGCGCTGTGCACCGACGACCCCGCGTACCAGCGTTTTCGACGCTTCGCGCGAAACCCGGTCGCGCAGCGGATGTTCCTGAGCTTGCCGCTGAAGCTGCGTTTATCGATTGCGGAGCGCATGCGCTCGACCAGCGAAGATGGACGGATGCGTCCCGCGCAAGCCAAATATGACGTGACCCGGGAAGCCGTGGCGCAACTGTTTGCGAACACGGGCACGCGCACGATGATTCACGGCCACACGCATCTGCCCGCGCGGCATCGTGAAAACGATGGCGTCCGGTGGGTCATACCGGATTGGGAACTCGATCATGGCGAGCCACGCGGCGGTTATTTGCGCGTGGACGCCAACGGGATTCGGGCGCTGCCGCTGGAAGCAAGCGTCTAACGGCGCGCGGCTTCGCCTTTCATGACATCGGACAGCCGCTTCAGGTCAATGAACGCGGCGTTCTCCACCCCGCTGATCGCATCAATGCGCGTACCCAGCTTTTCCAGCGCCGCAACGATCTCATCCACGCGATGCGTTTGCGTCGATGCATGATCGATCAGGCCGTGGATTGCGAGCGATACGGGATCATCGGCGTTCGGCGTAATGCCATAGGCGCAAAAAGCCGGGCGCTCAGGCGCGCAGTCCTTTTGAGCTGGCCTTGCGGCCGCGGGCATGACCACACGCGCGGGATTGCCCACTGCCGTGGCGCCTGCCGGAACGGGTTTCACCACCACCGCGTTCGAACCTATCTTTGCCTGCGCGCCGACCGTGAATGCGCCGAGCACTTTTGCACCCGCGCCGACGATCACGCCTTGTTCGAGCGTCGGATGCCGCTTGGCCCCGCGCGCGAGCGACGTGCCGCCAAGCGTGACGCCCTGGTAGATCGTGCAGTCGTCGCCGATCACCGCTGTTTCCCCGATCACGACGCCCATGCCATGATCGATAAACACGCGCCGCCCAAGCGTCGCGCCCGGATGAATTTCGATGCCCGTCATGAATCGCGCGAACTGCGAGACGAAGCGTCCGAGCCAGCGCGCGCCCGACATCCATGACACATGAGCAATCCGGTGCAGGACGATCGCGTGAAAGCCCGGATAACACGTCGCGACTTCCCAACCGCTGCGGGCGGCGGGATCGCGCTCGCGGATGGCGGCAATGTCTTCGCGAAGTCGGTTGAACATGGCGGTGGCTCGGTCAGTGATCTGCGGGGGTTTATCGCGAACGTGCGCCGCCGTTCGGCTCAGCACGAATTCGGGAATCGATAGCTTGCTTTTGCAGATTGTAGGACGAGCTGCCGGGGCGCGCTTTTATGCCCACGCTGGCAAAGCGGTCAGCGATTCGCTACCGCTTGATCCGCAAAAGAATGTGCTTGGCAATTCCGCGCAGGATATTGACTTCCTCGTGCTCCAGGCCCGAGCGCGAAAAGAGGCGCCTCAACCGCGACATCAGCTTCTTCGGATTGGCCGGATCAAGGAAATCGAGCGCAACGAGCGCCTGCTCGAGATGACTGTACATGCCCTCGATCTCGTCGATCGGCGCGCTCGCCGTGGTGCTCGCAGCAGAAGTGGCGCACGTTGCCGGCGTTGCCGCGGCCCGGTCGAGCAACGCAAGCCGCAACTCATAGGCCAGAACCTGAACCGCCTGCGCCAGATTGAGCGAGCTATACGCCGGGTTGGCCGGAATATGGGCAAGCGCGCTGCATCGCTCGACATCCGCATTCGATAGCCCCACGCGTTCATTGCCAAATACGAGCGCAATCGCGCCGCCGCCCTCACCCTGCTCGCACGCTTTCTGCACGGCCGCGCGCGGAGCCATCTGCGGCGGTCCGTATTCCCGCGTGCGGGCCGTGAGCGCGATGGACCAATGAACGCCGCTAAGTGCATCGGCGAGTGTTTCGACTACTTGCGCCGATGCCAGCACGTCGTCAGCGCCGGAAGCCATCGCGATGGCTTCCGGCTCGCGTGTGACGAACGGGATTTTCGGCGCGACCACGATCAGCCGGGAAAATCCCATGGTCTTGAGCGCGCGCGCCGCCGCGCCGACATTGCCCGGATGGCTCGGCTCGACAAGCACGAAACGGGTCGATGCGAATGTATCGACGGGTTGATCGGAAGGTCGGGCCGGGGAAAGGTTCGTGTTCAAGAGGGTGAACGCTTGCAAAAGAGAACGGGAAAACGTCATGGTATCGCCACAACGCATTTGGGACGACCTCGGATACCGCCGGATGCGGTCACATTTATTCGAAACGCTCCCGACCCGCGCGTTGGCCAACTCGGGTAAAATACGCTGTTCGCACGCGCTTTTTGCTGCAATTTGCGGGTTTTCAACCAGAATCGCGGTTTGAAAAAGGCACGTGCATCGCTCTTCTTCAATTCGTTGCCGTCAATACACGTCATTGCACGTGTATTTTTGCCCGCCGGTTGGGCATGTTCCGCTCGGGGTTCCGGCTTCACGCGCATTGCGTGGAGCGCAGCCGCCGGGCAAAGGACTCTATTCATGCATCCAATGCTCAATATTGCTGTCAAGGCCGCCCGCCGCGCCGGACAGATCATCAACCGCGCGTCGCTCGACCTTGACCGGATCGAGGTCAGCAAGAAGCAGCACAACGACTTCGTGACGGAAGTCGACAAGGCTTCCGAAGCCGCGATCATCGAAACATTGACGACCGCTTATCCGAAGCACTCCATTCTTGCCGAGGAATCGGGCGAAATGGACAAAAACTCCGAGTTCCAGTGGATCATCGATCCGCTCGACGGCACGACCAACTTCATTCACGGCTTCCAGTACTACTGCGTCTCCATTGCGCTCGTCCACAAGGGCATCATCACGCAGGCAGTCGTCTACGATCCCACCCGCAACGACCTGTTCACCGCCTCGCGCGGCTCCGGTGCTTACCTGAACGAGCGGCGTATTCGCGTGGGCAAGCTGGATCGTCTCGCCGATGCCCTCGTTGGCACGGGTTTCCCGTTTCGTAATGGTGACGGACTCGACGCATACGGCAAGCTCTTCAAGGAGATGACCGAAGCGTGCGCCGGACTGCGACGCCCGGGTGCGGCCGCGCTGGATCTGGCAAACGTGGCGGCGGGCCGCCTCGACGCATTCTTCGAACAAGGCATCAGCGCATGGGACGTGGCCGCAGGCAGCTTGCTGATCACCGAAGCTGGCGGACTGGTCGGCAACTACACGGGCGAGTCGGACTTCCTGCACAAGAGCGAGATCGTCGCGGCAAACCCGAAGGTCTATGCGCAAATGATCAAGATCCTTGATCCGTTCACCACCACGCGAACCAACGCGTAACGGTTGAGAAACAAAGGCGGCTGTGGCCGCCTTTTTCGTTGGCGCAGGGAATTCTGTCGGCGTACAGGCAATGAGGTTTGCTCCCCGGTTCGCCGGCGTTCCTGCGCACGGCGGCCGGCTCCGCTAAAGTGTTCCGTTCGGCCGCTCGCGGCACTCCCTCCTCTTTTGCTGCCGCCCTGCCCGCCACATGAAAAAAGGCTTTTATACGATCATAGCCGCGCAGTTCGTGTCGTCGCTTGCCGACAACGCGCTGCTCATTGCCGCCATCGCAATGCTTTCGGTGATGCATTCCGCGTCATGGGTCACGCCGCTGCTGCAAATTTTCTTCACGATATCGTATGTACTGCTCGCGCCGTTCGTGGGCGCGTTCGCCGACTCCATGCAAAAACGCCACGTCATGTTCATCTCGAATGCGCTGAAGGCTGGAGGCTGCGCGCTGATGATCCTCGGCGTGCATCCGATGATCGCGTACGGTGTCGTCGGTCTCGGTGCGGCCGCCTATTCACCCGCCAAATACGGCATCCTCACCGAACTTCTGCCGCCCGAGAAGCTTATCCCGGCCAACGCGTGGCTGGAATCGGCGACTGTGGGTTCGACCATTCTCGGGACGGTGATCGGAGGGGCGCTCGTCAGCCAGTATGTCGGGCATATCGTCAGCGCGGCGCACCTCGTGCTGATCCGCTCCGCCGCCGACGCCGCCATGTTCGCGGTCATGGTGGTGTATGCGCTCGCCGCCGTGATCAACATCGGCATTCCCGACACCGGCGCGCGGTATCGGAACCGGCTGAAGGAGCCGTCGAAACTCGTCGGCGATTTCACGCATGCGTTCAAGGTCTTGTGGGGCGACAAGCTCGCGCAGATTGCGTTGTGGGTGACCACGTTGCTCTGGGGCGCCGCCGTGACGCTGCAACTGCTCGTCCTCAAATGGGCTGACGCGAACCTGGGCCTGTCCTTATCGAAAGCGGCCGTGCTGCAAGGCGTGACGGGCCTGGGCATTGCGATCGGCGCGGGCGCGGCGGCGGCGTGGGTGCCGTTGCGCAGTTCGCTCAAGGTGCTGCCGGTGGGACTGGTGACCGGCGCGGTCGCCATCTGCATGGCGTTCTACAACAAGGATCTGTTCCCGGCCGGTTCCGGCGTGCACATCGGGCCGCTGTTTGCGCCGCTCTATATCCTTGGTGCATACCCGCTGATGATCCTGCTTGGCGCGTTGTCGGGCTTTTTTATCGTACCAATGAATGCGATCCTGCAGCATCGTGGCGCGACGCTTTTGTCCGCGGGAGCGTCGATCGCCGTGCAGAACTTCAACCAGAACCTTGCGGTTTTATCGATGCTCGGCGCTTACGCACTCCTGCTCACGACCCGATTACCGGTGGAATGGATCATCGTGGTCTTCGGCGTCTTTATTTGCCTGATGATGGGACTGGCAATGCGGCGGCACGCTCGCAACGAGCGCACAGTGGACCTTGGCTCACTGGTCGAAGAGTGATAAAACGCAAGGTGCGGGAACGATATGTGCTGGATGCTCTGTTCGATTGCCTAAAAGCCGCGCAGCGGGATGCGCGGACCGATACAAACCAGGGATACGTCAAAGGAGCTGCAAATGGGTCTGTTTACACGTTCTACACTCGATAGCAACATCAATGACGCCGCCAAAGTCGGCCGACGTGCTGTGCGTGGCGCAAGCGACGTGGTCGATTCGGCCAGCACGCAGCTGCGTGGATTGCTCGACGAGCTCGACAGTTCGATCCGCGATGCGAAAGATGTCAATGTGGACCAGTTGCGCAAGGATTTGCAGGCGAAGCTTAAGGCGGCACGTTCGCAGTTCGACGGCTCGTCCTCGGCGATTGCGGAGCGTCTGAACGACGCCGCCGGTTACGCCGACGAGTTCGTCCACGAAAAGCCGTGGCATACGCTGGGCGCGGTCGCGGGTCTGGCGCTGCTGGTCGGTTTCCTGGCGGGACGTTCGTAAAAGCAGAAGCCAAATCGAGGAAAAAACGCCGGCTTGCCGGCGTTTTTGCGTAAACGCGATGAGAACGTCTTGACGCGACGGCAGATCTGGCCAGCGAACGCTCGTGACGAGTGAATGAATGTCTTCGTTAGCCACCTGGTCAGGGGTTCGTGCCGCCCCCAACGCGGTACACTCGTGCCCTTGGACATTCGCAAAATCACGCAATCACGATGGGCACTCAAACCTCCGTTTCCTCCTCGGCACACGACTCGCATCGCATCGGCCCCGACTCCGCTGCGACAGTCGACCTGTCGCATCACACGCCCATGATGCAGCAGTACTTGCGCATAAAAGCGGAGCATCCGGGTACGCTCGTGTTCTATCGCATGGGCGACTTCTACGAGCTGTTTTTCGACGACGCCGTAAAAGCCTCACGCCTGCTGGACCTGACCCTGACCCAGCGCGGTGCGTCCGGCGGCAACCCGATCAGGATGGCCGGCATCCCGCATCACTCGTGCGAGCAGTATCTGGCGAAACTCGTGAAGCTGGGTGAATCGGTCGCCATTTGCGAGCAGATCGGCGATCCGGCGACATCGAAGGGACCGGTCGAACGCAAGGTCGTGCGCGTGGTGACGCCCGGCACGCTGACGGACGCCGCCCTCCTTTCCGACAAGAACGACGTCTTCCTGTTGGCGCTGTGTCCCACGCACAACCGTCGTGGTGTAGTGACGAGCGTCGGGCTCGCGTGGCTTAATCTTGCGAGCGGTGCGTTGCGTCTTGCCGAAGTCGCACCGGACCAGTTGAGCGCCGCGCTCGAACGCATCCGGCCAGCCGAGACGCTGATGGCGGATTCCTTTTCGGAAGCGAACGCGCCATTCCAGGTACCGAACATTGGCGCGACCACGCGCGTGCCCGCGTGGCATTTCGATATCAATTCCGGTATCCAGCGCCTGTGCGAGCAACTCGATGTCGCGGGTCTCGACGGTTTCGGCGCCCATTCACTGACGTGTGCATGCGGGGCAGCCGGCGCGTTGCTGTTATACGCCGCCGCGACACAAGGTCAGCAACTGCGGCACGTCCGTAGCCTGAAGGTCGAGTACGAGTCAGAGTACATCGGACTGGACCCCGCCACGCGACGCAATCTCGAATTGACCGAGACGCTGCGCGGCACGGAATCGCCGACGCTGTGTTCTCTGCTCGATACCTGCTGCACGACCATGGGCAGCCGTTTGCTGCGTCACTGGCTGCATCATCCGCCGCGCGATTCGGCCATCGCACAGGCACGGCAGCGTGCAATCGGCGCATTGCTCGACGCACCTCCCAACGCGAGCCTCGACGGACTGCGCGCGGCGCTGCGCCAGATTTCGGATATCGAACGAATCACGGGCAGGCTTGCGCTGCTGTCGGCGCGGCCCCGTGATCTCTCGAGCCTGCGCGATACGTTTGCGGCCCTGCCGCAATTGCGCGAACGGCTTGCTCCGGTCAAGATTCATGCAGAACGGCTTGATCATATCGATACCTCGCTCGAGCCGCCGCCGGAATGTCTCGAACTGCTGACTCGCGCAATCGCCCGCGAACCCGCCGTTTTGATTCGCGACGGCGGCGTGATCGCACGCGGTTATGATGCTGACCTCGACGAATTGCGCGACATTTCGGAGAACTGCGACCAGTTCCTGATCGACCTGGAAACGCGTGAGCGCGCACGTACGGGTATCGCAAACCTGCGCGTCGAATATAACAAGGTGCATGGCTTCTACATTGAAGTCACGCGCGGCCAGACGGAAAAGGTCCCGGACGATTACCGGCGCCGCCAGACGCTCAAGAACGCCGAGCGTTACATCACGCCGGAACTGAAGACTTTCGAGGACAAGGCGCTGTCCGCGCAAGACCGTGCGCTTGCCCGGGAGCGCATGCTTTACGACGCGCTGCTGCAAACGCTGCTGCCGCATATTGGCGATTGCCAGCGCGTGGCCGCGGCGCTCGCTGAACTGGACCTGCTGAGCGCATTCGCCGAACGCGCGCTTGCGCTCGACTGGGTCGCACCAGACTTTGCAAACGACTCCGGAATCGATATTGAACAGGGCCGTCATCCGGTCGTCGAAGCGCAGGTCGAGCAGTTCATCGCCAACGATTGTTGCCTGCACACCGAGCGCAAGCTGTTGCTGATCACCGGCCCGAACATGGGCGGTAAATCGACGTTCATGCGCCAGACGGCGTTGATCGCGCTGCTCGCTTATGTCGGCAGTTATGTGCCGGCGAAACGTGCGAGCTTTGGTCCCGTCGACCGGATTTTTACGCGCATTGGCGCGGCCGACGACCTCGCGGGCGGACGTTCGACCTTCATGGTCGAGATGACCGAGGCCGCGGCCATTCTCAACGACGCAACACCCTCGAGTCTCGTGCTGATGGACGAGATTGGCCGCGGCACGTCCACCTTCGACGGCCTCGCGCTCGCCTGGGCAATTGCGCGGCATCTTCTCTCGCACAACGGTTGCCACACGTTGTTCGCCACGCATTACTTTGAGTTGACACAGTTGCCAGCCGAGTTTGCGCATGCCGCGAACGTGCATCTCTCGGCGGTCGAGCACGATCACGGCATTGTGTTCTTGCACGCGGTCAACGAGGGGCCGGCGAACCAGAGTTACGGCTTGCAAGTGGCGCAACTCGCCGGCGTCCCGCCAGCGGTGATCAAGGCTGCCAGAAAGCATCTGGCGCATCTGGAGCAGCAGTCCATTGGACAGGCTTCGCCGCAATTCGACTTGTTCGCACCGCCGCCTGTGGATCTCGCCAGCCACGCCGATCTCACTGAGGCCGAGGCGCGCGATGAGCCAGCGGCGCTTCATCCGGCGCTCGACCGGCTCCGCGCAATCGATCCTAACGACGTGCGCCCGCGCGACGCACTCGATCTGCTGTACGAACTACATGAGCTGGCGTCGCACGCTCCGGATGCATCTCGATAACTGCGGGGTTCGCGCTCAGTGGCTTCGCACGCGGCACATGTCGCGTACGTTCATCGCCGCTCGTGTGGTCGTTTGCATCGCGGCTATCGGGGCAGCCGTGGCATCGCAGTCCGCGCATGCCGAAGCCCAGCCCATGAGCTTCGCGATTGCCTCGAACGTGCTCGACAAACCGGGCGGCGAAACCGCGCTGCAACAGATGCTCGATGCGATCGGACGCGAGCGAAATACGTCGTTCGTGGTCTACGACGGCAATCTCAAGAGCGAAGCGGAGCCCTGCCGGGACGCCTTGTACAACGCGCGCCAACAAGTCTTCGATAGCTCGCGCAAACCCGTCATCCTGCTGCCTGGCGGCAACGACTGGGCATCGTGCAATCTGCCCCGGGCAGGCAGTTACGATCCGGTCGAACGGCTCGACTTTATCCGCCAGTTGTTCTTTGGCGATTCGAATTCCCTCGGCCAGACGCCCATGAACGTGATCCGCGAAAGTGACGTCGCACGCTTTCGCCCCTTCCGGGAAAATGTCCGATGGCAGGCGAACGGGATTGCGTTCATAGGCTTGAACGCGCCCTCACCGAACAATCATTATTTGACTGCCGGCGGACGCAACGGCGAGTTCGAGGATCGCTCGGTCGCCAATGCTTTCTGGATCGAACACGCAGTCGAAAACGCGCGTCGCGCCGACATGCACGCAATCGTGGTGATCCTTCAAGGCGACCCGGATTTCGCACGCTACGAACGGCGCGATCGTTTCGCGTGGTTGCGCTTTTCCCGGGGCGACACCACACGCGATGGTTTTCTCGAACTTAAGCGCAGCCTGGTAAAAGCCGCCGAGTCGTTTCGTGGTCCGATGATCGTGATTCACGGTTCCGACACGCCTCTTCCCAAAGGCTTTCGTATCGATCAGCCCTTGCGCAATGACAAGGGCGCCGTGATCACGAATCTGACACGTATAGCAATCGGGTTGAAAAACCCGCACTCGCAATGGCTTGAGGTGGAGTCCGATCTGAATTGGCGACCACCCTTTCGCGTTCGTGTGCGCGACGTGATCGCCCGGCCGAATACGCAGGCTCCGGCAACCGTCCAGGGTGCAAGCCAGGCGTCGACTCCGGCTGTGTCGTCTTTTCCAGCCGTAGAGGACGGTGCGCCGGGACCATCATCGTTTTTTCAGCAAATGCAACCTGTCCAGCCTGCGCAACCCCTGCAGCAACATCCGTCAGTTGCACCGAACAATGACAACCCGGCGTCCAACGCCGCACCTCAGGTTCCGCCCCTGCTGACTCCCGCTACTCCAGCGCCGGCTTTGCCTCCAATCCTGAGCGTGCCTTCGAATGCGGCGACGCCAGCAAGCAGCACATCCAATCCAGGCGGCGCGCAATGAAACAAAGGCGCAGCATCATGCCTGCGCCCTGTTCTATTCCGCACTTTTACTGACGAGATCAGCGCCTCAATGCAAGGTGGGACCCGCGTCCTTGCCGGGTTCTTCGTCGTCCTCGTCGAGGACTTCGAGACCGTCCAGGCCGTGCGCATGCTGATGCTCTTTTTCGTCCTCGGTGGCTTCACGCACTTCCTGCACGTTCAATGCAAAGCGCAACGCCATGCCGGCAAGCGGATGATTGCCGTCGAGCACGACTTTATCTTCCGCGACGTCGGTGACCGTATAGATCAGCGAATCGAGTTCGTCCTCGCCATCTTCCGGCGTTCCTTCGAACTGCATGCCAACTTCGAGCGGCTCTGGAAAGCGGCCGCGTTCCTCTACCTTGACGAGGTCAGGATCGTACTCGCCGAACGCATCTTGCGGTTCGAGCTGCAATTGCGTCTGATAGCCGGCTTCCTGACCGTCGAGCGCTTCCTCGATCTTGGGGAACGTGCCATCATAGCCGCCGTGCAGATAGACCATCGGCTCGTCGCTTTCCTCGATCAGGTTGCCATGTGCGTCAGAGAGCTTATAGGCGACTGATACGACGGTGTCTTTTGCGATTTTCATTGGATTCTCCAAGATACAAGCCTCAATTATACGATGCCAGCGCGGTCCCCTAACGTTCCCTCAAGTCCTTTCGCGGTGCCGCTTCCCGACGAACCTGCAACCCTTCTTGGCGGCCTCACGCCCGCCCAGTTCATGCGCCGGCACTGGCAGAAAAAGCCGCTGCTGATCCGTCAGGCGATTCCCGGCATTCAAGCGCCCTTGTCCCGCGACGAACTGTTCGAACTCGCCGACAACGACGACGCCGAATCGCGCCTGATCACCCATTTTCGCCAATCCTGGGCAATGGAGCACGGCCCGTTCGCACCGGATGAATTGCCATCCGTAAAAAAGCGTGACTGGACATTACTCGTGCAAGGGGTGAACCTGCACGACGACCGCGCCCGCGCGCTGCTGGACCGCTTCCGATTTATTCCCGACGCGCGCCTTGACGACCTCATGATTTCTTACGCGACCGACGGGGGCGGCGTTGGCGCGCATTTCGATTCCTACGATGTCTTCCTGCTCCAGGTTCATGGCAAACGGCGCTGGCGCTTCGGTGCGCAGCGCGATCTTTCGCTAAAAGAGGGATTGCCATTGAAAGTTTTACAGCACTTCGAAGCGACCGAAGAATGGGTGCTGGAACCCGGAGACATGCTGTATTTGCCGCCCCATATTGCTCACGACGGCGTGGCCGAGGGCGAATGCATGACCTGCTCCATCGGCTTTCGGGCGCCGTCAGCGGCCGAACTGTCCGGGCAGTTCCTGTATCACTTGGCCGAGCGCATGGAAGACGTGACCGGCTTGCGTGGCAAGAGCGAACAACGTTACCGGGATCCGTCGCAACCGGCCGTGGTGAACCCCGCCCTATTGCCGCCGCTGCTCGTGGAGCGGGTAGGCGCGATCCTTGCGGATATTCAATGGAATGAAAAAGACGTTGCCGATTTTCTCGGGAGTTACCTGAGTGAACCGAAGGCGAATGTCGTATTTGATCCGCCGCAGCGCCCGTTGAATGAAAAACGGTTTATCGAGCGTGCGAAGCAGTCCGGTTTGAAGCTCGATAAAAAAACCGTGCTGCTTTATGACAAGCACGCTTATTTTCTGAATGGCGAACGCGCATTAATGTCGCCGAAAGCCAGAAAATGGCTGCCGGAACTGGCCGACAAGCGATATCTGGAGGGGAAACGGTTTGTAACACTCTCTGGGGATTCGTCAATGACAGTGCTACTGCACGAGTGGTATTGTGCGGGCTGGATACAAGTCGACGCAGACGCCTAGTGTTGTTTGAGCTGTCTTGCTGTTCCACGCTTTAAAAATGTATGAGAAAGACAACGTATTGTCCCCGCTTTGATCGACGGTCGATACGAAAGTGCATATAATTTCCGCCCAAGCCGTAGGAAGTCTCACAACCATACATAATGTGAGTCCACAACGGCCTGGGTCGGTGTTGGAGCACACATTACCGGTACTTTGCGCTGTTGCTTACCTTTAACCATAAAAGGACGTGATCATGAAGAAATCTCTCCTCGTAGCATCCCTGTTGGCTGCTGTTGCTCTTGCTGCATGCAACAAGTCTAGCGATACGGCTGCTCCGGGCGCTGCTAGCGATACGTCGGCTGCTTCGGCACCGGCTGCTGCTGCTTCGGACGCTGCGGCTTCCGCAACGGACGCAGCATCGAGCGCTACGGCTGCTGCAAGCGACGCAGCTTCGGCTGCTGCAACGGCATCGGACGCTGCTGCTCCGGCTGCTGCCGCTTCGGGCGCGAGCCAGTAAGCAACACAGTCAGAGGCCTAGTTTCCTGCTCTTGGCGGTACACATCCAGCAGGAAACGAAGCCTCAGCAGTAAGCCCACAAGGACGATTTTGTAGGCTTACGAAAAAACCGGCCTTCGGGCCGGTTTTTTTATGTCTGCTGGATTGATGAGATCACGCGCTGCGTACAGGCTGGATCAGGTGCATCAGGCGCTATAAACGAACGGGCGTCAAAGGGAGAGCCAGTCGAAGCCATCAGCCTGTGTAGCGACCATCACATCGGCTGCCGTAGCGCCAAGGACCGCTGCAAGCGCCGCCTGCGCCAGTTCGGGCAGGTTGTTCTGCTGGCTCAAATGCGCGGCGACCAGATGCCGCAGTTTCGATCGATCCAGCGACGCAAGGATGGCGGCCGCCGCATCGTTGTTCAAATGCCCGTGCATGCCGCCAATGCGGGCTTTCAGAGACGCCGGATACCGGCTCGTCGCGAGCATCTCCACGTCGTGATTGGATTCGAGCACCAACGCATCGCAACCGCTCAGCGTGCTGGTGATGTGCGGCGTGGCAACGCCCACATCCGTCAGGACGCCCAACCGGCTTGCGCCGTCGGAAAACACGTACTGAAGCGGTTCGCGCGCGTCGTGGGGCACGGTGTAGGGCAATATGTGCAGGTTGCCCACCGCGACGCTCTCGTCGCCCCAGACAACGTGCAGATCGACCGGCGCGTCGTCGGCGCCTACCGCGCGCGCCGTGCCCCAGCTCATGTGCAGCGGAATGGACCATTTGCGCGCCAGCGTCAGCGCGCCGCCAATGTGATCCGTGTGCTCATGCGTGATGAAAATGGCGTCGATCTGATCGGCGCGAAGCTCGAGCCGCGCAAGGCGCCGCTCGACCTCCCTGGCGGAGAAACCGCAATCCAGCAGCACGCGCGTGGTGGTCGTGCCGCTCGTCGACTCGACCAGCAGCGCGTTGCCTTCACTACCGCTGCCAAGACTGGCAAAACGCATTGGCAATACGCCTAGTTCAACTGCGCGTGCAACAACGCGACGATTCGTTGCGCGTCGGTGGAGGTATCGACCTGACCGTTCGCATCGACCACGGCTATCTGCGTTACGGTATCCGCCTTCGGACGCACATTCACCATGAATTCACGCGAGGGCTTTGGCGTCCCGCCGCTAAACAACTTGCCAAGCAGCCCTTCCTTCTTCAATTCCGCCATGGAGTCGGAGAAACGCACGTAGTACACACCTTTTTCGCGGTCGCGGTTGTCCACGGTGAAGTTCGTGCGGTCGAGCGCCAGACCCACGCGCAACCATGCGCGATCAAATGGCTCGGAGATATCGAGCGTGGACGTGCCGCCCGTTTGATCCAGCGCGACCGCCGGCTCGGCCGGGCGTGCGTCGGTCAGCAGTTGCTTGGCCTGGTCGTCGGTGAGACCAAACTTTTGCATCAGCTTCGCGAGGAACGCGGCTTCAAGCGCCGGATTGCGCGGCCGCTCTTCCCATTTCGACGACGTCTTGTCCTGTCCGGTCAGCACTTCTTCCATTGCGCTGTGGCTGATCGAAATATCCGTGGAGTTGTTCGAACCACGCTCCACCAGCGTTCGGAACTGGTCGCGCGTACCCGACGAATACGCAAAGTCGATCAGCTTGCCCACGCTTTTCCTGAACCAGTCGTCCGGAATGTTGGCACGGTTTTCCGCCCAGTCCGTCGACATGATGCCGGTGGCAGGCGCATCGGTCTTGAGCGTGAAGCCGTTTTCTTCCCAGAACTCCTGCAACTGCGGCCAGAGCTGGTCGGGCGAACGGCCGTCGACCACCAACCACCTGCGATCGCCATCGCGTTCCACGTGCATGCCGAACGGATCCTGTGGCGTCGGCAAACCAACCGTCGCGTTGCCTGCCGGCGTCAGCGAACGGGGCGCGGCGCCGCCAAGCGAATTCAGCTTGGGCGGGGCAGCGTAACGCTGGCTGATGTCGGCCGTAGTCAGATCCGACGGCACCGCCAGCGCAGGCGCGGTTTCAGCGCCCTTGTAGTTCACACGGTCCGGCGCGAGCCAGTCGTTCAGGGTGTCACAGCCGGCAAGCGAGATCAGCGTGCCGATTCCAAGCGACAGCACACCCAGGCTGCGAGCGTTATTGAATAAGGCGGAACGTTTCATGAGGTCCTTCGTGATGCTGAATGCGCGTTGCCTGGAAGCTAAGCCGGGAACGGGTCGATGAACGACGGGTTGATGACACTCGCTGGCTGGCCGAACGGTAGCGCGGCCGGGATGCACTGCATTGCGGACGTACATGCGCGTATTCGGGCACGTACGTCCGCGGAAAGTCAGGCCAAAAGCCCTGTCTCGCGCAACGCGTTACGCACGACGTCGTGATAACGCGCGTCGAGCGGCGTCAGCGGCAGGCGAATCCCGCTTTCCATGCGGCCAAGCGCAGTCAGCGCCCACTTCGCGGGAATCGGGTTTGACTCGCAAAACATGTTTTTATGCAACGACAACAGGCTCAGGTGGATCCTGCGTGCCGTGATGGCGTCACCCGCGAGCGCCGCACGGCAGAGTTCGCTCATTGCTCGCGGCGCGACATTGGCGGTCACCGAGATGTTGCCGTGGCCGCCGAGCAGCATCAACGCGATGGCGGTCGGATCGTCGCCGCTATAGATGGCGAAATGGTCGGGCGCTTCCTTGATCAGGTTGGCCGCACGGTCGATGTTGCCCGTTGCTTCCTTCACGCCGATGATCCCCGGCACGTTCGCCAGGCGGAGCACGGTGTCGTGGTTCATGTCCGCAACGGTGCGGCCCGGCACGTTGTACAGGATCACCGGCAGGTCAACCGATTCCGCAATCTTGCGAAAGTGCTGATACATGCCTTCCTGCGTGGGCTTGTTGTAGTAAGGAACCACTTGCAACGTGGCGTCCGCGCCGACTTCCTTTGCCGCACGCGCCAGTTCGATGGCTTCCGACGTGGAATTTCCGCCCGCGCCCGCGATGATCGGGAAACGCTTCGCCGTATGCTCGACGGCTGTTTTCACCATCAGCACATGTTCTTCAACGCAGAGCGTGGCCGATTCGCCGCTCGTGCCAACGACGACGAGCCCGTTCGAACCCTCTTCCACGTGCCAGTCGATCAGTTTTCGAAACGCCGGCAGATCGAGACTACCGTCCTCGTGCATCGGGGTGACGATGGCAGGAATGCTGCCGCGGATCTGGATGCCGCCGTGTGTTCCGTTTGTCATGAAACGCTATGAAATTGGTCGGTAAACCGCGATTGTAGCGGATTAGCCCTGCAGAACGTAACGATCCGGGGGTACGGCATTGTTACGGTCCGTAAGGCATGTGGACTCGTGCGCCGGCTCGGCTACAGCACAGATGCGCTGTACGCAGGATGCACGCGGCACGCTGATGAAACCATCCTGAAAAGCGACGACCCGCAGGCGTCCGCGAACAGCGTCGAGCAGTTCGCCGGGAGTGAGCAGGAAGTCCGGATTCGATGGCTTGCCAAAGCGTGCGTTGCCTGCCGCGAAGGTCTCGTAGAGCAGCACGCCGCCGGGCGCGAGGGCATCGATAAGAAATGGAAACAGCGGCCGATGCAGGTAGTTCGTGACCACCACGGCGGCGAACTTCTCGTCGTCGCGTAATGGCCAAGCCGCATTTTCGAGGTCGGCGCAGCGCGTGCTTACATGTTGCAGGGCAGCAAGATTCGCAAGGGCCACTTCATCGCGATCAAGTGAGAGAACGTCGTGTCCGCGCGATGCGAAATGGCGCGTGTGACGGCCATTTCCAGCTGCGACATCGAGCACCGCGCCGCCCCGCTCCACCAGATGGGACCATTGTTCGATCCATGCACTGGCGGTGGTCGGAGGCGTATGCGGCGCGGAAGTCGACATCTCTGAAGCGTCAGTTGTAGGACAAGCCCATCGCGTCGCGAACGTCGCGCATGGTTTCGGTCGCGAACTTGCGCGCCTTGTCGCAACCGTCGGCGACGATTGCGCGCAGCAGCGAAGGATCGTCCATGTACTTCTGGGCGCGCTCGAGCATGGGCTGCTGCTCGCGCAAGATCCCTTCGATCACCGGCTGCTTGCATTCAAGGCAGCCGATTCCCGCCGTGCGGCAACCCTTCTGTACCCATTCGTGCGTGGCTTCGTCGGTGTAGACCTGATGCAGTTGCCACACCGGGCACTTGTCCGGATCGCCTGGATCGGTGCGGCGAACGCGCGCCGGATCGGTTGGCATGGTGCGCACTTTCTTCGTGATGCTTTCGGCATCTTCACGCAAGCCGATGGTGTTGCCATACGACTTCGACATCTTGGCGCCGTCGAGGCCGGGCATGCGCGACGCTTCGGTCAACAAGACTTGCGGTTCGACCAGGATGATCTTGCGCGCGCCTTCGAGATAGCCGAAGAGCCGTTCGCGATCGTTCATGGACAAGCTCTGCGATTCCTGCAACATCGCGCGTGCCTGTTCGAGCGCTTCGTCGTCGCCTTCCTGCTGGTACGCCACGCGCAACTCGTGATAAAGCTTCGAACGCTTGCCGCCGAGCTTCTTGGCGGCATCGAGCGCCTTCTCTTCGAAATCCGCTTCACGACCGTAAAGGTAATTGAAACGCCGCGCGATTTCGCGCGTCATTTCGACGTGCGGCACCTGGTCCTCGCCCACCGGCACAAGCGACGCGCGATACAGCAGGATATCGGCGGCCATCAATACCGGATAACCGAGAAAACCGTACGTGGTCAGATCCTTTTCCTTCAGCTTCTCGATCTGTTCCTTGTAGGTCGGCACGCGTTCGAGCCAGCCAAGCGGTGTGCCCATGCCGAGCAGCAAGGCCAGCTCGGCGTGTTCGGGCACCCGGCTCTGGATGAACAGCGTGGCTTGCGCCGGATCGATGCCGGACGCGAGCCAGTCGATCAGCACTTCCCACACGTTCTTCTCGATCACCTCGGGCGTTTCATAGTGCGTCGTCAGCGCGTGCCAGTCGACGACCGCGAAAAAGCACGGATATTCGGACTGCAGCCGCACCCAGTTCTTGAGCACGCCGTGATAGTGGCCTAGGTGCAGCGAGCCGGTAGGCCGCATGCCGGAGAAGATACGGTCAGGGAACATGGTTTTATTGAAAGAGCGAAGCAAGGGGATTCAGGACAGCCGACACCGCGACATACCCGGCGCTCACCAGCGGTCCGAGCCAGAAACGCGTCAGGGTGCCGGTCATGACCAGCGCCATCACGATAAAGAATCCATACGGCTCGAGCCGCGACAGCATGACCGACGCGCGCACCGGCAGCAACGCCATCAGCACACGCCCGCCGTCGAGCGGCGGCAGGGGGAACAGGTTGAGCACGCCGAGCACGAGGTTCACGCCAACGCCCGCCTGGGCCATGCGCGTGAAAAACGGTTCATGGACACCGAAGGCAGCGAGCAGCACGGCGACCACGCCCCAGATCAGCGCCTGCACGAAGTTGCTCGCCGGACCGGCGGCCGCGACCCACAGGCTACCCCAGCGCGGATTGCGCAGGTTGCCGAACGCAACCGGAACGGGTTTCGCGTAGCCGAACATGAATGCGCCGCTCGTGACGAAATACAGCACCAACGGAATGGCCAGCGTGCCGATCGGGTCGATGTGGCGCATGGGGTTGAGCGAAACGCGGCCAAGCACGTACGCCGTATTGTCGCCCAGCAGGCGCGCTGCATAACCGTGCGCGGCCTCATGCAGCGTGATCGCGAAGATCACGGGGAGCGCGTAGACCGCGATGGTTTGTAT
The DNA here is from genome assembly GCF_051615025.1 of Caballeronia sp. DA-9. NCBI lineage: Bacteria > Pseudomonadati > Pseudomonadota > Betaproteobacteria > Burkholderiales > Burkholderiaceae > Caballeronia > Caballeronia sp. DA-9. The sequence continues at coordinate 1,295,106 of NZ_CP195133.1, read as the reverse complement.
CAGGGAGGAATCCATAGCTCGCTATTGTATCAAGCAGTTGCGGCGCCACCCATGGCGGGTGTTTGCGAGCATTCGCGGGCGAAGCGCAGCGGCGCCCATTGTGTCAAAACGCTGAAAATGAAGTGAAGGAAACGCGACGAATCTGCTTCATTGCGCGCTGTCTTCCGTGAGGCCAAACGGCTCCAGGCTGCCGCGCCCCGGCCGCACGAGCACCGGCTCTTCACCGGTCAGGTCGATCACAGTCGATGGTTCCATCGGGCAGGCTCCGGCATCGATCACCAAGTCGATCTGTTTCTCCAGTTTTTCGCGGATCTCTTCGGCGTCATTGAGCGGATGCGTGTCGTTCGGCATGATCAACGTGGAACCCAGGAGCGGCTGGCCGAGCGCTTCAAGCAGCGCCAGCGTGATGGCGTGATTCGGCACGCGCAGGCCGATCGTCTTGCGCGACGGGTGCGAAAGACGCCGCGGCACTTCCTTCGTCGCCTGCAGGACGAAAACGTATGGACCCGGCGTCACGGATTTGATCAGACGATAATTCCGGTTATCGACAATTGCGAAATTCGACAATTCCGACAAATCCCGCACCAGCAGCGAAAGCAGTTGCTTCTCGTCGAGCCCGCGAATCCGGCGAATGCGCTCGACGGCATTCTTGTCGTCGAGATGACAGGCGAGCGCGTAGCTGGAATCGGTCGGCAACGCGACGATACCGCCGTCGTTGATGATCTGAACCGCCTGATTGATGAGGCGCGGCTGCGGATTATCCGGATGAATGCGAAAGAATTGAGACATGACCAAAGGACTTGAAAAATTGCTCGGCGGACCGTCCGCCGGTTCGCCCAAGGTTTCCATGGGAACTCGGCAGAATACTCGCAAATGAATGCAGTTGCGCGACAAACCGTGCCGTGCTTCATCGCGCGGCACGCCACCGCGTCCGAGCCGGAACGATGATCTGGGAGATTGGGTCTGTCCGCTCAGCGCAAGACACTTGAACGCCTAGCGAAAGCATTCCCAAACGGGTTTGAGATCGGCGGGAAGCGGCGGCAGTTGGCCCAGATCGATGCGACCTTCGCCCGCCGCGTGAAAATCCGAACCGCGCGACGCATAGAAACCATAACGGCGCGCGACGTCCGCATATTCGCGATACTGATCCGGCGTATGGCTGCCTGTCACCACTTCAATGGCGCGGCCGCCAAGTTGAACGAATTCGTCGAAAAGCGCGGCGAACTCGACCTGCGAGAAATCGTAGCGCCCCGGATGCGCGATGACCGCTTCGCCACCGGCCGCCTTGATCCATTTCATGGCGTCACTGAGTTTCGACCAGCGATGTCCGACAAAACCCGGCTTTCCCTCTCCGAGATATTTCGAGAACACGTCCGAGGTGGACTCCGCGTAGCCTTTATCGACGAGAAAACGGGCGAAATGGGTACGCGAAATCATGGCGGGGTCGTTCACGTATGTCAGCGCGCCCTCGTATGCGCCCGGAATGCCGATACCGGCGAGCGCCTCGCCTATTGCCTCGCCGCGCGCAGCGCGCCCGCTGCGGGTGGCAATCAGGCCGTCGATAAGCGCCTGGCATTGCGCGTCCACATTCAGCCCGACAACGTGTACCGTGCGCGCCGCCCAGGTAACCGAAATTTCGACACCGCCAACGTAGTCCATGCCGAGCGCCTTGGCCGCTTCGCTTGCCTCGCGCTGGCCGCCAAGCTGATCGTGGTCGGTAAGCGACCACAGCGTCACACCACCCGCGTGCGCACGCGCGGCAACCTCGGCTGGAGCGAGCTGGCCGTCGGAAATGGTGGAATGGCAATGCAGGTCGGCGTTCATCGTGAGAACTCTGGAGTCATACGTTCATTCTACTGCAACGCGTCAACGCGGTTCGGGACGCCGAACCGTCAAATTCAGGCGCAAAACGCCTCGACCAGCGCCGCAACGCGCTCGGGCTGATCGTGGTGCAACATGTGACCGGCGTTATCGATGAATTCCTCGCGCCAGTCCGGGAAAGCCGTAAAACGCTGCTTGAACTCATCGATGGGCACGTCCGCCGCGATCGCAGCCAACGTCGGCGATCCAACCGCTTCCACGTGCAGCACTTTCGCCGCGACCTTCGACCAGACGGCCATCACCTCATCCAGCCGATACAACAGCGGCCCGCGCAGCTTATGGGCAGGATCGGCGAGAAGATGGAAACGGCCGGCATCGTCCGGTTTCGACCAGTGCTCCGCCAAAAAACGCGCTTTCGCAAGCGGCAACCGCGGATTCGTGCGGATCAGGCGCTGGGCGACGGCGTCGAGCGTGGCGTATGTGCTGAGCGCTGGCGGCGCGCGCAAATCGTCCAGCCATTGCGCAAGGCGCGCGGGCGCTTGTGCAGGCTTCGTTGCGGCCATTCCAAAGCCTTCGAGATCGACCACCCGACGCACACGTTCCGGCCGCACGCCCGCGTACAGGCAAACCACGTTTGCGCCCATGCTGTGGCCGACCAGATTCACCGGCTCGCGCGGGGGCGCGTAGTGGTCACGTAGTGGTCAATCAGCGCGTCGAGGTCGGCGAGATAATCCTGGAACCAGTAATGTCCGCTCCTGCCTTGCGCCACCGGCCAGTCCGACAGCCCAAAACCGCGTGCGTCGGGCGCAATGACCTGCCAATCGCCGGCAAGCGCATCGACGACGAACTGGAACGATGCCGAAACGTCCATCCATCCGTGCAGCATGAACAGGGTGGGCGCGTCGGGCCGGCCCCAGCGGCGCACATGAAGGCGCGTGCCGCGTGCGGCGACAAAATCGGAAACGGAGGCTTTCATCGGAGAGTTCATGGGGAGTTGGAATCGTCAAGGCCAGCCAGGACGCGCAGTTCGATTTCGTCGAAACCGGCGTCGCGGCGCGCTTCGAAATTAAACGGTCCACGCAGTTTCGGCGCGCGATAACGCTCGGCGAGTTGCTCGTACGTGACGTGCGGGTCGGCGCTGATTTCGTCGCACAAGTGCCGGAACCAGCGATTGCCGATGAGCACGTGGCCAATTTCATCGTGCAGGATCACGTCCAGAATCGCCGCCGATGCGTGGTCGCCCGCCTGCGCCAGACGGCGGCGGATGGGCGGCGCTGCGTCGAGGCCGCGCGCTTCCAGCGTTCGCGGCACGAGCGCCATGCGCGCCAGCACGTCGCCGCGTGTGCGTTCGGCCATTTCCCAGAGGCCATCGTGGGCGGGGAAATCGCCATACGCGTGGCCGAATTCCGCCAACCTGGCGCTGAGCAATGAAAAATGCCGCGCTTCCTCCGCCGCCACTTTGAACCAGTCGAAATAAAACGCCTCGGGCATCGAGGAGAACCGCCAGACGGCATCGAGCGCCAGATTGATCGCGTTGAACTCGATGTGCGCAAGCGCGTGCAAAAGCACGGCGCGGCCGGCGTCGGACTGCATGCTGCGCCGTTTCAGCGAGGAAGGTGCGACCAGTTCGGGCACCGTAGGCCGTCCCGGCAGATCGAGTGGCTCGGCGATTACAGCTTCTGTGTCCAGCGCTGTTTCGCCCGCACCGGACAGCACGCGTTCATAAAACCGCTGTGCAGCGCCGGCCTTGGTGACAGGATCGTGTTCCCGCAGCAGCGCCAGCGCGGCGTGGCGCACGCTCTTGCAGGTGGAAAGGTCGAACTGTTCGGACATGATTCCCGTGTGTTTTGACATGGCTTATGACGGCGCGCGACATGCAAGCCGATGAACCGCTGAAATCAAGCGATCCCGCCGGTCACCCGCGCTCGCGCGTAGGTTCGCCGCAACCGGCTAAAATAGCGCTTTTCCGCAGCAATTTTCCGTTTTTTCGGCATGAAGCGCGCCGGGGCCGCAGTCTAAAGCATCGACGGCAGCGATCTTCAACAGTTTGAAACTGGTTGTATTGTCCAGCCGCGGCACCAGGCCTGCCGGCCAATCCCGCGTTCAGCCAACAGGAGACACAGTGGCAATCTACAAGCTCGGCGACGCCGCCCCGACCATTCATGAAAGCGTGTTCGTTGCCGATACGGCGACCATCATCGGCCACGTGACGCTCGAAGAGAACTCGAGTGTCTGGTTCGGCGCGTCGCTGCGCGCGGACAACGAACCCATTGTGCTCGGCCACGGCAGCAACATTCAGGAAGGCGCGGTGCTTCATACCGATCCCGGATTTCCCATGAACATTGCGGCGAACGTAACCGTAGGCCATCAGGCGATGCTGCACGGATGCACGATCAAGGAAGGCGCGCTCATCGGAATTCAGGCCGTGGTCTTGAATGGCGCGGTCATTGGCCGCAACTGCTTAGTTGGTGCAGGCGCCGTGGTGACCGAGGGCAAGATTTTCCCCGATAACACCCTGATCCTTGGCGCGCCCGCGAAAGCCGTGCGTGAACTGACGGACGCGGATATTGCAAAGATGCAGGCCGGCACGCGTGGTTACGTGGAACGCCGCGAATACTACAAGGCGCAACTCGTACGGATCGGCTGAGCGCCGCTTTGTACGCCTCGCGCGAAATCGATCAAAGGACTCAGCGTGGTAAACGATCAACTGCAAAAATTCATGTTCAATGCGGCGCCGGTGCGCGGCGAGATCGTCTCGTTGCGCGACACCTGGCAGGAAGTGCTCACGCGCCGCTCCTATCCGGCGCCCGTTCGCAATGTGCTGGGCGAAATGATGGCCGCTTGCGCGCTGCTCTCGGCGAATCTCAAGTTCGACGGCACATTGATCATGCAGATCTACGGCGACGGGCCGGTGACCATGCTCGTCGTGCAGTGCAATTCCGACCTGTCGCTGCGGGCGACGGCGAAACTGGCGGAATCCATCGAAGGCGCGAGCGAAACGCCCGTGCCCATCACCGACGACATGACGCTGCCCGAGCTGCTGAACCGCAACGGCCGCGGCCGTTGCGTTATCACGCTCGATCCGCGGGACAAGCAGCCCGGACAGCAGGCGTACCAGGGCATTGTGCCGTTGAGCGGCGAGCACGGCCCGCTCGCGTCGATGGCCGAAGTGCTGGAACACTATATGCATCATTCCGAGCAGCTCGACACGCGCATGTGGCTTGCCGCGAACACCGAACGTGCTGTCGGCATGCTGCTGCAAAAACTTCCGGGCGATGGCGGTATCGTTCCGCATCCGGGCGAGCACGATGCCGATACGTGGCAGCGCGTCTGTCATCTCGGAGGCACGTTGTCCAACGAGGAATTGCTGAAGGAAGAACCGGAAACTGTGTTCAAGCGCCTCTTCTGGCAGGAAAACGTGCAGCATTTCGAGCCGGCCCAGGCGCGTTTCGAATGCACGTGCTCGCGCGAAAAAGTCGGCGGTATGCTGAAGATGCTGGGTCGTGAAGAAGTCGACAGCGTGATTGAAGAGCGAGGCAGCGTGGAAGTGCACTGCGAATTCTGCAACCAGCGCTACGAATTCGATCCGGTGGACGTGGCGCAACTTTTTGTCGCGGGAGAAATCTCACAGGGTGTAAGCCCCGCGCCAGATCAGCGGCACTGAACAAGGTTGATGGGGCAAGAGTTTTGTTGTCTGTAACAAGACGTCGCGGGATAGCGCCTGGCCGTTCTTCGACGTGGCATGATCCCTGTCCGATTAGTAGCCCGGCCCGCTGGAGGTCGACATGAAACCCCTTGGATGTGTATCGAAGAAACTGGTTGTTGTGATGTGTGGCGTTGCGGTGTTCTCGCTTGCCGGATGCATGATGGATCCGCCGGGACCATCGCCGGTTTATAGCCGTTTGCCCGCCGCACAGAATCAGGCGGCGCAACCGCTTTCAGCAGAAGAGCAGCAGCGCTACAACCAGATCGACCGGCAGGTGCTTGCCGAACAGCAGCAAGCCATGGCGGCGGAGGCTGCGGCCCAGGCGTACTCGCAGTACTATCGGCCGCCTGTGACGGTGTACGGCGGGTATTCGAGCGGCGGATGGGGTAATCGGTGGGGCACGGGTATTGGGTTCGGTTATCCGGGATATTACTGGTAGCACGAGCGGTTCTTGACCGCTTCATAAGCGCTGCACCGACAAGAAAAAGCCGTTTCAACTCGCGTTGAAACGGCTTTTTTTCAATCGTCCAGACCTGTTCAACCGCCGGCTTTCTTCTTCGCTGCGTCCTGCTTGTCCTTGGTTGCTTGCCGTTCGAACGCGCGGCGTTCTTCCTTCGACCGCGACACTGGATTCGGCACGACACGCAACGGCGCAGCCGATACCTGTCCACGCGTCGACGCATTCGATTGTGCGTTCACCGAGTTGGCCGGCGCAGGAGAATTCGGCGAGACGAACTGCACGAATACCTCACTGTCCTTCATCATGCCCATCTCGTAACGCGCGCGTTCTTCAACGGCCGCCGTGCCATTCTGCAGATCCGCGACTTCGCCTTGCACGCGTTCGTTGCGCAGCTTCAAATCAGCGTTCTTCTTCGTTTGATTCACCAGTTGCTGCTGCAGTTCGTGAACGCGCAACCAGCCACCGTGTCCCCACCACAACGGATACTGGATCATCGCCAGCAGCAGGATCAGGACAAAGGTGACAATCCGCATTTAAGAGGCGAGAGAAAAACGCTGGAACTCAACGGGTATTTCGGCGCCGCCCCGGGTTTGCTAAAACCCGGGGCGGCGGACTGAATCAATCGGCTACTTCCGGACTACTGCGTGACTATCGTCCGTTTTGATGAAAGCTTTAACGCAAATTGTAGAAGGCCGACTTGCCAGGATAGCTGGCAATATCGCCGAGATCTTCTTCAATACGCAGCAACTGGTTGTACTTCGAGATACGGTCGCTACGCGACAACGAACCCGTTTTGATCTGGCCGGCATTCAGACCGACTGCGATATCCGCAATCGTCGAATCTTCCGTTTCACCCGACCGGTGCGAGATAACCGCAGTGTAACCCGCGCGCTTCGCCATTTCGATTGCTGCAAAAGTTTCCGTCAGCGTGCCGATCTGGTTGATCTTGATCAGGATCGAATTGGCGATGCCCTTTTCAATGCCTTCTTTCAGAATGCGCGTGTTCGTCACGAACAGATCGTCGCCCACCAGCTGGATCTTCTTGCCGAGTTTGTCGGTGAGGATTTTCCAGCCGTCCCAGTCGCTTTCGTGCATGCCGTCTTCAATCGACACGATCGGGAATTTGTCGGCGAGCGTAGCCAGATAGTCGGTAAATTCCGCCGACGACAACTGCAGGCCTTCGCCCGCAAGCTGATATTTGCCGTCGTGATAGAACTCGCTCGCGGCGCAGTCGAGCGCCAGCACGACATCTTCCCCCGCGCGATAACCGGCTTTTTCGATCGCCTGCACGATAGTCGACAGGCACTCGTCATTGCTGCCGAAGTTGGGCGCGAAACCGCCCTCGTCGCCCACGGCCGTGCTCATGCCGCGGTCGCTCAGGATCTTCTTGAGCGCATGGAACACTTCAGCGCCGCAACGCAACGCTTCGCGGAACGTCGGCTGGCTGATCGGAACAATCATGAATTCCTGGATGTCCAGGCTGTTGTTGGCGTGCGCGCCGCCGTTCACGATGTTCATCATGGGAACCGGCAATTGCATGGCGCCCGAACCGCCGAAGTATCGATACAGCGGCAAGCCGGCTTCCTCGGCCGCAGCCTTGGCTACGGCCATGGAAACGGCCAGCATGGCGTTGGCGCCGAGGCGCGACTTGTTGTCGGTGCCGTCGAGTTCGAGCAGGGTCTTGTCGAGAAACGCCTGTTCCGATGCATCGAGGCCCATAATGGCTTCGGAGATTTCGGTGTTGATGTGCTCGACCGCTTTCAGCACGCCCTTGCCGCCGTAGCGGCCGGCTTCGCCGTCGCGCAGTTCGATTGCTTCACGCGATCCGGTCGATGCGCCGGATGGCACCGCTGCGCGGCCCATCGTGCCGGATTCAAGCAGGACGTCGCATTCGACGGTGGGGTTGCCTCGCGAGTCGAGAATCTCGCGACCGATGATATCTACGATAGCACTCATGGTTTCCTCAAGAAATGACGTTGAATCAGGTCAGACAGCAGGTCGGGTTCAACAGTTTGCGCGCGGAAAGATTGTGCCAGGCGCCTCAGACGCCTTCGACAACCATCATGTGCATCTCGGCCGCGCCGTCTCGCACGCTTCGCGCCGCTTCATACCCGGCTGAGTGGTACCACTTGACGGCGCTGTCGTAATCGTCGAATTCGATCACGACACCGCGCGGGAGCAGCGAACCTTCGAGGGTTTCGCTCTTACCGCCGCGAGCGAGGTAGCGCCCGCCAAATGCTTCGATTGCCGCAGCCGCCAGCGGCCGATACGCCGCGTATTTCTCCGGATCCGTAACGTTGGCGTTCACGATGACATAGCCTTTTGCCATTTCCTTTCCTCCCGATGCGATACAGGCGCCGCACCTGAATATCCAAGCGTGACGCCTTGCCTTGTTCTTTTAGCTGAAATCGTTCTCGAGGAACGGGCCGCTCTTCACGGCGCGATCCAGCGCGACGAGCGTCTCCAGCAGCGCTTCCATTCTGTGCAGCGGCACGGCGTTCGGACCATCGGACCTTGCGTTTGCCGGATCCGGATGAGTTTCCATGAACACGCCCGAAACACCCGTTGCGACCGCCGCTCGCGCGAGCACCGGAACGAATTCGCGCTGGCCGCCGGAACTCGTGCCCTGTCCGCCCGGCAACTGGACGGAATGCGTGGCGTCGAAAACAACCGGCGCATGGGTTTCCCGCATGATCGCAAGCGAGCGCATATCGGAAACCAGGTTGTTATAACCAAACGACACACCGCGTTCGCAGGCCATGAAACGGTCGTCGGACAAGCCGGCTTCGCGCGCGGCGTCGCGGGCTTTGTCAATGACATTCTTCATGTCGTGCGGCGCGAGAAACTGGCCCTTCTTGATATTGACCGGCTTGCCCGAGCGCGCGCAGGCGTGAATGAAGTCAGTCTGACGGCACAAGAACGCGGGCGTCTGCAGCACGTCGACGACCGATGCCACCGCTTCGATCTCGTGTTCCGAATGGACGTCGGTGAGAACGGGCAAACCGAGTTGTCTTTTTACTTCGCCGAGAATCCGCAAGCCTTCGTCCATGCCCAGGCCGCGAAACGATTTGCCGGAACTGCGGTTGGCTTTGTCGTACGACGATTTGTAGATGAACGGTACGCCAACCTTGGCGCAGATTTCCTTCAGCCGCCCGGCAACGTCGATTGTCATCTGTTCCGATTCGACCACGCACGTGCCCGCGATCAGGAAGAACGGCTGGTCGAGACCGACCTCGAAATCACACAGCTTCATGCTTGCGCTCCAACAGAGACCGCAACGGCCGGAGCCGGATCGGCCGCGATTGCGGCCTGACCGTTCGCCTGGAGCGCCTGATGACGGGCGCGCGCCGCTTCGACGAATTCCTTGAAAAGCGGGTGGCCGTCACGTGGCGACGACGTGAACTCCGGGTGAAACTGCACGCCGACAAACCACGGATGCATGGATTGCGGCAGTTCCATCATTTCGGGCAAATCCTCGCTCGGCGTGCGCGCGCTGATCACCAGCCCGCCCGCTTCGAGTTGCGGCACGAACCGGTTGTTCACTTCATAGCGATGACGATGACGCTCGTTCACATCCGTGCCGTAGATGCGCGCCGCCATGGTGCCCGGCTTGATCGGACATTTTTGTGAACCAAGGCGCATTGTGCCGCCCAGATCCGACTCTTCCGTACGCTTTTCGACGCGGCCAGCACGGTCATACCATTCGGTGATGAGCGCGACGACCGGGTTCGCGGTCGAGGTATCGAATTCCGTGCTGTTTGCGTCCGCGAGCCCCGCCACGTCACGCGCGAATTCGATCACGGCCAACTGCATGCCGAGACAAATGCCGAGGTACGGCGTCTTCGATTCACGCGCGTACCGGATCGCCTTGATCTTGCCTTCCGTGCCGCGCGCGCCAAAACCGCCCGGCACGAGCACGGCGTCCAGGTGCTTCAAGGCCGCAACGCCGTCCGTGTCGATCTGTTCTGAATCGATGTATTCGATGTTGACCTTCGTCGACGTATGAATGGACGCGTGCTTCAACGCCTCGATCAGCGACTTGTACGACTCGGTCAGTTCCACATACTTGCCGACCATGCCGATGGTGACTTCGCTCTGCGGATTCTCGAGCTTCTGCACGAGTCCCGCCCACATGCTGAGGTCGGCCGGTTTTGCCGTGAGCTTGAGCTCTTCGCAAATGATGTTGTCGAGACCCTGGTCGTGCAGCATCTGCGGAATCTTGTAGATGCTGTCCACGTCCCACACCGAAATGACCGCGTCTTCCGGCACATTGGAAAACAGCGAAATCTTCTGGCATTCGTCAACGGGAATCGGACGATCCGCGCGGCACAGCAGCACGTGCGGCGAGATACCGATCTCGCGCAGCTTCTGCACGCTGTGTTGCGTTGGCTTGGTCTTCAGTTCGCCCGCCGTGGCAATGTACGGCACGAGCGTCAGGTGCACGAAACACGCGCTGTTGCGTCCGAGGCGCAGGCTCATCTGGCGCGCGGCTTCGAGAAACGGCAGCGATTCGATGTCACCCACTGTCCCGCCAATTTCCACGATAGCCACATCCGGCTCGCCGCAGGTGGCCGCAGCCGCGCCGCGCTGCAGGAACGCCTGGATCTCGTTGGTAATATGCGGAATGACCTGCACCGTCTTGCCGAGATACTCGCCGCGGCGTTCCTTGCGGATCACCGATTCGTAAATCTGGCCGGTCGTGAAGTTGTTGGCCTTGCGCATCTTCGTGCTGATGAAGCGCTCGTAATGGCCGAGGTCGAGGTCCGTTTCCGCTCCATCTTCCGTCACGAACACTTCGCCGTGCTGGAACGGGCTCATCGTGCCGGGGTCGACGTTGATGTAGGGATCGAGCTTGAGGAGGGTGACTTTCAGACCGCGCGATTCGAGGATCGCGGCGAGGGAAGCGGCGGCAATACCCTTGCCGAGGGAAGACACTACGCCGCCGGTGACGAATACATATTTGGTCATCGCTAGGTGCTCGCGGGAAAAACGGATTATACCCGAAAGGCGCCTCCGGACCCAGCGCCGGATCGGCCAAATTACATTGTGCGACGCATATTTACGGGCGAATTAAATGCCGGCCCGGCGAAGTCCAACCGGTGTTCGCAGTTCCTATGTCCGCAGCCTGTTAAGCACGCGTTGCACTGCACGCGCGGTTTCCACCGGATGTTCCATTGGAAACAGATGACTGCCTTCCATCCATTCCAGATGGCCGCCCACGATCCGCCGCGTCATATCCAGCCCGACCTGCCTCACTTCGCGCGAATGCGTTCCTGCAATAAACCCGACGGGCACCGGCACGCCATGCGCCACCCGCGCGCCCAACGTGCGCGGCAAGGTCTTGTAAATGCGAAATTCGACCTCGCGATCGAAAGCGAGCCTGCGCGGGCTGCCTGAAGCACCCAGGTTTTCGTGGTCAGCCGGAATAGCGAAGTCGATGTAGTCGGACAACATCCGCTCGTCCCATCGCGCGAACGCTCTTTTTGCATGGAAATGGCGCCACGCTTCTTCGCGGCTTGACCACTGCACGCGGCGATTTTTTGTGGCGGCGGCGGGTGACAACCGTGTATCGAGCCCGGTCCATTGGGATATCCGCAGTAGATGGCTGCGCCAGCCCGCAATCACGGGCGAGTCCAGCATGACGACGCCCTTCACCCAGTGCGGCCGTTTGAGCGCCGCCATCAACGACAAATAGCCGCCGAGCGAATGCCCCACCAGCCAGACTTTGACGTCGTGAGGGCGGGTCGCTTCGATATCTTCAAGGAGTTCGTCCACGAGATGAGGCCAGTCGCGCGTGACCGGCAACCGCGGATTGTGGCCGAAGCGTTCGACGGCGCGAATCACGTAGTCGTCCGAGAGTTCGGCGAAGATCGTGCGATACGTCGACGCCGGAAATCCGTTGGCGTGTGAAAAATGCAGGATGTCTTTCAAGCCTCGTGCCCTCTTCTTTTATTACCGCCCCATCCAGTAGCGCGCGTGCGTTTGCCGGAACCGTTCGATGGAAACGTCCGCCGAGACCTCCATGCGCGCCGCTCCGTCTTCGTCGCTGCGAGACAACTCGATATGACGCAGCCGGTATCGTTCGAACACAGTCGGGTTTGGGTGATTGAAACGGTTGCGGTAGCCTACCTGAAATACAGCGACGCGCGGCGCGACAGCGTCGAGGAAAGGCTCGGAAGAAGACGTCTTGCTGCCGTGATGCGGCACGATCAACACATCCGCCCGAAGCAACGCCGGATCTTGTTGCAATAGCTGGCGCTCGACGTCTGACTCGATATCCGCCGCAAGCAGCGCCGAGCGCCCTGCCGCGCTTGTTATTTTCAGTACGCACGAAGTCGCATTCGGCTTCGTGGCAAGCGGGCCGGCGCGCGGCCACCGCACGTCGAAGACCACGCCATCCCATTGCCAGCGCTGACCCGCGACGCATCGCAAAGAGTCGCTGCCTTTTTCACGAGCCGTCTGCCAGAGAGTCTCGTGCGGTCGCAGTGATGCCACGAACTGACGCGCACGAATGCTTTCCAGCACGGCAGGCGCGCCTCCGGAATGGTCGGAATCCGAGTGGCTGATCATCAGTGTATCGAGCGTGAAAAGACCATGAGCAAGAAGGTATGGCACGACCAGCCGCTCGCCGGCGCGGGTCGATTCCGGACCCGGGCCTGCATCGAAGAGCAAGGTGTGACGCGCCGTTTCCACGACGACCGATGATCCCTGTCCAATATCGAGCGCCGTCACGCGGAACGCGCCGCCTTGAGGCGCGTGCGACGGAGGAAAAACCAGCGGCAGCCACGTCAGCGGCGCGGCAAATCTCAACGGCCAGCCCCGTGGGGCCAGTGCCCAGGCCACGCCGAAAGCAGCGGCGGTCATAGCGAAGGCATCTGGCTGCGGCAGGCGCCAGAGCGTCCATTGAGGGCCCGACATATGCGCGAGCACGTCGCACATGAGCGTCAGCAAACTGTGGGCGGCACGGTAGGCGAAACCATCGAATGGCGCAGGCAGCAGTACGGCGATCAAAACTGTTGGCGTAGCCAGGAAACTGACCCACGGAATCGCGAACGCATTGGCGAGCGGACCAAGCAACGGGATCTGAAAAAACCAGTACGCCGTAAGCGGCGCAAGCCCGATGGTGATGGCGTACTGCACGCGCGCACTTGCAGCAATCCGGCGGCCAACGCTCCGCGCGGCACGCTTGAGCCACGATCTCGAACGAGCGCTTGATCGATGAATCGCATCCACGATCCGGTCGCGCCAAAGCCGGCGCGCTCGTGGCTGACTATGCGCAATATCCGGGATCAGGTCTTCGTCACGCCCGGATTCGGCCGGCTCGTCCGCAATGCCGACCGACGCCCTCCTTCCTCTCGATGCAATCGCAAACAAAATAGCGGACACCGCGCAGAACGACAGCCAGAATCCCGCCGCCGTGACCGCCCATGGATCGAGCAGCAGCACGAGCGCCAATGCCCACGCGAGCACCAGCGACGAAGCAGGCCTGCGCCCGCTCAACACAGCGAGCGCAACGAAGCACAGCATCCACATCGACCGTTGCGCGGGCACGTTGAAGCCCGCCAGCGCGGCATAAAAGGCCGCGAATGCGGCCGCGGTCGCTGCAGCCGCTTTTTGCGCCGATACGATCAGCGGTAACGGCATGCCGCGCCATCGCAAGCGTCGCCACAACCATCCGCCGATCGACGCCGCAAGCCCCGCGACAAATCCAATGTGCAGTCCGGAGATCGCCACCAGATGGCTCGTGCCCGTTGCGCGCAGCAAGGCCCAGTCGGCGTCGCTGACCACGTCTTGTGCGCCAACCGCAAGCGCGACCACGATTCCCCGATGCGGCGCGCCAACCAGCGCCGCCAGCACGCGTTCACGCAACCGGGCACGCCAGCGGTCGATGGTCAATGCAAAACCGCGTGCGTCGGCGCTCAGGCGGCGGGCCGACTCCGGCATCGATACATAGCCGGTCGCACGAATGTTCCGGGCAAGCAACGCCGCTTCAGCATCACGGCCACGGAAATTTGCGTTCCCATGCGGGCGCTTGAGCCGCGCGACCAACGTCCAGCGCTGGCCTGCCCAGAGCGGCGGAGGCGGCGCGGCGGCCGGCCCTCGCCTGGATGCGTCGACTGCCATCCAGGACAACTGCACAACGCGCGGAAAATTCGCGATTTCCGTTTCATTCGACTCGACTTCGAATAGAAAACGCGTTCCGTCCTCGCCCTCCAGCGGCAAACCACGCACAAACCCAGTCAACTCGATATTGCGGTTCTCGAACGCCACGGGCAGCGTGTATTGCAAACGCGCATCGGCGCGCCACGCGGCATAGGTGAAACCCACGATAAACGCGGCGACGATCAAGCAGGTGTTACGCGAGCGCGGCACGTAAAACGAGAGCAGACAGGTGCACGCAAAAGCACATAAAGCGGCGCAAATAAACAACATGCTCGGCAACGCAGTCCGCTGTTGCAGCCACACAATGCCAAGAGCAAATCCGACCAGCATTCTCCGCACGCCCGCTCCTCAGAACCTTGATGCGAGCGCAAATGCATCGAAGGGCGCATTCCCTCCGATGCCTGCAATCGAACAATTATAAAAACTGATTATGCTGAGATAAACGCGTGCCGGGACAGCACGCCGACCGCGTTAGCCGTTGTGCCTAGAAAATTGCGGGCAACCCAACATTTGCAACTCGAAGCCGACATCAACAGGCTTCGGACGCGTATGCAATTGACACCTACACGTTCACACAATTTTTAACGGGAAAGTAACGGAAACCGCGAGCAGTGAGCGGATATAGTGTGAGTGCGCTTCGCGTGATTTTTAGGATATTTCCAATCCTCCAGATTTTGCGAATAATGTAGTAAAGCTTAATAGAATTCCCCTGATTGGTCCGATCAGAATCTACATCAAAGAACACAATGCTCCATCAAACTGTTAAAAATTATTCTGTCATTTCGCACATCGCGGATTCGAATCTCGTCGCGCGTGGAGACTCCGCCTCGCCGAAAGAAGTGATTTTTCACATCCTGCAGGACAATAAAATCGATACCGAGGTGCTTGACATTGGATTCGGGGGCGGCAATTTGGGCGAAATGATTCGACGTAATCCGGACACTTCACATTGGTCGGTCGATGGCATAGACGGATTTCTTCCGAACTGCCATAACCAGAATTTATTTGGGAAAAAACTATACCGAAATGTCTGGCATGGACTAGCGCAGTCAATGCCGTCGGATATGTTTTCAAAATACAAGATTATTTGCCTTCTGGATGTAATCGAGCACCTCACGCTGGATACAGCCCGGTGGCTTTTGCGTACATTGCTCACAGGCATGGGAGAAGACTCCTACCTGTTTATCAGTACGCCTTTGTGGTTCTACCCGCAAGGGAACATACAGAGCGGCGACCTGGAGGAACATTTGATCGGCGTTCCCGCGTCATCAATGATGGCGTTAATGCCGTACATGTACGCAGTCAACGCACCGCTGGTCGGCGGGTTTGTACTTGGCAAGAGAAGTCTTGATTTCATCGAGTTCTTCCATCCAACGACCGACAAGAATTTCTCGTATGAACGCGGAATGGCGGTTACGCAAGCGGTCGGGATGCAATGCACGCCGGGGCATCTCTATAAACTTTGATAATGGACCCGTTTATGCCGGGATAAGCGCAAGCCGCGGCAACGCGGCGTGTGCGCTAGCCGTTGTACCGAGAGAAAGCGTCTCCTCGCTGATGCCGCGAAGCTCAGCCAGCACGCGTGCAATACCCGCGACCTGATCCGGCGCATTACGGCGTTTGTAGATCCACGAGGGCGCGATATCCGGCGCATCGGTTTCGAGCACGATTGCATCGATAGGCAAGTCAACTGCCAGACGCCGAATCTGCCGCGCGCGTTCGAACGTGAGGTTGCCGCCGAAACCAAGCCGCATGCCGTGCGCAATAAACGCCTCGGCCTGCTGAAAACTGCCGTTGAATGCGTGCGCGATGCCGGTTTTCACGCCATGCATGCGCAGCCCTTTCAGCACTTTGTCCTGCGATTTGCGCACGTGACAGATGACGGGCAGATCGAAATCACGCGCGAGCTTGAGCTGCTCGTAGTAGAAGAAGGTCTGGCGTGCATCGTCGAGACCGGGCACGAAGTAATCCAGTCCGATCTCACCAATACCCACGAACCGCGGGTCATCCATGCTTGCCGCGATCCGCTCGCGCAACAAGTGCAGGTCGTCGTCTTGCGCGCGCGGCGTGAACAGTGGATGAATGCCAAGCGCGTACGCCCCGCCTTCAATCCGATGCGCAAGCTCACGCACAGTGTCGAAATTCTGGCGCTCGACACCCGGAATCACGATGCGCTTGACGCCCTCTTTCAACGCCGCAGCCGCAACGTCATCGCGGTCGGCATCGAATTCCGAAGCATCGAGATGGCAGTGCGTATCGATCCACATGAACGCCTCCGGACAGCTAGACAGGAACGACCGGCTCCTCGAACAGCACGCCGTCGCGCAGGCGCATGATGCGGTCGCAGCGCGCGGCCAGGTCGGGATCGTGCGTGACGATCACGAAACTCGTTTCGAGCGTCTGCGACAACTCCAGCATCAGGTTGAACACCGTATCGGCCGTGCCGCCGTCGAGGTTGCCGGTCGGTTCGTCGGCGAGCACGCAGGCCGGGTGCGTCACCAGCGCCCGTGCAATCGCCACGCGCTGGCGCTCCCCTCCGGACAACTCGCCCGGCCGATGTTTCGCCCGATGCCCTATGCCCACGCGTTCCAGCACGTCCATGGCCTGCTTGCGTGCATCGGCCTCGGTCATGCGGCGGATGCGCAGTGGCATGGCGACGTTGTCGAGCGCGCTGAATTCGGCGAGCAGATGATGGAATTGATACACGAATCCAAGCGCGCGATTGCGCAGTTCGTTGCGCTCGCGTTCGCGCAACGCGGTGAATGGCTTGCCGAGCAGCGAGACCTTGCCAGCGCTGGGTTCGTCGAGACCGCCCAACACGTGAAGCAGCGTGCTCTTTCCTGATCCCGACGCGCCGACAATCGCCAGCTTTTCGCCGCGATGGACCTGCAGTTCGGCATTGTCCAGCACTTGCACGTTGAAGCCGCCCTGCACGAACGTCTTCGAAATAGCCGATGCTTCCAGCACGATGTTGTTCGACACATCACTCATACCGCAACGCCTCCGCCGGCCGGACCTTCGCTCCGCGCCAGCTCGGATAGAGCGTCGCGAGCGATGACAATACAAACGCAATCAGCCCGATCCGGATCACGTCGGCGGGGACGAGTTCGGAGGGCAATTCGCTGATGAAATACACCGAAGGCGGCAGGAACTGCACGCCAAACAGATGTTCGATACCCGGCACGAGCCAAGGGATGCTCCACGCGATCAGGCATCCGAGCGTCACGCCGATTGCCGTGCCGATAAACCCGATCGTCACGCCCTGGATCACGAAGATCTTCATGATCGATCCGGGCTGCGCGCCGAGCGTGCGAAGAATCGCAATGTCCGCTTGTTTATCGGTCACGGTCATCACAAGCGACGAAACCAGGTTGAACGCCGCGACCGCGATGATCAGCGTCAAGATGATGAACATCATGCGTTTTTCGATTTGCACGGCCGAGAACCACGTCTTGTTCTGCTGCGTCCAGTCGCGGATGTAAAGGTCGCCGGAGAGCGTGCGCGAAAGCTGGCGTGCAACTTCCGGCGCGCGCTGCATGTCCTTCAACTTCAGGCGCACGCCCGTGGGCGCGGGCAAGCGGAAAAGCGCCTGCGCGTCCGAGATGGCAATCAGTGCGAGCGAAGAATCGTATTCGTAATGCCCTGACTCGAACACGCCGACGACCGTGAACTGCTTGAGCCGGGGCAACATGCCGGCCGGCGTGATCGTCCCTTCGGGGGCGACCAGCGTGATCTTGTCGCCCGTGCCCACCCCGAGATTGCTCGCGAGATCGCGTCCGAGCACGATGCCAAAGCCGCCCGGCACGAGATCGGTGAGCTTGCCGCCCTTCATCTCGCGGCCAATATCGGATACTTGCGGTTCGAGCGACGGTTCCACACCGCGCAACGCCACGCCGCTGACCGAGCCTTGCCGCGTGAGCAGCGCCTGCGCGTCCACATAGGGCGCCGCCCCGATCACTTCCGGGTTCTTGCGCGCTTCCTGCGCGGTCAGTTGCCAGTTCGGCATGGAGCCGGTCGGCGAGAAGATTTCCACGTGCGCGAGCACCGACAACATGCGGTCGCGAACCTCTTTCTGAAAACCGTTCATGACCGAAAGCACCACGATCAGCGCGGCCACGCCGAGCGCGATGCCGGACATCGAAACCAGCGCGATGAACGAAATAAAGCCGTTACCGGTAGTGCGTTTGCCGGCGCGGGTGTAACGCCAGCCGATCTGCCATTCATAGGGAAGTTTCAAGCGATTCCTTTCAGCGTCTAACGTTCTTCGATCTTCACATCGCGCATTCGATCCGAGGCCGGAACCGTCGTGATTCGCGCCGTTTTTATAACCCGATACTGTTTTTCAGGCCGGCGGCAACGTCGCCTCCTGAATCCTTGCGCATCGATCAAGCGCGAAGTTTGCCACACAATTCTTAGGCACTCCTTTAGCGCGAAGCACCCAGCGCATGCGCAAACGCGTGCGAAACGCGTCAATCAGGCCACTCGGACGATTTCGCGCCTTCGCGCCGCCGTTCATACTCGTCTGGCTCTTGCGCCGCACGATTGCCTTCAAACACCCATCCCGGCTTTCACGTGGATCCACCAACTTAACTCTTTACGTATTACGCAAAACGTAATACGATGACCATAATGATTCAAACGTTCCGATGCAAGGACACTCAGGCACTGTACGAAGGCCAAACGCCGAAACGGTTTCAGGCAATCGCGGACATGGCGACCAGAAGGCTCTCGGCGCTGGATGCGTCGCACGAGCTGCGTGACCTGAAATCGCCGCCTGGCAACCGCCTCGAACGGCTCTCCGGTGATCGCCGCGGCCAGCTCAGCATCCGCATCAACAGCCAGTGGCGCGTTTGTTTCAAATGGACGACGAAAGGTCCGGTCGACGTCGAAATCATTGACTATCACTGAGCAGGTTTATTCACCATGTCCAAGAACGGAATGCGCGCAGTCCACCCAGGCGAAATCCTCCGGGAAGATTATCTGGTCCCGCTGGAAATGAGCGTGAACGCGCTGGCGCTGGCGCTCAACGTGCCCGCCACGCGGCTGCATGAAATCGTGAAGGAGCGGCGCGGCATCACGGCGGACACGGCTTATCGCCTCGCACGCTACTTCGACACAACGCCCGAATTCTGGCTGAATCTTCAGGCCATGTACGACCTCAAGACCCTGCCAACGCGCAGTGAAATCGATCGCAAGGTCGAACCGCGCGAGGCCACTCGCGCGTGAAGCTCTGATCCAGGCAGCAGAAGCGCCGGGCCCTTTGCCCTACAATGCCCAGCATCATGCCTACGCCCAAGCTCCACGATCTCCACCTTCTACTGCCGTTCGCGCTGCCATCGGCCGCTGACGCGGCAACTGCGCTGCATACCCTCGCGCGCCCCGCGCTCGATCGCCTGCTCGCACGCGCGACGCTCGACGAACGCGTGATCGGCGAGGATTTCCAGCGCACCTTGCCGCACGAACGCTGGATTGCGCGGCAATTCGGCGTGGTGAACGAGCTCTCGCACGCGCCCTCGAATCGCGCTTCGTCTAAGTCCGCCAGCGATGAAGCGCCGCTCGCGCCCTACATGCTGCTCGCCGACGGAGGTTCTCCCGGCAACATGACGTGGGCGTGCGTCGAGCCGGTGCATGTGCGAATTGCGCGTGATCATCTGGTGCTGATCGACCCGGCGACGCTGGGTGTCGAGGATCACGAAGCACGCACGCTATTCGATGTCGTCAAGCCCCTGATAGAAGATCTCGGCCTGACCATCCAGGCGCCGCAGCCGGTGCGCTGGTACGTCAGCGGGGAAAGTCTCGGCACGCTCGCCGGAGCATCACCATTACGCGCGAGCGGGCGCAACATCGAGATCTGGCTGCCGCACGAGGCCGGCACCGGCGAGCGCTCGCGGGCATGGATGAAGTTGCAGAACGAAGTTCAGATGGCGTGGTTCGAGCATCCGCTCAACGAAGCGCGCGAAGCCCGCGGCCTGCCGGCGATCAACTCGATCTGGCTGCACGCGCAGGGCGCCATGCACAACGTAAGGAGCCCGTTCGCGCGAGTAATGTCGAACGCGGCGGCCACGCGCGGTCTGGCGCTTGCCGCCGGCATGGTTCCTGAAGCGCCACCGGTTTCGTACGCAGCGCTGGAAACCGCTCAACTCCAGCCCGACGGACGCACGCTCGTCGAACTCGATCCGTTCTCGGCGCCGTTTATCGAACAGGACTGGGCGCGCTGGAATGACGCTCTCGGAACGCTTGAACGTGACTGGTTCGCGCCGGCCCTTGCTGCGCTTGAAAACGGCGCGCTCGGCACGTTGCGCCTGACCTTGTGCAGCGATACAGGCTCCGTTTCCCTCACCGTCACCCGCGGCGCGCTGCGCAAATTCTGGCGGCGACGCCCGATTGCCGCGCTTTTCATCGAATAAGAAGTTCAAACGAATGACCCGAATCGTCACCCGCGCCCCCTCTCCCGCCGACGCCGCCGTCCTCGTGCGCCACGGCGTTCACCCGGTTATTGCGCGCCTGTATGCGTCGCGCGGCGTGTGTTCGCCGGAGGAAATCGAAACCGAACTGAAGAAACTGCACGCGCCTGTGGGACTGAAGGGCTGCGATGAAGCTGCGTTCGTTCTCGCCGATGCACTCACGGCGAAACGCCGCATGCTCGTGGTAGCCGATTACGATTGCGACGGCGCGACCGCCTGCGCGGTCGCCGTTCGCGGTCTGCGGATGTTCGGTGCGCAGATCGATTATCTGGTGCCAAATCGCTTCGAATACGGCTACGGCTTGACGCCCGAAATCGTTGCGCTGGCTGCCAGTGGCCCGGGCGGCAAGCCCGATTTGCTGATTACCGTGGACAACGGCATTGCCAGCGTGGACGGCGTGCAAGCGGCGAATGCACTGGGTATCGATGTCCTCGTCACTGACCATCACCTGCCCGGCGACGAGCTTCCGCCTGCGCGCGCCATCGTGAATCCCAACCAGCCAGGTTGCGGATTTCCGAGTAAATGCATCGCGGGCGTGGGCGTGATCTTCTACGTGCTGCTCGCGTTGCGCGCAGAATTGCGCCGTCGCAACGCGTTCACGGATGACGCGCCCGAACCGCGCCTTGACGGCCTGCTCGATCTGGTCGCGCTCGGAACGGTCGCCGACGTGGTCAAGCTCGATCCGAACAACCGGATCCTGGTGGCGCAGGGCCTGAAGCGGATTCGTGCGGGACGCATGCAGCTGGGCATCGCGGCGCTGTTTCGCGCGGCGGCACGCGACGCGCGCGCCGCATCGAGCTTCGATCTTGGCTTTGCGCTCGGCCCTCGGCTGAATGCGGCCGGACGGCTCTCCGATATGTCGCTCGGCATTGAATGCCTGATCACCGACGACATTGGCCGCGCGTGGGAACTCGCGCAGCAACTGGATTCCATCAACCGCGAGCGGCGCGAAATCGAAGCCGGCATGCAGGAGCAGGCGCTGGAAGAACTGGCGAGTATCGATCCAGCCGATTCGGCAACGCTCACGCTCTTCAATCCGGCGTGGCATCAAGGCGTGATCGGGATCGTCGCCGGGCGTTTGAAGGAGAAATTTCATCGACCGTCGTTCACGTTTGCCCATGCGGACGAAAGCGGGGTTTTATCGAAGGGATCGGGGCGCTCGATCGCCGGATTTCACCTGCGCGATGCGGTGGACCTGATTTCCAAACGCGAACCGGGAATGATCGTGAAATTCGGCGGTCACGCGATGGCCGCGGGAATGACCATTGTCACGGCCGATATCCCGCGCTTTACCGCCGCGTTTGAAACAGTCGGGCGTGAGTGGCTGACAACGGACGCTTTATCGCGCGTGGTTGAAACGGACGGCGAACTCGAAGACGCCTATTTCACGCCGCAATTCGTCGAACTGATCGATAACGCGGTGTGGGGCCAAGGCTTTCCCGCGCCCGTGTTTTCCGGCGAGTTCGAGGTGGCGTCGCAGGCGCTGGTAAAGGACAAGCATCTCAAGCTGCAATTGCGGCGCGGCCAGCAGCGCTTCAACGCCATCTGGTTCAACCACACGGACACGTTGCCGAACCGGGCGATGGTGGCATACCGGCTGGTTTCCGACACGTGGAACGGCGTGGCGCGCGTGCAGATGATCGTGGAACATGCGCTGGGATGAAACGCGTATGCCCATCCTGCGCGCCCGCCCGGCACGCGTTGCGGCTAAGTTATAATTTCGCTCTTAGCCAAAAAACCTGAAAACGATCAAATGGAAGCGGAACGCCTAAACGCAATCGAGAACCTCCTCGCCGACCTGCGCCATCGCGCTGGCGAGCTCCGGGGGTATCTTTGACTACGACGCCAAGGCTTTACGCCTGGACGAAGTCAACCGGGTTCTGGAAGACCCGAACGTCTGGAACGATTCGAAAAACGCCCAGGCGCTAGGGCGCGAAAAGAAACTGCTCGACGGTGTCGTCACTACCATCACGGACCTCGATAACGATCTTCGCGACACGCAGGATCTCTTCGACATGGCCCGCGAAGAAAACGACGAAGACACGCTCGTCTCGTGCGAAACAGACGCGGCGGCGCTCCAAAAACGTGTCGAAGACATGGAATTCCGCCGGATGTTCTCGAATCCGGCCGACCCGAACAATTGCTTTATCGACATCCAGGCAGGCGCCGGCGGCACGGAAGCGTGCGACTGGGCGGCCATGCTGATGCGCCAGTATCTGCGCTACTGCGAGCGCAAGGGTTTCAAGACCGAAGTGCTGGAAGAATCCGACGGCGACGTAGCCGGCATCAAAAGCGCGACCATCAAGGTGGAAGGCGAGTACGCATACGGTTTCCTGCGCACGGAAACAGGCGTTCACCGGCTCGTGCGCAAGTCGCCGTTCGATTCGTCGGGCGGACGCCATACGTCTTTTTCATCGATCTTCGTTTATCCGGAAGTCGACGATTCCATCGAAATCGATATCAACCCGGCCGACATTCGCACGGACACGTATCGCGCGTCGGGCGCCGGCGGCCAGCACATCAACAAGACCGATTCCGCGGTGCGCTTGACGCACGGGCCGACGGGCATTGTCGTGCAGTGCCAGAACGACCGCTCGCAGCACCGGAACCGCGCCGAAGCCATGATGATGTTGAAGGCCAAGCTGTACGAGTTCGAAATGCGCAAGCGCCAGGTCGAGAAAGACAACCTGGAAAACAGCAAGACCGACGTGGGCTGGGGTCACCAGATTCGCTCGTACGTGCTCGATAACAGCCGGATCAAGGATCTGCGCACGAACGTGGAAATCAGCAACACGAAATCCGTGCTCGATGGCGATCTGGACGACTTCATCAGCGCCAGCCTGAAACAGGGCGTGTAAGCGAGGCGCCTGATTCAAGGCAGCCTCACAGCGTTTTTTTTTGCGGCCCTCCACCGGACCACGTTTGCCATCGCGACACATTCCCAGGCCGGCCGCATTCACCGTCGCATTCACCGCATTCATCGCCGAAGACATCATGACCGAACCGACTCAGCCGGGCGTCGCTCCCGAACTGGAAGAGAACCAGATCCTCGCCGAGCGTCGCGACAAACTCCGTGCGCTGCGCGAGCTTGGCGTCGCATATCCGAACGACTTCCGTCCGACGCATCAAGCCGCCGCGCTGCAATCCGACTACGCCAGCAAAGACAAGGAGGCGCTCGAAGCCGAGCCGCTGCAAGTCGCGATAGCCGGCCGGATGATGCTCAAACGCGTAATGGGCAAGGCGAGCTTTGCGACGGTGCAGGACGGCAGCGGCCAGATCCAGTTCTTCATCACGCCCGCCGACGTGGGCCAGGATGTCTACGACGCGTTCAAGAAGTGGGACCTGGGTGACATCGTCGCGTCGAAGGGCGTCCTGTTTCGCACCAACAAGGGCGAATTGTCCGTCCGGTGTACGGAGTTGCGCCTTCTGACCAAGGCGCTGCGCCCTCTTCCCGACAAATTCCACGGTCTTGCCGATCAGGAAATGCGCTATCGCCAGCGTTATGTCGATCTGATCGTGACGCCGGAAACGCGCCAGACGTTTATTGCTCGGACGAAGGCGTTCGCGTCGATCCGCAGTTTCATGGCGAAGGCGAATTTCATGGAAGTGGAAACGCCCATGCTGCACCCGATTCCGGGCGGCGCGGCGGCAAAGCCGTTCGTCACGCATCACAACGCGCTCGACATGCAAATGTTCCTGCGTATTGCGCCTGAGCTGTATTTGAAGCGGCTGGTCGTCGGCGGTTTTGAACGCGTGTTCGAGATCAACCGCAATTTCCGCAACGAAGGGGTGTCGCCGCGACACAACCCCGAGTTCACCATGATGGAGTTTTACGCCGCGTACACGGATTACACGTGGATGATGGACTTCACCGAAGCGCTGATTCGCCAGGCGGCTATTGACGCACGCGGCACCGCGAATATCACGTATCAGGGGCGCGAACTCGATTTGTGGAAGCCGTTTCACCGGCTGACGATTTGCGAAGCGATTCAGAAGTACGCGCCGCAATACACGAACGAACAACTCGCCGATGCCGCGTTCCTGCGCACGGAGTTGAGGAAGTTTGGCGTGGATGCGTCGCAGCCGCAGTTCCTGAATGCCGGCGTTGGATCGCTGCAGCTTGCGTTGTTCGAGGAAACAGCGGAGTCGCAATTGTGGGAGCCGACGTTCATTGTCGACTATCCGCTGGAGGTGTCGCCGCTGGCGCGGGCGTCGGATACGGCTCCGGGCATCACCGAGCGTTTCGAGTTGTTCATCACTGGGCGCGAGATTGCGAACGGTTTTTCCGAGTTGAACGACCCCGAAGATCAGGCCGCGCGTTTTCAGAAGCAAGTCGACCAGAAGGATGCCGGCGACGAAGAGGCCATGTTCTATGACGCCGACTACATTCGCGCGCTCGAACACGGCATGCCGCCAACCGGCGGTTGCGGAATTGGTATCGACCGGTTGGTGATGCTGCTCACCGATAGCCCAAGCATTCGCGACGTGATCCTGTTCCCGCATTTGCGCCGGGAAGACTGATCCGCTTAGTGACAGCACGTTTGTAAAAAAGGCGCGAAAGCGCCTTTTTTGCGTCATGGCATGCGGCAGAGTTTGTAACTATAGGTAAAAACTGACATTTGAGCGGCTGCGTCAATGAGTTTATATGGGCGAAAACCCTTGGCGGAGCGAGTTTCTCAGCACACCGCGCTCCCGGTGCGTTTCTTGCATTATCCGTTCACATCTAAAACGTTACAAATTGATAAACCTGGCATTCCGATGTGCGCCACACTTCTATTGTCACATCGAGCAACGTCACACTCTGCCTTGAGACGGAGGTTCAAAAATGGATAACAGCAGCAACAACATGACCACACCCAATTCGCCGAACCGCAAGATTCATCCATTGGTCGCCACCGCTGCGGGCGCGGTCATCATCGCCAGTCTGGCTGCAACGGCTGCCGTAACCGGCCTGTTTCCGAAAGCGTCCAGCACGTCGCCCGTGAACGACCAGACGCAAGCGGCGCAAGTCGCAACGCAGCCAGCCGCGCCCACGGCTGCTCAGGTTCAAGCGCAGCAACAAGCCGCTCAGCAGCAAGCACAGCAGGCCCAACAGGCGCAGCTTGCTCAGCAGCAAGCCGCGCAAGAGCAGCAGGCTCGCCAGGTAGCGCAGCAACAGCCCGTGCAACAGCCAAACTACGCGCAACAGCAACCGGCGCAACCTGCGTATTGCTCGACGTGCGGCACCGTTGAAGCCATCTCGGCAGTAAAGCGCGAAGGTCACGGCACGGGTATCGGCGCAGTCGGCGGTGCGGTGGCGGGTGGCCTTATCGGTAACCAGTTTGGCCGCGGAGGCGGTCGTACCGGCATGACGATTCTCGGCGCGCTCGGCGGCGGTCTCGGCGGCAACGCGGTCGAAAAACATCTGCGCAGCGAAACCGATTATTCGGTACGCGTACACATGGAAAACGGCAAGACCCGCTACTTCACGTATCGTCAGCCGCCGCCGTTCAGCCAGGGCCAACGCGTGCGCATCGAAAACGGCACGCTTGCGGCTGGCTAACCCACACCGCTGCAAAAGCAAAACGGCGACTCCACTTGGAGCCGCCGTTTTATTTTCCAGCGAGCACTGAATTCAATAATCCGCGTCTTCAATCCACGCTGCCTGGATGGCCTCGAGAATGCGCTCGTTGGATTTTTCGGGATCGTCGTCGAAGCCCACCAACTCCGTCACCCACCGATGCAAATCCGTAAACCGCACAAACTGCGGATCGACGTCCTGATGCGCGTCGGTCAATGCCATCGCGATGTCCTGCGTGTCTGTCCACTTCATGGCAAGCGCTCCTGTCTCAAGGTCCCTGATACGTTCAGTGATTCTCTTTTGCGTGGTTGATGGTGTAGCGCGGGATCTCAACCACGAGATCCTCGTCAGCGGGCGCCATCGCCTGACATGATAACCGCGACGTCGGTTCGAGTCCCCATGCCTTGTCGAGCAAATCGTCCTCGTCTTCTTCCGACGGAACCAGCGCGTTGAAGCCCTCGCGAATGATTACGTGGCACGTCGTGCACGCGCACGATTTCTCGCACGCGTGCTCGATCTCGATGCCGTTATCCAGCAAATTGTCGCAAATACTCTTCGATGTATCCGCGTCGATCACCGCGCCATCCGGGCACAACTCGACGTGGGGTAAAACTACGATCTGGGGCATGACTTCTTTCCGTTCTATGTCGTTATGGGCTCAGACTTCGTCGAGCCTGCGGCCGGCGAGCGCGCGGCGAATGCTCTTGTTCATGCGGCGGGCGGCGAATTCATCGGTGGCGGCAGCCAGTTCCTTGGTCGCCGCTTCGATGGCGTCGGTGCTGTCGCCTGTCGTCACGGTCGCGAGTCGGGTAATCAATGCTTCGATATTCGCGCGCTCGGCCGCATCGAGCAATTCGCTGTCGGCGCTCAACGCGGCTTGCGATGCCTCGACCAGACGCTGTGCATCGACCTGCGCTTCACGCAGCGCGCGGGCGTGCATGTCGACTTCGGCCGTGGTGAAGCTTTCTTCCAGCATGCGGGCGACGTCGTCGTCGGCGAGACCGTAGGAAGGCTTGACCACCACCGACGCCTCCACGCCCGACAATTGTTCACGCGCGAATACGGACAGCAAACCATCGGCGTCCACCTGATAGGTCACGCGAATACGCGCGGCGCCAGCGGCCATCGGCGGGATGCCACGCAGTTCAAAACGCGCAAGCGACCGGCAATCGGACACGAGTTCGCGTTCGCCTTGCACCACATGAATTGCCATCGCGGTCTGGCCGTCCTTGAACGTCGTGAAATCCTGCGCGCGCGCGACTGGAATGGTCGAATTGCGCGGGATGATTTTTTCCGTCAAGCCACCCATTGTTTCGACGCCAAGCGACAGCGGAATGACATCGAGCAGCAGCCAGTCATCACCCTCCGCGCTGCGATTGCCCGCGAGCATATCGGCCTGGATCGCGGCGCCGAGCGCCACGACCTGGTCGGGATCGAGATTGATCAACGGCGGCTGGCCGAAATACTCCTCGACCGCGCGCCGGATCACCGGCATGCGCGTTGCGCCGCCGACCATCACGACGCCCTTGATCTCCGACGCCGAGACCTTCGCGTCGCGCAGCGCCTTACGCGTCGGGGTCAACGTGCGGGCGACCAGTGCGGCGGTGAGCGTGGCGAACTCGCTTTCGGTGATCGTCAAATCGATCTTCTGACCGTCGGAGAACGTAGCCTCGACCCGCGCTTCGGGCGCGGACGACAACGCCTCCTTGGCCGTGCGCACGTGATCCAGAAGCAGGCGCACGTCTTCGGGCGTTGCCGGTTTCACATTGGTTTTCGCCAACACGTGCCGATACACCGCGACATCGAAATCATCGCCGCCGAGCGCCGAGTCGCCGCCCGCCGCGAGCACTTCGAAGACGCCTTTAGTGAGCTTGAGAATCGACAGGTCGAAGGTGCCGCCGCCAAGATCGTAGACCGCGTACAAACCTTCCGATGCATTGTCCAACCCGTAAGCAATGGCAGCGGCAGTCGGTTCGTTGAGCAGGCGCAACACGTTCAGGCCGGCGAGTTTCGCGGCGTCCTTGGTGGCCTGGCGCTGCGCTTCGTCGAAGTAGGCGGGCACCGTGATCACCGCGCCGACCAGGTCGTCGCCAAGTGAATCTTCCGCGCGATACCGCAACGTGGCCAAAATCTCCGCCGACACTTCCACCGGACTTTTCACGCCATCGACAGTACGAATCTGCACCATGCCCGGCGCATCGACGAAATCGTAGGGCGCGTTTTCGGCGCCTTCCACCTCGCTCTTGCCGCGGCCCATGAAGCGCTTCACCGACACGATCGTATTGCGCGGATCGAGCGCCGCTTCTTCCTTCGCGATCCGGCCGATACGCCGTCCGCCCTTCTCCAGATACCGGACAACCGAAGGCAGCAGGTAATGACCTTCTTCGTCGGGCAGCACTTCGGCCACGCTGTTGCGCATGGCGGCCACCAGCGAATTGGTCGTACCGAGATCGATACCCACGGCGATGCGTCGCTGATGCGGCGCCGGCGCCATGCCGGGTTCTGAAATTTGGAGTAAAGCCATCGTTGATCTATGGGGTTGGTGTCGTCTGGTTTTAATGCGAGGCTGCGCGTCTGGATCAGTCGAGCTTTTCGATCTGGTTGCCGATCTCGCTCGCCACGCGCTCAATGAACATGAGCTGACGCACCGCTTCGCTCGCGGCCTGATCGGCGTGACCGTCGATCAAAGCCGCCAGTTTTTCGAAGCGGATACGCTCCTGGTCGCGCAGTTCGTCAAGCAGGGTTTCGAGCGTGCCTACGTTCCTTGCGGCCGCCGCGTCTTCAATATTCTCGCGCCATTCCATTTGCTGCATCAGGAAGGCGGGTTCCATCGCCGTGTTGCTCTCGGCGTCGGCGTGTACGCCACGTAGCGACAAAATGTACGTCGCCCGTTTGAGCGGATCGCGCAGCGTCTGGTAGGCCTCGTTCGCCCGCGTGGCCCACTGCATGGCAACGCGCTTTTGCGCATCGCCCGCCGCTGCGAACCGGTCGGGATGAACCTGCGCCTGCACCGTGCGATACGCTTCGTCCAGCTTGGCGGAATCGATGGCGTAAGCCGGCGGAAGACCGAACAGGTCGAAGTGACTGTCGTTGAGCGTAGCCATGGAAGGAGAAGTTGATAGACTCAAAAAGCAGTGACGCTAAAGAAAAAGGCGGCACGCGCCGCCTCTTTGCTGTTCTTTCAAGATGCTAGACGCGAAACGATTCGCCGCAGCCGCACTCGTCTTTCACATTCGGGTTGTTGAACTTGAATCCTTCGTTCAGCCCTTCGCGCGCGAAGTCCAGTTCGGTGCCATCGATATAAGCCAGGCTCTTCGGATCGACAATGATCTTCACGCCCGCCGACTCGAACACCTGATCTTCCGGCGCGAGTTCATCCACGTACTCGAGCTTGTAGGCGAGGCCCGAGCAGCCGGTCGTGCGCACGCCAAGGCGCAGGCCGAGGCCCTTGCCGCGTCGAACCAGATACTTCTGCACGTGCTGTGCTGCCTTGTCCGTCAACGTGATTGCCATAGTCTCTCATCGGCAGCGGTTGTGCCCGGTGAACCAATTTCCGGTCTCGTACGCTGCAGCCTTGCTTTGAATCGAAAACCAGGGCGCCTGAGCATTCTTGAAACCACAGCGCCCTTCCCTGATAACTGACTGCGTGAAGCGCTTACGCCGCGTGTTGCTTCGCTTCAACCGGAGCGGTTTCGGCAGCGCCCGCACCGTGACGTTGCTTGTAGTCGGCAACGGCGGCCTTGATTGCATCTTCAGCGAGGATCGAACAGTGAATCTTCACCGGCGGCAATGCCAGTTCTTCAGCAATGTGGGTGTTCTTGATCGTCAGCGCCTGATCCAGCGTCTTGCCCTTGACCCACTCGGTCACGAGCGAGCTTGAAGCAATGGCCGAACCGCAGCCATACGTCTTGAACTTCGCGTCTTCGATCACGCCGTCCGCGCCCACGCGGATCTGCAGCTTCATGACGTCGCCGCACGCGGGCGCGCCGACCATGCCGGTGCCGACCGTATCGTCGTCCTTGCCGAACGAACCGACGTTGCGCGGGTTTTCGTAGTGGTCCAGAACCTTGTCGCTATAAGCCATGATTCAAACTCCTTGAATTCGTATGCGTGTGCGCTCGAACGCGGGCGCAACTCGTTGCTCAGTGTGCAGCCCACTGGATCGACGAAATGTCGATGCCGTCCTTATGCATTTCCCAAAGCGGCGACAAATCGCGCAGCTTCTGAATCTTGCCCTTCAGCAAATTGATCACGTAGTCGACGTCCTGCTCGGTCGTGAAGCGCCCGACCGTGAAGCGGATCGAGCTGTGCGCGAGTTCGTCGTTGCGGCCAAGCGCGCGCAACACATACGACGGTTCCAGCGAAGCCGATGTACAAGCCGAACCGGAAGACACCGCCACATCCTTCACTGCCATGATCAGCGATTCGCCTTCAACAAAGTTGAAGCTGATGTTGAGGTTATGCGGGACGCGCGTTTCCATGTCGCCGTTCACATACACCTCTTCCATCTCAGACAGGCCTTTCAACAAGCGGTCGCGCAACATGCGCACGCGTTCGTTTTCTGTCGCCATTTCTTCACGCGCGATGCGGAAAGCCTCACCCATCCCGACAATCTGATGGGTCGCGAGCGTACCCGAGCGCATGCCGCGCTCGTGACCGCCGCCATGCATTTGCGCTTCAATACGGATGCGGGGTTTGCGACGCACGAACAACGCGCCGATACCCTTCGGGCCATACGTCTTGTGCGCCGAAAAAGACATCAGGTCGACTTTCAGCTTCTGCAGGTCGATTTCGATCTTGCCGGTGGCTTGCGCGGCATCGACATGAAACACAATGCCTTTTGCCCGCGTGATCTCGCCAATGGCCGCGACGTCCTGAATCACGCCGATTTCGTTGTTCACGTTCATCACGGACACAAGGATGGTGTCGGGCCGGATCGCGGCCTGGAACTTCTCCAGATCGAGCAAACCGTCGTCCTTGACATCCAGGTACGTGACTTCGAATCCTTCGCGTTCGAGTTCGCGGCAGGTATCGAGCACGGCCTTGTGCTCGGTCTTCACCGTGATGATGTGTTTGCCCTTGCTCTGGTAGAAATGCGCCGCGCCCTTGATGGCAAGGTTGTCCGATTCCGTTGCGCCCGACGTCCAGATGATTTCACGCGGGTCGCAATTGACCAGCTTCGCCACGTTTTCGCGCGCCTCTTCGACCGCCCGCTCCGCATCCCAGCCGTACTGGTGACTACGCGATGCCGGATTGCCGAACTGCTCGCGCAGATACGGGATCATCTTGTCCACCACGCGCGGGTCGACCGGAGTCGTTGCGCTGTAGTCCATGTAGATGGGCAGGTGGGGAATGTCGTTATTCATCAGTTGCTCCGGGGATTAACTCAATTGGCTCTTTCAGGCGACACAGCCGCGCCGGTTCTTCAGGCATGCGGCAACGGTCAGCCAGCCAGGTTGAAAACGGAATTCGGTCCTTTCGGCGCCACGCGCGCAGGCTCTACTCCAGCGGTGTCGGCACGGCGATCGCGCAGTACCGCCGGCGATCCATCGCGTGCGCGCTGCTGGTCGACAAGATCTTTCAGCGATACCGAGTCGAGATACTCGACCATCTTCTGATTGAGCGTGGACCAGAGCTCGTGGGTCATGCAGTGGCCGTCATGCTGCTTCGTGCCTTCGCATGCGCCCTTCCCGCCACACTGCGTGGCGTCGATAGGCTCGTCCACCGCAATGATGATGTCCGCCACCGTCACGTTCTCGGCACGGCGCGCGAGATTGTATCCGCCACCCGGACCCCGCACCGACTCCACGATTTCGTGGCGGCGCAGCTTGCCGAACAACTGCTCGAGATAGGAAAGCGAGATGTGCTGGCGCTGGCTGATTCCGGCCAACGTCACCGGGCCCTGCTCCTGGCGCAATGCCAGGTCGATCATCGCCGTGACGGCGAAACGGCCTTTCGTGGTGAGTCTCATAGTTTGTAAGCTACCGGGGGCGACTGCTAATACTCGATGATTTTGCTCAAGTATAAATAACCTACGGATTTAGTCAAGTATCTCAAGCTCTTTTTATTAGGAAATTACTGAGATGTTTGCCCGACAGAATCTGCATGCGGCTCGCGCGCGGCTTCAAGCCACCAGTTGCGTCCGAAGCGCCTTGAGCAATCCCTCGCAAGCGTCTTCGCACTGATCGAGAACGCGCTCGAAGCCTTCGTCGCCGCCGAAATACGGATCCACGACAACGCGACTGTCGTCACGGGTGGCGAATTCCATGAGCAGGCGAATCTTGTCGCGGTGCTCAGGCGGACACGCTTTCGCGAGTGCGGCGGCGTTGGCGTCGTCCATTGCGATCAACAGGTCGAATCGCGCGAAGTCTTCCTCGCAAATCTGCCTGCCGCGCAGGACCGACAAGTCGTAACCACGCGCTTTGGCCGCACGCTGGGCGCGTTCGTCGGGAGGTTGACCAACATGCCAGTCGCCCGTTCCGGCTGAATCAACGACGACACGGTCGGAAAGCTTCGCCTTCCCTACCTGATGCAGCATCACCACTTCAGCGCTGGGCGAACGGCAAATGTTGCCAAGGCACACAAAGCAGATGGCGATAGTGTTCATCGGATTCCAGGCAACGTTGGCATCAGGCGTCGACAGGCTTCAACAGAAGCATCGATCCAGCTTCGCTACCTTCCCGCATGTTGCCAGGCAAGCGTACGCGAACAGTCCCGAATTATACAAAGGACCACGCTTTCACGCCCAAACCATGCGTTCAGAACGTTTGTGAGACTGTGCCTGCTGACGAGTTCGCCGGGACCGCACCATCTGGCTCAACCAAGCCTAAAGAAATAGCACGCGCAAATTCAGCGCTGACGGTCGCAGCGCTTTGAGGATGCGTCGCAGTCCGGGCCACCGGATGAACCGCATGGCAATAACTCGCAAGCACGAGCGGCACAAGCATGGCGACGGGCCAATAGGTCGATATTGTCTTTTTCATTTCTAACCCTTTCTTGTATCCCATGGGCTGACGGGCCCACTGCAGGATGTTTGAATTTTAAGGGTTAGTCCTGATCCGATAAAGGCGCTGCAATACAAAGCATTGTTGCAGTTGTGTCAACAGCGCATGCCGGATCGGCGTTGAGTTTCTATGTAACCCGCGCCGTCAATAGATTTCAGCTCGCGCGTGCCCGTTACCGAAAAGATAAAACTTTACAAACTTCTTGCGACATCCTGCCTTCAATGCTGTCAGATACGGTAATCAATCACCGTTTGTAATCCACCATGAAACTCGTAGCTGCAGGCCTGGTCCTCGTTTCGTCCGCACTCGTTGCGGGCTGTGCCGTTTATCCCGACGGCACGCCTGCCTACGCGACCGGCGGTTATTCTTCTTATCCAGCGTATCCGGGCGGATACGATCCCGGCTACTACGGCGCTCCGGTCGTGCAATCGGGCGTGGTCATCGGCGGCGGATATTACGGTGGTCCCGGCCCGCGATACTGGGATGACGGTCCCGGATATCGCCGTCCACCGCCGGGTGGATGGGGCGACCGTGGCGGTGATCGTGGCAATTACCGTGGCGGCGACAGAGGAGACCACGGCGGCCGCGGCGGCCAGCAAGCCGGTGGTGGTAGTCCGCAAGGCGGCCGGCCGCCTCAGGCTGGCCAGCCGGTGGCGTCGCCGCCACCGCAACAGCAGCAGGCGCGTACGCCTTACGTCGGCCGCTCGAACTGGAATAAGCCGTCGCCGGTTCAGGGACCGCAAGGCTCGGAACGAAACCACTAACACCTATCGCATATTTCTCAGCAAGCCGTCCCCAATCATCTGGTCCAGGACGGCTTGTTCCATGTAGCGCCGTATTCGTTCCAAAAAACGCGACCACGGACGATGCCGCCCGTCTTTCGCACTTTTCACAATACGAGATACAATCACATTTCCGCTGTTTGACGTATCAACTGATTTTTTCCATGAGCGATACGAACCCGGAATCCAGAACGTCCATACAGGTGATCGAGCGCATGATGCGCCTGCTCGACGCGCTTGCCGCGCACACCGACCCCGTCAGCCTCAAGGAACTCTCGCA
Organism: Caballeronia sp. DA-9; assembly: GCF_051615025.1. NCBI lineage: Bacteria > Pseudomonadati > Pseudomonadota > Betaproteobacteria > Burkholderiales > Burkholderiaceae > Caballeronia > Caballeronia sp. DA-9. The sequence goes on along the minus strand of NZ_CP195133.1, from coordinate 1,260,866 downwards.
GAGCACGTCGCTGCACCCCTCGACTGCGCACCGTATCCTGAACGACATGGTGACCTGTCGTCTTGTCGACCGCTCCGACCCGGGCACGTACCGGCTCGGCATGCGTCTGCTGGAACTCGGCAATCTGGTCAAGGCGCGGTTATCGGTTCGTGAAGCCGCCATGCCGCCTATGCGCGAGCTGCATCGCGAAACCGGACAGACGGTAAACCTGTCGGTGCGCCAAGGCGACGAGATCGTCTATATAGAGCGCGCTTATTCGGAGCGCTCGGGCATGCAGGTCGTGCGGGCCATTGGCGGACGGGCGCCTTTGCATCTGACATCGGTAGGAAAACTCTTTCTCGCCGCCGACGAATCTGCGCGAGTGCGCGCGTACGCCACGCGCACAGGTCTTTCAGGCCACACGCAGAACAGCATCACGGATCTCGCCAAGCTCGAACGGGAATTGTCGTTCGTGCGCAGTCAGGCGTGCGCGCGGGATAACGAGGAACTGGAACTCGGCGTGCGCTGCATCGCAGCCGGCATTTATGACGATACGGGGCGGCTGGTGGCGGGTTTATCGCTATCGGCACCGGCAGACCGGCTGCAGGATTCCTGGCTAAGCCAACTGAGCGGCACCGCGCTCGAAATTTCGCGTTCGCTGGGTTATCGGCCGGAACCGGGCGCCGACTCTCAGCAGCGTTAGACGTCTGCTATCTTGAATTCGCCAAAGTAAAAACCCGGTTTTATCCTTCGATAAAACCGGGTTTTACATTTGCGGATTCACGTGCCGCTCAGGTGCCCCCGCCGCCCACATCCGCGCTCGTGATATGCGGCTCGCCGGCAGTTTCAAGGAAACCACGCAGACGGCCGGCATCGGCGAAACGTGAATACTTGCCTGACGAATCCAGCAGAATAATGACGACCGGACGGCCATGGATGGTCGTTTGCATCACAAGGCATTCGCCCGCTTCGTTGATGAAGCCCGTTTTCTGCAAGCCAATGTCCCAATTCGGATTGCGGATCAGCGCATTCGTGCTGTTGTAGGCCAGATTGCGTTTGCCGGTAAATACGTCGTAGCTGCGGTCGGTCGAGAACTTGCGGATCAACGGATACTGATAGGCAGCATTGACCATCTTTACGAGATCACGCGCGCTCGACACGTTCAGGCTCGTCAATCCCGTCGAGTTTTCGAAGTGCGTGTCGGTCATGCCGAGCATCTTCGCCTTTGCGTTCATGGCGGCAATAAAGCCAGGCCGGCCATTCGGGTAATAACGCGACAACGCCGCAGCGGCGCGATTCTCGGACGCCATCAACGCAATATGCAACATGTCTTCGCGGCTCAATTCGGAGCCAACGGCCAGACGTGAACCGGTGTACTTCTCGTAGTCGCGGTCTTCGTCCGTGACGCTGATTTCCTCGGTCAGCGGCGCTTTCGAATCCAGCACGACCATGGCGGTCATCAGTTTCGTGATCGACGCAATGGGCACAACGGCGCGCGAGTTTTTATCGAACAGGGTTTCCGACGTATTCTGGTCTACCACGTAGGCGACGCTCGAACGCAACGCAAGGCTATCCGGCGTTTCGTGCAATCCGAACGCCTGCCCGACAGTCGGCGGACGCGGCTGATACGCCACCGAACGCACAGCGGCGCGGCGGCCGTGAGCGTCCATCCGATAACTCACCCGATGCCGGCGCGCACCGCGTGCGGCGGGCGCCGCCTCGTCATCAGCCGCGGCCGCAACGACGGCAGCTTTCGCGGCCTTCGCACCCTTCGGCGCGCGCGCCGCAACCTTTAACGGCTTGGCGGGTTTCGCTTGCGGTGCGGTAACCGGTTTTGCGGCTTTCTTGGAAGACTTGGAAGTGGAGGTCTTGGCGAGAGCGTCGACCGGTGCGGCCGCGAAAGACGTCGCGAGCGCTACCGATACGGCAACCGACAGCGCGGTGCGGACTGCAACGCCGTGGATCACCCTGAGCGACGAAAACATTTCGGTTTTCATTAGTGTTCTTTTCTGGACCGGCGAGAGAGTGTCGCCAGTGTAGTAAAGCTTCGAAAAATTAGCAATATTAAGCACTTATAGGCAGTACTTAAACCGGATTGTAAGAGACGGGTCGAAAGGGCAATACCGTTTCAGGTCTAAGCGTAAAAAAACATGACAATCAGCACAATCGATGCGATCGCCATAAGCAATTGCCAAGCCATGACTATCAGCGGGCTAACGGCAATAGTTGGTGAAACTTGAGACACTTTTTGAGGCAGCCCGAAAGGGGTCCACTAAAACATGGCGTCCACGTTGAAAGCGAATAATTTCGTAAAAGGCGAGTGCGACGACAGAAGTGAAGCTTTTGGATGTGACGTACCGCAGCTCAACCGGCAATTCGACCGTGCTCATCCCATTTTGTTCATACAAAATTTCACGATATCCAGCCGATCCCGGATGTTAACGTTTGTTTAACATTTTTGGTGTACCGCGTTTCAAACCTTTTCAAATACCGGTGTTAACCGGTAAGCGCGGCGTGCTCCACCACTCTCCGACCTCGCCGCGACCGAGTGGTCGGGGTGATGCAGACGATGTCACAGCCATTCGCCATGACGACGCGACAGCCAAGCGCGCCGTGCGCATTGGCGCGGCGTTCGCGCGCAAATGGAAGCACGAACAGTTACCGCGACAACCCTTCACTGAAATGAAATTCCAATTTTTTGAGACGCAATCCTAGCATCTGAATCGCAAGTGCACCCCGCCCCAATCTGGTGCAGGCGATAATGAAATATAGTTCCATATCTGGCCGGGAGCTCACGTAAGCCTTTGTTTAATAAGATTTCATCTGATGTTGCGACGCACAAAAAGATACTTGACAACTTTAGGAATATGCCTAAAATGGGTTCCATGTTGCGACGCACCAATAGCCGTTCGCCTCATAAGGTTGCCCGGTCTCGGGCACCACAAAACCCACGACCCGCGTTGATGATGGGTCGACCTTCAGGAGCGTGATATGACCCTTTTGACCCCGGAACAATTCGCCGCCGCCAACAAAGCTCAATTCGACACGCTGTTCGGTCTGACGAACAAGGCGTTCGAAGGCATGGAAAAGCTGCTTGAGCTGAATTTGCAAGTCGTGAAGTCGACGCTGGCCGAGAGCCAGGAAAATACGCAACGCGTGTTGTCGGTGAAAGATGCGCAAGAACTGCTCGCACTGCAAGCCAGCCTGGCTCAGCCGGTCGCGGAGAAGGCCCTGTCGTATGGCCGTCATCTGTACGAAATCGCATCGTCCACGCAAGCTGAATTTGCGCGCGTTGCCGAAGCTCAATATGAAGACCAAAACCGCAAGGTTCAGGCACTTGTCGACAACGTCGCCAAGAACGCACCTGCAGGTTCGGAAACGGCTGTCGCCGTGATGAAGTCGGCTATCACCGCCGCCAACACCACGTACGAAACGATTCACAAGGCAAGCAAGCAAGCCGTTGAGATCGCGGAAAGCAACTTCAACGCAGCCGCTACGGCCGCCACGAAGGCTGCATCGCAAGCAACAGCTCAAGCTTCGCGCGCTGCTGTAAAGAAGACCGTCTAAACCTGTCTTTCAAGCATTCACGCATGGAAAATCCGGTGTGAATAAATGAATCTGGCGTAGAAGTCAAAAGCCGCTCCAGCTTGTGTTGGAGCGGCTTTTTTACGTGCCGTCGCCTCTGCGTGCGCGCCCTGGGACAAACAAAAAGCGGAGCATTCTTCACAGAATGCTCCGCTTCTATTGTTCAACCGCCAGCGTTTATTTCTTGCGCTGCGGCGGCAAGTCCGTACACACGCCTTCGTACAACTCCGCGGCCATGCCGATTGACTCGCCGAGCGTCGGATGTGGGTGGATCGTCTTGCCGATATCCTCCGCGTCCGCGCCCATTTCGATCGCGAGGCACACTTCGCTAATCAGGTCGCCCGCGCTCGTTCCAACAATACCGCCGCCAATGATCCGGTGCGTCTCTTCGTCGAAGATGAGCTTGGTAAAGCCTTCGTCGCGGCCATTGGCAATCGCGCGTCCCGATGCAGCCCACGGGAACACCGCCTTGCCGTACTTGATGCCTTCGGCCTTGCATTGGTCTTCGGTCTTGCCAGCCCATGCCACTTCCGGATCGGTGTAGGCAACCGACGGAATCTGCAACGCGTCGAAGTACGCCTTCTCGCCATGCGCCGCTTCGGCGGCAACATGGCCTTCGTGCACGGCTTTATGCGCGAGCATCGGCTGACCTACCAGATCGCCGATAGCAAAAATATGCTCCACGTTCGTGCGCAGTTGCTTGTCCACGTTGATGAAACCACGATCCGTCACCGCCACGCCGGCCTTGTCCGCACCGATCTTGCCGCCGTTCGGACTGCGCCCGACGGCCACGAGCACGAGGTCATAGCGTTGTGCATCGGCGGGCGCTTTTTCGCCCTCGAAGCTCACGTAGATGCCGTCGTCCCTGGCTTCCGCCTTGGTCGTCTTCGTCTTGAGCATGACGTTGGAGAAGCGCTTGGCGTTGAACTTCTCCCACACCTTCACCAGGTCGCGATCCGCGCCGGCCATCAGGCCATCGAGCATTTCGACCACGTCGATTTGCGCGCCCAGCGCCGCATATACCGTTGCCATTTCCAGGCCGATAATGCCGCCGCCAATCACCAGCATGCGTTTCGGAATCTGCCGCAATTCGAGCGCGCCGGTCGAGTCGACCACACGCGGATCTTCCGGCATGAATGGCAGCTTCACGGCTTGCGAACCGGCCGCGATGATCGCCTTCTTGAACTGCACGACCTTCTTTCCGCCCTCGCCTTCGATCTCCATGTGATTCGGGCCGACAAACTTGCCAACGCCGGTCACGACCTGGACCTTGCGCGCCTTCGCCATGCCGGCGAGACCGCCCGTCAGTTTCTTGACGACGCCTGACTTGAAGTCACGCAGCTTGTCGAGATCGATCGTCGGTTCACCGAACGAGATGCCGTGATGCGCGAGCGCCTTCGCTTCTTCGGTGATGGATGCGGCGTGAAGCAAGGCTTTCGACGGAATGCAGCCCACATTCAGGCACACGCCTCCAAGCGTCGCATACCGCTCGACAATGACCGTGTTCATGCCCAGATCGGCCGCGCGGAACGCGGCGGAGTACCCGCCGGGACCAGCGCCGAGCACGAGCATGTCGCATTCGATATCGGCCGAACCTGCGAACGATGCAGCCTTTGGCGCGGGCGCGGCGCTCGCCTTTTCGGCGGGCTGCGGCGCGGCGGTCTGCGGCTTTTCCTCGACCTGGCTGACACCGCCGCCCTGGGCTTCGAGCGTGAGGATCACTGAGCCTTCGGAGACGTTGTCGCCAATCTTGACCTTCACTTCCTTGACCGTGCCCGCCACGGGCGACGGCACGTCCATGGTGGCTTTGTCGGATTCGAGCGTGACGAGCGACTGCTCTTTCTCGACCGTATCGCCGGCCTTCACATGGATTTCGATAACGGGAATGTCCGAGAAATCGCCAATGTCGGGCACCTTGACGTCCTGCGATCCACCGCCTGCGGACTTGGGTGCGGCGGCAGCCGTTTCTTTCGGCGCGGGCGCAGCAGCTTCGGCCTTGGCCGGAGCAGCGGGTTTTTCGGCCGGTTTCTCGCTGCCTGCGTCGGCGGTTTCCACGATTGCGATCACGGTGCCCTGCGAGACTTTATCGCCGGCTTTGACCTTGACTTCCTTGACTGTGCCGACAAGATCGCTGGGCACTTCGATGGACGCCTTGTCGGATTCGAGTGTCAGCACGCCTTGTTCTTTTTCGATGGCGTCGCCGGCCTTGATATTGACTTCGATGACGTCGACGTCTTTGAAATCGCCGATATCGGGTACTTTAAGTTCGGTGAGACTCATGTTGTCCCCTAAATAGGAAGCTGGCAGAACCCTCTTGAAACGCAAAGCGTAGCGATCGGTTCTGCCGTCGGCAGACTTGCCTTTCTTTGCTTATCTTCTTTTGGCAATCGCTAAAGAAAACAAGTGCCGCCCACGCGAAGGGCGACTGACAAGATGCAGTGCGAGGCAAGTTCAATGAGAAGCGCGGCAGACCACACAATCAGCGGCCTGCCAGGCACTAAAAAATCACAGACTTACCCGGCGAAAATCCGCCAGCACAGCGGAAAGATAGGCATTGAACCGCGCGGCCTCGGCGCCATCGATCACCCGATGATCGTAAGACAGCGACAACGGCAGGATCAATCGCGGCACGAACGCCTTGCCGTCCCAAACCGGCTTCATTGCGCCGCGCGACAAGCCGAGAATGGCCACTTCCGGCGCATTGATGATCGGCGTGAAATGCGTTCCGCCGATCCCGCCCAGCGACGAAATCGAGAAACATCCGCCCTGCATCTGATCCGGCTTCAGCTTGCCTTCGCGCGCGGCCTTCGAGAGCTCGGCCATTTCCTTCGCGATATCGGCGAGACCCTTCTTGTCGGCGTCGCGAATCACCGGAACCATCAAACCGTTCGGCGTATCGGCGGCAAAACCGATGTTGTAATACTGCTTGAACACGAGGTCATCGCCGTCAAGGCTCGTATTGAACGTCGGGAATTTCTTGAGCGCGGCAACAACCGCCTTGATCACGAACGCGAGCATGGTGAACTTCACGCCGGCTTTTTCGTTTTCCTTGTTCAGCGTCACACGCAACGCTTCGAGGTCGGTGATATCGGCTTCGTCGTTGTTCGTGACGTGCGGAATCATGACCCAGTTGCGATGCAGATTGGCGCCCGAAATCTTCTTGATGCGCGAGAGCGGCTTTGGATCGACCGGACCGAACTTCGTGAAATCGACCTTCGGCCACGGCAGCAGGTTCAGCTCGCCGCCACCGGCCGGCGCGGCGGCCGCGGTTGCCGCAGGCGCCTTGCCCTGGCCCGTCATCACGCCCTTCACGAACGCGGTGATATCCGCTTGCGTGATGCGGTTCTTCGGGCCCGTGCCCGTAACGCTCGACACGTCGACGCCAAGCTCGCGCGCGAACTTGCGCACGGACGGCGACGCATGGCTCGACGTGCGCGTGCCGCCTTCGCCTGCAGGAATCGCCGGCGCGAGCGCGAGCGCGGACGGCGCTTCTTTTTGCGCCGGCGCAGCTTGAGCAGGCGCGGCCGCCTTCGGTGCTTCCTGTTTTGTCGCAGAAGGCGCTGCAGCAGGTGCCGGCGCGGGCGACGAAGCGCCACCTTCCAGCACCAGGATCAGCGTGCCTTCCGACACGGCGTCGCCGACCTTGACCTTGAGTTCCTTGACCGTGCCCGCCGCGGGCGACGGCACGTCCATGGTGGCCTTGTCGGATTCGAGCGTGACGAGCGATTGCTCTTTCTCGACCTTGTCGCCGACCTTCACGTTCACTTCAATAACCGGAATGTCCTTGAAGTCGCCAATATCCGGCACCTTCACTTCGACCGCTCCGCCACCTGACGCGGCTGCGGGCGCAGCGGCTTCCGTAGTTTTTTCCTGCGCCTTTTCCTCGGCCGGTTCCGCGGGCTTTTCGGCGGCCTTGGGAGCTGCGGCTTCACCGCCTTCCAGCACGACGATCAACGATCCTTCCGACACGTTGTCGCCCACCTTGACCTTCACTTCCTTCACCACGCCGGCTGCCGAACTCGGCACGTCCATGGTCGCTTTATCCGATTCGAGCGTAACGAGCGATTGCTCTTTCTCAACCGTATCACCCGCTTTCACCAGCACTTCGATTACCGGAATGTCCGTGTAATCGCCGATATCCGGCACCTTGACTTCGATCGCTTGACTCATTGTTTATTGTCTCCTGGGTCGCGACACGAAAATCGCCCAGTCAAAGGCCGGGCGACTTCGCGCAACAACACTCGGGGGCCGATGCGTTAAACCGTCATCGGGTTGGGTTTGGCGGGGTCGAGCTCATACTTCCTGATCGCTTCGGCGACGACCTTGCGGTCGATCGTGCCTTCGTCGGCAAGCGCGTTGAGCGCCGCGACGGTGACCCAGTAGCGGTCGACTTCGAAGAAATGGCGCAGCTTTTCGCGCGTGTCCGAACGGCCATAACCGTCCGTGCCGAGCACGACAAACTTGTTCGGCACGAAACCGCGAATCTGGTCGACAAGTGCACGCACATAATCCGTCGATGCAACCACAGGACCCTTCGCGTCCTTCAGCAACTTCGTCACGTGAGCGACACGGCGCTCTTCTGTCGGATGCAACAGGTTCCAGCGCTCCACGTCCATGCCATTGCGCGCCAGTTCGGTGAAACTCGGGACGCTCCACAGATCGGCAGCGACGTTCCAGTCGTTCTTCAACAGGTCGGCGGCGGCAATCACTTCATTGAAGATCGTGCCCGCGCCCAACAGTTGAACGCGCGGCGCATTTGCGTCGGCATCGGACTTGCGGAACGCGTACATGCCCTTGACGATATCGCTTGCGACGGAATCGCTCTGCGGAATCGCCGGATGCTCGTAGTTCTCGTTCATGACCGTGACGTAGTAGTACACGTCTTCCTGTTCGGCCACCATGCGGCGCAGACCGTCCTGCATGATCACCGCGAGTTCGTAGCCGAAGGTCGGATCGTAGCTCACGCAGTTCGGCACGGATGCCGCCCACATCAGCGAGTGGCCGTCTTCGTGCTGCAGGCCTTCGCCGTTCAGTGTCGTGCGTCCGGCCGTGCCGCCGAGCAGGAAGCCACGCGAGCGCATGTCGCCGGCGGCCCACGCCAGGTCGCCAATGCGCTGGAAGCCGAACATGGAATAGAAGATGTAGAACGGGATCATGATCTCGTTATGCGTGGAGTACGACGTCGCCGCCGCAATCCAGTCGCACATGCCGCCCGCTTCGTTGATCCCTTCCTGCAGGATCTGGCCGGTTTCCGATTCACGATAGAACATCAACTGGTCGGAATCTTCCGGCACGTACTTCTGGCCGTCCTGATTCCAGATACCGATCTGGCGGAAGAGGCCTTCCATGCCGAACGTGCGCGATTCATCGGGCACGATCGGAACGATCCGCTTGCCGAGCGCCTTGTCTTTCAACAGGATGTTCAGAATCCGCACGAACGCCATGGTCGTGGAGATCTCGCGGCCCGGACCCGTGCCCTTCAGCACCGGTTCGAACACCGACAGATCCGGCACCGGCAGCGACTCGGCTTTCTGACGGCGCGCCGGCAGATATCCACCGAGTTCCTGGCGGCGGGCGCGCATGTACTCGAGTTCCTTCGACCCTTCTTCGAACGTCAGATACGGCACGTCGGCAATCTGGTCGTCGGGGATCGGCAGCTTGAACTGATCGCGGAATTTCTTCAGCTGATCCGTGTGCAGCTTCTTCTGCTGATGGGTGATGTTCATGGCCTGTCCGGCTTCGCCCATGCCATAACCCTTGATGGTCTTGGCGAGGATGACGGTCGGCTGGCCCTTCGTCTTCGATGCTTCCGTGTAAGCCGCGTAGATCTTGTGCGGATCATGGCCGCCGCGATTCAGGTTCCAGATGTCCTCGTCGGACCATTCCGCGACCATCGCCTTGAGTTCCGGCGTGTTGAAGAAATGCTCGCGTACGTACGCGCCCGATTCCGACTTGTAGGTCTGATATTCGCCGTCGACCACTTCCATCATCCGGCGCATCAGCGCACCGGTTTTATCGCGGGCGAAAAGCGAGTCCCAGCGGCTGCCCCACACCACCTTGATCACGTTCCAGCCGGCGCCACGGAATTCGCTTTCGAGTTCCTGGATGATCTTGCCATTGCCGCGCACCGGACCGTCAAGACGCTGCAGATTGCAGTTGATCACGAAGACCAGATTGTCCAGGCGCTCGCGTCCGGCCATGCCGATCGCGCCGAGCGATTCCGGTTCATCCGTCTCGCCGTCGCCGAGGAACGCCCAGACCTTGCGGTCGCCCGCCTTCGCGATACCGCGCGCATCGATGTACTTCATGAAGCGCGCCTGATAGATCGCCATGATCGGGCCAAGACCCATCGATACAGTCGGGAACTGCCAGAAGTCCGGCATCAGCCACGGATGCGGGTACGACGAAATGCCCTCGCCGCCCACTTCCTGACGGAAGTTGTCGAGCTGGCTTTCTTTCAGGCGGCCGAGCAGGAAAGCGCGGGCATATACGCCCGGCGACGAGTGGCCTTGTACGAACACCAGATCGCCGCCGTGTTCGGGCGACGGCGCGTGCCAAAAATGGTTGAAGCCGACGTCGTACAGCGTCGCGGCGGAGGCAAACGAAGCGATATGACCGCCCACGTTCGTGTCCTTGCCCGCGCGCAGCACCATGGCAATGGCGTTCCACCGCGTGTACGAGCGAATCTTGTGCTCGATGTCCTGGTCGCCGGGGATCTTCGCCTGCGCAGCAACCGGGATCGTATTGATGTATGGGGTATTGGCTGAAAACGGCAGATGTTCGCCGTGCACGCGAGCGAATTCGATCTGCTTTTCGATCAGGTAATGCGCGCGATCCGGGCCTTCCGCCGAAATCACGCCATCGAGAGCCTCGAGCCACTCGGCAGTTTCCTGGGGATCTTCGTCGTCCTTGGCGTTGGCGACATATTTCATCACTTCGTCGGGTACAGCTGACATGCTCGTCTCCTGATTTGAGGAACGCTCTGTGAACAGTCGACGCGAGCCTTGTTGAAAACCGCAGGATCAACCGCGGAAAACGATGGGGACAAGCGCGCGTGCGGCAATTCTAAAGAGGCTCTAAACGGTAAAGCAAGCAATTTTTCGAATCATGAGAGTCAATCTCATAATACGGAAAAATGCTGCAACGCACCGTGGGATAAGGACTTTTTGAGAGAGGTTTAGTGTCCTTGCGATCAAATGCCGAGGTTTTGAAGCCTTTTTACGCCTTTTAACAGTCCTTCGCTGCGTTACAATTGCGCGCATGTTGACCGACCGGCTTTTCGCACGCTCGGCCCGCTCGTCGAAGAAACTCAACGACACGGCGCCGACCCGCTGGCACCACGGACCGTGGTGGTCGAACTCGTATTTGCTCACGCCGCTGATATCCATTCTGGTCTTTCTCGTCGTGATGAGCCTCATTTTATGGAGTCTCAACCGGCGCGAGCAGCAGCAGCAAGAGGACACGCTGTATCGAAATGTCGCATGGGCACAGCAGCAGATCCGGCTGTCCATGACCGGCGCGCAGGAACAGATCCAGGCGCTTGCACGCGACATTGCGTCGGGTCACGGCGATCCCCAGTCATTCCAGAGTTCGACTGGCGACATCATGCAGGGGCATCCCGAGATCCTCTACATGAACTGGTACACGGCGCAGCACAAGCCGCGCTGGCCCAATACGCCCTTGCCCGTGCTGGGCTCGCGGCTTGCGAAACCGACCGACGCGCAAATGGACGACGCGGTCCAGGCCGCCTTCGACGAAGCCCGCACCACGCGCCGCCAGATCTACTCCCCGCTGCTCTACGACGATATTGGCAACGGCTACATCACGTTGCAAACGCCGGTTTATCGTGACCGCGAATTCCTGGGCTCGATCGCGGCGGTGTTTTCCATCGAAGGGATTCTCAAGCACGACATTCCCGGCGAGCTTTCGGCGAAGTACAAGATTTCCATTACCGACCTGAACAATCGCGAACTCGCCACGACCTCCACCCGGCCGCGTCTGCCGCGCGACATGTTCTACGACTTGCCGCTCGATCCGCCGGGACAAGGGGTATCGGTACGCGTTTATTCGTATCCCCAACTGACGAATTTCACCAACAACACGCTTGTCTGGCTTGTGGCCGGATTGTCATGTTTTGTGTTGTGGAGCTTGTGGAGCCTGTGGAAACACACGCGCCAGCGTTTTGAAGCGCAGCAAGCCCTGTACGCCGAGGCGTTCTTTCGCCGCGCCATGGAAAATTCGGTGCTGATCGGCATGCGTGTGCTGGACATGCACGGCCGGATCACGCACGTGAATCCCGCGTTTTGCCGCATGACGGGCTGGGACGAAAGCGATCTCGTCGGCAAGGTGGCGCCCTTTCCGTACTGGCCGAAAGACGCTTATCCGGAAATGCAGCGGCAACTCGACATGACGCTGCGCGGCAAGGCGCCTTCGTCCGGGTTCGAGCTGCGCGTGCGCCGCAAGGACGGTTCGTTCTTCCACGCACGGCTCTACGTGTCGCCGCTGATCGACAGTTCGGGACGCCAGACGGGCTGGATGTCGTCGATGACCGACATTACCGAGCCGCGCCGCGCGCGCGAAGATCTCGCCGCCGCGCACGAGCGCTTCACGACGGTGCTCGAAAGCCTGGACGCGGCCGTGTCCGTGCTTGCAGCCGACGAAGCCGAACTGCTGTTCGCAAACCGCTATTACCGGCACTTGTTCGGGATTCGTCCGGACGGTCACCTCGAGCTTGCGGGCGCGGGTTTCGATACGGCGCAGGCGTCGTCGGATTCCATCGACATGGTCGATACCTACGCCGGCCTGCCCGCCACCGCGCTGACCGAAAGTACGTCGGACGCGCAGGAAGTCTATGTGGAAGGCATCCAGAAGTGGTTCGAAGTGCGCCGCCAGTACATTCAATGGGTCGACGGTCATCTCGCGCAGATGCAGATCGCGACCGATATCACCACACGCAAGCAGGCGCAGGAACTCGCCGACCAGCAAGAAGAAAAGCTCCAGTTCACCAGCCGTTTGATGACGATGGGGGAAATGGCGTCGTCGCTCGCGCACGAGCTGAATCAGCCGCTCGCCGCAATCAACAATTACTGTTCGGGCTGCGTCGCGCTCGTGAAATCGGGCCGCATGACGCAGGACGCGCTGTTGCCGGTACTTGAAAAAACCGCGCAGCAGGCCGTGCGCGCGGGCATGATCATCAAGCGCATTCGTGAATTCGTGAAGCGCAGCGAGCCGAAGCGTCAGCCCACGCGTGTCAGCGATATCGTCGCGGACGCCGTCGGTCTCGCGGAAATCGAAGCGCGCAAACGCAAGATCCGGATATTGACCGAGATCCGTTCGCGTATGCCGGTGATCCATGTGGACCCGGTGCTGATCGAACAGGTACTTGTGAACCTGCTCAAGAATGCCGCGGAAGCCATGCATGACGCCAAGCCGAATGCCATCGACCCGGTGATCCGCGTGATCGTGCAGCGTACCGATGGCGGTTTTGTCTGCATCAGCGTGGTCGATCAGGGTCCGGGCGTGGACGAAGCCACTGCGGAACGCCTGTTCGAGCCCTTCTACAGCACGAAGTCCGACGGCATGGGCATGGGCCTGAATATTTGCCGGTCGATCATCGAGTCGCATCGTGGACGACTTTGGGTGGTGAACAATATCGACACCGCCGGAAACGTCACGGGCGCGACATTCCATTGCAGTTTGCCAATCGGAGAAGCCGATGGTCCGGGTAATAGCGGACCGGAGGCTCTCAGCCATCAACCCACACAACAAACTGTTACGGGAGAGCTATGAGCACAGTCACCACTCAGGAAACCGTCTTTGTCGTCGATGACGACGAAGCCGTGCGTGATTCTTTGCGCTGGCTGCTTGAAGCCAATGGCTACCGCGTCTCGTGTTTTGCGAGCGCCGAAGCGTACCTCGATGCGTACCTCCCGATCGCCCATTCCGGCGCGATCTCGTGCCTGATACTCGATGTGCGCATGTCGGGCATGAGCGGGCTCGAGTTGCAGGAAAAGCTGATTGCGGAGAATTCGCTGCTGCCGATCATTTTTGTCACGGGTCATGGGGACGTGCCAATGGCCGTGTCGACCATGAAGAAAGGTGCGATGGATTTTATCGAAAAGCCTTTCGATGAAGCCGAGTTGAGGAAGCTGGTCGAACGCATGCTGGATAAGGCGCGGACCGAGAGTTCAAGCGTGCAGCAGCAGCGCGCCGCGGCAGAGCGCTTGGGCAAGCTTACGGCGCGGGAGCATCAGGTGCTGGAGCGGATTATCGCGGGGCGGCTTAATAAGCAGATCGCCGATGATCTGGGGATTAGTATCAAGACGGTTGAGGCCCATCGGGCTAATATCATGGAGAAACTTTCTGTGAATACCGTCGCCGATTTGTTGAGACTCGCGCTTTCTAATAAGCCGCAGACCCAGCAGGCTCAGTAGGGGGTTTTATGGGCGCCCAGGTGCTTTGATGGACTTGGGCAGCCCTAGGCCAAGGTTGCTTTTTAGGGCTTTGCGCATTCCCTGTTCGTTGTTCCTCTTTAGCACTGTTAGCCACTGTCCGTGGCGGGACTTCATTTCTTTTTCCAACGGCGAAAAAGAAACGAAGCAAAGAAAACGCCTTCCAACCGCTAATTCTTAAGTGGACCAAGCGTGCAGTGATATCTGCTTGGGACTTCAAAAGAACGGTTGCCGCCGTAATCACCGTTAGCTGAAACCCTCCCCCTCCGTATCACTACATCCACACGCTTCGCCACCAGCGTTCTCGGGCTAGATCAACCGGCTCGTTGAGCACCTTGTCAGCGGCAGCCTTCGTGCCAGTAAAACGCTGTCCGGTATAATTTGAGCTTGATGCAGTCCTGCGTCACGCAGCCTGCCCTCCCGCACTTTTCCGAAAAGCGGCGGACTTTCCCCCGCCGAAATCTTCCATGACCGCCCAAATCATCGACGGCAACGCCCTCTCCAAAACCCTTCGCGCCAATGTCGCCTCCCGCGCCGCCGCCCTGACCGCCCGCGGACAGCAACCCGGCCTGGCCGTCGTTCTTGTCGGCGAGAATCCGGCCAGCGAAGTCTATGTGCGCAACAAAGTGAAGGCGTGTCAGGACAACGGGCTGCATTCCGTATTCGACCGCTTTCCGTCATCGCTCACGGAAAGCGAACTGCTCGCCCGTCTCGATGACCTGAACAACGACCCCAATATTCACGGCATCCTGGTTCAGTTACCACTGCCAAAACATATCGATAGCCATAAAGTCATCGAAGCAATCGCGCCTGCCAAAGACGTCGATGGCTTCAACGTCGAGAACGCCGGCGCCCTGATGACCGGCAAGCCATTGTTCCGCCCCTGCACGCCATACGGCGTAATGAAAATGTTCGAAGCCCACCAGATCCCGCTCGAAGGCGCTAATGCCGTGGTGATCGGACGCTCGAACATTGTCGGCAAACCCATGGCCATGCTGCTGCTCGAAGCCGGCGCGACCGTCACCATCACGCACAGCAAAACGCACAATCTCGCGGCGCTCACCCGCAATGCAGACGTGGTCGTGGCGGCAACCGGCCGGCGCAACATCCTGACCGCGGACATGGTCAAGCCAGGCGCCACGGTAATCGACGTGGGCATGAACCGCGACGAAAATGGCAAGCTGTGCGGCGACGTGGATTTCGCAAACGTGAAGGAAGTCGCCGGATTCATCACGCCTGTGCCAGGCGGCGTTGGGCCAATGACCATCACCATGCTGCTCGTGAATACCATCGAAGCCGCCGAGCGCGCCATGCAGCAAGAGCGCGACTGATTTCCTTCCGCGCAACGATCGCGCGCATTGCGTCAATCGCGGCCGTAGTCAGAAACGATTTGAGAATCGGCCAAGGCATCCCCACAATAGACTTGTCACCGCCGATTTGGCGCGTCGTGTTTCGCGGCGCGTCTTCGCGTTTCTTCTTTGAAATTTTCATCCGAGACCGGGAGAGTCATGTCCAGTTCGACACCATCGAATACCGCGAATCACGCTCAGTCCCAAGTCCACGGCAACCCGCTGCTCGACTTCTCCGACCTGCCCCTTTTTAACGACATCAAGCCGGAACACGTCACGCCCGCGCTGGACGTGCTTCTCGCCGATGCAAAAGCCGCCGTCGATCACGCCGCCGCACCGGACACGCCAGCGACGTGGCATGACATTGTGGAAAGCGTGGAGCGCGCGAGCGAACGGCTTTCGCGCGCGTGGGGCGTCATCGGCCACCTGAACGCCGTCGCCGACACCCCCGAGTTGCGCGCCGCCCACGCGGAAAATTTGCCACGCGTTACGGAGTTTTCCGCGAGCGTTGGACAGAATCTGGCGCTCTACGAGAAATACAAGGCGATCGCCGCGAGCAAGGAACATGAGGCGCTGACGGCCGAACAAAAGAAGTTGCTCAGCAACGAGTTGCGTGGCTTCCGCTTGTCGGGCGCCGAATTGCCGGAAGACAAGAAGCCCCGCTTTGCGCGCTTGCAGGAAGAACAGGCGGCGTTATCGAAAGCATTTTCCGATCACGTCCTCGATGCCACTAACGCGTTTTCGTACATCGTGACGAATGAAAGCGAGCTTGCAGGTTTGCCGGAAGACGTGATCCAGGCGGCGCGCGAAGCCGCGCAAAAAGAAGGCAACGAAGGCTGGAAATTCACATTGCACTTTCCGTCGTATTTTCCGGTCATGCAATACGCCGAACATCGGCCGCTGCGTGAAGCGATGTATCGCGCCTATGTGACGCGGGCGTCCGAGTTGGGGCCGAACTACGGCCATGGCAAGCCAGAATGGGACAACACGGCGAACGTGGTCGAGCAATTGAAACTGCGCGACGAAGAAGCGCACGCGCTCGGCTACCAGAACTTCGCCGAGGTTTCGCTCGCGCCGAAGATGGCCGAGTCGCCCGCCCAAGTGGTCTCGTTCCTCGAAGATCTCGCAGTGCGCGCGCGGCCCCACGCGGAACAGGACTGGATGGAGTTGCGCGCGTTTGCCGCGACCGAGCTGGGCATGCCCGAACTGCAACCGTGGGATTCGACCTTCGCCGCCGAACGGCTGCGCCAGCAACGCTATTCGTTCTCCGAAAACGAAGTGAAGCAGTATTTTCCTCAGGAGGCGGTGTTGAAGGGCTTGTTCAAGGTCACGGAGACCCTGTTCGGCGTTTCGATTCGTCGCGACGAAGCCCCCGTCTGGAATCCGGACGTGCGCTTTTTCCGCGTGGAAAACAAGGATGGCTCGCTCGTCGCGCAGTTCTACCTGGACCTGTATGCACGCGAAGGCAAACGCGGCGGCGCATGGATGGATGACGCCCGCTCGCGCCGCAAGAATCAGGACGGCAAGGTACAGACGCCGGTTGCGTACCTGACCTGCAACTTTTCGGCGCCAGTGGGTGGCAAGCCAGCCTGCTTCACGCACGACGAAGTCATCACCCTGTTCCATGAGTTCGGCCATGGCTTGCACCACATGCTCACGCGCGTCGATGAACTCGGCGTATCCGGCATCAACGGCGTGGAATGGGATGCTGTCGAACTGCCGTCGCAGTTCATGGAAAATTTCTGCTGGGAATGGGACGTTCTCACCGACATGTCCGGTCACGTCGACACCGGCGCCACCTTGCCGCGTGAGCTCTTCGACAAGATGCTGGCCGCAAAGAACTTCCAGAGCGGCCTCGGCACCTTGCGACAGATCGTCCTTTCCGTGTTCGATATCCAGCTTCACAGCAACTACGATCCGGCAGGCGCCACGAACGTCAACGATTTCGCACGCGAGATCAACGAACGTTTCCACGTCGTGCCACAAGCGCCGTTCTCACGCTGGACCAACACCTTCACGCACATTTTCGCAGGCGGGTATGCCGCGGGTTACTACAGCTACAAATGGGCGGAAGTGTTGTCGGCCGATGCGTATGCAGCATTTGAAGAAGCCGCGAAGGTTGGCGGCGGATCGGTGCTGGATGCTGAGACTGGAATCCGCTACCGTCGCGAGATACTCGAAGTTGGCGGCAGCCGGCCAGCGATGGACTCGTTCAAGGCATTCCGCGGCCGTGAGCCGAATATCGACGCGCTGTTGAGGCATAACGGCATGTCGCCTGCCGCTGCGCATTGATCGAGCAGGCCTCCCGAGTTCGCAGGGCGGTTCCGGCGCAAGCCGGGACCGCTTTTTTTACCCCGACATTCCTATCTGTCCAGCCGGAAATCGACTTGGTCCGGACGCCCTTCCAGGCTCAGGCTTGCTCGCATTGAAGGCGCTCGGCTGACTACCTTGCCGCGCCGAAGTACGGCGGTACGGGCAGCCCGCAATCTGATTGCTTCAATAGGATCGCGCGCATCCAGCATCACGCAGTCCGCGTTGTTGCCCACCGCAATTCCATATCCTTCAATACCCAGAATCTTCGCGGGCGTTGTGGTCACTGCCTCGAATGCGGCACGCATTGCATCCACGCCCGTCATCTGCGCGATGTGCAATCCCATATGCGCGACTTCAAGCATGTCGCCCGAACCGAGGCTATACCACGGGTCCATCACGCAATCGTGGCCGAACGCCACGTCGACGCCTGCTGCCATCAGTTCAGGCACGCGCGTCATGCCGCGGCGCTTCGGGTATGTGTCGGCGCGTCCTTGCAGGGTGATGTTGATCAGTGGATTGGCGATCACAGCCACGCCGGAATCGCGGATCAACGGAATCAGCTTGCTCACATAATAGTTGTCCATGGAATGCATCGATGTAACGTGCGAACCGGTGACACGGCCCTGCAAACCTAGCCGATGCGTTTCTGCCGCCAGCGTTTCAATGTGCCGCGACATGGGGTCGTCAGACTCGTCACAATGCATGTCCACGCGCAAACCCTTCTGCGCCGCGAACTCGCATAGCAGTCGCACGGATTGCGCTCCATCGGCCATCGTGCGCTCGAAATGCGGAATTCCTCCAACGACGTCGACACCCATCGATATCGCACGCTTCAGGTTCTCAAACGCACCCTCGCTGCGCAGAACGCCGTCTTGTGGGAACGCAACAAGTTGCAAGTCGAGATACGGTTTTACTCGACGCTTCACTTCGAGCAGCGCCTCCACTGCGAGCAGACGCGGGTCGCACACGTCGACATGCGAGCGGACCGCGAGCAAGCCGCGTGCGACGGCCCAATCGCAATACTGCATTGCCCGGTCAATCAGCGCCTCTTGGGTGAGCACGGGTTTCAGTTCTCCCCATAACGCGATGCCTTCCAGCAGCGTTCCCGACGCGTTCACGCGCGGCAGCCCATAGGACAACGTGGCGTCCATATGAAAATGCGCATCCACGAACGGCGCTGTGACAAGTGAGCCCGCAGCCTCGATTTCTTCGGGGGCCGTCGCGTCAAGTCGCGGTTCGATGGCGGCAAACCGGCCATCCTTAACGCCGATATCCACAGGATCGCGCGAATGTGCGAGCACGGCTCGCCGAATGATCAGGTCCATGGGGCTGTCCTTTTGCTGATGTATTCGGGACATTGTAGCGGCCCGGAAAACGGAATTTCGAGCGCGTGAAGCACGTTAGCCATTCGGTCTACTTCAAGCGCCAGACGATGCACGCGAAACTACGGCTTCGGATGATTTAAGCGCGGCACGTCATAGAATGGCGTCTTGAGTCAAAGTGACTTGAAGCTCAAGCTACGTATGCACGAAGCTGCGTTCGCGCTAGAACTCATCACCGTACAGAATACATTCCGAGCATCCACTAAATGAAAATTGCCACCTGGAACGTCAACTCGCTCAAAGTCCGTCAGCAACATGTCATCGACTGGCTGGCGACGAGCGGCGTCGACGTGCTGTGCCTACAGGAACTCAAGCTGACCGACGACAAATTCCCCGTCGCCGAACTGGAGGCCGCGGGCTACAAGAGCTGGTACGCCGGACAGAAGACCTACAACGGCGTGGGCATCCTGGTGCGCAGCGGTCTCACGGTCGACGAAACCACAATCGTGCGCAATATCCCCGCTTTCGAAGATCCGCAACAGCGCGTGATTGCCGTGACGGTAGAAGGCGTCCGGATCATCTCAGCCTATTTCCCAAATGGACAGGCGCCGGGCACCGAGAAATTTGCCTACAAGATGCGCTGGCTGGAAGCGCTGCGCGACTGGATACAAGTCGAAATGAAAAGCTATCCGCAACTGGCCCTGCTCGGCGACTACAACATCGCGCCGGAAGATCGCGACGTGCACGACCCGAAAGCATGGGAAGGCCAGAACCTTGTTTCACCCGATGAACGCGCGCATTTCGTGCAACTCATAGAACTCGGTCTCACTGATACCTTTCGCAAATTCGAGCAACTGGAAAAACTCTTTACGTGGTGGGATTACCGCATGCTCGGGTTCCGGCGCAACGCGGGATTGCGCATCGATCACATTCTGGTGACGGCCGAACTCGCCGCGCGCTGCACGGCCTGTGAAGTAGATAAAGTGCCGAGGACGTGGGAGCAACCATCGGATCATGCGCCGGTGATTGCGACCATTGGCTAGAGGAAGCGGGAACGTTGCCGTTCCCGCTATACGTCAAGCATCCAGATGCAATTCCTGGATCTTGCGCGTGATCGTATTCCGGCCAATACCCAGACGTTCGGCCGCTTCGACCTTGCGGCCACGCGTGAAATCGAGCGCTTCGCGGATCACTGCAGCCTCGAACCGCCGCGCGAGTTCATCCATGACGTCGGCGGTGTTCTCCCGCAGCAGGCGCGCGACCTCCGTGCGCAAGCCGTTCTCCCAGATACTCGCGGGAATGCCTGCAGGCGCACTGCCGAGCGCAACAGGCAAGCCATTCGAACCGCTCGCCACGGCTGCGCTCGACGCCCCGCCCTCCGTCGCGGAAGCCGTCAAGGACGTACTTTCGCCCGCATATTCCTGCGTCGGCGTAAGGTCTGGCGGCAGGTCCTTGCGTTCGATGGTCTGCGCCGGCGCCATCACGGTCAGCCAGTTGCATAGATTCTCCAACTGCCGGACATTCCCGGGAAACGGCAGCGATGCAAGAAACGCAAGCGCATCTTCGGATACACGCTTCGGTTCCACGCCCAGATCGCGCGCGCTCTTTTGCAGAAAGTGGCGCGTGAGCAGCGCAATGTCCTCGCTGCGCTCCCTCAAAGCGGGCAACCTCAATCTGATCACGTTCAACCGGTGATACAAGTCCTCGCGAAACAGACCCTGGCGCACGCGCGATTCGAGATTCTGGTGCGTCGCCGCGATCACGCGAACATTCGCCTTCAACGGGTTATGCCCGCCCACGCGATAAAACTGCCCATCGGACAGCACCCGCAGCAAGCGCGTTTGAAGATCGAACGGCATATCGCCGATCTCATCGAGGAACAGCGTGCCGTTTTCCGCCTGCTCAAAACGTCCCTGACGCATGGCCTGCGCGCCCGTGAACGCGCCGCGTTCGTGCCCGAACAACTCGGACTCGAGCAGATCCTTCGGGATCGCCGCCGTGTTCAACGCAATGAAGGGTCCGTTCGCGCGCGGGCTATGGCGGTGCAGCGCGCGCGCCACAAGCTCCTTTCCGGTGCCTGATTCGCCCGTGATGAGCACAGTGGCGGCGGAATGCGACAGACGGCCAATAGCGCGAAACATATCCTGCATCGCCGGCGCCTGGCCGAGCATTTCAGGCGTTTCCGTGACACTGTTGTCGTAGGCCGCTTCGCCGCGCATGCTTTCGTCGACAGCACGGCGGATCAGTTCCACCGCTTTGTCGACATCGAAAGGCTTGGCAAGATACTCGAACGCGCCGCCCTGAAATGCGGCAACCGCGCTGTCGAGATCGGAGAACGCAGTCATGATGATGACCGGCAGACCGGGCAGCTTGTCGCGCACGGTTTGCAGCAATTCAAGACCCGATCCACCCGGCATGCGGATGTCGGACACGAGCACTTGCGGGCTTTCCTGTTCGAGCGCGGTCAGCGCATCGCGGACACCGGAAAAACTGCGCGTCGCGAAGTTCTCTCTTGCGAGGGCTTTTTCAAGCACCCAGCGGATGGATTGGTCGTCGTCTACTATCCAGATCGGCTTCATAAAAGTTCGGCGAGATATCTTCGTGTGGTTCGGTTTAAGCCCGTCGAAACGGTCAGGCGCATCAGCGCTTCAAAAATATCGATGAACCCTCGTGATTGATCGTTGAATGATTGGCCACGATTGCCGGGCAGGGCCGCTTATCCTTCAAACGGCAACAGGATGGTGAACTCGGTGCAGCCCGGCTTGCTTTCCACTTCAATCAATCCATCGTGCTGCTGCACGAAGGTCTGTGCGAGCGTAAGGCCAAGCCCGCTGCCGTCTTCCCGCCCGGATACGAGCGGATAAAAGATCCTGTCACGTATTTCCTCCGGAATGCCTGGACCATTGTCAGTGATATGCAAGTCCAGTGCCAGTTTGTGTAAGCGTTTGCCAATCGTCACTTTGCGTGCAATACGCGTGCGCAGTTCGATGCGCGCATCGCCTTGTGAAATGCGTTCGCGCAACGCTTCCGCTGCATTACGAACGATGTTGAGCAACGCCTGGATCAACTGCTCCTTGTCACCGCGCAGGTCGGGCACGCTCACGTCGTAGTCGCGATCGAGCGTGAGGCCACGGGGAAACTCGGCAAGGATCACGGCGCGCACGCGCTCGCAGACTTCATGGATGTTCACATCGCCCACGATATGCGGATGACGATGCGGCTCCAGCAACCGGTCGACAAGCGTCTGCAGCCGGTCCGATTCCTTGATGATGACCTGCGTGTATTCGCGCAGTTCGTCACGTTCACGCGCGCCCAGCTCGAACTCGAGCAGTTGCGCCGCGCCCCGGATGCCGCCAAGCGGATTCTTGATTTCGTGCGCGAGGTTGCGAATCAGTTGTTTGTTGACCGCGGTCAGATCATGAATGCGCTCTTCGCGATCGGTCTTCAGATGCCGCTCGTTTTCGAACAGTTCGAGCAGCACGTAATTGGGCGCGGCCTCCAGATACGCGACGATTGCATGTACATGCAGCGGCTCGCGGCCGGGACGTTCCAGCACGGCATCCAGATGGGTCGCGTTGAACCTGTGATCGGCAATCGACGCAATCGTCGATACCAGTTCGTCCGCATTGGCGAACAATTCGGGCCACGCGGTTTGAGCCAACTGCTTGCGCGAACGTTCGAGCATGGCTTCGGCCGACGGATTCGCAAATGCGATCTTCAGCGTCGACTTGTCCAGCACAAGCACGACCGTAGGCAATGCTTCCATGCCCGGCAGCAGATTGGTGGCGACGAGCGTGGCGTCGTCGGACAGCGAATTGTCGGGAGGACTCTTTCTCGCCTTGATGAGATTCTTGAGAACCATCGTGCTGTGAGACCCGGTCTTGAAACTGTGAGACGAAGATCCGGCGATTAAAAAAAGGGACGGCGCGCCGTCCCTTTTTGTTCACCTGACACTTCTGCTTCGCGTCGAGCGGCGCACTTCCCCGGCTGCCGGAAAACGAAGTGCGCGCGCCATCCGCTTACAGCGAGTAGTACATCTCGAATTCGATCGGATGCACAGCCTGGCGATAGCGCTGCAATTCCGTCGTCTTCAGTTCGATATACGCGTCGAGCATCGAATCCGTGAACACGCCGCCCACCGTCAGGAACTCGCGGTCAGCGTCGAGTGCGTCGAGCGCCTGATCCAGGCCGGCACACACGGTCGGGATCTTTGCATCTTCTTCCGGCGGCAGGTCGTACAGGTTCTTGTCCGCTGCTTCGCCCGGGTGAATCTTGTTCTGCACGCCGTCCAGACCGGCCATCATCAGCGCGGAGAAGCACAGGTACGGATTCGCCATCGGATCCGGGAAACGCGTTTCAATGCGGCGGCCCTTCGGATTCGCCACGTGCGGAATGCGGATCGACGCCGAACGGTTCTTGGCCGAATAAGCCAGTTTCACCGGTGCTTCGAAGTGCGGAACGAGCCGCTTGTACGAGTTCGTCGACGGGTTCGTGATGGCGTTCAGCGCGCGCGCGTGCTTGATGATCCCGCCGATATAGAACAGCGCGAATTCCGACAGGCCTGCGTATCCGTCGCCGGCAAACAGGTTCTTGCCGTCCTTCCAGATCGACTGGTGAACGTGCATGCCCGAACCGTTGTCGCCAACGATCGGCTTCGGCATGAACGTCGCCGTCTTGCCATAGGTGTGCGCCACATTCTGAACGATGTATTTCAGTCGTTGCGTCCAGTCTGCGCGCTGAACCAGCGTGGAGAATTTCGTGCCGATTTCGTTCTGGCCTTGACCCGCCACTTCGTGGTGATGCACTTCGACCGGAATGCCGATCTGCTCGAGCAGCAGACACATTTCCGAACGGATGTCCTGGAACGTGTCGACCGGAGCAACCGGGAAGTAGCCGCCCTTCGTGCCTGGACGGTGACCGGTGTTGCCGCCTTCGAATTCCATTGACGACGACCACGGCGCTTCTTCCGAACCGACCTTGACGAAGCAGCCCGACTGGTCCGCGCTCCAGCGCACCGAGTCGAAAATGAAGAATTCAGGTTCCGGACCGAAGAAAGCCGTGTCGCCCAGGCCCGAGCTCTTCAAATACGCTTCAGCGCGCTTCGCGAGCGAGCGCGGATCGCGTTCGTAACCCTTGCCGTCCGACGGCTCGACGACGTCGCACGACATCACGAGCGTCGACTCTTCGTAGAACGGATCGACAAAAGCAGTATCCGCATCCGGCATCAACAGCATGTCCGACGCTTCAATGCCCTTCCATCCGGCGATAGACGAACCGTCGAAAGCGTGGCCGCTTTCAAATTTGTCTTCGTCGAATGCCGAGACCGGCACCGAAACGTGTTGTTCTTTACCGCGCGTGTCGGTGAAACGGAAGTCGACAAACTTGACGTCCTCGTCCTTGACGAGTTGCATGACGTCGGCCACGGATTTGCTCATTACCTATCTCCTGATTAACAAAATCGACGAACACTCATTCGCCGCCTAACCGATTCGAAACCATCGGTACAGTCAAAAGCAGCTTCCATGCCAAACGCACCATTATTGCGCTAAGCGATTGAAGCTGCGCGCTTTTTCGGGGACCCGAGATTCTCTTGGAATCCGTGCACTCGCCATAACGCACCAATTTCGTGCATGCGGCGGTGCGACCCATAACGTTAGCACTGATTCAGGGCGATTCAAACTCTGCGCACCATGCTGATGCATCTATCAACCAGTGATTGGCACGCTAGAATGCCTGATTAAAATGTCCGGTTGGAGACCTTCGTCCATGAGCACACTCGAACAGTTGTATGCCAGAAGTACCGCCCGCGCAGTCGAGAACCAGCTTCCGTACGCTGGCGCTGTTCTTCCTGCCGAGGCCTTCGAACTACTGCAACTCGATCCTTCCGTACGCCTCGTCGACGTCCGCACACGCGCTGAATTAGACTGGGTCGGGCGACCCGCCATCGACACCGCCCAATACGCGCATATCGAGTGGATTCAATATCCGGGCTCTGTTCCCAACACCGCCTTTATTCAGCAGCTAGGCGAGCTCGCCGCACCCGATACACCGATTCTGTTTCTCTGCCGAAGTGCTGCACGCTCGAAGCTCGCAGCCGTAGCTGCTCAAAAGGCAGGCTTCACAAAGGCATTCGACCTGCTCGAAGGCTTCGAGGGCGACAAGGACGGACAAGGTCACCGCAAGACCATTTCCGGATGGTGCTTTCGCGGCTTGCCCTGGCTCGGCGCATAAGCGATATCGGCCGGACCGTCAGCAAGGCTTATTGCGCCGCGCCCGGCTCGACTTCCACTATCTCGCCGCCCAGCGCCGTTACGCCTTCGCGCAATCGTTCAAACGCCGCATTCGCCGTCTCCGGCTCACCCTTGACGCCCAGGTCGATGTGGGCACGCCCAAACACGGCGCCGCGGGCGGTATCGCCTACGCTTGGCAAGCTGAAAACGCGCACGCCCGCGAAATCACGTTCGATGGATTCCATCAGCGGCGTAATCCGCGACTCCGGCAAGCCAAAAACGAACAAGGACCGCTCGACATAAGGCGTCGCATGATGCAATTGGGCGTATTGGGTGTCGAGCACCCATTCGATCATGGGCCACGCCATGACCGGAAATCCAGGCACGAAATGGATATTGCCGACCGAGAAGCCTGGAATGCGGTTGTAGCTGTTCGGAATGATGCTCGCGCCCTTCGGGAACGTGCCCATGTTCAACCGGTGCAGGTTGTCCGGCGCATTCAGGTCGGCGGGTTTGTCGCCGGCCGTTTCCCGGATGCGCGCACGGATCAGCTCCGCCGCTTCCGGATGCAATTCAAGCGGTACACCCAAGGCCGCAGCCGCGCACTGACGCGTATGGTCGTCGGGTGTGGCGCCAATACCGCCCGTCGAGAACACGATGTCGCCAGACGCAAACGCCCGCTTGAGCGTGGCCGTGATGCGTTCGCGGTCGTCGCCGATGTATTCCGCCCAATCCAGCGACAATCCGCGCGCCGACAACAATTCGATAACTTTTGGCAGATGCTTGTCGGATCTTCGCCCGGACAATATTTCGTCGCCAATGATGATCACGCCAAAGCCCATGAATGCTCCCTGATCTTAGAAATTAGCCGGAAATTCGCAGCTCGGCAGGCGCGCTGGAACCGCTCAGCGGAGGCGACGCGGACGTGGTTTCCGCCCGCAGGCGCTCGAGGGCGTGCAGACAATAGTGCCCAAACCAGAGCGCCGAAAAAACTAGAATGAATGCATAGATCCAGATCGTCGCCGCGGCCACGACCGGAAACAACGGCAACAGCCAGACCGACCAGGCCCACAGCATGGTTGGCAGAGACCCGAGCAAACCGCTGATCACGCCGATACCGAACAACGGCCAACGTGCGCGCCGCACAATAGCGCGCCGCTCTGTAGCGCTCGCGTGCAATGCGAGTGCGTCGTAAGTCATTACACGGTACGTAAGCCATCCCCACAATACAGGCGGAATGATCGCGAAAAACGGCGGAATCAGCCAAAGCGGCAGCGTGACGATCAACAGTACGAGACAAACGACCGTGGTAATGACCGAATGCCCAAGACTGCCGTACCACGATCCGCCACGCCGCATTTCAAGCGATGCGTATTGATGCCGTGTCAGTAACTTGATCACTGAAGGCATCGAAAGCGTCGCAATGAGCAACAAAATGGTCACGACGATCAACGGAATTGCCATGACCACGATAAAAAACGGCGCGATCACCGCATGCAGCGACGAAAAACCGACAGAGTCGAAAAGCCGGTACATGGCCGATGTAAGCGCCCAGCCGTCAAGCCAGTTACGCGCGGCACCCGTCAGCGTCTGCCAGAAAAACCATAGGACAGCGCCCCATGCAACCGACGCCACGGCGAACGGCATGAAGGTAAGCCAAAGCATTCTCGGATGAAAAGCGTTCGCGAGAGCGCGCACGAACGAACGCAACAAGTCATTCATGCAAAGGTCGTTTGAGATGGAAAGAAGACAGGATAAACCAGAGAGCGCATGACGCGCTGCTCGTCCGGATGGCTAACGCTGGACGGAAACGCAATTCGCCGGCGAGAGCCGGCGAACAAGACCTAATGCCTTACCGAGGGAGGCGCGATCAATCGGCAATCAGACGGCAGCAGCGTCCGAATCCGAATTTGGAGCACGAGTCGCGCGGTGCGACCTGATGCGCCCACCAATGCGTTTAAACGCGAGCAGATGTTGCGCGATGAAGCCATCGCCATAATCGCGCCCTGGGACGTCGGCCACCGGCAACTGATCGCGAATGCCCGTGGGCTCGATATCGCGATTCCACGACACGCTTCGGAAAAGCATGTCCCACCACGGAAACAGTACGCCGAAGTTGCACCCGTACGTTGTGCCTTCGTGACCGTAGCCGATCGCATGATGCCGCCGGTGAAACGACGGGCTGACAAGGAGACGCTCGCCAAGCCACCCAAAATGCACCCGGATGTTTGCGTGCTGGACACTTTGCATCAGGTTCGTGATCGCCAGGAGCACCACGAACTGCGACGGTTGCACGCCGATCACCAATGCGACCGCGGCAAAGAAACCCGCCTGCAGGATATTGTCGAGCAGATGGTTGCGGTCGTCGGTCCATAGCGACATTTTCTGCTGACTGTGGTGAACCGCGTGCAATTCCCACCAGATGCCGATCCGATGCTCCATCCGGTGATACCAATAACCGGCGAGATCGAGCACGAGCAGATAGATGAAGAACGCGACAATCGGCTGGGAAGTCACGCCCGGCCACAGATTATCGAGTTCGATATTGGAAATGTTGCGCAGCCGCAGCCAACTTTGAAAACTGTCGAAGAACGGCTGGAACGTGAAGAAGAAAAACAGGTTCAGGATGCCCAGCTTGACAATCCATGTGTACAGCGCGTCCACGCGAACGCCTTTGCGGTCCGGCCATTTTTCAGCGGGACGCAGCGCCTCCAGCGGCCGAAGGATGGCGTACATGACCAGAACTTCGAGCACACCGACGATCACCCAATAAAGCGCGTCATATGTGTCCTCGTCGTAACCCATCAGGCCGACCTTGAACAGGAATGGCTGCACCACGTCTATGTACAGCCATGTCTGCATTGTCGAGACGACCGTGTCGAGCATGGAAAGGATGGAATGAAACATGAAACTCCGCAATCGTTACCAGGCGCCCTAACAAAAGACCGCCATTCAATCTTCAATGCAGGCGGTGAATCCGTCCACCGTTTCAGCCGCCATTCGGGCCAAACACCGGAGCCCGGTCGAAAAAATAAATCCCGTGCGGTGATCGGCCGACTGCAATTGTCTGGATAAGCTTACGATTTGTCAGGTCGATAATCCCGACCTTCTTTGCGAACCGGAACGTAACCCAAAGATAGCGCTTGTCCGCGGAAAGTTCCATGTCGTCCGGACCTGGAAGCAGTCCGGTGATGTCCCCCGCGTTCGTGAGCGAATCCTGGTCGATGATGCTGATCGTGCTCGCAACCCGGTTCGACACCAGGACGTGCTTGCCGTCCGCCATCGAGCGGAAATTGTGCGCGCCATT
This sequence comes from Caballeronia sp. DA-9, assembly GCF_051615025.1. Lineage (NCBI taxonomy): Bacteria > Pseudomonadati > Pseudomonadota > Betaproteobacteria > Burkholderiales > Burkholderiaceae > Caballeronia > Caballeronia sp. DA-9. Next base: position 1,232,330 of record NZ_CP195133.1, on the reverse strand, counting down.
ACCCGTCTTGATGGTCTTGACGACCTTCTGGTTACGCCAGTCAACCACCGCGACATAGTCCGCGCCCGTCATGCCGACCAGCAGGTATTTGTCGTTGGGTGTCATCCAGACGCCGGCAGGCACGGGGCCGACCTTCATCTTCCATTTCACCGTCTGCGTGGGCAGATCGATCGCCGCTATCTCGCCGGATACCTGAAGCGAAATAATGGCGGTCTTGCTGTCGTTCGTGAACGCGATATGGCTCGGCATGACGGCGAGCGGGATGCGCTTCGCGATCGAAATGTTCTTGCCGTCATAGTGGTAGATGTCCAGCCGGTCGAGCCGCAAGCCGGTCGACACAAACCACTTGTTGTCAGGCGAAAACCCAACCTGGTACGGGTCCTCGATGTTTTCGACCCAGCGCTGCGGTTTTCCCGTCTTGGGATCGACGAACATCAGGTTATTCGACACCGAGTTCGCGACGATCAGCGACGCGTTGTCGGGCGTCGCCATCAAGTGGTGCGGTTCCTTGCCGGTCGGAATGGTGGACACGACCTGACGTGTAGCCTCGTCGATGAGACTCAGCGTGGCTTCGCCGGAATTCAGCACGATCACGTTGTTGGCGTGGGCCGGCGCGCCCATTGAAAAGGCAGCGATCAATACGGCAGTTGCAGCAGTCGCGCGAGAAGAACAGCGCGAGAAAAGAATACGGGAAGGATTACGCATGAAAACTCAAGTCGAAAAACAGCCACCATTGTAGAACGATTGCGCTTCCAAGAGGTTGAGCCGGCGCAGGTTTCGCGCATTTTTTCAGCAATGCTGCGTGAATGCCACGGTGGCCCGATTTTGAGGCGCTGCTTCGCGGAACGCGGCGCACATCGCCCGGCCACTGGCTTTGAAAAAGAAGTTGGGTGGGACCGAAAAGTTGTGACAAAAATCCATCAAAAACCATCAAATTCCACACTAATTTCATTTGTTTTGTAATCCGAATCGATTATTGGATTACTCGATCAATTTAGGAAAGATCGTGTATATCGCCAGCGCTACAACACGGATGATCCTGAGCTTCTGAGTCCGAAGCGCAGCAACGTAGGCACCCTGTTTAACGCCCAAGCGGGCCAGAATTTGCAGACGGGAAATCCCCGTCATCGGGAATGCTCACGTTCAGTGCCCCAGGAGTGCGGGCACAAACGCGAATGTTCTACCAATCAATCCGACATGTATTTGTCAAATTGTTAGACATCCTTCTTTTATGAATAGAATTTTTAAAGCGGTCTGGAACGAAACCTCGGGGACATGGGTTGCGGCCTCCGAGACATCGAAATCGAAGAGCAAGCGCTCGTCAACAGCGGGCAAGCTGGTTATTGCGCAAGTCGCGATGATCGGCGGCCTGATGGTCGCGTCGTCCGCACATGCGCAGGTCAGCGACGACTGGACTTCCCCGTCAGTAGGATTAGCGGCTGCCCCCGTAATGACGGGAGCTAACGCGTATGCCGCCGGGGAAGATGCAGTAGCTGCCGGCGACCGCTCCACGGCGATCGGCAACGAGGCCACAGCTCCCGCGAGCAGAGCAACCGCCATCGGAACGGGAGCACGAGCGAACGGTGCAAACGGTACAGCTGCCGGCACCTACTCTACAGCTCAAGGCGTCAACGCGGTGGCTGTTGGTAACTATTCAATGTCATCGGCAACTAGCTCGGTGGCTATCGGCGATAACACCTTGGCACAGCGTGACTACACCGTTGCTCTTGGAAGCAAAGCCACAGCTTCAGCAGCACAGGCGAGCGCGATAGGCATGAACGCCGTGGCTTCAGGAGAAGCTTCCAATGCGCTGGGCGCTAACGCCACTGCGGCTGGCCAGGGAGCGACGGCGATTGGGGCTTCGGCTCAGGCCCAAGCCCCAATCGCGACCGCGCTGGGCGCTAACGCCACTGCGGCTGGCCAGGGGGCAACGGCGATTGGGGCTTCGGCTCAGGCCCAAGCCCCAATCGCGACCGCGCTGGGCTCGAACGCTCTGGCATCCGGCGTCGAGTCAAGCGCACTTGGTACCGGTGCTACGGCCAGCGGTGTCGGCGGCGTCGCGGTCGGATCGTTCGCGTATGCAGCCCAAGACAGGGCTGTTGCAGTAGGCACCATGTCAGCAGCTGTCCAAGACGCTGTCGCGGTAGGGGCCGGTGCATTGGCGACTAAAACAGAGTCGATCGCCGTCGGGCGCTCTGCCGTTGCTTCGGCAGCCGATGCGGTTGCCCTCGGCACTTCTGCACAAGCGCAGGGCGCAAGCTCGTTTGCTGCAGGTTATGAAGCAAACGCAGCAGGCGACAATGCAGTCGCAGCAGGTGTGTCGTCGATCGCCTCCGGCACCAATTCCGCCGCACTGGGTTCGAATGCCGTGGCATCCGGCCTCCAATCAAGCGCACTTGGCACCAGTGCTACCGCCGCCGGTCTGAGCAGCGTCGCGGTTGGTTCGTTTGCATATGCTGCCCAAATCGGAGCAGTTGCCGTCGGCACCAACTCAGCAGCCGCTGAAAACGCGATCGCGGTAGGCCCCAGTGCATCGGCGAGCCAAACTGAGTCGATCGCCGTCGGTCGCTCTGCTGTTGCTTCCGCAGCCGATGCCGTTGCCCTTGGTACGTCTGCACAAGCACAGGGCTTTAATTCATTCGCTGCCGGCAACAAGGCTAATGCAGCGGGAGAGAATGCTGTCGCAGTCGGCAACGCCGCGAACGCAGCATTCGCGAACTCCATTGCAATTGGCAACAACGCAATTGCAAATCACGACAACAGCGTAGCGCTCGGTGCGGGATCAGCGACAATCATCGGCGCTCAGTCCGGTTACGCGGCTTACGGCTTGTCCGGATCGCAGAGCTCGACCGGTGAAGTCAACGTTGGTGGCCGAACCATCAGCGGTGTTGCGCCCGGTGCCGCAGACAATGACGCCGTCAACGTCGCCCAATTGAAGGCAGTAAGCGACCAGTCTTCTGCGGCGATCGCGGCTGCGACGGCAGCGAGCGACGGTGCAGTCAAGTACGACCGAAACGCGGACGGCTCGGTGGACCATCAAAACGCGACGCTGGAAGGCAATGGCGGCACGAGTATCCACAACGTCGCGGCAGGCGTGGATACAACCGACGCTGTGAACGTTGGCCAGTTGAACGACGCCATCGGTCAAGTGAATGCGTCCATGGGCGACGCAGTCAACAACGCAGTCGCAAGCGCGGTCAATAACGCTGTCATCGATGCAAAAGATCCGCTATTCAGCGCCGACGGTTCGCGAGACACGGACGCAGCATCGGCAACCGGCGTGCACTCGATTGCTGTGGGCGCACAGGCAGTCGCTACAGGAGCGGGTTCCGTCGCCGTGGGTAGCGGCGCTCAAGCTACCGCTGACAACGCAGCAGCATTTGGCCAAAACGCCTTGGCGAGCGGCTCCGGTTCGGTGGCAATGGGCAACGGCGCGCAAGCATCGGCCGCAAACACCGTGGCGCTCGGCCAGAACTCGGTTGCAGATCGCGCGAATACGGTCTCGGTCGGCGCCGCCGGCAGCGAACGTCAGATCACGAACGTCGCGGCCGGCACGCAGGGTACCGACGCGGTCAACGTGAATCAGTTGAACCAGAGCACCGGCAGCACGCTCAAGTCGGCCAACGACTACACCGACTCGAAGACCGAAGGCACGCGCCGCGACGCCTACGCTGGCACGGCATCGGCACTCGCGGTCGCAGGTTTGCCGCAAGCCGTGTTGCCCGGCCGCGGCATGGTAGCGATCGGCGGTGGTACGTATGGCGGGCAGTCGGCAGTGGCGATCGGTGTATCGCAGCTTTCTGACAACGGCGTCTGGGCTTACAAGGTAAGCGGCACCACGAGCACGCGCGGTCAGTTCGGCGTGTCGGTGGGCGCAGGCATGCACTGGTAAAGCCAGTCAGTAAAAGGATGTGTGTCGCGGGCAGGCTGGAAGCCCGCGACATCGAATTAACGAAAACAACGGAATCCGATCAAGAGATGAACCTCACTCTCAGCAAACCATCGCGTGCACTTCCCTTCGCAGCCGCGCTCGTCGTGGCGCTTGGGTTGTCAGCGTGCGGCACGGGCAGCCGCCTTTCGAACAACGGCGGTCAAGACCAACTGGTGTTTCCGGCGCCTTCGTCGGCGTCGAATATCGGCGGCAGCTACCCCCTGACCGAAGCGTTGCGAAAACTCAAGCCCGGCATGACCAAGAACCAGGTTGCGAGCCTTCTCGGTAATCCGCAATTCAGCGAGGGTTTCTTCGGCGTTCGCGAATGGGACTATGTGTTGAACGTCACAAATGACGCCGGCGCGCCGCAAATGGTGTGTCAGTTGAAAGCGGTGTTCACTTCGCGAGATGAAGCTCGTAATTTCTATCGGAAATGCGGTGACAACGTGGAAACGCTTGCCGATGGTAAATGGCAGAAGTACGTTGTAGCGCAAGTCAGCACGCAGGCAAGCGGTCCGGTTAGCACCGAACCTGTTGTTCTTTCCGGCGCGCCACTCAGTATTGAAGTGGAAACAGCAAAATAATTCTGCAGGACTTTCAAGGCGCGAGCCGGCATTCAGCCGTGTCTCGCGCTTTTTATTTTCCCTATCGCTTATCGCTGCATTGAATCCCAGACCTTATACAAGCGCTTGACTGATATTGGCATGGGCGTGCGAAGCTCTTGCGCAAATAGCGACACCCGCAGTTCCTCCAGCAACCATCTGTATTCGCTCAGTCGCGCATCCGCTACCCCGCCGCGTTGTGCAATCGCCCTCTGATAATTTTGCAGCAGCGGCGCAATCTCCGCCGACAACCGCGCGTCTCGCGCCGCATCCGCCTTCAACTTGTCGATACGCAATGCCATTGCATTGAGGTATCGCGGGAAATGGGATAGCTGCGCATAAGGCGTATCGATAATAAAACGCTTGCCTATCAACGCGTTCAGCTGCGTGGCCATATCCGCATACGGCGTGCCGAACGATTTGGCCTGCGCCAGCTTCTTCGTCACCATTGCGTAGTCCATCAGAATCTGCGCGGCGAGCCGGGCAATTTCCTGAGCCAGCAGCGTCAGCCGGTTTTTCCCCTGATCGCGCCGTGCATAAAAATCCACGTCGTTATCGGGAAGCGGGTCTTGCAGGCACGCGCGATCCAATGCTGTTTCAATGATCTGGCTCGCCAGCTCCTCCTGCGTCCCGAGCGCCATGTAATGTAAGGACATCTCGCGCAAGCCGCCAAGGTTGCGCTCGAGATAGCGGATCGGCTCGCGCAACTGCAGCGCGAATAGTCGGCGCAAACCCGCGCGATGAATTCTCGCTGCCTCTTCCGGCGAATCGAATACCTCGACGTCGCAATGCGTCGCGCGATCGACCAACGCGGGATACCCAAAAAGTGTCTGCCCGCGCCGTCGAATTTCGAGTAGTTCAGGGAGTTTTCCGAAGTCCCAAGTGGTCAGGTTTTCGTACAGCGCGGTACTCGAACTGCTGCCCGACAAATCCGATGCGGCGGTGTTTCGCGTAATCGGTACGGCTGCGTCGCTGCCGATGTCCAGCGTCGCGGCCGCTGCAAGCTTTTGAAAATGCTGCTGAGCCTGGCCGCCGAGTTCCGAGCGCAACTGCGCGAGGTTACGGCCCATCGCGAGTTGCCGGCCGTGTTCGTCGATGACCTTGAAATTCATGAACAAGTGCGCCGGCAGCGATTCGAGCTTGAAGTCCGACGGTTTCATCGCGATCTGCGTCTGTTCGCGAATATCGGTGATCAGCGCTTCGAGCAATCCACCCGCGCCGAATGTCTTTCCGCTATGCCGCTCGACCACGCCCGCCGAAAATTCGGGCAGCGGCACAAGATGGCGTCGAAGTTTTTGCGGCAACGACTTCAGCAGCAGCTGCACTTTCTCTTTCAGCATGCCACGCACGAGCCATTCGGAACGCCGGGCATCGACTTGATTCAAGCCGAATAAAGGCACCGTCAGCGTCACGCCGTCGCGCGGAGAACCAGGCTCGAAGTGATAGGTCAGCGTCATTTCGATACCGGCCATGGTCATCCGTTTCGGGAACAGATCAGTCGTGATGCCTGCAGCTTCGTGACGCATCAGGTCGTCGCGAGACAGGAACAGCAGGCGCGATGACCCTTCTTTTTTCTCTTCGTCCCGGTACCACCGTTCAAATGCCGCGCCCGAATAAATACCTTTGGGAATCAGCGAATCGTAGAAACCGAAGATCAGTTCGTCATCGACGAGCACGTCCTGACGGCGCGACTTGTGCTCCAACTGTTCAATATCCGCGAGCAATTTGCGGTTATGCGCAAAGAAGGGCAAACGCGTTTCGAACTCGCCATCAACCAGCGCGCCGCGAATGAACAACTCGCGCGCACGTTCCGGATCCTGTTTGCCGAAACTCACACGGCGACGGGCGTAAACCGTCAGGCCGTGCAGCGTGGCGCGCTCGAAGGCCGCAACTTGAGCGGCTTTTTTCTCCCAATGAGGCTCGGCGATCGATTTGCGCAACAAATGTGCGCCGACTTGTTCAAGCCACTCGGGCTCGATCTTCGCAATGCAGCGCGCGTACAAACGGCTCGTCTCGACAAGTTCACCCGCGACGACCCACCGCCCTGCCTTCTTCAAAAGCGCTGACCCCGGCCACAGATAAAACTTGATGCCGCGAGCGCCGAGATAATACGGCTCGTCGTCGGCCTTAAGACCGACGTTGCCGAGCAAACCCGTCAGCAGCGCGAGATGAATCTGCTCGAACGTGGCTTCCGGTTCGTTCAACCGCCAGCCGTGTTCGCGCACGACAGTCAGCAGTTGCGAATGCACGTCGCGCCATTCACGCAAGCGCACGTGGTTCAGGAAGTTTGCGCGGCAGGCGTCGGTGAGTTGCTTGTTCGACTTCTTGTGCGCGATCGCGTCGTCGAACCATGCCCAGATTTTCGTCCACTGCAGGAATTCCGAGCGTTCATCGGCGAATTTCTTGTGTGCGAGATCGGCTTGCTCCTGCGCCTCGATCGGCCGGTCGCGCGGGTCCTGCACGGACAACGCACTCGCAATGATCAACACTTCGCGCAACGACTGGTGATCCCGGGCGGCCAGGATCATCCGGCCAACGCGCGGGTCGAGCGGCAAACGCGCGAGTTCGCGGCCAAGCGGCGTGAGCGCGTTGTCGTCGTCGACAGCGCCGAGTTCGTTCAGCAACTGATAGCCATCGGCGATCGCGCGGCCGGGCGGCGGCTCGAGAAACGGAAACGTTTCGATGGCCGTCAGGTGCAGCGACTTCATCCGCAAGATCACCGACGCGAGCGACGAGCGCAGGATTTCCGGATCGGTGAATCGCGCGCGCAGGGCGTAGTCGTCTTCTTCGTAAAGGCGAATGCACACGCCGTCGGCCACCCGACCGCAGCGGCCCGCGCGCTGATTCGCCGAGCTTTGCGAGATCGGCTCGATCTGCAACTGCTCCACCTTGTTGCGATACGAATAGCGTTTTACGCGAGCGAGGCCGGTATCGACGACATAACGAATCCCCGGCACCGTCAACGATGTTTCCGCAACGTTTGTCGACAGCACGATGCGCCGCGCGTTCGACGCCTTGAACACCCGCTCCTGATCGGCCGCCGACAAGCGCGCGAACAGCGGCAGGATTTCCGTGTGCGGCGGATGGTGCTTGCGCAACGCCTCGGCGGCTTCGCGAATTTCGCGCTCCCCGGGCAGGAAAACGAGGACGTCGCCAGGACCTTCGCGACACAGTTCGTCGACGGCGTCCACGATGGCTTCCATCAGGTCGCGATCGTTTTCACGCTGGTTTTTCGGACGGTCTTTCTGAGCGTTGGCACTAGTCGCGCCTGGATTTGGGCCGTTCGTTCCCTGCGCCGACTTCACCGCGGCGCTTGTCTCTTCAATCGGCCGATACCGCACTTCCACCGGATACAGGCGCCCGCTTACTTCAATCACCGGCGCGGGTTTTTCATCGCTGCCGAAGTGCCGCGCGAACCGATCGGCATCGATGGTTGCCGATGTCACGATCACCTTCAAATCCGGTCGCCGCGGCAGGATTTCGCGCAGATAGCCAAGCAGGAAATCGATGTTCAGGCTGCGCTCGTGCGCTTCGTCGATGATGATGGTGTCGTATGCGGCGAGCAGCGGGTCGGTCTGCGTTTCCGCCAGCAAGATGCCGTCCGTCATCAGTTTCACGGAGGCGCCGGGCGACAGGTTGTCCGTAAATCGGACCTTGTAGCCGACAACCTCGCCAAAAGGCGTGCCGAGTTCTTCGGCGATCCGCCGTCCCGTCGCCGATGCCGCGATCCGTCGAGGCTGCGTATGTCCGATCAGGCCCGTTCCGCCCGCGCCGAGGCCACGGCCGAGCGCGAGACAGATTTTCGGCAATTGAGTGGTCTTGCCCGATCCTGTTTCACCGCTGACGATCACGACCTGGTTCGCCTGGATCGCGGCGGCAATTTCATCGCGTCGGGCCGAAACGGGGAGCGCTTCAGGAAAATGAATCGGTGGAATCGGATTCGGCGCGATCACCCGGACCGGGCGCGGATTGTCGTGGTTTTGCGGGCGGGCGTTGGGACGCGCAGGAGTAAGGTCGGGCCGCGTGCTTCGCGGGGCGTTATGAGTCGCACGCGGTTGGCCAGCACCGGTTTCAGTGCGATCGCGAACGATGCCCCTGGGCTGGCTGCGCTTTGCCGAGAAGTCGTCTCCGGCTACAGCATCCGCGGCGGTACGTTTGCTCTGATCAACGACGGAAGAATTCTCGGCCGACCCGGGCCGCGGATTGTGAGTTGCAATCGCCCCTGCGCTCTGCAGCGACGTGGCATGACGGCGATCACCGCTGTTGTTGCTATCCGGCTTCGCGTCGCGCCTCGGCGGCGCTGCTCGAAACTCGTGCACGCGCTCCACCATGGGAGGCACGGAAGCGCCCTGCTTCCTCTCGGTTCCGAGCGAAACTTTTGGTTCTTTTCTCTCGGTAACGTCGTGTTCGCGGCCGCGCGACACCTGTTTCCCACGTGCCGACTCGCCCGCAGGCGCATGTTCGCGCCGAGGCGGCGAAGAATCGATCGTGCTGGGAGCTTGCCGCACGGCTGGTGGAGTCGAGGGTGGCCGGACTACTTTTTTTGCGGCTGGCTTTTCCGCCGATTCCGCGAGTCCTCGCGCACTAGCCGTCGAGGACTCAGGCAATGCCGCCTTGCTGGTCAACCCAGCCAGCTCCGCCAAAGACGACAACACCGACAACCCGCCGCGCACTTCATTTTTCTGGGCGGAAGCCGGCGATCCTTTCGGCTTACCGGTCGAAACGGCCGGCAAATTTCCCGGCCCCTTTCCACCTGTCGCCACTGTCGCAACATTTTTTTTCGATACCGCCCGAGTCGTTCCTGGTCCCGCAGCCGGTTTTCCGCTACCGCCAGACGTCCCCGATGCCCCCGCAAACCGCCGCGCGGCCGCTTCCTTCTTGCGGTTCTGGGCGTTACCGGCAGAATCTTCCACGTCGTTTTCCCCATCGCCTTCGCGTGCCGCGGCATCGCGCAGCAGGGCTTCACGCAGCTTTTTCAACTGCTCCTGGGGGTCAAGCTTGTCCGCATCGGCGGGACGTTTAGAAACATTCGGCATAGCGCAGCATTATAATCCCGGCATGAATACTCAGACCGACCTCCCCGCCGCGCAGCCGCCGGTTTCCGCCGAGCCAGAAGCGCCTGATCAACACGCCCAGTTTGTCGACTGGATGCGTTCCGTCGCCCCTTATATCCACGCGTTCCGGAATAAGACCTTCGTGGTCGCGTTCGGCGGGGAGCTGGTGCAGGAAGGCAGGCTGAACGCCCTGGTTCAGGACGTCGGACTGTTGCACGCCATGGGTATTCACGTCGTGCTCGTGCACGGCTCGCGACCGCAGGTCGAAGAACAATTGAACCTGCATGGCGTGGAGTCGGAGTTTTCGCACGGCCTGCGAATCACCGATGCCCGCGCGCTCGAATCCGCGAAAGAAGCGGCTGGCGAAGTGCGCCTCGATATCGAAGCGGCGATCAGCCAGGGTTTGCCCAATACGCCCATGGCGCACGCGCACATCAGCGTGGTATCGGGCAATTTCGTGACAGCGCGGCCGGTCGGCATTCTGGATGGCGTCGATTTCCAGCATACGGGCGTGGTCCGCAAGATCGACGGCGATTCCATCCGCCATTCGCTCACCAGCAGCAAGCTTGTCCTGCTCTCGCCGCTCGGCTTTTCTCCCACGGGCGAGGCATTCAATTTATCGATGGAAGATGTCGCTTCGGCGGCAGCCATCGCACTGCGGGCCGACAAGATCATTTTCCTGACCGAAACCCCGGGTCTGGTCGATGAAAACAACGAGCTCGTGCGGGAAATGTCGCTCGATGACGCCTACCGCCTGCACGAAAGCGGTGAATTGCAGGGCGACGCCGCGTTCTACCTGAAGCACACCATTCGCGCGTGCCGCGGCGGCGTGGCGCGGGCGCACATCATTCCCTACGCGCTCGACGGCAGCATTCTGCTGGAACTGTTCCTGCACGACGGCGTTGGCACGATGATCTCGTATGAGAATCTGGAAAGCCTGCGCGAAGCCACGCCAGATGATGTCGGCGGGATTTTGACGCTCATCGAGCCGCTGGAAATGGACGGCACGCTCGTGCGGCGTGGCCGGCATCAGATCGAGCGCGACATCGATCATTTCTCGGTGATCGAGCACGACGGCGTGCTGTTCGGCTGCGTGGCGCTGTATCCGTACACGCAGGAACGCATTGGCGAAATGGCCTGCCTCACCGTTTCGCCCGAAGCGCAAGGCGCGGGCGACGGCGAGCGGCTGCTCAAGCGCGTCGAACAACGCGCGCGGGCGCGCGGTCTCACGCATATTTTCGTGCTGACGACGCGTACCGAACACTGGTTTCTCAAGCGCGGTTTTGTGAAGGTGACCGTCGACGATTTGCCGGAAGACCGGCGCCGCCTCTACAACTGGCAACGCAAATCGCTCGTATTGATGAAACAGCTCTAACAACTTTAATCAGAGACGCTTTGCACCGGCTGCCAGCGCAAGTCACGCGCCGCAAAACGAAGCGTCCAGATAACCCGCTACAGGAGAATGACAGATGGCTCGAATGATTCAATGCGCAAAGCTCGGCAAGGAAGCCGAAGGACTCGACTTTCCGCCGCTGCCGGGAGAACTCGGCAAGCGGATCTACGAAACGATATCGAAGGAAGCGTGGCAAGGCTGGCTCAAGCAGCAAACCATGCTGATCAACGAGAACCGCCTGAACATGGCCGATCCGCGCGCGCGCCAGTATTTGTTGAAGCAGACGGAAAAGTACTTCTTCGGTGAAGGCGCCGATACCGCTCAAGGCTACGTTCCGCCTGCGCAAAGCTAGTCCACGGCCGCCTTGCCCGAGGCGGAAAGTGCGTGATGAAAGCCGGTCTCCCGAGACCGGCTTTTCCATTTCAGGACGCCCGGAACGCTGTCTCGAAAAAGGTCCCGCTGCGTGGCCATTTGCGCATCTTCTTGCATCGTGCTAACATCTCCTTCTTTCCAACTGCAATTCAAAGTCAATTTCTCAAGACCGAGCCCGAAGCAAAGCGCTGAAGCCTTTGCCCCAAGCGTCATTCAAGAGATACCGGCAAGTGATTTTGGAGGCTTCCACGGGTCCTGATCTGTCCGTGGACGTTGTTCCCAGGCCTTCTCAATCCGCGATACAGCAAACCGCCGTACCGCCGCAAAAAACGCGGCGCCTGAACGGGTTTCGTTGCGTCCAGCCTTCAATTCAAGCGGTACCACGAAGTGTCATTTCGCGACCATCGTTGCGGGTCATGAGCTTGGCTCAAGAGCATTGTCGGCGCATGCACAGCGCCTCAATCCGTTGGCGAAATCCAAGGCACTGCCCCTCGCCTCGTCGCGAAACTGCACTTTCCCGGCAACGTGCGCCCAAGCGCACAGGCTGACCGTCCGCGGGGCGGATCGGCGACACACCTGGAGCTTTTCTTCATGGCAACACCGAACGACGGCCTCTGGCGACAACCTCAAACCGAAAAAGACCTGGCGCTCGCCGATATCACCATCGTCGACAAGGCGCTTCTCAAGCGCGCTGTCGGCGCCATGGCGATCGGCAATGCTATGGAATGGTTCGACTTTGGCGTGTACAGCTACATTGCGGTGACGCTCGGCAAGGTGTTCTTTCCGTCGAGCAATCCGGGTGCGCAACTGATCGCCACCTTCGGCACTTTCGCGGCCGCGTTCCTCGTGCGCCCGCTCGGCGGCATGGTGTTCGGGCCGCTTGGAGACCGCATCGGCCGCAAGCGCGTACTCGCCATGACCATGATAATGATGGCCGTTGGCACCTTCTGCATCGGCCTGATTCCAGCTTATGGCAGCATCGGCATCTTTGCGCCCATCCTGTTGCTCGTCGCGCGGCTGCTGCAAGGCTTCTCGACCGGCGGCGAATATGGCGGCGCGGCGACCTTCATCGCGGAATTCGCGCCGGACAAGCGGCGTGGCTTCCTCGGCAGTTTCCTGGAATTCGGCACGCTTGTGGGTTATGTGCTGGGCGCCGGTTGCGTGGCGATACTGACCGCGACCATGTCCGAGCAATCGCTGCTTTCGTGGGGCTGGCGCATTCCGTTTTTGATCGCCGGGCCGCTTGGTTTGATCGGCTTGTATATCCGGCTGAAGCTTGAGGAAACGCCAGCGTTTCAACGCGAAGCCGACAAGCGCGAAACCGAGGCGCACAGCACGCCGAAAGACCAGTTCCGCGACATGCTGCTGCAAAACTGGAAGCCAATGCTGCAATGCGTCGGGCTCGTGCTGATCTTCAACGTCACGGATTACATGGCGCTGTCTTATCTGCCGAGCTATCTGTCGGCCACGCTCAAATTCAACGAAACGCACGGCCTGTTCATTGTGCTGATCGTGATGGTGCTGATGATGCCGATGACGCTGTTCGCCGGTCATCTTTCCGACAAGATTGGCCGCAAGCCCGTGATGCTGTTCGGATGCGTCGGACTCCTGCTGCTTTCGATGCCCGCGCTCACGCTGATCCGCATGGGCGACGTGCTGCCGATTTTCAGCGGCATGCTGATTCTGGGCGTACTGCTGTCGTGCTTTACCGGCGCGATGCCCTCGGCACTGCCCGCGCTGTTCCCGACGAAGATCCGCTATGGCGCGCTCGCAATCGGCTTCAATGTCTCGGTGTCGCTTTTCGGCGGCACGACGCCGCTCGTGACGGCGTGGCTGGTTTCATCGACCGGAAACCTGATGATGCCCGCGTACTATCTGATGGGCGCGTCGGTGATCGGCGTTGTTTCGGTCCTCGCGCTGCACGAAACCGCAAGAAAGCCGTTGAAGGGTTCGCCGCCGTCGGTTGGCTCGCGCTCGGAGGCGCACGCCGTGTTACGTGGGGTGCGGCAAGCCGCCGAGATGGACGAGCGCTTGACGGACGCGACCGCGCACGCGTAAGAGAAATCCAGCGGCGCAGGTGTCACTCCACCAGCGTCACGATCTCGACGTCCACCGCGCCGCCTTCTAACACCATGATCCCGAGCGTTATCGGCAATTTGAAGCGGCGCGGACCGGCGCTGCCCGGATTGACGAAAAGCGTCGCGCCACGGCGCTCGACCAGCGGCTTGTGCGAATGACCGGTGATAACAACATCGATGCCGTCGAGCCGCCTGGGGACATCGGCGATATCGTGCACGACATGAATCGCCGTCTCGCCCAAGCGCAGGGTCACGGCTTCCGGGAGTTCATCGATACGCGCGCCTGAGTCATTGTTACCGCGAACGGCGGTGACAGGCGCGAGTTTGTTGAGCGTATCGAGCACGGCGGGACTGCAGATGTCGCCCGCGTGAATGATGTGCTCGCAGCCCCGCAGCGCGTGAAGCGCTTCGGGGCGCACGAGGTTGTGAGTATCGGAGATGACGCCGATGCGAATGGCACGAACGGTAGATGACATGGGCTTCGCTCACAGGACTTCACGCCCGAAGCGTAGCACCGATCATGCCGGTCTCAGCGGCTCTCATGGCTCCTCGGTCATCAGCACTTTTTCCACCCGGCGATCGGGCACGAGCCAGACGATAGCCACGATCGCGTACAAGGCTGCCGCGATCCATGGCTCCCCAAAGGACGCCGCGATTGCAACGAGATAAAGGACTACCGAGAGCTTGCCCTTGATGTCGGATCCGATTGCGCGCTCGAGCATGGAGTTCGCGCCATGCAAGCCTATCAGTGCACGCGTGAGGATGAACCACGCGACCGCCGTCATGAAGAGATCGAAACCGTATAGCGCGGTGGGCCAGGACGCGAGGTGATTCTCGCCCATCCAGTTGGTGGTGAACGGAAGCAGGGACAGCCAGAACAATACGTGCAGGTTCGCCCACAGGACGCCGCCATTGACCCGCTTGGCCGCGTGCATCAGGTGATGATGATTGTTCCAGTAGATCCCGACATACACGAAGCTCAGCACATAAGCGCAAAAAACGGGAATCAGCGTGCCGAGTGCGGCGAGATCGGCGCCATGCGGCACCTTGAGTTCCAGCACCATGATCGTGATGATGATGGCGATCACGCCGTCGCTGAATGCTTCGATCCGGTTCGTACCCATCTGCGTCCTCGCTCGTTACATGACTGAACCGACCTGAACGCGCAGCGTGGCGCTGTACGGCGGCGCACGCGCGCGCTGCAAATTATGCGCGAGCGTGCCGGCATTGTCGATTTAACGTGAAGGAGGTAAAGCGTGCGATGACCGCACGGGTTTTACCCGGGCATCGCGGTATGAAGCCACTGAAGCAGTTGCAGGCCCGCACCCGCCGCGATGATCGACAAGCCGAGTCCGAGCCGCGTACGCTCGCGCCATGCGCCAATAGAAACGTTTTTCATGATCGCCTCCTGAAATCCGATGTTCATCGCGAAGAAGCGCCGGGTTCCGCATGACCCCACATGCGAGAACCGGCGCCGCTCACTTCACCTAAGCACACCCCACACCACAACTCAACGCTCAGGCGAACGCGCTGCTCATGTGCAGCGTGCCGTTGACGCCCGCCGGGAAGAACCCGCCCTGCGTCACCGCGCCCTTGTTCAAATACACGATGTTAAGGACATCGTCATAACTGCGGCTGAACGCGAGACCGTTCGCATCGAGCGGCACAATGTTCGAGCTTCCCGCCGTCGCGCCGGTGATGCCTTGATCCACGTCCGTGGAGGCATCGAGGGAATCGCGGGCGTCGGAAATCTGCTGCACGGTCGTATAGATGGAAGGCGTCGTCATGCCACGCGAGAACAGCACGGTGCGCACAAGGCCCGCGTGGTATGCCTCGGCCGCGAGAATGCCGGCGGCCGCTTCCAGATACGTCTTGTTCGTGATCAGCGGCGATGCGCCCTTATAAGCCGTCACACCCACGTCTTCGAAGATGAATGCGCCGATCAGGAAGTTGGTCGGGCTCGAGTACGGATTGAACACCTGACCCGGGCCGATCACGCCTGCTGCCTGCGCCGCCAGCGAAAACGCGCCCGTCGCGCTGGTGCCGCCGACGTCGAGCGCCGGCATTGCCACGGCGGAGGCGCCCAGCGCCGTACGCAGGAAGGTGACGTGTTCGAGTTCATCGCGGGCGATTTCGGCAGCGTAGGCGCCGACCAGCGGGTCGCCGGTGAAATCGACCTTTTGCCCCGGGATCACCGTGCCGGGCGTGCCCGCGCCGCTCATCAAGTTAGCCGGCAAACCCGCGCCCGTCACTGCATAGGCGTAGAAGCTGGCTTCGAGGTATTCGAGGTTGAGCGCGAAGTTGAGAATATCGGCATCGCTCGGACCTGTCTGGGCATTGGCGTTATCGCCGGAACTCCCGCCGCACGCGCCAAGTATCGTGCCGCCGACGAGCCCCAATCCCAGCCCGCCCGCGCTTCTGAAAAACTGCCTGCGTTTGGCCAGTTTGCTGGCTCGGCGTTCGAGGATATCGAGGATCGCAATTTCTTCTGCCATGACTATCTCCTTACCTGCACTTTGAGTAATTGACCGTACGACACCGCGTCGTCCACAGCCGAGCGAAAGCAGCGGCTGCGCCCTGGAACAAGGTGCCGTGATGCATGAAACATGAGGACGAGGTAATGAAGACAGGCCGGAGCGAGGAATCCCAATGCCATCAGGACGGCTGATCTTCACAAAGCTAGATACGCGAAGCTGCAATTGAATGGATGCATCCGGTTGCGAATATATTTCTGTTTCTTTCTTAAAGCGGGGGCGGGTCAACCCTTGAACGGGTTTCTTCGATTTAATGAGCGCAAGCGGTAAAGCACGTGAAACGGACACGCCGCAAGCGTTCGGCAATGCTCCGGATTGGCCCCCGCGCCGTCCGATGGTAGAATGCCGTCCGCTTGGCGGGGTGATGAAATTGGTAAACATAGCGGACTTAAAATCCGCCGCCTAACGGCTTGCCGGTTCAAGTCCGGTCCCCGCTACCAGCCACCCGAAACTTCTTCGAAATAACGGGCAGGGACGGGCGGGCGCCCGAGTCCGCGCGCTGTGCTCCGGTCAATCTGCCAATGCCCGCCGACTGAAGTAGACTGCGCGTTTCATCAAGCTTCTCTATTGGCGCGAGCCCACATGAAATATCGAAGCTTCTATACCGTCGCCGCCGCGGCCATTCTCGTTGGAACCGCCGGCTGCACCACGGCCTACCAGAACGCCCAGCTATGCAAGGCGAAGATGGTCGAGACCTATCCTGCCTCCAGCCCGAAGCTGACCTACGAAATCCCGCGCGTGTCCTATCGCGGCACACGCGTGGTGGTGGAAGGCACATACACAATGAAAGTTGCGCCGGCGGGCGCGACCCCGATCAAAACCACGAAGTCCGCCGTACCGGCCGCTGTCGAGTGCACTTTTGCCGGTGACCAACTACGCACGTTTCAATGGCTGACACCCGCCAGTCTCGCGCAGAAATATCCGTTGCAACCCGATCAGGCCGACGCGCAATGATGGCGCGCAGACGCGTTCAGGCCCGGGCGCGCGCGTAAAGATGCAGCGCGTCGAGAACGCGATCGAATTCGAGGGATTTATCGAAGAAATGGCGCACGCCATATTGCAAACAGCGCTCGCGATAAGCTGGCAACGCATGGTTGGTCAACACGGCGGCGAAAGTTGAATCGGTGATACCGGTACGTTGCAAGTAGGACAGCACTTCTATGCCAGAGCCGCTTTTCAATTGCAGGTCGACGATCACCGCGTCGAATCTCGCCGATGCCAGCAACGCAATCGCGCCCTCGGGCGTATCGGCCCAGGCGCTCACCTTCAGCTCGCCCGACGCATCAATAGCCTCCACGAGGCTACGCCGGATCAGCGGCGAATCCTCTATCAGCAAGACGCTCAGCGGCCGCTTCTGCGCGAGGCCGGTTTCGTCGGCGATTGTTTGTTGGCCCACGGCGGGCATCCTCCTACTCGATCAACCCGTTCTTGATGGCGTAATACGTCAGATCGGCATTGTTCGCAAGACGCATTTTTTCGAGCACCCGCGCGCGATACGTGCTGATCGTCTTAACCGATAAATGCAGCTCGTCCGCTATTTCTGTCGGCAGTTGTCCGCCGGCGAGCTTGCAGAAAATCTGGAATTCGCGCTCCGACAATGTTTCGTGCGGACGCTCGGCAGCAGGTTTTTCCAGCTTGTCCGCGAGCGCATCGGCGATGAATTCCGACAGATACCTATGCCCGCGCGCAACCGTGCGAATGGCGCGCACGATCTCGTCGGGCGCCGCGTCCTTGTTCAGGTAACCATTCGCGCCGGCGCGCAGCAGATTGATCGCGTACTGGCTTTCCGGGTAACCGGAGAGCATCAGCACGCCCTGCTCCGGACGAATCTGCTTGATTACGCGCAACGTGTCGATGCCATTCTTATCCGGCATTGCAATATCGAGCAGCACCACGTCGAATGCGCTTTCGCGCACGAGCGCGATGGTCTCGTCCCCGGTGGACGCTTCGCCGGCCACTTCCATATCGGGTTCATCGGCAACAAACTGCCGGAACCCGCTTCGCACAATGGCGTGATCGTCCGCTATCAACACTCGAATCATCTGCGCTGCCCGCGGCCCCTTGGTATCGATTAATAACGACTCATTGTACTGACGACGCGCGGCGGGAATCATCCCGCCGCGCGTCATGTATTACTTCCGGTCATTGCTTCCGGCCGCCTGCAATCGAAATTCAATATCAGCCGTCAAGGCCGTCGAGCAGATCGGCCATGTCGTCAGCGTGCTCTTCTTCGACTGCCAGAATTTCTTCGAAGATCCGGCGTGTGGTGACGTCCTTCTCGCCCAGATACCGGACAATTTCCCGATACGTATCAATGGCGATGCGTTCGGCGATCAGGTTCTCGCGAATCATGTCGATAAGATTGCCGCCTTCCTTGTATTCGGAATGCGAACGCGAAGCCAGGCTTTCCGGCGCGAAATTCGGCTCGCCGCCCAACTGGACGATGCGTTCAGCGAGCGTATCGGCGTGTTCCTGCTCTTCGGTCGCGTGTTCCGCGAATTCGGTGGCGACGGCTTCCGAATGGATGCCCTTTGCCATGAAGTAATGGCGCTTGTAGCGCAACGTGCACACAATTTCAGTGGCAAGCGCGTCGTTCAGCAGCTTGAGCACGACTTCCTTGTCGGCGCCGTAGGTCGAGGTGATCGGACCATCGTCCATGTGCTGACGGGCGTCGGCTCGAATCTTTTCCACGTCCAGCACGAACGGATCGGACTTCTGACCCGCTTGATTCGACTGGACCGGTGCGGCTTTGACAGCAGACGATTTCGACATTGATGTACTCCAGATTGAGGGTTTTGCGTTCAGCGACTGACGGATACCGAACAGATATCGGGGCTTGCAGATGGCCGGGGCAGATCGTATGCGGCGCTCTTTTCATCGTCCGCATACGGCGTGCCTGGTCTTCATCGAACGTGACCGGTCATCACGTTCGGAACACGCCAAGCAACAAGGTCACGACAAACACCACCAGGAAAATGTAGAACAGGATTTTCGCGATTTCAGCCGCGCCAGCGGCAATTCCTGTAAATCCGAACACTGCGGCAATAATCGCAATGACGAAAAAAATGACGGCGTAATGAAGCATGGTGGCCTCTCCGTCTGGACGAATTTTCAGGCGTCGGACTGCTTTGCCTGACAGGGCGCGAACGGAACGCTTCAATTGAGCGTTCCATTCAACCCACAAACCGCATAAAAAAATCAGCGGGCAAAACCAAAGGAACGCGCGTCGCTAATCGACTATTTTCTTTGTCACCACAAAGCCGAGCACGAGGAACACAACGCACAGGATCAGGAACAGCACGAACAGGAACTTCGCAATGCTGGCCGCGCCCGCTGCAACGCCGGTGAAGCCGAGCAAACCCGCAACGACGGCGATAATGGCGAAAAACAGTGCCCATTTCAACATGATCGCTACCCCAAAGAGTTGATTACTAACCGGATGGTAGCGGCGGCGCCGCTGACTTCCATCCGGACGCTGGCCGTTTTTGTTGTAGGACAGCGCCGACAATTGCTTTCAAACGTCTTGGATTGCTGCGTTTCGTATTGATCGGTATCGATTCGAAGGCCTTGCATCGGATTGAAAAGCTACACTGGCTGCATGAAAACACGACGATCCCTATGACTTCCTCCTTGCATGATCGCAGCGCAGCGAGTCCGCCCCGGAACGTCGCGCGCCACGCCGCCCGGCTCAACCTGCGGATCAACGGCTGGATGCGCCGCTGGAGCTGGGCCGTCGCCATGACCGTGGCCATTGTGATTACGGTCGGCGGACTCGTGATCCTCGAGTCGGGACGCATGCGCATTGCGGCGGAATACGAGACCGCGCTCGAAGCCAAGGGCGCGACCACGCTGCTGACGGCGCTGAATGGCGATATTGCGTCGCTCAGCGCCGACGGACGGGCGCTCGCTTCGGCGCCGGACGCGGCGGCTATCGCGGATTACAAGGCTGCGGCAAGCCGCATTCGCAGCGCGGTGACGTCGCTTGACGCCTATTACCGCCGCAAGGCCGACGACACCGCGCTCGCCAGTTTCCAGCAACTCAGCACGATCCTCGATACCCGCATCAATGCTGGACCGACCGCGCAGGCCGCCGCAAATCCGGACACGCTCGCGCCCAGCCTCGCCCTGTTGCGTCTTAACGAAGAGCGCCGGGCGCAAGCCGCGCTCGAGGCAAGCCGCGCCGACCAGCGTATCTCCACCTTCTGCGTGGGCGCGTTGTGCGCGCTGAACATCGTGTTGTTCCTGCTGCTGTTTCGCAACCTCGGCATTCAACTCGACAAGCAGGATCGCGTGCAGCAAAAGCTGATTACGCAACAGGAAGAACTGGATCAACTCGTGTTCGAGCGTACGCGGCAACTCGAAGCGCTCGCCTGGCATTTGCAATCGGTGAGTGAAAACGAGAAGACGGAACTCGCCCGTGAACTCCACGACGAACTGGGCTCCATACTCACTGCCAGCAAGATGGACGTAGCCTGGGTCAACAACAAGCTGAGGAACGTGAAGCCCGCGATAGAACCCGCCGTGGCCGAAAAGCTCGGCCGCGCGCTGGCCAATCTGGATCAGGGTATTGCGTTGAAGCGGCGGATCATCGAAGACATGCGGCCTACAGTGCTCGCCAACTTCGGCCTCGTCACGGCGCTGCGCACCCTTGCCGACGAAACCGCGCAGCGCACCGGCTGGACGCTGGAACTCGCCCTGCCCGAGGACGACATCAAGCTCGGCGAAGAAGTGGAAATCGCGTTGTTTCGCGTCGCGCAGGAGTCGCTGACGAATGCAGCGAAGTACGCACGCGCATCGCGTGTTTCCATTGCGCTGGCGCTGGATGAGGAGCGTGTGTCCATGCATGTTGCGGACGACGGCGTCGGTATTCGCCCGCAGGATTTGCTGCGCACGCATACGCATGGGCTTCTGGGCATGCGGCAGCGGGTCAGCGCACGCGGCGGGCGCATCGAGATAGAGCGGCGTGAGCCGCACGGCACGGACATCCGCGTGACCATGCCCCGCGTGCGCAACTTTGCGCAGTGATCGTTCGCGTAGGAGTGCGCCGACATCGGTTGCAGAGCGCTCCTACACAATTAAAACATTCGCGCCTACAGCCTCGCGACTGGCAATTTTTTAAGATTCTTCAGACCGGTGCGGTCGATGGAAACTGTCCAGCCAATAATTGATTCAGGCGAAGACGTTTCGTGATCGGTCGTAACCAAAAGCCACGATGTATTTCGCTGGAACGCGCTTTTTCATCAGCGCGGCGTGGCGGGGATTCGAACTTCGGGCATGTGCGGCATACGCCGCAATGCCCATATCAATCGCAGCATACTCAAGGGGAATTGCTCATGACTCGACTCATCGCTTTGTTGCTGATCGCAGGAACCGCCGCGCTTGCAGGCTGCAATACGACTGCTGGCGCTGGCCAGGACATCTCGAAGGCCGGCAATGCAATCACGAATTCGGCCGACAAGCACAACCCCGAGTAATTGAAACGCGTCCGGATGCATGAAAAAGAGCCTCCCAAGGGAGGCTCTTTTTCATGCATCCATGTGTCAAACCAGCCCGCGCCTCTTGTAATCGAACCAGAACGACAAACCCACGCTAGCAAGGATGATCAGCGTCGCCATCACCGTCCATTTCGTGATTACCTCGCCCAGGAACAGCGCGCCGATCACCACGGCCACGACCGGATTCACGTACATGCAACTGCTCGCGATAATCGGGCTCGTGTGGCGAATCAGGTACGCATAGGCCACGTAGGCGGCCATTGAACCGACCAGCATCAAGTAGAGATACGACAGGAACGGCGTGAACGCCATGCTCACGATGCGCTCGCCCGACACCCATGCAACGATTGTCGCCATCAGGCCGCCGAGCCCGATTTGAAGAGCCGTCGACACCAGCAGGTCCGAAGGCAGCTTGAGCCGGCTCGCAAGATGAGAGCCGCCGGCCCAGAAGATTGCGCCGCATAGAATCGCGAGACTGCCGGCGGTGGAACCGGACGACGGATCGCCGTGATTCAGCAACGCAATACCGACCAGCCCGAGCCCGACCGCGACCCATTCGCCCTTCGCCACCTTGCGCCCGGCAATCGCGGCGATCACCGTGGCGAACAGCGGCACGGTCGCGACCATGACAGCGGCTGTTCCGGTTTCGACGGTCCGCATGCCGAACGCGAGCATCCCGCTGGATAACCCCACGAGCAGCGTGCCGACCAGCGCCGCATTGCGGACTTCCGCAGCCTTTGGCCAGACCGGATTGCGCCGCGCGGCGAAGATAAACAAGCCGATTCCGGCGAACAGGTTGCGCAAGCCGGAAAGCATCAGCGGCGGAAAGGCCTCCAGCGACAAGTGCACGGCCATATAGGTCGAGCCCCACACCAGATAAACCACGCACAGTGCAAGCGCGATCCTGCCGCCGCGCGTTGCCGGCAGGCGGAAAGGGAAATAGCCAGGAAGATTGAATGGCCGGCGCGGGCGGACGTCGATTCCTGCTTGCGGCTGCGTTGCGCCGGGCGGGAACGCATTCGTCTGTATGGCGTCCGGCGTTTGTGCGTCAGTCGCTGGCTGCGGGAACGGCAACACCTCCGCCGAAGCCTGCGGCGCGGGCGGAATGTATTGCGGAGACGACGAGGACGACTGCGGCGGCGGCAACGACGTAGACATCCGTTACTCCGTACCAACAGCAAAATTGGCTGGCCAGGCGGCCAAGCGCGAGAAAACGCCCGGGACAGCGTTCAGGACAGCCGGAACCGGCCCGGCCGGCAACCGGTGAACCGATGAACGGCACGCATGCCGCCTGGACATCGCGGCAAAACGGGCAAGGCAGAACAACATGTCGGAAGCAGCAGAAAAGGGTCGGGCATCACCATGCCGAAGCTCGATACCAGCTTGAAAACCGGCGCGAACCGCCGCGATCAACGGGCCCGGGCCGGACAGCACGAAAAAAATCCATGCGCATCCGGGAAAACACCGTGGCCGCCACGCGGTGGACGCCATTATGCAGTAAGCGCAGTACGCACACGCGAGAACGTTACAGATGGTTGCCAACTCGCTACGCCGAGGTGTATTGTTGCGGCTGCTAACGCGGGGGTCCTGCGCTGCACATCGCAATCCGTCTGTCTGGATTGTCCGTGTGTCGCGGGTGAGAAATACCCTTTGAACCTGATCTGGATAATGCCAGCGCAGGGAAGCGTTCGGATTTTGCCGCGCCGGGGTCTTTTCTCTTCTTCTCGCGCATCCTCGCCGAATCCGCCGCCTCCTCTCTCTGCTTTTTCTTCGGTCTCCCGTAGCTAGCGTTTGATCCAGCCGTTTTTCGTGCGTCGTGCATCTGTATGCATTCACGCCGGCGGCTGGGAACAGCCGTCCCCGCAACCATCTGCATGGGACCGGAGTCAGGCGCGCACGCGCCAACTCCGGCCGACACAGGAGAAACCGCATGAATGCCAACCCGAAATTCCTGTCCGCCGACGCCGTCGTCGATGCCGCCGCCATCGCGCCGCTGCCCAACTCGCGCAAGATCTATGTGACGGGTTCGCGCCCGGACATCCGCGTGCCGATGCGCGAAATCACGCAATCGGACACCAACGAGAGCTTCGGCAGCGAGAAGAACCCGCCGGTCTACGTCTACGACACCTCCGGTCCCTACTCCGACCCGCAAGCGCACATCGACATCCGTTCGGGCTTGCCGGCGCTGCGTCAGGCGTGGATTGAAGAACGCGGCGATACCGAATCGCTGAGCGGTCTCTCAAGCGATTTCGGCCGTGAACGCGCCGCCGATCCCGCCACGGCCGACCTGCGTTTCAAGGGCTTGCACCGCACGCCGCGCCGCGCCGCTGCGGGCAAGAACGTCACGCAGATGCACTACGCGCGTCAGGGCATCATCACGCCGGAGATGGAGTTCGTCGCGATCCGCGAAAACCAGCGCCGCGCCGAATATCTCGAGTCGCTTAAGAAAAGCGGCCCGAACGGTGAAAAACTCGCCGCGATGATGGGCCGCCAGCATCCCGGCCAGGCGTTCGGCGCAAAGGCGTTCGGTGAAGGCGCGCCGAAGGAGATCACCGCTGAATTCGTGCGCGAGGAAATTGCCCGCGGACGCGCGATCATCCCGAACAACATCAACCACCCGGAAAGCGAGCCGATGATCATCGGACGCAACTTCCTGGTGAAGATCAACGCGAATATCGGCAATTCGGCGGTGACGTCGTCCATTGGCGAGGAAGTCGACAAGATGACGTGGTCGATCCGCTGGGGCGGCGACACGGTGATGGATCTGTCCACCGGCAAGCACATTCATGAGACGCGGGAATGGATCATCCGCAACAGCCCGGTACCGATCGGGACCGTGCCGATCTATCAGGCGCTCGAAAAGGTCAACGGCAAGGCTGAAGACCTGACCTGGGAAATCTTCCGCGACACGCTGATCGAACAGGCCGAACAGGGCGTGGACTACTTCACCATTCACGCGGGCGTCCTGCTGCGCTACGTGCCGATGACCGCGAACCGCATGACCGGCATTGTCTCGCGCGGCGGTTCGATCATGGCCAAATGGTGTCTCGCGCACCACAAGGAAAGCTTCCTGTACGAGCATTTCGAGGACATCTGCGAAATCATGAAGGCTTACGACGTGGCCTTCTCGCTTGGCGACGGCCTGCGCCCGGGTTCCATCTACGACGCCAACGACGAAGCCCAGCTCGGCGAACTGAAGACACTCGGCGAACTGACCCAGATTGCGTGGAAGCACGATGTGCAAGTGATGATCGAAGGCCCGGGCCACGTGCCGATGCAACTCATCAAGGAAAACATGGATTTGCAACTTGAATGGTGCGACGAAGCGCCGTTCTACACGCTCGGACCGCTCACAACGGACATTGCGCCGGGATACGACCACATCACGTCAGGCATTGGCGCTGCGATGATCGGCTGGTTCGGCACCGCCATGCTGTGCTACGTGACGCCAAAGGAACACCTTGGCTTGCCGAACAAGGACGACGTGAAGACCGGCATCATCACGTACAAGCTCGCCGCGCACGCCGCCGACCTGGCGAAGGGTCATCCGGGCGCGCAGGTCCGGGACAACGCGCTGTCCAAGGCGCGCTTCGAATTCCGCTGGGACGACCAGTTCAATCTCGGACTCGATCCGGACAAGGCCCGCGAATTCCATGACGAAACCCTGCCGAAGGATTCCGCCAAGGTCGCACATTTCTGCTCGATGTGCGGCCCGCATTTCTGCTCGATGAAGATCACCCAGGACGTGCGTGAATATGCGGCGAAACAAGGGGTATCGGATGTCGAGGCGCTGAAGCAGGGCATGCAGACCAAGGCGATTGAGTTCGTGAAGAAGGGCGCGGAGATTTACCAGCGCACGTAAGAAAGACGCGTGCCTCAACGCTGACGCTCAAGCCTGCTCCGGGCTACGTAAGAAACGGCCTGCCGTACGTTGCGTGTGGCGGGCCGTTTTAGATTGGCACGCGCGCGATTTGGCTAATGTCTGCGGAATACGGCGATCAGGCACTGTTTCTGCTTAATGATTGAAAGAATCGGCAGAAACCGGTCTCGTCGCCCGGGGTGGACGCAAGACCGGAGCGAGCCGTTTCCGCAACACCCTGTCACATCTTCGTGGATCATCGATTTGGAGAGTTGAAATGGACAAGATCAAACAGATTGGCGCTGCTGCTCTCGTTGTCGCACTTCTCGGCGGCCTGTCTGCCTGCGATCAAATGAGTACCCGTCAACGCGATACAGCCATCGGCGCCGGCGTTGGCGGCGTTGCGGGCGCGGCCATTGGCGGCAATGCGCTTTCGACTGTCGGCGGCGCCGCCGCTGGTGGGATTATTGGCAATCAGGTCGGCAAGTAAGCCTGAGGAGACGGTTCTTCGTATCCGCCGCGCGGCCTGCTTCCCTTCCCTATAGGCGGCCGTGCGCCCTTTTCCCGCAAACCCTTCACGATATTGAAACACGTCGAAATATTGGCATCTGCGTGAATGCTTCCCCGCATTTCTTCGATGCGCTAGGCTCCTGATACCAGTCATTGTTCTTCCGAACATCGCGTTCGACGCAACCCAGGAGTGGCATCATGAACCCGAAGCTCGCAGCCGCTGCCCTTATTGGCGCTTTGAGTCTGAGCGGCTGTTATTACGTCCCTTACGGTTATTATCCGACGGCATACCCCGCTTATCCCGGCGCGCCCGTGGTCAGCACAGCACAAACGCAGCGAGAAATTCCCGTTGCGCCCAACGGCGCTTCCGATGCGGCGTCCGCGCAGGCATATGACAACGCTCAGGCCGACACGCAAGCCAACGCTCAATCAAGCTCCGGCACATATGCCGTCGCTGCGCCCCCGCCCGTGGTCTACGCGCCGGCCTACTATCCGAGTTACCCGGTCTATGCGCCCTACCCAGCGTATTACGGTTATCCGTATGGCTATGGTTATGGTGGCCCCTCGGTGTCGATTGGCTTTGGATGGTGGGGCGGCGGCGGTGGGCACGGTCATTACCATCACTAAGTAACGGGTAATTCAAGTGCTGCATTAGCACCCTTGCATTACCCACCTTTGTATTACGTACCCTTTACGCAATCGATGTAAGGCTTTCACACAGGCCCCGCTGCAGCAGCGCGGCCTGTTTTGTTTGCAGAAAGCCTTTCGCTCGCCAAAGCGCCTTGTATGTCATTCGGCTTGATCTGGCACGTTTTTGGCTTATGCCACCCACGAAAGCGCCGCGTTGCGCGCTCTGTCAGGGAAATCCTCATATGCTTGTCTTCGCGCTGATCCTGCTCTGGCTTGCAGCTTGTCTCGGCGTGCTTTCTGTCTGGGTACTGCGCGATGCGTCGGCGGACGACGTCTCGCCGACCAGTCCTGCACGCGAACCGGCCGGTCGCTGAAGCCATTAGGGCATGGGTATTCATTCCTTGACCTCTGTCCACATCGCTCTATTCTTAGTCGATGCACATTAGGCGACCGCTTACTTAAGGTTGCCTGCTTAAGGTCGCTTGCTTAAAGCCAATTTGTCTAAAGCGTCCAGAGGCGCTGACGTTTGAAACCGCAATACCGATCGCCAGAATCGGGACCGCTGCGCCTTATTCACAATAAAAACCAGGAGACTTTCATGTTTCATCAGATTCTGACGCCAGTCGGCGGTTCGCTCGGCTGGTCTTTTCTTGTGGCGGCGTTGCCCATCGTTGTAGTGCTCGTGTTACTCGGATGGGCGCGCAGGCCCGCGTGGCAGGCATCGCTCGCGGGACTCATCGTTGGAATCGTCGTGGCGATTGCCGTATGGCATTTTCCAGTGGGACTGGCGATCGACTCCGTGGCGGCAGGCGCTGTGTTCGCCGTCTGGCCCGTGATGTGGATCGTCTTTGCGGCCATCCTGCTTTATAACATCGCGCAGCGCTCCGGGCGCTTCGAAGCGTTCCGCACGTGGATGATCGATAACCTGCCGAACGACCGCCGCATCGTGCTCGTGGTGATCGGTTTTTCTTTTGGCGCGCTGCTGGAAGGCATTTCCGGGTTCGGCACGCCGATCGCGATCACCAGTTCATTGTTGATCCTGCTCGGCTTTCCCACGCTGGAAGCGCTGACCTTCACCCTTATCTTCAACACGGCGCCTGTCGCATTCGGCGCGCTGGGCGTGCCGATCACCGTGCTCGGCGCTGTTACCCATCTTCCGACCGATGCCTTGGCCAAGATGGTTGGTCGCCAGTTGCCATTCTTCGCGCTGCTGCTGCCGTTCTATGTGATTGGCGTGTACGCGGGCTTTCGCAACATGCTCAAGATCTGGCCCGTGCTTCTGGTAGCCGGCGGGTCATTCGCGCTTACGCAATTCGTGACGTCGAACTTCATCAGTTATTCGCTCACCGACGTTTTGTCGTCGCTTGTCTCGCTCATCCTCACCATTGCGTTCTTGCGCGTCTGGAAACCCGCGCCGGACGAGCGCTTCGCCGTGAACGTGGACCGCGTCGCCCAGACGCGCGGGAAACTTTCCGGTGGGCATGGCTGGGTGCCGTGGATTGTGGTGTCGGTGGTCGTGATCGTGTGGACGGTCGCCAAGATCTTCATGATCGGCGATGTAAAGGTCGCCTGGCCCGGACTCGATAAAGCCGTCTTCATCACGCTTTACAATCAGCCGTACGCCGCAATCTGGGATTTCCAGCCGCTCGCCACAGGCACGGCGATCCTGGTCGCGGCGATCATCACCGCGTTGATCGTGCGGCTGCCGGCGCGTGAGTTCGGGGCATCGATCGCCGACACATGGATTCAGACCCGCATCGCCATCCTGACCGTGGCGACGATCGTAGGCCTCGCGTACCTGATGAACTACTCCGGCATGAACTACACGCTTGGCCTGGGCGTGGCGTCGGTAGGCGCGTTTTTCCCGCTGGTATCGGCGTTCCTGGGTTGGGTCGCCGTGTTCCTGTCCGGCAGCGATACATCCGGCAATGCGCTATTCGGCAACTTGCAGGTGGTCGCGGCGCGCCAGCTCAATCTCAACCCGATCCTGATGGCGGCGACCAACTCGTCCGGCGGCGTGATGGGGAAAATGATCTCGCCGCAAAACATCTCGACGGGCGTTGCCACAACCGAACTCAAAGGCAAGGAAGGCGTGGTGTTCGCGAAGACCTTCAAGCACTCGATCCTGCTGACTGTGTTGCTCGGCGTCCTCGTCTGGCTGCAGCAAAACCTGCTGACCTGGATGATCCCGCATTGAAGGCTCTCTGGCGCCTTACTCCCCGACCACTCGGCCGCGCGTCGCCTTGACGGCGCCGCGGCGCACTTTTCCCTCCACCCTTCTCAGCTGCGATGCACGCGTCGGTTTTGTCGCGACGCGTGTACGCCGGACAATACTCACGCGCTGGACCATCTCGTCGAGCCGCGCGAGCGCGGCGGCGCGATTCATGTCCTGCGTCCGGTGTTCCTGCGACTTGATGACGATCACGCCGTCGCGCGTGATACGGTTGTCGCGCAACGCGAGAAGGCGCATCTTGATGGCTTCCGGCAGCGACGACGCTCGGATGTCGAAGCGCAGGTGGATTGCGCTCGATACCTTGTTGACGTTCTGCCCGCCCGCGCCCTGCGAGCGCACGGCGATAAGTTCGACCTCGTTCGGCTGGATCGCATGGCCGATCACATGATTCACGATGCTGCCTCCACAATGCGCGCAGCCAGACCCGAGTCGCGTCGCGTTGGCGTCTGGACGGCCTGTGCAAACACGGCCGCCGATCCAATCACGTCCACGCGGCTGCGCGCCCGCGTGATCGCCGTATAAACCAGTTCCCGCGACAATACCCGGCCAAAAGTGCTCGGCAGCACGAGCGCAGCGTGATCGAACTCCGAGCCTTGCGATTTGTGGACCGTCAGCGCGAAGGCTGTGTCGTGAGGCGGCAAGGCGGCGGGCGAGATGGCGCGCAGCGTCCCGTCGGCCATGCGGAAGCAGACCTGCATGGCGCCACTCGCCGTTGGCAATGCAATACCGATGTCGCCATTGAATACACCGAGCGCATAGTCGTTGCGCGTGACAATCACCGGGCGTCCCGCGAACCATTGCGCGCCCGCGCCCAATGTCACCGATGCCGCCGCCCTCACCCACGCCGACACGCGAGCGTTGATTTCATCGACACCACGCGGTCCGTGGCGCGTTGCTGCAAGCACGCGAAACCGGTTGAGCGCATCGAATAGCGGCGTTGCGTCACTACCTGCCGCAAGCGCTTGGGCGAGCGCGCGGGCGTAAGGTTCGAATCCGGCGTTCAGGCGCGCGAGCGTGCGGTCGGCGAGATGCTGCCCAGAATCTTCGATAAGCGTTGCAGTGCCCGCTTCCGTCAACGTGGCAAGTGCTTCGTCCACCGAACCGCCGCGAATGGCAACCGACAATCTGCCGATATCCGACTCCAGTCCGAACCGGTAGTTGCGCTGCAGCCAGACAACACAATCGGTGAGCGGACTTTGGATATCTGCCATAACGACAGTGGGCGCGGGCGGTTGCCACTTGAGTTCAGCATAGGCATCGCCCTCGGGAACCAAATAACCTGGTTCATCGAACCATGCGGGTTCGGGGTCTGGCGTGAATGGCGCCCGATCTTCTTCAGCACCGGGCAACTCGCCGATAAACCGCTCCACCGGCACCGCTAGCGCTGTGGCAATCCGCGCGGCGGCGGCCTCGCTGAAAACCGGCCGCGCGCTCAATTCCGCGAACACCGCACCCGCTTCCACGGCCGCCAACTGGTCTTTGTCTCCGAGCATGATGAGCCGCGCATCCGGCGCAACCGCTTCCAGAAGATGCGCCGCCAGCGCGACGTCGATCATGGATGCCTCGTCGATCACGATTACGTCGAACGGCAACGGATTGTCCCGGTGATGACGGAAGCGCCCGTTCGTCTGCGTGCCGAGCAGCCGCTGCAATGTGAACGACGTGTTGGGCAAGCGCGCGGCGACCTCTGGCGGCAGACCGCCGGCGCGCTCGGCCAGCGCCTCCTGCATGCGCTGCGCCGCCTTCCCTGTCGGCGCGGCAAGTGCGACACGCAAGGCGGGGTTCTGATCGAGCAGACAGGCAAGCACGCCAACGACCGTGGTTGTCTTACCGGTCCCGGGGCCGCCGCTGACGATGGTCAGGCGCCCCGATAACGCCACCAGCGCCGCCACGCGTTGCCAGTCGATGCCATTGTCCGGACTCTTCGAAGCCGCGAAATATCGCCCTATACGCGCTTTCAGTTCCTCCGGCGCGACCGCGGCGAAATCGGTTCGCGACCGTTCGACCAACGCCTGCGCGAGCCGGCGTTCATAATCGAAATAACGCGCGAGATAAATGCGCTCGCCGGAATCGATAACAAGCGGCAGAAGGTCTGCCGCGACTTCCTTGCCATCACAAACGACGCCGCTCGCAAGCAAGGCCGCACGCACAGCGCCGGGCTGTTCGCCGTAGCGCCGCGCCAAGGCGCCGAGCGCGATGCATACGTGGCCTTGTGCCGTCGCCCGGCTGACCGCGAACGCCGCACGCTGCGCCCACCGGGTATGGTTCGCGTCGGCCTGCAGGCGCTTTGACAGCATGCCGATCCTGCGGGCAAACCCATCGGCGAGCGCCAGGCTTTCGTCGGGGATCAGATTCAGATCTGGCGCGTTCATGCGGCGACTCCCTGCATCAGGCGGTCGAGCGCCTCGATCAGTTCAAAGGACGGCCTGCCGGCATGAACTCCCGCGGGTTCGCCGCCATCGCGCCAGTGTGGGCGCACGCCGCGAACAAACAAATACAAATAGCCGCCTATGTGCCGCTCGAACGCGTAATCACGCAAGCGTAAGCGCAAATAACGATGCAACGCGACGACGTAAAACAGCGCCTGCAAATGGTACGCATGCGAAGCCATTGCAGCGGCAAGCGACGCCGCGCCGTAATCGGCCGGTGTCAGGCCCAGGTGATTCGACTTCCAGTCGACGATCCAGAAGCACCCTTCGTGTTCCACGATCAAATCGATAAAACCCTTCACAAAACCGCGCAATGTCGCGGCTTCAAGTGCGACATCGGGGAAACCATGCGCCACGAGCACACGGCGCAACGCCGCGAAGTCCAGCGATTGTGCCGGGAACAGGAACTCGAGTTCGTTCATGCGCCGTTTCGACGGAATCATGTCGAGGCGCATGCCCGGCACGAGTTCGGTCGAGACCGTGTCCGCGAGCAGACGCGACATCATCAAGGGGAGATCGGTGTCCGGCGCGTCGAAGACGGAGAGCGGAACCGGGTGTTCGTGAAGCGCGTCCTCGATTGCTTTCGGCCACTTTTCAGGGTCGGTGAAATCCGAGAGTTCATACATCCGGTGCAGGCACTCGCCCGCCGATGGTCCACGCGGAAACGCGAGGATATCGTCGAGATCGAGCTGAACTGGCGTTTCGGGCAACGGAGGTTCGGAAGAAGCAATGTTGTCGATACGGCCATCGTGATCAGGGCGTTCATCGGCGGATTGCGGCTGATTCGATTCCTCGCGCGCGCCGGCCGCGATCATGGAACTGAAGCTTGCGGTGCGCCAGCTATCGCGCAACACACGCTGGCTCGTTCGCGGCTCGGGCGCAAAGGCGGAATCGCGGCGCACGACCAACGGCTCCCGAATATCGATAACCGGCAACGGCTCGACCGAAATCGACCCGGTCGCAAGCGCTTGCCAGCTACCGATCACGTCGGCCTCTTCGGGCGGGTCGGAAAGCCAGTCGCTGAACTCCCTGCCCGCGCCCGCCACCAGCCAGTTGAGCACGCTGCGCCGCGATTCCTTCGCCGACTTGCCGATAAGATACACGCCGCCCACCACATAGCATCGGTACACCGCACGCGTCAACGCCACGTACACGAGCCGTGCGCGCTCGGCGGCCTGTTCGCGCGTGGCGAGCCCCGAAGCACGTTCGCCTTCTTCATCCGTGTAGCCGTAATGCAGGATTGCCGCGCCTTCGTCGTGATACTCGCGAGCGTCGGGAAGTCCCGACGAAGGCGGATCACGCAACGCGCCGTCGTTGAGGAATGGACAGAACACTACAGCGTATTCAAGACCCTTCGATTTATGCACCGTCACGATCTGCACGAGATTGCGGTCCGACTCCAGCCGCAATTGCGCGTCCTCTCCACCGCTCTGCTCGGCACGCTGCGCGGCGAGCCAACGCAAGGTCGGCGCAATGCCCGGTTGTACCGCGCCGCGAGCCTGGATCAACTCGGCCAGATGATTGACGTTGGTCAGCCGCCGTTCGCCGTCCGGACCCACGACCAGACGCTGCGCAATCCGCAACTCGCGCGCGAGCGTGCGCCACATGACGGCGAAGCCGCGCTCGTGCCACAGCATGCGATAACGCGAGAACCGTTCGACCCAGCTCATGGCGTCGGCGGAATTTTCCACAGTCTCGCTATGCTCCATGTTCCACAACGCGATTGCGTCGAGTCCGAGCCAGTCGGTTGCGAGCGCGGCGCGCAAACGCCGAAGGTCGCCCGGGGTATCGATAGCCGCCAGCACGCGTTCAATCTGCTCGGCGTCTAGCGTGCCGAACACCGATGCCTGCGCCAACTCGACGCTGCCCACGCCCCAGTTTGCAAGGACACGCTTGACGAGACTTCCCTGCCGATGCGTCTGCACAAGCACGGCGATCTGCCCCGGCGACAACGGCTTTTCGCCGATCATGACTTCGCCATTCCGGGCACCACGCAACAAGCGCACGATTTCCGCCGCGCACGCCTCGGCAGCCTGACGATTTGCGTTCGTCTTGGAGAGCACCGAGTCGCCTTGTGGCAAGAGCCACACGCAAAAATCGGCGGTATCGGAATAAGCGGCTGAAGCGGTGTTGTCGATCAACGGCTCGCGCTCGCGCGTCCCTGCGCGCACTGGCTGATAGGTCAAGCCATCAAGAATGAACGCTGCCGGATTGGCGCTGAAAATGCGATTGCAGGCGTCGATGATCGGCGCCGTGGAACGCTGGTTGACCGCAAGTGTGTATCTCGTCGTCGCCTCCTCGCGCGCCTTGAGATACGTATGCAAATCCGCGGCGCGAAAACTATAAATGGCCTGCTTCGGATCGCCGACAAGAAATAGCGGACCCTGCGGCGCAAAAATCGTGTTGAAAATGGCGAACTGCAGCGGATCGGTATCCTGGAACTCGTCGATCAACGCAGCCGGGTAGCGGGCACGAAGGGCATCGGCGAGCCACGGGTTGGCCTCGAGCGCCTGATACAGATTGGACAGCAAATCGTCGAACGACACCACGCGGCGCGTGCGCTTTCGCGCCGCCAATTCGAGCGGCGCGTAATCGAGCCATTCACGCACGATCCCAAGCCACGCTGCGCGCTGCGCCGCTTCCGCGGCGGCAGCGGCCGCGGCGAGCGTCTCCGCATGGTCGAAGAACGCATGCGACGGCGGCTCGTTCTTTACCTTTGTGCCTTTTTTCAGCGCGCTTGCCGTCAGTTTCAGCGCTTCCTTTGGCGGTGCGGCGTGGCAGTCGTTATTGGCGAAATAATCGGACCATGCGGCAATCGCAGCATCGATCAGCGCACGCTTGTGCGTGGTCTTGCTGAGCTTCGCTTCGGCATCCACTAACAACTGCACGATCGCCTCGCGTTCCGCATGCCATAGCGCGCACGCGGTATTGAACAACGCCCGCGCATCTTCTCGCGCGCCTGTCTCCAGTTCCCCCCAGCGCAGCGCGGCCAGCGGCTTTTTCAAGCGCCGCGAAAGCTGCGCATCAAGCGACGCTGGCCCCGCGCCCCGGCTCACGAGCCACGCGGCGAACGACGGATCGCGCGCCGCCGCAGGTTCGACCCGCTCACGCCAGAAGTCCGCGGCCATTTCGAAACGCAGCGCGCTGTCGTCGGCTTCCAGTTCGAATGCGAACGGCATGGCCGCAGCGAACGGCGCCTCCTGCAACGCGCGCTGGCAAAACGCGTGGATGGTGTGGATGGCGGCTTGATCGAAGGTATGCAGCGCGATCTGAATACGCTTGAGCGCCTCTTCAGGGTCGACGCGCTCAAGCGTGGTTTCGAACAGGCGCTCAATGAAAGCGTCCCCCGCCGATTCACCCGTTTCCATTGCATGCGCAATCTGTACGAGCCGCGAACGAATGCGCTCGTGCAACTCGGCCGTGGCCGCTTTCGTGAACGTGACGACGAGAATCGCGTCGGCGGCAAGCTTCTTTTCAAGCAGCAGCCTCACATACAACGCGCAAATATTCCACGTCTTCCCCGTTCCAGCCGATGCTTCGATCTGATTCACGCCGTCGAGCGAACACTCGAAGACATCGAGTTCCGCGGCGGCCAGTGTTGTTTGCTTGTCCATCATGCCTCGCTCCGCATGTGCTGCATCAGCGGCTCGAAAACGATACGAGCCAGCGTGGCGAAGGTTTCATCGAGCCGCAACTCAGCGCCGCGAAATGCAATGCGCAACGCGGGATCGTCCGACTCGCCGCGCGTTCTATCCGATATCCAGACGCCCTGCGCCTTGGACTCGCTTTCAGCCACCCATGTCCAGGCGGTCTTGGGAAAGAACCGCAATGGCAGCCGGCGTCCCGCGCGATACAACGCCGCGAGCGTGGCGAGATGCGAATGAGGATCGGTGACTGGCGTCAGTTCGAAACCGCTCGATTGCGCGCCGCGGCCATGCCATACGGTACGTCGCGGCCCATCGGGCAATACCGCGCAATAAGCCAGATGCGCAAGCCATGCGCTGAGATAATCGCGCGCGCGCGGCACGTCGTATCGGTAGATGATCTGGCCTTCGTCGGTCAGCAAGTTCAACGTGCCGTGAAGTTGGATTGGCTGCAAGGCGTCGGCTTGCAAGGCCGAGTCATGGCGGCCGAACAGTTCGGCGTTGGGCCAGCGCGGCTTGATATCGAGGCTATAGGGTAAGCGCGCAGCGCCCTCCCCAGTCGCAATCCGCACGCGATTGGCAAGCGAATGCAAGGCCCCGATCTCACGAGATTGCCATACGCCACCTGTCGCGCCGCCCGGCATTTCAGGACTTGCACGCGCGACACGACGCGCACGCTCGAGCGCACGGGACTCGCCATCAGGGGTGAGCGCAAGCAACGACGGCAACACGCGATCAGCAAGCGCGGAACGGCCGGGATATTCGAGTTCGAACGGTTCGGTGTCGCCGAGTTCGGTTTCCGCGTCGAACAGCGCGATGCCAAGACGATCCCGCAGGATCGCGCGCGCCGGATGACGCCAAAAACGCTCGAAGTCGTCGAAGGTGACGGGTTCAGCGTCTTCCGGTGGCAACGGAACGCTGAAGAACCTGACAGCCGGTTCAGTCCTGCCGAGCGCCAGCGTTCGCGCGAGCTCAGCCCGCTCCGGCTCGTAGGTGAACAATGGCTCGCTGAAGTACTCGGGTGCGAACGGCTGCAGCGGATGCTCGAACACGAAGCGGCTGCGCGCTGCTTCAAGCTCTTTTGGCGACGCGCCTTTGCCCGC
Source organism: Caballeronia sp. DA-9 (assembly GCF_051615025.1). NCBI lineage: Bacteria > Pseudomonadati > Pseudomonadota > Betaproteobacteria > Burkholderiales > Burkholderiaceae > Caballeronia > Caballeronia sp. DA-9. The sequence goes on along the minus strand of NZ_CP195133.1, from coordinate 1,196,463 downwards.
CACTGTCTCAGCAAGATGATCGAGAAGTTCATCGATCAGCGCCGCGGGCGGCAACGTTGCGTTGTCGCGAATGCTGCGTCCGGTATAGGCGATCATCAGGCGATCGCGCGCCGACAACAGCAAATCGAGAAACAGGTTGCGTTCGTCGTCGCGGCGCTGCCGATCGCCAAGTTTGCCGAAACTCGCCATCAGGTCGAACTCGTCGGCGCGCGCGAGACTCGGCAACATGCCGTCGTCCATGCCGAGCAAACAGATCACCCGATACGGCAAGCCACGCAAACTCGTCAACGACGAAAACGTCACACCGCCCCACGGCACACCGCCACGCGCGGCGTCGTCGAGCGCATCGGCAAGCGCGGTGCGCAGCACGTCGGCGGAGATTTCGGTTTCCGCAGCGCCTTCGTTCATGGAAAGCATCAGTGAGTCGAGCGTTGCGCGGACATCGGCGACTGAATCGGCGAAAGGCAGACCGGCGTCGAAGAACTGCGTGAGCGCTTCAAGCAAGGTTTGCGTCCAGGCTGACGGCGTGCGCGATATGGCGACGCTTTCAGCAAATGCATCGATATCGTCAATAAACCGCGTCAGTCGCCCGAGCAACTCCGAATCCGATCCATTCGCACCCTCGACAGGAAGCCATTCGTCCACAGGAGCGCCGCCATCAGGCAGCGCATAACCTAGAAAGAGTCTTGTCAACGCATCGGAAAACGTGTGACGGGCAGCGGGAACGTCTGCGCCGCTAACGGCCGAAGGCGCAAGACCGCGCCGCGCGCCCGCCGCAGCGAGCCATGTTTGCGCGGTCTCCAGCGCGACGGAATCAATGCCGTATCGCGCGGCCACCGCATCCACCCGCAACCATTCGATCAGTTCGGGCGCACCCACGCTGCGCTCTGGCAGCGCGAGCCACTCGAGCAGCACCCGCGCGACCGGATTTGCCTGCGATGGCGGCAAGCCCGTGATGCGATACGGAATACGCCGACGCTCTCCCGCAGCGCCGGCGGGCGAGGTGCCGAACACGCCATCTATCAACGGCCCTGCCGCCGCGAGATCCGGAAACGCCACGAGCACGTCGGACGGCTGAAGCCCCTCTATCTGGTCGAACCAGCCAAGCAGACGGTCGTGCAGCACTTCAAGCTGGCGCGACAGACTGTGGCAGACATGAATCTCGATCCCAGGTTCGAGCGCATGGTCGGGCGCAACCGGCTCGCCAAGGTCGAGAATGGCGTTCTGCACGTGCGCAAGCCAGGTTGGCGTTGCATTGTGCTCGAAATGACTGGCCTCCCGCGATGCCGCGCTTTCCGTCAACTCATGCAGCATATGCAGTTGCGCCTGCGTCTGCCGGCCCCATTCCGCGAGCAGCGGATGTCCAACCTCCTGAAAATCCAGCTTGCCCGCAAGTTCGAGTTGCTCGACTCGCGCTTCGCTCACAATGTCGAACCAGAACTCGCGGCAGGGATTGATGGCGTAGACACGCACGTCGATCCAGCGTGACAGTTCGCGCAACAGGGCGATATGCAGCGGCGGCATGGTCGGCAATGCGAACACGCTCACGCGCTCGGGCCATTCGGCCTTCATCACGGCGTCGAGATCGAGCTTCGGCGATTCAGTCAGGAACGTGTATGCAGGCGGCGTTGGATCGCGCGCGCCGGTGTCTTGCGCGAGATCGGCAAGAAGCGCCCGCCATAACCCGGCCTGCCAGCGTTCGTCTTCCCGCTGAATCGCGCTCGCGTTCGGCAAGCGCGGACCATTTGCTTCGAGCGCGCCGCCAGCGGCCGCCAGGATCGACCCGCCTGCCTGCCAGTGCAGCAGCCATTCAGGCCGATACGTCAGGTAGTGATCGAACACCGTCGCAATCCGGCGCGCGAGTTCATAGCGCATGGAATCGTCGGCGGCATCCAGGTACGCGCGCAACCGCGACGAACGCTCGGGCGCGGCCTCCGCCATTGCACCAAGCAGCCGGAAGCAGCGCCACACCAGCCGGTCTGGCGCGAAAGGCGAATGCTCGGGCACGGGCAGCACACCGCCGATTCGCGCCCACAGCCACTGCGCCAGATAGCACAGGTCCACGTTCGCGCAAATCCCGAAACGCGTCGCCATGTCGAGTTCCAGCCGCCGCCGCACCGCGGCGCTCGGCACGATGACGGTCTGGCTTGCGAAGGGATCGCCGTCATTCAGCGCGAATGCGGCAACGTCGTCCAGCAACGCCTGAGACAGCGTTTCATGACGGTTCGAATAGAAAAGTTCGAGCATGGATCCTGCTAGTTGAGCGTGAAAGGCAACGGCTCGTTCGGCAAAAGCCAGGGATGTGTCGCGAGGTGAAACGACAGGATAGCAAAGGCCGTTCTCCGCGACGATTCGGCTGAATGGCCTAGGTTTCGATGCCACCGAGTTGGGTTAGACTCGAAGCCACAATGAAGCCGGGCCGAGCGCCAAGTGGCATACCGGCACTACACCGGGCCGCATCCACGTCATGAACTTACCCGATTGACACCACTGAAACGGCCCGGGCAGCAAAATAGGAAGTCGATGCGTTACTCGCTAGAAATCAGAAAATTTATTTATAGCCAGTATTTTTTCGGCGGCTTGCGTATCGCGCTGGGCGTCTCGCTGCCGGCCGTCATCATGCTGACCGTTTTTCACAATCGAGAACTCGGTTTCACGATTGCGACCGGCGCATTGGGCGCGTGCGTGGTCGACATGCCGGGTCCGCTGAAGTACAAGCACAACGAGATGCTGGCGTGCACGGTGATCGGATTTTTATCGGCGCTTGCCACGGGCATCGCGAGTGCGAACGTGGTGACGCTCTGGCTGACCGTCGTGCCGCTCACGTTTGTGTTGTCGCTGATCGTGGTGTACGGAAACCGCTGGCCGCAAATCAGCTTCGCCACGCTCTTCATGATGATCGTGACGCTGGAAGATCATTTCACGCCGATGCAGGCGCTCATCAATGCTTCGTGGATTCTGGTCGGCGGCCTCTGGTACACGTACTGGGCCACGCTTGTCAGTCGCTGGCTGGTCTATCGGATCGAGCGGCAGGCGCTCGCCGAAAGCGTCTTCAGTTGCGCCGAGTATCTGCTCGCGCGTGCGGACTTCTACGATCTCGACGCCAACATTGACGAGTGTTATAGAAAGCTGATCGAAAAGCAGATTCTCGCGGTCGAACGCCAGGACGCAGCGCGCGACATCGTGCTGCGTAACCTGCCGAAACTGCGCAGCGGCAAGCTCGATCCGCGCCGCGCAATGCTCTTCAACCTGTTCATCAACGTGGTGGATCTGCACGAAATGTTCGTGGGCGCACACACCGATTATCCGCTGGTGCGCAACACGTTCGGCGGCGCGGACATCCTGATCTTCTACCGCGACCTCATGCGCAAGTCCGCGCTCGATCTCGAAGACATTGGTCTTGCTGTGCTTCAGAACCGTCCGGCGCGCCCGAAAATCAACGTGAAGGCGGAATTGCGCGCAATCGAATATGAGCTTGACCAGATGCGCAAGCATGAGGTGCCGCAGAAAAATCCCGAGGCGTACTCAGCGGTGTCGTCGGCATTCAGACGGCTCTGGAGCGCAACTCGCCTCATCGACAAGATGCGGCGTCATACACGGCACGATCCCGGCATCACGGAAACCGAGATCCGGGTCGATCCCAAACTGTCACGCTTCGTGTCGAGCCGGCGCGTGCCGTTCATGCAGATTTTCTCGAACCTGACCATGTCGTCGCCGAGCTTTCGCCATGCGCTGCGTGTGACGATTGCTGTTGGCATCGGCTTCTGGATCGGGCGGCTGCTGCCGCTGACCAACGCGTACTGGATCGTGATGACCACCGTCATCATTCTCAAGCCGGGTTATTCGCTGACCAAACAGCGCAATGCCCAGCGGATCGTCGGCACGGCCATTGGATGCACGGCCTGCGTCGGGCTGATTTTCGCGGTGAAGGACCCACATGTGCTGCTCGTGGCCATGTTCGCGTGCATGGTGATGAGCTATAGCCTGCTGCTCTTCAACTACACAGCAAGCGTTGTGTTCACGTCGGCCTATGTGCTGCTGATGCTGCATTTGCTCGCACCGGGCGGGATGCGCCTGATCGGTGAACGTGCAATCGATACCGCCGTGGGCTGCGCCATTGCCATTGCCGCGAGCCACCTGTTCCCGTACTGGGAATACCGGCTGATGGGCAAGCAGGTGCACGACATGATCGGCGCAATGCGCAACTACCTCGAAGCAAGCTGGTGGTGGACCGGGAAGCCTGCGGCGCAAGCGGAACTAAAGAGCGCGGCGAATGGAGCGAATGCACCTCTTTTCGCCGATGCCAATGCGGCCACTGCCGAAGCAAGCACTACGGCGCTGGCAAAGGCAGCGGTGCCGGCTTTGGCATTGACCGAACAGGATGGCAGTGCGTCAATCACCGCGCCCGCGAACGAGGCGGGTGCCACTGCAACGGCCACCTCCAAAACCAAACCGGTTAGCGGCGAAAGCACCGCAGCGACTGCTCAATCGGGTGCGTCGGCGGCGGCCGCCGAGGCTGCGTCCGCTCTCGACAGCGATTTCCGCTACCGGCTTGCACGCAAGAACGTGCACATCGCGTTCGCGAATCTTGGACAGGCGTTTCAACGCATGATGCTCGAACCGAAAGCGCAGCAGAAATTTGTTCCCGAGCTAAACGACCTGCTCGTGCGCAGCCATGTGCTTGCGTCCCAGATCACGGCCGCGGGGCCGCTGCTGCAATCCGTGGGGAAATCCGCGGCGGGCCACGCCGCGCAACCGGTTCAACGGGCACTGACCGTGATTCGCGACAATCTGACGCAGGCGCAAGAAGGCGTACCCGCGCCCGAGGATCAAGCGGAGCAATCGAAGCAACTGACGGTCGAACTGGATTCAATGGTAGTTGGCGCGGAACGGGCAGAAGATATTCCGTTCGACGCCGTGCAGGACCTGAAGCTGCTTGCTCACCAGTGCAAGCAAATGCTCACGGCGTCGTTTCTGATTCGCAAGAACGCGAGCCTCATCAATTTGCCCGAATGACCCGCGGACAACGCATTTATTGCGAAGCGCCCGTGGCGGGCACGACGGGCACTGTTGTACTGGACGCCGGCGTTGCGTTCTCGTGCTCGTAGTCGCGTTTTTCACGGATCGCGTTGAAAAACAGCGTCCCGATCACGAGCAGCACTACGACCACAATAAGAATGCTGATCGCGAATGTGGGATTCCTGCGCTTCGGGCCGTGGCGGCGGTCATCGGTCATGAAAATCGAGGCTCTGGTGGTTTGGACGAAGCGCACGATCTTACCCGAGGCTGATTTCAGATGGATTGCGGCGCCCGCGCCATAAATCTCATAAAACCGGGCCCACAGTGCCGGCGCCCAGTCAATTACCGGTAAGTCCAAGCGGCGGCCTGACGGGCAGCGCGGTGGAATATTTGATCTGTTCCATCGCGAAACTCGAACTCACGTCATACAGCGGAATGGCTCGAATCAGAGACTTGTATACGCGGTCATAGTCGTCGATATCCGACACCACCACGCGCATCAGGTAGTCCGTTTCCCCGCTCATCCTATACACCTCGACCACCTCGGGAATATCCCGCACGGCGCGCGTGAATTCCTCTGCCCAGGTCTGCGTATGCTGGTTGGTTTTCACCGCGACGAACACCGTGGTTCCCACGCCCAGCTTGCGCGGATCGCACAAGGCGACCTGCGCGCGTATCACGCCTGCCTCCTTCAGCCGCTGAACGCGTTTCCAGCATGGCGTCTGCGAGAGATTCACCCGCGTCGCCAATTCCGCGATGGGCATGGTGACATCCTCTTGCAGCAGTTCCAGCAACTTGCGATCGATAAGGTCCATGCCCAGAGCCGCCCTTGTAGGAAATTATTCTACTTTTGCCCAACTTCACGAAATTATATGGAAACTTTTTTCACGAGCAAACCGGTATAAATAAGCTTCCGACGAATGCAGATTTACTGCCCCTTATCCCGACCGGATCTCGCGCCATGCCTCTTATTCCCGACATCGTCAACATGGAATCGCCGCTCACGCAGTTGTCTCATGCGCTCGACGCCGCGTGCCACCTCGATCCAGCTTCACCGCACTTCATGCGTCACGTTCGCGCGGCACTCACGAAGTTATCCGCGGAGCCGGGGCTCTTATCGGCCGCGCAACGTCAAAGCAGCGTCGACGGCTACACGCGGCATCTGCTGTTCGCCGATCCGCTTGGCCGCTACGCCGTCGCCGCCCTCGTGTGGCGCGCCGGGCAGATGAGTCCGGTACATGGCCATCACACCTGGTGTGCCTACACGGTGGTCGAAGGAACATTGACCGAAACGCTGTTCTCATGGGACGCCGACGCACACCGCGCCGTCGAAACCCGCCAGCACGAGCGGGCTTGCGGAGCCGTTTCAGTAGTGGGAGCCGGACGCGGTGCGATTCATCGCTTGGGGAACGCATCGGCGGGTCGGACCGCCGTCTCCATTCATGTCTATGGCGTAACGGGCGCGCAAATCGCAACGCACGTGAACGACCTCTTGCAAGCTGCCTGAGAAGCTGCCTGAGCGCTACGCTTTCCCCGGCGCCGACGCAGTCGGAATCTGCGGCGGAACCTGCACGGACTGATCCGTTGCCGGCGGCGCGGGCTGAGGCTCGTGCGAAATATCACGGGCCTCCGAGACGGCGCTGCGAACGGCTGGGGAGACTGGCGGCATCGGCGCGAAATCCTTCACCTCGTCCAGTTCCTCCCACGGCGCGTCCTTGCCCGACGATTCCTTCGATACCCGCAACTGCATCTGCGGCACCGGGACATCCATCCCGATCTCGTCCATCTTCCGTTTGACCCTGACATTGAACGCCCGTGCGACGCTCCATTGCTTCAGCGGCAGTGTCTTGATCTGCCCCTTCACGACCATCCAGTTGGGATCGAAACGATCGAGTCCCCACACTTCGATTGGGCCGAGCATCTCGCGTCTGTAGCGAAAATCTGCTTTCAGCTCCGCGCCCACTTCGCGGATCATCTGCGTCACCTGGTCCACATCAGCCGAGAAAGGCACCCGCACTTCGAACACGGCATAGGCGAAATCACGCGACAGGTTCTTGACGATCTTGATCTGCGAAAACGGAATGGCGTGAATGGCGCCCTGCCCGTCACGCAGGCGCACCGTCCGGATGGTCAGCGTCTCCACCACGCCGGCATGGCCGCCATCGACTTCAATGGAATCCCCCACGGAAATGGTGTCTTCGATGATGATGAAAAGCCCCGTAATCAGGTCGGCGACCAGCGACTGTGCGCCAAACCCCACGGCCAGGCCGATCACGCCCGCGCCCGCAAGCAAGGGCGTCACGTTCAATCCGAGATTTGCGGCCGTCACAATGGCGGCGGTAGTCAGCAGCGCGACAAACACCACGTTACGTATCAGCGGCAGCATGGTGCGCGCGCGCATGCTTGGCCCTCGCCCCTTGCCGCGCGGCGCGTTGGGATTGAGCGCCTCCTGAATCCCGGTATCGATGATGATCCATACCAGCCACGAAACGAAAATGGTCAGCAGGATGGCGCTGACGGCGTGCGTGATGCCGCGCGCGGCAACACTTTCCTCGGCGAGATTCGCGAGCGAAAATCCCCAGAGATGCGACCACAACTCGAGAAACGCCAGCCAGATAAACAGCACCAGCAGTCGGCCGAAGTACCTGACGAGCCGCCGCACATAGGCGGATTGCCGGCGCGTCTTGCGTTCAGGCAGCTTAGTGACGTGCAATACGATTGCGCTGAGAAACAAGCCGATCACGAGCAGCCCGGCGCTCGCAATATCGAGTTGCAGCACGTTTTCAGATGTACCGATGCCCGCCAGCGTCCCGACCACGGACACAGCGACAAGCAGTAACATGGGCAGATGCCATAGCGACCCGAACACCTCGAACGTTTCGGTCGCGGCCTTGTGGCGGCTGCGCTGCTCGTAGGAACGGCTGCGGATCAGATGAGCGACGGGCCGCTGGAACGCCAGCGCGAAGTAACCAACCAGAATAGCGGCGCACATGTTAGATACCGTCGAAATCAGCGCGGATAGATTCGTGCCGAGCTGCTGCGCGACGTCGTAGTTGGCGGCGGCGTCCCCGAGCGCACCGAGCGTGCCAATCACAAACAACAACCGGCGCGCATGGACAATCAGCACATTGACCGCCACCCGGCGATGGGCCGAGCCAAACAGCGAAAACATGATCAGGCAGATCGACGAGAAAATCGCGCCCGCGACAATCGCGTAAGCCGCGACCATCGCGAGCGTGCGGCCGAGCGAAACCGGCATCATCCGCACGAAAGTGAGCGCCGCGACGAACGCGAACAAATACGGCCCGACCCGGCGCAACGTGAAAATCAACAACTCCCGGGTGCTGGGATTGGGATGCAGCCCGAAATGAAAGTTGTAGCGGGCGTGGATGCGCCGCTGAAGGTACACGAGCAGGAAGGCGCACGCGCCCCAGCCAGCCAGCGTCAGAAAATAGTTGAGCAAAGTCCGGCCAAACGGCTCGCGGCTTTGACCCGAGACGATCGTGAACAATTCGTTGCCGGCGGCATTCAAACGGCCGCCCCAGTAGTTGAGCGGCGTGTGGCCGCGGCTGATATCCGCTTCGATGTTCGACAAACCCGACGCGATCGCACCGAGCAGCCCCGTTTTGGGCGTGATGGCCGCCACCACGGAGGACGCAGCCGTACTGGAACTCGCCGCCGATGACTCCACCGCCGCGCTCGCGTCTGCGGCGCTTGCCGCTGTTGTGGACCCATCGGCGGTCGTGGCCGCGACCGGCGGCAGCGTACCCGACTCGGCATCGCGCTTCGCGTCGCGGAGTTTCTTCAACTGAGCAACGAGCGCGGTGCGCTGGCGGTCGCTATCGAGTGCGGAAATCACCGTGTCGAGCGAGCGCGTCAGATCCGCATTGGTCGCGGGAGTCGCGGGCGTGTCGGACGCCCCGGACGTGAATGCGGGAACGGCCGCCGCGTCGGACGCCGCCTTAGGCGTGATCAATTCCTGAAAAGATGGCAATGCAAGCGCCGGCGGCGCCGCATAGGCATCGAGCGTAAAACCTGTGAGGGCTGCAAAAACCGCTGCAGCAAAGACCAGCGCGCCAGCGAGCGCCCGGATTCGGCTTGGCTTCATGGCGGTATGGAATGTGTAAAAGACCGCCAGTTTAGCCGCTGCGCCGGAATTATCTTTAGACGAAACGGTCAGGCGCGTAACGAAATGTTGCGATGACAACCGTTGCAAGCCGAAGCTCGCCGTCACTTGTCCATGTCGGCGCGTGCGTTTCCCGGATCGGATGAAGCGGCCGGCGCGCTGGACACTCCGCTCGCCGCGCCCTGGGACCCGGGCGTCCCGCTTGCCGACCACGCCTGGAGCCTGCGCCCCGCCGATTGCAAACCCGCGCCGGTATCGCTGGCGGCATTGGCGATCGCCGCGTTTGTCGCGCTTGCCGCGCCGTCCAGGTTGGCTCGCGCCGTGGCCGCCACGCCGCTCGCCGACAGATCCGGCAATGTGCCCGCCGACTGGATATTCTGCTGAGCCGATTGCTTGACCGAGTCGACGTGCTGTCCGACAAAGTTGGCTGCCTGATCGAATTTCTGGCCGGCCTGGCTCGCGGCGTTATTCCATCCGCCCATGGCCTGGCCTGCCACCGCGTCGTGTTTTTCGCATGCGGCAAGAAACCCGATCACGACAATCGCGCTTGCCAGCCGGTTCATTCGTTTAATTCGTTTGGTCTGCATTGCGGTCATTTCTCATCTTCCTTCAGGGACGTGCGTTTTGCAGCGCGTCCAGTTTCCATTCTTCACCGGTCCAGAAATCCAGCCGCCTACGCCGTACAAATAATAACCGCCGCTGCTCGCCGCTTCCTCTCCACGACCTGCCGTTAGCCGTTTGGCCAGGTTTTCAGACGTCCCGTCGCTCGCAATCTTAACAATTCGACCCGATTTCAGACGCTTCTGATTCATTTCATGTGCGGCTCTTTCTATAGTGCGGACCACTCTTGATTTCCATTGCGAAGTGTCGTCATGATCCTCATGAACTTGCTGGTCGCCCTGATCGCCGGACTGATTCTTTTTGAACCGTTTACCCGTGCGCCTGTCTCCCGTTCTGTGCGCTTTACGGGGCATCGCAACCGCGCGAAACGCGCCTTTTTCCAGGCCGGGGCGGCCTTGTTCGCGGCGCTGATCATCGCGACCAGCGAGCCGTCGCCGGAGCATGTGTCGCCAGTCCTGGTCCTGAGCAGTTCTGCATTGCTCGCAATAGCGGGGCTTTATTGGGCTTGGCGCGGAACGCGCTTGCTCAAACCAGGCAAGATGTTCTCGGCGCATTGATAAGTCGCGCAGCGCAGATCGCGCAGTACTCCGTATTTTGAAAGGCCGCATGGGTTAGAGATCAACCCTCACCGGATGATTTCGGGACAACAGTCGACGCTCAGAAGTTCACCGGAAAATACTAAACAATCGTCGACACCGTTAGACCGAAAAAATAGGATGACGTACTGAATTTCCGATCTGCGAGTAGCTGGATCGAACGTTGTAGTCCGGCTACAGCGCTGCGAGCATATGACACGGATAAAAAAAAGGCGCTACGTTGCCGTAGCGCCTTAAAAGTTCTAGCCATTCCGAGGGCCGTGCTAGAACCTGAGAGCTGATGATCGATTGCCTTGGGGAGCCGCAAAAATACGTATTCAACCAGTGCTTTCGAAATCGGGTTCCATTTTTTACGTTATGCGAAACCGAGTCAAGCGAAATTTCAGGGGATGAGCGACTATCCAACGGTACGGTACACAGGTTTAATGACAAAAACGGGTCCAGCGGACGCATCTTCCGGCGGCTGGTTGATACGATTCGACGAGAGGGCGCTCGCCGTCGGTCAGCATCATGGATTGGCGACGTGTGACCCTCCAACGAAACCAAGTTCCGAAAAATAAATGCACACAACTGAGAGCCGGCCGCCGAGCCGGGAAAAAGAAAAAGGGCGTGACGGAGAAGAAGTCGTCGCGTTATCGCGAGGGCTGGATGTTCTGAGGCGCATTGCGGCCGCCGACGCGCCGGTCAGCAACCGCGAACTCGCGGAATGGACGGGCATCCCCAAACCAACCGTCTCGCGCCTGACGGCCACCTTGGTAAGCGCCAATCTATTATTTCAATTACCTGACAGCGAGCGATTCGTCCTCACCGCCTCCGTCCTTGAATTGAGCAACGGCTTTCTGCGCAACTTCGACATCAGGGCACGCGCGCGGCCGTTCCTCATCAAGCTGGCCGACAGGACGACCTTGAGCGTGCATCTGGCGGTGCGCGACCGCCTGGACATGGTCGTTATCGATACGATCCGGCCGCGCTCGGCAGTGCTCGTGTCCCGTCTCGAAGTGGGCGCGCGCATGGATCTGGGGCGTACAGCGGTCGGCCGCGCATATCTGGCTGCGCTTGCGGAGCCCGACCGGGACAATCTGGTCGAAAGCCTGCGCACAGCGTCTGGCGACGATTGGCCAAGCATCGACAGCGGTCTGAAGCCGGGTTTGGAAGACGCGCTGCGCCGCGGCTTCGCCATTTCGACGGGCGAATGGCATCACGGGCTGAACGCGGTCGCAGCCGGCTTTGTGGGGCCGTCCGGGCAACGCTACGCCGTGAACTGCGGCGGCGCGGAATATCAGGCGCCGCGTGACGCATTGCTCGAGACCGTTGCGCCCGCGCTGCTCGAATGTGTCGCGAGCATCACGAACGAGATCGGTGGCACGCCGACCGCACGCCTGAGCGAATAGCGCGTGTTTCCGGGCAGCGGCGCTGCATTAATCTATCGATGCAGCGTCGTCCATTCGTTTTCCCGCCGGTTGAAAGTCCAGCCCAAGCTTTCGATTTCATTTCACCGAGCGCCCCAATGCGCGCATAAAGTTAGCAAAACCGATCACCCGCGATCGTCTCTATATGCGTCGACAAGGCCGCAGCACGCGCCTGACAGGAGTACGGACCGCCTCAGCACAGCCCGAAACGTCGCGCGACACCCTCCTCACAGTACGAGCAAGTTCATGTAACGCTCGTAATCAATCGAAAGAAAGATAGCTGGACTGCAAGGAAGCGCGGGACGTAGCATCATGCTTCGCGCGCCGGGCCACCGCTCAAAAGTTATCATTCAACGCTTTGCGCGACCGCTTCGGGGCGCCATGACGCCATTATCGGAACTGATGCGTCGCGGCCTTGTGCACCGGCATCAAGGCAAAACGATTCCAGGCACGCTTTAAACAGTCATCACAAGCCGAGGCAGGCCGTGCGCCAGCGCATCATCAAGACAGCTTCCAAGCCCACCGACTCACCGAGCCACTGAAACGATGGACGAACAAAAAAACCACCCAGCGCCACCGCCTCACACTGAACCGCGTTCGCCCACCTCCCAGGCTTCCACTCCCCATCCGACCGCATCCCGTCCTCGCCGCCGCAAGCTGCTGTGGATCGTCGTGCTGGTGCTGATCGTGATTGGCTTGCTGGTGTGGCATCCGTGGAACCGGGGCAGCGCCGACAACACGCAGCAAGCGCGGCAGGCAGGCGGCGGCCGGCGCGGCGGTGGCCAGGGCGTGGGCGCTCAGCCGCAACCCGTCCACGTTGCGACAGTCACGCAGGGCGAGATGCCGGTAGTGATCAACTCGCTTGGAACGGTTACGCCGCTGGCATCGGTGATAGTCAAGACGCAAATCAACGGCACGCTGCAAGAAGTCGCGTTCCGTGAAGGCCAGATGGTCAGGAAAGGCGACTTGCTCGCACAAGTCGACCCGCGTCCCTATGAAATATCGTTGCGTAACGCGCAGGGCACGCTTGCGAAGGACCAGGCGTTGCTGCAAACCGCGCGCCTCGATTTAAAGCGTTACAAGATGTTGCTTTCGCAAGACTCCATCGCAAGCCAGCAAGTGGACACGCAAGCTTCGCTCGTGCAGCAACTCGAAGGGACCGTGAAGTCGGATCAGGCGAACGTGGACACGTTCAAGCTCGATCTCACTTATGCACGCATCACGGCGCCGGTGTCGGGCCGCGTCGGCTTGCGCCAGGTCGATCCGGGCAACTACGTGACCACAGGCGACACGAACGGCGTGGTCGTCATTACGCAGCTCCAGCCCATCAGCGTCATCTTCACCACGTCCGAGGACAACCTGACCGCCATCCTGAAGCCCTTGCACGCGGGCTCGAAGATGTCGGTGACGGCGTATGACCGGGCCAATACAACCTCGCTGGAAAGCGGCTATCTCGAGACAGTCGATAACCAGATCGACACCACCACCGGCACCGTCAAGCTGCGCGCGAGCTTCGACAACAAGGAGTCGCTGCTGTTTCCGAACCAGTTCGTGAATACCAAACTGCTGGTCGATGTCATCAAGGACGCGACCATCGTTCCAACGCCTGCGGTACTCAACGGCTCGTCGGGCGCGTTTGTGTACGTGGTCAAGCCGGACAATACGGTGACGGTGCGCAATGTGAAGATCGGTCCTGTCGATGGTGAACGCACCAGCATCAAGACGGGGCTGCAGGTGGGCGAACGCGTGGTGATCGACGGGTCGGATCGCCTGAAGGAAGGCGCGAAGATCACCATTCCGGCCGATGCGCCGAAGGGCGCATCCGGTGCAGCGGCGGCGTCAGCGGCCTCCGGCGCGCGTGGCGCGTCCGGCACGCATCGCGGCCGTCACCGCTCGCAACCGCAATAACGCTTGAAGCACTCATTGACGCACATTAACCGCACCGATACCGCATGAATCCATCGCGTCCCTTTATTCTGCGTCCGGTCGGCACCGCGCTGCTCATGGCGGCAATCATGCTGGTCGGCCTCGTCGCGCTGCGCTTCCTGCCGCTATCCGCGCTGCCGGCGGTCGACTATCCGACCATCCAGGTGCAGACGTTCTACCCGGGCGCATCGCCGGACGTGATGACCACGGCGGTCACCGCGCCGCTCGAAAAGCAGTTCGGGCAGATGGCGAGCCTGAACCAGATGTCGTCGCAGAGTTCCGCGGGCGCCTCGGTCATCACGCTGCAATTCAGTCTCGATCTGCCGCTCGATATCGCCGAGCAGGAAGTGCAGGCCGCGATCAACGCAGCGGGCAATCTGCTGCCATCCGACCTTCCCGCGCCGCCGATCTACGCGAAGGTGAACCCGGCCGACGCCCCCATCATCACGCTTGCCATCAGCTCGAAGACCTTGCCGCTCACGCAAGTCCAGGATCTCGCCGATACTCGTCTTGCCCAGAAGATTTCCCAGGTCGCGGGCGTGGGTCTCGTGTCGGTCAGCGGCGGCAACCGGCCGGCCGTGCGGATTCAGGCCAACACGCGCGCGCTGGCCTCGTACGGGCTGAACATCGACGACTTGCGCACGACCATTTCTAACTTGAACGTCAATACGCCGAAGGGCAATTTCGACGGCCCGTCGCGCGCCTACACGATCAACGCGAACGACCAGCTTACCGACGCCAGCGCCTACCAGAGCGCGGTTGTCGCGTACAGGAACGGCCGGCCCGTGATGCTGACGGACGTGGCGACCGTGGTCTCGGGCCCGGAAAACACCAAGCTCGGCGCGTGGGTGGACAGCACGCCGGCCATTATCCTGAACGTGCAGCGCCAGCCGGGCGCGAACGTGATCGCGGTGGTCGACAGCATCAAGAAGATCCTGCCGCAACTGCAATCGGCGCTGCCGGCCGCGCTCGACGTGCGCATTGTCACCGACCGGACCACGACCATTCGCGCGTCCGTGCGCGACGTGCAGTTCGAACTGGCGCTCTCCGTGGTGCTGGTCGTGCTCGTGATCTACCTGTTCCTTGCGAACATCTGGGCCACGCTGATTCCGAGCTTGTCCGTGCCGGTGTCGCTGATCGGCACGCTCGCCGTCATGTATCTGTGCGGTTTTTCGCTCGATAACCTCTCGCTGATGGCGTTGACCATTGCAACCGGTTTCGTGGTCGATGACGCCATCGTGATGATCGAAAATATCGCGCGATACGTGGAAGAAGGCGAAGCGCCGCTGGAAGCCGCGCTAAAGGGCTCGAGGCAGATCGGCTTCACCATCATTTCGCTGACGGTCTCGCTGATTGCAGTGCTGATTCCGCTGTTGTTCATGGGCGACGTGGTGGGCCGCCTGTTCCACGAGTTTGCGATCACGCTGGCCGTGACCATCGTGATTTCCGCGATCGTCTCGCTCACGCTCGTGCCCATGCTGTGCGCGAAACTGCTGCGCCATACGCCGCCTACCGAGACTCACCGGTTCTCCGCGCGCGCGCATCAATTCATTGATTACGTGATCGGGCGTTATGCCGTCGCGCTGACGTGGGTGCTCGACCGGCAGCGCTCCACGCTGGTGGTCGCGTTGCTCACGCTGATATTCACCGCACTCCTTTACATCTGGATTCCGAAAGGATTTTTCCCGATCCAGGACACGGGCGTGATTCAGGCGATCACGCAAGCGCCCCAAGCTGCTTCCTATCAGGCGGTGGCCCAGCAACAGCAGGCGCTCGCTGCACAGATCCTGAAGAATCCCGACGTTGAAAGCCTGACGTCCTTCATTGGCGTGGATGGAACGAACATCACGCTGAACAGCGGCCGGATGCTGATCAACCTGAAACCGCGCGACGACCGCAGCAGCACGTCGAGCGACGTGATCCGCAACCTGCAGCAAGACGTGGCGAATATTCCCGGCATCCGGCTTTACATGCAGCCGGTGCAGGATCTGACCATCGATTCCACGGTCAGCCCGACGCAATATCAGTTCATGCTCACCGATCCCAATTCGGCCGAGTTCGCCGAATGGGTGCCGAAGCTGACAGCGCGTTTGCAGCAGTCGCCCGAACTCGCCGATGTCGCCACCGATCTGCAGCAGAACGGGCAGTCGGTGTACGTGGAAATCGACCGCTCGACGGCGGCCCGTTTCGGCATCACCCCGGCCACGGTCGACAACGCGCTTTACGATGCATTCGGCCAGCGCATCATCTCGACCATCTTCACGCAATCGAACCAGTATCGCGTGATCCTGGAGAACGAACCAACCGACGCGCACTACAACGAAATCCTGAGCGGCATTTACCTGCCGTCATCGACTGCGTCGAACGGGCAGGTGCCGCTCTCGGCCATCGCGACGTTCCATGAACGCGCCGCGCCGCTGCTCGTCACCCATCTCGGCCAGTTCCCGGCAACCACGGTGTCCTTCAACCTCGCGCCCGGCGCGTCGCTCGGCGCGGCCGTGAAAGCCATCGATCAGGCGAAGCAGGACATTGGCTTGCCGGCGTCGTTCCAGATCCGCTTCCAGGGCGCCGCGCTCGCGTTCCAGGCGTCGCTCTCGAACGAACTGTTCCTGATCCTCGCTGCAATCGTCACCATGTATATCGTGCTTGGCGTGCTGTACGAGAGCTTCATCCATCCGATCACGATTCTCTCCACGCTGCCCTCCGCCGGCGTCGGCGCGCTGCTTTCGCTGATGATCACCGGGCACGATCTCGACATCATCGGGATCATCGGCATTGTGTTGCTGATCGGGATTGTGAAAAAGAACGCCATCATGATGATCGACTTCGCGCTGGAGGCCGAGCGCGAGCAGGGCAAGACGCCACGCGACGCCATCTATCAGGCGTGTCTGCTGCGCTTTCGGCCTATCCTGATGACGACCATGGCGGCGCTCCTCGGCGCGTTGCCGCTGATGCTCGGCTGGGGCGCGGGCTCCGAGCTCAGGCGACCGCTCGGCGTGGCCATTGTCGGCGGGTTGATCGTCTCGCAGATGCTCACGCTTTTCACTACGCCAGTGATCTATCTCGGCTTCGATTCGCTCGGCCGCCGCGTGCGTGCGCGCTTCAACCGGAACGCGCCGCCCCGTCCGGTCGCCGACGTGGAGTAAGCCCATGAACCTGTCGCAACCGTTCATCGCGCGCCCGGTCGCTACCACGCTGCTGGCAATCGGCATTGCGCTGGCAGGCTTGTTCGCGTTCACCAAGCTGCCGGTCGCGCCGCTGCCGCAGGTCGATTTTCCGACCATTTCCGTGCAGGCGAGCTTGCCGGGCGCGAGTCCCGAAACGGTCGCGACCAGCGTGGCGAGTCCACTGGAACGCCATCTCGGTTCGATCGCGGACGTCACCGAAATGACGTCGCAGAGTTCGGTCGGCGCGGCGCGGATTACGTTGCAATTCGGCTTGAACCGCGACATAGATGGCGCCGCGCGCGACGTGCAGGCCGCCATCAACGCGGCGCGCGCCGATCTGCCGACCTCGCTCAGAAGCAATCCGACGTATCACAAGGTCAATCCCGCCGATGCGCCCATCCTGATCCTGGCGCTCTCATCGCCTACCCGCACGGCGGGTTCGCTCTACGATTCCGCCGCGACCGTATTGCAGCAAACGCTTTCTACAGTACCGGGCGTGGGCGAAGTCGACGTGAGCGGCTCGGCGAATCCTGCCGTGCGCGTGGAACTCGAACCGGGCGCGCTGTTTCACTACGGCATTGGCCTGGAAGATGTGCGGGCGGCGCTTGCTTCGGCAAATGCAAACAGTCCGAAAGGCGCAATCGAGTTCAACGGCACGCACTTCCAGCTTTACACCAATGACCAGGCCACCAAGGCCGCGCAGTATCGCGATCTTGTAGTGGCGTACAGGAACGGCTCGGCCGTGCGTCTGAGCGACGTGGGCGAAGTGGTCGATTCGGTCGAGGACCTGCGAAACCTGGGGCTGATCAACGGCAAGCGCGCAGTTCTCGTGATCCTGTATCGCCAGCCGGGCGCGAACATTATCGATACCATCGATCGCGTGAAGGCCATGGTTCCGCAACTCCAGGCCGCCCTTCCCGCCGACATCGAAATCACGCCGACCGCCGATCGCTCCATCACGATCCGCTCGTCGCTGCATGACACGGAAGCCACGCTGATCATTGCAGTGGCGCTGGTCGTGATGGTCGTGTTCCTGTTCCTGCGCAACTGGCGCGCAACGCTGATTCCGAGCGTGGCGGTGCCCATATCGATCATTGGCACGTTCGCGGCCATGTATCTGCTCGGCTTTTCGCTCGATAACCTCTCGTTGATGGCGCTGACAATCGCGACCGGCTTTGTGGTCGATGACGCCATCGTGGTGCTGGAAAACATCGCGCGGCACATAGAGAACGGCGTGCCGCGCATGAAAGCCGCGATTCTCGGCGCGCAGGAAGTGGGGTTCACGGTGCTGTCCATGAGCATTTCGCTCGTTGCCGTGTTCCTGCCCATTCTGCTGATGGGCGGCATTGTCGGGCGCTTGTTCCGGGAGTTTGCGCTGACGTTGTCGCTGGCCATTGCGGTGTCGCTTGTCGTCTCGCTGACCGTCACGCCCATGATGTGCGCGCGGCTCTTGCACGAACCGCACAACCAGAAGCCGCCAGGCCGTTTTTCGCGCTGGCTGGAGCGCCAGTTCGACTCCATGCAGCGCGGTTATGGACGCTCGCTCGGCGTGGCGCTGGCACATCCGCGAATCGTGCTGCTTGTGTTGCTCGCAACCATCGGGCTGAATGTCTATTTGTACATCATCGTGCCGAAGGGATTTTTTCCGCAGCAGGACACGGGGCGGATTGTCGGCGGGATTCAGGCTGACCAGAGCACGTCGTTCCAGGCAATGAAAGGCAAGTTCTCCGACATGATGAAGATCGTCCAGGCCGATCCCGCCGTGGAAAGCGTCGCGGGTTTCACGGGCGGCCGGCAGACGAATTCGGGCTTCATGTTCATTTCGCTCAAACCCAAGAAAGACCGCAAGGTGTCCGCCGACGCCGTGATCCAGCGCCTGCGCCCGGCGCTCTCCAACGTCGCGGGCGCGCGCACGTTCCTGCAGGCCGTTCAGGATATCCGCTCGGGCGGCAGGCAATCGAATGCGCAATACCAGTTCACGCTGCTCGCCGATTCCACCGCGGACCTCTATAAGTGGGGGCCGAAACTCACGGACGCCCTGCTCGCCCGCCCCGAACTCGCCGATGTCAATTCAGACCAGCAGCAAGGCGGCCTGGAATCGTTTGTCACCTTCGACCGAGCGACGGCGGCGCGCTTTGGCATCAAGCCGGCCCAGATCGACAACACGCTGTACGATGCCTTCGGCCAGCGCCAGGTTTCCACCATCTATAACGAACTGAGCCAGTATCACGTGGTGATGGAGCTCGCGCCGAAATACTGGCAAGACCCGGAGATGCTCAGGCAGATCTACATCAGCACGTCGGGCGGCTCGGCGAACGGCGCGGCCTCCACGAATGCGTCGACCACTACGTCATCCTCATCTGCGACGAGCGCAACCAGCACGACCACGGCAGCCGACGCCTCGTCGAGCGTGAACAGCGCGCTCGCGCTTGCGTCCATTCGCAACAGCGCGACCAATGCAATTGCGGCGAGCGGCAAGTCGAGTTCGTCGTCGGGCGCGGCGGTATCGACGTCGAAGGAAACCATGATTCCGCTCTCGTCCATCGCCAAATTCGGCCCTGGGAATACACCGCTGTCGGTGAATCACCAGAGCCAGTTCGTGGCATCGACCATCTCGTTCAACCTGCCGCCCGGCAAATCGCTTTCGGACGCCACCGCTGCAATCTACGAGACCATGGCGACCATAGGCGTGCCGGCAACGGTTCGCGGAAGTTTCGCGGGCACGGCGCAGCAGTTCCAGGATTCGACCAAGGATCAGCCAATCCTGATCCTGGCGGCGCTCGCGGCGGTTTATATCGTGTTGGGGATATTGTATGAAAGCTATATCCACCCGATCACCATTCTGTCTACGCTGCCTTCGGCGGGTATTGGCGCGTTGCTGGCGCTGCTGTTGTTTCGGACCGAGTTCAGCATCATTGCCTTGATTGGCGTGATCCTGCTGATCGGGATCGTGAAGAAGAACGCCATCATGATGGTCGACTTCGCGATTCAGGCGCAGCGCCACGGGGCGTCGACTTCACGCGCGGCTATCGAGGAAGCGTGCTTGCTGCGCTTCCGGCCGATCATGATGACGACCGCCGCCGCGTTGCTTGGCGCGTTGCCGCTCGCGTTCGGAACGGGCGAAGGTTCGGAGATGCGTGCACCGCTCGGGATCGCAATTGTCGGCGGTTTGATCGTGAGCCAGTTGCTGACGCTTTACACCACGCCGGTCGTTTATCTCTACATGGACCGCATCCGTATCTGGTCGGAAAACCGCCAGGCACGCAGAGGTCCGCAACGCCCGGCTAGCGTGACGGAATAAAAACGGGAATCCTGCACGATGCATGCAGAGCGCGTGCGCAATGCAGGATTCGCGAAAATGGCTTAACGTCTCCTTCAGGCCCACAACCACAAGGAGCATTTCAGCGATGAAAGTCCTGCTCATCGGCGCACATGGCCGCACCGGCCGCCACGTTGCCCGGCAACTGCGCGCCGCATCTCTTCCCTTCAAGGTCTTGCTGCGCAAGTCGGCCCAGCGCGGCGAGTTCGCGGCGCTGGGCGCGCAGATCGTGCTGGGCGATCTGACGCACGATTTCTCCCACGCCTTCGACGACGTCACGCACGTCATCTACGCGGCGGGGTCGGCGGAGAGCGAAGGTGTGAACGAAGAGCGCGCCATCGACCGCGACGCCGTCCAGCACACGGCCGATTACGCCAAGCGCCGCCGCGCGCAGCAACTCGTGGTGATCAGCGCGATCTCGGCTTACTGGCCGGAATCAAGCACGCTTCAGCTCAAGCACTATTCGAAGATGAAACGCGAAGCCGATGATTACGTGCAGGCAAGCGGCGTTCCCTACGTCATCTTGCGGCCGGGCACGCTATCCGACGAAGTTGGGCGGGGAACGATCGCCCTTGCAACCACTCGCAACGCCAGCACTTTGCCGGTTTCACGCGAGGACGTGGCGCGCGTCACGGTAGCGTGCATTACACGAGGCGTGCGCGATGAGGTGATCGGGTTTGTGGGCGGCGACACGCCCATAGACGCGGCGCTCAATACCGTTCAAACCGCTCCGACCAGCCGATAACCCACGCCCGTTTCCGTCACAATGTGCTCCGGCTGCGCGGCGTCGCGCTCGAGTTTCTGCCGCAGATGCGCCATGTAGATGCGCAGGTAGTGGTGGCTTTCCACGTGCGAGGGCCCCCACACTTCGCGCAGCAACTGGCGATGCGTCAATACCCGGCCAGCATGCCGGACAAGCGTGGAAAGCAGCCGGTATTCGATGGGCGTCAAATGCACGGGCGCGCCCGCTCGCGTGACCTGACGCAGACCAAGGTCGATGGAAACCTCGCCGAATTTCACCAGCGGCGACTCGTTCGACGCAGCCTGATTACGCCGCCGCAAATGCGCACGAATCCGTGCCATCAATTCCGACACACCGAAGGGCTTGGTCAGGTAGTCATCGGCGCCGGCATCGAGTGCAGCCACCTTCTCTTCTTCCTGCGTGCGCGCGGACAGCACGATCACCGGCAGTTCCGTCCAGCTTCGCAGTTCGCGGATCACATCAAGCCCGTCGGTGTCGGGCAAACCTAGATCCACGATCAATAAATCGGGCTTGCGCGTGGCCGCTTCCACCAGACCTTGCTTGCCCGTTTCAGCTTCATGCACGGTGATGCCTTCAGCTTCCAGCGATGCCCGCACGAAGCGGCGAATCTGCTTTTCGTCCTCGATCAGCACGACAGTAAGGGTGGGTTCGCTCATGAACTTTTCGGGCGGGACGAAGCGGAATCGATGAAGTCTTGTTCGGCTTCATCGGAGAAAGCCGGGACCGGTGGCGGCGGAGCAACCGGCAACGTGAACCAGAAGCGCGCGCCTTCTATGTGTGCGTTCGGGCCACTCCCGTTTGTACCGTTACCGAGGCGGTTATTCGCGCCGATCGTACCACCGTGCGCCTCCACGATCGCACGGCAAATCGAAAGCCCAAGGCCGATACCCGGTTTCGCCGACTCCTTTTCTCCACGCGTGAATTTCTCGAAGACGCGGTCCTCCATGTTTGCCGGAAGACCCGGACCGTTATCCTCGATATAAACGCGCACGAAAGGCTTGCCGCCCACATCGATGCTTTCGGCGCCGATCACCAGTTTCGAGCGCGGCGGCGTATATTTCGCGGCGTTTTCAAGCAGATTGGAGAAGAGCCGCTCCATTAGCACGGCGTCGAGTTGCAGGAAAGGCAGGTCCGGCGGCAACAGAACCTCGACCGGACGGCCATCCAGCACACGCCTGCACGCGCGTAACGCCGCCCCTACCGTTTCTTCGAGCAGCGACCATTGCAGGTTCAAGCGCAGGCCGCCTGCCTGCAGCCTCGCCATGTCGAGCAGGTTCGTGACGATACTCGTCATGCGCAGCGATTCGTCGTGGATGGCGGAAATCAACTCGGCATTTGCCGGCGAACGGGCGTCGCCATGCGCCTCGGCCAGCATGGACGCAAAGCCGACGATGGTCGTGAGCGGCGTGCGCAGGTCGTGCGAGATGGCGGACAGCAGCGAATTGCGCAGCCGCTCGGACTCCATGCTCACAAGCGCATCGCGCGCAATGTCCACGTAATGCACGCGTTCGAGCGCAAGCGCGATCTGCGCGGCGAACGCGTCGAGCATGCGTTTTTGCTCGGGGACATCGAGTTCATTGACGTTGTGGGTCGCTACCGCCAGCACGCCGCGCGTGCGCATCGGCGCTTTCAGCGGGAGATAAAGCGCTGCGGCGGCGGGCAGCGTGTCGGTCCCGCGCCCAGCCGGCTTTTGCTGGTCGTAGACCCATTGACCGACGTCCAGGTCAAGCGCGCTTTGCGCAAGCAGCCACGCCGCGGCCACCGGCTCCGTGGGATCGAGCTTCTGGCGGATTTTATCGGCGGAATCGGGCAGCAGGATGGCAACCTTCGCGCGAAACACTTCGCTCACATGTCGCATGCCGATACCCACGATCTGCTCGGTCGCGAGCGCCGCGCCGAGTTCCCGGGCCATGGCGTACATGGCGCCTGTACGGCGCTCGCGCTTCGATGCGACGCGCGCCTCGCGCCGCAGGCTCGACGTGAGGTGGCTGATCACCAGCGAGGTCAGCAGCATGCCGGTAAAAGTCAGCAGATATTGCGTGTCCGTGACCGACAACGACATGCGCGGCGGCACGAAAAAAAAGTCGAACGCCGCCACGCTCAGGAAGGACAGGAGCACGCCCGGACCGCGCCCGATTCGCGCCGCCGTGTAGATCACGCCGACCAGATACAACATGACAAGATTGGCCAGATCGAAGCGATCACGAATCTGGCTGGCGAGCGCCGTGATGACCGCGCAAATAGCAACGGCATACAGATAGCCGCGTGGCGCGGTGCGTTGCTCACGCGCCATGCTCAATGCGTCGCGCCAGTGCGTCCCGCTGCCTTCCTCCCTTGGCGGGCGGGTTGCGCCTTTTCCGTCTTCGCGCGCGCGAATCAGCGTGAGGTCCAGGTCACCAGCCCGTTCCGCCAGCCGCTCGCCGAACGGGCGTTTTAGCCAACGCCCGAACCCGCGCCGCGCCGACGCTCCCGCCACGAGCTTCGATGCATTGCGCGCCTGGGCATAACCAATCAATGTGGCAACGGCATCCGCGCCGGCCAGCGTGACTGTCTCCGCGCCAAGCTCAGCCGCCAGCTTGAGCGCTGCAAGCGTGCGTTCGCGGAGGGCATCGGAAAGCTTTTGCAGGCGTGGCGTTTCAACGTACACCGCGATCCAGTCGGAACGCAGGCTTGCCGCGAGCCGCGCCGCAGCGCGCACGAGCGTAGGCGCTTCTGGTCCCGGGCCTATGCAGACCACCAGCCGATCGCGCGCCTGCCAGATGCGTTCGATGGATCGATCAGCCCGATACTCGCGCATCTGGGCATCGACGCGATCCGCCGTACGGCGCAACGCGAGTTCTCGCAGCGCAATCAGATTGCCCTTGCGAAAGAAGTTGCGAACAGCGTGTTCCGCCTGCTGCGGCATGTAAACCTTGCCGTCGCGCAGCCGTTCAAGCAGTTCTTCAGGCGGGAGGTCGACTAGCGTTACTTCATCGGCTTGATCCAGCACCCGGTCGGGAACCGTCTCGAATACCCGGATCTGCGTGATCTGGCCCACGATGTCATTCAGGCTTTCCAGATGCTGCACGTTGACCGTGGTGTAGACGTCAATACCCGCGTCCAGCAACTCATGTACGTCCTGCCAGCGCTTCAGGTGACGCGCGCCGGGGACGTTCGAATGCGCGAGCTCATCGACCAGAATCAGTTGCGGATGGCGCAGCAACGCACCGTCGAGATCGAAGTCCTGCAGTGCATGGCCGCGGTACATGATCGGCGCCAGCGGCAGTTGCTCCAAATCCTCGGTCAGCGCCGCCGTGTCTGTCCGGCCATGCGTTTCCACGATGCCGATCACCACGTCTTCGCCCTGCTCTTTTCGCCGCCGCGCGGCGAGCAGCATGGCGTAGGTTTTCCCCACGCCCGCCGATGCGCCAAAAAATATCTTCAGCCGCCCGCGATGACGCTTTTCTTCCTCTCTTTGCAGCTTGTCGAGCAGTTCGTCTGGGTTCGGGCGGTTCATGTTCTGGCGTTCAGGCGCGCTCGCTTTGATGGCAAGCATGAGTGTCTTCGACGTTGAATTCAAAAAGCGTCGATATACGGCATGTCCCAGTATGCTTACCTGGGCGTGACTTGTATGCTCCGCCATTCGGCCATGAGGTGTGCCGGGTTATCCGTTATGCTGGGTAATGCGCGATGGCCCGAACATTAAGCGTATTGGCATAAAGACCGGATCAAATGTCCATCCGCACGTATAAAAAACGCGTAAACACAACGGGCGGCACGCGTCAGTCCGCCCCGTTCATTCGTTCAAGGCAATAAGATTGTGGACCCGGTTGTCCGCCGTGCCTCCAGGTCCTCATGAGCTTTTGCCGCATCGGCTAACGGATAACGCTGCCGCACGCTCGTTTTGACCTGGCCCTTCGTCAGTACATCAAAGAGTTCACTTGCCATTTCCTCGAGATCGCTGCGCTTGGCTATATAGCTGAACAACGTCGGGCGGGTGAAATAAAGCGAGCCGCGCCCCGCGAACTCCGATGAATCAATTGGCGGCAATGGACCCGACGTGTTGCCGAAACTCACGAACATGCCGAGAGGCGCGAGGCAGTCAAGCGAGGCCGTGTACGTGTCCTTGCCGATCGAATCGTAGACCACGGGAACGCCCGCGCCATTCGTGATTTCGCGCACGCGCTTCGTGAAATCCTCGCGGGTGTAGACGATCGGATGATCGCAACCATGCGCCTTCGCGAGCGCCGCCTTCTCGTCCGATCCAACCGTACCTATCACCGTTGCGCCAAGCGCTTTTGCCCACTGGCAGGCCAGCATGCCCACCCCGCCGGCCGCTGCGTGAATCAGCACGGTGTCGCCCGCTTTCACACGATATGTCCTGCGCAGCAAATATTGCGCGGTCAGACCTTGCAGCATCACGGAAGCGGCGTCCTCGTAGCCGATGGTATCGGGCAGGCTCACCACATATTGCGTCGACATGACCCGCTCTTCGGCATAGGCGCCCGGTGGCCGCGAGGCATAGGCCACCCTGTCGCCCACCTTGAAGTTGGTCACGCCCTCGCCGACCGCGGTGACATCGCCCGCCGCTTCCATTCCAATCCCACCCGGCAGCGGCATGGGATAAAGGCCGGTACGAAAATACACATCGATATAGTTCAGGCCCACCGCATGATGCTTCACGCGAATTTCGCCCTTGCCCGGCGCGCCCACTTCCACATCGACCCATTTCAATACTTCAGGACCGCCCGTTTTTTCGAATCGAATTGCTTTTGTCACCATTGTCTCCATGTTTCGGACGCTTACGCGTCCAATGAACAGCAAGTCCCGCTGAGCCTGGCCTACGCGGCCCGATCTAGCCGGAGCTTCAGGTCGTCGAGGATCATGCGGGCTGTTGAAAGATTTGTGGCGCACGCGACGTTGTGGACGTCGCAGGCGCGCACCAGAGCATTGATGTCGGGCTCGTGCGGCTGTGGCGTCATCGGGTCGCGCAGGAAGATCACTACGTCTACCCGGCCCTCCGCCAACTCCGCGCCAATCTGCAAGTCGCCGCCGAACGGCCCTGAAAGCTTGCGCTCCACCTCGAGTCCATGGGCTGCCGCGATACGCGCGCCGGTCGTGCCGGTTGCGAGCAGCCGGCACTGCGCAAGCGTGTCGGCAAACTCGCCGGCGAGCGCCACGATGTCGTCCTTCTTCATGTCGTGCGCGATCAACGCGACGCGTGGGTTCATCGAAAGTCTCTCCGTTATCAATACGTGCCCGGATATGCGCCGCCGTCGATCAGCAGGTTCTGCCCGGTAATGTAGCCCGCGTGAACGCTGCACAAGTACGCGCACGCCCGGCCAAACTCTTCCGGCGAGCCGAAGCGGCCGGCAGGCAACTTGGCCATCCGGCGTTTCTTCGCTTCTTCCACGGTAATGTTGTTTGCCTTGGCGTCCGCAGCGAACGTGGTGATGAGCCGGTCAGTGTCGAAGGAGCCTGGCAGCAGGTTGTTGATCGTCACGCCGGTTGCCGCAACCTTTCGCGACAGTCCCGCGATAAACCCGGTCAGCCCCGAGCGCGCTCCGTTCGACAAACCGAGCACATCGATAGGCGCCTTCACCGACGAACTCGTGATGTTCACGATCCGACCGAAACCGCGTTCGATCATGCCGTCGAGCGTCTGCTTGATCAGCTCGATCGGCGTCAGCATGTTCGAGTCGAGCGCCTTGATCCAGTCGTCCCGGGAAAACTGCCTGAAATCGCCCGGCGGCGGCCCGCCCGCGTTATTCACGAGAATGTCAGGTGCCGGACAGGCAGCGAGCGCCGCAGCGTGCCCCTCGGCAGACGTGATGTCGCAAGCCACCGGCGTCACGTTCACGCCATAGCTCGTCCGGATGTGTTCGGCCGTCTCTTCCAGTGGTCCGGCCGTGCGCGCCACGATCACCAGATTGACCCCCTCGGCGGCGAGCGCTTCGGCACAACCGCGCCCCAAACCTTTGCTTGCCGCGCACACGAGCGCTGTGCGCCCCTTGATTCCCATGTCCATCGCTGCCCCTTTGTAGTTGCCCGCTTCAACAGATTCGCATCCGCTCGAGCCGGATATCAGTATCGGGCCGATTCCTGGCTTGCAATCCGGCTCGCCATCCGGCGCATTGGATCGCGTGATGCAATTCTAGAAGAATGAGGGATTGGGCGTCGGCCGCGCAATAGACCGGATGGCCTATCGTCCGCAATCTCCGGTTTTAGCACGTCTAATTTGGGTAAACTGGCGGCACTGCCTAAGCTCGGCACTCGATAACCACCCCGCTCGCGCACTCGGGAACCCGAATGTGCGTTCGGACAAGCTGATCCAACGCGGCTCCTGCATCGAACAATTTGCAACACATGCACCACCCGAATCCACATTTAATGCCGCGGCAACCGCGCGAAACGCCATGAACCAGGACAGCCGCTTTCCGAATCTTTTCATCCTCAATCACCCGCTGATCCAGCACAAGCTGACGCATATGCGGGACAAGGACACGTCCACGCGCACGTTCCGCGAGCTGCTGCGCGAAATCACCTTGCTGATGGGGTATGAAATCACCCGCAACCTGCCGCTCACCACAAAGCGGGTCGAGACGCCGCTGGTCAGCATCGACTCTCCGGTTATCGCGGGTAAAAAGCTCGCTATCGTGCCTGTGCTGCGCGCGGGCATCGGCATGTCGGATGGCTTGCTCGACCTGATTCCGTCGGCCCGCGTCGGGCACATCGGCGTGTATCGGGCGGAAGATCACCGGCCGGTCGAGTATCTCGTGCGCCTGCCGCCCGACCTGGAGGAGCGCGTGTTCATCCTGTGCGACCCCATGCTCGCAACCGGCTATTCCGCAGTGCACGCGGTCGACGTCATGAAGCGGCGCAAAGTGCTGGGAGAAAACATCATCTTCGTGGCGCTGGTCGCGGCTCCCGAGGGCGTGAAAGTCTTCTCCGACGCCCACCCCGACGTAAAGCTTTACGTGGCCTCGCTCGACTCTCATCTGAACGAACACGCGTACATCGTCCCGGGTCTGGGCGACGCCGGCGACCGGCTGTTCGGCACCAAGAACTGACGAACAGGAAGACAGGTCCGCGAGTTTGCGCGTGACCAATGTAGGGCCAAAGCCTGTTGGCCCAGCGCGCCATGATAAAATTCGGGTCCGCCAAATGCACGGTGCAAGGCCGAAAGGTACGGATTCAACGCAATCCTCGTTGCTGAAACGTTACGGCTCGACCAGCCAGGGCACGGTTTGCGACGAAATTCGGGCGAAATGTACTCTCGCGACCGCACAATCTTCGGCACCGGCGAGCCTGCTGCACAGACAGCCGAACAGGTTGCCGGCCGGCGCAAAACGCTGCGCGGGATAGCTGTACAAGGCGGCGACATTGACACACAGGCGTGCGGGAAAAACTCGCGCGCGATGGAGAAAGGTATGGCGGGTCATTCAAAATGGGCCAACATCAAGCATAAGAAAGCAGCGACCGATGCCAAGCGTGGCAAGGTCTGGACGCGTCTTATCAAGGAAATTCAGGTCGCGGCGCGCATGGGCGGCGGAGAAATCGACACCAATCCGCGTCTGCGGCTTGCCGTCGAAAAGGCCTACGACGCCAACATGCCCAAGGACAACATCAACCGCGCGATCCAGCGCGGCGTAGGCGGTGTTGACGGCGCGACCTATGAAGAAATCCGCTACGAAGGCTACGGCATTGGCGGCGCGGCGATCATAGTGGACACCATGACGGATAACCGGACCCGCACGGTCGCGGAAGTGCGCCACGCGTTTTCGAAGTTCGGCGGCAACATGGGCACGGACGGGTCGGTTGCGTTCATGTTCGACCATGTCGGCCAGTTCCTGTTTGCCCCCGGCACGTCAGAAGACAAGCTGATGGAAGCGGCGCTCGAAGCGGGCGCGGACGACGTGGTGACAAACGAGGACGGCAGTATTGAAGTAGTGTGTCCGGCCAATGACTTTCAGAAAGTGAGAGATGCGCTGGAAGCAGCTGGATTCAAGGCCGAGGTTGCCGAAGTCATCATGAAACCGCAGACCGAAGTCGAGTTCACCGGCGAAGACGCTGCGAAAATGCAGAAATTGCTCGACGCGCTGGAAAATCTGGACGACGTGCAGGAAGTCTATACGAACGCAACAATCGACGAAGAATGATGGCGAGCTGGTGAGGCGCTTGATTTCCCGCACGGGAAATCACAGTACCCGAAGGCCAAGCGCCGCATGCACTTCTGGCCCGATTGGTGCATGCGCGTTCAGCAGTGAATTCGAATGTGCACAAAAAAGCCGCTAGCGGCGTTTTGACAGCAGGAAGTCGTGTGACGCAGCCACAAACGGCGCGAGCGCTTTCCGCTTCTCAATTGCCCGGTGGCCAGTGGCAATCATTCGGAACGCAGCAAAGCAAAAACCGCGGAGGCGCGGCGAAACGGTTCAGAAGAAACGCAACCGCTTCGTTTCGCCAGCCGCCACGAATTTCTTAAGGTCTTCGAGGTTTAAATGAAGTTACTCGTCGTCGGTTCCGGCGGTCGCGAACATGCGCTCGCGTGGAAGCTCGCACAGTCGCCGCGCGTGCAGATGGTTTATGTCGCGCCGGGCAACGGCGGTACGGCTCAGGACGAACGTCTGCTGAATGTCGATATTACCGATCCCGCCGCGCTCGCCGATTTCGCTGAAAAAGAACAGATCGCACTGACCGTGGTCGGCCCTGAAGGCCCGTTGGCCGCGGGTATCGTGAACTTGTTCCGCTCACGGGGCCTGAAGATTTTCGGCCCGACCAGAGAAGCGGCGCAACTGGAAAGCTCGAAGGATTTCGCCAAGGCGTTCATGAAACGCCATGCCATTCCCACAGCCGAATACGAAACGTTCACGGACATCGCCGCCGCGCACGCGTATCTCGATACCAAAGGCGCGCCAATCGTGATCAAGGCCGATGGGCTGGCCGCGGGCAAAGGCGTGGTCGTGGCTACAACACTGGAAGAGGCGCACGCGGCGGTCGATTCCATGCTCGCCGACAACAAGCTGGGCGACGCCGGCGCGCGCGTGGTGATCGAAGAATTCCTGGATGGCGAAGAAGCGAGCTTTATCGTCATGGTGGATGGAAAGCATGTGCTGGCGCTGGCGTCGAGCCAGGACCACAAGCGCCTGCTGGACGGCGACAAGGGTCCCAACACCGGCGGGATGGGCGCGTATTCGCCTGCGCCCATTGTCACGCCGCAGTTGCACGCCCGCGTGATGCGCGAAATCATCCTGCCGACCGTGCGCGGCATGGAGCAGGAAGGCATCCGCTACACCGGTTTTCTTTACGCCGGTCTGATGATCGACGCGCACGGCAACCCGAAAACGCTCGAATTCAATTGCCGCATGGGAGACCCCGAAACGCAGCCGATCATGGCGCGCCTGAAGGGCGATTTCTCGAAGGTCGTTGAACTGGCAATCGCCGGGACGCTGGCGACGGCCGAAATTGAATGGGACCGGCGCACGGCTCTGGGCGTGGTGCTCGCGGCTCATAACTATCCGGACGCGCCGCGCAAGGGCGACCGGATCAGCGGCATCCCGGCGGAAACGCCGGAAGCCGTGACTTTCCATGCGGGAACCACGCTGGAAAACGGCAAGCTCACCACGTCGGGCGGACGCGTCTTGTGTGTGGTCGGCCTGTCGGATTCGGTTCGCGGCGCGCAGTCCGTCGTCTACGATACGATCAATCAGATCACGTTCGACGGCATGCAGTATCGCCGGGACATTGGATATCGGGCGCTCAATCGCAAGGCGCCGGATCGGCAAAGCTGATTGCGCATCGCTGAACGGCTCGCGTAGCCGGCGCCGCAAATCATCAGCAGCAATCAGGCACAGCACTGCCGGACCTTCGCGTCCGGCAGTGCGTTTTTAGAACAAACGAAGCGAGAGCAGGCAAACGCCTTCCCGCCCGTCCCGCATACCAGAAAACAAAGCAGCACCATGACCGATTCGACCCACAACGTACACGCTGTGCGCACCTATCTCACCGGTTTGCAAAAGCAGATCGCGGAGACGCTCGGCGCGTTCGATGGCACCGAATTCGCTGTCGATTCCTGGCAGCGTGGGCCGCAAGAGCGGCTGCGAGGCGGCGGAAGCACCCGGATTCTCGAAGGCGGCCAGTTTTTCGAGCGCGGCGGCATTGGTTTTTCAGACGTGGCTGGCGATTCCCTCCCGCCTTCGGCGAGTGCGGCGCGCCCGCAACTGGCCGGTCGCGGCTTCGAGGCAATGGGTGTGTCGCTTGTCATGCACCCGCGCAATCCGCATTGCCCGACCGTGCATATGAACGTGCGCCTCCTGATCGCGACGAAACCCGGCGAAACGCCGTTGTTCTGGTTCGGCGGCGGAATGGATCTGACGCCGTATTACGGCTACGAGGAAGACGCACGCCATTTTCACGGCGTGTGCCGCGATTCGCTCGCTCCGTTCGGCGCAGATCTGTACCCGCGTTTCAAGAAATGGTGCGATGAGTACTTTTATCTCAAGCATCGCAATGAAGCGCGCGGTATCGGCGGGATTTTCTTTGATGATGTCGCCGAACCCGGCTTCGACGAAGCCTTCGCCATGATGCGCGGTGTCGGCGACAGTTTTTTGAGCGCGTATCTGCCAATCATCGAACGTCGGCGCGACACGCCGTATGGCGAAGCAGAGCGGGAATTCCAGACCTACCGGCGCGGCCGCTATGTCGAATTCAACCTGGTATTTGACCGCGGCACGTTGTTCGGACTTCAAAGCGGCGGCCGTACGGAATCCATCCTGATGTCGATGCCACCGGCGGTTACATGGCGCTACAACTGGACACCGGAAGCCGGGACGCCCGAAGCGCGGCTTTATTCGGATTTCCTCACAGCGCGAGAGTGGGTTTAAATAGCCACGGGAATATGAGAAATTCGCGCTACAACCTTTGTGCTCCGTCCCCCAAGAGGACAGTCCACTGAAACCCGATCTTCCTTGTGCTCGACGTGTCGGCTTGCTGGGCGGCACGTTCGACCCGATCCACGACGCTCACCTGGCGCTCGCGCGGCGTTTTGCCGAGCTGCTCGATCTCACTGAACTCGTCCTGCTGCCCGCTGGCCAGCCGTGGCAAAAAAAAGACGTTACGCCAGCGCACCACCGGCTCGCGATGACCCGCGCGGCAGCGGATTCGCTACGTATTGAAGGCATGGAGGTGACCGTCGCGACCGATGAAATCGATCACGATGGCCCGACTTACACCGTGGAAACGCTGGCGCGCTGGCGCGAACGTGAGGGCGAAGATGCCTCGCTGGCGCTCCTGATCGGAGCTGATCAGCTCGTGCATCTGGATTCCTGGCGCGACTGGAAGCGCCTGTTCGACTTTGCGCACGTGTGCGTGGAGACGCGCGCGGGCTTCGATATCTCCACGGTGTCGCCCGCCGTGGCCCGTGAAATTGCGGCTCGCAGCGCCACGGCAGAAGTGCTCCAGTCCACGCCGCACGGCCATCTGCTGATTGATTCGGCGCTGACGCTGGAAGTGTCCGCGACCGAGATTCGCGAGCAGCTTGGCGAGCGCCTCGAAGCGCACGCGGCAGGCAAGATCGCAGCCGACAGTCATGTACCGTCCGCCGTATGGGACTATATTGTTCAACACCACTTGTACCATCGGTAAAAATATGGAAATTCAAAAGCTTCAACGCGCGATCATCGACGGTCTCGAAGACGTCAAGGCGCAGGACATCAAGGTGTTCAACACCACTCACCTGACCGCCCTTTTCGACCGCGTGATCGTGGCGAGCGGGACGTCGAATCGTCAGACCAAGGCGCTTGCGAACAGCGTGCGCGAAAAGGTCAAGGAACTGGGCGGCGACGTCATCAGCACCGAAGGCGAGGAAATCGGCGAATGGGTGCTGGTGGATTGCGGCGACGCCGTTGTCCATATCCTGCAACCGGCATTGCGCCAGTACTACAACCTCGAAGAAGTCTGGGGCGACAAGCCGGTCCGCGTGAAACTGCAAAGTGCCGGCGGATTCGGCGGCGCGCGTGTCACGGCTGACGAGGACGACGAAGACGAGGAACCGGCCGCCAGGCCGGCGCGCAAGACCACGCGCCGCTGAGCCTGGATCGCCGCGAACGCGCCGCCTCGCTTGAAAGCGGGCAGTTCGTACGCGCTACGCTGCCATGAAACTTCATATCCTCGCAGTCGGCCACAAGATGCCCGACTGGATCGCCACCGGCTTCGACGAATACGCGAAACGCATGCCGCCCGAGCTGCGTATCGAATTACGCGAGATCAAGCCAGAACAGCGCTCGTCAGGCCGTAACGCCGAGAGCGTAATGGCGGCGGAGCGCGTGCGCATCGAGGCGGCGTTGCCCAAGAACGCCCGTCTGATCGTGCTCGACGAACGCGGCCGCGACTGGACCACGATGCAACTCGCCGGCGCCCTGCCTGACTGGCAGCAAGATGGCCGGGACGTGGCCTTCGTGATCGGCGGCGCGGACGGTCTGGACCCGCAAGTCAAGGCATGTGCTGAAGTCTTGCTGCGTGTGTCGAGCCTTACGCTGCCGCACGGGATGGTCCGCGTGCTGTTGGCCGAGCAGCTTTATCGCGCGTGGAGCATCACGCAAAATCACCCCTATCATCGCGCGTGAACGGCAACTGGCCCATTGAAGCATCGATGCGCTGAGCCGCTGGCGCGTGCGCTTCGAGGATTGCCTGAATGCCATCGATCACGTATCCGTTTGTTTATCTCGCATCGCAAAGTCCACGGCGGCGCGAGTTGTTGCAGCAACTCGGCGTGAAATACGAACTGCTGCTGCCGCGCCCGGATGAAGACGCCGAAGCACTGGAAGCCGAGCGTCCTGGCGAAGCCGCCGATACCTATGTTCTTCGCGTTTGCGTGGCCAAGGCACATGCCGCGCGTGCTCGCCTTTTGGAAGGTACGCATGTTTCCTCGCCCATTCTCGTCGCCGATACGACCGTCACGCTCGATGGCGACATCATGGGCAAGCCGGACGACGCCGGGCATGCCGTCGCAATGCTCGAACGTCTTTGCGGACGCGATCACGAAGTGCTGACGGCGCTCGCCGTGCTCAACGCCGAAGGCGAGTTGCTCGAGCCAGTCCTGTCGCGTTCGCTCGTGCGTTTTGCGGCCGTCGAGCGTGCTGCACTGCAACGATACGCCGCCACCGGCGAACCCCTCGGAAAGGCCGGTGCATATGGCGTTCAGGGACGCGCGGCGGCGTTTATCGAACGGATTGAAGGGTCCTATTCGGGTATCATGGGCCTGCCTCTTTTCGAAACAGCCGCACTCCTGCGCGTGGCGCGCGTCGACTTCTAAACCGTCCATGAACGAAGAAATCCTGATCAACGTCACACCGCAGGAAACCCGCGTTGCCCTCGTTCAGCAAGGCGCGGTGCAAGAGCTTCACGTCGAGCGCACCCTGTCGCGCGGGCGTGTTGGCAATGTGTATCTCGGCAAGGTCGTGCGCGTGCTGCCGGGCATGCAGTCAGCGTTTATCGATATCGGACTCGAGCGGGCTGCGTTCCTGCATGTGGCCGATATCTGGCATCCGCGCATTGCTGGCGAAACGCATTCGAGCGCGCCGCATATTCCTATCGAAAAGATCGTGTTCGAAGGGCAGGCGCTGATGGTGCAGGTGGTGAAGGATCCTATCGGCACGAAGGGCGCGCGGCTTTCCACGCAGGTAAGCATCGCGGGACGCACGCTGGTTTATCTGCCGCAAGAACCACATATCGGGATTTCGCAGAAGATCGCGAGCGAAGCCGAGCGCGAGGCCATTCGCGCGCGGCTCACGGCGGTTTTGCCGGTGGACGAAAAAGGCGGCTATATAGTGCGCACGATTGCGGAAGATGCAACGAGCGAAGAACTCGCCGCCGATGTCGCGTATCTGCGCAAGACCTGGGCAACGATTGTCGCGCAGGCTCAGCGCGTGGCGCCGACTTCGTTGCTGCATCAGGATCTGAATCTGGCGCAGCGTGTATTGCGCGATTTCGTCAACGATGAAACCTCGCGCATTCAAGTCGATTCGCGCGAGACTTATCAAATGCTTGCGGATTTCGCTGCCGAGTTCACGCCGGCTGTGGCTTCGCGCGTGCATCACTATGCGGGCGAGCGGCCGCTTTACGATCTCTATAACATTGAAGCCGAGATTCAGCGGGCATTGTCACGGCGCGTGGACTTGAAGTCCGGCGGTTATCTGATGATCGATCAGACTGAAGCCATGACGACTATCGATGTGAATACGGGCGGTTATGTGGGCGCCCGAAATTTCGACGACACCATCTTCAAAACCAATCTCGAAGCGGCTCATACGATTGCCCGGCAATTGCGGCTAAGGAATCTGGGCGGGATCATCATTATCGATTTCATCGATATGGAGAACGTCGAGCATCGCGATCAGGTTCTCGGCGAATTGAAAAAGGCGTTGTCGCGGGATCGGACGCGTGTGACGGTCAATGGATTTTCTCAGCTTGGCCTGGTGGAAATGACGCGAAAGCGCACGCGCGAGTCGCTCGCGCATGTGTTGTGCGAGCCATGCCCGACTTGCGACGGAAAGGGTCAGGTTAAAACACCGCGAACGGTATGTTATGACGTGTTGCGCGAAATCATGCGCGAGTCGCGGCAATTCAATCCGCGCGAGTTTCGCGTGGTGGCGTCGCAGCAAGTCATTGATCTGTTTCTGGAGGAAGAGTCACAGCATCTGGCCATGCTGATGGACTTTATCGGCAAGCCGGTTTCGCTGCAGGTGGAGTCGAATCTGAGTCAGGAGCAATACGATATTGTTTTGATGTAGGCGCTGGAAGGAATAAGGCCGGAGCGTTTTTGTCCGGCGCTACTTCGCTTTCAGCTTCGACCCAATAATCAGCAAGTCACTTTATCCCACATCAGGTTTATTAATAGTTCATGCAATAAAAACATATTCAGAATTTGAAGACATTGCAAAACCCGTCGCCCACAACATCAAAAATAAAATATAAAAATCAACGTATGCGCCAATCACGCGCCACATCGGCCAAATCGTCCCCCACTTTAATATCACTGGACACGGTCTTTTTATATTTCTAAGATCGTTTTCATTCAGGCCAGTCGCCTCAGCGTAGACGCTTTTCCAGAAACCCCGCTATGCTTGTTGCTGTAAAGGCGGCGTAAAGGCAACTTAAGCGGCGCGATTTTGACATCCGTGAGTCTTGTATTTCTGCTCTCATGGACTTCCTGCTGCCAACGATCAACCCAGCCATATCACCAGGACCCGCGTGTCGTCTTTTTTCATCGATCGTCCGGTTTTCGCCTGGATCATAGCGCTCGCGATTTTCGTGGCGGGCGCGCTCGTCACGCCATTTCTGCCCGTCGCGCAATATCCGCGGCTGACGCCGCCACGCATCGTGATCTCAGCCATGTATCCGGGCGCGGCGCCGGAGAGCGTCGACAACACCGTGGCAAGCGTGATCGAAGAAAGTCTCGACGGCGCCGAAGGCCTGCAGTACTACGAAACCACCAGCGACAGCCTCGGCGAACTCGAAATAGCCGCCACGTTTTCGGCTGCCACGAATCCGGACATCGCCATGGTCGATGTCCAGAACCGCATGAAGCAGATCGAGTCGCGCCTGCCGCAGCAGGTCGTGCAGCAAGGCATCAGTGTGTTCAAGTCCACGGGCACGTTCCTGATGCTCGTCGCCCTCACCTCCACCGACGGCAAGCGCGATTCCGTCATGCTGAGCGACTACGTCAACCGCTACATGCTGCGCGACCTGAAGCGCGCGCCAGGCGTGGGCGCAGCGGATTTGTGGGACGCGGGCGAGGCGCTGCGCGTCTGGATCGACCCAATGAAACTGCGCGAGTACAACCTCGCCGCCGCCGACGTGACGCAAGCCATCGCGACACAAAATTCAACGGTGACAGCCGGCACGCTCGGCGACGTGCCGTTCGTCGCGGGTCAGCAACTGACGGCGTCGGTGACGGTGCGGGGCCAGTTGATCTCGCCCAACGAGTTCGGCGAGATCGTGTTGAAAGCGCGGCCCGATGGCTCCGCGGTCCGGCTCAAGGATGTCGCTCGCGTGGAAATCGGCCGGGACAGTTACGCGTCGTTTTCGCGGCTCAACGGGAAGCCGTCGGCCACCATCGGCATCAGGCTCTCGCCGCAAGGCAACGCCATCGAAACGTCGGATGCGATCCGCGCCAAGCTTGCGGAATTGTCGCGCAGCTTGCCGCCGGGCGTGGCGGTCGTGATTCCCTTCGATACATCCAGGTTCGTCCACGTCGCGCTGCACGAAGTGGTGTTGACGCTGCTCGAAGCCGTGCTGCTCGTGTTCCTCGTCATGTGGCTGTTCCTGCGCGACCTGCGTTACGCGCTGGTGCCGACCATCGTGATTCCGGTCGCGCTCACCGGCGCGCTGCTCGCGCTCTACGCGCTCGGCATGTCGATCAACGTCTTCACCATGTTCGCGCTGGTGCTCGCGATCGGGATTCTCGTGGATGACGCCATCGTGGTCGTGGAAAACGTCGATCGCGTCATGCGCGAGGAAGGCCTGGCGCCAAAGGCGGCCACGCGCCGCGCGATGCAGCAGATGGGCAGCGCGATCGTCGGCATCACGGCGGTGCTGACAGCCGTCTTCGTGCCAATGGCGTTTTTCCCCGGCAGCGTGGGCGCGATCTATCGGCAATTCACCGTGGCGATGATCGCGTCGATCCTCGTCTCCGCGTTCACCGCCTTGTCGCTCACGCCCGCATTGTGCGCGAACCTGCTGAAAGCGCCGCCGCGCGATGCGCTCAGGCACGGGGTTCATCGACCTCATGGCGGCGCCAGGTCATATGGTTTCTCCGCGATGTTCGACTGGACCTCGCGCAAATACAGCGGCCTCATCACGCGCGTTCTACGGCGCGCGGGTTCCATGTTCGTGGTGTATCTCGTGCTGGCCGGCGCGTGTGCGCTGCTTTATTTGCATATGCCCAACGGCTTTCTGCCGCAGGAAGATCAGGCCCAGCTTCAGGTCATGGTGCAGTTGCCCTCCGGCGCCACGCAGGCCCGCACACTCGCGGCGGTCGAACAGACGGAAGCCATTCTTCGCCGCGAACCGGCGGTATCGAATATCACGAGCGTGGTTGGCTGGAGTTTTCAGGGCAGCGGCCAGAACGTAGCGATGTGTTTTGTCGACCTGAAAGATTGGTCCTCGCGCGATATCGACGCCAGCGCCTTGCGCGACAAGCTCAACCACCCGCTCTCGGCCATCATGGACGCCACGGTGACAGCGCAAATGCTGCCGTCCGTACCTGGCATGGGACATTCGGAAGGCTTCGTGATGCGGCTCGAGGATCGCGGCGGCGTTGGCATCCAGGCATTGACGGCGGCCCGCGAGCAGCTTTTCGAAGCGGCCCGGCACAACCCGGCATTCGCCGATGTCCACTCCGAAGCGCTGCCGGACGCACCGCGCATCGTGCTCGATATCGATCGTGCCAAGGCGTATGCGCTGGGGGTATCGTTCGACAAGATCGGCGATGCACTCGGCAATACCTTCGGATCTACGTACATCGATGATTTCCCGTCAGGCGGCCGGATGCGCCGCGTGATGATCGCCGCCGACGCGCCCTCGCGCATGACCGAAAACAACCTCATGAACCTGTCCGTGCGCAATCTCGCAGGACAGATGGTGCCGTTATCTTCTGTGGCGTCACTTCATTGGACGACCGGTCCTTCAGTGCTCACGCGTTACAACGGTTCCCCTTCGCTCGATGTCAGCGGCCGCCCCGCCAACGGCGTGAGTTCCGGCGCGGCAATGGCCGAGATGGAGCGTCTCGCGCAGATGCTGCCGGTGGGCGTGGGCTTCGACTGGACCGACACGGCGCTGGAGGAAACCCGCGCTGCGCGCCTCACGCCGGTGCTGATCGGCTTGTCGTTGCTGGCGGTTTTCATGGCGCTCGCCGCGCTCTACGAGAGCTGGACCATTCCGCTCGCGGTGCTGACCATCGTGCCACTCGGCATGATCGGCGCAGTGATCGCGATGTACACGCGCGGCATGCCGAACGACGTGTACTTCAAGGTCGGCATGATCACGGTGATCGGGTTATCGGCGAAGAACGCCATCCTGATCGTGCAGTTCGCCCGCGCGCTGCACGCCGAAGGCATGGCGCTGGCCGCCGCCATTGTGGCCGCGGCCAGCGCCCGGTTCCGGCCGATCGTGATGACGTCCGCGGCGTTCCTGCTGGGCGTCACGCCCTTGCTGGTTTCGAGCGGCGCGGGCGCGGAAAGCCGGCGCTCGATTGGCACCGGCGTGTTCGGCGGCGCGATCACCGCGACCGTTCTCGGCCTCGTGTTCACGCCGCTGGCGTTTTTCATCGTGGTGTCGGCGCAAAGGGTCATGCAGCGCAGATTCAAGGCGCTTGCCCGCAGACAAGGATCGGCGAGCGCGGAACTGGACGACCTGCCGCGCGCCGATGTCCAGGGCTCGGGCGAAAGCTGACCGGCGAGGACCGCGCCGCTTTCCCAATCTCCCAGCGCAATCACCTATGATTGCAGCAACGATTGCAACATTGCGTGTCTTCGCGCGATCCGGAGGTTGGGAATGGCCTATCCTGCAGGGACCGTTGCAGCGCTCAGTTCGGCCGCGGCGACGGTGTTTTCCATCGGAATCGTGTTCCTGGGTTATTGGGGCATTCACGAGTCCACGCAGTGGCATTTCGCCGATGTCACCGTTGCCATCCTGGCGCTCGCGGGCTTCATCTGTCTCGGCCTGGTGCCGTGGCTCGCCACGTCTCCCGTCGATCATCCCGATGACGACTCCCTGATCCGCCATGCGCGGCGTGCATTCCTCGGCGGCGTTGGCGCGCTCTGGCTTGCTATCGTCGTGTCCATCTTTACGTGAACGTGCGCCCTTGAAACAGCTTCCCCTCAATATGAAGATTCGTTCCGGCCAGGTCATCGAACTTGTGGTGAACCTGCTGTTGCCGTGGCTCGCTTACCGGCTGGCCTTGCCGTATTGGGGCGAACTTGGGGCGCTGTATGCGTCGGCAGTGCCGCCCATTGTCTGGAGCCTTGCGGAGTTTGCTAGAACCCGCCGTGTCGATGCCTTGAGCGTGCTCGTCCTGCTGGGCATTGCGCTCTCAATTGTGCTGATGGCGCTCGGCGGAAGTCCGCGGCTCTTGCTGATGCGTGAATCGATGGCCTCGGGCGCCATCGGCTTTGTGTTCCTGCTGTCGCTTGTGGCGCGCCGGCCGCTGACGTTCTATCTGGCGCGGGCGACTGTCGCGCGGGAATCGGAGGGTGGCGCAGAACGCTTCGAGGCGCTGTGGGACAGCCGGCCTGCATTGCGCCGGTCCGTGCGCCTGATGACGCTTGCGTGGGGGCTGGGGCTGACCGGCGAAAACTTGCTGCGCGCCTGGCTTGCGTGGCACTGGCCGATTGAACGCTTCCTGCTGGTTTCGCCGTTTATTGGCTACGGGATTTATGGCGGCCTGACCGTGTGGACGCTGATCTATCGCAAGCGGATGAAAGCCCGCGACGCGAGCGCACCGGCCAGCACCGTTCAACCCTGAAAACGCGCCCGAAGTCCGATGAACGTGGGGCGCTTTTATCACGCCGCCTGCTGCTGATACTGAATCCGGTGCAGGTTCGCGTAGAGCCCGTTCAACCGCAGCAATTCGGCGTGACTGCCCTGCTCCGCAATCTTGCCGCCGTCCATCACGAGAATGCGGTCAGCCCGCTCAATAGTCGATAACCGGTGCGCAATCACCAGCGTCGTGCGCCCTTTCATCAGCGTTTCGAGCGCTTCCTGCACATGCCGCTCGGACTCGGAGTCGAGCGCGGACGTGGCTTCGTCGAGGATGAGAATCGGCGCGTCCTTGTAGATGGCGCGCGCAATCGCAAGCCGCTGGCGCTGGCCGCCCGAAAGCCGCATGCCGTTTCCGCCCACGCGGGTTTCCATGCCCTCGGGCATGGCCATGACCACGTCTGCGAGATTCGCCGCGGCGAGCGCCGCCTTCACCCGTTCACGGTCGGGCGTCTGGCCATACGCCACGTTGGCGGCGATCGTATCGTTGAAGAGCACCACGTCCTGGCTCACCATCGCCATCTGGCTGCGCAGGTCGTGGAGGCTGTATTCGGGAAGCGCCACGCCATCCACGAGCACCGCGCCGTCAGCCGGGTCGAAGAAACGCGGCAGCAAGTTGACCAGCGTGGTCTTGCCGCTACCCGATGCGCCCGCCAGCGCCACCATCTCGCCGGGCGCGACCTTGAACGACACGGCGTCGAGCGTGGGCGCCGTGCTCGTTCCATACCTGAACGACACGTCGCGGAACTCCACTTCGCCGCGCGCGCGTTGCAGCGGCCGGCCGCCGCCTTCGGGCTCCACGGGTTCATCGATCAGACCAAAGATCAGTTCGGCCGCCGTCATGCCGCGCTGCAGCGGCTGGTTGATATCGATCAGGTGCTTGAGCGGCGAGATCACGAGCAGCATGGACGTGACGAACGCAACGAAACCGCCGACCGTGGTCTGGTCGTTCGCCGACTGCACGACAGCAATGGTGATCACGATCGCGAGCGCAATAGAAGCGAGGAATTGCGTCAGCGGCTGCGCGAGGCCGCCCGAGACGGTCATGCGCATGGAGTAGCCGCGCAGGCGATTGCTCATGCTGGTGAAGCGGTCGTTTTCGTACTTTTGACCGTTGTGCACCTTCACGACCTTGTAGCCGCCAACCGTCTCTTCCACGATGTACGAAAGTTCGTTCGTGAGCAACTGATGCTCGCGGTTCAGGCGCCGCAGACGCCGGTTGATCTTGCTCACCAGCCAGCCAATGGCCGGCAGGATCACCGCGATGACCAGCGTCAGGCGCCAGTTGAGAATGAACAGGTAGCCCAGCAGGAAAACCACCGTGAGCGAATCGCGCACGAGCGTCACGACAACGCTCTGCAGCACGTTCAGGATCTGGTTCACCTCGAACACGATTGCATTGATGATCGTGCTGGCTGTTTCGCGCTGGAAGAAACCTGCGCTGGTGTTGATCATCCTGTCGAACATCTTGAGGCGCAGTTCGAGCAGGATCTTGTTGGTCACATACGAAAGCAGATAGCCGGACGCGTACTGCATGCCGCCGCGCACAACCGCGAGACCGACCACCGCAGCCGGCACGATCCATTTGGCGCTTGCGCTACCGTTCGCGCCGAAACCGTGGTCGAGCAGCGGTTTGAGCAACATGGGGATACCGGCTTCGCTCGCGGCGACAAAACCCATCGCGATCAGGCCGAGCACGACAATACCGAGGAGCGGCCGGATATATGGCCAGAGCCGGGTCATCACGGCGGCCGGCGAGGTCGTCGTGCCGCCGCCGATCGTTTTGCTCAAGGTTGGCTTTTGACTCAAAGGTGTGTCCTTAGTGGTGCGGAGTTTGGCGCTTGCCGCCACTCGCGTGGCGGGTAAATCCGGGTCAGTGCCGAATCCACGCCTGAGCGGCAAACCGCCATTGTAATGCGGCGGGAGCCGGCGTCTCATTAAGCCTTCCGCGCGGATTTCGTATCGGCAAACGAAAAGATGAAACCCGCCGCCACGCGCCGTGGCAATAGCCCCAAAATCTCACTTCGCCGCTTCGCCCCGCGCCCTCGCGACCACGCCCGCCAGCCTTTCTCCGCGGCCCATCAAAAACCCCGAAAAGCACCAGAATGCAAGCGCCGTGGTCTGCCACATGAAGTCATCGGTGGAATTCTTGGCGATCATCCCGGCCACGAGCGCAATGCCCGCGGCGCTTATCCACGGCGTCGCATGGCGCAACCGCCAGAACCGCCAGATCAGCGCAAGCAACAACGCAATCTCGAGCACCACGCCCACAATGCCCGTCTCCAGCCAGGTATTCAGAAACAGGTTGTGTGCATGCGTGAGGGCCTGTGGCTCACGCTCCAGCAGACTTGGGGGAATCTCAGCCTGAAAGACCCTTCCCGGCAGCGGCTTGCCAAAACCGACACCCGTCCACGTCCGTGCCTCACCTTCCTTGCCGTAAAAAGCCCAGAGCTTGGGACGGGTATCGGAGGACATTGCGTCGCCAATTCCCGCCAGCGCCTCCGGCATGTACACCTTGTCTCCGGCAACCGTGACTTCGCGCGCCGCCGGCGTTGGCATGCTGTGCCCAAGGCGCAGGCGCACGCTCAGTTCGAGCGTTCCCACCGCGGCGACGCAAATCACCAGCACACTGACGGCCGCGAACAGCAAATGCCGCCGATACAACGGGTAAGCCGCGATCACGAGCGTGAGGCCCGCAGCCGGCCAGAAAAAGCGGTTGAGCGTCGCCAGTCCGATAACCAGCGCGAGCACAATGCCGCTCAGCCCGAAAAGCCGCCAGCGGCGCTCCATCATGAGGCCCGTGAAAAGAGGTATCGAGAAGATGGCGAGCGTGCTGGTGTGGCCCACGCGGTTGTAATAGTGCAGGAGCCAGTCGGCGGGGTCCGTGGGCGGCTGCAGACGGCCCCAGTAATACAGGCTGCCAGCGGCAAGCAGCAGGCACGCGACCCAGTTGATCAGCACGATCTGCCGGGGCCGATCCGTGCGCGTGCCGACGAGCCAGAACGCAAGGAACGAGACGAGCGGATACAGCACTTCGTCGAGCCACGCGTGCATGCTGTCGCGCGGAAACGGCGACCACGATACCGATACCAATGCCCACGCCGCCCACGCGGCGATGGGCCACAACAACGGCCAGCGCAGCGGCGAAGGCCGGTCCGGCGAACAGGCGGCGGCGAGCGTGCCGATACCCACAAGCCCCAGCGCCATGTTTTCCAGCGCGGTCATGTGGGCGAACATCGCGACAAACATAATGACGGGACACGCCACCCACAGAACGCGTTCCACCTGCATACACATCTTCGTCATTGCACTCCCGGAAGAACCGCCCGCAAGCTGTTGCAGACGGCCTCAAGCGAAATAAATCCCATGCAGTCGGCATGGTCGCCGCGCCACGCGACACACGTCGATGTATTGCGGTCACAGCGGCGCGCCCACGCGACGTGCCGCCGGAAAATATCGGGCTGATCGCGGCACGGCATGTCCGCGATAGTAACCGGCGTGAACGGCGCATCACGCCAGTAGTTTCCCGCGCCGTGAATCAGCGCGTTGCCCGGCCCGAACAGCGCAATGGTGGGCACGCCGGTCAAACGCCCTAGATGAGCCACGCCGGTATCCGGGCAGACAATCGCCCGCGCGCCGGCAAACAGGTGCCACACCTGACGCAAGTCGATACGGCCCGCAAAGCTCGTAAAGCGGCCCGCGGGATCGATCGCCTCGATCAGTTCCGTTTCACTGGGTCCGCCGCTCCAGACCGGCGTAAGCCCGGACGCTTCCACGAATGCCGCCAGCGCCCGCCAGCGCTCGTCGGGCCACCGCTTGACGCCGGTGCTCGCGCCCGGATGCAGCACCACGTAAGGCTTCCGCAATATCCGGGCATCCGCTTCCGAAAGCGCTGCGGGCGCGGGCGCTGGCCAGTCATCCGTACGATACGGCCGCGGCGGCGGTCCTTCGATCAACTCCGCAGCGAAATCCGCCCACGCGCCGGGAATGGTCGGATAAGGCACGGCGTGGTCGAGCGGCCAGTTTTTCCACGCAGGGACATCGTCTGCATGCCCCGTGATCCATCGGCATCCCGTTGCGAGCGCGAGCCACGCATGCCGATTATCTCCCGCCACAATGCCAAGATCGTACGGTCCCGAACGCAGCACGGCCGCGACCGAGCGCACATCGCGCGGATCGA
Source organism: Caballeronia sp. DA-9 (assembly GCF_051615025.1). Lineage (NCBI taxonomy): Bacteria > Pseudomonadati > Pseudomonadota > Betaproteobacteria > Burkholderiales > Burkholderiaceae > Caballeronia > Caballeronia sp. DA-9. The sequence continues at coordinate 1,151,825 of NZ_CP195133.1, read as the reverse complement.
AAGGAATCACATCGATACCGAACGGCTTGCCGGCATAGAGCGGCACGATCGGTTTCGGACAGGTCAACACGATCTGCGCATGCGGATACCGGGTGCGCAACTTGGCGATGAGCGGCGTGAGCAACAGCGTGTCGCCAAGCAACAGGTGATGCGCGATCAGGACGCGCTTCACCGTCTGCGGCTTCCGGCGCAACGGCTTCAATGTCAGCCGGGGCAATGCGCGGGCCAAGATGCGCATGCGTCCAGAAAGTCGGCTCATCGGACAGCGTTCCTGCTTGAGAATTAGAGTATGTGGGTTGCGCTCGACCACGCGTGCGAAACCGCGTCGTGCTCTGGCAGCCGGGTCAGGCCGGTCAGCTCCGCAGCCATTCACAAACGCCAGGCTACGAGCCCCGCCGCGCGGATCTCCTCCAGCGGCAGGCTCGACTTGACGTCGGCGAATACAGCGCCTGGTTTCGCCAGCGCGATCAACGCGCCCGTATTTTGCAGGAAATCGCGGTGCGGCACTGCGAGAACAACAAGATCGGCGGGATTGAGTGCGTCGAAGTCCGTCAATGTGGCGCCGTATTCGTCGAGCGCTTCCTCCCGGTCCGCGAGTGGATCGTGGAGCTGGACCTCGAGACCATAGTCCTGCAGATGATGGACGATGTCGATCACCTTGGAATTGCGCAGGTCCGGACAATTCTCCTTGAACGTGAGCCCAAGCACGACCGCCTTCGCGCCAAGCGGCGCACGGCCGGTCCGGATCAGCGTCTTCACGGCGCGATCGGCGACGAACCGCCCCATGCCGTCGTTCACACGCCGGCCAGCCAGGATCACCTGTGGCGTGTAGCCGGACACTTGCGCCTTGTGCGTCAGGTAATAAGGGTCCACGCCAATGCAATGGCCGCCGACCAGCCCGGGCGTGAACGGCAGGAAGTTCCACTTGGTGCCGGCGGCGTCGAGGACCTCGCGGGTATCGATATCAAGGTAATCGAAAATGATCGCCGCCTCGTTCATCAGCGCGATATTCAGGTCGCGCTGCGTGTTCTCGATCACCTTCGCGGCCTCGGCCACCTTGATGGAACCGGCGCGGTACACACCGGCCGTCACCACCGAGCCATAAACCTCGGCGACCAGATCGAGCGTTGCGGCGTCCGACCCGGAGACGATCTTCACGATATTGCAGAACGTGTGCTGCCGGTCGCCGGGATTGATGCGCTCCGGGCTGTAGCCCACGGTGAAATCCGTGCCGAAGCTGAGCCCGGATTCGCGCTCGAGGATCGGCACGCAGATTTCCTCTGTGACGCCGGGATAAACCGTCGATTCGTACACCACCACGTCGCCGCGCTTGAGCGCCCGGCCGACCGTTTCGGACGCGCGGATCACTGGCTGCAGGTCCGGCTGCGCGCCGGCACTGATCGGAGTCGGCACGGCGACGATATGAAAATCGGCCTGCTTCAGTGTTTCGATGCTGTCGGTCAGTTCGATCTGCGCCCGCGCCAGTTCTTCACGGCTGACTTCGCCGTTCCGGTCCAGACCCGCCCGGAGATCGGCGAGGCGGTTCGCGCTGACGTCGAAGCCAATCGTGCGGCGCTGCGTACCAAAGGCCAAGGCAACGGGCAGGCCCACATAACCCAGGCCGATAACGGAAACGTTTCGATCATGCATGGCGATAAATTCTCGTAGATGTCGGGACGTGCGTGGACCGTGATGCGCCGCTACCCGGGCTGCTCCGGTCCATCGTCATTTGATTTTCAGGTAGAGACGGCTCACGAGCGGCCGGCTGTGAACCCACATGCGGCTCTTGAGCCACGGCGCGGGTTTGTTGCGTACGTCGAGCCGGAAGATGTTTCCCGGATCGCCATGCTGCGTGTTGGTTCCAGGCTGGACCGTGTACAGATGGCGAAAACCGGCAGCGGCGGCTTCTTCGAGATAGTCGGTATCGAAGTAACCTTGCGGCCAGCAAAGATGATCCGACGCCTCACCGATGTTCTCTTCGAGCGTTGCCCGGGATTTGAGCAGATCGTGGCGAAGGCCCGCGCGTTTGGCGGCCGCGTCCGTGCTCACACGGTCCCAGCGCGTATGCGTGTGCGTATGGCTGTGGAACTCGAAGGTCCCGGCCTCGCGCATGGCGTGAATCTCGGACCAGCGCGCAATTACCTTGTCCGTCTCGCCCGCCTCTATCGCTGCCTTCGACTCCGTATGACCCAGCAATTCCGGCACGTTTAACGATGCGCTCGCCGTGTTCGGACGCACAGGCCCGTCGTTCACCCAGCCTGACACCAGGAAACCGATCGCCGTGAAACCATGCCGCGCGAGCACCGGATGCGCGTGCACCCAGTTGTCGAGATAACCGTCGTCGAAGGTGAGCAACACGGACTTTTCCGGCACCGGCTCGCCCGCGAGATATGCGCTGAAGGCGCGTGCGCCAAGCGTGGTGTAGCCTTCGCGCGCAAGCATCGCCATCTGGTCCGCGAAATTCGCCGGCGACACCGTCACCGCGCCCGCCGCCGGGCTCACATGGTGATACATCAGCACGGGCACGGCGCGCGCCGTCTTCATGCGAGACCCCGCTCGCTCAGGCTGCTGACGTAGAAGGCGGCCATTTCGTTAGCCATCGTATCGACGGAAAAACGCGTTCGCGTGACCATCAGACCGGCGTCGCCCATGCGCCGGCGTTCTTCCGGCGCATCGGCCAGACGCAGCAGCGCGGCGGCGAGTGCGCGGTCGTCGTGCGCCGGAACCAGCAGACCGTTCACACCGTTGTCTATCACCTCGGGCACGCCATCCACCGCCGTGCCGATCACCGGCAGCCCTGCCGCCATGGCTTCGATAAACGACGTGCCGAGCGCCTCCTGATACGTGGGCAGCACGAACAGGTCGAAGCCGGCCAGCACGTTGGGGATATCGCGGCGCAGTCCAAGCATGTGGACATGATCGGCGAGACCGTTCTCGTGCACGCTGGCCTGGATTTCATCGAAGAGCGGGCCGTCGCCGGCAAAGACGAAATGCAGGTTCGGACGCTGTTCGATCAAGGGTTTCGCAATCCGGATCAAATCCGCATGACCCTTCTTGTCGCGCAGGATCGCGACCGTTCCGGCAATCACAGCGTCGTCACCCAGACCCAGTTCCGCACGCAACGTCGATTCGGCACGGCTCACTTGTGGCGGCCTGACAATACCCGTATAGATGGTCACGACATCCTTTTCCGGCACACCTTCCGAGACCAGGTAGCGCCGCACCGACTGGCTCACCGCCACCACCTTGTGCGGCAGCCACGTATAGGTTGCGCGTGACGTGATGGCAAGCGCGAGATGACGCGTGCGCACGATCAGCGGCGTGCCCGCGAGGCGGGCCGCCGCGCCGCCCAGCAGACTGTCGCGGCCGCTATGTGTGTTGAGCACGTCGAAGCTGCGTTCCTTCAAAAGTTGACGAATTCGCGCGACGGCGCTCACGTCGACGCCCGAGCGCATGGGCGTGGTGTGAATGGTGAAACCTTCTGCGCCAAGCCGCTCGCCGAGCCGCGCGCCGGGCACGCAAACGAGTTCCAGCGTATGCCCGCGTTCACGCAGCGCAAGCATTTCCTTGAACGTGCGGTGTTCCTGGCCGCCCCATCCGTTGGACGATTCGCTGTGCAAAATTCTCAGCGGTTTCATTTCGATGATGAACTCCGGGTGATTCCTGACGGGTCCGCGCTGGCAAAGAACCAGCTGCAAGGACCCATTGCAATCTGTGTATTGTGAGCACGATCAGTGCATTCGTGTATATCGATATGATTCAAGCCCGGCATGTCCGCCGCGACATGCGACGCCGAACCTTGCTGCGCCCGTTCTGGCGTGCTGCGCTGCGCGGATACGAGCGCGCGGCTCGAGTCTGGTATAACGATGGCCGGGCGGACAGCCTCACGGTGGCGCGGCGCGCAGTGCCCATGTGCGCTTCATCCCGTCTTGCAAACATGCGCCAGGATGTAGCGGGGTACGCAAAATCGCCGTGACAGCGACTATAAACGCAGCGCTCGCAGCTGGTGCTTTTGGCGTCAAATTATAGCAATTCCACGGAATTTACTTTCACGTCCCATGACCCGCCCAACGCTTGGCATCGCCCTGATCACCTTCAACGCAGCGGCCCGTCTTGCGCAGTGTCTCGAGGCCGTTTCGTTCGCCGATGAAATCGTCGTGGTCGACGGCGGCAGCACCGACGCGACCATCGGGATTGCAGAGGCGCACCGTGCGCGCGTGGTGGAAGCGCGCGACTGGCCCGGCTTCGGCCCGCAGAAAAACCGCGCTCTCGATGCGCTGACAACGGACTGGGTGTTGTCAATCGACGCCGACGAAATCGTGTCGCCGGAACTGGGACTAGCGATCCGCGAGGCGCTCGCCAAACCGCAAGCCGATGTCTACGCGGTCGATCGTTTATCGAACTTTTGCGGCCACTGGATTCATCACAGCGGCTGGTATCCGGACTGGATTCCGCGGCTCTTCAAGCGCGGCGCCGCGCGTTTCTCCGATGACCTGGTGCACGAGCGGCTCGTGCTTTCGCAACCCGGCGCAACGAAAACCGGGCGCTTGCAAGGCAAGCTGATGCATTACTCGTACGAGGACTTCGAGACCGTGCTGCGCAAGCTCGATGCTTATTCCACGGCCGGTGCGCAACAACGTCACGCGGCGGGAAAACGGGGGAGTTTCAGCACGGCGGTGCTGCGCGGCGCATGGGCATTCGTGCGCACTTACTTCCTGCGACGCGGTTTTCTCGATGGCCGCGCAGGTTTCATGATTGCGGTGTTCAATGCGCAGACCGTGTATTACCGCTTTCTCAAGCTGGCGCAGTTGAACCAGCCGCGCTGATTGGATTGTTTGGAATGTTCGAATTCCGGATGCCGGCGGCAAGCTCGAGCAATGCTTCTATATGCGCGTCAATGCTCGTGTTGTAGAGAATGGACTCAGCGCTGAGATTCTCCGGCCTGGCATCGAGCGCACTTTGCACGGCGCGACGCAAATCGTCGGCGTTTCCCGGCTGGAACGTGAATTTTGCACGGTCCGCGATGGCGCTGATGCAACCGATGCTGGCCGGGAAGATCACGGGCGTTCCGCACATCACGGACTCGATGCCCACCAGTCCAAACGGTTCGTACGACGACGCGAGAATCGTGAAGTCGGCCGCCCTATACGCGTCTTCAATGTTCTTCGAATACCCGATGTACCGGAGCCGGTCCGAGCCCCGTGCGGGCGGCCTTCCGGCAACCGCGATCACGACCGGCACGCCGCTGTCCCGCAGCGCCGCTTCAATAAGCGGCAAGCCCTTGCGCTCATGGCTGCTGGATGGAAACAGCAGGACCGTTTCGTGTTCGGCGAAACCGAATTGCTTGCGAAGCTCGGCGCGCCTCGCTGCGGATACCGGCGAGAAGCGCGTGTCGTCAACGGGCGGACAGAGTACGCGAATCTTCGAATCGGGCACGTTGTAGAGCGTGCGCAATTCGTCGCGCATCATCTCCGAGTGCGCGACGATCACCGCAGCCTGCCGATACTGCAATCGCTCGATCTCGATCTGCCGGGTGTCCGACCTGCGCTCACCGCGTCCGGTCGCGGCAAGAAAGCCGATATGCGTACCGCCGCAGATTGCAATCTCTGACGACTCCACGCGATTGCAACCGATCAGCACGTCGACCCGCGCCTTCTTTCGAGCCCGCTTTACCGCCCAGTTGAAGTATGTGTCACGCAGCTTGGACGGCAGAAACGACACGTTGATTTTGTGCGCCGTGACCATTGCGCTCTCAGGCTGCGATGTGTCGATCTTTCGTGCAAAAAACACCGGCTTGCGTTCGCCGGTAAAGCCGGCCGTATTGAGTCCGCGAACGAGGTCCATTGCGTAGCGCTCAAGTCCGCCGCTTTGCTTGAGCGCATTGGCGGAGATGCCGAGCTTTGGCAACGGGCGGATCGCGGCACGCATCAATAGACGATTTCGATGGAGCTGCCTGCGAATTCTCCCCGCAGCGCGCTAATGAGATCGTCGGTTGGCTTCACACGCCATTCGTCGCCAAGCCGCACTTCTCCTTCAGCGTGTTCGCTTCTGTACAGAATGCTCACGTTCAAGCCATTCGGAATCTGCACGGGTGCGCGCTGGCCGCGGCCGCCCTCGCCTTCTCGTGAGCCGCCGCCTCGCGGACCACCACGCGACGTCTGCTGCGCCGCTGCCGGCACCGCCTGCTCAAGCGGCGCGCTGTGCGCTTCCAGTACCTTCTTCAATCGCACTGCGTCGGCGTTGCCGTTCATTTCGACCTTCACGGATTGCGCGTAGCGGCTGCGCGCACGCTCCAGATCCATTGCCGCTTCAACCGTAAAACGAATGCCACCAGTGAACGCGTCGTTGCGCGCCTGGCCCTGCACCACCAGCAACTCGTCTTCCTTGTAGAGCGCCTTGTTCGCCTCGAACTGCTCGTTGAATACGGTGACTTCGCACTGGCCGGTGCCGTCGTCCAGATTGACGATCAGCATCTTGCCGCGCTGGGTCATCTGCGTGCGCATGGTCGTGATCACACCTGCCACCAGTTTGTCGCGCCCTTCTTTCAACTCGCCAATTTTTTGCCGGACGAAGCGGCGCACTTCGGTCTTGTAGGCATCGAACAAATGGCCCGACAAGTAGAAACCCAGCGCGCTCTTCTCTTCCTGCAAGCGCTTCTTGTCCGGCCACATGGGTTCATCGACCAGATCGTGACCTTGCTGTGGTTCGTCGCCCATGTCGAAAAGACCGGACTGCATGGCGTTCGCCGCAGCCTGATCCGCCGCTTCCATGGCGAGCGGCACCGACGCAATCAACTGCGCGCGGTTGTCATGCAGCGAATCGAACGCGCCCGCGCGAATCAGCGCTTCCACCGTGCGCCGGTTCACCATGCGGCGATCCACGCGGGTGCAGAAGTCGAAGATATCCGTGAACGGACCGTCTTCGCGAGCGCGCAGGATTTCCTCGATAGCGCTCTGCCCACTGCCCTTTACCGCGCCGAGGCCGTATCGAATGGTCCTGGAACGCTTGCCGTCGGCTTCGGCCACGGGCTCGAACCGGTAGGCCGACTGGTTGATATCGGGCGGCAACACGGCCATCTTGTTGACGAGGCAATCCTCGAACAGGATCTTGACCTTGTCGGTGTCGTCCATGGCAAGCGACATGTTGGCCGCCATGAATTCGGCCGGATGATGCGCCTTGAGCCACGCCGTGAAGTACGCGAGCAACGCGTAGGCGGCCGCGTGCGACTTGTTGAAACCGTAGCCCGCAAACTTCTCCATCAAGTCGAAGATTTCGTCGGCCTTCCCGGCGGTCAGGCCGTTTTTCGCCGCGCCCTGCCGGAACAGTTCGCGGTGCTCGGCCATTTCCTCGGCCTTTTTCTTGCCCATCGCGCGGCGCAGCAGGTCGGCGCCACCGAGCGAGTATCCGCCGATGATCTGCGCCATCTGCATCACCTGCTCCTGATAGACCATGATCCCGTACGTCTCTTTCAGGACGGATTCCACGCGCGGGTCCGGATACTCCACGATCTCCCGGCCATGCTTACGCGCGCAGAAGCTTGGGATCAGGTCCATTGGACCCGGCCGGTACAAGGCCACCAGCGCAATGATGTCCTCGAACCGGTCAGGCTGCGCGTCCTTCAGCATGCCCTGCATGCCGCGGCTTTCAAGCTGGAACACGGCGACCGTGTTCGCTTTCTTGAGAATCTGGAACGAAGCGGGATCGTCGAGCGGAACCTGCGACAGGTTCCAGTCTTTCTTCGATGGATCCAGACGGCGGATATACCGTTCTGCCCAGTCGAGAATGGTGAGCGTGGTGAGGCCCAAAAAGTCGAACTTCACCAGCCCGACGGCCTCCACGTCGTCCTTGTCGTACTGGCTGACCACGCCGCCGTCTTCGCCCTGCGTGTATAGCGGGCAGAAGTCCGTGAGCTTGCCCGGCGCGATCAGCACGCCGCCCGCGTGCATGCCGACGTTGCGCGTGAGCCCTTCCACGCGTTGAGCAAGTTCGATTAGCTGATGCACCTCGTCTTCGTTGTCGAATCGTTCCTGCAGCGTCGGCTCTTCCTTCAGCGCGTCCGCGATGGTCACGTGCTTGCCCGGCTTGAACGGAATCAGCTTCGCAATGCCGTCGGTGAACATGTAGCCCAGATCGAGCACACGGCCTATGTCCCGAACGGCCGCTTTTGCCGCCATCGTGCCGAACGTCGCAATCTGCGACACGGCGTCCGCGCCGTACTTCTGCTTCACATACTGGATGACGCGGTCGCGCCCTTCCTGGCAAAAGTCGATGTCGAAGTCAGGCATCGACACGCGATCAGGATTCAGGAATCGTTCGAACAGCAGGTTGTACTTGAGCGGATCAAGATCGGTGATGAACAACGCATACGCGACGAGCGACCCCGCGCCCGATCCACGGCCCGGGCCGACCGGCACGCCATTGTTCTTCGCCCACATGATGAAGTCGGCAACGATCAGGAAGTAGCCCGGGAAGCCCATGCCAATAATGGTCTTGCACTCGAACTCAAGGCGCGCGTAATACGTCTCGCGCTGCGCTTCACGAGTGGCTTCGTCCGGGTAAAGCTGGACGAGGCGTTTCTCGAGCCCGTCCTTCGACAAATGCACGAGGTAATCGTCAAGCGACATGCCGTCGGGCGTCGGAAACAGCGGCAGTTTCGGCTTGCCCAACTCGAGCTTCAGATTGCAGCGTTTCGCAATTTCCACCGTATTCGCCAACGCCGACGGAATGTCCGCGAACAACGCGCACATGTCGTCTTGTGTACGAAAATATTGCTCGGTCGTGAATCGCTTTTGACGGCGCGGATTCGCGAGCATGTCCCCTTCGGAAATACACACGCGCGCTTCGTGCGCCGTGAAATCGTCCGGCGTCATGAACTGCATGGGATGCGTGGCGACAACCGGCAAGTTCAACTGCGCGGCGAGCGCGACGGCTTGCTGAATATACGTCTCGCCACCTGGATGTCCGGCCCGCTGCAACTCGATGTAGAACGCATTGGGAAAAAGCGTCGCCCAGCGCTCGGCGTGACGAAGCGCAGCCTGGTCGTTGCCGGCCGCGAATGCCATGCCGATATCGCCGTGCTGTGCGCCCGACAGCGCCAGCAAGCCGTCGGACAATCCGTTTTCGAGCCATTCGTACTCGACTTCCGCGCGCCCCCGATACTGATTCGTGAGCCAGGCTTTCGAAAGCAGTTCGCAAAGGTTGAGATAACCACGCTGGTTCCTGACCAGCAGCAGCAAGCGCGAAGGTTTGTCGCGATCTGCTGGATTGGTGATCCAGACGTCGCAGCCGGCAATGGGTTTTACACCCTTGCCCCGCGCTTCCTTGTAGAACCGGACAAGGCCGAATGCATTGCCGAGATCGGTCAGCGCGAGCGCGCCCTGACCGTCCTGGGCGGCGGCCTTGACCACGTCGTCAAGGCGCACGATGCCGTCGGCAATCGAGAATTCGGAATGAACACGAAGATGGACAAAACGGGGATCTGACATGACCGATATTGTACATGCGCCTATTCGCGAAAATACTTCTCACGGCACGCGTTAGCCATTCGGCCGAGGGCTCAACGCGTTCAATTCGCATGATAAAAAAAGTGCCGCATCCTTGTGGATGTAGTGCGCTCGTCATTAGCCGTTCGGCCGAGTCGGACGCGTCGGCGGTTTGCGGGATAATAGGAACTCGACATCAATCTTTTGCGCCTGTCGAGTTCGTTTTTCCTCCGGCAAGGCCCGTTTCCAAGCACTTTAAGAGCATTTGCGTCATGAGCATCATCAATCTTTCCGCGTATAAATTTGTGACCATCGAAAGCGGCGCCGACTGGCGGCCGCTGATTGTCGAGCGCTGCCTGTCCCTTGGCCTGCGCGGCACGATCCTGCTCGCGCCTGAAGGCATCAATTTGTTTGTGGCGGGCGAGCCCGCGCCCATCCGGGCACTCATGGAATACGTTCGGACAGATCCGCTTTTCGAAGGCAAATTCGCCGATCTGGAATTCAAGGAAAGCATTTCGGCCACGCAGCCTTTCGGCAAGATGCTGGTCAAGCTGAAGCGCGAAATCATCACCATGAAGAAGCCGGCAATCAAGCCGGAACTGGGCCGCGCGCCTTCAGTGTCTGCTGCCACGCTGAAGGCGTGGCTCGACCGGGGACACGACGAAGAGGGCCGTCCGGTTGTCATGCTCGACACGCGCAATGCGTTCGAAGTCGACGTGGGCACCTTCGACCAGGCGCTTGATTACCGCATTGACAAATTCAGCGAGTTTCCCGGCGTGATCGAAGCGCATCGTGCGGATCTGGAGGGAAAGACGGTGGTGTCGTTCTGCACCGGAGGGATCCGCTGCGAAAAAGCCGCGATTCACATGAAGGAAGTCGGCATCGACCACGTTTATCAGCTTGAAGGCGGCATTCTCAAGTACTTCGAGGAAGTGGGCGGCGCGCATTATCACGGCGAATGTTTTGTATTCGATCATCGGACCGCTTTGAATGCGGCGCTGGAACCGGCGGCAAATGCGCAAGATGGCGATGCCACAGGCGCGGAAGACGAAGCAGTCGACAGCGACGAAGCGCACGCCGCGATCACGGCCGACGGCCGGGCTTCGTTTCCCGGTCCAGGCGAGACACGGCATAAGGCATGAGTTTCATCACCGCCCGGCGCGTCGCTGCGCGACTTTCGCTCCAAATTAAACGGAGCAACCGGAGCACGTTGCCAACGGTCGGGCGCGGCGGATGAACACCAATCGAGCTTATCGCGGGCGTTTTGCGCCTTCTCCCACCGGGCCGCTGCACTCGGGCTCGCTGGTGAGTGCGCTGGCCAGTTTCCTCGATGCCCGCGCGCATCGGGGAACATGGCTCGTCCGGATCGAAGACGTGGACGGTCCGCGCACCGTGCCCGGCGCCGCCGAGGGAATCCTGGACACGCTGCGCAAGTTCGGCATGCAGTCCGACGAGGAACCCATCTGGCAGAGTCAACGCGAGGGCGCGTATCAGCGGGCGTTCGACCATTTGTTATCGACGGGACGGGTGTATCCGTGTGGCTGCACGCGTCGCGAGATTGCCGATTCGCTCGCGCGTAGTCATGCGGGGCACGCGCGGCACACCACCCTCGCCTATCCGGGAACGTGCCGCGACGGACTGCACGGCAGGCCGCCGCGAGCGTGGCGCGTGCGGGTGCCGGATGGCGACGCTGCCGTGTTCACTTTCGAGGATCGATGGCAAGGCAAGCAGACACAGGATCTGGCAACGGACGTCGGCGATTTCGTGCTCAAGCGCGCGGATGGCGAATGGGCGTACCAGCTTGCGGTTGTTGTAGACGATGCGGATTGCGGCATCACGCATATTGTCCGCGGTGAGGATCTGCTGGATTCAACCGCGCGCCAGATTTACCTGCAGCAGTGCCTGCGCGTTCCGACGCCGGCCTATTTGCACGTTCCCGTGGTGGAAAACGAGCACGGTGAGAAGCTCAGCAAACAAACGGGCGCGACGGCGCTGGACACGGCCCATCCCCTTGCAGCGCTGACCTTGGCGGCCAAGCATCTCGGACTGGAAACATCGTGCGCTGGTTCGCTCGAAACGTTTTTCTCGGATGCCACCATGCAATGGGCGCGAAGGTTCGGAACCTAGGTTCCCGCATATCCGCACCTTACCCAAAAACCACCGCGTAAAAATGCAAAAAGCGGCATTGCTGCCGCTTTCCATCAAAAGACACGCGTCAAACCTCAGGACTCCGACTGCGTCCTGCGCGGCATGCCTAGTCCGCCCAGCAAAGCGGCTAGCGGCTGACGCGGCGTGCTTTTCCGTTCGGCTTCCGCCGCTGCCTCGTCCTGCGCTTTCCTGGCCGATGCCGGCGACGCCACATACGGCTTGAGGAAGAAATCATCGACAGGTTGCTGGCGCGAATGCGAGCGTTCGAACGATGTAGAACGGCGGCGCGGCTCCTCACTGCGTGCATGCCGATGTTCACCGCGTTCCGTCCGCGCCGGCCGTTCGTCACGGCGACCCGAAGACGACTCGCGCCGCACCGGCACATCGACCTTCAGCGTCATGACTTCGAGCGGCCGCTTGATCAGCTTTTCGATATCGGCGAGTTGCTTGCGCTCGTTGGGGCTGCATAGCGACAACGCGTCGCCCGTTGCGCCCGCGCGTCCCGTCCGGCCAATACGGTGAACATAATCTTCAGCACTGAACGGCAGATCGAAGTTGATCACGGCCGGCAAATCCGTGATGTCAAGGCCGCGCGCCGCGACGTCGGTTGCGACCAGCGCTTCAATTTCGCCCTTCTTGAATGCATCGAGCGCCTGCATGCGCTCGCCCTGCGTGCGATCGCCGTGAATGGCCGTCGCCACGATTCCGTCTTTTTCCAGCACACGCGCGAGACGGCTTGCGCCAATCTTGCTGTTGCAGAACACCAGAACCTGCTTCAGGCCGCGCTCGCGGATCAATTGCGTCACCGCACCTGACTTGTCGCTTTCGGCGATTTCGAACACGATCTGGCGCACATTCGCATTTGTGGAATTGCTGCGCGCCACTTCGATGGTTTGCGGATTGCGCAAATAAGTCGCCGCGAGCTTCTTGATTTCACCTGAGAACGTGGCCGAGAACAGCAGCGTCTGGCGTTCCTTCGGCAGCAAATTCAGGATGCGCTGCAGATCCGGCAGAAAGCCCATGTCGAGCATGCGGTCGGCTTCGTCAAGCACTAGCATCTGCACCTGACCAAGGTTCAGCGTTTTTTGCTGCACGTGATCGAGCAGGCGTCCCGGCGTTGCGATCAGGATTTCCACGCCGCGCCGCAAGGCTTCAGATTGCGGGTTCATGTCGACACCACCAAAAACCACGGTGCTGCGCAGCGGCGTGTGCTTGGAATAAGCCTGTACGTTGGCCGCGACTTGATCCGCGAGTTCGCGCGTAGGCGTGAGAATCAGCGCGCGCACCGGATGACGGGCAGGCGATGCGCTCGTGCTTGCCGTTGGCAGCAGACGCTGGATGATCGGCAGCGAGAAACTTGCCGTCTTGCCCGTGCCTGTCTGGGCGGCGCCCATTACGTCACGGCCGGCGAGCACCACGGGAATCGCCTGCGCCTGGATGGGCGTGGGAATCGTGTAGCCAGACTCAACCACCGCGCGCAGGATATCTGCAGACAGGCCGAACTGGTCGAATGTGGGCACAGGACCGGGCGCTTGAGGTGAGACGCGGGTCTCAGCGCCGGGTGCGTCGGATGAAGCGGCGGACGGGTTCGTGACGACGGGATCGGACATGGTGACTTTGGTGGCTTTCGCTTTCGCTAAAAATGCGCCGGAGCGGCGCGCGAGCGGTCATTCCACCGCTCATGGACATCGTAAGGAAGAAGCCGCGTGTCTCGCCTTGCAACTGGCAATCGGCGATCAACCCGCGGACTTCGGATTCGCAAGGTTTCGACCTCTGCGAATTTTTGCCTGATCCGGCCTGATGCAACCGGACAGCGTAGTACGTATAGCAAGTACAAACGGCTCAAACGGCAACGTACACGTGATAAGTGCATGTACAACGGCGTGCGTGGCGCTGCCTCGACGGCGAGCAATATGAAAAACACGATCACGCCCTGCTCCGCAGTCGCGCCGGTCGTGGCGCCCGGACTACGGGAAAGCCCGATATTGTAGCACTGCGCCGCATGCCGCCACGCGCCGATAGCGCAACACGTTGATTCGTCGCAAAGCCCGGCCGGCCGGGCTTTGCGACCATTCCAACCGTTTCAAGCGGCGGCTGCAACGGTCTATTTTGCTTTCGACGCGGGTTTGGGTGCATCGCGAACGACCATCAGGCGCAATTCCGTCATGTCCTCGATGGCATATTTGACGCCTTCCCGCCCGAGCCCGGAATCCTTGACGCCGCCATACGGCATGTTGTCGACACGGAACGACGGCACGTCGTTGATCACCACGCCGCCCACCTCCAGTTCGTCCCAGGCAAGATTCACGTTCGTGAGGCTATCGGAGAAGACACCGGCTTGCAGGCCAAAATCGCTGTCGTTCACTGTTTCGAGCGCATGGGCGAAATCGGTGAACTTTTCGAGCAGCGCAACCGGACCAAACGCTTCCTTTCTGTACAAATCCTGATCACGCTTCACACCTTCCAGCAACGTTGCTTCGAACATTGCGCCGTCCACCTTCCCGCCCGCAATGATCTTTGCGCCGCTGGACACCGCGCTTTCCATCCAGCCAGCAAGCCGTTTGGACTCGGATTCCGAAATCATCGGGCCGACAAACGTCTTTTCGTCTTTAGGATCGCCCATTTTCAGCGACTTCGTTTTCGCGATGAGCTTTTCGCGCAGCGCATCGTAGATATCTGCGTGCGCCAGGATGCGTTGCACGCCAATGCAGCTTTGCCCCGACTGGTAGAACGCGCCAAACGCCAGCCGGTCCACAACGTAATCAAGCCTGTCCGCCTGATCGCGATCGACAATCGCCGCCGCGTTGCCGCCCAGCTCCAGAATCACCTTCTTCTTGCCTGCCTTCTTTTTCAGCTCCCAGCCAACTGCGGGCGAGCCTGTGAACGACAGCAAGCGGAAGCGTTCGTCGGTGGTGAAAAGATCCGCGCCGTCGCGATGTGCCGGGAGAATCGAAAACGCGCCCTTCGGCAAGTCTGTTTCGGCAAGCACCTCGCCCATGATCAATGCGCCGACTGGCGTACGGCTCGCCGGTTTCAGCACGAAGGGGCAGCCGGCGGCGATTGCGGGCGCAACCTTGTGCGCGGTCAGGTTCAACGGGAAATTGAATGGCGATATGAACGAGCACGGACCAATCGGCACGCGTTTGTAGTAACCGTGATAACCCGCGGCGCGCGGTGCGATTTCAAGATTGATCATGCCGCCGTCTATACGCACCGATTCCTCGGCGGCCACCCTGAATGTATCGATAAGACGCGTCACCTCGCCCTTCGAATCGTTGATCGGCTTGCCGGCCTCAATGCACAGCGCTTCCGCGAGTTCGTCGAAACGTTCGCGAAACCGCTTCACGCAATGGTCCAGAACCGCTTGCCGCTGATACGGCTTGAACTCGCGCATCGCGCGCTGGGCAGCAACCGCGTGGCCGATCGCGGCGTCGATTGTCTCTGCGTCCGCCATTGCCACGCGCGTCGCGACTTCGCCACTGAATTTATCGGTGACTTCCAGGTCCGTGTTGGCCGCCACGGCTTCGTTCGCCAGGTAATACGGATAGGTTTTCTTCAGCATGTCAGCATCTCCATGAGTCTAAAGTTGCGCGCTGAGGCGCTTGATCTCGCGGTTCAACACGCGTTCGTTGTCCGAATAGTCAATGGGCACGTCGATCAGATGCACACCGGGCGCCGTAAAACATTCGCGTATCAAGGGCGCGAGCGCCTCCGCCGTTTCCACCCGATGCCCGATCGCTCCATAACTCTGCGCATACGCCACGAAGTCCGGGTTCTGCAGCGTCATGCCGTAATCCGGAAAATTCATGTTTTCCTGCTTCCACCGGATCATGCCGAACGCATCGTCGCGCAACAGCAGGATGACCAGGTCCAGTTTCAGCCGCACGGCGGTTTCGACTTCCTGTGAATTCATCATGAAACCGCCGTCGCCGCAGACCGCCATCACGTTGCGCTCCGGGTGCACGATCTTGCTTGCAATAGCAGACGGCAGGCCCGCTCCCATGGACGCGAGCGCGTTGTCCAGAAGAATGGAATTCGGTTCGTGCGCCCGGTAATAACGGGCGAACCAGATCTTGTACATGCCGTTGTCGAGGCAAATGATTCCGTCCTTCGGCATGGTGTCGTAGACGTCCTTCACGATCCGCACGGGATACATGGGGAAGCGGTCGTCGTGCTCGCCTTTCGCAAGTTGCGCGTCGAAGTGCTCCTTGATCATCCTGAAGCGCGAAAAGTCCCAGTTTTCCTGCGGTTCTTTCAGTAGTTCCTTCATTTGCCAGACGGCATTCGCAATGTCACCCACCACTTCAATTTGCGGGAAATACACCGGGTCGACCTGAGCGCCAAGAAAATTCACGTGGATCACGGTCTTTTCGCCAGCGTCGCCGCTGCGCATGAAAAACGGCGGCTTTTCAATCACGTCGTGACCAATGTTGATGATGCAGTCCGCGTGATCGATCGCGCGATGCACGAAATCCCCGTCGGATAGCGTCGCATTGCCGAGCCACATGGGATGAGATTCATCGATCACGCCCTTGCCCATTTGCGTGGTGAAAAACGGAATGCCAATCTGATCGACGAATTCGCGCAGCATCTTCGTGGTCGTCTTGCGGTTGCCGCCCGCGCCGATCATCAATAAGGGATGCCGTGCTTCGCGAATGGCCTCGACTGCGCGCTCCACCGCCTTTTCCTCCGCGACCGGGCGGCGGCTGAAGCTCTTGGGAATCGGCGCGCCGTCGCCTTCCTCGTGCGCCACGTCTTCCGGCAATTCCAGATGGGTTGCGCCCGGGCGCTCTTCCTCGGCTCGCCGGAAAGCCTCCCGCACCGAAGCCGGAATATTGCCGATAGACACCATGGAACGCGTGTACTTGGTGAGCGGTTCCATCATCCGGACTACATCGACAATCTGGAAGCTGCCCTGCTTGCTCGACTTGATCGGTTTCTGGCCCGTGACCATCAGCATGGGCATGCCGCCCAACTGCGCATACGCAGCGGCGGTCACGAAGTTGGTGGCGCCCGGCCCGAGCGTCGCGAGGCACACGCCCGTCTTGCCCGTCAGCCGGCCGTAAGTCGCGGCCATGAAACCTGCGGCCTGTTCGTGGCGAGTCAGGATCAGCTTGATCTTCGAGCGGCGCAGCGATTCGAGGAGATCGAGATTTTCTTCGCCGGGGATGCCGAACACATATTCGACTTTCTCGGCTTCCAGCGCTTTGACGAACAGATCCGATGCTTTCATGGAAAAGTCTCGCTTGATGGCGACGCGCACGACGAATGCCGTGCGCGAGACGCAATGAGATGAATCGGCTGCACGCAGCGAGGCCGCGCGGCAGCCGCCGGTCATTCAATGTGCCTAAAGCCTTCGCCCCGGCACAACCATAGCAACCATACTCCCGATAGCCGTTCAATGCCGCGACGGGCCTTCACGTTAGCCATTCGGCCGAGGTTTCGAACCGGCTCGCCAAATAACGCCCCATAGAAGAAGCCCGTTCCGACTCACGTCAAAACGGGCTTCTTCTCTAAATTTATCGATCATCAAACAAACGAACCGCGCTACGTTCCCGTCTTGCACTCGGCAAGCATTGGCGCGGCTTTCGGGTCTGCGGTCTCGTCGGTGAGCGTGCCTTCAGGGCCCTTCGTCCACCATGTGTAATGGTCCCCGACGTATTTCGCGCCCGACGCAGCGAGCACATTCACAAACAGCATCTTGCGGCCATCCACGGTGAGCAGCGCAAAGCTCTGTTTGTTCTTCGTGTTCATGTACTGGACGGTCAATGCCTTGCCACCGCTGCATTTGTAGCGAAGCGTGTTGGTGGTGGCCGTCTGGACCTGCGGCACGGTCAGCGGCATGGAAAACGCCGCGTGCGTCGCGCATACGGCGCACAGCGCGCCCACGGCCGCCGCGAATCGTCCGATCTTCCTGCTAGCCCTTCCAGTCCCGCACATTCGTTCGATCACTCCTTTCATCGTGCTGTCCTTTCGTTGGTCGTTTGTGGCGTCGGTGCACCGCAGCTCACGGCGATCAAGGATCGATCACGCCGGCGCAGGCGTCGGTAGGCGCCGCCGCTACGTGACCCACCACCGGCACGATCTTCAATCCCGCCGACGCAATACGGCACGGCGCCGCCGCCAATCCGCACCCGCCCAATCCAGCCAGGACCGCGCATAACGCAGCCATTGCACACCATTTCACTGTGAAACCTCCGTGCTGCCCGCGCGTATCCACTGGGCAAGCAGCGTGTTGCCGTCATCGAGTGGAGACGGGTCTTACCTTAGACGCTGCCAGCTTCGCGCGTTCCCGGGCTTCGCCCGTATCGCGTCCAGTCGCGAGCGCCACGCCCATGCGGCGCTTCGTAAAACTTTCGGGCTTGCCGAACAGACGCAGGTCGGAATCGGGCACCGCGAGCGCTTCGGCCACGCCTTCGAAGCCAATACCCGCTTCGTCCAGCCCGCCATAGATCACTGCCGATGCACCCGGCGCGCGCAACGCCGTATCCACGGGAAGACCGAGAATCGCGCGCGCGTGGAGGTCGAATTCGGAGAAACGCTGCGTGGCGAGCGTGACCAGACCTGTGTCATGCGGTCGCGGGCTGACTTCGGAAAACCAGACATCGTCGCCGCGCACGAAAAGCTCCACGCCAAACAAGCCGCGGCCGCCGAGCGCCGTGGTGACCTTTTCGGCGACATCGCGCGATTTCGCCAGCGCCACGGCGCTCATGGCCTGCGGCTGCCACGATTCCACATAATCGCCCGCCACTTGAACGTGACCGATCGGGTCGCAGAAATAGGTCTGCAGATCGCCCGTTTCCGCACTGCTTGCGCGCACGGTGAGTTGCGTGATCTCGTACTCGAAGTCGATAAACCCCTCCACGATCACCCGCCCGTGATTGACCCGGCCGCCGGCCATGGCGTGTTGCCACGCGGGTTCAATATCAGCGTCGCTCCTGAGCACCGATTGCCCCTTGCCCGACGACGACATCACCGGCTTCACCACACATGGAAAACCGATCTTTTCGATGCCCGACTTCATCTCGGCAAGCGAATCGGCGAACGCATAGGGCGAAGTCGGCAGGCCAAGCGTCTCGGCGGCGAGACGGCGAATGCCTTCGCGGTTCATCGTGAGCTGGGTCGCGCGCGCGGTCGGAATCACGACAGCACGTTGCTCGGCTTCGATTTCGGCCAGCGTGTCGGTCGCGATGGCCTCGATTTCCGGCACGATCAAATGCGGCTTCTCGGCTTCGATCAACGCGCGCAACGCCGCGCCGTCGGTCATGTCGATCACGTGCGAGCGATGCGCGACCTGATGGCCGGGTGCATCGGCGTAACGATCCACCGCGATGGTCTCCACGCCGAGCCGCTGCAACGCGATGATCACTTCCTTGCCGAGTTCGCCCGCGCCGAGCAGCATCACGCGGGTGGCGCCAGGCGAAAGCGGCGTGCCGATAATGCCGGTTTGAAAAGGGGACGCAGCGGACTTCGCGCTTGGCATGGATGCTCCGGAAAAGAGGCCTGTAAAACCTGGAATGTTAACACGCGCACTTATGCCGGGGACGATCCGCGAGGTACACGCGCCGCCGATTGCACGGCAGGATTCCGCCACGGAAAAGAACGCTGGAAATGACCTTTCTTTACACATCGCAACGATTCGAGTGCAAACGGCCTTGGGTCGCGCCTGACGAGTGCGATACCCTTACGGTTTTGCCAGCCTGAGGATATTTCATGTCGATGCAGCCTTCCCGTTCGCGCCTGGCGCTCCATTCGGCGCGCAGCCGCGTACATGCTGCTTGCGCGCATTCCACGCCAGATTCCGGGCTGCATTCGAGGTTTTCGATGGCCGCGGTTTTTTCAGCCGCAACGCTGGCCCTGAGCGTGGCGCTCGCTGGCTGCGCATTGCCCACGCATCCGGACAGCGCCGCGCCGCCGTCCGATCCGTACAATCCGGCCGCGACCCAACTTCTCGACGATACCCAATGGCAGTTGGACACCTGGACCGACGCCACGGGCCGCGCGCGTGACATTCCCGGCGCATCGGCTGGCGGCATGGGCACGCCCGTGACGCTGAATTTTTCGACGGACGGCGGCCAGCGCCGGGCCAATGGCTTCTCCGGATGCAACCGCTTCACAGGCACCTACGACCTGACCGATGGCAAGCTCTCGTTCGGGCCGCTCGCTGGCACCCGGATGGCGTGCGCGCCCGGCGCCGGCAGCGCGCTCGAACAGCCGTTCCTGCAGGGACTTGGCGCGATCGAGAAAACCGGTGTGCAGATGCGCCCGCCAAAAGAACTGCAGCTCACATTGAAGAGCGGCGATGTGCTGACATTCAAGGAACACGCGCAACCTTGAGAATGTCTTTTGGAGATAACGGCCAGCACTGGAAATTCGGACCCGGCCCAGGTTCTCCGAGTCTCCTCCTGGTTCATGACGGTTAAACTCGGCGGTATCGTTTTATCTTTGCCTGAGCTTTGGTTCGCTGCTCACACTGCTCACATCATTCCTGGTTCCTTGCATGCACACGGTAGTTTTCGGCTGGTTCGGTATCTCGGCCGTCTGGTTCATCCCTCTTCTCTGGCGCATCGTCAAATCCGTTCTGCCGAACGGCGGCGGCCTGCGCGGCCCCGGCACGATCCGGCTGTGGCTCGGTTTTTTCTGCGTGCTGCTCGCAAGTTGCACGCTCGAAGCCGCCCTGTTCCACTCCTTCGCTTTCGCCACCGATATCGACCGTCTTGGCCATGCGCTGTTGAGCGCGTTCGCGGCCCACGGCGGCGTGATCGGCACGACGGGCGCGCTGTACGCCGGCGCGGGTGCGGCTGTGGCCTTGCTCATCGGCCTGCCGTGGTTTCTGGACTTTCAATGGCGCGAAGCGTTTGCATGGGCAAACGTTGCGTTCGGCCTGGGTCTCGATCCTGGCCTGTTCGTGACGCGGGAACGAGCCGTTCGCGAGAAACCATCGCGCAAGAAAGCACCACGGGAAAAAGCGGAAAGAGGCGGCGCGGGCATGGGTTCGCCGGGCAGGATTGCGCCCGATGCGCCACCGCTCGGAATACCGCCCGCCACACCGCGCCAAGGCAGCCGATATCAGCGGCCGACAGTCTGGAGGCCGCAGCCCGCCAGACGCAGCGACACCGAACGTCAAGCGCGTGGTCCTGAGGCTGCGCGGCCGGTGGAACCATCGTTTGGCGAACGCCGCGATTCATACGCCGCGAGAGAAAACAAGCCGGAAAGCGTGCGCGGTTCGGTATCGATCGAACCGCTTGAACCGGTCGCGCCCGCTGGATGGCTGAAAACAGGCGGATTGCAGGATAAAGTCGCGGGAACGGCCGCAACGCGTTCGAATTCCACGAGCACGATAAACCCGGCGGCCACGCCGCGCACCGCCGATACGTTGCGTCCGGCGGTCGCCAGAAGCGCTCCGCCGAATTCAATCGGTTCGTCGGCTGCCCGCGCGGCTCAGGCGGCGCGCAATTCATCGATGCGAGCACCACCGTCGAGTTCATCGCCGAATTTGTCGCGCGGCAACGTCGTTGCGCCCGTGGTTACCCGCGACTCGTTTTTTACGGCGGCAGCGTCTGCTGGCTCGAATGCGCCAGCAAGACCCGTGGGGCCGCCGCCGGAACCTGAGCGCATCAAGGAAGCGCTGCGCTCGATTGAAGAAACTACCGCGCAGTGGACCATGCGTGGCGATGCGCCTCGAAGTGCGTCAACGACCGTGGCGACGTCCGCGAGTGATAGCGTCGTTCAAAATCCGCCGGTGGAACCGCCCGCAACGGTTCCAGCGGCGGCGTCAGTAAGCGTTGCAGGCTCGTATTCGACCGGCACGCCTGACGATACAACGCCTGATTCGCTCACATCCGAAGCCGATACGGTTGGCAATACGGCTCCGCTTGAACCTGCTCCCAGCGAAACGGTCAATGTGGGCGGTGCTGACGTTGACCCACATGCGGCTGCCGCAGAGCCCGAGGCCGCATCCACCAACCTTCCCCCTTGGGCGATCCGCCGCGATCACGCGTTGGGCAAGGACGCCGACGAGAGCGACGTAACGCCAGCCTGGCAGGACGAAACGCCTCCGTCACGCCCTCCCCCGCCGCCAATTCACATTGTCGAATCGAACGCCACAGCGCCGAACGCATACGAACCGGCGGGCGGCGTCGAAGAGGACATGGAAGCAGAGCCGATCAACGAACCTGAAGATCCAGTCTCCGGC
Source organism: Caballeronia sp. DA-9 (assembly GCF_051615025.1). Lineage (NCBI taxonomy): Bacteria > Pseudomonadati > Pseudomonadota > Betaproteobacteria > Burkholderiales > Burkholderiaceae > Caballeronia > Caballeronia sp. DA-9. The sequence continues at coordinate 1,130,000 of NZ_CP195133.1, read as the reverse complement.
CCGTCGAACATCGTCCATTTCCCCCGTGCGCTTGTGCCCGCTGTGCCCGCTGCGGCCGCCGCCATGGAAACGCAACCGGCAACAACAGCGCCTCAAGAGCCGCGTCCCCCGGTCCGCGGTTTCATCGCAACGGAATTCGAGTTTCATGCGCCCGCGGCATCGGCTGTGGAACTGCCCGGACTCGATCTTCTCGAACCCGCGTCCGACGAAGTGGAGCCCGTGTCCGAGCAACATCTCGCGAACACTGGCCAACTGATCGAACAGCGCCTGCAGGAATTCAAGGTGCCGGTCACGGTGGTCGGCGCGTCGGCGGGACCGGTCATCACGCGCTTCGAAGTCGAGCCGGCGCTCGGCGTGCGCGGCAGCCAGATCGTGGGCCTGATGAAGGACCTGTCGCGCGGACTCGGGCTCACGTCCATCCGCGTGGTCGAGACCATTCCCGGCAAGACCTGCATGGGTCTGGAACTGCCGAACGCCAAACGGCAGATGATCCGGCTCTCCGAAATCCTGGAAGCGGATGTCTATCGCGATTCCAAGTCGTTCCTGACCATTGCGATGGGCAAGGACATCATCGGCAATCCGGTGGTCACCGACCTCGCACGCGCGCCGCACATGCTGGTCGCGGGCACGACGGGTTCGGGCAAATCGGTCGCCATCAACGCGATGATCCTCTCGCTGCTCTTCAAGGCGAAACCGGAAGACGTGCGCCTGATCATGATCGATCCGAAGATGCTGGAACTGTCGGTGTACGAAGGCATTCCGCATTTGCTCGCGCCGGTCGTGACCGACATGAAGCTCGCCGCGAACGCGCTGAACTGGTGTGTCGGTGAAATGGAGAAGCGCTACAAGCTGATGTCCGCGGTGGGCGTGCGTAATCTGCAGGGTTTCAATCAGAAGATCCGCAACGCGGAAGCTGCCGGCAAGAAGCTCACGAACCCGTTCTCGCTCACGCCCGATGCGCCCGAACCGCTCGCCAAGCTGCCGATGATCGTGGTCGTGATCGACGAACTCGCCGACCTGATGATGGTCGCGGGCAAGCAGATCGAGCAACTGATCGCGCGCCTCGCGCAGAAGGCGCGCGCCGCAGGCATTCACTTGATTCTCGCGACACAGCGGCCTTCGGTGGATGTCATCACCGGCCTGATCAAGGCGAACATTCCGACGCGCGTGGCGTTCCAGGTTTCATCGAAGATCGACTCGCGCACGATTCTCGACCAGATGGGCGCGGAATCGCTGCTTGGTGCGGGCGACATGCTGTTCCTGCCGCCCGGCACCGGCTATCCGCAACGCGTGCATGGCGCGTTTGTCGCCGATGAAGAAGTGCACAGCGTCGTGGAGTATCTCAAGCAGTTCGGCGAGCCGGAGTATGAGGAAGGGATCTTGTCGGGGCCGACGCCCGAAGGCGGCACGCCGGATCTGTTCGGCGAGACGCAGGACGCCGAAGCCGATCCGCTTTACGACGAAGCCGTCGCGTTCGTTTTACGCACGCGGCGGGCATCGATTTCTTCAGTGCAACGTCAGTTGCGAATTGGCTATAACCGCGCGGCACGGCTTGTTGAACAGATGGAGTCGGCCGGCCTCGTCTCGCCGATGGGAACCAATGGCAACCGCGAAGTGCTCGCGCCGGGCCAGCCGGAATAACCGCTCACCACAAGCGCAAGCGCCTGAGCAGGAACAGCGTGACGGCGGCGCACACCACCATCACGCCCATCACGACCGCGAACGAATAGTGGTCGTGCGTGCCGGGCAGGCCGGCCACGTTCATGCCGAAGATGCCCGAGACGAGCGTCGCGGGCATCAGCAACGCGGACATGATCGCGAGCCACAGCAGCTTGCGGTTGATGTCTTCCGAAAGAAGCGCGGCGATTTCATCCTGCAGCAACTTCGAGCGTTCGTACTGCCCTTCGAGTCCCGCGCCGAGTCCGTTCAGGACCTGGATGGCCTGGATCAACGTTTCCATGGATCGCGGTTCCGCCCAGTCGAGCCGCCGTGTCACGAGTTGCGTGAGCGCGTTGCGCTCAGGGTCGACAAACCGCTTTACCTCCACCAGCCGCCGCCGCACCGATCCCAATTCCGCGCGCCAGTTCGAATGACGGCCATCGAGCACGCCCTCTTCCACGTCGTCGAGCCGGTCGCCGATTTCATCGATACGATCTGCAAACGTGTCGTTCAGCGCGCGGATCAGGCCGGCGAAGAGATCGACGGGATCGCGGAAGGTCGCGCCTTCCAGTACCGCGTGGCGAAGCCGGTCGGTCGATTGCAACGGCTGCGCGCGCACGGTGATCATGCGGTTTTTATCGACGTAAAAACGCAGCGCGCCGGTCGCGCGGCGCGTGGCCTGCGCATTCGGATCGGCTTCGGGCGTTTCCGCGACGCGCTCCAGGTCCGCGACCACGCCGTACATGAAGGTCGGGCCCATATGCACGCGGGGCCGCTTGTCTTCGCCGTTCAGGAATTCCCGCGCCACGTCCGGCATGGCGGTGACGCCGGTAAGCCAGCTTTCCACGGTGTCGTCATTGGCGCTCAGATGCAGCCATGTCGGGCCATCGCCTGCGATTTCCCGGCGCGCTTCGTCCCATGACAGACGCAGCGCCTCGGCGCCGGAAAAGCGAAACGCGCAAATAAAACCGGGCGGCGCCTGGGAATCGCTGGGATTGAGCCTATTTGTTTCTCTGCCGGCTGCTGTGGTGATGTTCAACGTTCGTTTCCTTCCATACCGATACTCGGCGGACACTGCGGGTTAAAACTGCCTGCATTATGCAAAAACCGGGCCGTCGATAATCGGCGGCCCGGACGTTATTGCGATCCCGAAAACGTCAGGAAGGCGAAACGAACTTGAAATCGACGGGCGAGCCGATTTCAAGTTTCTTCGGGTCCGACGCGAGTTCGCCCGTCTGCGGATCGCGCCGGAAGAAGTAGACGCTGTCGCTGTCCTGATTGCCGACGATCAGCCACCGGCCGGTTGGATCGATTGCAAATTCGCGCGGGGTCTTGCCCAGCGTAGAACGGCGGTTGAGCAGCTTCAGATGACCATTCGAAGCATCGACGGCGTAGGTCAGGATTTCGTTGGCGTCGCCACGATTGGTCGCGTACAGAAAGCGGCCGTCCGGGGAGAGATGGATCGCGCCGCCGCCAATCTTGCCTTTGAAACCGGGCGTGGTCATCGGCAGGGTTTGCTTGAGCGTGAGCTTGCCGTCGTCGTAGTCGTAGACAAGCACCGAAGCGTTCATTTCGGTCGTCACGTAGGCGTGCTTTCCCGCTTCGTCGAAGACCATGTGGCGCGGTCCCGAACCTGGTTTCACCAGCGTGTAGCGTGATTCGGTCGGACCGAACAGACCGCGCGTGCCGTCAGGTGTGTATCGGTAGGAATACAGCTTGTCCGCGCCCAGGTCTTGCGCGAACAGATAGCGTCCGTCAGGCGAAAACACCGTGGAATGCACGTGTGAATTGTCCTGGCGGCCTGTCACGGGACCGTTGCCGTCGTGATGAACCGTGAGCACGGACGGCAAGACCCGTTCGCCTTCCAGCGGAAACACGGCGAAGCTGCCGCCAGGATTCGACGCCACCGAGTAATTTGCCGTGAGCAGATACCGGCCATCACGTGACAGCGCGAGGTAGGCGGGATCGTTGCCATCGGAGGAAACGCGATTCACGAAGATGAGTTGTCCGCTCGCCGGATCAAAGCGAAATGCGCTGATGCCGCCGCGCTGCGACGCTGGACCGTTGTCGCCGGGCAATTCGTTCACCGCATAGACGTGCTGCCGGTCCCGGCTCACCACAAGATACGAAGGGTTTACCGCCTGCGCAGACGTGAGTTGCGTAACGGTTCCGTTGGCGGTATCGAACCGGTATACATAGATCCCCTGGCTCTTGCCGCTGCCTGTATAGGTTCCAACCAGCAAGTCATACACGCTGTTATTGGCAGCGCCGGAAGGATTCGCCGACGCGCCGGGCGCGGTGCCGGCATCCTGCGCCATTGCCTGAGCGGACGCTAGCGACAGGCCGACCGCGACACTTGCCGCAAAATTCCTTGTCAGGAAACGCGGCCTGCGGCACGAAGCTTGCGTGGGGGCGCTACGCGGGGAAAAAGAAGTAAAAACGGAATGCATTGAAACCTCCTGATCGTTCGTTATTACGGCTTGTTTTCAGGTTATGTGTGTCAAGAAGCAAGATACCGATGTCTCGCCAGTCCGTCGCGTCATGCAGGACCATTTTGCATGCCTGTCCCGCACGCCCGTGTCCAACCATCATTTCAATCAAAACAAGGAGCAATAATGGATATCCATCTGAGCCTCGGTCCGCTGGTCGCTCTCATCGCAGGCATTTTGATCCTGGTCGTGCCGCGCCTGCTCAACTTCATTGTCGCAATCTATCTGATCGTGATCGGGTTGATCGGCGTGTTTGGATTGAGCGCGACGCATTTCTGACAGCGTTGCGTAAGCCCGACCACCGGCTTGCCGGACCTGCGCGTGACGCAGTCAGGTAAGACGGTGCTTTCGGAGCGAGGTTCCGGCAATGCGCACGCAAAACCACGCGGGAACGATCATGACGATCGCCCGCTTATCGAGACCGGCTAAAGATAGTAATGAAGCGCTCGCTTGGCTTCGCTACCTTGCCACGGATGGCAAATCACCCGTTGGCAAGCTGCTCGAGCCGCAAGCGGCCCTGCAGCGAAAGGCCGCCTACAGCCATCAGGCCGTTCTCTTCGCGATGCCGGGTGAAGCAATCGCGCTCGATCAGAAACGACGCAGCGACCTCCATGCCGTTGCGCGACAAGCCAAGATCCTTGTAATCAAGGTCGATGAGCGTGGTGGTATCGGCGATATGGCTTGCAGCCGAAAGAATGGCGATGCAATCGGCTCTCAACGGGTTCGGCATGGCTTTCACGTTCGATATCCTCGAAAACGTTCGGCAAAGCGTGGACGCGTGAGGCGATCAGGGTGTGCGCGCCGGACTGGCGGGTGGCATCGCTCAAGCGTGAAGTTTCATTCTAGGCAATCGTCCAATTATTTTTCAACCCTGGCTTACGAAAGCCGTGCAGTTGCGCTGCGAAAAGTTTCGCGAAACACGCGTGAAACACACGAGACGCGAATGCGCTTCATAATCGGTGGCTCGTTCGTCCGCAACAGCACGACCCGCGCGCCCCGAATAACGCACGGCGCCGAGCGCCGCCGCCCCAATCGAGATCACATTCCTGCCTATGCCCGCACTGATTGAAGACTACGCCCTGGTTGGCGACGGCCACACCGCCGCCTTGATATCGAAAGAAGGATCTGTCGACTGGCTCTGCTGGCCGCGCTTCGATTCCGGCGCGTGTTTCGCCGCGTTGCTCGGTACGCCTGAACACGGCCGCTGGCTGATCACGCCCGATCTGCCCGAGGGCGCAGCGGCTCCGGTAATCACGCGCAAATATCGCGGCGACACGCTGATCCTCGAAACCGATTTCGAAACGCCCGAGGGCCGGGTTTCGCTCATCGATTTCATGCCGGTACGCGACGGCATCTCCGACCTCGTGCGGATTGTCGTCGGCCGCCGCGGCAGCGTGAAGATGAAGATGGAACTGGTGCTGCGCTTCGACTATGGCTCGTCCATTCCGTGGGTCAGCCGCCTTCCCGACGACAGCGGCATTCGCGCCATTGCCGGCCCCGATCTGTGCGTGTTGCGCACGCCGATCGAACTGAGCGGCGAGAACATGCGCACGGTCGGAGAATTCACGGTGAACGAGGGCGAGCGCGTGCCCTTCTCGCTCGCATATTCGCAATCTCATTTGCGTCTGCCGCCCGCCCGCGATCCGCATACGCAATTCGCACGCACGGAAAATTTCTGGCTGGAATGGTCCGGGCGCAGCAACCTCGACGGCCGCTGGGGCCCGGCGATCCGCCGCTCGCTCATCACGCTCAAGGCGCTTGCGTATGAGCCGACGGGCGGTATCGTCGCGGCTCCAACCACATCGCTGCCGGAGCAACTGGGCGGGACACGCAACTGGGATTACAGATATTGCTGGTTGCGCGACGCCACCATCACGCTGCTCGCCATGATGCGCAGCGGCTACTACGACGAAGCCCGCGCGTGGCGGGCGTGGCTCGGCCGCGTGATGGCGGGTTCGCCGCAACAGATCCAGATCATGTATGGCATTGCCGGCGAGCGGCGGCTGCCCGAATGGGAAGTCGGCTGGCTGCCGGGTTATGAAAATTCGAAGCCGGTGCGAATCGGCAACGGCGCGGTCGACCAGTTGCAGCTCGATGTCTACGGCGAGGTCATGAATGCGCTGCATCTTGCACGCGTGGGCGGCCTGCAAAGCGACGACACCGTCTGGTCGATCCAGCGCGCCATGCTCGATCACCTCGACACGGTCTGGCAGGAACCCGATGAAGGCATTTGGGAAACCCGTGGCGGCCGCCAGCAATTCACGTTTTCGAAGGTGATGGCGTGGGTCGCGTACGACCGTGCGATCAAGTCGGCGGAACAGTTCGGACTGGAAGGTCCGCTCGACCACTGGCGCAACCAGCGCACCGTGATTCACGCCGACGTGTGCGCGAAAAGCTGGAACGCGTCGATGAACTCATTTGTCCAGACCTACGGCGGCGACGATCTCGACGCCAGCCTGTTGCTGATCCCGCTGCTCGGCTTCCTGCCGCCGGAAGATCCGCGCGTGATCGCGACGCTTCACGCCATCGAACGCGACCTGACGCACGACGGGCTGGTGAAGCGTTATCACACGGCCGAAGTGCAGGACGGCCTGCCGCCGGGCGAAGGGACGTTTCTCGCATGCAGTTTCTGGCTGGTCGACAACCTTGCGCTGCAAGGCCGCCTGGACGAAGCGTTTGCAATGTTCGAGCGCCTGGTGGGACTCGCGAACGACGTCGGCCTGCTTGCGGAAGAGTACGACACAGTGGCGAAACGCCAGGTGGGTAACTTCCCGCAAGCGTTCTCGCACGTTGCGCTTGTGCATACCGGCATGAACCTCATGCGGCACGAACAAGGCATGGCGAAAGCGACCGGCCAGCCCGTTCAGCGTCACGACGCACCAACCGACGCCGCGAGCACAATCGAAAGCAATACGTAATATTTTAGAAATACCCGACCAAAATTCACGAAAATTGCGGCAGATTTGACGTTTCACTGAGGTAAACGACACCCATGTTGCGTTGCACAAAACATGGTTCTTGGCTATGATCGGAGAAGGTTTCCGACCGGTCGTTCAGCGAAACAATTCATCTGCGAGATATGTTTAGTGCTGCTCGTCGCGACCTGGAACCGTGGTAGTGCGAGGCATCAACGAATAACTGCGAGCACCGGCAAGACGGTGCAATCGACGAACTGCTTGGGCCGCGGGATCCGGCGAATGCTGGCCGCCAGCACGCTGCCGCCGATAGAAGCCAACCGCCAGTTGCGCTCCCTTGGAGAGCAACTGGTTTTACACGGGTACAACATGCTCTATCAACTCCACGAATTCCAGCGGGCCATGCTGAGTCCGCTGACAGCATGGGCCGAAGCGGCATCGAAGTCGTTCACCAACCCTTCCAGCCCGCTTGCGTATGTTCCGGGCTCCACGCGTCTCGCGGCAGGTTACGAACTGCTGTACCGGCTGGGCAAGGACTATGAAAAGCCTGAGTTCGAACTGCATCAGATAGAAAAGAACGGCCACGCCATTCCTATCGTCGAGCAGATCGTGATTGAAAAGCCGTTCTGCCGGCTGATCCGTTTCAAGCGTTTCTCCGACGACAGCGCCACCGTCACCGACCTCAAGACCGAACCTATCGTGCTCGTGTGCGCGCCGCTTTCCGGCCACCACGCCACGCTTTTGCGCGACACGGTGAAAACCCTGCTGCAGGACCACAAGGTCTACCTGACCGACTGGCTCGACGCGCGCATGGTGCCGCTCGAAGACGGTTCGTTCCATCTCGACGATTACGTGGAATACATCCAGGAATTCATCCGCCATATCGGTGCGAAGGATCTGCACGTGATCTCGGTGTGCCAGCCGACCGTGCCGGTACTCGCCGCCATTTCGTTGATGGCGAGCCGCGGTGAAGACACGCCGCGGACCATGACAATGATGGGTGGTCCTATCGATGCACGGCGCAGCCCGACTTCAGTGAACTCGCTTGCGAGCGAGCATTCATATGAATGGTTCGAAAACAACGTGATCTACACTGTGCCGGCGAACTATCCGGGGGTTGGACGAAAGGTGTACCCCGGCTTTCTGCAGCATGCGGGTTTCGTTGCAATGAACCCCGAGCGTCACGTGACGGCGCACTGGGACTTCTATCAGAACCTGATGCGCGGCGACGACGAAGATGCGGAGCAGCATCGCCGCTTCTACGACGAATACAACGCCGTGCTCGACATGGACGCGGATTATTATCTCGAGACCATTCGCATTGTGTTCCAGGATTTCCGGCTGGCCGAAGGCACGTGGGACGTGAATGGCGAACGTGTGCGTCCGCAGGACATCAAGCACACCGCGCTCTTGACCATAGAAGGCGAACTCGACGATATCTCGGGGAGCGGCCAGACGCGTGCGGCGCATGATTTATGCACCGGCATTCCGGCGAAAAACAAGCGCCATTACACTGCCGAAAAAGCCGGTCACTACGGCATTTTCTCGGGCCGCCGCTGGCGCACGATGGTGTATCCGCAACTGCGCGAGTTCATTCTCACGCACGACAAGGCGCCTAAGAAGGAAGCCGTTCCGGCCTGAACGCATCCTGGTTCGACCAAGCCGCAACCACTCCGCACGCCGCGTTTTACGCGGCGTGTTTCTTTCTGGCACAGCCTCTTCAGCGAGGCAATGCCAAGTTACATGCATCAGCGCCGCATCAGGTAGGCGAGCAGTAATTCGGTATTCATCTTGATGATTTCATCGCGTTCGGTTTCGCTGCTGAAATCGAGTCCGATCGTGGCTTCCAGCGTAAATCGATTCGATACGATGTAGTACCCGAGTCCCGATAAAGTCACATAGAAGCGCAACGGATCCACATTGTTGCGAAACAGTCCGGCGTGTTGTCCGCGTTCGAGTATCTTCGCAAGCGTCGTGACCACGGGCGAAATGAGTTCGCGAATGCGCGGGGAACTCTTTATATAGCGCGCTTCGTGAAGGTTTTCGTTATTCACCAGCCGTAAAAGCTCGGGGTGCTCACGATAATAATTCCAGATGAAATGCGCGAGTTGCGTCACGGCTTCGACCGGCGCCACCCCTTCCAGATCGAGCGTTTTCTCGGCATCCGTGAGCGCCGCGAATGCATGTTCCAGCACAGCAGTGAACAACTGCTCCTTGCTGCCGAAATAATAGTAGAGCATGCGCTCATTCGTTTCGGCGCGGCGCGCGATCTGGTCCACACGCGCGCCAAACAAGCCCCCTGCCGCAAACTCCTCCGCGGCAGCAAGGAGGATTCGGCGCCGCGTGCCCTCTGGATCTCTTTTGATTTTTGGCTGGTTCATGGTGGCTTCATGATCGACAAACCGCGTTTTGAGGGTAGCGTCATGCATTCTCTTGTCCTAAAGAAGCATGCGATGGATCGGTTGCGCCAACGTGATTGGGAATACCGTCCTGCAGTCAATCGAAAGCGATTTGATTATGTGCACATCGTTGGCCGGTTGGCAATTGGGAATGATTGGGAACAGCTTGAAATTCAGCGATAATGCCGCCTCGGACACAACGCACTGAAACAAGCCGAAAGCGCCGACCGCGCAAACGTGATATCAAAAACGAGCGCGGACATAAGCGGTTGAACATATCCCCACGAGTCGTCGCCGGACGTAAGTCGTACTGATCGCGCGAAGAAGCGAATCGTCTGTTTTGTCCGCGATTGCCGCGGCCAGCCGGATCGCAGCTTGGCCCATGTCGGCGCAACCCGGCGACGTCTCTCTCAAGCCGTTAATGACAGCAGTGATTGCAATTTCCCCGACGCCTCTCGCCAGCCAGATCGAAGACTTGCTGCCGCAGACGCAATGTACAAAATGCGGCTACCCTGCCTGCCGGCCTTACGCAGAGGCCATCGCGACTGGACAAGCGAACTACAACCAATGTCCGCCGGGCGGCCAGGAAGGCGTGGCGCGGCTTGCCGCGCTGCTCGGCAAGCCCGTGATCCCGCTCAATCCGGAGAACGGCCTGGAGCGGCCACGCCCGCTTGCGTTCATCGATGAAAACCTGTGCATTGGCTGCACGTTGTGTCTGCAGGCGTGTCCGGTGGACGCCATCGTGGGCGCGGCCAAGCAGATGCATACCGTTATCCCGGCGCTTTGCACCGGGTGCGACCTGTGCGTGCCGCCCTGCCCGGTTGATTGCATCGCAATGATTCCCGTTACGGGCGACCAGACCGGCTGGGATGCATGGAGCCAGGCGCAGGCGGACGCGGCGCGTGCTCGCCACGACCAGCATCTGGCGCGGCTTGCGCGTGAGCGCGACGCAGCCGAAGCCCGCAAGGCGGCGCGGGTGGCGGGCGCCCCAAGAACAGCGGCGCCGGCCGCGCCCGATACGACCACTGACAGCTCCCAGGCGCAACCTTTAGCCGCAACGCCCGAGGACGAAGCACAAGCCAAAAAGCGTGCGATCATCCAGGCCGCCATGGAACGCGCGCGCAAGAAAAAGGAAGAGCTGGCGAAGCTCGGTGCAGGGCCTAAAAACACGGGCGATGTAAGCCCCGAGGTACAGGCGCAAATCGATGCCGCCGATGCCCGGCGTCGCCGCCTGGGTTTGACGCCGCCGGACGAAACGCCGCCATCAGCGCCCGGCGCAAACTCCGGCAACAATCCAGACAACGACCCCGACGCCTGAGCCGATGAACCCAAAAAAACGCCGCGAGATCTTCGAGACGCTGCAGAGTCTGAACCCGCATCCGACCACTGAACTCGAGCACAACTCGCCGTTCGAGCTGCTGATTTCGGTGCTGCTCTCGGCGCAAGCCACCGATGTCTCAGTCAACAAGGCCATGCGCCGCATGTATCCGGTCGCGAACACGCCGGCCAAAGTGCTGGCGCTCGGCGAAGAAGGCGTGATCGAATACATCAAGACAATCGGGCTGTACAAGACGAAAGCGAAGAACGTGATTGCAACGTGCCGGATTCTGGTCGATCAATACGGCGGCGAAGTGCCTGACAACCGCGAGGCGCTCGAAGCGTTGCCGGGTGTCGGGCGCAAGACGGCGAACGTGATCTTGAACACGGCGTTCGGACATCCGACCATTGCCGTCGATACCCATATCTTCCGCGTGTCGAATCGAACGGGTCTCGCGCCCGGAAAGGATGTGCGCGCGGTGGAAATGGCGTTGGAGAAGTTTGTCCCCGACGAATTCAAGCACGACGCGCATCACTGGCTGATCCTGCACGGGCGCTATGTGTGCCGCGCCCGCGTGCCCGAGTGCTGGCATTGCGCGATCGAGCCGTTGTGCGAGTATCGGCCGAAGACGCCTGCGCCTGTCGAATAAGACGCTTGCACCGATGCAGCTTAAAATAAGCGCTTCACCACGATTCAGCTAAAGCGAAGCGCACCATGTTCAACCCCAGCCGCGACGAAGTTCGCCAATTTTTCACCGAAACCTGGCGCAAGCAACGGGAAGGCGGCGTTCTGACGCCGCTGGAAAGCATCGCGGCCGACTGGATTGGCGAGCATCCGGAATACCAGCAGGAACTTGCCAGTCCGGAAGTCGCGCAGGCCGACTATTCGCCCGATCAGGGCAAGAGCAATCCGTTCCTGCACCTGTCGATGCATCTGGCGATCACCGAACAGCTTTCCATCGATCAACCGCCGGGAATCCGGCGCGCGCATGAGCGGCTCGTGGGACGTCTCGGTTCGACTCACGACGCGCAGCACGCCATCATGGAATGCCTTGGGCAGATCATTTGGGAAGCGCAGCGCAACAACACGCCGCCCGACACCGACGCGTATCTCGCGTTGATCGAACAGCGCGCGTCGCGGGATTGACGCGCCCGAAAGCGCCGAACGACGCTTCAAACGAAAACACCTCGCCTTGAGCGAGGTGTTTTTCCATCCACGGCAACAGCCGGAAGTTACTTCTTCAGCACCAGATCGCCCTTCAGCGATTCGATATACGCCGCAATGTCCTTCAAATCCGCCTGCGACAGGTTCTGCACCTGTGCCGACATGATGGCGTTGCTGCGGCCGAAGTTCGGATTGCCGTTGCCCATCTGATACTGGCGCAGCGCCCAATAAACATAGTCAGCGTGCTGACCCGCGAGCTTCGGATACTCGGCGCTCACCGGCTTGTTCAGGTTCGGCCCGTGACAAGCCGCGCAGTTATGCGCTTCCGCGAGTACCTTGCCATTGCTGGCGTCAGCGGCAAATGCCGGCTGCACGGCCATTGCGCCGGCCAGCGCCGCCGCCATGCATGCTGTTTTCAACACTGTTTCGAGTGCCTTCATGAATTCTCCTATCCCGCGAATGGTAAGTGCCGAGTGAGCGTGTCTTCGACCTGATGCTCTTGATCAGGACCAGCGCGCGGGATCACTTGTCGGGATTGTTCTTCGAAGAGGGGGTTTGCGCGGCGTAGTACGCAGCAATATCGGCAATATCCTGGTCGGTGAGCGTGACCGCTATGCCGTGCATGGTCTCGAAGTGACGATCGCCCTTCTTGTAGGCTTGCAGCGCATTCTCAAGATAACGGGCGCTCTGGCCGCCGAGCATGGGAACCCGGTACACCTCGGGATATGCGGTGCGATACCCGGGAATGCCGTGACACCCAATACACATCGCAACCTTGCCCTGGGCCGCTTTCGCGTTGCCCACGACATCGGCGGAGGCCTGGGTCGCGAAGCCGGCAAGCCCCGACAGCGCTGCGATCACGGCACATTTGCCGACGAATTTATTCATAGCTTCTAACCTGGCATGAGGGGAAATCCGGCACCTTGTAAAGGCCTGGCGTTCCGGGACTTTCTCGGGACTGGTCAATCTCGGCCAAATCTCAAACGCGTCCAGGTGCATTTAAGACAAGTCCGATTTACAGCCACACGGGCCAAAAAAATCGCGCTAATTGTACCGCGCGACCTACCCTGCGTCCACAGGCCGCGGCGTGCGGTGTCGCATCGCGCCAAGCCCCGCCGATCAAGGCCGGACAGCCTGCGACAATGTGTCCAATGGACATCTTTAAAATGCCGGAATACCGGGAATTTGGGCGCTCAATAGCAAAACGGCATCTGACTTATACTGCAATTTTCCTTCTTCGAGAGATGCGTCATGCGTTTTGAAGGCTCATCGCAGTACGTCGCAACCGACGACCTCAAGCTCGCCGTCAACGCCGCGATCACGCTGCAACGCCCGCTGCTGATCAAGGGCGAGCCCGGCACCGGCAAGACCATGCTGGCGGAGGAAGTGGCCGCCGCGCTCGGCATGCCGCTGCTGCAATGGCACATCAAATCGACCACGAAGGCGCAGCAGGGATTGTACGAATACGACGCGGTCTCGCGCCTGCGGGACTCGCAGCTCGGCGACGAACGCGTGAAGGACATCCGCAATTACATCGTGAAGGGCGTGTTGTGGCAGGCGTTCGATGCCGACGTGCCAACCGTGCTGCTGATCGATGAAATCGACAAGGCCGATATCGAGTTTCCGAACGACTTGCTGCGCGAACTCGACCGCATGGAGTTCTATGTCTACGAGACACACGAACTGGTCAAGGCGAAGCATCGGCCGCTCGTCATCATCACGTCGAACAACGAGAAAGAACTGCCCGACGCGTTCCTGCGCCGCTGTTTTTTCCACTACATCAAGTTTCCCGAACCCACGACAATGAAGCAGATTGTCGACGTGCATTTTCCGGGTATCAAGGAAGAACTGGTCGCCGCTGCCATGCAGAGCTTCTTTGAGTTGCGCAACGTTTCGGGGCTCAAGAAGAAGCCATCGACATCCGAACTGCTCGACTGGCTGAAACTGCTGCTCGCGGAAGATATTGGTCCGGAAGCGCTTCGATCCAGCGATCAAAAGCAGATCATTCCGCCGCTGCACGGTGCGTTATTGAAGAATGAGCAGGACCTGAGTCTTTTCGAGCGGCTTCTGTTCATGAACCGCAATAACCGTTAAGCAGTCCCGGTCATGAGCCGCAGGAAACCGCCATGCTGATCGACTTCTTTTATTCGTTGCGCAGCGCAAAGCTGCCAGTTTCGGTCAAGGAATATCTCACCTTGCTCGAAGCGTTGAAGTCGCGGGTAATTGGACCGTCTATCGACGAGTTTTATTTTCTCGCCCGCATGACGCTGGTCAAGGACGAAAAATACTTCGATAAATTCGATCAGGCTTTCGGCGCCTATTTTCACGGCGTTGCCGCGCTCGATGAAGCCGCGCTCGATATCCCGCTGGAATGGCTGAAGAAAAAACTCGACCGGGATTTCACGCCCGAAGAGAAGCGCCAGATTGAAGCGCTTGGCGGTATCGACAAACTGATGGCACGGCTGAAAGAGCTTTTCGAAGAGCAGAAGGAAAGGCACGAAGGCGGTAGTAAATGGATCGGCTCCGGCGGAACGTCGCCTTTTGGCAACGGCGGATTCAACCCGGAAGGCATTCGCATTGGAGGCGATTCCGCAGGAAACCGGACCGCCGTCAAGGTATGGGACGAACGTGCTTATAAGGATTACGACGATCAGGTCGAAATCGGCACGCGCAATATCAAGGTGGCGTTACGGCGTCTGCGCCGTTTCGCGCGCGAAGGCGCGGCCGACGAACTCGATTTACCCGACACCATCCGCAGCACCGCCGCGAACGCCGGCTGGCTCGACCTTAAAATGGTGCCGGAACGCCATAATAATGTGAAAGTCCTGATGCTGCTGGATGTAGGCGGTTCAATGGACGACCATATAAAGCGCGTCGAAGAGCTCTTTTCCGCCGCAAAATCGGAATTCAAGCATCTCGAGTTCTATTATTTTCATAATTGCGTCTACGATTATCTCTGGAAGAATAACCGGCGCAGACATGGGGAGCGCACCGCCACGTTCGACGTATTGCACAAGTTTTCGCCGGATACAAAACTGATTTTTGTCGGCGATGCAACCATGAGCCCATACGAGGTCGTGCAACCGGGCGGTTCCGTGGAATACAACAATGCCGAAGCCGGCGCTGTCTGGCTGAGACGGCTCGCCGATCAGTTTCCGCATTTCGCGTGGCTTAATCCCGAACCGGAAAGTCTTTGGGAATATCGGCAATCGGTATCGATTATTCGGCAGATCCTGGGCGGCCGCATGTACGGTCTCACGCTGGCCGGTCTTGAAAGCGCAATGCGGGCGCTTTCCAAATAAGCGCGCCAAAACGTTTAAGTGGCACGGCCGCTTTTTTTCATACTGTCCCTGTTGCTAAAGCCTTTCGGCGCGTACGATTCGCGCGAAACATTAATGAAAGGCTTTGAATGAATCCGTCCGCCGCGGCTTTCCGGCCATTTGCCGACTCGTCGCTCTCGGCAATGGTCGCCGGTTTTGTCGCAATGATGACCGGCTATACCAGTTCGCTCGTGCTGATATTCCAGGCGGGGCGCGCCGCGCATTTATCGGATGCGCAAATCTCTTCCTGGATCTGGGCGCTTTCAATCGGCATGGCGCTGTGCACGATCGGGCTGTCGCTCAGGTCCCGCGCACCCATTGTGATCGCCTGGTCGACGCCCGGCGCGGCGCTCCTCGTGACGTCGCTCCCGAACGTGCCTTATGCCAATGCCATCGGCGCGTTTATCGTGTGCGCCGTGTTGCTGACCGTGGTCGGGCTGACCGGCTGGTTCGACACGCTCATGCGCAGGATTCCCGCGGGAATCGCGGCGGCGCTGCTGGCCGGGATCCTGTTCGAGATCGGCATCGAAATCTTCAAGGCCGCGCAATTCCAGACGGCACTCGTGCTGACGATGTTCTTCACCTATCTCGTCATCAAGCGCCTCGCGCCTCGCTACGCCATCCTGAGCACTCTGGTGGCAGGCATCGTCGCCGCGGGCATGCTTGGTCTCCTCGATTTCAGCCAGTTCCACGTCGCGCTCGCGCATCCGGTCGTAACCGCGCCGCACTTCTCGCTCGCGGCGGCGGTCAGCATCGGCATTCCGCTTTTTGTGGTGGCGATGGCCTCGCAGAACGTGCCCGGCATCGCCGTGCTGCGCGCGGACGGGTACAACACGCCCTCGGCGCCGCTGATCGCAACGACCGGCATTGCGTCCCTCGTGCTCGCTCCGTTCGGCTCCCACGGCGTCAATCTGGCCGCCATTACTGCGGCCATCTGCACCGGCCCCGAAGCCCACGAGGATCGGTCAAGGCGCTATATGGCGGCCGTCTGGTGCGGTATTTTTTATCTTGTCGCCGGGATATTCGGGGCCACCATCGCGGCGCTGTTCGGATCGCTGCCGAAGGCGCTGGTCGTATCGGTCGCGGCGCTCGCGCTGTTCGGCTCGATCATGAGCGGCCTTACCAACGCCATGCAGGACGTGCGCCAGCGGGAAGCCGCGCTCGTCACGTTCATGGTGACGGCTTCCGGGCTCACGCTTTTATCGATAGGATCGGCGTTCTGGGGACTTGTCGCCGGCGTCGTCACGCAGATTGTGCTGAACGCGCGCCGGGCGTAGATTTATCCCACCGACGCGAAAGGTTCACAGGGCCGGCGTGTAATGACTTCAGGACCAAAGGTAAAAGACTGGCTCAAGTGCGGGCACCCGGATTGCGACGCGTAGATGTAAGCACCGAAGCTCAAGCGGGAAACACCACCGCCATCAGCCCTACTCTCGCCAAACGGCGCGGCAGGACTAGAATGACACTCTTGGGCGAGACGATTGCCAGCAGCTTTGGCGCCGCGGCAGCACGAGCGGCCTCGCATCCTCCTTTCAACGCGGGCACTCCGCATCTTTGACAACGGCCAAACGCCGAAGACCAGACATGACCTCCGCTCTCGACCAGCTCAAGCAATACACCACCGTCGTCGCCGACACGGGCAATTTCCAGCAACTCGGCGAATTCAAGCCGCAGGACGCGACCACGAACCCGTCGCTGATCCTCAAGGCCGTTCAAAACGACGATTACAAGCCCTTGCTCGAAAAGACCGTCAAGGACCATGCAAGCAAGTCGACGGGCCATATCATCGACCAGTTGCTGGTGGCGTTCGGCAAGGAAATCCTCAAGATCGTCCCGGGCCGCGTATCGACCGAAGTCGATGCACGTCTTTCGTTCGACACGAAAGCTTCCATCGAAAAAGGCCGCGAGATCATCAAGCTGTATGAAGACGCGGGCATTGACCGCAAGCGCATCCTGATCAAGCTCGCGTCCACGTGGGAAGGCATCCGCGCCATGGAGACGCTGCAAAAGGATGGCATCCACTGCAACATGACGCTGCTGTTCTCGACCGCGCAAGCCGCGGCGGCGGCGGACGGCGGCGCGCAACTCATTTCGCCGTTCGTCGGCCGTATCTACGACTGGTACAAGAAGTCGGCGGGCGCGGATTGGGACGAAGCGAAAATGGGTGGTGCGAACGATCCGGGCGTGCAGTCGGTGCGCAAGATCTACGCGTACTACAAGAAGTTCGGCTACAAGACCGAAGTGATGGGCGCTAGCTTTCGCACGGTCAATCAGATCACGGAACTGGCCGGCTGCGACCTGCTGACCATCAGCCCCGACCTGCTCAAGAAACTCGCGGACAGCAATGACACGGTCGAGCGCAAGCTGTCGCCGGAAGCCGTCGCGAACGACAAGGTCGAGAAAATCAATGTCGATGAAGCAAGCTTCCGCTTCCTCGTCAACGACGACGCCATGGCCACCGAAAAGCTGGCCGAAGGCATTCGCGCTTTCGCGGCTGACGCGGTCAAGCTCGAAAAGCTGATCGAAGCGCTGAAGTAATCTGGCGGCTGCAACACAGAGACTACGTGTCTGGAAACGGGCGCCGGCGCTATTTCGCCGGCGCCTTTTTTTATGCGGGCCGGGGTCGCGCGAGGCGTTTTTAGCCGCAGGGCGTGGGCTAGACTTTTGAGACGGGCGGGGGCCGCCCACTACAAAAGGAGTGCCAATGCGTCTCGAACCCTATCTGTACTTCAACGGCCGCACGGAAGAAGCGCTCGTGTTCTATCAGCACGCAATCAATGCGGAAACCCTTTCCGTGCTGCGTTTCAAGGACTCCCCCGACGGCGTGACCACGACGCCCGAATGGCAGCACAAGATCATGCATTCCACCTTCAGGATAGGCTCGAGCATCATCATGGCCTCCGATGGCGTGAACTCGGCGCCCCAGGTGTTCTCTGGTTTCAGCATCGCGATCGTGGCCGACGACGACGCATCGGGCCAGCGCATGTTCGAAGCGCTGAGCGTGGATGGCAATGTCCGGATGACCTGGCAGCCGACTTTCTGGAGCAGCGGCTTCGGCATGGTCTCCGACAAGTTCGGCATCCCGTGGATCGTGAGCGTGATGGACGACCTCGGCGGCTGACTTTCTCTTTCTTTCTGATACGCGTTTTTATCGGTGGAAGGGCTGCGCGCCTTCAAGATTCCATTGCCGCTCGATCTCGATCAGCCGCAAGCGCAGCCGGTCCACTTGTTCCGCCAGCCGTTTCGCGAGCCAGTACGGTCCCTGCAATTCGGGCGCGATTTCGGCCGCCACGCTCGCGGTCCGTTCGAGCCGCGCGGCGGCAGCCGGAGAACCCGTTGCCGCGTGCAGCAAACCGACCCTGCCGAACCGCAATGCGCGCGCCATCAGCAGCAAGGTGTGGCGCACGGCGCGCTCCTCGGCGTGCCCGCTCGCAGCCAGCCCGGGCGCGTTGTCCGGAACCGCCGACGCCATCATCTCAAGCGCGGTGATGATCGAGCGGTGCTGGCGCTGGATATCCTCGAGTACGGCAACCGGCGCGTCGATTTCCTTTGCGACCGATGCCAGCAACGAACGCGACGAAACCAGCCGGGCGTTCATCGTGGCGAATTGTTGGCTCATGGCGTCCACCGGTATGTGGCGGCCTTCCACGATCGCGCCGTAGATCCGCGCGCTGTCGCGCATGTTGTCGGCGAGACGGTAGCGCCATGAATACGTGGCGTATTGCGGCAGCACGAATGAAAACGCCAGCGCGATCGCAATGCCGATCAGCACGGTCAGCGTGCGCCACAAGCCCACGTCGAGAGGCAAATTCCCGTGCCCGGCCACGATCACGGTGGTAATGCCCGTAAGCAACGCGATATACCCCGGCTTGCCGATGGCGTGATACGCGCACACGCCGGTAATCACCGCCAGCAGCATGAAGGTAATCATGGTCGAGTGCGTCACGGACTGCAGCAGAATCAACCCCAGCCCGAGCGACGCGCCGAGCATGGTGCCAACGGCCCGCTCTGCCGCCTTCTTGCGGATATTGCCGTGATGCTGCAAACCGCCGATCACGACCAGCAAGGTCACCGTGGACCATTCGCCGTGCGGAATATCGATCCCCGATGTCAGCGCAATCGACGCCAGCAGCGCCAGCGCCACGCGCGCCGCGTGCAGGTACTTCGCGTGGCGGTATCGGAAGTATGGCGAGCCCAGCACGTGCAGCATGCGGCGCGTGTGGCTTCGAACAGCCCTGGGTGGTTCAGTGGAGGACATGCGGTTCCGATGAGTTGAATCAGCCTTGATCAGGCAACACCGAGACAATAAAACGGCCTTCGGAAAAACAAAACGCCCGCAACATCTGTTACGGGCGTTTTACCAGCTTTCCTGCCGATCCGGAATTCGGAGGATCAGGTTTCCGCTACGTCCAGATAATCCTCGGGACTCGTGCGGTCATCGGAGCGCTTGAGGCCGATCACGCGCACCAGGATGCTGACCACGATCGACACAACCAGGTTCACGACCAGCGCCCACACAGCGGCATAACCGGGAATGGCGTAGCCGAACAGGTGAATCGTGAAGATCGATCCAGCCAGTTTCAGCGATACCGCCATCCACGTGCCCGTGACAATACCCGCGGCCCAGCCGAGCAGCAAACCACGGTGATCGAGCACGCGCGTATAAAGCCCGAGCACGAGCGCAGGCAACGTCTGGATGATCCAGATCCCGCCGAGCAATTGCAACTGGATGGCGTAGGTCAGCGGCAGCGCCAGAATAAAGACGACCGCGCCGACCTTCACCAGGAGCGACACCAGCTTCGCGACGTTGGTTTCCTGCTCCGGCGTCATCTTCGTGTTCACGAACTCACGGTGCACGTTACGCGTGTAGAGGTTGGCCGCCGCAATCGACATGATTGCAGCAGGCACCAGCGCGCCGATACCGATTGCCGCGAACGCCACGCCCACGAACCATGACGGGAAGAAGTGCAGGAACAGCGCCGGCACAGCGAAGTTCGAACCATACGCCTTGAAGTACGGCGCGAATTCCGGCATCTCCTTCACGCCGGACGCGAGCGCCATGTATCCCAGCAACGCGAGCAGGCCGAGCACCAGCGAATAGGCCGGCAGCAGCGCCATGTTGCGGCGGATCGTGTTGCCCGACTTCGAGGACAACACCGCCGTCACCGAATGCGGGTACAGGAACAACGCGAGCGCGGAGCCGACCGCGAGCGTCGCATACGCGCTGTAGCCATTCAGGCTCGATGTATCCGGCGCCTTCAACAGGATCTTCGCCGGATCGACCGCATGGAAGATCGCGCCGAAACCGCCGAGCTGCGCCGGAATGATGATCATCGCGGCAATGATGGTGATGTAGATCAGCACGTCCTTCACGACCGCGATCATGGCCGGCGCGCGCAGTCCCGACGTGTACGTGTAGGCCGCGAGAATCGCGAACGCAATGATCAACGGCAGATCGCCGACAAAACCGGTGGTATCGAAACCGAGTGCGCCAATCACCACTTCAATGCCGACCAGTTGCAACGCGATGTACGGCATTGTCGCGACGATCCCCGTCAGTGCAATGGCGAGCGCGAGCATGCGGCTGTTGTACCGGGCGTGCACGAAGTCAGCGGCGGTGACATAGCCGAATTTCTTCGAGATCGCCCACAGCTTCGGGAACACGACGAACGCAAACGGATAGATCAGGATGGTGTACGGCAACGCAAAGAAGCCCGTTGCGCCGGCGCCGAACACGAGCGCCGGAACCGCGACGAACGTGTATGCGGTGTACAGGTCGCCGCCAAGCAGGAACCACGTGACGATCGTGCCGAAGCGGCGGCCGCCGAGGCCCCATTCATCGAGCTGGCCTAGATCGGCCTTGCGCCAGTGAGCGGCTACAAAACCCAGGATCGTCACGCCGATGAAGAACAGGACGAAGACGAAGGTTGCGGTGGTATTCATCATCGCGGGCTCCCGGGCGTGAGCTTGGGAACGTCGTGGATGGGCTTGGTTTTCTTGTAGACCACGGCAGTAATCACCGCGCTGATCAAGACCCAGAGCAACTGGTACCAGTAAAAAAACGGAAAGCCCCAGAGCAACGGTTCGATCTTGTTGTAGAACGGCACCCAGACAACGGCGATCCAGGGAAGTATCAGCAGCCAAAGCCACTGCTTGTTGCGAACCTGACCGGTAGCGGTCACCGCATCTTGAGCCATGACGGTCTCCTCTTTTCTCTTGAAATTGCTGCTCGGCTGGCAAATGCGCGGCGGCTGCGTGGACCTGTTTAAAACCGGTGCGGACCTGTGCGGAACTGGCGGCAAAGCGCCAGCCTAATAGCGCCCCGAAATAACACGTGGAGTATATGGACGCATAAAAGCCGGTCAAGCAGGGCGAACCCGAACCGTAATGAGCCAGGAAAGCGTTATGTAATTTTTGCTTTCCCGGCCGCTGTCAGGGCGACGGATTCGCCGCCGGCCGACTATTAAACCTATAGGGAAAAGTTCGGCGTATCGCCGGCGTCGGCACTGATGGCCAACGCCTTCACCCATTGACGCGCAGGAAGCTTGAGTTCCTTTTCGATGAGCTTCGCGCGCTGTTCGAGTTGCGCGTAAGGAACGTCGAGCGCCGGCCCTGCAAACGCAACGGCGATGCGGTTGCCATCGTGGACTTCCGGCAGCGCGATCACGCGGCCATCGAAGGCTTCGGAGAGGTGCTTCATGTTGCGCACGAAGCTCGGATGATCGCCGAACAGGTTGATCGTCACCACGCCTGCCGAGGGCGTGAGACAAGCACGGCATGCACGATAGAACGCAACGCTTTCGAGCACGGGACCGCGCGCGGTGGCGTCGTAGACATCGATCTGCAATGCGCCAATGCTGCCGTGATTCGCTGCGTCGTTGACGAAGTCGTAAGCGTCCTGCTCGTGGATGGTGAGGCGTGCGTCGTCGTTCGGCAGTTCGAACATCGTGCGCGCCGCGATCACGACGGACGGGTTCAGTTCGACCGCTTCGACCTTCGCGCGCTTGAGGAACGCGTGCGCGAACTTGGTCAACGCGGCCGCGCCGAGACCGAGTTGCACGACGCGCTTCGGCGTCTCGATGAACAACAGCCACGCCATCATCTGCTGCGCGTATTCGAGTTCGATGTGATTCGGCTTTTTCAGTCGCATCGCGCCTTGCACCCATTCGGTGCCGAAATGCAGGAAACGCACGCCGTCCTCTTCCGAGAACGTCACGGGCGCGAAGCGCGGCTTGCGCGGGGCGTCGATACGCGGCGCGTTTTCGAGATCGTCGTCGCGTTCGCGCTTCGCGCGCCTGGCGAGTTTTTTATCGTGCTTTTTTTCCTGGCGCTTGCCGCCGAACGCGCGGGCTTCGGCCGACGCGCGTTTGATTAATTGGGTCATTTAAGGATGTCGCGCCAGATGCGCAGTTTTTGATCGAACGAGAGGATAGCATTCGCCGGACTCGACGACGGCAGGACGAGCGTTTGATAGCCCGCCTCCCGGATCACGGGCTCGAAACGGCCCGAGGTCTTGCCGTTGAAGCAGAGCTTTTTCAGGCCCGGCGCGTGGCGGCGGAATGAGGCGAAGTCGTTGGGATTCGCGTGGCGGATCGCGCTGTCGAGGCTGCCTTCGCGTTCGCAAGCCGCGAGCACGTCCCATAAGCCGATGCCATGTTCGAGCAGCTTGAGGACACGCTGATCGTAGGGAAGCGCGTTCAAAGGCTCGCCGACAACCGTTCCCACCAGCCGCCAGAACTGGTTGCGCGGATGCGCGTAGTACTGCGCGGCATCGAGCGAAGCCGCGCCGGGGAAGCTGCCGAGAATCAGCGTGTGCGTGTTTTCATCGGCGATGGGCGGGAAGCCTTTCAGCATCGGTCGCGATGCTCGAGGAAAGACCAGAGCGCGGGCAGGAAACATTCGGTGACCATCAGCGGCGCGTTTTTTCTGACGAACACGGAGCGGCGCGCGACGAATGTGTGCGGTGCTTCATTTGGCATTTGCGCGCCGGCGAGGCGGTATAGCGGTTCGCGCGCGGTGAGCCGGCGCGAGGCAAGCGCCGAGCGCCATACGCTGCTATCGCTATACAGCAGTTCGGCCAGCGGACGCGTCCTCAGGCGGCGCATGGCTTGCCATACACCCGAACTGGCACTGAGCGGCACGATGCTGTGCGCCGCCACGAACGGCACGCCCTCCACGTTCAGCACGACTTCGCGCGTCCATACAGGCGTGCGCGGCGTGATGTTCAACGCGCTGGCTTCGTCTCGCCATGGCTGGCTCACGGCTTCGCGGGTGACATCGACGGTGACAGTGCCGAGTTCACGCAAATGCGCGGTGAGGGAGCCGCCGCGGGTGAGCCAGTCCTTCTGGTCGGCGGTGAAAGCGGGAAGCGGACGGATGCGCCATTTTCCAGGCGCCGCAACGAGGGTATTCAGCATGCGCGAGATTATAAAACCTCGCGCGTAAATAGGACGAATCGTATAGATGCGGGCGGGCTCAGGGGGAAGACTAGCAAACCGGCGGGGAAAAGCCGGTGTTCAATCAATCAGAGAGGACGCACATGTCTGTGAATACAAAACAAACATCGAAAACCGTTGCAACGCTTGCATCGCATATGTTGCATGATCCGAAGGCGACGCCCGTCGAGAAAAGTCTTGCGGCGTCCGCCCTGTCGCAAAGCCATTCAACACATCAGACCGGCGCCGAGATGGAGCACAAGGCGTCGTTGGTCTTGCATGACCCCAAGGCATCAAAGGAAGCGAAGACGCTGGCGGCTTCGGTAGTCGCTCAGGCGAACAAAGAACGGCATGCCAAACCCACTTCTTGATGGCTTGATTCGCCGTCAATAAAAAACGCGCTGCCAGTTACCAGGCCGCGCGTTTTTTTCTGCGTTGAAGCTCCAGCTACTCAATCACCGCGCCAGCAACAACGCGTTCGTCCGCTTCACAAAACTCGCCGGATCCTCCAGCGACCCACCTTCTGCCAGCATCGCCTGATCGAAAAGCAGATGACACCAGTCGTTGAAATTCGCGTCGTCGGCGTGAAGCTTCTTGACCAGCGGATGATCCGGATTTACTTCCAGAATCGGCTGCATTTGCGGCGCTGCCTGACCTGCCTGCTTCAACATGCGTTGCAGATAACCGCTCATGTCGCCGTCATCGGCCACGAGACATGTCGGTGAATCCGTCAGGCGGAACGTCAAACGCACGTCCTTGGCCTTGCCTTCCAGTGCGGCCTTCATGCTTTCGACCAGCGGCTTCAATTCCTCGCCGACCTTCTCCTGCGCCTCTTTCTCTTCGTCGTTGAGCGCACCCAGATCAAGATCACCACGCGCCACGCTTTGCAGCGGCTTGCCATCGAATTCGTTCAGGAACGACAGCATCCATTCATCGACACGATCCGTCAGCAGCAGCACTTCCACGCCCTTCTTGCGGAACACTTCGAGATGCGGACTGTTCTTCGCGGCTTGCCACGTGTCGGCGGTGACGTAATAGATTTTCGTTTGCTCGGGCTTCATGCGCGACACGTAGTCGGCCAACGCCACCGTCTGCTCCGCCGAATCCGTATGCGTCGATGCAAACCGCACGAGCTTCGCAATCCGT
The DNA here is from genome assembly GCF_051615025.1 of Caballeronia sp. DA-9. Lineage (NCBI taxonomy): Bacteria > Pseudomonadati > Pseudomonadota > Betaproteobacteria > Burkholderiales > Burkholderiaceae > Caballeronia > Caballeronia sp. DA-9. Next base: position 1,105,155 of record NZ_CP195133.1, on the reverse strand, counting down.
TCGCGATTGCCGTAATCCTCGCCGATGCCTTCCTTGAAGACCTGCCCGAACTCCTTCCAGAAGGTCGCGTATTTGGCTTTATCGGCGTCTTCGGTCGCTTCAGCGGACGACGACGCCACTTCCTCCAGCATCGACAAAACCCGCTTGGTCACGCCTTCGCGAATGGCTTTCACGTCGCGGCTTTCCTGCAGGATTTCACGCGATACATTCAGCGGCAAATCGGCCGAATCGACCACGCCCTTCACAAAGCGCAGGTACGCCGGCAGAAGCTGCTCGGCGTCGTCCATGATGAACACGCGCTTCACATAAAGCTTCAGGCCGCCGCGATGATCGCGGTTCCACAAATCGAACGGCGCATGCTTCGGCACATACAGCAACTGCGTGTATTCGCTGCGGCCTTCGACGCGGTTGTGCGTCCATGCAAGCGGTTCGTCGTGATCGTGCGAGATGTGCTGGTAAAACTGCTTGTACTGCTCGTCGGTGATGTCGCCCTTCGCGCGGGTCCACAACGCGCTCGCCTGATTGACCGTCTCGTCTTCGTCCTTCGTGACCATCTCCGACTTCTCGGCGTCCCATTCTTCCTTCTTCATCAGGATGGGCAACGCGACGTGGTCCGAGTACTTCTGGATGACCGACTTCAACTTGTGCGTGGACAGGAATTCGTCCTCTTCCGGGCGCAGGTGCAGCGTGATGCTCGAACCGCGTTGCGCGCGCTCGATCTGCTCGACCACGAAATCGCCCTCGCCCGCGCTTTCCCAGCGCACGCCTTCGCTTGCCGGCAATCCGGCGCGGCGCGTTTCAACCGTGATCTTGTCCGCGACAATGAAGCCCGAATAGAAACCCACGCCAAACTGGCCAATTAGCGCAGCGTCTTTCTGCTGATCGCCGGAGAGCTTCGAAAAGAATTCCTTGGTACCCGAGCGCGCGATCGTGCCGAGGTTCGCGATCGCCTCGTCGCGGCTCATGCCGATGCCGTTGTCGTCGATAGTGATGGTGCGCGCCGCCTTGTCGTACGAAATACGGATGCGCAGATCCGGATCGTTCTCGTACAACGCGCCGTTTTCGATGCCCTCGAAACGCAGCTTGTCGGCCGCGTCCGATGCGTTCGAAATCAGCTCCCGCAGGAAAATTTCCTTGTTGCTGTAGAGCGAATGGATCATCAGATGCAGAAGCTGCTTCACTTCTGCCTGAAAGCTCATGGTTTCTTGTGCCATGGTCGGTTCCTCTTTTGTCTAGTGTTGACGGGTTTTCAAGCGGCAGCGGTGTAAACAGACACCGCGCGAATTCTGCGACACATGAGGTCGCGGACGGAAATTTCAAGGGGCGCGTTTGAAAGCGCTACCGCGGCCCGAACAGTTCTAGCCCATGCGGTCGGCATACGCCGTGAGAATTGCCGGCAGCCCCGGATCGCCGCAATTTGCAATGTTAAAGCGCATCCACGTGCTCGGTAGCTGATGCGGGGAAAAGAGGCTCCCCGGCGTCAGCAGAAATCCGGCCTCGTGCCCGAAGGCCGCGAGACCTTCCGAATCCACGCCGGTATCGGCCCATAAGAACATGCCGGCCGCCGGCACCAGATACGGCTTGTAGCCGACCTTTTCGAACATGCGTACGGTCTTCTCGCGCACGCCGTCGAGCTTCACGCGCAGCCGTTCGACATGCCGGCGATAGTGGCCGTCGGTCAAGACCTTGTACAACACGCGCTCGTTGAGTTCGGGGCTCGTCATGCCCACGAGCATCTTCTGGTCCGCGATGGCGTTCGCCACCTCCGGCGCGCACGCTATGTACCCCACACGCAGATTTGGCGCGAGCGTCTTCGAAAAGCTGTTGAGGAAGATCACGCGCTTGAGCTGGTCGAGGCTTGCGAGTCGCGTGGCCGCGAAGTTCGTCGGGCAAAGGTCGCCGTAGATATCGTCTTCCACGACGATGAAATCGTAGGTCTGCGCAAGCTGGAGGATACGAAACGCCTGGGCCGCCGTGAGCGACGTTCCCGTAGGATTTTGCAGCACCGAATTGATCACGAGCATCTTCGGACGCCATGTCTGCACGAGGTTTTCCAGGGCGTCGAGATCGGGGCCATCGGGCGTATAAGGCATGCCGACGAGCCGCGCGCCCTGCGCGACGAAGCGGCCGAACATCTGGAACCAGGCGGGGTCGCCCACGATCACCGTGTCTCCCGGTTTCACGAACACGCGCGCAATCAGGTCGATGGCTTGCGTCACGCCCGACACCATCACGATCTGCTGCGTGGATGCACCAATCTCCAGTTCTTCCAGGCGCGTCTGCAGTTGCTGGCGCAGCGGCAAAAACCCCTGCGGCGTGCCGAAACCGAGCATTTGCGCACCGCTTTGCCGGCTCATGGAACGCAGCGCGCCGGTGAGCAGTTCACCGTTGAGCCAGCTCGAAGGCAGATACCCAATGCCCGGCCCCTTCGCCGGACTCGACGTATGCAGCATGTTGCGCAGCAGCCAGACCACGTCGATGGTGCTCGCGACCGGTTGCGGTTCGCTGGCCGATGGCGGGTGCACGTGGGCGTCGTTCGAGCCGCTCCGGTCGCGCACGAAAAAACCCGAACCGCGCCTCGAATCGAGATAGCCATGCGCCACGAGCCGTTCGTACGCCTCGACAACGGTAAAGCGCGACACGCCTTTATCCACGGCGAGCTTGCGGATCGACGGCATGCGCATGCCCGGGCGAAACACGCGTTCGTCGATACGGCGCCGGCCCCACTGGACCAACTGGTCGACAAGCGTAAGCTGCGGCGCGCCGTGCGGCGCGGGAATCTGGTCGAGCGGGACGGACATGTCGGGCTCCATGGAATGAATGCGTGCGGTGACTGTACCGAGAAGTATCGGATGGATTGTACCGTTACTGTTACGGTCTGAACCGATACATTTTAAGATCGCGCCTATGAAATGCGCACGCGCCACGAATCTGCTCATAACTTGGCCTGATGGCTAACGCGACCGCCTTTAGAGACGAAACAGGTATGCTGACGAGCTTGGCCGCGTTTTTTCCGCGCAATTTCATTTAGTTCATATTGACGTAGTCCGTGCACCATGACCGCTCCTCCCCTGCAACTCGACCATCTGGTAATCGCTGCCCGCACGCTGGAAGAAGGCGCGCGCTTTGTCGCCGGGAAGCTGGGCGTGGAAATGAACGAAGGCGGCGCCCACCCGCTGATGCGCACGCACAATCGCCTGTTGAACCTCTGGGGTGGCGCTTACCTGGAAGTCATTGCAGTCGATCCCAGTGCAGCCGCGGCCGATTCGCCGCGCCCGCGTCTGTTCGCGCTGGACAATTCCGCGTTTATCGAGCGGCTCGAAGCGGGGCCGCAACTCGTGCACTGGGTCGCGCGCGTCCAACGGCCGAAACTGCTGACGCGCTGGCAGGCGCAATACCCGGAGCGCATTGCGCCTGCCGTGAGCATGTCGCGTGGCGCGAATAGCTGGAGCCTGACCGTTCCCGATGACGGCGCGTTTCCCGCATGGCAAGGTTCCGGCGATGGACTCCTGCCCTCGCTGATCCAGTGGGACACGCAGCGGCATCCGAGCGAATCGCTGCCGGAAACGGGCATCGCGGTGAAATCGATTACCGGGTTTCATCCGCGCGCGCATGTGCTTTTGGAACAGCTGGCGTGGCTTGGCGCATCGCACTTGATAAACATCGAAGTGACGCAAGGCATGCCCGTCCTGGTCGTGGAATTCGAGTTGCCGGATGGTTCCATCGTCACGATGGGCGAGTCGGCTGAAGCACGCGAAGCCGCTTTGCAGGCAACGAGGCAAGCCGAACTGGCCGCAGCCAGACCTGCCCGCAGGCGTGCAAGAAGCAAGCAGAGCGGGGACGTGACGGAGTCCGCCGACGCCGTGGAAACAGCGAACGATTCCACACCGGGCGAACCGGAGCAGCAAGACGAACAGCAACCCGAGCATTAGCGAGGTTCAGCAACCCGGCGTTACAACCGGGAGTGTGTGGCTGCAACCCGCGGCGGCGCGATAATAAGAGTCCACCGCCCCATGACCAACAGACCCGTATCACAACGAGACCGACCGAGGACCCAATGAATCAAGCCGACCTTCAAGCCCAGCCGTGGCAACTTTCCGAACGCGCAAGAAAGCTCACCAGTTCGGCGATTCGCGAAATCCTGAAGGTCACCGAGCGGCCCGAAGTCATTTCCTTTGCGGGCGGCTTGCCGTCGCCGGCTACGTTTCCAGTGGAAGAAATGCACGTGGCGTGCGACCGTATCCTGCGCGACAGTCCCGCCGCCGCGCTGCAATACAGCGCCACCGAAGGTTATCTGCCGCTGCGCGAATGGGTCGCGCAACGTTATTCGGTGAATGGCGCGTCGATCCGGTCGTCGCAAGTGCTGATCACCACCGGATCGCAGCAGGCGCTGGATCTGCTCGGCAAGGTCCTGATCGATCCGGCGAGCCGCGTGCTGGTCGAAACGCCTACCTATCTCGGCGCGCTGCAATCGTTTTCAATGTACGAGCCGAACTATGTTCAGGTTCCTACAGACGAACACGGCCTGATCCCCGAAGCGCTCGATTCAACGCTGACCGCGGGTGCGCGCCTCTTGTACGCGCAGCCAAATTTCCAGAATCCGACGGGACGCCGTCTGTCCCTTGCACGCCGCACGGCGCTCGCTGCCTTCGCGCAACGCGCCGGGTTCCCGGTGATAGAAGACGATCCGTACGGCGCGCTCGATTACGCGGGCACGCCGCTGCCGACCATGCTTTCCATGGCGCCGGATCACATCGTGCATCTCGGATCGTTTTCGAAAGTGTTGTCGCCGGGTATGCGCGTGGGCTACATCATCGCGCCCGAGGAGTTGCACTTCAAGCTCGTCCAGGCCAAGCAGGCAACCGACCTGCATACGCCGAGCCTCACGCAGCGCATCGTGCATGAAGTCGTGAAGGACGGGTTTCTCGAAACGCATATCCCCAAGATCCGCGCGCTATATCGCGATCAATGCGCGGCCATGCTGGCGGCGCTTCAGGAGCACATGCCGGCGGGCGTGGAGTGGAACCGGCCGGAAGGCGGAATGTTCGTGTGGGTGAAGCTGCCGCAACACATCGATACAATGAAACTGCTCGAGCAATCCATTGCGCAGCACGTCGCGTTCGTTCCCGGCGGTCCGTTCTTCGCGAACGAAGCCGAGCACAACACGCTGCGTCTGTCGTTCGTGACGGTGCCGCCGGCCAGGATCGACGAAGGCGTGGCCAAGCTCGGCGCGCTGATCCGCGCGCAGATTTGATTTCATCTCACTCATTTTCAAGGGAATCCCGCATGGCTCAACTGAACGTGTACGACAAGCTGAAGGAACTCGGCATTGAACTGCCAAGCGCCGGCGCTCCGGCCGCCGCCTACGTAATGAGCGCGCAAAGCGGTAACACAGTTTATCTGTCCGGTCACATTGCAAAGAAGGACGGCAAGGTGTGGGCAGGCAAGCTTGGCGACTCGCTCACAACCGAGGAAGGCCGCGCCGCCGCGCGCTCGATTGCCGTCGACCTGATTGCCACGCTCCACGCGCACGTGGGCGACCTGAACAAGGTCACGCGGATCGTGAAGGTAATGAGCCTCGTCAACTCCACGCTCGAATTCACGGAACAGCATCTGGTGACGAACGGCGCATCTGAGCTGATCGCCGATGTCTTCGGCGAGCGCGGCAAGCACGCGCGTTCCGCTTTCGGCGTGGCGCAAATTCCGCTTGGCGCGTGCGTCGAGATTGAATTGATCGCCGAAGTCGCCTGAGCAGCCGTTTATCGTTTGCGAAAGATTTATCCCGATGCCGCCCGGTGTCGGGACGTCGCATCGGGACGCTTTTTATATCGATAAATTGCGTCAGCGATCCATCATTTCGGTTCGCCGAACCGCCCTGGACGGGCATTTCGGCCTATCCGCGTATACCTCGATACGCCTCCCCGCCTTCACGCTTCCTTAAATGGATCGCCTTCAGTAATATCTAAGCCGGCTGTCATTGGTAATATCTGACGTACCGGCCGTAAGAGAATCTGAAATGGCCGTGAAATTTAAGTACGCGTATTCAATAAATGACTGTAAGAAATGCAAGACGTATTTGACGCAATTGCGCGCAAGTCAGCGAACGATTTCGAAAAGCACGTCCAGATGCGATCAAGTCGCTGATTCGATCGCGTCATCAAAAACACAGCCGGATTGGCATTGAACACAGGCGTGGAACTCTTGCCTCGATCATTGGCCCGTTTTCGAACGCCCCACCCGTCAGCGCGTCACCGGGTCCATGAACTGACCGAACCCATGAATCGATCACGGCCGAAAGCGCCACGCGACATGAAACACGCGGATTTTCCGCGCAGGCGTCGTGCATTGTTCGCCATTCCCGCGCTGGGGACGCTCGTGCTCGTGCTGCTCTGGACGGTCATCTTCGCGCGCCTTTCCGTGGAACGCGAGGCGGCGACCCATGCGTCCATGGCGTCCGCCGCCATTCTTTCTTCGGCGCTCGAACAGCACACGATCAAGGCCATTCACCAGGTCGACCAGATCACGCGTTTCGTCAAATATGAATTCGAGAAGACGCCGGGCCAGTTCAACCTCGCGAGCACGGTGGAAAAAGGCGTGGTGCAGAGCGACACGCTGGTGCAGGTGTCCCTGATCGATGAACACGGCGTCCTGATCGCCAACACCGCCGAGCCCAATCCAAAGCCAGTCGATCTCTCGGATCGCGAGCATTTCCAGGTCCACGCGTTATCGAACGACGATCTGCTCTATATCAGCAAGCCGGTGCTTGGCCGCGTCTCGCGTCAATGGACACTGCAGATCACACGGCGCCTGAACCATCCCGATGGCTCGTTCGCGGGCGTCGTGGTGGTTTCAGAGAATCCCAGCTATTTCACGAGCGATTTCTACAACGTGGCCTCCATCGGACGCGAAGGCGTCGTCGCCGTGGTCTCGGATAACGGCTCTGTGCTGGCGCGCAGCACCGGCGCGGGTTCGACCACGTCGAAAGCCAACGGCCGCATGATGAAAATGGGCGGAGGCAGTTCAGGAGACAACGCGGACAGCGTCTTCACGGCAAGCGGCATCTATCCGACTTCCGATCACGCGTCGGGTATTTATGTCGATCCTATCGACAATGTCACGCGCATCGTTTCATACCGGCATATCGACGGTTATCCGCTCGGCGTGCTCGTCGGCCTGTCGCAGGCCGAGGAATTCGTCGACTACAACCACACGCGCCGCGTCTATCTGCTGATGGCGACGTTCATCTCGCTTGCCATGCTCGGTTTCTTCGCCGTGGCGACCGGACTGATTGGCAAGCTCCTCGGGCGCGAGCGGGAGATGACGCATCTGGTGGAATATGATCTGCTGACAGGGTTGCGCAACCGCTACTCCACCTTGCAGACGCTCAGACACGACGTGGTGAGACCCGAGAATGTGGGCCATCTCGCGCTGCTCTTTATCGACCTCGACAACTTCAAGACCGTCAACGACACGCTCGGTCACAATGCGGGCGACATCGTCCTGCAAATGACCGCGTCGCGGCTTGCGGAAACGGTGGGCGACCATGGCACGCTCTCGCGCATAGGCGGCGACGAATTCGTGGTCGTAGTCAAGGGCGTCGATGTCGAGCGGCAGGCTGTCGAAATGGCCGAAGCGGTATCGCACATGTTCAGCACGCCATTCGATGTGCGCGGCAGCGCCTTTGTGTTGCATGCAAGCGTTGGCATTGCGCTGTATTCGGTGTCGAGCGAAAGCGAAATCGACTTGCTGAAGAAGGCCGATCTCGCCATGTATAGCGCGAAGGACGCGGGCAAGAACTGCTACCAGTTCTATTCGCCGCAGTTGTCGCATCGCGCGGACCATCTGATGAAATGGGAGCAGCAGTTGCGGGTCGCGCTGGCGCAAGACCAGTTGTTCCTTGCGTACCAGCCGAAGATCGACCTGTCGCGCCGGTGCATCACCGGCTTTGAAGCGCTCGCCCGATGGAACCATCCGCAGCACGGCCTGATCCCCGCGAACGAGTTCATTCCAGTCGCGGAATCCACCGGTTTGATCGTGCCGATCGGGGATTTCGTGATTCATACCGCCTGCCGGCAATTGGCCCTCTGGCAGCGGCAAGGCTACGACGGTCTGTCGCTTGCCGTGAACATCTCGGCGGTGCAATTCTGGCGCGGCGATCTGCTCGAGACAGTAGCGGCGGCCATTCGCGAAAGCGGTATCGCGCCGGGCAAACTCGAACTCGAGATTACCGAAACCGTGATGATGGAGTTCCCGGATATTGTGGCCGAGAAGATTGCCGCACTGAAACGGCTCGGCGTGAGGATCGCGCTCGATGATTTCGGTACAGGCTATTCGTCGCTGTCGTATCTAAACCGTTTTGCCGTCGATACACTCAAGGTCGACCGGTCGTTCATCCAGGCCATCCCGCAGGACCGCAGCGTCTGCGTGATGGTCTCGGCAATCGTCAATCTGGCGCGGTCGCTGGGACTGACCGTTGTTGTGGAAGGCACCGAGACCGAGGAGCAGATTGCGTGGCTGTCGCGGCTCGGGCCCATAGAAGCGCAAGGGTTTCTCTTTTCCCGCGCCGTGCCGGCCGACGGCGTTCAGGCGTTGCTCGACCGGTTTGGCGTGTGCGGCCTGAGCCTTGTCGCCGATGCCATCGCGCTGCCATTTGGGGATGCGCCGTCGAATACGATGGATTAGGTTTGGTGTTGTATTGGGCGCGTCACCAGCGGTAATCGAATCCGACACTCGCAGCGTGCGTATGTCCGCCGCCGCCAAATTCGCCGTCGTAGCGCAAGCCCGCATGCATTCTCTGGCCCAGCGCAACATGTACGCCAACGCCCGCCTGCATTGCGTCGCGCGCCGGTCCGCTGCCGTGCACGGTAAATCCGCTGTCTGTTGCGCCTTCGAAACTCGCGCTGACCGCCTGCGTCCGTGCACCGTATTGATGGATCCACGCCAGTTCGCCGTTCACGCTCCATGCATGGCCGAGCAAGCCGAAGCCGTTGCGCCAGCGCGCGCCCAACAATGAGCGCATTGAGTTTGCAGTGTTGGCGGATACGGCCAGATTCACCGAGTCGGCGCCGCTTTCGTTGAACGCCGGGGTTTGAACGCGCTGCATTTCAAGCGATACGAACGGCGACACCACGCCGATCTTTCCCATCGATACATCGACCCCGTTGCTGAGCGTGGCGAAATACTGGTTTCCATCGACACTGCCCAGCGCCGTGCGGGGTGTATCGGTGAAGAAGACCGAGCGCTTCATGTCGTCGCTGTTTCGCGCATAGCCGGCCAGCGCCTGCAGCCAGTACAGTCCCGGTGCGTAACTGCCATAAAACGCGGCCTGGTAAGTATCGAACTGGCCGTGAACCGGCAACGTGCTGGTCGAGGTATTGCCATGCATGGCCGCAAGCGCCGCGCCGATCGTCACCTTCTGCGCGATCCGGTAATCGATGCCCGAAATCACGCCGCCCACGCTTGTTTGCTGGCCGAGCCACGTATCGTAGCCTCCGAGCCTGCCTGTGCTGCCCAGAACGCTGATCCACGAGCACACGCGTTCAGCGTTGACCGGCGATGCCCCGGCTTCGTCGGCGGCGCATTCTCCCGCGACGCGCGCGGCGCCGAGCCTGTTATCGATTGCATTCATGCCGAGGCGCGCCGCTTCGAAGTGTGCGTTCGGGATTGCAGCGTAGGCTTCCGCACTCAACTGGTCGAGCGCCGCATACGCCGATGAACCCTCAAGGCTCAACAGATCGCCTGCAACGCCCAGAAAATCGCGGGTCGGAGAGACGCCGGCCCCGATCTGCGCGACGCCATGATCGAGCGCCGCCTCGACCGCGATCTGGTTCGGCGTGCCGCCCGCGAACTGGAAACCGCGCTGGACGTGGAGATACGCGTTGTTGGCATCGTAGGTGAGCGACGCCGAGACAAAAGGATTGACGGTCGTCATGCCGGAGAAAACGCCGGTGAGACCGGCGGTCGTGCTCAGGATCGTGTACGTGTCGGTTGGCGAGAAAGATGCAGCGCGCAGACGCACTAGAACGAGGCCACCCTGCAGCGTTGCCGTTCCATCCACGGCGATCAGGTCGTTTCCTTGCGGCGTGATATCGGCTTCGTAACGGCTTCCGGATGCCTGCATGTATGAACCGGCGACGGACAACGTGCCGGTCGCCAAAGGCTGAGGACCGGTTGTTGCCAAGGTGCTCGGCACGCCGGGCGCGATAACGCCTTGCATCGCGAGCGCGCCTTTTAGCGTGCCGGTGCCGTTGAGCGTGGCGTCGGACGCGACGGTGATTGCCGGACTCGACAGGCTGCCCGTCAATGTCAGCGTGCTGTTTCGAATCGTGCTGTCGGACGCAATCGAAACCGGTCCCGACACGGTCCAGTCGGCGTCCTGCACAGCCAGCGTGGAAAAGCCCGAGGTCCGGCTGGACAACGTGCCCGCGCCTTGCAGCATCAATGCATTCGATGAACCCATTCCGCCGTCTATATCACCGGATACATCGCTGCCGCTAGCGAGCGTCAGGCGATTGTTCGAACCCGTGAAACGCAGCGCGGCGGCCTGTCCGCTGATCGTTCCCACGTTGACTATGGAGACATTCGAGCCGCCGAGAACGGCAACGCCCGCCGCGCTATTGATCGATGCCCCCTGCTCGTTCGTGAGGCTTGCAACACCGTTGGGCGCGTCGATCGATACCGCTGTTCCGTTCATGCCTTGCGCCGCGATGACACCCGCGTTCTCTATGGAAACATTGGAGCCCGATCTCGCCGAAACGCCGTTGCCGCCTTTGATCGATGCACCCCGCTGGTTGATCAGGCCGACGAAACCCGCCGGTGCGTCGATTGCGACACCGGTTCCCGTAGCGCCGCTCGCCGCGATGGCGCCCGCATTGCTGATCGACACGTTTGACCCCGTCGACACCGAAATGCCATTCGCACCGCTGATCGATCCGCCCAGTTTGTTCGTGAGACTTGCCGAACCCGCGGCGGCACTGATCGCAACACCGGTTCCGTTGACGCTACTCCCCGCGATCATCCCTGCATTGATTATCGAAACGTTCGAGCCGGCCTGAACCGCGTTACCTGCAGCGCTCGTGATCGATGCGCCCAGCTCGTTCGTGAGGCTCGCGCTGCCCGTGGGTGCATCGATTGCAACACCAATCCCGTTCGCCCCTTGCGACGCGATAAAACCCGCGTTCTCCACGCTCGTCGCGCTGCCAGTCGCAAGCACCGCGGCCACGCCGTCGGCACTGCTGGCAATCGAGCCGCGATTGACCACCCGGCTCGCGTCATTTACCAATACAGCGTTACCCGAACTCGCATGAACCGACCCGCCGGGCAGGACTTCGATATCGACTCCCGTCACTCCGGGCTGTGCAAGGACGCTTCCGCTCAACTGACCGGCCACCGAAATACCACCGCCGCCAATGAGCCAGTTTTGCGTGCCGCTGTTCGCGCCGGCGAGCGTCCACGCGCCCGAATCGTCTTTGCGCAGCGTGTCGAAGCCGCGATATTGCGCCGATGAACCCAGCCTCGATATATCGAAGCTGCCGTCTTTCGTCCCGCCGAGAATCAGCGTATTGGAACCCGTGCCCGCATCGATGACGCCCACGATGCTCGACGTGCCCGTCAGCAGCAGCGTATCGTCGCCAGGTCCGAAGAGAATCGCCGTGCCGCCCGAGCCTGTGATGCCGCCGCTATTCGAAACGAAGCTTCCGCCTGAGCCAGCACTCAAATCGATTGCCGTGCCACTCAGCGAAATGATCACGCCGTCGTTCAGAACCCGCGTTGCCGCATTGGACAGAATGCCGGGACCGTATCCCACTATCGTTCCCGTGGCGAGATTCACGACTGTGCCTCCGGCCGGCAAATGAACGCCCGACTGAACGGTCGTCACGTCCTCGGCGGAGCCGCCGATCGTGCCCGCGTTCGTGACGATGCTGGCTGAACCGTTGGCGTAGATGGCATCCCGATGACCCACGATAAAAGCGCCCGCAGAATTCACAACATCGCCGCCGTTGTACAAGGCGACTCCGGTGGTCGTATTACTGCGCATCGATCCGTTATTCAGGATTGCCGCGGGACTGTCGAATTCAACGGCAAAATAAGGGCTGATCACAACGCCGTTATTAGTGAGCGTCCACGTGATTGCGTCATTCGGTTCGCCGTAAATCGCAACGTGCGCGGTTGCATCGATAAGCGTGTTCGGCGCGACGGTGAACGGATTATCAGCCGGGCTCAGCACGTAACCGGTCTGGGAACTCGGCAGGTCGGTGGCATTCGCCAAATCCGGCATGCAGTTGGCGAGAGCAATCATGGTTGCCAGAAGACCGATCCAGCAATGCTCTTTTCTTTCCCTCGATACCCAGCCAGCGGCTTGTCTCTTTGATCTTTTCGAAGCGCTCATTGCCCGTTTCCAAGACGATTCGACTCAGCACTTTAGACCGTCGAGAACGTGTTGGAAACGGGCAATGAGACCTGCGAACAGAGAGTGAAATACTGCGATCTATCGTTCTTGGAGGAGTAGCAGCCTATATTCCGCGCGATAAAACCGCCGTGCCGATAGTCACTACGCCGAGCACAATATTGATCAGCACCAGACGCCGGATCGTGCCGACCGAGCGCGCGCCATCGGGCCAGTTCTGCGACTGGACTGCGCGGCGGATCTTCGGAAATACGCCGAAACGAATATGCCCGAAAATTAGCATCATCACAATGCCGATACCGGCCATTGCATGCAACGGCCACGGCGCATGTCCGCCGCCAAACTGAGACAGCAGGAAGCCGCCAGTCAGCAGGATCACGAGCACGGAAGCCGCCACCCAATTGAAGAACCTGGCGAATACGGATTCCCAAAGAGGCAAGCGTAATTGCGGCGATAAATCCGCGATTGCCGGACGCAGGCAAAAATGCGCGAATATCATTCCGCCAATCCAGACTGCGATTCCCAACAGATGAAGGAACAGCGCCACTTCAATCGCCTTGCTCATCGATGTTCCTTCTCGTTTCCGGTTGCAGATAAATAAGTGCACTGAATGCACATTCGGGCGTTCGACTCACTCAAACGAAACCAGTTCAAGTATTTTTCAAGATAAAGAAATGCCCCGGACACTGCTGCCCGGGGCATGTTGGATAAACACGTGTTTTCAGCTTTCGAACACAGGTCTTAGTTCGGTCACCTTAATGGTCACATCCGGCGCACGGCCCTTGCGCGCCCGCTTGCCAACATAGGCGTCCAGCGCGGCGCCCGTGAGCTTCTCGTCGCGCACCTTGCCGCCGCGCCCGGCGCCCGTCAGCACGAGACCGCGCTTGTCGATGGTCAGCGCCTGCCGCAACGTTTCCTTCGGCTCGAGCGCCACGAGGATCACGCCACGGCCGCCGCCAGAGAGCGTCTTCATTTCATCTGTGCCGAACACCAGCAGCCGCCCGTTGCTCGTCAAGCACGCAACGTGCGTGGCGCCCGGCAGCACCGGCATGGGAATCAACGGAAGCGCGCCCTCGTCGATCGTCATGAACGACTTGCCCGCCTTCACGCGGCTGACCATATCGCCGAGTTTGGCCAGGAAGCCAAAACCGTTACTCGATGCCAGCAACAACGGTTGATCCACCGCCGCCGCGTAGTAATGCAGCAGATGGGTTCCCGACTCGAGTTCGATCAGCGACGTGACCGGCACGCCATCGCCGCGACCGCCCGGCAACGTGGCGACAGGCACGGAATAGACACGGCCATTGCTGCCCCACGCAATCAAGAGGTCGGGCGTGCGCGCCTGGAACGCGGCGTAGATGCCATCGCCCGCCTTGAACTGGAAACTCGCGGGGTCGAGGCCGTGTCCCTTCAGCGCACGCACCCAGCCCTTCTGCGATACAACCACCGTCACCGGATCGTCGACTACACGCGCCTCGAACGTCGCGCGTTTTTCCGCCTGGATCAGCGTGCGGCGCTCGTCGCCATACGTCTTGGCATCGGCTTCGATTTCCTTGATCAGGAGGCGCTTCATGGCGGCGTCGCTGTTCAGCAACTCTTCGAGCTTCTCTTTCTCGCTGCGCAGGTCCTTCAGTTCCTGCTCGATCTTGATGGCTTCCAGCCGCGCGAGTTGCCGCAAACGGATTTCAAGAATGTCGTCGGCCTGGCGCTCGCTGAGCTTGAAACGCTGCATCAGCGCTTCCTTGGGATCGTCGGCTTCACGAATCACGCGGATCACTTCATCAATATTCAGGAAGACGATCATCCGCCCTTCGAGAATATGGATGCGGTCGTTCACCTTGCCCAGGCGATGCTGCGTGCGGCGCGTGACCGTGGTGAAGCGAAAGCCGATCCACTCGTGCAGGATTTCGCGAAGACCCTTCTGACGCGGCCGTCCGTCCGCGCTGATCATGACCAGGTTGATCGATGAATTCGATTCCAGGCTCGTATGCGCGAGCAGCGAATGCACGAACTCGGTCTGGTCGATACGGCTCGACTTCGGTTCGAACACAAGCCGCACGGGCGCGTCGCGGCCGGATTCGTCGCGAACCGTGTCGAGCAGCGCGAGCATGGTCTGCTTCGTCTGCAACTGATCGGGGCTCAACGCCTTCTTGCCGAGCTTGATCTTCGGGTTCGTCAGTTCCTCGATTTCCTCGAGCACCTTCTGCCCTGACGTGCTCGGCGGCAACTCGGTGATCACGAGTTGCCACTGACCGCGCGCCATGTCCTCGATCTTCCAGCGCGCCCGCACCTTCAGACTGCCGCGGCCTGTTTCATAAGCCGCGGCGATTTCCGCAGGACTGGAGATGATCTGGCCGCCGCCGGGAAAATCGGGCCCCGGGATCATGTTCATGAGCTCGGCGTGCTCGATCTTTGGATTGCGGATCATCGCGACCGATGCGGCGGCGACTTCACGCAAGTTATGCGAAGGGATTTCGGTGGCAAGACCCACCGCAATGCCCGATGCACCGTTCAGCAGCGCAAACGGCAGACGCGCCGGCAAGAGCTTCGGCTCCTGGAACGAGCCGTCGTAGTTCGGCATGAAATCGACCGTGCCCATATCGATTTCATCGAGCAGCAACTTGGCGATAGGCGTAAGGCGCGCCTCCGTGTACCGCATGGCGGCCGCGCCGTCGCCATCGCGGGAACCGAAGTTGCCCTGACCGTCGATCAGCGGATAACGCATGGAGAAAGCCTGCGCGAGACGCACCAGTGCGTCGTAGGCCGACTGGTCGCCGTGCGGATGATACTTACCCAGCACGTCGCCCACCACGCGCGCCGACTTTACCGGCTTGGCCGTGTTTGCCAGGCCCATCTCGTTCATGGCGAACAGGATGCGGCGTTGCACGGGCTTCTGGCCGTCGCTGACGTCGGGTAGCGCACGGCCTTTGACCACGCTCACCGCGTAATCCAGATACGCGCGCTCGGCGTAGTCGCCAAGCGTCAGTTTTTCGCCATCGGGCGCGGCTTCTTGTTCCGCGAAGAGATCGTCCATCGAATTTCCAGTTTTATGCGTTGACGCGTTTCAGGTGCAGGCAGAAGCCGTCAGATATCGGCTTCGACTTCGTTGCCCTTCTCCTCCAGCCAGCTACGCCGCGACGCCGCTTCGCCCTTGCCCATCAGCATGGTCATGCGCGTGACCGTATCGTCGAAACCAAGCTCGCCAAGCTGGACCGGCAGCAGGCGGCGCGTGTCGGGATTCATGGTCGTGTCCCAAAGCTGCTCCGCGCTCATTTCGCCCAGGCCCTTGAACCGGCTGATCGACCATTGGGTTTCGCGCACGCCGTCCTTTCGCAGCTTGTCCAGGATGGCTTCGAGTTCGCCTTCGTCGAGGGCATAGAGTTTCTGCGCCGGTTTCTTGCCGCGAGCCGGGGCGTCGACACGAAACAGCGGCGGCCGCGCGATGCACACATTGCCCTGCTCGATCAATTGCGGGAAATGCTTGAAGAACAGTGTGAGCAGGAGAACCTGGATGTGCGAGCCGTCCACGTCCGCGTCCGACAGAATGCAGATCTTGCCGTAGCGCAGGTTCGAAAGATCGGCCTTGCTGTCGAGACTATCCGGACTATGCGGGTCGACACCGATCGCCACCGCGATGTCATGCACCTCGTTGTTGGCGAAGAGCCTGTCGCGCTCGGTTTCCCACGTGTTCAGCACCTTGCCGCGCAAGGGAAGAATGGCCTGAAATTCTTTATCGCGGCCCATCTTGGCGGAGCCGCCCGCAGAATCGCCTTCCACGAGGAAGAGTTCGTTGCGCGAGACGTCCGTGGATTCGCAGTCGGTAAGCTTGCCGGGCAACACCGCCACGCCGGAACTCTTGCGCTTCTCGACCTTTTGTCCCGCACGCGTGCGCGCCTGAGCCTGACGAATGACGAGTTCCGCGAGCTTCTTGCCGTACTCGACATGCTGGTTCAGCCACAATTCGAGCGCGGGCCGCGAAAACGAGGACACGAGTTTCACAGCGTCGCGGCTATTGAGACGTTCCTTGATCTGGCCTTGAAACTGCGGGTCGAGCACCTTCGCCGACAACACGAACGACACCCGCGCGAACACGTCTTCCGCGAGCAGCTTGACGCCTTTCGGCTGCAGGTTGTGCAACTCGACAAAGCTCTTGACCGCCTGGAACAGACCGTCGCGCAAGCCGGATTCGTGCGTGCCGCCCGCCGGCGTGGGAATCAGGTTGACGTACGACTCGCGCAGCAACGGACCTTCCTCGCTCCACGCGACAACCCAGCTTGCGCCCTCGCCTTCGGCAAAGGTTTCTTCGCTCGATTTGGCATTGCCCGCAAAACGCTCGCCTTCGAACAACGGGATCAGAAGGTCGCTGCCGCCCATGCCTTCGAGCAGATAGCCCCTTAGTCCGTCTTCGTATTTCCAGCTCTGGCGCTCGCCGGTTTTCTCGTTGATGAGCACCACTTCCACGCCCGGCAGCAGCACGGCCTTCGAGCGCAACAGGCGCTGCAACTCGCCTACGGGCAAGTTTGGAGAATCGAAGTATTTCGGATTGGCCCAGGCGGTGACGCGCGTGCCCGACTTCTTCTCGCCGCGATTCATGGTCCGGGTTTCGAGCGGTTTGACTACGTCGCCATTCGCGAAACCGAGGTCGGCTACCTTGCCGTCACGCCAGACTGTCACGTCCAGCCGTGTGGACAGCGCGTTCGTCACCGACACCCCCACGCCATGCAGCCCGCCCGAGAAGGTGTACGCGCCGCCGGCGGCCTTGTCGAACTTGCCGCCCGCATGCAGGCGCGTGAACACGATTTCGACGACCGGCACGCCTTCCTCGGGATGCATGCCGAATGGGATGCCACGTCCATCGTCTTCGACGGACACCGAATGGTCCGCATGCAGCGTCACCGTGATCTGCTTGCCATAGCCGCCGAGCGCCTCGTCCGAGGCGTTGTCGATGACTTCCTGAATGATGTGCAGCGGATTTTCGGTGCGGGTGTACATGCCGGGCCGTTGCTTGACCGGCTCGAGCCCCTTCAGCACCTTGATCGATGCTTCGCTGTATCCGCTGTTCTTGCCGCCTTCGGCGGCGCTGGGTTTTTTCGTTGACATGTCTGGACGTAGGTCCGGCGCTCCGTCCCGCCCGCGGCATGTTGAGCCGTGGCCGGGCCGGTCAGCCGGCGAATGCGTGAACAGTACGGAATTGCGCGTCAGTA
This sequence comes from Caballeronia sp. DA-9, assembly GCF_051615025.1. NCBI lineage: Bacteria > Pseudomonadati > Pseudomonadota > Betaproteobacteria > Burkholderiales > Burkholderiaceae > Caballeronia > Caballeronia sp. DA-9. Next base: position 1,087,545 of record NZ_CP195133.1, on the reverse strand, counting down.
TCTTGCTTCCGCGGCGGCGAGCGCTGATTCGCGGCCAACTGCAGCCTCAAACCAACGCCGCCGAAAACGCGACGTATTTTACTGATTTCGACAAACTTTTCGATAAGGCGAATAAATCCGGTCTCAACAACCGGTTTTATTTCCGCTTGGCTTCCAGTTCTTCCCAGCGTTCGAGCGCGACCAGCAATTCTTCGTCGATCGCCGCGTGGCGCTCGCTCAACCGCGCGCCCTCTTTTGGATCTTTGGCAAAGACAGAACCGTCTTCCAGCTTCGCCGCAATGGACTTCTGCTCGGACTCGAGCGCGGCGATCTGAGCGGGCAACGCTTCAAGTTCGCGTACTTCCTTGTAGGGGAGCTTGTTCGAACGCTGTGAATTGCGCCCCGCGCCACTGTCTTTCGGGCCGTCGTCCTTCTTCGCCTGCCTGGCTGTGTCGCGGGCGGCGTCCGCCACTATTTTCTCGGAGCGCTCGCGCTGGATTTGCCAGTCGGTGAAGCCGCCGACATATTCCCGCCACTTGCCTTCTCCCTCCGACGCAAACACCGACGTCACCACGTTATCCAGAAACTGACGGTCATGGCTGACCAGTAAAACCGTGCCATCGTAGTCGGTGAGCAGTTCTTCCAGCAGTTCGAGCGTCTGGATATCGAGGTCGTTGGTCGGCTCGTCCAGCACCAGCACGTTCGCCGGGCGTGCAAACAGGCGCGCGAGCAGCAGCCGGTTGCGTTCGCCGCCGGAAAGCGAGCGAACAGGCGAACGCGCGCGCTCCGGCGCGAACAGGAAGTCACCGAGATAGCTCATCACGTGCTTCTTCACGCCGTTCACTTCAACCCATTCGCTGCCGGGACTGATGGTGTCGGCGAGGGTTTTGTCGAGATCGAGTTGTGCGCGCATCTGGTCGAAATACGCGACCTGCGTATTCGTGCCGGTGCGCACCGTGCCGCTGTCCGGCGCGAGTTCACCGAGAATCATCTTGAGCAGCGTGGTCTTGCCCGCACCGTTCGGCCCGATGAAACCAATCTTGTCGCCGCGCATGACAGTGGCGGTGAAGTTATCCACGATGATCCGGTCGCCGTACTTCTTCGTGACGTCCGTCAGTTCCGAGACGATCTTGCCCGAACGCTCGCCCTGGCCCACGTCGAGCTTCACATTGCCTTGCACGTTGCGGCGTTCGGCCCGTTCGTTGCGCATTTCGACCAGCCGCGCGATCCGTCCGACACTGCGCGTGCGCCGCGCTTCGACACCCTTGCGAATCCACACTTCTTCCTGCGCGAGAAGCTTGTCGAACTTGGCCGCTTCGACCTGCTCTATTTCAAGCTGCTGCGCCTTGCGGGTCTGGTAAGCGCTGTAGTTGCCCGGATAGGAAAGCAGGCGCCCACGATCCAGATCCACAATACGGGTTGCGACCTTGTCGAGAAACGCGCGGTCGTGGGTGATGAACAGGAGGCCCGTGCGCAGCGTGACCAGCAGGTCTTCGAGCCACCGGATGCCTTCGAAGTCAAGGTGGTTGGTCGGTTCGTCGAGCAGCAGCACGTCCGGTTGCACGACCAGCGCACGCGCCAGCGCCACGCGCTTTTTCATGCCGCCAGAGAGCGCACCCGAGCGGACGTCGCCATCAAGACCGATCTGTTGCAACGTGGTGGCGACCCGCGTTTGCCAGTTCCACGCATCGGTTGTGTCCAGCGACGACTGCAGCGCGTTCATGCGCGCCATCAGCGCGTCGTGCTCCGGACCCTCGTGCGGCGCGTCCGCGAGCTGATGCGCGACGGCGTCGTAATCGTCGAGCAATTGGCGCGCGTGCGACAGCCCTGACGCGACAACGTCGAAAACCGACGCCTCGAGGTCGAACTCCGGCTCCTGCGGCACGTAGACGGTCGTAAGCTCGTTCTGGCGCGTGATCAGGCCGTCGTCCGGCTTCGCCAGTCCCGCGATGATTTTCAGCAGCGACGACTTGCCCGCGCCGTTACGGCCGATAAGCCCGACGCGTTCGCCCGCTTCGAGTGAAAAGTCAGCGTGATCAAGCAACGCGACGTGGCCGAACGCGAGTTGCGCGTCGGAAATGGAATAAAGCGACATGGGAGGCAGCCGGAAAAGTGCAAATACTGGAAGCGGCCATTGTACCGGTCTTGGCCGGTGCGCCCGGACCCCTATGCCATCAGGTCTAGTAAAGACGCCTGTCTGGTTACAACTAAACGAATCGATTCCCGGGATTTTGAGATTCGGGCGGACTTCCTGGAAACGTCGGCACGACGTCCTCGCGAAGACCGCCCAACAGCCTTGCGGCTGCTTATTTCACGTGAATCTTGATCGTCTGGCTCATTTCGGGGCCGAACGACTGGTGCGCGCCGTCGCCGAATTGCAGCGTCAGTGTGTGATCGCCAGGAGGCAGCTTGATGTCCGCTTCCGTTTGCGCCTTGCCGAAATGAAGTGATTTTTCATTCGCGGGGATGACGAGGCCCTTTTGCATCGGGCCGGCATCGATCAGCAGGTGATGGTGGCCCTTGGTCGGATCGGTATCTCCCGCTGGTGCGAGTCCCATGCCTTCCAGTCCGAACACCACGTGCACCGGACTTGTAACCGTCGCGCCGTCTTTCGGCTGCACAAAAAAGACACGTGCTTCTGCGTGCGCCGCGGCGGCCACGAGAAACATGCTCGACAACACCAATCCCGACAACAGTTTCTTAAACATCATTTTTTTGCTCCCAAGAAGAGTGCGGCTGCCGATCTGCGAATTCAGCAGCCAAAACGGCTTCGTGCGTTACGTGATGCATGTCGCCCAGACGGCGCAAGACCTCGCGAAAACACACAAAAACCGCCGGCAGAGGATACACCGAGCCTGTGATAGAACGCACGTCGCATGAAGCTCCCCCTTTCCAGCGTCTTTAGCATCCATTATTCGCCATGTTTTACCTGCGATGAGACGGTTCCCACATTCCGGTACCATGCGGTGCGCCAGACGTACCGATGGCAATGTTGCACCGTTGTAGAACTGTATTCTTGCCGCCAAATCGGCCGGCAGGAAAATTCACTATTTTTGTTGAACGAGAAAAAAGAGTCTGTCGTGAGCGAAGTCTTAGAATATAAAAGTTGGGTTTGCCTGATTTGTGGTTGGATATACAACGAAGAAGATGGCTTGCCGGAAGACGGCATTGCAGCCGGCACCCGTTTCGCCGATATCCCGGAAAGCTGGCGGTGTCCGCTATGCGACGTTGGCAAGGAAGATTTCGTGGCGGTCGAATTCTGAGCGCTTTGTCCGCGCCACGTCAGCGCGCGATCACAATCAATTCGCGGCTTTGGGCCGATACCGCTGCCTCATCCCAATCGCCAAACCATTGAAGCTTGCCGAAACCCGCCTCGTGCAACAGCGCGACAAGTTCGTCCTGGCTGCGAAATCGAAGTTCGCTTTGCGATATCAGCTCTTCTCCCGACGCCGAAAACCTGTAATGCGTGCTGAAGCGTACGACTGAGTGCGCGTGTTCGCTGACATTGTCGAGCCAGACTTCTACTTCGCCCGCTCCTTCCACCGCGATTTTCCTCAGCGAGCGCGCAGGCGTCCACGCGTCCCACGCGCGCGCCGCCGGATTACGGCTTTCAAAGGCGAGTTCGCCGCCCGTACGCAACGCGTGCCGGGCGGCCTTCAGTGTCGCGAGAAAAGCGCTGTCATCGATAAAAACCTGCGCCACGTGTCCCGTCATCAGCGCCAGATCCGCCGGCGGCAAAAGGGCAAGCGCGCCTGCATCTCCTTCGATCCAGTCCACCTGCCCGGCATGCAGGCGCTTGCGCGCAACCTGCAGCATTGCGCGCGCCGGATCAACGCCGATCACGCGAGCGCCTTGCGCCGCCAGCTCGCATGCAAGCAAACCGGTGCCGCAACCCAGATCGATCACGTGGCGCTTGCCGGCGGCGAGCGCGAGGTAAAAGGCGGTATCGGCGGCGGCGGGATTGAGCGTGTCATAGAGCGCGACGAGGCGTGGATCGGTGTAAAGGGTCGATGGCATGTGGATCAGGATCAGCGGCTCAAATACGCAAGCGCGTCGCGCAGGGGTTGGCTGGGCACGAGTATGGACCCCGTAAACGGCGTGTCCAGGTCGAGGATCACGAGCACGGCGGACGCTATGGACAGCGCGCCGAGCGTGATGAGCACGAGCGCCAGCGCGTTGCGCGGCGCGATCAGTCCGAAGCACAGGAAAATGACGACCAGCCAGAAGACCAGGATATGGTCGAACGGCGTCGATATCGAGCCGCGCGCCTCCTCGACGATTTTCCATCGTTGCTCAATGAGATCGTTGAACTGGATCAGCGCTTCGTTATCGAGTCTCTGATGATAAGGGTCGCGCGGCTGCAGTTCCCGCACTTCCCGCTGCGCACGTTCGAGAAGCCCGCCCAGTTCGCGGCTGTCCAGATGATGCGCGCGCGGATCGGGTGCGATGGTTTTCGGGAAGTAATCGCCGGGGGGCGGCGGTTCCTGCGTCCAGGTCGAAGCAATCGCGGCCGCCGTGTACGCGCGCAGGATCTGGCGCGGCGAATCGGCGTCGGGGCCGTACTGGCGCAGGCTGTTGTCGAGCTGAATCAGCGCGGTGGCGTAGGTGCGGATGTCGTTGTTGGTGGTATCGAACAAGGTTTTCGCCGATGCCGTGAGCAAGCCCAGCACGAGCGCCGCGAACGTGACGAGCATGCCAATCACGAGCTTCAGCAACTGCACGGTTTCAAACGCCGTGTGCTCTTTGGGCAATAACGGGCGCACGAATACGCCAAAGCCAGACGCCGCAAGTAAAAAGAAGAAAACAGCAGAGGCGGTTTCGAATTCGGTCATTGGCAATGGGAACGAGAAGGTTATCGCTGGCCTCTTGGCGATCGGTCGCCATAAGTAATGTAATAAGCTACGTTATTGAACGTATGTTCGAAATTGACGCTATTACCAACTCGAACGATAATCTGCCCGGCCTGGCCCACTCGCTTTCACATGACGAGATCGACCAATGAAAAAGAAAATGCCCCCGATGGCTGCAGTCGTTCTGAGCGCATGCGGTTTAGCCTGCATGGTGTCGAACGCGAACGCCAACACCGCCGCCGATAACATCCGGCTAAGCGCCGCGCCGCTCAACCACGCCACGCTTGGCAACGAATGCACGAACCGTTCGATCCAGCCGTTCGCCAGGCCGAACGACAATACTGCCTCCGACGATGCATTGCGCCTCGCGCTGAATGTGATCAAGGGAATGGCCGGCGGGACAGAGCACATGGCGCTGACGAAAGTTTGCGGCGAAAATTCGGCGTTGTAGGCGTGGAGCGGCTCTTAGACGCAAATGACGGGTTTTGCGCGAAATGTCTTTGATATACTCTGGCCGCTGCAACCGGGCAAACCGGTTACGTAGCCGGTAAATTACGATTCAAGGCTCGGCTTCAAGGCTCGTTACGGCGCTTCGTTTAGGAAGAAGCAGGTTAGCCGGAACGTACGCTTATATCCATCTCCCTGTAGTTCAATGGATAGAACAAGTGCCTCCTAAGCGCTAGATGCAGGTTCGATTCCTGCCAGGGGGACCAGATAATCCCGGCTCTTTCCAACAGAGCCATCCCGGGTCCGGCACCCGCTTATGCGGCTTTGTTGCTGGAATCTACCGCGAACCCATCCAGAACTCGTCATCGAGCGCTTCGAAGAAAAACGCTTCCAGCGCGTCTTCCGACAGATCATCGATAGTGATGCCGCGCAGGCGGCAGAGCAGATGAAGGGTCTCGTCGGCGGCGAGCACGAGATTGCGGAACGCGGTCGCGGTGGGATTATTCATGTCCATGACTCGGCTAACGGCCGCGCTGGACGTAACTTTAGAAAAATGCAGGAAATTTCGCGCGTCGCCGCGGAGCGCAGCGTATAAGCGAACGCGTACCGCCGTCAGGCATCACCCGCGAGTGCGTTCAGGAAAAACTCGCCGAGTTCGTCGTCGGAGAGCGCTTCTATCGGAATTCCGCGCAGGCGGCAAATCAGTTCGAGCGTCTCGCCGGCTGCCCGGATCAAGTCGCGGGAGGTATCGAATGTGGGGTTCAAGGGTTCCATGTCACTAATAACGGCGCGGCCGCGCTCAACTTTAAACGCCGCGCGCCAAGGACCGACGGCATGACGTCAAACCCCGGCCCAACCGCCACCCTATTCCCGCTCGGCTGGAAAGCGCCGGTCCAGCTCGCGCTTCGCCCACATCAGCGCTTCATTTTCGGCAACGTTGCTGGTCGGCGCCATTTCGCCCGCGTTGGTCTTGAGCGGCAGCGCGCCCGCCTGTACCGACCAGTCCCAGCGGTCTCCACGCTTTTCAACGAACACGTCAATGGCATGTTCGCGGTGCATATAACGCATGGCTTCTCCCGTTGGCAGGCCGCGATCCTAGCACGCCGCGCACGGCATCAGCCCGCATGTTCGCTGCACCAGTCGATAGCCCACGCCCGCGCGCAAGCAATGGCGTCGTTGTCGTTATCGAATGCATCGATATCGCCCGACTCGTGTCGTACAGGATGGCCACTGGCTCGGGCGGCCGCCTTGGTGATGTGCGCCTGCGCGTAGTAGAGGCCATCCTGATCGTGCCGTGACCGGCAGTCGATGTGAAAGCCCTCATAGTCGAAACGCATGAACGTATTCCTCGCGAAAAAGTAAGCAGTCCACGAACAAACGCGCAAAACTCGTTCCGCGCGCATTCCACATCTGGCTAAAATACGCCGACCTCGCCCGCTCAGGATAACGGCGGGACACATACCGGCCCTCAAGGTCAATCTAGTCAGTCACGGATTTCGCCATGAAATTGTTCGTCGCCGTCGCGCTCTGCATGTGCTTCTCCGTCGCTCGCGCCTCGCCGGAAACCGATGCATGCGACGCTCATCGGCAAAGCCTGGAACGGCAGATGGCCATCGCGCTGAACCGCGAAGACTCTGCCCAACTCGACACGCTGCAAGCCGCGCTCGACAAGACCAACGCCGAATGCACACCGGACGCCATCGCGCAACGCAAGGCCGACGCACTCAGGCGTCACAACGACGCCATCGCGCAAGCCAGGAACACGCTGCGCGCCTGGGAAGCCGAACTGGCGAGGGCGCAAAAGAAAGGTACGGACCAGCTTAATATCGCGGCATGGCAACGCAAGGTGAACCGGGCGCGCGCGGACCTCGACCGGGCAATCGCGCGACCCATTCAATAGCAATCAGGCAGATTACGGCCCCAAGGGTTTGTACCGACACACGTGTACCTAAAGTTTTACTTGCCGGAGCCGTTTAGCATTGATGGACCTCGTCACAGACACGAAGCCGCAGGGCGCGTTTTCTGCGCTTCTGGCGGACCAGGAGTTGACGCACCTCGAACTGGTGCTGCGGCGTTCGCTCATTGACGACGCGCTGAGCCCTATTCTCCCGCCGGCGTACTGGCGGGAACGGCTAGCGTTAATAGCACGGGGATCGCACTTGTCGCACACGCAGATTCAGACGGTGCATAGGCTGTATTTGCAGATCGATGCATACGAGGCGAGTCATCGGACGATGCTCGATGCACCCCGGCTGACGCCCGATACCGGCAAATAACCACTCCCCGCCCGGGAAATTTGCCAGATATCCGCCGAACACGTGTCAGTGGCGATGGCGCATCCACCAGTCATGCAGGGAATCGTGGACCGAGCGGCCCATCATCCGCTCGCGAAATTCGTCGCGCCAGTCGTGCGCAAGCAAGCCAATCGCCAATGCGGCCAGCAACGCCAGGCCAACGAGAATATGTTCAAGTCCGTTCATGGCGCCCTCCGCTTCGGTCGACAGCCATGTACAAGCATAGGTCACGCGATGAAAACCGGGTAATCGGAAAAGCCGCGTACCGCGCTGTCGAACACGAATTCGAACCAGCGGTATAACGCTTGTTTCATAGGTTTTCCGACTGCCCGGCCAAGCTCGCAAATAGCGCCCTGGGCACTTTGGCTATACTTGCGCACCCACGTTCAAGCTTCGATTTGCGCCCCGATAAAAGGATTTGCATGACTCTCAAGCACGCCGCGCCGCGCGTGAATTCCGCGCTGATTGCATGCGTTATGACTTGCGCCCTGACCTTGCCGCCGTCAATGAGCGCCCATGCGCAAAATCAATCCGCGCAGCCTTCCCCTGCCCAGATGCTGCCGCCGGGACATCCCGCCGTGCAGCAGCCGTCACCACAAAGCGTCGCGGCCGAAGGCGTGCGCACGAGCGCGAACATTGCACGAGGCGCGGCGGATATCTGCCATATCGATGCAGCGAAAATAGCGCGCTTCAAGGCCGTGGCGCGCAAGAACTTCACCGATGCGCCCGATTTCGACGGCGAATGGAACCTCGGCTACAAGGAAGCGCAATCGACCGTCGACCGGTTCGCCGCGCTCAAGACAAGCAACCCGCAAGAGTATGCGCGGAAGATCGGCGAGGCGTGCCCGGCGCTCTCGCGCGGTATCGATGAATCGACGGCGGGCCAGTAACCCGCTACGCGCTCGGCGTTTCGTCAGGCGTGCCGTAATGCGCGCGCTTTTCGAGGTACATGGCGGCGTCGGCGCGCTGCATCATGGCTTCGAGGCGCTCGCCGTCCTGCGCGGTGGCCGCGCCCATGGCAAAACTCAACGGCATGCCTGAATAGAACTGGTTGTTGACCTCCACCAGTTGCCGGATGCTGTCGATCACCGCCGCGCCGCCGCGTTCGTCCACGCCTGGCAACAGCAGCACGAACTCGTCGCCGCCAATGCGCGCGGCGTGGCTTGGCTTCTCCACGGCCTTGCCCAACACTTCGCCCGCGCGCCGCAGCAACGCGTCGCCGGCGGCGTGTCCTAGCTGGTCGTTGACGGCCTTGAGGCCATTCACGTCCACGGCCACGGCCGTCACCGGGAACGGACCCTTGCGCTCGAGCCGGTTCATTTCATCGATATAAAACGAGCGGTTCTTCAGCTTCGTCAGCGCGTCGTGTTTGCCGAGGAATTCCAGGTACGCCTCCGCTTTCTTGCGCGCGGTAATGTCGGTCAACGCGACCAGCACGAGATCCCACTCGGCTTCATGTCCGGGGAAGACCGAAAACTGCAGATGCACGTTCAGTTGATGGCCTTCGAGCGAATAGTTGATCACTTCGCGCTGGTGAAAGAGGCGGTTCTCCCAAAGATCGATGAGCTGTTCCTGGAAATGTCCCACCATCTCGTCGCGAAAAACTTCGCCGAGGCGGCTGAGCAACATGGCTTTGTCCGTGGCGCCGAACATGGTGAGCGTGTGCTGGTTCACGTCGAGCACGTGGATTTCCTGCATGCAGCGCTCGACGAATTCCGGATGCACGTTCGTGAACGTGCGGAAATCGACAATACCCCGATCGCGGATATCGTCCAGCAGCGACTTCACCGTGCTGAAATTTTCCACCCACAGCGAAACCGGCGAATGCTCGAACAGGCCGCGCGCGTAGAGCTCGCTGAGCGCAGCCTTGCGCCGTATATTTTCGAGTTCCGTGATGTCCTCGACTGTCACGAGCACACGGTCCCAGGTCGCTTCATGGCCCGGCAGAATGACCGCCTTGAGCAGGACGTCGAGGCGTTTTCCATCGAGCGCGTAGTTCACGGTCTTGCTCAGGAACTGCGTCTTTCCCGACCAGAGCTGCTCCAGTTCGTCCGCGTGAGTGAGCAGCATGTCGTCGCGGAAAACCGCGCCGAGACTGTCCACCAGATGGTCGAAATCCCTTGCACCGAACAGCGTGAGCGTGCGCTGATTGACCTTGATCACGCGGATGCGCGACGAACACTCGGCAATGCGCGAGGTATCGGCTCGCAGGAATGTACGCAGATCAGCAACGCCGTTCGCGCGCCAGCCTTCGAACACTTCGCGCACTGCGCTGAAATCTTCGAGCCATAACGAGACGGGCGCGAGTTCGAACATATCGGCGTCATCGGCGGCCGGATTCGGCGCCGGCGTCACGCTGTGCAATGCGCGCCCCAAGCTATTCGGCATGTCCATCCTTTCAAAAACGTGCGTGAAGCGTTTCAGGTATTAGTATTTTATGCGCACACGTCTCAAAAATATGCCGCAAGCCAAAAGTCCCGCGCCCGGGTCTGCCACTTGCGCTTGTCAGGCATGTTTGCTGCACGCGGCGTTCAAATACTCAACCGTCAAAGGAGGCGATGTCCCATGGCTGATTTTCGTATCTGGTCCGATGAATTCGCAGCAAACGGCTATCTGTCGAAGACACATGAATTCGATCAGCAGGCATTCGGCGTCGACGGTGAAAACCTCTCGCCCGCACTGCAGTGGGAAGGCGTGCCGCCCGAAGCGGAGAGCCTTGCGCTGACCGTCTATGACCCCGATGCACCCACGGGCAGCGGCTTCTGGCATTGGGTGGTCGCTAATATTCCGGCCGGGACGCACTCGCTCCCGCAGAACGCGGGGAAAGCGGATGGCAGCCTGCTGCCGGCCGGCGCGCTGCAATTGCGCAACGACTACGGAACGGTTGGCTTTGGCGGCACGGCGCCTCCGCGCGGCGACAAAGCGCACAGATACATCTTCCGGATCCATGCGCTGAAGGCGGCCCATTTGCCCGTGGATTCCGCCACGACAAACGCAGTCGCGCGCTTCATGATCCATCTCAACGAAATCGATTCCGCAACGTACACCGGGCTCTACGAACTGAAATAAGTTCGGATTCCCGGCGCATCGCTGGCAGCCGCTCGGGTGCGAAAGGACCCAGCGGCCGCGGCGATGCTGCCGCTCGAAGTAAACTGACTGAAAGGCGCACGCCTTACACTTCGCGGCTCCCCTCCTCTTCCCTATCGATGGACGCAGAACAAGGCCTTCCGTATCCCCAGCGCTATTGGGCCATCCTGGTCGTTGCGCTTGGCATCACGCTCGCAGTGCTTGATGGCGCTATCGCGAACGTCGCGCTTCCGACTATCGCACGCAACCTGAACGCCAGTCCCGCCGACTCCATCTGGGTCGTCAACGCCTATCAGCTTGCCATCACGGTTTCGTTATTGCCGCTTGCTTCGCTGGGCGACCGGATTGGCTATCCGCGCGTGTACATGGCGGGGCTGGCGCTGTTCACGCTGGCATCGTTTGGATGCGCACTGTCGGGGTCGCTGACGTCGCTTGCGATCACACGCGTGATCCAGGGGTTCGGCGCGGCGGGAATCATGAGCGTCAACACCGCGCTCGTGCGCATGATCTATCCGCCCGAACACCTTGGCCGCGGCGTCAGCATCAACGCATCGGTCGTGGCCGTCTCGTCCGTGATCGGGCCAACGGTTGCGTCCGGCGTGCTCGCCATCGCGCCGTGGCCCTGGCTCTTCGCGATCAATGTGCCCATCGGCATCGCGGCGCTCGCCGTGGGCTGGAAAGCGCTGCCGCACATGCCGGGCCATCGCCGGCCTTACGACTACATCAGCGCGTTGATGAACGCCGTGGTGTTCGGCCTCGCGATCACCGCCGTCGACGGGCTTGGCCACGGCGAGCATCGTCCATTCGTGATTGCTGAATTTGTGGTGGCGGGCGTTATCGGCTACTTCTTCGTGCGTCGGCAACTGACGCAAACGGCGCCGCTGCTGCCGGTGGACTTGCTGCGCATTCCGACTTTCGCGCTGTCGGTCGCGACATCGTTTTGCTCATTCACCGCGCAAATGCTGACTTTTGTCTCGCTGCCTTTCCTGCTGCAGAACACGCTCGGCATGACGCAGGTCCAGACAGGCTTCCTGATGACGCCCTGGCCTCTGGTGATCGTCTTCATAGCGCCGCTCGCGGGCATGCTCTCGGACCGGTATTCGGCCGGAGTGCTTGGCGGGATCGGGCTGGCCTTGCTGAGCGCCGGCCTGCTGCTGCTCGCGAGCACGGGCGCGCATCCGGCTCCCTTCGACATAGCGTGGCGCATGGCGCTTTGCGGCCTCGGCTTCGGGCTCTTCCAGTCGCCGAACAACCGGCAGATGCTGGCGTCGGCGCCACGCAACCGTAGCGGCGGCGCGAGCGGCATGCTCGGCACCGCGCGGCTTTCCGGACAAACACTGGGCGCGGCGCTCGTCGCGTTGATCTTTGGTGTCGCGCCGCTGCACGGGCCCACGATCACGCTGATCGTTGCAGCCTGTTTTGCAGCAGCCGCTGCAGGCGTCAGCCTGTTGCGCATGTCCCACAACAAGACTTCGGCCGCCGCCTGAACCACGCTCGCCGCCCAAGCCGCTCAAGCCTTTAGGCACACCCTTTGCTGCGTTGATCGAATGCGGTTCTGGACGCCAGAACCGGTCCTTCAATGCATCAAAGGAGCTTACACATGACCGCTTCCCTGAACGGTTACAAGGTCGCGATCCTTGCCGTCGATGGCTTCGAACAAGCCGAACTCGTCGAGCCGCAGAAAGCGCTCAAGGCGGCCGGCGCGAAAGTCGATGTGGTGTCGCAAAAGCCGGGGCAGATCCAGGGCTTCGTTCACACCGACTTAGGCGACAAAGCCAACGTAGACATCACGCTCGACAAGATCAATGCCGCCGATTACGACGCGCTCGTGCTCCCGGGCGGCGTGGTGAATGGCGACGCGATCCGCATCGATACAAAGGCGCAAGGCATCGTCAAGCAATTCAACACGGATGGCAAGCCCATCGCCGTGATTTGCCATGGCGGCTGGTTGCCGATCTCGTCGGGCATTGTTTCAGGACGGACGATGACAAGCTGGCCCACGCTGCAGGACGACATCCGGAACGCGGGCGGAACGTGGGTTGACGAGGAAGTGCATCGCGATGGCAATCTCATCACAAGCCGCAAGCCCGACGACATTCCCGCGTTCAACAAAGCCATCATCGAGGCGCTGAACGAGCGGCCGAAGGCGGCCTGAGTGTTCGCGAGTTCGGCTCGCGTCCGATCTTCTCGAGCGCGGCACATCGCCAGGCCAAGGGGCATCTCACCATGACCGCCATTCAGGACAGGGCTGTTCCACACGATCCGCAACACCGGCTGGCCTACGAGGATTCGACCATGCAAATCCAGTTTTCCGACGATCAACCCGTCTACGACGGCGACGATTTCGCGCTTCACTTCACCGCCCTGGTCGACGCGGAGCCTGTTGTCTGCTCCATTTCCGCCGAAGCGCTCGAAGATCATTTTGGCGCGGCGTCAGCGCGCGAAGACGATCTAAGGAACGCATTCGCACAAGGTCGCGCGCGGATTCTCTCAGTGTGCACGGAAGCGCTCGATCGCAATGGCGGGGAAAGTGTCGTGCTGCGCAGTGGCTTGTTCCGTGTCGCGGGCATGGAGCCGGAATGACGGCTTGAGCCCGCGCTCGATTGACTCGATTCAACGTTTTCCGGGAGATCCTCATGTCGCTGATCATCGCTGGACGATTTCAAACATTTCCAAAAGCCGAGGCCGCGGCACAGCGCCTCTTCGCACGCGGGTTTGTGGAGGAGGACGTCACGCTGTTCTACGTTGCACCGAGCGGCCAGCACTCGCGCCTCAATACCGGCGGCGACCACAGTGCCAATGCCGGCGCCAAAGATTCATCGAAAGGCGCGGGTAAAGGCGTGACAATCGGCGCCGTGCTCGGTGCAATCGTCGGTGCAGCCGTTTTTCTCGTGTTCAAGGCGCCGTGGCTTGCCGCAGTTGTCGCAGCGGGCGTGGGCGCGTACGTCGGGTCGCTGGCGGGCGCCATGGCGCAATCGAAGTCCGGCAAGCGCGCCCCGCAGGATGCAACCAGCGCCGACAACCACGGCTCCGCGAATGCAATCGATGCGCGCCAATCCGGCGTTCTCGTGGCGGTGCATTGCGCCCCGGAGCAGCAGACGGAAGCCGCATCGATTCTCCGGGACGCCGGCGGCATGGAAGTAGAACGTGCCTCGGGACAGTGGAGAAACGGACGCTGGGCCGATTTCGATCCGGTCAAGCCACCGGAGCCGGTCAAGGAATTCGCTGAACCGCGGCCCTGAGAAACACGCTGAAGTTGTTCGTGACCGCCGTGCGTGCATCAACCGCCAGCGGTCCTTCTTTTTATGTGTCACAAGGTCATTCAGGCACGCCCGTTGCGACTGTACTTGCGACCACGGTCCGATAGGATTTTGCGGAATATCTTTCGCAAGACCCGGCCGCGGGCCATCTTCGATAACTCACAGGAGGTTCCACATGAGCACGAACATCGTCTCGGTACTCAACGATCTGATTGAAACGTCGAAGGACGGCGAAAAGGGCTTCAGGAAGGCGGCAGCAGATACGAAGGATGCGTCGCTTCAGCAATTGTTCACGGGCCGCGCGGACGACTGTGCTCGCGGCGCGAGCGAACTTCAAAACGTGGTTCAGGGACTGGGCGGCAAGCCGGAAACTGGCGGAAGCGTGGGCGGTGCGTTGCACCGTGGATGGGTGGACGTGAAGGCGGCGGTCAGCCACCGTACCGATCATGCAATCCTTGAGGAATGCGAGCGCGGTGAAGACGTCGCAAAGAAGAATTATCGCGAAGCACTGGACAAGGAACTGCCCGCCGATGTGCGCGCAGTCGTCGAACGTCAGTACCAAGGCGTGATCCAGAACCACGATCGCATCCGCGATCTTCGCGACCAATACGCAGCGGCTGCCAAGTCCTGATTTAGACCAGGGCTGTAGTGCATGAAAAAAGCCGCCGCGCTGTCACAGCGCGGCGGCTTTTTTAATTGGAGTGGCACGAAAGGAAGTTTGTGAGGCGTCCGGCTCCGCCATTCATTCCAGCGCGCGCGAAGATCGAAGCTCGAAAAACTAAAAAGCCGCGCTCGTTGCCGAGCGCGGCTTTTCTTTCAAGACTCTTGATAAGATTGCGCCTACGTCAATGCGGCGCGCCTTTGTCGTTTGTGCCCATCGCTGACGCCGCTGCTGCTGCAGACGCGCCGTGCAGATGCGATTTCTTGTCTTGCTGATGCAGGGTCGTGCCGCCCATGCCTTTCTTATGCATGCTCATTGTGCCCGACGCTGCCATCGCGCTGTCTGCATCACTCGGTCCGCCTGAATTGCCACCACCACCGCCCGCTGCTCCTCCGCCCGACTGGGCCATCGCCGGGGCCGCCAAAGCAAAAGCCACTGCACCAAGCAAAGCAAATTTCTTCGTATTTTTCATGGTCATCTCCAGTTCCTTGTGAGCCGGGCATCCGCGATAAAACCAGACACTCCGGAATCCAGTCATGTTATTCGTAGTTCTGATCAATTATGTCCGCCGTCATATCATCAACGGTCAGAGTAAAAATGCGGACGACCTCTCAGCGCGTCCGCATCATCTTCTCTTTAATGCTTACTGCACAACCTTCAGGTGATTCTTGACCGACTCGACGCCATCAACCTTTGCCACCACATCTTCAGCACCGGTCTTGTCGTCGGCCGTCGGCACCGTGCCCGTCAGCGAAACAATTCCCGCACGCGTCTTAACGTGGATGTGCGTGGACTTGACATTCTTCGCGCCCAGCAACTCAGCCTTGACCTTCGTCGTGATTGCAGAGTCATCGACCTTGGTGCCGATCGACGTGGAAGCGCCTGTTGCGTGCGTAGCGGTCTGCGCGTTGACGTTCAGCGCGAACACTACACAAGCAATACCGCCAGCTGCCTTCAGGAATTGGGTCGACTTCATAGAAATTCTCCTTTTTATCGAATTAACAGAACTGCGGAGTCCGCTGTCCTGGCTGAATCGCAGGCCGCCTCGTACGGCCGCAGCTTCGTTGCTGCATTAACCTGCTCGGTTTCATACCGGGAGTGTCAAACACCCTGGTCGCTCCCTCTACCGCAAGTAGCATGCCGGGACGCGTCCGGTAACTCGTGGACACGCCGCGCACGAATTGCCAGGGCCATATGTGGCAAAGCATGACGCCTGTTTTTACATGTGATGTTTTCTGTCCCCACGCTGCACAGTCCCAAACTTCAGGACCGCCGCGCTTTGCCGATATGCGTGTAAAAAGTGCGCGAAACCAGCTCGCATTAACGACATGCAGCCAGATGCCACTCCCGGAAATCTGCATTGAATCGTGTGTTCACGCACGCTGCACAACAATCATCGATCGCATGGCACGAGTGTTGCTCTTAGAGGTCGCACGAAAGACCCAATACTGAGGAACAATACGCAATGCCGCCTTCCCTCGAACTACGTACCAAGCAAAGCCTCGCGCTCACGCCGCGCCTTCAGCAGTCGGTTCGTCTACTGCAGCTTTCGTCGCTCGAGTTTCAGCAGGAATTGCGCAACGCGCTCGATACGAATCCCTTCCTCGAGTACGACGAGACGCAAGCAGAAGACAACGCGCTGTCCACCGACAACGGAAGTTCCATAGGCGACACGCCGACGCTCGGCGAAGCCACAGCGCCGGTCGATGCACCCATGGCCTCAGAAGGCAGCGCAGACGGTTCCGACACCAGCGATTCGCAGTCGCACGAAGACTCCATGAGCGAGTTCTCGTCCGATCCGTTTGGCCGCACATCGACACGAAACAACGGCGATGGTGAAGGCTCCGATCCTGCGGACTGGGTTCGCATCGAACCGTCCTTGCATGAAACGCTTCACGACACGCTGCGCCTTTATCCGATCAACGATCGTGACCGCGCCGTGGCGCAACTCATCATTGAAGCGCTCGATGACGACGGTTATTTGCGTCAGGACCTTCAGGAGTTGTCGGAACTGGTCGACATAGAACCCGCGCTGTCCGAAGACGAACTGAATATTGCGCTGAAGCTTGTGCAATCGCTCGACAAGCCGGGTGTTGGCGCGCGCACATTGTCCGAATGCCTGCGCCTGCAACTGGAGGCGCTGGAACCGGAAACGCCCGGACGGGCCGTGGCGCTCGAAATCGTGACGCATCATCTGGAAAGGCTCGCGCGCCGCGAGCAGGCTGAATTGCAGAAGAAGATTGGCTGCAGCGCCGACGAGTTGCGCATTGCCTGCGCTCTCGTGCGCAAACTCGATCCGAAACCGGGTTCGAACTATGGCGCCGCAGAAGACAATTACGTCGTGCCCGACGTGATCGTGCGTCAGGTCAAGAAGAACTGGGTCGTGACGATCAACCCCGCGGTGCTGCCGCGCGCGCGCATTCATCGCATGTACGCGGAACTGTTCGCGCAATCCGCTGGCGCAAGCCGTTCGCCGCTTGCCCAGCAATTGCAGGAAGCACGCTGGCTGATCCGTAACGCGCAGCAGCGCTTCACGACCATTCAGCGCGTGGCGGAATGCATTGTGTCGCACCAGAAAGCGTTCTTCGACTATGGCGAAATCGCGCTCAAGCCGCTGGTCCTGCGGGACGTGGCCGACGAACTCGAACTTCACGAATCGACCATCTCGCGCGCGACGGGCAACAAATATATGTCGACGCCGCGCGGCATTTTCGAGTTCAAGCACTTCTTCCCGCGCGAGTTGAGCACGGAAAGCGGCGGCACGTGTTCGGCGGCAGCTGTTCGTGCGTTGCTCAAGGAAATGATCGCGAAAGAAAGCAGCAGCGAGCCGCTTTCGGATGTCAGCCTCGCCAAGATGCTCGCGGACCAGGGCGTGATCGTCGCGCGCCGGACAGTGGCGAAATATCGCCACCTCATGAAGGTGCCCCCGGCGGAACTGCGTCGCGCTTGAACGAAGGCACGGTGGCAAAAAGCGCCCTTGAAGTGGATTCAAGGGCGTTTTTTTATCGCCAGCCGGACATATATTGCGTGCGTCTGCGACCCGCTGTCGCCGCGACTTCCGCGCCCAGCAAGAACACCGCCGCCGAGTAATACAACCACATCAGGATGATCGCGAGCGATCCCGCTGCACCGAAAGTATTCGTCATGCCTGCATGCTGCAAGTAAAACGCGAACAGCCGTTTGCCGCATTCAAACAGCAACGCAGCCGCCGATGCACCCAGCGCCGCGTCACGCCATTTCATGCGCGAACTCGGCAGGAACTTGAGCAGCACCGCGAACGCCAGCATCATCATGAAGAGCGAGATTGCGCGTTGTGCAAGCGCCGCGATCAGGAACGATGGACCATTCGTGCCAAGCACCCATTGGCCGACCAGAACTACGACGGCATCGAGCACGAGCAACGCGACAATCAGCAGACCCGCGCCGATCACGAACGCGAACGAGATCGCCCGCACGCGCAGGATGGCGAGAATGCTGTCGCGCGTGCTCGAAATCGGCGCGGGCCAGATTACGTTGAGCGCCGTATGAAGCGAGGAAAACGTCGCTGACGCACCGACCAGCACGCCCACGCCGGAAAGAATCGCGGTGCGCGCTGCAATGTCGGCGTGCCATGCATTTGCCACGATCGCTTCCAGGGCATGCGCCGCATCCGTTCCCACCACGCCCGCAATCTCGCCGAACAATCGCCCTTGCACTGCATCGGCGCCAAAAAAGATACTCGCGACCGCGATGATGATCACGAGCGTGGGTGCAATTGAAAACGCCGCAAAGAAAGCGATGGCGGCAGAGAACATGACACAGTGATCCTGCGACCACTGGACGACCGGCTCCTGGATCCAGGACCAGAACAATTTAAGTCTTTGGCCTTTGGGTTTCGATGTTGCCGTGGTCAAGAAATAGCGCTCCCGCAAAATGTCCGTAGTGTCCTTTCCCCGCGATGGTAGCGCGGAATCGCGGATTCATCGGCGGGAGTGGGTCGGGCCGCCTTTGCTTAGCATCGCTGATTTTTACGCGCAAAATAAAACGGCGCGCCTCGAAGGGCGCGCCGTTTTTGCATGAAGCCGCGAGATTTTACGGCTGTTCCTCGTTCTCATCGTTGGCCGGGTCGGCCGTCTCGTCATCGATTGCGCGGGTTTCGTCTTCTACTTCGTCCGGCAGGATATCCGAGTCGGGTTCGAGGTTGTTATCGCCATCCGCGGATGCCGTCTCGCCCGTTCCATAGCGGTCGGTGTCGCTGTTCAGTTCCGCGGCGGACTGGCCGAGCGCGTGCTGATCGAGTTCGTCCTCAATGTCGCCCGGATAGCGCTTTTCGCCCTGCACGTCCGAGCCGCTGTCCGACGAATCGCTCGGCCCCAGTGCGCCGGTTCCATGCCCCTTGCCAACCTCGACACCGCCCTCTTCGTCCGGATCCAATGTGCTTCCACTCATGATGACCTCCTGATTTGCGTGTACTCATCAACGCAAAACCCGTTCCGCGAAGCGCTGCCCGCGCAAATAAAAACCCCGCACGGCATAACCACGTGCGGGGCCTCGCTACACAGGGAACAAGCAAAAACGTATTTCAGCTCGATGCACGCGCCGGCCGCTTCGCTTCCGAAACCTGCCGTACCGCTTTTTTCGTCACCGACGCCGCGGCGGCCACGCTACGCAGATCGCGCAGGAAGGAATCGCGCCAAACGGAAAGATTGTTCTCGCGCAACGGCGCCATCATGTCGGTGTGACGCGCCTGGCGCTCGGCCAGCGGCATCGACAACGCACGTTCCAGCGCCTCGGACATCTGGGACAGGTCGAACGGATTGACCACCAGCGCGCCCGGCAACTGATCGGCTGCACCGGCAAATTGCGACAACACGAGCGCGCCCGGATCGGCGGGATCCTGCGACGCCACATATTCCTTCGCGACGAGGTTCATGCCGTCGCGCAACGGCGTGACATAACCCACTTGCGACAATCGGAACAACGCCATCAGCAAATTTCGATCGTACTTGCGATTCAGGTACTGGATCGGCGTCCAGTCGAGTTGCGCGAAGCGGCCATTGATTCGCCCGGCTTCGCCTTCCAGGTTTTGCCGGATGCGCTGATAGGTCTGGACATCGGAGCGTGTAGGCGGCGCGATCTGCACCATCGATACCCGGCCATGCCATCCCGGCGCATGAAGCAGCAAGCGTTCGAACGCCTGGAAGCGCTCGGCAAGGCCTTTTGAATAATCGAGGCGGTCCACGCTCATGATCAGCTTGCGGCCGCGCAAGCTGTCGCGCAGGCTCTTCACCGGCTTGCGATTCGAGAACTGCTCTGCAACCTTCGCAATGGCGTCAGGATAGATACCGATCGGATAGGCGCCGACCTTCAGCATGTGTCCATGCGCCTGCAACATCCCGTCTTCGCTGAGATGCCCGAGATGTCCCCGCTCGATGTAATCCACGAACGACTGTTTGTCCGCCTCGGTCTGGAATCCGACTATGTCATAGCTGCACATTGCCTTGATCAGTTCTTCGTGAGGCGGCACTGTGCGCAGGACTTCGGGAACGGGAAACGGGATGTGAAGGAAAAAACCGATCGGATTCTTGATGCCGGCGGCGCGGCACTCTTGTGCAAACGGCAGCAGATGATAATCGTGAACCCAGATGATGTCATCGGGCTCGAGCAACGGCTTCAGTTGCCTTGCAAGACTCGCGTTGACGCGCGCGTACCCGGCATATTCCTCGCGATCAAACCGCGACAAGTCATTGCGATAGTGAAAGGTCGGCCACAGCGTCGCGTTTGAAAAGCCGCGGTAGTACTGGTCATAATCGCGCCGCGTCAGCCCGACGGTCGCATACGTGACGTTGCCGCGCTTCTCTACCACGGGAGCCGATGCTTCACCGACAATCTCGCCGCTCCAGCCGAACCACACGCCGCCTGTCTCCTTTAGCGCGTCCAGAACGCCGATTGCCAGGCCGCCGGCTGCGGGCTTGCCCTCCTGGATCGGTGCGACGCGATTCGATACCACGATCAATCTGCTCATTACTGCTTCACCTCATCAGTTGTCGTTGCTCGTTCGAATTGACCGGAATAGCAATGCAAGAGACGTGCCGTTTTTTACAATCTATAAAATAAAAGTTGTGTATAAATGTGACAGACGAACAAAAACATCCGACACCTCGTCACGGCGCAGAAAATTTTGGTGGTTATCGGCACGGATTGCCCGGGCCGATTCTTCAAGTCAGGCGTCTTGCTCCGAGCCCAGGTCTCGCTGGTAGTCGATGCCTTCCTTGCGCACTCCACCTTGATTGTGATCGCCGTCCGGCGGTACGCCAGGCACGGGACGGTTCTGCCCTGCCGGGTCATGCGATGGTTCATCGTTGCTGGTTGCCGGAGCGGTCTGCGTCGAATCGATTGCCGCGATGTCCGGCGGGACCGAAGACTTGACGGACTCGGCGCGCGCCTCACGGCGCGACGTATGGCGCGCGGAACGGCGCAGTGCGGGATGTCTCATGGATGCCTCCAGGAAGAAGGCCGTCGGAGAAGTGGATCGGCGGCAGATCGCTGTGCGAAACAGCAATAATGACCGAAACGAACTCAGCTATACGGTCACTATTGCCTGATGCGTTGTAATGCCTACAGCGAGATGGAAAATTCTTCAAGAAAACCAGTGCAGCGTCGTATCAATGAAACGTGCCGGATACGTGCGGCGTTTCGTTCGGCGCCGGAGGCGGATCACCGATCGGCTGACTGGGCGGCGACGGTGGCTCGCGCGTCGGATCGGGAACGGTGTCGGGCGGCTCCTGCGGTGACGGCAGGGGCTGCTCGGGCGTGAACGGAGGATCCGGCGGCTGGGGCGTCTGTGCATACACGCCTCCGAGCAATTCAGCACGAGACAATCTTTGGGACGAAGACGAAGCGAGATCAGTCATGGCGGGCTCCCTGGATCTTGTGATGGTGACACTCGTACGAACCCGAAAAATCGAATCCGGCCAAGGACTCCTTGTTAGGCTCGCATCGCACGTCGCGCGTTTATCTCCGGCAACCCGCGCGAGCCAAACATCTCCTCACAGCAAGGGCCATGCCCTGCGTTTCGCTTTATCCCACGCGGCTACATCAGCCATGAACATTATCCGCGCTCATATTGCATGTGCAAACGAAAAACGCCCGTCCAAAGCGGACATCTTTCGATATCCCAATGAACGGGCGTTGTAGCCAAAAACCTGTAACCCGAACGCTGTTTAGCGGCCGTTGGCGCCTGCGTCGCCTACTTCGCTGGCTTCGCTTTCAGCCGCTTTGCTGGCTGCATCGTCGCCATATTCGACCAGGCGGTTATAGAGCGTCTTCAGGCTGATACCGAGAATTTCCGCCGCCCGCGTCTTCACGCCGCCGCACTGTTCGAGCGTCGCGAGGATCAGTTGGCGGTCCGCTTCGGCGAGCGACGTGCCGAACGGAATGGTCACCGCCGTTCCCGCCGATGGCTTCGACAACGAGATCTGCAACGGCACAGTGGCGGTACTGTCCGACTCGGCGCCCGACATGATGTAGGCGCGCTGCACGTAGTTCTTCAGCTCACGCACATTCCCCGGCCACGGGTAAGAAGCCAGCATGTCGCGCACGGCCGCCGGAAACGTCTTCTTGGTGTTGTAGCGGGAATTGAGTTCGTCGAGGAACGCCTGTCCGAGCAGTTCCACATCCGTACCACGATCCCGCAGCGGCGGAAGGTTGATCGGAAACACGTTGAGCCGGTGATACAAGTCGAGGCGCAGCTTACCTTCGAGCACGGCCTGCTCGGGATCGCGGTTCGTGGCCGCGATCAGGCGCACGTCGGTCTCGAGCTCCTTGGTCGTACCCACGCGCATGAACATGCCCGTTTCCAGCACGCGCAGGAGTTTCACCTGCAGTTCGATGGGCATCTCGGTGATTTCATCGAGGAACAGCGTGCCGCCGTTCGCGCGTTCGAAATAACCTTTGTGTTGCCGGTCGGCGCCGGTGAACGATCCACGCTCGTGGCCAAACATTTCCGACTCGATCAGGTTCGGCGATATCGCCCCGCAGTTCACGGCTATGAACGAATGCTTGCGACGCAAGCTCAGCTCATGCAGCGTCTGCGCGGCGACTTCCTTGCCGGTTCCCGATTCGCCGATCAACAGCACGGAAGCCGCCGTGGGTGCGACTCGGCCAACCTGGTCGTAGACGGTTTGCATGGCGGGCGAATTGCCGAGCATCAAACCGAAACGGCCCATGCGGCGCAGTTCGCCGCGCAGCGTGCCAATCTCGGCCTTCAGGTCGCCGGGACGCGGCAGACGGCTCAGGATCGCCTTCACGCGCTGCATGTTGATGGGTTTGACGAGATAATCCGTCGCGCCCATCTTCAACGCATTCACGGCGGACTCAACGGTCGCGTGGCCGGTAATGACGATGATTTCCACGCCCGAACGCGGATCGAGGTCCTCGAACAGGTCGACGCCCGATCCATCGGGCAATTTAAGGTCGGTGAAGACGACGTCAGGCGTCTGGCGCACGAGCTGGATCCGCGCTTCGCGCAGGTCGCCAGCAGTTGCAGTCGTCAGTCCATCTTCGCCGATGATCGCGGCTAGTGCCTCGCGGGTACTGGGATCGTCATCGACAATCAATACATGTGGCATGCGTCTCGAATTTATCCAAAGCGTTGAGGGTCACACGACGCTGAACGCGCCGCGGAGGTCTCTGGGAGCGCGGACCCTGCATTGCCCGTACGCATCAACGTACCGCGATGAAGGCTCGCCCACCAGGCCGAATGCGCACCGATGGAACTCAAGTACGCCGAAAGATGAAATACTTCCCGATTGACTGGCTACATGTCACCGCATTACGCAATTATTGCCATATAGCGTAGTTATTGCAGTGTGTTCTTCGATTATAAGGCTTTATCAAGATGAAACGCACGCCGGAGCGTGCGTTTGGATCATGTCTTGAGCCAACGTTCTGGCCTGCGCAAGCAGACGGCAATTGCCTTCGTTCGCCTTCGTTCGCTCTAGCTATGCGGAAAATGCCAGGCGTCGGGCGTTCCGCCCACTACGCCGTTGCCATTGCTCGCCGCACTGGCCGGCCTTGCGTCAACTGACGCCGATGCGGATGCCGGCGTAACGATCTTGCCGCCTTCGTCCTCCCATCGGTTCAAGTCGCGCGGGGCGCGTGTCGCTGTGTCGCGCCTCGCCTGCGCCCATTTCCATGCGAGTACGCTGCCAACCGCGAACAACGCTCCGAACAAGCCGATCTTCGGTCGTGCCATTGTGCATCTCCTTATCTTCAGATGATCGAGGCCTTCGTGCGGCCTCGATATGTGGCCTGTTTGCAGGGTTTATCGGGAAACGAGAATGCCAGCCAGGAAGCCAATGCCCGCAGCAATGCCAAGCGCCTGCCACGGGTTGTCGCGTGTATAGCGGACCGTGCCGTCGAGGCTCGCGCGGTATCGGTCCTGCGCGCCCGTCTGCGCCGCTTCGAGCGCGTGGCGGGCGGTATCGACGTGATCGCGCAAGCGCGCACGCAACGCATCCACGCCTTCCGCCGGCAGCGACGCGCTCAGGCGCACCAGTTCCTCGGAATCGTTCAGCAAGACCTTGATGTCTTCGATGATCTTCTGCTTGCCCAAAGAAATCTGGACTGTCGTTTGACTCATGTTGTGAAACCCCTTGCCATTGACTTGTGATTGATCGGCCGGCAGCGACATACGGTTCATGACGCGTGCTGGTCGAGTGCTGCAGCCGCGGTGTCGCCTTGACGTTCACGCAGTGTTCGCAGCATGCCGCCAAGCACCAGCGCGCAGCCGAACGAGGCGAACACGAAGCTTGTCACGCCCGCTGCGCGCGAAAGCGCCGGCGTGCCCGCGGCCCACGCCATCACCACGCACATGAGCGCGGTCACGAACGCCACGGCGGCCCAGTGATAGGCGTTGATCGGCTCGGCCGTGAGGAGTTCCTGACGTTCATCGACGCGTTGCGAGGCGCGTTCGCGACGTGCCGGGCGCGTGCGCTGTTGCACATGAATGTCGAAGTGAAGAGAATCTTCCATGGCTGTCTGCCGTATCACGGCCGTTCGATTGCAGATAACACATGCAACGCAGATTCCGTGCCATACGACCCAAAGCGCCGTAATATCTGGTCGTTCATGCCGTGCCGCTTGGCGCCGCGCAACCCGCTGGCTACCCCGGTCGCGTCCGGAGTACGCGTAACAATTACGCCCGGTCGTGTGTAAAGGAGGGGCGAGATCGGTGAAGCTTTCCGCTGGGTGAGCGCAATATGATGGATTGCGGATTTATTTGAGCCCCGATTACCCAAGCCGAGCAAAGCACGTTGCCGCTAAGTCGTTACGGATGGTTAAATACGGTTTACGAGATAAGTTGCACGCTCGCGCCGATCATCGAAACGGCCCTCCAACATTGCTTCGCCACTCGAGCGGCAGTGGGACCCTAGCCTGCCACTGACACGGCGCAATGCGTGCATCGCTGCGCTTCATCCCTGTCTTGGGGCCAGCGGCCAACCCCCGTCGCCCGAACAACTTTGCAGGACACAAGACTCATGGCGTCAACCGATCTGGACTCGCCGGCCGTCGCCTCCGGCGATACGCCATCGCAGAAGAAACGTAACGCGGGAGAGATTGCCGGATTGAAGTCATACGGACTTCTGTACGGTTCATCGCCCGTCATGATGGAGCTTTACTCGCAGATAGAACGCGTGGCGGCAACAGACGCCACCGCGTTGATCATTGGTGAATCGGGAACCGGCAAGGAGTTGATTGCCCGTACCATTCACGATCAAAGCGCGCGACGCGACGCGCCATTCGTGGCGGTCAATTGCGGTGCAATCCCCGATAACCTCATTGAACCCGAACTTTTCGGACATGAGAAAGGCAGCTTTACCGGCGCTGTTCAGGGACGCCTTGGTTATTTCGAACATGCCAATGGTGGGACGCTGTTTCTGGACGAAGTCACCGAGATGTCGCCCGTGCGTCAGGTCAAGCTGTTGCGCGCGCTTGAAACCGGAACGTTCTTTCGAGTTGGCGGCAATGAGCTGATTCACTCCGATGTCCGGGTCATCGCCGCGACCAATCGCGATCCTATTGTGGCGGTCAAGGAGAATGGCTTGCGCGAGGACTTGATGTATCGGCTGGCTGTGTTTCCGTTGCGCGCGCCGCCGCTGCGCGAACGCGACAGCGACCGCGAATTTCTCGCGCAGCATTTCCTCTCCGAGATGAACGCGCAAGAGGGGACCAACAAGTCGTTCAGCAAGCGCGCGATCGAGATGTTGCGGACGTATTCATGGCCTGGCAACGTGCGCGAACTGAAGAACACGATCTATCGTGCGTTCATTCTTGCCGAAAAGACCGTGGAGATTGCGCATCCGCATCTGGCGTCACGTGTGAAGAAGCCCGTCACGCAGGGCGATGCCATGAACGTCTGGGTCGGCACGCCTCTCGCCGATGCGCAGAAGCAGATCATCCTGGGTACGCTCAAGCATTGCGGCGGCGACAAACGCCGCGCTGCAAAAGCGCTCGGCGTGAGCCTGAAGACGCTTTACAACCGGCTCGGCACTTATGAAAACGAGGGTGGCGAAGGAGAGCCTTCAGCTTCCGGTTCCGAGGCTGCCGAAAGCTGAGTGCAAGTCAATGTGCAATCGATGAATCGTTCGTCGGTTCATCGATTGCGTTCAGCCAACTGTCACGCCAGTTTTTCATTTTGCGCACCACGTTCCCCGCATTTGCAATTTCTTGCAAATTTCTATGCCCGGCGTTTCGCTATGTCATTCAAAATGCGCGGGCGCTCCGATTGCTTAAGTGTTGCCCGATCAGTGTTCGCACGAGCAAAGCGGTTGCCGTCATCGAAAGAATAAGGAAAGGCGAGGAAGGAATAGCACCATGCAGAAAACGATTCACCGGCGTCCAGCTCACGCCGCGGCACTGGCAACGCTTCTAGTCGGAGCGATCGCGTGTTCCACCCTTTCAGGTTGCAGTTCCCTATATAGCGAAGGCGCCGTGGCAGGCGCCGGTATTGCCGGCGCAGCGGTCGCGGGCAGCGTGACGCGCAATGCGGCTGTTGCGACAGGTATCGGCCTGGGCGCTGTTGCTGCTGCCAAAGCAGGCGTTCAGTACAGCGAGCGCGTGATGCACACCTATACGCAGGACCGGATCGCGGGCGCAGCCGGTCCTCTCGCCGTGGGCGCCGTAGCGACATGGGCGGCGGTGCATACCGTGCCTATAGAGCCGGATGAGAAAGGCCGCGTGACGGTCAGCCGCACCATCAGCACGGGCACGCTCGACTGCAAGGAAATCGTCTTTTCGGTGGACACCGACGCCACCAAGGACAAGCCTGCCGATAGCGGCTTCTACGTAGCTTCGATCTGCCGCGATGGACAGACGTGGAAGTGGGCGTCGGCAGAACCCGCCACGCCTCGTTGGGGCGCGCTGCAATGAGGCCCGGCCTGAGCTTGATGCTCGCGGCAGGCGTTGCTGCGAGCTGCGTATTCATGAGCGGATGTGCATCGATTGGTGCGGCGGCGGGCGCGGCGGCGGGTGTATCGACTGGCGTGGTGACGAGCAATCCGGCGATTGGCTTCGGCGTGGGCATCGCGGTCCAGGCCGCCACCGACGAAGCCGTCGCGCGTCTCATGAAGCGCCTGCACAGCGATCAACAGATCGCCATTGCGACGACCGCGGGCGACCTTCCCATCGGCGACGAAAAAGCGTGGAAGGTGAAGCACACGCTGCCGGTGGAAAACGGCCATGGCAATGTGCGCGTGCTGCGCGAGTTCAGCAGCGCGCTTGCGACATGCCGCGAGTTCGCTTTCTCGGTTGCCGATGGCGACAAGCCCGATGCACATCAGGACTGGTTCCTCGCGCAAGCCTGCAAGGGCAACGACAACAGCGGCGGATGGAAATGGGCATCGGCGGAACCGGCCGTGGCGCGTTGGGGAAATCTGCAATAACGCGGCGGCGCATGCCCGCCGCCGTGCGCGCCGACATGCTCACCAGCGCCAGCGCACGCCCGCGTCGCCGCCTATGACCGCGCGCGTGGCTCCGCCGACGTTCATCGCGTAATGGACGTTGGCGAACAGGCTGCCGCGAGCGCCGATGTTGATGGCCACGCCGGTTTGGAAATCGACCAGCGTCGCCGATGACGGTGCCGGAATCGTGGTGGAATCGCCGAAACCCACGTGGCTCGATGTGTCGAAGTAACGCCACAGATTCACACGCGCATACGGCTGCCAGGTCGCCCCGCCCGCTTGCCAGCGCCCTGCCACGCGTAGCCCCAGCCGTGCGGCGAGCGAACTGGGGTTATCGAAGGTGACGGGCGAGACGCCGTCGTTCAGGTCGTTGATGGACACGCGCTGCCAGATCACCTGCGCCTGCGGTTCAATGCTCACGCCAGCCAGCAACGCCAGCGGCAATCCTCCTTCCACTGATCCGGCTATCGAATGGCCGTGCGTGGTCACGCTGATGCCATCGTTGGACGATGGCTTGATCGTCAATGCGCTGCCCGTGACGATGGTGTCCGTGTACCAGCCGCTCGGGCCGATGTACGTCCAGTACGCGCCCACACTCGCCGAATCCACGTCCACACTGCCTGCCTGAACCGACGGCATGCCAAGCGCGAAACCGCTGATATCGCCCGAAGCGCGCGCAGCGCCCAGCAGCAAACCATAGTGATTTCGATTTCCTGACGGCGTTGTATTGGCGTAGATGTCCTGGCCAATCTGCGTGCCGCCCGTAAAACCGCTGAAATGCGGATCGACGCCGGTGTCGCTGCCAACGCGTGCATGATTGCCCCAGACGCGAGCCCAGGTTGCGGGCAGCGTGCCGGTTTCGTCGAGTTGCGACTGGTCGCCGTGCCGATCGTGAAAAGTGCCGATCTGATCGATGACAAGCTCGCGCGTGATCGATGGGATCGCCGCGTAGAGCGGGACTTCGATGCGGTAAAGCGGCGTTGTTGTGGCGGGTGAAGACGGCGCGTCCGGCGGCGGCGACGTTGGCGTGGTTGGCCCCGTGGGTGGTGGCGGCGCGGGGGGCTCGGTGGGACCGGATGGCGCTGTTGGATCGGTTGGCGGTGGCGCAGGCGGAACTGGCGGGGCGGGCGGTTCCGGTGGCGCAGGAGGGGCCGGTGGCGCGGGCGGAGACGGCGGCGAAGGTGGTGTCGGCGGCACAGGCGGCGCCGTCGTCACACTCGACCGCAAATACCAGTTGTCTCCGCTTCCCGCAGTCACGCCGCCTCGAAACAGGGCATACGTAAACGCTCCCGCCTTGACCGGGCTCGCCAACGAAAACGCCGTCGCCGCCGTCGTTGCGCCCTGAAGTGTCTGCACGACCATGATTCCATCGGATATCGTCTGGGCGCCCGCGCCGCCCGCGTTCCTTACGCCTATCGACGTATCGCCGGTGGCGCTGCCCTGCGATATCACGAGTTTCCCGCTCGGCGAACCATCCGCGCCAAGGACGCTGTCCACGAGTAGCCGGCCGGCGCGCCCCGCATAATCGCCGTTCACAACAAGGGTGTTGCGTGTACTGCCGCTCAGGTCGATCACACCCGCATTGCCCACCGATACCCGCGCGCCCGCCACGGCCGCCATGATCGCCGATGTCCCGCCGCCATTCCACGCAAGCGAACTGGTTGAATCGATGTCGAGCGCGCCCGTTCGCGTTCCGGCGTCGCCGAGCGTGAGGCCTTGAGCATCGAGCGTCACGCGGCTGGCGTTCGTTATCGCCACACTTTCCCAGTTCACAAAGCGGCTCGATCCACTTGCATCGACGTGGCTGAACGTGAGCGTGTCGCGGCCCGCGCCGGCATCGAAGATCGACGTAGACGAGAGTTGCGCGTCGCTCAGATTTGACAGCGTGGCTTCGGTTTGTCCCGAGCCAAACGTGACAGCGCCGGTGATCGTGCCGCCGTCGAGCCATTTGAACGTGGTTTGCCCATCGCCCGCCGTGAGGCCGCGCGCAATGGAACCGCCCGAGACCGTGACGGCGTTCGTGCCGTTGCCAAGCGTCACCGCGCCGCCAATCGTCCCGCCCGATAACGCCACGGACGTATCCCCCGCACCGGCTGTCAGGTCCGAGTCGATTGCCCCGCCGGACATCGTAAAGGTGTTCTGCGCGGCCGTCAGTCCAACGCTGCCAATGCGCCCGCCAGTGATGTCCGCCACGCCGCCGTTGGTCAGGCCTCCCATCACGCGGCCGCCGCTGAGCGTGAAGCGCGGTTGCGGACCACCCTGGTCGACGTCATCGACCTGTCCTGCGCGCATCACGAAAGTATTGATGCCGGTGCCCTGCCGGATCAGGCCGCTGACCGTGCCGCCATCCATGTTGAACGTGTTCGTGCCGGTATCGGTCCAGACCGCAATACCGCCGCCACTCGAAATCTGGCCAGTGTTCGTGATCGTGATGACATAAGGCCCGGTCGATGAAACAGCAAGATTGCTGCCGCCCGATATCACGCCGCTATTCACGATATCCGCGTTGCCGCCCACGACCGATATCCCCACGTTGCCGCCCGAAATCGTCCCGGCGTTGGTGAAGCTGCCGCCGCCGTTGGCATCGATACCGTTGTTCAGATCGCTCGCAATGCGCGCCCCGGCCGCGTTCACCAGCGTGACCTCATGCGAAAAGAAAGCGCCAAGCCCGTCCGTTCCGTGCGCGACCACCGACCCCGTGTTCGTGATGAGACCCGGCGAGGCATCGAGTGAAACAATGCCGTGTGCGTTCGACCCATAGGTATCGATGGAACCGTGGTTGGTCAGCGTGTTGTTGCCCGCCGCTCCGTTCGCAAAGAGGCCGTGCGAATTCGCGCCCGTTGTGCTTATGGAACCATTGTTGACGAGCGCGTCGCCGGTGGTTTGGGACGCCATGCCATACGAGCCGTCGCCGGATGTCGTCAGCGTGCCGTTATTGGTCAGCGTCCCGCCGCCTGCTGTGGAGAAATCGAGCATCGCGGCCGAGTTCGCCCCGCTCGTGCCGATCACCCCGCCCGCCGCGTTCAACATGGTGACTGCGGCGGAACCGTTGTACATGCCTTCAGACTCGGTGCCGGTGGTGTGGATCGAACCCGCGTTGGTCAGCGTATTATGTCCGAAACCGGACGGCGTGCCTTCGGAGGTGATGCCGTCGAAGGTATCGCCTGTGACCTGCAGCGTGCCGAGATTCGTGACGGTGCTCGAATCCCGCACACCGACCGCACTGCTGTTGCTCACGCTGATGCCCGCACCCGGCTGAACGAGCACGCTGACACCCGTGCTTCCGCCAACAGCCACGACTCCCGCCGATGGATTCGGCAACCCCGAATCGCACGTCACGGATTCGCCGCTGACGGGCGCGAAGTTATCGCAATTACCAAGCGCTGACGGCATGCGCAGCAGGCACGTCACACCGATAGCCAAACCCGGCAGACGCCTTGTTCGCAGGAACCTCGCATGGGGTAACGGCAAACGCGGCTTGGGCGTGGTTGCGGGCATCGTTTCGAGCTCCTTGTTTGCAGCCAACGAGGCAGGGCGTCCAGCGTAGAGTACGTTTTGCGCTTCGGCAATCTTGTGGAAATCGATTCAATGCGGCCTGTCGAAAACGAACGGCACCATAATGGACAAGGGTTTGCGTCCGATGCGAAACGACCTTGCCGGACGTTGCCGTCGAGAAACACAATGGCCGGATTTCGCGCATGCAAACGAAGCAAGGCGACCGATTGGCTTCAGAAACCAGAACGTTTGAATGCAAAAAACGCGGCGTCTGTTTCCAGAACCGCCGCGTTTTTTTTAACGTGCACCGCCGTAAGGCGCATGCCTCAGCGTGGCATCACGACTCCACGTCTTCCAGGCTGAAGATTTCCGTCTGGTCGTTGTACGAGAAAATCTCGCCATAGCGGCCCCAGTTGATGACGGCGTCAAGCGTTTCCTCGGCGGCTTTATCTGAGAGGAAGTCTTCCAGTTCCTGCTCGAAGCGAACCCGCGGCGCACGATGCCCCGGTCGTTCGTTCAGCACCTTCTTGATCCGCGCGGCGAGCGGCACGTGCCGCAACAAATGCTCCGCGAACATCATCTTGCGTTCCTGCGTGCCGAATTCGGCAAATACGCGCGCGGGCGGCGTCAGGAAAATATCGCCTTCGCGGACATCGGCGAATCCAAGGTGCTGCAACACTTCCGCGACCGGGAACAGATCGTCCACTTCCAGATGCAGCGTGCGCGCGATTTCCGGCATGTCGGCGCGGCCATGGTAAGGATCGGCGGCAAGCGTTTCGATCAAACCCGCCATCAGGTTGGTCGAAACCTGCGGCAGCCAGCTGCTCAACTCAAGCCCCTTCTTCTTCTCTTCGCCAACCTGACGCGCGGTCATCTTGGCGTAGATATCGTCGACAAGCCGCCTGAACGCCGGATCGAGACGGTTGCGCGGATGCTTGAACGGCACGCGGATCTCGGCCATCACGCGTCCCGGGTTGGACGCCAGCACCAGAATCCGGTCGCACATGAACACCGCTTCCTCGATGTTGTGCGTCACGATCAGCACCGACTTGATCGGCATCTTGCCTTGCGTCCAGAGGTCGAGCAGATCGGTGCGCAAGTTCTCGGCGGTGAGCACGTCGAGCGCGGAAAACGGCTCGTCCATGAGCAGCAGCGTCGGATCGACGACCAGCGCGCGCGCGAAGCCCACGCGCTGGCGCATCCCGCCCGACAATTCGCGCGGGTACGCGTTTTCGAACCCATCGAGACCAATCAGGTCGATGGCCGCCAGCGCGCGCTCGCGCCGCTCTTTCGACGGCACGCCCTGCGCCTCCAGCCCCGCTTCCACGTTCTGCAGAACGGTGAGCCACGGAAACAGCGCGAAGGTCTGGAACACCATCGCCACGCCTTTCGCCGGGCCGGCGAGCGGCTCGTTCAGATAGGTGACCTGGCCGCCCGTTGGCTCGATCAAGCCCGCGATGATCCGCAACAGCGTGGATTTCCCCGATCCAGACCGGCCGAGAAGACCTACGATCTCGCCTTCGTGCAGCTTCAGGTTGACGTCCTCGAGCACGAGCAGTTCGCCCTGCGTCTTGTTGAAACCGCGGCTCACCTGGTCGACGTGAAGAATTTCCTTGCCGAGGCGAGCAGGCGTGGAGGGAGACGGCGGCATTGGAGTGGTCGGATTCGTCTGCGTTGGCATGGGCGCTCGCATGTTACTGATTACAAGATGATGTGGCCGCTGGCGACCAGCGTTGAAAATCCAGGGGTTTTACCGGGCGTTCAATCCAGGCGCAATCGCGCTTCGGCGAAGGCGAACAGCGGACGCCACAGGAGCCGGTTGAAAAGCGTGACGAACAGCGACATCACCGCGATCCCTAGGATGATCTTCGGATAATCGCCATTGACCGTGCTTTCCGCAATGTACGCGCCCAGTCCGTGCGCCACGATCTTGGTATTTCCCCACGATACCGCTTCGGCCACGATGCTCGCATTCCACGCGCCGCCCGACGCCGTGATCGCGCCGGTCACGTAGTAAGGGAAGATGCCCGGCAAGATGGCCTGGCGCCACCACTGCCAGCCCTTGATCTGGAAATTGGTCGCGGCCTCGCGGTAGTCGTTCGGATACGACGTCGCGCCGGCAATCACGTTAAAAAGGATATACCACTGCGTGCCGAGCACGATCAGGGGCGAGAGCCAGATATCCGGGTTCAGGTTGAACTTCACGATCACCACGACAAACACCGGGAACAGCAGGTTCGCCGGGAACGCGGCGAGAAACTGCGCGAGCGGCTGGATCTTGCTCGCAAGCGCGGGCCGCAGCCCGATCAGCACGCCGATCGGCACCCAGATCACCGACGCAATCGCAATCAGCACCACCACGCGGAACAGGGTGATCAACCCAAGCCAGAAGACGTGCCCGACTTCACGCCACGAGACGCCCGACGAGACGAACACGGTGACCTTCCAGACCACGAACGCGGTCAGCGCCACGACAATCGTCGCCCAGACGATGTCGCCGATGCGCGACGCGTTCCGGGCTCTCGCCGGCGTCGATGTAAACACCGACGCCGCGCTCGCCAGGAGCGGCAGCTTCACGCCTTGCAGCGACGGCAGCCTGAGCGGCACGCGCGCCAGCTTGCCGATCAGCCAGCCTGCGGGGACGAGCAATTGGTGAATCAGGCGCGTGCGCCGGATCAGGTCGAGCAGCCAGGATTCGGGCACATTGCCCGAGCTCGTGTTTTCCATGCGGAATTTATCGGCCCAGGCAACGAGCGGGCGGAACATGAGCTGATCGTAGGCGAGGATCACGACCGTCATGGCGAGGATCACCCAGCCGATCGCGCCGAGATTGCGCTCGCCAATAGCGGTCGCCAGATACGCGCCGATGCCCGGCAGCACGATGGTACGGTTGCCCACCACGATCGCTTCCGAGGCGACTACGAAGAACCAGCCGCCGGACATCGACATCATCATGTTCCAGATGAGGCCCGGCATGGAGAACGGCACTTCGAGCTTCCAGAAGCGCTGCCAGTTGGTGAGGTGAAAGCCGCGCGAGACTTCATCCAGGTCGCGCGGCACCGTGCGCAGCGACTGGTAGAAGCTGAACGTCATGTTCCACGCCTGGCTCGTGAAGATGGCGAAGATCGCCGCGAGTTCGGCGCCGAAAACGCGCCCGGGGAACAACGCGAGAAAAAACGTGACGGTAAAGGAGATGTAGCCGAGCACC
Organism: Caballeronia sp. DA-9; assembly: GCF_051615025.1. NCBI lineage: Bacteria > Pseudomonadati > Pseudomonadota > Betaproteobacteria > Burkholderiales > Burkholderiaceae > Caballeronia > Caballeronia sp. DA-9. The sequence goes on along the minus strand of NZ_CP195133.1, from coordinate 1,053,323 downwards.
GGCACCGACTGCAGGATGTCCAGAATCGGCACGAGCACGATGGACGCGCGCCTGCTCTTGGCCGCGAGCGTGCCATAGATCAGCGTGAATACGAGCGATGCGACCATCGCGGCGAGCATGCGCAGCGTGGTGCGCAGCGCGTACTCGGGCAAATTCGACGGATCCAGCGAAATAGCCTGCGTCTGCAGCGTTGAGATGGGCGCAAGCGTCTCGTGAAAGCCCACCGCGGTCAGCGCGAGGATGCAGATGATCAGTGGGAACGCGACGAAGTCCCATCGATTCGGTAATAGACGCCACGCCGAAGCATTCGCCGTGCGAGTCAGGTTGAAGCCAAAATCCATTGCACGCCCTCTCCGTTGAGGCTTGTTGCGGCCGGAGCGCCCTCGTCAGGGCATTCTCCGGCGTCTGTATTCCTGTGTGTATTCCTGTGCGCCGGCAATCTACGCCGCGCCCGTTTCAGAATCGCACGACACTACACCAACCTTTGTTTCAGGCACAACCTCGGCCAGCCGGTTTACGTTTCGTTATCTGGCGTCACGCCGGGCAAGGCAGCCGGGCGGTTTCCGCTCGCGTACGCAAAGCGTTGCGCCCGTTCGTCAAACTGCGCGGCAAGGTTCAGAAAACCACGTTCACGCCGATAAGAAACTTGATGGACGAAAGAAAACGTCGTCCAATTCAAACGCGAAGCCGCGCGCCGTCCCAAAGCAGACCGAAGCCGGCTTTAAACCGTTGCCGACGCGGTTCACAGCTCTTCGCGAGACCAAGCATGTTCTCGCAACGGGCGCCACTGTCGGCGATCAGCAACAGCACTTGGGGCAAGTACCATCGGCGCGCGTGGCCGCGCCCGGTAAGATGCTCGTGTGCCGGCACAAAACTCATAACATTGCTCGTCGCGCGGGGCCGCGGGACAGTCAGACAGGCCAGAATAGATGAACAAGACAACCTTCCACCGTGCGATCGCAGCGCTTGGCTGCGCATTGCTTGCATGCGTGTGCTGGGTTGCGGCCGGACTGGTGTCGGACCGAATGGTACAGCAAGAACTGGCTACGTCGATGCACGTAGAACGCCAAATGGCGGCGTCCATTGTCGACAACACCGCGCAGATCATTGCCAGCGACCTCGCCATGTCCCGCGCGATTCCAGCGACCATCGCGGAAATGGACATGATCCAGCTCGCGCTGGTTCAGCCGCATGGCTCCGCCGCCGACGCCGCGCTGAGCGTCGCCGAGCGGCGAGCCAGGTGGCTCGCCTCGCCCGCGCTGCAAAAAGTCGATAACTTCCTGCACAACGCGCGCGGTTTTACCGGCCTGGATTACGTCTGGGTCGTCGATACGCAGGGCTTTTGCGTGGCATCGAGCAATTCCACTGATTCGAACAGCTTTGTCGGCATTGACATGCGGGCGCGCGGATATATTCAGAAGGCGCTGCTCGGCGCATTCACCGAGACGTATGGCGTGGGCCGCTCGAACGGCGATCCGGGAATCTTTATCGCGACGCCGATTTACCGCGACGGACTTCTTGTCGGTGCGGTGATTGCGAAAGTGAGCATCGACCGCTTGCGGCATTGGGTGTCGCGTCCCGGAACGTTCGTGACCGACAGCAACGGCGTGGTGGTGATGGCCAACGAAAGCCGGCTGGAAAACCGCGTGCTGCCCAATTCGCCCGTGCTGAAGATGTCGCGCGCCGAGCGGCTCGATGCTTACCGCCGCGTCGACTTCCAGACCTTGCGGATCACGAACGTAGGGGAGCGCGTGCGGGCGGATGCGCCGTGGCTGTCGCCAACGCTCTCGAGCGGCCTGTTCAGCGCCAATAACGGCGTGGCGCCCGCGCTTTACGACGAACGCACCGGGCTGAATTCGGGACTTGCCGCGCATATCGTGCATCCGCTGCCGAACTGGGCCGAAATCGTGCGCAACCAGCGGCGCGACCAGTTGCTCGTGTTCCTGACGGCGCTTGGCGTGGTCGGGCTGGCCGTGGTGATCACCGTGTCCTACTTGCGGGAGCGCCGCCTGCACCGCGCGACGCGGCATCTCGCGAACCAGTTGCAGTCGGCCAATACGCTGCTTTCGGCGGAAGCCCGCCATGACGCGCTGACTGGCGCGTTGTCGCGGCGATATTTCCTCGATACCTTGCGCCGCGAAGTCGATATCGCCGGTGCCGCCGGTACGCCTTTATCCGTCGCGATTGCCGACCTGGACTACTTCAAGCAGGTCAATGACCGCTTTGGCCACGCAACCGGCGATCGCGCGCTCGAGCATTTCGTGCGCATGTGCGAGGAGCAATTGCGCGCGAGCGACGGCGTTGGGCGGCTTGGCGGCGAGGAATTCGGCCTGCTGCTTCCGCAAACCTCTCTCGCCGATGCCCACGCGGTGCTCGAGCGCCTGCGCAAGCGCTTCAACCAGGAACATTGCGCCCATCTACCCGATGACACCGCGCTGAGCGTGAGTATCGGCATCACCGCATTGAGCGAGGGCGACACCGCGGAGAATCTGCTCAAGCGCGCCGATCTGGCGCTCTATGCGGCGAAATCGGGCGGCCGCGATCGTAGCGAAGTGCACCCAGCCGACAACATTCCGCCAATGCCGCGTCATCCCGAGACCGCCTGACGCGCGCCCGGCCTTTTGCAACGCTTCCTTTTTGCTCCAGATGCACGCCAAACGCGCGGGTTGGCCTGAAGGCCGACTGGGGCAAGCAGCGTGACAGCAGGTATCATCGATACTCGAAGTCGGATATCTGCCGTTATCAGGAGGGGTGAATGAAGGGAAATCTGGTCATTGTCTGCCGCGATCAGGACGCTGAAGCATTCGATCACTTGCTGGCCGAATATGGCGCGTTCCAGACGCGGCTCTCATCCACCGCCTGGTATCTGAGGCTCGACGTCGCGCCGGAAATCATTCAGGAGGAGATTCTCGGGCGGCTGGGGAAATACACCACGCACTATATTTTCGAAGCCGCCACGGTCACGTACAACACCGTCGATAGTGAAGCGGCTTCCGCGCTGAATACCCTGTTCGATTAAAAGCGCAAGCGGATCGTTGGGGCGGGATTGCTCCAGCGCCCCGCCCTAGGCGTGCTTGAGCACGCCATCGACGTGAAGCTGATCTGCCGCCTTTGCCACGATATCGAACGGAAAAGTCATGGCGACCTGCAATCCGCCTTCCTCGCGATTGCGAATGTCGCACTCACCACCCACCCGCCGCACCAGTCGATCCACAATGGCGAGCCCCAGCCCGCTATGACCGCTGCCGCCGCGCGCGGGATCAAGCCTGACAAACGGCCGGCTGGCCTTCACGAGATCCTGCGCGGCAATACCGCCGCCATTGTCAGTGACGCGCAAGACCCAGCCATTGGCCGCGCGCAAGGTTTCGATCTCGATGGGCGGCGCCCCATAAGCATGTGCATTGTCGAGCAGGTTCGAGAGCAATCTGTCCAGCGTCGCCGCCGGCAGGGCAAAGCCGCGTCCCGCCGCGAGCCGCGTCCGAATCGGTTGGCCGCCGGGGGCGACCGCCCTGTAGCTGCGCGCAACTCTCTCGCATTGCTGGTCGACTTCAACCGGTTCGCTGCGATCCGTTCCGTCATGCGCGAACACCAGAAACTGATCGACGATGTGCGCCATTGAGTCCACATCGCGCACCACGCCATCGCGCAGCTTCGCCTCTTCCATCATTTCGGCACGCAGGCGCAAGCGCGCAAGCGGCGTCTTGAGATCGTGCGCCACGCCCGCGAGCATGACCGCGCGGTCGCTTTCCGCCTGCGCCACCTCACGCACCATCTGGTTGAAACCGTGCGTCAACTGCCGCAACTCGCGGGGACCGCGCTCGGGGACGGCGGGCGTAGGCTCGCCGCGGCCGAAACGTCCCACTGCCTGCGCAAGCGAGCGCAGCGGCGTCTGGAGTTGCCACGCGGCGAGGAGCGCCGCCATGACCGCAGTTGTGAAAATGATCGCAAGCCACAGCAGCATGCGGTCGCGCGAACGCGGCGGACGCAGGGGCTGGACCGGCACGACGATCCAGTTCGCGTCGCGTGCGCCGCGCACCCACAAGCTCGGTGGACCGCCGGGCTCGCTGACACGGACGTCGGTGCCATCGGGCAGACGGTCCCGCAAGTCGTCGATAAACCGCGCAAACGGCGGCGGCACGCGATCTGTATCGGCGTCGGCGATTGGACGGGGAACGTCGGGACTGGTCGGGGCAACCACGTGCACGCTCGAGGGCAGCGGCTGATCCGGCGAATTCGCGATGTGCTGGCGCACGGCGTCGACCAGGAACGTGGCTTCTTCTACTGCGTAACGCGTTTGCGTCTGATCGCGTTCGACCCGGATGACCGCGAACCACGCGACGTGCGACAACACCAGCACGCCGATGACCAGCACAACCAGCCGGCCAAATAACGAATCAATGGGCCGGCGCATTTTGCTCGCCGTCGGGCACGAACACGTAACCACGCCCGCGCACTGTCTGTATAAAGCGCGGCGTGGACGGGTCGGTCTCGAGGATCCGGCGCAGACGCCACACCTGCACGTCGATCCCGCGGTCCGTGCCGTCGTATTCCGGACCGTGCAACAGTTCGAGCAGCCGTTCACGCGTGAGCGTGCGCATCGGGTGATTGACGAAAATCTTCAGCAGCGCGAATTCGCTGCCCGACAGCGTAAGCGGCGTCTCGTCCTGATGCAGCGTGCGCGACTGGAAGTCGAGCCTGAAACGCCCGAACGAAAATGGCTCGCGCTGCTCGGGTGCGGCGGAAGGAATCGTGCGGCGGCGGCGCAATACGGCCTGCACGCGCGCGAGCAGCTCCCGCGGATTGAACGGCTTGCCGAGATAATCGTCAGCGCCGAGTTCAAGTCCGACAATGCGGTCCACGTCGTCGGCACGTGCCGTCAGCATGATCACGGGAATGTCGTCGCCCGATGCGCGGAGCTTGCGCAACGCGGTCAGTCCATCGACACCCGGCATCATGAGGTCGAGCACGATCAGGTCGGGGCGCTCGCGTTCGAGGCGCCGTTCGAGCGTGCCCGCGTCATGCAGCACCGATACCTCGATGCCCTGCCGGACCAGATAGTCGCGCAACAAGTCGCGCAGTTCGGAGTCGTCGTCGACGACAAGTATTTGAGTAGCCATGCGACGCAGTTTAACGCCAGTCCGAGCTCAAGATGCCGCAAAACCTCCGTAAACAGTTACCGGGTGTTACCGCGAAAGCGGCGCGTAAACCGGCGTAATAACGCAATAGCGGCTCGTAACACGCGTATCCGGCCAACTCTCTACGCTGTGTCTTACCGAAGGCGCGACGACCCAGTCGACACAGCCAGATCGGATCAGCTCCAGTTCAGTTCGGCACTTGGCCGCTGGGGCTCCGCAAATCAAAAAGGAGTACGCCATGTTGAAGCAGTCCCGATTCCTCGCCATCACCGCTGCGGCGCTCGCGCTGTCCATAGGTACAGCCAACGTCGCGAGTGCGGCGACCCCGGATGCACCGCCCCCGGGCGGCCCGGGCATGATGATGGCCGAAGGCGGTCCCGGCGGTCCCGGCGCTCATCGCGGGCACGGAATGGAAATGCGCATGAAGAAGGAACTGGACAAGCTGCACAGCCAGTTGAATCTCAACGCCGACCAGGAAAAGCTGTGGCAATCCGCGCTGCAAACCATGAAGCAAAATCATGAGGCAATGCGCGCGAGCCATCAGCAAATGCGCGCGCAGATGGAGTCCATGAAACAGCAGCCGATCCTGGACCTGAACGCCATGTATGCGACGCATCAGAAGATCGAGCAACAGAATGCCCAGTTGCGCGACCAGACCAGCGCCGCATGGCTCAATTTCTACAACGCGCTCAATGACCAGCAAAAGACCACGGTCAGCTCGGCGTTGAAAGCCCGGTTCGCGAAGATGCATGAGCGTCAGGAAAAAATGCATCAGCGTTGGGGCCAGCATCATGGCGCGCCGGCCGCTGGTGCATCGGCGGTTCAGCCTTGATGCACTGACCAGGTAGCCCGCGCATGAAAAAAGCCGTGGACCTGTTTGTTTGGTCCACGGCTTTTTCGTCGCCTGCGACTGACTGCGGTACTTCCTGCGCTCAGGCCAGATCGAACAAGATGACTTCCGCGCCGGTTCCCCGGTCCAGCGTCACCTTCGACACCCCTTCGAGCTTGGCGGCGTCGCCGGCTGACAGCGCTTCGCCATTCACCGATACCGCGCCCCGCGCCACGTGCACATATACGCGGCGCCCGGCGGCAACGTCAAACTCGGCGCGTTCGTCGCCATCGAAAAGACCGGCGTAAAGCTCGGCGTCCGCGCCCAGTTTCACCGCGCCGTCGCGCCCTTGCGGCGAGGCGATCACCCGCAGGCGGCCACGCTTTTCGGCATCGTCGAAATGCTTTTCTTCGTAGTCCGGCGGGTTGCCCTCGGCGTCCGGGATGATCCAGATCTGCAGGAAATGCGCGGGTTCGGTGGCGGAACCGTTGAATTCGCTGTGCCGCACGCCCGTGCCGGCGCTCATGCGCTGGACGTCGCCGGGACGGATGGTCGAGCCGTTGCCCATGCTGTCCCTGTGAGCGAGACCGCCTTCGAGCACATAGCTGATGATTTCCATATCGCGATGCCCGTGTGCGCCAAACCCTTGCCCGCCCGCGATGCGGTCTTCGTTGATCACGCGCAGCGCGCCGAAATGCACGTGCTCGGGATCGTCGTAGCCTGCAAAAGAGAAACTGTGATACGAGTCGAGCCATCCGTGGTTGGCATGGCCGCGTTCATTGGCACGTCGAATCTCAAACATTTCGAACTCCCGTTGATATTGCGATGGAGAGAATGTAAGGGCGCACACGCTCCGGAACAATCGCCTGCACAGGCACCACACCGTCCTGAAAATGCATGCAATCGATACGGCCCACAAACCGCAAGACGGATCGGCGAGCCGCGCGGGCACTCGCGCGCGCGACGGCTTCAGGTAGAATACCGGCCTTTTCGGGACCGGCTGGTGCCGGGCGGATCGTTGGAACCCCGAAAGCTGCCTTGGACATCCTTCCACGCGCCAGCCAGAAAGCGCTTTTTATCTTTTCAACAGCCTTTCAAATACTGCGCACCAATTTTGGACATCTAGAATAGGCATCGCCCGAGCCTGCTTACGGCACGCGGGGCACGCCGGCGACGGGTGGAACGGAACGGAGCGAAAGCGCAAACCAAAGGCAAAGGCGCGAAGGACCGGACATCCGCCGGGCCGCAAACGCGCTAGTAGAAAGCGGCTGAACGCAATCCGGGCAAAAAGCGCGGCTGAACAGGCAAAGGCGCGGGCACAAGGCAAAAAGCCAGCGCCGACGCGCACGTCATCAAGGAATCACCATGTTTCTGCAAGGCTACGGGCCGCTCATCCTCTCGGGCACATGGCAAACCGTCAAGCTGGCGGTCTTGTCGCTCGTGTTCGCATTCGTGATCGGCCTGATCGGGGCGGCGGCGAAGTTGTCGCGCAACCGCATCTCGTCGGGCGTCGGCACGGTCTACACCACGCTCGTGCGCGGCGTCCCCGATCTCGTGCTCATGCTGCTGCTCTTCTACAGCATCCAGATCTGGCTGAATCATCTGACCGACTTGCTTGGCTGGGACCAGATCGATATCGATCCGTTCGTGGCCGGCGTGATCGTGCTCGGCTTCATCTACGGCGCGTATTTCACCGAAACCTTCCGCGGCGCGTTCCTGTCCGTGCCGCGCGGCCAGCTCGAAGCGGGCGCGGCCTATGGCATGACGCCGTGGCAGACCTTCTCGCGGATCATGTTTCCGCAGATGATGCGTTTCGCCCTGCCCGGCATTGGCAATAACTGGCAGGTGATGGTGAAGGCGACGGCGCTGGTGTCGATCATCGGTCTCGCCGATGTCGTCAAGGCCGCGCAGGACGCCGGCAAGGGCACGTTGCGGTTCTTCTTTTTCACGCTGCTCGCGGGCGCCGTTTATCTCGTCATCACGACACTGTCGAATCTCGTGCTGATGTGGCTGGAAAAGCGCTATTCCTCCGGCGTGCGCAAGGCCGATCTATAGGCCACGGCACCGATCACGCTTCCTAAAAGAAACCCGGCACATCCCACGCGGCGGAATCCATGCTCGAAATCATCCAGGAATACTGGCGCAATTATCTTTTCACCGACGGTTATCGCATCACCGGTCTTGCCATCACCATGTGGCTGCTGGTTGTATCGATCGTGCTCGGCTTCTGTCTGTCCATTCCGCTCGCGGTCGCGCGGGTGTCGAAGAACAAGTTGCTCTCGCGCGGCGTCTGGGTCTACACGTATATTTTTCGCGGCACGCCGCTCTACGTTCAGCTTCTGCTCTGCTACACGGGCCTCTACAGCCTGCAAGTGGTCCGCGATCACGTCCTGCTCAACGAATTTTTCCGCAACGGCATGAACTGCACGCTGCTCGCGTTCACGCTGAACACGTGCGCATACACCACGGAAATCTTCGCCGGCGCCATTCGCGCCACGCCTTATGGCGAGATCGAGGCCGCGCGCGCGTATGGCATGTCGTCGTTCACGCTGTACCGGCGCGTCATCCTGCCCTCGGCATTGCGGCGGGCGCTTCCCTATTACAGCAACGAAGTGATCCTGATGCTGCACGCAACCACGGTTGCGTTCACGGCGACCGTGCCGGACATCCTCAAGATCGCCCGCGATGTGAACTCGGCCACGTATCAATCGTTCCAGGCGTTCGGCATCGCCGGACTGCTTTATTTATGCATTTCGTTTGCGCTCGTGTGGATGTTCCGCCGCGCGGAACATCGCTGGCTCGCTTACTTGCGGCCGCAAGGTAAATAAGCCTCATGGATCAGGCACACATGAACTCTCCCGCAACCAAGCTTTTCGTCGATGGCCTTCATAAGCAGTATGGCGATCACGAAGTCCTCAAGGGTGTGTCGCTGAAGGCGAAGGCTGGCGACGTAATCAGCGTGATCGGCTCGTCAGGGTCGGGTAAAAGCACGATGCTTCGCTGCATCAACTTTCTCGAGCAGCCGAACCAGGGCCGGATTTTTGTCGACGGCGAGGAAATCCGTACGCTCAAGGACAAATTCGGCGCGCTGAAAGTAGCCGAACCCAAACAGTTGCAGCGCATGCGCACGCGGCTTTCCATGGTGTTCCAGCACTTCAATCTGTGGTCGCACCTGAGCGTGCTCGAAAACGTGATGGAAGCGCCGGTGAAGGTGCTGGGGTTATCGAAACAGGAGGCCCAGGACCGCGCGCGCAAATATCTCGAGAAGGTCGGGCTCGCGCCGCGGCTGGAAAAGCAATATCCGTCGCACTTGTCGGGCGGCCAACAGCAGCGCGTGGCCATTGCACGGGCGCTCGCCATGCATCCCGACGTCATGCTCTTCGACGAACCCACTTCCGCGCTCGATCCCGAACTCGTGGGCGAAGTCCTGAAGGTCATGCAGACGCTAGCCGAAGAGGGCCGCACGATGATCGTCGTCACGCACGAAATGGCATTCGCCCGCAATGTGTCCAACCACGTGATATTCCTGCACCAGGGATTGATTGAAGAGGAAGGTCACCCCGACGAGGTCTTTGGAAATACGCGCAGCGATCGGCTGAAGCAGTTCCTGTCGGGAAGTCTGAAGTAAAACTACAAGGTTTCCATCTGCTGATATAGATCAAATTCAAAAGCGTCCTGACGGGCGCTTTTTTAGTTTGAATCTCTAAACATGTGGCGTTTTTTTAGCGTTCGCGCTTTAGCCGCAGATGCATCCCCCAGTCAATAGATGCAATCCATAGCGTTAAGCCCTCAAATCTCGCACTGCCTTATCGCATAAGCCTTTAGGCGTTATTTGCGTCATTTTGTGCGAACTCACAACACACCAACCATTGCATTTTCGAGACAGAAAGTAGCCAGACAACAATTTTCTTGGCGGCACAAAGGTATTTTGCTAAATTAGTAATCAAAGTACGGAAACGAAGTTCATTAAAAGTAGTTTTACTTCAAAAAGAACTGAGGAGACACCGATCCGACGGGTCGGTTGTGACGTGGGCGGCCTCTTTAACCGTCTGAATCACGGACACCGCCCCTTCGCGTGTCACCCCTCTAAATAGTTTCCGGTTTGGCGCGCTGGCGCTGAACCACTACCGCCGCACTTGGGCTTCTATTTTTTGACAGGGTTGGAGGAGATGATGAAGAAAGCTTTGCTCGCGGCTTCGCTGCTGACGGTCGGCGTTGCAGCACACGCTCAAAGTAGCGTGACGCTCTATGGCCGGCTTGACGCTGGTCTGGAATACATGACGGGCGTGCCGACTGGCGCGAATGCTGCCGGCGCTGCCAACAGCAGCGGACACCGTTTCCGTGCGGAAAGCGGCGACTGGGGTACCAGCCTCTGGGGCATGAAGGGCGTTGAAGATTTGGGCGGCGGCAACAAGGCCGTGTTCCAGTTGGAAGGCAGCTTCAACACCATGACCGGTCAAGGCCCGGGCAACAACGGCATCTTCAATCGTTGGGCGACGGTCGGTGTCGCCAACGACCAGTTCGGTACCTTCTTGCTGGGTCGTGAACTGTTCATCTCCAACGGCGTGTGGGACTTCGACCCGTTCGGTCAGTCGAACTGGTCGTCGGCTTCGCTGGTTCGTGGCCGCAACTGGCCGCAATCGAGCAACAACGTGTCGTACCAGTCGCCGAAGGTCGCGGGCTTTGACTTCTACGGTCAATACGCGTTTTCGAATGCGACGAACTTCAACGGTAATGGCACAACGCCGCAAGGCCGTGAAGCAGGCGCACAGATCACCTACACGACGCCCCTGTTCCAGATCCGCGGTTTGTACGATGAAATCCGCAACGCGAACAATGGTGGCCTGTACGGCGGCAACCCGGGCGACATCAATGCAGGCAACGTGTCAGGCGGCGTGTTCGCAGCATCGCGCGAGTACACGGCTGCTGTGAACGTGTTCCTGGGTCAGTTCAAGATCCAGGGCGCTTATCAGGCGATCCGTACCTCGGGCGCAACGGGCGTTCTGCCGGGCCAGCCGACGACGCTCGATCACGAATGGGGCGGTATTACGTGGCAAGCAACGCCGGCGGCTGCAATCATTGCAGCGGCGTATCACGTGAACGGCAACAACGGCGCAGGCAACGCGACGATCTACACGATCGGCGGCTCGTATAACCTGTCGAAGCGCACGTTGCTGGATATTCAAGTGGCGACGGCACAGAACAGCAAGGGTGCTAACTATGGCCTGAATGCGAATAACCCGGGTACGGCAGTCAGTACCGATAACCCGCTGCCGGGTCATAGCCAATCCGGCGTTTATGCCGGTATCCAGCACTCGTTCTAATCTGAACGGGTTTGCCCGGGCGATAACGACAGAGAGAGTTTGGTTTTTTAAAGCGTAGGTTTTTATAGCTATAGCTTTAATTTTAGTTTTAGTTGGTTTTCACGCTGCTGCGAGAGGCGCGTATCGGTGCGGTGTCCGGAAGGGCATCGCACCGTTTTTTATTTGGGTGGCACCCGGTGATTTGGGCGCTGGTTTCAGGTCTTCGCGCATTTCGTCTTAGCTGAATTTTTTAGCACTGTTAGCCACTGTCCGTGGCGGGACTTCATTTCTTTTTCCAAACGGCGAAAAAGAAACGAAGCAAAGAAAACGCCTTTCAACCACTCATTCCTACAGGCCCGAGCGTGCAGTGACATCTGCTTGGGACTTCAAAAGAACGCTCAGCGCATAACCCTGGATAGTTGAAACCCTCCCCCTCCGTATCCCTACATCCACACGCTTCGCCTTCCGTGTTCTCGGGCTAGTTCATGCGCTTGCTCGTTGGGACAGTTCTATTTCCGGCTTCAAATGAAAATGCCGCCGATGCTTTTCGCATCGGCGGCATTCCTTGTTGTTGATACCTCGTTTTTTCTTAATCTCGAGCTATGCCCGCCGCGCCGTGGCTCAGCCAATCCAACACCGCACCCGTGTCGTCATCGCCCGCTTCCCGTACCTTCGTCATCGCTTCACTGACATCCGCACTCACGTTCGGCACCGCCCGGCGGATCGCTACGCCAACCGCCAGAATGTCAATCATCACAAGGTGCAGGATGCGCGAAATCATCGACATCTGCGACTCACGTATCTCAATGTGATCCGTCTCCAACGCAACCGTCGCACGCTTGGCCAACGGCGTATTGCTAGACGTGATCGCAATCACCGTCGCACCCTGCTGCATCGCAATTTCAAGCACACGCAACAACTCCGGCGCGCGCCCCGACTTCGATACCGCCACAATCACATCGCCCTTGCCCAACAACGCCGCCGACGCCGCCTGCATATATAAATCGCCATACGCAATCGTCGGGATGCCAAAACGAAAGAACTTGTAGTGCGCATCCTGCGCCACGATGTTCGAATTGCCCAGCCCATAAAACTCGATCCGGCGCGCTCCATTCAGAATATCAATGGCACGCTCCACGTGATCGAAGTTCAAATGCTCACGCAATTGCAGGATCGCGGAAACGGTATTGTCCAGAACCTTCGCGCCAAAATCCGTGGCGGTATCGCCAAGATGTACCTGGCTATGGCTCACCGGAATCGTCCCCGTCAAACCCGTCGCCAGCTTCAGCTTGAAATCGGATAATCCCTGGCAACCAAGCGAGCGGCAAAAGCGAATCACCGTCGGCTGGCTGACGTCGGCTTTACGCGCAATATCGATGATCGGATCATTGATGATGGAACGCGGATGATTCAGCGCAAGATCAGCAACGCGGCGCTCGGCTGGCGTCAATGCATCGCGCATCTGGCGAATGCGCTCGAATACAGCGGACGATCCCCCATTCGCACGATTGGACAACTGCTCGGACAATATCGCCGATACCCCCAGAAACGCCGGGTATTCAGCGGTAATGATGAACGTGGGCACACTCGACAAGTATTGCTGGAAGCGCCCCTTCGCCTCGAAACGCTCACGGAACGACGACTTCGTGAAGAGCTCGCCCAGCTTCAGCACCACCCCGCCGCCAATGAAAATGCCCCCCAGCGCACCCAGCGTCACCGCAATATTCCCGGCGAAAGTGCCAAGAATGCCGCAGAAACAATCGACCGCTTCCAGCGCGAGCGGCTCGCCATCGTGCGCGCGCTGCGTGATGCTCGCCGATTCCAGGTCGTCCGGCACGGCCACGCCATCGCGTTCAGCCAGCGCCTGGTAAATCAGCAGCAAGCCAGGACCCGCCGCCACGCGCTCGAACGATACATGCGGAAATTTCCGGCGCGCAAAACGCAGGACTATGTCCTCCGTTTCATTCGATGGCGCAAAACTCGCATGGCCACCTTCGCTGCCAAGCGCGATCCAGCGGTCATCGGCGGGAATCAGGCCGGAAACGCCCAGGCCCGTACCGGGCCCAAGCAAGCCGATCACGCTGTTCTGCCGGCGCGATCCGCCGCCGACCTGTACACGCTGGGCATCGGTCAGGCCCGGCAGCGCCATGGCCAATGCAGTGAAATCATTCACGACCAGCAAGGTGTCGAAACCAAGCGCGCGGCGCGTGGCTTCAATGGAGAAGCTCCAGTCGTGATTGGTCATCGCGACATGATCGCCGTCCACCGGATTGGCGATCGCCACGGCCGCATGATTCACGCGGCTGACTTTCGTATCCTTCAGGTACTGCTGCATGGCTTCCGCAATGCCCGGGTAATCGTTGCCCGGATACACGCGAATCTCGCCAATCACGCCCGGCGCCGTTTCGAGCGCGAAACGCGCGTTGGTGCCGCCGATGTCAGCCAAAAGCCGGGGTCCGTCAGCGTGCTGGCTTCCGGCCGCTATCGTTACGGCCTTACTTTGCACACCAGTAGACATCGAGCCTGACTCCTTCTGCTTTTGCCAACGTGGAGATGGCGTTTTTTTGCGGTGCGGCGAGCGCGGCGTTCAATACGTCGAGTTTCTTTTGCCCGCTGATGAACAGGAAAAGGTGTTGCACACCCTTGAGCGCGGACATGGACAGCGACACGCGCGCATGCGGCGCGCTGCCCGGATGAACGGAAATGAACCGGTCTGCCGTGGTGATCGCGAAATCCCACTCGGGGGCATCGGCGAAAATGGACGCAGTGTGGCCGTCTTCACCCATGCCCAGCACGGCGACGTCGGGCACGCGGCGTTGCGCATCGGCGTTCAGGTCGGCAATGTGTGCGTCCAGCGGACGGTTCGTATCCACGAGCGGCAGGAAATAGGCGCCGCTGGCCGAGTTTTGCAGCAGCGTCTCGCGCACGAGATGCGCATTGCTGGCGCTATCCGTTTCAGGCACCCAGCGGTCGTCCACGAGCGTTACATCGATATGCGCCCAGTCGAGCGCATGCGTGGAAAGCGTTTGCAAGAACGGCTTCGGACTCGTGCCGCCCGAAACGGCAAGCGTTGCGTGCTGGGCTGGATTACCCGACACGGCGGCATCCGCCGACGCGGCTCCGCGAGCCGCGAGCGTCGCGGCAAGCGCGTCGCCCACCGCTGCAGCCAATGCGTCGGATTGGGCGCCTGGCTCATCAAAAGTATGAAGCTGGATCACTGCTCCTCCATGCTGCCTTGTTTTGGTTTCATTTCGCCCGCCGTGGACGCTTCCAAAACCCCGGAAGCGCCGCCCGACGGGATTTGTCTCGGCTTTAATTGCAACATGTTTACAGCACAAACGTCCTGGAACACGTCCCCACCGACCCGTTCGGCATGCCGAACGGGCTTAATTCTCTTCTTCGAGCCAGCACGTCCCGTGTTGCGCCAGCATCGCGCTCGCGGCAGCCGGTCCCCACGTGCCCGAAGCGTAAGGCTTCGGCGGTTTTGTCGATGCCGCCCATTCATCCAGGATCGGTTCCACATAACGCCACGCCGCTTCCTGTTCGTCACGCCGCACGAACAACGCGAGACGGCCGTTGATGACATCGAGCAGCAGGCGCTGATACGCCTCCATCTGCCCTTCCTTGAAAAACTTGTCGAAGGCGAGATCCAGATGCACGCTCGCGAGATTCATGCCTTCGCCCGGCTGCTTGGCGAGGCAATACAGGCGAATGGTTTCGTTCGGCTGAAGGCGGATCACGAGACGATTCATGCCGGCGCGCAACGCGTTGGCGCCGAGCGCCGAGTGCGGCACCGGCCTGAAATTCACGACAATCTCAGCCGTGCGGTCCGCGAGCCGCTTGCCAGTGCGCAGGAAGAACGGCACGCCGGCCCAACGCCAGTTTTCGATCTCGACCTTCAACGCCACAAACGTTTCCGTGTGACTGTCGGGCCGCACGCCATGCTCGGTCGCGTAAGCGGGCACCGATGTGCCCTTGATCACGCCCGAATGATATTGGCCGCGCACCGCGACCTTGCTGATGTCGCGCGGATCGACGGGCTTGAGCGCACGCAGCACGCGCAGCTTTTCGTCGCGCACGGAATCGGAGTCCATGGAATGCGGCGGTTCCATCGTTACGATGGAAAGAAGCTGCAGCAAGTGGTTCTGCACCATGTCGCGCAAGGCGCCGGTATTGTCGTAGAAATCGCCGCGCGCTTCCACGCCGAGTTCCTCGGCAATGGTGATCTGGATGCTCTCCACCCATTCGCGACGCCACAGCGGTTCGAACAGCGCATTGCCGAAGCGCAGCGCGAGCAGGTTCTGCACCGGCTCCTTGCCGAGGTAATGATCGATCCGGTAGATCTGTTCTTCCGCGAAGATTTCGCCCACCGCGTCGTTGATGGCCTGCGACGACTTCAGATCGTACCCAAGCGGCTTTTCGAGCACGATGCGCGCGTTTTCGCTCAAGCCAACGTCGGCGAGCGCACGGCAAATGGGCACGAACAGCGACGGACCGGTCGCGAGGTAAAACACCCGCGTGCCGCCGTGCCGGTTCACTGCATCGCGCAGCAGCTTGAAATCTTCCGGCTTGCCAAGATCCAGCCGCACATAGTCGATGCGATCAAGAAAGCCCTTCCACACCGCGTCGTCCACCCCGTTTTTCGATACATGCGGCTTCACGTGTTCGTCGACCCAGCTCAGATACGCATCGCGATCTTCCGACGCGCGGGCCACCGCGACGATCTTTCCGCCTTCGGCAAGCATGCCGCCACGATGCGCTTCGAAAAGCGCCGGCAGGATCTTGCGCATCGAAAGATCGCCTGTTCCGCCGAACAGAACGAAGGTGAAATTCGAATCGTTTTGCATGTGTCTCCGCAGGGGTTCTGAAGGACCGTAGTCCGATAAAATTTTTTTTGACACTGAATTGTAGTTTAACTACAATTCAAATCAAGGGGTAACGTGATCTCGGAAAAAAACACTTAGTCAATCAGAACATGCGTGTTTTCCCGGAGATTCATGTCTAGTTGCATGGTAATAGACCTGCGCCAATGACGCTTTTGCCGAAAGGTTCACCATGGGTGATGTCATGGCAACGGCTAAAGCCGCAGGATGCAGAACCCCCGACGCACGCCACGCTGGCCTGCCAGTGTGAACGGGCAAAAATCAAAAGAGGAGACACAGTTGCGATTCGACACACTCATCTCTTGAGAGCCGTACGGCCGAGGTTCGGTCTGCGGCCAGACTGGCGCGCCCACGGATCATTGCAGGGGCAACCGGTCTCATCCCGCTGCCATTGCCGACTCCGGCCACTTCAAGTCTGTTCAGTTCCAGCCATCGCTTCCTGGCGGCATCAGGGGCCAATCGTTTTTTGTTCAGGTGTTCGGAGGAGATAAACAATGAAATTTCGCAAGCTCATGGGCGCGCTCGGCGCTGCAGGTCTGTTGTGCGGCGTGACGGCACAGGCGGTTCAGGCTGCAGAAGCCGTTTCCGTGCTGCACTGGTGGACGTCTGGCGGTGAGTCGAAGGCTATTGGCGTGTTGAAGGACGACATGACCAAACAGGGTTACACCTGGAAGGACTTTGCTGTCGCCGGCGGCGCGGGCGCTGCGGCCATGACCGCACTGAAGACGCAGGTGATCTCGGGCAACGCCCCGTCCGCCGCGCAGATCAAGGGTCCGCTGATCCAGGAATGGGCCGATCAGGGCGTGCTGGTGAACATTGACTCGGTCACGGGCGACTGGAAGAAGAACCTGCCGCCGGAAATCGACAAGATCATGCACGCAGGCGGTCACTACGTTGGCGCGCCGTTCTCGGTACATCGCGTGAACTGGCTGTATATCAACAAGGACGCGCTGGACAAGGCAGGCGGCAAAGCGCCGACCACGTGGCCGGAATTCTTCGCCCTCGCCGACAAGATGAAGGCGAACGGCATTGTTCCGGTGGCGGCAGGCGGCCAGCCTTGGCAAGACCTGACCTTGTGGGAAGACGTCGTGCTGTCGCAAGGCGCGGACTTCTACAAGAAGGCGATTGTGGATCTGGACCAGAAGACGCTGAGCTCCGACCAGATGGTCAAGGTGTTCGACACGGTTCGCCACGTCCAGTCGTACTTTGATAACGGCCGCACCGGCCGTGACTGGAACCTCGCCACCGCCATGGTCATCAACGGCAAGGCCGGCATGCAGTTCATGGGCGACTGGGCCAAGGGCGAATTCGCGGGCGCGAACAAGAAGTCGGGTACGGACTATGTTTGCGTGGCGGTTCCGGGCACGGAAAAGGCTTACACGTTCAACGTCGATTCGTTCGTCTTCTTCCAGCAGAAGGGCGCGAAGGATGCCACGCCGGGTCAACTGGCGCTGGCGAAGACCATCATGACGCCTGAGTTCCAGGAGCAGTTCAGCCTGAACAAGGGTTCCATTCCGGTTCGCCTGGGCGTGCCGATGGCCAAGTTCGACGATTGCGCGAAGAAGTCCTACGCTGACGAGCAAACGGCTCTGAAGTCGGGTGGTTATGTTCCTTCGCTGGCTCACGGCATGGCGCAAGGCGATGCAACGGCAGGCGCCATTACCGACGTGGTCACGAAGTTCATGAACTCGACGCAGGATTCGAAGAGCGCAGTTGCCGCTCTCGCGAACGCAGCGAAGACGAAGTAAGGCGCGAAGTGAAACGGAAGTAAGCGTTTTACTGTGACGCACGGGCGCGTTCCGGAAGGTGCGCGCCCGAAAGCACAAGTTGATTATCGTAAAAACCGCTGTATCCCTGTTCCGGCCTGAGACTCTTGCCGGCAAATTTTCAGGAGTCGAGAAGTGGCTGCCTCCCCTAGCGGTATCGCGAGCAAGACATCGCGCACCCCGCCCCGCCGCACGTCGCCCATGGCGGCGCTTGCCGATACTTATATTCCCAAGCTGGTACTCGCGCCCAGTGTGTTGATCGCGCTGGTGTTTGTGTACGGCTTTATTCTGATCACCGGGTACCTGTCGCTGACGAACTCGCGACTGATGCCTCGCTACGATTTCGTCGGCTTCCAGCGATACACCGAGCTGTTCAGCAACGACGTCTGGTGGACGTCCGCCGCGAATCTCGGCTGGTTTGGCATTCCGTTCATTGGAATCTGCGTTGGACTCGGCCTTTTCCTTGCCATCCTTCTTGACCAGAAGATCCGCAATGAAGGCGCGCTGCGCGCAATTTTCCTGTACCCGATGGCGTTGTCGTTCATCGTGACGGGTACGGCGTGGCAATGGATCCTGAACCCGGGCCTCGGGCTTGAAAAAGTATTCCATGACTGGGGCTGGACGAGCTTTTCGTTCGACTGGCTCGGCAACCCCGACAAGGCCATCTTCTGCGTCGTGATCGCGGCCGTATGGCAATCCACCGGTTTCGTGATGGCGCTGTTCCTTGCAGGTTTGCGCGGCGTGGATGGCGAGATCTTCAAGGCGGCGCAAATGGACGGTGCATCCTTGCCGCGCATTTATCGCAAGATCGTGATTCCGAGCATGCGGCCGGTCTTCTTCTCCGTGCTGCTGATCCTCTGCCACATCACCATCAAGACGTTCGACCTCGTGGTTGCATTGACCGCGGGCGGTCCGGGCACGTCGTCGTCGCTGCCGGCCATGTTCATGTACACGTTTTCGTTCAACCGTGGCCAGCTTGGACTCGGCGCAGCTTCATCGATGATGATGCTTGCTACCGTCGTCGCCGTGCTCGTGCCGCTCATGTATCTGGAATCGAGGAGCACCCGCAATGGAATCTAAGATGACGATCAGCCGCGCCGTCATCTATGCGGCGCTGATCCTGTTTGCCCTGTATTTCCTGTTCCCGATCTACGTGATGCTCTCGACGTCCTTCAAGGACCTCGACCAGTTGCGCACCGGCAACCTGCTCACGCCGCCGACTTCGTTCACGTTCGCGCCGTGGGTCAAGGCGTGGTCGCAATCGTGTACCGGCGTGCGTTGCGACGGCATGGAACCGTTCTTCATGAATTCCGTGCGCATGGTGATCCCGGCGGTGCTGATTTCATCGATAGTCGGCGCATTCAACGGCTACGTGCTCACGCACTGGCGTTTCCGTGGCGCGGACCTCGTGTTCACGCTGCTGCTGGTTGGCTGCTTCATCCCCTTCCAGGCCATCCTTTTGCCCATGGCGCGTCTGCAAGGCCTGCTGGGACTTGCGAACACCACAACGGGGCTGGTGCTGGTCCACGTGGTGTACGGTATTGCGTTCACGACCATGTTCTTCCGCAACTTCTACGTGAGCATTCCGGCGGAACTGGTGAAGGCGGCGCGTATTGACGGTGCGGGTTTCTTCACCATTTTCACGAAGATTTTGCTGCCGGTATCGCTGCCAATCTTCATGGTGTGCCTGATCTGGCAATTCACGCAGATCTGGAATGACTTCCTGTTCGGTATCGTGTTCTCGGGCGTGGATTCAATGCCGATTACCGTGGCGCTGAACAACCTCGTGAATACATCGACCGGCGTGAAGGAATACAACGTCGACATGGCTGCCGCGATCATTGCCGCCCTGCCCACCCTGCTCGTCTATATGGTCGCCGGCCGGTTCTTCGTGCGTGGCCTGACGGCGGGCGCGGTGAAAGGCTAGCCGAAGGCTGATTTCCGCGGGGCGCCGTGCAACCGGTTCGAGCCGCAACAGCGCTCCGCGATAAAGATCAACAGATGCACGGACGATCACACTCCGCGCGAGAGACATTAAAGGATTCATAGCATGGCAAGCCTTTCAATCCGCGACGTATACAAGACTTATGCGAACGGCGTTCCCGTTCTGAAGGGCGTGAACATCGATATCGAGGATGGTCAGTTCCTGATCCTCGTTGGCGGTTCGGGCTGCGGCAAGTCCACGTTGCTCAACATGATCGCCGGACTGGAGACGGTCACCAAGGGCGACATCATGATCGACGGCAAGACGGTGAACAACCTCTCGCCGAAGGACCGCGACATTGCGATGGTGTTCCAGTCCTACGCGCTGTATCCGTCCATGACGGTGCGCGAGAACATCTCGTTCGGGCTGAATATCCGCAAGGTGCCGAAGGACGAGCAGCAGGCAATCGTCACGCGCGTGTCCGATACGCTGCAGATCCAGCATCTGCTCGACCGCAAGCCCGGCCAGTTGTCGGGCGGCCAGCGTCAGCGCGTGGCAATGGGCCGTGCGCTCGCCCGCGATCCCGTGATGTTCCTGTTCGACGAACCGCTGTCGAACCTGGACGCGAAGCTGCGTATTGAAATGCGTTCGGAGATCAAGCTGCTGCATCAGCGCCTTGGCACGACGATTGTGTACGTGACGCACGACCAGATCGAAGCCATGACGCTCGGCGACCGGATCGCGGTGATGAAGGACGGCGTTGTGCAGCAGTTCGGCGCGCCGCAGGACATTTATGATTCGCCGTCGAACCTCTTCGTGGCGGGTTTCATTGGCGCGCCGCCGATGAATTTTATCGATGGAAAACTGGTCGAGGCCGGGTCGGGCGTGGGTATCGAGCTGGACACGGGTGTGTCGCGTTCCGTGCTGAACCTGCCCTTCGACGCTACTTCCGTGCGTGGCAAGATTGGCCAGAACGTGATTCTCGGCTTGCGCCCCGAGCGGATCACGGATGCGCGCAGCGCGCACAACGTGGAAGACGCGCGCCTGCAGCCGGTCGAAGTGAAGATCGACGTGATCGAGCCGACCGGACCGGATACGCTGGTATTCACGCAAGTGAACGGCAAGCGCGTGGTGAGCCGCGTGCATCCGGCGGCAAACCCGCAGCCGCTCACGAACATGACGCTGTTGTTCGATGTATCGAAGGCCGTGTTGTTCGATGCAAAGACGGAAGAGCGGTTGGCTTGATCGGATTGTGGCCGGATAAACGAAACGCCGCTGGGTCTTCAGGACCAGCGGCGTTTTCTTTAGAGCCAAACCGGGAATGACGGAACGCCGGGAACGCCCTATGTGGGCGTTGAAGCGCGTTGACGGGCCAGCGACCTGTTGAAGTCGCCTTTGAAAATCGCCGTTCCTTGATGGGTCAGGTTCGAGTGTGCATCGATCGCCGGCGTTATGCCGATTTGCGCGATCCGCCGGCAAAAGGCGTAATCCTCCGAGAGATAGATGCCTGATTCTGGATCAATCATTGTGTCGAAGAATGTGTAGTGAAATCTGGCCATCTTTCCGGTGTTGTGATCCGGACGGTCGATCAGGCCGGCCTTGTATTGAAGCTCGGGAAAGGCATAGACGAGCCGCAAAAATACGTCTCGCTTGATTAGCATGAATCCTGTGGGTGCATGGAGTGCATCGACAAAACCGCTGTGATCGGGTTCCAGTGCGTCCGCAAATCCCGTAGCCGGATATCTGGCAAAACGTTCGCGGAAATCGGCATGAGTCGTGCCGGCTGGCAACGCTTCCGGCAAGCCCGTTTCTGGCCAGTTATCAGATTTCAGCGGATAGACACCCGCCACCACCGGACGATCGGCTAAAAGCAAGCGGACAATGTCCGAACCTTTGAAACCGATATCGCTGTCGATCCACATCAGATGCGTGAACTGCTCGTCCGCGAGGAATTCGGCAACCATTGTGTTTCGAGCCCGCGTGATCAGACTGTCGAAGCAGTTGAAATTGATCTTGAGACCAAACCCGTGCAAATCCGCAGTGTCGTACAGGTCCAGCAATCCGCAAACGTAGCCGTTTGTAAGCAGGCCCCCATAACTGGGGGTTGCCACGAAAACATTGGCGGGGATTCTTGCAATAGTGGTCATCTTTTCTTTGGAATGATAAATCGATGGTTTTGCGCCTCGGGCCGCCGCCGTCACGCACCGGAGCAAGCTGAAAAGCATTCTAGCGGAACGACACATCTCGAAAAACTTGGCCAAGGCAACCGTTGCGCGCACGTGCGCTGCGTTGAACAGGCACAATCCGCTGTCATCGACTATTCCCGGCGGCGAGCCATCACGCTTCCTTCCGGCTGACGCATATCCGGCATGACCGCGCCTTTCCCGGCCGTTGTGACGGACTTGATCGTCAGCGGTTTGTGCGCTGCAGGCGGGATCCTTCTGCCGAGATCGGACGCAATACTTCGCCGCATCGGATGGATTGCACGGTTTGACACGTCACCACGCATATTTGAGCCCAAGACGCACAACATAGGCGTGATAGCTCTGCGCACCCCATGCGCCGCTTACATTGC
Organism: Caballeronia sp. DA-9; assembly: GCF_051615025.1. Taxonomy (NCBI): domain Bacteria; kingdom Pseudomonadati; phylum Pseudomonadota; class Betaproteobacteria; order Burkholderiales; family Burkholderiaceae; genus Caballeronia; species Caballeronia sp. DA-9. The sequence continues at coordinate 1,030,908 of NZ_CP195133.1, read as the reverse complement.
TCCACGCGCTCCAGTTCTTGCCCAGATCGCCGTTGAACCCCAGCTTCGCTTCATAACGATTGGCGGGATACAAATTGCCCACCGGCACCTGGTCGAACGAGATGGTGTTGTCCGTGCTCGTGTGCCACCAATTGGCCGTTGCATAAAACTGCACCTTCTTGCCCGCGCTGCGCTCAAAGGTGCGTTGCAAACGCAGTCCCAGCCGTGTGATGGGGCCGCTGGAACTGGCGCCATCCACCTGTGTGCCGTTCGGTTCGGTCAGTGAATTCTGGTGATAGTCCACGTAAAGCAACTGGCCTTGCGGCACGAACACCCATTCGTTGATCAGGGGGAACGCATAGCCCAACTCGCCCGACACTGCCCATCCGTGCGCGTTGTAATTCACCGTTTGCAACTCGTCGCCTTCCACGCTGTTATTGAACCAGCCGTATTGGAGCCAGGTGTCCGCGTATGCGCCGAGCCGGCTCGCTTCATTCTGATACCAGGTGCCATAGGCTCCGACGCTGTAGCCCGCCACGTTGCCGCTTGCCCGCGCCGAATTGCCTGCGGCCTCCACGTTGCTTCGGGCCGTCTCGTAGGTAGCCATCAGTCCAAGATGCAGGAGATCGGCATTTGAGAGCAACTTTTTCTGCACCAGCTCGCCGCCGCCGTTCATCAAGAACGAATCCGTGTTGACGTGGAAGGTGCCATCGGCGCTGTTACTGCCTTCGTTACGCCCTTCCATCCGAAGCCAGACCGAGCCTGGCCCGCTGCCGGTTGTCTGCGAGGTACCGCCGGTGCGGTCATCCAGGCTGTGGACGAACATCTCTGCGGCCACGTGCTGGTTAGCCAGGTAAGCCGCCACTTCCGGCCGAAAAAGCGGCTGCGGCGGCGCGGGCGGCGTGGGAGGTGTCGGAGGCGTGGGTTCAAGTTCAGTGCGCAAATACCAGTTGCCATCCTGAGCCTGTTGGCCGCCCTGGAACAGCCGATACTCATACGGACCCGCCACCGCGCGGCCGCTTAACGAGAAAGCGCCCGTGGCCGAATGCGCGGGGTCCTGAACCTGTACCACCATGATGCCGTTATCGACCGTCGTCGCCCCGGCGCCGCCGACGTTCATCACCACAAGCTGCGTGGCGCCCCTGGCTCCGACCAAGGTGCCACCCACCACCAGCAAATCGGAATTCGATGCGGCTCCGCCCTGGTTTAGAACCGTGTCAATCAGGACTTTGCCGCCGTTCGAGGTGTAGATGCCGCCCGTGATCATGCGGTCGCCCGCGACGCCATTTGACATCGTAACGGTGCCGCGATTATCGAGATTTCCCGCGATAGTGAATGTCGCATCCGGCGCATTGGCGAAAGCCGGAAGCGCGTTGCCTACGGCAATCACGCCATCGTTGGTTACGGACCCGGGACCTTGCCGTATCCACCCAGGGCGCCCGCGGCACCGACCGTGACCGGACCGCCGCCAGCCAGTTCAGCGCCGAGGTGGGATGCATCTCCTATCGCCAAGGTGCCCGCGTTGATGTTGGTCGTGCCGCTATATGTTTGCACGCCATTGAACAAGACCATGCCGCTGCCGGCCTGCGTTACCGATCCCGCTCCGCTGATGATTCCATCGAACGTCAGGTTGTCCGAACGAGCGAAGCTCAGCATTGCGTTGTTGCTCACATTGCCCACTATGCCGCCTGCCGTTCCGCCATTGCCAAGTTGCAAAGTGCCGGCGCTGATCGTGGTGCCGCCCGTGTAAGTGTTGTCGCCCGTCAGGATCAAGACGCCATTGCCCTGCTGAGCCAGCGAACCCGTCCCGCTGACAATCCCGCCATAAGTCGTCGCATTGCCGCGGTCAAACACCAGCGCCGCGTTATCCGTGATATTGCCGGCGTAGCTGCCGGTGTTTCCGCCGTCACCAATTTGCAACGTCCCCGCGTTGATTGTCGTAGCGCCTGTGTAGGTGTTCTCGCCGGTGAGAATCAGCGTGCCGCCGCTCGCGTTCAATGCGCCACTGGCGCCGCTTATGACGCCGCCAAACGTGCCGCCGTTGTTGATCGTCAGGTTACCCGCATCGATATTGAGGGCGCCTTCCCCGCCGAGCGCGCCAATCGACTGGGTCCGGCCGTTGATATCGGCGGTGGCGCCAGCACTCACGTCGAGCATGGCGGTGCGGCCCAAGGCGTTATTGCTGCCGAGTACGAGCGTGCCGCCATGAACGGTGGTCGTACCGGTGTAGTCGCTCGCGGCGTTGGCGAGAATGGCCGTGTTGACCGCATCGATGAAGAGGTTGCCGCCGCCAGTGATCCTGGCGTTCAGTGTGTTGTCGACGGCGTTGGCGTTGGTCAGTTCCAGCGTCTGGCCCGCTAGCAGGTCGAGTTGCAGAAGGTCATACCCGAGCCATACGCCGGCGTTCGCGCCGGCCAGGACATTGGTGGCGTAGTTGTAGCTGGCAATTGCAACGGCCGTGCCGTTTGCGCTCAGCGCGACGGTCTGCGGAGCGGCAACCGGGGAGCCGTCGAATTTGGTGAGCGGCAACCGCGAGCCTGCACCTGTCACGGTGCCGGTGGCAGATATCAGTTGGAGTTCGATATTGTCGTCCTGGTCGAACAGCGAGGGTTGCGGAGGCAACGCGTGAACCGGGAAGTCACTGGGGATGCCGAGTGCGATGGCGCCGCCTGACGCTACGTTCAGGTTCCCGACAGCGAGTTTGCCGTCGGGAACGAAACCGGTGCTGGTTATCTGAAACGTGCCGCCATTGAAGACTAGGTTGCCGATCGTTCGATTGGCGCTGATCTGGGCCAGCCCGCCGGCGTCCAGGCGCAGCGTGGTGTTGGGCATCGCGCTCTGTGCGTTGTTGTCCAGCATGAATGTGCCGCCGGCAATGCCGATGGTGCCGGTAAAGGCGCCGCCAACCGTATTGCCCAGCGTGAACGTGTTGGCGCCGCTGCCGAGCGAGGCCTGCAGGGTGCCGCTGCCTGTCAACGCATTATTGAAAGTGTAGTTGCCGCTGGCCGGGTTGTTGATCAGTAACGTGCCCGCGTTGGCAAGACTGGCAGTGCCGCTGCCAATGCTGCCCGCGCCGGTGAGTTCAAGCGTACCGGCGTTGATGGTGGTGCCACCGCTATAGGTGTTGGCAGCAGTCAGGACCGTCGTGCCGCTGCCTTGCTGGGTCAGCGAACCGGTGCCGCTGACTAGTCCGCCGTAGGTCACGGCGTCGCTGCGATTGAAAACCAATGCGGCGTTGTCAGTGATATCGCCGGCAACTGAGCCGGCGGTTCCGCCACTGCCGATTTGCAGGGTGCCGGCGCTGATTGTCGTGCCGCCCGTGTAGGTGTTGCTGCCCGTCAGGACCAACGCGCCGCTGCCTTGCTGGGTCAGCGAACCCGTGCCGCTGACCACACCGCCATAAGTCGTGGTGTCGCCGCGATCAAATACCAGCGCCGCGTTATCGGTGATATTGCCGCTCACCGAGCCCGTGGTTCCACCGTTGCCGATCTGCAATGTGCCCGCGTTGATGGCCGTGCCGCCCGTGTATGTATTGTCACCCGTCAACACCACGGTGCCACTGCCTTGCTGGGTCAGCGAACCCGTGCCGCTGACCACTGCGCCATAGGTCGTGGTGTCGCTGTGGTCGAACGCTAGAACCGCGTTATTCGTGATATTGCCCGCATAACTGCCGGTGGTGCCGCCATTGCCGATCTGCAACGTACCTGCGTTGATCGTCGTAGCGCCGGTGTAGGTGCTGTCGCCCGTCAGGATCAGCGTGCCGCCGTTGGCATTCAGCGCGCCACTGGCGCCGCTGATGGCGCCGCCGAACGCACCGCCGTTGTTGATCGTCAGATTGCCGGCGTCGATATTGAGCGTTCCTGCTCCGCCGAGAGCGCCTATTGCCTGGGTCTTGCCGTTGATATCCGCTGTCGTTCCCGCATTCAGCGCCAGTAACGCAGTATTGCCCAGCGCATTGTCACTGCCGAGGACCAGCGTGCCGCCGCTGACGGTCGTGTTGCCGGTGTAGTCATTGGCGGCGTTTATCAGGGTGATGCTGTTGGTGGCGTCTATGGTGAGCGCGCCGCTGCCGGTAATCCGGGCCTTCATGTCAGCCGCCCCGCCTGCGGTGGTGTCGCCGGCAAGCGTGAGGGTCTGACCGGCTTGCAGATCAAGCTGGCTCAGGCCGTAGCCCGCGTAAAGGCCAGTGCCAGCTCCTGTATTCAGCGTGAAGCTATAGGTTCCGATGGCAACGGTATTGCCGCCTTGAGCAATGTTCGTGGTGGCGCTGGCGAGCGGGCGGCCCGCCAGATCGGCGAGCGAAAGGTTGCTCGCATTGCCGCTGACGCTGGTCGCGCTGATCAACCGGGTGTTGGCGCCGTCATCCTGAGTGAGCAGCGAGCCGGTTGGATTGACCGCGCTGCCGGGATCAACCCGCACGGTACCGCTATTGAGCGTGAGTACTCCGGTGCCAAGCGTGCCTGTGGGCAGGTTCGCGAAGATCAGGGTATTGCCGTTCAGCGTCAGGTTGCCGATGCTTTGCGCGCCCGCGCCCACGGTGGTTGTGTTGCCCGCGTTCAACTGCAGTGTGGCGTTCGTGAGTGTGCTCGTGTTGGCGCCGGCAAGGCTAAAAGTGCTCTGGCCGAGCGTGACCTTACCGATGAAGGCATTTCCCACAGTCGCGCCGAAGTTGAAACTGTTCGTGGCGCTGCCGAGGGTGGCAGTAAGCAGGCCACTTCCGGTGAGGACGTTATTGAAAGCGTAGTTGCCACCGGCGGGGATCAGCGCGAGCGTGCCACCGGTTGCTATGTTGGCTGCACCGCTACCGATAGTGCCCGCTGCGCCGACTTGCAGGATACCTGCGTCGATATTCGTACCGCCTGTATAAGTGTTGGCGCCGTTGAGAATCAGCGTGCCCGTACCCTGCTTGGTGAGTGCGCCGGCGCCCGCGACGACGCCGGAAAGCGTGTCGGCGTTCGCCTCCGTATCGATAGTGCCAGCAGTGTTGAGAGTGACGGTTCGGGCTGTGGTAAGCCCACTTGTGAACTGCAGCGTCCCGCCATTGAAGCTCAGCCCTCCGGCTGCGGACCCAAGATTGGCGTCAGCACCCACGCTCAGGATGCCCGCATTGAAATAGGTGCCCCCCGCGTAAGTGTTCACGCCGGTGAGCGTGGTCGTGCCGCTGCCCGCTTGCGTCAGCGACCCTGTGCCGCTGATCACTCCACCATAGGTCGCGGCATTCGAGCGATTAAAAATCAGCGCGGCGTTGTCGGTGATGTTGCCGGCCACCGAGCCGGTGGTTCCGCCATTTCCAAGTTGCAGGATGCCAGCGCTGACGGTGGTGCCCCCTGTATGGCTGCTGTCGCCCGTCAAGACAAGGGTACCGCCGCCTTGCTGCGTCAACGAACCTGTGCCGCTGACCACTCCGCCATAAGTTAGCGCATCGGAATGGTTAAAATTCAACGCCGCGTTATCAACGATATTGCCAGCCACGCTGCCGGTCGTGCCACCGTTGCCTATCTGCAAGGCGCCTGCGCTGATAGTAGTGCCGCCCGTATAGGTGTTGGCGCCGGTCAGGATCGTTGTGCCCGTGCCTGCTTGCGTGACAGTGCCTGTACCGCTGATCGCATTGGCCAGGGTCACGACATCGGAGCGGTTAAAGTTCAGCGTGCCGTTGTCGATGAAATTGCCCGAAACGCCACCGCTGGTGCCGCCGTTGCCGAGATTCAAAACCCCGCCGTTCGCGATAGTCGTGCCACCGCCCGTGCCGCTATTGCTGATCTCGCCAGTCACGGTCAATGCGCCGTTGACGCTGAGGGTGTTGGCAGCCGTACCAATCAGGTTGATCCGGCCACCGAGGCTCCAGATGCTGCCGGTGGCGGCGGTTAAACCGGAAAACCCCTGCGTGACCGCGTTACTTTTCCCCAGAAAATCGCCATTTTCGCTACCGGTTTCTATCAGGGTAATGGAGTTGCCGGTACCCGCGCTGATCGCAGCCGCGTTGCTGCTTACTCCCGCGGCAAGAGAAGACGTCGTACCGGTGCCTCCGTGCAGATTCGAGCCCGCGCCTAACGTCAGCGAGTTGCCCGATGTACTGAAATAGATTGCGGAACTGGTGCTGCCGCCATAAACGGCTCCACGATTGACGATGTTGGTGACACCCAGCGACGACCATATTCCGGTCACAGCGGCCAGTCCGGTACTGGTTCCAATGGAACCCGTGTTCGTGATATTGGCGATGGCTGACGCAGCGCTCACCTTGACGGCGGCCCCGCTTCCCTCCGTGTTTATTACGCCATTGTTAATGATGGTGGTCGCAGCAGCACCGCCCACATCTACAACCACGTTATTGATCTCGCCCGGCCGGTTTAGTACGCCTGTACTGCCGATCTCCAATGTACTTCCGGCACTCATATGCATGCCGGCGCCCGAGTTCAGAATGCCGTCCGATGCAAGGGTTCCAGCTACCGTTACAGTGCCTGTCGTGGTGACCTCGGCGCCGGCGTTGATATGGGAGAAAGCACCATTGGCCACGGTCAGCGAGCTAGCGGTGAGCAGACCGCTCTGCGCAAAATTCAAGGATCCCGCATTGACCGACACCGCTCCGACCGAGTTACCCGCACCGCTCAAGGTCAATGCATTGCTGCCGGTTTTCGTCAGTCCGCCAGTTCCACTGATCAGGCCGCTGAGGTTCGTGTCGCTGCTGTTATTGACCGTTAGCGTTGCCGACCCCAAAGTGACGGAGCCGGCACCGCTAAGATTGTTGACTGTCTGGGCGAAATTATTCAGCGCGAAAATCGCACCACTGTTCACGGTCACCGCACTGCTACTGGCAAAAACGTTAGCAATGCCTGCGGTGAGCCTCCCCGCCTGGATAGCGGTGGCACCGGTGTACGTATTAGCTGTGGAAAGCGTTAGGTTACCCGTACCCGACTGGGTGAGCGAGCCAGTCCCGGAGATAAGCGCGGCATAACTGATCGCATTACTGCGATCAAAGACCAGCGAACCGTTGTCAACAATGTTGCCAGTCACGCTGCCAGCGGTGCCTCCATTGCCGACCTGCAGCGTAGCGCCCGAAGCGATCGTGGTACCGCCTCCCGCGCCACCATTGGTCAGCGCACCGGCAAGGGTAAGGACGCCGCTTTGCACATTGGTAGCGGTAGCGGTCGTTCCTGTCGTCGTGTTCGCGCCGCTAAGCGTCCAGGCAGTGCCGGACATGTTCAGGGTATTGAATCCAGTCAGATTGCTACCTGCGCTGCCCGATCCTTGTAGCGTCAGCACATTGTTTGTGCCAGTGCTGGCGACACCGCCGTTGAGCACCGATCCCGTTCCGAGTATCAGCGTATTCCCGTTTCCCGTAACGGAAACCGCCGTGCCGCCCGTGCCGGTAATGGTGCCGGTGTTGGTCAGGGAAACACCATTGCTTGCAAGTACAGCGCCAGTACCTGCACTGAATATACCGCTGTTGCTGAATGCACCTGCTGCTGCGCCGCGCGCCCAGAAGGCGTAGTTGGCCGATCCGCCGTAGATCGCGCCCGCGTTGGTACCATCGACTCTGCCAGTGTTGAAAACCACACCATAGCCCGTACCCCCACTCGTGCCGATCGTGCCAGTTGCACCCTGGGTAAGCGTGCCCCCGGACTCGAAGTACACTCCGGAGAGAGTGCTGCTGCTGGTTGTAATTGAACCGTCGTTACTCACGGTCGCTCCTGCACCCGTGATCTTGACGCCATCTTCTGTGCCGGCAATAGTGGCGCCCGCATGATTGGTCAGCTGGCCGCCGTTACTCAGCAGGACACCCGTAGAAGTATTGCCCCTGATAGAGGAAAAATTGTCCAGGGTGACGCCGTTGAGCGCAGCCGAGGACAAGGAGATGCCGGCGACCGCTCCGGTTATCGAGCCGTGATTGCTGAGAACCCAGTTCTGCGCGTTGCTGCCGTCGATACCATCACCCGACGATGCACTGATAACCGTGGCCGCCGGCGCATCGAAAGTGGTCGAGCCCGGGCTCAGGGTTTGCAGCGTGACCGTGGTTGCCGCGCTGGGGATCGAAACGGTTTGCGCATGTGCTTGTGTCTGACTGATGATCGCGCCAATACTGATTAGCAGAATTCCGGCGCTAATGGGTGTCAGGCAGCTTCGGGGGCCGCCGGCAAGGCTTTGTCTATTTTTATAACCGAAATGCAACTGGACAAACACTGCAGCCATTTGCATGGAATCAAGTGCCCAATCCGGCGCGGCTGGACGAATCCGGTTCATTTATGGCCTCGCTTTGGATGCAGTTACGTTGCATTCAACAGAGTTCGAAACATTATTTCGCCATTGCATGAGCAGCCCCGTCAGTATTAGCACTGGTTAATCGCTGTATTAACGATCGGAATACAGCATGCCTTCGTTGTCGCTCCAGATTCATCGCATGACGATCAACGGGATTGTTGATATAAATTGAACGACGCCGCCCATTCATTTTTTTCGGGTATCAGGCCACAGCAACTAAGCAGCCGCGCTATCTAAATAGATCAGACAAGGATTAACCACGCGTGCGTGGCGTTGAATTTTTTTGTATAGATCGATGGATCATTCAATTAATCGGTATTTTTGTTTTTTTTGAAGAATAATCGACGCCTGTATCCAGCCTCTACTCAGGATTTACCTGCTCGCCTTTGGGATCATCCTATCTTATGCAAGAGCATCCGAGTGCTTTATTTGTTATTTGCTACGTTTGATGTTTTTACTCTTTAAGGATTTTTTCAATTCAGGCTCAATCTGTGCGTCATAAATTATCAAACTTGCAGCCCGATACGTGTTCGTATCTGATTTTTTATTCACAACTTTGCAACGAAATATATGCCTGATCCGACTATCAAAAAATTATTTTTATCGTTGCGATCCGGATAAGGAAACACTAAAAGCGATAATCAACACAAATACGCAGAAGCTTGGTCTGCAATAACGAACTTGACACGCGTGTCGAAGCGCCGAAATCGCCGAGCCGCGCGATCCGAAATCAATTTGACCCGGGGCGGCGTGATGCAACGCCGTAAGGCACAATTCCCCTTCCGAATTTTCGCCAAGGCCGGCTATGTGTTCTCCGGCGACCCAAAGCAGGCTTTGCTCTCCACATGACAGATTCCTTCCTCAGCCGACGCCCCGAACTCGAATGGCCTGTTGCCGACGGCCCTGACCCGTTTATCGACCTGGAAACACTTGAGGACGCCCATGTCAACGCGTGGGTAAGCGCGCAAAACGCGCGCACCACAGAAGCCTTCGGCATGACCGCCGACACCGACGCACTCACGAAGCGGTTGGCAAAAGCCTACACCTCGCAGGAACGCATCGTTTCGTGTTCGCGTTACGGCGACTGGGGCTACAACACCTGGCAGGATGAGCAGAACCCGTTGGGCATAGTGCGGCGCACGGCCTGGAAAAAATGGCTGGCTGGAGCGCCCGAATGGCAAACAATCCTGGACGTCGACCAGATCGACTTGAATACGAGTGCCGCCAAAGACGGCATCCGCTGGGCGCTGCACGACTTCGACATGCTCTATCCCACCTGGGACCGGGCATTGGTCAGCCTGTCGCCGGGAGGCTCCGACGCATGTGTGGTCCGCGAGTTCGATATCGAAACGCGCGCATTCGTGGAAGCCGGCTTTACGCTCCCCGACGTCGGCAAACACGGCATTTCGTGGATCGATCGCGACACGGTGTATGTCGGCTGGGACGATAGCGCGCACAGCAAGAAACCCGCGCTGACCACATCCGGCTTTCCACGCCAGGCGCGTAAATGGAAGCGTGGCACGCCGCTCGCCGACGCCCCCGTGGTCTTTGAAGGCAAGCGCCGCGATGTATCGGCGGGTGTGGATTACGATCAGATCGAGAAGTTGCATCTGGCTTCGCGCGCAACGTCGTTCTTCGAGACGCTGCAATACTGGCTCGATGAAACGACCGGCGAGTGGCAACAATACGATGTCCCGCTCCACGCGGAACTCGAGCACTGGAATGGCTGGCTGTTCGTCACGCCGCGCGAGTCCTGCGAATTGGGCGCAACGACCTACGCTGCCGGTTCGCTGCTCGTCATCCGCCGCGATGCCTTCCTTGAAGGCGCGCGCAATTTCACCGTGCTGTTCGCGCCATCGGGCCGCAGCGTCCTCGCTGATATCGACTTCACGAAGCACTGGCTGGTGGTGTCGCAGATGGACGATGGTTCGCCGCGCGTGGAATTGCGTGGCCCGCCGGCCGGTCTCGAAGGTGAATGGACGCGTCGTGATTTCCCGCTGCCGGCGGCCAGCCAGTCGTATGTGGATTCCATCGACAGCGAGCGCGACGACACCGTGCTTGTTCACGTCGAACATTTCCTCGCGCCGCCGTCGCTTTACTACGCCGATTTCGCGCAGCCGGAAAGCGAATGGCAACTGCTCGCGCGCCTTCCGGCTCAATTCGATGCAACCGGGCTGGTTGCCGAGCGGCGTCACGCACTATCAACAGATGGCGTCGCCATTCCTTATTGGTTGATCGGCCGCGAAGCGAACGTGCGGGGTCATCGGCCGGCGCCTTGTTTGCTCTATGGCTATGGTGGTTTTGAAGTCGCGCTTGACCCGCACTACGACGCGACCACGGGAATCGCGTGGCTCGAGAGTGGCGGGTTATACGCGGTCGCGAACATTCGCGGCGGCGGCGAGTTCGGGCCTGAGTGGCATCAGGCTGCGCAGCGCGAGAACCGCCAGGTTGCCTTCGATGACTTCATTGCCGTTGCAGAAGCACTGGTGGCGTCCGGCGTGACGACATCGGAACAGCTTGCCATACGGGGTGGAAGCAATGGCGGTTTGCTGACTGGCGTGATGCTCGTTCAGCGCCCGGAGTTGTTTGGCGCGGTGTTATCGGAAGTGCCGCTGCTCGAAATGGCGCGGTTTCATGTGTTGTTGCAGGGTGCATCGTGGATTGATGAATATGGCGACCCGGACAATGCGGACGACTTACGTTTCCTGCTGAGTTATTCGCCGTACCAAAACGTGAAAGCGGAAACGGTGTATCCGCCGGTGCTGTTCACGTCATCGGCGACGGACGATCGTGTTCATCCGGGCCACGCCCGCAAGATGGCGGCGCGGATGCAGGCGCAGGGACATGAGCGCGTGTGGTATCTGGAGAACCGCGACGGCGGTCACGGTGCTGGCATTGAGGCGGAAAGCATTGCGCGGGTGGAAGCAACGGCGTTCACGTTCTTGAAAGAGATGCTTCAACAACGATAACAAAATAACGAATAGAATCCGGGACGTGTTTTTTGTTTGACTGCCACGAACACGGGTGGCGAAGCGTGTGGGTATGTGTTGCCGGAGCGGGAGGGGTTCGGCGGTCTGGGTTATGCGCTGAGCGTTCTTTTGAAGTCCCAAGCAGATGGAATTGCACGCTTGGTCTCCTTAAGAATTAGCGGTTGGAAGGCGTTTTCTTTGCTTCGTTTCTTTGTCGCCGTTGGACAAAGAAATGAAGTCCCGCCACGGACAGTGGCTAACAGTGCTAAAAAGGATCAACGAACAAGGAACGCGCGAAGACCTAAAAAGCAGGACCCCGCCAGCAACCCCACCGCCCACCGCAACAAAACCCCGCCGTCACCCCGCGCGCAACGCCCTGACCGGCCGTCCATGCCACCGCAACACCATCGTCCGCCCGACAAACGTCAACACGCCGGTCACTCCGATCACGATCCCCATCCCTTGCGGGGTGCCATCGTGCAACATCCCGACCGCAACACTGGCGAGCGCCCCGAGCGCCAACTGCACTGAGCCGAACACTGCGGCTGCGGCGCCTGCGTTGTGTGGGTATCGATGCATGAGATCGGTTGTGCAGTTGGCCGACAACAACCCCACAACGCCGACCACAAAAAACAGGCACCCGACGATTGCCCACAATCCCCCCACCCCGGTAATACAAACAAACGCGGTCGCCAGCGCCGCAACAACACTGACAAACGAAGCAATGGAAATCAGTTTCAGTGATCCCAACGGCCCGACGAGCCGCGTATTCACCACATTCCATCCGATGATCCCGATAATGTTCAGCCCAAAGAAAAACCCGTAGTGCTGCGGCTTCACATGAAAGTAGTCGATATACACAAACGGCGTCGCCGTGATGTACGCGAACATGGAAGCGAACGCCATCCCGCCGCATAAAGCGTGGCCCCAGGTAACGGGATCGGTGAGAAGACGCCCATACGCGGCAAACGACTGCCCGAGCGCTGAAGTCGCGCGTTTTTCTCGCGGCCACGTTTCCGGTACACGCAGATAAGTCGTCACGGCGCACAGCAAGCCGAATAGCGACAGCGTGACGAACACCGCGCGCCATCCGCCAAGCAACAGCAACTGCCCGCCGATCAGCGGCGCAAGCAACGGCCCGATAGACGTGACGATAGCAAGCATGGACAGCACGCGAGCCGCGTCAGACGGCGCGTGCGCATCGCGTGCAATGGCCCGCGCCAGCACGGAAGCCGACCCCGCGCCCAACGCCTGCAGAAAGCGCAGGACCACCAGTGAATCGATGGAAAACGACAGCGCGCATCCCACGCTCGCGAGCGCGTACAAGATGATGCCGCCAAGGAGAACGGGCCGGCGCCCATAAGCGTCCGAAAGCGGCCCATATACAAGCATTCCCAACGAAAAGCCGAGCATGAAACTGGTGAGCGTGATCTGCGCGGCCGCCGCGGTCGTGCCGAACGCGTTGGCGAGCGCGGGCAGGCTTGGCAGATACATATCGATGGAAAGCGGACCGCACGCCGCCAGCGCGCCGAGCAGAAGGATCAGCCGACGGTCGGAACGGCGCTTGATGATTTCGGGCATGGGAGACGAAAAGAACATGGGAAAGACACGAGACTTCGTTCCGGCGACGGGGGCACCTGTGCAAAAGCCTTGCAATGGTGTTTGGCCGCCGAAAAAACGACTCAAGCGAACGACTTAAACGACGCCTTAAAAGTGCAAGCATTGTACGCGCACGGATCGGCGGCGCTGGACCGCGACTGCGAGGCACGCCGCCCTTGCGGCCTGATCCAGGCGACTCCGGTACAATTTCAGCTTGATTTCCTGCAGCCGCGCCAACGCGCCGGGCCACCATCCGGCATCTGATCGAGGCCCGATCAGCGCCCGCGACCGCAGCCTTCTGAAGCAACACACGCCATCCAGCGCAGGTCCAGTCATGTCCAGAAATGAAGCTCTCTTCGAACGCGCCCAGAAAACCATTCCCGGCGGCGTGAACTCGCCGGTACGCGCGTTCCGCTCGGTCGGCGGTACGCCGCGATTCATCCAGCGCGCGCACGGTCCGTATTTCTGGGACGCCGACGGCAAGCAGTACATCGACTACATCGGTTCATGGGGGCCGATGATTCTCGGCCACGTTCATCCGGAAGTGCTCGAAGCCGTGCAGCGCGTGCTGGCAAATGGCTTCTCGTTCGGCGCGCCGACCGAATCCGAGATTGAGATCGCGGAAGAGATCTGCAAGCTGGTGCCATCCATGGAACAGGTTCGCATGGTTTCCAGCGGCACGGAGGCGACCATGAGCGCGCTGCGTCTTGCGCGCGGTTTCACGAAGCGCGACCGGATCATCAAGTTCGAAGGGTGCTATCACGGCCACGCGGACAGCCTGCTCGTAAAGGCGGGTTCGGGTTTGCTGACGTTCGGCAACCCCACGTCGGCAGGCGTTCCCGCCGATATCGCCAAACACACCACCGTGCTCGAATACAACAACGTCGAGCAGCTTGACGAAGCGTTCGCCGCGTTCGGCTCGGAGATCGCCTCGGTGATCGTGGAGCCGGTGGCGGGCAACATGAACCTCGTGAAAGGCTCGCCGGAATTCCTCGCGGCATTGCGCGCGCGTTGCGACGAATACGGCTCGGTGCTGATTTTCGATGAAGTCATGTGCGGCTTTCGCGTCGCGCTTGGCGGCGCGCAAGCGGTCTATGGCATCAAGCCGGACCTTACGTGTCTTGGCAAGGTGATCGGAGGCGGCATGCCCGCTGCGGCATTCGGCGGCCGTCGGGACATCATGGCGCATCTCGCGCCGCTCGGCGGCGTGTATCAGGCGGGCACATTGTCGGGCAATCCGATCGCGGTCGCAGCCGGCCTGAAAACGCTGCAACTGATCCAGGCGCCGGGTTTCTACGACACGCTGACAACACAAACCCGCCGTCTCGCCGATGGTCTCGTCGCGGTCGCGAAGGAAGCGAACGTGCCGTTTTCCGCGGACGCCATCGGCGGAATGTTCGGCCTTTATTTCGCCGAAAGCATTCCGGCGAGCTTCGCCGAAGTCACGAAAGGCGACACAAAGCGCTTCAACACTTTTTTCCACGAAATGCTCGACAGAGGCGTGTACTTCGCGCCGTCGGCGTATGAAGCGGGTTTCGTCTCGATCGTCCACGACAACGCCGTGATCAACGCCACGCTCGACGCCGCCCGTGGCGCTTTCGCCCGGCTCGCCGCCTGAAACGCCAGAAAAGAGAGGCCGCCGCAATGTTTTCGCAGACCGATTTCTCGCACATGGAACGCGCGCTCGCGCTGGCCGCGCGGGGGATGTACATCACGACGCCGAATCCGCGCGTCGGCTGCGTGCTGGTGAAGGATGGCGAAGTCATCGGCGAAGGTTTCACGCAGCCCGCCGGGCAGGATCACGCCGAGATTCGCGCGCTGAAGGACGCACGCGCGCGCGGCCACGATCCGCGCGGCGCGACCGCTTACGTGACGCTCGAGCCGTGCAGCCATTTTGGCCGCACGCCGCCGTGCGTGAACGCCCTGATCGAAGCACGGGTCGCGAAGGTCATCGCTGCCATGGAAGATCCGAATCCGGCTGTCTCCGGGCGCGGCCTTGCGATTCTCCGCGACGCGGGTATCGATGTGCGCTGCGGCCTGCTCGCCAACGAGGCTTATGAACTGAATATCGGCTTCGTGTCGCGCATGACGCGCCGCCGGCCGTGGGTACGCATGAAAGTCGCGGCCACGCTCGACGGCCGTACGGGCTTGCCGAGCGGCGACAGCCAGTGGATCACGGGCGAAGCCGCTCGCGCCGACGGCCATGCGTGGCGCGCCCGCGCATGCGCGATCCTGACGGGCATTGGCACGGTGCGCGAGGACGACCCGCAACTCACCGTGCGCGCGGTGGACACGCCGCGCCAGCCGCAGCGCGTGTTGATCGACAGCCGCCTCGACGTGCCGCTTGGCGCGCGCATTCTGGAAGGCGCGCCGCCGTGGGTTTTTTGCGGCGCCGAGCCCGATTCTGTCAAAGCCGCTGCGCTGCGTGAACGGGGTATCGAGTTCACGCCGCTCACGAATGAAGATGGCAAAGTCGATCTCCCCGCTCTGCTCGGCATCCTCGCCGATCGCGGCATCAATGAACTGCATGTCGAAGCGGGTCACAAGCTCAATGGCTCGCTGTTGCGCGAGGGCTGCATCGACGAATTGCTGGTTTATCTGGCGCCCAGCCTGCTTGGCAACGCGCCCGGCATGTTCGACTTTGCGCCGCCAGACATGCTTGAAGCGCGGCCGCATCTGCGGTTTCACCGGATCGACCGGATTGGCGACGACGTGCGGATTCTCGCGCGCTTCGCCGTTGTGAAGGCCGACGAACCGGCGGACGCGCGGCCCCTTATCTAACGCAAAAGTAACGCAAAAGCCCAAGGAATCTCAACGATGTTCACAGGAATTGTCGCGGCGGTGGGCCGCATCGAAGCCGTAACGCCGCTTGGTTCGCCCGCTGACGCGGATACCGGTGTACGCCTCACGGTCGCATCGGGCGGCCTGGATCTCGCGGACGTCGAACTCGGCGACAGCATCTCCATCCAGGGCGCGTGCATGACGGTCATCGAGAAATCGGCGGCGTCGTTTGCCGTCGATGTGTCGCGCGAAAGCTTGAACAAGACGGCAGGCCTCTCCCAACCCGGCGACGTGAACCTGGAAAAGGCGCTCCGCGCGCACGACCGGCTCGGCGGGCATCTGGTGTCGGGGCACGTGGATGGTCTTGGCGAAGTGACGCGGTTCGAGCCGGTTGGCGAATCGCATGAATTGCGAGTCCTGGCATCGAAAGATATTGGGAAATACCTGGCGTACAAAGGCTCGGTGACGGTGAACGGCGTGAGCCTGACGGTGAACACCGTGAACGACCGGCCGGACGGATGCGAGTTTTCGATCAACCTGATTCCGCATACGGTGGAGGTGACGACGCTGCGGCATTTGAAAGCGGGATCGAAGGTGAATCTGGAGATCGATTTGATTGCGCGATATGTGGAGCGGATTTTGAGTGCGTCAGGGACGGCAAACTGACAACACATAATTATGTGTAGCACATAAATCTGCGTTAATATCTTCGCTCAGTTATCACTTATGAAGGTGCGCAATGGCGGAAACGGTCAACTTCACCGGCGCGGTCGATCGCGATCTGCTCAAGCGCGCCAAGATTCTCGCAGCAAAGTCCGACACGTCGATCAACGCGCTCTTTAACGCCGAACTGCGCTATCTGGTCGAAACCTTCGAAGCGGCGGAAGCCAGCAACAATCAGAACTTTCGCACGCTGCTCGACTTTTCGCTGGGCCGACTCGACGACAATCAGGCCATTCAGGCGCTCGGTATCGATAGCGACGAGGACTTGTTCCTGCTCATGGCCCGCGCTCACCTTCCCATGCCGCGGCTGCCGGAGCCGGCCGTGAGCCGCATGGTCGACGACCTGAACGCGCTGCCCAAATAACCCATGCCAGCCAATACCACCCTGCTTCCCGATGCAGGGCCGCTGATCACGCTCGCCTATGCGAATGCGCTCGATCTTCTGCTCGCACCGGGCTGGCCTGTTGAACTGGTCGATATGGTGCTGTACGAGGTAACGCGTAACCAGACGCCGACCAGCGAACGCATTGCAGCCTGGGCCAGCAAGCATTGCGGGCCTGTCCTCGAGACCAAAGTGTTTTGCCATTACACGCAGGCAGACAGGACCGCTCCAGCCCGCAGGGCGAACCTTGGCGAGTTGGCCATTCAGGAAGCCATGAACGATCTCAGTCTTGATGACCGGCGGATCGGCGTCTTTCTGTTTGAAGATCACAAGATCGCACGCGCCAGTTTTCTGGTGCCGGACAACTGCAGGAAAGTTTCAACGCGTGCATATCTCATGTTTCTGGAACAACAAAGTCTGATCGATTCGGCAGCGCAAATCGAGCGCGCGGCGATCCTTGCGGGACGGCAGTTTTCGCAAATTCGCTTTCCGCCTGACTGACGCGCGCGGCAATGACCTGAAGACAACTCGGCGTCGACCCGACTGCGGCCATTCCAGCCCCCGACGCCCGACACACCCAAAACCGGCAAAACCCCGGCGTTGCCCTTCCCGGTGGCGTAAAATACGCCCTTTCCCGAACGGACGACCATCGCAATGACGCTCGCCTCCACTCCAGAGATCATCGCTGAGCTGAAAGCAGGCCGGATGGTGATTCTCGTCGACGAAGAAGATCGCGAAAACGAAGGCGATCTTGTCATCGCCGCCGATTTCGTGACTGCGGAAGCGATCAACTTCATGGCGCGGCACGGCCGTGGACTGATCTGCCTAACGCTCACGCCGGAACGTTGCCGCCAGTTGAACCTGCCACTGATGACGCAGAAAAACGGCACGCAGTACGGCACGGCGTTCACGGTCAGCATCGAGGCAGCCGAAGGCGTGACCACGGGCATCTCGGCGGCGGACCGCGCCCGCACCATCCAGGCGGCCGTCGCGCACGACGCCAAGGCCGAACATATCGTCCAGCCGGGCCATGTTTTTCCGATCATGGCGCAACCTGGCGGCGTACTCGTTCGCGCCGGACACACGGAAGCAGGTTGCGACCTCGCGGCCATGGCCGGATTGACGCCGGCGTCGGTGATCTGCGAAGTGATCCGCGACGACGGCGAAATGGCGCGTCTGCCCGACCTGATCGAATTCGCGAAGCTGCACGACATCAAGATCGGCACCATCGCCGACCTGATTCATTACCGCTCGCGCACCGAATCGATCGTGGAGCGCGTGGCCGAACGCACCATGCAGACGGCGCACGGCGCGTTTCGCGCGGTGTTGTATCGCGATCAGCCGAGCGGTTCGCCGCATATTGCGCTGGTGCGAGGCCGGCCGGCGCCGGACCGCGAGACTCCGGTGCGCGTGCATGAACCGCTTTCCGTGCTGGACCTG
Organism: Caballeronia sp. DA-9; assembly: GCF_051615025.1. Classification (NCBI taxonomy): domain Bacteria; kingdom Pseudomonadati; phylum Pseudomonadota; class Betaproteobacteria; order Burkholderiales; family Burkholderiaceae; genus Caballeronia; species Caballeronia sp. DA-9. The sequence goes on along the minus strand of NZ_CP195133.1, from coordinate 1,012,779 downwards.
CTGGAAGTGGATTCGTCCACGCATTCCTGGACGCTCGATGCCGCCATGAAAGAGATCGCCGCCCGCGATCTCGGCGCAATCGTGCTGCTCAATTGCGGCGATTCGAAAGAACATCTGGTCGAGGTCTTCGAGGCTTTTGAACGGGAAGACAAGGCGGCCGAACTGAAACGCCGGCCGATCGACTTCAAGACCTACGGCATCGGCGCGCAGATCCTGCGTGAGCTGGGCGTGGGCAAGATGCAGGTCCTGTCGAACCCGCGCAAGCTTGGCAGCATGTCCGGTTACGGACTTGAAGTGACGGGCTTTATTCCCATGCCAGGTTGTCCCGCCACGCAATCCATGGATCCAGCCGACGCCGCTTCGTTCTCTCACTTGCGCTCGGTTTGAAGTGATCCGACCGGCGCTCGCCACCACACGCTCACACTGACAACGGACAAATAATGGAAATCGGACAATATCAACCGAACCTCGACGGCGACGGACTGCGCATCGGCATCGTGCAATCACGCTTCAACGAACCGGTTTGCAACGGGCTCGTGGACGCCTGCACCGAAGAACTTGAACGGCTTGGCGTGATAGGTGAAGACGTGCTGCTCGTCACCGTGCCGGGCGCGCTCGAAATCCCGCTGGCGCTGCAAAAGCTGGCTGAATCGGGTCAATTCGATGCGCTCATCGCGCTTGGCGCGGTGATTCGCGGCGAGACTTATCACTTCGAGCTGGTATCGAATGAAAGCGGCGCGGGAATTTCGCGCATTGCGCTCGACTTCGGCACGCCGGTCGCAAACGCCGTGCTGACCACGGAAAACGACGAACAAGCGGTTGCCCGCATGACAGAAAAAGGCCGCGACGCGGCGCGCGTGGCGGTCGAAATGGCCAATCTCTCGGTGGCGCTGGAACAGCTCGGCGGCGACGACGAAGATGAAGACGACGAGGACCGTGCATGAAAAGCGCTCGACGCCGCTCGCGCGAACTCGCGACACAAGGGCTTTACCAATGGTTGCTGTCGGGCTCGCCCGGCGGCGAGATCGACGCGCAGTTGCGCGGCGCGCAAGGCTACGACAAGGCCGACCAGGAGCACCTGGACGCCCTGCTGCATGGCGTGATCAAGGAAGCGGACATCATTTCCGCCGAACTTCAGCCGTGCCTCGATCGTCCGCTCGACCAGCTTTCCCCGGTCGAACGCGCGGTGCTGATGGTCGCCGCATTCGAGTTCAAGCATCACGTGGACATTCCGTATCGCGTGGTGATCAACGAAGCCATTGAGCTGACCAAGACATTTGGCGGCTCCGACGGCCACAAGTACGTGAACGGCGTGCTCGACAAGCTCGCGGTCCAGTTGCGTCCGGCGGAAGCGCAAGGCCGCGGACAACGTACCTGAATCGATCCTTCCAACGCCGATGAACTTCGCTAAAGATCCGCTCGGCGCCGTGTCCGAACGCGCGATTCGCTATGCGGCGCGCGTGGACGCCATTGAGCCCTTCTACGTCATGGAACTGGCAAAAGAAGCGCAGGCGCTCGAACGCGCGGGACGCGACATCATCCATATGGGTATCGGCGAGCCGGATTTCACGGCGCCCGAACCGGTGATCGCAGCGGCTGCCGACGCCTTGCGGCGCGGCGTCACGCAGTACACGAACGCGCTCGGTCTGGCGTCATTGCGCGAGGCGATTTCCGGCCATTATCGCGATGCGTTCGGACTCGATATCGATCCCTCGCGCATTGTGGTGACAGCGGGAGCATCGGCCGCATTGCTGCTGGCGTGCACCGCGCTCGTGGACCGCGACGACGAAGTCCTGATGCCCGATCCGTGCTACCCGTGCAATCGCCATTTCGTGGCGGCGACCGAAGGCCGTCCGGTGCTGATCCCGAGCGGCCCGGCCGAGCGGTTCCAGTTGACCGCCGCGCAGGTTGAAGCGCACTGGACGCCCTCTACGTGCGGCGTGCTGCTCGCGTCGCCGTCCAATCCGACGGGAACGTCCATCGAAGCGGCGGAACTGTCGAAAATTGTCAACGTAGTGCGCTCGCACGGCGGTTTTACGATCGTCGACGAGATTTATCAGGGCTTGAGCTACGACGCGAAACCCATATCGGCGTTGTCGCTCGGCGACGACGTGGTGACGGTGAACAGCTTCTCGAAGTACTTCAACATGACCGGATGGCGGCTTGGCTGGCTGGTCGTGCCGGCCGGAATGGTCTCGACGGTCGAAAAACTCTCGCAGAACCTGTTTATCTGTGCATCCGCGCTCGCGCAACATGCGGCACTCGCGTGCTTCGAGCCAGCCACGCTGGCGATCTACGAATCGCGTCGGCTGGAATTTGCGCGCCGACGCGATTTCATCGTGCCGGCGTTGCGCACGCTTGGGTTCGACGTGCCGGTGGTGCCGGACGGAGCATTCTACGTGTACGCCGACACGCGCCGCGTCGCGCATCCGGCTGCCGGCGACAGCACCGCGCTGACCCGCTCGATGCTTCATGACGCAGGTGTTGTGCTGGTTCCGGGGAACGACTTCGGCGTTCATGCACCGCGGGACTATATCCGTTTGTCGTACGCGACCGCGTATTCGAAACTCGAAGAGGCCGTACAGCGGCTTGGGACGTTGTTCCGCGCTTAAGCTGTAGTAATGCAGCGTTGGCGAATGAAAAAAGCCGTTCCAGCATGAAGCTGAAACGGCTTTTTGTATCTGCTGCCGGATCTATCGCGTGAAAGGCCTTCTCAAGCGCCCACTTCCCAAGCCCCTCCATGCTCATGCTTGTTGGCTTGCGTCTCGGCGTCGTCGGTTTCCTTGCGATCGCTTGCCTGCGGCGACGCCGCCTTGGCAGGCGCTGTAATCGGCGGAACGCCATCGAGCGTGAAGTGGACGCGCTTGTCAGCGGAACCGTTCGCCGATGCCATCACCGTCTTTGGCGCGACTGGCTGCGCCGGAGCTTGCGGCGCGTTGACCGGCACGTTGCGGCCGCGGGCCACGTCGCGAAGCCGTGCGCGTTCGGCCAGCACCTTCGCGCCGTAGCCGCCATCGTCCTGTGCCGTCGAACCTACGTAGAACCGCAGGCCGCCCGCCACCGAGCCGCCGCGCGCAATGCAATCCTTCAGCACCAGCGCGCCGACCTTGATATTCGCAAGCGGTTCAAGCGCGGCGTGCGAACCGCCAAAGTATTCGAATTTGTCGGAATGAACCTTCGACATGACCTGCATCAGGCCCTGCGCGCCCACGCCACTTTCGGCATACGGATTGAAGCCCGATTCGATCGCCATCACGGAAAGCAGCAGCAGCGGGTCGAGGCCGACTTCGCGACCGGTATCGAAGGCCGCACGAACCAGTTCGCTCACGGGCTCCTGCGCCACGTGATAACGCCGCGCAATGAAGTTCGCGACGAGGTTCTGCTCACGCGTGGAGACCAGCACGCGATCGTCGCGGGCATCGGCTACGACGCGCTGCGAGGAAATGGCGCTGGCAAGCGTTGAAACTGTCGGCAAGGTGCGGGGATCGAGTCCGTTCGGCGATACTGCAAGGCTCAGTCCGCCAGTGAGCTTGCGGGCGCTGTCGTCGTCGCTGGCAGCGGCGCCAAGCGAGGTCGGATCGCCGTTGCGCAATGCTTCTTCGCGCTGGTGCCCGATTGCGAACGGCGGCAACGGCTGGCCGGCGAGCAAACGCGCGGGGCCGGCTTGTACCGCAGCCGAGACCAGCGGCATCAATTTTGCGGCGAAAGAACCGCGCCATGCGGGAAGTAACCACAGCGCAAGCGCGGTGACAACGGCCGCGCAGCCGACCAGGCTGAACACGGTAAGACTCATATGTTTGGCGCGACGTAGCGCAGCGCGTAGATACAGCGCTATGCGAGCGTCGGGACGCCATGACAACCAGGCATTCATTGGAGCTCCCAAATGCATTGATTTCTACAGATGTAAGCCCTGAAAACCGGCACATCACGCAGAAATCGATACCGCCAGCTCTGGGATAGCCCACGAGCGGTATCGGGAAAACGGCACAAACCGTTGGGATGGCCTGACCGGAACACTTCGATTCCGGGTGCGCGCGGCACGAGGAACATGCCAGGGCGCGCACACAAGCCACCACGCGAAAAACCGGCGAAGAAGGGCGCCGGCGAGAAAACCAAAGCCATTGCAAAACCGGAACAATCCGGCCGGGCGACGCACAGCGTCATTTCAAAAGACCCGTGGCAGTGGTAAAAAGTTTCAATCGGTGTTGTTAATGTCGATGGATTCTAGCAGCCTCAAATGATCCGTCAATGCTGAGAAATGTAAAAGCTATTACTTTTGGTTATTATAAACGGTGTTCAGAGCCTTCAAACCACCTTCCCAAGCGGTTTTCCAGCGGTCAGGCCCGAGTTGTGCCGTTGTGTGACCTGACGTACCGACATCGACACAGGTAAAATCGACAATCGCCCGCGCGCGTCAATGCGCGTCGGCTGCGGATTTCCTTTCCTCGCAGGCCCTCCCCTTTAGCCGATGAAATACAAAGACCTGCGTGACTTCACCGCCCGCCTAGAAACGCTCGGCGAGTTGCGCCGCATCAAGCAGCCGGTTTCTCCCGTTCTCGAAATGACCGAACTGTCCGACCGCGTGCTGCGATCGGGTGGCCCAGCATTGTTGTTCCAAAAGCCTGCCGGACATTCCATGCCGGTGCTGGCCAATCTGTTCGGCACGCCACGACGCGTGGCGCTTGGCATGGGTATCGAAACAGATGCGCAAGCCACGTCAGACCCCAGCCTTCTCAGCGATAAAGCCGCCCTCGAGTCGCTGCGCGATGTCGGGCGTTTGCTATCGGCGCTCAAGGAGCCCGAGCCGCCGAAAGGGCTCAAGGACGCGGGCAAGCTGTTGTCCCTGGCCAAGGCCGTGTGGGACATGGCGCCGAAAACGGTGAGTTCGCCGCCGTGCCAGGAAATTGTATGGGAAGGCCAGGACGTCGACCTTGCACGCCTCCCCATCCAGACATGCTGGCCAGGCGACGCCGGCCCGCTGATCACATGGGGCCTCACGGTGACGCGCGGGCCGAACAAGACTCGGCAGAACCTCGGCATCTACAGGCAACAGTTGATCGGGCGCAACAAACTCATCATGCGATGGCTGGCGCATCGCGGCGGCGCGCTCGACTTCAGGGAATTCGCGCTCGCCAATCCGGGCAAGCCGTATCCGGTGGCCGTTGTGCTGGGCGCCGATCCCGCCACCATTCTCGGCGCGGTAACGCCAGTGCCCGACTCGCTCTCCGAATACCAGTTTGCCGGCTTGCTGCGCGGCGGCAGGACCGAACTGGCGAAGTGCCTCACGCCAGGTGTCGATACGTTGCAGGTTCCTGCGCGCGCGGAGATAGTGCTGGAGGGATTTATCCATCCGCAAGACGGTCCGCTGCCGCAAGCGCCCGAGGGCGCGCCGCCCCGGCCACAGAATCATGCTTCCGCGAAATACGAGCATGCGCTCGAAGGCCCGTACGGCGACCACACGGGTTACTACAACGAACAGGAGTGGTTCCCGGTCTTCACGGTCGAAAAGATCACCATGCGCCGCGACGCGTTCTATCACTCTACGTATACAGGCAAGCCGCCCGACGAACCCGCCGTGCTCGGTGTGGCCCTCAACGAAGTGTTCGTGCCGCTCTTGCAGAAGCAGTTCACCGAGATCACCGACTTCTATTTACCGCCCGAAGGCTGCAGTTACCGCATGGCGATCGTGCAGATCAAGAAGAGCTATCCGGGACACGCCAAGCGCGTGATGTTCGGCGTCTGGAGTTTCCTGCGGCAGTTCATGTACACGAAGTTCATCGTGGTGGTGGATGACGACGTGAACATCCGCGACTGGAAGGAGGTGATCTGGGCGATTACCACGCGTATCGATCCATCGAGGGATACGGTGCTCGTCGATAACACCCCGATCGACTATCTGGATTTCGCGTCTCCGAAGGCGGGCCTGGGATCGAAAATGGGGCTCGACGCCACGAACAAATGGCCCGGCGAGACGGATCGCGAATGGGGCCGGCCAATCCTGATGGACGACGCGGTCAAGCGCCGCGTCGACGCATTGTGGGACGAGATCGGATTTTCGGGAGGCACGCCATCATGAGCGTTGCGGCGACGGTTTATCGTGGGGAATCGGTGGAAAACACGCACGCCGCGCACGTCGCGGTGGTTGATGCCGAAGGCCGTGTGTTGCATGCGTTCGGCGATCCTTCGCGCATGACGCTGGCACGCTCCGCCGCGAAACCGGCGCAGGCGCTGGCCGTGCTGGAAACCGGCGCGCTCGAGCGTTTTGGCTTCGATGACGCCGATCTCGCCCTGATGTGCGCGTCGCACAACAGCGAGCCGCGCCACATAGAACGCGTACGGGCGATGCTTGCCAAGGCGCACGCGAGCGAATCCGATCTCCGGTGCGGCGGCCATCCGCCGTTATCGGATGCGGTCTGGAAGGACTGGGTCAAACGCGACTTCACGCCCACGGGCGTCTGCAGCAACTGCTCCGGCAAACACGCGGGCATGTTGGCGGGCGCGCAGGCGCTGGGTGCGGCGATCAAGGACTATCACTTGCCCGCCCATCCGTTGCAGGTTCGGGTAAAGCGGACCATCGCAGAGATTTGCGATCTTCCGGACGATGGCGTGCAATGGGCTATCGATGGATGCAACCTGCCTACGCCGGCATTTCCACTGGATCGGCTCGCGCGCCTTTTTGCGAAGATCGCGGATGCCGCAACACGTCCGGAAACGACGCCGCGCTCGAACGCCCTCGCCCGGATCTATCGCGCGATGACGGCCCACCCCGAACTCGTCGCCGGCGAACAGCGTTTTTGTACGGCGTTGATGCGCGCCTTCGAGGGCGGACTCGCCGGCAAGGTGGGCGCCGAAGCGAGCTATGCGATCGGCGTGCGTGGGTCGGAGTCGAGCGGCGCGCTGGGGATCGCGGTAAAGGTGGAGGACGGCAATACCACCGTGCTCCATGCAATCGTGGCCGACGTGCTCGCGCAGCTCGGCATTGGCACCAAAGCGCAACGCGAAAAACTCGGCGCTTATCGCAATCCGGCGATGCGCAACACCATGGGTATCGACACGGGCCGGCTTGTGGTTTCAGTGCCGCTCGAACGCATGTAACTGGCGCCTCGCTCAATAACAACTAACAAGGAAAGCCTGGATGCACGCGTTGCCATTGCTGTCGGATGGATTTTTTCTGTCGTTGTCGCTGTGTCTGGATATCGGTATTGCAAACGTCGCGATCATCTCGCTGACGCTTTCCCACGGATTCAAGCCCGGCATGATGCTGGGCCTCGGCACCTGTTTCGGGGATCTCGTGTACGCCGCGCTGGCGCTCGCGGGCATGGCGGCGTTGCTCCAGTTCGACGCCGTGCGCTGGATCGTATGGATCGGCGGCTCGATCGTTCTGCTGTTTCTTACGTTCAAGATGGCGCGTGAGGCGCTGTACCCGGCTTCAGCGCCTCCGGTGGAAGGCGAACCCGATCTTGCGACGCCGCGTCCGCCGTATTTGCGCAGCTTCTTGCGTGGCGCGTTGCTGGCGGTTTCATCGCCGAGCGCCATTCTCTGGTTTGCCGCCGTGGGCGGCGCGCTGATTGCAAAAGCGGGCGCAACCGGCAAGCTGAGCGCTTCGGTGTTTCTCACCGGATTCTTTTGCGGCGGCCTCGCGTGGACCGTGTTTATCTGCGCGCTTGCAAGCCACGGCCGCAAGCGCGCGGGAACGGCGTTACTGCGCGCTTGTCACGTGTTGTCGGCGGTGCTGTTCGCATACTTCTCGTACAGCGTTATCGTGCATGGATATCGTGATCTGATTTGAAGAGCGTGCCGGCGTTCTCCTGCAACTGCATCAGCCGGCACGCCCGCAAACGAACCGTATCTGCATTACCAGCGCGGAAAGACCGGCCCGCAAAGCAAAACGGCGCAACACGACTCGATCGTGTTGCGCCGCATTTATCAGCTTGCAACGTAGCCAGCCGCCCTATGGCAGGTCAATGACGCCAACCGCCATAACCGCCGCGATAACCGCCCCGATATCCATAACCGCCGTGATAACCACCCCAGTACGGCCGGCGATAATACCCCCCGCCGACGACAACCGCAGGCGGCGCGTAGACCACGGGCGGCGCGTAATAAACAGGCGGCGGCGGTGGTGCGTAATACACCGGCGGCGGTGGCGCGGCATACACCGGATATGCCGGCACCCCAATGCCGATCCCCACGGACACATGAGCTTGAGCCGCACTCGTAAAGCCTGCGCCGAGAGCAGCGGCAATCAGAAACGGAACTAATTTTTTCACTTTTCTTCTCCTCGCCGCAGGACCCGTGCACACGACGGGACAACGCAACGACATGCACTCAATGTAGCGAAAAACCCTGAATCCCACCTTAAGCATTTGTAGCAAATTGCAATTGGCATCGTCTTAAAACTGGGCGCTTTTCTCCCGGTTTCAAGGGTTACCGCCCTTGTCGGCGCATGGCTGCAGCCGCGCAGCGGGTGATATTAAGGATTTGCAGGGCTTTCTACCGATTACGCGTTGCATCAAGCGTTTATTCCAAATGTCACCAAAGAAATGATTGATTACACTTGACTGTCGACGTGCACAAATAACAAAGCCCCGCCGACGGAAAACCATCGGACGGGGCGCAATGCTTTTAAGCCTGATCGGCGACGTGGGCGTCGCCGCGCTTGCCTAGCCCACTTTTACGTAGGCGAATTCGCGCGTGACGCTGGGCGGCACATAAGCCCCGCTGATCCGCACACGTGGTGTGAGCCGTTTGCGTTGATCCCACCACTGACGCCGATGCGTCTCGCTGAGAAAACGAAGATGTTTCCGGTAAGCAAAGATACTCATGACGACTCCCGAACGTTGCGAAACCAGCACTGGCAATCAAGGAACCCAATATGAAGCGCCCTGGACTGTCACCTGCGAGCGAAACGCCGCCTGTTCACCAGTGCGCATCGCGCGATGGATTCGCGCGACAATCAATCCAACCCTTTCGATCAAGCAAAGTCCATGCCTTTTTGTCGCGATTACGCATTCGATGCACATGTGTACAACCGGGCCGGCCGCCGCGCCGTGTGCGATACAAGCGTACCGATGAAAGTGCGTAAGTACGAAACTGCAAGCGAACTTTTCGAAGATCGTCGCCGACATGTCGATATTTGTATTTTTAACCGTTCTCAACGACGCCATTGGTGCGACGGCGAACGCTCAGGAACCGGAACTGCCACTCCGTTTGCTCGACTCACAGCGTGTGGCAACCATCCCAAGGTGCACTCAAGCCATGCTATCGTGATGCCCGGCGCGCCCGCGTGGCAAAGCCGCCGGGGGATTCGGCAGGCGCGCCGGGCGATTGCTTCCAGAACGCCCGTTTGAATGTCCGGGTTGACACCGGACAGAAACGTGTAGAAACGGCCACAAACGCCCAAGGATCCGGCCGCCTTCGACGCCAATCCGTTCAGCTACGAGAAAAAACAATGATCAAGGTCAGCTTTTTATATCCGTACAGCGAGAATGCGCGCTTCGACATCGATTACTACTGCTCGCACCACATGCCGTGGGTTGCCAGCTTGCTGGGAAGCGCATTGAAAGGCTGGTCCGCGGACGCCGGCGTTGCGGGCGGTGCGCCGGGTTCGAAGCCTGCGTATGCGGGCGCGGGTCACCTGCTGTTCGATTCCGTCGATGCCTTCACGGCGGCCGTCGCGCCGCACATGAAAGCATTCACGGACGATATTCCGAATTACACCGACGGCGATCCGCCCGTTGTGCAGATCAGTGAAATTCGCGCGAGCAGCTAAACGGCTGACGCGCCATGCGGCCGGTGTCCCCGCGCCGCTTTTATACTGCCCTCGTGATACCCCGCGCGGCCGCGAGCGCCGCGCTTTTGCCTCGAAAAGGAATTGAGATGTTCGGCGAGATCGCCCGTTTTGTACTCAACACTGTCTTTACGCTGTTTGGCGCCGCGCTGTTGCTGCGCGCCTGGATGCAGTTCGTCCGCATGCCGCCGTACAACCCGGTGTCCAACGCCGTGATGCAGGCCACCAACTGGCTCGTCCTGCCGTTGCGCAAGATCCTGCCGGCCACGAAGTCAGTTGATCTGGCGAGCATCATTGCGGCGTTCATTGCTGCGCTAGTATTCCTGATCCTCATGGTGCTGCTCGCGGGCGTCGATGCAGCGGGTCTTCCGGTGCTGCTTCCCACGCTGCTGCTGGTCGCGGTGATCACGGTCATCAAATGGGCGCTGAATCTCATCATCTGGATGACTATCCTGATGGCGCTGCTGTCGTGGCTCAATCCTCAATCGCCAGCCATGCCGCTGCTGTATCAGCTCACGGCGCCGTTTCTGGAGCCGTTGCGGCGCATCTTGCCGCGCATGGGCGGTATCGATCTGTCGCCCATCCTGCTGTTCGTGATCGTGCAGGTGCTGCTGATGATCGTGACGCGCCTTGCCGTGACGATGACCACGTTCGGCATCTGAAGGCTCGCCGCGGAACCAAGGTTGCGGGAACGCAGCCGTTCCGCGTAAAATCGTGGTCTCTGCGGGCGTCGTATAATGGCCATTACCGTAGCTTCCCAAGCTACAGACGTGGGTTCGATTCCCATCGCCCGCTCCAGTCCATGAAATGCAAAAAGCCGCCCTCGCAGGCGGCTTTTTGATTTAAGGCGGCGTGGTTGTTCACTGCGGTTCACTGCCGTTTACTGCCATACCGCCTTTGTCCCGCCCCGGCTCAACCACAGATTCCATCCTTGCCGATGATCCACGATCCCACCCCAGACCACGACAATGCCAACGCAGCCAATGCGGGATCAAGCGAAGTCGAGCAGACGCCCGAAACCCGCCCGCACCGCCGCATCCGCAGCTTTGTGACGCGCGCGGGCCGGGTATCGACAGGACAACGCCGCGCGCTCGATGATTTCGGCCCGCGCTTCGTCCTGCCGTTCTCGCCGCAACCGCTCGACTGGGACGCCGCGTTTGGCCGCAGCGCGCCGCGCGTGCTTGAAATCGGCTTTGGCATGGGCGGGACAACAGCGGAAATCGCCGCAGCACGCCCAGCCGATGACTTCCTGGGCGTCGAGGTGCATGAGCCCGGCGTGGGCGCGCTGCTCAAGCTGATCGGCGAACAAGGGCTGTCAAATATCCGGATCGTCCAGCACGACGCAGTGGAAGTGCTCGAGCAGATGATCGCCGGTCAAAGTCTTGACGGTGTCCACATTTATTTTCCGGACCCGTGGCACAAGGCGCGTCACCACAAGCGCCGTCTGATCCAGCCAGCGTTTGTCGCGCTGCTGGTGTCGCGGCTGAAGCCGGGCGGCTATCTGCATCTCGCGACCGACTGGCAAAACTACGCCGAGCAAATGCTCGACGTGTTGTCAGCCGAACCGGCGCTGGAAAATACATCGGATGCGGGCTATGCGGCGCGTCCCGATTATCGGCCGGTAACCAAGTTCGAACGCCGGGGCCTGAAACTCGGCCACGGCGTGTGGGATCTGGTCTTCAAGCGGCGCTGATATCGCGCGGCCAAATGCAAAACAGGCCGTTCCGGCTCACGCTGGAACGGCCTGTTTCATTTGCATCGGCCGTTCTGGAATCGGCACAAAGCAACCGCGCGAACTTACTCCGCCCAGCTCAATCCGCCGCTGTACCCCACGATCAGGATCAGCAAGCCAAAACCGATCCGATACCACGCAAACGCGGTGAAATCGTGCGTGGCGACATAGCGCAGCAGCCATCGGATACAGATGAACGCGCTGATGAACGCCGCCACCAATCCGACCAGGAAGAGCCCGAGCGAATCCACTGATAACGTCTTCCAGTCCCTAGCAAGCTCATACAGCGTCGCGCCGAAAATAATCGGGATCGCGAGGAAGAATGAGAACTCGGTCGCGACCTTGCGCTCCAGCCCGAACAACATTCCGCCAATAATCGTCGATCCCGAGCGCGACGTGCCGGGAATGAGCGCGAAACATTGGGCAAGGCCAACCTTCAGCGCGTCGGAGTAACTGAGGTTGTCGACCGAGGTCACGCGCGGAGCGATATTCCTTTCGCGGTTTCGCGCCTCGGCCCACAAGATCACGATCCCGCCCACGATCAGCGCCACCGAAACGGGCACCGGCGCGAACAATACAGCCTTGATGTGTTTTTCAAGCAGAAGCCCCAGCACGATGGCCGGAACGGTCGCAATGATCACGTTGAGCGTGAACCGCCGCGCTTGCGGTTGCGTGGGAATCCCGGCCACGACCGCGCCGATCTTGCGACGGTATTCCCAGACAATGGCGAGGATCGCGCCGAACTGGATCACGACGTCGAACGTTTTTGCCTGCGCGTTCGTGAAGTTGAGCAAACTGCCCGCGACAATCAGGTGTCCCGTACTCGATACCGGCAAGAACTCGGTCAACCCTTCCACCACGCCCAGAATCAGCGCCTTGCAAAATAGAATCCCGTCCATCTGTCCGCCCTTTTGCCATGGTTCGGCCGTCGCCGGCCTGTCGTTCCGGCGCGCCGCGTGCGGACTTGCATCGAAAAAATGCTACTTTTCGACGATTTGCACGCGTATGCCGTTTGTAAGGACGGTGATTGTACCGGGTTCGTAATTCACTCCGGCAAACTGCAATTGTTCGGGCTTGAACGTGTAGATAGGGTAACGATCCAGAAACTGCGTCGCGATGACCGCGCCCGCCGCGTTGATCTGCTGGGTGTACTGCGCGGCGTCGCCCGTTACCTGGCTGTCGTCGACTGTCGGCGACATCAGGATGACCGAATGACTGGCGGCGTCGTAAGCAAGCTGGCTCGACAGCGTAAAGACGCCCGTCACCGGATTTGGCATGAAAGGCGTTGCCAGACGCGCGTCGACGCGCACGGTAATGCGGTTGCGGTCCGGCGCGAGGCCGACCAGCGGATTGGCCAGCGTGACATCGAAAATCTGCGATGCCGTGCGTTGAAACGGAAACTTGCGCTGCACGGCGTCCTGGACTTCTGCCCGGCTGAACGTGTAGTGATCCGGAATGAACGGGAATATGGATGCAGCGCGCGCAGGGGTCACGCTTTGCGTTCCCAACGCCACCGCGCTTGCTCCGCCCAAAGCCGCGAGCAGGAACCGGCGCCGCTTCGGCGCAACGGCTTGAGTCATGCGAGATTCTCCAGTGACTTGAATGAGCATTCGACCATTCAGGCGCGCGCGGGTTGCGCGGGTTGTGTATCAAATTCAAGCTGCTGTAGCCAGGCGAGCGCGTGGTCACGGGTGTTTCCGCACATCGGCTCCGATGGCTTGAGGCCCGAGCAACACGCCGGCCGTAGTGGATCGCCGAAAATCGCGCAGCGCAAATCCTCTCCGAGTTGCACGCAGCGCAAGCCCGCCGGCTTGCCGTTGGGCATGCCGGGAATAGCGCTCGAGATGGACGGCGCGATACAGCACGCGCCGCACGCTTCGCGGCAGGCGTGGACGGAATTAATCGGATTGGAGACAACGGCCATGGATCGGACGGCTTTTTCAATAAACGTAACCCTGCATTGTGCCACCGCGTGTCAAGCCGCGCGGCTGCGGCGTTATCACGCAAGAATCGTGGAAATTTGTCGGCTAGACTCGAACGATCTATTCATGGCCTGTCAGCAATGTCCCTCTTTCGCCCCGATCTGCTCACGAAATATGACGCGGCCGGGCCGCGCTACACCTCGTATCCGACCGCCGTTCAGTTCACCGAATCCTTCGATCGCGATCATTATCTACGGGCGGCGGCGGACAAGGACGCGGCGCCGGCAGATCTCTCGCTGTACTTCCATATCCCCTTCTGCGACACGGTGTGTTTCTATTGCGGCTGCAACAAGATAGCAACGAAAAACCGCGGACACGCGCGGCCGTATCTTGATCGGCTAAAACGTGAAATTGCCTTGCAGGCAGCGTGTTTCGATACAACCCGTCCCATCTCGCAATTGCATTGGGGCGGCGGCACGCCGACGTTTTTATCGCACGAGGAAATGACCGAGCTGATGGTCGCGACCGGCGAATCGTTCCGGCTCCTTCCCGACGCGCAAGCCGAGTATTCCATCGAAATCGATCCGCGCGAGGCGTCGGCGGAAACCATTGGCGTATTGCGGGAACTGGGCTTCAACCGGTTGAGCTTCGGCGTGCAGGATTTCGACCTGCGCGTGCAGCAAGCGGTCAATCGCGTGCAGCCGTTCGAGATGACCGAAGCGGTAATGTCGGCGGCGCGAGCGGAGCAATTCAAGTCGGTCAGCGTGGACCTGATCTACGGATTGCCGCATCAAAGCGTGGAGAGCTTCAGCCGCACGCTCGATACGATCATAGGCCTGGCTCCGGACCGGCTGTCCGTTTTCGGCTATGCGCATATGCCGAGCCTTTTCAAGATGCAGCGGCATATTGAAGAAACCACCCTGCCCTCGCCCGCCGTGCGTCTTGCAATACTCGAACGGGTTATCGAGAAGCTGACCGGGGCGGGTTACGTGTATATCGGGATGGATCACTTCGCGCTTCCCACCGATGAACTCGCGATTGCCCAGCGTGCCGGGACGCTCCAGCGCAACTTCCAGGGCTACAGCACGCAGGCGGATTGCGACTTGATTGGCCTGGGCGTTTCGTCCATCGGCAAAGTCGGCGATGTTTATGCGCAGAACGCCAAGGACATGGGCGGATACGCGGCGGCAATCGACCGGGGCGAGCTGGCAATTGCGCGCGGTGTGCGGCTTGGCGCCGACGACCGCATGCGGCGCGACATCATTGCCCAACTGATGTGCCAGTTTTCGCTGCGCTTCGACGCCGTCGAGGCGGTGTATGGCATCCGGTTTCCCGTGGCGTTCGCAAGTGAACTGGAACGGCTGAAACCGCTCGAAGCCGACGGACTGGTAGAAGTGACGCGTACCGGCATCAACGTGCTTGCCGACGGACGCATGCTGGTGCGCAACGTGGCGATGATCTTCGATCGCTATCTCGCCGGAAACGCCGAGCGGCGTTTCTCAAGAACAATCTGATTTGATCTGAACCTGGCCGCGCTTGCAGCGCCCGCCTGCTCGCGATACCTTTGGCAGCTTTGCCGCCCGTCGCCGTGAAACGCGCTATCGTGCGGCGTGCTCCACGTTCCACAGGCAGGCAATGCATTTATCTAGAAAACGGGCAAGCGTTATTGCGGCTATCGTCATCGTCATCCTGCTGGCGATTGGCGTCGTGCATTCGCTGCGCAAACGCGCAACAGCCAATGCGCCCGCGCCTTCTTCGGCCAATGAACCGGTCATCGAATTCACGCAGGACGATCTCACTGCCGTCGCCCGCCATACGCTGTCCGAAACACTGCCGCTCACCGGCTCGCTGCGCGCGGTCACGCAGGCGGCAGTGAAAGCGAAAGTCGCCGGCTCGGCGCTCGATGTCCGCGCGCGAGAAGGCGATACGGTCAAGGCCGGACAAATCCTGACCACGATCGATGCCCGCGATTACGCCGCGCGTGCCGACCAGTCGCGCGGACAAATGGCCGCGATGGCCGGACAACTCGACATCGCGAAACAGACGCTGGAAAACAATCGCGTGCTGGTGGAAAAAGGCTTCATCTCGAAAAATGCCTTCGATACCGCCCAAAGCCAGTACGCCATCGCCGCGGCGAATCTGGCCGCGGCGCGCGCGGCGTTGTCGTCGTCGAACCTGTCGGTGGCGGACACCATCGTGCGCGCGCCGTTCGGCGGCCAGATTGCGTCGCGTAACGTGGAACCGGGCGAACACGTGGCGGTCGACGCCAAGCTTTTCGATATTGTCGACCTGACCCAGCTCGAACTAGAAGCACCCGTGCCGGTAGGCGAGATCGGACGCGTGCGGATCGGCCAGCCGGTGCTGCTTCGTTTCGATGGAATCGATTCTCCCGTCAACGCCACCGTCACCCGTATCAATCCGGCCGCGCAAGCCGGCTCGCGCTCGATCATGATCTACGTCCGCGTGGCGAACCTGCAATCGACCTTGCGCATCGGCATGTTTGGAACTGGCAGCGTGATTGTCGGCAGCACGGCGAATGCGGTGGTCGTGCCGGCGACGTCCGTTCGCACGGACGGCCCGCGCCACAGCGTCTATGCAATAACGAACGGCAAGCTGGTCGAGGTTCCCGTGACAACCGGCGCGACCGGCGACGCCGGCGGGTCGAGCTGGACGGAACTCGTGAATGCGCCGCTTAGCGAAGGCCAGCAGGTTGTTAAGAACAATCTCGGCGCCTTGCGTATTGGCAGCGCGGTGCGTCTGGTGGGCGCCGGCGTGAGCGCTGCGTCGTCACCCGTCACTTCCAGATAGCGGGGCCGCGGATCATGTGGTTCACGCGAATCAGCATCAACAACCCGGTTTTCGCCGCCATGATGATGGCGGCGTTTCTCGTGATCGGCCTGTTTTCGTATCAGCGGCTAAAGGTGGATCAGTTCCCCGACATCACGTTTCCTGTGGTTGTCGTGCAGACGGCGTATCCGGGGGCATCGCCGGAATCGGTCGAATCCGATGTCACGCGCAAGGTCGAAGAAGCGGTCAACACGATCAGCGGTATCGATGAAATCTCGTCGCATTCGTACGATGCGTTGTCGGTCGTGATCGTCCAGTTCGATCTGTCGGTGAACGTGATGCAGGCGGCGCAGGACGTGCGCGATAAAGTGGCGCTGATCCGGCCCGATCTGCGTGACGGCGTGAAGGAACCGCGCGTGTTGCGCTACGACCCGGCCGATATGCCGATTGTCACCGTCGCGGTTTCGAACGCGCCGGGTTCGTCGCTGAGCACGCGCGATCTCACGACCACCGCTGACCAGATCGTGCGCAAGCGCCTGGAAACGGTGCGCGGCGTGGGATCGGTGAGCATTGTGGGAGGTGTGAAGCGGCAAGTTCGCATAGATGTCAGTCCCGACCGGCTGCAGGCGCTTTCCGTTGGCGTGGATCAGGTGATACGCGCCGTGCAGAACGAGAACCAGGAAATCCCGGCGGGGCCGCTGACATCGGCGGGTATCGAGCAAACCGTGCAGGTGAAAGGCCGTTTCCAGACGCCCGATGATTTCAAGCGGATCATCGTCGCGCGGCGCGGCGCGTCGAATGCGGGTCACGCCGTCACGCTCGATCAGGTCGCGCAAGTCGTCGACGGGCAGGAAGAACCCGACAGCATGGCGCTGCTCAACGGGAACCGGGCGCTGTTTTTATCGGTGATCAAGGCGCAGGGGGAGAACACCGTCGACGTCGCCAGCGGCATTCGCGCCGAAGTCGAGGCGCTGCAAAAGTCCGTGCCGCCGGGCGTGAAGCTCGACATCACCGACGATTCGTCGCGCGAAATCGAAAACAGCGTGAGCGAGGTCAAGGGCACGTTGCTCGAAGGCGCGCTGCTCACCATCGCGATCGTGTTCCTGTTCCTCGGCTCGTGGCGCAGCACCGTGATCACCGGCCTTACGTTGCCGATTGCGCTGATCGGCACCTTCGCGTTCATGTACATGGCCGGATTCACGATCAACGTGATCACGCTGATGGCGTTGTCGCTGTGCGTGGGACTGCTGATCGACGACGCAATCGTGGTGCGCGAGAACATTGTCCGGCATGTTCAGCTTGGCGCGGATCATCGCGCCGCCGCGCTCGATGGCACGAAGGAAATCGCGCTTGCCGTGCTGGCGACGACTTTTTCGATCGTTGCCGTGTTCCTGCCCGTGGGGTTCATGAGCGGCATCATCGGACGGTTCTTTCATCAGTTCGGCGTCACGGTCGCGGCCGCCGTGCTGATCTCGATGTTCGTGTCGTTCACGCTCGATCCAATGCTTTCGTCGATCTGGCCCGATCCTGCGCTTCACGTCCGCGGCACGAAATATCTGGCGCGCTTTCTTGCGTATTTCGAGCACGGCGTGGAACGGCTCGCACAGTTTTATCAACGTCTGCTCGGATGGTCGCTCCGGCATCGAGTCGCGACCCTGGTGGTTGCGGCAGCGACTTTTGTCGGCAGCCTTTTTCTCGTGCCGTTGATTGGCACCGAGTTCGTGCCCAACGCCGATTTCTCCACCACGCAGATTGGTTTGAATACGCCTGTGGGAACGTCGCTGGAAGCGACCGCCGAAAAGGTTCGGCAAGTCGAAACCGTGCTCGCGCAGTACCCGGAGGTCCGTTACAGCTACGCCACCATCAACTCGGGCAACGCACAGGGCAAGAACAACGCGCTGATCACCGTGCACTTGAAGGAACGGCGCGATCGCACGCGGGGCGTGCAGGAATTGAACCAGGTGTTTCGTGAACGGTTGAAGAACGTCGCCGGTATTGTCGTGACCGAAATCGGCATGTCCGACGGCGCGGGCTCAGCCAAGGCCGTCCAGTTCAGTCTTCAGGGTGACAACCTCGACGAGTTGCGCCGTCTTTCGTCCGACGCGCAACAACGCCTGCTGAAAATTCCCGGCCTTGTGGACCTCGACGCGAGCCTGAAAGACGACAAGCCGATTGTCGCCATCGACGTACGGCGCGAACTCGCCTCGGACCTGGGCGTAGGCGTGTCGGAAATCGGTCAGGCGCTGCGTCCGCTGCTTTCGGGCGACGCCATCAGCACATGGCGCGCACCGGACGATCAGGATTACGACGTGAGCGTGCGGTTGCCATCGGCTGAACGGCGCAATGTTGACGACTTGTCCAGGCTCATGATCGCCACTAGCCGCACCGATGCCAACGGCGCGCCGCTGCTCGTGCCGTTGCGCCAGGTTGCCGCAATCGCTGAAACCACCGGGCCGGATGTGATCAGCCGACGGGATCTGTCGCGGGAAGTGGAAATCTCCGCGAACGTGACGGGACGCTCGCCGGGCGAAGTCGCCGCGGACGTCAAGAAGACGCTCGACGACATGCATCTTCCAGCCGGCTACCGATACCGCTTCGGCGGCTCCACAAAGAGCATGAACGAGTCGTTCATCTACGCGGTCCAGGCGCTGGCGCTCGCCGTCATCTTCATTTACATGATCCTTGCCTCGCAATTCGGCAGCTTCCTGCAGCCGCTTGCGATCATGGCGTCCCTGCCGCTGACGCTGATAGGCGTGCTAGCCGCGCTGCTGCTGTTCGGTAGCACCCTGAACATGTTTTCGATCATCGGCTTCATCATGCTGATGGGGCTCGTCACGAAGAACGCGATCTTGCTCATCGACTTCGCAAATCAGGCGCGGCGAGGAAGCTTGCTCGATGCTTCCGGCCAAGGTCACGCCGTGAGTTACGCCATGACCCGCCGCGACGCGCTGCTTGAGGCTGCGCGCGTGCGTCTGCGGCCAATCCTGATGACCACGCTCGCAATGATCTTCGGCATGCTGCCGCTCGCGCTCGGTCTGGGCGAAGGCGGCGAACAGCGTGGGCCGCTTGGCCAGACCGTGATCGGCGGCGTGATTACTTCGTCGCTGCTGACGCTGGTTGTCGTGCCCGTGGTGTACACGGTCCTTGATGACTTCGGCGTGTGGGTATCGAGGAAATGGCGGCGCAACGGCAATTCCACAGCGAATGCCGGGACGCTCGAACGTCCACGCGATGCCGACCGATTGCCGTAAGCGCGGGTAGAAAATCCCCATGGCGGCTCGACCCCGGCCGCATGCGCGACGGCTATTTTTTCTCCCGGATCAAACCCGCTTCCTCGCTCCCCGTAACGGCCTTGCGCGGGCGGCCGCCGCGAGCGCCGTTCGCTCTTGCGGCTTCCGCCTTCGCAGCGCTGCGGCTGGCACCGCCGGCCTTGCCCATTCGCCTCGCCATGAACGATCGGGATCCAAGCACGCCCGCGAGCAGCGGAAGAACGAGGATATCGGTGTCAACGGCGGGGAAATACAGGCCCGTGCCCGAAGCCGTGATCTCGATCAACTCCAGGTCGTCATTCGACGCGTTTTCCAGGCCCTGAATCAACCGGGCCGGAATGGCGAATGATGCGCCGTTCGACAGTTCGATGGAAAGCCGCCCATCTTCTGGACGAAATATTGCGGCCAGCGCCACCGGATTCTCGGCGACGTACTTGCGCGAGCGCTCTTCGGCTTCGCGCATCTCGCGTTCGGTGATTTCAACTAAAGCAGTCATGAAGTGTCTTCCATTCAGTGCACAGCGAGCCGACTACGTTTTGCATTCGGCGGGCGAAGGTGTTGGCAGCGGTCTGTGAAAATCCGTGGTTCCTGAGCAAGGCTGGCGGTCCATGCGGACATTGCAAGTTAAAAACTGCATGTTGATCCCCGTCCAGCACATGTACGTGGGCAGGCAAGTGATCATTGAGATAAATCACGACGCGGGCAGCGCCGATGCGAAAAATCGTTGGCATAGGTTCACTCTATCCGTTAGCAGCGCTCAAGTAAACCTAAGCGCTTAGGTTTTTTGGCACTGTTGTTTTCTACCTTCAGACAACCGCGCGGCAGGCCGTAATCAAAGCTTATGGAACGTGCTGCACCGCCGCTATCAGCCGGATGGCTAACGTGCCCATTTTTCGGGCCAGCAGGCCATTGCAGCCGGGTATTCGTTACCGGGCTGGCTTAGAATGACAGCCACTTTCGGGGAAGGCTGGCTCACTGCGGGTTGCCAGTCGATGCCCCGTTCACGCCACTGATTCTGGTCGACCATGCCTATTACTTCGTCCCAAACTTCGCCGCAATTCGCACCGCTCGCGCAACTCGCTGCAGCCCTTCGCGACGGCAGGACCACCAGCCGGGAACTCGTTGAACAGGCGCTCGAACACATTGCCGACCCTTTGGGACAAGGTTCCACGGCTTTCATCCACGTCGATGCCAACAGTGCCCGCGCAGCCGCCGACGCTCATGACGCGCTGCGCCGCGCGGGCACTGTCCTTTCACCGCTAGCGGGCATTCCGGTCTCGATCAAGGATCTTTTCGACATTGAAGGGCAGGTCACGCGCGCAGGTTCCCGCGTGCTGGCCGACGCACCACCGGCCAGGGCCGACGCAGTCGCCGTCGCGCGGCTGCGCCGTGCAGGCGGAGTGATTGTCGGGCGAACCAACATGAGCGAATTCGCGTTCTCCGGCCTGGGCCTGAACCCGCATTATGGAACGCCGCGTTCGCCGTATCGGAGCGATGTGGCTGGCGACGAACGCATTGCCGGCGGATCGTCTTCCGGCGCGGCGGCATCGGTTGCCGACGGCATGGCCGCCATTGCGCTTGGCACCGATACCGGCGGATCCATCCGTATCCCGGCCGCCCTCTGCGGGCTGACCGGTTTCAAACCGACCGCCGCGCGCGTTCCCACGCAGGGCGGCGTGCCTTTATCCACAACGCTTGATTCGTTTGGACCGATAGGGTTGTCGGTAGCGTGTTGTGCGCTGGTCGACCGGATTCTGGCCGGCCGCGACGCCGTCGTGCCGGCAACCCGCCCGCTCGACGGCGTGCGTCTGGGCGTGCTGACCAACTTCGTGATGGATGGCGTCGACGAGACGGTCGCCAGCGCCTATCGCGCCGCTATCGGGCATTTATCGGCAGCGGGGGCGCTGGTGGAAGACGTGCGTTTTGGACCTCTCGACCGCATGGGCGAGATCAGCCGCTTCAGCTTTGCGTCCATGGAAGCTTACGCGTGGCACCGGCCACTGCTTGCGGCACATGCGGACCAGTACGATCCCCGCGTCCGCACGCGAATCGTGAAAGGCGCGCCGGCAAGCGCCGCTGACTATCTCGACCTCTTGCAGGCGCGCGCCGGCATGATCGATCAGGCGCGCACGTTGTGGCAGCGGTTCGACGCCATCGTGTGTCCCACCGTGCCCGTCGTCCCTCCACGCATTGCCGACCTCGAACGCGACGACGAAGCGTTTGGCCGGATCAATGCGCTGATCCTGCGCAATCCGTCAGTCTTCAATTTCCTCGACAGTTGCGCGTTGTCGCTGCCCTGCCATCCGCGAGGCGACGCTCCCGTCGGCCTGATGCTGGCCGGCGCGCCCCTTGGCGACGATGCATTGCTTGCCATCGGCCGTGCGGTCGAAGCCGTGCTTGAAACCACCCGGTAGACAAAGCAATCGACCCGACACCTGAAAACGCCCCGCAAACCGTCCCGAATCCAGGATCGCGATAGAATTCCGTCGCCGGATGCGCACTTTCAGGTGCTTTTTTCTCGAACAATTCGGAAATATGAATAACTCCTTGAATCACTTCACCATGCACGGAGACGATCGCGTGATTCGCCGCGAGCGGCGGCTGCTGGTCTTGCTTGCCGTGATAAGCCTCGGGCTGGTTGGCGGGGCGCTGTATCTCCAGTTCGTGAAAGGCGAGGATCCTTGTCCGCTTTGCATCATCCAGCGCTACTTTTTTGTGCTGATCGCGGTGTTTGCGTTGCTTGGCGCGTCGTTCAAAGGCTGGCGCGGCATCGCGCTGCTTGAAGTGCTTGTCGCGCTTTCGGCGTTGGGCGGCGTGGTCGCGGCCGCGCGTCACGTCTATGTGCAGGCGCATCCGGGCTTCAGTTGCGGCTTCGATGCACTCCAGCCAGTGGTGGATTCCCTGCCGCCCGCGCAGTGGCTGCCACAGGTATTCAAGGTCGCCGGACTGTGCGAAACGCCGTACCCGCCCATTCTCGGTCTCTCGCTTCCGCAGTGGGGCCTGATTGCCTTTGCCGTGATGTTCCTGGCTGTTGCCGGGAGTTTGTGGACGAAGCGCAGATTGCGGGCATCCTGAAAGGCGGATTCGGCGATGGTTGGAGCCTTCGCCGAAACAACACAGATCGATTTCCCGCACTTGGTCGATCAAAGCACCGTATAACCGGGAACATCCCGCGCACGCACGCCATCCGGCCGTCTCAGGCCAGAAATCCCCTCCGGCCCAGGGGCGCTTTCGCCCATCTCGCGTCAATCGTGGCCTCGCACGCTTTCTGCTCTCATTAGCTTCGTCACATAGTCTGGATACGTTCGCCGGAATATTTTCGAGATATTGCGGTGATATCTTATTTTCTGGATGGCGATCCACGTGCGCTCTTTCGGCTGGACTTTCAAAGCCGATTTCGCGTAACGCGCGCCCGATCCGCAATGTCTCGGACTCTATATGACAACGCAAACCATCCGGTTCTTCCAGCACGGCGCACTGCGCGAAGTGCACGACGTCCCCGCCACCCGCACGGTGCTCCAGCATCTGCGCGAACACGATCAATGCACCGGCACCAAGGAAGGTTGCGCCGAAGGCGATTGCGGCGCGTGCACGGTCGTTATCGGCGAACTCGATGGTGACGGGCAACCGGTCCTGAAAGCCGTCAACGCCTGCATCCAGTTCATGCCGACGCTCGATGGCCGCGCGCTCTTCACCGTGGAAGATCTGCGCGCGAAGGACGGCACGCTGCATCCGGTCCAGCAGGCCATGGTCGAATGCCACGGTTCGCAATGCGGCTTCTGCACCCCGGGCTTCGTGATGTCCATGTGGGCGCTCTATCAGAACCAGCCCGCCGGCGCCGGCATGCCAACCCGCGACGAAATCAACGCCGCGCTCTCCGGCAATCTCTGCCGCTGCACGGGTTATCGGCCGATCGTGGATGCGTCGCAGAAGATGTTCGAGTACCCGCGCGCACCGCTCGATCGCGACGTGCTCAAGGATCGGCTCGAATCCATACGACGCAAGGACACGCTGGAATACATCGCGCCCGACGCACGCGGCGCCGCGTTCGGCCGTCCGACGTTCTTCGCGCCGGTAACGCTCACGGAGTTCGCGCGGCTGCGCGCCGAGCACCCGGACGCGCGGATTCTCGCGGGAAGCACGGATGTGGGCCTCTGGGTCACCAAGCAATTCCGCAATCTCGGCGATATTCTTTTTATCGGCAATGTGGCCGAGCTCAAGTCTATTACCCGCGACGCACAGTGGCTGACCATTGGCGCGGCGGCGTCGCTGGAAGACGCTTACGGCGCGCTCTCGGCTGTTTATCCGGAACTCGCCGAGTTGTGGACGCGCTTTGCGTCGCGGCCGATCCGCAACGCCGGCACGCTCGGCGGCAATGTGGCGAACGGCTCGCCCATTGGAGATTCCATGCCCGCGCTGATCGCGCTCGATGCCGAAATCGTGCTGCAACGCGCCGCCAGAACGCGCAGCATGCCGCTCGACAAGTTCTACCTCGGCTACCAGAAATCCGCGCTGGAACCGGGTGAATTCGTGGCGGCGATTCGTGTGCCGCTGCCATCGGCGAACTTGCGTTTCCGCACCTACAAGGTCTCCAAGCGCTACGACTCCGACATCTCGGCCGTGTGTGCGGCGTTCGCCATAACGCTCGATGGAACCCGCGTGAGCGCCGCGCGATTTGCGTTCGGCGGCATGGCGGCGACGCCGAAGCGGGCATCGAATGCGGAAGCCGTTTTGGTGAACCAGGAGTGGAACGAGGAGAACGTCGAGGCCGCCATGCGCGCGCTCGACATCGACTACCAGCCGCTCACCGACATGCGCGCGTCGAGCGCGTACAGAAGCAAGGTGGCGCGCAACGTGCTGCGGCGTTTTTTCCTCGAGACGCGCGCGCACGAGCCGCTCGCCCTTCACGACGTCAACGCGTTCGCGTTCGACGTGCAATGAGCCGCATGATCTTCATCGGCGCCGCAAGCCGCATAAACGCTGCACCAAAAGCACCAAGGACCACGCGATGAACAAGCGTACCGATCCCCTTCTCGACAGCGCCGCCGACAGCGAAATCACGGCGCGCACCGGCGAAACTTTCGACGCGGCATCGGCGAAAAAGCCGGAGCGCGCGGCGATTGGCGTCGGCTTGCCGCACGAATCGGCGAATCTTCACGTAAGCGGCGAAGCGACCTACGTGGACGATATTGGCGAAGTGCGCGGCACGCTGCACGCAGCGCTCGGCCTCTCGCGGCATGCGCACGCGCGAATTGTCTCGATCAACCTCGACCTCGTGCTGGCCGCGCCCGGCGTGATCGCGGTCTTTACCGCCGACGACATTCCCGGCGAGAACAACTGCGGTCCCGTGCTGCACGACGACCCGATCCTCGCCCAGGACGAGGTGCACTATCTCGGACAGCCGGTGTTCGCGGTGATTGCGCAAACGCATGATCTCGCGCGCCGTGCCGCGGCGCTTGCGAAAAGCGAGGAAGTGATCCGCTACGAACCGCTCGACGCCATCCTCACACCGCGCGATGCCAAGGCGAAAAAAGCCTTCGTGCTGCCGCCGCTGCATCTGAAACGCGGTGATCCGGACGGGAAAATGGCGTCGGCGGCGCATCGGATCCAGGGCGAATTCGAAGTCGGCGGGCAGGAACAGTTCTATCTGGAAGGACAGATTGCCTATGCCATTCCAAAGGAACATGACGGACTGCTTCTCTACAGTTCAACGCAGCATCCGAGTGAAATGCAGCATTTGGTCGCGCACATGCTCGACTGGCCAACGCACAACGTCCAGTGCGAATGCCGCCGGATGGGCGGCGGTTTCGGCGGCAAGGAATCGCAGTCGGGCATCTTTGCGTGCATCGCGTCGCTGGCGGCGCATTTGCTGCACAAGCCGGTGAAACTGCGCGCCGATCGCGACGACGACTTCATGATCACCGGCAAGCGCCACGACGCCGTCTACACCTACGAAGCCGGTTTCGACAACGACGGCCGCCTGCAAGGCGCGCGCGTGGAAATCGCGTTGCGGGCGGGTTATTCGGCGGATTTGTCGGGCGCCGTGGCGACTCGCGCGGTCTGTCACTTCGATAACGCGTATTTCCTGAAGGACGTCGATATCACCGCGTTGTGCTGCCGCACGAACACGCAATCGAACACGGCGTTTCGCGGTTTCGGCGGTCCGCAAGGCGCGCTCGTGATGGAAGTGTTGATGGACGAAATCGCGCATCGATTAAAGCGCGATCCCGTCGATGTCCGCCGCGTGAACTACTACGGTGTCCATGATCGCAACATGACGCCATACGGCCAGACCGTCGAAGACAACGTGCTCGAGCCGTTGACCGACGAACTGGTGGCATCGAGTGCTTATGTGCAGCGGCGCCACGCAATCGCCGCCTTCAACGCGACCAGTCCCGTGCTCAAGCGCGGCATAGCGTTCACGCCGGTCAAATTCGGCATTTCGTTCAACGTGCCGTTCCTCAATCAGGCCGGCGCGCTCGTGCATGTCTACAAGGACGGCTCGGCGCTCGTGAACCACGGCGGCACGGAGATGGGCCAGGGACTCAACACGAAGGTCGCGCAGGTCGTGGCGAACGCGTTGGGCGTGGCGCTGTCGAGAGTGCGCGTGACTGCCACCGATACCTCGAAGATCGTGAATACATCGGCCACGGCTGCGTCGACCGGCAGCGACCTGAACGGCAAGGCGGCGGAAGCCGCCGCGCTGACCATTCGCGCAAGGCTCGCGGAACTGGCCGCGAAACAGCTTGGCGGACGCGCGGAAGAGGTGCGTTTTCATAACGGCGTGGTGGATGCCAACGGCGGCCAGATGCCCTTCGATCAACTCGTTGCAGCGGCATATCTTGCGCGCGTGCAGTTGTGGTCCGATGGCTTCTATGCCACGCCCAAGGTCAACTGGGATTCGAAAACGCTGACCGGCCAGCCCTTCTATTACTTCGCTTATGGCGCGGCAATCTCGGAAGTTGTCGTGGACACGCTCACCGGCGAATGGCGTTTGCTGCGCGCGGATATCCTCCACGACGCTGGCCAGTCGATCAACCCCGCGCTCGATATCGGCCAGGTGGAAGGTGGATTCGTGCAAGGCATGGGATGGCTTACCACGGAAGAACTCTGGTGGAACCGAGATGGCCGCCTGATGACTCACGCGCCATCGACGTACAAGATTCCTTCGGTAAGCGACATTCCTGCCGCCATGAACGTGAAGCTCTTCGAGAATCAGAACGTCGAGCCGACCGTGTTCCGGTCGAAGGCCGTGGGCGAACCGCCCTTGTTGCTCGGCTTCTCCGTGTTGCTGGCGATTCGCGCGGCCATTGCGTCGGCCGCGCCGGATTCCACCGATGCCCCGGCGTTGCGCGCGCCCGCCACGCCCGAATCCATACTGAACGCTCTGGACGCGCAGGCATCGAGGCAAGTGTTCGAAGTCGCCGCTGACATCGCACAACCGGCCACGGTCAACTAGGAGCGCGCTCAATGCAAGCCTGGCTGCACGATCTGCAACACCTTCTCGCACACGGCGACGCCGTCGTGCTGGTGACGGTTGCGCGCGTGCAAGGCTCGGCGCCGCGCGAGCCGGGCACCAAGATGCTCGTCACACGCGACGAAGCACGCCACACCATCGGCGGCGGGCACCTTGAATGGAAGGCCATTGAAACCGCGCGGCAAGTGCTGAAAGACGGCGCACGTAGTCCTCACATGCGCCGGCTCGAACGCTTTGCATTGGGACCGAGCCTCGGCCAATGTTGCGGCGGCTCGGTTGTGCTGGCGTTCGAGCGGCTGGATATCGGCGATCTGGGATGGGTGACGTCGCTGAACAAACGCCTGGCGCAGGGTCATTCGACCGTGCGCAGCGTCGGCTTCGGTCCTGTTCCGGATGCCGTGATGCTCTCCGATCCCGAGCCCGGCGTGAGCGAGCAGGATTGCCTCCTCTGGGACGGCGCGGGTTTCGATGAAAGCGGCGCCTTGCTGACTGAAACCATTGCGTTGCGGGAATTTTCCGTGGTGCTGTTCGGCGCGGGACACGTGGGCGCCGCGATCGTCAAGGTGCTGGCGAATCTGCCGTGCCGCGTGGTCTGGGTCGATGAACGCGACGAGACCTTCCCCGCGGTGGATCATCTTCCCGGCAACGTCACCATGGACGCCAGCGGCACGCCGGAATCGGCGGTGGACGAAGCGCAGCCGAACAGCTACTTCCTGGTGATGACGCACAACCACGCGCTCGATCTCGCGCTTGCCGAACGCATCCTCCACCGCGGGGATTTTGCGTTTTTCGGCATGATCGGCTCGCACACCAAGAAGGTCCAATTCGAGCGCAAGCTGGCGGCGCGCGGTATCGATGCAATGCGCATTGGCCGCATGACCTGTCCCATCGGCGTGCCCGGCATTGCCGACAAAGCGCCCGAAATGATTGCTGTCTCCGTTGCAGCCCAGTTGTTGCAGAAGGTCGAGGAGCACGCCGCGCGCGGCTACAATTCCGCGCAGCATCCGCAAATCGCGTGATCCAGACCTTTTTGAGCACAACAACATGAATCCCACTCTTGCCGACAAGATCGCCCGCGCGCCCAAGGCCGAACTTCACATCCACATTGAAGGTTCGCTCGAACCCGAACTGATTTTCGAACTGGCGAAGCGCAACGGCGTGACGCTTGCGTACGATTCCATTGAAGCGCTGCGCGCGGCCTACGCGTTCACCGACCTGCAATCATTCCTCGACATCTATTACGCGGGCGCAAGCGTGCTGTTGCACGAGCGCGATTTCCACGACATGACCATGGCGTACGTGGAACGCGCGCTCGCAGACCATGTCACGCACACCGAAATTTTCTTCGATCCGCAGACGCACACCGAGCGCGGCGTTTCGATTGCGACGGCGGTTGGGGGTATAGAAAGCGCGCTGGCCGAGGGCGAAAAACGCGGCTTGACGAGCAAGCTGATTCTCTGTTTCCTGCGCCATCTGCCGGAAGACGATGCGCTCAGGACGTTCGATGAAGCGTTGCCTTTGTTCGATCAATACAAGCATCGGCTGATTGGCGTTGGACTGGATTCGTCGGAACGCGGTCATCCGCCGTCGAAGTTCGAGCGCGTGTTTGCGAAGGCGCGCGATAAAGGTCTGAAGCTCGTGGCGCACGCGGGCGAAGAAGGACCGCCGGCGTATGTTTATGAAGCGCTTGATCTGCTGAAGGTGGATCGCGTCGATCACGGCGTGCGCAGCATGGAAGATCCGGCGCTGGTCGCCCGTCTCGCCGATGCCCGCATTGCGTTGACGGTCTGTCCGCTGTCGAACCTGAAGCTTCGTGTGTTCGACGACATGACCAAACACACGCTCAAGGCGCTGCTCGACCAGGGCGTCGCGGTCATGATCAACTCGGACGATCCGGCGTATTTCGGCGGCTACGTGAACGCCAACTACTTCGCGATCCAGGAGGCGTTGAATCTCACCGATCCCGAGGTCTACACGCTGCTTAAAAACAGCCTGGAAGCGTCGTTCGTGACGGACGCAGAACGCGACGCGATGGTCGCCAGGCTCGATGCTTATTGGCACGCAGCGGCCTGACGCGCGGGAACATCATGGCATCGATCACAAACGACACCACCACGCTCGAGCGTTTCTTCGGCATCCGCGCGGCAGGTTCGCGCACGAAGACCGAAATTGTCGCTGGCATCACGACCTTTCTCACGGCGATGTACATCATCGTCGTCAATCCCGGAATCCTGTCGCAAGCCGGCGTTCCCTTTCCTGCCGCGCTGACGGCGACCGTGATCGTCAGTTTCCTCGGCAGTTGCGCAATGGGCCTGTACGCGCGCAATCCCGTGCTGGTCGCGCCGGGCATGGGCATGAACGCGCTCTTTACATTCGTCATGGTCCACGGCGGCAAGATGCCGTGGCAAACCGCGCTTGGCTGCGTATTCTGGGCCGGCGTGATCTTCGCGGTCCTCGCGTTGTTCAACGCGCGAAAGCTCGTCGTCGATGCAATTCCGGCGAACCTGCGCCACGCCGTATCGTGCGGCATCGGCCTTTTTATCAGCCTGATCGGCCTGGTCAACGCGAAGTTCGTGGTTGGCGATCC
Organism: Caballeronia sp. DA-9; assembly: GCF_051615025.1. Lineage (NCBI taxonomy): Bacteria > Pseudomonadati > Pseudomonadota > Betaproteobacteria > Burkholderiales > Burkholderiaceae > Caballeronia > Caballeronia sp. DA-9. The sequence continues at coordinate 983,215 of NZ_CP195133.1, read as the reverse complement.
GGTCACGATCGTGCATTCGGCATCGCTCAATCCGGTGGTCATCACGTTCCTGATCGGCCTTGCCGTGACCACGATCCTGGTGGCGCGCAAGGTGACGGGCGCGCTGATGCTCGGCATCATTTTCACGACTGTGATCGCGATTCCCATCGGCCGCTTCTGGGGCGACGGCACCGCTTACTGGCCCGCCGCCATCGCCACGAAAACCCTCGTGAACTGGAACGGGCTGTTTTCCGCGCCGGACTTCTCCGCGCTCGGTCAACTCGATATTTTCGGCTCGCTGAAGGTGATCTACTGGCCGTTCATCTTCGTGATGCTGTTCACGTCGTTCTTCGACGCGCTCTCGACCTTCATGGCAATTTCGGAAGCCGGCAAGCTCTACGATAAAGACGGCAACCCGCGCAATATCCGCGAGTCGATGATGGTCGATTCGTTCTCTGCCCTTATTTCCGCGCCGCTCGGCACGAGTCCGGCGAACGCCTACATTGAATCGGCAGCGGGGATTTCGGCGGGCGGCCGTACCGGGCTCGTGGCGGTCGTCGCGGGATTGTGTTTCCTGCCTTTCCTGTTCCTCTCGCCGCTGCTTTCGCTCGTGCCCGCAATCGCGACGGCGCCAGCGCTCGTGCTCGTTGGCGTGTTCATGATGGAGTCGATCACGAAGATCGAATGGGGCCGTTTCGACGAAGCCATTCCCGCTTTCCTCGCCATGATCCTGATCCCGCTGACCTACTCGATCACGGACGGCATTGCGTACGGTTTTCTCGCGTTTGTCGTGATCAAGTTCTTCACGGGCCGCAGAAAAGAAATCAAGCCGGCGATGTGGATTGTCGCCGCGCTCTCGCTGCTGCTTTTGACACAGCTATAACAAGCTTTACTGGAGACGTTTCAACCATGCTTTCGCCCAGCCGCCAAACCGCCTACCGCGCGCAGCTTCTCACGTTCCGCGGCGACCCCGCTTTCTCCGACAGCAACGCCGTGCATGAAACCGACGGCCTGTTGCTGGTGGAAGATGGCCGCGTGGTGGCGGCGGGCGCGTATGCGGCGCTGCGCTCGCGCATGGCGTCGGATGCAATCGTCAGGGAGCTTCGCGACAAGTTGATCGTGCCAGGTTTTATCGATTCGCACATTCACTATCCGCAGACCGACATGATCGCGTCGCCCGCGCCGGGTCTGCTGCCATGGTTGAACACGTACACGTTTCCGACCGAGCGCAAGTTTGAAGATCCGGCTTACGCGCGCGAGACGGCGGGATTTTTTATCGACGAACTGCTGGCTTGCGGCACCACGAGTGCGCTCGTGTATTGCACGGTCCACAAGCAGTCTGCCGATGCGTTTTTTAGCGAAAGCGAATCGCGCAACCTGCGCATGATTGCGGGCAAGGTGCTGATGGACCGCAATTGCCCTGAATACTTGCGTGACACCGCGCAGTCCGGTTACGACGACAGCGCCGAACTCATCGCGCGGTGGCATGGCCGTGGCCGCCAGGAATACGCGCTGACGCCACGCTTCGCGCCGACTTCTACCGAGGCGCAACTCGAAGCCTGCTCGGTACTCGCCGGAAAGCACCGCGACATTTATATCCAAAGCCACGTTGCCGAAAACACCGACGAGATCAAGTGGGTCGAAAGCCTGTTCCCGGGGCATCGCAGTTATCTTGACATCTACGATCACTACGATCTGCTGCGCCCGCGCGCGGTCTACGGCCATTGCATTCATCTCGACGATACCGACCGCGAGCGCATGGCCGAAACCGGCGCGGTGGCCTCGCATTGCCCGACATCGAATCTGTTTCTTGGCAGCGGCCTGTTCGACATCGAACAAGCGGCTCGATCGAACATGCCGGTGGCGCTCGCAACCGACGTAGGCGGCGGCACGTCTTTCTCGATGCTGCAAACCATGGGTGAGGCGCACAAGATTGCGCGGCTCGCGGGTCATCATCTGACGGCGGCGCGCATGTTCTGGCTGGCGACGACCGGTGCGGCCCAGGTGCTGGATATGGCAGACAAGGTCGGCACATTGAAGCCTGGCAGCGAAGCGGATTTCGTGGTGCTGGATCCGGCCAGCACGCCGCTTCTCGCACGCCGCACCGCGCGCGCTGAATCGCTGGAAGAACTATTGTTCGCGTTCGCCATGCTCGGCGATGACCGCGCTGTGTTCGAAACGTATTCGGCGGGACGATGCGTGCATCGAAGGGCTGCGCGGCGTGGGGTCGCCGAGGAACGGGCTGCGGCGTAATTAAACTAAGCCAACGCGCCCCAAAAAAACACAAGCTGGATCGGACAAAATTACAGATTGAGCGCGTTTCCCTGCTTCCCGGTAAAGTTTAGCCTTTGGTATCGCCCGAGCGCTTGTTCACCGGTCGTGAAACTACTCATGAAGCCACGCGTTAAACACCTTGGCCACGCCGTCCGGATCGGCTTGGCCGTTCTGATTGCCGTCACGTCCGCGCACGCCTCCGCTTATGCGCTGGATTCCCTGCTTGATTGCAAAGCGGACGCGCATGCGTTCATCGCGCCGCTGCAGCAGGATCACGTGATCGAAGCCACGCCCATGCGCGTGGAAGCCAACTCCATCAATGCGTTCAAGCCCACGCGCGGCAGCCATCTCACTGCCTTCGATTTCGGCGTGTTCGCCGTCGTCGGGTTCCAGAAGGACGACGCCATCTTCAAGACGGGAAGCGGCGCGCCGATCGCCGAATCGGCGTATGGCGCGGTGGTTATTGGCGGGGAAGATTCAGTGAGAGAGAAGGTCCGCGCCGCCGGAAGCGATGCGATCATCCATCACGTGGCGCCGTTCATCACGGCGATTTTCTGTAACCGGGATTGATGGCATAAGTAATACAAAAGGCCGCGGCAACCTGAAAGGTGTCGCGGCCTTTTGCGTTCAAACAAAACCTTCAGGCTTGACGCACGATCTTCGCAATCGATGCAATCAGCCGGTCGATATCGGCTGGACCCAAAGCCCCCATTGTCGAGATACGGAATAGTTCGTTCGACAAACCGCCCTGCCCCGCGTAGATCACAAAACCCTCGGTCTTCAACGCGTCGTGCAGAACCGGATATGTCACGCCCTTTGGCAGCCGGTACGCACGCAACACCACCGAGGATTCCTCCGCCGGCAACGCACCTTCAACTCCCAACGCGGCCAATCCCGAACGCGCTTGCTCGGCGAGCGCCGCATAGCGCGCGTGACGCGCCTCCAGACCACCTTCGTCCTCGAACTCGCGCAGCGCTTCCACCAGCGCGTAATACGCGTGCACGGACGGCGTAAACGGCGTGTTGCGCTCGTCCTGCAATTTGGCGAGGCGCGTAATGCCAAGGTAATACGTGCGGCTCGCCGCGTGCTTCAGCGCTTCGCGCTTCGCGATCACGAACGCTGCGCCAGGCACGCCGTGAAGGCACTTGTTCGCCGTCGCGGCAACGGCCGTGATGCCGCCGCCATCGAAGTCGATACGCTCGGCGCCGAAGCTGCTCACGCCATCGAGCAACAAGCCGATACCGCGCGCCTTGCACGCCGCGCTCAACTCATCGATCTTGTTCAGACGGCCCGTCGTGGTCTCGTGATGAATGATGGCGACGTTCGTTACGCCATCCAGCTTGGCAATGATCGCGTCGGTATCCGGCGCTTCCATCCACGCATACTTCACGACTTCATGATCGATCCCGTACTGGGAGGCAATCTGCGCGATCCGTTCCCCATACACGCCGTTTTCGACAATCAACAAGCGCCCGCCCTGGCGGACCATGCCAGCGATCATGCACTCCACGGCGGCGGTGCCCGAACCCGTCATCAATACGGCCGTCCAGACCTTTGGATCGAGCGAGTAAGCGGCAAGCAAACGCGAACGCGCTTCGTCCTGCAGATCGAAAAATTCCGGCTCGCGATGACACAAGTCGGTTTGCAACAGGCTTTTGCGCACGCGTTCAGTCAACGTGACGGGGCCGGGATTGAGCAGCAGCATGATGTCTAGCGTCCGATATGTTTTTGCAAACGCGCGCGCACGTCTTCCGGCGTGATCGACGGACGTGGCAAGTCGCCAGGCGTGCCTGTGTTGATCGACAGTCGCGCAAAACGAACACCGTCGATATCTTTTGCTTCGAACAACTGATCGATAACCGAAAGATCGTCGCCATCGAGAGCCAGCGCGTACCCGCACGCCGACGCAATGCGCGCGAATTCCACGCCGCGCGATACGGTCGCCTGACCGCCGGTGGACTCATGCGCGCCGTTGTCGAGCAGCACGTGCACGAGGTTCGACGGGCCGTATGCGCCAAGCGTGGCGAACACGCCCATGCGCATGAGCGCGGCGCCATCGCCATCGAGCGCGATCACGTTCAGGTCAGGCCGCGAGAGCGCAAGACCAAGCGCCATGGGCGTCACGCATCCCATCGATCCGACCAGATACAACTGGTTCTCGCGGTCATCGATGGCGTAGAGTTCGCGCCCGCAAAATCCCGTCGATGCCAGCACGACAGTCGAATCTTTCGGCGTATGCGCGATCACGCGCTGAAGTGCGTCATGACGTGAAGAAAGTTCGCCGTTCCTGAATTGCGCCTTGACCTCGGCGCGCTCGTTCAAAGCACGCCGGCGCACACCGCTCAAGCCCTTCTTTTCAAGCTTGTACGGCGCCACGCTGCCCTTTTGCATCACCAGCGCGTACGGACGGCCAGTGCTGTCCATATGCGCGGTCGCGCGGTCGAGCGCGGGACCGATTGCGTCGGCTTCAGTGGGGAACAGTTCCCAAGGAATTTCCATGGTTTCCAGCATGGCCGGCGTCACGGGACCCATCAGCGCGTGCTGGGGTTCATCGGCGACACCGGGCTGGCCGCGCCACGTGACAATCAGCAATTGCGGCAGCCTGAATGTCCACGTCAGCGAGGTCAGCGGGCTCACCGCGTTACCGAGCCCGGAGTTCTGCATCATCGAAACGCCGCGCCGCGCACGGTGCACACCCGATGCGCCCAGCGCCACGCCCGCGATCAGCGCAACGGCGTCGCCTTCATTCGCCGCCGACACATAATTCAGCGATTCGTCCTGCAGCACGTAATTGATGAACGGCGTCAGGTACGAGCACGGCACGCCCGCATACCAGTCGAAACCGCGCTCGCGCGCGGCTTCGACAAATTGTGCAGCTTCGATCACGCGCCAGCCTCCGCGCCCGCCGATCCATTCGAACCGTACGGCGCTTGTCCGTGCGCGAAATCGCCAGCTTGACGCAGTTCGTCGAGATCGTTCACGCCGCGCCAGTGGCCGTGCACGTATTGCACTTCAATACGCTCGCCCGCCGCGACCAGCGCGTTCAGCAGCGCGGCCATGTCGAGCCTGGCGAAGTCATCGCGCTGTTGCAGTTGTTCGAGTGTGGCGACCAGCCGCTCACGGCCCGCGCCGCGAACGTTGAGCAAGCCCATCCAGCGGCCTTGCGGCGTTTTCGATTCCACGTTGGCCGGACCTGCCGAACTCGTGACGCTTTCGAGCCAGACTTTCTGGCCGAACAGCGCGCGGTCATCGGCGGTCGAACAATACGCAAAGTCTGTTGAGGCAACGCCTACCTGCGGCGTCTGCGACGAATCCACGACCACGCAGAAATCACTGTCGGACTCGACCAGATCGCGAAGAATGTAGCTGCGGAACAAGAGGTCGCCGTAGGAAATCACGGTGTCCGCGGTGAACGACTTCGCCGCGCACGCGAGCGACGCCAGTTCGCCCGTCTGTTCGTGCTTCTCGTTGACGACCAGACGAATGCCCGACGTATCGATGGCGTCAGCGCGATAACCGCCCACCACGGTAATGTCGTTGATACCTTCTTTCTTGAACGCTTCGACCAGGCGGCGCAGCAATGGCTTGCCCGCGATTGGGAGCATGACCTTGGGTTTGTCGGCGGTGACGGCTTCGAGGCCCGCGCCCCGGCTTGCCGCCAGCACAACCGCGTTGCGCGATGCACTCGCCGAAGACAGATACACGCTTTCAGCCGTCGAATATTCTTCGGCGTCCTGCAAACGGAAAATCTCGTTCACGCTCGCCACGCGGTCTTCCACGTTCACAAGCGTCTCGCTGCTGTGAATTTCCTTGGCGATTGCCTGCATAGTCGACGCCGCGCCGCGCAGCAAATGGTTCGCCCAGATCACGGTGCTGATGCCGGCCTGGCGGAACACATCAGTTGGCGTGCTGTAGTACTTCGTCGGCACGATCACGAGCGGCCCGCGGCCTGCCCATTCGCGCGCGAACGTGAGAATCTCGTCGGCCTTCGACAGCTTGCTGTGAATCAGGATGGCGTCGGCGCCAGCCTGCCGGTAAGCCTCGGCGCGCTTCAGCGCCTCTTCCATGCCCCAGCCGGCGATCAGCGCTTCCACACGCGCAACGATGGAAAAATTCGGATCGCTTTGCGAATCCTTGCCGGCCTTGATCTTGCCGCAGAATTCGTCCATCTCGGCAAGCGGCTGACGCTCGCCGTTGAGGAACGAGTTCGTCTTCGGAAACTGCTTGTCCTCAATACACACGCCCGCAATACCGCGCTGCTCCAGCTTCTTCACGAGCCGGCGAACATTGTTGAAGTTGCCGTAACCCGTGTCGCCGTCGAGCAGAATCGGCAGGTCGCTGGCGTCGGCCATGAACTCGAGCGTGTCGACCACTTGCGTCCAGCTTGCTTCGTTGTTGTCGCGCACGCCGAATTGCGCGGAAATCGTCAGGCCCGAGCCCCAGATCGCCTTGAAACCGGCTTCCTTGACAATGCGCGCGGACAAGCCGTTGTGCGCTTCCATCAAGAATTCAAGCTGATTGCTCTGCAGCATTTCGCGCAAACGAAGCGTGCGTGAATAGCCGACGGGTAATTGATACGGTGCGTTCATCGTAGTGCTCCAGCAAGCTGACGCAGTTGCGGCAAGACTTCGTCGGCCGCGCGTTTAACGTCGTTTTGAAAATCGATTTCGATCCATGGCGCGCCTGTCACGTCGGCGACGTCGAATACCTGGCTGCGCTCCAGCAGCAAATCGCGTACGGCTTCCTCGTGCGGCAAGTTGGCGCGGCCCGTCGCGACATATCCCGCGACGATTTCGGCCAGACGGCGTGCAGCGGTTTCGTCGAAACGGAAAAAACCCACCGACTCGCCGATCACGTCGAACTGCAGATCGGCCAGCACCTGCTTGCGCAATTCCACCGGTACGCCATTCGCCACGCAAAGCTTCACGGGTTCGTCGCCGGCTTCGAAATCGCGGTCGATCAACAGGCGGTTCACCGGCCCCACGCCCGCCACCAGCGGTTCGAGAATGCGCTCGTCATACAGTACGTCGGCGTCCATCAGCAGCACGTCGCCGCCGCGCGTCAGCGCTTCGGCGGCCGTGTGCACGGACAACACGCTGCCAAGCGAAAACTCATTGTTGACGACGACTTCGGTACGCGGCTTCCAGTCGATCGCGGCCAGTTCTTCTTCCACGACTTCGTGCTTGAAACCGAGCACGAAAACGATCTCATCCACGCCCGCCGACTTCAGCAGTTGCAGATGACGTTCAAGCAGCGACGATTCGCCAAAACGCAGCAGGCACTTCGGCTTTTGCTGCCCTTCCGGCTGAACGAGACGTAATCCCATCCCGGCGGCAAGGATGATTGCGCGCATGATGATCCTATGGACAAGGCTTTATTCGATATCCGGCACGCGCGCGAGACGACGGCGCTGCCAGCCCTTTTCAGCGAAATGCAGATAAACGATGCCCGGCAAACCCAGCAGCAATTCGCGCGCGCGCTTGGCGAGCGAAAGTGCGAGCGCGGTTTCGGGCGGCAGGCCGATCAGGCGCGCGAGCAGCAGATAACCGCCCTCCTGCACGCCAAGCGAACCGGGCACGGCGAAGGCCGCACCGCGAATGGCCTGTCCGAGACTTTCAAGCATGAGGGCTTCGGCCCAGCCAACCGGCGAGCCAAGCAAATGCAGCGCAAGCCACACTTCGCCCGTGCCCACTATCCAGCCAAGCAGGCTCAGCGCGAAACTCGCGGCAACCGGTCCAGGCTTCTTGTAGAGCTCGAGCACGGCGCCATCGACGGCCTGCGCGCGCGACACCAGCGACGACCAGTCGCGTTTCTTCGAAAACCGCGCGGCGAACTGGGAGGCAAAGCGCGTTGCGCGGCCAAATAAACCGGCGCGCTGCGCAAAGAAGAATCCGACCACCATCAACGAACACACCACGATCACGATCAACACCGGCAGCACCATGCCCACGCCCGACGCATAACTGCTCAGCAACGCGAGGCCGATCATTGCGAAGATCATTTGTCCGACAGACTGCATGGTCGTGCTGACGGTGATGACGGCGGCGGCGTCGCGAGCACGCATGCCGCGCTGCGAAAGATACCGCACCATCAACATGGGGCCGCCGATCTGACCGGCCGGCATCAGGCTGTTGACCGACTCGCCGGTCCAGCGCGCGAGCAGTGCGTCGCGGAACGTGACATCGCGTTGATTGCGGGCGAACAGCGTTTCGATCGCGAGCGCATCGATCACCACGGGCAGCAGATGAAACATCGCCACCGCGAGCAGGCCCCAGCCTGCTGCAGCGAGCGCCGTCGCAACGGAACCGAAACCCTGCCAGCCCAGCAGCGCGATGAACAACACCACGCCGAGCGACAGAAGGACAGTTCCAGCGCGGCTCATGCGGCGCCGTTCTTCCCGCCTTTGCGGCGGAACACCTGGCCGAAACCAAAATACGCGATCGAATCCTTCATGTTCGATACGAACCGTTGCCACGGCCGCATATTCGGATTCGTGACGTATTCGAAAGTGAGCGACACGCGGAATTCGTTCGCGCGAGCAGGCGTGATGCGATGGCGCAGCTTGTCGCCATCGAAGAAAACAAGGCCGCCGGGCGGAATCTGCACGGAACCCGGCTGATCCGCAATCTCGGGCGTGCGCGTGTGCAGTTCGTATTCGAGGCGGCACGACGAATCGTCCATCACGCCGAGCAGCAGCGTGTAACGGCGCCCGTCGTAATATGACGTGTCGTAATGCCAGCCGATGTGATCCCCTGCCTTCGTATAAAAGTACAACGCGTAGGCGTGCGGATCGTCGGCGGGAGATTCCTGGAGCGTGTCGCCGCTGATTTTTTCCAGCCAGCGAATCAGGGCCGGCGACCGATACAACTCGGCAATAAACGGCGCCAGTTCATCGATGGCATGGCGGCTGACGCTGCCACCCTGCTTGTGGCCCGGCAAATAGTTGCGGTTGATGGCTGGCGTGACCGCATGCACCGCCTCGACCAACTTTTCCGTGAACTCGCGCGGCAGAAAGTCTTCCAGATAAAGGAATGCGCCCTGGTCATCGAAGGCCTGATGACGCCTGGCCGTTTGTGGCTCGGGGGACGTGCGCTGGAGATGCGCGGCGAGGATCTCGTCGACAGCCTGCTTGCGTTCGCGCCCGGCAGCGTTGCCGCCGAACGGGTGCGCCGATGCCGGATTGACAGTTGAATTCATTGAACAGCCTGCAAGTCTTGGCCGTCGGCGTCTTTGCTGGAGGTCGTGCTTCGTGCAACGCGGCGCACCACGCGCTGATAATCCACCACGACCCACACGGCAAACAGCGGCGCGCCGATGGACGCCGCGACAAGGAACGGCGTCATGCCGTTGAACAAAGTCACAAAAGGCAGCAGATACAGCACGTCTTCGGTTTCGAATCCCGCCACTGACGCCTGCTTCGTGCCGTTCTTACCCGCCATGGATTCAATCCGCATGCGCAGGAAAAAGATCAGTGCAACTGCAACGCCCGCCACACCACCGAGCCACTGCGCCGGGACGATCATGGAAGGATGATGTACGCCCACGTAGAAGCCAAGGCCTACGAAAAGCGCCACCGTCACAACGGAATCACACGCGAGATCGTAAAAATGACCGATCTTGCTGGATTGGCCGCTGATACGCGCCAGTTCGCCATCAGTATGGTCGACAAAATTTGACACGGCGATCAGCAAAGCGCCAAGGCTGCATGTCCAGAAACTGCCTACCGATAAATAATAAGCGCCCACCATGCCGATCAGAAGGCGCAGTGTCGTCAAATGGTTCGGAGTAATCGGTGTACCGACGAGCGGCGTAACCAGGCGCCGGGCGAGCCGCGCGTCCCAGGTTGCTGGCTCAGGAGCGGCACGAAGCGTAGCGTTGCGGGGATTGTTCATCCTCGAAATATATCTCGTTTCGAATTTAATTGCATATAAGGGGCTGCCGGATTTGGTGCGCACGCCATCCATGTCTGGCCACGGTGCAACGCTGGTTTTTAGCGGGAGTTTGGATGTTTCGAGACGTGCAACTAAACGATGGCACGGGCGTCCCGCCCATGCCATGTCGGTATTTTTTTCTTTCGTTAAGCCAAGAAGGCTTTTACTGAGGCTATTGCACCGGCACTGGCACGCCCGCAGGAGCGCTTGCCGGACGGCTTTGAGTACCCGCCGCCACCGCCGTCTCATTGCTGGCGCCGCCGTTCTTATCCAGCGGAATCTTTACCGTGCGTACCGTGCCGTTGCCCAGAGGGAAGTCCGCCAGCGCGCTGCGGATCAGATACGGCATTGCCCGGAGCAGCGACGATTCGCCGCCCGAATTACTCGCGCTCACCTTGTACACCTCGCGCCCGCTGGCCCGGTCGGTCATCCGGATCTGCAGCGCGTGGACAAACACCGGGTAGCTTTGATCCACATATCCCGCGGGCCCCATGTCCCAGCCACCCCACGCTTCATAGCCGCCCCAGCCGTAAGGCCTTCCGTACCAGCCGCCGTACATGGGCCACGGATCGTAATAGACCGGCTGCCGGACGGTGATCATGTCGCCGCGAATAGAATACGAAAGTTCCACCCTGTAGTTTGCATCCGCGTCCGGTACCTGCCGGAACGAATGCGTGGCGAGTTCATTGGCAACCAGCGCTTCATACGTTTTTTGTTCGATGCTGTTTTGCTGCTCCGTCGAACGCGCGAAGGCGTAAGTCCGGGTCGCGTCGGTTCCGGACCAGTCCGAAAATGCGGCGACCTGCGTGTGAACGTAGGTGGTGCACCCGCTCAACAGCGCGAAACCCGCGATCAGCGCCAGGCGCGCCGCCCCCTTCCATTCCCCGCACAACCGTCCGAACGTCATGGCAGACCTCATTCCTTCTGTTGATTTTTCGCAAGTCCCGTCATTGCAGATGCTCGTTTGCACAGCATGGATATTGCCCTGTTCCCCTTGTTAAGAGACCGTAATGCCCTGTTGAAGTTCGGGGAATAGGCTATCCGGCCAACCCCGAATCGAGCCCACGTTCTCCCGAGCCTTTGTACAATGATCCGATACAAGGCCGCCTCGATTCACTTAAAAGCCGAGGCACCGCTCCCAACCCAATTCGAACCGACATGTCCAACTCGACCGCACCCGCCGTAATCCGCCGCGCCGACTACACGCCGCCCGCATTCCTGATCGACACCGTCGCGCTCGAGTTCGACCTCGTGCCGGAGCGGACCGTGGTCCGCAACACCATGCGCATGCGCCGCAATCCGCACGTCGCCGCGGCGGCCACGCTCGAACTGATGGGCGAGCAGATGGAATTGCTCGGCGCAACGCTCGACGGCCGCCCGCATGCTGACGTGCGTGTAAATGAGAACGGTTTGACGATAAGCAATATTCCAGACTCGTTCGAATTGACCATCGAAAGCGTGTGCAACCCGGCCGCCAACACCACGTTGTCCGGGCTGTATGTATCGAGCGGCAACTTTTTTACGCAATGCGAGGCCGAAGGGTTCCGCCGCATCACCTATTTTCTCGATCGCCCGGACGTCATGTCCACCTACACGGTCACGCTGTGCGCCGACAAGGCGGCGTATCCCGTGTTGTTGTCGAACGGCAACCTGATTGAAGAAGGCGACCTCGAAGACGGCCGGCACTTTGCCCGCTGGGAAGATCCGTTCAAGAAACCGAGTTATCTGTTCGCGCTGGTCGCGGGCTCGCTCGTCAAACTCGAGCAACGCATGAAAACCGGCTCGGGCAAGGAAAAACTGCTGCAGGTCTGGGTCGAGCCGCACGACCTCGACAAAACCCAGCACGCCATGGATTCGCTGGTTCATTCCATTGAATGGGACGAGCGGCGCTTCGGACTGGAACTGGATCTGGACCGATTCATGATTGTCGCTGTGAGCGACTTCAACATGGGCGCGATGGAAAACAAGGGCTTGAACATTTTCAACACGAAATACGTGCTGGCCAACCCGGAAACGGCGACCGACGTCGATTTCGGCAATATTGAAGCGGTTGTCGGTCATGAGTACTTCCATAACTGGACCGGCAATCGCGTGACGTGCCGCGACTGGTTCCAGTTGAGCCTGAAGGAAGGCCTGACCGTCTTCCGCGACCAGGAATTTTCCGCCGATATGGCCGCCGGCGTCGAACCGGGCGCCGCGAGCGACGCGGCGCGCGCGACCAAGCGTATTGACGACGTACGCGTGTTGCGCCAGATGCAGTTCGCCGAAGACGCAGGCCCCATGGCGCATCCGGTACGGCCGGAAAGCTACGTCGAGATCAACAACTTCTACACGATGACCGTCTACGAGAAGGGCTCCGAAGTCGTGCGCATGTACCAGACGCTGCTCGGGCGCGACGGCTTCCGGCGCGGCATGGATCTCTACTTCCAGCGCCACGACGGCCAGGCCGTGACGTGCGACGACTTCCGCTACGCCATGGCGGACGCCAATGGCCGCGACTTCTCCCAGTTCGAGCGCTGGTATAGCCAGGCGGGAACGCCGCGCGTCACGGTGCGCACCGAATACGACGCGGCAGCGAGGCGTTACTCGTTGACGCTCAAGCAAGGTTACGGCGAGGCGTCGGAGGCCGCGCGCGCGACGCAAAAAGGTCCGTTGCTGATTCCCTTCTCGGTCGGTCTGATCGGCAAGGACGGCGCCGATCTCCCGTTGAAGCTCGAAGGGGAACACGAAGCGCAAGGCACGACGCGCGTGCTGGAATTCACCGAGCCGGAGCAAACCTTCGTTTTCACCGACGTCGCCAGCGAGCCGCTGCCTTCGCTGCTGCGTAATTTTTCGGCGCCGGTGGTGGTCGAGTACGACTACACGAATGAACAGCTTGCTTTCTTGCTGGCTAACGACAGCGACCCGTTCAACCGATGGGAAGCCGGACAGCGCCTTGCCACACGCGAATTGCTGACGCTGGCCGATCGTGCATCGAAGGGCGAGGCACTCGCGCTGGACGACCAGGTGATCTCCGCGTTCGCGCACGTGCTGGACGACACAACACTCACGCCCGCATTCCGGGAACTCGCGCTGATGTTGCCGTCGGAGGGATATCTGGCCGAGCAGATGGCGGTTTCCGACCCGGCGGCGGTCCACGCGGCGCGCGTGTTCGTGAGCAAACGTCTGGCAACGGGGCTGCGCGATCGCTGGCTCGCCGCGTATGAAGCGAACCGGACGCCGGGCGAATATCGGGCCACGCCGGACGACGCAGGCAAGCGCGGCTTGAAAAACCTCGCCCTCGCCTATCTGAGCCAGCTCGACGAGCCTGCGCGCGCCATCGAACTTGCAAGCGCGCAGTACGACGCGGCGAACAACATGACGGACCGGTCTGCGGCGTTGTTCGCTTTGCTGACGGCGGGTGCATCGGGCACCGTCGACACAACCGTCGCCGACGCCGCGCTCAGCGACTTCTACACGCGATTCGAGAACGAGCCGCTTGTCATCGACAAATGGTTCTCGCTCCAGGCCACGCAGCGCGGCGGCCCAGCGCGCAATGTGCTCGATATCGTGCGCAAGCTCATGCGCCATCCGGCGTTCACGCTGAAAAACCCAAATCGCGCGCGCTCGCTGATTTTCAGCTTCTGCGGCGCCAACCCGGCGCAATTTCATGCCGCCGACGGTTCGGGTTATGCCTTCTGGGCAGAACAGGTCATTGCACTGGACGCAATGAACCCGCAGGTCGCGGCGCGCCTCGCCCGCACGCTCGAACAATGGCGCCGATACACGCCCGCCTTGCGCGAGAAGGCGCATGCGGCGCTGGAACAGGTGGCGTCGAAGGTCAAGTCGCGAGATGTCCGGGAGATTGTGGAAAAAGCGCTCGGTCAATAATTCACAACGGCCAGCTTCTTCCCTGAAACCGGCGCTTCGGCGCCGGTTTTTTCTTCTATCGGACGCGCTCGGTTTTTGTGACATCAAGACACACAATCCGAGCAGGTAGAATCTGGGGCATTCGTCTTAACGCTCCCGGAGCCCAACGCAATGTCGACCCCTTCATCGATTTCCCGTCGCACCACGCTCACCAAATTATTGATCGAGCAGCAGCGCGAACATCAAAACCTCCCCGCCGACCTGCGTTTGTTGATCGAAGTCGTTGCGCGCGCGTGCAAGCAGATCAGCTATCAGGTCAGCAAGGGCGCATTGGGCGAAGCGCTGGGCACGGCCGGCAGCGAGAACGTCCAGGGCGAAGTGCAAAAGAAACTCGACATTCTGTCGAACGAAATCCTGCTCGAAGCCAACGAATGGGGTGGCAATCTCGCGGCAATGGCGTCGGAGGAAATGGAAAAAATCTTCCCGATCCCGAATCGCTATCCGAAAGGCAATTATTTGCTCACGTTCGATCCGCTCGATGGCTCGTCCAACATCGACGTGAACGTGTCTATTGGGACCATCTTCTCCGTGCTGCGATGCCCCGACGGCATGGAGCCGAGCGAAGAAGCGTTCATGCAGCCGGGTTCGGCGCAAGTGGCAGCCGGCTATGCCGTCTATGGTCCGCAAACCGTGTTCGTGCTGACCACCGGTTATGGCGTCAACTGCTTCACGCTCGACCGCGAATTGGGTTCGTGGGTGCTCACGCAAAGCAACATGCAGATTCCCGCTGAGACACGCGAGTACGCAATCAACGCGTCGAACAGCCGTCACTGGTATGCGCCGGTTCAGAAGTACGTGAACGAGCTGAACGAAGGCAAGGACGGTCCGCGCAAGGAAGATTTCAACATGCGCTGGATTGCGTCGATGGTCGCCGACGTGCATCGCATCCTGAACCGCGGCGGCGTCTTCATGTATCCCGCCGACAAACGTACGCCCGATCGTCCGGGCAAGCTGCGCCTGATGTACGAAGCGAATCCGATGGCGTTTATTGTCGAGCAGGCAGGCGGCGCCGCGACCGATGGCGAGCAACGCATTCTGGATATTGTTCCGACCAGCCTGCATCAGCGCGTCCCTGTCTTCCTGGGATCGAAGAACGAGGTTGAGCGCGTCACGCGTTATCACGCGGAAAAGAATTGATCCGGGGTCTTGCCAAACTCGGCGCAACGTCCTTATAATCTCGTTTCTCTGATGCCGGAATAGCTCAGACGGTAGAGCAGCGCATTCGTAATGCGAAGGTCGGGGGTTCGATTCCTCTTTCCGGCACCAAACAGAATCAAGCAAAAAGCTCAGTCTTCGGACTGGGCTTTTTGTTTTTGCGGCGACCATTTGACTCTCGCACGAGAAAGGCAATCTCCCTAAGCGACATCTCATAATTTCTAATTGCCGTACGTTTTGCGCCAATATGTAATAAGAGTTGTGCGATAGCGGAATGTGTCGAAATGCATGTGCCGCGCTGGTAAAGTGCCCTTGATTTTCATGGCCTTCATGGATTTCCCACAGTTCACCACGCCGCAATGCCGCTCAAGCCAAATCAAACAAGCTCCCGCGACCTGATCTCGCACCGCACGCGGTATCTTTCGGCCATCTCGACTGTCCCCTTCGCGTTGCAGGGATGCACGCTGCGTGGCGCACCGTCGTATGAGATTTTCGGCGCCTATTTTCCGCTCTGGTTGTTGGGCGCGCTGATCGGCCTTGCCGGCGCGCTGATCGCTCATCGGATATTCGTTTCAACCGGATACGCGCAGATCGTTCCGTTTCAGCTTTTTGTCTGCATGTCCATCGGCCTCACGGTCGCCGTGCTTTTCTGGCTCTCGGGAACAGGACAGCTTTTATGAAAATGGCCGGCAAGCGCCAAACCTCACTCATGGGCCGCGTGATCGCGGGTGTGATCGTTGCATTCGGCCTTGCGGCCTTGTATTACGCATATGACCGGACAACCCGGTTTCCATCGACGGATGACGCGACGATCGATGCCGACGTGGTTCACGTCGCTTCGTCAGTGGGCGGCAAGATTGTCAGGCTGGCTGTGACAGACAACCAGCGGGTCACAAAAGGCGATGTACTCTTCGAGATCGATCCGGCTCCGTTTCGCCTCCTCGTCGCGCAGACCCAGGCCGACCTCGATCTCGCTCGCGCAATGCTCATCACGCGGCGCAAGACGATTGTCGGCGAGCGTGCGAATGCGAATATTGCAGGGGATCAATCCGGGAAGGCCGCGCGCAACTATGAACTGACGTCGCGAAGTGTGCAGCGGCTTGCGCCGCTCGTGGCCAAAGGCTACGTCCCGATCCAGCAGTTCGACCAGGCGCAGGTCGCACAACGCGACGCCGCGCTGTCCCTGAAACAGGCACAAGAACAAAAGCTTGCGACCTCGCAAACTATCGGCGACGAGGCCGGCGAAGTCGCCATCGTGCGTGCGCGCGAGGCCGCGCTCGCGATCGCCCAGCACAGCCTCGACTCGAGCATCGTGCGCGCACCGACCAACGGTTTTGTCACGGGCCTCTCCGTGCTCGCGGGAGAAACGGTCGCGCCGAGCCAGTCGATCTTCACGCTCGTCAACGCGGACGAATGGTTTGCCGTCGCGAACTTCCGCGAAACGGAACTCGCCCGGATCCAGCCCGGCGATTGCGCAACCGTCTATTCGATGATCGACCGAAGCCAGGCGATCCGCGGCAAAGTAATCGGCATCGGCGCGGGCGTTTCCGATTCGGACCGGATCAATCTGCCTCGCACCCTCCCCATCGTGCAGCAGTCGGTGAACTGGGTGCGTGTCGCCCAACGCTTCCCCGTACGGGTGCGTCTGGAAGAGCCAGCCGCCCGGCTGGTGCGGATCGGCGCAAGTGCAATAGTCGAGGTCCGGCATGGCGCGGCCTGCCGGTGATCTTGTCCGGCCAGGCGCCGCCGACCTCCTGAAACTGCTTGCGCCCTTTCCGGGACGAGCGGCGATCACGTTCCGCGTCGCGCTGATCTGCGCCCTGACGGTGTTCGTGACCAGCGCGTACGGCACCATGGAAGCGGCTATCTCGGCCTATGTCGTGTTCTTCCTGACCCTGCCCGATCGCGTGTTGAGCGTGGTGCAGAGCGTGGCGATGCTGGTGCTGGTCACCACGTTCATCGGAATCATTTTGATTGTGTCCATGTTTGCGCTCAACGACCCGGTCTGGCGGGTTGCGTGCATCGCGGGATTATCGTTCGGACTGCTGTTCGTGACATCGGCGAGCAAGCTGCGGCCGGTGGGCGCGATCCTCGCCATGATCGTCGGCTTTTTGCTGGACGAACTCGGCAGCGTGCCGTTTGGCGAAGTGGCGACGCGCGCGCTGCTCTACGCCTGGTTGATGGTTGCAATTCCGTTCGGGATATCGGTTTGCGTCAACATGCTGCTTGCTCCGTCGCCGCGGCGGCTTGCCGGTCAGGAACTGGCGAAGCGCCTGCGACTCGCAGCACGCAGCCTCGCCGAGCCGGAAGCGACACGCGACGCGCTTACCGCCTGCCTGCGCGAGGGCGATGCAAAGATCGGCACATGGTTGAAGCTTTCGGTGCTCGAAGGCTCGACGGCGCGCGCGGATGCCGCGGCGCTCAAACAAGCGGTGTCGTCGACGCTCGCCATTCTGGTTGCTGCTGATCTGGCCGTCCGCGAACCGTCGAGCCGGCTGCCGGCGTCGTTTGCTGGCCCGATCATGGAGACGCTGGAGAATATGGCCCGCATGCTGGAAGCGGGCGGTTATCCAGTCGACATAGAACTCAACCTGCCCGACGCGACAGGGCTCTCGCCGCTGGCACGCATCGTCGCCGGGGATTTGCAGCGCGCGATTACCCGCTTTACCGTGATTGAAGAAGTTGAAGAAGTCCAAGAATCGAAGGCGGCAGTTGACGCAGCAACTCCGCCGGCTGCCGAAAAGGCCGGTGGGTTCTTTCTGCCCGACGCGTTCACGAACCCCGACCATGTCCGCTATGCATTGAAGACCACTGCGGCAGCCATGTTCTGCTATTTGCTCTATACGCAAATCAACTGGCCCGGCATTCACACCTGCTTTATCACTGTCTATATGGTGTCGCTCGGCACGACCGCCGAAACCGTCGAGAAAATGATGCTGCGGATTACCGGATGCCTGATAGGCGCGGTGCTTGGCACGGCCGCGATCGTTTTCGTGATGCCTGTGACCACGTCCGTCACCGGATTGATGGCGATCGTGTTCCTTGGGACATGGCTTGCCGCCTGGATCGCATTCGGTTCGCCGCGCATCGCTTATGCGGGATTCCAGATCGCCCTGGTGTTTTTCATGTGCGTGATCCAGGGCGCGGCGCCCGCGTTCGACCTGACCATAGCGCGTGACCGCACGATAGGAATTCTGATCGGCAACGTGGTCGTCTACCTCGTCTTCACTCGCGTGTGGCCCGTGAGCGTCGCCGCGCGCGTGGACGAGGGAATCGCCTCGCTGCAACGGCAGTGGGCGCAGATTGCGCGGCTGGCCCAACCCAGCACGCTGCGCGCGCAGGCCGCGAGCGCCATGGCGCAGCGCGGCGCACTGGAACAAGATCTCGCGCTGATGCATTACGAACCGTCATGGGTTCGCCCGGATTCGCAGTGGATCGCGCAACGCCGTTCCGCGCTCGCTAGGCTCGGCGCGCTTGAAGGACCGATGTTCCTGCTCGCCGAAAGGCAACCGGACGATACCGCCATCGACGAATGGATCAGGCGGCTCGATCCAGGTGCGCCGGACGAAACCACTACCACCGCGACGCAGCCACCTTTGCCGGAAGCATCAAACAACGAGGCACACGCCGCGTTGCTGAATCTCGGTAATGCACGCCTCATCCAACTCGAACACGCCGCGCCCGATGACGCCGCGAAGGGCATCACGATTCATGCGCCGGCTTAAGCCCACTTTCGCCCTGACGATATTGGCCGCAGCGGGATTGGCCGGCTGCGCCACGTCGTCTCTCGACATGGCGCCGGACAGTCCCGACCGGCCCTGGCAACCGCAAACGGACGCAGCCGGCGCCATCGTGCCGGGTCCGGCGTCGGCGTCAACTTCAGCGTCGGCCCATGGTTACCAACTGCCCGCGAATCCCGCGTTCGCTGCCGTGCCGCCTCCGCCGGCGCTTTTACAATCGCACGCGTACGGGCTGGCCGAACTGATCGACCTGGCGGAATCGGAGAATCCGCTCACTCGCATCGCGTGGAACGACGCGCGTAATGCGGCGCTCGCGGCAGGCATTGCGAAAAGCGCCTACCTTCCGCAATTGTCGGTTGCGGCAATGGGGCAGTACGCGGGCGCCCAAAGGCCGAATTCATCCTTGCTCGGTGACTCGTCAGCCAGTGGATCGGGACATGGCGCGACCTCGGTGTTGTCTCTGCAATGGCTTCTGTTCGACTTCGGCGGACGCGCCGCGCGCGTCGAGGCTGCATCGCAGGGATCGGTGGTGGCGAACATCGGCTTCACCGCGGTTCATCAGCAGGTGATCTTCGACGTCAGCGTCGCGTTCTATGCATATCAGGCCGCGCGCGCCCGTATTGTCACAACGCGGCAAGGGCTCGATAACGCCGACGCCATCCTCGCCGCGGCGCAGGCGCGCTACAAGCACGGCATTGGTACGGTGATCGAAGTAGCGCAGGCCAATCAGAACCGCGCGCAGGCGAAGCTCGCGCTGGTCCAGGCGCAGGGCGCCGAAAGCAACAGCTATCTGGCGCTCATCTCCGCCATGGGAATTTCTCCGCTGTCCAAACCCGTGATCGCCGAGATGCCGACGCGGACCCTGCCCTCGCCGGCGAATGATTCGATCGAGCGGATCGTATCGGACGCCATTGCCCGGCGGCCTGACGTGTTGAGCGCTTACGCCGCCGAGCGCATCAATCTGGCGAAGGTGAAATCGGCCGAGTCGGAATTCATGCCAAAGGTTTTTCTCTCGGCGAACGGCGCATACAACACCGGCAGTTCCTCCATATCGGCCGTTCCAGGCATCGGTCAGCAGTTGCCGACCGTGAACCTGAGCGGCGGGCGTTATGGCGGCAGCGTGATCGTCGGCGTAACCATACCGCTGTACGACGGCGGCTTGCGCTCGGCAGTACTCGCGCAGGCGCGCAACGATGCCGACAGTGCATCGACACGCCTTGCCCGGAGCCGCGAGGAAGCGGTCCGGCAAATCGTCACCGCCCAGAACGCGCTGCAAACGAGCCTTGCCGCCCACGCCGCCGCCAAGGATTTGCTGGCCGCCGCGCAGACAACCTACGACGCCGCGTTCGATGCATACGAGCAAGGCGTCGGCTCTGTCACCGACGCCTTGCTCGCGCAAAATCAATTGCTGGCGGCGAACAATGCGGACTCGGACAGCTACAGCGGGGCGTTGTCCGCTGCGGCTGCGCTTGCGCTCGCCACGGGCTCAGTCGATTCGATACCCGCACAGTCAGCCTGGCGGTGAGCAATTTGGAGCTTCGAAACCGGCGAAGTGCCGTTTCTCCGTTACGTTCAGCGTCGTGAACTTAAAGTGATGCTTTAAGCTCGCGACTTTAATTCCGTGTGAAAACAAACATTTTTGCGTCGCTCGGCCGATGTTTCGGATTTATCCAATTTGCCAACACGCGCTTGTATGCGCTGTGTACGCTTCCAGACATATAGGTGAGAAAAAGTTTTTTAAAAGTTAATAAATCGGTCAACCGCGCAGAAATACTGCCGTTATCAATATTAGAAGAGCGCGTTATGCGACAGTTTGCGCCATGCCGCACCGCGCGTTTGGCGCATCCAGTGAACGTTGAAACGGCTTGCGAAATATTTGCCGCAAAGCAGCATGGCAATCGGCAATAAAGGGATCGTGATGAATTGTGGTTAATGCCGCGCTGATTTAGAAGCGTCCATGAAACGATGGAATTGCGTGATCGGGGAAACGCAAAGTGGGCTATTAACTGTGACATGCTTAAGTCACGCCATTGGTGTTCCGTTAAAGCAACAAAGGAACCGGGAAAAGTTCCAACCGCGCATTCGACGCTAGCGCGAAGCCAGAGTCGAGATTGATAATCGACCTATACAAGGAGAGCAAGTGATGGACGCCAAGCCGACCAAAATCCCGGCACCCGACAAGGTGCAATGTCCTGATCAAGAACCGATCGCAGTCGAATTTCTCGCGGAACTGCCGGAACATGTCCGGGCCTTTTTCGACGAACAGCGCAACCTGTGCGATTCGAAGTAATTGATGAAATTCGCCGCATGTGCCAGGCATATGCAGGCTTCGTGCAGACCTCAAACGGGTTGCGGCTTCTGCACGTCTGAACTACACGGCATCTCTTTTCGGCGACGCCGTGTTGCCGCGCGCGCGTCGCACGTGAAAACTTCTCCAAACACCATGGGTTAAGCTGCAGCTCTTTGCACGCTACCGGTCCCTCATGTTTTCCACTTTCATCTTGCGCTCGCTGAGAGCCGCCGCGTTTGTGGCCATGTTCGCTGCAATCATTGCGATTTTTCCATCGACTGTTCTTGCCGACGGCGACGATACGCCGCTCACGAATCTCATCGCGCTGTCGTCGCAACGGCTTGCCCTGGCCGAACCGGTCGCGCGCTGGAAGTGGGCGCATCACGTGCCCATTACCGATGAACCTCGCGAATCCGCGCTATTGGCAAACATAAATAGCCGCGCGAAAGCCGCCGGAATCGATCCAGCGTTCGCACAGGTCTTCTTTCGTGATCAGATCGAGGCAAGCAAGGACGTGCAGAACGCGCTATTCGATAACTGGCGCAAGTCGCAGCCACCAGAAGGCACGCCGCCGGATCTCGCCCGCGATACGCGGCCGCAACTCGATCGCGTGACGAATTCGTTGCTTGGCGCGCTGGCTCGCGTAGAGCCTTTGCGTCACACCGATGACTGTCCTTTACGGCTCGCCGGCAGCATCGCGCGCTGGAAACACCTGACGCGATACGACTCCGCCCAGAACGCACCGCTTGCCCGCGCGCTGTCGCACGTCTGCGCTTCGGGAGGTATTGGCGCCGTCGGTTGATCGAACTGCGTCAGGCGGACTCGATATTCGTCAGCAAGGCCGCGCCGAGCGGAATGACCTTCAATCCGCGCGACAAGCGCTCGCCGAGAATCCGGTAAGTCGACAGTTCGAAACTCGCGAGCGAACCGGTTGACATGACCGACGAACCCAGGCGCGCGGCTTCGTCGAGCGATGTTGCCGTGCCAAGGAATTGCCAGCCATCCACGACATGCCAGACGCGCGCGCCCGTCGCGGCGTCCGCCTCTTCAATAGCAATGGCCCCGGCATAGCGCCAGGGCGCACCGCGCGGATCGTCGCGACGTGCCTTCGATACACGGTTGTGCGCCGGATTGAGCCGTGCGATCGAGCGCCCTTCTTCGAGCATCGCCCCGATTTCGCCGCCCGTCGCGGTCCACTCCACGCGCCTGACGAGTCCGGCAAGCCGCTGCTCCTTCGCTGACCGTTTCACGCCCGACAAATGCGCGCGCACCCGCTGACGCAAACGCACGCTTCGCCCTATATATAAGGGCACGTCGTTCTCGCCATAGAACACATAGACGCCGCAACCCGCTGGAATCCGCTCGATCGTGTCTTCATCTATATCGCCTGCCAGCCGGAAACGCCGCGTCACCTGTTCTATATGGCCGCGAAGAATGTCCGCGGAATGCGCGCTGTGCAGGTGCTGCCAGAACTGCCAGAGCAGATCGGCGTCGGCGAGTGCGCGATGGCGGGCGAACGGCACGAGCGCGTGCCGCTCGATCAGCGCATCAAGACCATGACGGCGCTCGGCCGGATAGATCGCGCGCGACAACTGCACCGTGCACAGCACGTCTGGCTGGAACTTGATGCCGGTGCGCTTGAATTCGCTGCGCAAAAAACCGTGGTCGAAGCGCGCGTTGTGCGCAACGAACAACCTGCCGTCGAGACGCGCGAGCAAATCCTGCGCGATGACATCGAAAGTCGGCGCATCGCGCACCATCGAATCGCTGATGCCGGTGAGTTGCTGGATAAAGAACGGAATGGGCTGCTGCGGATTAACGAGTGAACTCCACTGCGTCACGCCGGACGGTCCTACTTCAACCACGCCAATTTCAGTAATACGATGAACCCCGAGGCTGCCGCCCGTTGTTTCCAGATCGACAAAAACCAGCGGTTCGGCGCAGGCGAGAGACGGAACGATTGAGAGCAAGGCTGCGGGCCACTAAAAAAGAAATGGGCGCGAAGGCCGGGAAGCCGATACGCGCATGGATTCAGTGAAACGATCGTCCATTTTAGCTCACGGCCGAACCGCCACATAATCCGCTAAGTCCGGCTATCGCGTCGGAAAGCCGAAAGGGCAATTGATCGCAACAATTGCGGCTTTAGAAGGTGAAGCTTATGAATCGGAATTATTTACTTCGAATGTAACCGTGTTTATCCAATCGTAAGCGTTTACGAGTCTTGTTACCGAAGCGGTGTCTCGGCATCATAAACGTGTACCGCAAACACTTTTTAAGGAGGTCATGCTGTGACGACCGAACTCAAAAGCATGTTTTCGTGGATCAGGACTTTTGTAGTGCCGTTGCCCGCAGAAGGACGAGCCGAAATGGATAAATCGCCTCTGGCCGATTTCGATCCACGAGGTTTCCATCCGGTTTGGCATGGCGATCATTGGCAAAATCTGTTGTCGTCGCCAATGGACGCCCGTCATTACGTGATGGAAGACTGGACGATAGCAAGCCCACCAGTCTTTGATAATGCCGACACCGCCGATAAGCAGGAACAAGCGGAAGGGGATATGGAGCCTGCGTATTAGGCATTAGGCCACTAATTAGATAACGTCTGAAGCCGATCGCACGCGTGATTTGCTTTGGACGAAAAAAAAAGCGCGACTTGGAAGTCGCGCTGACAAGGTTTGGAGATCTTTTCCGTCAACGAAAAAGTCTGCTTTGGAAAGCAGCGATTTAAGTATAGCGGTGCATCAAGGAGTAATCATCCACAGTTCTGGCAATCATCTATTGCTGATCCGTCAACAATCGGCAATTCGGATTATTGGCGTTGTATTTTAACGATTAAACTTGTAGCAATTGCGCAACGTCATTCTGTTGACACCTGCCTCTCGCCCTTCCTAATCCCTCGCAAAGCCTTGCCAGTCAAGCCTTCGACAAGCTTTTCCCATCATTGCCGATAGCAGAATACTTTATTGCGGAAATCGGAATGCCATCGCTGTAACGCCGTCTTTACACTTCGTCTGGTCCGGAAACGACTGTGTCAATTCATTGCCACATGAAATCACCCGACAGCGCCTCTCGCAGCGCGTCGGAGTGAAGGTTTCCTTCAAGCCTGGGTTGTCAGACCCAAACTGCTCTCGGAGTTACAAAGATGAAGAAGACTCTTATGGTCGCCGCCCTGACGGGCGTATTTGCAACCGCTGCTCACGCACAAAGCAGCGTCACGCTGTACGGTTTGATCGACGCCGGCCTGACGTACACGAACAACCAAGGCGGCCAACACAACTTCAAGATGACGAGCGGCTCGGTGAACGGCAGCCGTTGGGGCCTGCGCGGCGCTGAAGACCTCGGTGGTGGCCTGAAGGCGATCTTCACGTTGGAAAACGGCTTCAGCATTGCTAACGGCACGCTGGGTCAAGGTGGTCGCGAGTTCGGCCGTCAAGCATTCGTTGGTCTGTCGAGCACGCAATACGGTGCTGTGACCCTCGGTCGTCAATATGACTCCGTGGTCGATTACCTCGGCCCGTTGGCTCTGACCGGCACGCAGTACGGTGGTACGCAGTTCGCACACCCGTTCGACAACGACAACCTCGACAACTCGTTCCGCGTGAACAACTCGGTCAAGTACCAAAGCGCGAACTACGCTGGCTTCAAGTTCGGCGCTCAGTACGGCTTCTCGAACCAGGCTGCTGGTTTCGCGAACAACCGCGCATACAGCGTTGGCGCATCGTATAACTACGGTCCGTTGAACATTGCTGCTGCTTACTTGCAACTGAACAACGACACGACTGGCGCCAACGTCAACACGGCTCTGTCGAACAGCGGCGGTGCAGTTGCTGGCGACAACACGTTCGTGGCTGGCACGCAGCGCACGTACGGTGCTGGCTTGAACTACGCGTTCGGCCCGGCAACGGTTGGCTTCGTGTTCACGCAAACGAAGCTTGAAGATGCAATCGGCATCGCTGGCGGCGCAATCGGCACGACCAACGGCATTCAGACCGGCAACTACATTCGCTTCAACAACTACGAAGTGAATGGCCGTTACGCACTGACCCCGGCACTGAGCCTGGCTGGCGAGTACACCTACACGGACGCACGTATCGATGGTCAGAAGCCGTCGTTCCATCAGTTCGCCCTGCAAACGGCTTACTCGCTGTCCAAGCGCACTGACGTGTACCTGCAAGGCGAATACGTCCACGCAATCGACCTCGACGGCACGGGCCTTGGCGCTCCGATCACCGGCGTAGGCATGTCGTCGACCCCGAATCAAGTGTCGGCAACGGTTGGCATTCGTCACCGCTTCTAAGCTTTGATTCAGGTAGTACCGATATGAAAAAAGCGCCGCTTGCGGCGCTTTTTTTCGTTCCGGGCTCGAGTTCCTGCAGCGTCAATTCTTCGCCGGATAGCTCACGTCGAGAATATCGATCTGCTGCGCGCCTGCGGGCGTATGCAATGTCACCGTGTCGCCAACCTTCGCTTTGAGCAACGCCCGCGCAATGGGCGATATCCAGCTTACGTGTCCAATGTCCAGGTTGACTTCGTCGACACCCACAACGGTCACCGTCTGCTCTTCTCCATCCTCGCCGGCATAAGTAACCGTCGCACCGAAAAAGACCTGATCCACGTTCTCCTGCCTGCTGCTGTCCACCACTTCGGCCAGGTCAAGCCGCTTCGTCAGAAAGCGGATACGCCGGTCGATTTCACGCAAACGGCGCTTGCCGTAGATGTAATCGCCGTTCTCCGACCTGTCGCCATTCGACGCCGCCCAGGAAAGCAGCTTTACGACGTCCGGACGTTCCGTATCGAGTAGATGCAGCAATTCGTCGCGCAGGCGCTGATGGCCAGCAGGCGTGATGTAGTTCTTGGTGCCAGGCGGAACGCCGGGCGGCTGATCGAGATCCAGGTCGTCGTCACTTTCGTCCGACTCTTTGACAAATGCTTTATTCATGGTGCAAACCGCTCAAAATGACGTGTAGAAGGCGAGATCGCCCCTTTCTGAAGGTAACACGAAGGAGATCGGCATTACGCAAATTGCGTCACAGCGCTTCCTTTTTTGGGAGAGCTTGGCTATACTCTTGGTCTCGCGTGCGGCTGTAGCTCAGATGGATAGAGTACTTGGCTACGAACCAAGGGGTCGTGGGTTCGAATCCTGCCAGCCGCACCACTTCTTCAAAACGTTTTAAAAAGTTTCAAAGAAGCGTTTCCTGCATTGGTTTTTTGTATTACCCTGTTTTTTCGTCGCTTTATTGTTGCCTTGTGCGCGGCTGTAGCTCAGATGGATAGAGTACTTGGCTACGAACCAAGGGGTCGTGGGTTCGAATCCTGCCAGCCGCACCAGTTTAAGAAGGGCCTTCCTCGCGGAAGGCCCTTTTTGTTTTTGCGGCAATCATGGGATCGGTCCCTGGATCAAATGCGCCGCCGGTTATTGCCGCGCGGCTGATCCTATATCCCCAATCCGTCCATCCGGTGCCGGCGCATCTTCAATCGATGCCACCGCGCTCTGTTCGCCCAGCGGCTCCGCTCGTTCGCCCAGCAGCATTTGCGACCGGTGCGGATAATCATCGTCCACCGTTTCTCCAAACGCATGCAACAGGAAAGCGCGAAGCAGCGCAATTCTCAACGATGCACCACGCCCCGCCACCTCCTGCCCGTCCTTGCCGAATACCGCCGTGCAGACAACCTCTCCACGCCCGTGGTCGCTCATCTCAAGCCGGCAGGCGCGCTCCAGCACAACCGAAGCAGCTTCCCAGGACGACGACGGCAAAAATCGGCCGTCCCACGCCCGCCCGCGATCGTTGCCGCGAATGGCGAGCGTCTGTCCGCCGTCGGTGAAATGGATTTCGCGGATGAAATCGTGCAGCCCGCGTGCGACCCAATAGTCGAGCTCGGCGCCTTCAAGTTCCGATGTTTTCATATGTGCCCCTTGTTGTACGCAGAATGGGTACAAGGCACGCAGGTCGCGTTCCAGCGGCGATCAAAGCCTCTGCGCGCGAGCCAATAGCTGCGCCAAGGCCCACGCCAGTCGCGTCAATAGTCGCCGCGTTCGCGATCGATCCGCATGCCGCCTTCGGTGTTGCGGTGATGTGGCTCGTCACTCGGCCGTTCACGCGCAATGCGCATCACGTCCGGATTCGTCCTGACACGCCGCATCACGTTTGCCAGATGCACGCGGTCACTGACCTGGATCACGAAACGCAAGACGGTGGATTCCTGCGTCACGTCCTCGTCCATTGCAATGTGGACGATATTGGCATCGGCAGACGTGATATCAGCGGCCACGCGGGCGAATACGCCCTTCGACGTGCTCACGAGCACTTTGATGGCGACGTCGAAAAGGCGGCCGGGCTGCGGCGCCCAGGCAACGTCGATCCAGCGGCCGGGATCGCGCCTATGAATACGCTGCGCCACGCGACACTCGGTGGTGTGGATCGCCATGCCGAGCCCAATGCCGATATAACCCATGATGTCGTCGCCGGGAATCGGGCGACAGCACGCCGACAACTGCACCGACATGCCTTCCGTACCGGTAATCACGACTGGCGGCGCGGTGTTCGTGGTGAAGCTTTCGCGCGGGGAATCGTCGTCGTCCCGTCCGGTCATCAGCACTTCAATGCGCTTTGCCATCACCGCGGCGACACGCCGGCCGAGGCCGATGTCCGCGAAGATTTCCTGACGGCTCTTGTTGCCGGTCCATTGCACCAGCTTTTCCCACACTTCCGGCGTAACTTCGGAGAGCGCCAGGCCATAGCCTTTGAGGCTTTGATCGACAAGCCGTTCGCCCAGTTGCACCGATTCATTCAGCCGCATCGTCTTCAGGTAGTGACGAATTGCCGAACGGGCCTTACCGGTGCGCACGAACCCAAGCCACGCGGGATTCGGCTTCGAATACGGCGCGGTAATCACTTCAACAATGTCGCCGCTCTTCAACTCGGTGCGCAGCGGCAGCAACTCGTTGTTGATCTTCACCGCGACACACTGGTTGCCAAGATCGCTATGAATGGAATACGCGAAGTCGAGCGCGGTCGCGCCACGCGGCAACGGCATGATTTTCGACTTGGGCGTGAACACGTAGACCGCGTCCGGAAACAGGTCGATCTTGACGTGTTCGAGGAATTCGCTGGAGTCCCCTGCTTCGCTTTGAATGTCGAGCAGCGACTTGAGCCATTGATGCGCGCGCTTTTGCACATCGTTGAGATCCGCGCCACCGTTCTTGTACAGCCAATGCGCGGCAACGCCCGCTTCCGCGATCTCATGCATCTTGCGCGTGCGGATTTGGAATTCGATAGGCGCGCCAAACGGACCCACGAGCGTGGTGTGCAGCGACTGATAGCCGTTCACCTTCGGAATCGCGATGTAGTCCTTGAACTTGCCCGGCACCGGCTTGTAGAGCGCATGCAATGCGCCTATGCACGTATAGCACTCGAGCGCCGTATCCAGCACCACGCGAAATCCGTACACGTCGAGCACTTGCGAAAAAGACAACTGCTTGTCGCGCATCTTCTTGTAGATGCTGAAGATGGTTTTCTCGCGCCCGGTGACGTCCGCCTTGATCTTCGCGTCGGCAATCGTGCGCTGGACCGCCTCCATGATCTTGCCGACCACTTCACGCCGATTGCCCCGCGCGGCCTTGACTGCGCGCTCGAGCGTGGCATAGCGATGCGGATTGAAGTTCGCGAAACTCAAGTCCTGCAGTTCGCGATACGTATTGTTCAGGCCGAGCCTGTGCGCAATGGGCGCGTAAATGTCGATGGTCTCGCGCGCCACGCGACGCCGCTTCTCCGCCGGCACGGCGCCGAGCGTGCGCATGTTGTGCAAGCGGTCAGCCAGCTTGACGAGGATCACTCGCACGTCGCGCGCCATGGCGAGCAGCATCTTGCGGAAGTTTTCCGCCTGCGCTTCCTCGCGATTGCGGAACTCCATTTTGTCCAGCTTCGACAAGCCGTCGACAAGTTCCGCGACCTTCGGCCCGAACCGTTCCGCAATTTCGGTTTTCGTCACGCCCTGATCTTCGATCACGTCATGGAGCAACGCCGCCATGATGGATTGATCGTCGAGTTTCCAGCTTGCGCAGATTTCCGCGACCGCGACCGGATGCGTGATGTACGGCTCGCCACTCTGCCGATATTGCCCGAGATGGGCTTCGTCGCTGAAATGGAAAGCCTGTTTGACCTGCTTGATTTCTTCCGGCGAAAGATACGCGGCCAGTTCAGTCGTCAGTTTCGCGATGGAAACGACATCGTGACGGCGCGGTTTCTCCGGCGTGGCGGTTGGCCCGAACAGATGGCGAAACGACTGTTCGAGAACCGCATCTATGTACTTGCGCGCGGCCGATGGAGAATTTCCATCTTGATCGTGGTCGTGCGCGTGGTTTTCAGCGTTGAGCTCGATATGCGCATCTGCATCGGTTTCAGTGCTGAGCACGTCGTGATGCGGGTCCACAGAGACGGACGATGGAACTGGATTCATGGTCGCCTCCGTGGTTAGCTGTCGCTTTAACAAAGATGCGCATTGATTCGAAAATTGCCCTGGCCGGTAACCGGATCAAAACCTAGACCGGAACCTTCTTGAGCATTTCCACACCGACCTGACCGGCAGCGATTTCACGCAACGCTACAACGGTCGGCTTGTCGCGGCTTTCGATCTTCGGCGTGTGGCCTTGAGCGAGTTGACGCGCACGGTACGTTGCCGCGAGCGCGAGCTCGAAGCGATTGGGGATCATTTTCAGACAGTCTTCGACAGTGATGCGGGCCATGGTTGATTCCTTCTCGATATGTTCTTCATTCTACCTTATGTGACCGGAAAGCCCGCTCACTCGGCGTGCGGCGAGTGTATTCCCAACTCGACGAACAGCTGCGTATGGCGCGCATATTGCGAACCAAACCGCAGGCGTGTCGCAGCAACGAGACAGCGCAATTCCGTCAGCGCCTGCTCGAAGTTCTCGTTGATCAGCACATATTCGGCCTCCGGCGCGTGCGCCATCTCGCTGCCGGCAGCGAGCAAACGGCGCACGATCACGTTCGGCGCATCCTGCCCGCGCTTTTTCAAACGCTCTTCCAGCGCATCCAGCGACGGCGGCAGAACGAAAATCTCCACCGCATTGCGAAAGCGTTTCTTGACCTGCTGCGCGCCTTGCCAGTCGATTTCGAGCAGCACGTCATGGCCGCTTTTCATCTGTTCTTCAATCCATACGCGCGACGTCGCGTAGTAATTGCCGTGCACTTCGGCGCTTTCGAGGAATTCACCGGCGTTGTGACGCGCCATGAAATCATCGACGGAAGCAAAATGGTATTGCACGCCGTCTTGCTCGCCCGGACGCGGCTCGCGCGTGGTGTACGACACGGACAGTCGGATGGCCGCATCTTGCGCGAGCAGTGCGTTCACCAGCGTGGACTTGCCCGCGCCCGAAGGCGCTACCACCATGAACAGATTGCCCGGATAAACGCCGGCGTAAGTGTTGCGTTGAGCGTCGTTCATTGCGCCTTTACTCCAGGTTCTGCACTTGCTCGCGCATCTGTTCGATGAGCAGTTTCAGCGTCATCGATGCATCCGCGAGTTCTTTTGCGGCCGCTTTCGAGCCGAGCGTGTTCGCTTCGCGATTGAGTTCCTGCATCATGAAGTCGAGCCGCTTGCCGACCTTGCCGCCCTTTTGCAGCACATGACGGGTTTCCGTCAAATGCGCAGTGAGGCGCTGCAATTCCTCGTTGATATCGATACGGATGCCGTACATGGTCACTTCCTGGCGAATCCGTTCAGCGACTTCCTCGCGTGGAATGCTGCTTTGCGTCGTGCCCGTGGTGTTTTCTGGCGCGGCAATCCCAAGCGCAATCTGCAGGCGCTCCACGATCTTCTGCTGATGCTTCGTGATCAATTCGGGCACGAGCGGCGTGATGCGCGCGACGATGGCCTCCATCTCCGTCACGTTCGCGATCAGGACGGCGCCAAGCGCGGCGCCTTCGCGGGCGCGCACGTCGATGAGTTCCGCAATGGCCTGCTTGCCGCACGCCAGCACGGCGTCGCGCAACGTTTCCGCCGATACCCCGCTCTCCGACAAAATGCCCGGCCAGCGCAGGATTTCGCCGGTGCGCATGCGTTCCGAATCCGGGAAAACGTCGAGCACCGATCGCTCCAGCGCGGCGAGCTGCGACAGGGCATCGCGATTGAGCACGCCGGAAATGGTCGTCTGCTCGGCGCGGTTCAGGTTGATACGGATATCGACCTTGCCGCGCGAGAGCTTGTTCATCAGCATTTCGCGCAATTGCGGTTCACACGAGCGAACGTCTTCCGGCATGCGGAAGTTCATGTCGAGAAAGCGCGAATTCACCGTGCGCAATTCCACCGATACTCCCACGCCCGAACCATTTGCGCCCGCGCCGTCCGACACTACCTCGCGCGTGGCGCTGGCGTAGCCTGTCATGCTGTAGATCATTATCGCGTCCGTTTTGAAGGCCATATGCGCGCATGCATTTACCGCGTGCACCGCCCGGCCAGTTCACTTCAGTACGCCCGGCGTGAAGCTGCGCGAATGGCATGCAATGTTGGCCGGGCGAGGAAGCTGGCATTATCCCATTTTTGCCGGTATCGCCCGGGAAACGCGGAGCTTGGCGCGCTGGCGGCGAACGCGCCAGTCAGCCGTTCATGCCGATTGCGGATAAAATTTGTGCTCTGGCCAGCGTCCGGCCCCCCTTCACCGCTTTTTCACCTGATCGCCTCCATGACAGATTCCCCGCTGACCTCGCCCGCCCCGTCTTCACGCCCCAGCGGCCGTCGCGCGAACCAGTTGCGCGACGTGCGCATCACGCGTCATTACACGAAGCACGCGGAAGGTTCGGTCCTCGTCGAATTCGGCGACACCAAAGTGATCTGCACCGCGAGCATTTCGGAGCGTGTGCCCGAATTCCTGCGCGGCCGCGATCAAGGCTGGCTCACCGCGGAATACGGCATGCTGCCGCGCGCGACAAACACCCGCAACGACCGCGAAGCGGCGCGCGGCAAACAGACCGGACGTACGCAGGAAATCCAGCGCCTGATCGGGCGCGCGCTGCGTTCCGTGTTCGACCTGAACAAACTCGGTGCGCGCACGCTGCATATCGATTGCGACGTGATCCAGGCCGATGGTGGCACGCGCACCGCGAGCATCACGGGCGCATTCGTCGCGGCCCACGATGCCGTTACCAAGCTCATCGCAGCCGGAAAAATCGCGGAATCGCCGATCAACGAATTTGTCGCGGCGATTTCCGTGGGCGTGTACAACGGCCAGCCGGTGCTCGATCTCGACTACGACGAAGATTCGCAATGCGATACCGACATGAACGTCGTGATGACGGGCGCAGGCGGTTTTGTCGAAGTGCAGGGAACGGCAGAACGCGTGCCTTTCACGCGCGCCGAAATGAACGCTCTGCTGGATCTGGCGCAAAGCGGTATAGAAACATTGATAGCGAAGCAGAAGGTCGCGCTGGAGTTGCTCAGTGTCTGATATTGCGTTGAAATGCGTCGTGCTTGCGTCGAACAACGCGGGCAAGTTGCGTGAGTTTGCGGCGCTGTTGAGCACGGCGGGCACAGACCTGGTGACACAAGGCGAACTCGGCGTGTCGGAAGCCGAGGAACCACACGTGACGTTCGTGGAAAATGCGCTGGCGAAGGCGCGGCATGCATCGAAGGCAACCGGACTTCCCGCGCTCGCCGACGACTCCGGCCTCTGCGTTCGCGCATTGCGCGGCGCGCCCGGCGTCTATTCCGCGCGCTATGCGCAGTTGCAGAACGGCGGCGAAAAAAACGATGCCGCGAACAACGCGCGGCTCGTTGCCGACCTCGCGAATGAAACCGACCGCCGCGCGTATTTCTTCTCCGTGCTCGTGCTCGTTCGTCATGCCGACGATCCCGAGCCGCTGATTGCAGAGGGCCGCTGGCACGGCGAAGTGTTGGATGCTCCGCGCGGTGCAAATGGTTTTGGCTACGATGCGCATTTCTTCGTGCCATCGCTTGGAAAAACCGCCGCAGAACTCGATCCCGCCATCAAGAACGCCAACAGCCATCGCGCAATCGCGCTTCGGCATTTGCTGGAACGGCTGAAGGACGTCTCGTGAATCCGGGTCCTCAAACGATCAACGTCGTGAAGGCGTTCACGTCGCCGGGCAGTATCCGCCTGACGTCGCTGCCGCCGTTATCGCTTTATGTGCATTTCCCGTGGTGCGTGAAGAAGTGCCCGTACTGCGATTTCAATTCGCACGAGTGGAAAGGCCAGACGTTCCCTGAAGACCGGTATCTCGATGCGTTGCGCGCCGACCTCGAACACGCGTTGCCAATGGTCTGGGGCCGTCAGGTTCATTCCATTTTTATTGGCGGAGGCACGCCCAGTTTGCTCTCGGCGAAGGGACTCGACCGCCTTCTCTCCGATGCCCGCACGTTGCTGCCGCTGGACGCCGACGCCGAGATCACCCTCGAAGCGAATCCCGGCACGTTCGAAGCCGCGAAGTTCGCGCAGTTCAGGGCGAGCGGGGTAAGCCGTTTATCGATAGGAATCCAGAGCTTTAACGAGCGGCATTTGAAAGCACTCGGCCGGATTCACGATGCAACGCAAGCGCGCGAGGCCGTGGAAATCGCCGCGAAAAACTTCGATAACTTCAATCTCGACCTGATGTTCGCACTGCCCGAGCAGACGCTGGACGAATGCCGCGCCGATATAGACACCGCGATCAGTTTCGCGCCGCCGCATTTGTCGCTGTATCACCTGACGCTCGAGCCGAACACGATGTTCGCGAAGTACCCGCCGCCCGTTCCCGACGACGACGCCTCGGCCGACATGCAGGACTGGATTCACGAGCGTACCGCTTCGGCGGGTTACG
Organism: Caballeronia sp. DA-9; assembly: GCF_051615025.1. Lineage (NCBI taxonomy): Bacteria > Pseudomonadati > Pseudomonadota > Betaproteobacteria > Burkholderiales > Burkholderiaceae > Caballeronia > Caballeronia sp. DA-9. The sequence continues at coordinate 949,104 of NZ_CP195133.1, read as the reverse complement.
AGCGCTATGAAGTGTCGGCCTACGCGAAGCCGAACAGGAAGAGCCGGCACAACCTGAATTACTGGCGCTTTGGCGACTATCTCGGCATTGGTGCGGGCGCGCATACCAAGCTGTCTTTTCCGCAAAAGATCGTGCGTCAGGTTCGATACAAACATCCCGGCACGTACATGGACGAAGCGCTCGCGGGTGCGGCGGTCCAGGAAGAACATGAAGTGGGTCCGCGCGACCTGCCTTTCGAATTCATGCTCAACACGTTGCGCCTCGTCGAAGGTTTTCCGGTGCATTCGTTTAACGAACGAACGGGTCTGGCCATGTCCGCGATCGAATCTGCGTTGGTCGAAGCCGAAAAGCGCGGCCTGATCACGCGCGATGTTGAAACCATTGCGCCCACGCAGCGCGGCCAGGATTTTCTCAACGATCTGCAGGCGCTGTTCCTCAAGAATCCCGACTCGAAAACGATCAAGGACAACCGTTAATTGAGCGCCTCTTCACCTGCGTTGCCGCCCGGGTCGGTCATGCGCCACCGGCCCTTTGCGCTCTTCTGGAGCGCTCGGGTGATGTCGTCGGTGGCGTTCCAGATGATGTCGGTCGCCATCGGCTGGCAGATTTATTCGATCACGCATAGCGCGTTCGCGCTCGGGCTCGTTGGCCTCGCCCAGTTCCTGCCCATGTTCCTGCTTACGCTCGTGGTCGGCCACGTGGCCGACCGTTACGACCGGCGCGTGATTGCGTTCGTTTGCCAGGCAATTCAGGGCGTGGCGGCGTTGACCTTGTGCATTGCGACATGGCGCGGAATAACCAGTCAAGAGCTGATCTATGTGATCGCCGCCGTTGCGGGATCGGCGCGGGCGTTCGAATCGCCATCCATGTCCGCGCTCCTGCCCAACCTGATCCCGCGCGCGCAGTTGCAGTACGCGACCGCGTGGTCCACGTCCGCGAACCAGACCGCGCAGATTCTCGGCCCCGCGATGGGCGGGCTGCTCTACGGGCTCGGCGCGCTCGTGGTGTACGGGGCGGTATCGGTGGCGTTCGTTGCGGCGGCGCTGCTGGTTTCATCGATCAAAATCGAGCAAGCGGTGCGCATGCGTACGCCGGTTTCGTTCGAATCGCTGTTCTCGGGCATTGCTTTCATTCGACGCAAGCCCGTGATTCTGGGCGCATTGTCGCTGGATCTGTTCGCGGTGCTGCTGGGCGGCGCGACGGCTTTGCTGCCGGTATTCGCGCGCGACATTCTGCATGCCGGGCCCTGGGCGCTCGGAATCCTGCGCGCGGCGCCCGCGGTCGGCGCGCTGGCCGGATCGGTTTATCTGGCTCATTTTCCGTTGCGGCAGCGCGCGGGGACGGCGCTCTTTGGCGGCGTGATCGCGTTCGGCATTGCGACGATCGTGTTCGGGTTATCGCGCAACATTGTCATATCCGCGTTGGCGCTCGGCACGTTGGGCGCGTCGGATGTGATCAGCGTGGTGGTGCGCAACTCGCTCGTTCAACTGCAAACACCCGATGACATGCGTGGACGGGTCAACGCGATCAACTCGCTGTTTATCGGGACATCGAATCAACTGGGCGAATTCGAGTCGGGGATGACTGCGGGCCTGTTTGGCGCGGTGCCGGCGGTGTTGATTGGCGGAGCGGGAACGATTGTTGTGGCGCTGCTCTGGATGCGCTTGTTTCCCGGTTTGCGTGCGACGAAATCGCTGGAAGGATGACGCGCTTTCGAAGGCTTAAACCGGCGGCGAAGTTGCGCTACAATACGCGCCTTGGTGCGACACGTCGCATCGATTCGACGGTGAATACTGTCCATAGGCTGACCCCTTGGGTTGGCACTTTTGTAGCAAGCGAAGCCCGGTGGGTGTATTGGGTTTCGCCATAGGCGATTCTCGGTATGTCGTTTAACACCGCGAATCGCATTGCATTGTCCTGATTACCGTCAGGTCCCGCCCTATCAGCGGCTTCATTTCCGCCGACAGGGCGGAATGACGTTTGCAATTCCCCGCGTTATCAACGCTGGGTCTGCTGCGTTTCGAGCGAAAGCTCGGTGTGTCATTGTTCGCCCCGCCTCTGCGGTTCAGAAGCGGACAGTGAACCTGCTATACGACTAGCAGTAGCCTAGGAAGACATGCGTCACTGGTAACGGTGGGGTGTGAAGCTCTTCCGACAATGTAGCCCCCGGACGTTCGGGCAGATGCACGTCGTGAGATGTTCATCTGGAGACTCCTAGCAGCGAAGGGGTTGAGGAGCTAGGCTGGCTGATATGGTTAACTTATGTGAACTGCTGTTAAACACCGTGAGTATTGAGGTGCCCAAGCTGCTGCTAGGCATTAACCAAAAGGTGTGCGGTTGGTCATTCCGTTCAAGGCTCGGAATGCGTCGTTTTATATGACCGCCGGTGAAGAGGCAGAACCTAAGTCAGTCGTGTGACATGCCGGGAACGTGGTAAGCCCGTATGGTTGCCAGTGCGGTTTGACTGGCAGGCGGACCGTAAGGAACGCTGTTGATTATGCGGGTATGGGAGGACGGAAAAAGCGAACGTCGGGCTGTAATGGTCCGGATAGGAGTTGAGACATCACTCCACGCGAAAGCGGGCAGACTTCCGTCTGGTCTACCGTCGCAAGACGGCTGACTACCCTCTGTGTCTTGGTTAGGTACGGGTGCATGCGCCCGTACTGAGGTGTTTTTTGTTCCCTAGCGGGGTGTATCTACCCCGCTAGGGGAGATGCGCCTTCTGCTCGGGACTTTTCCAAGTAGGAGAGCAGCATGAAAGTATCTGGTCGGAAGACTGGATCTGCGCTCTCCCACGCGCCGGACGATTGGTACGCCGTAGATTGGCGTCGGGTTGAACGAAACGTGAGAGGGATGCAGATTCGAATTGCGAAGGCGACGCGGGAAGGCAAATGGCGCAGGGTCAAAGCCTTGCAACGGATGCTGACCCGCACGTTGTCCGCCAAGTTGCATGCGGTACGACGTGTTACGCAAAACCAGGGTGCGCGAACGGCTGGAGTCGATCGTGAACTATGGGATTCGCCTGAAAGTCGACGGCTTGCTGTCGATCGGTTGAAGCGGCATGGATACAGGCCTCTGCCTTTAAGAAGGGTCTTTATCCCCAAGGCCAATGGGAAGGAGCGCCCTCTGGGCATTCCGACCATGCATGACAGAGCGATGCAAGCTCTGTACTTGCTGGCCTTGGAGCCAGTGGCAGAGTCCACGAGCGACCCGAACTCATATGGGTTCAGGAGTCATCGCTCAACGGCCGATGCCATGTCCCAGATTTTTGTTTCCATGTCTCAGAAGGGTTCAGCCCAATGGGTCTTGGAAGCGGATATCAAGGGGTGCTTTGACCACATCAACCATGACTGGCTGGAACGCAATGTCCCAATGGACACGGCGATTCTCCGGAAGTGGTTGAAGGCTGGCCTGATTTACCAAGGTCAGTTGCAGGCGACGACGGCCGGTACGCCGCAGGGGGGCATCATTTCCCCCACGTTGGCCAATGTGACGTTGAACGGGTTGGAGCGTGAACTGATTGAGCGCCTCGGTGCTAAATTCGGGATCGCAAAAACCAAGAAGCTAAAGATTCATGTGGTGCGGTACGCGGACGACTTCGTCATAACCGGTGACTCGCAAGAGGTACTAGTTAACGAAGTCCGACCCTGGATAGAGGCCTTCCTCGCGGTTAGGGGTTTGCAACTATCCGAGGAGAAAACGCGGATCACTCACATAGAGCAAGGCTTTGATTTCCTTGGGTGGAATTTCCGGAAGTACTCGGGAAAGCTGCTCATCAAACCGAGCAAGAAAAACGCGCAAGCGTTCTATCGCAAGGTGGCGGATACGATCAGCGGTAACAAGACGGTAAAGCAGGAGGATCTGATCCAATTGCTGAATCCGATGCTTCGGGGCTGGGCGCAGTACCACAGTCCCGTGGTGGCTAAACAAGCGTACAGTCGCACGGAGCATTTGGTGTTTCAGAAACTCTGGCGATGGTCGAAGCGGCGGCACCCGCAGAAGGGCGCCGATTGGGTGAAAAAGAAGTACTTTCATTCAATCGGTGATCGTCAATGGGTATTCGCCGTTCCTGTGGTAAAGCGGGACGGCAGCAGGGGGTTGCTTGAGCTATACCAAATCAGCGGAACAGTCATCAAGCGACACCTGAAGATCAAAGCGGAATTCAATCCATTTGATCCGATATGGGAGCAGTACGGCGAGAAATTGCGGCAGGATCGCATGTGGGAAACAATGCGCTATCGTAGGCAATGGTCCACGCTGTATATGTCACAGGGCGGATTGTGTGCGCACTGCGGCACGGCGCTGACGGACGAGACGGGTTGGCACGATCATCATCTGGAGTATCGGATGCATGGTGGCAAAGACACGCTGTCCAACAGAGTTTTGCTTCACCCGCATTGCCACCAGCAGGTGCACGTGGGAAAACTTGTTGTAACGAAGCCGGCTTTATTTTGAATGGAGCTTTGTCCGTAGGCTTGAGCTGTATGCGGGGAAACTCGCACGTACAGTTCTTAGGGGGCCCTTCATCCATAAGGATGTAGGGCTACCCTACCCGGAAAGGTGCGCCGTTTCAAGCGCGCTGTTCCAGTAGTCGTGCAGTTGCTGAGTGTGAAACGTGGAAGCGTGGCCGAGCGGTTTAAGGCACTAGTCTTGAAAACTAGCGACGGGGTGACTCGTCCGTGAGTTCGAATCTCACCGCTTCCGCCAAAATTCCGCACCATCAAAGGCTTTAACTCCGCTGGGTTGCGCCTTACAGAAGCATGCTCCGAAGCCTTCGTCCAAAGTTCTAGCGAAATCATTCGCGGTTGCCTAACACGTAACCATCGGCGCGAGTTAGCCTAGTGCCTTGCGAAAACTGCGCCCCAACGAGAAAAAAACTGCGGTTGCGATGGCCTGCTTGTTGCGCAGAACCTCCGGAACCTTGCCCTTTTGGATAACGACGTTTTCATCACATTTCCAACTTTGGGGACAAAGTCGGCGGCCACCATTTCGACTCCATCAAATATTGACGGCTGAGCGTCCGCCAACATCTCCGCACGACGTAATCTTGCATCTAGTGTACTAATTGGAATTGCCAGATGTGCCGCGATTGCGCGTTTATCGTGATCGAAATGATCGAGGGTGCGAAGGTATGCCACGGCCTCCGTGAAGCGTTGCAGGATGTATCGATCTCGTGAGGCAAATTCCTCTGCTCTTTCAGCTGCAATCTCGGGCTGGTAGCCATCGGATGCAGCGAGGCGAGCGGCAATCGCATTCGGCGCGCGGTCACCGTTGTCACCAATATCTTCTTGATCCAGTCTGATGGCGAATCGCATTTTGCGATTCGCAAATTTGCCAAAAGCTTTGCTGAGATTCGACAAAATCGCACGCTGAAACGCTTCGTCTTCCGGGTCGAAGTCAATGCCCTGCTCTTCGCGAATGGTGTGCGCGGCCAACCATGCCTCCGCTTTGAGATCGTCAAGCGACTGCTCGCCGTGCGACCCACGGGCCATCCGCTTAAGATGCTCAAGCAGGTTTGCGGTCAGTCGCGCGAAGAATGAATTATCCAGAGCATCGGGCATTGCCAGATGCTAACGGAACTGAAGCCAGGCAGCGGCAATGAAATAACTAGCAAATCCGCGGATTCGAGCCTGATTCATATCGCAAAACTTGCGGGTATAATTGTCACAGGAGCGCGGGCTGAACGCGTCAACCAACGGAGTGCGATCGTGACCCAATCAAAGCCGATCACTGAGTTGTATGGAATCAAGCTGGGCCCGCGCAAGATTATCTCTCCCAAATCTTCGGTCAGCGTAGCCACCCCCTCGCAACGTGAGGATGTGCTGCGCGCTGCCCGCAAAGTGATTTCAGAACATCGTGACGTCCTTACCGCCCTGAAAGACCGGTAATGCTTGATCTGGATTATGTCATCACAATCCACGACGAAATTCTGATCGACTTGGGTGGCCTCCCGGGTTTCGCCGCAGGTGGACGTGGAGGCGTAGAAGCGGCCCTAGTTCGGATCGAGAATCACGCTCACTACAATGGCGTCACAGACGTTTTCGGAATCGCAGCCATGTACACGGTGGCCATCGCCCGAGGACACGTGTTTAATGACGCGAATAAGCGCACCGGCTTAGCCTGCGCCCTTACTTATCTCGAACGTGAAAACATTACCATTCGGCGAACTCCGGAATTAGAGGAAGTAGTTGTTGATGTCGCCAAAGGCGATATTGACCACGAAATGTTCGCATCATTTCTGTATGGAATTTGGCTCATGTAGCCGTTTCAATTGGGCAAAGCGCTCCGTCCTACGAGCGTTTCAGACTGCTACCCCATCTGGCGAGCGCATCGTTCCGCCCTCGAGTCATCCTTGCGGTACCCCGTTCCCAGCGCGCGATCATGCTTTTGATGCGATTATCCGTGCTGCGCTGCGGCTATAGTAATCGCGACGTATTTTGTCGTCGCAACAATGCTTCCCGCAATGAAAAAACCCGCATCCATACCGATACGGTCTCCTGACACTAAACGCAACCACCAAACCCCTCACCCCACGTCGGGCTCCCCTTCCCCAGGTTTCTTCCCGGGCTGGTCGCTCGGCGCCTGCTTGCGGTGTTCGTCGTCGCGTTCGGGCATCTTGCTCGCCTCGTTGTCACTGTGTTCCGCAGGCTGCGGATTGTTCAGGTCTGACGGATCCTGGCTCATGGTGCTCTCCTTGCATCGTGCAAACTTGGGAATGCAATTAGGGCAGCAAGACATGGACCCGGCGTTCATCGTTATATATGGTTGAGATTGATGCAGCGATTTCCCCGGAGTTTTATCGCCATGACTCTCAGCCTGAAAATCACGCAGCTCATGCCGGGCATCGCGCTGTCCGCCCTCCTCGCCGCGTGCACGATCACCCCGCCGCCAAGCGCGCTCGAATCGCCGAAACCCGCAGCCGCCGTCAGCAGCGCGACGCTCGATCAATACAAGGTGCGCGTGGCGCAGCATATTTTCGAGCGCAATCCGTCGCTGGTGCTCAAAGGCACGCCGCAAGCGATGCTCCGCTCGCTCGTCGTGGTCGCTTACACCGTAGACCGCAACGGCCGCGTGCTCCATTCGTCCGTGTATCGAACCAATGGCGACGACGAAGCCGAAGCAACTGCACTCGCCTCGCTGCGCCGCGCGTCCCCGCTGCCCGCGCCGCCCACGCGGCTGCTCGACGGCAACGGACACCTCGAACTCTTCGAAGACTGGCTCTTCAACGACAACGGCCAGTTCCAGCTAAGAAGCGCGCATTCGCCGCAGGCGACGACTATCGATTAATGGAACTTTCGTCGCACTTATAGAAACAGTTCCTTGCCGGTCGCGACCCGCGCTCGTTATAATTTTCGATACCCCTTTTCGCCGGCCATGCCGGCCAAGCCATCGTGGTCGCCCAACCGGCGCCCGTGCGATGCGCCCGCCCGCTCGATACCGCGACGCACCCATGCGCAGGTCGACGCAGTCTGCTTGCCCCATCTGGCTTGTTCGCCTCGTTCGCTTAATCGAAATGTCCCGCAGCGCGTACAACCGCGCGCGATGGCCAAAACGGAGACGCCATGTCGTCAGCTTCACCTTCACTGCCTGCATCGCCCGCGAGCGATGCCAAAATGAGCAGTGCCCGCGTCATTTTCGCGAGTTTTATCGGTACGGCAATCGAGTTCTATGACTTTTATGTCTATGCCACAGCCGCCGCGCTCGTTATCGGACCGGTCTTTTTCCCGCATAGCTCGCCCGCTGCGCAAGCGCTGTCGGCGTTTGTGACGTTCGGCATCGCGTTTATCGCCCGGCCAATCGGCTCGTTCGTGTTCGGCCATTTCGGCGACCGGATCGGACGAAAATCGACGCTGGTCGCGTCCCTTCTGGTCATGGGCGTTTCCACGACGCTGATCGGCTTCGTGCCGGGTTATGCGTCCATTGGCAGCCTGGCGCCGGTGCTGCTGTGCATCCTGCGATTCGGACAAGGCATCGGCCTGGGCGGCGAATGGGGCGGCGCTGCGCTCCTCGCAACCGAATATGCACCGCAGGGCAAGCGCGGCTGGTTTGGAATGTTCCCGCAACTGGGGCCGTCGGTGGGATTTCTGGCATCGAACGGCTTGTTTTTCGGCCTGGCGCTTTCCCTCACCGACGAACAATTCCGCAGTTGGGGCTGGCGCGTGCCGTTTATTGTGAGCGCGGTGCTGGTGGTGCTCGGCCTATATGTGCGCCTGAAAATCGCGGAAACGCCGGCGTTTCGCGCGGCGGTGGAAAAGCACGAGCGTGTGCGCGTGCCCGTAGCAACGCTGCTGAGCCGCTATCTCGGGCCGACGCTGCTCGGCGCGATCGCGATGATCGTCTGCTATACGCTCTTTTATATCTCGACGGTCTTCTCGCTTTCATACGGCGTGTCGACTCTGCATTTCACGCGTGAGAAATTCCTGGGCCTGTTGTGCTTCGCCGTGGTCTTCATGGCGATTGCCACGCCTCTGTCCGCACTCGCCAGCGATAAATTCGGCCGCCGTCCGGTGCTGATCGTGGGTTGCATCGCAGCGATCGCCTCCGGTTTTGCGATGGCGCCGTTGCTCGGCAGCGGCAACACGGCTTCAGTCGCGCTGTTCCTGACCATGGAACTGTTCCTGATGGGCGTGACGTTCGCCCCCATGGGCGCGCTCCTGCCTGAGTTGTTCCCGACCAACGTGCGCTACACGGGCGCAGGCGTGGCGTACAACCTGGGCGGGATTCTGGGTGCGTCGGTGGCGCCTTACATTGCGCAATTGCTGGCGAATCGCGGCGGCCTGACGTGGGTCGGCGGCTATGTTTCGGTGGCGGCGGCGATCAGCCTGATCGGCGTGCTCTGTATGCGCGAGACACGGGAAATCAAGCTTTAACCCCGCACGTTACTGATCCCGCCGGTTAGCCACATGCGCCGGCACGGCGGGATGCTTGGGCACCCGGGTACGCTGCGCCTCCTTCCTGTCACGCCAAAAGGCGGCGAGCCAGATCAGGCTGCCAATCGCTATGGCGTCGCCGCCCAATCCCGCCATCCACTGGTACGACCCGAGCGAGACCACGCGCAAAGCTGTGTCGATGACAAGCGACATGCACGCGCCCGCGATAAAACAGACAAGCCCTTGCTTGCCCACATTCACCACGCTGGGCAAAGCCTGCGCGATCGCGCGAATCCAGCCTGCATGGACCGCTTGCGCAAACAGCCACGCGACCACGACAAAACTCACGATGCGCAGCGTCGCGAGGTTCTGCTTCATGTATCCGGGCGGCGCCTGCGTCTCGAGGAACAGCTTGGCAAAAGCGAACGTCAGGAACACGACAATGGCGGCACGCGTCAGCCAGCGCGCCGTTTTCGAGTTGTGGAATTCCGCGCTGATCGGCTGGACGCGCGAAAGTATTCCCAGCGCGAACATCAGTTGCCACGCGAACGGGTTGAACGACCAGCCTTCGGCGTAGGCGGAGGGCAGCCATTGCGCAAGCGACGACGCAAACAACCACATGCCCAGGCTGCCGAACAGCACGACAACAGGTTTGCGCTGTGCAAGCGGCACGACAAAAGGTACGGCGAGCGCGAACATGGCGTACATCGGCAACACCGACGACAAATATGGCTGATGCCGCAACGTGGCGATATCGAACGAAAGGCCGAGCGGACGCGCCAGGAACGCCGGCCATTCGGTGATTTGCAGCATGGGCGTATCGACCCGCAACCACATGAGCAAAGCGCCGCCCAGCAACATCATCACGGCCGTAAACAGATACGCGCGATAGATTTCCCAACTGCGCTTGAGGAATCGCCGGCAAGCGGCAGTGTGACTGCGGCTCGTCTCTATCGACGTATAGGCGGCAGCCGACGCATAGCCGCCAAGGAACACGAATACTTCGGCGGAATCGCAAAACGCGTAGCTATGAAGCGTGAAGCGGGACAAGACGCTTCCGGAGATGTGATCGACGGCAATCACGAGCAGCACGAGTCCCCGAAAGAAATCGACTTCAAGGGAACGGCGATTCGGCGAACTCATGAATGCAACTCCGAAGAAATAACGTGTCTGCAAGAAATACGAAAGAGACCAAATGGCAGCCAAATCCGGTCAAATTTGCGGGTTCAGTTCAAACTCGGGTTAGTACTAGATGTCTTCCAAAAATTCCCGTCAGATTATTCGCTTAACGCTAGAACGGCTGCGGCGTTGATCTTTTCCGGAGAATCGCAACTTGCGTACCGGCGCTCGCTTTCTATACTCAAAAAAACTTTGCACATAAATGAGGCAATCGTGCGGATTCATCTTCACAGTGCCCATGTTGTCACGATGATTGCTATCGCCTTATTCAGCGCACTCGTGCTGGCTGTGCTTTTCCGGACGACGAGCTGGCCCGGCATTGTGCTTGAGGCGCTGATTGCCAATCTGGGCGCCATTGCAGCCGTCGTCGCTTTTGAGATAGTCACGAGCTGAGAAACTCTCCCGGTACGTTTGAAGTAAACACCGCCGCACATTCGGAACTCTCTAACACTAGCCGATAAATCTTTCATTAGCCCTGTGCGTTTGTTCAAACGTTTGCGCGTTATACAAATCGCCAAACGTGGCATTGCGTTTTGCTTTCGACATTCTCTCCGCTCTTGCCACCCCGACAAGAGCGTTTATGGGACGCAGGCTGATGGCTGGCGTCCCATTTTTCTTTTATCGGCTGATATTGCCCTATTCAATCTGTTTTGCTCTCAATGGATATTGGCGACCGATCCAGATTCGCGTTACGCGCGTCGTTATAATCACCGCTTTGCCAAAAGCCGGTCGCGTGGCTTATTGCTCATGAATCGAGTGCTCCGCTCTCTTCCCCGCCGCACTGTCCGGCGCGCGCGCAGTATCTGGCATCGATACGGCATTTTCTGGGTCGGCGCGATCGTGGTGGGACTTGTGGCGGTGCTTTATGCAAGACTCATCGACTGGGGTTACAACACGTTCCGTCTGGTTCAGCACGACCACGTGTGGCTGCCGCTGATCCTAACGCCAGCCGTCGCCGCGCTGTCGGTCTGGCTCACGCGCAGGTTTTTTCGCGGCTCCGAAGGTAGTGGCATTCCGCAAGTGATCGCCGTGCTGCATAGTCCGCCAGGACTTGGAACGCGGCTGTTGTCGCCAGGCATTGTGGCCGCCAAGATCGGCATCTCCTTCCTGGCGATACTCGGCGGTTTCACCATCGGCCGCGAAGGTCCGACCGTGCAGGTCGGCGCAGCGCTGATGTACAACCTTCGCCGCCTGTTCCCCCGATCCAATGCGCGCATAGAACGGCAGCTTGTACTCGCGGGCGCGGCGGCGGGGTTATCGGCGGCATTCAATACGCCGCTGGCGGGCATTGTCTTCGCCATTGAAGAGCTGACGCGCAGCTTCGAAGCGCGCACGAGCGGCGTGCTGATCACCGCGATCATCCTCGCGGGCATTGTTGCGTTGGGCCTGAACGGCAACTACACGTATTTCGGAACCATCAGCGTCGGCGCGCATTTTCCCAGTTTGCTCGCGGTCGCCGTAGTGCTGACGGCGGTCGTGACGGGTATCGCGGGCGGCTTGTTCTGCTGGCTCCTGCTCAATACATCGAGATGGATTCCCGCGCGCTTGCGCGAACTGCATGCGTCCAAGCCGGTCGTGTTCGCCATGGTGTGCGGCTTGATCATCGCGATTGTGGGGCTGGTTTCGGGCGGCACCACGTTCGGCAGCGGCTACGCCGAAGCGCGAGGTCTGCTGGAAGGGCACGAACATCTCTCGGTGTTCTACCCGCTGCTCAAGATGGTATCGATGATCGGCTCATATCTGCCCGGCATTCCCGGCGGCATTTTCGCGCCTTCGCTTTCAATTGGCGCGGGTTTCGGCAACTTGCTGCACATGGTATTCGGCGACATGCAGTTGTCGATGCTGATCGCGCTCGGCATGGTCGGTTATCTCGCGGCCGTCACGCAGTCGCCGATCATGTCGTTCGTGATCGTCATGGAGATGATCGACGGCCACGCGCTGGTGATCTCGCTCATGGCAACGGCATTGATCGCGAGCCGCGTGTCGCGCTTTTTCGCGCCGCCGTTGTACGAAGCGCTCGCCCAGCGTTACATGACGCCGTTGCCGTTGCCCGTGCCGCGAGCGTCTCCTGAAGTGCCTGAAACTGAAACGCCCGTCGATGCAGAAGAGCCTGCGACCAAATAAAACTCAATAGACGTAGACCCGCGCTGCCGGCCGGTACGCATAAGAATGCGCCGGCACGACGATACAACCGCCAAGCAAGGTCGCGAGCAAGGTGACGATCAGCAGTTTCGTTTTCATCTGAAGCTCCGGTGCGCGGGCGGCATGTGACTGGCCGCCCGTCGCGGCATGGGGTTAAACGAACGCACGGGCGAGCGATAAACCTCAGGCCCAGTGCCCCGGCATATATCGCCACGCACCGCGACGCGCGATCCAATGTCCCGGCACCCAGTGATATCCCACCCGTTCGACTTGCCAATGCCCCGGATTCCACACGTACTGCCCGTGCTCCCAGCGCCAATGGCCCTGATCCCACACATAACCGGCGCGCGCCGGCGGCGCGACTTCCACGCGAACTGGCGGCGGCGCATTCGGCGCCACGATGATGACTTCGGCCGACGCGCTTCCCGCGACAGCGGCAACACCGGCCATGACAATGGCCGCCTGGGCGATTAACAAACGAATTTTCATGATCGGCCTCTCGAGTGAGTCGCAGCACACGAAACGTTGCAGCGATACCCAATCAATGCGCGAACCCGCGCTTTAGCCGACAAATCCCATGTAACGGCGATGGCTAAACTGCAACCGAATATTGATGTAATTCGGCATCGCCCAATAACTCCGCGCACGCAAACGATAAACCGCAGAAACGCGAAAACCGGAATCAGACATCGATTCCGGCTTTCTTACCCGCTTTGAGGTGACGTCAAATACGTCAGACCGATGGAATCTCGATCTTCACCTCAAGCACTTCCAGATCGTCCTGGCGTTCCAGGCTCACGCGAATATCGTCGCTTGAGATCTTCACATACTTGGAAATCACGGCAACGAGTTCTCGTTGCAACGCCGGCAGATAATCAGCGGCCGGCTGGCCACCCGCGCGCTCGTGCGCGATGATCAACTGCAAGCGTTCCTTCGCGACCGAAGCGGACTTCTTTTTCTCGCCCAGCAAAAACGAAAGAATCGACATTGCGTCCCCTTACTTGTTGCCGAAGATGCGTTGCAACAGACCTGGCTTCTGATAGTCAGTGAAGCGCAGGGACTTTTCCTCGCCAAGAAAGCGCGAGACGATGTCCTTGTACGCTTCAGCCACGTCAGTGCCATCGAGGTGCACGGCCGGCAAACCCTGGTTCGACGCATGCAGCACTGCTTCCGACTCCGGAATCACGCCAATCAGATCGATGCGCAGGATTTCCTGGATGTCGGTGAGCGACAGCATCTCGCCCTCGCTCACGCGCTTCGGGTTGTAGCGAGTGATCAGCAAGTGTTCCTTGACCGGTTCCTTGCCTTCAATAGCGCGCTTCGTCTTCGACGACAAAATGCCGAGAATGCGATCCGAATCACGCACCGACGACACTTCCGGGTTCGTCACGATCAGCGCTTCGTCGGCGAAATGCATGGCGAGCAGCGCGCCTGATTCAATCCCGGCCGGCGAGTCGCAGACAATGTATTCGAAGTCCATTGCGATCAGATCGTTGATGACCTTCTCCACGCCGTCTTGCGTAAGCGCGTCTTTGTCGCGCGTTTGCGAAGCCGGCAGGATGAACAGGTTCTCGCACTTCTTGTCCTTGATCAGCGCCTGGTTCAGGTTCGCTTCACCCTGGATCACATTGATGAGGTCATACACCACGCGGCGTTCGCAGCCCATGATGAGATCGAGATTGCGCAGGCCGACGTCGAAATCGATCACGGCCGTCTTGTGCCCGCGCAATGCGAGGGCCGATGCGAAGCTCGCGCTGGTGGTCGTCTTGCCGACGCCGCCCTTGCCCGAAGTCACCACAATGATTTTTGCCATTCCTGTACCTTGTGTTCGTCCATTAAATCCGCCGGCATGCCGTCCTGATGCGCGCCGTCCCCATCAGGCGCGCGTTGGCTGATGTTGATCAGGCCGCTCAGGTCAGCCGCAACGGTTCGATCATGAGTTTTTCTTCATCGAGCCAGATCTGCACCGACTTGCCCAGAACATCCGGCGTGAGCGGCGTTTCCGTCGTCCTGTAAATCCCCGCGATGGAAATCAGTTCCGGTTCAAGACAAGTGCAGAAAATGCGCGCGTCGAGATTGCCGTGGACACCCGCAAGCGCCCGGCCGCGCAACGGCGCATAAATATGGATGTTGCCTTCCGCGATCACTTCGGCGCCGTAGCTCACGAGCCCGAGCACGACAAGATCGCCCTTCGCGTACACCTGCTGCCCGGAACGCAACGGCCGATCGATGATCGTGGTCTTCGGCGCCGGCGCGCCCGGCGGCGGCGCTTGCGCGACTGCCGCTTCGATCACGGCGACGGCTTCGGTGTTTTCGACGTTGGCATCGACTGAAGGCTTGGGCGCGCCTCGCCGGTCGCGGGCCTCCAGCAGCGGCAACGCGTTTTCAGCCGCCCACGCCTGCTCCGGCAACGCCACCACGCCGACAGGACGCATGCGCACGCTGTCGAGCAACGCCGCGAGTTCGCTCACCGATATACGATCGCCCGCGTCGAGCCGGCGCACGTCGATGGCGACGGTATCGCCCGCAAAAAATTCAGGAGTCGCTTCGAAGCGCCGCGTGAGTTCCGTGCGCAGCGCGTCGAGGTCGGTAGTCTTGACGACAAACAAAAGCGTGTCGACAGAGCCGCTGCGCAATTCGAAAAAGGGCGTTTTTTTGAGCGACATAGGTAAAGCCAAAATTTTTGCGTATTTTACAGGCGTGAGCGCGGACAGCAGGAAAATTTCAGATTGCCGATGCAATACAGGTGCCGTGCAAGCGTCGTGTCGTTTTGCAACAGGCAGCGTGATGTCCGCTGGAAAGAAAGAACTTGAGGAACCGCGAAGAGAACATGAGCGGGCGAACAGGCCACGTTATCACGCACGGCCCATCCCGTTGCGGCAATTGCGCGGATGCACGTGTCCGGAACTACGCGGCGCGATCGCCCACGCGACGCACCAGCAGCGTCTCGAATTCCTCGGGATGCGCGGGAATCCGGCGCCGCTCGCCGGTCGGACCAAAACCCAGGCGCTCATAAAACCGCATGGCGTTGCGATTGCCATCGGCGATCCATGCAAAGACGTCGTGCACGCGCCGCTCCGCGAGCCATTGGGTCGCGGCGTTCACCAGCAACTCGCCGCCACGCAAATGCCGCACTGCCGGCGCGACCCACAACGCATAAACGAAAGCACGCGGCTCCGCGGCCTCTTCGATGAACGCACCGACAAGACCTGCGGGATGGCCTTCCGTGTACAAAATAAAAGATGCCGTGATGTCGGAATTCGCGTGGCGATCAGCCGTTTCGTCGAAGCTCGAGACATCGGCGGACAAGGCTTCCTCCAGCGTCTCCCCGAACGCATACGGTGCTTCGCGCAACGAGGCCGTGCGAAGTTCGCGCAGGACTGCGCCTTGATGCGCGGCGATCCGGTGAACAGTTAGTGAAGGACTCATGCGGGTGTTTTTCTCTCAAGCTTGTCACAAGCTTCTTAAGCAGTCTTCTTAGGCTATGTCTCAGGCTGTTTTTGCCGGCTCGTCTGGCTCGTCTAATTTGGTAGCTTCGACCGAACGGGCAAACGAGTCAAATCATTATTGCAGGCTATGTGCTCTGGCGCCCGCCCGTGTATTCACGGCGCCGCATACTCGCCGGTGCCGTCGGGCCAAGGCGTGAGCACTTCGTAGCCATCGTCGGTGACGGCGACCATGTGTTCCCACTGCGCGGAAAGCGATCGGTCCTTTGTTGTCACCGTCCAGCCGTCGCGCGATTGCTGCGTTGCAGCGCGGCCGGCATTCACCATAGGTTCGATGGTAAAAACAAGGCCCGGTTTCAAGCGCAAGCCCGCGCCCGGTTGTCCGTAATGCAGCACTTGCGGATCTTCATGATAAACACGGCCAATTCCATGACCGCAATACTCCCGCACGATCGAATAACCTTCGCGGTTGGCGACCGTCTGGATCGCGTAACCCACGTCGCCGAGCGTCGCGCCCGGGCGCACCGAGCGAATGCCGGCAACCATGGCTTCATAGGTTGTGTCGCAAAGACGCTTTGCCTCGCGACTCGGCGCACCCGCGTAATACATGCGGCTCGTATCGCCGAAATAACCGTCCTTGATGATCGCGACATCGATGTTGACGATATCGCCATCCTTCAGTTCCCGTGCGCTCGGAATGCCGTGACAGACCACGTGATTTACTGACGTGCAGATGGTCTTCGTAAAACCCATGTAGCCCACGTTCGCGGGGATCGCCTTCAGTTCGTCGACAATGAAGCGGTTGCAGATCGCATCCAGCTCGTCCGTGGTGACGCCCGGCTTGACGTGTTCGCCGATCATGGCAAGAACTTCTGCGGCGAGGCGCCCGGAAATGCGCAGCTTTTCGATGTCGCCGGGCGACTTGAGTGTTATAGCCATGGAGCGTTGGTGTGTCGGCGCGCGGTATCGATAGGGCTTCGATCCAGTATCAAGGTGTCCGCAGCGCATTATTTCAGGATGCCGGCGATGATAGCATCGCGCGCTACCCCGCTCTTTTTCCAATGCTTTCCGCATCGCCGCGCAGCCACACGGCACCGCGTTTCTCGTGATTCAGGCTTGTTTCCCGGAGCGGTTTACGCTCTATTTGCGTCTTGTTTTAACTACGCCTTTCGCCAATGCCCTCAAGTCGCGCTGTTTCGTTTGCTCTTTCGATTACTTTATGGTGCCCGTTGCCGGTGGCCTTGTTCGCGGGACTCGCGCTCACCGCATGCAGTTCCACGAGCGGTCCCGAACTTCGTGCTTCGAACCCGGTGATATTCGTGTCGTCGAGGCGCGCGCCGCTAGACATCTTCAATTGCCTTGAAGACCGGCTTCCGGCCTTGTCCACGTCGAAATCGGGCGGCGCCTCGGAACTCGTGGTCGGGCCCAACGCGTGGCTGGTGACGTTGACGCCGTCGCAGTATGGGTCAACCGTAAAAGTACAGAAATCGGAGCGGGACTACAGCGCATTACCGGAACCGGAAATGCGCTTCAATATTGCACGATGTACAACTTGATAAGCATTTTGAAGAATAAAAAGCCGCGGTGAAATCTGATTCACCGGGGCTTTTTAGTTATTCATTATCAGAAGCAAAAATGCGCGCCAAGGGTGACGCTATCGTTATTACGTTTGCTTCACAATTTATATCGATACGAACGCCAGCGTGCGCGGACGCATGTGGCGAAACCCCAGTTGCGTCAAGGCGTGCAAGGTCGCAACTGATTTCGCAACGAAACCGGCGATTGAATCACCGACACCTTGTTCAGCCGCGCATGACAAGGTCTCAACGAATTTTCGCGCTATTATTTATCCGTGCGTTCGCGAGTACTGGAGAGACGTCTAAATCAAGTTATTCAGATTAAAGAAATGATGACGTGATTATGCCAAGTACGGATAAATTGACGACGCCTTAACGCACGCAACTGCTGATGTACATCCGGGCTCGCGGCATACAGTTGCCATTAGCGGAATTAGCGCATGAAACAAATCTCTTTTATTGTTCGAAAAAACCTGCTTGCAACCGGCTTGATTGCCCATGCGCTAAGTCATGTGGCATACGCTCAAGCTGCGGATCCTGCCGTACCCATGCCCGATAACCCGGTGTCCTTGTCGATCCTCCCGGCGCACGTTTATCGGGCGCCATCAATCGCAGGGGCACTGGACGGCGCGTCCGAGCCCAAACCAGCTTCAGGCGCTGACGACTGGGCGAACCGGCCAGTACCAAGTATCGAAAAGCCGGACAACTGGGCGTGCCGGACGTCGAATAATCTGAGCCGCAGTTCGATTGGCCGGAATCAGGACGGAAAAACTATCTCCGATATAGAAGGCCGGCTGCCGAAGTGCTGAAACGCGCCAACCCGCGCTACGGCTTCGGACCACAAAGCAAAACACCCGCTGATCTAGCGATCAGCGGGTGTTTTTAATTTGGCGGAAAGGGTGAGATTCGAACTCACGGTACCCCTAAAGGTACACTGGATTTCGAGTCCAGCGCATTCGACCACTCTGCCACCTTTCCAGTTATTGCAGCCGCACCACTGCTTGCAGCGGCTCTCGCTAAACGGGTCGATGTCCAGCGAGAGAAAGATTATAGACGAGTCCAATCCGGTTTCCAAGCCCCTTTTCGTAAGTCTGTTACAACAGACTCGTCTTATTCCGATGCCGGCACTGCCAGTTTCTCGACGCCACGCAAGTACGGCCGCAGCGCTACCGGAACCGTCACCGATCCGTCTGCATTCTGATAATTCTCCAGCACCGCGACAAGCGTCCGGCCAACCGCCAAGCCCGAACCGTTCAGCGTATGGACAAACTCCGGTTTGCCCTGCGCATTGCGAAACCGCGCCTGCATTCGCCGCGCCTGGAACGCTTCAGTGTTCGAGCAACTCGATATCTCACGATACGTGTTCTGCGCCGGCAGCCAGACTTCCAGGTCGAATGTCTTCGATGCCGAAAAACCCATGTCGCCTGTACACAGCGTAATCACGCGATACGGGAGTTCGAGCTTCTGCAGGATGGCTTCGGCGTGGCCGACCATTTCGTCGAGCGTGTCATACGACTTTTCCGGCGAAACGACCTGCACCATCTCGACTTTATCGAATTGATGCTGACGGATCAGGCCGCGCGTATCGCGCCCGTACGAACCGGCTTCGGACCGAAAGCACGGTGAGTGCGCGGTGAGCTTGACCGGCAACGCCGAGGCTTCCAGGATGCTTTCCCTCACCGTGTTCGTCAGCGAGATTTCAGACGTCGAAATCAGGTATTGGGTGACCGTGTTTTCCTCGCCGCCCTTTTCGACACGGAACATGTCGTCGGCGAACTTGGGCAACTGGCCCGTGCCCACAAGGATTTCCGGATTGACGATATACGGCGTGTACGCCTCCGTATAACCGTGCTGCTCGGTATGCGTGTCGATCATGAACTGTGCAAGCGCGCGATGCAGACGCGCAATCTGCCCGCGCAGCAAGGTGAAACGCGCGCCCGAAAGCTTTGCGCCCGTTTCAAAGTCGAGCCCGAGCGGCGCACCCACATCAACATGATCCTTCACTTCAAAATCGAATGAACGCGGCGTACCCCAGCGGCGCACTTCCACGTTTCCGGCTTCGTCGTTGCCAACTGGCACGCTTTCGTGCGGCAAATTGGGCACGCCGAGCATGAGGTCGGACAGCCGCTTCTGAATCTCTTCAAGCTGCGCCGCCGAAGCCTTCATGGTTTCGCCGATACCCCCCACTTCCGCCATGACGGCCGCTGTGTCTTCGCCGCGTCCTTTCATTGCGCCGATCTGCTTGGACAGCGTATTGCGGCGCATTTGCAGTTCTTCAGTGCGGGTCTGGATTTCGCGGCGTTCCGCTTCCAGTGCCGCGAATGCCGCGACGTCGAGTGTGTAGCCGCGTTGGGCCAGACGCTTGGCGACAGCGTCTGGATCTTTGCGCAGGAGTTGAATGTCGAGCATGGCGGGGCCGGTTCTTCCAAATGTGCGAATCCGCAATTTTAGCGCAGCACGCCATGCGTGTTGACGTGGTTTGGACGCGTTAGCCGTCTGGCCTGCCGAAACCCGCAATTGCTGCATCGATTTGCATCTATCCACGCGTTCAGCGTCAACCGAGAAACGTCGATACGCTACTTTTTGTCGCCCTTGTGGTCGCGCCGCCATTGCGCGTCGAGTTCCGCGAGACGCGCCATCTTTTCTCCGATCTTGCCCTCCAGCCCGCGCGGCGTCGGCTCGTACCAGTGCGGGTCGCGCATGCCATCCGGCAAATAGGTCTCACCTGCCGCGAAGGCATCGGGTTCGTCGTGCGCGTATCGATACTCATGGCCGTATCCAAGCTCCTTCATCAGCCGGGTCGGCGCGTTGCGCAAATGAACCGGCACGCCGCGCGACTGATCCTTGCCGACAAACCGCCGCGCCTCGTTATAAGCCTTGTAGCCAGCGTTGGACTTCGGCGCGACCGCCAGATAGATCAGCGCCTGCGCCAGCGCGAGCTCGCCTTCCGGCGTGCCAAGCCGCTCATAGGTCTCGGCGGCGTCGAGCGCGATGCGGCCAGCGCGTGGATCGGCGAGACCGATATCTTCCCAGGCCATCCGGACGATTCGCCGCGCGAGATAGCGCGGATCGGCGCCGCCATCGAGCATTCTGCAAAACCAGTAAAGCGTCGCGTCCGGATTGCTGCCGCGAACCGATTTGTGCAAGGCGCTGATCTGGTCGTAGAACGCATCGCCGCCTTTATCGAAGCGCCGCAGATTCTCGGTCAGCGCGCTGCCAAGCAATTCGCCGTCGATATGCGTCGACTTGTGCTGCGCGGCCGCCCGCGCCACGATTTCCAGATTGTTGAGGAGCTTGCGGCCGTCGCCATCGGCGGAGCCGATCAGCGCCGCGCGGGCGTCATCGGAAAACGTCAGGCCGCCGAGTTCGCCCTGCGCCCGCTCCAGCAATTCGTCGAGCTCGCTTTCATCGAGGCTCTTCAGCACATAGACCGCCGCCCGCGACAACAACGCGCTGTTGACTTCGAACGATGGATTCTCGGTCGTCGCGCCCACGAACACGAACAACCCGGACTCGACGTGCGGCAAGAACGCGTCCTGCTGGCTTTTGTTGAACCGATGCACCTCGTCCACGAAAACCAGCGTCTGATGCCCGTTCGCCCGATGAATCTGCGCGAGTTCAACGGCCTCGCGAATGTCCTTCACGCCCGACAACACCGCCGACAACGAGATGAACTCGGCATGAAACGCGGCGGCCATCAAGCGCGCGAGCGTGGTCTTGCCCACGCCGGGCGGTCCCCAGAGGATCATGGAATGCGCCTCGCCGGATTCGAATGCGACGCGCAGCGGCTTGTCGGGACCCAACAGATGTTTCTGGCCGATCACCTCGTCAATGGTACGAGGACGCAAACGCTCGGCGAGGGGAACATTGGCACGGTTTTCTTCGAACATGGCGCGATTGGGATTTTCCGGATAAGTCTGGGAATGCAGCAATGGTGCAACGAGCGCGAAGCCAGCGATAATTCGTGCGCTTTTCCAAGACAAACGCCGGCGCTGCTTCAAAATGCTGCGATAGTCGATTATGACAGTTGCCGCCCGCCCGGTTTCTCTTCGATAAAAACACGCACGAGCCGGCCCAAACTTCGCAAATAAGGACGAAATCCGAATGGCACAAGAGAACACCACCGACACCGCCGCCGAAACCAGCGCCTCGACTTACGCTCCCCTGCTGCCCGTTCCGGCCGCGCGCCGCGCGTTCGGGACATCGGATGCCTTCGCGTTGTGGTTTTCGCTTGGTATCGGCTTGCTGGTGGCTCAGGCTGGCGCGTTGCTCGTGCCCGGCATGTCCTTGCCGCATGCGCTCGTGGCCATCGTGCTCGGCACCGTGATCGGCGTGGTCTTGCTCGCGCTTGCCGGCGTAGTCGGCACGGACACAGGGCTCGCCGCCATGTCGTCGCTGCGCCCCACGCTCGGGCTTCGCGGCGCGTCCGTTCCCGCCGTGCTCAACGCGGTGCAGCTCGTGGGCTGGGGTTCGTTCGAAATCATCGTGATGCGCGATTCCGCCGATGCCCTCGCCAAGCAGTCCTTTGGCGTCTCCATGCCGCTTATCTGGACGCTGGTTTTCGGCGTGCTGGCGGCGGTTCTCGCGATCACCGGGCCGCTGTCCTTTGTCCGCCGTTTCTTGCGCACGTGGGGCATGTGGCTGCTGCTCGGCGGCGCGGGGTGGCTCACGTGGAACCTGCTGTCGAAACAGGACATTGGCGCGCTGATGAACCGGCCGGGCACCGGCGAAATGCCGTTCGGCGCGGGTATCGACCTGGTTGTCGCGATGCCGCTTTCATGGCTGCCGCTGATCGCGGATTACACGCGATTCGGCCGCAGCGCGGGCGGCACGTTTCGAGGCACGCTGTTCGGTTACGGCATTGCGAATATCTGGTTCTATGCGCTCGGCGCGTTCTACGGCCTCGCGGCGGGCGGCGGCGATGCATTGCTCACCGTGGCGTTTGCGCAGGCCGCGGGCGGGATTGCGCTGCTGCTGATCCTCATCGATGAAATCGACAACGCCTTCGCCGATATCCATTCGGCCGCCGTGTCCACCGGCACGTTTTGGGCGAAGGCGAGCGTGCCGTTGTTATCGGCGGGATTCGGCGCGTTGTGCACGCTGATCGCGCTGCTCGTGCAGATGGGCAAGTACCAGAATTTCCTGCTGCTGATTGGCTCGGTCTTTGCGCCGCTATTCGGCGTTGTGCTCGCGGACCATTTCATTGTGCGCAAACGTCGCGTGGCGGTCGCCGCGCTGACCGATCGGCACGGCCCGTACTCGTTTTCGGGTGGCTGGCATGTGAGCGCGTTTGTTGCGTGGGCGCTCGGGATTGCGGCTTATCACGCGATCAACCAATGGCTGCCGAATCTCGGCGCCACGCTGCCGGCGCTGGTGATTGGCGCGCTGGCTTATCTGGCACTGGTTTCGGGTGCGGGACGGCGGCAGGAAAGCGGATCATCGGCGACTTGAGCGCCGTGCAACTGCAAGCGAGGCTGCAAACGCCTCGCTTCCTGAACCGCGATCAACCGTTGATTACATCGGCGCCCTTCGGCACCACGAACTTGAACTGATCGTTTCTCAGCGGCGGGTTCTTCTCGATATTCGAGAACGTCAGCAAGGTCACGTTACCGAATACGTCGTGCAATTCCATGGCTTCGAGATTGCCGTTCCTGAAGCCGATACCCACCTGCTGAAACTGCGTATCCTGCGCTTTCGGCGTCAGTTCCAGCCAGTCGATGCCATCCTTCACGCCTGCATCGCGCAGGGTGAAATTCTTGTCGAGATCATTGCTGCCAAAAAGGATCGCGGCGGGACTCGCGCCCAGCGCATTGCCCAACTCGCGCACGGTGACCTGGTTCAGATCCTTGTCGTAGACATAGAGCTTGTCGCCGTCAGCCTGGAGCACCTGTGCATACGGCTTCTCATACGACCAGATGAACTTCCCCGGCCGCGCGAACGTGAACGTGCCGCTCGCCGTGCCCGAAGTTTTCGGCGCGGAGTTCTGCGCGGCCGTGGCGGAAGCCGCCTTGCTCGGCGCCTTCACCTCACGCTGGACAAAGGTGCCGTGCGCCGCATGGACCTGCGCGACAAACGCCTTCAACTGCTCGGTGCCGCTTGCGAATGCCTGCGATGCAAGCAGCATTGACGCACTCAAAACCCCTGCTTGAATCACGCGATGAAACGACTTGCTGAACACTGACTGCATATGAATGAAACCTCCAGAAACCTATTCTGCTTCACGCGCGGGCGTGAGAATTTCGCGATTGCCGTTCGAAGACATGCTTGAAACCAGGCCCGAATTCTCCATTTGCTCGAGCAACCGCGCTGCACGGTTATAACCGATCCGCAGGTGCCGCTGCACGAGCGAGATGGATGCACGCTTGTTCTTGATCACAATCTCGACGGCCTGATCGTAGAGCGGATCGGCTTCGCCGTCGCCGCCACCGGACGCGCCCGGCGCGCCTTCTTCACCGTCCCCGGCCACGCCGCCCTCAAGAATGCCCTCAATGTAATTCGGCTCGCCCTGCTCCTTCAGCTTGTTCACCACGCGGTGCACTTCTTCGTCCGATACAAACGCGCCATGCACGCGCACCGGCAAGCCGGAACCTGGCGGCAGATAAAGCATGTCGCCCATGCCGAGCAGCGACTCGGCGCCCTGCTGGTCGAGAATGGTCCGCGAGTCGATCTTCGATGACACCTGGAACGCCATGCGCGTAGGCACGTTCGCCTTGATCAAGCCGGTAATCACGTCCACCGATGGCCGCTGCGTGGCGAGAATCAGGTGAATGCCGGCAGCGCGCGCCTTTTGCGCAATCCGCGCAATCAGCTCTTCCACCTTCTTGCCGACGACCATCATCAGGTCGGCCAGTTCGTCGATCACGACCACGATGGTCGGCAAGCGGTTCAGCGGTTCGGGTTCATCCGGCGTCAGGCTGAACGGGTTGGGAATCTTCTCGTCGCGCTTCGCGGCTTCGTCGATCTTGTTGTTGAAGCCTGCCAGATTACGCACGCCCATCTTGCTCATGAGCTTGTAACGGCGTTCCATCTCGGCCACGGCCCAGTTCAGCGCGTGACCGGCCTGCCGCATGTCGGTGACGACCGGGCAAAGCAGATGTGGAATGCCTTCGTAGACGCTCATTTCAAGCATCTTCGGATCGATGAGGATCATGCGCACTTCGTCGGCCGTGGCCTTGTACAACAACGACAGGATCATCGCGTTGATACCCACCGATTTGCCCGAGCCGGTCGTGCCGGCCACCAGCAAGTGCGGCATTTTCGCGAGATCCGCGCACACCGGTTTGCCGCCAATATCCTTGCCGAGACCCATGGTCAAAGGCGAAGCGGCATCGGCATAAACCTGCGAGCCGAGAATCTCGGACAGACGCACGGTCTGGCGGCGCTGGTTCGGCAACTCCAGCGCCATGAAATTCTTGCCCGGAATCGTCTCGACCACGCGGATGGAAACCAGCGAAAGCGAGCGCGCCAGATCCTTTGCCAGCCCCACGATCTGCGACCCTTTGACGCCCGTGGCAGGTTCGATTTCGTAACGCGTCACGACCGGTCCCGGATACGCGGCGACCACGGCCACTTCCACGCCGAAGTCCTTGAGTTTTTTCTCGATCAGGCGGGACGTGTATTCGAGCGTATCGGCGGAAATGGTCTCCTTGACTTCGGGCGCGGCGTCGAGCAATGCCAGCGGCGGCAGCGTGGAGTCGCCGGGAAGATCGGTGAAAAGCGGCACCTGCTTTTCCTTTTCCACCCGCGCCGACTTCACTGGCGCGGCCGGCGGCACGATCATGACCGGTTCCTGCTCTTCAATCTTGACGCGGCCCCGTACCACCTTGCCTTCGCGTTTTTCGGCCGCCGCTTCGCCGAGCTTGCGGTCACGCCCTGCTTCGCGGCGCAGTCTTGCGCCCGTAATGGTGGCCATGATGCCGTCGCCGGTTTTTTCGCAGACGGAAAGCCAGGAGAAGTTGAAATAGAGCGACAAGCCGATGGCCAGAGCAATCAACAGGATCAGCGTCGCGCCGGTAAAGCCGAACGCGTGGGAAACGGCATGCGCCACGGCCTCGCCGACCACGCCGCCCGGTGCGCGCGGCACCTGCACCTTGAGCGACCACATGCGCAACGCTTCAATACCGTCGCTTGCCAGCAGCACCAGCACGAAAGCGAAGGCCTCGGCAAGCCACGTGCGGTCTTTCAGCGGTTGCTCGGCCGGCGTCTCGTGATTGGTGATCCGCCGGTAATTGGCGATGATCCGCCGCGCTAGCAGCACGACCCACCAATATGCGGAAAGGCCGAAGAGCAGCAGAAGGATGTCCGCCGTCCACGCGCCCACCCGCCCCGCCCAGTTGGCGATTTGGTCGACCTGCGCGGCGTGGGTCCAGCTCGGATCGTGGCGGCTGTAGCTCACGAGCGCCATGAGCAGGAACACGCCGAGCGCGACCTGCAGGATCCATCGAATCTCGGTAAAAAGGCGCGACATGCGGTGAGGCAACGCCTGCGCACTTGCAGAATAGGTAGCTTTTGCCATTGATCCGTAAGGCTTTTGGCCCACCATGAATCTCACGGCGAGCCGACAGGGTTAAGGACGCATTGTAAACGCTGCGTTGCGATGATCGAGCAAAAATGGACCACGGTTTCACCCTGTAACAGCCGCGTTACACGCCGGACGTGCCAGCGCACCCTATGGCCGCCATTGAAAGGATCACTCGGCGGCGCTTGTTGACACTCTTTATAATGGCGAACTCGCACCTAAATACAGGTCAACGGCATTAGTGCGCCGCCGGCACAGTTCCTGGCCGCCCGCGCCTTCTGCGAAATAAACCGTCTGATCGCCCGGCGGTTTGGCCCTAACCAAACGGATTGCTCTCATGTCTTCGCCCAAACACGCAAAAGTGCTGATTCTCGGCTCCGGTCCTGCTGGCTATTCCGCCGCTGTCTACGCGGCGCGCGCCAACCTGTCGCCCTTGCTCATCACGGGTCTGGCGCAAGGCGGTCAGCTCATGACCACGACCGACGTGGAGAACTGGCCCGGCGATCCGTTGGGCGTGCAAGGTCCGGAACTGATGCAGCGCATGCTGGAACATGCCGAGCGTTTCAACACGGAAATTGTGTTCGATCACATCCACACTGCCAAGCTGACCGAACGGCCAATCCGCCTGATCGGCGACTCGGGCGAGTACACGTGCGACTCGCTGATCATCGCGACGGGTGCATCGGCGCAATATCTGGGCGTGCCGTCGGAAGAAGCGTTCATGGGCAAAGGCGTGTCGGCGTGCGCCACCTGCGACGGATTCTTCTACAAGAACGGCGAAGTGGCCGTGATCGGCGGCGGCAATACAGCCGTGGAAGAAGCGCTGTATCTGGCGGGTATCGCGAAGAAAGTGACGGTGGTTCATCGCCGGGACAAATTCCGCGCCGAGCCGATCCTGATCGACCGCCTGCTCGCGAAGGAAAAAGAAGGCGTGGTGGATATCAAGTGGAATCACGTCCTCGACGAAGTCAAGGGCGACGCAAGCGGCGTGACCGGCCTGCAAATCAAGTGCACGGAAACAGGCACGGTCAGCGAAGTGCCGCTGCAAGGCGTGTTCGTCGCGATCGGCCACAAGCCGAACACGGACCTGTTCGCGGGCCAACTGGAAATGAAGAACGGCTACATCATCACGAACGGCGGCCTGCAGGGCAATGCGACGGGCACGAGCATAGACGGCGTGTTTGCCGCTGGTGACGTGCAGGATCACATTTATCGCCAGGCCATTACGAGCGCCGGAACGGGCTGCATGGCCGCGCTCGACGCGCAGCGCTATCTTGAAAGCATCCACGAGAACCCCGCCGTCCGGTCGATGAGCGCCGAAGCCGAGAGATAAGCCGCGGGAACTGTTGCGCTAGTGGTTTGAAGCATCAGATATGGTCAAACGCCGGTCGCGATCCTTTGGAATCGACCGGCGTTTCCGTTTCAGGCGCGGCAAAAATCGCGTGGACGCATCTTCATGCGCGTCCTTTTCCCGCGCTCCCATGTTAAAAAGGCTTTCCGGAAAGCGCCGTGAACCAAGGCGCGCCGCCGCGCATTTTCTTCTGCCTTCCAATGCCCAAGAACCTGCCCCATCCGAACGAACCCCGGCCCAAGCGCCCGCGCGAGATCGCGCCGGGCGCAGCCGCGGCATCGAGAAAAGCGCCGCCGACACAAGAAGAACTGTCGGCAGCGCTCAAACGCGATGGTCTCGCCGGGCTCGGCGCGCTGCGCGAATCGCTTGAGGCGCAGGCGGCGGTGCGCAAGTCCCAGCGCAAGGCCGCGATGACGGCGGAGCGCGAAGCACTCGCCGACGCCGACGTGTTCCGCCGCGCTATCGGCGAGGTCGAGCCGCTGAAGGCGCCGCCCCGCATGGCGCTGCCGCGCGTGCCGCCTTCGCCCTTGCCGCTGCAGACGCGCCTTGACGAAGAAGCCGTGCTGCACGAGGCGCTCTCGGACGAATACGATCCCGAAAGCCTGCTCGATACCGACGACTCGCTCTCCTATTGCCGCCACGGCGTTCGCGAGGAAGTGGTGCGAAAGCTCCGGCGCGGCGCGTGGATCGTGCAGGCGCAACTCGACCTGCATGGCATGCGACGCGAGGAAGCACGCGAGGCGTTGTCGGAGTTCATCCGGGAATCGGCGAAACGCGGTCTGCGCTGCCTGCGCGTGATTCACGGCAAAGGGCTGGGTTCGATCGGCCGCGAACCGGTGCTCAAAGGCAAGGTTCGCGCGTGGCTCGTGCAGAAAGAGGAAGTGATCGCGTTTTGCCAGGCGCGGCCGCACGATGGCGGCGCGGGCGCCGTACTTGTGCTGCTGAAGCCGGCCGGCTCGCCGCATCATCATGGACATCCGCAAGACCGGGACGCCCGCAGTCATCGCGATCAGCGAAAGAGGCCTTGAAGGTGCATCCCCGGCTTACCCTGGCAATCGCCATCATGGAGGGACTCGCAATCTTCGCGTATGCAATATCGGGGTTGATCGAAGCGAGAAAACGCCGGCTGGACGCGGTCGGCGCCTTTCTGGTTGCGCTCGCGACGGCATTTGGCGGCGGCACCGTGCGCGATGTCCTGCTCTCGCGCCGGCCGTTTTACTGGGTCGAGCACCAGGATTATGTGATCGTCATTTTCGCGTTGGCGCTCACGGCGCCCATGTTCCTGCGCCTGACGACCCGCCTGTTCGATCAGCGGGCATTGCTGGTCGCGGACGCAATCGGCCTTGGTTTGTTCAGCATTTCGGGCACGTCGATCGCACTCGATGCACAAATGCCTGCGTTCACCGCGGCCTTGATGGGCGTGGTGACGGGCGTTTTCGGCGGCATCATACGGGACGTGCTGTGCAACGAAGTTCCGCTGATCCTGCGCGACTCTCGGCCTTATGCCGTATGCGCGTTCGCGGGTTGCTGGCTGTATCTCGGGCTCGATTCCATGGGCGTGCTGGGCGTCTACAACGTGCTGCTATCGACTGCGTTCATTCTTGTCGCAAGGCTGGTGACGCTCGTGCTGGACGTACGGCTGCCGCATTAGGGCTTTAAAGCCGGATTCAACTCGCGCTTGAATGTCGGCCAAATGACTAACGCTTGCCGCCGCAACGTCCAGCACTTGTTGATTTGCTACAATCCAACTTCGATTTTCGGCTTACTTACAGTACTAAGCGCAGAAATAAGCACGGCATTACGCGGTGTCATTGCGTACGTCACCAAGTCAACTCCACCCTCAACGGTCGATCGACCCGCAGACTGAACATGAACATCGAGCAAGCGCGTTTCAACATGATCGAACAGCAAATCCGCCCCTGGGATGTGCTGGACCAGGACGTCCTGAACCTGCTGTCGATCGTCAAGCGTGAAAATTTCGTCCCCGCTGCGTATCGCAACATTGCGTTCGCGGATCTCGAGATTCCGCTGCCGGCTGGCCAGCACATGCTGTTTCCACGCGTCGAAGCGCGTGTATTGCAAGAGCTGGCTGTGAAAAAGCATGAGATCGTGCTCGAAATCGGCGCGGGTTCGGGTTACATGGCAGCGCTGCTCGCCGCGCGCGGCCGCTCGGTGACAACCGTTGAGATTGAACCGGAACTCGCCAAGCTCGCCGAAGACAATCTGGCGGCCAACGGTGTGTCGAATGCACAGGTTGCGCTGGGCGATGGCGCACGCGGCTGGAACCAGGGCGAAACCTACGACATCATTTGCGTGTCGGGCGGTTTGCCAGTCATGCCGCAGGAATTTCTCGATCAACTGAAGATCGGCGGCCGGCTGGCGGCGTTCGTTGGCGGCGCGCCGGTCATGAAAGCGCAGATCATCACGCGTGTTGACGAAAAGCAATTCCGCGTGGCCGATATCTTTGAAACGCTGATCGCGCCGCTCAAGAACGCGGTGCAACCTTCGCGCTTCAAGTTCTGAGTTGTCCGGGAGCGCGTTTTATGAATGCACGCGCTCCCGGTCCCATGCCTTAACTTGCTAAACCTTACGTGACACGTTTGTGCCGGCGGCACAGGCGAGCTGACCTGCTCTCCGACTGCTTGCCCTTTTCACCGGAATCCCATGCAAAATCTGTCCGCACCCGAACTGGCCGAATGGCTCGCCGATTCATCGCGCCCCGCTCCTGTCCTGCTCGACGTCCGCGAACCGTGGGAACTTGAAACGGCCAGGCTGGCCAACATTGTCGCCATTCCGATGCGCGACATCCCTGCCCGCAGTGAAGAACTGGACGACGAAGCGCAGATCGTCTGCATCTGCCATCACGGCGCCCGCAGCGCGCAAGTGGGCATGTTCCTGGAGTCACGCGGCTTTACGCAGGTGTTCAACCTGTTCGGCGGTATCGATGCATGGTCGAAGCAAGTCGATCCAGCCGTGCCAACGTACTGATTCGCCGTTCCTTCAGCCTTTTTAGTCACCACGGAATCTCCATGCGGCCGATGTTCGCGCTGGCGCTGTCCAGCATCAGCGCCGGGCTGGCGTGCTCGCCCGCAATGGCAGTCGGTCTCGACCAGCTCTACGACGAAGCGCTCAATACGGACGCGCAGCTTCAAGGCGCGCGCGCCAGTCTCACCGCCGACAGTGAACAGCTGCCGCAGGCGCGGGCAAAACTGTTGCCGCAACTGTCGGCATCGTTGTCCGCCAATGAGCAGCGCACCGAGTTCGGCGGCGGTTTTCCGGCATCGAACGGCAACAGCAACGGCTTTGTTGTTTCGCTGACTCAACCGCTCATCAACGTCGCAAGCTGGCAGGGCTACCAGCAAGGCCAGATCGCGCTGACATCGGCTCAGGCGCAGTTCGCGGCCGCGCGTCAGGATCTGATCGTGCGGCTCGGGCAGGCTTACTTCGACGCGCTTTCGGCCCAGGATAGTCTCGCGATCGTGCGCTCGCAGAAGGCATCGATTGCGCAGCAGCTCGAATCGGCGAAACATTCCTTCGACGCCGGCAGCGCCACCATCACCGATACCAACGAAGCCCAGGCCAAATACGATCAGGCCGTCTCGCAGGAGATTGCCGCGCAGAACGATCTCGATGTGAAACTGGCTGCGCTGGAGCAGATCGTCGGGCATCCGGTGACGCGCGTGGACGGCCTTGCTCGCGGCGTGACGCTGCCGCCGCCCGTTCCCGCCGACATGCAGCAGTGGGTTGACGCCGCGCGCGATGCCAACTATGACGTCGTGCTCAAGCAACTGGCTGTATCGAATGCTCAGCGTGAGACATTGAAGGCGAAAGCCGGTCACTATCCGTCGCTCGATCTTGTCGCAAGCTATTCCAAGAGCAGTCTGGGCGCTGCGGGCGCGGGCAACTTCGGCGGAAATTTCGGCGGCGGTTTTGGCAGCGGCGCGGGCACCATTGGTCCGGGCATCCCGGCGGCGGCGGCCGAACTGGGCAATTTTGGCGCTTACTACAGCAACGCAACGGTCGGCGTTCAGCTCACCATTCCGCTTTATGAGGGCGGCGCGACGCAAAGCCGCGTGCGGCAAACGCTCGCGCTCGAAGACAAGTCGCAAGCCGACCTGGACCAAGCCCGGCGCTCGGCTGCGTTATCGGCGCGACAGGCATTTTTGGGGGTATCGAGCGGACTTGCTCAGGTTCGCGCGCTCGAAACCGCCGAACGGTCGGCGCGTACGTCGCTTGAGTCGAACTTGCTTGGCTATCAGGTCGGCGTGCGCATCAATATCGACGTGCTCAACGCGCAGGATCAGCTTTTTTCGGCACGCCGCGATCTCGCAAAAGCGCGTTACGACACGCTGATCAATTCGCTGAAATTGAAGGCGTCCACAGCAAGTCTCACCGACAGCGACGTGCTTTCGCTGAACTCGCTGCTCTCTCCGACCGACGACACCGCGCTCACAGCGCTGCCTGTGGTGCCAGCCGTGCCGCATCCGCGCACGGCGAATCCGGCAACTGGCCGGCGTTCCCTGCCTCAATAACCCGCAAGCAATAAAAAAACCGCGAGCCTTCGTGCACGAAGGAGCTCGCGTTTATTCGAAGCGTCAAAAACTCAGACCACGTTCATCGCCAGCGCGCTCTCACGATAATGCTGGCTCGCCTTTTCGCTATCGCCGAGTTGTTCATGCAAGCGGGCAAGCGCGCGATGCGTGCGGATCTTGAGCGGTTCGTTATCGGCGAGTTTCAAGGCCGATTCCAGGAATGCCTGCGCCTTGCCCCATAACTGCTGATGTAGACACAAACGGCCGAGCGTGAACAGCAGGTCGGCGTCTTCCGTGCGCTCCTTCTGCCACGCTTCGGCGCGCTGTATCAGCGGCAATGCGTCGCCCGGAGACGCGCAATCCGGATACCGGCGCAGCAAACGCGCGTCCCAATTATGGTTCAGCGCTTCCTCGACAATCTTGCGTGCGTCGTTGCGACGGTCCAGCGCGATCAGCAATTCGGCGGCAAGATCGGCCAGACGCGGCGACTGCCGTTCGACCGGAGACAACGACTGCCAGAACTCAAGCAGCGCATCCGGATTGTGCCGGCGGTCGCGCAGCAAATTCTCGGCGGCGACCTGACGCAAACGCACCGCGACCGCCGGATGCAGCGCCTCGCGTTTTTCCAGCGTCTTGACCAGTTTCAGCACTTCGCCCCAGTTCTTCAACTGCTGCTGCGCACGCAACGCGATCTGCTGCGCGTGCAACCGGCGGCCGCCCTGCGCCTGCATTTCGGTCAGTGCAACGAGCGCGCCGTCGGCGTCGCGGCCGTCGGCACGCATGTCTGCCGTGGCCATCAAGCGCGCATCCTGCCAGTCGCTGCCCGTCACCTTCGCGAGCCACTCGTCGCGGCGCGCGTACTCGTGCATTTCGTGTGCGGCTTTTGCACCGATCAGCCCGGCGGCGCCGACGTTTTCATCGACGGAGAGAGAATCGCGTGCGGACTTTTCCGCTTTCGAGAAACGTCCTGCGTACAAGTGGCCGATCGCATCGCGCAAGGACGCATTTGCCTTTGCAAGCCTCGAGCGCGTGCGATACGCCGACACGCGCTGCGGCATTTTCCACACGCTGCGGATGGCGCGCAGCACCGCGTACAGCACGATGAACGTCACCACCAGCGCCACCACGAACAGGTTGAGCGATACATCGACCCGATACGGCGGGATCACGAGCAGCACCTGGCCGCCGTCGAACACGCCGACCAGCGCGAGCGCCGCGGCGGCCGCGAACAGGAGCACAAACCAGATCAGTCCGCGCATTGTCATCATCCGCCTCGCTTGAACTGATGGACCGCCGCGAGACTCGCGTTCAGGTCGGGCACGGCCACGGCGGTGGATGCGTCGTTGACCTGCTTGATCAGATCGCGCACCGACTTGACCTTGCCCGATGACGCGTCGAAGTATCGGCCGAGCGCGGTATCGGCGGCGTTCAGGTCTGACTTGAGCGCAGGTTCGCTGCGCGACAACAGTGACAAGCGCGCCGACAACAAGCGCAGCTTCACGTTTTCGCGCACGAAATAGCCTTGATCCGGCGAGGCGAGCATGGCGTCGGCGTTATCGATTCGCCGCACCGACACCAGGCTCGACAACTGCTGCCCAATGCCGCCCGCGAGCTGCTGCAGCCACACCTTCCAGCGCGGCTGGTTGGTCGCGGCGGCAATGGCGGCGCTGTCGCCGGGGGTATCGGCGTGTGCGGTCGCGGGCACGATGGCCGCTTCGCCAGCGAGCGGCAGACGGTCGATCTGGTCGATGGCGGTATCGAGCTTGATGGCAAGGCCGGTCAGGTCGGTGGACGGCGTGGCGTGCAGCTTGTCCATGTCCTGCGCAATGGCCTTGCGGATCGTCACTATCTGCGGCCCCGTGGTCGCGGCAAGACGCGTGTCGGCGCTTTGCAGCGCGAAGAGTGCAAGCTGAACGTTGCCGGTGAGTTGCAATTGCTGGCTGGCGCTCGACAGGATCTGCTCGACTTCGGCGAGCGTCCAGTCGTCGCGATTGCTCGCGAGATCCTGATATTGCTGTTGCAGCGCCTGGCTTTGCGCCTGTGCGTCCGTGAGCTTGCCCTGGAACTGGATGATCTGCGTGTTGATGGCGTTGACCGAACTGGCGGCCTGATCGGCTTGCGCGCGCAGTGCGGCAGTTTGCGCGTCGTTGGCCTGCATGCGCTGCGCGAGTTGCGCATCCCGTTGATCGAACTTGCGGTTGAGCATGAAACCACCCACGCCCGCCACCACCACGATGATCACGAGCACGAGCCAGAGCAGCGCCGTGCCCGCGCCGCCGCGCCGCTGCTTAGGCGGCTGCGATTCATACGGCGTGAACGGCGTATTGGGCGGATTCGACGGCGCCGCCGACGCGGCGGACTTGGGATCGGACTTAGGATCAGGTTTAGAAGCAGCCTTGCTGGAATCGATCGAATCAGTCATGCGTGATTGAGCCGGTTGGTGAGCCGGCGCGGAGGCCGGCCTGGAATCCGTCGGCGCGGACTCCGGGTTGATTTTTTGACCGGACTGGCCGGGTGGCGTTGCCGCCGAGGCCGCGTATCCCTGTTCCTGGCGCTCAGAAACCTTTGCGTCCGGGACTGAAGCCGGGTTCAAGAGCGCACTGAACGCCTGCACGATGCGTTCGTCGCCGGCGCCGGACACCGTAATCCTATCAAAACCCGCCTGCCGCGCGGCTTCGGCAATACGCGGATGCGGCGTGACAAGCGGCACGTGCTTGAGCGTCAGGGTTTCGTCGGCGGTGAGATATTCGCGAGCCAGTTCTTCGAGGTTGCGCACGCCTTCCGAACTGGTGAGCAGCCACGCGTGCGGCTCGCCCGACAGCAGTTCGTGAATGCGCTCCCAGTCGCGCATGGACGGTTCCGGCACGATGCGCGTATACGCCGCCACTTTCTCCACGTTCGCGCCCGCATCAACAAGCGTATCCGCGAGCCATTCGCGGCCGCCGTCGCCACGTACTATCAGCACACGTTTGTTCTTGAGGCCATCGGGACCGAAATGCGACATGATCGCCGCGTACAGCGCCTCGGAATCGTAGCGGGGATCGGTCGGCGTTTCGGTGATCGTGGCGTCGGCGCCCGGACTGATGACCGTATAGGCCGGCGCAGCGATACCCTGGCGCGCGAGCGCGGCAACGCTTCCGGGTCCGACCACGCCAAGCGCAACGTGCGTGGGCCACGGCGCACTCAGCGCGGCAAACGCGTGCTGAATCGCGTTCGGCGACACAAATACAACGAGCGCGAATCCGAGTTCGGCAGGCGCGTAAAGCTCGCCCAGCGCGGCTTGAAGCGGGGCGGTATCGGCGGCCGGGCCTATGTCGATGAGCGGAAACTCGAACGGCGCGAAACCGGCGCGTTCGAGCATCGCGATTAATGCAATGGATTGGCCGGACGGACGCGTGATGACAACGGTCGATCGCCGCGTTGTCCCCTCGCCCGGTGATTGCGTCGAATCGTGAGCGCTCGCCATCAGTCGACGGGCGAAGCAGCAGGAGGAATGCGCGCGCCGCTCGCCGTGCTCAGCTCGCGGACGATGTCCATTGCGCCTTGCGCTTCGAGTTCCGCCGAAACGCGGGCGCCGAGGTCGAGCGCGGCTTGAACGTCAACATCGGCACCGGCGTCACCGCCGTTCGCCGAGCCTTCGGCGCGAAGTACGCGCGTTCCATCGACCGTCGATACACACCCGCGCAAGTGCAGCGCGCCGCCGCGCCATTCAGCGTAGGCGGCAAGCGGCACTTCGCAACTGCCGCCGAGCGAGCGCGAGACCATGCGCTCCGCTTCGACCGCCGCAGCGGTGGCCGCGTGATGCAAGGGCGCAAGCCACGCCGCAAGGTCTTCACGGCCCGCGCGAATCTCGATGCCAAGCGCGCCTTGTCCCGCCGCCGGCAAACTCGTTTCCGGCGACAAATACGCGCGAATCCGCGCTTCAAGCCCGAGCCGGATCAGGCCGGCTGCCGCGAGAATGATCGCTGCATAATCGCCGCGATCGAGCTTGGCCAAACGGGTATCGAGATTGCCGCGCAACGGGCGCACGTCGAGATGAGGGAAATGCATGCGCAGCATGGCTTCGCGGCGCAGGCTCGAGGTTCCCACTATGCTGCCGTGAGGCAAATCGCCAAGCGACGCGAAATGCGACGAGACGAAGGCATCGCGGGAATCTTCGCGCTTGAGGATGGTGCTGAGCGTGAAGCCGTCGGGCAGTTCCATGGGCACGTCTTTCAGCGAATGCACGGCGAGGTCCGCGCGGCCGTCGGCGAGCGCCGCTTCGAGTTCCTTGACGAAGAGCCCTTTACCGCCGACCTTCGATAAGGTCCGGTCGAGAATCTGATCGCCGCGAGTCGTCAATCCGAGGATTTTGACGTCGCAAGATGGATATAATTTGTGCAGCGCAAACTGCACGTGCTCTGCCTGCCATATGGCTAGACGGCTCTCCCGCGAGGCGATGACCAAGGTACGGGGCGGTGGCGTGGAAGGCGTCTCGGAGTTCATTGCGGGTCAATCGAATGACGGGATGGATAACAAACAATGGTAGCACGCACGCCACAGCCCAATTACAGTCCGAGCCGCGCTGGCGCGACTGAGAGGCCCGGAGCGATGCGGCGGGACGGAGACAGCAGGGCACACGCCGCGGCATGCGGCACGCATCATGGTCGAAGCACGCATTCCCGGGTGCTGATACCGCTGATCGCCCTGGATTTCTCGAGTTTCAGCCGCAACGCCCAGTAACACTGCAAGAGCAGCTTGGCGGAGCACCCGGACGTCGTTTCATGCGCCCGTCCGCACGCTTCCATATTCAGTCTGTGGCTTTAAAGTTGGCTAACAAGAGGAATTCAACGTGACGTCTCCCGGATCGGCGCGCACTGCCCGCCCCCGCCGCAATGCGGCATCGAAGGATGAAGGTTCGTCCGTCAAGGCCATCGCGGCCAATGTATCGTCCGTCGCCAAAGCTTCGAAAACACGTGCTGCCGCCGTCAGGAAGCCCCTTGCGAATGGCGGCTCTGGCGCGCCCAAAACCGCATCGCGCACGCGCGACGACAAGGACCTGCCGCTCTTCGAAGACATCCGCTATCTCGGCCGCCTGCTCGGCGACGTGGTGCGCGAGCAGGAAGGCGACAAAGTGTTCGATGTCGTCGAATCGATTCGTCAGACGGCAGTCAAGTTTCGTCGCGAGGAAGACAGCGAGGCCTCGCAGGCGCTGGACAAGCGTCTGAAATCGCTTTCACCCGAACAGACGGTGAGCGTCGTGCGCGCGTTCAGCTATTTTTCGCATCTGGCGAATATCGCGGAAGACCGGCATCACAACCGGCGCCGGCGAATCCACGCGCTCGCGGGCTCCGCGCCGCAAGCCGGCACGATGGCGTATGCAATCGAGCGGTTGAAGGCGGCGCCGAATGCGTCAACGGCCAAGGCCACGCTGCAGAAGTTCTTCGACGATGCCCTGATCGTGCCCGTCCTGACCGCTCACCCGACCGAAGTTTCGCGCAAGAGCATTCTCGACGCGCAGCACGAGGTCGCGCGGCTGCTTGCCGAACGCGACCAGGAACTGACCGCGCGCGAACGTGCGCACAACGAGTCGATGCTGCGCGCCCGCGTCACGTCGCTCTGGCAAACGCGGATGTTGCGCGACGCCCGCCTGAGCGTTGCCGATGAAATCGAGAACGCGCTGTCGTATTACCGCGCGACATTCCTCGAGGAAATTCCTGCGCTTTACGCCGACATAGAAGCCGCGCTCGCCGAGCACGGCCTGCCCGCGCGGTTGCCAGCGTTCCTGCAAATGGGAAGCTGGATTGGCGGAGATCGCGACGGCAATCCGAACGTCACCGCGCCCACGCTTGTCCACGCCATCACGCGCCAGGCCACGGTGATCTTCGAACACTATCTGGAGCAGGTGCATAAGCTCGGCGCGGAATTATCGGTGTCGAACTTGCTGGCCGGCGCGAGCGACGCGCTCAAGAAACTCGCCGATGCCTCCCCGGATTCGTCGCCGCATCGTACCGACGAACCCTACCGGCGCGCGTTGATCGGCGTGTATGCCCGGCTCGTCGCGTCCGCCGACGAGCGTCTGGGCGCGGGCGTGGTTACGGCGCGCAGCCGTCATCCGGCGAAACCGTATGCATCGGCGACGGAATTTACTGCCGATCTCAACGTGCTGATCGAGTCGCTCGCCGCGCATCATGGCGAGTATTTGTCGGCGCCGCGCCTGTCACCTTTGGCGCGCGCGGCGGAAGTGTTCGGCTTCCATCTGGCGAGTATCGACTTGCGTCAGAGTTCGGACATTCATGAAGCGGTGATTGCAGAATTGCTGGCGCGCGCGGGCGTTCAGGACGATTACGCCGCGCTGCCCGAAGCCGACAAGATTGCGTTGCTGCTCAACGAACTGGCCCAGCCGCGACCGCTGCGGCTGCCCTATTTCGATTATTCGGACCTCGCCCGGAGTGAACTCGGCGTGCTGGAAGCGGCGCGCGTGGCGCGCGAGAAATTCGGCACGCGGGCCGTGCGCAACTACATTATTTCGCACACGGAAACCGTCAGCGACTTGCTGGAAGTCATGTTGCTGCAGAAGGAAACTGGTTTGCTGCAAGGGCGTCTTGGTCATGCCAAGGATCCGGCGCACAACGGCCTGATGGTGATTCCGCTGTTTGAAACCATCGCCGACCTGCGCAACGCGCCGCATATCATGGGCGATTTTTTTGCGCTGCCGGGCGTGAGCAAACTGGTCGAACTGCAAGGCGGCGAGCAGGAAGTCATGCTGGGTTATTCCGACAGCAACAAGGACGGCGGTTTTCTTACGTCGAACTGGGAGTTGTATCGGGCGGAACTGGCGCTGGTTGCGTTGTTCAGGCAGCACAAGACCACGCTGCGGCTCTTTCATGGCCGCGGAGGCACGGTCGGGCGCGGCGGTGGTCCGACGTATCAGGCGATCTTGTCGCAGCCGCCGGGTACCGTCGATGGCCAGATCCGCACGACCGAGCAAGGCGAAGTAATTGCCAGCAAGTTCGGCAATCCGGAAATCGGGCGGCGCAATCTGGAGCTTGTGGTTGCGGCCACGCTCGAGGCATCGCTTTTGCCGCACGAAAGCACGCCAGCCCAATTGCCCGCGTTCGAAGCGATCATGCAGACGCTGTCCGATTCGGCGATGGCCGCGTATCGCGCGCTCGTGTACGAGACGCCGGGGTTCAAGGAATACTTTTTCGAATCCACGCCGATTTCAGAGATTGCCGAACTGAACATTGGCAGCCGGCCGGCATCGCGGAAAATCCAGGACCCGAAGCAACGCAAGATCGAGGATCTGCGTGCCATTCCCTGGGGCTTCTCGTGGGGCCAATGCCGTCTGCTTCTTACCGGGTGGTATGGCTTTGGCAGCGCGGTGACGGATTTTCTAGACACCGCGCCCGACGCCGCCGAGCGCAACAAGCGGCTCGCCACGCTCAAGAAGATGCACAAGACCTGGCCGTTTTTCGCGAACCTGCTCTCGAACATGGACATGGTGCTGGCGAAGACGGACATTGCGGTGGCATCGCGCTATGCCCAGCTCGTCACCGATAAAAAGCTTCGCAAGCATGTGTTCGGCCGGATCGTGGCGGAATGGGAGCGGACGTCGAACGTGTTGTCGGAGATCACGGGGCACAGCGAACGGCTCGCGAATAACCCGCTGCTCGCGCGCTCGATCAAGAACCGGTTCCCGTATCTGGACCCGCTGAATCACTTGCAGGTGGAATTGCTCAAGCGGCACCGCGCGGGCGATGACAACGTGCGGCTGGGGCGCGGGATTCATTTGACCATTAACGGGATTGCGGCGGGGTTGCGTAACACGGGGTGATTCCTGGGGCGGGTTTGTCCCATGCAAAGCCGGGCGGTTTCGAATCCCACCCGGCTTTTTTTTCGTCACTCCGCTTCCAGCATCAGCGCATCCAGTTCAAACGAACCATCGTCCTGAACCGCGAAATACTGGCGCACTTCGTCCGGCGCGTTTTTCCACAGCGAACGGATCGCCGTCACCCGTTCCGGCGGCGTGCGCATTCTCGCGACCCATGTATCGAATTGAAGCGGCAGGCGCCAGCGACTGCGAATCTCCGCCTTGAATCCCGCCCGCGCGAATAAAGCCAGCCATTCGTCGCCTCGATAATCCCGGATATGCGAGCCATCGCGCAGCACTTCGACGGCCTGGATATGGGTATCGAGTAACGGATGATCCGCGCCCGCGATGTCCACGAACACCACGCGGCCGCCCGGTTTCAGCACGCGCCGCACTTCCTTGAGCGCGGCGGGCACATCGTGCCAATGATGGGCGCTCATGCGGCTCAACACGCGGTCGAAGGTGGCGTCGGGAAAAGGCAGGCGCTCGGCGGGGCCTCGTTGCGTCGTGATGTTCGCGAGCCCGCGATCTTTCGCCGCCGCGGCAACGGTCGCCAGCATCTGCTCCGCAATGTCATACGCCACCACGTTTTTGGCGTGCGGCGCGACCGCAAAACTCACGTGACCCGCGCCGCAGCCCAGGTCGAGCACGACAGCGTCGGGAACCGCCGCGACTTCGCGCGCCAGTTCCTGCAGGTCAGCGCCGGTTGCGTGAACAGCGCTCGTGAGGTACGCGGCGGCGGTCGAGCCGAAGGCGTCGGCGACCTGATCGTGATGTTTCATGGGTAACTCCAGGTTTTTGTGGGTGTTTTCTCGGCGACTGCAACGCTACAATAAGCGCCGCCTTGTACCGGTACAAGTTGTGCGGTTATTCTGGTATCCAAAGTACCCGAACGTCGGATTGAAACTATTTCAACGTGTGCTCATGACCTTGTCGTCCCCTTCCGTGCCTAACGCCAATACCGCACCGCCGCTCGATGCCACCCCGGCGCGCGCGCTGGGCGACTTTATCCGTGCGCATCGCGAGCGGCTTTCGCCAATGGCGGTCGGCTTGCCGCCCGGTCCGCGCCGCCGCACGCCCGGTTTGCGTCGCGAGGAAGTTGCGCAATTGTGCGGCGTGAGTCCGACCTGGTACACGTGGATCGAGCAGGGACGGCCGGTGTCGGCTTCCGCCGATGCCCTCGCGCGCATCGCCGTGGCATTGCAGCTTTCGCGCGCCGAGCGCGCCTATCTGTTTGAACTCGCCGCCCAGCGCGAT
The DNA here is from genome assembly GCF_051615025.1 of Caballeronia sp. DA-9. Classification (NCBI taxonomy): domain Bacteria; kingdom Pseudomonadati; phylum Pseudomonadota; class Betaproteobacteria; order Burkholderiales; family Burkholderiaceae; genus Caballeronia; species Caballeronia sp. DA-9. The sequence goes on along the minus strand of NZ_CP195133.1, from coordinate 908,380 downwards.
CCCGCCGAGCCCGATCCGGCGGCGCAGGACGCGCCTCTATCGCTATTGAAATCCGTGGAATTGATCGATGCCCCCGCCTACGTGCTCGACCGCCAATGGAACGCGCTGCGGTGGAATGTGCAGGCGGCGCAATTATTTGTCGGCTGGCTTGATGGCGAGCAGGATCGCAACCTGCTTTCGTTCACCTTTACCGGGGTGGGCGCGCAGAGTCTGATCGTGGATTGGGAGACGCGGGCGCGGCGGCTGGTGGCCGAGTTCCGGGCCGACTCGATTCGTCATCTGAACGATGCCCCGACACGCGCGCTGATCGATTCACTCAGCGCCGCAAGCGATGCGTTCGCGCGTTTCTGGGCGTCTCAGGATGTGGGCGAGCGCGAAGGCGGCACGCGGGAATTCAACCATCCCACGCGCGGCCGCCTTGTGTACGACCAGATTACGTTCAAGCCCGCGCATCGGGAGGATTTGAAGCTGGTGATGCTGGTGGGCGTTTAAGCAGGAGATTGCCGGGCAGTTTCAAGCGCGGATTCGCGCGCCCGGCGCCCAAAAAAATGCCCGGCCTATTGGACCGGGCGAAGCCGCTTCTCCCCGGCCAAGGCCGGAGGAGAACGGGGACACGTGGTGAGCTGCGCCGGCTGCGCGGGATTTTTCGCGCTTGCCAAAACGGGCTCGTATCCGTGATTACGTTTGAAAAAGCGAAACGGATTCATCCGGATGCAAAAAAACCAATGCGGATCAACGCGATTATTTCGGTAATATCAGTCGCGCCGCCCACCCGACCGGTCCCATGACGACAATCCTTTCCCAAGACCCGACACCCGACACCCTCGTGCAATTGCTAGACCGTGTCGCCACCGAAGACGCCGCCGCGTTGCGCGCGCTCTACGATCTGACTTCATCGAAACTGTTTGGCCTCGCGCTCCGTATATTGGTGAAGCGCGAGTGGGCCGAAGAAGTCTTGCAGGATGCGTTCGTCAATATCTGGCGATACGCGGGCGACTACAAAGCAGGCCTGTCCGCGCCGATGACCTGGATGGCGGCGATTGTCCGCAACCGGGCACTCGATTATTTGCGGCGGCAAAAAGCCAACGGGGCCAGCGCCGAAACCGAATGGAGCGACGCGTTGGACGATACCTTGCCGGCAAACGAGGCAGATCCCTCCGACCAGATGCTGATGAGCCAGGAAGCACGGCAACTCGCGATCTGCATGGAACGGCTCGAAGCCAATCAGCGCCAGGCGGTGGCGCTTGCGTACCTGCGTGACCAGAGCCACAGCGAAGTGGCCGACGTTCTCAAAGTACCGCTCGGCACAGTGAAGTCGTGGATTCGTCGCGGCCTGGAAAAACTCAAGACGTGCCTGGGAGGGCTGTGATGGATCTGCATCGATACGCAGGCCTCGTCGATCAGCTTGCCGCCGAATACACGCTTGGCGTATTGCGCGGCGGGTCGCGAAGACGATTCGAAAGTATTTCGCAGCATGATCCCGTCATCCGGCTGGCCGTTGAAACGTGGCGCTTGCGGCTCGCGGCCATGACCGAGCTCGGGCCGGCTGTGGCGCCGCCTCCCGAAATCTGGCCGGCTATCGAACGGCGCTTGAATCTCGTGAATGCACGCCGCGATGCAGCCGCGGCTCGTCCGGTCGCACGCCCGAAACCGAACTGGTTCGAGAACCTGTCGTTCTGGCGCGGCTGGTCGATCGCCGCGACCGCCATTGCCGCTATCGCGCTCGTGGTGTCGGTGCGCGAGCTTTCCACGACAACGCCCGTACCCGCGCCTACGCCCGTGCCGCAAGTGGCGCAGGAACCGCGAATTGGCTATGTGGCCACCCTCGCCGATGAAAAATCCAACGCGCGCATGCTCGTGACTTGGGATGACCGGACATCGGAAGTGACGGTACGGCGGTTGAGCGGATCGTCCGATCCTTCCGATAAATCCATGCAGCTTTGGGGTTTGCCGAAGCAGGGACATCCGGTGTCGCTTGGCGTGCTGCCGGTCGGCGGAACCGCGAAGTTCAAGGCCGCTTCTGTGAGTGCGTATCCGGTGCTGGCGGTTTCGGTCGAACCGGTTGGCGGCTCGCCGAACCCCAATGGGCCGACCGGGCCGGTGGTTTATACGGGTAAGGTGATTCCGGCAGCTTGATGGTTTTCACGCGGTGAATCCGAAGGGGCGTCGTAAGGCGCCCCTTTTCTTTTCGACGGTCTCCCAAATGGTTGCGGGTCTGTCATTGCCTGTAAAATTGGCAGTTCCGCCGTTTTCCGTCCTCGTTTTCAGTCCTCTTACGAACATCACTATGACGTCCCAACTGCACAAGAAAGGCGAAGCCTGGTCGGCTCGCTTCAACGAACCGATGTCCGATCTGGTCAAGCGCTATACGTCATCGGTGTTCTTCGACAAGCGTCTGGCGCTCGTCGATATCCAGGGCTCGCTCGCCCACGCCGCCATGCTGGCCGCGCAGAAAATTATCGGCGATGCGGATTTCCAGGCCATCCAGAAAGGCATGACGCAGATTCAGGGCGAAATCGAGCGTGGCGAATTCGAATGGAAACTCGACCTTGAAGACGTGCACCTGAACATCGAGGCACGGCTGACTGCGCTTATTGGCGATGCCGGCAAGCGCCTGCACACCGGCCGCTCGCGCAACGATCAGGTCGCGACCGATATCCGTTTGTGGCTGCGTGGCGAGATTGACCGGATTGGCGAGCTATTAGTGGAACTGCGCCGCGCGCTGATCGATATTGCCGAGCAGAATGCCGGAACCATCATGCCGGGCTTCACCCATCTGCAAGTGGCGCAGCCCGTGACGTTTGGTCATCACCTGCTGGCGTATGTGGAGATGTTCACGCGGGACAGCGAACGCATGGCCGATTGCCGCAAGCGCGTGAATCGCTTGCCGCTGGGCGCTGCCGCGCTGGCTGGAACGAGCTATCCGATCGATCGTCAAGCCGTTGCCAAAACCCTCGGCTTCGATGGCATCTGCGCCAATTCGCTCGACGCCGTATCGGATCGCGATTTCGCCATCGAATTCACGGCCGCCGCCGCGCTGATCATGACGCACGTCTCGCGCTTCTCCGAAGAACTCGTGCTGTGGATGAGTCCGCGGGTGGGTTTCATCGATCTGGCTGATCGTTTTTGCACCGGCTCGTCGATCATGCCGCAAAAGAAAAACCCCGACGTGCCCGAACTTGCGCGTGGCAAGACGGGACGCGTCAATGGCAATCTGGTTTCGTTGCTGACGCTCATGAAGGGTCAGCCGCTCGCGTACAACAAGGACAATCAGGAAGACAAGGAACCGCTGTTCGATACTGTCGATACCGTCTCGGACACCCTGCGCATTTTCGCTGAAATGGCAGCGGGCATCACGGTCAAGCCGGACGCCATGCGCGCGGCGGCGTTGCAAGGTTTTTCGACGGCAACGGATCTGGCCGATTATCTGGTGAAACGCGGCTTGCCCTTTCGCGATGCGCACGAAGCCGTGGCGCTCGCCGTGCGCATTTGCGTGGATCGTGGCTGCGATCTGGCGGATCTGACTCTCGAGGAAATGCGCTCGGAATTGCCGAATGTTGCGCATTTGATTGGCGAGGATGTATTCGAGTACTTGACGCTGGAAGGGTCGGTTGCGAGCCGGAACCACGCTGGCGGGACAGCGCCTGAACAGGTTCGGGCAGCGGCGAAGGCGGCGCGGGCTGCGTTGGGGTGAGGTTGATGTCACGGTCCGGCCAGCCCACAACGTAGCCGTATTGGCTACATTCGTAGTCAATAAGGCTACAGCCTCGCCGGATCCCAGCAATGGAATGCGGTCAACTCAGTCAAATCCGGTTCCCATGATCATCCGCCCCAAACTCCACTGGTTCCGCATGCTGTTCGTCTGGCGCGGCTCCGTGCTTCCGCAACTCCTGCCCCGGCTCGCGCTGATTTTCGTGCTGTCCGTCGCGGCAATCGTGATGCACGATCACGTGCGCAATTATCCGGTGGGACTCGGCACGCCGCCGTTCGCCTTGGTTGGCATCGCGCTCGCGGTATTCCTCGGATTTCGCAATGGCGCGAGCTATGAGCGCTGGTGGGAAGGCCGCAAACTCTGGGGCGGATTGTCCATTCACGGCCGTTCGCTCGCGCGTCAGGCACTGACCCTGACACGCGGCGTCAAGGCCGAGGACACACATGAATTTATCGCGGCAATCGGCGCGCTTGGTCATGCGCTGCGCCACGAAATGCGCCGCACCGACGCGCTTCCCGATCTCGCCACGCGCCTGACGCCTGCGTTATATCAGCGCACGGTCAAAGCGCAGAATCGATCGACAACCATCCTGCGCTGGCTCGGCGAATGGGCCGGTGTACGTGCCCAGGAAGGCGCGCTCGACGGATACGGCATGCTCGCATTCGAGCAGAATCTCAATGAGCTTTCGGGTGTGATCGGCGGCTGCGAACGTCTGGCTTCCACTCCTTTGCCCTTCTCATACTCAGTGATGATCCACCGGACGGTCTACCTGTTCTGCGTGCTGCTGCCGTTCGGTCTTGTCGATGGCGCGGGCGTGCTGACGCCTCTTTTCGCATTGCTCGTCGCATATGCATTCATGTCGCTGGAAGCCATCGCGGCGCAGATCGAAGATCCGTTCGGCCTGGAAGAAAACGACCTTGCGTTGAATGCGCTCTGCGATGCGCTTGAAAACATGCTCCACGACATGACCGCCGATCCCGACTTCAAGCGGCCGCCGAAAGGCTTGCCCGAACCCGGGGTGACGGAACGCAGGTTTATCGTGACTTAAATGAAAAAGGCCCGCTTGAGCTTATGCGGGCCTCCTTCATTGCCATTTAGCTTCCGGCTTAACGCTCGAGCGCCACGCAATCGACGAAATACTCGATCCGCCCGTTGATCATCTCACCGACCAGCCCGTGGATATCCGTATGGAAACCCGGGAAGCGTTCGTTGAATTCGCGCGCAAAGCGCAAATAATCCACGATGGTCTTGTTGAACCGCTCGCCCGGAATCAGCAACGGAATGCCCGGCGGGTACGGCGTCAGCAGGATTGTCGTCACGCGGCCTTCGAGTTCGTCGATAGGCACCCGGTCGATCTCGCGATGCACCAGCTTCGCATACGCTTCGGACGGCTTCATGGCCGGTTCCATGCTGGAGAGATACATTTCGGTCGTCAGCCGCGCAATGTCATTCGCTCGATAAACACTGTGAATCTGCTCGCATAAATCGCGCAATCCCATGCGCTCATACGACGGATGCTGTGCAATGAAATCGGGCAGCACGCGCCACAGCGGCTGGTTGTTATCGTAGTCGTCCTTGAACTGCTGCAGTTCGGTGACCATGGAGTTCCAGCGGCCCTTCGTAATGCCGATGGTGAACATGATGAAGAACGAATACAGCCCGGTCTTCTCCACAATGATCCCGTGCTCCGCCAGATACTTCGTCACGATGGCAGCCGGAATGCCCGTCTCGCCGAACTCGCCGTCAACATCGAGCCCCGGCGTGATGATGGTCGCCTTGATCGGGTCGAGCATGTTGAAGCCTTCCGCGAGCGCGCCGAAACCATGCCAGTGGTCGTTCGGCTTCAACACCCATTCTTCGCGGTCGCCAATCCCCTCCTCGGCCAACGCTTCCGGTCCCCACACCTTGAAGAACCAGTCGTCGCCGTATTCGTCGTCGACCTTGCGCATGGCGCGGCGGAAATCGAGCGCTTCCGCAATCGACTCTTCCACCAGCGCCGTGCCGCCCGGCGGCTCCATCATGGCCGCAGCCACGTCGCACGACGCGATGATCGCGTATTGCGGGCTGGTCGACGTATGCATCAAATATGCTTCGTTGAAGCGGTGTTTGTCGAACGTGCTGTTTTCCGAATCCTGAACCACGATCTGCGATGCCTGCGAAATGCCCGCGAGCAGCTTGTGCGTGGAATGCGTGGCGAACACCAGCGCGCCCGTACGCGGACGCCCCGCGCCAATGGCGTGCATGTCCTGATAGAACTCGTGGAACTCGGCGTGCGGCAGCCATGCTTCGTCAAAGTGAAGCGTGTCCAGCATGTCGCCGAGCAGGTCCTTGATCATCTCGACGTTGTAGACAATGCCATCGTACGTGCTTTGCGTGATCGTCAGGATGCGCGGCTTCACGTTCGGGTTCTTCGCGAGCGCTTCGCGTGCGAACGGATTGGCCTCGATCTTCTTGCGGATGTTTTCCGGCTTGAATTCGTCGCGCGGAATAGGCCCGATCAGGCCGAAGTGATTGCGCGTTGGCGTCAAAAACACCGGAATCGCGCCCGTCATGGTGATGGCGTGCAGGATCGACTTGTGGCAATTACGATCGACCAGCACGATGTCGCCCGGCGCGACGGTTGCGTGCCAGACAATCTTGTTCGATGTCGACGTGCCGTTGGTCACGAAGAACAAATGGTCCGCGCTGAAAATGCGCGCCGCGTTGCGCTCCGACGCCGCCACCGGTCCGGTGTGATCGAGCAGTTGGCCGAGTTCGTCGACGGCATTGCAGACGTCCGCCCGCAACATGTTCTCGCCGAAAAACTGATGGAACATCTGGCCCAGCGGATTTTTCAGGAATGCCACGCCGCCCGAGTGCCCGGGGCAATGCCACGAGTACGAACCCTCTTCGGCGTATTGCACGAGTTCCTTGAAGAACGGCGGCGCAAGCGCATCGAGATACACCTTCGCTTCGCGAATGATGTGGCGCGCGACGAACTCCGGCGTGTCCTCGAACATGTGGATGAAACCGTGCAGTTCGCGCAGGATGTCGTTGGGCAAGTGCCGCGACGTGCGCGTTTCGCCGTACAGGAAAATCGGAATGTCGGCATTGCGCCGGCGCACCGCCTGCACGAACGCGCGCAGCGCAACGATGGCGGACGCCAGTTCTGGCGCATCGCCCTCGGCCAGCACCACGTTGCTGTCGGCATACGGCAGCAATTCGTCGTCATCGATCGACAAAATGAAACACGACGCGCGGCTCGATTGCTGCGCAAACGAAGTCAGGTCGCCGTAACTCGTCAGCCCGAGCACCTCGACGCCTTCGCGCTCGATCGCCTCGGCGAGCGCGCGGATACCGGAACCCGAGATGTTCTCGGAGCGAAAATCTTCGTCGATGATGACGACGGGAAAACGGAACTTCATGAGGCGAATCTCCAAATGGAACGACCGCTGACCGAGTTGTGCATGCTCGAGTCCAGCGGTCTTTCAAAAAGCGTTGCAATGACGTTCCAAACTGCACTATCTGCAGCAGCAACGTCAGGTTTTCGGCAGCGTTACGCCGCTTTGCCCTTGATACTTGCCCCCACGATCAGCGTAGGAAGTCTCGCAGATTTCGTCGCTTTCAAAGAAGAGAACCTGCGCCACGCCTTCGTTCGCGTAGATTTTGGCAGGTAAAGGTGTCGTATTTGAGAATTCGAGCGTCACGTAGCCTTCCCATTCCGGCTCGAACGGCGTCACGTTCACAATGATCCCGCAGCGCGCGTAGGTGGATTTCCCGAGACACACTGTCAGGCACGAGCGCGGAATCCGGAAATACTCGACCGTGCGCGCCAGCGCGAAGGAATTCGGCGGAATGATGCAAACGTCGCCCTTGAAGTCGACAAACGATTTCTCGTCGAAATTCTTCGGGTCGACGATCGTGGAATTGATGTTCGTGAATATCTTGAATTCGTCCGCCACGCGGATGTCGTAGCCATAGCTCGACGTGCCGTAACTCACGATCTTCCTGCCGTCTTCGGACACGCGCACCTGATCGCGCACGAACGGCTCGATCATCTTGTGCTCTTCGGCCATGCGCCGGATCCACTTGTCGGACTTGATGCTCATAGGGAACGCTACCCAACGAAAGAAGCAGCTTTGGAGAAGCCGCTGTGCTTGAAACAGGGCGTGGCCGGAAGCCGGGATTGCGTGCAGAAGCACGTCAAAGCCGGGGGGAGCCGCCGAGAAGCGCGTATTTTACTTGATGTGATGAGCCACACGGCGGGACCTGGCCAAGAAGCCAGGCTGATTGCTTTAGTGGCCTGATTTCATTGACGAATCACGCCGCACGCGAGTGCGGGTCCTGCGCCGCGTGGCGTGAGCGAGTACGAGTCGGAGGTATCGCGATGAAGCAGAACGGCGCGCGCGAGCACCGAGCGCACGCCGTCGAGCGAAACATCGGGCGCCACGATGAATCCGGTGGCCGAGCCGTTCGCATCGGCGCGAATGGTGGCGAGGTCGCCCTCCACTTTCGAGCCCGACCGGCTGCGGTCCGCTGCGGGTGCGAAGACCGGGCCGCCATCGGATGAATTCGAGACGATGCAATCCCCGCGCTCGTGAATCTGCAGCGCGTGCTCGCTGTCAGGCGGCATGCCGGACAGGTTATAGGAAACCTGTACGCCATCCGAGCGTTCGATGAACGTCACCGACCCGGCCACGTTGCTGCCCGCGGTGGGTTGCAATGTGGCATCGGCGCGTTTCTCGTGGGTCTGGAACAAAATGCCACAGCCGCCGAGCAGCAATGTGCCGGCGGTCATTGCCAGACCCGCGGCTACGCCCAATACCGCGCGCGTTCGCCAGCGCGACACGGTGTTCAGGATCGGGCTTGCCGTGGCAGGCTGGCTGCCCGATCCAGACCCGTCGAATCTTCGTTTCATGCAATCCTCATGGCGACCCGCGACCACCCCGTGTGCTCACCTGACCGCGCCAATGGAAGGCCACATGATACCGCGACACGCATGAGGCACATCCTTAAGGCACATCCTTGAGCGACAGGCACGAGTCATATCGTTCGCGCCCGCCGCCGTTCAGGTGTTCTGCACCACGATGCTCGGGAACATCGAGGTCATGTCGCGCTGGCGTTCCGCAATCGCGATCGCAACCTTGCGCGCGATCGACCGGTACGCATCGGCGATCTTGCTGTCCGGCTGCGACACCACGGTCGGCTGGCCGGCATCGGTTTTCTCGCGGATGGCGATATCCAGCGGCAGGCTGCCAAGCACCGGCACGCCATATTCCTTCGACATGCGCTCGCCGCCGCCCGCGCCAAAGATATGTTCTTCGTGGCCGCAATTGGAGCAGATATGCGTGCTCATGTTCTCGACAATGCCCAAGATTGGAATGCCGACCTTCTCGAACATCTTCAAGCCCTTTTTGGCGTCGAGCAGCGCGATATCCTGCGGCGTGGTGACGATTACCGCGCCCGTCACCGGCACTTTCTGCGACAGCGTGAGCTGGATGTCGCCCGTGCCCGGCGGCATGTCCACGACCAGGTAATCCAGATCCTTCCAGTTGGTCTGGCGCAGCAATTGTTCGAGCGCGGACGTGACCATCGGGCCGCGCCAGACCATCGGATTGTCCTGCTCGATCAGAAAGCCGATGGAATTCGCCTGGATGCCGTGGCCGACCAGCGGGTTCATCGATTGATTATCGGGAGACTCCGGCCGGCCGCTGATGCCGAGCATCATGGGCAGCGAGGGGCCGTAGATATCGGCGTCCAGCATGCCGACCGACGCGCCTTCCGAAGCCAGCGCAAGCGCCAGGTTCACTGCGGTCGTGCTTTTGCCGACACCGCCCTTGCCCGACGCCACCGCAATGATGTTCTTGACGTTCGGCAACAATTTCACGCCGCGCTGGACGGCGTGCGCCACCACTTGCGACGATACATCCACGCGTACGCCGGCCACGCCGGGCACCTTGGTGATTGTGTCGGACACGAGCGTGCGTATAGCCTCGAACTGACTTTTCGCCGGATAGCCCAGCACGAGATTGACGCCGACATTGGCGCCGTCTATGGTCACGTTGCGAATGCTTTTAGTGTCCGCAAAAGAGCGGCTGGTATTGGGATCGATCAGACCGCCGAGGGCGGTGTCGATCTGGGCGCGATCAAGACTCATCGAGACTCCGTGGGAACGCTTGTTGCGAAAAGGGATCGAACACTTTCGCGCACGCGGTATGAAATTTGAAAGGAATTGTTGCACGACATTGCGTGACGGACGCGTGCACTGCACTATCCCACGCTGCCATGGTCTGGGGACGCATCGTTTTAATCGCTTGAATCCTTGACCGTATTGTAGTGGCAGGCGCAACGGCTCGCCGGAAGACCCCACGGGGAACTCCTGCGTTCACCGGGCGGCTGCCTTGATTGAATCCTGGAGAAATGACAATGAACTCGAAAATGATGACGCGCTTGTCCGTAATCGCAGTAGCCGGCGCGCTGGTCGCCGGTTGCGCCACCCAGCAGGGCAACAATGCCGCAGTCGGCACGGGTATTGGCGCCGCGACCGGCGCGGGCCTTGGCGCGATCTTCGGCGGCGGCAAGGGCGCGGCAATCGGCGCGGGCGTAGGTGCGGCGGCGGGCGGCATTACCGGTTACAACTGGCAGGCCATCAAGGGCAAGCTGACGGGCGCCACGCAAGGCACGGGCACGCAAGTGACCGAGCAGCAGGATGGTTCGCTGAAGGTGAACATTCCGAACGCAATTTCCTTCGATACCAACAGCTACGCAATCAAGCCGACCTTCGCGCCGGTGCTCGATCAGGTCACGCAGACGCTGGTGCAGCACCCGGAACTGGTGGCCCAGGTGGTTGGCCATACGGATAGCACCGGCCAGCCGGCCTACAACCAGACGTTGTCGCAAAATCGCGCGCAAAGCGTGGCGTCGTACCTCGCCGGTCATGGCGTAGCGGCGCAGCGTCTGGCGGCGCAAGGCATGGGCCAGACCCAGCCTATCGCCGACAATTCCACGGAAGCCGGCCGTGCACAGAACCGTCGCGTTGAAATTTATCTGCGCGCCACGGCTCAGCCTGGACAGGTGCAGTAAGTGGATTGATTTACAAGGGAGATTGACAGTTTCGCCGCATCGCTGGTGTTTTGATCGATTCCCGAAAATATCGCGGGAATCAGAAAATATTTGAAACTTTGGCCGCGCGGCGTGTGTCTGTATTAACGGTAGGTGGCTGGCAGTGTGTTGTGCCGCCACGTGCCATTCTCCTCTTGTCGTTGTTGCTCCGGGGCCGCTATATTGCCCCGGTTTTTTTTCGTCCGGAATTTGAGAACGCCGGGTTTCGCCCCTGCGCGAGCCGCGTCCCCTGTCCCAGCGTGTCGCCTGCCTCCTGCTAGAATCGTGATTCGCTTTTTCACGCATTCACTGAATCTTCAACCGCAGGCCAGCGCCTTATGTCATCGTCAGCACCGATTCCCGCCTCCGCCCCCGCTCATCGCCGAATCCTGGTCACGTCCGCGCTTCCGTACGCGAACGGTCAGATTCATATCGGCCACATGGTCGAATATATCCAGACGGATATCTGGGTCCGGACGCTGCGAATGCACGGTCACGAGGTCTATTACGTCGGTGCAGACGATACCCACGGCACGCCGATCATGCTGCGCGCCGAGCAGGAAGGCATTACGCCGAAAGAGCTGATCGAACGCGTAGGCAAGGAACACAAGCGCGATTTCGACAGTTTCGGCATCTCGTTCGACAACTATTACTCAACCGACGCCGAAGAAAACCGCGTCCTGTGCGAATCCATCTATAAGTCGCTGCAGGAAGCCGGTCTGATCGATGCGCGCGAGATCGAGCAAGCCTACGACCCGGTCAAGGAAATGTTCCTGCCGGACCGCTTCATCAAGGGCGAATGCCCGAAATGTGGCGCGAAGGACCAATATGGCGACAACTGCGAAGTCTGCGGCTCGACTTACCAGCCGCTCGACCTGATCAACCCGTATTCGGTGGTGTCGGGTGCAACGCCGGTCCGCAAGACGTCGACGCACTACTTTTTCCGTCTCTCCGACCCGCGCTGCGAAGATTTTCTGCGCGGCTGGGTCAGCGGCCTCGCGCAGCCGGAAGCCACGAACAAGATGCGTGAATGGCTTGGCGACAAAGGCGAAGCGAAGCTCGCCGACTGGGACATCTCGCGCGATTCGCCCTATTTCGGCTTTGAAATCCCGGGCGCGCCCGGCAAATATTTCTATGTCTGGGTAGACGCGCCCGTTGGCTATTACGCCAGCTTCAAGAACCTGGCGGATGCGCGCGGCCTCGATTTCGAAGAGTGGATCCGGCCGGGATCGAAAACGGAGCAATATCACTTCATCGGCAAGGACATCCTGTATTTCCACACGCTGTTCTGGCCGGCCATGCTGCAGTTTTCCGGCCATAGAACGCCAACGAACGTGTTCGCTCACGGTTTTCTCACCGTCGACGGCGCCAAGATGTCGAAGTCGCGCGGCACGTTCATCACGGCGAAAAGCGTAATCGATACAGGCATCAATCCCGAGTGGCTGCGCTATTACTACGCGGCGAAGCTGAACCACACCATGGAAGACATCGACCTGAATCTCGAGGATTTTCAGGCGCGCGTCAATAGCGATCTGGTCGGCAAATACATCAATATTGCGAGCCGGGCGGCGGGTTTCCTGATCAAGCGTTTCGATGGCCGCGTGCAGGACAGCGCGATGAATCACCCAATGCTGCTGCAATTGCGGGCGGCTGTTCCGCAGATCGCGGCGTTGTACGAAGCGCGCGAATACGGCCGTGCGCTGCGCACCACCATGGATCTCGCCGATACGGTCAACGGTTATGTCGATACCTCGAAGCCTTGGGATCAGGCGAAGGACCCGGCGAACGCGGCCGCGCTGCACGAAACCTGCAGCGTCAGCCTGGAGGCATTCAGGCTGCTGTCGCTTGCGTTGAAGCCGGTGTTGCCGTTGCTGGCGGAATCGGTGGAAGCGTTTCTTGGCATCAAGCCGCTCGTTTGGGCCCATGCAGCCACGCCGCTCAGCGCTTCGCAGCCGATCAACGCGTATAAGCACCTGATGACTCGCGTGGATCCGAAACAGATCGAGGCGTTGATCGCAGCGAATCGTGAATCGGTCGCGCCGGGTCAGGCTGCGGCTTCGGCTGCTGCACCGGCATCGGTATCGGCGTCGAAGAAAGCCGTAAAGGAAAAAGCGCCGGAAGCAGAAGGCACGATTTCCATCGATGATTTCGCAAAAGTCGATCTGCGTATTGCGAAGATTGTGGATTGCACGGCCGTGGAAGGATCGGACAAACTGCTGCAACTGACGCTGGACGTTGGCGAAGAGAAAACGCGCAATGTGTTTTCCGGCATCAAGTCGGCATATCAGCCGAGCGATCTGATCGGCAAGTTCACGGTGATGGTCGCGAACCTGGCGCCGCGCAAGATGAAGTTCGGCCTGTCGGAAGGCATGGTGCTGGCTGCATCGTCCGACGACGAAAAAGCGGAACCCGGCCTGTATATCCTTGAGCCGCACAGCGGCGCAAAACCGGGAATGCGCGTGAAGTAAAAGCAAAAACCAAGCAAAGACAAGAGCCGTTCAACTGACGTTGAACGGCTCTTTTTTCATCCCTACTTTTCTGACGGCCGGTTTCTTCGCGCCCACGAATCAAAGCGCCGCGTGTAAAGCAGGTCGAGCCCCTGGAACGTGCCGCCATACGCGGAAACGGACCAGAAACGGGAAAGGCTCAGCGTCATCTTGATGGCGTTGCTTGCGGATTGCAGCCCCTGCTCGTAACCGAGCACGAGCCGTTCATTGATTGCCTTCGAGAGCATCACAACTTGCGGATCGGTCAGCCCGACCTCACTCGTGCCGATGGAAAACTCATCGAGCCCGAAGGTCTGCGCGATGCGCTTGCCGCTTGCGCTTCCAAGCAATGCCAGTGCGTTGGTCATCGCGCTTTGCTGGCCCACGTTGTTGCCCTGGTCCGTGCCATGCCCGAACAGCAGCCACGAGAGCTTTTCGTTGTCCGGCACGTTCGGCTCGGAAATCAGCTTGGCGTTGGGCGCCTGCACCGTTCCCGTGACTTGCACGCCCGCTTCGATTTCCTGGTTGCGCCGCATTGCGAGGATGTTGATGCCCGGATTCGTGACCGGGCCGTTGAACGTGAAAAATCCGTTCTCGATGCCAAGTTTCCGCCCGAACGCCGTGTACGTTGAACCCGGCGTGACCCGCACATTGCCGACCGCGCGCAGCGGCATGTTCGGCGCGCTCATGGCGGTGATGGTGCCGGCGAGACCCAGGTCGGCGCCCGCGCCACGGAAACGGAACTTCTGCCCGAGGTCGATATCGATATTCGCGCGCGGCACAAACGCCCCCACGGGTTTCTCGCCAGTTGCGACGACGTGCTGATCCTCGCCCTTCACAGTCCCGTCGGGACGCACGATCACGACGTCATCGCCCAGCGACGGCGCGGATTGCTCCGGCAAGTCGAAAAGCGCGTGATCGACGGTGAACTTGCCATCGATATTGATGCCGCCCTTCAAACCAGCATTTGCCACCGACGCGCTGCCCGACAATTGCAGTTGCCGGTCCGGCGACGCAAACAACTCAAGCTTGTCCGCGATAATGCTCGCCGTCAGATCCGGCTGATCCTGGTCGAGCCGCACCTTGCCGGTCGCGCGCAACGTGCCGCTCGCGCCGTGGAACTCGACCTGCTGCAAATCGACGAGATTTTCCGACAACGCAATACGAATGACGCCGTCCTTCAACTGCACGCCCTGGTCGATCACCGTCACTGAAAGCGCGTCGCCCGTCAGCATGCCGGACACAGTCGGCTTGGCCACGATTCCCGCAATGGTCAGCTTCAGGCCAAGCCGGCCATCGAGCAAATAGGTCGGGCCGATCAGCCCACCCGTTGTGCGCAGCGTCGGCACGCTGGCGTCAATGCTGCCGTTCAGCGGCGCTTCGTCGGACACGGTCAAGACACCGTCGCGCGAAACCAGCGTGGTGTGGACATTGGCGTCGATCACGCCGATACGCGACGCCTGTGCATGCAGCGTAGCGTTAAGCCGGTTGCCGCCGGTGAAATCGGCGCGGGCTGCAATGTCCGTGATGCCGAGCGCAGCGACGCCACGGGCGGCGTCGATGGACACGTCGCCGCCGCGCCGCTTCACTTGCACGTAGCCCGTCGCGGTGGCGCCAAGCGCGAAGTTCCAGTCGCCGTCGAATACGAGATCGGTCTTGATGGGCGGCGGACCGCCCATCAGTTCCTCGCGGATTTCGAGCATCCGGAGCACGGAAAGGTTGGTGAGCGATCCCGCTGAACTGATCCTGCCGTTGTCGAACGCGAACGACTTCAGGTCGAGCGCGGCACCTTCCGCCGACAACCGCGTCGCGCCGAGCGCAATGTGATTCGGGGCGTAGCTCACGGTAAGCGGTGCTTCGAGATTCAGATTCGGCGTGCCTTTATTCGACAACCGCGTGACCGTGCCGTCCCAATGCGCGCCGTCGCGGGCGTCAGTCAGGCGGCCGTTGGCAGCGAGCGTCAGATTGACCGCGTTGCCCCGCAACTTTCCAACGGCGGTCGCGTTAAGCGTGTGATTGGCGCGCGTGCCGTTCAAATTCGCATCGAGACTCGAAAGATCGACGCCGTCAGTGCTGACATCGCGCGCCTGCAACGTGAAAACCAGCGCTCCGTTCGCGCCATCGCGCGCTTCGGCCCGCCCTTCCGCATGTCCCACGCGATTGGCGCCGAACACCACGCTGTCCGCCTGATAGTTCGCGGCCACATTCGGATGCGCGAACGAACCGGTCAGATCGCCGTCCGCCTTGACGAGACCCGCGAGGCCAAAACCCAAACGTTCGAGCTGCGGGGCGTCGATGCGAAAACGCAATCGATCGCTCGGCGTACCGAAACTGCCGTTCAGATCGACATTGTTTCCCGCGATGGAAAGCGTCGCGTTACTGGGCAGGATGCGCATGCCCACGACCTGAATGGTGCCCGCGCCGGTGAGCGGCAGGTTGTCGTAAACGCTTTCGCCCAGCTTGAATTGCGCTTTCGTAGTGAGCACTGGCGCGAGAACGCCGGTGGCCGAGAGCGTTCCATTCACGCGTGCTTCGATGGTGCGCGGTTTTGCAGCAGGCTTTTTGGCACCCATCGCGGGCGGCGGCGTTGCGATCAGTTGCTCGGACAACAGCAGCGGATTGAAATCAACAATCTTCGCTTTCACATCGTAGGTCGAATGCACGTCTTTCTTGAGCGCGCCGCTTAATTCAATACGCCCCGTCCCCGCAGTCAACTTCACGTTATCGAAGGCGGTCTGCTTTGCGTCCAGCGTGATCTTGCCTTGCGCGCGCAACGCGGCTTTGGCGTCGTTGAGATCGAGGGTGATGGTCTGCGTGTCGCCGGCAAGCTTGATGCCGATCGGGCCACCAAACTGCGTCGGCCGGATCGTCGATTCGATCTGGCTCAAATCGAGTTTCGCCACTTTCAGGTCAAACTCGCCCTTGCCATCTTTCAAGGCTCCGCCGCCTGTGAGCGTCGCCTCCTTCAAGAGACGCACATTCAAGCCCGAGATGGTCTGCTCGGATGCATCGAGTTTCACGTTCGCCCGCGCGTCGATCAGCGGAATCAACTGCTTGTCCACCGTGCCCGGTTTCGCATTCACAATGGAAACGGGCCCGGTCACCACAAGCGCGTTGGGCGTTGCCGGATCGGGCTTCAATTCGGCTCGCAGCGCGAGGTCCGCGAACGGCGCGCTCGCGCTGAACGCCTGCGGATTCACGTGATCTACGCTCACGAGCGCGCGCTTGAGCGGCACCTCGCCAAACGGCTCGGCCTCCACGTGCGCACTGCCCTTCAGCTTCATGCCGCTTGCATCGATATCCGCCGTCAGGTTTTCAAGCGACCCCGCGAGGCGCGCGGCGACCTGCACGGTTTCGTCGCTCACCTTGCCGGAATATCCAAGGTCGCCCGTCAGCGGAAACGGCCGCGCGCCGCCATCGAGTTTCAACGCCGCCGTGACAGCACCGAAAGGTGTATCGAGGCGCTGGACAGTGGCTGCATGATGGCGTCCGTCGCTATGACCCGAGAGCGCGAGGCGGGAAAGCTCCGTGGTCGTCGCGCCTTCGTGCAGGCGCAGCTTGTCGAGCGTGACGTCGCTGATAACAAGCTGGATTGGCAAGCGCAAATCCGTCGGCAACTGGACCGGGCCGCTGCTTTTCTGCGATGGCGCAATCCGGGCGTCGACCGTTCCCACATGCAAATAATCGATGGTGAACCGCAACGGCGCGCGCGTCAGTTCCCATCGGCCGGAGACGCTGTCCACCGCGATATCCGTACCCGTGCCGTCGAGACTTTTCCAGTGCACATTGCGCAAACGCAGGCCGGTCGAGATCGCGCCGCCATCGAGCGTGCCGCTCAACCGGCCGCCCAGCAGCGACGTAGCCGCCTGCCACACGTAACGCGTGCCGCGTTCGCTATTCAAGCCGTACAAGATCATTGCAAGGCCAAGGGCGAAGCATAGAACGATGACCAGGACAATGCCGCCCAGCCACTTGGCCAGACGCCGCCAGCCGCCGCGCGGCTTCTTGGGTGCCGGAACGGTGTCAGCAGACGCGCCATTGCCCCGGCCCTCCGAAGGGTCCGCTTTCTCAGCAGGCGTTTGGCCGTTGCGTTCCGTCATGCGCGAAAAAACACGTTATGCAAGCTCATCAAAAGGCAATTCCAAGCGTCAGGTACGGACGGATGTCCCGGTTCTTGAAGCCATATGCAACGTCCACGTTCACGGGTCCAACCGGACTGCGCCAGCGCACGCCGACGCCCGCGCCGGGTTCGAAGACCCGCTCGCTCCAGGTGTCGGCGGCGGCGCCTATGTCGAAGAAGGCCGCGCCGCCCCAGTCGTGCGAAAACCAGTGCTGATATTCAGTGCTGCCCGTCATCAGATATTTGGTCGGCAACACCGAGCCGCCAACATCGTGACCAATACTTTGATAGCCATAACCCCGTACCGAATTCGCGCCGCCCGCGCGAAACAGCAGCGACGCCGGAATTCCGCTCGACCCGCCCGCGGTGAACACGCCGCCGAACTCCGCCCGGAACACGAACAGGTCGCGCTTGCCAAGCGGCAAGTATTGGAGCAGGTTCGTGTAGACACGGCCGAACGTCTGGTCGGTGAGAATGCCCTTGATCGCGAAATCGGCTTCGGCGCGAATCAGGTTGCCCGAGCGCGGAAACAGCGGATCGTCCACGTTGCGGCGCACCCATTGCCACGAAGGTACCAGCGCGCGGCTCGTCGTAGGTGGTCCAACGTTCTGCGTTAGCCGATCGTCATAGAAAAGCAGCGCATACGTGGTGTCGATGTTCTGCAGAGAGCGCGAACGCTGCACGCCCGCGCGGGCGCTGTAGATGCGTGTATCGGACACATTGGTGTTGGTGTACGACGCGAGCACGCTGTTCACCCACGCCCGGTTGCCCGGCGGCATGGCGAGCTGGACCTGTCCATACTGCTGCGTCTGGTCGATACGCCCCGACACCGTGAACGGATAAGCCTTCCCGAACGTGTCCAGATAGCTATAGGCGCCCTGAATGTGCGGCCCGGTATCCGTTGCATAGCCCACGCCGTAGCGCACGCTGTTGTACGGATATTCGCTGACCTTCAGGTGCATCGGCGTTTCGACGGGCTTGGTCACGTCGTTGTCGGCGTCTATGGCGACCGACGCGTAATACGGCGTGTTCTGCAACTGCCGCTGCAATTCGTTCACGCGGGCGATATCGTAGATATCGCCTTCGTGGATAGGGTTGACGTTGTGGATGATCTGCTCGGGATAACGCCGCACACCCGACACGTCGAGCTTGCCGAAGGTGAAGGTCGGGCCGCTGTCGAACGTCACCGACAAATCCACAATATGCGTGCGCGGATTCACCCGCGCCTTCGATTCCGAAATTTTCGCGCCCAGATAGCGCCGCGACTGGAGCGCTTTCAGCGACGCGTTTTTCGCGTCGTCCCATGCGCCTTGCGAGAAAGGATCGCCCTCGTGGATGGAAAACGCGAAGCGCGCGGTGTTTTCCTGCGCACGATCCTCTTCCGTGATCGCCCCCTTGAAGGTGAGCGAAACGGAAGCCACCTTGGTCTGCGGACCCGGATCGACAGAAATGGTCACGGAGCGCTTGTCGCCGTCGCGTTTGACGTCGGTACGCACGACGGGCGTGAAGTATCCGTCAGTGGCAACGAGATCGCGCACTTCCTGCGGGGTGGCCGTCACAAGGAAATCGAATTGTTCGTCGCTGATGTCGTCGCGTTTCTTGAATCGCGACAAATCCAGATGGTCTTTCAGCAGTGACCGCACGCTGCGGGGTGCATCGATATCCACGTCGTACTTGGCGTGCGCGGGCACCGCAAAGGCGCAAAGCGCCAGCGCGTGGAGCGACCAGACAACGCGACGCACGAATGACGACGCACGCAAAGGCGCGTTCGACGATGCAACCGGCAGCAAGCGCCGCCGCCGATGCTCGGCTGGTCCGCGCCTGAAGCGCAGCAGATCAAACAGGCGCCCCGCCAAACGTGACCTCCGGGTGGAATAAGACAATGTATTAGGCAACGCGGGATTGCTTCCGCCCGAAACGGCGGTGGGTTCAGCAGGCGCTATTTCACCACATCGGCGGCGCCGGCTGTCCCGAAAGCGCTTATTCAACCGATGCGGAGAGTGCTCGGAATTCTTGCGTCGCGGCGGCGCAAAAACAGGCGCAGCGGGCTCCCGGACGCGCTCCGCAAAATGCAGAAGTGCGGCTTGGACGGCTCATTACCGCGCTTGTTCCGCGATTTTGCAATTAATGACAGGGTTTCCACGGACTTGGTGGCTTGCCAGCGATCGAGCCGCTTTTATAGGCCGGATGGCCAACGTCCGTTCTTCCCGCGGGTTTACCGCTCCGCGCCCTGACGCTTGCGGTAAAATTGCATTTGTTCCCGGCGGCGTTTCTCCGAGTTTCACCCGAAATGCCGCTGCGCCCGTTTCTGAATCGCTCTGAGCCAACGGAAGTCGAATCATGTACCAGTCGGACATCACCCAGTTCATCAACAAGCTGAAAGAGCAAAAACCTTCGCTGGAAGACGAACAGCGCAAGGGCCGCGCGCTCCTGTGGGACAAGCAGCCTATCGACCTCGACGAACGCTCGAAACTCAAGACATCGCGTGTCGAGCAAACGTCCTACGTCTATTACCAGAACTTCTGAACGTGAGTTCCGCGCGCGACGCGCAGCACGCTGCGGATCATCCGGGACAGCCGGCGAAGGCTCATCGCGCCGACGACCAATCTGTGGACCGCGCGGGCGATCGCGCCGCCGCGCTCGCCACGCCGGCAACCGACTCCACGCCGAATACCATTGACGGCGTGGCGTTCGCGCATCTGTATGGCGAACCGCTCTGGAAGCTGCCAACTGACCTGTATATCCCGCCGGACGCGCTCGAAATCTTTCTCGAGGCGTTCGAAGGTCCGCTCGACCTGTTGCTGTACCTGA
Organism: Caballeronia sp. DA-9; assembly: GCF_051615025.1. Lineage (NCBI taxonomy): Bacteria > Pseudomonadati > Pseudomonadota > Betaproteobacteria > Burkholderiales > Burkholderiaceae > Caballeronia > Caballeronia sp. DA-9. Next base: position 888,171 of record NZ_CP195133.1, on the reverse strand, counting down.
TCCGCAAGCAGAATTTCAACGTTCTGGACATTCCGATGGCGGACGTGACGCGCCAGTATCTTGGCTACGTCGACCAGATTCGCGAATCGAATCTGGAACTCGCGGCGGAATATCTGCTGATGGCCGCCATGCTGATCGAGATCAAGTCGCGCATGCTGCTGCCGGTGAAAAAGGCGGATACCGGCGAGGAAGCTGAAGATCCTCGCGCAGAACTCGTGCGGCGACTGCTGGAATACGAGCAAATGAAGCTCGCGGCGCAGCGTCTGGATCGCATTCCGCAACTTGGCCGCGACTTTCTGCGGGCGGAAGTCTACGTCGAGCAAAGTTCGGCGCAACGTTTCCCGGATGTCGATGTCAACGACCTGCGCGCCGCCTGGGCCGACGTCATCAAGCGCGCGCGGCTGGTCGAGCATCACAAGATCTCGCGTGAGGAATTGTCGGTACGGGAACACATGAGCGTGATCCTGCGACGCCTGCAAAACGCCCGTTTCATGGAATTCGGCGATCTTTTCGACCCCTCGCGCGGCGTACCAGTCGTGGTCGTGAATTTCATCGCCATGCTGGAATTGTCGCGTGAGTCGCTGATCGAGATTACCCAGGCCGAGCCGTACGCGCCTATCTACGTGAGACTCGCGTATTCGCCGGCGTGAACGCGAATACCGTCCATCAAGCGCAATATTCCATAACCCTTCCTTTTTTGCCTCATGAGCCGCGTTTTTTGCGCCGCCCGCAAGGAGTCACCCGCTAGATGAAAGTTATCAGCTCAATCCATGAACTGCGCGATCAATTGCGCGGCCAGAACCGAACCGCCTTCGTTCCGACAATGGGCAACCTGCACGAAGGCCATTTGTCGTTGATGCGCCTGGCGCGCCAGCATGGCGATCCGGTTGTAGCAAGCATTTTTGTGAACCGGTTGCAGTTCGGGCCGAACGAGGATTTCGACAAATACCCGCGCACGCTGCAAGACGATATCGAGAAGCTTCAGGCCGAGAACGTGTATGTGCTGTTCGCACCGACCGAGGCGGATTTGTATCCGGAGCCGCAGCAATATCGCGTGCATCCGCCGACCAATCTGGGCGATATCCTGGAAGGCGAATTCCGGCCCGGCTTCTTTCAGGGCGTGTGCACGGTGGTGATGAAACTGATGTCGTGCGTGCAGCCGCGCGTGGCCGTGTTCGGCAAGAAGGATTACCAGCAACTAATGATCGTGCGGCAGATGTGCCATCAATTCGCGCTGCCGACTGAAATTGTCGCCGCCGAAACCGTGCGCGACACCGACGGACTTGCGCTCAGTTCGCGCAATCGCTTTCTGGCAACGGCCGAGCGCGCCGAGGCGCCGGTACTGGCGCGGGCCTTGAACCGCGTGCGCGACGCCGTGCTGTCGGGCAATCGCGATTTTGCATCGATTGAGAAAGAAGCCGTGGAATCGCTTGCCCAGCGGGGCTGGAAGCCGGATTACATCGCGGTGAGAAAGCGTGTCGATCTGCTGCCGCCCGGCCCTGCGGACACTGCCGCGCCGCTCGTGGTGCTGGCCGCGGCCAAACTCGGCACCACACGCCTTATCGACAACCTGGAAATCTGAACGAGGAACGCATGCAGCGAACGCTGTTGAAATCGAAAATTCATCGCGCGGCAGTCACGCATTGCGAACTGCATTACGAAGGCTCGTGCGCAATCGACGAAGACCTGCTGGAGGCAGCGAATCTGGTCGAGAACGAGCAAATAGATATCTGGAACGTGAACAACGGTGAGCGGCTGACGACCTACGCCATCAAGGGCGAGCGCGGAAGCGGCATGATTTCGCTGAACGGCTCGGCGGCGCGGCGCGCGCAGTTGGGCGACCTGGTGATCATCGCGGCGTTCGCGCTCGTGGACGAAACCGAACTGAAAGCAGGCTGGAAGCCGGATCTGGTTTTTGTCGATGAAAAAAATCGCATCAAGGGCAATCGCGATCACGTGCCAACGCAGAACTGGACTTGAATCAGCGGCATAACCCGCACAATGAAACGCCGGTCGGCTGCAAAAGCCACCGGCATTTTTTTAGGCTAAAAACCTACTTCTTCGATACCCACTCAATAATCGGTTGCCACTGCTCGAGATCCTTCTCTACCCGGCTTCGCGCCACATCCCAGATGGTCAGGCCGTGCGCGGCGGCTTGCACGTAGTTTTGCGTATCGCGCAGATAACCGAGCACCGGCAAGTCGAGCCCTTCAACGAACCGATGCAGTTGATCCGCCGATTTCGTGCGGGCGTCCACGCGCATTCCCACTACGCCGACCTCAATACTGCCCTTGCGGATTGCCTTTTCCTTCTGCAGACGAACGAGAAAATCCTGCGTGGCGAGGATATCGAACATGGATGGCTGCAGCGGCACGATCACCTTGTCCGCCAGTTCCAGCGCGAGCGCGAGCCGAGTGCCGTGAATCCCGGCCGGGGTATCGATGACCGCTTTTTCCAGGCCCTTCGGTGGCTTGGTCGGTGCGTCCACGTTGGTGGTCCACTCTTCGATCCTCGGCAGCATGTCGGAGCGCAGGCCAAGCCAGCCGTGCGCCGACTGCTGTTTGTCCAGGTCCGCGAGCGCGACCCATTCACCGTTCGCCGCGAAATAACCGGCCAGATTCGTCGACAGCGTGCTTTTGCCCACGCCGCCCTTGGGATTTGCCACCACGATCACCGTCATAGATCCATTTCCACGTGTTTTGCCGGTGCGACGGGTCTGAAAACCTGGCCGCTCCGTAAGCGCTGTAATAAGTGAAAAGTTCGAGCCGTTGATACTATCGGATTTACTTGTTTCAATCCACGCACCTGTCAAAGACCCGCCTCTTCAGCCTAAGGATCATCCGAAATGGCAGCACTTCGCCCCGATGTCACCCTTGAACACTTGCGCAAACGCCAGCGCGGCACGCTGCCCGATTTACTGGGCGTGGAAGTGGTATCGGTGGAAAGCGGCGCGCTCACCGGCACGCTCGCCATCCGTCCGGAAGTGCTGGCACCGAACGGGTTCCTGCATGCGGCGACTGTGGTCGGGCTGGCGGACACGTGCTGCGGCTATGCTTGCCTCGCGCATTTGCCCGAAGGCGCCAAGAATTTCACGACCATCGAATTGAAGAGCAATCACGTGGGAACCGCGCGCGACGGCGTGATTACCGCGAAGGCGACAGCCGTGCATCTCGGACGCAGCACGCAGGTCTGGGACGCGATCGTGACGAACGGCGAGGGGAAAACCATCACGCTGTTTCGATGCACGCAGATGATCCTGTATTGAGTCCGCAGCGGCCTTCAGCCGAATAACGCCGCGAGCGCTTCGAGGTCCAGCGATTCCCCGAGGGTATCGGCAAGACGGTCCAGCGAGGCCTCGCGCAGTGCCGAGTAGTCGAGCTTCTGCGCGTCGCGCAAACCGGCCCATTCAAGCAGCGCCGCGCAGGCTTCGGGGGTATCGAAGACGCCATGAAGGTAGGTCGCGGCGATCTGGTTATCGGCGGAGATGGCGCCGTCCGGGCGCTCGCCTTCCAGCATGACGGCCGGCCGGGCGAGCGCCGCGCCCGACGTGCGGCCCATGTGGATTTCGTAGCCGCGAACCGGTGACGGCACGCCGCCAATGGTCAGCCGGCCACTTACGTTATCGAGCAGTTTGTCGGCGGTCAGCGTGGTATCGAGTTCCAGCAGTCCCAGGCCGTTCACGCAGCCGGCGGGACCTTCGAAACCGTTGGGGTCATCGACCGAACGGCCCAGCATTTGCATGCCGCCACAAATTCCCAGGACTTTGCCGCCGTATCGAAGATGCCGTTCAATCGCCCTGTCCCAGCCGTTTTCGCGCAGCCACGCCAGATCGCGCTGCACGCTTTTCGATCCCGGCAGCACGATCAGATCGGCCGGCGGCGGCGCGGTCCCGGCGCGCACGTATGAAAAATCCACTTGGGGATGCGCGCGCAATGCATCGAAATCGGTGTGATTGCTGATGCGCGGCAACGCTGGGACGATCACCTTCAGCACCTCGGCGCCGTCGCCGCGGGTGTGCAACTGGCTCGGCAGCATATCCTCGGCGTCGAGCGTAAGCCCGTGCAGGTATGGCACGACGCCCAGCACCGGCTTGCCGGTCTGCGCTTCGAGCCAGTCCAAACCGGGTTGCAGCAAGCTGATGTCACCGCGAAAACGGTTGATCACGAAACCGCGAACGCGCGCCCGCTCGGACTCTGACAAACACGCGAGCGTCCCGAGCAAATGCGCGAACACGCCGCCACGGTCTATATCCGCCACCAGCACGACCGGGCAATCCACGCGCTCGGCAAAACCCATATTGGCAATGTCCCGGTCCCGCAGGTTCACTTCGGCCGGACTTCCTGCGCCTTCCACGATGATCGCGTCGAACCGTTGCTGCAGGCGGGCGTACGAGGCGAGCACGGCATCGAAGGCGATGGTTTTGTACGCGTGGTACGCGCGGGCGTCGAGATTGGCGTGCGCGTGGCCGTGGATGATCACCTGCGCGCGGCGATCGCTCGTTGGCTTGAGCAGCACCGGATTGAAGTCGATTTCGGCATCGACACCCGCCGCGATCGCCTGCAATGCCTGGGCGCGGCCGATTTCGCCGCCATCCACGGTGACCGCGCTGTTGAGCGCCATGTTCTGCGGCTTGAACGGCGCGACCTTCATCCCGCCGCGCCGCGCCAGCCGGCAAAGGCCCGCGACCAGCGTGCTTTTGCCGGCATCGGAGGTCGTGCCCTGGATCATCAGCGTGCCGCGCGGTGCGAATTGCATGGTAGTTGCCGGTTTAACGGAAGCCGCTATGGTAGCGCCCGCCGGTACAATATTGCGATGACTTCACCCGACCTCACCTTCATTCTCGGCGGCGCACGTTCGGGCAAGAGCGCGTTTGCCGAACGGATTGCCGCTGAAAGTGGTCTGCCCGTCACTTATGTGGCCACCGCGCGCATCGACGAAAACGACAGCGAATTCGCGGCGCGCGTGGCGTTGCATCGCGAACGCCGGCCAGCGCATTGGGCGCTGGTCGAAGCGCCGCTGGATCTTGGGCGCGCGCTGCGCGAGCTGGATCGCGAGGGACATGTCGTGCTGATCGACTGCCTGACGCTGTGGCTTGCCAACCTGCTTTTCCCCGCCGATGGAACCACGCCCGACGGCCCGCCGCTTCAAGCATTCAGCGCCTTCGACGCCGCCCTGTCGCACGTCAAGGGAAAAGTGATCGTGGTGAGCAACGAGATAGGACTTGGCGTCGTGCCGATGGGCTCCGTCACGCGCCTCTATGTGGACGAACTCGGCCGCCTGAACCAGCGCGTCGCCGCCGCGAGCGCGCATGTGACCATGATGGTGGCAGGCCTGCCACTCATGCTCAAGGGCTGACATGGCACTGCTCTCCTTTTACGTCACGGCAATGCTCGCCATAGCGGGCGTGGTTATCGACAGGATTTTTGGTGAACCCGCAACGCGTCACCCGCTGGTTGCGTTCGGACGGCTGGCGACGCGCATTGAAGCCCGGATGAACACGGGATTCCGGGCGCGGCCAGCAGGAATCCTCGCGTGGTTCGCGGCTGTCGTGCCGCCCGTTTTGATCAGCTGGATTCTAGTGAGCGTGCTGCCCTTCGCCGCTGCCTGCGCCGTGCACGTCGCGCTCCTGTGGTTCGCGCTCGGCGCGAAAAGCCTGCGCGATCACATCGTGCCGATCGCCCGCGCGCTCGGCCGCGGCGATCTTGCGCAAGCACGTACGCTGACGGCGCGCATCGTATCGCGTGAAACCGCCAATGCCGACGAAGCCGCGCTTTCACGCGCCGCCGTCGAATCCGCGCTGGAAAACGGTAACGATGCGATCTTCGGCGCGCTCTTCTGGTTCGTGATCGCGGGCGGTCCGGGCGCGCTGATGTTCCGGCTCGCCAACACGCTCGACGCCATGTGGGGCTACAGGACGCCGCGTTATTCGCGCTTCGGCTGGGCGGCCGCCCGTTTCGACGATGTCCTGAACTACGTGCCCGCGCGGCTCACGGCGGCAAGCTACGCCCTTCTCGGCGATACCCGCACGGCGTGGAATTGCTGGCGCACGCAAGCGCCGCTGTGGGACAGCCCGAACGCGGGACCGGTCATGGCGTCGGGCGCGGGGAGCTTGAACGTTCTGCTCGGCGGCGCCGCGATGTATCACGGCACACTCGAAACGCGGCCGGTGCTGGGCTTCGGCATGACCGCGACGCCGCAGCACGTGGTCGCGGCGCTGCGGCTGGTCGATCGGACGACGCTGCTCTGGCTCGTGTTATTGCTGGTGCTGGCTTTCATGAGCGTGGGGCTTCATGGCTGAACCGATCCAACACGGCGGAAACTTGCACGAAGCGGCGCGCCGGTATGGAATCGCGCTCGCTGACTGGCTGGATTTGTCGACGGGAATCAATCCGCGCGCTTATCCGGTTCCGGCTGTTCCGGCCGATGCATGGCGCCGTTTGCCCGAAGATGCCGATGGTTTCGCCGAACTCGCGGCGAGCCACTATGGCGCGCCGGGAGCGTTGCCTGTCGCCGGGAGTCAGGCCGCGATCCGCGCGTTGCCTGGACTGCTCCGAAAAGGCGTCGCGGCGGTCGCGCCGCTGACTTACGGCGAGTACGCCCCGGCGTTTCGACGCGCGGGGCATCGGATCGTGCCGCTCGATGTGACGTCCGGCGATCTACCCAAAGATGTCGATCACGTAATCGTTTCGAATCCTAACAATCCGACGGCCGAGCGTACAGAACGAGATGTCTTGCTGGGTTGGCATGAACAACTGACAGCGCGCGACGGCACCTTGATCGTCGATGAGGCCTTCGCCGACGCTTATGACAATGCTTCTCTCGCGGCGGAAACCGGGCGCGAGGGATTGATCGTGCTGCGTTCGGTTGGCAAGTTCTTTGGGCTGGCGGGGATTCGCGCGGGCTTCGTCCTGGTCGCGCAACCTCTGCGCGATGCGTTGAACAACACGCTCGGCGCATGGACGGTGAGCGGTCCGGCACGTCACGCGGTGTCGGCGGCTTTCAACGACCGCGCGTGGCAGAAGGAAACTCGCGCAACGCTGGCACGCGATAGCGCGAGGCTTGCGGCATTGATCCGTGCTCTCGGTTTCGATCCCCATTCAACGCCGCTTTTCGCATGGTTCGAGACGGCGAAGGCCGCGGACTTGCAGCACGCGCTGGCCGTACAAGGGATCTGGACGCGGCTTTTCGAACATGGCGCATCGCCGAGTTTGCGGATCGGGCTGACAGGATCGGACGCTCAATGGACCCGGTTTGAACACGCGTTCAAAACAGCCGTGCTGCAGGTAAAGGCATGACCTTTCGCTCGCTTGTTGCGCTGTTCCTTTTTGCTGCTTCCTTCCAAGCGCACGCACTCACCGTCACCGACGACGCCGGCACAGCCGTCACATTGAGCGCTCCGGCGCAACGCATCGTCAGCCTCGCGCCGCACGTCACCGAACTGCTCTTTGCTGCGGGCGGCGGCGATCGCATTGTCGGCGCGGTGAACTACAGCGATTACCCGCCGCAGGCCAGATCGATACCGCGCGTAGGCGACAATAAATCGCTCGACCTCGAACGCATCGTCGCGATGAAACCCGATCTGATCGTCGTGTGGCGGCATGGCAATGCGCTGCGGCAACTCGACAGGTTGCGCGAACTGCACGTGCCGCTGTTCTTCAGCGAGCCGCACACACTCGACGATATCCCCGCGACCATCGATAAACTCGGCGTCCTGCTCGGCACGTCGACTGAAGCGAACACCGCGTCGAACGCGTTTCGCCGTGACATCGGCAACTTGCGAACGCGTTATGCAACGCAATCGCCCGTAAGCGTGTTCTATCAGGTCTGGGATGATCCGCTGATGACGCTCAACGGTTCGAACACGGTCAGCGAAGTCATTGAACTCTGCGGCGGGCGCAATGTTTTTGCCGGCCTGAAACCGCTCGTGCCGACAATCTCGACCGAAGCCGTGCTCGCCGCCGATCCGGAAGCCATCGTCACGGCTACGCAGGGCGCGACGAAATCGGAGCGCGCGTTGCCATCGCTGGAAACATGGCGCAAATGGCCTTCCATGAAAGCGGTCGCGCGCGGCAACCTGTTTGGTATCGACGGCGATTTGATCAACCGGCCAACACCGCGGCTTGCGCTTGGCGCCGCAGCCTTATGCGAGGATCTCGCCGCGGCCAGAATGCGGCGTCCGAAGTAGGTTCAGGCGTTCCATCGCACGAGAAGCCATTGGCCGCGCGCGCGCCTGAGCCACACGATCGCGCCGAAATCCAGCGGCCATTGAATGACGTTTGCACGCGCAATGCCAAGAAGATGCCCCGTCAGGACGCGCATGACGCCAGCATGAGTGATGACGTGAACCGGGCCTTCGTGGTCAGCCGTACAAACCGAATCCGCCCAACCGGCAACCCGCTTCGCAAACTGCGCGACACTCTCGCCGCCATGCTCGCGCGCGTGCTCCAGATCGGCCGCCCATGCATCGAGCATCGCGCGATCCAGGCCGTCCCATCGCTGCCCTTCCCATGCGCCGAAATCGAGTTCCTGCAACCGTGCATCGCAGGCGTGGACGGGGCCTAATGCTTCAGCTAACAAGCGGCATCGGCTCAAGGGGCTTGTGTATAAACCGCCGCTGGCGTCGGGCACTTTCAACGTCTGCAAACGCTCGCTCAGCAGACGCGCGGATTCGGCGGCGTTCGCACGAAGCGGAACATCCGTGCGGCCATAGCAAATCCCGGCATCGATACCCACCGCCGGATGACGAATCAGGACGAGATCCATGCAAGTCCGGTCAGGTAGATTGCGAGTTCAAAAAGCTGCTGTGCGAAGCCGAGGCAATCGCCGGTATAACCGCCGATGCGCCTGACAAAATACCGCCCGATAAAAAACCGCATCGCGCCCAGCGCCACGATCGTCACGCAGCCAAGCCGCCAGTCGGGCCAGAACAACCAGGGCAATCCGATCACCGCCGCCAACATGAATGCGCCAGCACTCATCTTCTGCGCGACCGGTTTCGCCTTGCCTTCGGCACGGACATAATCGAGCGTGCAGAGGTAGCTAATCGCGAAGGTGCGGCTTGCGGCGTGCGCGGCGACGATCATCCAGGAGGTACGTAAAGGCAACATTGAAGCCAGCGTCTGCCATTTCAAAGCCAGCGCCACGATCAACGCAATCGCCCCGAACGCGCCAATGCGCGAGTCGTGCATGATGCGCAGCGTGTCGTCGCGGGTATAAGCGCCGCCGAACGCATCGGCGCAATCCGCCAGCCCGTCTTCATGGAACGCGCCGGTTATGAGCAGCGTTGCCGCCATCGATAACAACACGGCCACGCCCGCTGGAAAAACCCGCAATGCAGCGAGATAAACCACTGCGCCAAAGCCGCCAATCAACACGCCGATCAACGGAAAATAGCGTGCCGCCGCGTTCAGATAATCCGCCTCGAAGCCGACCCAACGCGGCACCGGCACGCGGGTGAAATACCCGAGCGCGGTGAAGAAATATCGAAGTTCCCGCGAAGGCCGGTTCATGGAGGCATCACGCGGTCTTGTCGGAAACGCCGGCCGATTCGAAGCTCGCCATCTCGTTGATGAACGCCACCGCTGCGCGCAACAACGGCAACGCGAGCGCCGCGCCGGTTCCTTCGCCAAGCCGAAGCCCAAGCTGCAGCAAGGGCTTTGCGTCGAAATAGTCGAGCATCCGCCGATGCCCCGTTTCATCCGATGCATGCGCGAACACGCAGTAATCGAGCACGGCAGGATTGATTGCGTGGGCGACGAGCAGCGCCGACGTCACGATAAAACCATCCACCAGAATCGTCATCCGCGCTTCGGCCGCCGCGAGAAAACCGCCCACGATCATCGCGATTTCAAAGCCGCCAAAGGTCGCGAGCGTATCGACTGAATCAGCGGACACAGCGTGCTTTTTCAACGCCGCTGCGAGCACGTCGCGCTTGCGGTTCAGGCCGGCGTCGTCGAGTCCGGTGCCGCGCCCAACGCACGCATCTATTTCTACCGCACAGATACGGCTCATCAAGCACGCCGCCGCCGACGTATTCGCGATGCCCATTTCACCGAAGCCGATCACATTGGTGCCAAGCGCCGCGTGATACCGCACGCGTTCTGCGCCACGCGCGATGGCCTGCAACGCCTCGTCGCGCGTCATGGCAGGTTCGTGGGCGAAGTTGCGCGTGCCGCCGCGGCGGATGGCGGCGTCGACAAACCCTTCGGCCGGCGGCAATGTGCTCGCCACGCCCGCGTCCACGACTTCGAGCGTCATGCCCGATACCTTCGACAACGCGTTGATCGCCGCCCCGCCCACGACGAAATTCGCGACCATCTGCACGGTCACTTCTTGCGGAAACGGACTTACGCCTTCGGCTGCAATGCCGTGATCGCCGGCGAAAACGATCATGACCGGACGCTCGATACGCGGGCGCGCCGTCCGTTGGATCAGCCCGATCTGAAGGCCAAGCGATTCCAGCCGGCCAAGGCTTCCGGGCGGTTTTGTCTTGGTATCGATGACGTGTTGCAACTCGGCTGTCGCCGACCGGTCGAGCGGTTCAGCGCGGGGAAATGTGTCGGGCATGGTCGGGTTCATGGTGATTTGAACATTGGACGCAGGGCAGGCACGAGCGCTTCGTGTCCGTCCTGCTGGATCAAGGTTAGCGGATAACCGAATGCGGCGCCGGCGCGCTCGGGCGTAAGGACCTCGCGCGCGAGGCCTGCGTGCGCGTGGCCAGCGCCATCGAGCAGCAAGGCGTGCGTGGCGAAACGCCGGGCAAGGTTCAAATCGTGGCACGAGAAAATCACGCTGCGTTCGCGAGTCGTGACCCACGCGCTCAACGCTTCGAGACAATCGATCTGATGATGCAGGTCGAGATGCGAAAGCGGTTCATCGAGCAATAAAAGCGGCGCCTCCTGGCATAAGGCCGCGGCCAGTGCAACGCGTTGACGTTCGCCGCCGGAAAGCGACTGGATATCGCGTGACGCAAATGCGGCGAGGTCCAGCGTTTCCAGCGCCCCGTGCGCGGCCGCACGATCCGCGTCGCTCTCCCAACCCCAGCCGGTCAGATGCGGAAAGCGGTTGAGCATGACCGTATCGAGAACGTTCGCGCTGAATGCATCGTGCGAAGCTTGGGGCATCAATGCGCGGCGACGCGCCAGATCATTCGAGCGCCATTCGCGAAGCGCGCGTCCATCGAGGGAAATCGATTCCCCGGCTTCCTTCAATAACCCCGCAAGCGCCGATATCAAGGTTGTCTTGCCCGCGCCATTCGGCCCCGCGATGCACCACATTTCGCCGGGCGCGAAAGTCTGCGTGAGCGCTGCGACCAGTACGCGATCCCCTGCGCGCAAGGTAAGCTGGTTGACGTGAAGTCCGTTCATCGCACGCGCCTCAGCAGCATCCACAAGAATACCGGCACGCCGATCAGCGCCGTGATGACGCCCACTGGCAACTGCGCCGGAGCAATCACGGTGCGCGCGATCAGGTCGGCGCCCATCACAGCAAAGCCGCCCGCGAGCGCGGATGCAGGCAGCACCATGCGCTGGTCGTTACCGAACGCGAGCCGCAAGACATGCGGCACCACGAGCCCGATAAAACCAATCGTCCCGGCGGTGGTAACAGCGGCGGCAGCCGCGAGCGACGCCACCAGATACACGCGCAAGCGCAAACGCACGACGCGCACGCCGAGCGCTTCGGCGGCAATATCGCCGCGCAGCAGCACGTTGAGTTGCGGCGCCGCGGGCACGATCGCGATCAGCGCGATCACCAAGGCAATCAACCCGGGCCAGGGCATTGCAACACCGTTCAGGTCGCCGGTCAGCCAGAACACCATGCCGCGCAGGCGGTTCTCGGGCGCAATGGCAAGCATCAGTGTGATCAACGCGCCCCAACCCGCCGCGATCACCGCGCCGGTGAGCAACAATCTCGGCGATGCATCCTGCGGTTCGCCACGCCATAACTCTCGCCGGGCAAGGCCGAGGACGAGCAGTATCGATAAAAACGCGCCGGCGAATGCGGCAACGTCGACACTCCACCATGACATCGAGAACAGCATGGCGGCAAGCGCGAACGCCGCCGCGCCGCCGGACACGCCCAGCACATACGGTTCGGCCAGCGGATTGCGCAGCAGGACTTGCAGCAGCGCGCCGGCCATCGCGAGCAACGCGCCCGATGCAAAGCCGCCAAGCGCGCGCGGCAAACGCAGGCTACGCACGATTTCGTCGAGCACGTCATTACCCGGCGATACAAGCGCATGCATGACGCGCGCGGGCGACACGGGCACGCTTCCAATTGCCAGCGACGCAATCAGCACGGCCGCCGCCGCGAAGGCGAGCGCGATCCAGATCATGAAGGCGCGTTGGGCGTCCATGCGCGGGGCGGCCATCCGCCTGGCGTTATCGCGCTTCACCGCTGCTGCCAGCCGAGCGTGATGTAGACGCCGCGCCGTGGCGTGTTGTACGAATACGCAAGCTGATAGTCCTTGTTGAACAGGTTGTCGATGCGCGCGCCGACGTACCACGACTTCGTGATGTCATACCGCGCCGACAGATTCACCAAACCATAACCGCCGAGCGTGGAATCGAAGTCCTCGCGTGCGCCGCTCGTGATCCATTCGCCGCCGACGCGCCAGCCGCCTATCGACCGGTTCACGGCGAGCGTCGCAAAACGCCGGGCGCGGCGCGTGAGGTCCTGCTGATTGGTTTCATCGACAGGATTTTGCAGCGTGAACGACGCGCGGACATCCGTGCGTCCCACATGCCCTTGCCACGATCCTTCAAGTCCCTGCACTTTCGCGCGCCCCACATTCTGCGCGATAAAAAAGCCGCTGCCGTCCGACACGTAGTCGATCAGGTTCGTGTAACGCGTCTGGAATGCGGTCAGCCGCAGGATTCCCACCGCGCCCGATGCATATTGCAGCGCGCCTTCGACCGAGTGGCTGCGCTCGGGTTGTATCGATGGATTGCCGCTGAACGGATAGTACAGATCGTCGAAGCTCGGCGCGCGGAATGCGTCGGAATAGCTGAGCGTGGCTTTCCAGTGGGCATCGAAATAGTAGCCGTAGCCGAGGTAATAACTATTGGCGCCGCCAAAATCCGAATACTGGTCGCGCCGCACGTTCGCCTGAAATTGATTCGCGCCGAAGTTGCCCACGTAACCCGCGAAACCCGAATTCACATGGCGATCCGGCGCGGTGAGCTGATCCGAATCCAGAGTCTGGTCGAGATGTTCATAGCCGAACACAAACTTGTGGTCCGGCGTCAGCGCGAGATCGTTCTGCCAGGTGTATTGACGGTTTTCGGAATTGAACTTGCTGTCGTAGACGCCGTTCAACTCCGTGTTCGCACGGTCCTGCCCCTGCGCCACGGTGAAATGCGTGGTCCAGTTATCGGTGATCTTGCCGTTCGCAAACACCGAAGTAGAGCGCACGCGGTTGTGCGATTCGTTGTCGTCGGTGGGCAGGCCGAAAGCGTTATCGAAACTATTGATACCGTTTGATTGCAGGAAGCGCACGCCCGCGTCCCATTTGCTCGAGAACTGGTGCCGCAACGTTGCCGACACGCTCTCGTTGAGATAGCCGTTCGCATTCGGGTTCACATTCGGCGAGGTTGCCGGATCGATCGATGAAAACCCGTCCGTCTTTTCGCGCGAGAGCGTCACGCTGAAGGTGGTGCGCCCGTCTTTATCAAGCGCGCCGTTTGCGCCAACCTGCTGGCGCTGCGTGTGATAGCTGCCTACCTCGTTCTCGAAGTTGAAGCGCGGCGGATGATCGCCGCCGTCCTTCGTGAAGATCTGCACGACGCCGCCCACCGCACTCGATCCATACAGCGCCGACACATTACCGTTCACCACTTCCACGTGGTCGATCTGATCGAGCATGAGTTGCGAGAGTTGCGCGGCGCCCAGTCCGGCGGATTCCACCCGCACGCCATCGATCAACACGAGCGACTGCGCCGACGACGCACCGCGCAAGAACAAGCTCGCGCTCGAACCCGGGCCGCCGTTGCGCGTGATCTGCGCGCCTGCGCCGAGCGCGAGCAGGCCGGCGACGTCGGTGGCATTAGTATCGGCGATATCCTGCTGATCGAAAAGCGTTGTCTGCGCGATGGAATCGGCGAGTTTTTGCGGCGCGCGAGTCGTCGTCACCACGACGGGCGCAAGCGTGACAGGTTCGCTGGAACCCACGGTAGTTGCCGATACGGACTGGGCACTCGCGACAACGGGTAAACTGCCGCAAAGCAGCAGCACGGCGCGGGTAATGGGTGAAACCATGATGTAGGACGATCCTGTAAATGCATGCGCGACCCGCTCCCCGCAAGTCCATGCGTGACGAGCACGGCCGCGAGGCGATGCTCTCCCCGAGGCCGGTATCCGGGCTGACGACGCGTCGGCCCGCCTTCCCGCGCCAAAGGCGCAGTGGCATAAGCGTGGCGTCCGTGCCATTTCGAGTCGTGAAATGCCGTTGAAATGCCGCGAGGCGGCCGGACGTTACGCGTGGGACCGGCTTGCAACTTGCGTTGCGGTCGCTTACCGTTGCGGGGGCAGCGCAGGTTGGCGCGGTCCAGGCGGACTTTGCTCCCTGCTTCCCGTTTAACTGCGCATGCTGGATCAAGCGTGCGCGAGCACCAAGGTGGCGCGAGTTTAAGAGCGGCGCGCGAACCCGTCAAGAAAGCGGGAACATGCCGCCGTGCGGGACATTGCCGCATTTGATCGGGCGTTCGATTCACCCGTGTTTTCATGCGGTCAGACAAGTTTCGAACAAATTTGAAGCGGTAGTTTGAAAAGCGCCGATTGGCTCGCCGTCACGCAGTCGAATGGCGGCGGAATTTAACTGGATAAATCATTTCCCCTTACGAATAAAGGCTCGCGCCAATGCATTGACTTCCAACTGCTGTTACGTCTGGAAACGAACCAAATTTCTGAAGCGCCAGCGAAGCGCGCTAAAATGCGAGGTCTTAAGAGGACGCAGCACATGCTCAACGAACTCGAATCACTGTCACAAAATATTGGCCGGCTGATCAAGATCAGCGAACGCCATCATCAGGCGCATGACGCAATTGCCCAGCAACTCGACCAGTTGCGCGCGGAGTTTGCGGGTGCGCAGGAAGAACTCGCGCAAATGCGCGAGGAACGCGACGCCCTGATGGCGGAGCGTGATTCGTTATCGGCGAAAATCGACGATGCGCAAGTTCGTCTCAACGCAATTCTCGAAAAATTGCCGCGCGCGAAAAGCGCACCCGAGCCGGATAACCAGCTTGCCCTTTTGCCTCCCGATGCCAGCATCGAACCGGACACCGCCGAAGCGGCGCACGGCGCGTTGCACGAGGAATCACACCATCACGGAGAAAAGGCATGACGACCAAGCAGATCGAGGTATCCATTCTTGGCGCGCCGTACCGCCTCGCTTGCTCGCCAGAAACGGAAGGTGCACTGCGTGAAGCGGTTGCGCGCGTGGATGCGGAAATGTCGAAGGTGCGCAATGCAAGCAGCGTGCGTGGCACGGATCGGATTGCGGTAATGGCGGCGTTGTCGCTTGCGTCGGAATTGCTCAAGTTGCAGAACAGCGTGCGTCACGGCGAAGCGTTCCCTGCCGAAGAAATTCGCCGCACCATGCATCAAATGAATGAACAGCTTGGCGTGGTGATTTCACAATACGAAGCGCAGTGAATTCCAGCGTGCACATGTTTGCTAACGCTTGGGGCGCATGTGATGTCGTGGACGTTATTGCATTGCGCACACGGTTCGACGCCATGCAATCGACATAAAGTTTTCCTGTATCAGTGCTGCATCGTCGGGACGATTGGTGTACAGTGATTGCTCCCTGCCTGGTTTGCCAAGGTCATATATTCCTTGAACCAATGCCATTGTGCACGGTTGTGGGATCTTGTAGCACTGGCGAGCGCGTCACTCTGTCTGATGAGCCCAAGGTGTTGCTTACTGCGACCAATCTTGAACCCAGGTTCAGGATGCCGGCCTAGCGGCTTGGGCGGGGACCTGATTGAGCAGCATGCGTGAAGTTGCGCGCAAGGCTGCACGTAACATGCTTGACCCAAGCGAACGGCGTCGGAAATTTTCCGATGCCGTTTTCTTTTTGTACGGGTGTGCTGTGAACATTCAAGCAGCGCATCTTTTTCCGCGAGCCACGTTCATGCGCTATTGGCTGATGAAGTCAGAACCGGACGAAGCGAGCATCGACCATCTCGCGCATGCTCCGAAAAAAACCTTGCCCTGGACTGGCGTGCGCAATTACCAGGCGCGCAACTTCATGCGCGACGGCATGCAGATCGGCGACGGCGTTCTCTTTTACCACTCGAGTTGTCCGCAGCCGGGCATTGCCGGTATTGCGAAAGTATCGTCCGCGGCTTACCCCGATCCCACGCAGTTCGATTCATCCAGTCCTTACTACGATCCAAAGTCATCGCCGGAAAAGCCACGGTGGCTTCTTGTCGATGTTCACTTCGTCAAGAAGACACCGCTCATCCCGCTTTCCGCGCTTCGCGATCACGCAGAGCTTGCCGACATGCAGGTGCTTGCCCGAGGCAATCGTTTATCGATCACGCCTGTGACCGAGGCGCAATGGCGCTTTATCACCGAACATTTTTTGTAACGTCATTAAAGGAAACCGAAGGGAACTTCGTGAGCACGTGCGTCAACTAAGCATCGGTCACAATGACGTGCACTCATGCATACGGAGTTAATCGATGACAAAGAAAAACACCACTTCGGCACTCGCGGCCATTGCCCTGCTTGCTGGCGCTGCCATGGCGCAGGGCGCGTCCGCGCAAAGCGTGGTGACACAGGCGCAGCCTTCGGGCGTATTGTCGCTTTCTGCGCAAGCAAGCGAAGACGTGCCGCAGGACGTCGTTGATATCACCTTGTTTTACGAGCAGGAAGCGAAGGACGCGGCGTCATTGACGAGCGTGCTCAATCAGCGCGCCGACGCCGCGCTGCGCATGGCGAAGGGCGTCGAAAACGTGACGGCCCATAGCGGCGCGTTCACGGTGTATCCATCGACGGATCGCGACGGCCGTATTTCCGCGTGGCGCGGTCGCACGGAAGTCGTGCTGGAATCGAAGGACTTTACGGTCGCAACGAAGCTCGCCGGGAAAATGAGCGATTCCATGCAGGTGGGCAGCGTGACCTTCTCGTTGTCGCCCGAGGCGCAGCGCGAGGCGGAGCAAAAGCTTTCCACGCGGGCAATCGCTTCGTTCAAGCAGCAGGCGCAGGCTTCGTCGCAGGCGTTCGGCTATAGCGGCTATGCAATTCGTGAAGTGAATATCGGGCATAACGGCTCGTCACCGAGACCGGTAATGATGATGGCAGCCAGGAGCATGAGCGCAGACGCAAAGATGGCCGCGCCCATGGCGCTTGAAGCGGGCACGTCGACCGTGACCGTGAATGTGTCCGGGTCGGTGCAGATGAATCGTTAAACGCGTCGGCTTGACGGTTTAATAGAGCATCGGTAACGCGTTAAAAAGCCTCGCTCCGCGCGAGGCTTTTGTCGTTCTGCGCGAGTTGATTCGGCAATCAGGATACTTTCGCGGGTTTTGAAGGCATGGCGCGTTCTCTCTTATACGACCAGATCAGCAAACCAATTCCCACGATAATCATTGGCAGGGAAAGCCATTGGCCCATCGATAGATTTGCAGCCAGCAAGCCGAGATAATCATCCGGCTCACGAGCAAACTCCACGGTAAATCGCGCGACGCCATAACCAATTAGAAACACCGCCGAAATCGCGCCAACCGGCCGCTGCTTCCTCGATATCAGCCACACCACAATAAACAACGCAAAACCTTCCAGCGCAATCTCATATAACTGCGACGGATGGCGCGGCAACATTTGGTATCGGTCGAAAATCGCGCGCAGATGCCACTGCGCATCCAGATCGGGATGCTTTTGCAGCCAGACGGCGTCATCGGCGGAAGCGTTCTGGAACAACATGGCCCAGGGCGCATTCGGATTCGTGACGCGGCCCCACAATTCGCCATTGATGAAATTGCCGAAGCGGCCCGCGGCAAGGCCTAGCGGCACCATGGGCGCGACGAAATCAGTGACCTGCAGCCACGTGCGCTTGCGCTGCCACGCGAACACGATCATTGCGGTAATCACGCCGAGCATGCCGCCGTGAAAGGACATCCCGCCTTCCCATACCTTGAAGATATCGAGTGGATGGGCGAGATAAAAACTCGACTTGTAGAACACCACATAGCCCAGCCGGCCGCCCAGGATCGTGCCGAGCACGCCGTAAAACAGGATGTCGTCGATATCTTTCGTGGTCCAGCCCTGCGCCGACACGTAAGGCAGACGCAGCCGGATCCGTCCGATCACAATGCACTGGATGAACGCCAGCAAATACATGAGGCCATACCAGCGCACGGCGAGCGGACCCAGATGAATGGCGATGGGATCGAAATTCGGGTGAATGAGCATGTTTCTATTTACGGGGTGAAGTCACGGCAGCGCCGGGACGGTGGCTGCATGAGCGCGCACTATATCGATAAAACCGGCGAGCACCGGGCTGACCTCCGCCGCGCGCCAGACGAGTCCGGTCTCGACCACGAGCCCGGATTCGAGCAACGGACGATACACCACTCCGGTCCTTCGCAGATGACGCAGCGACTGCGGCACGAGCGCGACGCCCATTCCAGCCGACACCAGACTGACAATGGTCTGCATCTGGATTGCCTCCTGCCCGATACGCGGCATCAGCCCGGCCGCGCCGTAGCAGCCCATAATCATGTCATAGAAATCCGGCGCGAGACGGCGCGGAAAGACGATGAGCGGGGCATCGGCGAGTTGATGGAGGCTCACCGGCGTGTCCGACCACTCGGCAGCGCCCTGCCCGAGTCCGGCGGCGGCGTCGCTCGACATCGCGATGACAAGCGGCTCGCGAGCGATCGGCAAGTACGAGAGCGCGACGGCATGGCGCGGCGGCAGGGGCGGAATGACCAGGCCGGCATCGATACGCCCGGCGACCAGTTCCTCCACCTGCACGTCGCTGGTTGCTTCCACGAGTTGCAGCCGCACGCCAGGATAACGCGCGCCGAAATCGCGCAGCAGCAACGGCAGCAGTCCGTAATCCGCGGTGGAAACGAACGCCAGCGACAACACGCCCGCTTCGCCTCGCGCGAGCGACTGCGCGAGCGGCCTGAGAGAATCGGCGCCCGCCAGCAGCCGGCGCACTTCCGGCAGCAAATCCTTGCCAACCGGCGTCAGCTCGACCGAGCGCTTGGTGCGCACGAACAGCGCCACGCCGAGCATCTCTTCGAGCGAGCGGATGGCCTGCGACAAAGGCGGTTGCGTCATCGCGAGCCGCGCGGCGGCGCGCCCGAAATGCATTTCCTCCGCAACGGTCACAAAATATCGCAACAATCTGAGTTCGATGTTTCGCGTTTCCACTAATACCTTCCACGACCTAATCGACCCTGAATAATATATTGGACACGCGTTCTCAGAAGCTCCATCCTTCTGCGATCAGATAAAAAATATTCTCAAGGAGCCCCCACATGGCCTTCAATCGCCGCTCGAAAAACATCACGCAAGGCGTCGCGCGTTCCCCGAACCGCTCTATGTATTACGCCCTCGGCTACAAGGAGGAAGACTTCGACAAGCCGATGATCGGCATAGCGAACGGTCATTCCACCATTACGCCGTGCAATTCGGGTTTGCAAAAACTGGCCGATGCCGCCGTCGAATCCATTCGCAAATCGGACGCGAATCCGCAGATCTTCGGCACGCCGACGATTTCCGACGGCATGTCGATGGGCACCGAAGGCATGAAGTACTCGCTCGTCTCGCGCGAAGTGATCGCGGATTGCATTGAAACAGCGGTGCAAGGCCAGTGGATGGACGGCGTGGTCGTGATCGGCGGCTGCGACAAGAACATGCCGGGCGGCATGATCGGCCTTGCGCGCATGAACGTGCCGGGCATCTACGTGTATGGCGGCACCATTCGGCCGGGCAACTGGAAGGGCAAGGACCTGACCATCGTGTCGTCGTTCGAAGCCGTGGGCGAGTTCTCGGCCGGACGCATGTCGAAGGAAGATTTCGACGGCATCGAGAAAAACGCGTGTCCGTCGAGCGGATCGTGCGGCGGCATGTACACGGCGAACACCATGAGCTCGTCGTTCGAGGCGCTCGGCATGTCGCTGATGTATTCGTCGACCATGGCCAATCCCGACGAGGAAAAAGTCACGTCCGCGGCGGAATCGGCGCGCGTGCTGGTCGAAGCCGTGAAAGCCGACCTCAAGCCGCGCGACATCATCACGAAGAAATCGATAGAAAACGCCGTCGCGCTGATCATGGCAACGGGCGGCTCGACCAACGCCGTGCTGCATTACCTGGCGATCGCGCACGCGGCGGAAGTCGAATGGAGCATTGACGACTTCGAGCGCATGCGCAAGAAAGTGCCGGTGATCTGCAACCTGAAGCCATCGGGTCAATACGTGGCGACCGACCTTCACAAGGCTGGCGGCATTCCACAAGTGCTCAAGATCCTGCTCGATGCAGGCATGCTGCACGGCGATTGCATCACGATCACGGGCAAGACCATTGCGGAAGAACTGAAGGACGTGCCGTCGAAACCGCGCGCTGACCAGGACGTGATTTTCCCCATCGACAAAGCGCTTTACGACGAAGGCCACCTCGCGATCCTGAAGGGCAACCTGGCGACGGACGGCGCGGTCGCCAAGATCACCGGCCTGAAGAATCCGGTCATCACGGGCCCGGCGCGCGTGTTCGAGGACGAGCAAAGCGCAATGAGCGCGATCGTCGCGGGGCAGATCAAGGCGGGGGATATCGTGGTGTTGCGTTATCTCGGGCCGCAAGGCGGTCCGGGCATGCCGGAAATGCTGGCGCCGACCTCGGCGATCATCGGCCAGGGGCTGGGTGAGTCCGTGGGCCTCATCACCGACGGCCGTTTCTCCGGCGGCACGTGGGGCATGGTCGTGGGTCACGTTGCGCCGGAAGCGTTCGTGGGCGGCACGATTGCGCTGGTCAAGGAAGGCGATTCGATCACTATCGACGCCCACAAGCTGCTCCTGCAACTGAACGTGGACGATGCTGAAATCGAACGCCGGCGCGCCGAGTGGAAAAAACCCGCGCCGCGTTATACCCGCGGCGTCCTGGCCAAGTATGCCGCACTGGCGCTGCCAGCGAACAAGGGCGCGGTGACGGGCTGATCTTTGGTTCGCAGCCGAATGTCCAGGGGCGCACGATGCAGATCGTGCGCCCCTCGTCTTTTATACTGTGGCGTGGCGGCCCAGATAAAACAGCGGAGACCACATGGCGTTCGGCATTCGATTCGGCAGATGGATAATTGCGTGGATGCTCGTTTGCGGCGCAGCAAACACCCACGCGCAGCAGCCGTCAGACGCCGCCACCCAAACGGCCGATCCGCGTCTCGTGCTTGCTCAGGGCAGCAACTGCATGAGCTGCCATTCAATTTCCCGCGATTTCATGGGGCCGTCATTCAGGCACATAGCCGCCCGATACGCGGACGTTTCCGGCGCCCGCGCCATATTGGCGCGCAAGATTGCGGAAGGCGGTGTGGGCGACTGGGGCGTGGTGCCAATGCCTGCCAATACGCAGGTCACGCCCGATCAGGCGCACGCATTGGCGGACTGGATTCTCTCGATGAAATCGAATTAATCAGGCGCGGCCGCGCCGTTCGAGTTCGTCTGCAACCGCTTCGCGCACCCACTCGGTCAACTCGGTTTCAAGCGCCAGCGCGACTTCGCGCGTGATCTGGCTGACGAGCCACGTGGAATGTTCCTGCAACGATTCCCGGCATCGCTCTTCAATCAACGCGCGGCCATCGCCGGTGAGGAAATGCGTAAAGCGCCCGCGCAGCCTTTCCGCGATCTGATCGGCGTCGCGATCCGTGCCGCGCGTGACTTCGTCGGACAAAGCCACCTGCGACAACACCGGCTCGGGTGCGCGCGGCGCCACGCGGGCGCGCTCGGGACGTCCCGGTACGATTACATCGGTGAGAACGGGGATGGAGGAATCGAAATTATCGGGTGATTCAGCCGTATCGGGCGCGGTGGTGATGGGCACGAGTGGACTCCGTCTTGATGGCAGGCATGAGTTGACGCTTACGGCCGGCGTTTTTGGGGATCATACCCTGTACCCGGCCGCGCGCCATCCCGGAGGTTTCACGCTCCCGCGCCCTGTTTGTAGTTGTTGAGCACATAACCCCGGTCACGATAGAACCGGTAGCGCTCGCGCCCGGCCACGAGTTCGTGTTCGTCATTGCCGACGACTTCCAGCAGGCGCTCGAAGCGCGCGAATTGCGGCGGCACGGCAGCGCCAAGGTTCAGCAGGATCTGATGCTGCTGGTTTTCCAGCACCGCGTCCAGCGACGCCGCCAGCAACACCGGCGTGTCTGCCGCCAGCGCGCTGTCCGCCATGCAATGCGGCACGAACTCGAGCGCCTTGAACGTCCACAACTGTTCGTCGAAACGCTTGAGCCGCTCGGATTCGGCCAGCACGACCAATGGCTGGCCGCTCATATACGCCTTGCGCGCAAGGCGGCAGGCGTACGCGATCGAGTCACCCACATTCGAATGAAAGTCGATACGCGTCATGCCCGCGCCTCCGGGTTAGTGCTCGGTGCAACCAAGCTCATTGTCCCGCGCGATCCACGAGGAATTGCGTGAGCAACGGCACCGGACGGCCCGTTGCGCCTTTCGCTGCGCCGCTTTTCCAGGCCGTACCCGCAATATCGAGGTGCGCCCACGGATAGTTCTGCGTGAAACGCGACAGGAAACACGCCGCGGTGATTGCGCCGCCCGGCCGTCCGCCAATGTTCGCGACATCGGCGAAATTCGACTTCAGCAGATCTTGGTATTCCTCGTCGAGCGGCATGCGCCAGGTCGGGTCGACTGCTTCCTTCGATGCATCCAGCAACTCGCCCGCCAGCGCGTCGTCCTTCGAGAACAGGCCCGTGTTGTGGTGGCCGAGCGCGACCACGCACGCGCCGGTCAGCGTGGCGATATCGATCACGGCGGACGGTTTGAAGCGCTCCACGTAGGTCAACGCGTCGCACAGGATCAGGCGGCCTTCGGCGTCGGTGTTCAGCACTTCAATAGTCGTGCCGGACATGGACGTGACAATGTCGCCCGGCTTCACGGCGTTGCCGGCGGGCATGTTTTCGCAGGTCGGAACCACACCGATCACGTTGAGCTTCAATCCCATTTCCGCGATGGCGCGCATGGTGCCGAACACGGAACCGGCGCCGAGCATGTCGTACTTCATCTCGTCCATGCTGTCGCCCGGCTTGATGGAAATGCCGCCGGTATCGAATGTAATGCCCTTGCCCACGAGCACCACCGGCGCCGCCTTGGCGCCCGCGCCCTGATGATGCATCACGATAAACGCCGGCGGTTCGACAGAACCCTTCGCCACCGAGAGGAACGAGCCCATGCCCAGCGCCTCGATCTGCTTCTGGCCGAGCACTTCGACCTTGAGCTTGAAGTCCTTACCGAGTTTTTTCGCGGTCTGGCCGAGGTAGGTCGGCGTGCAGACGTTCGGCGGCAAATTGCCGAGATCGCGCGTCAGGTCCATTCCGTTGGCAAGCGCCGTGGCATGCTTGACCGCGAGCTTTGCGGCTTTTTCGTCGGTTGCGTCGATGCTGAACACGACCTTTTTCAACGCACGATTGCCGTTTTCCGGCTTGCTCTTCATTTGCGTGAACTTGTAGGTCTGCTCGCGCAGCACGAGGATGGCGCAGCGCACGCCCCAGTCGCCGGTGCGCTCCGGCACGGGCAACTGGGCCAGCGTGAACGCGACATTCGCGATCTTCGTGGCGAGCAGCGCGCGCCACGCCGCGCGTGCGGCTTCCGTGTAAGCCTTCTGGTTGAAACCGTCCTGCTTGCCGAGACCAACCAGCAAGATGCGCGATGCCCCCAGGCCCGTCACTTCGGTCAGCATCAGCGTGGAACCTGCCTTGCCGCTCATGTCGCCGGCTTTCACCGTGCGTGTGAGCAGACCCTTGGTCGCCAAATCGATCTCGCGGGCAGCGCCCGTCAACGTCTGCGCTTCGAACACGCCGAGCACTACTACATCGGCTTTTCCATTAAGGAAACCATTTGCCGAGCCTTTGCTCCAATCACAGGCTTTTATGCTAAAGTCCATCGCGCTTATCCTCGGATAAAATCTTGGCTGAAGGCTGAAAGCCGCAATTATCCGCTATTTTTTCCGAGGCGGTCACAGGTAGCGATGCCTGGATCGAATGTCTGCCCTCATGACTTCGTCCAGTTTGCACGTTTGTCATCGCATGGCGGCCAGATGCGACCGCCAAGATGGGCCCGCACATCGTCCAACCATCCGTCGCCGCCGGCTTCAAGCTATCAATCAATGATCTTCCAACGCTCCCTTCAGCGTGAACTCGCGTACACCGCCGGCGCCGTATTCATGGTGCTGCTGACCATCATGCTGACGACCATGATGATCCGCATCGTCGGCTTCGCGGCGTCAGGCCAGGTCGATCCACGCGACGTTGTCGTGCTGATCGGGCTCACGGTGATCGGCTATCTCGCCGTGATGCTGATCGTCACGCTGTTCGTGTCCATTCTCTTCGTGCTGACGCGCTGGTATCGCGACTCGGAAATGGTCGTATGGCTCGCCTCGGGCGTGAGCCAGACCGCGCTGATCAAACCGGTCGCCCAATTTTCCACGCCGATCATCATCCTGATCATTTTCTTCGCGTTCGTCGGCTGGCCGTGGTCGAACCAGCAGAGCAAGCTCATCAAGGCGCGCTTTCAACAACGCGATGAAGTGTCGCTCCTCGCGCCTGGCCAGTTCCGCGAATCGCCTACGAGCCACCGCGTGTTTTTCATCGAGAAGATGTCGCCGGATCAGGGCCACGTGCAAAACGTGTTCGTGACGAGCACGGAAGGCGGCAAGGTGAACGTGGTGGTGTCGAAGAACGGCCATACCGAAACGCACGCGAACGGCGACCGTTTCGTCGTGCTCGAAAATGGCCGCCGATACGACGGCGTTCCCGGACAGCCGAACTTCCGGATCATGGAATTCGAGCGCTACGGCGTGAAGATCCAGAGCCAGCAGTTCGTGAATACGCCATCGACTACGGGCATGTACACGAACGAGCTGCTGGCCAACCCAAGCCGCACGAATCTCGCCGAAATCGCGTGGCGCGCCGGACTGCCGCTCATCGCGATCAACCTCATGCTGCTTGCCATCCCGCTCTCGTACCAGAATCCGCGACGCAGCCGCACCATCAACCTCGTCATGGCCGTGCTGATTTATTTGACCTATTCGAACCTGCTGAACGTGGTGCAGTCGTGGATTGAACAGGGTCGGGTTTCGTTCGGCGTCGGGCTGGTCGGACTGCACATACTTGTTTCGCTGCTGGTGGCGTTCATTTTCTGGATGCGCATTCGCAATCGGCCGCTGTTCCGGTGGTCGAACCTGATGCGTTCGAAAGGGGCCTGACGCATGCGCATTTACGAACGGTACTTCGCGCGTCAGATCTATCTCGCGTTTATTTTCATCCTGTTTGCATTCTCCGGCCTGTTCTTCTTTTTCGATCTGATCAATGAACTGAACACCGTCGGGCATGGCAACTACAAGTTCGGTCTGGCCGTGCTGCGCGTGGCGCTTCAGACGCCGTCGCGATTCTATGAAATCATCCCGGTCGCCGCGCTGATCAGCGCAATTTATGTGTTCGCGCAAATGGCCGCGGCCTCCGAGTTCACCATTTTCCGCGTATCGGGATTGTCGACTGGCAAGGCGCTGCGGTCGCTGCTGAAGATCGGCATTCCAATGGTCCTGCTCACCTACGTTATCGGCGAAGTCGTGGGTCCCTACTCCGATCAGCTCTCGGAGAGGGTCCGGCTGGAGGCGCTGGGGTCGTCGGTATCGATGAACTTCGAATCCGGCGTCTGGGTGAAGGACACGCTGACTGCGCGCGCCGATGGCGAGCCGGTTACGCGATTCGTGAACGTTGGCACGCTGAATCCGGACACGACCATTGCCGATGTGCGCATCTACGAGTTCGATTCGTTGCTGCACCTGACCAATGTGCGCATTGCGAAAAGCGGCGTGTATCAGCCGCCCGGTCACTGGAAGCTCACGGGCGTGACGGACACGCAACTCGTCGATGCACCGCCGCAAAAGGTGAATCCCGGCGACGCGCTCAACCCTGTGTATCGGGCGCAGCAGACCACGCTGCCGGAATATTCGTTGCGCTCCGAGTTGACGCCGCAGATTTTGTCGGTGCTGCTGGTGTCGCCCGACCGCATGTCGATGTTCAACCTGTTTCGCTACATTCAGCATTTGACGGAGAATCATCAGGACTCGCAGCGTTATCAGATCGCGTTCTGGCGCAAGATTCTTTATCCGCTCGCGGTGCTGGTGATGCTGGTGCTGTCGCTGCCGTTCGCGTACCTGCATACGCGCGCTGGCGTCGTGGGCGTGAAGGTTTTCGGCGGGATCATGATCGGGATGAGCTTTCAGTTGATCAACACGCTGTTTTCTCACATCGGTACGTTGAATACGTGGCCCGCGCCCGTAACGGCCGCGGCGCCCGCGCTGGTCTATTTGATCGTCGGGTTGATCGGTTTGCGCTGGGTCGACCGGCATTAGGTTGTTGCCTCTGCGGAGCACGCAATGAGCAAGCACGGCATGATTCTGTTCGGCCATGGCGCACGCGATCCGCGCTGGGCCGAGCCCTTCGAGCGACTGGCGGCGAAGCTGCGCGCTCAGCGCAGCGATCCGGTGGCGCTTGCGTTCCTTGAATTGATGACGCCGGATTTGCCCACGGCAATTGAAAAGCTCGGATCGGACGGCTGCGATGCCATTACGGTCGTACCCGTTTTTTTCGGCCAGGGCGGCCATATCCGGCGCGACCTCCCGGAATTACTGGACCGGTGCCGCGCAATGTTTCCATCGATAGAGATCAAGTGCGCGACGGCGGTCGGTGAAGACGACACTGTGCTCGATGCCATTGCGCGATATTGCCTGGAGCAAGTTAGCTAACCCCGGCAACGCATCAGATTCCAAAAATAGTCATATCTGACCACTTAAGGTAGTTAATTGGTCAGATATGACTATTTTTTTACCCTAAAATTTTATATTTTTCTATTTTTTGTCTATACTGAATAACTAAGCGGATTTATATGTCAGATAAGACAAAATGAAACGGAACAACAAGGAATTCATTTCGCCGGAACTGGACCAACGCGCAACGTTGTTCGGACGCGCAGTCGCAGCCGCGCGTATCGCGCGCAACATGACGAGGCAGGATTTTTCCGAACGTGCCAACATCAGCCCAAGCACACTGGTACGTATCGAAAGTGGCGACGTTTCAGTGAGCTTCGCGTCGTGGCTCCAGGCATTCGACCGGGCAGGCCTTCTCGGAACACTCGAACCGCTCGCAAATCCACAAAACGATCGAATAGGCGAAGCACGCCGTCAGATAGAGTCCCGCGTGCGCCCACGCAAGAGCGCATCGAAGACAGACGACTATGATTTCTAGTACGTCGACCTGGAGCAAGTACGTCTTCATTGCACTCGAGGGCGCGGCCGATGCCGTTCCGGCTGGAAAGCTTGAACTCCTTGAAGAAGGCATCAAGCCGATTGCATCGACGTTCGTCTATGGCAACAAATATCTGCAACGCGAAAATGCTGTAGCCGTAGACCCCGTCAGCATGCCTCTGCACGAAGCGAAAAAATCCAGGGAAACGGTCTTTCAACCGCCGGCAGGACTGGCGCTGTTTGGCGCGATTCGGGATGCGGCGCCGGATTCATGGGGCAGGCGCGTGATCGAAAATATGTTGCGCGCAGCCCCTGACGGCTTGCCGGAAACCGAATACCTTGCTCATGCTGGTCCACACCGGACTGGCGCGCTGGATTTCAGAGATGCCCCGAATGCGCCCGCGGAGCCCGGCAAGCTGCCCGATGCAAAATCGCTCACCTATCTGCTCGACGCAGCCGCGATGATCCAGGACGGCAAGCCGGTTCCAAAGAAATTGCAACTGCTTTTCAGCGTCGGGGCGACTTTTGGCGGGGCAAGGCCCAAAGCGGTTCTGCTGGACGACAACCGCCAGTGGGTCGCGAAATTTCCCGTCGCCCGGGATGGTTTCAACGTGCCTCTGGTGGAACGCGCGACGCTGGAACTCGCCCGCCAGTGCGGCATGCGGGTTCCAGAGACCCGGTCCATCCACCTGCCCGATGGACGCGACGTCATGCTGATCGAGCGGTTCGATCGCATGCTGTTGCCCGAGGGGAGCTTTGGAAAACGGCATGTGGTCAGCGCGCTAACGATGCTCAAGATGCACGAAAGCGATACAGCGTCCGCAAGCTATACGGACCTGGCCGATACGCTCAGCGATCATGGCGCGACCGGCTTTGTCGCGGCCGACAAGACCGAGTTGTTCAAGCGCATGGTGTTCAACATCCTCGTGACAAACGACGACGATCATCTTCGCAATCATGCGTTCGTGTGGGACGGGGCCAAGAAGGGATGGCGACTGAGCGACCTGTACGATGTCGTGCCGAAGCCTCAAGTCGGCTCCGAACGTTTCCTGGTGCTTGGCGTTGGTCCCGCCAAAGGCAGACTTGCAACGCTCGATAACGCGCTCTCGGCTGCGGGGCGGTT
This sequence comes from Caballeronia sp. DA-9, assembly GCF_051615025.1. NCBI lineage: Bacteria > Pseudomonadati > Pseudomonadota > Betaproteobacteria > Burkholderiales > Burkholderiaceae > Caballeronia > Caballeronia sp. DA-9. The sequence goes on along the minus strand of NZ_CP195133.1, from coordinate 859,562 downwards.
TGGCCTGCTGAAACATGTGGCTGCTGAAATCATCCAGCATCTCTCGGGCGTTGTGCGCGAGTGGCGAACCTGTTTCGAAGCGTTCGATGTTCCCAAGACCGAGTGCGACAAGATCGCCTCGGCGTTTCGCAAGCCGCAGAGCATCGGGCTGCGCGAAGTAGAAAAAACCTGAAATAAAAAAGCCCCTGCCGTTGATATGCAGGGGCTCTTGTTCAACCAGCAAGCAAGCCATCAAGCCGCTACTTGCAGCACCGCTTTCACCTGCCCGGCCGCTGCCAACGTCCGCTCCGCAAAGGCCTCGCCGATCATCAGCAAACTTGGCTGCGACGCATCGAGCCAAGCCTGTGCGTCGCCACGCGCCATTTCGCCCAGGGTCAACGTCAGCGAGCGCTCGCGCTCCGTACTGCAAGCCTCGACGATAGCAACCGGCGTCGACCCCGGCCGCCCTGAATCGATGAGTTGCTGCGCAATGTCCGGCGCGCTGTCGCGGCCCATATAGAATACGAGTGAATCGGCGCTTGCCTGTTCGCGGATCTCGTCGCTGCTCGGCGCGCGGCTGTACGTTGCCAGAGCCACACTCCGCGATACCCCGCGCAACGTCAGCGAGCGCTTGAGCGTCGCCGCGCTTGCCAGCGCCGCCGTGATTCCGGGCACGATCTCATACTCGATACCAGCCGCTTCCAGCGCGCGCATTTCTTCGTCGGCGCGACCGAAAAGCATGGGGTCGCCGCCCTTCAACCGCACGACGACGTCATGTTCGAGCGCGGCATCGACGATCTGCTTGTTGATGAAATGCTGCGCCGTCGACCGTTGCCCGCAGCGCTTGCCGACCGCAATCTTGCGTGCGTCAGGCGCGTAATCCAGCATGGCCGGCTCGATCAGCGCGTCGTGCAGAACCACCTGCGCCTCGCTCAACAAGCGCGCGCCGCGAACGGTGATCAGGTCCGCAGCACCCGGCCCCGCGCCGATCAAATACACCTTTCCCATAGTCATCGCTCAGGCTGAGAACGAGCGAATCATCCCGGCCGCAACCGTGTGATGCGTCGCTTCGTCGATAAGAACAAACGCGCCCGTGCCCTGATGCGTATCGTAGGCATCGCAGACAATCGGCTTTTGCAGCGTCAGCGCCACGCGGCCAATGTCGTTCATGTTCAGGTCACGGCGGTCCACGGAGTGCAGCAATGTATGCACGTCGAGCACTTCCTTGATCGCGCCGATGCGCGCGAACACCGTGTTCGTGGTCTGCTTGAGCAGATACTTGCGCTGCGGCGAAAGCGGCTCTTCGTCGAACCAGCAGAGGTCTGCATCCAGCTTCTTCGCCGGCTCGATCCTGGCGCCCGTGCCATTGCGCGGCACAAATGTATCGCCGCGCGACACGTCGACATCTTCCGCGAGACGGATCGTCACCGTCTGACCCGCGAACGCGCGATCCACCTGCCCGACCCCGCCCGGTACCGGCGCGATGATTTCGGCCACGGTTGCGTCGCGATTGGCGGGCAGCACGGTGATCGTGTCGCCAAGCTTCACTTCGCCCGATTCGACGCGCCCCATATAACCGCGGAAATCGTCGGCCTTGCTGCCGTCCTGGCGCGCGACCCATTGCACCGGAAAACGCAGCGCCTGATCGACGGGCTGCGCAACCGGCAGCGCTTCGAGCAGATCGAGCAGCGGTTCGCCCGCGTACCAGGGCATGCGCTCGCTGGCCGTCACAATGTTGTCGCCCTTGAGCGCCGATACCGGCACAAAGCGCACGTCGCCGATACCAAGACGTTGCGCGAGGCTCACGTAAGCGTCGCGGATTTCATTGAAACGCGACTCGCTGAATTCGACCAGGTCCATCTTGTTGATCGCAACGATCACATGCTGCAATCCAAGCAACTTGACGATGGCGCTATGACGCACCGTTTGCGGCAGCAACTGCGCAACGCCGTCCTTGAACGTGACGCGCGTGGCGTCCACCAGAATGATCGCCGCGTGCGCCGTCGATGCACCCGTCACCATGTTGCGCGTGTACTGCTCGTGCCCGGGGGTATCGGCAATGATGAACTTGCGCTTCGCGGTTGCAAAATAACGATACGCCACGTCGATGGTAATGCCTTGCTCGCGCTCCGCTTCAAGACCATCGGTCAGCAGCGACAAATCGATTTCATCGCCGACGGTGCGCTTGTTTTTCGCGCGCGACAACGCCGACAACTGATCCGACAACACCGCCTTGCTGTCGAACAGCAGGCGGCCGATCAGCGTGCTCTTGCCGTCGTCCACGCTGCCTGCCGTGATGAATCGCAATACGCCGAGGTCTTCGGGTTGATGAATACTCATGGTGTTTCCCTGTTCCTTGTGTGCCGCGCGATGCTTAGAAATAGCCTTGTTTCTTGCGGGTTTCCATCGCGGCTTCGGACGCCTGATCGTCCATGCGCGTGGCGCCGCGCTCCGTGATTTCCGTCACGGCCGTTTCCGCAATGATCTTCTCGACATCGTCGGCGTCGCTCGCAACCGGGCACGTGCAACTGATGTCGCCAACCGTCCGGAAACGCACCAGCGCTGTTTCCGACACTTCGCCTTCCTGCAGCGGCGTAAGCGGCGTCAGCGGCACGAGCAAGCCGTTGCGTCGAATGATCTCGCGGTTGTGCGCGTAATAAATCGACGGTAATTCAAGCTTCTCACGGGCAATGTATTGCCAGATATCCAGTTCGGTCCAGTTCGAAATCGGGAACACGCGCAGATGTTCGCCGTTATGCAGGCGCGCGTTATAGATACTCCACAATTCCGGGCGCTGCGCTTTCGGATCCCACTGGCCGAATTCATCGCGGAAAGAAAAGATGCGCTCTTTCGCGCGAGCCTTTTCTTCGTCGCGACGCGCGCCGCCGATCAATGCCGTATACCCATGTTCCTCGATGGTCTCGAGCAACGTCACCGCTTGCGCGGCGTTACGCGAATCCGTTTCGCGACGCAGGCGCACAGTGCCTTTCCTGATCGAATCCTCGACGTGACCCACCACGAGTTCCGCATCAATTTCAGCGGCGCGGCGATCGCGGAAGTCGATCACTTCATCGAAGTTATGGCCGGTGTCGATGTGAACCAGCGGGAACGGCAGCACCGTCTTGCGGCCCGATCCCAGACCAAATGCCTTCAACGCGAGATGCAGCACGACGACCGAATCCTTGCCGCCTGAAAACAGCAAGGCGGGCTTGCTGCATTCGGCGACGAGTTCACGCAGGATATGAATCGACTCTGCTTCGAGCCAGTCGAGATGATCCATCCGCGTTTCGCGATTCGCGATGGGCGCGGGGACGGTTGAATCGAGCGTGCTGCTCATATGCGTCGTTCCTTGGTTGCTTTGCATGGCACCACGTGGCGGCGCCATGCGTCAATATCAATACGTTTAGAGCGCCGAACTCGGCGCTGCGCTGCGGTCTTCCACAACCCGGATGTTCGTGATGTGCAAGCCGCATTCCTTCGTGTCCCGCGATTCCCACCACCAGCGCCCCGCCCGGCTGTCTTCGCCCGGACGGACCGCACGCGTGCACGGCTCGCAGCCAATGCTCGGATAACCGCGCGCGTGCAGCGGGTTGACCGGGACATCGAAGGCTTTCAGATAGTCCCAGACTTGCGCCTCGGTCCAGTCCGCGAGCGGATTGAATTTCGCGATTCCGCGCGGCGCGTCGTGCTCTTCCTCATGCAGTTCCACACGCGTTACCGACTGCTCGCGACGCTGTCCCGTGACCCACGCGCTTACGTTGCTCAATGCGCGATTCAGCGGTTCGACCTTGCGGATTCCGCAACAGCTTTTGCGCAGATCGACGCTTTCGTAGAACGCGTTCAGGCCGTGATCGCGAACGTATTCCTCGACCGCTTCGGGCAGCGGATGAAACTGCTCGATATCGTAACCATATCGCTCTTTTACGCGATCGATCATGCCCAGCGTTTCAGCATGCAGACGGCCGGTGTTGAGCGAAAAGATGCCGATCTTCACGCCGCGCGAAAGGATCGCGTGCGTGAGCAACATGTCTTCGGCGGCGAGGCTGCTGGCTAGTTTGACGTTCGCATGACGTTGCGCAATGGAATCGAGCAACGAGTCAAGGCGTTCGACTTTGGCTTGCAGTTCGGCATTCATGCAGCCGCCTCCGCTGCTTTTTCACGGCGGCGGAACAGCGGGTTGGGGTCGTCGACCGCGCCTTGATACGGAATGCTCAGTTCACCGAATGCATTCAGGGCATCGTGGATGTCCTTGTCGGCGCGAACGGCGAAGGCGTCGAAACCGCAACGCGCGTGAAAGCGCAACTGGTCGCGCAATACGTCGCCGATTGCCCGCAACTCGCCCGTCCACTGATAACGCTCGCGCAGCAAACGGCCGATGCTGAAGCCGCGGCCATCGCTGAACTTGGGGAAATCGACGGCGATCAGCGCGATCTTGTCGAAGTCTTCAACCAGTTCGGCAGGTTCGTCGTCAGGAGCAAGCCAGATGCCGATAGGTTCCTTCTTGTGCGCCGAGCTGAGCGACGCCTTGTGCTCTTTCCACCACGTGAACGGCACGATCACCTTGCCGGGCAAGAGTGCATCGACCGCCGGCAGCGCGCCGTCTTCACCGGCACGCACCACATGCCAGTCGTCTTCGACCACTTCGCGATTCTTGATAATCAAAGCCATGTGCAATATTCCTTAGCGACTCAACTTAACGTTTCAGGCATGCGCCGGCTGGCGCGACGCGTACACCCGTTCCTTGAACGGCGCAATGCCGATACGGCCATACGTCTCGATGAACCGCTCGCCTTCAATACGGTTCTCAACGAACGTATCGATCACTTGCGACACCACGTCAGGCATTTCTTCCGCCGAGAACGACGGGCCAATCACGCGGCCGAGATGCGCGCCTGTTGCGCCCGAGCTTTGCTCGCCGCCAAGCGTCACCTGATACCACTCCGAGCCGTCCTTATCGACGCCAAGAACACCGATGTTGCCAATGTGATGATGGCCGCACGCGTTGATACAACCCGAGATGTTCAGCGTCAGGTCGCCCAGGTCATACACATAGTCGAGATCGCTGAAACGTTCCTGAATGGCTTGTGCAATCGGAATGGACTTCGCGTTGGCAAGCGAGCAGAAATCGCCGCCCGGGCATGCAATGATGTCGGTGAGCAAACCAATATTCGATGTCGCAAAACCCAGCGCCTTCGCGCGTTCCCACACCGTGAACAAGTCGCGCTTCTTCACGTTTGCAAGGATCAGGTTCTGCTCGTGCGAGACGCGGATTTCACCGAACGAGAATTCATCGGCGAGATCGGCGACCGCGTCCATCTGCACGTCCGTTGCATCGCCCGGCGCAATGCCCGTGGGCTTCAGCGACAAGGTCACCGACGCATAGCCCGGCACCTTGTGCGGCCGCACGTTGCGCTCGATCCAGCGCGCGAACGGCTTGCTTTCGATGAGATGCTTTTCATACGACGCGTCCGTATCCGGCAGCTTTTCATAAGCAGGCGGCGCAAAGAATTGCGACACGCGCGTCACTTCTTCCTGCGTGAGCGTGGAAGGACCATCTTTCAGATGCACCCATTCCTCTTCCACTTGCTGCGCGAATTTCGCGGGGCTCAGCGCCTTCACGAGAATCTTGATCCGCGCCTTATACATATTGTCGCGACGTCCGTAGCGGTTGTACACGCGCAGTACGGCTTCGCAATACGTCAGCAAATGCTGCCACGGCAAATCTTCCTTGATCACCGCGCCGACAATCGGCGTGCGTCCGAGGCCACCGCCCGCGAGAATGCTCGCGACCACTTCGCCGGCTGCGTTCTTCTTCAGATACACGCCAAGATCGTGCACTTGCACGGCCGCGCGGTCTTCCACGGAACCGTTCACCGCAATCTTGAACTTGCGCGGCAGCCACGCGAATTCCGGGTGGAACGTCGACCATTGACGCAGGATTTCGGCCCACGGACGCGGATCGACGATTTCATCGGGCGCGACACCGGCGAACTGATCCGCCGTGATATTGCGGATGCAATTGCCCGAGGTCTGAATGCCGTGCATTTGCACCGACGCCAATTTGCGCAAGATTTCGGGCGTTTCTTCGAGCTTGATCCAGTTGAACTGAATGTTCGTCCGCGTCGAAAAGTGGCCGTAATGACGATCGTGTTCACGCGCGATAGTGCCAAGCATGCGCATCTGGTCGCTGCGCAGATTGCCGTATGGAATCGCGATGCGGTGCATGTACGCGTGGCGCTGCATGTAGAGCCCGTTCTGCAGGCGCAGCGGACGGAATTCCTCTTCGCTCAACTCGCCGGATAATCGGCGGCGCACCTGGTCGCTGTATTGAGCGACGCGTTCGTCGACGATTTTCTGGTCGATCTGATCGTATTGATACATTCGGGGGCCCCAGTTTTTAGTAGTTCCGTCAATACGGCGTCCTAGCCACGCCGCATCTCGAAATTAGTAGAGTCGCAAGCCGCAATGCCGTTCGGGCATTGCCCTCATTTGCTTATGACAAATACAGATATCGATATTGGAAAAATTGTCTCGATGGTAATAAACTTCCTATATATTGCAAACGACTGATAAATTACTTTGATATGCGGATGGGTTATATATGAATCTGCACCAGTTCCGCTTCGTGCGCGAAGCCGTCCGGCAGAATTACAACCTCACCGAAGCCGCTAAAGCGCTGTTCACGTCGCAGCCGGGGGTATCGAAGGCGATCATCGAGCTTGAGGATGAACTCGGTGTCGAGATCTTCACGCGTCATGGCAAACGGGTACGTTCGCTGACGGAGCCGGGTCGGATTATCCTGGCATCTGTGGAAAAAATCTTGCAGGAAGTAGAAAGCCTGAAACGGGTCGGTAAGGATTACGCGGCGCAGGATCAGGGCAATCTCGTGATTGCCGCCACGCATACGCAGGCGCGGTATTCCCTGCCGACCGCCATCGCGGAATTCAAAAAGCGTTTTCCCAAGGTGCACCTTTCAATTCTGCAAGGAAGCCCGACGCAAGTTGCCGAGATGGTCATCCACGATCAGGCGGATATTGCGATTGCGACCGAGGCGATCGCCAACTATAAAGAACTGGTTTCGCTGCCCTGCTTCCAGTGGCATCACGTCGCCGTCACGCTGCCGGATCATCCACTGCTCGAGCGCAAGCTGCTCACGCTCGACGACCTCGCGCAATACCCGATCATTACTTACGACAACGCGTTCGCCGGGCGCTCGAAGATCAATCAGGCGTTCGCGCTGCGCAACCTGAGCCCGGACATCGTGCTCGAGGCCATCGACGCCGACGTGATCAAAACCTACGTGGAACTTGGCCTGGGCGTAGGGATTCTCGCGGATATCGCTTTCAATCCCGAACGCGATAAACATCTGCGCGCCATGCCCGTTGGCCATCTGTTCGGCACGAACGTCACGCGGCTCGCGCTGAAACAAGGCGCGTATTTGCGCAGTTATGTATACACGCTCGTGGAACTGCTCTCACCTTCGATGAACCGCAAACTGATCGAACAGGCGCTTTCCGGTGAGCACGAAAGCTACGAGCTTTGATCCGACTTTCCTAAACCACACTTAAACCATATCTCTTCGCGGAGACTCTCCAATGAAGTTGTCGAAGTTCATGCCGCCGGCGCTCGTGTTCGGCGCGCTCGCGGTTTTTAGCGCGGCGGCCACCGCGCAGTTGAAGGTTGGCATCGACTTGTCGAGCACGGGGCCGGCGGCGGCCATTGGCATCACAAGCAAGAACGCCATGCTGATGTGGCCGAAGACCATCGCGGGACAGCAGGCCGATTACATCATCCTGGACGACGGTTCCGATCCGGGCGCCGCCGTGCGCAACATCCGCAAGCTGATCACGGAAGACAAGGTCGATGTCATCGTCGGACCGAACATCACGCCGGCGGCGCTCGCGGCGCTTGATCCGGTCGCCGAATACCAGACGCCGATGATTACGCTGATCGGCTCGGCGTCCGTTGTCGAACCGCAGGAAGGCAAGAAAGTGTGGGCGTTCAAGATGGCGCAGACCGATCGTGCAATGGCCGACGTCATGACCCGCACCATGGTCAACCGGAATGTGAAGACGGTTGGCTTCATCGGTTTCGCCGATAGTTACGGCGATAGCTGGCTCAACGAGTTTTCGAAGTTCGCGGAGTTGCGGCATATCAAGGTGGTCGCGAGCGAGCGATTCAATCGAACCGATGCCAGCGTGACCGGCCAGATTCTCAAGCTCATGGCGGCGAAACCGGACGCGGTGCTGATCGCAGGCGCTGGTACGCCGACCGTGCTGCCGCAGCGCACGCTGGTCGAGCGCGGCTATAAAGGCGCGATTTACCAGACGCACGGCATTGCGACGCCGGAGTTCATCAAGCTCGGCGGCAAGGACGTGGAAGGCACGCTGTTCCCGACACAACCGGTCGTGGTCGCGCGGACGCTGCCCGCGGATCATCCGTCGAAGAAAGCGGCGCTCTGGTTCGTGGACGCTTACGAGGCGAAGTACGGCAAGGGCACGGTAACCCAGTTTGCCGGTGACGCAGCCGGTGTTTATCCGCGCTTGCAGGACGCCGTCGGACGCGCGTTGAAGGCCGGGCAGCCTGGAACGCCAGCGTTTCGGGTTGCGTTGCGCTCGGAACTGGAACACGCGCATGAACTGGTCGTGCCGAACGGCGTGGTCAGTACCAGCGTCACGGACCACGTCGGTCTGGATCAACGGGCGAGCGTGATGGGCGTCATCAGGAACGGGCAGTTCACGTATTTGAGCCAGTGAACATCGTGATCCGCAGCAAGCATTCAGAGGCTTGCCGCCGGAAACGAATTTAGGCATAATCGCTGACTTGCCGGTTGGCGTCGGATTTATTCCGTGTCTACCGGTCAAGTTCAAATGCTGTTTGCCCGGGTGGTGAAATTGGTAGACGCAGGGGACTCAAAATCCCCCGCCGCAAGGCGTGCCGGTTCGATTCCGGCCCCGGGCACCACGCAAAAGCTCAAAGTCCTTACGCAAAAAGCCTGTCCTGGCTATGAGTCGTGTTCCTATTCATGCGAACGCGAATCGGCGTGTTTATCATCGATTTGAAAGAAGCGGATCAAGGCGCGCTCAAGTTTTACCGGGCACTGCCGTAAAGCCTTCCATGGTCTTGGGAAAGGCATATGGCACATCCAGCGCGACGACTCTATGTACAGATGGCGACCGCAAACGCACTCATGGTGCTGGCTAATCTCGCCCTTGCCGTCTTTACACTCGGCGGCTGGTACTTCATGCCCGTTGCGGTTTACCTAGGACTGGCCATCGTGGCGTGGGCAATCCGGTTCATTGTGTTCGCTTTCGTGCGCCGCCACTTCGCGCGACGCAACTGGCACAGCCTGATCGCCGAATGCGGCGGCGACGAACAACGCGCTTACGCCATGCTGCTGGAAGACATCGGCTACGGACGAGGCTGATTGTTTCCAGCGCGCGGAAAACCTTCGCGCAGTAATGAAGTGACGCAGACCATGCGCGTCCGCCTTCCTGATCCGTCTCCCCGTCCCCGCCCGCTGATTATTCCCCACACCGCAAACTGCACCGCACAAACAGATATCATGTGCGCTCTCAATACTGCCGTGCATACCCGGCATTCTGCTGGAGTTTCTATGGCCTCATTCCCCGAAAGCGTCAGCATGGCGTTGTTTTGCGACTTCGAAAACGTCGCCCTCGGCGTGCGCGACGCGAAGTACGACAAGTTCGACATCATGCCGGTGCTCGAACGCCTGCTGCTCAAGGGCAGCATCGTGGTGAAAAAGGCTTATTGCGACTGGGATCGCTACAAGGGTTTCAAAGCCGCCATGCACGAAGCGAGTTTCGAACTGATCGAAATTCCACACGTGCGTCAGTCGGGCAAGAATTCGGCGGATATCCGCCTCGTGGTCGACGCGCTCGACCTTTGTTATACGAAATCGCACGTCGATACGTTCGTCATCATCAGCGGGGACTCGGATTTTTCGCCGCTGGTGTCGAAGTTGCGCGAGAACGCGAAGAAAGTGATCGGCGTGGGCGTGAAAAATTCGACCTCCGATCTGCTCGTCGCAAATTGCGATGAATTCATCTTCTACGATGACCTCGTGCGCGAGCAGCAACGCGCCATCGCCAAGCGCGAAGCGCGCGAGGCCCGTGAAGCACGCGACGCGCGCGATGCGCATGCGGCGGCGGCATCGGCATCTTCGTCGAACAAGCGCAGCGCCGACGACGATCGCCAACCGAAGCAGGAAATCGAAGCGCGCAAGGCGAAGGCCATCGCGATCGCCGTGGAAACATTCGATGACCTCGCCTCCGAGCGCGGCGAGAGCGGGAAGATCTGGGCGTCGGTGCTGAAGAGCGCGATCAAGCGGCGCAAGCCCGATTTCAACGAGTCGTACTACGGCTTCCGCGCGTTCGGCAACCTGCTCGAGGAAGCGCAGTCGCGCGGTTTGCTGGAAGTTGGCCGCGATGAAAAATCGGGCGCGTTCGTGTTCAGGACGCAGACGAGCGCTGCTGTGGAAACGGTGCGTGAAGTCGAAGCGCCGGCCGTGGCGACGGAAAACCGTCAAGCGGCCAAATCGGGTAGCGAGCGCAATCGCCGCAGAGGCCGCAACACGCGAGCCCAAGTTTCCGAGCCGCTCTTCGTTGAGGCCCAATCTGAAGCCGCCGACATTCAAACCGGCTCGCAAATCGGATTCGGCAGCGAGTGGAATCGCGAAAGCGAGCCACAGCAGTATCCGGGTTCGCCGTTTGATGAAGCTTCCGACGCGGAACCGCGCCAAAAATCCGGCAGAGAGCGCAACCGGAGAAATGGACGCAACGCCCGGCCGCAGCAAGCTCGTGAACCCCTGTTTGCCGATGCACCCGATGCCCAGCCCGAAACGTCTCAAGCGTCTCACGAACAGCCGTTCTTCGAACGGGCGCCGGTGACGGTCGAAGAGCCCGCAATCGCACCGATACCCGCAATCAGGCAGCGCGAGGAAGAAGCGCTTGCGTTGCTGAGCGAGATGAACGAGGAGCCACAACCGAAACGGGGAGCAGCGCGGCGCGGACGTCAGGTTGCAGCGAAGAAAGTCGCGGCGAAGACATCACAGGCAGAGCTGGCTGACGTTGCCACCATCGCTGAAACCGTGAACAGTGACAGCGACGCACAGCCGGACAAAGTCCCCGCCGCTGCAAAAAAAGCCGCATCGAAGAAAACGCCGCGCAAGACAGCGCCGCGCAGCCGGCGTTCAAAACCCGCGGCGGCAAGCGAAGAGTGAGTGTCCGAGATCGGAAAAACGCTTTAGGCAGTTAGGCTCCGGTCAATAAAAAAGCGGCACGCTCACGCGTGCCGCTTTTCCACATCCACTCCAGGGCCGCTTATTGCGGTGCGCCCTTGTCGTTCGTACCCATCGCCGATGCAGCCGCGGCCGCCGATGCGCCCTTCAAATGCGACGCCTTGTCCTGCTGGTGCAACGTCGTGCCACCCGCATCCGATGCCGCTTTTTTGTGCCTGTGCGGCAGATGCGGCTTGGGTTCTTTCGGGCTCACCGGCGGCTTGCTGACGTCGGTCTTCGAACCGCCGCCACCGCCCGCGCCCTGAGCCATTGCCGCGCCTGCAAACGCGAATGCGAGTGCACCAACCAATGCAATTTGCGAAAACTTCTTCATTGAAAATCTCCCTGGAGTTGTGAATCGATTGCAGCATCGCATTGTTGTTCGAAATAACGAGAATTTCAACGAAATCAGAATATTCCTATCGGAAATTCGTCTTCGCGAGTTCCACGATTTCGTCGCCGCGACCGTTCAGAATCGCCCGCAGCATGTAGAGACTGAAGCCTTTCGCCTGCGCCAGCTCCACTTTTGGCGGCATGGCAAGCTCGTGTTTCGATGTCACCACGTCCACGAGCGCCGGCCCCGGATGCGCGAAAGCCTTTTGCAGCGCCTCTGCGATGTCTTCCGACTCCTCCACGCGGACGCTGAAAATGCCCGCGCCCTGAGCGATTGCCGCGAAGTCGGTCTTGGCCAGATCAACGTTGGTATCGAGGTAACCGGCGGCCTTCAGCTCCATTGAAACGAAGCCAAGCAGACTGTTGTTATAAACCACCACCTTGATGGGCAGGCCAAGTTGGCGGGCGCTTAAAAGGTCGCCAAGCAGCATCGACAAACCGCCGTCGCCCGATAACGAAATCACCTGCCGCCCGGGGTGCCCTGCCTGCGCGCCAAGCGCCTGCGGCATGGCGTTCGCCATGGAACCGTGGTTGAACGAGCCGTGAAGCTGACGCTTGCCGTTCATTGTCAGGTAGCGCGCGGCCCAGACGGTCGGCGTGCCGACATCGGCGGTGAAAATGGCGTTTTCGTCGGCGGCTTCGTTGATCAGCGTCGTCAGGTATTGCGGATGGATCGGGCGGCCCGGACCCGAGGGCGTCGCGAGTTCGTCGAGTCCCTTTCTCGCCGATGCGTAGTGCTTGCGCGCGGTATCGATGAAACTGCGGTCCGGCTTGCGCGCGATCTTCGGCAACACAGCGGCGACCGTTTCCTTCACCGTGCCGACGAGTCCGAGCGACAAAGGTGCTCGCGCGCCGAGTCTCGAGCCGCGCCAGTCGATTTGGATAATTTTGGCATCGGTCGGATAGAACGGGCGGTACGGGAAATCGCAGCCGAGCAAAAGCAGCGTGTCGCACGACATCATGGCGTGATAGCCCGAGCTGAAGCCGATCAGCCCCGTCATGCCGACGTCGTACGGATTGTCCCACTCAATGAACTGCTTGCCGCGCATGGCGTGCACGACCGGCGCGCCGAGCGCGTCCGCGAGCGCGACGACTTCGTCGTGCGCGCCGGCCGTGCCGCTGCCGCACATGAGCGTGACGGCTTCCGACTCGTTCAGCATGGACGCGAGCCGTTCAATATCGATATCCGACGGCAGGATGGTCGAGGGTCCCGTAGCCGACCACGAGGGCGTCTCGGCAGGCGCTTCGCTCAGCGCAACGTCGCCCGGCAGCACGATCACCGCCACGCCGCGTTCTTCGATTGCCGTGCGCATTGCACGTGCGAGCACACGGGGAAACTGCGCGGCGCTGGACACGAGCTCTACGTAATGGCTGCATTCCTTGAAAAGCGCGGTCGGATGCGTCTCCTGGAAATACCCAAGCCCGATCTCCGACGACGGAATATGCGCGGCGATCGCCAATACCGGCTGCTGATTCCTGTGACAGTCGTACAACCCGTTGATCAGATGCAAATTGCCCGGGCCGCAACTGCCGGCGCACACCGCGAGCTTGCCCGTCGACGCCGCGTCGGCGCCTGCCGCGAACGCCGCGACCTCCTCGTGCCGCGTGTGCATCCATTTGATCGAGCCGACCTGATCGAGGCTGTAGGCAAGCCCGTTCAGGCTGTCGCCCGTCACACCCCAGATTCGTTCGACACCCGCCGCGGCCAGTGTCTTCGCCAGAAATTCCGCAACCGTGTTTTTTGCCATGTCCTGCTCCTTGAGGAAAAAAGAGGGGGTCGTGCCGGTATTGCGTGAGTGCGTTGTCAGGTTTTCTTCGTGATGAGTTGAACCGGGAAATAACTCGAAAAGCATAGACGCCATGCGGCGGCATATCCATGAAAGATCGTCTTTCGCGCGCATTGCTAGAATGTCCGCCCGCCCTTCTCTTCAATGTGCCCAGGCAACGCCCGATGGATCTCGAACGCATTCTCTTTACACAAGGCTTCGGCTCGCGCCGCCAATGCCGCGCGCTGGTCGCGGATGGGCGCGTGTCCATTGGCGGAGCGGCGTGCACCAATCCGGACATGCTGATTGCATCCGACATGCTTCAGTCCTTCGCGTTCGATGTCGATGGCGTGAGCTGGCAGTATCGCGAGAAAGCGTATCTGGCGCTGAACAAGCCGCCGGCCTACGAGTGCTCGCGCGATCCGCAGCATCATCTGAGCGTGTTTCATCTGCTGCCTCCGCAACTGGCGGAGCGCGGCGTGCAATGCGTCGGGCGGCTGGATCAGGACACGACCGGCCTCCTGCTTTTGTCCGACGATGGCGCGTTTGTCCACGCATTCACATCGCCGAAAAAGAAGGTGCCGAAGGCCTATCTCGCGACCACGAAACATCCTATCGATGAAGCGCAACTCAGCGCCCTTCAGCAAGGCGTCCTGCTGCACGGCGAACCACAGCCGATAGCTGCCGTCTCGGCGCATCGACGTGACGAGCGGCTGCTGGAACTCTCCGTGCTGGAAGGTAAGTATCACCAGGTCAAGCGCATGGTTGCAGCGGCGGGAAATCGCGTGGAAAAGCTGCATCGGGAACGTATTGGCGGATATGGTTTGCCGGCCGATCTTGCCGAAGGCAAGTGGCGCTGGCTGAATGACGCGGATCTGGCGATGCTCAGGCAAAGCTGAACGCATTGCATCCATCCGGGCCCGCCGAGCGTAAATCCTGGCATCCCTTCACCTTTACGGTCTTCATGCCAGTACAACAAAAGCGCCGCACCCTCATGCTTGGATTTGCCAGCTTATGCGCCACGGCGCTCGCCGCATGCAGCCCGGTCAGGCTTCTGAACGCGGCGATTCCATCCGGCGGCTACCGGAAGACAGCCGGCATGGCGTATGGCGCGGACCCGGCGCAGGAACTCGATGTGTACGTTCCGACGCAGCCCGCCGCGCCAGGAGAAAAGCGCCCGGTCGTGGTGTTCTTTTATGGCGGAAGCTGGCAGAACGGCAGCCGGGGCAACTATCTTTTCGTGGCTCAGGCGCTGACCTCGCGCGGCTACGTGGCCGTGCTGCCCGACTATCGGAAGTATCCGCAAACGGCTTTCCCCGGTTTCGTCGATGACGCCGCTGCCGCCGTGCGCTGGGCGCGTGATCACGCGCCTGAATTCGGCGGCGATCCAAACCGCCTGTTCGTCATGGGCCATTCCGCCGGCGCGCATCTCGCGGCGTTGATTGCAACGGACCCGCATTATCTGGCGTCGCAATCGATGTCGAAAGCCGATCTGTGCGGCGTGATCGGCCTCGCCGGACCTTACGATTTCCTGCCGATAAAAGACCGCACGCTGCTTGATGTATTCCCGGCCAGCACGCGCCCCGAAAGCCAGCCGGTCAACTACGTCACCGGCCACGAACCGCCCATGTTCCTTGCCGCCGGCACCGGCGACACCACCGTCGATCCAGGCAACACCGACCGCCTCGCGGCCGTGCTGCGCAAACACGGCGATTCGGTGGAAGTGAAGCACTACGAGGGGTTCAGTCACGTGCGGATTGTTTCTGCGCTGGCGTTGCCCTTGCGCGGACATTCAACAGTGCTGGCTGATGTTTCTGCGTTTATCGATTCACGCTGATCGTTGCGTAAATGCAAGCCCGTTGTAACCGCACTGCAGCATGCCTTTCTTCGGACCTAAATCTATACTGCTTTCACGACTATTAAAAAAGCAGGAGGCCGCCATGGCCGCCCACATGACCATTGCAATGATCGCGTTCGTGGCAATCAGCGTGGTGTTTATTGTCGGTTTGATGGTGACGATGCATCTGCGCCACCGTTACCAGCCAAATCTGATCGGGGCGCTGATCGGCGCATTGCTTTGTTTCATTTTGCTCGAGACGTTGCCGGTTCTGATGTGATGCCCGTTGTGATACCGCTCATGACGCCGCTCAGAAAATCGTCGATGCTCGAATATCGCAGCGTATAACGCAACTCGTCCCGAAGCCGGGTGTTTTTCAAACGTCGCGACTCGCGCATGAAAGAAAGCATCATGGGCTCGAGTTGCGCTTCTGCGTCCTCGCGTGAAACGCGCGGCGCGCGCAACAGGCCGTATGCGTCGGCAATACAGTCGAAATAGTCGCCCATGCGCAACTCGCTGTCGTCCGATGCGTGAATCACGCGCTGCGGCCGTGCCCGCCGTATTGCCAGCACCAAGATGGCCGCGAGATCGTCGGCGTGAATGTGGTTGGTAAAGACATCGTCGGCGGCCGCGAGCGCGGGCGTGCCTTTTTGCAACCGGGCGAGCGGCAGGCGATTGGCCGCATAAATGCCGGGAATCCGCACAATCGATGCGCTCATTGCACCGCGCCGCGTCGCGCGCCGCAATTGCATTTCCGCCGATACCCGCCGTTTCGCCCGCCCGTTGTCTGGCCGCACGCGGCGGGTTTCGTCGATCCGGGCGCCGCCGCAATCGCCATAAACGCCGGACGTGCTTGCGTAAACCACGCGTATGGGCAACCTGCGCACGACCGCGCCCGAAACCCGGTCGGGTACAATAGACGCTCTTTTTGTGGCTCCGGCACGGCGCTTGAAAGTCGCGCGAAACCATCCGCGCCATGCCCGCTGGCGGCCGAGCGCCGCGGTCGCCATGCGCGCCACCGAGCGTCGCGGCCTGCTTAATGCTGCAATCAGCGCGCGGGTGCGAAGATCGTCACTACCGGATTTCTGGGGTGGCGCGAGATGCAGCACCGTGGAGGCGAGCCCGGCGAGGCGTCGCAAGCTGCGGCGCTCGTCGAGGTTGCCCAGAAGCGGCGTTGTGCCGGCTGCGCGCAGTTCGGCGGCTCGCGCGGGCTGGCTTGTCAGCGCGATCACGCGGGGTGCGGCAGCGCGTTGAGTCAGGAGTGGCGCGCAGCGCAGGCCCACGTCGCCGCAACCGGCAATCAGCACACGCGCGCGCCGTAGTTTTCGAGTGGCGATCATGCTGTCGATTGTAGCCGCGAGCGCTTTGGCTTTTGTTTCATCCAACTCATCCAGGATCTATGGCTTTCAACGTTACGCTCCGGCAAAGCGGCCGGCAGTTTCAGGTAGAACCTGACGAAGCAGTGTTGCTCGCAGCGCTGCGCCAGGGTATCGGACTTCCCTACGGCTGCAAGAACGGAGCCTGTGGTTCATGCAAGGGCACGGTCGTTTCGGGCGAAGTCGACCAGGCGCCCCATTCCTCGTCGGCATTGTCCAACGACGAAAAAACCCGCGGCATGGCGCTGCTCTGCTGCGCGACGCCCAAGGGCGATCTCGTGGTCGATATCCGCGAAGTAGCGGGCGTGGGCGACGTCCAGGTCAAGAAGCTGCCTTGCCGCGTGAACGCGCTGGAACGCAAGGGCACGGATGTCGTGGAACTGAAGCTGCAATTGCCCGCGAACGAACGGCTGCAGTATCTGGCCGGACAGTACATCGAATTCATCCTGAAGGACGGCAAGCGCCGCAGCTATTCAATGGCGAGTCCGCCGCACCACGAAGGCCCGATCGAGCTGCATATCCGTCACATGCCCGGCGGCACGTTCACGGACCACGTGTTCGGCAACATGAAAGAGCGCGACATCCTGCGCTTCGAAGGCCCGCTCGGCACATTCTTCCTGCGTGAGGATTCGGATAAGCCGATCATCCTGCTCGCCTCGGGAACGGGTTTCGCGCCGATCAAGGCGATCATCGAACATGCGGTGTTCAAGAATCTGAACCGGCCCATGACGCTCTATTGGGGCGGCCGCCGCAAGCAAGACCTTTACATGATGGAGCTGGCCGAAACCTGGGCCAGGGAAGTGCCGAACTTCTCGTTCGTGCCGGTCTTGTCCGAACCCGACAGTACCGACGAATGGACAGGCCGTACCGGCTTTGTTCATCGTGCTGTCATTGAAGATCTGCCAGACTTGAGCGCGTACCAGGTGTACGCGTGCGGCGCGCCGGTGATGGTGGAATCGGCTCAGCGTGACTTCACGAATCATCATCGTTTGCCGGAAGACGAGTTTTACGCCGACTCGTTCACCAGCGCGGCCGATCTCGCAAATTCGGTGTGATGGTTTTAGGCCGGGAACGTGACGGCCCGATAAAATTCGGCCGTCACGGTTTACATGCATGAACTTCCTATCGTATTCTTCGCCAATGCTCAGCCTCCAGACCCATCTTCGACGTCGCCGCTCGCCGCTTCCCTAGGGATGCCGCTGGCTCGTCACGGATTGGCGCTTGATTTCAAGCCTGCGCACATTTCGCCACCATGAAGCCACGGACATCCGTGGCTTTTTGCATTTCCGGCACTATTTCATCCTTCGCCGCTTTTTCCTTTGCTGTCTTTGTGGAGCCCGCCGTCATGAATTTCCAAGAGTATCCCGTCGAATCGTTGATGTTCATCACGAACCGTCCCGAGATCGTGTTCACGCACGGCAAGGGCTCCTGGCTCTACGACAACAACGAGAAGCGATACCTGGATTTCATCCAGGGCTGGGCGGTGAACAGTCTCGGCCATTGCAACGACGGCATGATCGAAGCCCTGAACAAACAGGCGCGCACGCTGATCAACCCGTCGCCCGCGTTCTACAACGCACCGATGGCGCAGCTCGCCGGCCTGCTCACCGCGAATAGCTGCTTTGACAAGGTGTTCTTCGCCAACAGCGGCGCGGAAGCCAACGAAGGCGCGATCAAGCTCGCGCGCAAGTGGGGCAAGAAATTCAAGGGCGGCGCGTACGAAATCATCACCTTCGACCACAGCTTCCACGGCCGGACGCTCGCGACCATGTCGGCGTCGGGCAAGCCGGGCTGGGATACCATTTATTCACCGCAAGTGCCGGGCTTCCCAAAGGCCGACTTGAACGACATTGCGTCGGTTGAAAAACTGATCACCGATAAAACCGTCGGCGTGATGCTCGAACCCATTCAAGGCGAAGGCGGCGTGATCCCGGCCACGCGCGAATTCATGCAGGCGTTGCGCGCGCTGACGAAGAAGCACAATCTGCTGATGATCGTGGATGAAGTGCAAAGCGGCTGCGGACGCGCCGGCACATTGTTCGCGTATGAATTGTCGGGCGTCGAGCCGGACATCATGACGTTGGGCAAGGGCATTGGCGGCGGCGTGCCGCTGGCGGCGTTGTTGTCGACCAAGGAAATCGCCTGCTTCGAACCCGGCGATCAGGGTGGCACGTACAACGGCAATCCGTTGATGACCGCCGTGGGTTATTCGGTGATTTCGCAATTGACCGCGCCGGGCTTTCTGGAAGGCGTGCGTGAACGCGGCGAATATCTGAAGGCGCAGTTGCTTCAGCTTTCGCAAGAGCGCGGCTTCAATGGCGAACGCGGCGAAGGCTTGCTGCGCGCGCTGCTGCTGAATAACGACAGCGGTCCGAAGATTGTTGAAATGGCGCGCGACATGGGCCCGGACGGCTTGCTGCTGAACGCCGCACGTCCGAACCTGCTGCGCTTCATGCCGGCGCTGAACGTGACGAACGACGAGATCGATCTGATGATGTCGATGCTGCGTTCCATTCTCGACAAGCTGTGATCATCCGCATTTTCGATGAGCGCGACACGGACGCCGTGCTCGCGCTCTGGTCAGAGGCGTTTCCCGAATACGCGACGCCTGGAAAACCGCAGCGTGATCCGCGTTTATCGATACGGAACAAGATGGCCACGCAGCCCGAATTGTTCTTTGTTGGCGTGCTGGGTGAGCGCGTGATTGGCACGGTCCTGACGGGCTACGACGGACATCGCGGATGGCTGTATTCGCTCGCGGTCGCCGGGGACCAGCGCGGAAACGGATATGGGCGCGCGCTGGTTGAACACGCGGAACGTGCGCTCGCATCCATCGGATGTCCGAAGCTCAATCTGCAGATCATGGCGAACAAACCGGAGACGCGGGCGTTCTACGCAAAGCTCGGGTATCACATGGATGAAGTCGTCAGTCTCGGTAAGCGGCTTCCGGCGTAAAAAAACCGCATGCCTTGGATCAGGCATGCGGTTTCTAACAAGTGCTCGGCGAAGATTATTCGCCCAGATAAGCTGCCCGAACCTTCGGATCATCCAGCATCTGCTTCGCGTCACCGGACATGGTGACCAGACCCGAATCCATCACGTAGCCACGATTCGCCGCCTGCAGCGCGAGCCGCGCATTCTGCTCGACCAGCAGCACCGTCAGGCCTTCAGCGGAAATCTCGCGCACCACCTCGAAGATTTTCTCGACCATGATCGGCGAGAGACCCATCGAGGGTTCATCGAGCAAGAGCAATTTCGGGCGCGACAACAACGCGCGCGCCATTGCCAGCATCTGCTGCTCGCCGCCCGACAACGTGCCCGCATATTGCGCCGCGCGTTCCTTCAGGCGCGGGAAGAAACCGAACATGCGATCGGTGTCCTTCTGGATTTCGTCCTTGTCGTCGCGCAAATACGCGCCCATCTGCATGTTTTCCAGAATCGACATGCGCGCGAAGATGCCACGGCCTTCCGGCACCATCGCGAGGCCGCGCTTGAGCAGTTCATGCGACGGCACGCCCTTGATCGACTTGCCCATGTATTCGATATCGCCCGCCGAATACGGCTTGAGTCCCGTGATGGCTTTCATCGTGGTCGTCTTGCCCGCGCCGTTCGCGCCGATCAGCGTCACGAGTTCGCCCTGCCCGACCTCCAGATCCACGCCCTTCACCGCGTGAATGCCGCCGTAGCTCACCTGCAGGCCCTTGATTTTCAGCATCGCCGTTCCTGCAGCCATGCCGTTTGTGCCGTTCGTTCCGTTCATCGTAGCCATCAGTGAACCCCTGCCCCGAGATAAGCCTCGATCACCTTCGGATCCTTCTGCACGTCTTGCGGCAGACCCTCGGCGATCACCTTGCCGTAATCGAGCACCGTCATCCGGTTGCACAATCCCATCACCAGTTTCACATCGTGTTCGATCAGCAGGATCGTGCGGCCGTCGCTGCGGATCTTGTCGAGCAGGCGCGTGAGTTCCACTTTTTCCGTGGCGTTCATGCCGGCGGCGGGCTCATCGAGTGCGAGCAGCTTTGGATCGGTCGCCAATGCGCGCGCGATTTCCAGACGCCGCTGATGCCCGTACGACAGATTGCGCGACGTGTAATCCGCGTACTGCAGCACGCCCACGTACTCGAGCAGTTCCAGCGCGCGCTCCTTGATTTCCTTCTCTTCCCGACGCTCCGAAGGCGTCTGCAACACCGCGCCAATCAGCCCGTGCTTGGTGCGGACGTGCCGCCCGACCATAACGTTTTCCAACGCGGTC
Source organism: Caballeronia sp. DA-9 (assembly GCF_051615025.1). Lineage (NCBI taxonomy): Bacteria > Pseudomonadati > Pseudomonadota > Betaproteobacteria > Burkholderiales > Burkholderiaceae > Caballeronia > Caballeronia sp. DA-9. Next base: position 838,657 of record NZ_CP195133.1, on the reverse strand, counting down.
ATGCCGCCGAACAAACGGATGTTCTGGAACGTGCGCGCAATGCCGGCCTTCGCCACCTGATGCACGGCGGTCGGCGTATAAGGCGTGCCATCGAGCACGAACGAGCCCGAATCCGGCGTGTACAAGCCCGTGATCACGTTGAAGAACGTCGTCTTGCCCGCGCCGTTCGGGCCGATCAAACCGTAGATCTGGCCTTCCCTGATTTCCAGGCCGACTTCGGACAGCGCCTGCAAACCGCCGAAGCGCTTGTTCACGCCCTTGACCGACAGTCGAATGGGTTTATCGCTCATTGTGTATTTCTCCGCTCTCTTCTGGCGTCAGGCGCGGACCGGCTTCTTGCCGGCGCGCTTTGCGATCTTCGCGATCTTGTCTTCGTGTTTCGGCGACGGCCACAGGCCTTCCGAGCGATACAGCATGATCAGCACCATCGCGAGGCCGTACAGCAACTGGCGGATGACTTCCGTGTCGACGATCTGATGGCCGAAGATGGCGTTCTGCAACGGACCCATGGTCGAGCGCAGGAATTCGGGGAACACGGCGAGCAGCACCGCGCCCAGAATCACGCCCGGAATGTGGCCCATGCCGCCGAGCACCACGCAGGCGAGCACCACGATGGACTCCCAGAACGTGAACGATTCCGGCGATACAAAACCCTGGAACGTGCCGAACATCGCGCCCGACAAACCGCCGAAGGACGCGCCCATCGCGAACGCCAGCAGCTTCACGTTACGCGTGTTGATGCCCATTGCTTTCGCGGCGATTTCGTCTTCGCGGATCGCGGCCCATGCGCGGCCAATCCGCGAGTGCTGCAGGCGCACGCACACGAAGATCACGAACAGCGAACACAGCACGAACAGGTAGTAATAGTTGTAGACGGATGGAAAGTTGAACCCGAACAACGAATGCGTCTTCGATAAATCAAACCCGAACAGCGACACCGGATCGACGCCCGTAATCCCCTTCGGTCCGTTCGTGATGTTGACCGGACGATCCAGGTTGTTCATGAAGATCCGGACGATTTCCCCGAAACCGAGAGTCACGATCGCGAGGTAGTCGCCGCGCAGACGGAGGGTCGGCGCACCGAGCAGCACGCCGAAGGTAGCCGCCAGAGCCATGGCCACCGGCACGATCACCCAGATTGGCGCGTGCAGGCCGGCGGGGAACATATGCGCAATCCATTCGAATTGCGACGTTAGTTGCGGCGACGAAAGCAACGCGGCCACATAAGCGCCCACGGCATAGAACGCGATATAGCCCAGGTCCAGCAGGCCGGCGAAACCCACCACCACGTTCAGTCCCAGCGCGAGCATCACGTAGAGCATGGCGAAGTCGAGCACGCGGACCCAGTAATTGCCGCCGGCCGCGCCGATGATCATCGGCGCGAGGACCACGAGTGCGGCGACCAGCACGGTGACCACGTAGTTCTTTGCCGTTTTGCGTTCAGGGATGAGCGTGGTCGACGGCTCGATTGGTTGAATTGAAGTCATGCTTGGTCTCCCTGTTTTAAGCGCGGTCTGCGACACGTTCGCCGAGCAAGCCCGACGGACGGAACACCAGCACGATGATCAGCACCACGAACGCGAACACGTCCTGGTAGTTACTGCCGAACACGCCGCCCGTCAGATTGCCGATATACCCCGCGCCCAGTTGCTCGATCAGCCCCAGCAGCACGCCGCCGACCATTGCGCCACCCAGGTTGCCGATACCGCCCAGCACCGCCGCGGTAAAGGCTTTCAGCCCTGGAATAAAGCCCATGTAGAAGTGCGCGTTGCCGTATTCGGAGGCGATCATCACGCCGGCCAGTGCGGCCAACGCCGAGCCGATCATGAAGGTCGCCGAGATCACGAAGTTCGGGTTCACGCCCATCAGCGACGCCACGCCCGGGTTCTCGGCAATGGCGCGCATCGCACGGCCGAGTTTCGTCTTGTGAACCAGCAGCAGCAAGCCGCCCATCACAATGAACGCAACCACGATGATCACGATTTCCGTCATCGAAATCACGGCGCCTGGACGATCGGCGGTGGCGGTGATCACGTTGATCGGATCGGTCGGCAGCAGTTGCGGGAAGGCCAGCGGATTGCGGCCCCAGATCATCATGGCGAGCGTCTGCAGGAGAATCGACACGCCGATGGCCGTGATCAGCGGCGCGAGACGCGGCGCGCGGCGCAACGGCCGGTAAGCCACGCGCTCGATGGTGTAGCCCACCACCGCGCAGACAATTGCCGCTATGGCCAGCGCGATGACCAGCATCAGCGCGTGGTTCATGCCCGGAAAATGGTTCTGCATCACGCCGATGGCGGAGAGCGCGACCATGGCCCCGACCATCAGCACGTCGCCGTGAGCAAAGTTGATGATGCCGAGAATCCCGTACACCATCGTGTAACCCAACGCGATGATGGCGTAGACGCTGCCCAGCACCAGCCCGTTGATAATCTGCTGGATGAAAATATCCATTGAAGGCTCCTTAGCCCGTGCGACTAGATTTACGCTTTATCGCTGGCCGATAAACCGAAGGGAAGAAAAAAACGCAACGGCATCGCGCGTACTTGAAAAAAAACTCTAAAACGTCCGAAACTGACTACGTATCTAGGGGATTGCCTTAACTCCATGTGCATTCGCCTTACCGCGCTGCACGACTGGATTACGGCGTGATGACGTCAATGACGTTCTTCTTGTTATCCTTGAAATCGATTAGCGTGATCGCGCCGCCGCCTTTCAGATCGCCTTTGTCGTCGAATGCAATGTGCCCTGTCAGACCATTGAAATCCGTCGAACCGATTGCTGTCAGCACCTTGGGCGCTTCGACTGAATTGGCGCGCTTCATTGCATCCACAATGACGTACACCGCGTCGTACGTGAACGGCGCATCGCTCTGGACCGGCGAGTGGAAACGCGCTTCGTAACGCTTCTCGAAGTCCGCGCCCTTATCGAGTTTCGGCAAGCCCACGCCGAGTTCCGTGCAGACCACGTTCGGCAAGGCGTTGCCCGCGAGCGTGGCCAGCTCGGCGGAACAGATTCCGTCGCCGCCCAGGATTTTCGCCTTCAGGCCAAGCGCCGCCGCCTGTTTCGCGAATGGACCGGCTGTTACGTCCATGCCGCCGAACATCACCACGTCGGGCTGGACACGCTTGATCTTGTTCAGGATCGCCTTGAAGTCTTTTGCTTTGTCAGTCGTGGCTTCATGGCCCGCAATCCGGCCGCCGTTCGCCACCACCGCCTTCGCGAATTCGTTCGCGAGGCCGCGGCCGTAGATGCTGGCGTCGTCCACTACCACGATGCGTTTGCCGTGCAGCGTCTTTACCGCGTAGCCCGCGAGGACCGCGCCCTGGCGCGCGTCCGTCGGGATCACCCGGAATGTGGTCTTGAAACCTTGCTGGGTGAACCCCGGGTTCGTTGTCGATCCGGAAATCTGCGCCACGTTTGCGTCGCTATAGATTTTCGAAGCCGGAATCGACACCGCTGAATTCAAATGACCGAGGACCGCCGCCACATGATCCGCCACCAGTTGCTGCGCTGCTGCGAGCCCTTTTTTCGGATCGGCGGCGTCGTCTTGTGCGTCGAGTTCGAGGTGAATTGCGTGTCCGTCGATGGTCAAGCCTTGCGCGCTGATTTCCTCGATAGCCAGCCGCGCGCCATTTTCATTGTCCTGTCCCAGATGGGCCAGCGGTCCGCTGAGCGGCGCGACATGTCCGATTTTCACGACCGTGGCATTGCTGGCGGGAACTGGCGCTGAAGCCGCGCTAGCCGACGCGTCTGTCACCGAGGCCGCCACTTGCGGCGCGCTTGCCGCAACGCTCGCGGAAGCTCCCGGCGCCGCTGCCGCCGGCTCGTTGTCATTCTTTTTGCCGCATGCCGTTGCCATCGCAACTGTTGCCGCAATGGTCACGACAAAGCCAAACTTAATTCGCATTCAATAGGTCTCCGGCGCCTTGAAAAGCTGAAGTCTCCAGCCCATCCGGCTTGGAACGCGCGCATTGTAACTCGGTTTTTGAGACGTGCAATATTGTTGATTGACAGGGGTTTTCCTCCATTGCAACCCCTGTTTTCGACGCGGATCGGCGCAAAAGCGCAACCGGGTTGCGCTCCACGGTGGTGCGCAAGTTGCACCGGCGATTAGCACTATGGGTATACACCGATGAGAGCCTTGCGCAGCACCTGCGGGATTTTCTGGTTAATGCACATTATCAGTGCACGATCCCGATGTTGAATCGGTGCCGACGGCTCATCGCTTGTACTGACGACATCCAATTGAACATTCTTTACGAAAAAAAACCGCGCCAACGCAAATTGGAGCGGTTTTTCTATTTGAGGGACGGTAACTTCCGTCAGCCCCTGCCACGCCGTTCATTTCTCCGATGGCAAGGTCAATCCACGCGGCAACGGAAATGACACTTTTTCCTCAATGCCCTCGAGCGGCCGCACATTGCGAACGCCCAACTCCCGCAGGCGTGCGATCACCGCCTGGGCCAGCACCTCGGGCGCCGACGCACCCGCCGTCACACCAATGCGCTTTTTACCCTCGACCCATTTCGGATCGATTTGCGTCGGCGAATCCACCATATAGGCCGGAATGCCGCGCTTTTCGGCTACTTCGCGCAAGCGGCTTGAATTCGAGCTATTTGGGCTCCCGACCACGATCACCACGTCGCACTGTGGCGCGAGAAACTTCACCGCATCCTGGCGATTCTGCGTGGCATAGCAAATATCCTGTTTTTTCGGCTCTTTCACCGACGGATATTTGGACTTCAGTGCGTTGATGATCGCCGACGCGTCATCCACCGACAGCGTGGTCTGCGTCACATAGGCAATGCGATCCGGATCCGTGAGCGCCAGCGCTTCCACGTCCTCGATATCCTCGACCAGATGCATGCCCTGGCCGCTCTGGCCCATGGTGCCTTCCACTTCCGGATGGCCCTTGTGCCCGATCATCACGATATCGAAGCCGTCCTGACGCATCTTGGCGACTTCCATATGCACTTTGGTCACGAGCGGACACGTGGCGTCGAACACCCGCAAACCACGCGTTTCAGCTTCGGCGCGAACCGCCTTCGAGACTCCGTGCGCGCTGAAAATCAGCGTGCTGCCCTCGGGCGCATCGGCCAGATCCTCGATGAATACCGCGCCTTTCTTGCGCAGGTCCTCGACCACATAGGCGTTGTGCACGATCTCGTGACGCACGTAGATGGGCGCGCCGAACAGCGCAATCGCCCGCTCCACGATTTCGATCGCACGATCGACGCCGGCGCAAAAACCGCGCGGCTGGGCGAGAAGAATTTCGACATCGAGAAGGGTGTCAGTCGAGCTCATGGCTACAGAATTCCGATGATTTTCACTTCGAACGCCAGCGGCTGGCCGGCAAGCGGATGATTGAAATCGAACAGCGCGGAGGTCTCGCCGACTTCCTTGAGGACGCCAGCGTAACGGCCGCCGCCAGGCGCGTTGAACTCCACGAGATCGCCGGGCGAAAAATTCTCACCGATCATGGCGTTTTCACGCAGCGTGGCGAGGGACACCCATTGCAGCATTTCGGGATTTCGCGGGCCGAACGCCTGCTCGGGCGTCAGCCGAAAGGTCGAATGGTGCCCGACCTTCAGACCCATCAGAATGTCTTCAAGCGGCGGAGCAAGATGGCCCTCGCCCAGCAAAAGCGTGGCGGGCTTGTCGGCGAACGTGCTGACAATGTCCGCACCATCCTCAAGCGCCAGCCGGTAGTGAAGCGTGACATGCGAACCGGGTTTCACTTCAGAGATATCGATGATGCTCATGTTTGATCGTAGTAGCCGTAAGAGCCGTAATTACTTTGTCAGCCAGCACTGTCGCACAAAGAACCGCAGCGTATTCAGGCACGGCGCAGTGACGTCCTGGCGTCCCGCCGCTGGAGGCCTGATATTGAACGCAAATGCCCGACAAGGTATCAGCAAAGCGCCCAGACAGGCGCGAAACCTCCATTGTAAGCCACAGTGCGTGGGCGTCGCCGACCTCTACGTGAGACGGCCAGCCATCCGGCAAAACCGGTTTGCCCTCGGTGAAAATGCGCCATGAACGCTTGTCTCGAATTAGTACCGGCGGCTGGCCCCCGCGCGGCCGACGCGCTCCTGAGCGCTTCCGCACCCGATGAGAAGAATGCCACCACGCCCCGCATTCTCGACTGGCCGCAGCACGACCGGCCGCGTGAACGCCTTTTGCAGCATGGCGCGCACGCGTTGTCGGATGCTGAATTGCTGGCTTTGTTCCTGAACACTGGCCGCCCTGGCATGACGTCAGTGGATGTTGCGCGCGACCTTCTCACCCGGTTCGAGTCGATCCGGGGCGTGCTCGGGGCAACCGCAACCGAATTACGCAGGTTTGGCGGGATCGGACCGGCGAAGGCAGCGCTGCTGCTGGCAGTGTCCGAGCTGTGCCAGCGCGCGCTGGCCGAGAAAACCCGCGACCGGCCGTTGCTCGACGCTCCCCAGGCGGTGGAAGACTACTTGAAATGGCTGATCGGTAACCGGCCCAATGAGGTGTTCGTCACGCTGTTTCTGGACATCCGCCATTGCCTGATAACGGTCGACGAATCGGCCAAGGGATCGCTTTCGCGCGTGGCGGTGTACCCGCGGGAGATCGTACGCCGCGCGCTGACGTTGAATGCGGCGAGCCTGATCGTCGCGCATAATCACCCTTCGGGCGGCGTCACGCCGAGCGCAAGCGACCGGCGGCTCACGCGCTTGCTTACGGAAGCGCTCGCACTCATCGATATCCGGCTGCTGGACCATCTGGTCGTGGCGTCCAACGAAGTATTTTCTTTTTCACGACAGGGCTGGATGCCGACTTGACGCCGCCTGCGCGGCCAATGGCGGCGAAATCACCGCCCGGACAGCCTTCGCAGGGTGAAAAAGCCATGAAACCGCTCCTTCCCGGCGTGACCCGATACCTCGTCCGATACCAAAAAGAGTTGATTTTGCTGGTTTTTTGCGGTTAGAATCTCGGTTTGCTTCTTTCAACCAACCTGTTCCGAGCGTACGCGGTCCTTGGTCGGCTAGCCTCTCCGGTAGTCGAAGTGGTCCAAAAGTGTATCTGGCGTTCGAACTCAGAATTAAAGCGTATTAGGAGTGCTCTCATGGCACGTGTATGCCAAGTAACCGGGAAGGGGCCGATGAGCGGCAACAACGTTTCCCATGCGAACAACCGCACCAAGCGTCGTTTCCTGCCCAATCTGCAAAACCGTCGCTTCTTCGTTGAAAGCGAAAACCGTTGGGTTCGTCTGCGTCTCTCGAACGCCGGCCTTCGCCTGATTGACAAGAACGGCATCGACTCCGTGCTCGCAGATTTGCGCGCACGTGGCGAAGTCTAAGGAGCACGAAAATGGCCAAGGGCGCACGCGACAAGATCAAGCTGGAATCGACCGCTGGCACGGGTCACTTCTACACGACGACCAAGAACAAGCGCAACATGCCGGAAAAGATGGCGATCAAGAAGTTCGATCCCGTTGTCCGCAAGCACGTTGAGTACAAGGAAACGAAGATCAAATAAGGTCTTGGTTCCGTTGTATCGCTACACAAAAAGCCTCGCTCACGCGAGGCTTTTTGCTTATGTGCTCCGGCTGCCGTTCTCCCTATTGGCCGAACGGCAAAGTGACCGAAGCACACGCCACGCGTTATGCTTGTCGGCCAGACCTTCGAATGCCAATCACATGCATCCGGAAAGTTACGGCGGACAACTACTGACGGAGACGTGACAGGATGAATTTCGATGTGGCAATCATCGGCAGCGGGCTGGCGGGTCTGAGCGTCGCCTTGAATCTCGCGGAGACGCGACGCGTCGTGATCCTCGCCAAGCGCAGCGTGAGCGACGGCGCAAGCGACTGGGCGCAGGGCGGCATTGCGGCGGTGCTCGACTCCGGCGACAGCACGGACAATCACGTCGACGACACGCTGATTGCCGGCGCCGGCCTGTGCGACGCAGCGGCCACGCGGTTCATTGTGGACAACGGGCGTGCTGCCATCGAATGGCTGATCGAGCAAGGTGTCCCGTTCACCCGCGACCTGTCCGCCGAACTCGGCTTTCATCTGACGCGCGAAGGGGGTCATAGCCACAGACGCGTGATTCATGCCGCGGACGCCACCGGTCACGCCGTCGTCAGCACGCTCAACGAACGCGTGCGCACTCATCCGAACATCACGGTCCTCGAAGATCACCACGCAATCGACCTGATCACGTCCGAGCATCTTGGACTTCCCGGGCATCGGTGCCACGGGCTTTATGCGCTCGATATTGCCAGCGGGCGCACCGTCACCATAGAAGCGCCGCATACCGTGCTCGCGACAGGCGGCGCCGGGAAGGTTTATCTGTACACCACGAATCCGGATACCGCCACCGGCGACGGCATTGCAATGGCCTGGCGTGCTGGTTGTCGTGTATCGAACATGGAGTTCATCCAGTTCCATCCGACCTGCCTCTTTCATCCGTACGCGAAATCCTTCCTGATTTCCGAAGCCGTTCGCGGCGAAGGCGGGATCTTGCGGCTGCCGGACGGAACCCGCTTCATGCCCGCGCACGACGAGCGCGCCGAGCTTGCGCCGCGCGATATCGTGGCCCGGGCGATCGACTTCGAGATCAAGAAACGCGGCATCGATTGCGTGTATCTCGATATCAGCCACCAACCCGAAGCGTTCCTGCAAGAGCATTTCCCGACCATCCTCGCGCGTTGCCGCGAGTTCGGTATCGATATTACGAAGGAGCCAATTCCCGTCGTTCCAGCCGCGCATTACACCTGCGGCGGCGTGGTGACGGACCTGGCGGGGCGCACGGATCGCGCCGGGCTTTTTGCGGTGGGGGAAACGTCGTGTACCGGCTTGCACGGCGCGAACCGGCTTGCCAGCAATTCGCTGCTTGAATGTCTCGTGATCGGGCGCGCCGCGGCGCAGGCCATGGAAGCCGAAGGATTTGCGACGAGCGCGCATGCGCCGCTGCCCGCCTGGGACGAAAGCCGCGTGTCCGATCCGGACGAGGAAGTGGTCGTCGCGCATAACTGGGACGAGCTGCGCCGGCTGATGTGGAATTACGTGGGCATTGTGCGCACCGACAAACGCCTCGCACGCGCGCAGCATCGGATTGCATTACTGCGTGACGAGATCCACGAGTACTACGCGAATTTCAAGGTAAGCCGGGATTTGCTCGAATTGCGCAATCTGGTCGATGTCGCTTCCATGATCGTAGAAAGCGCGTGTTCGCGGCGTGAAAGCCGCGGCCTGCACTTCAGCCGCGATTGGCCGGAAACCCTGCCCAAGGCGCTACCGACCGTGCTCACGCCGCCAGTCGTCAGGCGGCGTGAAGCCTGAAAGCGGATCAAGCCGCTTGCACGGCATCCAGCGCGCACTGCACCAGATCCTGGATCAACGGTCCGACCTGCCCTGCGCGCGCTTCGTTGTAGTGATATGGCCGGGTCTCTTCCATGTAAGTGATCTGCGACAGTTCCAGTTGCACGGCATGAATGCCGTCCTGCGGCTTGCCGTAATGACGCGTGATGTATCCGCCCTTGAAGCGTCCGTTCGCGACGGCCGTGTACGCGCCGTGTTTGGCAACGACGGCTTCGAGTTGCTCGCCGAGACCCGCGACCGCACTTTCGCCGCCAGCCGTGCCGAAGTTGAAATCGAAAAGCTTGCCATCGAAGAAACGCGGCACGTGCGAACGGATGGAATGCGCTTCCCACAACAGCACCTTGCCATGCTCGGCTTTTAGCCGCACAAGCTCGGCCGCGAGCGCGTCGTGATACGGCAGCCAGTATTTTTCGCGACGCTCGGCAATCTGTGCTTCAGTCGGCGCGCCGCCTTCGGGATAAAGCGGCTCGCTGTTGAAGGTATCGATGGGACACAGGCCGGTTGTGTCGCGTCCAGGGTAAAGATTCGCGCCATCTGGCGGCCGATTCAGGTCGATCACATAGCGGGAGTTGAACGGCGCGAGAATCGATGCGCCCATTTCCACGGCAAACGCGTAGAGCCGTTCGAGATGCCAGTCGGTGTCGTCGACTTCGCGGGCAATGGGATTCATCGTGGCCGCAATATCCGCCGGAATCTGCGTGCCGGCATGCGGAATCGAAATCAGCAGCGGCGCGGTGCCGCGCTTCAAGGTGAAAACTTGATCGGTCATCGGTGCATTCCTTTATTCGAGCAAGCTCGCCAGCGTGTTCCGATACGAATCGAAAGCCTCGCGTTCATCAGAATGCCGGCGCGCCTCGACCACGACTTTACCGCCGACACAAACATCCAGCACCGGCGTTTCGCCGTGCTCGCAGAACACCACGCCCGATAACCACGCATCCGGAGCCTGGCCCGCAATAGCCGAATGGTCGGGATCGAGCACGATGAAATCCGCGCGCCGGCCGGCTTCGAGCATGCCGACGGCCCGGCCGGTCGCGCACGCGCCGCCTTGCGTGGCGGCATCGAAGAGACGATCGGCAACGTGCGTCTGCTTGTCCGACGCAAGCACGTTGCGCTCGCGCCGCGTGAGCCGTTGTCCGTATTCCAGCAAGCGCAGTTCGGAACGCCAGTCGAGCGCGATATGGCTGTCCGAACCCAGCCCAAAACGCCCGTTGGCGGCGAGATAGGCGTGCGTCGGAAAAATGCCGTCGCCGAGATTGGCTTCTGTTGTCAGGCACAGGCCGGCGATCGCGCGGCTTGCGGCCATCGCGCGGACTTCGTTTTCATCGACATGGGTTGCATGCACGAGGCACCAGCGTTCGTTTACGTCGAAGTTATCGAGCAGCCATTGCACCGGGCGCGCTTTCAGGACGTCGAGGCATGCGTCGACTTCGGCCGTCTGTTCCGCGACATGAATGTGCACCGGCGCGCTGGGGAATTCGCGGTCGAGGCCGTCGAGCATGCGCGTCAACGTCTCCTTCGATACCGCCCGCAGCGAGTGCGGCGCGACGCCGTATCGAAGATTGCCGTTTTCGGGCTGCGCGCCACGCAAGGAGACGAGCGTTTCGAGCAGGCTTTCCGGCGTGTGGATGAAACGCGCCTGGCCCGGCGTCGGCTCGCGTGCGCCGAAGCCGCTGTATTGGTAAAGCACGGGCAGCATCGTCATGCCGATTCCCGTTTGCTCCGCCGCGCCGACCACGCGCGCGGCCATTTCAGCGGGGTTGTCGTAAGGCGTGCCATCGGGCGCGTTGTGCACGTAGTGGAACTCGCAGACCGACGTGTAGCCCGCCTTCAGCATCTCGATATACAGCCAGCGTGCGATCGCCCCGAGACTGTCCGGCGAAATGCGCGCGGCGAACCGGTACATCAGGTCGCGCCAGCTCCAGAAACTATCGGTCGGATTCGCGCGATATTCGGTGAGACCGGCCATTGCGCGCTGGAACGCGTGCGAATGCAGATTCGGCATGCCGGCGAGCACCGGACCCTTGGCTTTGGCAACGCCCGCGGGCTGAACGGCGTCCGGCGTCACGGCGGCCAATGTCCCGTGATCGTCCCATTCGAGCAGCACATCGCGACGCCAGCCGTCCTGCAAACGCGCATGTTCGGCAAACAGGCTGTTTCTTGTCATGAGGTATTCCTATTGCTTCTGGATTATTTCCGTTTGTCCACGGTCACGCCGCCGTGCCGCACGACCAGCGCGCATCGGTCGAGGCCGGTCCAGTACGCCAGTTCCGCCAGCGTTTCGATATCCCACGCGACAAAGTCCGCCTTCGCTCCGATCCGGATCTCGCCGGATACATCGGCGTGACCGAGTGCTTTTGCGCCGTGGCGCGTAACACCCGCCAGCACTTCCGCCACCGATAAACGGAATAACGTGCAGCCCATGTTGAGCATCAGGAGCAGCGACGTGCTCGGCGATGTGCCCGGATTGCTGTCGGTGGCGAGCGCGATGGGCACGCCATGACGGCGCAGCAGGTCGATTGGCGGCAGTTGTTTTTCGCGGATGAAATAGAACGCGCCGGGCAGCAGCACGGCCACCGTTCCCGATTCCCGCATGGCGATGGCGCCGGGTTCATCGAGGAATTCGAGGTGATCGGCGGATAACGCGCGATGCTTCGCCGCGAGCGCCGCGCCGCCCATCAGCGACAATTGTTCCGCGTGCATTTTCACGGGCAAATTCAGCTTCGACGCCGCGTTGAAGACGCGTTCGGCCTGCTCCAGCGTGAACGCGATGCGCTCGCAAAATACATCGACGGCGTCAACCAGGCCTTCGGCCGCAAGCGCCGGCAGCATCTCGCCGCAAACATGGGCGATGTAGTCATCGGCGCGCCCGGCGTATTCCGGCGGCAACGCGTGCGCACCTAGAAACGTTGTAGCGATGGTCACCGGCCGCGCTTCGGACAAACGCCGGGCAACGCGCAGCATCTTGCGCTCCGTGGTCAGATCCAGTCCATAACCCGACTTGATTTCCAGCGCCGTCACGCCTTCGGCAAGCAACGCGTCGAGCCTTCGCAGCGACTGCGCGAACAGTTCGTCCTCGCTTGCGGCGCGCGTGTTGCGCACTGTCGAGACAATGCCGCCGCCGCGTTTGGCGATGTCTTCGTAGCTCGCGCCTTCGAGCCGCATCGCGAATTCCTCGGCGCGGTTTCCGGCGTAGACGAGGTGCGTGTGGCAATCGACAAGACCCGGCGTGACAAGCCGCCCTTGCAGATCATGGCTTTCGGCATTGGCAAACGCAGAAGGGATTTCCGCTTCGGCGCCGAACCATTCAATACGCCCATTGCGCACCACGATCGCCGCGTTCTCGATTACTTCTGCAGGGTCGGCGCGCGGTGCAAGGCGCGCGTTGCGCCAGACCTGCGGGTTGTCAGCGGAGCTCATGTCCAACATCCTTTGAAACAATACGCGCGTCGATGAGAACCGCGTCTTGCGAAAGCGGCTCGATACCTAGCGAGCCATTCTCGCTTGCATCGAAAACCATCGCGTCGCCTTGGGACAAACGTTCGCCGTTCGCCGCAAATTCACCGAGCGCACAGACCAGCACAACGCTGCCCGGATGCACGTCCAGTTGCCCGGCGTCGCGCCGTACTATCACGTTCCCCGAAACCCGATCGCGCCTCAACATGAGGTTGAAATCGCGCGTGGGACCGTGCGGCAATTCCGCGGTGATCGGCGATTCGCCCGCAAACGCGACCGAATCCCAGCGCGAGAGAACGTACTCCGCAGACTGACCCTCGGTTGAATCGGTGAGCACCATCTGCTCGCCCTCGATCAGCGTCAGCACGCGGTCAATCCCGTTGAACACCGAAAACGCGCCCGCCTCTGATACGTCCGCGACGCTCACGCGCCAGTCGAACGCATCGAATGCGGCGCCCTTCGGCGACGCCGCGATTTCCCGCGTCGCGCCGCCGCCGTTTTTCCACGGCACGGCCTTCAGATCGGCCGCGCGAATGATGCTGAAGGCGAAGGACATATCGGCTTCAGGTCGTGATGAACGGCAAGTCGAGGCCGAACTTCTTCGCGCATTCGATTGCCTGCTCGTAGCCCGCATCGCCGTGGCGCATCACGCCGGACGCGCAGTCGTTGACCAGCACGCGCGCAAGACGCTTGTGCGCGGCGTCCGTCCCATCGGCGACGATCACCATGCCCGCGTGCTGCGAATATCCCATGCCTACGCCGCCGCCATGATGCAGGCTGACCCATGTCGCGCCGCCAGCGGTATTCAGGAGTGCGTTGAGCAACGGCCAGTCGGACACGGCGTCCGTGCCGTCCTTCATGCTTTCCGTCTCGCGATTCGGACTTGCAACGGAACCCGTATCCAGATGATCGCGGCCAATGACGATCGGTGCCTTGAGCTCACCGTTCTTCACCATCTCGTTGAACGCGAGACCGGCGACGTGGCGCTCGCCCAGGCCGAGCCAGCAAATCCGCGCCGGCAAACCCTGGAACGCAATGCGATCGCGCGCCATGTCGAGCCAGCGGTTCATGCCGGCGTTGTGCGGGAACAGTTCTTTCAGTTTGGCGTCGGTCTTGTAGATGTCCTCCAGATCGCCGGAAAGCGCCACCCAGCGGAACGGGCCCTTGCCCTCGCAGAACAGCGGGCGGATGTACGCGGGCACGAAGCCGGGGAAATCGAAGGCGTTCTTCACGCCGTCATCGAAGGCAACCTGGCGCAGGTTGTTGCCGTAATCGACCGCGGGAATGCCCATGGCGTGGAAATCGAGCATCGCCTGGACGTGCTGGGCGCATGAGCGTTGCGCCGCCGCCTTGAGCTCGGCGTGTTGCGCTGCATCCAGCGACGCCGCGCGCCACTTTTCCAGACTCCAACCAGCCGGCAGATAACCGTTGATCAGATCGTGCGACGAGGTCTGGTCGGTGACGAGGTCCGGCTTGATGGCGCCGGCCTTGGCGCGCCGCACGAGTTCCGGCAGCACTTCGGCCGCGTTGCCGAGAAGTGCGATGGAAATTGCATCGCCCGCTTCGGTGTGCTGCTTGATCAGTTCGAGGGCGTGGTCGATGTCCTTCGCCTGTTTATCGACGTAGCGCGTGCGCAGACGGAAGTCGATACGCGTCTGGTCGCACTCGATATTCAGCGATACCGCCCCGGCCAGCGTCGCCGCGAGCGGTTGCGCGCCGCCCATGCCGCCCAGGCCCGCCGTCAGGATCCAGCGGCCTTTCCAACTGCCGTTGAAGTGCTGGCGCGCCGCTTCCACGAACGTTTCGTACGTGCCCTGCACGATCCCCTGGCTGCCGATATAGATCCAGCTTCCGGCCGTCATCTGGCCGTACATGAAGAGACCCTTGCGGTCGAGTTCGTTGAAATGCTCCCAGGTCGCCCATTTCGGCACGAGGTTCGAGTTTGCGATCAATACGCGCGGCGCGTCTGCATGCGTCTTGAACACACCAACCGGCTTGCCCGATTGCACCAGCAGCGATTCATCGCTTTCCAGGCGTTGCAGCGTTTCAAGAATCTTGTCGAGACACTCCCAGTTGCGTGCCGCGCGGCCTATACCGCCGTACACCACAAGCTTGTCCGGATTCTCGGCAACTTCGGGATCGAGGTTGTTCAACAGCATCCGATACGGCGCTTCGGTCAGCCAGCTCTTGCACGTGAGTTCGGTGCCGCGCGGTGCGCGCAGTGGACGCGGATTGTGGTTTTTCATCAAAGCACTCCTCGGACGGGATGGAAAGTATTCGGTGTCTTGAGGCCGGTGGCGCGGCTTTCAATGAATCTCGCGGAGCCGGTCGACAAGTTGTATATACAAGTCTGAATTAAAATAAAAAGGAGCGCAAGCGGTCGTTTATCGATTCGACTAGGGGTTTACTTTAATGAGATGAAAGCGAGGCTGAACGGCGCCCGAGACGCAAAAGCAATGCAAACGCCGCCCTTGAGCGGCGGCGCGAATCTGTCTATACAGCGGGCGCTAAAACGCCGGAGCGGCTTCGCAGACGAAGGCGACGGCGGCGGCAATGTCGCCCGCGAGCGGCCGGTCATCGCGATAGGGCGAGATCACTGCCCGCACGCTCCGATACACCGCGTCGGTCTTCGGCGCGCGCGTCAGTTCAGCGGGTTGCAGGTCGTAGGCTTGCGCCGCCGCGAGCAACTCGATGGCAAAGATGCGTTCCGCGTTGGCGATGATCTCCAGCGCCTTGAGCGCAGCCGGCGTTGCGTGGCACAAATGGTCTTCCTGCAAACCGGACGTGATGCCGCCGTCGAGGCTTGCCGGCATCGCGAGCCGCCGGTTGTGCGCGACCAGCGAAGCCGCCGTGTACTGCGCGATCATGAAACCGGAACAGGTGCCGCCGCTATCGGCGAGAAACGCGGGCAGGCCGCTCACCAGCGGATTGACCAGCCGGTCGATACGCCGCTCTGCCATCGCGGCCACTTCGGCGACCGCGGTGCTCAGGCTGTCCATCGCAAGGCCGATGGACGCGCCTACCGCATGCGCCTGCGAAAACACGCGCGGCGCGGCCAGCGTGCCGGTGACGACGGGGTTATCGGTGACGGAAGCCAGCTCGCGGTTCACGACTTCGGCGGTGGTCGCGAACACATCGCGTGCCGCGCCGTGGACATGCGGAATCGTGCGCAAGCTCAGCGGGTCCTGCGTGATTCGTCCAAACGACGCCGCGATGATCCCGCTATCGGCGAGAAGCTCGCGCAAATGCGCGCCGACCGCAGCCAATCCCGGCGATATCCGCAGCGCGAGCGAATCGGCGTCGAACGCGGCGGCCTGGCCGCGCAGGTTCTCGAAGGTCATCGCGGAAATGGTGTCCGCCCATTGCAAAAGGCGTTCGGTGCGCGCCAGTGCGAGCGACGCGAGCCCGGTCACGCACGGCGTGCCGTTGACGACGCTCAGGCCCTCCTTCGCCTCCAGCACCAGCGGTTCGCGCTCAAGCTGCTGCAACGCGCGAGCCGCGCTGGTGCGGCCGGTGTCATCGCGGACAAAACCCTCGCCAATCAGCACGAGCGCGATATGCGCCATATGACTCAGGTAGCCGACAGAACCGAACGCCGGCACTTCGGGAATCGCGCCGCTGTCGAGCAGCGTCACGAGCAGATCGACAAGTTCCAGCCGCACGCCCGAGCGCCCGTGCGCGAAGTTGTTCACCGCCGCCGCGATGATCGCGCGCGTCTCCTCGCGCCGCAGCGGTTCGCCCACTCCCACCGCGTGACTCATCAGGATATTGCGCGACAACGTGCGTTGTTCGGACGGCGACACGACCACGTCGCACAACGCGCCCACGCCCGTATTCACGCCATAAGCGCGAATCCGGCGCTCGACAATCTGCTCGACCAGCGCGCGCGCGTGATCGATACGCGCGCGTGCCTCGGGCGACAAGACCAGCTTCGCGCCATGTGCAATCCGCGCGATGTCGCGCCAGCCGAGCGGTGCATCGAGATTCACCACGGCCGGCGCATATCCATGGTCGAAACCTTCACTCAATCCGGCGCCGATGACCATGGGTTCAATCGATGGCGCTTGTAAAAAGGAACTGGCCAGCACGTCAACCTCGCTTGCAAATCAATTAGCCGTACGTGAATGATGACTCGATACAAACTGCTGGAAGCGCTCCGAGCATCGGCCGTTGAAAAGGTCGTCGGGTGCGCCTTCGGCATCGACTTGTCCTTGATGCAGGAACATCACCCGGTTCGACACATGCCGCGCAAATCCCATCTCGTGCGTGACGACCAGCATGGTTCGCCCTTCTTCGGCAAGCGCGCGCATCACGCGCAGCACTTCACCAACCAGTTCGGGGTCAAGCGCGGACGTGGGTTCGTCGAAGAGCATGACTTTCGGGTGCATTGCCAACGCACGCGCAATCGCGACGCGCTGTTGCTGGCCGCCCGACAAATGTGCGGGATAAGCGTCGCGCTTTTCATACAAGCCGACCTTGGTCAGCAGTTGTTCGGCTTCTTCCACACACTCGGCGCGCGTGCGTTTCTGCACGCGCAACGGCCCTTCGATCACGTTCTGCACCACGGTCATGTGCGACCAGAGATTGAAA
This sequence comes from Caballeronia sp. DA-9, assembly GCF_051615025.1. Classification (NCBI taxonomy): domain Bacteria; kingdom Pseudomonadati; phylum Pseudomonadota; class Betaproteobacteria; order Burkholderiales; family Burkholderiaceae; genus Caballeronia; species Caballeronia sp. DA-9. The sequence goes on along the minus strand of NZ_CP195133.1, from coordinate 821,252 downwards.
CTCTGGAACACCATGCCGAGCTGCGAGCGAATCCGGTCGACCTGCTTGCGGTTGCCCGGCTGCAGGCGTCCGTCGCGGCCACGCTTCATTTCAATAGCCTCGCCCGCCAGCTTCACTTCGCCGTCGTCCGGCGTTTCAAGCATGTTGATACAGCGCAGGAACGTGCTTTTGCCCGAGCCGCTCGCGCCGAGAATCGAGATCACGTCGCCTTCGTGCGCATCAAGGGAAATGCCCTTCAGCACGTGCGCATCGCCGAAAGACTTGTGGATGTTGCTCGCCGAGAGCGCAATGGAATTGCTGGTGTTCATGAGTTCTCCCTGATTCAGGAATCGATGTCCGAGCTGCCCGACGCGGTGGCCGCCTTGAGCGACGCAGGCGCGGACTTCTTCGACGCCGTGCCGTTACGGTCGCGCAGATGCGGCGAGAGCTTCTTTTCGAGCATCCCGAGCGCGCGCACGATGATGAAATTCAGCACGAGATAAATGGCTGCCGCGCAGATGAACACTTCCATGGTCCGGTAGGTTCGCTGGATGATCTGCTGCGCGACGCCGGTTACGTCCCACACGGTGACGAGACTCGCCAGCGCCGTCGATTTGACGAGCAGCACGGCTTCGGTCGAATACGCGGGCAATGCGTAGCGCAGCGTGATCGGCGCGATGATCCGGCGCAACACGGTCCAGCGCGACATGCCGCACGCGAGCGCCGCTTCAATCTGGCCGTGCGGCACAGATTGCAGCCCGCCGCGAATGATTTCGGCGGTGTATCCGGCCGTGCACAGCGCCAGCGAAAGAATGGCGCACGCGTAGGGTTCACGCAGCACGGGCCAGACGAAACTCGCGCGAACCGCGTGAAATTGCCCGAGCCCGTAATAGACCAGGAACATCTGGATCAAGAGCGGCGAGCCGCGAAATACCAAAATGTAGCCGCGCGCAAAGCGGTTGAGCGCCCAGATGGGACTTACGCGCATCGCGACGATCACGAGCGAAAGCAGTCCGCCCAGAATCAGCGAGGCGACGAAAAGCCCCAGCGTGGTCGGCACGGCGGCAAGGAGTTTCGACAGCGTATCGCCGAGAAATTCGAAATCGATGTTCATGATCGGAGTCGCCTGGGAACGTTTGTCTTAGTGGCGCGCGAGCGTGCCGCGGAACGACCGGCCGATGCGCGCTTCAGCGCGATCGAAGACACGGTTCGACAGGCTCGTGAGAATCAGGTACAGCGCGCCGCCGACCACATAAAACGTGAAGTATTGATGCGTCGATCCAGCCGCGACCTGGCTCGTGCGCATCAGTTCGGCAAGCCCGGTCACGGCGATCAGCGCGGAATCCTTAAGGCTCAACTGCCACACGTTGCCAATGCCCGGCAGCGCGAAACGCACGACTTGCGGAATCAGCACGCGCCGCCACATGGTCGGCGTGGACATGCCGATCGCGCGCGCCGCCTCGATCTCGCCACGCGACACCGCCAGCACCGCCGAGCGATAAACCTCCGCCTGATACGACCCGGAAATCAGCCCAATGGCAAGCGCGCCAACCACGAACGGCGGCACGCCGATAAACCCATCGGCGCCGAAAAACTGTCCAACGGCGGTCACGACAGACGATCCACCGAAGTAGAAAAGATAGATGATCAGCAGTTCGGGAATACCGCGAAACAGCGTGGTGTAAGCATCGCCGATAACCCGCAACGTGCGGCTGCGCGACAGTTTCGCCGATGCGACCATTGCCCCGAACACGGCGCCCACGGCAAGCGCGGCGATAGTAAGCAATACGGTCATGAGGAGCGCGACCAGCAATGCGGCGCCCCAGCCCTGTTCGCCGAAACCGAGTAGTTGAACCAGACTCATCTTTTGTCTCCTGCGGTGTTGCGTCGCCGGACGCACGGTTTTCCTCGCGCGCCCGCCGGATTGGTGGACGTGGTCAGCAGGCCATCAAGGCGTTGCGTCGACCTTCATCCATTTCATTGAGAGACGCTTGACGGTGCCGTCGGCGAGCGCGGCGGCAATACCTTCGTCGAACCTGGCCTTCAGGTCTTTATCGGACTGACGGAATGCGAGCGCCTCGCCCGGACCCCAGACCGGTCCCGAGATCTTCGGTCCCGTGAACGCCAGGCCCTTGTTTTCCGGCTTGGCGAACGCCGATGCCCAGTACGTGCTGTCATCGAACGCAACGTCGATGCGCCCCGCCACCAGATCCAGGTCGTGCTCCGGCGCGGTCTTGTACTCGCGGATGGTCGCGACGTCCTTGAAGTTCGTATCGATGAACTTGGTGTACACGGTTCCCGACTGAATGCCGATGGTCTTGCCCTTCAGCGCCACGCGCAATGCGTCGACAGTGGCTTTGTCGTGAGCCGGATCGCCGGTGAGTTTCACGATTTGCCCGGCTCCCGGCTGCTTGGCGAGCGCGGCCGGCGCATCGCCGGACGCGACGAACGCCGCGGGCGTGGACGCGTAAGGCCGCGAGAACGCGATGATCTTTTCGCGCTCGGGCGTGACCGAAATGGCGTCCATGAGCACGTCGAACTTGCCTGCCTGCAGGCCCGCGATCATGCCGTCCCAATCTTGCGTCACGAGCTTGCACTGGATCTTGATGCGGTCGCAAACGTTCTGGATGAGTTCCGGTTCGAAGCCGCCGAGCTTGCCGCCGGGCAAGGTCAGGTTCCACGGTTCGTACGCGCCTTCCGTGGCGATCGTGACGGTTTTCCAGTCTTTTGCCTGAGCGCTGACAGCGCCGAAAGCGATGACACCCACGGCCACCGATGCCGCGAGCCGAGCCAGCAAGTTCATTTTGCCTGTCATAGTTGAGCCACTTTTCCAGAATGAGTGTTTGACCGATTGGCGAATCGCCAACTTGTATAGACAAGCATGCATTGAACAAAAAGGACTGGCAACGGTTTTTGTTGGCAAGTGCGAAAAGTTAGGGAAAATACCGAGACGCTTGACGGGCAAGGCTTACGAGGGTGTTACGAGGAATGGCGAGGAAGATTAGTCGATGAATGAACCCGCTTTGTGGAGAACGTCACAAAGTTGTCTAGACACGACGTAGTGCAGAAAAGAAACGAGGCGCAAGGTCATGGCGCATTGCACGCCACAACCGCCGCGCCCAGTGTTGAGGCTTTATTCCAGCCGCATCGAATAGTCGGTGGCCCGAACATCCTTCGTCAGCGCGCCAATGGAAATGCGGTCCACGCCCGTCTCCGCAATCGTGCGCACAGTGCTGAAGTTCACCCCGCCCGATACTTCCAGCACCGCGCGGCCAGCCGTCAGGCCAACGGCGTCGCGCATTGCGTCGAAACTGAAGTTGTCGAGCAGAATCGATTCCGCCCGATGCGCCAGCGCCGTTTCCAACTGCTCAAGCGTCTCGACTTCGATCTGGATGGGTACGCCGGCATTCAGGGCAAGCGCCGCATCCATTGCCGCGCCCACGCCGCCCGCTGCGGCAATGTGGTTTTCCTTGATCAGAATGCCGTCGTAGAGTGCGAGGCGCTGGTTCGCGCCACCGCCCACGCGAACCGCGTACTTCTGCGCGAGACGCAAACCAGGCAAGGTTTTGCGGGTATCGAGAATGCGCGCACGCGTGCCTTCTATTGCGTCGACGTAACGCCGCGTCGCGCTCGCCACGCCGGAAAGCAACTGCAGGAAATTCAATGCGTTGCGCTCGGCCGTCAGCAGCGCGCGCGCCGGGCCGCGCAGCACTACCACGGGCGAGTTCTCGCTCATGCGCGCGCCTTCGTGATAGAGCCATTCCACGCGAATAGCCGCATCCACGCGCCGCATCACAGCTTCGAACCATGGCACGCCGCACAGCACCGCCTCCTCGCGAACGATAATGCGCGCCGTGCGTTCAATACCCGCCGGAACCAGCAGACCGGTGCGGTCGCCGTCCCCGATGTCCTCCGCGAGCGCGTCCATTACATTGCGCTCCAGCGCCTGATCGAAGGCTGCGCCGTATTGCGTGCGGATTTCATCGAACAAAGGGGAAACCAGATGACTTGCAGAAGACATTCACGCCGCTCCAACGTTTGAAAACAACGGACCATCCTTCGCCAGATCGCCGCTCGCCTGAACGCGTTTCTTGTGACGCGCGGCGAAATCGAGCATCCGGTCGATAGGAACACGCGCGCGCTCGCCGATCGCGCTGTCCACGAAAATCTCATTGTTGCCGCGCTCGAGAACCGCCGTGAGATTCGCGAGACCGTTCATGGCCATCCACGGGCAATGCGCGCAGCTCTTGCAACTTGCGCTGTTGCCAGCTGTGGGCGCTTCAATAAACTCCTTCCCCGGCGCCGCAAGCCGCATCTTGTGCAGGATGCCGAGATCCGTCGCAACAATAAAGCGCTTGGCGTCGAGCTTCACGGCGGCGTCGATCAGTTGCGTTGTCGATCCCACCACGTCCGCCAACGCGACCACGCCCTCTGGCGATTCCGGATGAACAAGGATTTTTGCATCGGGATATTCATGGCGCAGCAGGTCGAGTTCGATACCTTTGAATTCGTCGTGCACAAGACACGAGCCCTGCCACAACAGCATGTCGGCGCCGGTTTGCTTCTGAATATACGAGCCCAGATGCCGGTCGGGCGCCCAGAGGATTTTCTCGCCGCGCGCGTGCAGATCGGCGACGATCTCCAACCCAATAGACGATGTCACCATCCAGTCCGCCCGGGCCTTCACCGCCGCGCTGGTGTTCGCGTAGACCACCACCGTTCGGTCGGGATGCGCGTCACAAAAAGCCGAGAATTCGTCGGCCGGGCATCCCAGATCCAGTGAACAGGTCGCGTCCAGGTCGGGCATGAGCACGCGCTTCTCGGGGCTGAGTATCTTCGCCGTCTCGCCCATGAATCGCACACCCGCGACAACCAGCGTTTGCGCCGCATGATCGCGCCCGAAGCGCGCCATTTCCAGCGAATCCGCTACGCAGCCGCCGGTTTCATCGGCGAGTTCCTGCAACTCGGCATCGACGTAATAATGCGCGACCAGCACCGCTTTCTCGCGCACGAGCAACGAACGGATGCGTTCCTTCAACTCGCGCTTTTCCGCCTGCGACGGCGCATCGGGCACTTTCGCCCACGCCTGGCCAGTGCCGCATGTCAGCCCTTGCGGCCGGTCGTACTCGACGCTCTTTATCGCCTGTTCCATTACTGCCTGTCTCCAGTCTCGTGAAAACGGCATGCACTTACACCGTTCCAAAACGACAAAACCCCGCCAGAGCGGGGTCTCGTAACGTCATGAAATTTTAACGGATATCAGTGACGAAGGTTTTGCGCTTCAGGTCGCGCTTCGATTGCGCTTCACGCGTACCGGCGCAGGCGAGATGCAAAATCCTGTAGCGCCTTGATGCCGCTTTGCTCCGCCCTGTGGCACCAGTCCTGCAACTGCGCGAGCAGTTGTTCGCGCGATGCGTTGGAACGATCCCACATGGCGGCCAGATCCTGACGCAACTCAACATATGTGCGCAGCTTGTGATTGTCCGAGAACAAGGCCGGCAACTGCTGGCGTTGCGGTTCGTCCAGACCCGCTTCTTCCTTGTGCGCCCATTTGCGCGCACCGCGCATCAACTGATATTTATCGGTGGCGCCGCCGTCTTTCAGCTTCGACAATTCCTGACGATACGCGCGCTTGAGCGCCTTGCCGTATCGGGCCATCACTTCATAGCGGTTCGACAGAACAGCCTGGAGCGTGTCGTGGTCGAGCACTGGCTTGGATGCCGACAGACGCGGCGTAGGGGCAATCTTCTTGACCTTGGCCAGCCTGAATGCCGACATGATGCGGATATACATCCAGCCAATATCGAATTCGTACCACTTGTTCGACAGCTTCGCCGACGTGGCGTACGTGTGGTGATTGTTATGGAGTTCTTCGCCGCCAATCAGGATGCCGAGCGGGAAGATGTTCGTGCTGGCGTCTGCCGAATTGAAGTTGCGATAACCCCACCAGTGAGCCAGCCCGTTGACCACGCCGGCTGCCCAGAACGGGATCCAGATCATCTGCACAGCCCAGACCGACAGGCCAACGATGCCGAACAGCGCAACGTCGACAACCATCATGATGCTGATGCCGAGAATGGGATAACGCGTGTAGACATTGCGCTCCATCCAGTCGTTAGGCGTGCCATGACTGAACCGGCGCATGGTTTCCTCATTCTTGGCTTCCGAACGATAAAGCTCGGCGCCTTCGAGCAGGACTTTCCAGATGCCGCGCGTTTGCGGGCTGTGCGGATCTTCTTCGGTCTCGCACTTGGCGTGGTGTTTGCGGTGGATCGCGGCCCATTGGCCGGTCAGCATGCCGGTGGTCATCCAGAGCCAGAAACGGAAAAAGTGGCTTACGGCAGGATGCAGTTCCAGCGCGCGGTGCGCCTGGCAGCGATGCAGATAGACGGTGACACCGATGATCGTGATGTGGGTCATCACGAGCGTGAACAGCAATATCTGCCACCACGAGAGGTTCAACAATCCGTTGGCGAGAAATTCAAGCGATGAGTTCAGCAAGGCAATTTACCTGAAAGGCGGAAAAAATAGCCGAACGAAAACAGATCGACGGCTGTTGGGTGCATGAAAGGAATATGCACGTGGTTCGACGGCATTTTACGTCATGCGTTCCAAGTCTTTGTGTCGATAGGAGAAAATTTTGATTTTGCGCAACGGTAGCGGGAATTTTGACCGCTGATTTGTCGCCGGATTTAGTGGGGGCAATACGGATCGCCCCCGTTTCGTAAGCTTGCCCACGGAATCACCTTCATTCCGCGGGGATCGCAAGCAGATACCGCTTATTCCGCCACAGTCTCTTTGGATGGGGCTTCTTTTGCCGCAACCGGCAAACGTTCGAGCACGGCGGCGAAAAAACCATCCGTGCCGTGCTTGTGCGGCCACAGTTGCAGATAGTCGCCCGTATCGAGATCAATGCGCTGTTCGGCCAGCACGTCTTTCGCCGGTACCAGCTTGAATCCGGGATGCGCGGCCAGAAACTGAGTCACCACGCCCTCGTTTTCCGCTTCGAGCATGCTGCACGTGGCGTATACGAGACGCCCACCCACTTTCACCAGCCGGGAGGCGCTGGTCAGGATGGAAAGCTGCTTCGGCGTGAGTTCCGCCACCGATTCCGGCGACTGACGCCATTTCAGATCGGGATTGCGCCGCAGGGTGCCGAGTCCGGAACAGGGGGCATCGACAAGAACACGGTCGATCTTGCCCGCCAACCGCTTGATCTTGGCGTCGTGCTCGCTGTCGATCAGCACCGGATTCACGTTCGATAAACCGCTACGAGCCAGGCGGGGCTTGAGTTTCGCGAGCCGGCGGTCAGATACGTCAAAGGCGTAGAGACGGCCCGACGAGCGCATCATTGCGCCGAGCGCCAGCGTCTTGCCGCCCGCGCCCGCGCAGAAATCCACGATCATTTCGCCACGCCGGGGCGCAACCAGCGAACAAAGAAGCTGACTGCCTTCGTCCTGCACTTCAATCCAGCCGTCCTGGAACGGTTGCAGGCGCGTCAGTGCCGGCTTGCCGTCCACCCGCACGCCATAAGGCGCGAACGGCATTTCGCCGGCGTCGATTCCCGCTTCCGTCAGCGTCTTGATAACCTGATCGCGCGTGGCCTTGATCGGGTTCGCGCGCAAGTCCAGCGGCGCCGGGTAATTCAGCGCGGCGGCAAGCTGGGCGAGTTCATCGGTGTCGAAGCGCCTCGTCATGGCGTCGTAGATCCACTGCGGCAAGTTCGTACGCACGCGTACCGGCAGACTGCCCGGATCGATCTTCGATACCTGGTTGAGCCACTGGTATTCATCGGCGGAGATGAACGGCTTTACCGCCGACAAACCCGCCGTCTGCATCAATCCCAGTAACGCGAGACGCCGCGCCAGGTTGCCCGATCCGCTTTCCGCGAGATGCGAGAACTCCATCTTTCGGCGCAAGACCGCGAACACCGCTTCGGCGATTACACCGCGTTCGTTGTGCCCGAGCTTCGGGTGTGCGCGGAAAAAACGGCTGGTGGCGGCGTCGGCGGGACCGCTGAAACGCAATACGTCCGCGAGCAACGTCTCTGTTTGTCCTATCAAAAATCCATGAAGCCTCATACGCCCTCCCCGGCAATGTCGGCAAAGAGCCATTGCGGCTCTGGTGGCGTGAGCACGACACGCTCGCCGTCGATGGCAAGACGCCCTTCGACGAACCAGCGCACCGCGCGTGGATAAATTACGTGTTCCACGGCCAGCACTCGATTGGCGAGCGCGGCCGCGTTGTCGCCGGCCATGACCGGAACCGCCGCTTGCGCGACGATCGGGCCATGATCGAGCGTTGGCGCAACAAAATGGACGCTTGCGCCGTGGATCTGGACGCCGGCGTCGAGGGCTTGCTGATGCGTCTTGAGCCCTGGAAAGCATGGCAGCAGCGACGGATGAACGTTGATCATGCGTCCCGCGTAGTGTTCAACGAATGCGTTGGTCAGCACGCGCATGAAACCGGCGAGCACGACGAGATCGGGTTCGAAACTGTCGATAGTGCGTGCAAATGTTTGATCGAATGCTTCGCGCGATTCGAATTCGCGATGATCGACCACCTTTGTTTCGATGCCGTTGGCCGTTGCGAATGCGAGACCAGCGGCGTCAGGACGGTTCGAGATGACGGCTGCCACCCGCGCCGGCCAGTCTTCGCGCACGCATGCCCGTGCGACGGCTTCCATGTTGGTTCCCCGTCCGGAAATCAGGATGACGATTTTTTTCATCGGGGGATTTTATCATTTGGGATTGGCGGGAATTGGGGGTTTTTGGTGCTTTCGCCCGGGGGTAGCGGGTGGGGGCCTGCTTTTTGCGCCTGCGCGCGTTCCCTGTTCGTTGGTCCTCTTTAGCACTGTTGGCCACTGTCCGTGGCGGGACTTCATTTCTTTTTCCAACGGCGAAAAAGAAACGAAGCAAAGAAAACGCCTTTCAACCGCCAATTCTTAAGTAGACCAAGCGTGCACGGACATCTGCTTGGGACTTCAAAAGAATGCTCAGCGCATAACCCCGGACAGTTGAACCCCTCCCGCTCCGTTTACGGCTACCCACGCGCTTCGCCACCAGTGTGAGTAGCCGTCAAACAGGAAAGCGCGGCGCGCAGCGCGCGCCCATTTGCGTGCTTGCGCGCAAATGGGGTGTTTGGCCGTACTGGTTTCGTGGGGTTGTGTGCTTGCCCGAGAACACGGGTGGCGAAGCGTGTGGATGTAGGGGTTCGGAGGGGAAGGGTTTCAGGTGCTGTTGGTTATGGCGTCGAGGGTTCTTTTGAAGTCCCAAGCAGATGAAACTGCACGCTTGGTCTCTTTAAGAATTAGCGGTTGGAAGGCGTTTTCTTTGCTTCGTTTCTTTGTCGCCGTTGGACAAAGGAATGAAGTCCCGCCACGGATAGTGGCTAACAGTGCTAAAGAGGAACAACAAACAGGGAACGCGCGCAGGCGCAAAAAGCAGGACCCCGCCCACTCCTCCCCTCCCGCTTGCTCCTGAACGTTTATAATCGAACGCTTTGCGGCACACGCACTGGGGAACACGCACAGACATCCGTGCGCCAATCGCCGCCACACCGCGCGCCCCGGTCCACCTAACCGCCGACCCAATCGCTATCGTGAGAGTCTTCCGCGGCCTACCCAACGCCGAAAGCCGCGCGCCCTGCGCGCTAACCATCGGCAATTTCGACGGTGTCCACCGCGGCCACCAGGCGCTGCTCGCCCACGTCCGCGCCGCCGCCGATGCCCGCGGGCTCCCGGTCTGCGTGATGACTTTCGAGCCGCATCCGCGCGAATTCTTCAATCCCGCCGGCGCGCCGCCACGCATCGCCATGCTGCGCGACAAGCTGGAAGCACTGCGCACGAACGGCGTGGATCGCGTCGTGGTCGAACACTTCAATCGCACCTTCGCCGGACAATCGCCAGATACCTTCGTCGAAAATGTGATCGTGAACGGCCTGCACGCACGCTGGGTCATGATCGGCGACGATTTCCGATACGGCGCGAAACGCGCCGGCGACTTCGAATCGCTCGAAGCGGCCGGACGCAAGCACGGCTTCGAAGTCGAACAAATGGCGACCGTCGCGGACCTCAACGGCGCCCGCATTTCAAGTTCCGGCGTACGCGCGTCACTGGTTGCAGGCGATCTGGACGCCGCCCGCCTCGCGCTCGGCCGCCCCTATGTCATCAGCGGCCACGTGGTGCACGGGCAAAAACTCGGGCGCGACCTCGGTTTCCCCACGCTCAACGTTCCGATCGCCCACAAGCGGCCAGCGCTCGCGGGGATCTTCGTCGTGCGCGTTCATGGACTTGCAGCCGAGCCGCTGCCGGGCGTGGCGAGTCTCGGCATACGGCCAACAGTCGATGATTCCGGCCGCGTCCTGCTCGAAACCTTCGTGCTCGACTGGCATGGCGACGCCTACGGCAAGCTCGTGCGCATCGAGTTCCTGCAAAAACTGCGCGACGAGGAAAAGTACGTGGACCTCGAAACCCTGACGGCGGCCATCGCCCGCGACGTGACCAACGCGCGCGCGTATTTCGCCTCCGACGTGAATTCCAGCGGCCGCGACAGCGGTTTCGCAACGTCGGCCACGGATCGAATTAGGTGAGCGCGCAGCGCCGGGCCCAAGCCCGATGCGCTGCCCGCTGCCTCGCTCCACGCACTTTGAGCTTCATTACGAACTTAAGCATCCAAAACAAGCATCCCAAAGCCCGTTCCCGAACACGTCAGTCCGGAACCGCCGCTTCATCGAATACAAATCGAGTCATTCATGAGCAACAAGAAAGAAGCAAAGCCCCAGTCGAAATATCCGGTCAATCTGCTGGATACGCCGTTCCCCATGCGCGGCGACTTGCCCAAGCGCGAGCCGCAATGGGTCAAGGAATGGCAGGACAACAAGATCTACGAGAAGATCCGCGCCGCGAGCCAGGGCCGCAAGAAGTTCATCCTGCACGACGGCCCGCCGTACGCGAACGGCGACATCCACCTCGGCCACGCGGTGAACAAGATCCTGAAGGACATGATCGTGAAGGCGCGCAATCTGGCGGGCTTCGACGCGGTCTACGTTCCAGGCTGGGATTGCCACGGCATGCCGATCGAAATCCAGATCGAAAAGCAGTTTGGCAAGTCGCTGCCAGCCCGCGAAGTGATGGAAAAAGCCCGCAAATATGCGAGCGAGCAGATCGAAAAGCAGAAGGTCGGCTTTCGCCGGCTGGGCGTGCTGGGCGACTGGGACAACCCGTACAAGACGATGAACTTCGTCAACGAAGCAGGCGAAATCCGCGCGCTCGGCAAGATTCTCGAGAAGGGTTACGTGTTTCGCGGGCTGAAGCCGGTGAACTGGTGCTTCGATTGCGGCTCCGCATTGGCTGAAGCGGAAGTGGAATACAAGGACAAGACCGATCCGACCATCGACGTGATGTTTGCCTTCGCCGAGCCGGAAAAAACCGCGCAGGCGTTCGGGCTCGCCGAGTTGCCGAAGCAGGAAGGCGGCATCGTGATCTGGACCACGACGCCGTGGACGATTCCGGCCAATCAGGCGCTGAATGTGCATCCGGAAATTGTCTACAGCCTCGTCGATACAGAAAAGGGCTTGCTGATCCTGGCTGAGGATCGCGTCGACGAATGCCTGAAGCAGTACGGCGTGACCGGCTCGACCATCGCGACCACGAAGGGCGAAAAGCTGAGCGGCCTGCGCTTTCATCATCCGCTGAGCGCGGCGCATCCGGGCTACAAGCGCACCGCGCCTGTGTATCTCGGCGAATACGTGACCACCGAAAGCGGCACGGGGATTGTGCATTCGTCGCCGGCGTATGGCGTGGAAGACTTCGTGTCATGCAAGGCGCACGGCATGACCGACTCGGACATCATCAACCCGGTCATGGGCGACGGCCGTTACATCGAATCGCTGCCGCTCTTTGGCGGCCTGTCGATCTGGGAAGCGAACGATCAGGTCATAGAAGCGCTGCGCGGCGCGCATTCGCTGCTGAAGACCGAAAAATACACGCACAGCTACATGCACTGCTGGCGCCACAAGACGCCGATCATCTACCGGGCGACGTCGCAGTGGTTCGCGGGCATGGACATGAAGCCGAACGACACGTCGCGCACGCTGCGTGAAACGGCGCTGGAAGGCATCGAGAACACCGCGTTTTTCCCGGCGTGGGGCAAGCAGCGCCTCTACAGCATGATCGCGAACCGCCCGGACTGGACGCTTTCGCGTCAACGCCAGTGGGGCGTGCCGATGGCGTTTTTCGTGCACAAGGAAACGGGCGATCTGCATCCGCGCACACTCGAACTGCTCGAGGAAGTGGCGAAGCGCGTGGAAGTGAGCGGTATCGAGGCATGGCAAACGCTCGATCCGCAAGAACTGCTCGGCGACGAAGCGAACATGTACGAAAAGAACCGCGACACGCTCGACGTCTGGTTCGACTCCGGCACGACGCACTGGCACGTGCTGCGCGGCTCGCACAAGGATTCGCTGCAGTTTCCGGCGGACTTGTATCTGGAAGGTTCGGACCAGCATCGCGGATGGTTCCATTCGTCGCTGCTGACCGCTTCCATGCTCGATGGCCGCCCGCCCTACAACGCATTGTTGACCCACGGTTTTACCGTCGACGGCGAAGGCCGCAAGATGTCGAAGTCGCTTGGCAACGGCGTCGATCCGCATGAAGTGTCGAATCGTCTGGGCGCGGAAATCATCCGCTTGTGGATTGCATCGACGGATTATTCGGGCGAACTCGCGATCTCCGAAGAGATCCTGAAACGGGTGACGGAGACGTATCGGCGGATTCGCAACACGTTGCGCTTCCTCTTGTCCAATCTCTCCGATTTCGACTTCGAGAAGAACGCGCGTCCGGTCGAAGAGTGGCTCGAAATCGACAAATACGCCGTCGCGCTCGCGCAGAACCTGCAGGACGACGTCCTCGCGCACTACGAGAAATTCGAGTTCCATCCGGTGGTGTCCAAGCTCGCGACCTTCTGCTCGGAAGACCTTGGCGGTTTCTATCTGGACGTGCTGAAGGACCGGCTTTACACCATGAAGCCCGACTCGCGCGAACGCCGCGCGGCGCAGACGGTACTGCATCACATTGCGCATGGCTTGCTGCGCCTGGTTGCGCCGTATCTGTCGTTCACGGCGGAAGAGGCGTACAAGATCCTGCAACCTGGCCGCGATACGATCTTCACCGAGGTGTATCACGATTATCCGCCAGTGCCCGATGCCGGCGAACTGCTCGACAAGTGGACGCTGATCCGCTCGGCGCGCAGCGACGTCACCAAGGCGCTGGAAGAAGCACGCACGGCCAATCTGATCGGCTCTTCGCTGCAGGCTGAAGTCGAGGTGCGGGCAAGCGGCGCGCGCTATCAGGCGCTGACGAGCCTTGGCGCCGATCTCAGTTTCGTGCTGATCACGTCGGCGGCGCAGGTTGTGGAAGTGGCGAGCGAAGCGGAAGAAGGCGTCGATGTGATTGCATCGAAGTACCTCAAATGCGAGCGCTGCTGGCATTACAAGGCGGACGTGGGGACATCGGCGGAACATCCCGGATTGTGCGGCCGCTGTATCACCAACCTCTTCGGCGATGGCGAAACGCGGAGCGCAGCATAATGGCACGAACGATGTCCAAACAAAGCAGTGGTTCACTCGCGCCGTGGCTGGGTGTGTCGCTGATCGTGATTCTCTTCGATCAACTCTCGAAGATCGCGGTCGCCCGCGTGTTCAGCTACGCCGAACCGCACGCGCTCACGCCGTTCTTCAACCTGTTCCTGGTCTATAACAAAGGTGCGGCGTTCAGCTTTCTCGCCGCCGCCGGCGGTTGGCAACGCTGGGGTTTCACGGTGCTGGGCGTGGTCGCGGCTATCGTGATCTGCTATTTGCTCAAGCGCCACGGCACGCAGCGGATGTTCTGCACGGCGCTTGCGCTGATCATGGGCGGCGCGCTTGGCAATGTGATCGATCGCGTGGCGTACGGTCACGTGATCGACTTCTTGGATTTTCATATCAACGGGTGGCACTGGCCGGCGTTCAACCTCGCCGACAGCGCGATTACCATCGGCGCGGTGCTGCTCGTATTCGATGAACTGCGGCGCGTGCGCGGAGCGAAGTAACCCGCCTTATGGCGAGACTCACGGAGGCAGCGTTGGACACGGCAGAACTCGCAGGAAAGCATCTGGTACTTGGGCTGTCGGGCGGTATCGCCTGCTACAAGATCGCCGAACTCACGCGTTTGCTGGTGAAGGCGGGCGCGACGGTGCAGATCGTCATGACCGAAGCCGCCACGCAATTCATCACGCCCGTGACCATGCAGGCGTTGTCCGGGCGGCCGGTCTATACGTCGCAATGGGACGCGCGGATTGCGAACAACATGGCGCATATCGATTTGTCGCGTGAAGCCGATGCAATCGTGATCGCGCCCGCTTCAACCGACTTTATCGCCAAGCTTGCGCATGGGAATTGCGACGATTTGCTTTCCACGCTGTGCGTGGCGCGCGATTGTCCGCTGCTCGTCGTTCCCGCAATGAACCGTCAGATGTGGCAGAACCCGGCGACGCAACGCAACGTCGCGCAACTGCGTGCAGATGGCGTTCAGGTGCTCGGCCCGGATTCCGGCGCGCAGGCGTGCGGCGAAGTGGGCGATGGACGGATGCTCGAGCCATCGGCTACGTTCGAAGCCATTTGCGCGTTTTTCCAACCGAAGATTCTGCAAGGACGCCGCGTATTGATTACGGCCGGACCGACGTTCGAACCGCTCGATCCCGTGCGCGGCATTACCAATCGATCGTCGGGCAAGATGGGATTTGCATTGGCGCGTGCAGCGGCCCAGGCGGGCGCGGACGTGCATCTCGTGGCCGGCCCCGTTGCGCTTGAAACGCCTTGGGGTGTGTATCGCGAAGATGTGCAGACCGCGCAGCAAATGCACGACGCGGTATTGCACGCCACGGCCGATACGGACATTTTTATCGCGGTGGCGGCGGTCGCCGACTGGCGCGTCGATCACGCGAGCGAGCACAAGATCAAGAAGACCACGGACCACGCAATGCCGACGTTCACGTTCATTGAAAATCCGGACATTCTTGCAACCGTTGCGCGTTTGCCGAACCCGCCGTATTGCGTCGGATTTGCGGCGGAAAGCGGAGACCTCGAAGTCCATGGCGAAGAAAAACGCGCGCGCAAGAATGTGCCGTTGCTCATCGGCAATCTCGGGCCGCTGACGTTTGGACTAGACGATAACGAAGTCGTGCTGTTCGAAGCATCGGGCATCACGCGCCTGCCTCGCGCCGACAAGAAACTGCTGGCCCGCCTGTTGATCGCAGAGATTGCAAAGCGTGCGCCGCGCGGCGGATCGCTGTTGTCCTGAACCGTCAGACCATCATGCCCACACGACTTTCGGTACTCGATCAAACGCCGGTCATTCACGGCCATAGCACTGCCGATGCGATCGCGGCTACGCTCGATCTCGCGCGCCTCGCCGACGAACTCGGCTACACGCGCTACTGGTGCGCGGAGCATCACGGTTTGCGGGGTGTATCGAATCCCTGTCCGGAAGTGCTGCTCGCGCGAATCGGCAGCATTACGCAGCGCATGAGGATTGGCTCGGGCGGCGTCATGCTGCCCTACTACAGCGCGTTCAAAGTGGCCGAGCAATTCCTGATGCTCGAAGCGCTGTTCCCGAATCGCGTGGATCTTGGCGTGGGACGCGCGCCCGGCGGCGACATGCGCACGGCGCAAGCGGTCGCGGCAGGCGACTACAATCGCGGCGATATTTTTCCGCAGCAAGTCGGCGAACTCGTTGGTTTATTCGATGGCACCCTGCCCGAAGATCATCTTGCGCATGGCGTTTTGCTGCAGCCGGAAATCGAAACGCGCCCCGAATTATGGATGCTCGGTTCCAGCGACTTTGGCGGTTTGCTCGCAGCGCAATTGGGGATTCGCTTTGCATTCGCGCATTTCATCAATGCGCAATACGGGCATCGGGTGGCGGAGGCGTATCGCGAGCGGTTTGTATCGCGTCATGGGTCGAAACCTTATCTCGCCGCCGCCGTATTCGTGATTTGCGCCGATACCGAAACCGAAGCCGCCGCGCTGGAACGCGCCGTGGATTTGCGCCGGGTGCAGATGGCTTACGGATTGAACATGCCGATTCCATCTATTGCGCAAGGTGCAAATCAGGCATTCGGCGAACGCGAACTGAACGTGATTGCGCGCGAGAAGAATCGCAGCATTATTGGCACGCCGGAGCGCGTGACCGAACAACTGCACGAACTTCAACAACGTTTCGATGCCGACGAACTGATCGTGCTGAGCGTTGCGGGAAGTTATCAAGCGCGTCTGCGCTCTTACGAACTGCTGGCTGAAGCGTTCGAACTCAACAAACAGAACCCATGAAACTCGACATCAAGATCCTCGATGCGCGCATGCGCGATTACCTGCCCGCCTACGCCACGACGGGAAGCGCCGGACTCGACCTGCGCGCGTGCCTCGACGCGCCCATCACGCTTGAAGCGGGTCAGACAACGCTGGTTCCAACGGGGCTGGCGATTCATATCGAAGATCCGGGTTACGCGGCTCTGATTTTGCCGCGCTCTGGTTTGGGCCATAAGCACGGCGTGGTGCTCGGGAACCTGGTCGGTCTGATCGATTCGGATTATCAGGGACAACTGATGATCTCGACTTGGAATCGCAGCGCGACGGCGTTCACGCTGAATCCGCTTGAACGTCTTGCGCAACTGGTGATCGTGCCGGTGGTTCAGGCGACGTTCAATATTGTCGATGAGTTTCCGGTCAGCGATCGAGGAGCGGGAGGGTTTGGGAGTACTGGGCGCGGCTAACCGGCAGCGGGCGCGGACTGGTCGGCTCGCGCGTGGCTTTTGTTATGGCCAATGAAGCACCTTCGCATTTAAAGCACGGAGAAAAGCTCGATCGACGGAACAATCGCAATTGCTTTGCTGCCGCCAACTCGCCACGCCTCATACCTTGAAAACCTGTTAAAAATCCATTAAAAAAAGAAACCTGGAAACGACACGGAGCCATTCCTGGAACTGTCTTTATCAGGAAGGATTAATCCGTGGCGCCGACGGCCGAAACAGCATAGGATTTACAGGAAACCTAAAGGGTACCGCGGCACTATAAGGAACATCGTTTAGTTATGCTGCGGAATTATGTATAAAACTGCAATCAACTCACGGCTATGTAGTCGGCGACGTAAATAAGCGAAGGCCAAGACACTTGTCCAACCGATCAACGAACAGCGAAGGTTCTAGTTTCGCATTGTTTTCTTTACGAGAGCCACAATGCTAAAGAACTCGTTAATTACTCGGCGCTTTCACACTCCAAGTGCAACAGCGGGGTCAATGACAATGCCGTGCTTGGCGCAGTTTTCAATAAAGACCTCACCAGGCGTGCGCCACTGGAGCGTCTTTCGAGGGCGGGTGTTCATGTTCAGCGCGATCGCATCGAGTTGTCGCTGCGAGAATACCGATAGATCGGTCGCCTTGGGTAGAAACTGGCGAAGCAGCCCATTGATGTTTTCACAGATGCCGCGTTGCCACGGACTGTGTGGATCGCAGAAGTAGATCTTGATGCCCGTCGCCTCAGCCAGCTTTTTGTGTAACGCCATTTCTTTGCCCTGGTCGTAGGTCAGGGTTTGACGCAGTCCCTGATCGAGCGGCGCGAACGCGGCACTGTAGGCTTCCAGCGCTGCCTGCGCCGTACTGCCATCGATCTTGACCAGCATCACAAACAACGTGCTGCGATCCACCAGCGTACCCACTGCCGAACGGTTAGCCAGGCCTTTGATCAGATCTCCTTCCCAGTGACCCGGGATGAGCCGGTCGTTGGCTTCGGGAGGGCGTACGTGAATACTGAGCATGTCGGAGAGCTTGCCGCGCCGGTCCTGTCCTCGCGTGCGCGGCCTGCGTGCGCCACGTCCCTGTCGCAACAGGCTGACGAGTTCCCGGCGCAACTCGCCTCGGGGCGCGGCGTAAATGGCTCGGTAAATGGTTTCATGCGAAGCGTTCAAAGCAGGCTCATCAGGGTGGGCAAGTTTGAGTGCGGCTGAGATCTGCTCGGGTGAGTGACACTTTTGCAGATACTGCCGCACTTCGGGCCACAACGCGCCGTCAACGTGCAGTTTGCGCTCGTAACGCGGTTTGCGGCGAAGCCGTCCCGCGCGTCGACCAGCACGGATCGCGCAGTAAGCGCCCGCGATCGCAGGCCGTCCTCTGTCGCCGCGCTCTTCATCGGACTTCCAGCCATTGCGCTTGAGTTCGCGGCTGATCGTACTTGGCGAACGTCGGAGCGCACGCGCGATCGCGCGCGTGCTTTCGTTGGCAAGTTTCATGGCAAATATTGAGCCACGCTCCTCAGCACTGAGTTGTTCATAGCTTTGTCCCATGCAACATATCCTATTTCAAAGGTGTTGCACTTGTACCTTGAAAGCGCCCTCTGTTTATTTTATTTCAGTTGATAAGCCACATATCGCCGGTCAATGCGGCAACGCCGCAGTGCACGATTACAGGATTGAACGCTGACATTACGATACCTACGAATGTGTTCCCGCGAGACGCTGCAATCAACACGCAAAGCGCACCTTACTCAACGACCGTCGTCATTAGCTGCATGTCCACGGGTACGGCTTACACGTTCAGTGTCTATACCTACGCGCCAAGCGGCGTTGCAGTACCGGGATTCACAAATTATTATCAAACCAATCTTCCAGACGTAGCAGTCAGATACATCGCGGAAAACGGTCCCAACACAAAATGCACGCCCTATTCCGGCGGGTGGCCGTCGCAGATGTTACAGATCCGCCGGACCATTTCTTGTACGGTGACGGCCGCGTCACCGGGCGTACCGCAAATATTCAACTTGAAATATTCCGCATATTTCATGAAAGTAGGACCTGCGCCAACGGGAAACCTGACAGCGGTACCACCCGTCACAATCGAGGAATACCAACCCGAGTCAAGCGCTGTGTTCAACGTCTATTCGGGAGTAGCAACTGGCTCCTTCGCTGTTTCAGCTTGCTCGGTCACTACACCCGCCATAGCCGTGACAATGCCAAAAACCTACACTTACCGGCTACCGAAGGTGGGATCGACTGACGGTGAAACCAATTTGAACGTTGGTCTAAACTGCGATCCAGGTCTGAAGGTGTACACCACTCTGACGGATGTAAGCACGCCGGCAAATGACAGCACCACGTTATCGTTAAGTCCAGAATCGACCGCTCGAGGTATCGGCTATCAAATCCTGTTCAACGGAGTTCCGATTGTCTTCGGTCCCGATTCAGCGGTCGTTGGGAATCGAGGGCAATTCCTGATGACGCCGACACAAACCACAGGCGGCGTGGTTACGGTCCCTTTAACCGCGCGCTATATTCGAACGGGCACAATCGGCACAGGATCGGCCAACGCTAAAGCGACATTTACCATGTCGTATCAATAGAAACGGAAGACGCTTTTGATCTGAAGGAGGACGGTCGCTATGTCGACCGTCGCGTGACAAATTAACTAACACTATCGGCACGCCGCCGCGTAGATCCTGATCACCTGTCGCACGCGATCCTGAACCAGCGCGAGCGGCTCGTTTTTCAACTGGCCGCGCCGCACGGCCCAATATTGATCGGGCAGGAATTGGCTTAAAAGATTCTCTGGAATCTTCACCGCATTCAGGTTATCCAGCAGCTTTTGTGCAGTCTTCGTGATCTCCGGATCGGCCCAGTAATAACGCACGCGATCGCTATAACTGTACGTGCGTAACACGCGTTGCTGTTGTGCATCGCCGTGATAATACTTTTCCCAGTGGCCCGGTTTCGCCAGCATTACACGCTCCACGACCGCGCGCAAATTCGAGCGCTGATTCTCCGGAATCAACTGCGTTTCGATATCCGCCAAAGCATAAAGCGCCTCGCGCAAAGCGAACGTTACGCCCGGCCCAACCTTGAGAATGCGAAAGCCATCGCGGACCAAAGCCGTCAGCGCTTCGGACGTCTGATAGTCGGTGGAATGCGCTTCGAACACCATGCCGGGCAGATCGTCCAACGCACTTTTCAACGACTCGGCGCGCGACGGCACATAGTCGATCACCTTCGTATGATCGAACTCCACACCCGGCTGCACGACCAGCGCGATCACGCGCGGCCACGAGTCCTCCACGCCCTGTTCCTGCCACGCTTTTTTGTGGACCAACGCCGTTTCAATAGCCGCATCACGCGAGGTAGGTTCAACGATTTCAAGCTCTTCCGCCGCGCCGCCCGGCACCGGCACTTCCGTGCCGATCACATACACCGGGCTCACACTCAGACTCGCGCGCTTGACCGCTGCTTCGGCGACCGCGCATAAACGGGCGGCGCGCGAAGCCACCACCGCGTCCGACAAACGCTCGGGATCATCGGCGCAAGACATGCTGGTATCGAGGTGAATCTTCGTGAATCCCGCCGATGCATACGCGTCGATCAACGCATCCGCGCGTTTCATCGCCTCTTCGGCTGGCAGATGACGCCACGCATTCGGCCCGAGATGATCGCCGCCCAGAATCAGATGCTCATGCGCAAAGCCGACGCGTTGCGCAATCGAGCGCACGAAATCCACGAAATCCGCCGGCTTCATGCCCGTATAACCGCCGTACTGATCGACCTGATTCGACGTCGATTCAATCAGCAACGGCGTCCCGTCTTCCAGCGCCTGCCGCATGGCGGCTTCCAGCACCCACGGATGCGCGGAACAAATCGAGTAAATGCCCGTGAGCCAGGCCGACGCCGGATGCGCATTGCTCAAACGCGAGACGATCGAATTCATGACATCACTCCGTGGTTGCCGTTGCCAAAAACGCGTCGAGTTCGGCGAAGGTCGCCGTGCCTTCCATCGGGCCTTTCACGCCGACCGCGCGCGCGCCGCTCGCGCTCGCGTATTTGAGCGCGGTGTCCACGTCCTTCCCTTGCGCGCGGCAACTGATGTATGTCGCGCCGAAACAATCGCCCGCGCCGGTTGGATCGAGTTCCTCGACCTTGAACGCCGGGCGATGCGTCTCGCCGTTGGCATCGAAAAAACTGCAGCCTTGTGCGCCGCGCTTCACCACCACTTCCTTCACGCCGCGCTTCAAAAGTTCATCGATAGCGCCGGGCTCCGACGTCGCGCTCGCGAGCAGCGTCACTTCGTGGCCGCTGGGCAGGAAGACATCGGTGTAGTCGAGGATGAAATCGAGCGCATCGCGCATCTCCGGAATCCGCAGCATTTCCTTGCGGATATTCGGGTCGAAACTGACCGTGCCGCCGTTCTTCTTCACCGTTTCGATAGCCTGTTTCATGGCCTCGATGATCCTGAACGAAAACAGCGACGATCCCATCACGTGGAAATTGCCGCAGTTCGCGAGCAGTTCTCCACGCAGGTTCGCCACCGACAATTGCGCCGACGCGCTGTTCGTGATGTTGTAGATGAAATCGCGATCGCCGTCTTGGCGATACGTGACAAACGCGCTGCCGGTAGTCGCGTCCTTCAGCACGGCAATACCGGAAACGTCCACGCCATCGGCGCGCAGGCGTTCGACGTTGAGCACGCCGAAGTCGTCGTCGCCAACACAGCCGATCATGGCGCAGGGGCTGCCGAGCTTCGCAACCTGATCGATGAAAATCGCGGGCGCGCCGCTTGCAAACGGTCCAATCAGCGTGCCCGGTTCGCTAAACCGCTGGCCAATTTGAGTGGCCATGATCTCGACCAGGATCTCGCCCATCGCGACGATGGTGCCGGCCTTCGAGGGAACACCGTTTGAGTTAGGCATGACGTTTCTTCGTTTGAACATCGATACACACCGCGACCAGAATCACGATGCCTTTCACGATGAGTTGATAGAAATAGGGAACGCTCAGCAGGTTCATGCCGTTGTTGATGACGCCAATGATCAGCGCGCCGATCAGCGTTCCGGTGATCGTTCCATACCCGCCCGAGAGGCTTGTTCCGCCGAGCACGGCTGCGGCGATGGCATCGAGTTCATAGCCAATTCCCGCGTTCGGTTGCGCCGAATAAAGCCGCGACGTCATCAGCACGCCGCCAATGCTCGCAAGCAAACCGGAGATCATGAAGATCATGATCCGCAGGCGGTTGACATCGATACCCGAGTAAAGCGCCGCCTCGCGATTGCCGCCCGCCAGATACGCCTTGCGCCCGAATACGGTACGCGAGAGCACGAAGTGATTCAACAGCAGCAGGACCGCTAGAATCCAGATAGGCAGCGGAATGCCGAGCACGGCGCCGTTGCCGAGAAAAGCGAAGGCGTCGTTGTCGATGGAAATGGGCACGCCGTTCGACGTCAGGTACGCGAAGCCGCGAAACACGCCCATGGTGGCGACCGTGACAATGAACGAGGGAATGGTGAGCAACGCGGACAGCGAGCCGTTGATGGCGCCGAGAACCAGCCCCGTGCCCATGGCGGCGAGCACGGCTATGAACGGCGACGCGCCATGCTCCAGCGCAAACGCGCAGACCGTGCCGACCAGCGCCATGGTCGCGCCGACGGACAAGTCAATATCGCCGAGCAGCAGCACGTAGGTCATGCCAAAGCCGAGTATCGCGATGATGGACACCTGCATCACGACATTCAGCAGATTATTCACGGACATGAAGTTGGGCGACAGCGCCCAGAAAAATCCGCACAGCACGATCAGGCCGACAACAATGCCGCCGTAGTGCTTGAGCGCGCGATTGAACGCGCCGCTTGCGTGCGTGCGCCTCTTCGCCGCCGCGCCGCTGAGTTGAGTCGGGTTCATGCTGTTGTGGCTCCCGTCGCGTACGACATCACTTCTTCCTGCGTTGGACTTGCTGCACTGAATTCATGGACGACGCGCTTCTCACGCATCACGACCAGCCGGTCGCTCATGGCAAGCGCTTCCGGTAGTTCCGATGAAATGAGAATGATCGCAGTCCCGCTTGCCGCGAGTTCCCGGATCACCCGATAAATTTCGAATTTCGCGCCTACATCGACACCGCGCGTGGGTTCATCGAGGATCAGCACTTTGGGTTTCAGCGCCAGCCATTTCGAGAACACGACCTTCTGCTGATTGCCGCCGCTCAGGTTTCCAACGGCCTGAAACGGACCCGACGCGCGGATGTTCATGCGCGTGATGGCGTTCGCGGTTTCATCGCGTTCGAAGCGGCGGTTCAGGATGCCAAAACGCGAGCCATGCTCCTCGAAACTTGCCATCGTGACGTTGTTCGCAATGGAATGCATCAGCACGAGCCCTTCGTGCTTGCGGTCCTCGGTCACGAACGCAATGCCCTCGCGAATCGCGTGCGCGGGATTGCGCAGCTTGAGACGCTTGCCGCTCATTAGAATTTCGCCGCTCGGCCGGCCGATGCCGAACAACGCCTTCATCACGTCCGACCTTCCCGCGCCGATCAAGCCGAAGAAGCCGAGGATCTCGCCCGCGTGAATCTGGAAGCTGATGTTCTCGAACAGGCCAGGCAACGTCAGGTTGCTTACCTTCAACAACGGCAACGACGGACGTAAATAAGGCGTCTCGCGGCGCGGATACACGTCGTTCATTTCGCGGCCGACCATCATTGCGATCAATGCGCCAATGCTTGTCTGGTCCTTCTGCAACGTCGCGATGTAGCGGCCATCGCGCATGACCGAGATGTCGTCGGAGATGCGCATGATCTCGTCCATCCGGTGCGAGATATAGACAACAGCCGCGCCCTTCGCCGTCAGCTTCGCGACGATATGAAACAGGATCTCCGCCTCGCGGTCACTGAGCGAAGACGTGGGTTCGTCCATGATCACAAGCGATGCATCGCGGCTCAGCGCCTTCGAGATTTCCACGAGCTGACGCTGCGCCATGGAAAGACGCGACACAGGCGCGGTTGCATCGATATCAATGCCGAGGTCGTCGAGCAAATCCTGCGCTTGTGCGTATAAACGCTTGAAATCGACCACGCCGAAACGGCGCGGCTCATGCCCCGTGTAGATGTTTTCAGCCACGCTCAGGTTCTTCGCGAGACTCAGTTCCTGATAGATGATCGCAATGCCCGCCTTCTGCGATTCGCCAGGATCGGCGAATGCAACCGGTGCGCCGTTCATGAATATCTCGCCACGCGTAGGCGCGTGAACGCCCGCGAGAATCTTCATCAACGTCGATTTTCCTGCGCCGTTTTCACCGAGCAGCGTATGCACGCGGCCCGGCAAGATGACCAGCGATACGTCCTTGATCGCCTCGACCGGACCAAACGACTTCGCGATACCGCAAAGCTCAAGAAGAGCCTGAGCAGCGCGAGGTTTCAACGCGGTATTCATTTCACTGATGCATTCAGATACTGCCCCGGCGTCACCGGCTGCAGCTTCGGCACCGTTTGCTTGGCGGCAACTTTCACCGCCGTGTCCACCGCGAGCGCGCCCATCTTGTCCGGATACTGGCGGATCACGCCAACGAAGTTCGGGTTTTTATCGACCGCTGCTCGCGCTTCCGGCATGCCGTCGAAGCCGATCACCTTCACCTTGTTCCCCGCCGACTTGCCCGCGACCGCCGCGGCCATTGCAGCGTCATCGCCAAAACCGAAGATGCCCGCGAGGTCAGGATTCGCCTGCAGCATGTTTTGCGCGGCGCTCAACGCGTCGGCACGCGTGATACCCGGCTGGATCGCGACAATCTTTACGTCCGGGCACGCGCCGAGCGCTTTCTTGAAACCCGTCACGCGGTCGATCACCGATTGAATCGTCGGGTAGTCGATCACGCCAACCTTGCCCTTGCCGCCGAGCACCTTGCACATCAGCGCGCCGGCTTGCAGGCCGCCGGCGTAGTTATCGGTGGCGATATGGGACGCGACTTCAACACCTGCCGCGCTGATATCCACGGTGATCACCGGAATGCCGGCCTTCTCCGCTGTCAGCACCGCCGCTTTCACGCCTTTGGAATCAACCGGCGAGATCACGATTACATCGACTTTCTTCGTGACGAAATCCTGCACG
The DNA here is from genome assembly GCF_051615025.1 of Caballeronia sp. DA-9. Lineage (NCBI taxonomy): Bacteria > Pseudomonadati > Pseudomonadota > Betaproteobacteria > Burkholderiales > Burkholderiaceae > Caballeronia > Caballeronia sp. DA-9. The sequence continues at coordinate 796,337 of NZ_CP195133.1, read as the reverse complement.
TCGGCAATCTGCTTGCTCAGGTCCTGGTTCGCAATCGCAATATCGATCTGCGCGTGATCCTTTGCGGCTTCGGCTTTCATCGCGTTGGCGAGTTCGACGTAGAACGGGTGTTGTTGCGTAAGCAGCGACGCCCCAATCTTGACGTCGGCGGCGTGAGCGGCCGTGGCAGTGACAGCGGTAACGAGAACGGCCAGCAGTGAACGACGAAACATGAAAATGTCTCCTGATATTGTTTAGGGTTGCTGATTATGAAATTCGAGAATCCCTTCTTCCCGCCGATGCACATTGAGCCCGGCCTTGAGAATCAGGTCGAGCGTGGGCGGGTCGATGGCGTCATCGAGCACAAGTCCGCCCAGGCGGCTTACATGGCAAAACGCCCGGCCCTCGCCTTGCAACGCGGGCTGGTAAGCCACGACGACTATCCGCTTGGCGTTCTTCAGCGCAGCTTTATGGACGTCGGCAAGACGTGCATCGGCGCACAGCAGATTGCCTTCACGATCAAAACCCGTCGCTTCGAGCACCGCCAGATCCAGCGATAAAGCCGACAGCGAACGCTCGGCGTCGGGCCCGAGCAGCACGGTGGAATCGTCGTCGAGAGAACCGCCTGAGAGCCGTAACTCGCAGCGCATGAACCGCTGGACCGTCGGCACCATGGCGATGTCGTTGAGCGTCAGCGCCAGATTCGAGCGATCCGCGAGCAGCGGCAAAAGCTTGTGGGTGATGACACCGGCGCCAATGAACACGGACGCATGGTCATCGATAAAATCCGCCGCCAGGCGGGCAATCGCCATATCGGAAGCCTGTCGCGTCGCGCTTGCGGACACCGCCGACAGCACGTTTTCACCCGGCCGCTGCGCCACATAACGCGCCTTGCCGAACGCACGAATGAGATAGCGCTGCTGCTCGAGGTAATTCAGGTCCGAGCGAATGGTGACGCTCGACACGTCGAACGCGGCAGCCAGTTCATCGACGGAAACCTCGCCCCGCTTGCGGACAAGCTCGACAATTCGCAGACGCCGATGAAGCGAGTTTTTGTTAGCCAACACGGGAGAGCCGCCTTTGCACTTTCGCTTCGAAAGATTCTAGTTTCGAAACGAAAGAGACGCAAAGCGCTTTTAGTCGGTGTTTACCCGCGTCTCGCAGGGTTTCGTTTACATGCGTTTCCGATACCAGACGGCATAAGTGCCAACGAGCACGGCCATGAACGCCAGTCCATAGACGAGCGTCATACGGAATTCGTTTGTGAACGCAGTCGTGACCATGATCGCCGCCATGAGACCCGCCCCAAGCAGGCTGCCAACCGGATGCAGCACCATACGGAACGACAGCGCGGGGCCGCTGTAACGGGCGCGAAAGAAGAGATGGGTGACGAAGATCATCAGCCAGGCGAACATTGCGCCGAAGATGGCGAGCGACATCATCAGGCCGAAGGCCATCGCCGGCCAGAACGCGGTCAGAATTGTCGCAAGCGCGATACCGATGGTGGAAACCGACAGCGCGGCAGTCGGCACGCCGTTCGCACTCAAGCGCCCGAAACGCGCGGGCGCGTAACCCGCCCGCGACAGGCTGAACATCATGCGCGTGGTGATGTAAAGCTGGCTGTTCATGGCCGAAAGCGCCGCGACCAGCACGACAAAGTTGATCACGCCCGCAGCATACGGAACGCGCGTGGCCGCCATGACCTTGACGAACGGACTTTCGTCGGTGCTCGCCTGCGTCCATGGGACAATCGCGAGCATCAGCGCCAGCGTGAGCAGATAGAAAAGGACGAGCCGGAAGACAGTCGACCTGAAGGCTTTCGCCACGGCGCGCTGCGGATCACGCGCTTCGCCCGCCGCAACCGCGATGGTCTCGATATTCAGGTAGCTGAAGATCGACACGATCACCGCGAACCACATGCCTTTCAAGCCGTGCGGAAAGAAGCCGCCGTGCGCCGTGAAGTTGCTGAAACCCACGCCGGAAGACATCGGCGCGCCATACACGAACACAGCGCCAAGCAGGATGAACGCCACGATCGCAACGATCTTCAGCATCGAAAACGCGTATTCGATCACGCCGTAGACCTTTACGCTCGCGGCGTTCACGGCAATCAGCGCAGTGGAAAATCCGACGATCCAATACCAGCCCGGCACGTTCGCGAACCAGTACTTCATGAACACGGCAACCGCGCTGACCTCGGTGCCAACGGCGAAAACAACCGCTGACCAATACGCGTACCGCACGAGAAACCCCGCGAGCGGGCCGATGTAAAACTCCGCATACGCGCCGAACGACCCGGACGTCGGGTGCGCGACCGTCATCTCCGCAAGCGCGCCCATCAGCAACAGCGCGATGACCGCGCCAATTGCGTAGCTCAGCAAGACGCTCGGCCCGGCGAAGCCAATCGCAAAGCCGCTGCCAAGAAACAACCCCGTTCCAATCGCCCCGCCAATGGCGATCATCGACATCTGTCCGGCCGTCAGACTCCGGTGCAACCCTTTTTCCCGTTCGACAATGGTCTCGAACGACCCGCGCTTAAAGCTCAAATCAACCTCTTGAAGTCAATATCCGTAACAATCGCGGACACAAAAAAACGAGGCGGCGCGGAAAAGTTCTCCGCGCCGCCTCGCCGATGATGACATACCTTACTCGCGTGTCACCTGACTTCAGTCATCGACCACCGATCATTCATTCAACCTCGACCGCTTCCGGATTCGGATTGCGCGGGACCGGACTTTCGTCGAACGTCAGCGACACCTTGTCGTTTTCGTCCACGTCGACCGTCACGCGACCGCCCGTCATCAGCTTGCCGAACAGCAACTCGTCAGCCAGCGCACGACGGATCGTGTCCTGGATCAGGCGTTGCATTGGCCGTGCGCCCATCAGCGGATCAAAACCATGCTTCGCGAGGTGCTTGCGCAACGCGTCCGTGAAGACCGCGTCGACCTTCTTCTCGTGCAACTGGTCCTCAAGCTGCATCAGGAACTTGTCGACCACGCGCATGATGATTTCTTCATCCAGCGAACGGAAGCTGATGATCTGATCCAGACGATTACGGAACTCAGGCGTGAACATCCGCTTGATATCGGCCATTTCGTCGCCGGTTTCGCGGCGATTCGTGAACCCGATAACCGATTTCTGCATCGCTTCGGCGCCCGCATTCGTCGTCATGATAATGATGACGTTGCGGAAATCCGCTTTGCGACCGTTGTTATCCGTCAGCGTGCCGTGGTCCATGACCTGCAGCAGCACGTTGTAGATATCCGGATGCGCCTTTTCGATTTCGTCCAGCAACAGCACGCAATGCGGCTTCTTCGTGACGGCTTCGGTCAGCAAACCGCCCTGATCGAACCCAACGTATCCCGGCGGCGCGCCAATCAGCCGGCTTACCGCGTGACGTTCCATATACTCGGACATGTCGAAGCGCAGCAATTCAATACCAAGCGTGAACGCCAGTTGCTTCGCGACTTCCGTCTTGCCTACACCCGTCGGACCCGAGAACAGGAACGCGCCAATCGGCTTGTCCGTCTTGCCAAGACCCGCACGTGCCATCTTGATGGCGGCCGCGAGCGCATCGATAGACTGATCCTGCCCGAACACCACGCTCTTCAGGTCGCGATCCAGCGTCTGCAGCTTGCTGCGATCGTCCTGCGACACGCTTTGCGCCGGCACGCGCGCGATCTTCGAGATGATCTCCTCGATCTCGTTCTTGCCGATAGTCTTCTTCTGCTTCGACTTCGGCAGAATGCGTTGCGCCGCGCCCGCTTCGTCGATCACGTCGATTGCCTTGTCCGGCAAATGACGATCCGTGATGAAACGTGCCGACAATTCGGCCGCAGCGGAAAGCGCACCCGACGAATACTTCACGCCGTGATGTTCTTCGAATCGCGACTTCAGCCCGCGCAAGATCGCGACGGTTTGTTCGACGCTCGGCTCGGCAACATCGACCTTCTGGAAACGACGCGACAACGCCGCGTCTTTTTCGAAGATCCCGCGATATTCCGTAAACGTCGTCGCGCCAATGCACTTCAACTGGCCGGAAGACAACGCCGGCTTCAGCAGGTTCGATGCATCCAGCGTTCCGCCCGATGCCGCGCCCGCGCCAATCAGCGTATGAATCTCGTCGATGAACAACACCGCGTGCGGGCGTTCCTTCAACTCTTTCAAAACCGTCTTGAGCCGCTGCTCAAAGTCGCCGCGGTATTTGGTGCCGGCCAGCAACGCGCCCATATCGAGCGAATACACTTGCGCGTCGGCGAGAATATCCGGCACTTCGCCGCGCGTGATGCGCCAGGCAAGCCCTTCGGCGATGGCGGTCTTACCCACGCCAGCCTCGCCGACCAGCAGCGGATTGTTCTTCCGGCGGCGGCACAGCACCTGGACCACGCGCTCCACTTCCAGTTCGCGGCCAATCAGCGGATCGATCTTGCCGTCCTTTGCGAGCTGGTTGAGGTTCTGCGTGAACTGCGCAAGCGGGGTTTCCTTTTGCGCGGCCGCGTCTTCCGCTTCCGGGTTCACGTCGCTGCTCGCCTTCGCCGCGTCGCCCGTATTCGTCTTCGCGATGCCGTGCGAGATGAAATTGACGACGTCGAGGCGCGTTACGCCCTGCTGTTGCAGGTAGTAGACGGCATGCGAATCCTTTTCGCCGAAGATGGCGACCAGCACGTTTGCGCCGGTCACTTCCTTCTTACCATTCGACGTGGATTGCACATGCATGATCGCGCGCTGAATCACGCGCTGAAAACCAAGCGTGGGCTGAGTATCGACGTCATCCGTGCCGGGCACGGTGGGCGTATTGTCATGAATGAAATTGCGCAGGTTTTGCCGCAAATCTTCAATGTTTGCTGCGCATGCACGCAACACTTCAGCCGCGGTCGGGTTGTCCAACAAGGCCAGTAAAAGATGCTCGACCGTAATGAACTCGTGCCGCGCCTGACGTGCTTCCATAAACGCCATGTGCAGACTGACTTCCAGTTCCTGGGCAATCATGCTTCCTCCATCACACACTGCAGCGGATGACCCGCTTGCCTCGCGTGGCTAACGACTTGCTCAACTTTGGTCGACGCGATGTCCCGCGTATAGACCCCACAAACTCCCCTGCCTTCGCGATGAACCTTCAGCATGATCTGCGTCGCAGTCTCACGATCTTTATTGAAATGTTCCTGCACAACGAACACGACGAATTCCATCGGCGTGAAATCGTCATTCAGCAGCACCACTTTGTACATGGACGGCTGTTTCAGCTTTTGTTCCTGCCGCTCCAGTACGGTGCCATCCTGCTTGTTGGGATTGATCGCCATACGCCCATTCTAAACAACTCGGACAGGCTCGCCAGCTAGCTCTCGACCCGCTCGCCACCTCGCCAAAACCCCGTTCGCCATAGAGGCCGAATCGATGTCGCCGCACACTTCGTGCAACCTGTCGCTTGCTGAATTCCGCCGGCTCTTTTTACCGAGCCGGCCCGCTTGAAACATCGTTGAATCCAGTATCGCACAGCTCTAAAAAAAACGAATTGTTCACCCTGGTCCGGTATGCACTGATCGCGTCGTGAAGGACCGCTGCCGCCATGAATCCCGTGCCGCGCCCCGGTTTTGCCCCGCATATCCCGTGCCGCTTGCCGCCTGTATTGCATGTGCGTCGATTATGCGACTTTTCAAGATGGCGTGCTTGTGCGGCGGGATACGCGCAAAGCGGGAAAAACCCTTGAAATGAGGTCTTTACAACGTCTTTACGACCATCTCAAAATTTTCTTGACACTTGATTTAAGAGATTAAACAATCAAATTGGCACTTTTTTCCGAAGTGTTGCAGGTGAAGAAAGGCCGAGGTGAGCTTGTGAGGAGGGGGCGGTTCACATAGTGGGCCGTCAAGCTTTTCGAGCGTGCTCGTGGTAGCGACGAGAGTAAGAGGGGAAGTGATGTCAACAGGTACGGTCAAATGGTTCAACGACGCGAAAGGCTACGGATTCATCACGCCCGATGAAGGCGGCGAGGATCTGTTTGCACATTTCTCGGCGATACAGATGAATGGTTTCAAGACGCTCAAGGAAGGCCAGAAGGTCAGCTTTGAGATCGTCCAGGGACCGAAGGGTAAACAGGCATCGAACATCCAGGAATCTGCCTGACCGTTCGAAAAAGCGCACTGTCCTCAGACCCGGCCGTTGAGCCGGGTTTTTTGTTGGTGAAGCGGGTTTTACAGCAGTCGAGATTCAGGGGTGCGGCATTGGATCTTCTGTCCCCCATGGATTACAATGCTATATGCTGAATATCCGTACAACAGAAGTTTTCGACCAATGGTTTTCCCGTTTGCGCGACCTGCGCGGAAGGATACGGGTTCAGGCACGCATCGACCGTTTGGCAACTGGCAACCCCGGCGACCATAAGTCGGTGGGCAGTGGAATCAATGAACTGCGGATCAACGAAGGGCCGGGCTATCGCGTGTACTACACCCAGCGCGGTAGCATTCTTGTAGTTTTGCTGTGCGGAGGGGACAAGTCCACGCAGCAAGCTGACATAGAGCGCGCTAAGACCCTTGCAGCAAACCTCGACACGGATTAAACGATGACCAAAGTAAAAACTTCAGCTTGGGATTCTGCCGAGCACTTGCGCACCGAAGAGGAAATGGCGGCGTATCTCGATGCGTGTCTGGAAGAAGCGGGAGACGACCCGAAATTCATTGCCCACGCGCTTGGTGTCATCGCGCGCGCTCGGGGCATGTCGCAACTCGCGCGTGAAACCGGCGTGAAGCGCGAGAGCCTTTACCGTGCGCTTTCCGGCGAAGGTAACCCCGAATTCGCGACAATCTGGAAAGTCGTGCGCGCACTCGGCATCCGTTTGCACGCTTCAACGACCTGATAAAACCCCCGAAGGCGTTCGACCTTCCGGGGGTTCTCGATCTCAACAGTTCACATATTCTCGATCAGCACCTGCCCGAACCCCGAACACGACACCTGCGTCGCGCCTTCCATCTGGCGCGCGAAGTCGTACGTGACGCGCTTTTGCAGGATCGACGCTTCCATCGACCGGATGATAATGTCCGCGGCTTCGGTCCAGCCTATATGGCGCAGCATCATTTCTGCCGAGAGAATCTCCGAACCCGGATTTACGTAGTCCTTGCCCGCGTACTTCGGCGCGGTGCCGTGCGTGGCTTCGAACATGGCGACCGAATCAGACATATTGGCACCCGGCGCAATGCCGATTCCGCCAACTTGCGCCGCCAGGGCGTCGGAAACGTAGTCGCCGTTCAGGTTCAGTGTTGCAATAACGTCATATTCGGCCGGGCGCAACAGAATCTGCTGCAGGAATGCATCGGCAATTACGTCCTTTAGCACGATGTCATTGCCCTTCGGGTTCTTGATCTTCATCCACGGGCCGCCATCGATGAGTTCAGCCGCGAATTCCTTTTGCGCCAGCGCATAGCCGAAGTCGCGGAACGCGCCTTCCGTGAACTTCATGATGTTGCCCTTGTGCACGAGCGTGACCGAACTGCGGTTGTTGTCGATGGCGTATTGAATGGCCTTGCGCACCAGGCGTTCCGTGCCTTCACGCGAAACCGGCTTGATACCGATACCCGAGGTATCCGGGAAACGGATCTTCTTCACGCCCATGTCTTCCTGCAGGAACTTGATGATTTTCTTCGCGCCCTCGGACTCCGCGGCCCATTCGATACCGGCGTAGATGTCCTCCGAATTCTCGCGGAAGATGACCATGTTGGTCTTTTCCGGCTCGCGTACCGGCGACGGCACGCCCTTGAAGTACTGCACGGGACGCAGGCACACGTACAGGTCCAGTTGCTGGCGCAGGGCGACGTTCAACGAACGGATACCGCCGCCAACCGGCGTGGTCAGCGGGCCCTTGATCGAGACGACATATTCCTTGAGCACATCCAGCGTTTCGTCCGGCAACCAAACATCCGGGCCGTACACCTTGGTCGCCTTTTCTCCGGCGAAGATTTCCATCCAGTGGATCTTCTTCTTGCCGCCGTACGCTTTCTCCACGGCCGCGTCGACGACCTTGATCATCACCGGCGTGATGTCCACGCCCGTGCCGTCGCCTTCAATGAACGGGATGATCGGCTGGTCGGAAACGTTGAGGGAGTAATCGGCGTTGACGGTGATCTTGTCACCGTCCGTCGGAACCTGGATATGCTGGTACGGCATGGTCGACTCCAAAAAAAGCTGGGCTATTTAGATAGGAAAGTGCGCAGAATATGATCGGAAATAAGCAAAAATGCGGACGGCCACGCGATTCCGGCGACCCTTGCAGCAAAGGCCGGGCATGCAATCGAGGCGCTCGGAGCCTATTCTAGCCCACGGTATCGGACGTGCGCCCGAATGGTGCGTTTGCCGGCGCTGCGCACGCGGCGCAACTATCAGTGTTTGGGACGTCGCCACATAGTTCTGATGCCCTATATAAGACACAAGACTTGATAATTTCACCGGTGCATTAAAATCTCGGCTACCGAATATCTCCAGCCAGTTATTAGTGTGATTGCGCCAAAGCCATGCCGTTGATTGCTCTCAACAAACCATTTGGCACGATCTGCCAGTTTTCGGCGCACGAGAAGCATCCGTCGTTGGCTGAATGGGTGAAGACGCCCGGCGTTTATCCCGCGGGACGGCTCGACACCGACAGCGAAGGCCTGCTCCTGCTAACCGACGACGGCGCGCTGCAGGCACGCATTTCAGAACCGCGTCACAAACTTGTGAAACGATACTGGGCGCAAGTAGAAGGCGCGCCCGGTGCCGACGCGCTCGAACGCCTGGCCGCAGGCGTGGATCTTGGGGATTTCGTGACGCGGCCGTGCATGGCGAAGCGGGTTGAATCGGCGGAAGCGCTTTGGCCGCGCACGCCGCCCATTCGATACCGCGCCGCCATTCCGACTACATGGATCGAGTTGTCGATTACCGAAGGACGTAACAGGCAGGTGCGCCGCATGACGGCGGCAGTTGGGTATCCGACGCTGAGGCTGGTACGCGTGGGAATCGGCGCGCTCGATGTATTCAATCTGGAACTCGCGCCCGGCGAGTCGATGAACTTGGCCGTTCGTGCGCCATGGAACGGCATCGGGTAGATGATCCGCGGTTTGTCGCTCGTTCAACATTACGAATTCATTTCTCTCCGTTCCATTTATTTCGTTTTCCCAAATAATTTTCCCGTTGGCCCTCCTCTCCGCATTCGATAAAAAATTTACGTCAACCGACTTCTACCGTGCGGCGTTATTCGCAGCAGATGCCTTAAAAACGCCGTCCGGCATTAGCTAAGAACTGCAACAAACAGCCGTTTTATGAAGGCTTAACGTAAGGTTCAAGTGCTCGCAGCGGGATCGAAATTTTGTTCGAATCCCCTGTCAACCAAAAGGTGGACGGCTCGTTTACCGACATGACTCCATCGACCGGGTCACAAGGTTAAATCAAACTAAAGCTGAGGATTCACAACATGAACAAACTGATCGCTGCTCTCGTCGCTGGCCTGTTCGCAACGGCTGCATTCGCACAAGCTTCGGCTCCGGAAGCATCGGCTCCTGCAGCTGCTTCGACCGCTCACAAGTCGGCACACAAGAAGTCGACCCACAAGAAGGGCACGCACCACAAGGCAGCTTCGGCTGCTGCAGCTTCCGCCGCGTCGGAGTAAGTCGCATCAACTGGTAATAGATCGCGGCAACGCGACGCTAAAACCAAGCAGTGCTGCCGTGCAAGCGGCATTCAAAGGCAGACACCTTCAAAGGTTCTGCCTTTTTCTTTTTGCATGTGCTCAAGTAACATGCGCCAGTCATGCCGGATCATTCAATCAACCGGCTTCATATCGTGAGGAGTTTCGCCGTGCGTCTTTCGTGGCTTTCGTTCCGCTCAGTATCATCGTTCGATCTTGGCCGTCTGGTTCGTCGCGCGGTCGTGGCGTTTGCCGTGCCGCTGGTTTCGCTTGCCGCACAGGCCCAGCAAATGCCGCCGGGAGCCAAGCAACCCGGGGATTTTCCGCACACCAAGCTGACGGCCGGCATGTACGTGATCGACGCCGCCATTGCCTCCAACGACGCCGACCGCGAGCAGGGCCTGATGTATCGCACAAAGCTCGCGCCGAACGAAGGCATGCTGTTTGTATTCAACGAGCGCGCGGTGCACTGCTTCTGGATGAAAAACACGTTGATCCCGTTGTCGATTGCATTTATTCGCGAGGACGGCACGGTGACGGATATCGATGAAATGCAGGCCGAGACGGAAAACAACCATTGCCCGCGCAACAACGGCGTGTACGCACTCGAAATGAGCAAGGGCTGGTTCACGGCGAAGGGAATCAAGCCGGGCATGAAGATTCAAGGCTTGCCGCCCGTCCAGTGACGATTTAGCGGCGCTGATCGGATCACCCCAGCGCCTTCGCACCGCCCGAGCCGGCCGACGCCTTGAACCGCGCGCCGGCTTTTTGCATTGTGCGTCGCCGCGGGCCCGCGCAGGTTGCGGCGAACGCGTCCCTTCCAGCCTGCCGATTCCGTTATTTTCAGCGGGCTGGCAAGATTCCTGCAAAGAGAGCGTTGACGCGCTATCCTAATAAACCAGCGAAAACGCCGACAACGCTTCGCTCCGGAGCCGCCAAACCGCCGCTTTCAGCGTTGCCCGCCGGTCTGGCATCAAAAAGCTCCATCCAATCAACAGGAGGTTCACGTGCCCCGCAAGACTCCCATCGACCGCTATCGGAATATTGGTATCAGCGCTCATATCGATGCCGGCAAGACCACCACCACCGAACGCATTCTTTTTTACACCGGTGTGAACCACAAAATCGGCGAGGTTCACAACGGCGCGGCGACGATGGACTGGATGGAGCAGGAACAGGAGCGCGGCATCACCATTACCTCCGCCGCCACCACGGCCTTCTGGAAAGGCATGGCCGGGAATTATCCGGAACACCGGATCAACATTATCGATACACCGGGACACGTCGACTTCACCATCGAGGTCGAACGCTCCATGCGCGTGCTCGACGGCGCGTGCATGGTCTACGACTCGGTTGGCGGCGTGCAGCCGCAATCGGAAACCGTCTGGCGTCAGGCGAACAAATACAAGGTGCCGCGCATTGCGTTCGTCAACAAGATGGACCGCGTGGGCGCGGATTTTTTCCGCGTGCAGCGGCAGATTGGCGAGCGCCTGAAAGGCGTCGCCGTACCCATGCAGATTCCGGTCGGCGCCGAAGACCATTTCCAGGGCGTGATCGACCTGGTCAAGATGAAAGCGATCATCTGGGACGAAGCCAGTCAGGGCGTGCTGTTCGAGTATCAGGACATCCCCGCGAACCTGCTCGCGACCGCCGAGGAATGGCGCGAAAAGATGATCGAAGCGGCAGCGGACGCGAATGAAGCGCTGATGGACAAGTACATCGGCGGCGAGGACATCACCGAGGACGAGATCAAGGCGGCCATCCGTGCACGCACGCTGCGAAGCGAAATCGTGCCCATGTTCTGCGGCAGCGCGTTCAAGAACAAGGGCGTCCAGGCCATGCTCGACGCCGTGATCGACTATCTGCCGTCGCCGGCGGACGTGCCCGCCATCATGGGTGTGGACGAATACGACAAGGAAGCGGAACGTCATCCGACCGACGAAGACCCGTTCGCGGCGCTCGCGTTCAAGATCATGACGGACCCGTTTGTCGGCCAGTTGATCTTTTTCCGGGTGTATTCGGGTGTGGTGAATTCCGGCGATACGGTCTACAACGCGATCAAGGAGAAAAAGGAGCGGCTCGGCCGGATTCTCCAGATGCACGCGAACGAGCGTCAGGAAATCAAGGAAGTGCGCGCCGGGGATATCGCCGCGGCCGTGGGCCTGAAGGAAGCCACGACTGGCGACACGCTGTGCGACCCCGCTCATCCGATCATTCTCGAACGCATGATTTTCCCGGAACCGGTGATCTCCCAGGCCGTCGAGCCGAAGACGAAACCCGACCAGGAAAAAATGGGTATCGCGTTGAATCGCCTCGCGCAGGAAGATCCGTCGTTCCGCGTTCAGACCGACGAGGAATCCGGCCAGACGATCATCTCGGGCATGGGCGAGTTGCACCTGGAAATTCTGGTCGACCGGATGCGGCGTGAATTCGGCGTCGAAGCGACCGTTGGCAAGCCGCAGGTGGCGTATCGCGAGACGATCCGCATTCCGGTCGAGGACGTGGAAGGCAAGTTCGTCAAGCAGTCGGGCGGACGCGGCCAGTACGGTCACGTCGTGATCAAGATGGAACCGCAAAAGCCCGGCGGCGGTTATGAATTTGTCGATGCAATCAAGGGCGGCGTGGTTCCGCGCGAGTACATTCCGGCGGTGGACAAGGGTATTCAGGAGACGCTGAAGGCCGGCGTGCTCGCGGGTTATCCGGTTGTCGACGTGAAGGTGACGCTCACCTTCGGCTCATACCACGACGTGGATTCGAACGAAAACGCGTTCCGCATGGCTGGATCGATGGCGTTCAAGGACGGCATGAGAAAAGCCAAGCCGGTGCTGCTCGAACCGATGATGGCCGTCGAAGTGGAAACGCCCGAGGATTTCATGGGCAACGTGATGGGCGATCTGTCGTCGCGGCGCGGCATCGTCCAGGGCATGGAAGACATTGCGGGCGGCGGCGGCAAGCTGGTTCGCGCAGAAGTGCCGCTGGCCGAAATGTTCGGCTATTCGACCACGCTGCGCTCGCTCACGCAGGGCCGCGCGACCTACACGATGGAATTCAAGCATTACGCCGAGACGCCGAACAACGTCGCGGAAGCCATCGTGAATTCGAAGTCGAAGTAGGCGCCTCAGGTTTGACGCTCGAGGTTTGCCCGTTGCAATGAAGTCCGCTGTTGCCTGCCGGTGGCAGCGGACTTTTTGTTCATGTGTTTATCCATCGTTTATCCATCGGCGAGCCGGGAAAAGAAAATGAGCGACGATCATCAGCACGACCATGAACATACCGACTGGCGCGAGCACGGCGTCAAGGTCATCAAGGGCGATCAACTCGATACCAACACCGCGCAAACGCCCGGCATGAACCGCGCGGCGGCGATCAATGCAGCGCGCGTCGGCGCGCAGAAGATCTGGGCGGGCACGGTCACCATCCATCCGAACGCCAAGACCGGCGCGCATCACCATGGCGCGCTTGAAAGCGTGATCTATGTGGTGCGTGGGCAGGCACGCATGAAATGGGGCAATCATCTGGAATTTACGGCGGAAGCCGGCCCCGGGGATTTCATTTTCGTGCCGCCGTACGTGCCGCATCAGGAAATCAACGCGCGAACCGATGAGCCGCTTGAATGCGTCCTCGTGCGCAGCGACAACGAGGCGGTGGTGGTCAATTTGAACATCGACGCGGTCGAACAGCCCGAAGAAGTGTTTTGGGTCGATCCGATTCATAAACATCCGCATCAGCATTGAGCGCGGGCATTCCTACTGCCTTAGCACGATTCCCCGCAAGCTTTTCCGTTGCGGCATCGCCAACGCCGCGCGAACGAATGACCGACGGCAAATTTACGCCACAAAATTACGTTGCAAAATGCGCAGCGGGATTCGGAACGCGATTTGCTCCGCTAAACTGAATGTGCATCAGACTGTCACCTGAACGCCGGATCTGATCGCGCCGGTGAACAGTGTCGTCGAGTCAAGAACAACAACCGAACCCCGAACCGGACAGCCCGATGAAGAAATCCGCGACCTCGTTTTCTCCCTTTGACTCCGCGCTCGAACAAGCGCGCGCCTCAACGGGAGAACTGGGAAACCACGCTATCGACGAATTCAAGGCCGGCCGGCTTTCCCGGCGCGAGTTGCTGAGGCACGCTAGCCTGCTGGGATTATCCATGGCGGCGGGCGGGTTGCTCGGCATGCCTTCCGCCCGTGCTCAAGCGCCTGCGGGCAAGCCCGGCGCGACGATCCGCGTGGCGCATCTGACGCCCTCGGGCCAGGTCGATCCGCTGACCGTGACCGATCCGGCCGGACTTGCGCTGATTAATCAGACGGGTGAATTCCTTATAGACGACGATGGTCAGGCGCTTGTCCTGCGCCCCTCCCTGGCACTTTCCTGGAAGCCCAACGCGAAGGGCGACGTCTGGACGTTCAAGCTGCGCCCGAACGTGAAGTTCCACGACGGCCAGTCGATGACCGCCAAGGACGTGGCCGCGACGTTCAACCGGCTGGCCGATCCGGCGAGCGGGTCCGCTGCATTGTCGGTGCTGAAAGGCGTATTGTCGAAAGGCGCGGTCAAGGTGATTGACGACATGACGGTCGAGTTTCATCTCGATGCGCCGAACGGGAATTTCCCGTACTACGTTTCATCGGATACTTACAACGCCGTGATCCTCCCGGCGAATTTCAGCGGCACGTACGAGAAGTCGTTCCCGGGCACGGGTCCGTTCAAGTTCGAGTCGTACACGCCGAAGGTGGGTGCGTCGTTCGTACGGAATCCCGATTACTGGGGCGAGAAAGCGCTGCCGGAACGCATCAAGTTTTCCTTCTACGCCGACGAACAATCGGAATTGCTGGCGTTGCAAGGACGTCAGGCCGACATGATGGGCGATTTCACCGTCCAGGGCGGCCTGAGCATGATGACCAATCCCGAATTCAAGGTGCTTGGCGTGAAATCGAGCGCGCACAGGCAGATGCACATGCGCACCGATACCGGTCCGTTCAAGGACAAGCGCGTGCGTCAGGCGCTGGCGCTCGCGGTGAACCGCGAGGTGATCGTGAAGGGCCTGTTCAAGGGGCACGCGGCGCTGGGCAACGACAGCCCGTTCTCGCCGGTGTTTCCATCGAGCGATCTGAGCGTGCCGCAGCGCAAGCTCGACATTGCCAAAGCCAAGCAATTGCTCGCGGCGGCGGGTGTGCCGAATGGTTTCGATGTCACGCTCACCACTGAAAAGTACATGGAGATTCCCGACCTCGCGGTGGTGATCCAGAACGCGGCGAAGGCAATTGGCATTCGCATCACATTGAAAGTGGAAAGTCAGGAGCTGTATTACGGCGCGGGCACCTTCGGCAAGTCGGACTGGCTGGATTCGCCGCTCGGCATTACGGATTACGGGCATCGCGGCGTGCCGAATGTGTTCCTGAACGCGCCGCTGACGAGCGAAGGCACCTGGAACGCAGCGCATTTCAAGAACCCGCAATACGACAAGCTGGTCGCGGATTTCGTGGCGGCGCTCGACGTGGCGTCGCAGAAAAAGCTGTCCGGGCAAATCCAGAACCTCCTTCTCGATGAAACCCCGATCGTGATTCCCTATTTCTACGACCAGTTGATTGTCACGCGCGCAAACGTGAAGGGCGTGCGCTTCAACGCCATTTCGCAGTTGTATTTCGAACGCGCGACCATCGGCGCGTAGCTGCAGCCGGGAAACCCAGGACGCTCCGATACATGAA
This sequence comes from Caballeronia sp. DA-9, assembly GCF_051615025.1. Classification (NCBI taxonomy): domain Bacteria; kingdom Pseudomonadati; phylum Pseudomonadota; class Betaproteobacteria; order Burkholderiales; family Burkholderiaceae; genus Caballeronia; species Caballeronia sp. DA-9. The sequence goes on along the minus strand of NZ_CP195133.1, from coordinate 781,001 downwards.
CACGGTTTCTCCTCTCGTCGCTTCAAAAGCTGCGCCGCGTCCGGATGCGGGCAGCGCGTGGCGCATTGCGCGGTTCATTGGCGTGCGGCTGTTTCTGGCGGCCATTACGCTGTGGCTGCTGTCGGCAATCGTGTTCGCTGGCGGCCAGTTGCTTCCCGGCGACGTGGGCCGTGCAATCCTCGGTCCGCTTGCCGACGCGCGCGCTGTCGCCGCGCTCAATCATCAACTGGGCGTCGACCGGCCGTTGCTCACGCAATACGCCGGGTGGATCGGGCATTTCCTGCGTGGCGACATGGGCGAGTCCTATTCGTATCGTGCGCCGGTTGCGCCGTTTATTGGCGCCGCGCTGCTCAATTCGGCAAAGCTGGGCGCGCTGGCGTTTATTGTCGTGGTACCGCTCGGGATTGCCGGCGGCGTGTACGCGGCGCTGCACGAAGGCCGGTGGATCGACAGGACGATCAGCATCACGGGGCTGTCGGCGACGGTCGTGCCCGAGTTCGTTTCGTCCATCGTGCTGATTTTGATTTTCGGTATCTGGCTGCAATGGCTGCCGATTGAAGCGACGTATCCGCCTGGTTCGAACGTGCTGGTCCAGTTGAAGCACCTGATCCTGCCGGTGCTGCCGCTCGTGCTCGTGTTCTTTGGTTACATTGCGCGGATGGCGCGCGCCGGGACCGTGGAAGCACTCGATGCCGACTACACCCGCACGGCCATACTCAAAGGCTTGCCGCGCCGTGTCGTGATCATGCGGCACGTGCTGCGCAATGCGCTGCTGCCGACCGTCACCGTCGCAGCGACGCAGCTTGGGTACATGATCGGCGGCCTCGTGGTCGTGGAAACCTTGTTTCATTACCAGGGTATTGGTTCGCTGATCTACAACGCCGCGAAAGGCAAGGATTTTCCGATGCTCGAAGCCGGTGTGCTGACCATCGGCGTGATTTATACGGCGGCCAATCTGATCGCGGACGCCTTGTATGTCGTGCTCAATCCGCGCTTGCGGGTGAGGAACGCGCAATGAGCACCACGACCGCCGCCCCGGCGCCCTATAAAGCGCCACGATACGAGCGCACCAGGGCGCTGCTGCGCTCGCCCACGTTTCTGGTCGGCGCGCTGATCCTGCTGTTCTGGGCCGCGTGTGCAATCGGCGGCCACTGGGTCGTGCCGCAAGACCCTTACGCGTCCGATCCGCTGAACTCCCTCACGCCTCCCGACAGCACGCACTGGTTCGGCACCGATCAACTCGGCCGCGATGTTTTCGCGCGCGTGATCGTCGGCGCGCGTGACATCCTGACCATCGCGCCCTTGGCCACGTTGCTCGGCACCGTGGCGGGAACGGCGGTGGGCTTGATCGTCGGATATTTCGATGGCTGGGTGGACAACGTGGTCGGCCGCCTGATAGATGCGGTGCTGGCGCTGCCGCTCGTGATCGTCGCCCTTCTCGCGCTCGCCGCCGTGGGCGCAAGCAACTTGACCGTGATTCTCGTGATCGGCATCACCTTCACGCCGATCACCGCCCGCACCGTGCGCGCCGCCGTGTTCGCCGAACGCAATCTCGACTACGTGCTGGCCGCCCAGCTTCGCGGTGAAAACGCGTTCTACATCATGTTCGCGGAAATCCTGCCGAATGTGTTGCAGCCGATCATCGTGGAGACGACCGTGCGGCTCGGCTACGCAATTTTCTCGGTCGCGACGCTGTCGTTCCTTGGCTTCGGGATTCAGCCGCCATCGGCGGATTGGGGACTGGCGCTCTCCGAGTGCTACACGCTGATGGCCGGCGGCGCGTGGTGGACAGTCGTGTTCGACGCCGCCGCGATCGCCTCTCTTGTCGTCGGCGTGAATCTCGTCGCCGATGGCATTCAGGGAGTGCTCGACCGATGAACGGCCCGCCGCCCTCAGCCTTCCCCATCTTCGATGGTTCGAAGAGCGCCGAAACCGATGCGCTGACCATCGTCGGCCTGAGCGTCGCGTACCGCACACGCGGGCGCGACCGCGAGGTCCTGCAAGACATTTCGCTGAGAGTGAAGCGCGGCGAGGCGTATGGACTCGTGGGCGAATCTGGCTGCGGGAAGTCCACGGCCGCCCTCGCCATCCTGCGCTATCTGCCACGCAACGGCCGCGTGAAGGCGGGCCGGATTTCTATCTCCGGCCACGACATTGTGTCGATGAACGCCGACGCTTTGCGGCACATGCGCGCCAACGCGGTGTCCATGGTGTACCAGGACCCGGGCCGCGCGTTGAATCCATCGCTCACGATTGCGCGGCAAGTGTCGGAGGCGTTCGAGCTGGCGGGATCGTCGGTGAGCGAAGCGATGGAACGCACTATCGATATCTTGCGGCGTGTGCGCATTTCGTCGCCCGAGCGGGTCATGGAAAGTTATCCGCATCAATTGTCGGGCGGCATGCAGCAGCGCGTGGTGATCGCGATGGCGCTCGCGTGCAATCCGGAACTGCTGATCCTCGATGAACCCACGACCGGGCTGGATGCCACTGTCGAAGCCGAAGTGCTCGACCTGATTGCGCAACTGCGCGAGGAGCTTGGCACGGCGGTGCTTTTCATCAGCCACAACCTGGCGGTGATCGGGCGCATGTGCGATCGCGTGGGCGTGTTGTACGCGGGGAAGCTGGTCGAGGAAGGCGCGACGCGCGATGTCTTCGCGAAGCCGCGGCATCCGTACACGGTCGGGCTGTTGCGTTGCCTTCCGGCCGCGGGGCGCAGCAAGGACACGGGGCGGCTCGACACCATTCCCGGGTCGCTGCCGCTGCCGGGAACCGTGACGCAGGGGTGTATCTATGCGCAGCGCTGCAAGCTCGCCGATGACCGCTGCCTGCGTGAAGCGCCGCCGCCTTACAGGGTGGCTGCGGCGCATGGCGATCAGATGTCGCGCTGCCACTATCACGAGCGTGCGGCCGGATTGCCGCGCGCGACGCCCGAAGCACCGGACGCGCACGCGAGTCACGATGAAACGATGATCGCGTTGCGGGCGGTGGGTTTGTCGAAGACGTTTCATGTCGGCGGGGAGTCCATACGCGCCGTACACGATGTATCGATGGAACTTGCGCTCGGCGAGACACTCGGGCTCGTGGGTGAATCGGGAAGCGGGAAAACGACGCTCGCGAAGCTGCTGCTGGGTCTTCTTTCTCCCGACGCCGGCGGTTCGATCGAACTCGATGGCGCGCCGCTCCCCGCGCGCGTGACCAGCCGCAACGACGAGCAGGTGAAGTCGCTGCAGATCGTGTTCCAGAATCCGGACTCGGCTTTGAACCGGGCGCATTCGGTGCGGCGTTTGATCGCGCGGTCACTGTCGAAACTTGGCGCATTGCGCGGCGCCGCGAAGGAAGCGCGTTTGCAATCGCTGACCGCCGCCGTGCGTTTGCCCGAACGATATCTGAGTTCGCGTACGCGGCAGCTGTCGGGCGGGTTGAAGCAGCGCGTTGCGATTGCGCGGGCGTTTGCGGGCGATCCGCGCGTGGTCGTGTGCGACGAGCCCACTTCCGCGCTCGATGTCTCCGTACAGGCCGCGATCCTGAATCTGCTCGCCGATTTACAGCGCGAACGCGGCGTCAGCTACGTTTTCATCTCGCATGATCTGCATGTGGTGCGGTATTTATCGGATCGCATTGCGGTGCTCTATCTTGGACGGCTGATGGAAATCGGCCGCGCGGCGGATGTCTTCGATGGGCCGCATCATCCTTATACGGAGGCGCTGTTGTCGTCGGTGCCGGCGCTTGGGGGAACGGGCGTAGCGCGCGAGCGGATCCGTTTGTCGGGCGAGTTGCCGAGCGCGGCGAATCCGCCTTCCGGCTGCGTGTTTCATACGCGTTGTCCGCGCAGGATTGGCGTGATTTGCGAGCAGCAGGAGCCGCCGTATGTGGATGCCGGCAGCGGGCACAGGATCCGCTGTCATATTCCGCTGGAAGAGTTGAGGCAGTTGCAGAAAGTCGAGTGAGCCGGGAACGGCGCCTGTTGAACCGGATGGAACGGGATGGAACCAAACGGCGCTCATTCCCTCATATTGACTTCAACGTTCGACACGAGGGATACAACATGAAACGGAACATTTGCGCGGCCTTCACGGTTGCAATGGCTACCACGTTCGGGGCTGTGTCCGGCGTCCAGGCGCAGCAGAGCACGCCGCAGACACCTTCGGTCGATCCTAGTTTTTCGGCTTTTACCCTCGTTCAGGAATGCTCGCAGAAGGGCGATAACGTCGCGCAAGGGCAATGCGTCGGCGCGGTGCGCGGGATTGTGCGGGGGTATCAGTATGGGGTGCTGTTTCTTGGGCAGCGGTCGCAGTTGAATCCTAACGAGACGCAGAACGTGTCGTTGTGCTTGAGCGGGACGCCGGTTTCTACGCTGGTGGATGAGTTTATCGCCGACGCGAAACAGGTCGATGAAGCAGCGTTGAGGCGGACTCCTGCTGAGGTGGCAGTGCTGGGGTCGGTGCATTCGCACCATGCTTGTATGTAGGCCGTAGTTTTTGGGGGTTGAGGGGGGGCTACTTTTTGGGGCTTCGCGCGTTCCCTGTTCGTTGTTCCTTTTTAGCACTGTTAGCCACTGTCCGTGGCGGGACTTCGTTTCTTTTTCCAACGGCGAAAAAGAAACGAAGGGCGCTTTCACACTCCAAGTGCAACAGCGGGGTCAATGACAATGCCGTGCTTGGCGCAGTTTTCAATAAAGACCTCACCAGGCGTGCGCCACTGGAGCGTCTTTCGAGGGCGGGTGTTCATGTTCAGCGCGATCGCATCGAGTTGTCGCTGCGAGAATACCGATAGATCGGTCGCCTTGGGTAGAAACTGGCGAAGCAGCCCATTGATGTTTTCACAGATGCCGCGTTGCCACGGACTGTGTGGATCGCAGAAGTAGATCTTGATGCCCGTCGCCTCAGCCAGCTTTTTGTGTAACGCCATTTCTTTGCCCTGGTCGTAGGTCAGGGTTTGACGCAGTCCCTGATCGAGCGGCGCGAACGCGGCACTGTAGGCTTCCAGCGCTGCCTGCGCCGTACTGCCATCGATCTTGACCAGCATCACAAACAACGTGCTGCGATCCACCAGCGTACCCACTGCCGAACGGTTAGCCAGGCCTTTGATCAGATCTCCTTCCCAGTGACCCGGGATGAGCCGGTCGTTGGCTTCGGGAGGGCGTACGTGAATACTGAGCATGTCGGAGAGCTTGCCGCGCCGGTCCTGTCCTCGCGTGCGCGGCCTGCGTGCGCCACGTCCCTGTCGCAACAGGCTGACGAGTTCCCGGCGCAACTCGCCTCGGGGCGCGGCGTAAATGGCTCGGTAAATGGTTTCATGCGAAGCGTTCAAAGCAGGCTCATCAGGGTGGGCAAGTTTGAGTGCGGCTGAGATCTGCTCGGGTGAGTGACACTTTTGCAGATACTGCCGCACTTCGGGCCACAACGCGCCGTCAACGTGCAGTTTGCGCTCGTAACGCGGTTTGCGGCGAAGCCGTCCCGCGCGTCGACCAGCACGGATCGCGCAGTAAGCGCCCGCGATCGCAGGCCGTCCTCTGTCGCCGCGCTCTTCATCGGACTTCCAGCCATTGCGCTTGAGTTCGCGGCTGATCGTACTTGGCGAACGTCGGAGCGCACGCGCGATCGCGCGCGTGCTTTCGTTGGCAAGTTTCATGGCAAATATTGAGCCACGCTCCTCAGCGCTGAGATGTTCATAGCTTTGTCCCATGCAACATATCCTATTTCAAAGGTGTTGCACTTGTACCTTGAAAGCGCCAAGCAAAGAAAACGCCTTCCAACCGCCAATTCTTAAGTAGCCCGAGCGTGCAATTAAATCTGCTTGGGACTTCAAAAGAACCGTTGCCGCCATAACCACCAACACTTGAAACCCTCCCCCTCCGTATCCCTACATCCACACGCTTCGCCACCAGCGCTCTCGGGCAAGCACACAACCCAACGGAACCAGTTCGGCCAAACACCCATTTGCGTGCTTGCACGCAAATGGGTGCGAATGCCTGCCTTCCAATCAGTTGCTGAGCGTTACTCAGGTGTCGGCGTTAATTCCGGTCTCGGTTTGGACGTAGGAGCGCGGCGCGAGAAAAGGGATTTTTCCCGCTGGCGTGCGTGTCTCGCATAAGCCGAGCTTTTGGCGCGTCAGCGATATCCGCGCACTACTCCAAAACCTGAAGTCCTGACCATCAAGCCGCGCGCTCTTTTATGAGATGGGCGCGCTGAAAAGTACGTTAGCGTAGCGGCTGTCGCAACAACGAAAATAACGAGAATGACAACGGAACTCATGAGATACGAGGGCCATCGATTCTTGCTTTATAAGAAATGGGACTACGCGCCGAATGGCAGGACCCCAGAACAAACGAAAGCGCTTGAAGCCGGTAAAGCGCTGTTCAAAGCCGCCAATTTCGAGCATTGGGCGAGCCAGCCAGAACTGGTTGCACGCGTTCAAAAGTTTCTTGTCGAGTCGATTCCCTCCTACCGGGCCAGTCCCTACGGTGATCGCCCCGGCGACATCATCAAGGCGCTTTGTTGGGAAGTGCGAAACGAAGCGGTTGTGATCGTGCGCGCCAAGCCAGAATACATCGCGCATGATGGCTTTGTTCCAAAGCGCGAGTTCGACTATGCCGCGTATAAACGCGACCAGGACGCACGCGGACGCGCTTACATGGCGCGTTCGAAAGCGTACTCCGATGACCTGAAGGCGTATAACAAGGCGATCGATGACCGTATCAGGCGCGAAGCGAACGCGCTAAAACCGTACCGGCATATCGAATCCGTCACCGAGGCAGGGGAACGCAATCTGGCCGCGTGGGCGAAGCGTGACGCACTTGCTGCGCTCGCTTCGGCGGCGTCTATGGTCGCATCATCGTTGCCGTCGCGCGATGACGATGTTTTTGACTTGGGCGAAGTGTCGGAGATTGGAACAGGCAGCACGCCGCTAGGCGACGCCGCGCCGTTCGAGTATGGCAAAAGCACGACCGGCAGTGATGTAATGTCGATTGCGGCGCGCGGCGTGAGTGAATCGCATGAAGCGGAATGTTTTGCAGAGTATGAACGCGATATGGACGAATGCTCGGCCTATAGAAGTGCCATGGGCGGGCAACGCTTCATGGATACGTGCTCACAACGGGCGTTTATGAAATACCAGCAATGCAGGGGATATTGATGGCTAACTTTACAGAAAAGCGGTGCGTGGTAATTCTGTGGTCAGAGGAAAAACAGACACTTGTTTCCTATACCCTGGACGTTGCAAAGGTGCTCGCCGTTACGAAACGTCAGTTTCCGTTGGAACTGCCTGTCGCGGACTATAACAATATCCTAGATGACGAATTCGCCCGCCAGTTCGGCGGAGCAACACTTAATCTACTTGCTTTGTCTAATCCTGACTTGAAACCGTTTATCAAGGTCACGCAGGCCGAAGACTGACGCTGTATCGCCAGCGTGGGCGAAGCGCGACGCACTTGCTGCGCTCGCTTCGGCGGCGTCTATGGTCGCATCTTCGCTGCCTTTGCGCGATGACGATGTTTTCGACTCGGGCGAAGTTTCAGAAATTGGCTCGGGCAGCACGCCGCTAGGCGACGCCGCGCCGTTCGAGTATGAAAAGAGTGCCGTATCTACGGTTAGCGATACCGTTGCAGGGGTTTTTCCTGACCCCGCAGAGGAATCCGAATGCATGGCGCGATATGACCTGGATATGATCCAGTGCAGCGCTTACCGCTCGATGCAAAAATCGTCATGGGGTATGTGCTCGGATCGAGCCACACAGCGCTTGGCACGCTGTGTAACCGGAAAGGGGATTATGTGATGGGTGATAAGAGTGCGGTTTGCGTACTGATTGCTTACGACGAAGAGGGGCAGAAAATTACGACTTGCACGGTTGATCGCGCGGCAGTTTTAGAAATGATGAAGTCGGCTCTTGTTATAGATTGGCCGCTTCAAGATATTGATTTCAAGCTTGATGATGAATTCGCGCGACTAATTGGCGGCGTCGCGTTCAAGTTGTTGGCTACTCGCCAACACCGGCTGAGCCCGCTTATTACGGTATCGGAAGACCCCGAATCAAAAGACGACCCGCTGTCTGGCACGTAAAGGGGGAATATTTTGACCACGCGAAAGCCGAGAGCCGTGTTAATCACGTTTGACGAAGACAATCAGAGCTTCAATATATGCACGGTCCCACGCACGTCGTCGGACCCTCTTATGAGTCAAGCGCTTGTTAATCCGTGGCCGCTCGCCGATTCGAGCTTCAAGCTTGATGACGAAGTAGCCCGGAGCATCGGCGGTTTAGTGTTTCTCCTTCTGGCAGCGTCACAACCGGTGCTTACACCGCTAATTACCGTGACAAAACACACGGATGCGCGAGACGTGCCGCCAGGCGATTGACATAGGCCTGCGTTCGGACCTTTAACCGTTCGCAGCGGCATGGTGAGGCTATGCGGCGTTACAGGCGCTATTTGAATCATCGTTCGCGGCTCGCTTCTCGTTTCGCCGTTCCATTCTTCCGCCGCGCGCCGGGTTATGAACCTTTGCGCACACCGGCGCGCAGTTCGACCAGCCCTTTACCGGTTTTTTGCAGCGTGTAGTAAAGCGTCCGGCTCATGTGATAGCGGACGCACCTTAAAAGCAGGACCCCCACCCCCTACCCCCAGCGCCCCTCCTCGTGAATTTCAAACGCTGGCCCTTGCACAAAATTCACATCGAATTGCTGAAGCGCATCGAACTGCGCCTCGTCCGCCACGTTGCTGAAGATCAACGGAATCCTCAACCGGTGCGCATACCCGACCAGCGGTTTAACAACAGAATCCCTCAACGCGGCCCCCGCATCCATCTTGATGAAATCAAGCCGCGCCATATCCGACACCGCCATGATCTGCCCCGCATTCGCCAGATTCCCCGCGACCTTGAACCCATACTTCTGGTAACTCTTGACGAGATACCCAAGAAACGTCCGATGCGCAACCGCCGCCGACGGCAACTCAATCACAACACGCGCCGGATTCAATCCGAACTCGATCAACACCGAAGAGAAGTGCTTGCCATGGTCGTACTTCACACTCTTCAGCAAGCGCTCATGAACACGCAAGAACAACAAGCCAGGCCGCTGCGCGCCAAAAAAATTGAACGCGTGCAACGCACGTGAAAGACGATCGAGCGCAACCAGCCGCGGGTCATCGTCGAGCTGCGCGAATGGATCGAACGGCGCACCACTGGCGGTAAGCGTCAACGCCTGGAAACCTAATTCATCGCCGAAACGCTCCGCACTTTCAACCGATGCCGTCAGCGACTGCGGCAAGCCTCGTGTGCTGATATCGAAAATAGGCTCGTAGGCGCTCGCCAGCGCGAAACCATCGTAGAACGCAATCGCGGATTCCGCACGCGCGCCCTCGCCCATGACAATGCGCGCGCCCGGAAACGGATAGTCCGAGGCGCGCAATACAAGTTGCTGAACAGTCGGCGCAGTCATCAGGTGAGGCTCTTTTGCAATGTAGCGTCGATGGTAGCAGCGCCACGCATGACGCTTTGCACAAAATCCACATATCGATATGCATCGGTATCAATGCGCGACTACATGCCTAGGGTTAACAATAGTTTTACGTATCGTAATTAGTTTTACCATGCGTAATCAATCACGACCGATCAGGAGACTCGCATGGCGGCTGAAAAGAAATTCGCGTCCCAAGCCGATCTGGCCGAAAAGAAGGTCACGTTCGAACGGCTTTCAGAACACGCGTATGCATATACGGCCGAAGGCGATCCGAACACGGGCATCATCATTGGCGACAACGGCGTGCTCGTCGCAGATACGCAAGCCACGCCCGTCATGGCGCAGGATGTGATTCGCCGGATCCGCGAAGTCACCGACAAACCCATCAAATACATCCTGCTCACCCACTATCACGCGGTGCGCGTGCTGGGCGCATCGGCGTACGGCGCGCAGGAAATCATCGCGAGCGAGGACACGTACGACCTGATCGTCGAGCGCGGCGAGCAGGACATGAAAAGCGAGATCGAACGGTTTCCGCGCCTGTTCAACGCGGTGGAGTCGGTGCCCGGCCTAACCTGGCCGACGCTTACGTTCAAGGGCGAAATGACGCTCTGGATGGGCAAGCTCGAAGTGAAGATCATGCAACTCGGCCGCGGACACACGAAGGGCGATACGGTGCTCTGGCTGCCCCAGGAGAAAGTGATGCTCTCGGGCGATCTGGTGGAATACGGCGCAACGCCATATTGCGGCGACGCGTATTACCAGGACTGGCCGGCCACGCTCGATGCGCTCGCCGCGTTCAACCCGGAGAAGCTCGTGCCGGGTCGCGGCGCGGCGCTCAAGACGCCGCAGCAAGTGGCGGACGGCATTGCCGGGACGCGGGCGTTCGTGAGCGAACTGTTTAATCAGGTGAAACTCGGTGCGGCGGCCGGCAAGAATCTGAACGAGATCTACAAGCTGACGTACGCGGCGCTCAAGCCGAAGTTCGGCGACTGGGTCATCTTCGATCACTGCATGCCATTCGATGTCACCCGCGCCTTCGACGAAGCCACCCAGTATCGCGATCCGCGCATCTGGACCGCGCAACGCGACAAGGAAATGTGGCAAACGCTCGAAAGCTGAAACGACCATGGCTTTCGATCTCGACTTTCAGACGCCAAACTTCGAATATCGGCGCTCGGCGGATCAGGACGGCGATCCGCCGCTGCATCCGGTTGCCGTGATCGGCGCGGGACCGGTGGGTCTGGCAACGGCTATCGATCTGGCGCAGCAGGGCACGCCGGTCGTGCTGCTTGACGATGACCACGCGTTGTCGCCGGGATCGCGCGCCATCTGCTTTGCAAAACGCACGCTGGAAATTTTCGATCGTCTTGGTTGCGGCGATGCCATGGTGGCGAAAGGCGTGAGCTGGAATGTGGGCAAGGTGTTCCTGCAAAACGATCTGCTCTACACGTTCGACCTGTTGCCCGAAGCGGATCACGAACGGCCGGCATTCATCAACCTGCAGCAGTATTACGTCGAAGCATATCTGGCCGGTCGTGCTCGAGAGTTGCCCTCGCTCGATGCACGCTGGCAGAACAAGGTGACGGATATCACGCAGTCAAAAGATTGCGTGACGCTGCAGGTCGATACACCCGATGGCCCTTACACGCTGCATGCACGCTACGTCGTTGCCGCGGATGGCGCACGAAGTCCCGTGCGCGCGCTGATGCATCTCGATACTCACGGCCGCACGTTCAAGGATCGCTTCCTGATCGCGGATGTCCGCATGAAAGCCGCCTTCCCGAGCGAGCGCTGGTTCTGGTTCGATCCGCCGTTTCATCCGAATCAGTCGGTGCTTTTGCATCGGCAGCCTGACAACGTCTGGCGTATCGATTTCCAGTTGGGCTGGGACGCCGATCCCATCGCGGAAAAGGCGCACGCACGCGTGATTCCGCGCGTGCGTGCGCTGCTTGGACCCGACGTCGAGTTCGAGCTCGAATGGGTGAGCATCTACACGTTCCGATGCCAGCGCATGGACACGTTTCGCCACGGCCGCGTGCTGTTCGCGGGCGATTCCGCGCATGGCGTGTCGCCCTTTGGCGCGCGTGGCGCGAACAGCGGCGTGCAGGACACGGACAATCTCGTATGGAAACTGAAGTGGGTGATCGACGGTCTCGCGCCCGATACATTGCTGGACACGTATGCCACCGAACGCGAAGCCGCCGCCGATGAAAACATCCGCCACTCCACACGTTCGACCGATTTCATCACGCCCAAGAGCGACGTATCGCGTGTGTTTCGCGACGCCGTCTTGCGCCTCGCGAAGGACTGCGCGTTCGCGCGGCGGATGGTGAACAGCGGGCGCTTGTCGACGGCTTCCGTGTTGCACGACTCCCCGCTCAGCACACCGGATTGCGATAGTTTCGAATGTTCGCTTTTGCCCGGCGCGGTCGCCGCCGACGCGCCCATACGTTTCAACGGCCGCGACGATTGGTTTTTGCGGCACATCGGATCATCGTTTGTGGGTTTGCTGTTTGGCGAATCGTCGGACGCGCTCGCCGCGCTGCGCGATTTGGACCCTGGAATAAAGCTGGTTTTGATCGTGCCGGCGGGTTCGTTGGTCAAGGCGCGAGAGGAGATTGAGGTAATCGAAGACATCAAGGGTTTGCTTGCTCAACGTTTCGATGCACGTCCCGGCACGTTCTATCTTCTGCGCCCGGACCAGCACATTGCCATGCGCGCGCGCTGCCTAGAACCCCGAGCCGTGCGCAATGCATTCGCGCGCGCCACATGCGCCGTGGCTGAAACGCAGCCCGCATAATGAATGATCATTGAGCCATGCCATGCTTGACACCAACCTGCGTCTAGCCGATCCCGACGCCTTCTATGAAGCACTGATCGATATGCATCGCGATCTTGGCGACGACGAAAGCCAGCTCGTCAACGCAAAGCTCATCCTGCTGCTTGCAAACCACATTGGCGACATGAACGTGCTGCGCGAAGCGATGTCGATCGCACGCCGCGACGTCGCGCAAGAACGTGAAGGGACAAGTCCATGAAACCAGAATCGTCCGGCGTTTTTACTAGCCATACCGATGCAAGCCGCCATTATCAATCGGGCTTCGCCGCCGACTTCGCGACCGAGGCCCTGCCCGGCGCATTGCCGCTCGGACGCAATTCGCCGCAGCGCGTGAACTACGGTTTGTACGCCGAGCAGCTTTCGGGCACGGCGTTCACCGCGCCGCGCGGGCATAACCGGCGCTCGTGGTTGTATCGGATACGGCCGGCTGCCGTGCATCAGCCGTTCACGCAAATCGAAGGGCAGACCCGGCTGGTCGCGAACTTTGCCGACGTGCCGCCAACGCCGCCCAATCAGCTTCGATGGGACCCGTTGCCCATGCCTCAGGCACCGACTGATTTTATCGATGGCTGGGTGACAATGGCCGGCAATGGCGCCGCCGAGTCCATGCAAGGCTGTGCGATCCATCTGTACGCCGCGAACAGGCCGATGCAGGATCGCTTCTTTTATAACGCCGATGGCGAGTTGCTGATCGTGCCGCAAGACGGGCGCTTGTCCATAGCAACGGAACTTGGGCGGCTCGATATAGAGCCGTTTGAGATCGCGGTCATTCCGCGCGGCGTGCGTTTTTCCGTCACGCTTCCCGATAACAGCGCGCGCGGTTATATCTGCGAGAACTTCGGCGCGTTGCTGCGCTTGCCTGATCTGGGTCCAATCGGATCGAACGGTCTCGCGAACCCGCGCGATTTCCTTACGCCGCATGCATCGTATGAAGATCGCGAGGGCACATTCGAACTCGTCGCGAAGATGAACGGCGTATTGTGGCGCGCGGACATTGACCATTCACCGCTCGATGTAGTCGCGTGGCACGGCAACTACGCGCCGTACAAATATGATTTGCGCCTGTTTAATACCATCGGCTCGATCAGCTTCGATCATCCCGATCCGTCGATCTTTCTCGTGCTGCAATCGCAGACGGAGACGCCAGGCGTGGACGCAATCGACTTCGTGATTTTTCCGCCGCGCTGGCTGGCAAGTGAGAACACATTCCGGCCGCCGTGGTTTCATCGCAATGTGGCGAGCGAATTCATGGGCCTCGTCCACGGCGTGTACGACGCGAAGTCAGAAGGTTTCATGCCCGGTGGATCGAGCCTGCACAACTGCATGTCGGGACATGGGCCCGATGCGGGCACGTTCGAGAAGGCGTCGAACGCGGATACATCGAAGCCCGTGAAAGTGGGCGACACAATGGCGTTCATGTTCGAAACACGCACGCTGATCAAGCCAACGCGCTTCGCGCTTGAAACCGCGCAATTGCAGGCGCATTACTACGAATGCTGGCAGGGACTCGCCAGGAATTTCAATCCGGAGCAGCCGTAGGCGCGTTGCCTCAAACCGCCTGCCCGACGCCCATACGCCGCGCGCGTTTGTCGAGCGTTGCCGAAAGCAGTGTCAGGCCGAACGCGCCGCACGCCATTACCACGCCGACCCACGGCAACATGCTGAGCGACGCGCCCGCGCCTATTGCCATGCCGCCAAGCCACGCGCCCGTGGCATTGCCGAGATTGAATGCGCCCTGGTTCAGCGTGGAGGCAAGATTGGGCGCATCGCTCGCGCGATTCACAATCAACATCTGCAACGGCGGCACGATCCCGAACGCAAGCACGCCCCAGATGAAGATGGTGATCATCGCGGGAATCGCGGCGTGCATGGTGGCCGCGAAAATCGTTTGCACGACGATGATCGAAACCAGAAACGTCAGCAGCGAGCGCAGCAGTTTCCAGTCGGCGAGCTTGCCACCGAGCGTGCTGCCAACCGTCAGTCCAAGTCCGAATAGCAACAGCACGAGGGTGACCGCGTGCGGCGAGAGACCGGTCACGTCTTCGAGAATTGGCGTGATGTAGGTGAAGACAGAAAACAGGCTCGCCGACGCCAGCACGCTGATGCCCAGCACCATCAGCACTTGCGGATTCTTGAGCACCCTGAATTCGCGCAGGATGCTGGATTCGCGCATTTCGATGTGCTTTGGCAGGCAGACCCACAACGCGCCGGCCGCCGCGAGGCCGATCAGCGTCACGACCCAGAACGTGGCCCGCCAGCCGGCCGCCTGACCGAGCGCGGTGCCAAGCGGCACGCCGAGCACGTTCGCGAGCGTGAGGCCGGTGAACATCAGCGCAATGGCTTGCGCGCGGCGGTTCGGCGCCACGAGATCGGCAGCCACGACCGAGCCGATACCAAAGAACGCGCCATGGCAAAACGCGGTCGCCACGCGCGCGGCCATCAGCACCCAATATCCTGGCGCAATGGCGCACAGCATGTTGCCCACAATGAACACGGCCATCAGGATCATCAGCGCTTTCTTGCGCGGCATTTTCGCGGTGACGATGGCGAGAATCGGCGCGCCGATGGTCACGCCGAGCGCATAACCGGACACGAGCATGCCCGCGGCCGGAATGGACACGCCAAGATCGCGCGCGACGTTGGGCAGCAAGCCCATGATCACAAATTCGGTCGTGCCGATGCCAAATGCGGCAATGGCGAGGGCAAGAAGGGGCAAAGGCATGGCGTGCGCGGGCTATGAGCCTGCCGGTCGCGCGTTATCGGGGTGAAGACGCTGGCTCGGGCGGGCTGAAGGGATCAAATTGTACCGAACGTTTTCGGGTTTGATCGGTGGAAACCCTGAGATTTTGAGTGCCGATTCAACGAGTTGGGATTTTTATCGGCTGAACGTGCATGTATGTTGCTTTTCCCCTTCGCCCGGTCTAGCTTGCGGAGTGCCATTTCCACAAGGATGTTCGATGAACCTATTCCGGATCGTTTTATCGCTGCTGCTTGCCGCCCTCGCCGTGTCTCACGCATTCGCCCAGGAAGCCGATTCGAGCGCCGGCCCCGTGCGCACTACGGCTGGAAGCGTGACATTCGTGCAGCAGGGAAATGGCATTGATGCCCAACTCAACGGCGCCACCTTCGACCGGATCACCGCGCGCCGTATCGCACATTTCGATGAGCCGTCCGGGGCGCGAATGATCGTCGAAGCCTTCGATGAAGGCGCGCCCGAACTCCTGCTTTACGATTTCACGAAGCGCCCGCCCACGGTCGAGCGCCTGGGACGGCGCATGAAGCTCACCGGCGTGTTCTGGCAGCGCGACGAGGTCGTGCTCAAAAGCGCCGAAGGCTGGTACAGGTTCCAGCGCGGGACGTTGACCAAACTCGTGTCATCGAAGACGATTTATCACTGAGGTTCGGGCCGCACCGCCATCACCCGCTCGCCCGCGATCACGAAAATCCGCTCGTCGCGGGCGTTTTCGTTCACCTCATAACCGCCCGTGAACGCGCCGAACGCGGGCAGCACGCCGGCATTAGCGGCGAAGCGGAAACACGGCAGGCGCACACTGTCGTGCCGGGCCGCCACGCGATACACCGGATGCTCATGCCCCGCGAGCGCGAATGCGCCCGCCACACGCTGCGGATAATGGCACAACGCCCACGGCCCGATCCTGTAGGGCTCGTCCACAACTTCCATTTCCAGCGCCTCGGGCGGCCCGCCCGCATGGCGATCGTGATTGCCTTCCACCAGGATCAGCCGCAAGCCAGCATGCCGCAAACGCCATTCGGCAAGCGCGCCAAGCGTCGCTGCCGCGTGCGATTCCCGCGCGTGTAGCAGGTCGCCAAGAAAGATCACGCTGACAGGACGATGCATCGCGATCAACGCATCGAGCCGTGCGAGGGTCTCGGCGGTCGAACCTTCGGGCACCGGAATACCACGCGCGCGAAATACGGCGTCCTTGCCGAAATGCGCATCGGCGATAAACAACGTTTTCAGCACCGGATCGAACGCCGCCCGCGCCGCCGATAAAACCAGCGCATTGCCGCCGACATCCACCGTCAACGCCTCGATCATCGAATGTTCGCCGCTTTTTCCAGATCGGCGAGCATACGCGCCACACGATCCGAGAGTTTCTCAGTGCTCACCTTTTCGCGAAGCCGCGCGATGATCAGCGGAAACGCAAACGGCGTCGGCTTCTTCGGATGGGTGAGCGCCAGCCGGCTCGTGCTCATGCTTTGAAGCGCGGCGCGCATGCGTTCAAGTTCGAGTTCCTGCAACATCACTTCTTCCTCGGCCTGCGCGAGCAGCAGGTTGTCGCTGTCGTGCCGGCGAAAAACTTCATAGAACAATCCGCTCGATGCCTGCAATTGCCGCGCGCTTTTTTGCTGGCCCGGATGGCCCTGGAAAATCAGCCCGGACACGCGGGCGATCTCGCGAAAACGGCGCGCCGCGAGTTCCGACGAATTGAGGCTCGCGAGAATATCGTGTTCGAGATTATCGGGCGAAAAAAGCCCTTCCTGTATGAGCGCCTCCCAGTCGAACGGTCGCGCCGACAGCAACTCGAAGCCGTAGTCGTTCATCGATATGGAGAACGTGCTCGGTTGATCGCGCGCGACCCGCCAGCCAATCAGCGACCCAAGGCCAATATGCGCCATGCGTCCCGCGAACGGATAACAGAACAGATGATGTCCCTCGCGCGAACGGATCATTTCGACCAGCAGCACGCCGGGCTCCGGCAACGCCGACCACTTCGCCTGCAATTCCAGCAGCGGACGCACGGCCTGCATCTCGGGTTCGTCGTAGACGCCGTTGACGGCGCGCGCGAGCATCATCAGCGTGGCCTCGGCGAGTTCGGACGAAAGCGGCATGCGGCTGCCGGCCCATTGCGGCATCGCGCCGCGCGAGGATGTCGCGCGCTTTACGTAGGCCGTCATGTCGCGCACGCGGATCAGTTCCAGCGCGCGGCCGCCGAAGGTGAAGACGTCGCCCGGCTTCAGCCGCGAAATGAACGATTCTTCCATTGCGCCAATCCGGCCGCCCGTCATGTACGCCACGTTGATGGTCGCGTTCGCGACAATCGTCCCGACGTTGTTGCGGTGACGCCGGATCAGGTCCTCGCGCGGCACGCGATACACGCCGTTCGCGTCAGGCGTCACGCGATGAAAGTCGGGATACGCCGCAAGCGACGCGCCGCCGCGTTCCACGAACGTCAGCGCCCAGTCGAATTCCTGCTGCGTGAGGTCGCGATAAGCGTAGGTCGTGCGGACTTCATCGAAGAGTTCCGGCGCCTTGAAGCCGCCGCCGATGGCGATGGTTACAAGATGCTGCACGAGGACATCGAGCGGCTTGTAGGGCATCTCACGGCCTTCTATGTGCCGTTCTTCCACCGCCCATCGTGCGGCGGCTGCTTCCACGAGTTCGAGCGCATGCGTGGGCACGATGGTCACGCGCGACGCGCGTCCCGGCGCATGCCCCGAGCGTCCCGCGCGTTGCATCAGCCGTGCGACGCCTTTGGGTGAGCCGATCTGGAACACGCGGTCGACCGGCAGGAAATCGACGCCAAGATCCAGGCTCGATGTACACACCACCGCTTTCAACTGGCCGTTCTTGAGACCGAGTTCGACCCACTCGCGGACTTCCTTGTCGAGCGAGCCGTGATGCAGCGCGATCAAACCGGCCCAGTCCGGCCGCAATTCCAGCAGCGCGCGATACCAGATTTCGGACTGCGAACGCGTGTTGGTGAAGACGAGCGAACTTCGCGCATGATCGATTTCGGCCGCGACCGGTTCGACCTGCCGCACGCCGAGATGACCGCCCCAGGGAAAACGTTCGATGGTGTCGGGAATCAGCGTATCGACGATCAGCGTTTTCGGTTGCGCCCCGCGCACCGCGACGCGTGGTGTTTTCACGGGCGCGAGCAACGCGTCGCGGGCGAGGTCGAGATTGCCGAGCGTCGCCGATAAACCCCACACCTGCAATTCGGGCCGCCAGCGCGTGAGACGTGCGAGCGCGAGTTGCGTCTGCGTGCCGCGCTTGTTGCCGAGCAGCTCGTGCCATTCATCGACGACTACTAGACGCACGTGTTTCATTTCCTCGTCCGCGTTCGCGCGCGTGAGCATCAGCGTGAGGCTTTCGGGCGTGGTCACCAGCGCCGAGGGCATGCGCTTGTTCTGGCGCGCGCGCTCGGCGGATTGGGTGTCGCCGGTACGCAAGCCAATGGTCCACGGCACCGCAAGCTCCGTCACGGCGCTCTGCAATGCGCGAGCGGTGTCTGCAGCAAGGGCTCGCATTGGCGTGATCCACAGGACCGTGAGCGGCGCGGCCGTCTTTTGTTCGCGTGCTTCGCTCGCGTAGGCCGCCAACGCGCCAAGCCATACGGCCCACGTTTTGCCCGCGCCCGTGGTCGCGTGCAGCAAGCCGCTCGCGCCGCCCTGAATCTCCTTCCAAACCTCGCGCTGGAACGGAAACGGCTGCCATCCATTGCGTTCGAACCACGCGTTCAGGCGTGTATCGAAGGGCGTGTTTGCAGCGTCGGGATCAATTGTCACCGGCGATGGCCGGAACAACTCGGCGACAGCATCCGCCTTCGCTTGCGCCGCGCGTGTTTTCGGCACGCGGCGCGGACGCGGCGCACGACGCCTGGCGTCAGCGGGCGTGCTCATGGCGCGGCTCCATCTAGGAAACCCTTGAGCATGGCGAGCGTATCGGCGTCGTCGATCTGCTTGTCCGTGCGCCATCGCAACATGCGCGGGAACCTCACCGCAATGCCTGATTTGTGGCGCGGACTCGCCTGGATGCCTTCGAAGCCAATCTCGAATACGAGCGTCGGCGTGACGCTTCTCACAGGCCCGAACTTTTCGATGGTCGTCTTTCTCACGATGGCATCGACCTTACGCATTTCTTCGTCGGTGAGGCCCGAATAGGCCTTCGCAAAAGGAACCAGCGTGCGCACGCCGTCGGCTTCATCCCACACGGCGAAAGTAAAGTCGGTGTACAGACTCGCGCGCCGGCCGTGGCCTCGTTGCGCGTAGAGAAGAACGGCATCGATGGCATACGGCTCGATCTTCCACTTCCACCACGTCCCCGATGCCTTCGTGCGGCCGACGCCGTACATTGAATCGCGGCCTTTGAGCATCAAGCCTTCCACGCCGCGCCCGCGGCTTTCCTCGCGCAGCACGGTCAGCGCGTTCCAGTCGCCGGCATTGACCGCCGGCGAAACGCGCAGCAAATCCACGGCGAGCTCGCTTGCCAATGCATCGAGTTGCGTGCGGCGTTCCATCAGGGGCGTCATGCGCAGATCGCGGCCACCCGACTCCAGCAGGTCGTAGGCGAGAAACGTCGCGGGGGAATCCGCCAATACTTTCTTCGATAACGTCTTGCGCGTGATCCGCGGCTGCAGCCGCGCGAACGGCAAGGGTGTATCGGCGCCAGGTTCCCACGCGAGGATTTCGCCATCGATCACGGTGCCGTCGGCAAGCGCCTCGCCCAACGCGGCGATCTCGGGAAAGCGATCGGTGATCAGATCCTCGCCGCGCGACCAGAGCCACACGCGCCCGCCACGCTTCACGAGTTGCGCGCGAATTCCGTCCCACTTCCATTCAATAATCCACTCCGATGGCGACCCAAGCGTCGCCGGATCGGCCTGCAACGGATGCGCGAGAAAAAACGGATAAGGCAGGCCAATATCGCTTTCGTGCGGTGCGGCGGTTTCGTCGTCGGCGGAGGCTTCGGGGGCGATCAGCCGAAGATAGCGTGCAGCCGAAGGCGCTTGCCGCGAGTCGGTCCAGCCGACCATGCGTTGCGCGATGCGCTTGTGATCGACACCCGCAACTTCCGCCAGCGCACGCACCACAAGCTGGCGCGCCACGCCAACCCGAAAGCCGCCGCCAATCAGCTTGGTCAGCAAGAAGCGCTCGCCCCAGTCGAGTTCGTCCCAGTAGCCGAGCAAATGTGTACGGAGTTCGTCGGGATCGAGGCCGCGCAAGGTCAGTACGCGCCCTTCGATCCATTGCGCGAGGCCGAGTTCGGACGTGCGTTCGGCCGGCGGCAGGATATGCGCGATGGTTTCGGCCAGATCGCCGACAGCCTGATAGGACTCGTCGAAAAGCCATTCGGGCAAACGGGCGCGCTCGCGGGCGAACTCGGTGAGCAGCCGCGTAGGCACGGACTGGCGCGGCTTGCCGCCGCTCAGGAAATACGACGCCCATGCCGCGTCTTCGGGTTCGGCCGCCGAGAAGTACGCGATCAGCGCTTCGAGTTTTTCTTTTGTCGAAGTCGTGCCGTCGAGTGCGGTGTATAACGCGGCGAAGCGCTTCATTGAGAAGCCGTGTCGGGTTCGGCCACGTCCGCTTCGATCGCGTCGTCGCCGTATTCGGTCGTGAATGCGCCCGCTTCGAGCCCTTGTTCGCGCAGCCATCGCACCATGGGTTCGATCTGGCCGTGCGTGACGATCACGCGCTCGGCCCCCGTCGCGCCAATGGCCATTTGCAAGCCTGGCCAGTCGGCGTGATCTGAAAGCACGAAGCCCCGGTCGAGCCCGCGTCGGCGGCGCGTGCCGCGCAGGCGCATCCAGCCCGAAGCGAAAGCGTCGCTATAGTCGCCGAAACGCCGCATCCACGTGCTGCCTTGCGCCGAAGGCGGCGCGACGACCAGCGCGCCCTTGAACACGCTCTTGTCCTTCGCGGCGATATCGCTGACAAGACGCGTCTCGGGCAACGCCACGCCCGACGCGCGATACGCCCGGTTCAGCGGTTCCACGGCGCCGTGGCAAAAAATCGGCCCAATACCGGCGTCGACTCCGGCGAGAATCCGCTGCGCCTTGCCGAACGAATAGCAAAACAGCACCGAAGCACGTCCTTCCGAGGCGTTATGCCGCCACCATGAATCGATGCCGTCGAAGATGACGCGAGACGGTTCCCATCGATAAATCGGCAAACCGAATGTGGACTCTGTAATGAAGGTATCGCAGCGCACGGGTTCGAACGCCGCGCAGGTCGGATCCGGGTCGACCTTGTAGTCGCCGGAGGCCACCCAGACGCGCCCGGCGTATTCCACCCGCACCTGCGCCGAGCCGAGTACGTGGCCGGCGGGGTGCAGGGAGACGGAAACTCCATTTATGAGGAGCCGCTCACCATAGGGAATGCCTTGCAAATCAATACCAGGTAAACGGGAGAGCAACACGCCAACGCCCATTTCGGCTGCCAGATAGCGCGCGTGGCCAAACCGGGCGTGATCGGCATGGGCGTGCGTAATGATTGCCCGTTCGACGGGACGCCATGGATCGATAAAAAAATCGCCCGGCGGGCAATAAAGGCCTTCCGGCCTCGCGACAATCAGGTCTTTTGTTGTATCCAACCCGCCACCTGCCTGAAAAAAGCCAAAAACGGCCGAAAACAGCCGACGCAATTCAGCTCAAGCAGATGCTGTGCCTATTCAAAAACCGAGGCCATCGTCATAAAATCATATTTGTATGACGAATACAAAATAAATATAAAATGTCCGTACTAATCAATTGACCGGTATCAAATTATCTTATTGAATTAAGTGATGTTATTGCACGCCCACTGAATGAACGAAATTAGAAATGAGTCTGATTACGCGGTGAACCGTCGAACCATGCTTTTACATTACCAAGGGTTGTATTTGCGATCTCGCTCAATGCTTCACGCGTGAAAAACGCCTGGTGAGAAGTAACGATCACGTTCGGAAAGGACAGTAACCGCGCAAGCACATCATCCTGCAAAAGATGATTCGAATGATCTTCGAAGAAAAGTCCGCCCTCTTCTTCATAGACATCGAGACCGAGATGACCTAGCTGGCCGCTTTTCAATGCATCGACAAGTGCGCTGCTGTCGATTAACCCGCCGCGTCCTGTATTGATGAGCATTACGCCACGTTTCATCCGTGCGAGCGCGGCAGCGTCGATCAGGTGATATGTGGAAGGCAGAAGCGGGCAATGCAAGCTGACAATGTCGGACTGGGCCAGCAGCGCCTCAAGCGGCAAATATCGGGCTCCCGCTTCTATCAGGTCTGATGCGGGCGGTCCTGGATCGTGTGCAAGCAAGGTCATGCCGAAACCAGCCATGATTTTGCCGAAGACACGTCCAATGACTCCGGTGCCAATAATCCCGAGTGTCTTTCCGTGCAGATCGAAACCCAGCAAACCGTTAAGCGAGAAGTCGCCGTCGCGAGTCCGGGCATATGCGCGGTGCAGCTTGCGATTAAGCGTGAGGATTAATCCGGCTGCGTGTTCTGCTACTGCGTAAGGCGAATAAGCGGGCACCCGGACCACGCCGATTCCGAATCGCTTTGCAGCGTCCAGATCGACGTGGTTAAAGCCCGCCGAGCGCAGCGCCACCAGTTGAGTGCCGCCGTCGCGAAGCGTCCCAAGGACGGCTTCGTCGACGACGTCATTTACAAATGGACAGACCACGTTGCAACCGTGCGCGAGAACCGCCGTCTGCGCGTCGAGTTGCGATTCCTGGAACTGCAGGGTATAGCCGAAAGTCGCGTTTGCCTCGGTGAAGACGTCACGATCATATTGACGGCTGCTGAAGACGATCATGGAGATCGGCATCGAGTTGTAACCCCGCTTTGATGCAATGTTTCAGTTTCAATTAGCAATAGCGCTTGCCGGCGGCACCATCGAAAGCCGGGCCAGGATGCTGTCCGGCTGCTGCGGCACTCCAACTTCTCCGCCCGGGCCCATATGTTCAAGAGTGTAATCGATGAACGCACGGGTCTTGGCAGGCAAATACTGGCGCCCGGGATAAACAATGGACACCTTGACATCCGGGTCGTCGATTGCATAGTCGCTCAGCACGCGCACCATGGAGCCATCCGCTAGGTCGGCTGCCACAACGCCTTCGGGAAGGATTGAGATGCCCATGTGAGCGAGCGTGCCGAGCCGCACCATCAGGGCGCTGTTGACCGTATAGACGGGCGAGAGCGTGACCTGGTCAGCGCTGCTGTTGGTGCGATGACGGAAATGCCAGGTGGCGCTGCGCATCTCGCTTGGCAGTGCCACGAACGAATGATGAAGCAGGTCGGCAGGCGTGCTGGGTGAGCCGTGCTCTTCAAGATAAGCGGGCGTGGCGACTGGAATCAGCGTATTGGTTGCAACGGGACGTTCCACGAGCGCCGTGCTGGACACCATGAATGCGGTGACGATGCCCACGTCGAAGCCGTCCTCCACCAGATCGACGTGACGCTCGGACAGCGTCAGGCGCACATTGACTTTCGGATAAACCTGCCGGAATCCATCGATCAGCGGTGTCAGCGCCATCAACGACAATGATCCGGATGCAACTACGCGCAGTGTGCCACTGGGGTCTCCTTCTGTATGAGCGACCATCGATTCCAGATGATCGAGTTCTTCCAATAATGCGCGGCAGCCTTCGAGATAACGCGTGCCGGCTTCCGTAAGCGAGAGGTTGCGAGTCGTGCGATTGATAAGCCGGGTTCGCAGATGTGCTTCGAGCATGGCAATCGCGCGAGTAACAAGAGCGTTCGATACATCCAGTTGTTGCGCAGCTCTTCTAAAGCTTTCGGTTTCCGACACCCGCACGAAAACCCGCATTGCATGAATTTGATTCATCGTGTCTTACCTCTCAGTGTCCTGAATTACGTTGAACCGCATTGCGTATCACCCACGCATGCAGCGTTTTTTGATTCGGCGTCAATCGAATGCGTTGACGCAATGCGGATTGCACTTTCTTTATTTCTGGTTTGCATTCCGCATTAACGTAAGACTTTCACATTTGCGAAGTCATTGCAATGAAAAATTACACTTGCCCGGATTTTGGAATAGATCGTCTGATTTATGCATGTTTTTGATTCGAAGCTTGACCCGCAGCGTTCTACTTTTGTCGCGTTACTAACAAATAGCGGTTATTTTTGAAGGAAACAACCGCTTTGGCAGGACCGTTGCCGCTTCTGGGTACGCAGAGTGAGGTACGCTTCGTGTACGTTCCAAGTTGAATCGATTTAATGGCGTATGTCCGAGATTAAGTCTTCGCGACAATAGAACCACATAAAAAATCAGGTTATCGGAGCTTGACAATTACAAAAGCTGACGATAGCTCATCCAATTAATTTAACTTTAAAGGTGATAAGATAATTAACCGGATCCTTAATTCAATTGCTGCATGCATTTGATCGTTGCAAATCAATACGCAATCAAGGTGATAATTTTGAATCTTTTGGCGCGTCAACCCGAGATAGCTTTGTTCGCCAGTCTGGCAATCGGCTTTTTCATCGGCTCTTTCAAGCTGGGGCCCATACAGTTGGGCGGTGTCTGCGGAACCTTGATAGTCGCCTTGATCCTGGGTCAAAGCGGTGCGCGGCTTTCTCCAGATCTTAAAAACATCGCCTTCGCCCTGTTCATCTTTGCACTGGGTTTCACCGGAGGTCCACAATTCTTCGCGAATATCGGCCGGGGCTGGCGCTACGGGCTGCTTTCAATCGTGGAGATCGTTGTCGTGATCGGACTGGTGCTGGGCGCGGTTGTGCTGTTCAAGCTCGATCGCGGCACGGCAGCCGGACTGCTTGCGGGCGCCGCGACAGAATCCGCCGTGGTCGGCACGGCATCCGAGGCGATCGGCAAGCTGTCCTTGCCCGCCGCCGAAATCGCGCGGCTGCAGGCCAATATTGTCACGGCATATAGCGTGAGTTACCTGTTCGGACTTGTCACCATCGTCCTGTTCGTGAGCCAGATCGCGCCGCTGATGCTGCGCGTGAACCTGCGCGACGAAGCCGAGCGCCTGTGGCGCAGCCTGGGCGGCGACAGCGCGCTCGCGGAAGGGCAGCAAGTCGCGGCGCCGTCGCTGGTGGCGCGTGAAGTCCGCGTGACAGGCGCGGCGCAGATGCGCGTCGACGCGCTGGAACAGCGCTTTGGCAATGAGATCACCGTCGGACGCGTCATGCGTGGCCGCTCGATAGTCAAGGCGCAGCCGGGTCTCGTGTTGAAGCGCGACGACCGCATTGTGATCGGCGGGCGCCGCGCCGCATTGGTGAACGCGCTGCCGGCCATTGGCGAGGAAGTCACAGGAAGCGACGTGGCGGACGTCTACGCCGAAACGCTCGACGTCATGCTCACACGGCGCGAAGTGCACGGCCTGACCGTGGCGCAGGTACGCGCCCGCGCAACCCCGGCCGATAGCCATGGCGTCTATATCTCGGCCGTCACGCGCCTCGACAGCACGATCCCCGCTCTGCCTGGGACGCAGTTGCATCGCGGCGACGTGCTGACGCTGATTGGCGCCGCCGAGGACGTCAGGCGCGGCGCGGCGAAGCTTGGATATATCGTGCGCGCGACGCTGAAGACCGATTTCGTCTTCCTCGGCATTGGCGTGATCCTCGGGATTCTCGTAGGACGTTTGAGCGCCCGGCTGGGCGATATCCAGATCGCGCTCGGCACGGGCGGCGGCTGTCTGCTGTCGGGATTGTTGTTCGGCTGGATCCGCTCGCGTTTTCCGCTGATCGGGTCGCTCCCTTCCGCCGCCGCGCAGGTGCTCAAGGACTTCGGGCTGTGCACATTTATCGCCGCGGTGGGTCTTGGCGCCGGCGCCGACGCGATTCGTCTCATCCGTGAATACGGCATTGCCTTGCCGGCGGCGGGCGTCGTCATCACGCTCGGGCCGGCGCTCGTTTCGCTCGCCATCGGCCGCTGGCTGCTCAAGCTGGAAGTGCCCATGCTGCTGGGCGCCATTGCGGGCCAGCAATGCAGCACGCCGGCAATCAGCGCGCTGGTTGGGGTGACAGGAAACGCAACGCCTGTTATTGGTTACACGATCACGTATGCGTTATCGAACGTGCTGCTGCCGCTGATGGGGCCGCTGATTGTCGGACTTGCGGGCAAGTTCGGGTAGGAAGTCTTTGAAAGGCAACGGGAGTGTGCGGTAAAGGCGTTGAAGCGGGAAGTCCGACGGTACACAAACCAGCGAGGGCATTATGGAATGGATACATCAGATTCTCACGAAGTCCCCGGAAATCGCTTTATTCCTGTCGCTTGCGGCGGGTTACTTCATCGGCCAGATCAACTTCGGGAAGTTCCAGCTTGGCGGCGTGGGTGGCTCGCTCCTGGCCGCGGTCGTGATCAGCCAGTTTGGCGTCCAGATCGATAACGGCGTCAAGTCCGTGATGTTCGCCATCTTCATCTACGCAGTCGGCTACGACTCGGGTCCGCAGTTTTTCAACTCCTTGTCGCGCAAGACGCTGCGCGAGATAGCAATGGCCGTGTTCCTGGCAGTTTCCGCATTGCTGACGGTGCTCGTGTGCGCGAAGCTCTTCGGGCTGAACAAGGGCATTGCGGCCGGGTTGGCCGGCGGGGCGCTCACGCAGTCGGCGATCATCGGTACGGCGGGCGATGCCATCGCGCGGCTCGGCCTGCCCGTGGCCGAGACCAAGTCCCTGCAATCCGATGTGGCGATCGCCTACGCCGTGACGTACGTGTTTGGGTCGCTGGGCGCGATCATCGTGTGCGTGAATGTGCTGCCGAAGTTCATGGGACAAGGCTTGAAGGAAGCGGCCGCCGAAGCCGAGAAGAGCTTGCTTGGCGGTTCTGTCGCGCATGGACCAGGACAGACGCCCGCCTTGCCGGAGCTGGTCGGACGCGCTTACCGGATCACCGGCGCTCCTGCTGGAAGCGTGACGGGCGGGGCTGCGGGCCGCACGGTCGCCGAGATCGAGCTGGCCGAGTCGGACATGATCACCATCGAGCGGATCAGGCGTGCCGGCAAGGCGCTGGAACCGCGTCCGGACGTGATGTTGCAGGCGAACGACGTTGTGCTCGTGGTCGGGCGGCGCGAGGTGATGGTCGCGGCGGCAGCGAATATTGGCGAGGAAGTAGCAGATACCGACGGCATCAGCGTGGTCATGCAGAACCGGCAAGGCGTGTTCACGAGAAAGGGCATGAATCACATGACGATCGCCGCGGTGCGCACGACGGTAGATCGCGATTTGCGCCATGGCGTGTTCGTGCAGGAGATCAAGCGTGCTGACCAGCCGTTGCCGATCCTGCCCGAAACCAAGCTCGAGCATGGTGACGTAATCACCTTCTACGGATCGCCGCAGGACACCAAGCGCGCCGTCGATGCAGCCGGTTACGAACTGCCCGTCACGAACAAAACGGACTTCATCTATATGGGTGTGGGCATTGTGTTGGGATTGTTGATTGGCTTGATCGTGGTGAATGTTGGCGGGGTGCCGCTGACGCTGGGTTCGGGCGGCGGCTGCCTGCTTGCGGGGTTGCTATTCGGCTGGATGCGCGGCAAGCATCCGATGTATGGCGTCATGCCCTCGGCGGCGTCGCAGTTGATGAAGGACTTCGGGCTTGCGGCGTTCGTGGCGGCTGTCGGCTTGAATTCAGGCTTGCAGGCGGTGGTGACGGTCAAGCAAAGCGGCATGACCATTTTCCTGCTGGGTGTAGTCGTCACGGTTTTGCCGCTCATCCTGACCATGATCTTTGGCCGCTACGTCCTCAAATACACCAACGCGGCGCTTTTGGCGGGCGCGCTGACTGGGTCGCGCAGTGCGAACCCTGCGTTCGGCGCGCTGCTGGACAAGACCGAGAGTGCGGTGCCTACGGTGCCGTTCGCGATCACGTATGCGCTGGCCAATGTATTGCTGACGTTGCTGGGACCGCTGCTGGTGGGTCTCGTCTGATCAACATACGGATGCGTGCTGGCGAACGGACCATGTTTGCACGCATCCGTGTTGTAAATTATTGAACTGGCGCGCGCATCCGTGGCCCAACCAGACTTCAAGACCGTGTGAGATTTCCGATGACTTCGCAAAACAAAACCGTTCGACTTCTGTCCGGAGAACAGATCCCGGCATTGGGCCAGGGAACATGGGAGATGGGCGAAAATTCGCGCGTTCGTGGTGAAGAAATCAAGGCGTTGCAAACCGGTGTTGATTCAGGGCTGACGCTTATAGATACCGCCGAGATGTATGGCGATGGTGACAGTGAAAAACTGATTGCTGAGGCGTTGGGTGATCGCAGGGAGGAGCTGTTTATAGTCAGCAAGGTGTATCCGCACAACGGCAGTGAAACCGGCGTGAAGGCTGCATGCGAGCGAAGCCTGAAGCGGTTGCAAACTGACCGAATCGATTTGTACTTGCTGCACTGGCGCGGCGGTGAGGATCTCGAAGGCGTGATTGCGGGGTTTGAGAGTCTCAGGGCTGCTGGCAAGATTCGGCATTGGGGCGTGAGCAATTTCGACACCGACGACATGATCGAACTTTTTGCGCTTGAAAACGGCAACCGCTGCGCTGCAAATCAGATCTTGTACAACGTAGCGCGCCGCGGCCCGGAGTTCGACCTGCTACCCTGGATGCGTGAGAGAAGTGTGCCCGCGATGGCCTACAGTCCGGTAGACCACCTGCGGCTGCCGAAGCAAAGTATCTTGAACGATATTGCCGCGGCACGCGGTGTGTCGCCAATGCAAATTGCGCTTGCGTGGGTATTACGGCAACCGGAGGTCATTGCGATCCCGAAGGCGTCGACGATTGAGCACGTCGTTGAGAATGCGGCGGCGCGGGACATTACGTTATCGGAGGAAGAACTGTCGCAGATCGACGCGCAATTCAAGCCACCGAAATCAAAGCGCCCGCTCGAAATGCTCTAGTGCGCAAGCGCGCGCGG
This sequence comes from Caballeronia sp. DA-9, assembly GCF_051615025.1. NCBI lineage: Bacteria > Pseudomonadati > Pseudomonadota > Betaproteobacteria > Burkholderiales > Burkholderiaceae > Caballeronia > Caballeronia sp. DA-9. The sequence continues at coordinate 752,075 of NZ_CP195133.1, read as the reverse complement.
AGCTTGCCCGAGAACGCTGGTGGCGAAGCGTGTGGATGTAGGGATACGGAGGGGGAGGGTTTCAGGTATTGGTGGTTATGGCGTCGAGGGTTCTTTTGAAGTCCCAAGCAGATATCACTGCACGCTTGGTCCACTTAAGAATTGGCGGTTGAGAGGCGTTTTCTTTGCTTCGTTTCTTTGTCGCCGTTGGACAAAGAAATGAAGTCCCGCCACGGACAGTGGCTAACAGTGCTAGAAAGATCAACGAACACGAAACGCGCAAAACCCCAAAAAGCAGGACCCCGCCCAAAAAAATCACCTTGCAATAAACCCGCCATCAACTGGCAAAACGATCCCTGAAATCATGGCTGCAGCATTGCTCAAAAGAAAAAGCACTGGCGCGGCCACCTCATCGGGTTCAACAAACCGTCCCAAGGGAATAGCCTTCAAAGCAGGCTCCCTCTTGGCGGGTTCGCTCCAGGCCTTGACAGCCATTGGCGTAAGCGTGACGGTTGGATTAACGCTATTCACGCGAATCCCAAAAGGCCCAAGCTCAAGACACATCACCCGGGTAATGGAATCAAGTGCAGACTTAGAAGCACAATAAGCCAGATGATCCTCAAGCCCGACCAACCCTGCCTGGCTCGAAACATTCACAATACTGCCGCGCTTGCCTGCTGCGATCATCGCGCGCGCGACTTGCTGCGCAACCAGTGCCGCACCGCGTGCATTCACTGCCATGACCTGATCGAAATCGGCGGCGGTGAAATCAATCGCTTTATCCAGCGCCGTCGTGCCGGAGCAATTCACAAGGCCATCGAAGGCATCGAGATTTTCAAAAGCTTCAGCTATCCGCACTGGATCGGAAACATCGAGAAGCAACGGCTCGCAGCCGGTTTCACTAGCAAGCGCATCCAACGCAGCCACATTGCGGCCGGCCGCGACCACCCGCGCCCCCGCAACACGCAACATGACGGCAATAGCCCGTCCAATCCCGCTCGATGCACCCGTAACCAAAACCGACTGCCCATTGAAATCGAAATGTGTTTGCATGATTCAACTTGCCTGCAAGCGATGCATGATGGGCTTCAAAGCCGGATAAAGATCGACATACACGCCAAAGCGTTCGGCGTATAACGCTTGGCGCTGGGCATCGGGACGAGCGCGTTCCACCAACGTCACCCACCCTCCCTCGGCCGTCTCGCGCGTAATGAGGTTCGTGCCAAGCGCGGCGAGCAGCGCGGCGCCCATGGCGGCTTCGACCTCTTCTTCAATTGACCACACCGGATACCCCGTGACGTCCGCGATGATCTGCATCCAGAGATCGGAATGCGCCGCGCCGCCCACGACGATCAACTTCTCATCCAGCGACTGCGCGCCGCGGCGCCCCGCCTCCATGTTGTGCTTGAGCGCAAACGCCACGCCTTCCAGCACAGCCCGATACAACGTCGCACGAGTGTGATAAAGACTCAACCCGACGAACGTGCCGCTCGCCTTTGCGTCCCAAACCGGACTGCGCTCGCCCATCAGATAAGGCAGGAACACAACGCCATCGGAACCGGCGGCTATTTTCGCCGCGGCCTCTTCAAGCAGCTTGTGCGGATCGCCATGAGCGGTTGCTTTCGCCGCTTCGGTCTCCGCATGGCAAAACTGTTCGCGATACCACGTGACCGACGCGCCCGCAGTGATCGCGCCGCCAAAGATATAGATGTCCTTCTGCGAGTTGTAGACGTGCGGCATGCTGATCAGACCGTGACTGGCATCGACGTTCTGATTGATGTAGCCCCAACACATGCTCGTGCCGATCATCGCAACATGGTGGCCCGCGCGCGTGACGCCGGCAGCAAAAGTGGCGACGGCGGCATCCACGCCACCGGCAATGATCGGCGTATCGTTTGCAAGGCCAAGCTCAGCAGCACATTCAGGCAGCAAGCCACCCACGATCTCCGACGAATCCACGAGCCGCGCGGGCATCATTGCAGCGGGAATGCCAAGCATGTCCAACGCTTCTTGCGACCATGACCGCCTGGCGATGTCATACACACCGCCAATATTTCCGGCCGAACTATGATCGACCGCCAGTTCGCCTGTCAGTTCATGAATGATGTACGCGTTCGGCGGCAGGAAATAACGGGTCTTGCTCCATACATCGGGCTGATTATTCTTGAGCCATAGCATCTTGGTATAGCCGTAATAGCTGTCTATGCCATTGCCGGTTATCTGCTTGAGCCGCGTTGTATCGGCAGTCTTCTCGACCCATTCCACTTCGTGCGTCGCACGGCGATCCATCCAGATCAGACACGGATATAAGGGACGCATTTCAGCGTCGACGGGAATGCCCGATCCGCCGTACAAGCTGCCTATGCAGACCGCCTTGATGTCGCTTTTGACGATGCCCTCGGCAAGGGCTTTCGTCACGCAAGCCTTGATTGTCTTTTTCACGGCGTCAAGCCACACCGAAGGCCACTGCTCTGCCCAAAGCGGCTTGGGCGTGTCGGGATGGTAAGCGCTCGAATGCTGCGCGACGATCCCGCCCTGCAGATCGACCAGCAAAGCCTTGGTGCTTTGCGTGCCTATATCGACGCCTATTACGTAAGAAGCCATTGCCTCGCTCCATGTCTCAAGATTTTCCGCGCGCTGACCCAGGCGGATTTATTGTGCGTGGCCTAGTTTAGCGCGGCTTCAGCAAAACCTTGATCGAGTCGAGCGAATCCGCGACCTTGATTGCCTCATCCCATTCTTCCAGCGTAAAGCCATGCGTCACAATACCCTTGGATGTCACAAGGCCTCGTGCAAGAAGGTCGATGGCAATCGGGTAACAATACGGTCCGAGGTGCGCGCCGCGTACGTCCAGTTCCTTGCGGTCGCCAATGATCGACCAGTCCACGGTGGTGTCGCTTCCGAACACCGAGAACTCGACGAAGCGCCCAAGCTTACGAATCATTTCGAGTCCTTGCGATACACCAATGGGCGCGCCCGTTGTCTCGATGTACACGTCGCATCCATATTGATCCGTGATGGACTTGATGATCGCCAGACCATCTTCGTTCTTCGGATTGATCGTGATGTCCGCGCCATATTCCCGCGCAAGCGCAAGACGCTCTTCCACCAGATCGATCACGACGAGCTTTCTAGGCGTCTTGAGATGCGCAACTTGCGTCATCATCAAACCCAGCGGCCCCGCGCCCGCGATCACCACAACGTCGTCAAGCTGTATATCGCCGCGATTCACCGTATGGATCGCACACGCCAACGGCTCGATAATCGCCGCGTCTTCCAGTGATATGCCATCGGGAATCTTATGGACGATGGCAGTCGGCGGAATACGCATGTACTGCGCCATGCCGCCGTCCGCAACCTCGCGCTGAAAGCCGAAGATGTTATGCACTTCGCACATCCAGTACTGTCCGGACTTGCAATAGCGGCACTTGCCGCAAGGCACGATCTGCTCGGCGATCACGCGCTCGCCCAACTCCACGCCGAAATGTTCCGCTGCGCCATCGCCAAGTTCCTCGACATAACCAAAGAATTCATGGCCCGGAATGACGGGCGCTTTCACCCACGGACTAGGACCGCCCCAAAACATCTTCGCGCCCGAATGACATTTGCAGTCGCTGGCGCAAATGCCGCATGCGGCAATGCGAATCACCAGTTCATTTCTCGCCGCCTTCGGCCGCTTGACCGTCTCGACGCGATAATCCTTGGGCGCATGACAGACAATGGCCGTCATGCTCAACGCTTCATTTGATGTGCTCATAGTGCGCTCGTTGTAGTCGTCGTGTTTAGCTGAAGAAATGCCGGTTTCCATTTTTCTATTCGTTATTCTTTAGTCACTTACGGCGGCGGTCCCGACTGATATAGATCGCTAGCAGGATGATTCCACCCTTGATCACGTTCTGCACATACGGATTCACACCAACCATATTCAAGCCGTTATTCAGTACGCCGAGCAACAGCGCGCCAATCAACGTGCCGACAATCGATCCGCGGCCGCCCGAAATGGACGTTCCGCCCATGACCACGGCCGCGATTGCATCGAGTTCGAAACCCACGCCGGCGTTCGGCTGCCCGCTCATCAGACGCGCGGTCAACACAATGGCGGCAAGCGACGACGTGAGCCCCGCCAATCCATAGACGATCAGCTTGACGCGCGCGACGCGTACGCCCGACAAACGCGTGGCGTCCTCGTTGCCGCCGATCGCGTAGACGTATCGCCCGAACGGCATGCGTTCCAGCAGCACCCACGCAATGAAATACACCACGAGCATGATGACCACGGGCATTTGCACGCCAAGCACTTTGCCATTGCCAAAGAACGCAATCCAGTCGGGCAAGCCGTCGATTGGATAACCGCCGGTGTAGATCAGCGCAAGCCCGCGCGCCACGCCCATGGTCGCAAGCGTGACGATGATCGGCGGCATGCCCGCGAACGCCACGAACAGCCCGTTCGCCACGCCAAAGCCAAGACCGACGGCGATGCCCACAACCAATGCCGCGACCGCATTCAGGCCCGACACCATCAAGCCCGCCGCAAGCGTGCCGGACAATGCCATGACCGATCCCACCGACAAGTCGATGCCGCCCGTCAGGATCACGCACGTCATGCCGACCGCGATGATCGCGTTGATCGATACTTGCCGCGCGATGTTCTCGATATTTGCCGCCGACAAAAAGCTGTTGCTCGCGAACACCATCGCCACGCATACGACGATCAATCCGACGAACGGATAAAAGATCGTCGATCGTTTGAGTCCCGCCCACGTGAAGCGCACGGGTGCGCCCGGCGATGCTGGATCAACAGTGGCGGTCTTGGGTTCCATCGATAATTTACTCATGGCTGACTCCCTGCCCGGCTGCCGCGCGGGCGGTGGTTGCGTGCGTCATGATTGCATTCGACGTGATCTCGTCACCTTCGAGAATGGCTTCTATGCGGCCTTGCCGGAACACGGCCACACGATCGCTCATGCCAACAATTTCGGGCAGTTCCGACGAGATCATGATGATTGCGTAGCCCCGCTCGGTCAGCTCGCGCATCAGCATGTAGATTTCGGCCTTGGCGCCAACGTCGATACCGCGCGTAGGTTCGTCGAAGATCAAGATGTTCGCGTGGTGATTCAGCCATCGCGCGATCACGACCTTCTGCTGGTTTCCGCCGGATAACGTGGACACCTGCGTATTCATGGTCGGCGCCTTGACGCCCACGCGCTTCATGATCGCAGCGGTGGTTCGCGCTTCATTGCGTCTATCGATAAAAAATCGCGCTTGCCGATACTTGCCAAAGTTGTTGATCGAGATGTTCTGCTTGATCGAGAAGTCCGTAATCAGACCTTCAGTCTTGCGGCTCTCGGGCAGGATGCCAATGCCAGCATCGAGAGAAGCCGCGGGATCGGCAAGCTTCATATCGGTCCCGTTGATCTTCACTTTCTTCACGTGCGCGGTATCGGCGCCAATCACCGCAAGCGCTGTTTCCGTGCGCCCCGACCCGACCAATCCGGCAAAGCCCAGAATCTCGCCTTCACGCAACGCGAACGCATTCGTGGGACCGTCCTTGTCGATCTGCAATGCCTCGACATCGAGCACGGTCTTCGCGCTCGCGCGCGGCGCGGGCTTTGGCGGAAAGCTGTTCTCTATCTTGCGTCCGACCATCATCTCGACAAGGCGGCTGACGTCCGTATCGGCGACGGCTGTATCGCCCACATACTGGCCGTCGCGCAACACCGTGATGCGGTCGCACACTTCAAAGATTTCATCGAGGTGATGCGAGATGAAGATCATGGCCACGCCTTGCGTCTTCAACTCGCGCATGATGACAAAGAGATGTTCCGCTTCCGAAGGCGTGAGCGTTGCAGTGGGTTCGTCCAGGATCAGGATGCGCGCCTCAAGCGACAACGCCTTGCCGATCTCGATGAACTGCTGCTGCGCCACCGACAGTTCGCGAATCGGCACGGACAAGTCGATATCCACTTTCAGCCGCGCGAAAATCTCCGCTGCCGAACGCCGCATGGCTGCGCGGTCCAGCAAGAATCCTTTCTTCAGTTCGCGGCCGAGAAAGATGTTCTCGACCGCGTTGAGAAACGGAATCAGGCTGAATTCCTGGAACACGATGCCAATCCCGGCCGCGACTGCATCGTGATAATCCGCGAACGCGCGGGTCTCGCCGTTGAGCGTGATCGTGCCTTCGTCGGGCTGATATATGCCGCTCAGGATTTTCATCAGCGTGGACTTACCCGCGCCGTTCTCGCCGAGCAGCGCATGCACTTCGCCGGCAGCCACGTCGAGATGAATGCCCTGCAACGCCTTCACGCCGGGAAAGCTCTTCGTGATGTTGTCAAGTCTGAGAATGGAGTTCATCGTGCTCACCTGCCGGAACGTGCCTTGGAAAACGCCCTGCGAATAAAATCTGCTTACCAGCTAAAGCCCTTGGCGTTGCTCTTGTCGATCATCTTCACGTCGATAGGAATCGCCTTCGGCACATTGGCGCCCCACTTCTTCGCAAGCGCAATGCCAATTGCAATGCGCACCTGATCGCGCGGAAATTGCGCCGACGTTTCAATGAACTTCGAGTCCGGTTTCTGCATGGCCGTGATCGCCTCAGGCGCACCGTCCACGCTCGTCAGCTTGATGTCCTTGCCCGACGCTTCAATAGCGGCCAGCGCGCCCATCGATCCACCATCGTTCACACTGAACACGCCCTTCAGATTCGGATGCGCCTGAATCATGTTCTCGGTGACCGATAACGCGGTCGCGCGTTCCTGCTTGCCGTTCTGTGTATCGACGATCTTGATGTTCGGAAACTTCGCCAGCGCCGCCTTGCAGCCGCGCACGCGTTCGAGAATCGGCACAACCGGAATGCCGTCGAGGATCGCCACTTCGCCCGTGCTGCCGAGCGTCTTGCCCAGGTATTCGCACGACATGACACCGGCATCGTAATTTTTCGATCCCACGAACGAGTCCACCGGGCCGTTCGCGTTGGCGTCCACGGCGACCACGACCACGCCCGCTTTCTTCGCGGCGTTCACGGCTGAAACAATGCCTGTCGAATCAGTCGGATTCACCAGCAGGATGTCGATTTTCTTTTGCAGCATGTCTTCAACGTCGCTGACCTGCTTGCTGACGTCGTGGTGCGCGTCGGTCACGACAACCTGTGCCCCGATGGACGCGGCCGCTTCGTTCAACGCCTTCTGCATGGAAACGAAATACGGATTGTTCAACTCCTGGAACGTCATGCCGATCTTCAATGGCTCGGCGGCGTGTGCGCCCGCCACTGAAAGCGCTGTGGCGAGACCTAACGTAGCGAGGGCGAGTTTCTTCGGGAAAGCGAAAGCGTGCATGGCTGTCTCCATCTCTTGTTGATTGGACTTGGGTACGTCGTTGGAACACTCGAACCGCGAGGACGAGTTCGCCCGGCGCGGTGCTTTTTCAAGCACCGCGTTACACGGTTTTCTCAGGAAAGGAAGAAGGCGCTAGCCGAATGCTTCGAGCGCCGGCTCGGCCTCGGACGATTCAGTTGCACTGGCAGCATTGAGCTGCTGGTAAGCGCGCCATCGCGAAGGCGACATGTTCTTGAGCAACAGGAACTGCCGGTTGAAATTGGACAGGTTGTTAAAGCCGACCTGATAGCAGATATCGGTGATATTCAGTTCTCCCGACATCAGCAACTGGCACGCGAGATTGATGCGCAGACGGTTCACGTATTGCACGAACGGCAAGCCCGTGTGCCGGCGGAAATATCGCGAGAATGCGCTCGCGCTTTGCCCCGCGAGTTCGGCAAGTTCCGTTTCGCGCAGTCCCTGCGACAGGTTCTTGCCAATATAGGAAAGCACATGATTGATGCGCGCCTCCGCATAACGCGCCGGGTCCGCACGATACGCGGCGCTCGCGAGCTTGACGGGATTGGCGCTCTGCACGAGCAGATCGAGCAGCGCCAGAAACAGCGTGATGCGCCGCATGCCTTGCGCGCTCAACATCTCGCGCATGATCGGTTCGGCCGCCGCGCCCGTTTCCGGCGTGAACAAAACGCCCCAGCACGATGCATCGAGCAGGGATTCCACGCGCTTCAGTTCGGGAAACACGTCGATGGCGCGCGCCACGAACTCGGCATCGAATTGCAGGATCAGACAGCGTTCGTTCACATGGTCGCCGGGCGGCACGTCGCTGACCCAGTTGTGCGGCAAGTTCGGTCCCATCATCACCAGATTGCCCGGCACGAAACTGCCGATGTGATCGCCAACGAAGTATTTGCCCGTGGTCGTGGTGATGAGCTGGATCTCGTACTGCGGATGGAAGTGCCAGCGCACGGTGCGGTAAGGGTAACCATGCGACCAGACTTTGAATGACTCGTCGCGCGCCACATCCACGAGTTCGAGATCGGGCTGGACGATGTTGGCACGACGCGCGGTAGTGCGTGCCGCACGGCAGTAGCCGCATGCGCCGCATCGACATGTCGTGTCATTCAAAATGGTGTGCATCTTGTCTTCCTCCTGACCCGCTGCTTTTTTCTGGCCGCGTTCGCGATGTACTCACGAGGATGCCTCGCGCCGTGCCATGACCGAAAATTAGCCTTGCCGCGGGTATTTCACCACTGAAAATGGAACTGCTCCCCGATACTTTTTTGCATTCGGGTAAGTCCTGATGCCGGAAAGAGTCAAATTTTGTGCATAGCAGCAGCGCGTTTTCACCGCGTTAAATGCTGCGGAGCGCCTTGACTTTCATCGAATCGAATACGATCATTCGCTCACAGAACGAGCAAATGATCGTGGTGACGGCAAGTGGCGCCAGCCAGAACCCGCCACGGCACGAGACACAGCATCGCGCCCCAAGCACAACCCACGGCGCATCCAGATCAGAGGAAGACACCATGACGTCCGAAAACCAAACAACCGCCGATGTGATCCTGCACATCGGCGCGGGTTCTTTTCACCGTGCGCATCAGGCGTGGTACCTGCACCGCCTGATTGAATCGGGCGATACGCGCTGGTCGCTGACCGTCGGCAATATTCGCGGCGACATGAATGCGGTGCTCGAAGCGCTCGCCGCCCAGAACGGCACCTATACGCTCGAAACCGTCACGCCGCAGGGTGAACGCAAGTACGAGACCATCCGTTCGATCAAGAAGGTCGTGCCGTGGGCCGCGGACCTGGACGCGCTGGTTGCGGTGGGCGCGGCCCCCGAGTGCAAGATCGTATCGTTCACGGTGACCGAAGGCGGTTATTACCTCGACGAACATCACAAGCTCGATACAGCCAATCCCGATCTCGCCGCGGACCTGAAAGGCGCGCGCACGACCATCTACGGCGCGCTCGCCGCGATTCTGGATGCCCGCATGAAGCAGAACGCCGGCAAGGTGACGCTGCAAAACTGCGACAACCTGCGCAGCAACGGCGACCGCTTCAAGGCGGGCATGCTCGAATTCCTGCAGTTGCGCGGCGAAACGGCATTGCGTGAATGGATGATCGCGAACACAGCGTGTCCGAACGCGATGGTCGACCGCATCACGCCGCGCCCCACGCCGGATGTGCGCGAACGCGTGCTCGCCGCAACCGGTTTCGACGACAAGGCGCCCGTCATGGGCGAAGCATTCATTCAGTGGGTGATCGAGGACGCGTTCATCGCCGGACGTCCCGCCTGGGAAAAGGTCGGGGCCGAAATGGTCGACTCTGTGCATCCCTACGAGGAAGCCAAGATCCGCATTCTCAACGCCACGCATAGCTGCATTGCCTGGGCGGGAACGCTGGTCGGATACCAATATATTCACGAAGGCACGCAGGACGCGCAAATCCGCGCACTCGCCGATGACTACGTCACGCAGGACGTGATCCCGTGCCTGTCGCCAAGCCCGATCGATCTGGCGAAGTACCGCGATGTCGTGCTCGACCGCTTCGTCAATCCGTATATTCAGGACACGAACCAGCGCGTCGCCGCCGACGGCTTCTCGAAGATCCCGGGGTTTATCGCGCCGACGTTGCGTGAATGTTTCGCACGCAAGACCGATCCAGACGCGACCGCCATGCTGCCCGCGCTGTTCTTCCGTTTTCTCGAACGCTGGCACGAAGGCAAGCTGCCGTACGCGTATCAGGACGGCGTGATGGACGCGGCGAGCGCGCACGCTTTCTTCGAAGCGGCCGATCCGGTGAAGGCTTTCGTCGCGGACAAGCTGCTTTGGGGCAGCCTTGCCGGGAGCGCGGATCTCGAACGCGTGCTGCGCGCGGCGCTGGACCGGGTCGACGCGTGGCTTGCAAAGCGCGCCTGAGCGTCCCACATTTCATAACCCCCGTCCGGTGTTATGCCAATGGCGCAACACCGGCAGCGGCGCTACATTAGCGCCTCCGGTTTTCTCCGCTTCAAGCCTTCAACAAGGGTTCGTCCATGTATTTAGGCATCGATCTCGGCACCTCCGAAGTAAAAGTCCTGCTGCTCGCGAGCGACGGCAGCGTAGTGGGCACAGCGGGTACGCCATTCACCGTATCGCGCCCGAAACCGCGCTGGTCGGAGCAAAATCCGCTCGACTGGTGGGACGGCACGCGCGCGGCCCTGTTCGCCTTGCGCGATAAATTCCCGGAAGAGTTCGCGCAGGTTCGCGGTATCGGCTTGTCGGGACAGATGCACGGCGCCGTACTGCTCGACTCCGAAGACCGCGTGCTGCGTCCCGCGATTCTCTGGAACGACATGCGCAGCGACAAGGAATGCGACGAGCTGACGCAAACCGCAACGGAGTTGCACGCGATTGCCGGCAATCTCGCGATGCCCGGATTCACCGCGCCCAAGCTGCTTTGGGTGAAGCACAACGAGCCGGAGATTTTCAACCGGACGGCCTGCGTGTTGTTGCCGAAAGATTATCTGCGCTTGCATCTGACGGGCACGAAGGTGTCCGACCCTTCAGATGCAGCCGGAACCTTATGGCTCGATGTCGCCCGTCGTGACTGGTCGGACGAACTGCTCGCCGCGTGCAGCATGACGCGCGCGCAGATGCCGGCGCTCGCCGAAGGCAGCGAGCCGTCGGGCACGCTGCTGCCGGAACTCGCCCGCGAACTCGGTTTGCGCGATGGGGTGATCGTCGCGGCCGGTGGCGGCGATAACGCGGCGAGCGCGGTGGGTATCGGCGCTACGGAACCGGGCGATGGATTTTTATCACTGGGAACATCGGGCGTGTTGTGCGTGGTCGGGGATCGCTTCCGGCCCAATCCGGCGTCCGCCGTGCATGCATTTTGTCACGCCATTCCAGACAGATGGCACCAGATGAGCGTGGTGTTGTCGGCGGCGAGTTGCCTGCGCTGGGTCTGCAAACTGACCTCCACCGACGAACCCACGCTCCTAGCCGAAATCGAGGCGCTCGATCCTGCTGCGCTGGAAATCGCGCCGCTGTTCCTGCCGTATCTCAGCGGTGAACGCACGCCGCACAACGACCCGTACGCGCAAGGCGTGTTCTTCGGCATGACGCACGCGACCGATCGCGCGTTGCTCGGTTACGCGGTGCTCGAAGGCGTGACGCTGGCGCTGACCGATGGACTCGACGCATTGCAGGCAGCCGGCACGGAAGTACACGCGTTGTCGCTGCTGGGCGGCGGCGCGCGCAGCAAGTACTGGGGCCAGTTATTGGCTGATGCCCTCAACACGCGCACGCGCACGCATGGCGGCGGTGAAACCGGCGCTGCATTGGGCGCGGCGCGTCTCGGCTGGCTTGCGGCGGGCGGCGACCCCGCTGTCGTGCTCGCAAAGCCGCCAGTGAAGGATGAATTCGTGCCGAACCCGGCGCGCCACGCAATCTTGCGGCAGCGGCTGAAGGGTTTCCGCGAGCTTTATCAGCATGTAAAACCGTTGTTCGATCCGGCGCGGCCGCGCCTCGCCTGACAATTCGGCGCGGAAGAATTTCAACAAGCTCTGCGCGCCGGAGCGTGCACAATATCGGTCAATCCGCGCGCCTCCATGGCGCGCGTTTCTATATGTGTATTCGATATAAACGACCTGACATCGAGCTCCCGTGCCCAAGTCCAACGAAAAACTCGATCTCGCCACCCGCGCCGCGTGGCTCTATTACGTCGCGGGAAACACGCAGAATGAAATCGCGGAGAAGCTGCAGATTTCGCGGCCCGTCGCGCAACGCCTCGTTGCGTTCGCGGTGGAGAAGAACCTGATTCGCGTGCGCGTGGATCATCGCGTGGCGGATTGCTTGTCGCTGGCGGCGCAGTTATCGAAGCGCTACGGATTGTCCATGTGCGAGGTCGTTCCTATCGATGGTGACTCGCCCGAGCAGGTGGACCGCAAGCTCGCGGTCGCGGGCGCGCAAGTCATGGAGCGTTATCTCACCGATGAAAAACCCCTGGTCGTCTCGATCAGCAGCGGCCGGACGCTCAAGGCCGTGGTCGCGCAAATCGGTCAACTGGAGCGGCCGCAGCATCGGTTGGTATCGATGGTCGGAGCGATCGCCCAGGACGGCTCCTCGAACCGCTACGACGTCGCGCAGCACCTTTCCGAGAAGACCGGCGGCAAACATTTCATGCTGCCTGCGCCGTTGATGGCCGATAGCCGCGCCGAGCGTGCGCAGTGGGTCAATCACCGGTTGTACCGGATCGTGGATGCGTTGTCCGAGAACGCCGATGTGGCGTTCGTTGGTATCGGCAACATGGGGATCAACTGCCCGCTGCACGAGGACGGGTTTATCACGACCGCCGAAGTCGAAGAGATGATGGAAGGCGGCGCGGTGGCAGAACTGCTTGGATTGCCTATAGATGCTGAAGGTGTCAGGGTGAAATCGACGACCGGCGAGCGCGTGACGAGCTTGCGGCTCGATACCCCGCCGAAGCGCCCGACGATCGGCTTTGCCGGCGGAATGAGAAAGCGCGCCGCGGTAATTGCCGCGTTGAAAGGGAAATGGCTGTCGGGGTTGGTGACGGACGAGTTATGCGCGCAGGCTGCGTTGGAGGCTTGATTTCAAGGCTTCAAATGCGAAAACGCCCGGACATGTCCAGGCGTTTTCGTGTGAGCGCACAAAAAAATCAAGCCGCCGACAAGACTTCCACAATCTTCCTTTGATACGCAATCCCATCGGCATTGAACAGATGACAATGCTCGGGCATGGCGCCGAGCTTGAGCACTTCGCCACGCGAATGGCGCTCCAGCGGCGGAATCCGGGCGATGATTCCATCCGGCGCCACCGATGACTCCGCGTACAGATAAGCGGCATCGCCGAGCGATTCGACGGCCATTGTCTTCGCCGATACACCGTGCTCAACCGTCGCCGCCGTCCCCGCATGCAAATGCTCGGGACGAATGCCGATCATCACGGCATCGCCAACCCTGGCGTTACCCGGCTCTACAGCAGCAAGCTGCGTCTCACCCGTTGCATACTTCACGAGCACGCCATCGCTCAGCACCTGCGTGACTTCGCCATTGAAAAAATTCATCTTCGGCGATCCAATGAACCCCGCCACGAACTTGTTCTGCGGCGCGTGATAAAGCTGGTTCGGCGTGCCGACCTGCTCCACATTTCCCGCCGACAACACCACGATCTTGTCCGCGAGCGTCATGGCTTCGACCTGATCGTGCGTCACGTAGATCATGGTCGTCTTCAATTCGTCGTGCAGGCGCGCAAACTCGAGGCGCATCTTCACGCGCAATGCGGCGTCGAGGTTGGACAGCGGTTCGTCGAAGAGGAACACTTTTGGCTTGCGCGTAATCGCCCGGCCGATAGCCACCCGCTGACGCTGGCCGCCCGACAATTGCTTAGGTTTCCTGTCGAGCAAATGATCGATGTGAAGAATCTTCGCGGCTTGCTTGACCGCCGCGTCGATTTCCGGCTTCTTCGTGCCGGCAAGCTTCAAACCAAACGCCATGTTGTCGTAGAGCGTCATGTGCGGATACAACGCGTACGACTGGAACACCATCGCAATGCCGCGCTTGGCGGGCGGCACGTCGTTCACGCGCACGCCGTCGATAGTCAGGTCGCCGCCGCTGATGTCCTCGAGTCCGGCGATCATCCGCATCAGTGTGGACTTGCCGCAACCGCTTGGCCCCACGAACACGACGAACTCACCGTCGGCGATATCGAGGTTCACGCTGCGAATCACTTCGGTTTCTTCGTAGCGCTTGTTGATGTTGCGCAGATTCAGGCTTGCCATGATGGAGTCTCCGTCTTTAACTTCGCTTTGTTTTCTGCGAGCACGAGGCTCAGGGCAGTTCAAAGCTTGCGTTTTGCAGCCACTGCTCGACAAGCGCGGGAAGCTGCCCCATTTCGTCGAACACGACACTTGCGCCAGCACGTTTCAGCGCATCGATTTGTCCTTCACTTGCATGACCGCCGCCCACGAAACCCAGCACCGTCATGCCCGCTGCCGAGGCGGCCGTCACGCCGGTCACGCTGTCTTCCACCACCACGCAACGCTCGGGCGCGACCCTGAGCGTGCGCGCCGCCGAGAGATACACGTCGGGCGCGGGCTTCGGGTTCGGCACGGTATCGGCGCAAAAAAGACGTTCGCCGAAAAAACGCACGAGACCGGTTCGGCTCAGCACGGCTTCCACGTACGACGTAAAGCTGTTGCTTGCGCAGGCCTTGCGCAGCGCGATGCCGGCAAGGGCCGCCTCGATGCCATCGACCGCCGGCGCTTCCACCGCCGACGCCTCCACGACAGCGCGGATCGCATCGATCTGCGCGGCGTCAAGCGACTTGCCGAGTATGTCGGCCGAGCTCCTGAGCACCGTTTCAATCCGCAAACCAAGCAACGGCGTAACGATAGGTTCAGCGTCCACGCCAGGCCACAGCGCCTCGATCTCCTGCACGAGCATGCGGCCCGCAATGGCTTCGCTGTCGATCAGCACGCCATCGCAATCGCATATCAGCAAGTGGTCGTCGTGGGCAGCGGCTGCAATGGATGCATCCGCCGCGCCGGCTTGGGACAAATTCAAGTTCACTGTATCGGCCTCTATAGTGCTGCGGGTGCTACTTCACTGCGCCGAAGGTCAGGCCGCGCACGAGTTGTTTCTGCGACAGCCAGCCGACGATCAGGATGGGCGCCACTGCCAGCAACGACGCCGCCGAGAGCTTGGCCCAGAACAAACCTTCCGGACTCGAATACGACGCAATGAACACCGTCAGCGGCGCCGCGTTCGAACTCGACAGGTTGATGCTCCAGAACGCCTCGTTCCAGGACAGGATCACGAGCAGCAGCGCCGTGGATGCCAGCCCCGGCAAGGACATCGGCATGAGCAGGTAGACGATTTCCTGCCACGTCGCCGCGCCGTCTATGCGCCCTGCTTCCAGAATGTCGCGCGGGATCTCGTTGAAGTACGTGTACGACATCCACACGGCAATCGGCAAGTTGATCAACGTATAAACGATGATCAAACCCCATACCGTATCGAGCATGCCGGTGTTCTTCCACAGCAGGTAGATGGGCACGAGCACGCCGACCGAAGGCATCATCTTCGTCGACAGCATCCACAGCAGAACCTTCTGCGTTTTCTTGGTCGGGAAGAACGCCATGGCGTAGGCGCACGGCACGGCGAGCAACAAGCAGATCACCGTGACGCCAACCGAGATCAGGATTGAATTCCATGCAAACGCAAAGTAATTACTGCGCGCAAAGACCTCGCGGAAGCTATCGAGCGTAGGCGTGAAAATCAGCGACGACGAATACGCCTGCTGCTCCGTCTTGAACGCCGTGATGGTCATCCAGAAGATCGGGAAAAACAGCAGCAGCGCGAACAGCCACGCAATCACGCCAAGCACGCTGCGCTTGAGCGTATCCAGGATAGGCACCGACGTTGTTGCGGTTACGGGATGGCTCATGATTCGTACTCCCCTTTCAGGTTCTTCGCGAGCATCCGCACGAGGAAGAACGCGACGATATTCGCCAGCACGACCGCCAGGATGCCGCCCGCCGAAGCCAGGCCAACGTCGAACTGTTGCAGGCCGAGCGAGTAGATCAGGTACGACAGATTGGTTGTCGCCGTTCCGGGACCGCCGCCGGTTGTCGTATAGATTTCAGCGAAGATCGACAGCAGGAAAATGGTTTCCATCATCACGACCACGGCGATCGCACGCTTCAGGTGCGGCAGCGTGATGTAGAAGAACATCGAGAACGCGCCCGCGCCGTCAATCCGCGCCGCTTCCTTCTGCTCCTGATCAAGCGACTGGATTGCAGTGAAAAGAATCAGGAAGGCGAACGGCAGCCATTGCCACGCCACGATCAGGATTACCGCAAAAAGCGGATATTCGCCAAACCAGTCGATCGGCTGCATCCCTAACGATCGCATTGCCGCAGCAACCAGGCCATACACCGGATGCAGGATCATGTTCTTCCAGATCAGTGCGCTAACGGTGGGCATGACGAAGAACGGCGCGATCACGAGCAAGCGTGCAACGCCCTGCCCAATGAACTTGCGGTCGAACAACACAGCGAGCAGCACGCCGCCGATCACGGTAATTCCAAGCACGGAGCCAATCAGCACCAGCGTATGAACAATCGACGGACCAAACGCGGGATCGGTTGCAAGAAACTCGTAGTTATCGATACCCGCGAACCCTTTGACATCCGGGTTCAGCAGGTTGTATTTCGAGAACGAATACCAGATGGTCATCGCGAGCGGAATGGCCATCCACAGGAACAATACGGCGGTCGACGGCGTGATCAGCCAGCGCACCGACTTCGCGCGTTTCTTGTCGCGCTCGGCCGCGGACTCCGCGTATGTATTCGATATGGGGGGATTAAGTTGACTCATGGTCGTGTCACCTCTCGATGAAGCGCAGGCCGCGCGCGTGGACTCTTCCGTGGAAAGAGCGGCGCGGCCTGCTGTACTGCATTAGGCACCAGGAGCGTGGGCCTCGACTGCCAGAGAACTTGCTTTACTTCTGATAACCGGCCTGCTTCACTGCGCGGTCGGCGGCTGCGTTACCCGCTTTCAGCGCTGCGTCCACGGTCGTCTGTCCCGCAACCACGCCGGCAATCGACTGGCCGACCACCGTACCGAACGACTGGAATTCCGGAATGCCGACGAACTGAACGCCGGTGTACGGAATCTTCTTAGCCGATGAATCGTTCGGGTTCGCCGACTCGATTGCATTCAACACGAAGTCGCCAAACGGCGCGGCCTTCTTGTAGTCGGCGTTCGCGTACGTCGACTTGCGCGTGCCCGGCGGAACCGATGCCCAGCCTTCGTCCTTCGCGGCCAACTGGATATATTCCTTCGATGTCGCCCACGTCGCGAACTTCTTCGCGGCATCTTGCGACTTCGACGTCTTCGGAATGGCCAGCGACCACGACCACAACCAGTGCGAGCCCTTCGGCGTCACGGCGACCGGCGCGGCAGCAAAGCCGATCTTGTCCGCCACTTGCGATTGCGACTTGTTATAGAGCATGCCGGCTGCAACCGTTGCATCGATCCACATCGCGCACTTGCCCGAAGACATCAGCGTCAGGTTTTCGTTGAAGCCGTTCGAGCTCGCTCCCGGAGGACCGTCGTTCTTCAGCAGGTCGGAATAGAACGTGATCGCCTTGTGCCATTCCGGCGTATCGAGTTGCGCTTTCCAGTTCTCGTCGAACCAGCGGCCGCCGAAAGTGTTCACGAGCGTCGATACAAACGCCATGTTCTCGCCCCAACCTGCCTTGCCGCGCAAGCAGATGCCGTACTGGCCTTTCGATTTGTCGGTGAGCTTGTCGGCGAATTGCTTGATCTGGTCGTAGGTCGGCTGATCCGGCATCTTCAGGCCAGCGGCGTCGAACAGATCCTTGCGGTAATACGTCATCGAGCTTTCGACGTAGAACGGCAGCGCGTACAACTGGCCGTTGTACGAGAGGCCATCGCGTGCGGTCTTCACCACGTCGTCGAGATCGTAGGCAGCCGGAAGATTCGTCATGGGCACGAGCCAGCCGCGCTTGCCCCATTGCGGCGCTTCATACGTGCCGATCGCCATCACGTCGAACTGGCCGCTGTTCGTGGTGATGTCGGTGGTGGCGCGCTGACGCAGCACGTTTTCTTCGAGGATGACCCACTTCAACTGGATATCCGGATTGGCTTTTTCGAACGCCGGCGACAGCTTCTTCAACTCGATCATGTCCGGGTTGTTGAGTGTCGCAATGGTCACGGTCGCCGCCTTCGCAGCAACCGGCACAAGCGCGGCCGCAGCGAATGCGGCACACGCGAACGAACGCATCGGCAGGTTTTTAAGGGTGAATGTGGCGCGTTTCATGTTGTTTCGTCTCCTTTATCGTTAGCACGGCGCTCGTGCTGCGGGCTTCTTTGACGCGTCGATCATCGGTTGATCGGATTGATACGGGCTACTACGTACTTTCTGGTACTCGTGAAACTCGAATCTGATACGGGCGGTTGGAAGCCGCCCGCCTGCCTAGCTCATCCAGTTGCCGCCGTCGACATTCAATGTCTGCGCGGTGATGTAGTCCGAATCCGCCGATACCAGGAACAAGGCCGCGCCCGTCAGATCGTTCGGCAGGCCCATGCGTCCAAGCGGTACGGCTTCGCCAACCAGGCGCTTCTTCTCGCCGAGCGGACGGTTTTCATATTTGGCGAAGAGTGCATCGACGGTTTCCCACATGGGGGTGTCGACCACGCCTGGCGCAATGCTGTTCACGTTGATGCCGTGTTGCGCGAGACCGAGCGCCGCCGATTGCGTGTAGCTGATCACGGCGGCTTTGGTTGCGCAATAGTGGGAAACTAGCGCCTCGCCGCGACGTCCTGCCTGCGACGACATATTCACGATCTTGCCGCCGCGGCCTTGCCTAACCATTTGCTGCGCGACAAGTTGCATCAGGAAGAACATGCCCTTCACGTTCACCGCGAAGAGGCGGTCGAAGATGTCCCAGGATTCGTCCAGGATCGGGCGCATGTCGAAGAGCGCCGCGTTATTGAACAAGATGTCGATGCCGCCGAATTTGCCGACAGTCGAGGACACAATGCGCTCCAGGTCATCGCGCTGGGTGACATCGGCTTTTACTGCCAGCACCTTGCCCGCGTAGTCCGAAAAACGCTGCGCCAGTTCGGCTTCGTCTTTCAGATCGACGACGACAACTTTCGCGCCCTCGTCCAGAAATCGTTTGGTGACCGCTTCGCCAATCCCGCTGGCCGCGCCCGTCACGATAGCTACCTTGTCCTGCAATTTCACGGTTGTCTCCGGTTCGTCTTTGACCGACTTCGCACTGTGCTGCGCGCGATCCTGATCGCCCGATACCGAGCGAACGCTCTGCGTGCGATCATTTGCTCTCTGCGTGGTCGAATGATCGGTGACGAGTGAGACGGTGTCAAGGCGCGTTGCCATGTTTCGATGCTGCGGCGCGCAAAGCGGCCGAAAACCGCGGGAAAACCCCAACCGGCGCGGCTTTGCGCGGAGTGCGGCTTATCCTGGAAACGCCTGGAGAGGTTTCAGCAGTATGTCCGTGGATGCAAAATACAGTGATACGTTATATCATCGCGGGCGATTTGAGCGAGGCCGCTCAAGCAGCATTCCAATCGCAGTTCCCGTCATCCACATTTATCCAGGAAACACCATGAGCAAGCTTGCCGCCGCTTTATTGACCTGCGTCGCCCTTTTCTCTGCGAGCTTTGCTGGCGCTGCTGACGCGCAAACAGCGGCCGCTGGCACCGTCGCGGTGGTCGCGGCCGAAAATTTCTACGGCGATGTCGTGCGGCAACTCGGCGGCAATCACGTTCAGGTCACAAGCATCCTGAGCAATCCGGACGAAGATCCGCATCTCTTCGAAGCCAGCCCGAAAACCGCGCGCGCGCTGCAGAACGCGGCGCTTGTCGTGTATAACGGCGCCGACTACGATCCGTGGATGGACAAGCTGCTGGCGGCATCGAAGGGAAACGGACGCACGACGATCGTCGCGGCTCAACTGACAGGCAAGAAATCCGGCGATAATCCCCACCTTTGGTACGACCCGGCCACCATGCCGACGGTCGCGAAAGCGGTGAGCCAGTATCTGGTCCAGGCGGACCCGGCGCACAAGGCCGATTACGATACACGCTTGAACACGTTCCTGAACTCGCTGAAGCCCATCGATACCCGGGTTGCTGCGCTCAGGAGCCAGTTCAAGGGCGTGCCGGTAACGGCAACGGAACCGGTGTTCGGCTATATGTCGGATGCGATCGGCCTGGACATGCGCAACGCCCGTTTCCAGCTTGCCGCAATGAACGATACGGAACCGAGCGCGTCGGATATCGCCGCATTCGAAAAGGATCTGCGCGAGCGTCAAGTGCACGTGCTGATCTATAACAGTCAGGCAACGGAAGCATTGACCAAGCGCATGCTGAAAGTAGCTCATGATTCACACGTGCCGAGCATCAGCGTCACCGAGACGTTGCCCGCCGGCAAGACCTTCCAGACATGGATGACGTCGCAGCTCGACGCATTGTCGGCTGCGCTGCAGGGAAAGACACGATGATTGTCAGGGTTGGCTGGAAGTTCGAGGATGCGTCCTGATGACGACATCGATCAAAGCGAGCGCGCTTACCGTCGAGCACGTCACGCTTGAACTCGGCGGCCGGCCGATCCTGAAGGACGCGAGCTTCAGTGTCGAGGCGGGTGAGTTTATCGGCGTGCTGGGGCCGAATGGCGCCGGAAAGACCACGCTCATGCGTGCAATGCTCGGCTTGCTACCGTTATCGAAAGGCGCGATTCGCGTGAACGGCGCGGCGGTCGTGCGCGGCAATGCGTCGATTGGTTATATGCCGCAGATTCGCAGCGGCCTCGCCGGCCGGCGCGTGCGTGGCCGCGATTTTGTCGCGATGGCGGCGGACGGCCATCGCTGGGGTTTGCCGCGTGCGAGCGCGGCGGCGAACGCGGATGTGGATCGCGTGCTCGATCTGGTCGATGGCCGCGCGCTCGCCGCGCGTCCGTTGTCGGAACTGTCAGGCGGTGAACGGCAGCGCTTGCTGCTTGCGCAATGCCTGCTCGGCGACCCGAAGCTTTTATTACTCGACGAACCCCTGATCAGCCTCGATCCGCGTCATCAAACAGGCGTGGTCGATCTCGTGCGCCGCGTGCAGCGCGAGCTTGGCATCACCGTGCTGTTCTCGGCGCACGAGCTCAATCCGCTGCTCAACTCGATTGATCGCGTGCTGTACCTCGGCAATGGCCGCGCGGCGCTTGGCACTATCGACGAAGTCATTACGAAGCCGGTTCTTTCGCAGCTTTACGGATCGCCCATTGACGTCATGCGCGTGAACGGCCGCATTTTTGTCATGGCCGGCGACGTGGAAGTCGACAAGCTCGATCACGCGCACGAAGACGGTCCCGACGGTCATTCGCATTCCCACGACCACGATCACGGTCACGCTCACCACCACCACTCCGGAACGCATTCCCACGATGTTTGAATACGAGTTCATGCGCAACGCCTTCGCGGCGTCGGGAATCGTCGCGGTGCTGGCGGGAATTGTCGGATACTTTCTGGTGCTGCGCGGGCAGACCTTCGCGGGTCACGCGTTGTCGCACGTGGGTTTTACCGGCGCGACCGGCGCGGTGCTCGTGGGTATCTCGCCGCTCTGGGGCATGGTCGGTTTCACGCTTGTTGCAGGCATCGGCATGGGCGCGCTCGGCGAAAAGCTGACAGGACGCGATGTCGCCATTGGCGTGATCCTGTCTTTATCGCTCGGTTTCGGGTTGCTGTTTCTGCACTTCTTTACCGCCTACGCAAGCCAGGCGACCGCGCTGCTGTTTGGCAACGTGCTTGGCGTGAGCCATGAAACGCTGGTGGTGCTGGTCGGGCTCGCCGTTGTCAGTCTCGGTGCGTTGGCCGTGATCATGCGGCCGTTACTGTTCGCGTCGCTGCAGCCGGAACTGGCTGAGGCCAAAGGCGTTTCGCTGCGGCTCGTGTCCGTATTGTTTCTCGCGATCACGGCGCTGGCGGTGGCGGCGTCGACACAGATTGTCGGCGTGCTGCTCGTGTTTGCGCTGATGGTCGGCCCGGCAGCAGCGGCACAAAACGTGGCGACGCGATTGTCGACCGGTGTTGTGCTGGCAGCGGTTTTCGCGCTCGGGCAAGCGTGGGTTGGGTTGACGCTGGCGTATTACACCGACTGGCCAACCAGCTTCTGGATCACGATGCTGGCCGCAGGGGTCTATGGGGTGAGTTTGCTGGGAAGGAGATAAAACATGCCGATGGGTATATACTTTGGTATCTACCCAGTGTGGGCATTGCGATGAAACAGACAGCGAAACTATTTATCAACGGCCGTAGCCAAGCCGTCAGATTACCCGCGGAATATCGATTCGATGGCGACGAAGTTTTCGTGCGCCGTGATCCGGAAACCGGTGACGTGATTCTTTCGCGCAAACCGACGAACTGGAACAGTTTTATCGAGGCACTCAAGGCCACCGAGGTTCCCGACGACTTCCTAGATGCTAACGAGCGCAATCAAGGAACACATCGGCAAGATCCCTTTGATGGATGGAACGAGTGAAGCGATACATGCTTGACACGAACACGGTCAGTCACCTGATCAAGAGACACACGAGCGTCATGCCGCGACTCGAAGCCGTATCCATCTCAAGCGTTTGCATCTCCGCCATCACAGAGGGAGAACTGTTATTTGGATTGGCAAAGCGTCCGGACGCAATAAAGCTACGACGGAGTATCCACGAGTTCCTGCTACGCGCGAACGTTCTGCCATGGGACACCTTGGTAGCCGAAGAATACGGAACGCTCCGTGCCGAACTAGAACAACTTGGAAAGTCACTCGCGCCAATGGACCTGCTCATCGGCGCCCACGCCCGCTGCGTTGATGCCGTTCTGGTTTCGAATGACAGAGTCTTTCAACATGTACCGAACCTAAAACTCGAAGATTGGACCGAGTAGAAACGGAATTGCCTCACCCACACAGCGTCCGCGCATGAAACGCCACGTGCTCGCCAATAAACGTCGAGATAAAGTAATACCCGTGGTCATAGCCTTCGTGCCGGCGCAGCGTCACAGCCTGCCCCGCCGCCTTCGCCGCCGCCTCGAAACGCTCCGGATGCAATTGCGTGGCGAGGAAATTATCGGCGAGACCCTGGTCGATCAAAATCCCCGCTTCAAACTTCGCCTTTGCGCTTTTCACCAGTTCGCTCGCGTCGTGTTGCTTCCACGCTTCCCGGTCATCGCCCAGATAACCTGAAAACGCCTTCTCGCCCCACGGACAATGCGAAGGCGCCGCAATCGGCGCAAACGCCGACACCGACTTGTAGATATCCGGATTCTTCAACGCCAGAACCAGCGCGCCGTGACCGCCCATCGAATGGCCGAAGATGCCCAGGCGGTCTTCACGCACGGGCAATTCCGCGAGAACGGCCGTGCGCAATTCCTGCGTCACATACGAGTACATCCGATAATTCCGCGACCAGGGTTCCCGCGTGGCATCGACATAAAACCCCGCGCCCACGCCGAAATCCCACGCGTCACTTTCGTTCGGCACGCCGGCGCCGCGCGGACTGGTATCGGGTGAGATCAACGCAATGCCGTGCTCAGTCGCATAGCGCTGCGCGCCGCCCTTGATCGCAAACGTCTCTTCCGTACACGTAAGCCCCGCGAGATAAAACAACGCGGGCACCTTGGCGTGCGCGGCTTGCGGCGGCAGGAAAACGGAGAATCGCATCGGCAAGCCGATGGTTTGCGAGTCGTGCTTGTAAATCCGCTGCACGCCGCCAAAGCAGCGATGTTCTTCCACGAGTTCCAGCATGGCTTGGTTCCTTTTCAGCGAGACGTTCCACGCAATCAATACAACACGACCGAACGAATCGACTCTCCCTTTTTCATCAGGTCGAAGCCTTCGTTGATGCGCTCGGGCGGCAGCGTGTGCGTGATCAGATCGTCGATGTTGATCTTGCCTTCCATGTACCAATCCACGATCTTCGGCACGTCCGTGCGTCCGCGCGCGCCGCCGAACGCCGAGCCTTTCCATTCGCGGCCGGTCACGAGCTGGAACGGACGCGTCGAGATTTCCTCGCCCGCCGCCGCCACGCCGATGATGAACGACTGTCCCCAGCCCTTGTGCGTGCATTCGAGCGCCTGACGCATCACCTTCGTATTGCCGATGCATTCGAAAGAATAGTCAGCGCCGCCATCGGTGAGTTGCACGATGTGATCGACCACGTTCGGCACGTCGTTCGGGTTGATGAAGTGCGTCATGCCGAACTTCTTCGCAAGTTCCACGCGACCCGGATTGATATCCACGCCGATGATCTTGTCGGCGCCCACCATCTTCGCGCCCTGGATCACGTTCAGGCCGATGCCGCCCAGCCCGAACACGACCACGTTCGCGCCCGCTTCGACCTTTGCCGAGTACACGACCGCGCCCACGCCCGTTGTAACACCGCAGCCGATATAGCAGATCTTGTCGAAGGGCGCGTCTTCACGAACCTTCGCCACCGCGATTTCCGGCACGACGATGTAATTCGAAAACGTCGATGTCCCCATGTAATGGAACAGCGGCTTTCCGCCGATGGAAAAACGCGATGTCGCGTCCGGCATCAAGCCACGGCCTTGCGTGGAACGGATGGCCTGGCACAAGTTGGTCTTGCGCGAGAGGCAGAATTTGCATTGACGGCATTCGGGCGTGTAGAGCGGAATGACGTGATCGCCTTTCTTCAAGGTGCCGACACCCGGCCCGACATCGACGATCACGCCCGCACCTTCGTGCCCCAGAATTGCCGGGAAGATGCCTTCCGGATCCGCGCCCGAAAGCGTGTAGTAGTCGGTGTGGCAAATGCCCGTTGCCTTCACCTCGATGAGCACTTCGCCGGCGCGCGGCCCTTCAAGATCCACTTCCTCGATGGTCAACGGCTTTCCTGCTTCCCATGCAATGGCGGCTTTCGTCTTCATGTGTCCGATTCCTTTCTGTGATCGTTGATTCAGGGTTTCTTCGGGCTGCGCTCAGACTACGTTCAGGACTTCGTAGCATGCGCCCATGGTGTGATAGTCGACCTTGCCGGCCGGGCTTTTTTCGTCGCTGTACTTCGTGTTGTCGCGCGCAAGGATTCGATACCACGCGCCCCATTTATGGTCCACGAAATGCTCCCAGCTATAAGCCCACAAACGCTCGTAATCGCTCCAGTAGCGGGTTGCGGCGACTTCGTCGCCGTCGCGCCGGGCGCGGTCCGCGAGCAATGCGGCTGTTGCCAGTGATTCGGCCTGGACCCAGAAATACTTGTCCTCGTCGTAGAACTTGCCTTCAACGTCGAAGCCGTAAACCATGCCGCCATGCTCGTGGTCCCACGAGCGTTCCCTGGCTTGGTCGAAGAGTTCGCGGGCACGCTTCACATGCCACGCTTCCGGACGATGCCGGTCCAGGATCAGCAGGAGCTTCGCCCATTCCGTCTGATGGCCCGGCTGGAATCCCCACGGCCGGAAGATGTTGGTCTTGTCGCCCTTGTTGTATTCCCAGTCCACCGACCAGTCCGGCTTGTAGTGTTCCCACACGAGACCGCCCGCCAGCGCCGCCTGACGGTTCACCATGTTGTCCGCAAGGAGCGCGGCGCGATCGAGATAACGCTCGTCCTTCGACGCCTCGAACGCGGCGAGCATCGCCTCGCAGGCGTGCATGTTGGCGTTCTGCCCGCGATAGTCCGACACCACCCAGTCCGCGCTGGCTTCGTCCTTGTACAAGCCGTGCGCCGCGTCCCAGAAGCGCGTTTCCATAAGGTCCCACGTTTCTTCCAGGTACGCGCGCGCTTCTTCGAAGCCCGCTTCGAGCGCCTTCGCGTAGGCGAGCACGACGAATGCGAGACCGTAGCAATGATTGGTGCCGTCGGTGACTTCGCGGCCATCGAGCGTCCACGCATAACCGCCGGTTTCCGGGTTCCGATGAAACTCGCGCAGATATTCAATGCCATGCCGCACGCCGCCGCGATATTCATCGAGGCCGAAATGCTTGTACGCCATTGCATAGGTGAAAACGAACCGCGTGCTCGATACAAGATGCCGGGTCTGCCGATCGTAGATTGCGCCGTTGTCCTTGTAGAAATGGTAGAAACCGCCCGCCGGATCCATGCAATGCGGGTGATAGAACGTCATGGTGCGCAACGCGTGATCGAGCAGGAACTCGCGCGAGCGGAAATCGGGGAAAGGTGTCTGGGGCTTGGCGGTATCGGACATTTGTATGAGGTCTTCGTACTTCTTTAAGGACACGTGCGGCGATAGTTTAAGCGCAGGGCGCAATCGCGTTTTGCCACCCGCAAAAATCGCATGAAAAACCCGGCTGCAGCGGGTTTACCCCGTACGCCCGGCATGCTGTCGAAAAACGGACTATGCGCGGCCGCAGATAGCCATCATAACCACGCCTTGCATCGAGGCGCCCTCGTTCGCGCGACGCGAATCGTTCTTCGCCCGCCAGCCAACGCTTCGCCGTGGAAGACGCAATGTTAAGCCACACGCGCCATATCAGCCCGGCTAAGGGGGCCATACGCCAACGTCGACTTGTTCTTGCTTTTTATGCCGCTTACCTTGAATCCTCGAACAAGACGCCGGATCACGGCAACCAGATTGCATGGGACCGGAGTCAGCGCTGAAGAGCCGGCTCCGGTCGACAATGGAGACAGAAAAGACATGGCATCAAACCCGGTTCATCCGTGCGACGAACGCTTGCCCGCCGCCCAGTTGCTCACATTAGGCATACAGCATGTACTTGTGATGTACGCAGGCGCCGTCGCCGTGCCGCTGATTCTCGGCGCGGCGCTCAAGCTGCCAAAGGACCAGATCGCGTTCCTGATCAGCGCAGACCTGTTTTCGTGCGGCATCGCGACGTTGATCCAGACGCTCGGGCTATGGATCTTCGGCATCCGCCTGCCGGTCATCATGGGATGCACGTTCGCCGCCGTCGGGCCAATGGTCGCCATCGGCACGAATCCCGGCTTGGGCATTCTCGATATTTTTGGCGCGACGATCGCGGCGGGTGTGATCGGGATCTTTCTTGCGCCGATGATCGGAAAATTGCTGCGGTTCTTCCCGCCCGTGGTGGTCGGAACGGTGATCGCGGTGATCGGTTTGTCGCTGATGGGCGTGGGGATCAACTGGGCCGCCGGCGGTGTCGGAAATCCCGAATACGGCAACCCGGTCTATCTGCTGCTCGCGCTGGTCGTGCTCGTGCTGATCCTGCTGATCAACAAGTTCGGACGTGGTTTCATCGCGAATATTTCAGTGCTGCTGGGAATCGTGGCGGGATTCGCGATTGCCATGTCGCTGGGGCGCGTCGATCTGGACGGCGTGACGAGCGCGCCCTGGGTCGGCGTGGTCTTGCCGTTTCACTTCGGCCTGCCGCACTTCGACCCGCTTTCCATTGCGACCATGGTCATCGTCATGTTCGTCACCTTCATTGAATCGACGGGCATGTTCCTCGCCGTCGGCGACATGGTCGAGCGTCCCGTCGATCAGGATGCGCTGGTACGCGGCTTGAGAGTCGATGGACTCGGCACGCTGATCGGCGGGATTTTCAACTCGTTTCCGCACACATCGTTTTCGCAGAATGTCGGACTGATCGGCGTGACGGGCGTCAAAAGCCGCTTCGTCTGCGCGACGGGCGGCGTGATCCTCGTCGCGCTCGGGCTTTTTCCGAAGATGGCGCAAGTGGTGGCTTCGGTGCCGCCATTCGTGCTCGGCGGCGCTGGCATTGTCATGTTCGGGATGGTCGCGGCGAACGGAATCAAGGTATTGTCGAAGGTCGATTTCGTGAAGAATCACCACAACTTGTTTATCGTGGCGGTGAGTATCGGGCTGGGACTGGTGCCAGTCGTTGCGCCGAAGTTCTTCTCGCAGTTGCCGCACGCGCTCGAACCGATTCTGCACAGCGGGATTCTGCTCGCGTCGGTATCGGCGGTGCTGCTCAATATTGTGTTCAACGGGGTGAAGAAGGAACGCGATGCAACGTGCGCGATCCGGCACGCGGGGCGTGACTTCGATGGGACGGCGAAAGTGAAGCGGTGAGCCGGTGTGCGAGCTCATATCCGCCATAAAAAAAACCGCAGCCAAAGCTGCGGTTTTTCCAACCAATCCCAACAAGCGAATTACCCCGCCGATCCAACCGCTTTCCCTTCGGCATCGACTTGCGGTTTTGCAACGGGCATCAAATGCTGCACCGGCACGAGCTTCGCCGGTCCTGTCGAAACCGAACCCACGGTCGCAGCGGAAGCCGGAGCCGCCGTCGCAGGCGTCCCGATATCCCGGTAATCCGGTATCAAATCCGCTGGACGCGGCTGATCGCCCGCATGCTCGATCCACCCGCCGCCCAACTCACGATACAAATCCACGAGGTTGGTCGCCCGGTTCAGCCGCGCGGTAATCAACAATTGCTGCGCCGTGTACAAATCGTCCTGCGCCGTCAACACGGCAAGGTAGCTGTCCACGCCGTTGCGATAACGCAGATCCGACAATTCCAGCCGGCGCGACTGCGATTTCGTGAACGATTCGAGCGCTTCAATCTGCTGATCGTACGTACCGCGCGCCGCCAAACCGTCCGCCACTTCGCGGAACGCGGTCTGAATCGCCTTCTCGTAGTTCGCGATCTCAATACGCTTCTGAATCTGCGCAACATCGAGATTGGCAATGTTCGCACCGCCCTCGAAGATCGGAATCGAAATCTGCGGCGCGAACGACCACGCAGCCGAGCCCGGCTTGAACAATCCGCCAAGCGACGGCGACAACGTTCCGAAGCTTCCCGTCAGGGAAATCTTCGGGAAAAACGCCGCGCGCGCCGCACCGATGTTCGCGTTGGCCGCAAGCAGCGACTGCTCCGCCGACGCAATATCCGGACGCCGCACCAGCAGGTCGGACGGCAAGCCGGCAGGAATATCGGCGAGCAGGTTCTGGCTGTCGAGCGGCAAGCCGGCCGGCAGATCGGCCGGCAACGGCTCGCCGACCAGAAGCACCAGCGCATTTTCGGCCTGCGCCCGCAGGCGCATTTGCGACTGCAGGTTGGCAGCGGCCTGTTGCTGGACGCCCTGAGCCTGGCGCACATCGAGCTCGGAACCTACGCCGTTATCGAATTGCAGCTTCGTGATCCGATACGACTCGTCCGCTGTCTTCAGCGTATTGCGCGTGACGGTGAGCTGATCGTCTGCGGAAAGCATCGTCAGATATTGGTCGGCGACTTGCGAGACGAGCGAGATTTCCGCCGCCTTGCGCGTTTCCGCCAGCGCGAAATACTGCGCCAATGCCTGATCCTTCAAGCTTTGAATGCGCCCGAAGAAGTCGATTTCCCACGATGCATTCACGCCAACCGAATACTGGTTCGAGATCGTCTGATCGAAGAACGACAGATCCCTCGGCGTGCGCTGCTTCGTTTGCGAGCCGACTGCATCGAGTGTCGGAAACAGGCCCGCGCGCGTGATCTGATACTGCGCACGCGCGGACGCGACGTTGAGCATGGATACACGCAAATCGCGGTTGTTCTTCAGCGCAATTTCCACGATCCGCTGCAAGCGCGCATCGGCAAAGAAATCACGCCAGCCGATGTCCACCGCCGGCTTCGTTTCCGCGCTGCGGCCATTTGCGTCGCCCGAGGTCGCGCTCGGCTGCTTGTCGTAGACGCCGCCCTGCGGGAACGTCTGGTCGACGGGCGCGTCCGGGCGCACGTACTTCGGCGCCATGGTGCAGCCAGCCGCGAACAACGCCACCGCTGCTGCTATCAAGGAGTGTTTTAGCATCTCAGTTTCCTTCCTTGGCCGGAGCCGGCGTGCCGCCGTGGTCATGATGCGGCGTGCCCTTGTCATGGCTGATTCTGCTGATCACCACGAAGAACATCGGGATCATGAAAATAGCCAGGAAGGTCGCCGTCAACATCCCGCCGATCACGCCCGTACCAATCGCGTGCTGGCTCGCCGAGCCCGCGCCGTTACTGATCGCGAGCGGCAGCACGCCGAGAATAAACGCCAGCGACGTCATCAGGATCGGTCGCAACCGCAGACGCGCCGCTTCCATGGCCGCCTCGACCGTCGTGCGGCCCTGCGAGCGCAAGTCGCGTGCGAATTCCACGATCAGAATTGCGTTCTTCGCCGACAAACCCACCGTGGTCAACAAGCCGACCTGGAAGAACACGTCGTTTTCCAGTCCGCGCAAAGTCGCCGCGAGCAGCGCACCCAGAATACCGAGCGGCACCACCATGATCACCGAGAACGGAATCGACCAGCTTTCATACAGCGCCGCGAGACACAGGAACACGACGAGAATCGAGATGCCGTACAGAATCGGCGCCTGCGAACCCGACTGGCGTTCCTGCAGCGACAAGCCTGTCCATTCGTAGCCAATACCGGCCGGCAACTTCGCCGCCATGGCCTCGATAGCCGCCATGGCCTGCCCCGTCGACTTGCCCGGACCTGCCGCGCCCTGGATTTCGACCGCGGAAATACCGTTGTAGCGTTCGAGTTTCGGCGAACCGAAGATCCACTTGCCCGAGCCGAATGCGCCGAACGGCACCATGCCGCCGGAACTGTTGCGCACATACCAGTCGTTCAGGTCTTCCGGGTTCATGCGGAACTGCGCGTCGCCCTGAATGTAGACCTTCTTGATCCGGTTATCGACGTCGAGGAAGTTGTTCACATACGACGAACCCCACGCAATCGAGAACACATTGTCGATATCCGCTGGCGAAACACCCAGCGCACTCGCCTTCTCGCGGTCAATGTTCACCTTGAACTGCGGTGTATCGTTCAAGCCGTTCGGACGAACCTGCGCAACCGTCGGATCCTTCGCAGCCATGCCCAGCAACATGTTGCGCGCCTGGATCAGCGCGTCGTGCCCGACACCCGAGCGATCCTCCAGCTCGAAGTCGAAGCCCGAAGCCGTGCCGAGTTCGGGGATGGACGGCGGATTCACCGGAATGACCATCGCGTCCTTGTAGCTCGCGAAGTGCCCGAACATGCGTCCAACGAGCGCGCCCACCTTCTGGTCCGCGTGCTGCCGCTCCCCGTAATCCTTCATCCGCACGAACACGAGACCGGAGTTCTGGCCGCGGCCTGCAAAGCTGAAGCCGTTCACGGTGAACACGGCATCCACGATGTCTTTCTGGTCTTTCAGCAGCCAGTCGGAGATATCGGCGAGAACCTTGGCCGTGCGTTCCTGCGTCGAGCCTGCCGGCGCCTGGACGATCACGAACATGGTGCCCTGGTCTTCGTCAGGCAGGAACGACTTCGGCAGGCGCACGAACAGGAAACCCACCGCGACGATCACGACGAGATAGATCACAAGCCAGCGGCCCGAGCGCTTGATCACGTGCTCCACGCCGCTGTGGTACTTGTCCTGGCTCTTCGTGAACGTCCGGTTGAACCAGCCGAAGAAACCCTTCTTCTCGACGTGATGGTCTTTGTCGATAGGCTTCAGGATCGTCGCGCACAAGGCCGGCGTCAGGATCAACGCGGTGAGCACGGACAAGATCATGGCCGCAACAATCGTCAGCGAGAACTGGCGATAAATCGCGCCCACCGATCCACCCGAGAACGCCACCGGCACGAACACGGCCGAGAGCACGAGCGCCACGCCGACCAGCGCGCCGGTAATCTGGTCCATGGCCTTGCGGGTCGCCTCCTTCGGAGACAGTCCCTCCTCGGCCATCACCCGCTCGACGTTTTCCACCACCACGATTGCATCGTCCACCAGCAAGCCGATGGCGAGCACCAGCCCGAACATGGACAGCGTGTTGATGGAGAATCCGACCAGGCCCATCACCGCGAACGTACCCAGCAGCACCACCGGCACGGCGATCGTCGGGATCAGCGTGGCCCGCAGGTTCTGCAGGAACAGGTACATGACCAGGAACACCAGCACGATACCTTCGATCAGCGTCTTGACCACTTCTTCAATGGACAGCCTCACGAACGGCGTGGTGTCGTACGGATACTTCACGACCAGGCCCGGCGGGAAATACTTCGACAGGTCGTCGATCTTCGCGCGCACCAGTTTCGCCGTGTTGAGCGCGTTGGCGCCCGTGGCGAGCTGAATACCGAAGCCGGCGGTCGGCTGACCGTTGTACTTCGTGTCGAAGTTGTAGTTTTCACCGCCCAGCTCGATTCGCGCCACGTCCTTGATGCGCACTTGCGAACCGTCTGCATTGACCTTCAGCAGGATGTTGCCAAACTGCTCGGGCGTTTGCAGCAGCGTGGCTTCCGTGATGGTCGCCTGCAGCATCTGGCCCGGCACGGCAGGCGTGCCGCCCAGTCCGCCGCCCGCGACCTGCACGTTCTGGTTCGCTACGGCGTTCTTGACATCGATTGGCGTTAGCTGGAAGTTGTTCAGCTTGGTCGCGTCCAGCCAGATCCGCATGGCGAATTGCGAGCCAAACAGCGTGACCGTACCCACCCCGTCAATACGGCTGACCGGATCCTGAATCTTCGATGCCACGTAGTTCGCGAGGTCATAACGGCCCATGCTGCCGTCGGTGGACACGAACGCCATCACCACCAAAAAGCTGCTGCTCGACTTCGTCACCTTGGTGCCGAGCTGCTGCACGGCTTGAGGCAGGAGCGGCGTTGCGAGCTGCAGCTTGTTTTGCACCTGGACCTGAGCAATGTCAGGGTTGGTGCCGGCGGCGAACGTCAGCGTGATGGTGGCCGTGCCGGAGTCGTCGCTGGTCGAAGACAGGTACAGCAAGTGATCGAGGCCGCTCATCTGCTGCTCGATCACCTGCGTCACCGTGTTTTCGACGGTCGTAGCCGACGCGCCCGGGTAGGTGGCACTGATCTGAATGGCTGGCGGCGCGATCGTCGGGTACTGCGCGATCGGCAAGGTGAAGATCGAAGCGATCCCCGCCAGCATCAGAATAATCGCGATCACCCATGCAAAAATCGGGCGATCGATAAAGAACTTTGCCATGAAACAGGCTCCCTGTTATTCCGTCGATTGCGCCTGATTACGCACCTGAAGCTGCGGAAGCTGCCGCCGGAGCCGGACTGCTCGAAGCCGCCGCGCTGCTCGCGCCGGCAGCCGCCGGAGCCGAACCCGCGTCAGCGCCTGAAGCGCCTTGGGCGCCTGGCGGCGGCAGTTGCGCGTCGACCGGCTTGACAGTCGAACCCGGCCGCGCCTTGTCCGTGCCCTGCACGATCACGCGGTCGCCCGGATTCAGGCCGCTGTCGACCACCCAGCCCGAGCCGAACGTTCCGGAAGTCACCAACTGGCGCAGCGCCACCTTGTTGTCGGGTCCGACCACGAGCGCCGTGGGCTGGCCCTTCTGGTCATGCGTCACGCCGACTTGGGGCACCACGAGCGCCTTGTTGTTCACGCCTTCGTCAATCCGCGCACGCACGAACATGCCCGGCAACAGCACGCGGTCCTTGTTCGGGAAAATCGCGCGCACGGTCACGGAACCCGTGCCCTGATCGACGCTTACGTCGGAGAATTGCAACTTGCCCTGTTCCGAATACGTGCGGCCGTCTTCCAGGATCAGCGAGACCTTGGCGGCGTTCGGGCCACCGGTCTGCAGGCGGCCTTCCTGAATGTCGCGGCGCAGCTTGAGGCCGTCCACGCTCGATTGCGTCAGGTCAACGTAGACCGGGTCCAGTTGCTGGACTGTCGTAAGCAGCGTGGCCGCGCTCGCCTGTACATACGCGCCCGGCGTGACCTGCGACAAGCCGATGCGGCCCGTAATGGGCGACACCACATCCGTATAGCCCAGGTTGATCTGGGCGGTATCGACGGCAGCTTTGCCCGACGCCACGTCCGCCGCAGCCTGGCCTTGTGTTGCCACGGCGTTGTCGTAGTCCTGCTTGCTGACCGCATTGGCCGCGACGAGGATCTTGAAGCGCGCCGCCTGGGCGTTTTGCGTCACGACGTTGGCTTGCGCCTTCGCGAGCGTCGCCTTGGCCGTGTTCAGCGACGCAATGAACGGCGCGGGATCGATCTTGTAAAGACGCTGCCCCGCCTTCACATCCGAACCTTCAGTGAATTCGCGGCGCAGCACGATGCCGTCGACCCGCGCGCGCACCTGGGCGACGAGAAACGCGCTCGTACGGCCCGGCAATTCGCTCACGACAGGAACGGTGGTCGGCTGGACGGTAACAACGCCGACTTCGGGCGTCTGGGGCGGCGGTGCTGATTGTTTTTGTCCGCAGGCTGCAAGGATTAGGGCAGCCGTCGCGGCACTGATTAAGCGGAATGGAACCCGTTCGACGCGCATGGAGCGACCTCTGTCAAAGACTGAGATTGAAATAAGTGCGCGGCCACCCTTCCTGCAGGCGATCCGCAACAAGCGTCTTGAGACGCAAACCAGTAGCCATTGGGCGTAAAAACCAGTGCCCCGATCAACATTCGTGTTCCGCGCCGGGCGTCGTCTATGTCGTGCGACTGCCGCTTGTCTGGCCTGGGATTGGCCTTGCGGACGGGCGGCGGCTGAAAGCTGTGTCGGATATTAACCGGTCAATGCGGCTTGGGCTATCGTTGGACGGATGGTATTGTATATACATTCACGAATGAACGTAAAAGAGACGATCGTACGTGAACACGAGCAGCGCGAGAGGAATCGTCTCGAAGCGTCGAAGCGGGATAAACAAATATGTGACGTCGCTGCGGGATAATGTAAGAAAGCGTCGAACCTTGGCGCACGGGCAGGCAAGCTGGAACTAACGAAATAATGGTCCGACGAACGAAGGAAGAAGCGGCGGAAACGCGCAACGGCATTCTGGATGCAGCCGAGCGCGTGTTCTTCGAGAAAGGCGTGTCCCGCACAACGCTGGCCGACATCGCGCTCGAAGCCGGCGTGACGCGCGGCGCCATTTACTGGCATTTTGCCAACAAGGGCGATCTTTTCACCGCCATGTTCGACCGCAGCCTGTTACCGCTCGATGAACTGGTGGAAGCAACGCTCGACACGAAAGAGCCCGATCCGCTCGGCCGGATGCGCGACATCTTCATCTGGTGCATGCGCAACATTGCGCTCGACGAACAGCGGCGGCGTGTCTTCGACATCCTGTTTTTGAAGTGCGAATTCGTGGAAGACATGGGTCCGGTGCGCGAGCGCCATCAGACCAACATACGCGAGGGAAAGGAGAGGATCGAGCGCGGGCTGTTGAACGCGATCGATAAAGGCCAGTTGCCGGCGAGGCTCGACACGCATCACGCCACGGTCATCCTGCACGCGCTGTTCACGGGCATTCTCTACGATTCGCTGATGTGGCCGGAGAGCATCGACCTCAGGAACGAATCGGAAAGGCTGATCGACTCCTGTTTCGACGTCATGCGTTACAGCCCGTCCATGCTGCGCCGGGGCGAATAGATCCGGCGCTATTGCAGACCGTAGTGCTGCGCGAGAAACAGGAAGAGCGCGACGCAACCGAGCATGGCGGCCCACGCCCAAGCAGGCAAGCTATGCGGATGATGCCGCGGCGCGTGACCGTGCAGCCTCTGCCGCAAGACCCCGCCGATAGCATCCGCGGCGGCTGCGCGTGACTTCTGCGCCGCAGCGGAGGCCGGACGCGCGAACGCCGCCGACATGGCGATGGGTCTCAGGAATACGTGCCGCCGCGAAATGGCCGCGTCCGGCATCTGCAACGCGGGATGGCCATGCTTCGCACGCACCACTTCGCAAAACTCGGCGAAAAAATCATCGGCTACTTCGCGCAGCGCGTTCTCGATCTGACGCGGCGGCAAACTCGCGAGCGGCCCGGAAAGCGTCGCCCATACCGTGTATTCAATCCATGTCGATTCGCCGTTCGCGTCCGGAATCAACGCGACCGCAATTTGTCCGCGCAACGACCCCACGCCTTCGCCGCGCGCCTTGAAGCTCAGGGTCTGCGCGTCGACTTCGCCCTCGGACCCGTCGTGTCGCGGCAGGCGGCGCGCCTCGGCCACGTGCGCGCGGATCACGTAGCGCGAGCGCAGCGCACCGAGTGGCACGGTCAGCGCGAGAATGTACTCGCCGCCGGCCAGACGCAAAAGCGATTCGCAGTTATCGATGCTCGCACGCACCAGCGCCAGGTCGCCCAACGCCTCGCGCACCAGGCCAGGGGCGAGCGGAATGCGTAAAGCGTCGGCGACTTCCATTACGACCTCCCCTGAATCTCACGCATTGCGTTCGTATTGGCCCGGCGGTTTTTCAATCGGATATCAGGTAATCAAGTGCCCGACGTTTCATCGATACGATCGACGCGGGTGGGATAAAACGCCAGATAACACTTGATCTGCGCCACGCTTTCCAAAGGCTCCTCGTAGCTCCAGACCGCGTTTTCGATCGGACCTTCTTCTGTGAGCAAGTGGTAGTACGTGGCTTCGCCCTTGTACGGGCAGTGCGAGGTATGCGTGGATTTGGCAAGGCGCGCCATGTTGACGTCGCCGCGCGGGAAATAATGCACCGGATCATGCCCGGTTTCGGCAAGGGTCAAAGCCGCCCGGGTGTCCGCGAACGTCACGCCCTGATGAATCACGCGATGCCGCCGCGTGTTCAGCGAAATGTCAATGTGATGGGTTTCGGTGTTCATTGTGCGCTCCCGGCTTCATGCATGTCTTCATGCCATTCCATGCGGTTTCCACACTATTTCCATATGGGACATTGAACTGCGCCGTCGTGCAGCAACGCGCAACGCCCGCGCAAAAAAACCACGGGCTTTCCGGGACCCGTGGCTTTCATTATGAGACAACTCCGGGGGAGTTGTGCAAGCGTTGTGCGCGGGTTTATGTCCCGCACCACACAGCATGCGGTAGCGTCCGGCAGTTTGTTCCGGTTATTGAGACAATTACTGAGTTGACCAGTGGAATGCCGCCTTGGCCTTGCCGTTTCCAGCCACCGTCACTGCTTGTTTCTTCTCGGAGTCCTTGTACTTGGCGTAGACCGTGTAACGTCCCGGCGGCAGCTTCACGAGCATGTAAGGGCCCATTGCGTCGGTTTTGAGCACGTCGGCGTTTTTCTCGTCGGTAATGCGAACGTGGACGTCGGAGAGATAATCTGCTGTCGGTCCCGTGAAACGCAATGACAGCGGCCAGTGCGCCTGTTCGCGAATCAGCGCATGCGATTCGTCGAGCCCCACGCCGCCCGACGTGTACGATACGTTCCCCTGCGTCTGGACTTGCGGCAAACCGCCGCCGTTCGTGTTGCCGGCGCTGCTCATGTCGCTGGTGTCGGCGCTGGATGCCTGCGCAAATGCGCCGCCCGCCACACCAAACGTCATGGCGGCTGCGAGCACCGCAATCGATACTTTTTTCAAGCCGGAATGGCTGTGCTTCGATACTGTGTAAGTCGTCGCTGCTTTCGTCGTCTTGGTCATCTGTTCAGCTCCTGGTGGACTTCAGACGCCTTCATCGGCGTTGCGGGTTCTGATTGCGGCCCCGCACCGGTCTGTCGATTACTTTCAGACATTCCGGGCGCGAGCAGCATCTCAACAGACGAATCAGCACAGTTCGTGCCCGTATCCCTCCCTATTTTCCGGGCCGCTGCGCCGCAGCCCGGAGATTACGCTTCAGCCCAGATCCACCGGCACGAAGATCTGCGCATCGTCGCGCTGGATCAACAACGCGATGCTGTCGCCGGCATTCTTGACCATCGTCTTCAATTGCTGCACGGTCGTGACCGGCTGGCCATTGACCGCGAGGATCACGTCGCCGGCCTGAATGCCCGCGCTTTCCGCCGCGCCGCCCGCCTGCTGAACCAGCAGGCCACGCGAGAGGGAGGCGCTCTGCTTTTCTTCAGGCGTCAGCGGACGCACCGCCACGCCCAGACGCGTGTCTTGCGAGGCCGACTCGTTTTTGTCCGCGCCGGCCGCACTCGCAGTCTTCGCGTCGTTAAGCGCGCCCACGGTCACCGTCAGGTCCTTCGTGCTCTTGTCGCGCCAGACCTGAATCCTGGCCGTGCTTCCTGGCGGCAAACCCGCGACTTGCGACGGCAGCGCGTTCGAGTCCGCGACAGCAAGGCCATTCAGCGACAGGATCACGTCGCCAGGTTCAATACCGGCCTTCGCCGCGGGACCGCCCGGTTCAACCGAGCTCACCAACGCGCCGTTCGAGTTCTGCATGCCGAACGACTTCGCGAGCGTCTGGTTCATGCCCTGCACCGTTACGCCGAGACGGCCGCGATCCACGTGTCCCGTTTTGATCAACGCATCCTTGACCTTGATCGCTTCATTGATCGGGATAGCAAACGAAAGCCCCTGGAAGCCGCCGGTCTGCGAATAGATCATGGAGTTGATGCCGATCACTTCGCCTTGCAGGTTGAAAAGCGGTCCGCCCGAATTCCCCGGATTCACCGGCACGTCGGTCTGGATGAACGGCGTGTAGTTCTCGTTGGGCAGCGAACGCGATTTCGCGCTGATGATGCCGGAGGTCACGGTGTTATCGAAACCGTAAGGCGAGCCGATCGCGACCACCCACTGGCCGACCTTGCTGCCGTTCGGGTCGCCGATCTTTACCACGGGAAGACTCTTGGCATCGATCTTCAGCACAGCGACGTCCGACTGCTTGTCCGCGCCGACGACCTTCGCGCGGTATTCGCGTTTGTCGGTGGTTTTCACTGTGACGACATTCGCGCCGTCGACCACATGCGCGTTGGTCAGGATATAGCCATCGCTGCTCACGAT
Organism: Caballeronia sp. DA-9; assembly: GCF_051615025.1. Lineage (NCBI taxonomy): Bacteria > Pseudomonadati > Pseudomonadota > Betaproteobacteria > Burkholderiales > Burkholderiaceae > Caballeronia > Caballeronia sp. DA-9. Next base: position 713,632 of record NZ_CP195133.1, on the reverse strand, counting down.
GAAACCCGAGCCAAGGCTTTCGCTGGGGGTATCGGAGGCGTTCGGGCCATTGCCGTCGCCACCCATGCCGGGCACGCCGTTACCGTAAAAGTGCTTGAAGAACTGATAAAACGGGTCGCTAGGATCGATCGGCAATTGCGGATTGCCGCCGTTCGCTCCGCCGTTCATTCCGCCGTTCATGCCACGCCGCGCCGCAGTCTTCACAACATGCTTCGCGCTGATATTGACGACCGCCGGGCCATAGGTTTCCACCAGACCGGAGAAATCGGGAATGCCGGTCTTGGCGGCGGCTTCGGCGGGCATCATCGCGGCTTGCGCCGGCGTGATGACCTGGGGCGCGGCAACGTTATGGTTACCTGCCACATAACCCGCCGACAAAGCGACGGCAACGGCTACCGCAACGGCGCTGCGGGTCAGTATCTTCGATTTCATCGTGTGCTCCTCAGGGATGCGCTTCATGATGAAACGAAGCGTACGGGACGCCGCTTAAAGGTTACTTAAAGCCAAGAATTCAGACTGAATTGAAGCGGATCGATACCAGCAGGCCGCCGCTTTTCGATTCCGCCAGCGCCACCTTCGCGCCATGCTGCTCGGCGATCCTGCGCACGATGGCCAAGCCCAGCCCGCTGCCCGCCACGTCCGTGCGTGCGCGGTCGGCGCTCGCGCCCACGCGATAAAACCGGTCGAACACGCGCTCGCGCTCCTCGGCGGGAATACCGGGGCCGTTATCGGAGATTTCGACCACCGGATCGCCCTCGGCGACGCGCAGGCAGACGTCGACACGGCCGCCATCGGGCGTGTATTTCGTGGCGTTATCGATGAGATTGTTGAACATCACGCGCAATGCGTTCTGGTCGCCCATGACGGTTGCCGCCTCGCTCGCTTCGATGCCCAGGTCCACGCCGCGCTGCTGCGCCACCAGCACCGACGCGCCAACGCATTCATCGAGCAGCGCGTGCAGATCGACGAGCGCGGTCGCGTTCTTGCCATCGGGCTCCGAGCGTGCAAGCGCAAGCAGTTGTTCAGCCAGGCGCGTGGCGCGCGTAATGCCGGCCTGCAAGTCGTCGAGCGCTTCCTTGCGCGACGCGTCGTCCTTCGCGCGCGCGACGAGTTGCGACTGGATCTGCACGGCGGCAAGCGGCGTGCGAAGTTCGTGTGCGGCATCGGCGACGAAGGCCTTTTGTGTATCGAGCGCGGTCGCGAGGCGGTCGAGCAATGCGTTCAGCGCGCGCACGACCGGCACGACTTCCTGAGGCAGGCGGTTATCCGGAAGATGTTCGAGCGCTTCCGGATGACGCGTGTCGAGCGCGCGCGTCACGCGCTGCAACGGCATCAAACCACGCCCGACGATAATCCATATCGCCATGCCAAGCAGCGGCAGCAGCAGCACGAGCGGCCACAAGGTACGCCACGCAACGCCCGCCGCAAGCCGGTTGCGGATGGACAGCGGCTGCGCGAGCTGCACGACGTTATCCCCGACAATCGCGCTATATACACGCCATTCGCCGCGTGCGGTGGCTTCGGTGGAAAAACCGAGTTCCGCATGCGGTGCAAGAGGCACGCGCGGATGCGAGTAGTACATCAGTACGCCGTTGCGATTCCAGATCTGGATCACGACGCCTTCGTCGCTGTCGCTGCGGGATTGCAGCACCGACGAAAACGGTTCCGATGGCAACGCCGCCGCGATCTGTTCAAGCTGATAGTCGAAGAGTTCGTTGGCTTCGGCGAGCGCCTGCCGGTAGATCAGCCAGCCCGCAAACCCCACGCCCACGATAACCAGCGCCAGCAGCCACACCAGCAGTTGGCGGCGAATTGAATGCATCAGGCTTCCTTCGACACCATATAGCCGAGGCCGCGGACGTTGCGGATGAGATCGGGTCCGAGCTTTTTGCGCAGCGAATGAATGTAGACCTCGACCGTATTGCTGCCGATTTCCTCGCCCCAGCCGTAGATTTTTTCTTCGAGCTGGCTTTTGGACAGGACTGCGCCCGGGCGCGCCATGAGCGCTTCGAGCAGCGCGAACTCGCGGGCGGAAAGCGCGACAGCATTGCCCTCAAGCGTGACCTGATGACCCACGGGGTCGAGCGTCAGCGCGCCATGGCGAATAAGCGAGTCGCCACGGCCCGCGTGGCGGCGGATCAGCGCGCGCATGCGGGCGCCGAGTTCATCGAGATCGAAGGGTTTGACGAGGTAGTCGTCCGCGCCGGCGTCCAGGCCCTTGACCCGGTCGGCAATGGAATCGCGGGCTGTCACGATCAGGACTGGAAGCGCGTTGCCTTTGGCGCGCAAGCTTTTGAGGACGTCGAGGCCATCGCGCTTTGGAAGGCCCAGGTCGAGCAGCATCAGGTCGTAAGGTTCCCCGCCAACAGCCGTGAGCGCCGCTTCGCCGTCCTGCACCCAGTCCACTGCGAAACCGTCGCTCCGTAGCGCCTTGCGCACGCCCTCGGCAATCATTCTGTCGTCTTCAACTAGCAGGATTCGCATGATTCGCTCTGCGGCTCTAAGCTTGGCGACCTCGCGGCCCGGACGTTCATTCTAGCCGGGACAGGCTGGGCGGGGCTTAAACGGGGCTTAAGCAAAATGAATGCAGCCGGACGGGCGTTTTTCGATGCGCCTTGGCTCAGCGGCTCACGTTGGCGATAACGCCGAAAGCCGCGGAATTAACAATCGTAATCACGAGCGCCTCTACAATACCGGCACTCCGCAAAACCGCAGCAGAACACGATCCGAACACATGCACAGAGCACCATCGCAGAACTCAATCATTTCTTTCGGCAGACGTTGGCGTTTTTTTACGGCGCTTGCCGTGGCCTTATCGGCGCTGGGTGTTTCAATATCCGCTCCCGCCGAAGCCCGTAGCGGCAATGGATCGACCGCCGAGTCTCAAAAACAGACGTCAAGACAAGCGGGGAAACCGTCCGTAAAACGCGCGGCCGCCAAGGCTGCGGCGAGGAACAACTTCCAGCGCGTCGCGGTCCCGGCGGGTCCGCTTCCGCCCACGGTCATGGCGGCGCTCGCGCGTGCGCACGTGCCGCTTTCGTCCGTGAGCGTGGTGGTCGAGCGCATTGGCAGCGCCGGCGTGCCGCTCGTGGCGCTTAATGCGAACCAGCCGATGATGCCCGCGTCCACCATGAAGCTCGTCACGACCTACACGGGCTTGTCGCTGCTCGGACCGGACTATCGCTGGAAAACGACCGCCTACGCCGACGGCGAAGTCGATACCAACGGCATCCTCCACGGCAATCTCTACATCCAGGGCACGGGCGACCCCAAACTCGTGCCGGAAGAGCTGATCGACCTGGTGAACCAGATCCGCCGCAACGGCATTGCCGGAATCGACGGCGCGCTGGTGCTGGACAAACGTTATTTCGATCCATCCACGCGCGATCTCCCCGCCTTCGACGCCGATGAAACCGCGCCCTACAACGTCGGCCCGGACCCGCTCCTGTACGCGTTCAAGTCGCTGTCGTTCACATTGACGCCGAATCCGGAAGGCGGCGTTTCCATCGACGTGTTGCCGCAACTGGCACAGCTTCAGATCGATAACGAACTGCGCGTAACGCGCGGCGCGTGCGCGGGAACATTGCCCGCGGCGTCGCCGAGCGTGGCGCAAACGTCGGGCGGGTTCGTGCAGGCGTCGTTTGTTGGCGACTATCCGCTGCGCTGCGGCTCGCGCACGATCAACGTCGCCGCGCTCGATCACTCCACGTTCTTCGCGGGCGGTTTCCTTGCGTTATGGAAACAGGCGGGTGGCACCTTTGCCGGCGTGACGCGCGAAGGTCCCACGCCTGCCAGCGCACGTCTGGTCGGCACGCATCGCAGCCCGGTGCTGTCGGACATCGTTCGGGACATCAACAAGTTCAGCAACAACGTGATGGCGCGCAATCTGTTCCTGACCATTGGCGCCGCAACCGGAAAACCGCCCGCGACCACGCAGAAGTCGGCGGCGGCAATTACCGCGTTCCTGCATAGAAGCGCATTGCCCATGTCCGGTCTTTATCTCGATAACGGTTCGGGCCTGTCGCGCGAAGAACACATCACCGCGCAGTCGCTCGCCGATCTGCTGACCGCCGCCAACTCGAGCCCGGTCGCGCAGGTCTTCACGGAATCCCTGCCCATTGCCGGCGTGGACGGCACCATGCGCAACCGCCTGACGAACGCGGGCGCGCTCGGCAACGCGCACATCAAGACGGGTACGTTGCGCGATGTTCGGGCAATTGCAGGGTACGTGGGCGCGGCGAACGGCGAGAGCTACGTGGTGGTGAGCTTCATCAACGACCCGCGTTCGGAAGCGGCGCGCGCCGCCCACGATGCGTTGCTCGAATGGGTGTACGAAGGCGCGCGCCGCACGGGATCGATGGAATAAAACCGGCCTGGAACCCACTCTGGCACCGTCCGCAAGCACAGGGAAACCCTCGTAGGAAACATCTCAAAATCTTGCAAAAGATTCGGTAAGCTATTGCCACGCAAGCCGACAGGTACCTCGAAGAGCGGCATGCAGACCACATGACCAGATAAACGAGGAACGAGGAGATGACGCCGATGAAACCCGCCCGAACTATTCCCGCCGCACGCCCCGCTTACTGGCTGCGCGCTGTCCAGACCACAGTGGCGTGCGCGGCGATCGCGGCATTAGCCGCGTGCGGCGGCGGCAGCGACGACAACAATAACAACACGCCGGCGGGCGGCGTGAAGCTGCAGGTCGTGTCATTCGGCGACAGCCTGTCCGATGTCGGCACATATGCGCCCGTTGCGACCGCGAATTTTGGCGGCGGCCGCTTCACTACGAACCCTGGTCAGGTCTGGACCCAGAACGTCGCGCAGTATTACGGCGACACGCTCACCGCCGCGAACACCGGCGGCTTTGGCGTGCCGCTGCAGGCCGCAAGCGGCCTGGGGTACGCGCAAGGCGGTGCGCGCGTGAAGTTGCAGCCGGGCGTGGGCCACGCCACGCCAGGCACGGCGAACGCGGACTTCTCGCAAGCCACGACGATTCCCGTCAACGATCAGGTCTCCCAGTACATCGCGGCGCATGGAACGTTCAGCGCCAACCAGCTCGTGCTGGTGAACGGCGGCGCCAACGACATCTTCTACAACCTGACCGTTGCACAGGCCACGGCCGCCGGGATCCAGGCGCAGGTCGCGGCCGGGACGCTGGCGCCGGCTGCCGCGCTCGCGGCGGGCAACGCCGCGCAGAAGGCCGCGACGGACGCGATCAGCCAGGCGGCTATCGATCTGGCGACGGTGATTGGCCGCGTGGTTCAGGCGGGCGCCACGCACGTGCTGGTATCGAATGTGCCGGACATTGGCGGATCGCCGCAGGGGCTCGCCAGCGCCGATAAAGGCGTGACCCTGTCGCAAGTCACGCAGTTGTTCAACGGCACGCTGCAAGGCGCGCTGCAACAGTCCGGGTTGTTGTCGAAGGTGATTTACGTCGATGCTTACGCATGGATCGACGGCGTTCAGGCCAACTATCAGGCGAACGGTTTTACGGTGTCGAATACGGGCACGGCCTGCAATCTCGCCGCGATGATCGCCGCTGCGACAAAGGCTGGTCAGCCCAATCCGACGGCGTTCGGCACTTCGCTGTTCTGCTCGCCGCAGACCTACACGGTGGCCGGCGCGGATCAGACGTACATGTACGCGGATACCGTGCACCCGACCACGCATCTGTATTCGCTGTTTTCCACTTACGTGCAGCAGCAGATCGCAAAAGCGGGGTTGGGTAAATAAACTGGCTTCGACGCGGTAAAAAGCAAAACGCCCGGTTCTTTCGAGATCGGGCGTTTTTCATGGCGTGGCGCGGAGTGCGTTTACTTCTCCTCCTCCTCGAACGCCGCCGCCGCGCGACCCAGCCTGTCGTTCACAGCGCTCCATTGCGCCGATACCGGCAGCGTCTCGATCAAGATACGCTCCACGTCCGCGCGATCCAGCTTGCGCAGCAAACCGTACAACTCGCGCGCGTAACTCTGCGGATCGTCGGGCGCGGCGACGAAATGCACATTCGGCGCATCCGCCCATTTCCCCGCGCTCGATGTCCGCGCGACCAGCGCCAGCTTTTTATCGGCGTTGAGCGGATGGGCGGCGAGCAGCGGTTCGAGCGCATCGAACGGCAGCAAGCGCAGCGGCGTGCGCGGCGCGTAATGCGCCTTCAGCGTTCCCGATGCACGCGGCGCACTGGCGTCGGCGCCATCGGGCAGACGAGGCATGGTGCCGATCACGTCCGCGATGTCAGCCGGACTCACGTGCCCCGGCCGCAGCAAGGCCGGAAAACCGCGCGACAAATCCAGGATCGTCGACTCGATACCCACCTTCGCCGGGCCGCCATCGAGCACATGAATGCTCGCGCCGAATTCGTCGCGGACGTGCTGCGCCGTGGTCGGGCTGACGTGCCCGAAGCGGTTCGCCGATGGCCCCGCCACGCCGCCGTGACCGTTACGCAAACTGCTGAACGCGGTCAGCAACGCCTGCGCGACCGGATGCGACGGGCAGCGGATCCCGACCGAATCCTGTCCGCCGCTGACCGCCGCGGGCACATGCGGCGCGCGCTTCAGGATCAGCGTGAGCGGGCCGGGCCAGAAGGCATCGATGAGTTTTTGCGCATCGGCGGAAAGCGTCTGGACCCAAAACGCAGGATCGCTGCCGGGCGCCAGATGCACGATCACCGGATGATTCGACGGCCGCCCTTTCGCCGCATAAATCCGCGCGATGGCCTCGGGATTCCCGGCATCGCCGCCCAGCCCGTAGACCGTTTCGGTCGGAAACGCGACCAGTTGGCCGGCGTCGAGCAACGCGGCCGCCTCCGTGATCTGCTCGACGCTGGGCGCTTCGAAGTTCATTGGCTCAATCCAGTTGAATGTGCAGCATGCGGGCGCAGTCGCGCGCCGCCGTGCGCACTTCTTCCAGCGTTGCCGCCGTGAAGTTCACGTGGCCCATCTTGCGGCCGGGCCGCGCTTCTTCCTTGCCATATAGATGCAGGCGCGCGGCCGGCATCGCGATGACTTCGTGCCACGGCGGCATGTGAGCCTTGGCGCCATCGAACCAGACATCGCCGAGAATATTGAGCATGGCCGCGGGCGAATGCTGACGCGTATCGCCAAGCGGCATGCCGGTCATTGCGCGCACTTGCTGCTCGAACTGGCTGGTGGCGCAGGCATCGACCGTGTAATGACCGGAATTGTGCGGGCGCGGCGCCATTTCGTTGGCAATCAGCGATCCGTCTTCGAGGATGAAAAACTCCACGCACAATACGCCCACGTAATCCAATTTCGCCGCAATCGTCAACGCCGCGTCCTGCGCCTGCGCAACGAGCGCCGCCGATGCGTCCGGCGCGGGCACGACCGTTTTCGCCAGAATGCCGCCGACATGCTGATTCTGCGCGAGCGGGAAAACCGCCGATTTGCCGTCGCCAGACCGCGCAATCAGCACGGATACTTCGAATTTCAGCGGCATGCGTTTTTCGAGCACGCACGGCACGCCGGAAAGCGAACCATACGCGGTGCGGACTTCGTCGGCGTTGCGCACGCTCGTCTGGCCCTTGCCGTCGTAACCGAGCCGCGCCGTTTTCAGGATCCCGGGCAACACGGCGTCGATTTCGTCATCGCTCAAGGCGGCCAGCGCCTGCGGCGATTCGATCACCACGTGCGGCGCGACCGGCACGCCCGCGCTCGCGATAAAGCGCTTTTCCGCCACGCGATCCTGCGCGATCGCGACGCACCGGCCGGCCGGGCTGACGAACGTCGTCTTCGCGAGGAAATCGAGGCTGGCGGACGGCACGTTCTCGAATTCCGTCGATACCGCCGCGCACAGGCGCGCGAGTTCGGTGAGCGCGGTTTCGTCGTCGTAGGCGGCGCGGATGTGTTTATCGGCGACGGAACCGGCCGGACTGGTTTCGTCCGGATCGAGCACCGCCACGCGATAGCCCATGGATTGCGCGGCGAAACAGAACATGCGGCCAAGCTGGCCGCCGCCGACCATGCCGAGCCACGCGCCCGGCTGGATGGGAGAACTGGGTTGAGTGTGTGCGTTCATCGTGTGAGGTCGGTCAGCCGGTCGCGGCCGGGAGTGTTTCGTTGGCGCTGGCGCTCGTCGCTTTCCAAAGCGTCTAAAGCGGCGGGAGGACCATTGCGTGCGCGGCGTCGTTCTGACGGGCGCGGAAAGCGGCGAGCTTGTCGGCGTAGGCGCTTTGGGTCACGGCGAGCATGGATACCGCGAACAGCGCCGCATTCGCCGCGCCCGCCTCGCCGATGGCAAACGTCGCGACCGGCACGCCCTTGGGCATCTGCACGATCGAATGCAATGAATCGACGCCCTTCAGGTATTTGCTCGATACCGGCACGCCCAGCACCGGTACCGTGGTCTTGGCGGCGAGCATGCCCGGCAGATGCGCCGCGCCGCCCGCCCCCGCGATGATCGCGGCCAGTCCGCGCGAGCGCGCGCTTTCGGCGTAAGCGAACATTTCGTCGGGCATGCGGTGCGCGGAGACCACCCTCGCCTCGTACGGCACGCCGAAGTCCTGCAGGATCGCGACGGCGTTTTTCATCACGTCCCAGTCGGAACTGGAACCCATCAACACGCCGATCAACGGTGCGTCATGCGTGTGGGCCTGGACTTCGCTCATCGTGCTGCATTCCTGTGGGGTGGTTTGGTTCTGGTCTTCGCTTCATTGCGCGCCGCATTACGCGAGCGACTGCCCGGTCAGGCGCTGCAACGCCTCTTCGTACTTCTCCGCCGTCTTCGCGATTACGTCGTCCGGCAGCTTCGGCGCCGGCGGCGTCTTGCCCCACGATTGCGTTTCGAGCCAGTCGCGCACGAATTGTTTATCGAACGATGGCGGGTTCGTGCCCACCTTGTAGCCGTCCGCCGGCCAGAATCGCGACGAATCCGCCGTCAGCACTTCGTCCATCAGGAACAGTTCGCCGCGGTTGTCGAGCCCGAATTCGAACTTCGTATCCGCGATGATGATCCCGCGCGTCGCCGCGTACTCGGCCGCTTCCTTGTACAGCTTGATGGAAATATCGCGGATGGTCGCCGACAATTCAGTGCCGATACGGCGTTCCATTTCATCGTAGGTGATGTTTTCGTCGTGATGACCCATTTCGGCCTTTGCGGCCGGCGTGAAAATCGGCTCGGGCAGCTGTTCGGCGTTTTGCAGGCCGGGCGGTAATGCCACGCCGCACACCGAACCCGTCGCCTGATAGTCTTTCCAGCCGCTGCCAGCCAGATAGCCGCGCACCACGGCTTCCACCAGAATCGGCTCAAGGCGCTTCACTACCACGGCGCGGCCTGCGACCTGATCGGCTTCCTCGGCGGACACGACGGTTGCCGGATCGATGCCCGTATTGTGATTCGGCACGATGTGCGAAAGCTTCCCGAACCAGAAATCGGCCATTTGATTCAGCACGCGGCCCTTGTTCGGGATCGGCTCGCCCATGATCACGTCGAACGCCGAAAGACGGTCGGTCGTCACGATCAGGAGTTTGTCGGCGCCGACGGCGTAGTTGTCGCGGACCTTGCCGCGCCCGAGCAGGGGCACCGATTTCAGCGTGGATTCGTACAGCGGGGAATGTTGGGTGGACATCGTCATCTACCGGAAAAGTGCTGCAACGTCTGGCTAAAAAGAGAAACGCAGAGAAAGAGCAAAAAATAAACGAAAAAACCAACGCGCCGTTCCCCGAGGCTTGCGGGAACGGCGGGTTGTGTCGGCTGGTTCCGGCTTGCGGCGGATCAGCCTTGGTATTCATCGATTGTACGTTCGACGCCGGCCGGAAAAACCGGCGCTCGACCGCGATCCAGCGCCATTGTAAACGCGTCCGGCGGTTGTCTCGAATTTACTCTGGGCGAACCGCCTTGAAATGCGCTTACTTGACGATCTGGGCCAGTTCGCCGGACTTGTACTTTTCGGCGATCTTGTCGAGCGGAACGGGCTTGATCTTGCTTGCCTGGCCTTCGCAGCCGAACTGGACGTAGCGTTCGAGACAGATTTTCTTCGCGGCTTCGCGTGCGGGTTTCAGGTAGTCGCGCGGATCGAATTTCGACGGATTTTCGCCGAAATAGCGGCGGATCGCGCCCGTGATCGCAAGACGCAGGTCGGTATCGATATTCACCTTGCGCACGCCGTGACGAATGCCTTCCTGGATTTCCTCGACCGGCACGCCATAGGTTTCTTTCATGTCGCCGCCAAATTCGCGGATCTCGGCCAGCAGATCCTGCGGCACCGACGACGAACCGTGCATGACCAGGTGCGTGTTCGGAATGCGCTGGTGAATTTCCTTGATGCGTTCGATGGCGAGGATATCGCCTGTCGGTTTCTTGGTGAATTTGTACGCGCCGTGCGACGTGCCGATGGCGATTGCCAGCGCATCGCACTGGGTTTTTTTCACGAAGTCGGCGGCTTGTTCGACGTCGGTGAGCAGTTGCTCGCGGGTCATGGTGCCTTCGGCGCCGTGGCCGTCTTCCTTGTCGCCCTTCATGGTTTCGAGCGAGCCGAGCACGCCGAGTTCGGCTTCCACTGTCACGCCGATGGAGTGCGCCGCTTCGACCACTTTGCGGGACACGTCGACGTTGTACTCGTACGATGCGACGCTTTTGCCGTCGGCTTCGAGGGAGCCGTCCATCATCACGCTGGTGAAACCGCTACGGATTGCGGCCATGCAGACTGCGGGCGACTGGCCGTGGTCCTGGTGCATGACGACCGGGATGTGCGGATACGACTCGACCGCGGCTTCGATCAGATGGCGCAGGAATGCTTCACCGGCGTATTTCCGCGCACCCGCCGAGGCTTGCATGATGACCGGCGCGTTGACTTCGTCGGCGGCGGCCATGATGGCCTGGACCTGCTCAAGGTTGTTCACGTTGAACGCCGGGAGCGCGTAGCCGTTTTCAGCCGCGTGATCCAGCAGTTGTCGCATTGATACGAGAGGCATTGTCTAACTCCTTAAGATGAAACGAATTTTTCTGTCTTGGTTTATCTTTTTTCTTGCCTGCGGTGCCTGGTTTTTTTTGCTTCCTCGCACCGGTTTTGTAATATTTTAGCCCGGGGCTACAGGGTGATTTACGCGGTTGCGTACGGTTTGGCGCATTTTGATTAGGTTTTTACGGGAATCTCATCGGGGAGAGGTGCCATTTGGCATGGCGGCCTACGTTTTTGTTGGGGATTGGATTTTTGTGGGTTTAGTCAATGCCGGGTTGCTGCTTTTTATGCCTTCGCACGTTCCCTGTTCGCTGATTTCTTTAGCACTATTAGCCACTGTCCGTGGCGGGACTTCATTTCTTTTTCCAACGGCGAAAAAGAAACGAAGCAAAGAAAACGCCTTCCAACCGCCAATTCTTAAGGAGACCAAGCGTGCAGTTTCATCTGCTTGGGACTTCAAAAGAACCCTCGACGCCATAACCACCAACACCTGAAACCCTTCCCCTCCGTATCCCTACATCCACACGCTTCGCCACCAGTGTTCGTGGCATCAATCCGGAAATCCACACCAGCGAACACTTTTCGCCACCAGGCAGCCAGGCGCAGCCATCACTCGCATCATAAGCAATAACAAAAGCCCAAAAAATCAAAAAACTCGAAGCACCAACAGTTCAACCAGCCTCTCAATCAACGGCGCAAAACGGGCGACGGCGGCGGCCGCCGCCGCTTGGGCGGTTGATCTTGCCCGAGAGCGCTGGTGGCGAAGCGTGTGGATGTAGGGATTCGGAGGGGGAGGGTTTCAGGTGTTGGTGGTTATGGCGTCGAGGGTTCTTTTGAAGTCCCAAGCAGATATCACTGCACGCTTGGTCCACTTAAGAATTAGCGGTTGGAAGGCGTTTTCTTTGCTTCGTTTCTTTTTCGCCGTTGGAAAAAGAAATGAAGTCCCGCCACGGACAGTGGCCAACAGTGCTAAAGAGGAACAACGCACAGGGACCGCGCGAAAGCAAAAACAGCAGGCTCCCAACCCCAAGCGCCAGCGCCCCTAGAACGGGTCTCCCACCCTGACAATTTTCATCGCGTTGGTACCGCCGGCTTGCCCCATCGGCTCCCCGACGGTCAAGACCACCATATCGCCGCGCGCCGCGTACCCTTTGGAAACAACCACTTCCAGCGCCTGCTGAAGCGCAACATCGCGATCGGTGTTCGTATCCAGGTGCAACGAAGTAACATTCCGATAAAGCGCCATAGTGCGCTCACTACCAATCCGCGGCGTTAAAGCAAAAATCGGCACATGCGACCAATGCCGCGACATCCAGAGCGCCGTCGCGCCCGACTCAGTCAGCGCCACAATCGCCTTCGCACCCAGGTGATAAGCGGTGAACAACGCGCCCATCGCAATCGATTGATCGATCCGCGTGAACGTCCGGTCCAGGAAATCCTTGTCCAGCTCACTCTGCTCTGACTTCTCCGCCTCAAGACAAATCGCCGCCATCGTCTCAATGGTCGTCACCGGATATTTCCCCGCGGCCGTCTCCGCCGACAACATCACAGCATCCGTCCCGTCCAGCACGGCATTCGCCACATCCGATACCTCCGCGCGCGTGGGCACCGGCGCGTGAATCATCGATTCCATCATCTGCGTGGCAGTAATCACAAACTTGTTGGACTCGCGCGCCATCCGGATCATGCGCTTTTGCAACGCCGGAACCGCCGCATTCCCCACTTCCACAGCCAGATCGCCACGGGCAACCATGATGCCGTCGGATGCGTCGAGAATCCCCTGCAACGCCGGAATAGCCTCCGCGCGCTCGATCTTCGCAATCATCTTCGGCTTGATGCCGTAAGGCGCGCCCGCAATATTCGCCAGTTGCCGCGCCATTTCCATGTCCGTGGCGTTCTTCGGAAACGATACCGCCACAAAATCCGCGCCCAGCGACATCGCGGTCTTGATGTCCTCCATGTCCTTCTCGGTCAACGCCGGCGCTGTCAAACCGCCGCCCTGCCGGTTGATACCCTTGTTGTTCGAAAGGTCGCCGCCCACTTTCACAGTCGTGTGAATCTCTTCGCCAATCACGCGCACCACGTCGAGCACGATCAGGCCGTCGTTGAGCAACAGCACGTCGCCGCCACGCAGATCGCGCGGCAGATCCGGATAGTCGAGACCCACGCGTTCGTCGTTGCCGAGCTCGCAGCGTGCGTCGAGAATGAACGGGTTGCCCGCAATCAACGTGACCTTGCCATTCTCGAACTTGCCCACGCGGATCTTCGGGCCTTGCAGGTCCGCCATCAGCGCAACTTCGCGGCCACATTGCTTCGCTGCGTCGCGAACGTATTGCGCACGCTGGCGATGGTCGTCGGCAGTACCGTGCGAAAAGTTGAAACGGACCACGTCGAGCCCGGCCTGGATCATCTGCAACAGGATCTCGGGGGAACTGGAAGCCGGGCCAATGGTGGCGACAATCTTTGTAGCGCGATGCATGGAATTCCTCGTCTGGGTGGTATCGCCTGAAACAGCGCTGCGAGTACGGTGTGCCGACGGGGATACAAATGTCTCCGCCTGCGAACGCGCGCCGGATCGTGCCGGCGTCGCTTTTTGATAGCTATTCGATAACTGCCCGGGGCCCGGAATCAGCGACGCCGCACTCGCGCCGCCAATCATGACCGCCGTTTCCTTCTTCAACTTGCCGCCACGCCGGGCCGGCGCGCGGGCCGTACGCTTCGGCCTGGGCGCGTCCGCGCCGGACTCGTCCTCCGCGGACGGGGAAGACAGCGCTTCAGCCGCGCGGGCATGGCGGGCCGCCTCGCCCACACTGCCCTCCACGTCTTCCACCATCTTCTCCGCCAGTTCTTCCACGGCCAAAACAGAACGCTCGCTATCCGACTCCGACGTGGCTTTTGTCATTGGATCAAGCCCGCGATTCGAGGACTTCCACCGCCGGCAACGTCTTGCCTTCCAGGAATTCCAGGAACGCGCCGCCGCCCGTCGAGATATAGGAAATCTTGTCGTGGATGCCGTACTTCTGGATGGCGGCGAGCGTATCGCCGCCGCCCGCAATCGAGAACGCCGACGAGTTGGCGATGGCGTCCGCCAATGTCTTCGTGCCGTTGCCGAACTGATCGAATTCGAATACGCCGACCGGACCGTTCCACACGATCGTGCCGGCTTTTTCCAGTTGCGCGGCAAGGGCCTTGGCGGTGTCCGGGCCAATATCGAGGATCAGGTCGTCGTCCTGAACCTGATCGACGGCCTTCGTTTCCGCCTTCGCGGTCGCGGCAAATTCCTTCGCGGTCACAACGTCGCTCGGAATTGGCACCGATGCCCCGCGTGCCCGCGCTTCGCTGATGATGGTCTTGGCTTCATCGACGAGATCCTTTTCCGCCAGCGACTTGCCGATCTTCAAGCCGGAAGCCAGCATGAAGGTGTTTGCAATCCCGCCGCCCACGATCAACTGGTCCACTTTCTCGGCCAGCGACTTGAGGATGGTGAGTTTCGTGGAGACCTTCGATCCCGCAACGATTGCGACCAGCGGACGCTTCGGCTCGCCGAGCGCCTTGCCCAGTGCATCGAGTTCAGCCGCGAGCAGCGGACCGGCGCACGCCACGGGCGCATATTTCGCGATGCCGTGCGTGGTCGCCTCCGCCCGATGCGCCGTGCCAAACGCGTCGTTCACGTAGATATCGCAGAGTTTGGCGAGCTTCTGTGACAACGCGTCGTCGTTCTTCTTCTCACCCTTGTTGCAGCGGCAGTTCTCGAGCAGCACGACCTGGCCTGGCTGGACCTGCACGCCGTCGACCCAATCGGCGACCAGCGGCACTTCGCGGCCGAGCAGTTCGCCAAGACGCGCGGCAACCGGCGCGAGCGAGTCCTCGGGCTTGAACTGGCCTTCCGTTGGCCGGCCGAGATGCGAGGTGACCATCACGGCCGCTCCCGCTGCGAGCGCCTTCTGTATGGCCGGGACCGATGCGCGCACGCGCGTGTCTTCGGTGATGTTGCCCTGGTCGTCTTGCGGCACGTTGAGATCGGCACGGATGAAAACACGTTTGCCGGACACTTTGCCTTCGGCGATCAAATCGGTGAAACGCAGTACTTTCGTCATGGGAGTCAGCGCGTAAGCGGGTGAAGGGAAAGCGGTTCGGGCGATTGACTTTGCAAGCCAGCATCAAGGACTTGCTGCTCGCGAGGAATGCTACGGGGAAATTGAAGCTGACGCGGCGTGCTCGCGTTCGAACGGCTCAAGCAAGCCGGGTGCGGGACATGAAGCGAATCGCGCGGCCGCTTGCGCCGGCGACGGATGCGTCGAAACGGCGAAGCGTGGCAACGGAGAACGAAGCGGGTGAAGCTCTTGAGCGGTGACTGCCGAATACACGTTCGACCTCATTGGATACGACAGCAAGAAGGCCATTTTAACCGATACCCACCGGCCGCCAACGCCGCCAACGCAAATCCCCGGGATTCGGGATAGCCGACAATGCCCCGAGAAAATCATGCTGCGACGCACCATCGCAATGAGTCGATTCTCGATGTACTGCTTATGGTCAGGCGAACAAGCGCAACGCGGTAAACACGACCATGCCCACGACGATTGTCCCGAGCATGCTCCGCCGCCACAAAAACCACGCGAGGCCGCACAGCGACGCGTACAGCGCATGGTTCGAAAACGCGATGGAAAGTCCGTTCGGTGTGGAAAGCAAGTCAGGCACGACGACCGAGACGAGCGCCGCAGCAGGCGCGTAGCGCAATGCACGCTGCACGCGTTCGGGCAGGATCATGCGTTCCCCGCCGATCAGGAAAAGCGCGCGCGTGAAGCCAGTGATCAGCGCCATGCCCGCAATGGCGAGCCATACCTGAGCGGTGGTCATCGGATGCTCCGGGATTTTTTGGAGCCATCGAGTGCGGCGCGCGGCGGCACCCTGGTGATCGGGTTTTCAGGCGGCAAGCTTCCTGTTACTGCTTTTGTCGTGGCGCGTGCGCCCATCTTCTCCGCCATCAGATCCGCGAACGTTCCGGCCAGCAAGGCCGAGACGACCGCCAAAGGCAACGACAGCCGATAAGGCAAATCCAGCGTAATCAGCGCAATCACGCTTGCCACGCCCACGGCGGCAAGCGTGGAGCGCGTGGCGATTGCCGAAACAATGAGCGGAATCAGCGCGAGCGTGCCGGCGAGTTCGAGACCCCAGTTATCGGGGAAAAGGCTGGCAAGCAGGATTCCCGCGATTGACGACACTTGCCACGACGACCAGCTCGTCGCCGCCATGCCCCAGAAGAACGCCTCCTTGCCAGGCTGATAGCCGACCGGGAAATTGCGCTTCGAGAACATCAAATAGATGATGTCGCCATTGAAATAGCCGAGCACGAGGCGGCGTCGCAGCGGCAGATAGCCGAAATGCGGCGCGAGGCCCGCGCTGAAAATCACGAAACGCAAGTTGACCATGGCGGCGGTCAGGAGGATGGTCCAGAGCGGCAGCTTTGCGGCGAAGAGCGGCAACACAGCAAGTTGCGACGAACCGGCGTAAGCCGCGAGCGACATGCCGAGCGCCTGCGGCACGGTGAGCACCGACTTCGCCATTGCGATACCGGTGACGAGACCCCACGAGAACGTTGCCGGGACGGCGGGAGAAAGCGTTTTGACGCCGTCTATGAAGGCGCGTCGATTGAGGTCTGACAGCCGGTCGAACATGAGGTGAGTGCGGGTTGAGTGCGCGACGGCTGACGGATCGGACCGCGATAAAGCCTGAATTCCGCCGGAAATCAAGCCGGTTCGCTTCCATTACGGCGTTTTCCGCGCCCTGAGCGGCGGCCGGAAGCGCAGCCGGAGCGCATCGCGTGATGGCGAAAGGCGAATTATAGCGTCGTGAAAGGCGCCAAATGGCCGAGAGCGCCCATTTTTTAATCGAAAAGACGCTAAAATAACGGTCTTTGGTCGTCTGGCCGCGTGCCGGTTTTGCATCGAAATCCGGCTTCCCGTGCACTCGTGGAACCGCGCTGGCGACCCATTCAAACACGTGCACAACACTCGCCAGGAGAAATGTATGTCAATGGCCGACCGCGACGGCAAGATCTGGATGGATGGCAAGCTGATCGACTGGCGCGACGCCAACATCCATGTGCTGACCCACACGCTGCACTACGGCATGGGCGTTTTCGAGGGCGTGCGTGCCTACAAGACCAGCAACGGCACGTCGATCTTCCGCCTCAAGGATCACACCAGGCGCCTGCTGAATTCCGCCAAGATCTTCCAGATGGAAGTCCCGTTCGACCACGTTACGCTCGAAGCCGCGCAGCTCGAAGTGGTCGGCGTGAACAAACTCGAATCCTGCTATATCCGCCCGATCATCTGGGTGGGATCGGAGAAGCTCGGGGTATCGGCGAAGGGCAACACCATTCACGTCGCGATCGCCGCATGGCCGTGGGGCGCCTATCTTGGCGACGACGGCATTGCGAAGGGCATCCGCGTGAAAACGTCATCGTTCACGCGTCATCATGTGAACGTGTCCATGGTTCGCGCGAAGGCGTCCGGCTGGTACGTGAACTCGATCCTCGCGAATCAGGAAGCCATCACGGACGGCTACGACGAAGCGCTGCTGCTCGACGTGGACGGCTACGTCTCCGAAGGCTCCGGCGAAAACTTCTTCCTGGTGAACAACGGCAAGCTCTATACGCCGGATCTGGCGTCGTGCCTTGACGGCATCACGCGCGACACGGTCATCACGCTCGCACGCGACTTCGGCATTCCGGTGATCGAAAAGCGCATCACCCGCGACGAGGTTTATACCTGCGACGAAGCCTTCTTCACCGGCACGGCCGCCGAAGTCACGCCAATCCGGGAACTGGACAATCGCACTATCGGCGAAGGCAAGCGCGGGCCGGTCACGGAGAAACTGCAAAGCGCTTTCTTCGATATCGTGAGCGGCAAGAACGAGAAGTACGCGGACTGGCTGTCGGCGGTCAAGTAAATATCACGCATGATGTGCGGCGGCGAACCAGCGGTAAAAGCGGTTCGCCGCGTCCCCAGAATAGAACGTAGAAACGAACCCGAACGAGATTCCTGATGAGTGAACTGAAGAGCGAACTGAAGGAAATGCCGCTGGTGCAGTTGTCGGCGAAAGACGTGCCGGCGTTCTGCCCGAATCCCAACATGCCGCGCTGGAGCACGCACCCGCGCGTGTTTCTCGATATCTCGCACGGCGAAGCACGTTGCCCGTATTGCGGCACGCGCTACAAGCTGAAAGACGGCGAAACGATCAAGGGTCACTGACCACGCGGCTCTTGCTCGCCGCGGGCCGAAGATTCAGCAGGCGGCCTGGGAACAAGTAACCCGCGGCGGCGACACGCTGTATCGTTTATCACGCACATACGCGCTGTCATGTCCGGCGGCTTTCCCGGACATGACAGCCTACCTCGACGTCCGGCGCGCATCGCACCAGGCGCCAACCACCCCATTTGTACCGGCCAGCAAACGCTTAACGGCTTAGGCTGCGTCATTTTCGAGATTGGAATCTAAATAGATGCGTCGCGCGTTGGTTATCGCCCCGAACTGGATTGGTGACGCATTGATGGCGCAGCCGCTGTTTTCGCTGCTCAAGAAACTGCATCCGCGCATTGTGATCGACGCCGTCGCGCCCGCCTGGGTCGCGCCGGTGCTGGAGCGCATGCCCGAGATCCACGATGTCTACGCCACCGATCTCGCTCACGGCAAGCTGCAAATGCTGCGCCGGTGGCAACTCGCGAGCGACCTGCGCGACGTTGGCTACGACGCCGCCTATGTGCTGCCGAATTCGTTCAAGTCGGCGCTGATTCCGTGGATGGCCGGCATCAACCTGCGCGTGGGCTACAAGGGCGAAAGCCGATACGGCCTGCTCAACGTGCGGCATGCGAATCCGCAAAAAGACCAGCGCCCACCGATGGTCAACCAGTACGCCGCTCTCGCCTACGCACCGGGCGCGAAGCTGCCGTGGCTGCAGGAAAACGCGACCGTTTCCATGCCCGTGCCTCGTCTCGATCTCGACCTGAACGAAGCCGCGCGTGTCTCCACGCGCTTCAATCTCGATACCCGCGCGCCGCTCGTTGTATTTTGTCCCGGCGCGGAGTTTGGTCCGGCCAAACGCTGGCCGCCGGAGCATTTTGCATCGCTTGCGCAATTCATCGCGCAGTCGTTTCCGTATGCCCGCATTGTGGCGCTCGGCTCGCCGAAAGATGCGCCAATCGCGCAGGCAATCGCCGACCGCGCGCCGAACGTGCGCAACCTGTGCGGCCAGACATCGCTGGGCGAAGCGTGCGCGCTGATTTCGCGTGCAAGCGCCGTGGTCACCAACGATTCCGGCCTGATGCACGTCGCCGCCGCGTTGCGCCGCCCGCTGGTCGCGGTGTTCGGCTCGACCGACCCGCGCCACACGCCGCCCCTCTCCGACCTCGCAAAGGTACAATGGTTGCACCTCGAATGCAGTCCGTGCTTTGCCCGCGAGTGTCCGCTGGGTCATCTGAACTGCCTGCGCGAACTCGGCGCGGACCAGGTTTTCGGCGATCTGCGCGGCATGTTGATGACGCAGCGTGGCTGATGCGGCGTGCTTGGTGCCGCATGAAGCCCGCTTTAAAGCCCGCTTCACATAACTTCGTCAAAGTCGCCTGATCGAGCCACAGCGCCGGGACGCATGACGGCCTGCATTGATCGGCCGCGCACGTTGCCGTCCTCATGCGAGCGCCGACACGCCAATGCCACCCGAGCGGGGGCATGCTTTTGAAACTTGACCGAACCGTGGCGTCTTTTGTCCGCAAAACACTGGGCGCCGTGCATCGAACGTTAGAGACCCACTAGCCATGCCACGTTTTGCCCGCCTCTTCGAAGCTGCCGCCGATACCCTCAACGCCTACTACCAGGCCGTTTCGGAGGGCAATATCGACAGCGTGATGGCGCTCTGGATCGACGAGGAATTCGCCACGTTCATCTGTTCGGACGGCTCGCACCTGAGCGGCCTCGACAGCATTCGCGCAGGTCTTGCCGCGCAACTCGAACTCCAGCCGGTGACCGTGGAGCCGCTCGATATCCGCGTCTACGACAGCCTTGGCACCGTGGTCTACGCGATCGCGGAAGCACATCAGTCCGCCGAACCGGGCAGCACGCCGGTGATGGTTTTCAGCACCTATGTAATGGTTCATGAACGTGGGGAATGGCGCATAGCGCATATCCACGCGAGTGCGATGCCAGACGAAGCCGCCGGTCAGGTTGCCGCCAAAATGCGTCATGGGCAGGGTCCGCTGCATTGAAACGGCCTTCACAGCGCGTTGCGCTGGAACGCGGAGAAGTCCATGAATGGTTTGAGGAATGCTCGCCGGAAGGTGTTCATGGGCTTGCCTACACCTCCGGCCAAGCTGGTATTCAAGTTCGATCTCGTTCTATAGCGCGCCATGAAACGCGATTCATCTCACCTCATTGCTCCCGGCCCGGCCCGCGCGACGGCATCGGACGGTGATGCGCCCTCAACGCCCTCGGCTGTGGATGCGATTGTCGATCCGTTGGTCGACCTGCTGTACCAGGCGCCGCGATGGCTGCCGACCGCTCACGCGCAGACCATCGTGCCCGCGTTGTTCGCGCGCCGGCCAATGGTGGAATACAGAAGGGAACGATGGACCACGCCGGATGGCGATTTCATCGATCTTGACTGGCTCGACAAGGCCGGTAGCAACGCCGCCGATACCGCGCAATCACAGCCCCAGGCGCCGCTTTTTGTCCTCTTCCACGGACTCGAAGGCAGTTCGGATTCCCACTACGCGCGCGTATTGATGGCCGAAGCCCAGGCGCGCGGCTGGCTTGGCGTCGTGCCGCATTTTCGAAGCTGCAGCGGTTCAATGAATCTCCTGCCGCGCTTCTACCATCTCGCCGACAGCGCCGAAGTCGACTGGATCCTGCGCCGGCTGAAGGCGCAGCACAAAGGGCCGGTGGTCGCGGCGGGTGTTTCGCTGGGCGGCAACGTGTTGTTACGATGGCTTTGCGAGCAGGAACAGGACGCGAGCGCCATTCTCGATGCCGCCGCCGCGATCTCCGCGCCGCTCGACGTCCACGCCGGCGGCCACGCGATATCGCAGGGATTCGGCATGGTCTACACCCGCAGTTTCCTCAAGACGCTCAAGAGCAAGGCGCTCGCAAAACTCGATCAGTACCCCGGCCTCTTCGACCGCGACGCCATGCTGGCCGCCCGCACCATGCATGCATTCGACAACGCCGTCACCGCGCCCGTCCACGGTTTCCGCGATACCGACGACTATTGGACCCGCGCCACCACGCGGCCGTTTTTGCCGCGCATCGCGGCGCCCACGCTCGTGCTGAACGCGCGCAACGATCCGTTCTTGCCCGGACGCGTGCTGCCATCGGTGACGGAAGTATCCGCCGCTGTCACACTCGACCAGCCCGCGCACGGCGGCCACGTCGGATTCATGACCGGGCCGTTTCCGGGACGTATCGACTGGTTGTCGCAGCGGGTTTTCGGCTACTTGCAGACGCATGTCCGGCAAGTCGCGGCGGCTTCGGCCAACACGGATTCCACGCATGGATGAGATCGTCAAGCAGGCGCTGGCCAAATGGCCGAATGTCCCGCATTGCACCGGCTGGCTGCTGCTCGACCGGCGCGGCCAGTGGCGCATGCGCGACGACGCCACGCAAGCAGCCCGTTTGCCCGGCGATATCATCCGCCACGACGCGCTTCTGGGCTTTATCAACCGCAATTACGCCGCCGATGAAACCGGTCAGTGGTTCTTCCAGAACGGTCCGCAGCGCGTGTATGTGGAACTGGGTTATACGCCATGGATCGTGCGGCTGGCCGCAACAGACGGCGCTCTCAAGCTGACCGATCACGCGGGTGGCGCGTTCGAGCCGTCCGAAGCGTGGCTGGACGATCAGGGAAATGTGCTTTTCTCGGATTCGACGCGTGTTGCCGCCTTGCACGATCATGACCTCGATCTGTTTGCATCGCACGCGGAATTCAGTGAAGACAGTGGCGTTTTCCACTTCGCGCCGAGCGTGGATTTGCCTTTGCAGCCCATCTCGCGCAAAGACGTGGCAGGACGCTTCGGCTTCGTCACCAGTCCGGCGGCGAAAGCGGCGGCCTAGCTGTCGTCCTTTTCCATCTCGCGCTCTTCCTTGTAGCGCGTCTCGAAGTCGCGCAGCCGCGCGGATATCGTCGATAAATCGTAGAAACCCGCGTTCTTCAGATCGCGCGCGGCCTGCAACTGCCGGATCGCCGAAGGCCACGCGCCATCCAGCGCGAGCTTTTCCGCCATCGCGCGATGCTGCTGCATCGGGTCGTTCGCGCCCGCGCTCGCTTGCGCCAGGTATCGCCACCAGTCGGGCTGATTGGGGTCATCGCGCGTCTCGCGGCGAGCCAGCGCCTGCGCTTCGGCAAAACGGCGCGCCGATAACAACGCCTGCAAATGCGCTTCGATAGCCGCGTGCGATGCCGGCCAACGCGCCTGGGCGATATCGGCGAGATGGATGGCTTCGTTGTCGTGACCGGCGAGGCGCGCGATATCGGCGGCGAGGACATCGAGGCTTGGCGAACTGCGAACTTGCGGACGCTTCGCCGCGACCGTGCCCAGGTTCACGACGTTGGCAGGAGATTTCGACACGGCATTCAGCGACGCCAGCGCCGCGCTCGCGGGCGAAGCGACATCGATTGATAGCGGCGGCGGGATGGCGCTGTCATTGTTGCTGGTGGCAGCCGGCGCCTTCTGTTCCCCGGACACGAGACGATCCTCCTGCGCCGATTCCGCGTCGAACACTTTCCGAGTTTCGGCCAGCGATGTGTTCGCGGCATCGTAGTCGCGCTGAAGCGTCTGCGCGAGCGCGATCCCGTACCAGTTCGCGGCCACGTTCAGCGCCGTCTGATCCTCGATTTCAGCGCGCAACCGGCTCGCGACATCGCGATATTCGCTCGTTGAATTGACCTGCAGCACGCGTGCGCGCGCTCGCACGAAACCGTATTCCGGATCCTGCTGCGGCTGCCGGTAGGCCACCCGGCGCGCGCGATCCTCCATATCGGCCATGCGCTCGCCCGTCAGCGGATGCGTGCGCAGATACGGCGGCACGCCGTTGTCGCCCATCGCGGTGCGGTCGAGCCGGGCGAAAAACGAGACCATTGCGTAGGGATCGTAGCCCGCCGCGCTCAGCATCTGGAAGCCGACGCGATCCGCTTCGTGTTCCGCCGAACGTGAAAAGCGCAGCTGGTTATCGAGCGCGAACGCCTGGCCGCCCATCGCGATTCCCATTCCCAGGTCGCCGCTGTGCGCCACCACGCCCGCGAGCACGCCGAACAACATCGCCGCGATCGCCGCGTAGCCGCTGCGTTCGCTGGAACCGATCATCCGCGCGATGTGCCGCTGCAGCACGTGTCCCATCTCGTGCCCGACCACCGACGCCAGTTCCGACTCTGTCTGGGTCGTCGCGATCAGCCCCGTGTTCACGCCGATAAAACCGCCGGGCATGGAGAACGCGTTGATCTGCGGATCGCGCACGGGAAAGAGATCGAAGTCCGGCAGATAGCCGCCGATGTACTGCGTCGCCGCAGCCGCCGACAAACGCGCGGCGATCGAATTCAGGTAATCGCGAATGAGCCAGTCATCGAGATAATCCGGATCGCGCCGTAGATCGCGCATCAGACGCTCACCGAGACGGCGTTCGGCTTGTGGCGTGAGCGCGCCGCCGGAGCCATCGCCGAGATCGGGGAGTTGGAGCGCGTTCATCGACGCCTGGAGACTCGCTTTCTCACCCGGCCGATTGGCGAAGCGCGCGGCCGCGCCGCCATAGAGGCCGAAGACGTTGGCGTCGATGGTTGCGCTCGGTGTGGTGAGCGAATCGCTGGAAGCCGCTGCGGTTTGTGCCTGTGTTTGCGCCGGTATTTGTGCCGATGTTTGTGCGAAAGCGCCGTGAGGCAGGCCCACGGTCAGGCACAACACGACTGTGATCAGGCGGTTTGGACGCATGGCAAGCTTTGCTATACGGATGGCCGGAGGCATCGGCCGGAAAGGCTTATCGTAGCAGCGTGAGCGCGCGTGGACCACCCGCACGCCGCTGGTATCATGAGCGCCGATGCAAGGAGAATTCATGTCCGGACTTACACATTTCGATGCTTCTGGCGAAGCGCACATGGTCGATGTCGGCGACAAAAGCGAAACGCGGCGGATTGCGGTTGCGCGCGGCTCCATCGCAATGTTGCCCGCCACACTCGCGCTGATCCGCGACGGCAAAGCCAAGAAAGGCGACGTGCTCGGCGTTGCACGGATTGCGGCGATCCAGGGTGCAAAGCGCACGTCGGATCTGATCCCGCTATGCCATCCGCTGGCGCTCACGCGCGTGGCGGTGGATTTTTCCATCGATGAAACACTGCCCGGCGTGCATTGCGAAGTGCGCGTTGAAACGGTCGGGCGGACCGGCGTGGAGATGGAAGCACTGATGGCCGTGCAGGTCGGGCTGCTGACGGTTTATGACATGTGCAAGGCGGTGGATCGGGGGATGACGATCACTAATGTGAAGGTCTTGGAAAAGCATGGGGGGAAGTCGGGGGATTGGGTGGCGAAGGAATAGCACCTTCCTCGTTGATTTCGGTTCGGAAAGACCAAGGCCGTTCCAGCTTGCGCTGGAACGGCCTTTAGTTTTCTCCACGCGGTAACGTCGGGATCAAGACGCGCGAGCGTCACTCATCGTCATCGTCATCGCTTTCATCCGTCTCCGATGCCGCCGGCACGCCATACAGCTTCACCAGTTCCGCCTTGAACGCCGCGACCGGCTTGCCCTGCTCATCGAGCGACTTGAACACCAACTCCAGTTGTGTCGGCCAGTCGTGCAGCTCGGTCGCGAAAATCTTCAGCCGCGCCACGGTATCGAGCGCGTCCTGATTCTGACCGGCCAGCGCCTGCAGCACGGCGTATCGACGCAAGACGGTTTCTCCCGGCAACAGCGCGATCGCCTGACGATGCCTGTCGAGCTTGCTGGCAAGATCCTGGCCGTTCATGGGCAGCAACGTAGCCGCACCATATTCGCCCCACGCTCGAAACAGGAACGATGGATCCGCCGCGTACTGCTCTGCGGGCCGCGCACCGTAATACAGCACTTCCGCGCGGTTGTAATCGCGAAGCACCGGATAAAGCGAAAGCAGGCCGAGGACAACCAGCACAGCATAAAGCCCGAACGAAAACGAGCGCGAAACCAGTCGCAAAGGCCGCGTTTCGAGCAAGCCAAAAATCAGCATGGCGGGCATCAGATAAAACATGTACTGCTGCGGGTATTCGACAAGCGCGTGCATTGTCAGAACACCGAGCAACGCGAGCGCAAAAATCCGCGCAGGCGTATGCGGCGCGCGCAGCACACGCACGAGCCAGCCAATCACGCCGAACAACACGATCGCCAACCCAAGCAAACCGGTTTTGGCGAGCAGATCAATGAAGATATCGTGCGAATTATTCGCGATCTCCACACCGCCGAGTTCACGCACAAACTCGAACTGATGCAGCGGAAATTCGCCCCAGCCCACACCCAGCAACGGATGCGTCAGAAACATGGTCCAGCCGTATTTCCACAGCGCGAGCCGCGGCGCGATCTGGTTGGCGTCCTGCATGCGCTCCGCCGCCGACTGTCCCAGTTCAAGCTGATAGCGCACGTTCGCCCATCGGATCGCGGCGTTCACCGCGAAGAACAGCACCAGCAGCACGAAGGGAACCAGCCATGCGCGCGCCTTATGTTTGGCAGCATCGCTCGCGGGCGCGTCGGGATCGTCGGCGGCGCTCGGGCGGCCCTGGATCAAGGCCATCCATAAACCGGCGACCACGATCACGCCCATCTGCAACCACGGACCACGCGATACCGTCAGAGCAAGCCCCGCAGAAAATATCGCGGAGAGCGCGAACCATACGACCACGGGCAAGCGCCGCGTCTGTACCAGATAAAGCGCCCCCGCGGTCGCGAACGCGATGTACGTAGCAAGGTGATTCGCCTGCGCCATGTTGCCGAACGGCCGGCGCTCGACGCTCACGTTGTAGGCGACCACGAACGGCGAAAACTTCGCTTCCATATGAAAGAGTTGCACGACCTGGCAGAACACGGCGAACAGGCCGCCCACGATCAACGCCGATGCGCCCCAGCGCAACGCTTTCTCGGCCATTCCGGCGCGCACGAAGCCATATCCGGTATGCACGGCAATAAACGACGCCAGCAGATAACCGCCGCCGAGCCAGTTCATGGAGGGCTGCGCGACCGGAAGTACAACTGTCTGCGCCACAAGCAAAAGCCCGAGCACGAGCGGCATCAACGCGATGAGTGGCGTCGCGAATGCCACACGCGGCTCGGACAAGCGCACGACCAGCGCCATTCCGGCACCGAGCGCAAGAAACAACCCGAACGCGCTGTATTCGGCGTAGAAGGTCGGAATGGGATACGTATGGTTGACGACTGCAAATGGAATCGTCAGCGCCAGACAGAGGACGGAAAGAGTAAGGTAGCGCGCGATATTTGAAGGCATGAGGGGTCGGGAACGTCGGCAACCGGCGCACTATACAAAAAATTACTCATGCTGTGCGGCGCCCGGCATGAAATGCGCCGAAATCGCAGTCGATCGTTAGAAATCCGTGGCGCTTTCGGCAAAACAGAGAAGCTGAACACAATCCGCGTGCTCGCTTTCAAATATCGAATCAGCGATTACGGTTTCATGCGGTCAGCCTTTTCAGCACGATCTAACCGGCGTGGAACTTAAGCGCGGCATTCTGGCGGTGCAAGATTCGGCGCCAACGTCGCTGCTTCGGATGGCAACGGGCCTGCACCCGGCGCTGGCAACGACGACGATGATTTCGTCGCGGCGAAGCATTCCCAGGTTATAGATCCCGCCTGGACCGAACCCTTCGTCAAAGCCGTTCGCGCGGTCGGCGCTTCGGCGTTATCGGGCGTGGACGGCACCAGAACGATTGTGTTCGATCCGGCGGGCGCTACACGCGTGGAATATGCAATGGTGATCTGGCCGTTGTCTTCATCCACGTGAATGGATTCCACGTTACGCGTGCCTGGCGGCGTGGAATATCCGCCGCCCAGATCAGATCCGCTCGCGGCATTTTCAGCCACGGCCAACCGCGCTGAAGACGCGAGCGACAACCCCTCTCCCACCCGGCTGCGCGCCAGATAATCCTGATACGCCGGAATCGCATACGCCGCGACCACGCCCACAATTGCCAACACGATCATCAACTCGATCAGCGTAAAACCCAGCCCCAAGCGCTTCTTTTTATCCCGCGCCAATAGCCGCCGAAACCACGACTGGCCTTCCCTGATGCTCTTGAACCCGCACACCGCTACTGTCATTGCTGAACTCCCAAAAGGACGAAGCGTCTGGCTGCGTGATGCAATCCAGACGCTTCGATCTTATTGAGCCCGGCAAGGCCCTGACAGTCAGCCAAACGGCCACCGCTTCACGGCAAAATCAGTGTGCGGCGTTGGATTGCGCGGCCTGCCCGCGCTTGCGGAAGAGCCAGCCAACCGCCAGCACCAGCACAGCTCCCGCAATGTGCGCGGCGTACTCTGCGCTCGGCACGTTCAGCGCGGGCCAGCGGTCAATAAACGGATCGCCAATGATCAACCCGCCCGCGATCCACCCGAGCAACCCGGCGCCAAGCGCGATCACGATCGGGAATTTATCGATCAGCTTCAACACAAGCGTGCTGCCCCACACGATCAGCGGAATGCTTACGAGCAAACCGAAGATCACGAGTGCGAGCCGATGCTGCGGATCGGCGGCCTCGGCGGCGCCCGCGACCGCGATCACGTTGTCGAGGCTCATGACAGCGTCGGCAACGATGATGGTCTTGATCGCGGTCCAAAGCTGATCGGCCGGTTTCACGTTCGGATCGCCGTGATCCGGCATCATGAGTTTCACGCCGATCCACAACAGCAAAAGGCCGCCGACAAACTTGAGGAACGGAATATCGAGCAGCACGACGGCGAACGCGATCAGCACCACACGAAGGATGATTGCGCCGAGCGTGCCGAGCAGCACGCCGCGAGTGCGTTGTTGATCGGGCAGATTGCGCACGGCGAGCGCGATGACGACCGCGTTATCGCCGCCGAGCAGGATATCGATGATGATGATTTGTAAAACAGCGCCCCAATGGAGCGTGGCGAAGAATTCGAGCATGAAAAAACCGGTGAGCGACAGCAACAAAAAGCACGCCCAACAAAAAAGCGGGGAAGCATCAGCTCCCCCGCTCTTAGTACCGACGTGTTACGCAAGGCTTACATAAGCATATCAAAAGCCTGCGTTTTCTGTCGATCAGCCGTTCCTTAAAGCATCGCCTTCAACAAACGCGCCATTTCCGACGGGTTCTTCGTGACGGTGATACCGCATGCTTCCATGATTTCCAGCTTGGCATCGGCCGTATCCGCACCGCCCGAAATCAGCGCGCCCGCGTGGCCCATGCGCTTTCCAGCCGGAGCCGTGACACCCGCAATGAAGCCAACCACCGGCTTCTTCATGTTGTCCTTGATCCAGTAAGCCGCGTTCGCTTCGTCCGGGCCACCGATCTCTCCGATCATGATCACGGCGTCCGTGTCGGGATCGTCGTTGAACATCTTCATGACGTCGATGTGCTTCAGGCCGTTGATCGGATCGCCGCCAATGCCGACTGCCGACGACTGGCCAAGACCAATCGCCGTCAACTGGCCAACCGCTTCGTACGTGAGCGTGCCCGAACGCGACACCACGCCAATGCGGCCCTTGCGGTGAATGTGACCCGGCATGATGCCGATCTTCAGTTCGTCCGGCGTGATCGTGCCCGGGCAGTTCGGTCCGAGCAGCAGCGTCTTGCGATTTTCGCGACGCATACGGTCCTTGATCTCGAGCATGTCGCGCACGGGAATGCCTTCCGTGATGCAGATCGCGAGATCCAGGTCGGCTTCGACCGCTTCCCAGATTGCAGCAGCGGCGCCAGCCGGCGGCACGTAGATCACTGAAACGGTTGCACCCGTTTCAGCCTTCGCTTCCGCGACGCTTGCGTAGATGGGGATGCCTTCGAAATCTTCGCCGGCGCGCTTCGGGTTCACGCCCGCAACGTATGCCTCACGGCCGTTCGCGTACTCGCGGCAAGCGCGGGTGTGGAACTGGCCGGTCTTACCGGTAATGCCCTGGGTAATAACCTTCGTGTCTTTGTTGATCAGAATCGACATGGTGTGCCTCTGTTCGTCGACGCCGCTTTTCACCTGCGCACCTTGGGTTCAAGGCGCGGCCGGGCGGAAAAGCGCCGCCTTTCGTGTCTGGTGGAACGCTCGTAATTGCCGGAAATGATCCTGGCGCTTACTTGCCCTCGGCTGCCGCGACGACCTTCTGCGCAGCTTCTTCCATGCTGTCGGCCGCGATGATGGGCAAGCCCGAATCCGCCAGCATCTTCTTGCCGAGATCTTCGTTCGTGCCCTTCATGCGCACGACCAGAGGAACCTTCAGCGACACAGCCTTCGAGGCTTCGATCACGCCTTCCGCGATCACGTCGCAGCGCATGATGCCGCCGAAAATGTTCACGAGGATCGCCTTCAGGCCCGGGTTCTTCAACATGATCTTGAAGGCTTCCGTGACCTTTTCGGTCGTGGCGCCGCCGCCCACGTCGAGGAAGTTGGCCGGCTCGCCGCCGAACAGCTTGATGGTGTCCATGGTCGCCATTGCCAGACCCGCACCGTTCACCAGGCAGCCGATGTTGCCATCGAGCGAGATGTAGGCCAGATCAAACTTCGATGCTTCCACTTCAGCCGGATCTTCTTCGTCCAGATCGCGATACGCCACGATGTCCGGATGACGGAACAGCGCGTTGGCATCGAAATTGAACTTGGCGTCGAGTGCGATCACCTTGCCGTCGCCCGTGACGATCAGCGGGTTGATTTCGGCCAGCGATGCATCCGTTTCCCAGAATGCCTTGTACAGGCCTTGCAGGATCGCGCGAGCTTGCGGGATCGAACCTTCGGGAATGCCGATCTTGCGCGAGAGATCGTCGGCGTCCTTGTCTTCAAGGCCCGTCGATGGCTCGACGGCGAACTTGTGCAGCAGTTCCGGCGTCTTTTCCGCGACTTCTTCAATGTCCATGCCGCCTTCGCTCGATGCCATCACCACGACTTTTTGCGTGATGCGGTCGAGCACGAGGCCCACGTACAGTTCCTTCTTGATGTCCGCGCCTTCTTCGATCAGGAGGCGGTTCACCTTTTGGCCTTCAGGGCCGGTCTGGTGCGTGACGAGCTGCATGCCGAGGATCTGGTTCGAATATTCGCGAACCTGGTCCAGCGTCTTCGCAACCTTCACGCCGCCGCCTTTACCACGGCCACCAGCGTGAATCTGAGCCTTGACGACCCATACCGGGCCGCCCAGCTCTTCAGCGGCCTTGACCGCATCGTCCACCGAGAACACGGGCTTGCCGCGCGGGACCGCGACGCCGAACTTCCGCAGGATTTCCTTTCCCTGGTACTCGTGAATCTTCATGCGTGATTCCTTCAGTCTGAGAGTTGGATTGAACTTCGAATGGTTGATTACGAAGATTTACGCCGAGCAATGTATCCGGTGGCGATGACAAGCGTCGCCGGACGCATGCTGATTCTGCTGGTATTTCGTGGTCGGCCAGTTCTGGTGAACCTGCTCAAGCGGGTTTCGCTGAGCTGGCTCAAGTGCGCTCCCGGCCTTGTCCGCTGTCCTTTTCCACGATGCGTGCAGTTCCGTCGGACGCGCTCCTGGGCGCGTGACCGAACCAGCGTGGATAGTGTTGCCGGACAGCCTCGCCATCGAAACGCAATGCGTTGCAACGGCCGAGCTGGAAAGGCGGTTTGTCTGTATCGGTTGATTTCCCGGGCGCGCCGTAATCTGCGCCGTGCTTCTTCGACGCGTCCCCTGATTGCCCGGGCGCGCCGCCCTTTTCGGTATTCCAGACTTCGCCAGCGAAAGCCTGGATGGCAGCGGTGGGCAATACGGCGCAAAGTTCGGTGAGATGGGTGCAACCGGTCGTGCCGGCCAGCAAACGGCTCGATTCACGACGGAAATTTTGTATGAGATTGAGGCCGATGAGCGCCCCGTAAGCCGGGTTTGATGCTGAACACAACTGGCCATACGGCGCCCAATCGGAAGCCGCTTCGGCGTCGACGATAGCGAACGTGCGGTCGATAGTGATGCGCAGCCAGAGTTCATGGATCGGCAGGCCTTGGGGCCGGACGCCCGACGCGAGTTTGACGTCGCGCGGCTTTTCATCAGTTAGGCAGGCCTCGATGTCCCACAAGCCGTCATCACGCTCAAACGCTTCCATTCGAATCGCGCGGCGATGGCGCAACTGACGGGAAACGGGCGGGGAAAGCGGCATGTGCAGAGAAAGGCCGGAATGGGAAAACGCCGAGATTTTACCATACTGGGCATTTTGAGCCGGACGGAGTTGCCAGTAGGCCGATTAAGGCTGAATCAGGGCGATTTTTGCCGCTTTCAGGCTTATTCCATGCTGAAATCGTCGTCACTGGCCTTCAAGACTTTCATGATCACGCCGCTGGTGAACCCCCGGGTTGCCAGAAAGCGGGCCTGTTTGGCGCGATCGGCCGGCGTGACGGGCAGTTCGCCGTATTTTTTGCTCCAGACTTCCCGCGCGCGCGCGAGTTCGGTGTCTTTCAGCGCTGCGTTAGCGTCCTGAATAAGCGTTTCATCGATGCCATTGCGTTTGAGCTCATTCACAATGCGGCTTGTGCCCAGGCGCGCGCCGCGCCGGTGAACCACGCTCTCGACAAACCGCTCATTCGATAACCAGCCTTCCCGCTCAAGTGCGTCGAGCAAGGTTTCCAGCGAATCGGTTTCTGTGAGGTGCGGCGTGAGTTTGCGGGTAAGTTCCGCGCGGCTGTGTTCGCGGCGGGATAGATAGCCGAGCGCTCGACCACGCAGAGATAGCTGCGGGCGCTTTCTTTTGATTTCGTTAGTTGCCGGCGGTTTGCTTCGGCCGGTCGTTCCGCGGGAATAGACCGATTCGGAGTCTGCGTTTGAGAGCCGTGCATCCGGAGCGCTGCTTTCTGCAGGCACGCATTGTTCGAACGGTTCGAAGGGATCGGCTGCGTCCTCGAAGCCGCCTGCAATGGCCCGATCTGTCGCCGTCAAGCGTTCAGGCGTGGATGTGACCGCCGCTTTCGAGGATGCACTACGCGGTTTTTGAACAAGCGTTTGTTCAACCAGGGCCTGCGCTTGCTTCAGTCGATCGCCTGAGTTTGTGACGTTCGCCACAGCCCGTTGCTGAACTGGATCTACAACCCCGGTAGATGATTTATCTTCAGTCAGCTTTTTTGAGAAAGCACTTCGGCGGCTTGCGGCGCGGTCGGTCGATCGCTCGAAAACGTCTTCGCCGTCAACTGGCTTCCTGGCTGCCTTCGTGCCGAATGAAGATTTGTTGCCGCCGCCAGAACTGCTTCGTCCAAATTTTTTATCGCTGGAGCGCTCGTAGACGTCATCTGATTCATTGGCCGATGACCTTGCGGAAGTCGAACGCCCCAACCCTCCGCCCCCAAACGAACTACGTTTCTTTGGAAACGCACGATCGCTTGACCGCTCATATACGGGGTCGGCTTCTTCAGGCGCAGCAATTTCATTAGGAATGGCGCTCGCTGCGATAGCCTCGGCTTTCGATGTTCCAATCGAAAGGCTCGAGCCGTTACCACCTTTTCCAAAGCTGCTTTTTCTGCCGAAACTGCTGCCGCTGCCTTTGTTTTTGTTGCTCGAAAAGCTGCTGCCCTTAAAGCCGCCGCCGTTTTCGCCACCACCTTTACTAAAGCTGTTGCCAAATGAACGACGCGCCGGCGCAGATCCCTCCACACCAGCGCGTTCATTCGATGTCGCGCGATATCGGTCGCTGCTTCTTTCATAGTGATCAACCTCTTCCTCAGCGCCGATATTTTCGCCGTCATCACCTGAGGAATTCGAGCCGTCCGAATCGTCCTTTGCGTCGTCTTGCTCCGAGTCACGACTTGAATCGCGACCGGTTTTCGATCCGAACCGGCTCTTGCGCATCATCTTTACCGCCTAAAACTCATTCTTCTTCATCAGCCACTTCGGCAACGCCCGGCAGTGCATCGGCCATTGCATTGACGCCCAGCGACTCGCGGATCTTGTTCTCGATTTCGCGCGCCATTTCCGGATTCTCACGCAGGAATTCACGCGCGTTGTCCTTGCCCTGACCAATCCGCTCGCCGTTGTAGCTGTACCAGGCACCGGCTTTGTCCACCAACTTGGCTTGCACGCCCAAGTCGATGATTTCGCCCTGACGCGAGATACCTTCGCCATAAAGAATGTCGAAGATGGCTTCGCGGAATGGCGGCGCGACCTTGTTCTTCACCACCTTCACGCGCGTTTCATTGCCGATCACTTCGTCGTTCTTCTTGATCGAGCCAATACGGCGAATATCCAGACGAACGGACGCGTAGAACTTCAGCGCATTACCACCCGTTGTGGTTTCCGGATTGCCGAACATGACGCCAATCTTCATGCGAATCTGGTTGATGAAAATCACCAGACAGTTCGTACGTTTGATTGTGCCGGTCAGCTTGCGCAGCGCCTGCGACATCAAACGTGCTTGCAAGCCAGGCAGCGAATCGCCCATTTCGCCTTCGATTTCAGCCTTCGGAACCAGCGCCGCAACCGAGTCGATCACGATCATATCGATGGAACCCGAGCGCACTAAAGCGTCCGCGATTTCCAGCGCCTGCTCGCCCGTATCCGGCTGCGAGATCAGCAGGTCCGACGGATTTACGCCGAGCTTTTGCGCATAGGCAATGTCGAGTGCGTGTTCCGCGTCAATAAACGCCGCCGTGCCGCCGAGTTTCTGCATTTCCGCGATCACTTGCAGCGTCAGCGTGGTCTTGCCCGACGATTCCGGACCGTAGACCTCGACCACACGTCCGCGCGGCAAGCCGCCGACGCCCAATGCAATATCCAGTCCGAGCGAACCAGTCGACACCACCTGGATGTCTTCAATGACTTCGCCAGCGCCGAGTCGCATGATCGACCCCTTGCCGAATTGCTTTTCGATCTGCGACAGCGCAGCGGCCAGCGCCTTGCTCTTCTCCGCAGACATCCCGCCCGGGCCTTTCTTGCTATCTTCCATGAATCGTCCTTTGCTATGATGAACGGCATCTGGCGCATGCCCGCGGGGCTTTTGTCCCACTGGGTGCACTGCTTCAGACACTGTATAAAAAAACAGGTGTTTTTGCAAGTGGGATCAGTGCGCGTAGTTTCAACACCACGCTGTGACCTTGCAAGCGCACCACAACACCTGGAGACCGCCGCGCCGGGCGAATTGCGGTGCCGGCAATGCTTTCTGCGCACACTACGATGCGAATACTCATTGCCGAAGACGACAGCATACTCGCGGATGGTCTGGTTCGATCACTCCGCCAATCGGGGTATGCGGTGGATCACGTCAAGCATGGCGTGGAAGCCGATACCGCCCTTTCGCTACAAACTTTCGACCTTCTGATCCTTGATCTGGGGCTACCCATGATGTCCGGCCTCGAAGTCCTGCGGCGCTTGCGCGCCCGCAATTCGCAGATGCCCGTGCTCATTCTCACAGCCGCCGACAGCGTCGACGAGCGCGTCAAGGGCCTCGACCTCGGCGCCGACGATTACATGGCCAAACCGTTCGCGCTGAACGAACTCGAAGCCCGCGTGCGCGCCCTCACGCGGCGCGGCGCGGGCGGCGGTCCTACTGTTGTCAGGCACGGCGCGCTTTCATTCGATCAGGTCGGGCGCATTGCGTCCATCAACGACCAGGTCATCGAGTTGTCCGCGCGCGAACTCGGCGTGCTCGAAGTCCTTCTGCAAAGGGTTGGCCGGCTGGTATCGAAGGAACAGCTTGTCAACCATCTTTGCGAGTGGGGCGAGGAAGTCAGCAATAACGCGATCGAAGTCTATGTCCATCGGCTAAGAAAAAAAATCGAGCCCGGCGGAGCGCGCATCATGACCGTTCGCGGGCTAGGCTATAGCCTTGAAAAAGCCGTTGTACCAGCCGTCGCTCCGGTCCCGCCAGGACCTGCGGACGCTGGCCCAGCACCGTCCAGCCCTCACTATAAGTAATCACGTTATGGGCTCGCC
The DNA here is from genome assembly GCF_051615025.1 of Caballeronia sp. DA-9. Lineage (NCBI taxonomy): Bacteria > Pseudomonadati > Pseudomonadota > Betaproteobacteria > Burkholderiales > Burkholderiaceae > Caballeronia > Caballeronia sp. DA-9. The sequence goes on along the minus strand of NZ_CP195133.1, from coordinate 678,618 downwards.
CGCTACTTCCAAGCGTGCCGCCCAGGCGTTACGCGAGTTGCCACACCCGTCGCCGGATCTGCTCAATGCAGACCCCGACGTGTCTCGTGACGCGCGTTACGCCAACCCGTTCGCGCCCCCGGATCAACTGGAGCCCGACGGCGAGCCGGCGCCGCGTTCATTGTTCGGCGAAATCCTCGACTGGATGCTCGCGCCACTGCTTTTGTTGTGGCCCATGAGCATCGCTGTGACGTATCTGGTCGCGAAGTCGATTGCCAACGGGCCGTTCGACCGCGCGCTCGAAACCGACGCCTACGTGCTTGCCCGGCAGATCCAGCCGGTCAACGGCGTGGCCGAACTGCGGCTGCCGAATGCCACGCGTGATTTCCTGAGGGCGGATAACGTCGATAGCGTTTTTTTCCAGGTGCTTGGCACGAGAGGCGAACTGGTAGGCGGCGACGCCGACATGCCCCTGCCCCACAACGACGACCGCCCGCAACCCGGCATTGTGGAATTTCGCGACGACGTATTGCGCGGCAACGACATCCGCGTGGCGTACACGACGGTTGAATCCCCGTCGCTGTCGCAGCCGGTGCTTATCCAGGTGGCGGAAACGCTCGATAAACGCAGCCAGTTGGCCAACGACATCATCAAGGGCGTGATCCTGCCGCAATTCGTGATCTTGCCGCTGGCCATCGTACTGGTGTGGTTCGGGCTTTCGCGCGGGCTTGCGCCGCTGCACGCCTTGCAGTCAAACATCCGGGCGCGCCGGCCGGACGATCTTTCCCCGCTCGAAGCGAGTCGCGCGCCGCCGGAAATCGCGCCGCTGGTAGCATCGTTCAATGATTTGCTCAACCGGCTCGAGCAGAACATGGAGTTGCAAAAGCGCTTCATAGCCGACGCCGCCCATCAGATGAAAACGCCACTCGCCGGCTTGCGGACGCAGGCCGAACTGGCGTTGCGACAGGACGTGCCCGCTGAAGTGCAGCGTTCGCTGGAACAGATCGCGACGAGTTCCGAGCACGCGGCGCGGCTCGTCACTCAACTGCTCGCGCTTGCGCGCGCCGAGAACCGAATGACCGGGCAGATTTTCTCGCGCGTCGAACTCACCGATCTCGCGCGGCTCGCCGTGCGCGACTGGGTGCAGGCGGCGTTGGCAAAGCGAATGGACATTGGATATGAAGAGCCGCCGCATCCCGTCGAAGTGGAAGGCAACATGGTGATGTTGCGCGAGATGTTGTCAAATCTTATCGATAACGCCATTCGCTACACCCCGCCCGGCGGTCGAATAACCGTCCGCGTGCGTACCGAGGATTCGGATACGCGCCGCGTTTTTCTCGAGGTCGAGGACACGGGATTGGGCATTCCGGCCGCGGAACGAACGCGCGTGGTGGAGCGGTTTTATCGGATCCTGGGGCGTGAAGGTGACGGCAGTGGACTGGGCTTGGCAATCGTACGGGAGATTGTGACCATGCACGGCGGCACGCTCGATATCGAAGACCATGTGTACAACGAGACGCCTCGGCAAGCTGGAACGCTCGTCAGAGTTGGCTTAAGGCGGGTTTATCCTGCCCGGGACAAACCCTGACCAAGCATCGAGGAGAATTTTCTTAGGTCGTGAATTTACCTATAGTTAGCAGAAGAAGATGGCTTCATATAAGTTTTTGAGCGACGTTATTCCAAACATCTCAATGCACAAAAAACCACATACCATCATCACGTCAGAACGCCGTAAGTTTTCACTCCAATAATCGGTGCACGGTGCCGCTATTCGCGGGGCGCCATTCAAAATCAAGATCAGGAGATGATTCATGGCGACGGTCGAGGGGCGCATTTCCCACGCGCCGATGACAAGCGAAGAACGGCGCGTGATTTTCGCGTCATCGCTGGGCACGGTATTCGAGTGGTATGACTTCTATCTGGCGGGCTCGCTCGCCATCTATATCAGCAAGACCTTCTTCTCCGGCGTCAATCCGACTGCCGCCTTCATCTTCACCTTGCTTGGCTTCGCGGCGGGTTTCGCCGTGCGTCCGTTCGGGGCGATTGTGTTCGGGCGTTTAGGCGACATGGTCGGCCGCAAATACACGTTCCTTGTGACCATCGTGATCATGGGTTTGTCGACCTTCGTGGTCGGCTTGCTTCCCGGATACGCGACCATTGGCATAGCGGCGCCCGTGTTGTTCATTGCCATGCGGTTGCTGCAGGGGCTCGCGCTCGGCGGCGAATACGGCGGCGCGGCGACATATGTTGCAGAACATGCGCCTTCCAACAAGCGCGGCGCGTGGACGGCGTGGATCCAGACCACGGCCACGCTCGGCCTGTTCATCTCGCTGATCGTCATTCTCGTGGTGCGTACCGCCGTGGGCGAAGACACCTTCGGGGCATGGGCCTGGCGCGTGCCGTTCCTGGTGTCGATCGTGCTGCTTGGCGTGTCCGTCTGGATCCGGCTGAAACTGCATGAATCGCCGGTTTTCGAGCGCATCAAGGCCGAGGGCAAGACGTCGAAGGCGCCGCTGACCGAAGCATTCGGTCAATGGAAGAACCTGAAGATCGTGCTGCTCGCGCTCCTTGGGCTGACGATGGGACAGGCGGTTGTCTGGTACACGGGCCAGTTCTACACGCTGTTTTTCCTGACGCAGACGCTGAAGGTCGATGGCACGAGCGCCAACATCATGGTCGCCGTCGCGCTGCTGATTGGCACGCCGTTCTTCCTGTTCTTTGGGTCGCTGTCCGACAAGATCGGGCGCAAGCCGATCATCATGGCGGGCTGCCTGATTGCCGCGCTGACGTATTTTCCGCTCTTCCATGCGCTCGCTCACTACACGAACCCGACGCTCGAAGCCGCAACCGTGAAGTCGCCGATCACCGTCATTGCCAATCCCGACGAGTGCTCGTTCCAGTTCAACCCGGTGGGTACATCGAAGTTCACCACCTCCTGCGATATTGCCAAGAGCGCGTTGTCGAAGTCCGGCTTGAACTACGAAAACGTGGCCGCGCCGGCTGGAACGCTCGCGCAGATCAAGGTGGGCGATACGGTGGTGAACACGTACGACGGCAAGGCTGCCGATGCAAAAGTCCAGGGCACCGCGTTCGACAAGACGCTGGCCGGCACGCTGAAGTCGGCGGGTTATCCGGCGAAGGCTGATCCGGCGCTGATCAACTGGCCGATGGCTATTGTGATCCTGACCATCATGATGATCTACGTGACGATGGTTTATGGGCCGATTGCCGCGATGCTGGTCGAGATGTTCCCAGCGCGGATCCGGTATACGTCGATGTCGCTGCCGTATCACATCGGCAATGGCTGGTTCGGCGGGTTCTTGCCGGCTACGGCGTTTGCTATCGTGGCCGCGAAGGGGAATATTTTTTCGGGGTTGTGGTATCCGATTGTCATTGCCGTTGCCGCATTCGTGATCGGGATGCTGTTTGTGAAGGAGACCCGCGGAACGGCGGTTTATGACTCGGATTGATCGTCAAAGCTGTCGATAGGAATCGGCTTGGAAGGGGTTGACAGGTTTTGCAACCCTCTTCATAATCTCGATCTCTTGGCGAATTAGCTCAGCCGGTTAGAGCGACGGAATCATAATCCGCAGGTCCGGGGTTCGAATCCCTGATTCGCCACCAAGTTGTAAAGAAAGCCGCTGCTTCGAAAGAAGTGGCGGCTTTTTGTTTGTTCCCTTGTTGGGGCGACACCCTCTTCCTTCGCTTATTACCGCCTGATCTACCTCTGGGATACCTCTATTCGTTTATCGCCACGCGGGCGGGATGATGAAAGGCGTCGGCCTCTGAGCCCATTGGCATTTCATTCAGCGACAAATCAACTCGTTAGACCAGTTCCTTAACGGACTGCAAGCCTAAGCCACGCCTTAACTCTCGACCACCAGCTCGCCTGCAGGCCCGTCGACGGTTGCTGATAATCCGCGAGGGAGTCGTCCGACCAATGAGGAGTAAATACCTGTGGGGATGATGGCGGCTCAGTGTCCGGCTGCAGGGTAGTTCGCTGCTGCCTATCTAATTCACGCTGACGCTTCAGGTGTGGGACTGATTGCGTGTGCTCAATAAAGGTATGTCCAGGGCCGTATTCCGATATCGAAACGGAATCTGCATCGTTCGGCGCCACTGGATTTCCATTCTCGTCTACAGAAACCGTCTTGACTTCAACCAGCGGAACACACCACGCCGCATGCGCACGATCTGTCGGCTTCCCATTTACATCAGCACAACGGAAAATGAAGTCCTCGGGATACTGCGAAGCATCCTTGATTTTCGTGCTTTGATTCCACGCGTACTTGAATGCAATCGATCCGGGGTGCGGGGCGGAAGGCTCCTGCGCACCTTTTGGAAATGGATTTGCCATATTTGTCGCTCCAGGCGTAGAAATGCAGCCGTAGCCGCATGTAATAGTGGCGATACAGAGGCAAAGTGAAATGCCGCCCTTAACTGTCACTGTGCAATCTTGTCGAAGTATCCGTATCGAGCACGATAGCGCTTGCGCCCTTCCATCTCACACGGCGTTCCTTTGCTCGACCAATACATATTGGAGGACTCTGCAAAGTCCTCAGTCATATTGTTCCGCGCGTATTGCGACGGTGCCTGACCATCGCTCGCCATGGCATCTTGCCACTCCTGTTTCTTTACAGGATCGCTCCATAAAGCTTCGCTCCACAGGTGCCCCGTCTCATGAAGCATCGTGCTATCGACGTATTGCTGAGGAAAAGTTGACCAGCCTTTCCACGGAAAAAACGCAACGCCCTGTTTGATGCTGGCGGTCGCGGCTGACGAGAATGATGAATCGCCGTACTCTTCCTGCCAAATCCTATCCCGAGGATTAGGTAAAGCATTAAGCGAAACCTTATCCAAGTCTCTGTACTGTGGTCGCGGAACCGCCTCAAGCGCTTTCGCGATTTCTTTTTGACCGGGTATGCCGTAACCTTGCGCCGGACTCTGCGCTGGCACGTAAATACTGACGAGACGACCGTTTACAGTCGCGTCGTACTGAGTCGCGGCGCCTGTCCCACCACCCGGAAAATCGAAGGTAGTCTGGTTCCCGGGACTAACCGTGACGGCGTTGACGTGCTTGTAAAAATCAGCTGGTGCGTCGATACGCGGTCTCGAACCATCCAGATAGGAGCAGTCGGGTTTCGCGCTTGCATTGGGTACAAGGGTTGGATATGGCTCTTCTAAATCGTCATATCTGACAGCTCGTGCTGACGAGGCCAGAGTGGGAGCAACGCTGAAGCCTTCCGTCGCACTCTTTGCGACCGCCGATCCTTCGTCCGTGGTAAGAAAGATTCCAGGGCTATCGCCCACGATAACCTTGTTCTTTCCACATGGGCACAGCACGGGATCGCCGTCGAGAACTGCGTCCCGTCCTTTCTCCGATATCCCTTTGCCAGTACCAAATATCTTGAATGCGCCCTTGCAATTACCGCAGGTTGCCTCGTCGCCGCTTAGAGCAATCTTCTTGCCGTTATCGTGAAAGGTTGACGAGTAGGCGATGACAAAGCCGCGTGTGGTAGTCGGATCACCATGTCGAACCGCCGCCCTACGCATGGGTGATCGCTCCGTCCGCGCCAACCATCGGCGGCAGTGTATAGGCTGGATCGAACAAACCGGGAATCGGTTCACCGTCGCGAACCGTGATGCCAAAACCATCCTGCAAAGTTTCCGTAATCGTGTCACCGTTGCTCAGCCGGGAACCGACCAACGCGATCGGCTTGTCTTCCCAAGCAGCAGCAAACCCAGCTCCGTCAATTATGATCGCCTCGCTACCATCGTCATACGTGACAACATCGCCGACACGCGCTAGCGCCAATCCTTTGTATTCAGCTTTCATTGTCACTCGTGTGACACATCCTCCGTCCCTGGTACCGGACCCGATGGTTACAAAAAGACAAGTCGGTTTCTTGCTTTTGTGTTCGAACATACTTAAGACTCCTATGTGACTGGATGCCGCAACTGCGCGCTACATCTCTTAGCATAACCATCGTTGACAAATTCAATTGTCAAAAATTATCGAGGTCGATTTACTTAAGTCAGACGCGCTGGTGCGCTGCTTAAGCGCGTGCGAACTTCTAGTCTAGATGGCAGAGCGGATGCCAGAATTTTCTGACTGGCTCTGCCATACACTGCCGCTCTGGAAACCGATACGCACCAAGATTAGTTCACCCGCCGCATATGAGCACTTAGCATTTCCAACCACGCGCGGACATGATGCAGGCCTGAAGGTAACTAGTGTGTTACACACCATTGGGAGGGTCACTTTTTCGGCCTTTATGACGACCGGTAGGCCAAGATATGTTTGTCACTCGTCACAAAGCGTGTCTTCGCCCGCTTATCACGCGATTAAACACCCCCGCATGCGTCACATTCATCCCATGCGACGCGCCTTCAATAGTCTCTCTTCGCGAACCTTCAATCCACCCCTCCAACGCCTCCACCGCATCCCGAAACATCCTCGGACTTTTCTCGCCATCGATAAGCAGCGTAGGACATCGCACCTTACCCGCGGCCCGCGCATCATAAGCCGGCAACGGATCGCGGAATTGGCGCGCTAACGTATTCGCGTTATCAATCGCCATTGCCCGAAACTCTCTCGGACTCCGCGCCCAAAATCCCGGCCGGCTTACCGAATCGACAAACAATTCCAGCCCCGCGTCAACCTCGCCCACGGCAATCAACTCCGCAGCCTTCGCCCGCAGCGCATTAACCGGCGCGGGCAACACCGTCCGCGACATCGCATCCGAACCGGCCTTGGCCACCGGCCCACCCGGATCGGCCAGCACCAGCGACTTCACCAACTCCGGATACCGGCCAGCCAGATGAAACGCGATACACCCGCCTCTCGAGTGCCCGACAACATTCACCGCGCCCACACCCAGCCGCTCAATAAACTGCCCCGTCTCATCCACATGCGCATCCCAGCTAAACGGCCGCGCATCCCCGGCAACGCCAAGCGCCCCCGCCCTCCCCGAAGGCCAATAATGCGAGAGACTAGGCGCAACACATCGATACCGCCTGGCAAGCGGCCCCAACTGAGGCTTCCAGTATCGAAAGTCACACAGTGAGCCGTGAATGAACAGCATGACCTCCCGATGCTCATGCCCGGTCTGTACAAAGGGCACCTGTACACCGTGATCCAACGTAGCCACATCGGGCATGGGCAAGCCAAAAAGTTGCGAGGGATCCACCCCATCCAACAGCGTCATCCGATGCAACTCCGATTAACCAGCAATCAACAGCCAAGAAACTCACTCCGGCGCCGCAGCCCTGACAGTAACCATATCGTCCATATCATGATCGTCGACTGAAGCGCCGGCATCAGCATCATGGCGCGAAACGTCCAAAGGAATCGCCTCCACCGGAAACCCCTTCTTCTCCCACGCATCCAGCCCGCCCTTCAGCGGGCGCACATTCGTAAAACCTTTAGCCTTCAATTGCCGCGCGATCTGCTTGGCCGTCGCCTCATTCGGACACACGCAATAAATCACCACCTCGCGCTCGCGAAACATCTCATCGATCTTCCCCGACGCCTCCAGATCCAGCGGCAACGCGCCCTTGATCCTGTGCGCCTCCTTGCGCCGGATCTCGGCCGGCCGGGCATCGAAAATAACGGGTGGTGAGTCCGAGCGCATCATTTCGTCGAGTTGTTCAGGCGATATCCGATACTTCGCGAGCCATCGGCGAAACTGCACGCGCCGAACCCATCGGTATGCCAGGAATACGCCGGCCGCCATCCCGAGCACATCGAGCGCGGTCAGCCCATACGTGCGCACGAAGATGAGCAGATTTGCGACCTCTGCCTTCAAAATCGCGCCGCCCAGCATCCACGCCGACGCCCACAAACTCGCGCCCACGAGATCCCAGAACACGAACACGCGCACATCGATCTGCGTGGTCCCAAGCAGCGGCGATGAAACCAGCCCAAGCCCCGGCACGAATTTGGATAACGCGAGCAGAGGCACGCCGAAGCGCTCGAACCAGTTGCGGGCGGTACGCAAAGTGGTATCGAGGGAAAGCGAGAAGCGCACGAGCGAGTTCAGGAACCGCCGGCCATACAACCTTCCGGCGGCGAACCAAAGAGAATCGGCGATAACCACAGCGAGCACCGCAGCGGCCAACATATGCCAGAACGAAGCCAACCCGGCGGCGACCAGCGTGCCGGCAAGCACGAGCATGGGAGCGGCGGGAACAGGCACGCCGAGTTGCGTGGCAAGCACGCTGACGAACACGGCCCACGCGCCCCAGGACGACACAAGGGAGATCGGAACGTGCGGCAAGTCGTGCGCCTCCTCGCAATGGGTGCAGGGCGCCGCGTTTTGATCAATTATTGCTTGACCACTGTCAACAAAACTGCGCCCGGACCTGCAACTTTATCGCGAAATGGAAACTATCGCCGGTTTGTGGGGACATGAATCGGCACCGGTCAATTCTCGATCCGCGCCCGCGTTACGCCGAGCAATCCGGCCATTGCTTTACGCGCGGCGCTTGGCTGCCTCTTGGCGATGGCATTGAAAACGGCGGTATGTTCGGCCATCGATGCATTGAAAACCTCCGCCCGCCGCGCGTTCAACTGCAACTGGGCTTCAAGCGTGCGCTCGATCAGCGTCCCGAGCGGCACGAGCAACTCATTGCTGCATGCGTTCAGCACGCTCAAGTGAAAGCGCAGATCGGCACGCACCCATTCATCCACGGTGCGAGCGTCGAGCATCGCCTGATGGGCCTCGTCCAGACGAGCCAACGTATTCTGATCGTGATTGACCGCCGCTAAAGCCGCGGCATAAGGCTCGATCATCTCGCGCATTTCCTGCAGCTTGAGCGCGAACTGCATGGGAATGGCAACGCGCGAATACCACTCGAGCACGTCGGCATCGAGCAAATTCCACGCGTCTCGCGGACGCACGCGCGTGCCGATTTTCGGCCGCGATTCAATCAATCCCTTCGATGTGAGCGTACGCAGCGCCTCGCGCAACACGGTCCGGCTTACGCCAAAGCGCTCCATCAGTTCCGCTTCGCGCGGCAACGTGGACGCGGGCGCGAAATCGCCACGCAAAATCTCGGTGCCAAGGTCGTACGCCACGCGTCCGTGCAAATCGTGCTGAATGACTTTCCCCTTTTTGCGCACATGCCGCGGTAAAAATCATCGGATTATACGGAGCCTTTCCCATCAGGCTTTTCCATCCAATAGTACTATTAATATACACGACTAACAAAACTTTGATAGCATTGAAATCCTTGTTCCTCATTAACCGGAAAACCTGGAGACGCCAGCATGAAAATCACGAAGCTCGAAACTTTTATCGTTCCGCCGCGCTGGTGTTTTCTGAAGATCACGACGGACGAAGGCATCGTCGGCTGGGGTGAGCCGGTGGTCGAAGGACGCGCGCACACGGTCGCGGCAGCAGTCGATGAACTTTCGGATTACCTGATCGGCCGTGATCCGCTGTTGATCGAGGATCACTGGCAGGTGATGTATCGCGCGGGGTTTTATCGTGGCGGGCCGATCGGCATGAGCGCGATCGCGGGCGTCGATCAGGCGCTGTGGGACATCAAGGGCAAGCATCACGGCGTGCCCATTCACGCGCTGCTCGGCGGCCAGGTGCGCGACCGCATCAAGGTGTATTCGTGGATTGGCGGCGATCGTCCAAGCGACGTGGCGAACAACGCGCGCGCGGTCGTGGATCGCGGTTTCAAAGCGGTGAAGATGAACGGCTCGGAAGAACTTCAGATCATCGATACCTTCGACAAGGTTCAGTCCGTCATCAACAATGTAGCGGCCGTGCGTGAAGCGGTGGGACCGAATATCGGGATTGGCGTGGACTTCCACGGGCGGGTACACAAGCCGATGGCGAAAGTCCTCGCGAAGGAACTCGATCCGTACAAGCTGCTGTTTATCGAGGAGCCGGTGCTGTCGGAGAACGTCGAGGCGTTACGAGACATTGTCAACCAGACGAGCACACCGATCGCGCTGGGCGAGCGTCTCTATTCGCGCTGGGACTTCAAGCACATTCTGGCGGGCGGTTATGTGGACATCATCCAGCCGGACGCATCGCATGCGGGCGGCATTACGGAGTGCCGCAAGATTGCATCGATGGCCGAAGCCTACGACGTCGCGCTGGCGCTGCATTGTCCGTTGGGCCCGATTGCGCTGGCTACATGCTTGCAGATCGACGCGGTCAGCTACAACGCGTTCATCCAGGAGCAAAGCCTCGGGATTCACTACAACAAGGGCAACGACCTGCTCGACTACATCAAGAACCCGGAAGTCTTCAAGTACGAAGACGGCATGGTAATGATTCCACAAGGGCCGGGCTTGGGCATCGAGGTGAACGAGGAGAAAGTGCGGGAGATGGCGAAGGTTGGTCATCGCTGGCGCAATCCGGTCTGGCGTCACGCGGATGGCAGCGTCGCCGAGTGGTGACTTTCGAAACGTGGAATTGCGGCGCACCGTACGATACAGGACGCCCGACTCAACGTAGAATGCGCTTTATCGAGACAGGAATGTGTTTTGGTTGCGTTACGTAACGCGCGGAGAAAGCAGGCGTTTTCAGCGCGTTACGTCGCTTTAGAAAGACTTTTTGAAAATCTAAAAACTATTTCGCATCAAGGCCTTACATGCATTACTGACGTCTGGCCCGCGTCTTGCAATATCTCGTGTACAAAAATTCCGACCCATGCGCCCGGGAAGAGCGCGACGATAAAGCGAACGAGTTCAGCATGTACACACTTCCAGACGAATACACCCGCACCCAGATGGCCGTTGGCGCGCTCGTTCTGTTCGGCGTGCTGCGCGTGGTTTGCGCCGCCATGGGCGCTCAATACAACTGGCGCCTGTCCGTGGTCACGCGATGCTTCATTGGCGCGGCGGTGCTCTTTTGCCTGCCGCAACTCGCCGATGTCCTGTTTTCGTCGCCCATGTCGCACAAGGCGTTTGTCGAATTGCAGGGCAAGGCGGTCGGTTGCGCGCTGGCGCTGTTCTGCGCGCCTATCGTGAGCCACAAGCTCGGATACGAATAACCCGTTATCCCGCCGATGCAAATCCCGGCACGCTGTGCGACAACACGGCAGCCGCAAAAAATGCCGCCACGATCAGCACCGCTTCCACACGCATTACGCCATTGAACGTGCGTGCATCGACGGTTGATGCCGTGCGCCGCAATCGCGGCAACACGGACCAGCGGTTCATTGCGCCGAGCAGCAACGCGGTTGCGACCAGCACGCCCTTTACGACCAGCGCCTGGCCCCACGCGCTTGCTTCGAGCGCTTGCGCCGAGCCGCCGAGCCCGCGCCACGCGTTGTAAATCCCGGTCAACACCACGAGCGATACGGCGATAACCGACAGCGTCGAAATCTTCCCGGCAATACGGATCAAGAACGCCCGCGCCAACGATGTCCCAAGCGACGCCAAGACGCGCCACGCGCCGGCGAACACCACGCCGCCCCACAACGCGGTTGCGAGAAGATGGACGGTCTGCACGCCTTCGGCCAGGGAAAACGCGCCGGCGTCCGCGGCATGACCAATCGATGCCTTCCCGGCCGCGGCCACGATCGCGCCTATCGCGAACAATCCGCGCCGCGGGCTGCCTTTTGCGTTCGGGTACACCGTGGCAAGCACGAGCAACACGCTGCCGGCAAACGCGATTGCCCAGCCAATGCCTGCGTGCGTGCCGGTGACCACGGCAATAACAGCTGAAAACGAGTCGAACAAAGGCGCGCCGCTCATTGATGCCGCCTGCAGCCACACCAGTACAAGATCCGCAACCGCCAGCGTGACCGCGCCACCGATGCTCAATCGCCGCGCCTTTCGCCACGCATCGTGCGCAGGCGACTTGCCTTCGGCCGCCTTCTCCTTCGATAACCATATGCTCAGCGAGCCCGCGCCGAGCGTACAGGCAAAAGCAATATCGGCGAGCGCCGCGATGAGGACCTGCGCCAACCAGAGCGGATCGCCATTCATGCGCACACCCGTGGGTTTTGAGTCGGGCAGGAAGCAAGCAAGGATTGCATTCGAAATTCGGTGAAGGATCGTAGATGAGGTACGCCATGCATTGCACGAGCAAATCGGCGGCACAGGAACGCGAGTCTAGCGGAACGGACCCACGGGATGCACAACGTCGCGAAATGCTACAAACAGTTAAAACCAAGTCGATGCTTTGTCGAATACGACCAGCCCTCAATGGTTAAAGATGTTCAAAACCCCATGTCGATCAGTCGCGCGGCATATTGTCGCGTAAAGGTTGAAAGCCAGACGCAGCAAGCCGAGGCACAAATAGTCATCATCAGGCAACGATGATAGAATGCCGCGTCGCATCAGAGGCTCGCTGAGCCAATGTGGCAATGGTTCACCACATATTCGCACCGGGCCGAACGAAGCTCGGCAGGTCCTCGAAATTCATGGAGTGTCGCGTGTCTTCAAGACGCATCTTTCGTCCGTTGCTCGCCCCGCTAATGGCGCTGGCGCTTTTGGGCAGTGCACTGGGCGGCGCAAGCACAGCCGGCGCAGCCGAAGCTCAGGCCGCCCAGCCCGTCGCGCCGGATACCATGGCTGCACGCGTGCAAGGTTGCACGGCATGTCACGGCGTCCACGGCGAAGGCACGGACAACGACTATTTCCCGCGTCTTGCCGGCAAACCCGCCGACTACCTGTACAACCAGTTGCAGAACTTCCGTGAAGGCCGCCGGAAGTATCCGCCCATGAACTACCTCGTCACGTATCTCTCGGACGACTACCTTCATCAGATCGCCACGTATTTCTCGCAACAGCGCCCGCCTTATCCGCAGCCGGCCAAGCCGACCGTGTCGGCGTCGACCGTGACGAAGGGCCAGCAAATCGTGCTGAACGGCGATCCGTCCAGGAACATCCCGGCTTGCGCGGCATGCCACGGCGCGTCGCTCACAGGTATGGAACCGGCTATTCCGGGTCTCGTGGGATTGCACTCCGACTACATCAGCGCCCAGCTTGGCGCATGGCGTGCGGGCTCGCGTCACGCGAAAGCGCCTGACTGCATGCAACAGATTGCATCCCGCCTGACCGACGACGACGTAACCGCTGTCGCCGCCTGGCTTTCCACGCAAACCGCACCGGCCAATCCGGTACCCGCGCCCGCTGGCTCACGCAAGATGCCGCTTGTCTGCGGCAGCGAACCGCAATAAGGCGCGAGGAGCGATAAGTATATGAAACGCAAGTCCCTGTTCGCACTCTCGGCGGTTGTTGTCCTGACGGCCGCCGCCGCCGCTGCCGCGCTCTGGTCGGGTGGCGACGCATTCCATTCGAGCGGCGCTGTCGCCGCCGTGCCCGCCGACCAGACCGAATTGATCAAGCGCGGCGAATATCTGGCGCGCGCCGGCGACTGTATTGCCTGCCACACGGTTCGCGGCGGCAAGACGTTCGCGGGCGGCCTGCCCATGCTGACGCCGTTCGGCACCATGTACACGCCGAACATCACGCCGGACGATCAATACGGCATTGGCAAATGGACGTCGGACGATTTTTATCGGTCGATTCATAACGGCCGCTCAAAAGACGGCAGCCTGCTTTATCCGGCCATGCCGTTCACCGCCTATACCAAGGTGACGCGCGCCGACTCCGACGCCATGTATGCCTACATGCGCTCGGTCCCGCCGGTGAATGAACCCAGCCGCCCGCACGAACTGCGCTTCCCGTTTAACCAGCGCAACATGCTGATTGGCTGGCGCGTGCTGTTCTTCCGCGAAGGCGAGTTCAAGCCGGATCCCACCAAGTCGGTCGAGTGGAACCGCGGTGCTTACCTGATCGAAGGGCTTGGCCATTGCAGCATGTGCCATACATCGATCAACCCGCTCGGCGGCCCGGTCAGCTCGGCAGCCTTCGGCGGCGGCCTGATTCCGCTGCAGAACTGGTATGCGCCTTCGCTGACGTCGAACAAGGAAGCAGGTCTTGGCGACTGGGACGCGAAGGACATCAACGACTTGTTGAAGACGGGTGTATCGCAGCGTGGCGCGGTGTTCGGTCCAATGGCCGAAGTGGTTCACAACAGCCTGCAATACATGACGGACGCGGACATCAGTGCAATGACCACGTACCTCAAGTCGATTCCGCAAAAGAAGGAAGCGCCGGAAACCATGCAATTCGAGACATCGGAGAAATTCGGTGGCGAACTGCTGGTCCAGGGAAAGAAGATCTATACGGAAAATTGCGCGAAGTGCCACGCCGAGAACGGTCTCGGAAAGCCGCCTGCTTATCCGCCGCTTGCCAACAACCAGTCCATTCAGATGCAGTCGGCCGTGAACCCGATCCGCATGACGCTCAACGGTGGTTATCCGCCGAGCACCGAAGGCAACCCGCATCCGTATGGCATGCCGCCGTTTGCGCAAGCCTTGTCGGATACGGAAGTCGCTGCGGTTGTGACGTACATCCGCATGTCGTGGGGCAACCACGGCACGCCGGTGTCGCCGCAACAAGTCAGCAACCTGCGTTCGGCGCCGCTCGACTGATTGACGAAGCAGGGCCGGCAGTAGCGTAAAATGCAGTGAAGGGCGCGGGCCTCGCATTCGGGGCAGCGCCCTTCTTCTTTTTTGTACTGGCCTTTTTTGTGCTGGCCATTGTGCGCAATCAAGCGAATCGGGATTGGCGAGAGGGTGCAACCGGTCTCGCGGTAAAATACCGGTGATTCGTGAATTCACAAAGCGGGTAAGCGCGGCGTTGCATGCGGGAAACGCAACGTGGGTGAGGATGTTTTTCGATGCACGTTGGTGAGCGGTTCAATAGCGTTACCCATCTTGTCGGCACTGTACTGTCGGTGGCGGGACTGGCAACGCTCGTGACCATGGCGTCGCTGGAACGCGATCCATACAAGATCGTGAGCTTTGCTGTATATGGTGCAATGCTGCTCGCCCTGTACACAATTTCGACGCTTTACCACTCGATCCGAAACCCGCGCGCCAAGGCGATATTGCAGAAATGCGATCATTCGGCCATTTATTTGCTGATCGCGGGAAGCTACACGCCGTTCACGCTCGTCACGCTTCGCGGTCCGTGGGGCTGGTCGCTATTCGGGGTAAGCTGGGGGCTGGCTGCGCTCGGCATTGTTCAGGAACTCACGCTCGGGCGCCGAACCCGCAGTGTATCGATGGTGATTTACGTGATGATGGGCTGGCTCGCGCTCGTAGCCATCCGTCCTCTCGTTACAGCATTACCGCCCGCCGGCACGGCGTGGCTGCTGGCAGGCGGCTTGATCTACAGCGCCGGCATTTACTTTTTCATCAACGACGAGCGCATCCGGCACGGCCATGGCATCTGGCACCTGTTCGTGTTGGGCGGCAGCTTGTGTCAATTCATCAGCATTGCACGCTACGTTGCGTGAGCCTGTCCTGATCGACACTCAATGCCTGATGATTTGAGGCGTGCGCGCTTCAAATGCAACTTAACGCCAGTCAGCGTGTCTTGATAGCGCGTTGATCTTCGCGGCAACTTTCCCGGCGCCCTGCTCTTTTCTTCGAGCGAGCGCCCCGATTGTCATGCCGCCCGATTTCCTCGATCGTCGTGCGTGCGCACATCTTCCTGCGAGCCGCTTCCCTGGGCTTTGTTCGAGGCTCATGCGACAACGCCGGTCGGCATACAGAATCCGTGAACACTTATGTCTTTTGATTCCCTCGGCTTGTCCGAACCCTTGCTTCGCGCAGTCATCGAACAAGGCTACACAACTCCCACGCCCATCCAGTCGCAGGCCATCCCTGCCGTGCTGAACGGCGGCGACCTGCTTGCAGGCGCGCAAACCGGCACTGGCAAGACCGCGGGTTTTACGCTGCCGATCCTGCAACGCCTGTCCGAAACGCCGGCGCCCGCAGCAGGCGCGAAGCGCCCGGTTCGCGCGCTGATCCTCACGCCCACGCGCGAACTCGCGGCGCAGGTCGAAGAGAGCGTGCGCACCTATGGCAAATACCTGAAGCTGAAATCAACGGTAATGTTCGGCGGCGTTGGCATCAATCCGCAAATCGACGCGTTGCGGCGCGGCGTGGATATTGTCGTGGCCACGCCGGGACGCTTGCTCGATCACATGCAGCAGAAGACCATCGACGTGTCGAAGCTCGAAATCCTCGTGCTCGATGAAGCCGACCGCATGCTCGACATGGGCTTCATTCACGACATCAAGCGCGTGCTCGCCAAGCTGCCGCCGAAGCGTCAGAACCTTCTGTTCTCGGCGACTTTCTCCGATGAAATCAAGACCCTCGCCGACAGTCTGCTCGACAAGCCGGCGCTGATTGAAGTGGCGCGCCGCAATTCGACCGTCGAAGCGATCGCGCAAAAGATCCATCCGGTCGATCGGGATAAGAAGCGCGAATTGCTTACGCACCTGATCCGGCAGAACAACTGGTTCCAGGTGCTGGTTTTCTCGCGCACGAAGCATGGCGCGAACCGGTTAGCCGAGCAGTTGACGAAGGACGGCATCAGCGCGCTCGCCATTCATGGCAACAAGAGCCAGTCGGCGCGCACGCGCGCCTTGGCCGAGTTCAAGGACAACACACTGCAGGTGCTCGTGGCGACGGATATTGCGGCGCGCGGTATCGATATTGATCAGTTGCCGCACGTGGTCAACTTCGATCTGCCGAACGTTCCGGAGGACTATGTTCACCGGATTGGACGCACGGGGCGTGCTGGGGCGACGGGCGAGGCGGTATCGCTGGTTTGCGTCGATGAACATCAGTTGCTCAAGGACATCGAACGGCTGATCAAGCGCCCGATTCCACAGGAAGTGATCGCTGGATTCGAGCCGGACCCGACCCAGAAGCCCGAGCCGATTCTCCGGCGCAGCCAGGGCGGCGGCGGTGCGCGTCAAGGTCAAGGTGCGCCGCGTCAGGGCGCGCCTAAGCAGGCGAATGGCGGTGGCCGTGGACCGGCGAAGCCGGCGCATGGCGGCAATGGTGGCGGCGCAAGCAATGGTTCACGTTCGTCAAAACCCGTTGCGGCCAAGACGGGCGGCAATGGCGCCGCACCGCGCAAGCCTGAAGGCGCGCGGCCAGCCGGCGCATTGCTCGGTGGCAAGCCTCGTAGTGAAGGCGGCAGCGGTGCTGGCCGGCGTGATACGCCGCGCACCGGGCAGCGCGGACGTTGATTAAACTGCGGTAAGGTTTCAGGCAGCGGAGCTTGCAGCTCCGCTGTTTTTGTTTCAGGGCGCCACGCTCGCGGCGCGCTTCAGTCCTTCCAATTGTAGACGCCAGCGTTCCAGCACGGCGTTCTCCTGACCTTCGGCAAAAGCAAATCCAATTCCTTGCACGAGCCGGGCATAAGCCACTTTCTGCCACTCGCCGCTTTCGATCGTCGCGATAAAACACGTCACCGGCGAGTCCGCAAGCGGCACGGCCTTCGCCTGAAGCTGCACCTGGAAAAACGCTTCATCGAAGACGAAAGTCAGCGTCGCCAAGCCCGTCTTCGATATCACCCGCGCCGCCCTGGACTGCGGCCACAGCGAAAAACACAAGCTCCCCGGATCGGGCGCGAACAGTTCGCCCACGCTCAGCAGTGACGTCCGGATCCGGCCTTCGTCGGCGGCGAGCAGCGATGCGGTGAAACCGGTTTTTGTCTCGATCGACGTGCCGTCGAACAGCGCGCGCAGCGGCAACGGCCATTCGTCGAACGTACTGTGCTCGATGTTGCGTGGACCCGATGCAGGGGAATCGTTCATTGGGAACTCCGTGAAGGACGATGGCCCGCGAAAGCGGGCCATCGATCAAAGTGTCATGCCGGAACCGCGCAAGCGTTCAGCGGAAGAAGACATGCTGCGTGATCTTCGCGATCGGATAATGAACGCTCGGCTGGATGCGCGCGGGCAGATCAAGCGGTTTGAGCAGCATCTTGACGCACATATCCGCCGACAAATTGCGGCGCACCAACGCGTTCACCCGCGCCGCCAGTTCGCGATTGTGCGCTGTGTCGTTGGCGCGATCCGGATAACGTATGGCGAAAACATGGCGCAGCGCGATCTCGGAATCTTCGTTCTTGATTTCCATCACGCGTCGTAAAAGCGCGCCCAGCACGGCGAAGCGGCCGTTGCCCTCGATCTTGTTGTACTTCTTGAAGAAGCGGAAGAAATGCTTGTAGTGCCGGACTTCGTCAGTACGGATGTTGTCGGTGAGCTGCTTCAGGACCGGTTCGTCCGAGCATTCATTGATGGCCCGGTACAAGGTCGCGGTGCCGGTTTCCACCACGCATCGCGCGACCATTTCCAGGGCCCGCGTCTTCTCGAAATCCTCGACGGAACACGTCAGCGAGTATTCGGCGAAGAAGTTCTTGAACGCCGTGTCCCAGTCGAACTCGGGCCACACATGGTTGATGTACGTCTTCAACGCGCGGCCATGCTGCATCTCCTCCGGTTCCCACTCGGTGTTGAGCCAGGAGGAGACTTCGGGGTCGTCGTTGAAATAGGTGCTCAGGTTGCTCGTATAAAGATCAGTGCCGCTTTCAATAAACGAAGCCGCGCAAAGCAACAAGAGCAGATGTTCGTTGGATGCCGCTTTACGCCGGTCGATCCGGGACAGGTCGATGTCTTCGATCCGCCAGGGCATCACATGGGTACTATCAGTGTGCATAAATATCGCGCTCCCAAATCTGTACTGAACGCGCCGTCAGCCAAACCGGCCGAAAATCAGGCAACGCCATGAACAATCGAGTCGTGGCGTTCTCATGTGGTTGAAGACTTCTTATAGCCTGCATCTTAGCCGGGTTGTAGCGAAGCTGCAGACACCAAGAGAGACCGTTCAAGCCATAGGTCAGTTCCGGACACTGTTTAATTCAGCACGAATCATACCGAGTGATTGGCGGTATGTTGACCGGGCGCAAGCGCAACACTTCAATGGCGCTTACAAGCCCATTTCACCGAACTGCTGCGGCGAGCTTGTTCGCGAGTTGGCAGACAGGCCTATTGTAAAAACGGCGAAGGACGCCAGCAGAGCCCGGACACCACTCATCGATAATCAACTTTGACCTCCTCACGAGTTTGATGACGATGATAACGAGTCTGTGAGCGCCACGTTGTCCGGTATGCCGGGCGTTTCCCTTACAATACCGCCACCTCACGAACTGAAGCGCACGCACAGACGCCATGACTCGAGATCCCCGCATCACCTTGAACGCACGGCAGCAAGAGCTGCTCGACTGGGTGCAACGCGATGGCTTCGTGACGGTCGAGGACCTCGCCACGCATTTCGACGTCACCCCGCAGACCATTCGCCGCGACGTCAACTGGCTCTCGGACATGAACCTGCTGCGTCGCTATCATGGCGGCGCGAGCCTTCCAACGAGTTCGGAGAACGTCTCCTATACTGCACGCCAGCGCATGTTTCACGACGAGAAGCGCCGCATCGCGGCGCTGGTCGCCTCGCACATTCCCGACCAGGCGTCGCTCTTCATCAACCTCGGCACCACGACCGAAGAAGTCGCCCGGGCGCTCAACCGGCATCGCGGCTTGCACGTGATCACGAATAACCTCAACGTGGCCGGCATGATGAGCGGCTATCCGGATTGCGAGGTGCTGATCACCGGCGGCATTGTCCGGCCCTGGGACAAAGGAATCGTGGGCGAGCTTGCGATCGATTTCATCCGCCAGTTCAAGGTCGATTTCGCGATCATTGGCGCGTCGAGCATTGAACCCGACGGCACGCTGCGCGACTTCGATACCCGCGAGGTCCGCGTGGCCGAAGCAATTATCAACCACGCTCGCACCGTTTTTCTCGCCGCCGATCATTCCAAATTCGGCCGCCCGGCGCTCGTCCGGCTCGGCCACCTGAACCAGATCGACGCGCTTTTCACCGATGCTCCCACGCCGCCCGACATGGCCGAAACGCTCACTGCGGCCAACACGCAGGTGTACATCGCCGAATAACGTTTCTCTGAGCGCAACCCAAATTCCTGTGTGCGCTGCGGCACGAACTTCAGGTAATTTCTACGTTTTCCGGCTTCAGCCGAACCGCTTTCGGGTCCCTCAAAAGTCAAACCCAATATTTTCCGCAAGCGTTTGGCACGCGTGCGGCGCTTGCATACAATCAAATCCCGGCAACGCAACGCCAGCTTCGAGCACTCCGGAAGCAGCGGTTCGCCATAGGTCTGCCGGCTCGAAGTTCCTGCCTCGCGCAACGTTCCGAAGTACATGCACCGGTCGCCGACCGGTCAAAGTGCCGTTCGATCGTCATGGAGAACACGATGCTCAGTCCGCATGAATTTGCCACGCTGCTTCTGCTACAGGAAGCGCCCAACCAGATCGACATGGTTCGCGACGAACTCGACGCCCTCCTCGAGCGCCAACTCGTGCAACTCGAAAATCTCGCGTCAGGACGCCAGCTCTGGAGCCTCACGGCCTCGGGCGATTCCACCATGAAGGCAATCAAGCGGTACTCTTAAGCGTCATTCCCGCTGATCCGGTCTCGCTTCTAAAGCTCGTCTTGCAGCTTAGCCAGCGCGCAACGTTGGATCGACGGCCGCGCGCCAGCTAAGCGCCTGCGCGCGCTGATCGGCGAAGAACGTAGCCCACGCGCTTTGTGCGGCGGTCGTGCGATTGGCCGTGAAAGCCGAATGCTGACCGGCGATCCCCGCCTGGAACGCGCAGAATTGATCCTTCGATAACCCGCCGCGTTTTTGCGCCACATAAGCGTCGAACAGCGCCGAATACACGCTCTGCGAATCCGCACCGTAATCCACCGCCGCCGTACCGCACATGGACTGAAGCGCGCTTAACGAAGGCGCGCCCATTGCCCCGGACATGTCGGGCGTGGAGACGCATCCACTCAGCATCAGCGCTCCCACCGCGCCTGCCATCAGCAACTTTCGCATTCCGTTCACTCCTCGTTTGACTGGCCACATTCGCCACCGACAGTATCGGTCTGTCGCCGCCTTCACGCCACTCGGCCGAATGGCCATGAGTTGTGCAAGCTTCAGCCAGAATAGCCAAAAAAGACAACGCCGATTTTCGCCAAAACACAGCGTTAGCCGTTAAGCCGACTTTACATTTTCGTTTTTGTTCGTTAAATTTCGAATTCGAACATTTATGTTGTGACGGAGCGGGTGCGGCCATGAGGCGAACAAGCAATGCAAGGTGATCTCTACGATGTGCTCGTCGTAGGCGGCGGGGTCAATGGGACGGGCATCGCGCGCGACGCATCCGGCCGGGGCTTGAGCGTGCTGTTATGCGAGAAAGACGATCTCGCGTCGCATACGTCGTCATCGAGCACCAAGCTTATTCATGGTGGCCTGCGCTATCTGGAATACGGCGAATATTCGCTCGTACGCAAGGCATTGCAGGAACGAGAGGTATTGCTGCGCGCCGCGCCCCACATCATGTGGCCGCTGCGTTTCGTGATGCCGCACATGCCGAACCTGCGGCCCGCCTGGATGATCCGCGCCGGCCTGTTCCTTTACGATCATCTCGCGCGCCGCCAGTTGCTGCCGGGATCGAGAGGAATCGACATGCGCAGGCACCCGGCCGGTGCGCCGCTTATCGATTCCATCAAGCGAGGCTTTGTCTATTCCGATGGCTGGGTGGACGACGCCCGCCTGGTCGTGCTGAACGCGGTCGATGCGCGGGAACACGGCGCCGTTATAAAAACGCGCACGCGGCTCGTGAACGCAAACCGGAAAGACGGTCTGTGGCACGCCACGCTTATGGACAGCCACAGCGAGACGTTCGACGTCCAGGCGCGCTCGATTGCGAACGCAGCGGGTCCGTGGGTCAGCGAACTGCTAAAAGGTACGCTCGGCAGCGGCACGCACACGCGTCACACCGTACGTCTGGTCAAAGGCAGCCATATTGTTACGCAGCGTCTGTTCGAGCACGATCACGCGTACATCTTCCAGAACCCGGACAAGCGCATCATTTTCGCGATTCCCTATGAGCATGACTACACGCTGATCGGCACGACCGACCTGGAGTACCACGGGGATTCGTCGAAGGTGACGATCAGCCCGGAAGAGACCGCGTATTTGTGCGAGTCCATCAACCGGTACTTCAAGAAACACATCGGTCCGGAAGATGTTCGGTGGAGCTATTCGGGCGTGCGCGGCCTGCTCGAGGACGAGAACGCCGAGAACGCGTCGGCGGTCACGCGCGACTATCTGCTGGAACTCGATACACCCGCGAACCAGGCGCCGTTGTTATCGGTGTTTGGCGGAAAGATCACGACCTTTCGCAAGCTCGCGGAAGAAGCCGTCGACAAACTTGGCGAAGCACTTCAATCGCCCGCCAAGGGCAAGACGTGGACCGAAGGCGCGCCATTGCCGGGCGGCGATATCGCCGATGCCGATTTCGACCGGTTCTTAGCGTCCTTGCAGCAGAAGAACCCCTGGCTGCCGGCCGATCTCGCGCATCGGTACGCTCGAGCCTACGGCACACGCGCGCAGCGCGTGCTTGGAGATGCCACGTCGCTGGCCGATCTGGGCAATGCCATCGCGCCCGGGCTTTACGAAGCAGAACTGCGCTATTTGCGCGACAACGAATGGGCGACCTGCGCCGAGGACGTTCTCTGGCGCCGCTCGAAACTTGGTCTGCACGTTGGGCCCGAAACGCTTGACGAGGTGACGCGCCGGATTGACGGATGGTTCGCCCAGCCGCTTCAAGCTTCGTCGTGGACTGCCGTGTAAATACCAATCCTGCCGCGCCTGATAACGGTGTGACGATATCTTCGTTTGAGGCACGTCAGGCCGATGCTAGTCTTTCCTCCACCGATGCCGCGCCGGTCCGCGCGGCACGTCCGAATGGAGGCTCATCATGGTTGCACCGGCTTATTCATCGCTGGAACTCGTGCGCGAGCCGTTCGATGCACGCGCGCCGGCCGAACGCGCCGAGGCAACGCGGGCGGCATCGGCGGAAATTCGTCGCGAGGAACATATTCCTCAGACAAGCGCACAGGAAACAAACGACGCGCTCGAGTACCTGGTTGGCGTGAATCTCGCGCGGCTGCGCGCCGAGCGGCAACTGTCGC
The DNA here is from genome assembly GCF_051615025.1 of Caballeronia sp. DA-9. Lineage (NCBI taxonomy): Bacteria > Pseudomonadati > Pseudomonadota > Betaproteobacteria > Burkholderiales > Burkholderiaceae > Caballeronia > Caballeronia sp. DA-9. Next base: position 655,695 of record NZ_CP195133.1, on the reverse strand, counting down.
TCGACGCCCTCGCCCGCGCGTCCGGCGTTTCGCGGGCAATGCTCGCGCAAATCGAATCGGCGCGCAGCGTGCCATCCATCAAGGTTCTGCACAAGATTGCCGGCGCGCTGAAGGTGTCGGTCGCCGCATTCTTGCGCCGCCACGCGACAAATGGCATCGAGTTTCTCGCGGCCGATCAGGCTACGCGTCTCGTGACATCGAATGGGCGCTTTTCGGCGCGTCCGTTGTTTCCGCTGAGTGCGCCTGCATCGGCGGAATTCCATGAGTTGAGAATCGCGCCGCTGCACACCGAGACGGGCAGCCCGCGCGCGCCCGGAACCACGGTCAATCTGGTCGTGAGCGACGGCACGCTTGAGCTTCGCGTGCACGAGCGCACGCAGCTGCTCGGCACTGGCGACGCAATCGTGTTCGACGCCGATCAGCCTCACGCGCTGCGCAATCCGGGCAGCACGGAAGCGCGCGCGTATCAGGTGACGGTGAATGCGGAGACGCCGCCGCGCTGGCATGTGCCGGCGGACTCGCGCCGGATTGAAGAGACGAACTAAGTTCGTTCGTCAGCCAACGCGCAGCGCCCAGCGCCGCTGCAACATTGCTTGACATGTTGTATCCTGAAATCAGTCGCGGTTTTAAGTGTCCAGCGACAAATCAGTACGTCTTCAGGGCGGGGTGAAATTCCCCACCGGCGGTATGCGATCGGTGAGAAATCAATAAGCCAGTCGTGAGCCCGCGAGCGCCCGTGAACGTGGATCGCCGTCTTTTTGCGAACCATTTCACGGGGTCAGCAGATCTGGTGCGATGCCAGAGCCGACGGTCATAGTCCGGATGAGAGAAGATGTGCAGATAGTCATGTCCGTATCGCGTGGGTGTCGCGGGGCTTGTGCGCCGGTGTCACGTTCCGCGTGCCGTTCTGCCTGTTTGCAATGCCCTGAAACGTTTTTCGCCCATTCCTTTTTGCGAGAGCGTTTCATCCATGTCTGTAGCTGCTTCCAGCCTCAACCGCTTGATCCCCGACGCATTTGCCGACTTCGAGCAACTGCGTTCCGGCGAAAACTCCGTCCCTATCCCTTCCCGAATCGCCGCCGCCTTGCAAGCATTGCGCGAAGGCCGCGCCGTCGCATTACTGGACGACGATGACCGCGAAAACGAAGCCGACCTGATCTACGCGGCCGAAAAACTCAGCGTGGAAGGCATGGCGCTGATGATCCGCGAATGCAGCGGCATTGTGTGCCTGTGTCTTCCCGACGACGCCGTTCGCGCGCTTCACCTCCCGCCCATGGTCGCCGACAACGGCAGCAAATACGGCACGGCCTTCACTGTCTCCATAGAAGCGCGTGAAGGCGTGACCACGGGTGTATCGGCGGTGGATCGCCTGACGACGATCCGCGCGGCCATCGCGGATAACGCGAAACCAGGCGATATTGTGAGTCCCGGTCATGTGTTTCCGCTGCGCGCGCAGCCAGGCGGCGTCCTCACGCGCCGCGGGCACACGGAAGGCACGGTCGATCTTGCGATCCTCGCCGGACTCAAGCCCGCCGGCGTGCTGTGTGAACTGATGAACCCGGATGGCACGATGGCGCGCGGCTCTCAGATTGATGCTTTCGTGAAAGCGCGGAATATTCCGGTGTTGACGATTGCTGAACTGGCCGATTTCCGGATGGCGCTGGCTAACGCGCGGGAAACGGTGAACGAAGCGCAAGCGACGGAAGAAACCGTTTGAAGCGGGTATCGAGCAAAAAAATGCGGCCCGGAAGGCCGCGTTTTTCTTGAGCGTCATCTTAAGGTTGCGCCTTCAAACCCGCGCCAAACTTCTTGTAAAGCCATACCGAACAAGTAGCGGTCGTTGCCGTATAAAGCAGCGTGACGACGCTTTGCACGACCAGCAGACCCACGCTCAGGCTATCGATGGAACCTGCCGTGGCGAGCATCTCGGCAAGCACCGTGAACACCGTCGCAATTGCAACGATTGGCAGAATGGCGACCACCGCCGTAGACGCAATCGCCCAGAAATGCCCGCGCGTGTCTTCCCATGCAGCGCGCCAGGCAAGATGGCCGCCCGCCGCCGTGTGAGGAAACAGCAGCGCGAGACGGCCCGACACATAGCTCATGCCGCACAGCGCGAGCACGGCAAGCGTCGCGGTGGCCGCCATCGACGTCCCGCTCGACAACCCCGCCAGCCGCATCAGGATCCACGCGATCACAACGACCACGGTCGCGCCCACATAGGCCGCGACCAACGCGATGCACAGCAGGAAATATCGGCGGAAACCGGCGTCCCAGAGGCGTGTTGCTTGCGCGGGCGCCGCCGCGTCCGGTTCCGGGTTCAACGTCATTGCAAAGCGGATCACTTGCACGGCCAGCACGGCGATCACGAGCGACTGCAAAAACGCGAGTCCGAGCGATGTCAGCGAATGGCCCAGCGCGGCGCCGTGCAGGGCGCTGCTATTGGTCATCGACGAAAGCGAGCTGGCTGACGGTGATTCTGAAAGCTGCTCCTGATATCCGGCAATGCCCGTGGCGAGCACCAGGACGAATGCCAGCAAGAAAAGCGTGGGCATGCGCCGCACGGACTCGGCAGCGTCGCGCCATGCGCCCTTCAGGCATTGGCTCAGCGTGATGTCTTCCATAAAACCCCAGTCGAAAAGCGTGTTGAAGCAATAAGCCGCGAAAAAATCCAGGTGATTGCGGCTGGCACGACACGCTAGTCGGTTGAGGCCGCCGGGTCAATGAGATCGGCCCGGCGTGCCGAAATCAAATCGCATCCACGGCGCCAGCGCTGGCATTTTCGCCGCGTCCGTCGAGCCGGGCTGCGTACCACGTGACCGCCAGCGCCACGATTGCCACCACCGCCGCGACCCACGGCAACGAATCCAGCGGATGCCCTTGCTGCAACGCCACGCCGCCAAGCCACGCACCGCCGGCATTGCCCAGGTTGAACGCGCCAATATTGAGCGTCGACGCCAGATTCGGCGCGTGCTTCGCCTTTTCCACCACGCGTGTTTGCAGCGGCGGCACGGTCGCGAAAGCGGCGATGCCCCAGATGAAAATCGTGATCGCGGCGAGGAGCTGGTTGTGGCTGGTTTTCGCGAACACGGCCATGATGACGGCGAGCGCGACCAGAATGCCCATCAGCGACGGCATCAGCGCGCGGTCGGCGAGCTTGCCCCCAATCGTGTTGCCGATCGTGAGGCCAATGCCGAACAGCACCAGCACGAGCGTCACGCCATGCGGGCCGAAACCGCTCACTTGCTCAAGGATCGGCGCAATGTAGGTGAACACCACGAACACGCCGCCAAAGCCGAGCACGGTCATGGCGAGCGCCAGCCAGACTTGCGGCTCCTTCAGCACGCGCAACTCGTGGCCGAAGTTCGACGGTCCCGCATCGTGCTTGTTCGGCACGAGCGCCGCAACCCCGACGAGCGACAGCAACCCGAGCGCCGACACCACCCAGAACGTCGCGCGCCATCCGAACTGCTGCCCGATGAACGTCCCGAACGGCACGCCCAGCACGTTCGCCAAGGTGAGCCCGGTGAACATCAGCGCAATGGCGCTCGCCCGCTTTTCAGCCGGAACGAGCGACGCCGCCACCACCGCGCCGATGCCAAAAAACGAACCATGCGCGAACGAGGTGACCACGCGCGCCACCATCAGCATGGAATAACCGGGCGCGACCGCGCACATCAGGTTGCCGACAATGAATACGCCCATCAGCAATTGCAGCGAAAGCTTGCGCGGCAATTTCGCGGTGAGCACGGCGAGCAGCGGCGCGCCCACTGCCACGCCAAGCGCGTAGCCGGTGACGAGAAAGCCGGCAGACGGTATCGACACAGCCAGGTCGCGGGCCACATCCGGCAAAAGGCCCATGATCACGAACTCGGTCGTGCCGATGGCGAAGGCGCTGATGGCAAGCGCTAGAAGTGGAATAGGCATCGAAATGTCCTTGGGGGTTTTTGAATTGGGCCAGAGGAAATCAGTGAAGCGAGGTCACGAATTCGATGACCACGCCCGGCGCGAGCTGCACGAACACTTGCCGTTCGCCCGACACCGGCACTTCAGCTTCGGAAAACGGCACGCCGTGTTCATGCAGCCGGGCGAGCAACGCCTGCCACTCGGCCTCGCCGCTTACACGCAACGCAATGTGATCGATGCGTGTCGCCGCTCGGCCGCCCGCTGGCGCTGCCAGCACGGAACCGCTTTCGATCAGATGCAAGACGGGCGCGCCGTCCAGATAAAGCCAGCACCCGCCAATGCCGAACGGCGGACGCGGGCCGACCGTCATGCCGGCTATATCGGTGAAAAATTGGCGCATCGGCGCGCAGTCGGGCGCAACAATCGTGGCGTGATCAAGCTTCATGTTGATTTCCTACGCTGCAACGCGTCAATTTTCCGTCACAAGATCGATTTTGATAATTGGCGTAGCATTTGAAGCATTATCAAAATTCATTTGAGAATGGCGATGGATCGACTCGGCGATATGCGTTTGTTCGTTGAAGCCGCGGCGCTCGGCAGCTTGTCGGCGGCGGGGAGAAAGCTGGGGTTATCGCCGGCCGCGGCAAGTGCGCGCCTGCTCAAGCTGGAAAAATCGCTGAGCGCGCGCTTGTTCGAGCGCACCACGCGCCAACTCAGGCTCACCGACGAAGGCCAGCTTTATCTCAGGCATTGCCGGATTGCGCTTCAAGCCATAGAAGATGGCGAAGCCGCGCTGCATGCCGGCCAGAACCTCGTGCGCGGCAAGGTGCGGATTTCCGCGACATCGGATTTCGGCCGCAACCTGCTGTGCCATTGGCTCGACGAATTCAGCCGGATCCACCCCGAAGTGAGCTTTGCGCTGACGCTGGCGGATTCGGTATCCAATTTGTTGCGCGAGGACATCGATCTCGCGATTCGCTTTGGCCTGCCGCCCGACGCCAGCCTCGTCGCGCGCCGCCTCGCGCCAAACCGGCGTGTGCTGTGCGCATCGCCGGAATATCTCGCGAAGCATGGCGAGCCGAAAACGCCTGCCGATCTCGCCGGGCATTCGTTCTCGGTACTGGTGACAGCGACTGCCACGCTCAACGAAATCCACTTCGTGCGTGGCGAAGAGCGTTATTCGCATGTAATCCCGCTCGACGACGCCTGGGAGACCAACGACGGCGCGCTGTCCCGCGCGTGGGCGCTGGCGGGCCAGGGTATTGCGCACAAATCGATATGGGATATCGCCGCCGACGTCCGCTCGGGCGCGCTGAAAATGCTTCTGGCCGATTGGTGTTCGCACGAGGCCGCCGTCCACGCGCTTTTCCACGCAAACCGGTACATGGCGCCGCGCGTGCGCGTACTGCTCGATTTCCTCACGGAACGCTTCGCCCGGGCGACGGAAGAACTGCTCGGCGACCTTGCCTACCCACCTGGGCGGACGGGGCAGGAAGTCGAGCGGGCGCTATAATATCGAGTTACGCAGCGCGCAATTTCAAGCTATTTTCGGTCAAATGTGCGCTAAACCGCGAAAGAACCCCATTAACGCTTTAAAAACTGCGCCCCCAGACTAATCACTGCGACCGGCGAAATTCATGACAAAGAAAGTGTATGTAAAGACCTTTGGCTGCCAGATGAACGAGTACGACTCCGACAAAATGGTCGACGTGCTCAATGCAACCAATGGCCTGACCCAGACCAATACGCCCGAAGACGCGGACGTGATCCTCTTCAACACGTGCTCCGTGCGCGAAAAGGCGCAGGAAAAGGTCTTTTCCGACCTCGGGCGCGTGCGCGAATTGAAGGAAGCGAATCCGAACCTGATCATTGGCGTGGGCGGTTGCGTGGCGAGCCAGGAAGGCGCGGCGATCGTTTCGCGTGCGCCTTACGTGGATCTCGTGTTCGGCCCGCAGACCTTGCACCGCCTGCCGGAGATGATCGCGAAACGCCGTTCCAGCGGACGCTCCCAAGTCGATATCTCGTTTCCGGAAATCGAAAAGTTCGATCACCTGCCGCCGGCGCGCGTGGATGGGCCGAGCGCCTTCGTGTCCATCATGGAAGGCTGCAGCAAGTACTGCAGCTATTGCGTCGTGCCCTATACACGGGGCGAGGAAGTATCGCGGCCGCTGGACGACGTGCTCACGGAAATCGCCGGCCTCGCCGATCAGGGCGTGCGCGAAGTCACGCTGCTCGGACAGAACGTGAATGCGTATCGCGGGCCGGTGACGCAGCATTCCACTGATATTGCCGACTTCGCCACGCTGATCGAATATGTGGCGGAAATTCCGGGTATTGAACGGATTCGCTACACCACGTCGCATCCGAAGGAATTCACCCAGCGTCTTATCGATACCTACGCGAAAGTGCCCAAGCTCGTGAGCCATTTGCACTTGCCCGTGCAGCATGGCTCGGACCGCATTTTGATGGCCATGAAGCGCGGTTATACGGTGCTCGAATACAAGTCCGTGATCCGCAAATTGCGCGCGATCCGTCCGGATTTGTCGTTGTCCACCGACATGATCGTCGGGTTCCCCGGCGAGACCGAGGACGATTTCCAGAAGATGATGAAGCTCATCGACGAAATGAGTTATGACACGAGCTTCTCGTTTATCTACAGCCCGCGTCCCGGCACGCCGGCCGCGAACCTGCACGACGACACGCCGCGCGAAGTGAAGCTCAAACGCCTGCAGCATTTGCAGGCGACCATCGAGGCGAATGTCGCGAAAATCAGCCATTCCATGCTGGGATCGGTGCAGCGTATCCTGGTGGAAGGGCCGTCGCGCAAGGACCCGAGCGAACTGGCCGGACGCACGGAAAACAATCGCGTCGTGAATTTCCCCGCGCCGATTTCGTCGCACAAGCGGCTGATCGGCCAGATGGTCGACGTGGAAATCAACGTGGCCTATCCTCACTCGTTGCGCGGCGAACTGCTTCTGACGCCGGCCACGACTCACTAACTGAAGCTTCGACAGGACCCCGACTCTCGCCTTGAAGACCGCTCAGCAGCATATGGAATTCACCGCACCGCGCGACGACAACGCGCGGCTCGCCAACCTGTGTGGCCCGCTCGACGAAAACCTGAGGCAGATCGAGCAGGCGCTCGACGTGACGCTCACGCGCCGCGGTCACAAGATCACCATCCGCGGGCGCGGCGCGAAAGTGGCGCTCACGGCGCTCGAGAATTTCTACAACCGCGCGAAGGATTCGCTGTCGGTGGACGACATTCAACTGGCGCTCGTCGAAGCGCGCAATGCGGCGCGGCGCGACAGGCCATCGAATAACCTGAATTCGGAACCTGTCGATCCACGTTTTCGAGGCGACCCCGATCATCCTTTCGACGAACCCAGCGCGACCATAGACCTGGGCGACGAGGAAGATCCCGGCCCGAAGCTGTACACGCGGCGCGCCGACCTGCGTGGCCGCACGCCCATGCAGCGTGAGTACCTGAAGCAGATCATTGCGCACGACGTGACGTTCGGTATCGGCCCGGCGGGTACGGGAAAGACGTACCTTGCGGTGGCGTGCGCGGTCGACGCGCTCGAACGCGATCAGGTCAAGCGGATTGTCCTGACGCGCCCGGCCGTGGAAGCCGGCGAGCGCCTGGGTTTCCTGCCAGGCGATCTCGCGCAGAAAGTGGATCCGTATTTGCGCCCGTTGTACGACGCGCTCTACGACCTCCTCGGCTTCGATAAAACCGCGAAGATGTTCGAGCGCCAGATGATCGAAATCGCGCCGCTCGCCTATATGCGCGGCCGCACGCTGAACCACGCGTTCATCATCCTGGACGAGGCGCAGAACACCACGCCCGAGCAGATGAAGATGTTTCTCACGCGTATTGGCTTTGGCTCGAAGGCCGTTGTCACCGGCGATACCACGCAGGTCGACTTGCCACGCGGACACAAGAGCGGGTTGATCGAGGCGCAGCACGTTCTTGCGGACGTGCGCGGCATTGCCATGACGCGCTTCACGAGCGTGGACGTGGTGCGCCATCCGCTGGTCGCGCGCATTGTGGAAGCCTACGACGCGCAGCAACAGCGCGATGCCGACGCGGCAGCCGCCAAATAGCAGCGGAACAGTCATGCCGAAACTTGCATTGACGCTGCAATTTCCCGCTGCGAAGGCGTATCCGGAGCACAAGGCGCTGTTGCCGCGCGCAACGGTCGCGGCATGGATCAAGGCGTCGCTTTTCGCGGACGCGGAATTGACCGTGCGTTTCGTCGATGCCGATGAAGGCCGGACGCTGAACCGGTCGTATCGGCAAAAGGATTACGCCACGAACGTGCTGACGTTCGCGTACGCCGAGTCGGAAGACGATCCGGTGAGCGGCGACCTGATCCTTTGCTGCCCGGTTGTGGAACGCGAGGCGCGCGAGCAGAACAAGCCGCTCGCCGCGCACTACGCGCACTTGATCGTGCACGGCACGCTGCATGCACAAGGTTACGACCACGAAGATTCCGCCGAAGCAGATGAAATGGAATCAATCGAAACCGGCATCATGCAAAAGCTCGGTTTCACCGATCCTTATTTGCCGCTGCTTGATTGAGCCGTGACCGACGATCCCTCCCCTCTTTCTGAATTACCGTCCGTAGACTGCGACTACCCGCCGGTCTTCGCGGAATCGCGCCTGCTCACCGACGCGGAACTTCTCGCATCGCGTGAAAAAGCGCTGGCGCACTGGGATCGCAAGACTGATCTCTGGCTCTTCGGCTATGGCTCGCTGATCTGGAATCCAGGCTTGCCGGCCGTGGAAACGGTGCGCAGCAAAGTGCACGGATATCATCGCGGATTGTACTTGTGGTCGCGCGTGAATCGCGGCACGCCTGAACAGCCGGGATTGGTCCTCGCGCTGGATCGCGGCGGTTCGTGTTCCGGCATGGCGTTCCGGCTCGCCGCCAGCGGCGCGGACGAGCACTTGGAAGTACTGTGGCGGCGCGAAATGGCGATGAATTCGTATCGCGTGGCCTGGCTGCCTTGCACACTGATTGATGGCCGCCGCGTCGAGGCGCTCGCATTCGTGATGCGCCGGGAAGCGCCCACTTACACCGGCAAGCTGGGCGACCCGATCGTGCGCCGCGTGTTCGGCTGCGCGACCGGCCGATACGGCACCACGCTCGAATATGTCAGCCGAACCGTGGCGGCGTTACGCGAATGCGGCATGCCGGATCGCGCGCTGGAATCGCTTTTACAGCGATGCAAGGACGCGGATTCGTCGCAGGAATAAATTTTCCTGGCGAAAAACAGGCCGATCGGCCAACGTTGGCGGCTCGACATACTGCGCCCATATTTATCAGTTACGATGTTTGCACATGACGTTGTACGCGTTCGCGCCGTATCAATTGGCGCGAAATATCCTTGGTGTATTCTTAACTTTCCGTAATTTCGCGTTCGGAACACTCCGCACGCCCCACTATGAACGACGCCTATCCCAGTCGACGATATACCGACAAACCTGCTGAAAAACCTGAAAAGCGCACGCTGCTCGAGCGCCTGACGGATTTCATCTCGCACGAACCGGAATCGCGCGACGAACTGCTGGAAGTTCTCCAGGACGCCCACGAACGCAATCTGCTCGACGCGGATTCGCTCTCCATGATTGAAGGCGTGTTCCAGGTTTCGGAACTCTGCGCCCGCGACATCATGATTCCGCGCGCCCAGATGGACGCAATCAATATTGCTGAAACGCCCGAGCAATTCATTCCTTTCATGCTGGAAAAAGCGCACTCCCGCTATCCGGTATTCGAAAGCAATCGTGACAACGTAATCGGCGTGCTGCTTGCAAAAGACTTGCTGCGCTACTACCACGAGGAAGAATTCGATGTGCGCGGCATGCTGCGTCCCGCCGTGTTCATTCCCGAATCAAAACGCCTGAACGTGCTGTTGCACGATTTTCGCGTGAACCGGAATCACATTGCCATCGTCGTGGACGAATACGGCGGCGTGGCCGGCCTGATCACGATTGAAGACGTGCTGGAACAGATTGTTGGCGACATAGAAGACGAATACGATTTCGACGAAGAAGCCGGCAACATCATTACTACGCCGGACGGCCGGCATCGCGTGCGTGCGCTCACGGGGATCGAACAGTTCAACGAAGAATTCGGCACGCACTATTCCGACGACGAGGTCGACACCATTGGCGGATTGGTGACGCATCGCTTCGGGCGCGTGCCGCATCGCGGGGAAAAGGTGAAGATCGACGACTTCGTGTTCGAAATCCTGCGCGGCGACGCCCGCCAGATTCACGTGCTGCGCGTGCGGCGCGCGCCCAATATTCCCACGCACGATGGCCAGTCGCGCGACAGCGACGAAGACCACGATTAAGAACGGGCGTGAACACGGAAACGCCAGCTCAACGCTGTCATTAATCGTGTTCGCGCTGTGCGCCAACATCATGACGAGCGACGGTCACGCCTCGCCATCCTTTTCCATCTGTTCGACTTCGTAATCCATGGCCGATTCCCGCTTTGCCTTCCGGCGCAATGCCCGGATCAGTAACGCCCAGTCCCTGTCGTTCTGGCACTACCTCGTTGCGGCAGTGCTGGGCGCCGCGAATACGCTTTCGTTCGCGCCGACGCCACACGGCGGTTGGGTCGAACTGGTCATTTTCACGCTGTTCTTCGCGTGGCTCACCAAAACCAGCGGATGGAAAGGCGCGGCGCTGACAGGATGGGCATTTGGCTTCGGCAACTTCGTCACGGGCGTATGGTGGCTTTACGTCAGCATGCACGACTACGGCGGCATGGCGGCGCCTCTTGCCGCTGCGGCCGTTGTGCTGTTCTCCATGTACATCGCGATCTATCCGGCGCTTGCGGGCATCGTCTGGTCGTTTTGCGCGGGCCGGGCCCGGTATGAAGACAACGGCTCGGTCGTGCCGGCTGCCGGCGAGCCGCGTTTCGTCCCGACATGGCATGGCGCATTCGCCTTCGCAAGCGCCTGGGCGCTCGGAGAATGGCTGCGTGGCCTCGTTTTCACGGGCTTCCCGTGGCTGGCAAGCGGTTATGCTCAAGTCGACGGCCCATTGGCCGCCTTCGGCGCCATTGGAGGCGTGTACGGCGTCGGCTGGGTGCTTGCGCTAGTGGCCGCGTTGGTCGTGCAGGGTTTTTATACATTTCGACACAGCGCCGCGCCGTTTCCAAGGTTCGCGCCGTTCATTGTGGCGATTGTTCTGGTTGTGTCGGGCATGCTGCTGTCGCTGGTCGAATGGACGCTGCCCGCAAACGCCCCGCTCACCGTGCGGCTCTTGCAAGGCAACGTGAAGCAGGAGATGAAGTTCGAGCAGGAAGGTGTGAACCAGTCCTTGCAGCTTTACCGGAAGCTGATTACAGAGAAACCCGCTGACCTGATCGTGACGCCTGAAACCGCGTTTCCCGTTCTCGCCGTGCAAGTACCGCAAGATCTGGCCTCAGCGCTGCGCAATTTCTCCGACACCACTAATTCATCCATCCTGTTTGGCGCTATCGGCGTGACCATTTCGCCCGAAGGCCGCGCGACGGACTACGCCAATAGCCTGTTCGGCATCACGCCGAACCAGAAGGACGTGTACCGCTACGACAAGCATCACCTCGTGCCCTTCGGTGAATTCGTGCCAACAGGTTTCCACTGGTTCGTCGCGCTCATGGGCATTCCGCTCGGAGATTTGGGACGCGGTCCCCCAGTGCAGAAACCGTTCTTCGTGCACAACCAGCCAATTGCCGTCGATATCTGCTACGAGGATATTTTCGGCGAGGAAATCGCGCGAACACTCCGCGAGCAGGAAGCGCCCGCGGGCATTCTCGTGAACTCGACGAACCTTGCGTGGTTCGGCAACACCATCGCGCTCGACCAGCATTTGCAGATGGCGCGCATGCGCTCGATCGAAACCGGCCGCCCGATGCTTCGCGCAACGAACACGGGCACAACGGCAGTGATCGCCGCAAACGGCGCGGTGGTGGCAAGGCTTCCGGTCTACACCACCGGTTCCCTCGACGCCACCGTGCAGGGCACGTCAGGCCGCACGCCGTATGTGACGAGCGGCAACATGACGGTGATCCTGGTGTCGTTGCTGCTGCTGGCGTTTGGGTTCGCGTTCGCGCCGGGACGCAGGAAGAACTGAACCGGAACATGCCATTTCCGTCCTTCAAGATCCGCAAAGCCACGCGCGCCGACGCGGACGCCGCGTGGCGCGTCCGCCGCGCCGCCGTGATGAGCGGATGCATCAGCGCGTATCCGCTGAGTCAACTCGATGAATGGACCGGCGGCGCGGCATCGAAAGCATTCGCCGATGCTGTCGAAGAGCGCTTCCTGGTCGCGACCGTGGACGACCGCGTTGTGGGAACCGGCATGATCGATGTCGCGACCGGCAGGATCGATGCAATCTTCGTGGACCCCGCGTACATGAAACGGGGCATCGGCGCGGGAATCGTCGCGCATCTCGAAACGCTTGCGCGTGCAGAGGGTTGCACGCGGCTGCGGCTCGATTCCACGCTGAACGCCGCGCCGTTTTACCGCTCGCTCGGTTTTGAAGGCGACGAAATCGCGCAATACCGCTCGCCCCGCGGCCTGACGATGAATTGTGTGCCAATGAGGAAACGACTCGGCGCATAGCCGACGTTTTCCCGTCCGAACGGCCTATGGCTGCGGTGTTCCACCCCAAAAAGTCGCGCTAGCCCCTTATTCCCGCTAAAATTCAACGTTTTAGCCCTCCGGCCGTCGGAATTTCCGGCCTGACTTCGAAGGCACGCTTCAAAGGCATTCATGCTCACTTTTCAGCAAATCATCCTGACGCTGCAATCCTATTGGGACAACAAGGGTTGCGCACTTCTCCAGCCAATCGACATGGAAGTCGGCGCGGGCACGTCGCACGTGCACACCTTCCTGCGCGCGATCGGCCCGGAACCGTGGCAAGCAGCGTATGTGCAGCCGTCGCGCCGCCCGAAGGACGGCCGTTACGGAGACAATCCGAACCGTCTGCAGCACTACTATCAGTATCAAGTGGTGCTGAAGCCCGCGCCCGAGAACATTCTCGACCTGTATCTGGGTTCGCTCGAAGCGCTTGGCTTCGACCTGAAACAGAACGATGTCCGGTTCGTGGAAGACGACTGGGAAAATCCCACGCTCGGCGCGTGGGGCCTCGGCTGGGAAGTGTGGCTGAACGGCATGGAAGTCACGCAGTTCACGTACTTCCAGCAGGTGGGCGGTATCGACTGCAAGCCGGTGCTGGGCGAGATTACCTACGGGCTCGAACGGCTTGCCATGTATCTGCAAAAGGTCGAGAACGTCTACGACCTCGTGTGGACGGAATGGGAAGAAGACGGCCCGAACGGCCGTGAAACGCGGCGTCTCACTTACGGGGACGTGTATCACCAGAACGAAGTCGAGCAGTCCACGTACAACTTCGAGCATGCGAACGTCGACTTGCTGTTCACGTTCTTCAAGAGCTACGAAGCCGAAGCCAAGAAGATGATCGAAGCGAAGCTGGCGTTGCCCGCTTATGAACTCGTGCTGAAGGCAGGACACACGTTCAACCTGCTCGACGCGCGCGGCGCGATTTCCGTGACGGAGCGCGCGGCGTACATAGGCCGGATTCGCGATCTTTCGCGGCTTGTCGCGAAGGCCTATTACGAGTCGCGTGAGGCGCTCGGTTTCCCGATGCTGGGCAATCCCGTACACGCCGCAGCCGGACTCACGACCGACGCCGAAGACGCCGCCAAGCCCGCCTGGGCGCCGGCGCTGAAGGTCGAGCGCAATATCGATCAGGCCTGACCCGAGCACGACATAACAATGACCGAAACCAACCACGCATCGCTGCTCGTCGAGCTGCTGACAGAAGAACTGCCGCCGAAGGCGCTCGCGCGCCTTGGCACCTCGTTTGCCGAAGGTATCGTGCAGCGGCTTGCCGCGCGCGACCTGATAGAAGGCGAAGCGAATTTCGAAAAGTACGCTACGCCGCGCCGTCTTGCCGTGCTCATCAAGAACGTTCGTGCGGTCGCGCCCGAGCGGCAAGTGCGCGAGAAAGTGCTGCCCGTGTCCGTCGCGCTCGATCAAGACGGCCAGCCCACGCCGCCGCTCGCGAAGAAACTCGCCGCGCTCGGTTTCCCCGACTTCAAGCTCGAAGACCTGGAACGCGCGCAAGACGGCAAGGCCGAAGCTTTTTTCCTGCGCTATTCAGCACCCGGCGCAACGCTTGCCGAAGGCCTGCAAACCGCGCTGCAGGAAACGCTCGGCAAGCTGCCCATTCCAAAGGTCATGACGTATCAACGGCCCGACGGCAGCAGCGTTCAGTTCGTGCGTCCGGTACATGGGCTGGTTGCGCTGCATGGCCGTGACATTGTGCCGGTGAGCGCGCTGGGCATCGATTCAGGCGATACCACGCTGGGTCATCGCTTCATGTCGAGCGGTATCGTGGCTATTGGTCAAGCCGACGATTATTCGGAAACGCTGCGCTCGAAGGGCCGGGTTGTCGCGAATTTCGATGACCGCCGCGAATCCATTCGCACGCAATTGCTCGCGCTCGCAGGAGAGGATCGCGTGGTCATGCCCGAGTCGCTGCTGGACGAAGTAAACGCGCTGGTCGAATGGCCAGTCGTGTATCAGTGCCGTTTCGACGAATCGTTCCTGCAAGTGCCGCAGGAATGCCTGATCCTGACCATGCAGACGAACCAGAAGTATTTCGCGCTGACCGACGATCACGGCAAGCTGCGCTCGCGTTTCCTGATCGTGTCGAATATCGATACCCAAACGCCGGCCGATATTGTGGAAGGCAATGAACGGGTCATCCGCCCGCGTCTCGCCGACGCCAAGTTCTTCTTCGAAGTGGACAAGAAAACGCGCCTCGCCGACCGCGTGCCGAAGCTCGCGAACGTGGTGTATCACAACAAGCTCGGTTCGCAACTGCAGCGCGTCCAGCGTCTCGAAGCACTGGCAGGCGAAATCGCCCCGATGATCGGCGTGGACGTGGCCGTCACCAAGCGCGCGGCTCTGCTCGCAAAAGCGGACTTGCTCACCGACATGGTTGGCGAGTTCCCGGAACTGCAGGGCACCATGGGCACGTACTACGCGCGCCACGACGGCGAGCCGGAAGAAGTCGCGCTCGCGTGTTCGGAACATTATCAGCCGCGTTTTTCCGGCGATGAAACCCCGTCCACCGGCGTAAGCAGCGCCGTCGCGCTGGCTGACAAGCTGGAAACGCTCGTGGGCATCTGGGGTATCGGCTTGCAGCCAACGGGCGAGAAAGATCCGTTCGCGTTGCGCCGCCATGCGCTTGGCGTGTTGCGAATCCTGCTGGAAAAGAAGCTGGCGATCGATTTGTTCGACTTGCTGCGCACTGCGCAAAAGCAATTCGCCGATATGCCGCAAGTCGCCGATTCCACCGATGCAATCTACGCGTTTTTCATCGACCGGTTGCGCGGCGTGTTGCGTGAGCGCGGTTTCAACGCGGTGGAAATCGACGCCGTGCTGAGCCTGAATCCCACGCGGCTGGACGACATCGTGGCGCGCCTCAATGCTGTGCGCGAATTCGCGGCGCTGCCTGAAGCGGCATCGCTCGCGGCTGCGAACAAGCGCATCTCCAACATTTTGAAGAAGTCGGCCGAAGGCGTGCCGGCGAGCGTGCAACCCGCGCTCCTGCAGGAAGCCGCGGAAAAGGCGCTGTACGCACAACTGGAACAGGTCGCGCCGCTCGTGCAGAAGCAACTGGCCGAGCGCAACTACACGGAGGCGCTCTCGGCGTTGTCCGCGTTGCGTGACGCCGTGGACACTTTCTTCAACGACGTCATGGTGAACGCCGAAGATCCCGCGCTGCGAAGCAACCGCCTGGCTCTGCTCGGCGCGCTGCATCAGCAGATGAACTGCGTCGCGGACATCTCGAAGCTGGCTGCCTGATGCGACACACCATGCCGGCCAACGCAAACAAGAAACTGGTGGTCCTCGACCGCGACGGCGTGATCAACGTCGACTCGGACGCCTTCATCAAGTCGCCGGAAGAATGGGTTGCCATTCCCGGCAGTCTCGAAGCCATCGCGCGGTTGAATCAGGCCGGGTATCGCGTGGCGATTGCGTCGAACCAGTCGGGTATTGGCCGCGGTCTTTTCGACATGGCCGCGCTCAACGCCATGCATGAAAAGATGAACCGGGCGGTGGCGGCGGTGGGCGGGCGTATCGACGCCGTGTTTTTCTGCCCGCATACGCAGGAAGACCAGTGCGAATGCCGCAAGCCGAAGCCGGGCATGTTGCAGCAGATCGTGGAGCGCTTCGAGATCGATCCGCACGGCACGCCGGTGGTTGGCGATTCGCTGCGCGATCTGCAGTCAGGCGCCCTGCTCGGCTTCGACCTGCATCTGGTGCTGACCGGCAAGGGACAAAAAACGCTGGCGGCAGGCAATCTTCCGCCCAATACAAAAGTACACGACGACCTGCGCACGTTCGCGCTCGATTTCCTCGCTAAAGATCACGACTGACGCGCCGGCATTTCGTCGATTCATAGAACTCATTCAAGCTGATGCGCTTCATTCGTTCGCTGTTGTTGATGATTTATTTTGTCGTGTACACGGTGCCGTACGCGTGCGCGTGCTTCATCGCGTTTCCGTTCCTGGGCGCTGAACGGCGTTACTGGATGGCGGCGTTCTGGTGCAAGTCGTCCATTGTGGTGATGCAGTATCTGATTGGCATTCGCTACAAGATCGAAGGCATGGAGAACCTGCCCGACGGTCCCGCCGTGCTGCTGGCCAAGCACCAGTCCGCGTGGGAAACGCTGGCGTTCCCCGCGTTGATGCCGCGTCCGCTTTGCTACGTCTTCAAGCGCGAGTTGTTGTTCGTGCCGTTCTTCGGCTGGACCATGGGCATGCTGAAGATGGTTCATATAGACAGGCGTCAGGGCAAGGACGCGTTTGCTTCAGTGGCGCGGCAAGGGCGCGAGCGCATGGCCGAAGGTGCGTGGGTCATCATGTTCCCGGAAGGCACACGCACGCCCGTTGGCCGGCAAGGCAAGTACAAGTCGGGCGGCGCGCGTTTCGCGGTTGCGGCCGGCGCGCCAGTGGTACCCATCGCCCATAACGCCGGGCACGTCTGGCCGCGCAAATCGTTTCTCAAATATGCGGGTATAGTCACACTGTCCATAGGCCGTCCGATCGAGACAACGGGGCTCACCGCGGAAGAAGTCAACTTGCGCGTCGAGCAATGGATCGAAACGGAAATGCGCCGTATCGATCCGGATTCGTATGGTCCCGACGACCGTTTTGTTGTGCAATCCCAGGGCGCGGCCACAGGGCTGTAACTTTACGGCGCTGGTGTTCCCGGCACATGAATTCATTCGCTTCGTTTTTTTCGTCATTCCTGCGCCGCGTGCGCCAAGCTGAGCCGATGCAGAAGACTTCCACGCGACAGCAACAGGCTGCCGCGCTCGACAAACAGCAACTCGATTTGCCGCTCCATCTGCCGCTCGGCGCGCCGATGGAACATGTGTCCTCGCCCGCCGATTGCGCCGCTCCCGTCTTGCCTGCAACATTGCGCGGCGACATTACGCCCGCCGATACAACCGCTACGCCCGCTCCGCCTTTACGTGCTCCCGACGGTACGCGATCCCGGCAACTGGTGCTTGGCGCAAAGACGCTCGAATATAGGTTGAAGCGTTCGTCGCGACGCACCATCGGTTTCATGATCGACGGCACAGGTCTCGCGATTACCGCGCCGCGTTGGGTGACTATCGGCGCAATCGAAAGCGCGATTGTCGAGAAAGAAAAGTGGATCTTCAAGAAGCTCGAGGAATGGCAAACGCGTGTTGAACAACGCGTTGTGCCGCGCATTGTGTGGAAGGACGGCGCGCAGCTTCCGTATCTCGGGCAAAACATCACCGTGATGATGACCGCCGTGCCGGGCGCGACCGGCAAGAGCGCAACGCAACCACACTTCGATACCGCCGCCAACGTGCTCTGGCTTGGCCTCCCTCCGCTCGCCGATACAACGCTCATACGCGAGCGCGTGCAACGCTGGTTACACAAACAGGCGCTGGAAGTGTTCGGTCAGCGCCTTCCTGTGTACGCCGCGAAGCTTGGCGTTGAATTCAAGACATATGCGTTGTCGTCGGCAGCAACGCGCTGGGGCAGTTGTTCCAGCGAAGGCAGGATCCGCCTCAACTGGCGGCTGATTCATTTCCCCGTGCACGTCATTGACTACGTGGTCGCGCACGAGCTTGCGCACCTTCGCGAGATGAATCACAGCGCGCGTTTCTGGAGCACGGTCGAATCGATTTTTCCGGATTTCAGGGAAGCGCGGCATACGCTCAAGCATCATCAACCTGAAGTGCTGCCGCTGCTTTGACGCCGAAGTCAGCCGGGGCTACGCGCCTGCGAGCGTTCGCCGAGGGCGATACAATTTAACGCGTGGCCGTTTCGCCGTGCGCGCGCATAGATGAGACACGGTACGCGACCGCTCCTGCCAAACGACAATCCTCACAGGAACCCCATCATGCGACTTCTTCACACCATGCTGCGCGTTGGCGACTTGCAGCGTTCTATCGATTTCTACACGCGTATTCTCGGCATGAAAGTGCTGCGCCAAAGCGAAAATAAGGAATACAAGTACACGCTGGCGTTCGTCGGTTACGGCGATGAAAGCGAAAACAGCGTGCTGGAACTGACCTACAACTGGGGTGTCGACAAGTACGACCTGGGTTCGGCCTACGGCCACATTGCGCTGGAAGTGGACAACGCCGCCGCGGCATGCGACCGCATTCGCGAAGCGGGCGGCAAGGTCTCGCGCGAAGCGGGGCCGGTGAAAGGCGGCACGACGGTTATCGCGTTCGTGGAAGATCCGGACGGTTATAAAGTCGAACTGATCGAGAAGCACGCTTGAGATGAATGACCGGGCTCCGTGCGGAAGCCGCGGAGCCTTCGCCGTTTAGACGACCTGTAGCACCGCAACGCCAACACAAAAACAAGCGCCATCTGCGCGGCGCATAAGAGACAAAATATTCCATGAGCACCGCCCTTCCCGTTCGCCGCGCGCCCGACGCCACCGCCATCCTGCTGATGATCGGCTTGTGCGCGGTGTGGGGATTCCAGCAGGTCGCAATCAAAGGCGCCAATGTCTCGTTCCCGCCGCTGCTCCAGGCGGGCATTCGTTCGACTATTGCGACGGTCCTGGTGTGGTTGTGGACGCGCTCGCGCGGCGTGGCGCTTTTTCGCCGCGACGATACCCTCGCGTCCGGCCTGCTCGCTGGCGTGCTGTTCGGCGGCGAGTTCGTGTGCATCTTCCTTGGACTGGCGCTCACGAGCGCCACGCGCATGGTCGTGTTCCTCTACACCGCGCCCTGTTTCATGGCGCTCGGGCTGCACTTCTTCGTGGCGGGGGAAAAACTCCGGCGCGTGCAGTGGATTGGCATTGCGCTGGCGTTCGGCGGCATTGCAATTGCTTTCGCTGATGGCTTCCTGCATCCGAATCCCGATACGGCATCAACCTGGCGCGGCACGGCGGGCGATGCACTCGGCGTTCTCGGCGGCGTGTTCTGGGCTGCGACGACCGTCGTGATCCGAGCCTCGCCGCTTGCTCGCGTCAGTGCGAGCAAGACATTGTTCTATCAGTTGGGTGTATCGGCGATTGTCTTGCTCGGGCTCGCCTGCGCGCTCGATCAGACCCACATCGGCACGATCACGCCGGCTGCGATTGCGAGCCTCGCGTATCAGGCGATAGTAGTGGCGTTCCTGAGTTATCTCACGTGGTTCTGGCTGCTCACGCGCTATATGGCATCGCGGCTTTCGGTGTTCTCGTTCCTCACGCCTATCTTCGGCGTCGCGTTTGGCGTGGTCTTGCTTGGCGACACGCTGACCACGCGCTTCGTGATGGCGGCCGCGCTGGTGGTGATTGGCATTGGGCTGGTAAATGCGCCGGCTGGCCGGGCGCGCGCTTGAGGTTCATCGGCTGCGGGTCATGGCTCGCGCGGGATGCGTCCCACGAGCCGCTCGCGCCGCGCGGCTGGCGTCGTTCATGATCTGAGCCGCCAGCGCAAGCGCGCCTTCGGCCGCCGCCGATTGTGTCCGGTCCGCAAGACAAACCAGCGCGAATTGCAAACCCAGCTTGCGTGGATGCACGATCGACACGCGCACGAGCCGCTCATGCAACGCGTCCCGTTGCACCGATGAAGCCGTGCAAAACATGATGGCATCCGTGCGCGCGACAACGCGCTTCAACACGGCGACGTCATTGCATTCTAGATGCAGCGGAATGGCTTCGTGCGCGCGAAACTTCAGCAGCCGGCGCACGGCGTCCGCCATGAAAGCCGAAAGCGTCACCGACACCAGCGGATACTCCCGGAGCGCCGCGAGCGGCACGGGCTCACGCGCAAGCAGCGGATGCCCGGGCCGCACGAACCAGCCGCCGTCGTGACCTGTCAGACGATGCATGGTTACGTCGGGCGCAATAGCCGTTTCCCGGCGATCCACCACCACAAAATCAGCGCGCTCGGCGCGTAGCTGTTCCATCAGCGTACCCGCTTCGGCTATCTCCAGCGATATCTTGATGGCCGGATATTTCCGCGCGAACTCGACAAGCAGTTCCGGAAACAGGATATCGGCGGCATGCGCCCCAAGACCGATTCTCACTTCGCCGAGCGCGTCGGAGCGGACGAGTTCGACATCGCGAAAAAGACAGCGGGCTTCGAACAACACGCGCCGCGCTCGCTCGACCAGCAACTTTCCCGCAGCAGTTGTAGCGACACCGCGTGCGGCACGATCGAAAAGCTTGATATCGAATTCGTCTTCCAGCGCCTGGATGCTGCGGCTCAACGCCGGCTGACTCAAATGCACGCGCTCCGCCGCACGCGCGAAGCTGCCCTCTTCGGCGAGCGCAACAAGGTGCGCCAGTCGGCGCGAATTGATCTCATGCATGATGTATGACGCAGCCCTAAATGTTTTCTGCCCGATTCAACGCCGGCTGGTTATAACATCCACGTCCGTTTCCTCAAAAGCGAAACGCCGCCTCATGCTCAGGCGACGTTTCGCCGGCACACGTTCAGAACCGGTGCCGAATGCCGACCATTACACCAAGTTGCGTGCTTTTCTGAGCGAGACTCACCGCATTCACGCCTTGCAGCTGCGTGCCGATCAGATCGCCCTTATAGCGCGAATAATCGGTTTCTACATACACGTCGGTGCGCTTGGACAAGTCGTAGTCCGCAACCAGTTGATATTGCCATGCGGAGCCGTCCTGCGATTGCGCCTTGCCGTCCTGCAGCGTGCGCCAGACGTTTGCCGCGAAATGCCACGTGCTGCCCACATGCTGCGTGATGCCGCCAAGGATCATTCGGCGGCGCTTGAAGTCCGAGTACTTCAACGCGGCAAGCCCTGGTGCCGAGAACGGTCCGTTGGCGAACGTGGTAAAGCCCTTGTCGTTCTGGTTGACGATATAACCCAGCGCAAAGCGGGTCTTGTCCCACGTGTACGACCCGCCAACGGTCCACGCTTTTGCGTCGCTGCCATTGAGCGAGTCCTTGGTTTCCTTGAACGCGCCGCCGAGCGAGATGGGTCCGCCACCGGGCGCGTAGGCCGCGGCCACGCCATATTGGCTGCCGTATGACAGCTTGCCCGCGTTGCCGCTGAACGAATACGCGGTGGAGAAGCGAAAGTCCTTGATCTTGCCGTGATACTGGATCTGGTTGCTGCTCCAGATACCGCCCGTCATGGTGACTTCGGGCTGGAAATTGAAGTCGTACGGAATCCATGGATTGCTCGAATAGCCGCCCATGGTGATGCCTTCGATCATCACGTTGTATTGGCGGCCAATCACAACCTGTCCATACGACGTGGATTGAATGCCGATCTGCGCTTCATTGAAGAACGGCATGGTCGGATCGCTTTGACCGTTGCTCAGGAAGAAGCGGTTCTCCAGCTTGAATATAGTCGACCAGCCGCCGCCGAGATCTTCCACGCCCTTGATGCCCCAGCGGCTTTCACTCATGCCGCCCGGTCCCATGAGGAAGCGGCCGTTGCCTTGCGTGTCCGCATTGGAAAGATATCGCATGCTCACGTCCGCAACGCCATAGAGCGTGACACTGGACTGCGCGTGGCTCGATCCACAACTCAGCGCTGCGGGCAGAACCGCAAAACCCAGTTTGCACCACTGCGCACGCCACGCGCCGAATCTGCTTTTTTTCTCAAAAACACTTGAACTCTTCATGCGTCTCCCGTCTCCTTGTCGTCTCGTAGTGCGAATCAAACTCGCACGCGTCTGGCGCTGGCTGCGGCTGTGGTATGAAAGCCAGGCAGCCAGGCGCGTCGCTAATTTGAGGCTAAGGAGACGATTAACTCCAGTGCATTCCTTGCATCGAAAGAATGCAGGGAGCGCATGGAATCAAGAGGGGAAAAGCCTGGAAAACGACGTGGAGAGAGGAAGAAAAACGAACTGACGTTTAATTACAACCACACGACAACTACAACTCAGCGCGCCTGCGCCACGGTTTGCGCAAGCTTCACGAATTCGGCCACAGGTACTTCTTCAGCCCGCCGCGATAGATCGAAGCCAAGTGCATCGAAGTCAACGCGGTCACGATACACACCCAGCGTATTGCGCATCATCTTGCGACGCTGCGAGAAGGCAGCCAGCACGACCTCGCCGAGCACCTTGTCATCGACGGCGGGCAGTTCGTGCGGCGCATACGGAATCATGCGGACAATCGCCGAATTCACTTTCGGCGGCGGATTGAACGATTCGGGTGGGACATCGATCAGCTTGTCGATGGAATACCGGTACTGCAGCATCACCGTCAGCCGGCCAAAGTCCTTGGTTCCCGGCTCGGCGATCATGCGGTCCACCACTTCGTCCTGCAACATGAAATGCTGGTCGATCACCTTCGGCGCGAACGTCGTCAAATGAAAAAGCAGCGGGCTGGAAATGTTGTACGGCAGGTTTCCGACAATCCGCAACGACGGTTTTTCAGATTCCAGCGCGAGCGAGCCGAAGTCGAACGCGAGCGCGTCGCCCGCGTGCAGTGCGAGCAGATTGCCAAAGCGCTTCTCCAGCCGCCCGATCAGATCGCGATCCAGTTCAACGGCGTGCAGCGGCGATTCAGGCGTGGAAAGCCGTTCGATCAGCGGCGCGGTCAGCGCGGCCAATCCCGGTCCAATCTCGACCATGCGTTCGCCGCGCTTCGGATCGATGGTATCGACTATGGAATCGATCACGCCCTGGTCAACGAGAAAGTTCTGCCCGAAGCGCTTGCGCGCGAAGTGGCCCTGGTGCTTGATGGACATCGAAGAAACCGGTCAGGAACTGCAATAAGGGATCAGGCCGCGCGACGATGGCGCGCCATGGCAACAGCGGTATCGATGGCGGCAATCAGGCTGCCCGCGTCCGCCCGGCCCGTGCCGGCAAGATCGAGCGCGGTGCCGTGATCGACAGACGTGCGGATGATCGGCAAGCCGAGCGTCACGTTGATACCTTCGCCGAAAGTCACGTACTTCAGGACCGGCAGGCCCTGGTCGTGAAACATGGCCAGTACGCAATCGGCGTCTTTCAGATAACGCGGCTGGAACAGCGTGTCGGCGGGATACGGGCCCGGCGCGTCGATACCCATTTCGCGTGCACGCACAAGTGCTGGCGTGATGACATCGATTTCCTCGCGGCCAAGATAACCGTTCTCGCCCGCATGCGGATTCAGTCCGGTGACGAGAATGCGCGGCTGGGGCAAGCCGAACATGGCTTTCAGGTCACGATGAATGATGTCCAGCGTGTCGACAATGCCATCCACCGTCAGCGCCGCCGATACATCCTTCAGCGGCAGGTGAGTGGTGGCGAGCGCGACGCGCAGCGGCCGTTCGCCCGAACCGGCGAGCATCATGACCACGCGCGGCGTGTGCGTGCGTTCGGCGAGATACTCGGTATGACCGGTGAAGGGAACGCCGGCGTCGTTGATGGTGCTTTTCTGCAGCGGCGCCGTAACGATGGCGTCGAACCGTCCGCTCATTGCGCCGTCGATTGCTGTATCGAGCAGGCCGAGCACGTAGCGCCCGTTCGCGGCGTCGAGCGTGCCTGCCTTGGCTGGAACGCACAGCGCGTGATGCTCTATCTCAATCAGCGCACTGCCCGAAAGCCACGCCGACGCACCCGCGCGCTCCGTCATCAGGTCACGGTCGGCCAGCACCGAGAACGTCACGCCGGGCCAGCGTTCAGCCGCGTGCGCCAGCGCCGCCACTGTCAACTCAGGACCCACACCGGCCGGTTCCCCGGTGGTGATGGCTATCGACAATGCGCGGCCGGCTGGTTCCATGCGGACAACCTTTACTGGTTCAGGGCCTGCTGAGCGGCCGCGCCCTTGTACTGGACGTAAGCCGTGTCGCGCAGTTCGCGCAGCCAGTCGGAATACGCCTGCTCGGCCTTGCGCTGGCCGATCGCCTGACGCGCCAGATCGAGTTGCTGCTGCACCGAGCCTTCCGCTTCGCGGCGTCCGAGCACCTGGATCAGGTGATAGCCGTATTCCGAACGCACCGGATCGCTGACTTCGCCGTCTTTCAGGTTGTTCATGGCGCGCTCGAATTCCGGCACGGTTTCGCCCGGGCTGATCCAGCCGAGATCGCCACCCTGCGAAGCCGAGCCGTCCGAAGAGTACGTGCGCGCGTAGTTGGCGAAATCGCCGCCCTTTGCTACGTCCGCCTTGATTTCGAGCAATTTTTGACGTGCCGCCGGTTCCGACGTGCCGTCGGTCACGCGCAGCAGGATGTGGCGGACGTGCGTTTGCACGAGCTTCGGCGCATCGGCGGCCTGGCCCTGACCCGTGCGGCGCTCCACCAGCTTGATGATTTCGAAGCCGCCTGCGGTGCGAATCAGTTGCGGATTCACCTGGTTCGGACGCAGCGACGAAACCGCCGTCACAATCGACGGCGGCAACGAAGCCTGCGTGCGGAAACCGAGATCGCCGCCCTTGGCTGCATCGGTGTCCTGCGTGTTGTTCTTCGCAAGCTTCGTGAAGTCGGTCCCGCTTTGTGCTTCGTTCAACACGGCTTCGGCCTTTGCCTGAATAGCGGCAATGTCAGCCTGCGACGCGTTTTCCGGCACCTTGAACATGATGTGCTGCAAATGCAGGTCGTTGCCGCCGCCTGCGTTCGGTCCGCGCTGGCTTGCCACGTAGTTCGCCACTTCCGCGTCGGACACCGTGATCTTGCTGTCCACCTCTTTTTCACGCAGCTTCGAGAGCGTCAGCTCCGTGCGGGCGTCGCGCTGAAAAGTGTCCCAAGGCACGCCTTGCGCCTCGATGCGCGCACGATACACATCGAGCGTCATCTGGTTTTGCTGCGCGAGACGCTCGAGCGTGCGCTGCACGGTCGGGGCGTCGATGGTGATGTTGTCTTCGTTCGCCTTTTGCAACTGAATGCGTTCCAGCACCATCTGGTCGAGCACCTGACGCTGCAACTGCGCGGCCGGCGGCACCGGCGCGTTTTGCTGCTGCAAACGGCGCACGATGAGATTGCTGCGATCATTGAGCTCGCGCTCGGTGATCACGTCATTGTTCACAACCGCGACCACGGAGTCCGCTATCTGCACGCCGCCCGGTGTGGACAACGCCTGAGCGTGCGCCACGGGGCCGGTCAGGAAAGCCGCGGCGCATGCGCTTGCCGCGAACGTTGTCCACTTAAACTTGTTCATGTTTGACACAGATACTCCATCGATTGCGGCCGGTGACCGGCCCTATTACCTTGCGCTGCTGCGTGCCCTTCGTGCCCTTCGTACCTTTCCAGCCGCACTCCAACCCACGAATATACGCCCTGTCGCGTACCGCTGGCACTTCTGCCGTAACCGGCTCTACCCGCGTGCTCATTCGTAATTGGTATAACGCGCAAGCGGCGCGGGCGGCGGTGGTGGCGGCGTATAACCGTTGACGCCGGCGCGGAACGCCGCGGTCAGGCCATTATCGACGTTCGAGAGGCCCTTGAACGTCATTTGCGCAAGCACGCGCGTGCCGGCGCTGTTACTACCGGTGCTATTGACGCCGTTTGCGTAACGCTGCACGCCGAGGCCGAGCGTCCAGCAGTCGGCATCGTACTGGAAGCCCAGCAGCCCGTCGACGAGACGATGGCTTGCCAGGTCGTAGTTCACCCGGCCAACGCTATAAATGTGTCGCGTAAGCGGCCATTGTGCCGAGATCAGAACCTGGTTGATCGGCTGGGTTGACAGCGTGGTTTCGTTCGCCCGCGTGTAGCGGTAGCCAATATTGATGACCTTGCGCGCTTCGGGACTGAATCCGAAACCAATGCTCGAGCGCACGAGCTGGTTGTTGTCGGCATTATATTGGAACGCGGTTTCCTGCGAAAACCCGGCGCCCAGCTTGAACGACGCACCCAGGATCAGGTCGGAATGCTTTGCCTGGTCGAGCGGCTGGCCTTCCGTGATCGTGACGCGCTGCGGCTGGAAATAATACTGCTGCGCGATGACAAAACGCGCGCGTTCGTCGCCCGTTGCCGGGTTGATGAAACGCGAGGTCAGGCCGACCGTCAGGCGGTTTGCGTCGGCGATGCGGTCGTTACCGGCGTACGTGTTCGGCGTGTAGATTTCGGCGAGGCTGAAGTCGGCCTGGCCGGTATCGAAAATAGGCGCGAACTCCTGGTTCCGGTACGGCGTGTACACGTAGTAAAGCCGCGGTTCCAGCGTCTGGATGTAATCCTGCCCGAACACCGTGACCGAACGGTCGAAGACCAGGCCGGTGTCGAAGCTGACGGTGGGAATGGATTCCGTCAGGCTCTTCGGCTGGCCCACGGGCGTGCCGGAAGCCACGCTGCCAAGCTGGGTCAGGTTGTACGACGCCAGATGGTACTGGACCTTCGGCGTGACGAAATAACCCGGACCCGTGATGCTGTAGCTCAAATACGGGTTGAAAACCGCGCGCTGGCCTTTCGTTGCGTCCTCAACCGTGGTCGTGAAGCGCGTGTAGTCCATCTCCGCGCCGTAGTCGAATCCGCCTACGTTGTACTTGTTGTACAGCACGTTCAACTGCGGCTCGCGCGCATACGGCGCCACTGCCGGCGGCAGGGTCTGCCAGCGCTGCTCGCGGGCGATGATGGACCACGGGCCGTTGTTGTAGGTCAACCCGGCTTCCTGCTGATACAGCACTTGCGTGCCGTTCAGGAACTGGTTCGCGGCGTTGCCGAGGTCTTCCGGATACTGGCTGTCCGAGACCTTGTTGTAGTTGATGTAACCCGCGAAGCCGCCGCCGAAATTCTGCTGATGCTGAATGTAGATCGCATAGCGGTTCGTATGCGTCTGCATGTCGTTCGGCAGGAATTCGCCGGTAATGGTGCCCGAATACGTAGGCGACAAATACCGGAAGGTCGACTGCAACTGAAGCCCGCGCCGCGTCATGAGACGCGGTGTCACCACCAGATCGCGGTTCGGCGCGATATT
Source organism: Caballeronia sp. DA-9 (assembly GCF_051615025.1). Classification (NCBI taxonomy): domain Bacteria; kingdom Pseudomonadati; phylum Pseudomonadota; class Betaproteobacteria; order Burkholderiales; family Burkholderiaceae; genus Caballeronia; species Caballeronia sp. DA-9. The sequence continues at coordinate 628,389 of NZ_CP195133.1, read as the reverse complement.
GAAGTAATACGGCAGCGAGATTTCAAAACCTGTTGTTGAATTCAGCGATACCGTGGGCGGCAAGATCCCGCTGCGGCGTTCGCCGGTAAGCGGAAACGACATCCACGGGCTCGCGAACACCGGCACGCCCTGGAAGAACAGCACGCCGTTGTGGGCCACGCCTTCGTTCGCGCCGGTATCGAAATCAAACGATGTGCCCTTGATGTACCACGCCGGGTCCGTTTCGCACGAACATGCCGTGTACGTGCCGTGGTCCACGCGCGTCTGCTCGTCGTCGATCAGGTCCGCGCGCGCCGCACTGCCCGAACCGTTCGACAGGTTGAAGCGGTACTTCGGGTTCGTCATGTAACCCTCGTTCGCCTCCACCTTCAAATGCGCTTCCGGGCCAACGAACGTATTGCCGTTGTTGAAGATCCTGACATTGCCGTAAGCGTCGGCCATGTCGCTGTCCTGGTCGTAATGCAGCGCATCCGACTTGATCACCGACGTATTGCGGCGCAACTCCGCGGAACCCTTCGCCGCCATGTCCTGGTCGGCCGTGCCGTTGGTGCGGTCGCCCAGCACGAACGTGGCCGGCTGGTCGCCCTGCCTCAGCGGCCGTTCTTCGAGCTGGGGCGCAAGCCGCAGGCTCCACGGGTCGCCGAGCGGCTGGGTGTCCGCGGCGGGGCCCGACAACTGCGCGTGCGCGAGGGCCGGCATGAGGCCCGGCACCGCAATCAACGCCGCGAACAGCCGCCGCCTGCGTGGCCGCGGATCACGCAATGGGCGCGATAAAACTGGTTTGGAAAGCTGTCGTGGCGGCATGTTTGAGTGCTGTTCAATCGCGTCACGCTCGGCGCTCGACGCTCGACACCTGAAGGCGCGAGCAGCCGGGCACAGCCACCGGAACTCGCGCCACCGGAGTTCTCGGTTCGCTGCGAACGAAAATGAATCGATCGATGGATGGTGCGGGCGGTAACTCCCGTCCTGCGCAAAGCCGTCATGGCTTCTTGCAGGCCGGGGCGCCGGGCGTTACACGCGATGCAAACGGAATGCTTAAAAAAGTCGTGGGGTATTATATGGCAAGACGTTTCACCCTTAGAATTTATGACGCCCCAAACCCCTGATTTTCGCCTTACACAGCTTCACGACTGGCTACAAACTGTGACTGGGCGGTATCGGCTGGATCTTTCAACGCTTGCACCCGCTTCCGCCGACGCCAGTTTTCGCCGCTATTTCCGGCTGGCTGCCGAAAGCGGGTCTGGACATACGCTGATTGCCGTCGACGCCCCGCCGCCCGAAAAATGCCGCGAGTTCGTGCAAGTCGCGGGGTTGCTGCGCGACGCCGGCGTGCACGTGCCGCAGATTCTCGAGGCCGATTTCGATGCCGGCTTCATGCTGGTGACGGATCTCGGCACCACGACCTACCTCTCCGTGCTCAACGAAAAAAACGCCCGCCCGCTGATGCGCGCGGCCATAGATGCGTTGATCAGGTTCCAGGCGACATCGCGGGATGGCGTTTTGCCCGCTTTCGATGAAGCGTTTTTACGCCGCGAAATGGAGTTGATGCCCGAGTGGTTCGCGGCGCGCCATCTTGGCCATACGCTGGAAGCGTCCGAACGCAAGGTGCTCGACGAAACCTTCAACGTGCTCGTGCAAAGCGCGCTGGCCCAGCCGCAGGTTTTCATGCTGCGTGACTTCATGCCGCGCAACCTCATGGTCGCCGAACCCAATCCCGGCGTGCTCGACTTTCAGGACGCGGTTTATGGCCCGTTGAGCTATGACATTGCGTCGTTGTTGCGCGACGCGTTCATCAGTTGGGAAGAAGAATTCGAGCTTGATTGCTTCGTCTACTACTGGGAGGGCGCGCGCCGAGCCGGATTGCCCGTCGATGCCGACTTCGGCGAGTTTTACCGGCAGATCGAATGGATGGGATTGCAGCGCCATATCAAGGTGCTTGGGCTTTTTGCGCGGATTTATCATCGCGATGGAAAACCGCAGTATCTCGCCGATCTGCCGAGGTTTATCGGCTATGCCAGGAAGGTTTCCGAGCGCTACAGGCCGTTGCGGCCGTTCGCACGCTTGCTCGACACGCTCGAAGGCCGCGCGGTGGATGTGGGATATACGTTCTGATGAGCGCCTTGAATACTGCAATGATCTTTGCCGCCGGGCGCGGCGAACGCATGCGGCCACTGACGGATACGTGCCCCAAGCCACTGCTGAAAGTCGGCGGCAAGGCGCTGATTGTCTGGCAAATCGAACGGCTGGCGGCGGCGGGGTTTGAAGTCATCGTGATCAATCACGCGTGGCTTGGACGGATGCTTCAATCGAATCTGGGCAATGGTTCGCGCTGGAGCGTCGAGATCCGCTACTCGCACGAAATGCATGCGCTGGAGACGGCGGGCGGGATCGCGAAGGCTTTGCCATTGCTGGAAACGCAAGACGAGCCGACGGTTTTCCTGGCCGTCAGCGGCGACGTGTTCTGCGATTTCGACTATGCGAGTCTGCGAGCGCGCGCGCAGGCGTTGGCGCTTGCATCCGAGCCGGCGATGCATCTGGTCATGGTCCCCAATCCACCGTTTCACATGCACGGGGATTTCGCTCTCGAACCCAATGGGACGCTTTCCCTGGATGGCGCGCAACGCTACACGTTCGGCAACATCGGTTTATACGATACCCGCATGTTCCGCGATCTCGCACCGAACACCCGGCGCGCCTTGACACCGTATTACCAGGAAACAGTCGCGGCGGGACGCGCTACGGGCGAGCTGTATGAGGGGCGATGGGAGAATGTCGGGACGGCGGCGCAACTGGAAGCGCTGGATCGGGCGCTGCGGGGCAAGTGAACCGATAAGCGGCAAACAGCCGCAAACATGCTACGCGGCGATCCATGGATCGATGACAGGAACGCCCGTTCCTTCGAAGTCCTTGACGTTTCGCGTGGCAAGCATTGCGTCGCGGCTGTGACAGATGGCGGCAATTTGCGCATCGGCGGAACTGATTGGCCGGCCTTGCGCCTCGCGTTCAGCCACGAGCAGGGCGTACCGGTGCGCGGAAATATCGTCGAAAGGCAGCACCTTGCCCGCAAGTTCGCCTTCGAGCATTGTTTCTATGGCGCCGCGCAAGCCGCTTTTGCGTCGGCCATGCGGCAGACGCGCAACGCCATACAACAACTCCGCGATCGTGATAGCCGTGGTCTGCAAGTCCGGTACGTTCTGGGAGTCCAGCCAGGCGAGTACGTTTTCGTCAGGGTCGGCCCGCATGATTTCCGACAGGACGTTCGTGTCCAGAACGATCATTCCAGAAACTCAGCGGATCGCGGCTTTTCATTGCGCTCCGGCAATGTCAGGCCGGCGTCGGCCAAGTGGGCAAAACGTTGATGAATACGGCTGCCTAAACCAATCGAGCCAGTCGGGTTCGCGGCTCCCGTCAACGCATTCTGCAGGATCACTCGCACCTCCTCCTCCATGGAACGGCCATGCCGGGCCGCCTCCACACGGAGCAATGCCTTTACCTGGTCATCCAGATTCCGAATTGTCAGCGTTGCCATTGAAAAAATGCCTCATTTGCTGTCATTGACTGCAATGCTAGCACAAAATTGGGATTTAGACCAAAGGTCCTCGAGCTACATGTCGTTCGGCGGCCGGTTTGCAAATGTTAAAATCTCCGCTTCCCCTTTCGCCTCTTTTCCGCGGCCCGCCCATGTCCGATACCCGTCCTGATACCCTTTTCGCGCTCACCGCGCTTTCGCCGCTCGACGGCCGCTATGCCGCCAAAACCGAAGCGCTGCGCGACTGGTTGTCCGAGTACGCGTTCATGAAACACCGCGTGAAGGTGGAAATTCACTGGCTGATCGCACTTTCGCAGGCCGGTTTCGATGAAATTCCGCCTTTTTCCGAAGCGTCGGAAAACTTCCTGCTGCAACTCGCCGAACGCTTCACCGCGCACGACGCGGCGCGCATCAAGGACATCGAAAAGGTCACGAATCACGACGTGAAAGCCGTCGAGTACTGGCTCAAGGAATCCGTCAAGGGTCAGCCGGAACTCGAGCGTGCGAGCGAGTTCATCCACTTCGCGTGCACGTCGGAAGACATCAACAATACGTCGCACGGCATGATGATCGCGGGCGCGCGCGAACACGTGATCCTGCCCGCGCTGCGCTCCGTGCATGACCGCCTGATCAAGCTCGCGCACGACAACGCCGCGCAACCCATGCTCTCGCGCACGCACGGTCAGCCGGCCAGCCCGACCACGCTCGGCAAGGAAATGGCGAACGTTGCCGCACGCTTGCAGAACGCCATTGAACGGATCGCGGAAGTGCCCGTTCTCGGAAAGATGAACGGCGCGGTCGGCAACTTCAACGCGCATCTTTCGGCGTATCCGGAATTCGATTGGGAAGCATTCGCGGAAGGTGTGATCGAGGACCGGCTGAAGCTGACGTTCAACCCGTACACCATCCAGATTGAGCCGCACGACTACATGGCCGAACTATTCGACGCCATCTCGCGCGCCAACACCATCCTGCTGGATCTCGATCGGGACGTATGGGGTTATATCTCCGTCGGCTATTTCAAGCAGCGGACGAAGGCCGGAGAGATCGGGTCATCGACCATGCCGCATAAGGTCAATCCCATCGACTTCGAAAACTCCGAGGGCAATCTCGGCATGGCGAATGCAATGCTGCGCCATCTCGCCGACAAGCTGCCCATTTCGCGCTGGCAGCGCGATCTGACGGATTCCACCGTGCTGCGCAATATTGGCGTGGCGTTCGGCTATTCGCTGCTTTCCTATGATTCGCTGATTCGCGGCCTGGACAAGCTCGAAGTGAACGCCGCGCGCCTGAATGAAGATCTGGATAACTGCTGGGAAGTGCTGGCGGAACCGATTCAAACCGTCATGCGCCGATACGGCGTGGAAAATCCCTACGAGCAATTGAAGGAATTGACGCGCGGCAAGGGCATTACGCGAGAAGGTCTGCAGGCGTTCATTAACGGACTTGCCATTCCCGATAACGCGAAGCAATTGCTGCTTGCCATGACGCCAGGATCATATGTGGGCAAGGCGGTTGAACTGGCGCAGCGAATCAAATAGCGGACACACAGCGCGCGTTTTAATCGAATTAATAGCGAAAGCCGTTCAAGCAATTGAACGGCTTTTTTTCACTGCCCGGTCGCTCCGCAGTAGTTCCTTATTGGTGGCGCCCGCGGTGCGATGTAAAAGCATTGGGCGGAAAATACGGTGTCGCGTTATCCAGAACCCTGTCATTCGACCGCGATGCGCTGCTGTACAAAATAGTTTCATCGAATGGTGATTGCGGTTCCTCCGGCGCAATAACGCTGATCGAAAAATAGCTGGAAGTGCTTTTGAGGCCGAAGTCGCCGGCCTGCACCACCGAAAAATCGTGAATGCCGTCAGATAACGGCGCTGAAAGTTGCAGCGACCAGCCGCCTTGCCCGTTTGCTGAAACTACGCCAAGCAACGATGTACCGTCATACACGTCAATAGTCGCGTAAGGATCCGCTGTTCCATTGATGAGCGACCTGTAGCCGCTTGTCGTTCCGCCTCCCGTTACTCCATCAACATCTGTAATGACTGCCTGCATGCGGGCAACAAACTCAGAAGCCATTTTTGTATCCTTTTCTAGTAGGGAACCGAGGCGATATTCCGCTTGCGCGGTGTAAAGCCACCATAGATAAACAACGTCGCGCTTTCACGTTTCCTCAAACACGCAAGTCAAGCAACGTGTCCAGACAGCAATACGCTATCCATGTCTGCCCGGCCGCTCCATCACAACGTTGAAATAAGGGATTTCGCGTTTGAGTAAAGACGGCTTCGTACACTGGACCAATGGACGCCCCGATCACCAGCGCACAACAAAAAAAGCCGTTCCAAAACTTCCTGGAACGGCTTTCCGTGCAGCTTTCAACAATCCGCTTCCTTTCACCAGCGAAGCGGACTTCACAACTTAATGCACGACCAGATTCACGCCTTGCTGAACCAGCAATTCGGTATGTGCACTCGAGTGCTCGTACACGTTGTACACCACGCCGCCCATTGTGGTGACGCCGTGCTGCGACCAACTGCCGTCGGACAGACCGGAGACATGCGCATTGGCCATGTCGACCACATCGCCGGCATGACCGTTCACCATCAACTGCTGCTTGCCGTCATGCTGGAACAGATCGGTTTCGCCCAGGTTCAGCACGTCCAGCACCGACAGCTTCAACGTGTTCTGATGACCGCCCAGATCGAACACTTCAACGCTCGAAATCTTCGCTGCGGCGGTCTTGCCCGTCAGCGAGGTCAAGTCGAGGACCTGATGGTCGCCAGCCAGATGCAACGTATCCGTGACACCGCTCGAACCCTGGATATGGCCGTTGTTCTGCTGGAAGAACGCAGCCGGATCGCCGCTCAGGTCGAACGTGTGGGTTGCCACTGGCGCAACAGCTTCCGTGTAGACAGTGATCCCGTAGGCAGCCGGATTGGACGTTACCGTTCCGTCGCCGTATGCCCGTACCGTGAGCGAATGTGCGCCATCGGCCAACGTGCCGAGTTGCACCGACCAGTTCCCATGCGAGTCGACCGTGGTGTGACCAACGGCCCAGCCGCCATCCATTACGTCGATGCTGTCGCCAGCATGACCCGTACCGCTGACAACCGGACGATGGTCGTCAGTGATACCGCCCGACGGGACGTTGCCTTGCTGGGCGCCAAAGGCGTCCAGGACGGCGGTGATTGCTGCCGTGTGATTCGAAGGAGCGCCCGCCTCGGTGAACCCAAAGCCGCTGCTGAACGCGCCAGCGCCCACAGCGCTTTCCACGCGTGCCGTGTAGACGTGATTGCCGGGGGTCACGCCCTGATCGTTGAACGTCCACTTCGTGCCGTTCGTGCTTGCCGTACCCAGGAACGTGCCATCGCGATAAACCGAAATGGTTTCGCCACGAACCAGCAGCGAAGACATCGTGCCCTGAACGGTCGGCGACGAATCGCTTGTGACGCCCTGATCGGAGATGTTGCCCACCGAGTGGTCAATCAGGTTCGTGATCACCAGTGTTTCAGCCGGCGCCGGCGTCACAGGCGCTGCCTGATAGTTGAACGCGTATGCGTTCGAAGCTGCGCTGACCGAACCGTTGGCAATAGAAACCGCCGTCAGCGAGTGCGCGCCGCCGGACACCGAACCCAGACCGATGTTCCAGTGACCGTATGCATCCACCGTTGCGTGGCCCACGATGTTCGAGCCGTCGCGCAATTCGATGATGTCGCCCGCGTGACCCGTGCCGCTGACCGTTGGGTGTGCTTCGCTCGTGGTGCCGCCTGCAGGCACATTGCCCGCTGCGCCAGCAATTGCGCTAATCACCGGAACGTGGTCGACAGCACCCAATTCCACGAACGCAAAACCGCTGCTGAACGCGCCATTGCCCGCGGCGCTTTCCACGCGTGCCGTGTAGACGTGATTGCCAGCGGTCACGCCCTGGTCGTTGAACGTCCAGTTCGTGCCGTTCGTGCTTGCTGTGCCCAGGAACGTGCCATCACGGTAGACCGAAATGGTTTCGCCACGAACCAGCAGGGACGACATCGTGCCCTGAACGGTCGGCGCCGGGTCGCTCACAGTGCCTTGATTGGCAACGTTGCCTGTGGAGTGGTCGATCAGGTTCGTAATCACCAGCGCGGCCGGCGTCGGCGTCACGGATGCAGCTTGATAGTTGAACGCGTATTCGTTCGAAGCCGCGCTGACCGAGCCGTTGGCGATAGCAACTGCCGTCAGCGAATGCGCGCCGCCAGCCACCGAACCCAGACCGATGTTCCAGTGACCGAATGCATCCACCGTTGCGTGGCCCACGATGTTCGAGCCGTCACGCAGTTCGATCATGTCGCCGGCGTGCCCTGTGCCGCTGATGGTCGGGTGTGCTTCGTTCGTTGTGCTGCCTGCAGGCACATTGCCCGCTGCGCCAGCGATGGATGTAATCACCGGAACGTGATCCAGCGTACCTGCTTCAGTGAACGCAAAACCGCTGCTGAACGCGCCATTGCCCGCAGCACTTTCCACGCGTGCCGTGTAGACGTGATTGCCAGCGGTCACGCCCTGGTCGTTGAACGTCCAGTTCGTGCCGTTCGTGCTTGCTGTGCCCAGGAACGCGCCATCACGGTAGACCGAAATGGTTTCGCCAAGTGTCAGCAGCGACGACATGATGCCGTGGACTGTCGGCGCCGTATCGTTCGCGATGCCTTGATAGGGAACGTTAGCTCCCGAGTGATCGCTCAGGTTCGTGATCGTCAGCGTTTCAGCCGGCGCTTGCGCCACAGGCACGGCCTGATAGCTGAACTCGTACGCGTTCGAAGTTGCGCTGGTCGAGCCGTTGGAGATTGAAACCGCTGTCATGGAGTGCGCGCCATTGGCGACCGCGCCCAGACCGATGGCCCAGTGACCGTCCGCTTCAACGGTTGCCATGCCGACAACCCGGGAACCATCGCGAAGTTCGATCATGTCGCCCGGCTGGCCCAGGCCGCTGATGACCGGATGCGGCGCGGTTGTCGTGCTGCCGAACGGAATTGGGGTTGCCAACGGATCCAGTCCGCTCGTGATAGCGGTGATGACAGGAACAACGCTTACGTTGTCGGATGATTTGAAACCCGCTTGTGCGGGGTTTTGGTAGTTTGATGCCATTTCATACCTCTGGTTTGAATCGATGAAGCCCGGAACCAGCCCGGCATTCGTACTTTGCGAAATGGCGTGCAGGCTGCGGGTCGCGCGAATGGACGCTATGCAAACGGCCCATGCGCGTTGCAGATTCTGAATCGAGGTGTGAACGGCATATACCGGAGAAATCCTAATTACATCGAGCTTACGTCGTGATTTCTAGAATTTTTGACCTGGCTTGATCGGGGTGAAGAAAATCATGTTGTATTTTTATATAAAAATAAAATAAACCTACTGTGATGGCGTTTTCGCAAGACACCGAGGCGACATAGAATCCGACGCAGGCGGTAGTGCGACCGGCTGGTGTCAGCGCGTTCTGCCCATCTGCTTTGTCAGGCGAGGTACGGACTTTTGACTGGGAAATGCCGGTTGCGCACAAACAAAAAAGCCGTTGCGGGATTGCTCCCGACAACGGCTTTTTTTTCAACTGCCCTGCTGTTTCGCTGGCGATTCCCTGAAGCAACCGCCAGCCGTTACCGTTACAACACTTGCTTAGTTATGCAGGGCGATTTGCACGCCTTGCTGAACCAGCAGTTCGGTATGCGCGCCCGAGTGTTCGTAGACGTTATACGTCACGCCACCCACTTGCGCCGTGCCTTCCTGATGCCACTGACCGTCAGCCACGCCCGCAATGTGCGCGTTCGACAGGTCCACGGTGTCGCCGTCCGCGCCGTTCACCATCAGTTGCTGCTTGCCGTCCTTCTGGAACAGGTCTTGTTCGCCCAGGTTCAAGACGTCAGTAAGCGAGAGCTTCAGGCTGTTCGAATGGCCGCCCAGGTCGATCACTTCAATACCCGAGATCTTCGCCGCCGCCGTCTTGCCGGTGAGCGAAGTCAAGTCGAGGATCTGGTGATCGCCCGTGAGGTGCAGCGTGTTCACCGCAGGCGCTGCACCCGCCGCGTCCACAGGATGCGCCGTGCTGCCCTGAATGTGAGCCGTCGATTCCTTGAAGTAGGCGGACGGGTCCATGTTCAGGTCCACTGTGTCGTGACCGGACGTGCCGGTGAAGGACTGGTGATCACCCACGGCGGTGTGCTGCGCCTGACCGTCAGTTGCCGGAGTAGCAGCCGGATCGGCCGCCGCTGCCGCGCCCAACAGGCCGTGCGTGGCCGCCGTGTCGTCCGTGGCAACCTGATGCACCGCGGAGACGCCGGCGGTAGGAAAGGTTCCCAAGTCAAACGGGATCCACGTCCCTAATTTACCGAAGAAGCGTGACATATCGCCATCGTCAAACAGCACAGACTGCTTCTTACTGGAATCCCAGTAAGATAGCGGAGAGGCCAGCGCTTTACGATAAATGTCGGTTTGAGGGGCCAAAAGGGATTCCCAAGTTTGCGGGTTCGCGTACACGAGATAGATCCCTGGGCTGACAAGCGTTACCATCCACGGCGCCTGTGGAGCATCTATGTTGTACAGTCCTCCTAACCCCCCGGCACCTATAGCTATGCCGCCAACTCTCCCACTGCTCATTGCATCGCCGATGTTTAGGTAGTAATAGCCTAAATCTCCGATGGTTACGGGCATAAGTTGTCCCACCGTGCTGATCTCCGTGAAGGAATACGCATTCGACACAGTGCCGTGGCTCGCTCCATTCACCACGTCGGCTGTATACGTGTGGTTACCCACAGGTACATTCGAGTCCTGGAACGACCAGGTCTTCCCGTTCATTGTGGCGTTGCCTACCTTGACCCCATCCCGGTAAACCACGAGCGTCTCTCCAGCCTGCAGCGCAGTCGACACGGTACCGTTCACAGTGGGGTTCGCGTCAAACGTGGTGCCGCCATTGGCGAGCGCCAGGTGAGTGCCCAACGCGTTATCCACCATTCCCGTGATCGCCACGGTTTCCGCGGGTGCCACGGTGGTGGCAACAGTGAAAGGCCAGTCGGCTGATGCAGGGCTTACCTTGCCCGTTGCCGGGTTCGTCTGCGTGGCCGTAATGTCATGCGCGCCATCGGCCAGCGGCGTAGCCGGCTTGAACGACCAGTTGCCCGAAGCGTCGACCGTTGCGGTGCCAATTTCCGTGCCGTTGTCCTTCACGTGAACAACGTCGCCCGCCACGCCCGTGCCCTTGATGGTCGGGTCGTTGTCGTCGGTCGTGCCGTTCTTTGGCACCGGACCCGTGATCGGGCCTACTGCGTCGTTTACCGAAACAATCACTGGTGCAGCCGGCGCTGTCGTGTCCACCTTGAACGGCCAGTCGGCTGACGCAGGGCTTGTGTTTCCGGATACCGGGTCTGTTTGCGTGGTCGTGATGTCATGTGAGCCATTTGCCAGCGGCGTGGCTGGCTTGAACGACCAGTTGCCCGAAGCGTCGACCGTGACCGAGCCAATTTCCGTGCCGTTATCCTTCACGTGAACAACGTCGCCCGCCACGCCCGTACCCTTGATGGTCGGAGCGTTGTCGTCGGTCGTGCCGTTCTTCGGTACCGGACCGGTGATGTCGCCTATCGCGTCGTTCACCGACACGATTACCGGCGCAGGAATGCTCACCACTTCTGTGAACGAAAATGCGTTCGAAATCGCACCGTTGCCCGCGGCGCTCACTACTCGGGCTGTGTAGGTATGAGTACCCACCGGAACATCCGAATCCGCGTACGTCCAGCTGGTTTTTGTTTCCCAGAAAATCGTGTCGGTCAGCTTCACCCCATCGCGGTACAACACGAGAGATTCGCCAGCCAGCAACGCGGACGACAACGTGCCGGTGACCCGAGGCTCTACGTCATCAGTGGACCCGCCCTGCGGAATATTCGCAAAAGAATGATCAAACATCCCCGTGATCGTTACCGTTTCGCCTGGTCCAGCCGCAGTGTTGACGGTGAACGGCCAGTCGGCCGATGCAGGGCTCAGTTTGCCTGTTGCAGGGTTTGCCTGCGTAGCCGTAATGTCATGCGCGCCGTCAGCCAGCGGCGTAGCCGGCTTGAGCGACCAGTTGCCCGAAGCGTCAACCGTTGTCGTGCCAATTTCCGTGCCGTTGTCCTTCACGTGAACCACGTCGCCCGCCACGCCCGTGCCCTTGATGGTCGGGTCGTTGTCGTCGGTCGTGCCGTTCTTCGGCACCGGACCCGTGATCGGGCCTACCGCGTCGTTCACCGAAACGATCACCGGTGCGGCGGGTGCGGTCGTGTCGATCTTGAACGGCCAGTCGGCCGAGGCCGGGCTCGTTGCGCCGGTTGCCGGGTCGGTTTGCGTAGCCGTAATGTCGTGCGAGCCATCAGCCAGCGGCGTGGTCGGCTTGAACGACCAGTTGCCGTTGGCGTCAACCGTTGCCGAACCGATTTCCGTGCCGTTGTCCTTCACGTGAACAACGTCACCTGCCACGCCCTTGCCGGCAATGGTCGGGTCGTTGTCGTCGGTCGTGCCGTTCTTCGGCACCGGACCCGTGATCGGGCCTGCAGCATCCGTCACTGAATCAACCGACGGTGCAGCCGGAGCGCTGACCACGGTGAACGGCCAGTCGGCCGATGCCGGACCAACCTTGCCTGTTGCCGGGTTCGTCTGCGTTGCCGTGATGTCATGCGCGCCGTCAGCCAGCGGTGTAGCCGGCTTGAGCGACCAGTTGCCCGAAGCGTCAACTGTGGCCGTGCCGATTTCCGTGCCGTTGTCCTTCACGTGAACCACGTCACCCGCTGTACCCGTGCCCTTGATGGTCGGGTCGTTGTCGTCGGTCGTGCCGTTCTTCGGTACCGGACCCGTGACGGGGCCTACCGCGTCGTTGACCGAAACAATCACCGGTGCAACCGGCGTGGTCGTGTCGATCTTGAACGGCCAGTCCGCCGAGGCCGGGCTCGTTGCACCGGTTTTCGGATCAGTCTGCGTAACTATAAGGTCGTGCGAGCCATCAGCCAGCGGCGTGGTCGGCTTGAACGACCAGTTGCCCGAAGCGTCGACCGTTGCCGAGCCAATTTCTGTACCGTTGTCCTTCACATGAACAACGTCACCCGCCGCGCCCGTACCCTTGATTGTCGGGTCGTTGTCATCGGTTGTGCCATTCTTCGGAATCGGACCCGTGATCGGGCCTGTGTCATCCGTCACCGAGATGATTACCGGCGCAGGAAACGGAATGGATACGGTGAACTCGAACGCATCCGAGTGACCACTTTTGGCACCCGACGTGTTCGTTTGCGTGGCGTAAATGTCATGCGCACCACTTGTCCAGACCGTGTGGGGAGCGGTCCAATTGCCGTTGGCATCTACCGTTGTCACGCGCAGTTGTAAATTAATACAGCAACGCGTTTAGGAATTGATACACCTCGTTGTAGGGTTGCTCTTTTTGGGCGGCCCGTGATCAGCTACGAGGAGTACATGGAAATCGAGATTCTGCGTCGCCAAGGGAATAGCCTGCGAGACATCGCGGTAGAGACTGGCATGGCCGTCAACACGGTTCGGAAATATCTGGCATTAGGTCCTCCGCATCGCAAAGTGCGTGAGCCCGTCGTGAGTAAGCTTGCGCCGTTTAAGTCGTATCTTCAGGGCCGGGTCGAAGCAGCAAAGCCAGACTGGATCCCGGCGACGGTGCTCAAGCGAGAGATTGAGGAGCGCGGCTACAAAGGCGGATTGCGACAGGTTCAGGACTATCTGCAGAAACTTCGACCCGCTGCGCGTCCCGACCCAGTAGTCAGATTCGAGACCGAGCCGGGCCAACAGATGCAGATGGACTGGATCGAGTTTCGTAAGCCGGGGCACAAGCTCGGCATGCTCGCCGCGTTCGTCGCGACGTTGGGCTACAGCCGCGTAAGTTACGCGGAGTTTGTCACCGACATGCGTATTGAAACGCTGCTGGCTTGCCACGTGCGGGCATTCGAGGCATTTGGAGGCGTCACCAGAGAAATCGTGTATGACAATATGAAAACGGTAATCCTGAAACGCGATGCATATGGCAAAAAACAGCATCGATATCATCCAGGATTCGCCGACTTCGCTAAACATCACGGGTTCGTGCCTCGCGTCTGCAAACCATACCGTGCAAAGACGAAAGGCAAAGTCGAGCGTATGAATGGTTATTTGCGCTACAGCTTCTGGGTCCCGTTGGTCTCAATGCTTAAACAAGCCGGGTTGACAGCGGACTGTGGCCTTTGCAATGAGCGTGTCAGGCGGTGGCTGCGCGACGTTGCCAACGTTCGTCTTCATGGCACCACGAAACGCGTACCAGCTGAGGTATTGCTCGAAGAGCGCCCACATTTGCTGCCGCTGCCGGCACCGTACGTGGGACGGTCGGTCCGAACTGGAGCGACGCCGCATGAGCAACCGAAACCGGTATCGCGGTATGCAACGTCGGAATGGGAAAAACCGCTGCAGCATCCGTTGTCGGTCTACGATGCCTTCAGCCGAACGCAGGAGGTGAACGCATGACGCCGCAGCTCGAGCGACTGACCGTGTTGTGTAAGCAACTCAACCTCCTGCATTTGCCGACGCAGATTGCGCACCTTGGACAAATGGCTGCGAAGCGCGAGCTTGGCTATCTCGACTTCCTCGAACACGCGTTAAAAGATGAAGCAATGGCTCGCACGGAACGAATGCGCCGGATGCTGACCCGTCTCGCCGGCTTCCCGGCGATCAAGACGCTTGATGATTTCGATTTCGAGTTCGCACTCGGCGTACCCAAACCGCTAGTACTCGAGCTAAGCAGCCTAGCCTTTGTGGAGCGTGCGGAGAATGTCGTACTGCTCGGACCTAGTGGCGTGGGTAAAACTCACCTCGCATTGGCACTTGGATATCGTGCAACGCAGGCCGGGTTCCGCGTTCGCTTTATCACCGCCGCCGACCTCCTGATGCAATTGACGACCGCGTTGCGGCGTAACCAGCTCGAGGAAACCATCAAGCGCATCACGAAGCCGTACAGACTTCTGATCATTGATGAGATGGGGTACCTGCCAATGGATCGGGAACAGGCGAACTTACTCTTCCAGGTCATTGCCAAAAGATACGAAACGGGCAGTCTCGTCCTCACCAGCAATTTGCCGTTCGGTCAGTGGGATCAGACCTTTGCCGACGACGCGACGCTGACTGCGGCGTTGCTTGACCGGCTGCTTCATCATGCACACGTCGTACCGATCTCCGGTGAATCGTATCGGCTAAAGGAAAAACGTCAGGCTGGGATGATCAACAGAATTGCGCCGCCGCAATTGCACGACGGGGACGACATCAAACGCAGACGCAGTTCAAAGGAGGTAGCACCCAGCCAATAACCGCGTGAGTAGGTGTATTAATTTCCAATTGCGTTTGCGTACGAAGCTGTATCAACTTGAGATTGCGTTTGACACCGTGGCGCTAGCGATCAAAGTCGTGCCTTCATACACGTACACTGTACTGCCTGGAATACCCGTTCCTGCAGCACCGTTGTCCGGGACAGGAGTGATTCCGCCAGAAGGCGTCCACGACTTGTAATCACCGTTGTCGAGGTATTCATACAGGGCCTTGATTACCGGCGCAGCTATGCTGGTGGCCACGGTGAACGGCCAGTCGGCTGATACCGGACTCAACTTGCCCGTTGCCGGGTTCGCTTGAGTAGCCGTAATGTCGTGCGCGCCATCAGCCAGCGGCGTGGCCGGCTTGAGAGACCAGTTGCCCGAAGCGTCAACCGTTGCCGTGCCGATTCCGTGCCGTTATCCTTCACGTGAACCACGTCACCCGCTGTACCCGTGCCCTTGATGGTCGGATCATTGTCGTCGGTCGTGCCGTTCTTTGGTACCGGACCCGTGATCGGGCCTACTGCGTCGTTGACCGAAACAATCACCGGTGCAACCGGCGTGGTCGTGTCGATCTTGAAGGGCCAGTCCGCCGAGGCCGGGCTTGTTGCGCCGGTTGCCGGATCCGTTTGCGTGGCCGTGATGTCATGCGAGCCGTCAGGCAGCGGCGTGGTCGGCTTGAACGACCAGTTACCGTTCGCGTCGACCGTGACCGAGCCAATTTCCGTGCCGTTATCCTTCACGTGAACAACGTCACCCGCCACGCCCTTGCCGGCAATGGTCGGGTCGTTGTCGTCGGTCGTGCCGTTCTTCGGTACCGGACCCGTGATCGGGCCTGCAGCATCCGTCACTGAATCTACCGACGGTGCTGGCGGCGGAACGATGCCGGCGTTGACCTGTACGTTCACCGGCACCGACGAGGCACCAAGGTTGCCCTCGCTGTCATGGGGAATTGCCGCGAAAGAGTGCGTGCCGACCTTGAGCGGCGTAGCAGGCGTGAACGACCATGTGCCGTCGGCTGCGACCAATGCCGAACCGAGCAGCCGCACGCCGTCGTAAATGTTGACAATGTCACCCGCGTCCGCCGTGCCCTTGATGACCGGCGTGGTGCTGTCTGCCGTGCCACCGTTGAGCGCCCCGCCCACCGATGTGATCACCGCCTGGGACGGATCTTTTAATTGAATCGCCATCTTGAATTACCTTTGATTGCTGAAGTTAAGGGGGAAGTCAGGTCACTTGATGGGACATGCGGTTTCCCCAAGGAGAAATGTGCTTTAAGCCCATTTTGCAATGAGAGCAGCGCGATTCTCCTTGCGAATCACCCGCATCGATACCAGAGAAGTCTTAAAGAACCGACGACCAGAGCCAAGCGTGCTCTAGGAGATATTTACGCAGCAGATAAGCGTGGCAGCGGCGCATAAAAAGATTTACCAGCCTTTTCAATTCGGAAACCTTCGGACACCAAAAAGCATTGCGAGGTCGATCCCGTAACGCTCTTTTCGTTTTAATTAGAGACAGCGGCTTTTTAATTGCAAACTAATCCCTCCGCCCGTTGCCTGGTTATGCAATGCGATCTGTACGTCATGTTGGGCCAGCAATTCGGTACGCAGGCCCGAAGCTCATACACGTTGCGCGTCACCCTGCCAGCCGACGCCTTGGTTTCGATATGTCACTGGCCCCGCGTACGCCCGCAACGTGCGAGTTCCGCCGATCAATTGTGTCGTAGTCCGAACTTTTTATCCCGGTCTGGATAACCGTAACCGGTCCAGCGTTGCACTGAACCTGTTTGGTATTTAAAAAGCCTGCATGCCGCAGGCTTGAATCATGCGCTAAAAACCGGAGTCACCGGTAGTCCATTTCATTCAATACAGTATTCACTATTTTATCCGGCGACCACGCAATATCCACTTCAATTGCTTCATCTGGGCCCGGAGCTTCCAGTGTATCCAGTTGACTTTTCAATAACGCAGGATCAAAGAAATGACCCTTGCGCGTCTTGATACGCTCTTTCAGCAATTCCTCGGTTCCCTTTAAATAGACAAAGGTCACGTCCTTGTCGCCATTGCGAAGAATGTCACGATAAGCACGCTTGAGCGCCGAACACGCATAGACATGCGTGGTGCCGTCAGCACGCTTTTCGACAATGGAAGCGCGAATTGCATTCAGCCACGGCCAGCGGTCGTCATCCGTCAAGGGAATGCCCTTGTGCATCTTGTCCTTGTTTGCCTGACTATGAAAACTGTCGGCATCGGCAAAATCGCATTTCAGCCGTTCGGCCAGCATTTCACCTATTGTGGTCTTGCCACAACCGGATACGCCCATCACGATCAATATCATAAATATCTCCTTATACGACCGTCGCAAGCGCAAAGGTCAAACCCAAACCCATGAGGGAAATAATCGTTTCGCAAAGCGACCATGTCTTGAATGTCTGGCCCACCGTCATGCCAAAGTATTCCTTCACAAGCCAGAAGCCGCCGTCGTTCACGTGCGAAAAAATCAGCGATCCACAGCCCGTGGCAAGCACCAGCAATTCAGCACTCACCGCGCCATGCGACGCCGCCGCTATGGGCGCGACAATTCCACATGCCGTGGTCATGGCGACGGTGGCGGAGCCTGTGGCAAGCCGGATCAGCGCGGCAACGAACCAGCCAAGCAGCAACGGCGACAAATGCGCGGCAGATGCAGTAGCAACCAGTTGCTGCGATATCCCGCTTTCACGCAGCACGTTCCCGAAGCCACCGCCCGCTCCTACAATCAACGTAATGCCCGCAATGGGCGCGAGGCAGTCGCCGCAGAACTTCTGGATCTGCTCGCGATTGAATCCACGTGAAGCGCCGAAGCTCCAGAAACTGAACAACACCGCAATAAGCAAGGCAACGTCCGCGTTGCCTACGAATTTCAGCAGGTTATTGGGCAGCGATTTGGGCGCGGAAACCAGGTCGGCCCAACTGCCAACCAGCATGAGGATGACCGGGAGCAAGATGGTAAACAGCGTAATCCCGAAACCCGGCAACTCGCGCGTTTCGCCTTCCTTGCGTGAATCTATAAACTGCGCCGCGAGCGGATTATTCTCAGGCAGCTTGATATGCTTGCTGATCAAGAGCGCAAACAGAGGACCCGCGACTATTGCAGTGGGAATGCCGACTATCAGTCCATAAGCGATCGTGCGGCCAATATCCGCGTGATACGCCTGCACGGCGAGCAACGCGGCCGGATGAGGCGGAATCAATCCATGCACCACGGAAAGACCGGCGACCATGGGCAAGCCGATCAGCAACAAGGACTTGTTGGTTCGTTTAGCCACGTTGAAGGCAATCGGAATCAGCAGCACAAAACCGACTTCAAAGAACACCGGCAGGCCGACGATGATCGCCACGCACATCATGGCCCAGTGGATATGCTTTTCGCCAAACCGGTCAATCAGCGTGTTCGCGATCCGCTCCGCGCCGCCGGACTCGGCCATCATCTTGCCGAGCATGGTGCCCAGGCCAACCACAATGGCAATGTGCCCGAGCGTGTTGCCGTTGCCGGTTTCGAACGCCTTAACAATGGTGTCCATTGGCATGCCAACGGCGAGACCCAGCAATAACGACACGATGATCAGGACAAGGAATGGATAGACCTTGAACCGCGTGATCATCAGTATCAGCAATGCTATGGCAATGACCGCGTACACCAGCAGCATGCTGCCGTGGACTGGCTCCATGAAAACGCCTCCGGATTTGTTCTAAAGAAATGCTGCGCCGCGGCGGACTCGCGTCATGCCTTCGCGCAGTCGACGTTCAACCGGGGGGATTTTACTTGCAGAGGGAGAAACGTGCCTTCCGGTCGCGTCCCAATGTGAAAAAGCCCCCGCGCAGTGAACGCAGGGGCTTCGTAGCCATCTTTGTGCCGCTTACTGGGCCGGCGCCAGCGTGCTGGCGGCACGCGCGAGGCGCGTTACCTCCTCCCAGTTCTGCGAAGCCAGCGCCGTCTTCGGCGTCAACCACGAGCCGCCAACGCACACCACGTTCGGCAACGCCAGGAAGTTCGGCGCGGTTTCGGCAGTAATGCCCCCTGTCGGGCAAAATTTCAGGCCGGGGAAAGGCCCGTTCAGCGCCTGGAGCATCGCAACGCCGCCTGCCTGTTGTGCTGGAAACAGCTTCACGATCTCATAGCCCAGTTCCAGGGCCACGATGATATCTGTCGGCGTCATGACACCGGGTAACAGCGGCAAACCGGCATCGAGAGCCGCCGAATGGATGTCCTTCGTCAATCCTGGCGAGACGCCGAATTGCGCGCCTGCTTTCTTCGCTTGCCCGCAATGCTCGGGCCGCGTAATGGTGCCAACGCCCACGACTATGTCATCCGCCAGTCCGCAAGCGCGTTCGATTGCCTCGAGTCCCGCCTTCGTGCGAAGCGTGATCTCGAGGACCTTGACGCCGCCTGCGTGCAATGCGCGCGACACGTTCTCGCCCTGTTCCGCCGATTCAAACGCCAGCACCGGTATGACCGGCCCAAGCCGCACAATCTCACTTACTGATCTCATCTCTTCTGCTCCTGTGGTTCGGATTCTGCACTTGCCCGGTTAGCCTGCTCGCCGACCATGGGACCAAACACCGACGCGCCAAGTTCCGCCTGCATGGCAGCGGCGCGGAATACTCCGAACAGTTCCCGTCCGAATCCGACCTCGTTCTGCGCCTGATGTGCCGGCTGTTCGACCGGGCGAGCGCTCCATTCGCCTGCATCGATCTCTATGTCCAGCACGCCCCTGTTTGCATCGATGACAATGGTGTCGCCGGTGCGCACCTTGCCCAACGGCCCCTGCAGCAACGCTTCCGGAGATATGTGGATAACCGCCGGCACTTTGCCCGACGCGCCGGACATACGCCCGTCCGTGACAAGCGCAACATGAAAGCCCTGGTCCTGCAAGACGCCGAGAAGCGGCGTCAACCGGTGCAACTCCGGCATGCCATTGGCGCGCGCCCCCTGAAAGCGGACGATAGCCACGAAATCCCGTTTTAGCTCGCCTCGGTCAAAAGCCTCTTGCACCTGCTCCTGCGAGTCGAAAACAATAGCCGGAGCCTTGACCTGCCTGTGAGCTTCCGCCACCGCCGATATCTTGATCACGCCGCGTCCCAGCTTGCCCTGCATCAGGCGCAGGCCGCCGTCGGGCGCAAAAGGTTCCTTGTGGCTGCGCAGCACTTTCGTATCGTGGCTGGTTGCGGAACCTTCGATCCATTGCAACTTGCCGTCGATCAATTTGGGTTCGCGCGTGTAATGGACGAGGCCGCGGCCCGCGACAGTTTGCACGTCCTCGTGCAGCAGACCGGCTTCCAGCAGATCCCGCACCAGGAACGCAATGCCGCCGGCTGCGTGGAAGTGATTCACATCGGCTTTCCCGTTCGGATAAATCCTCGCGGTGAGCGGCACGGCCTGCGAGAGTTCGTCGAAATCATTCCAGTCGATAACAATCCCCGCCGCCCGCGCTATTGCCACCAGGTGCAAGGTGTGATTGGTCGAACCACCCGTTGCCAGCAATGCAACAATGCCATTCACGATGGCTTTTTCATCGACCACATGGCCTACGGGCGTGTAGTGTCCGCGCTCAGCAGTCAACTCCAGCACTCGCCTCGCCGCCTCGGCTGTGAGCGCGTCCCTGAGCGGCGTGTGCGGATGAATAAACGCAGAGCCCGGCAGATGAAGGCCCATGACTTCCATCAGCATCTGGTTGCTGTTAGCCGTTCCGTAAAACGTGCAGGTGCCGTGGCCGTGATAGGCCGCGGCTTCTGCTTCCAGCAGCGCTTCACGGTCGCAGCCGCCGGTTGCGAACAACTGGCGGACCTTGGCTTTGTCGTCGTTGGTCAAGCCGCTGGTCATTGGACCGGCCGGCACGAAAATGGTCGGCAAGTGCCCGAATTGCAACGCTCCTATCAGCAAGCCAGGAACGATCTTGTCGCAAATACCGAGGCACAGGGCGGCATCGAACATATTGTGGGTCAGCGCCACGGCCGTGCTCATGGCAATGACTTCGCGCGAAAACAGCGATAGCTCCATGCCGGCATTGCCTTGTGTCACGCCATCGCACATGGCCGGCACGCCGCCCGCGAATTGCGCAACGCCGCCGGCCTCGCGCGCCGCTTGCTTGATGATGTCGGGATAATTCTTGAACGGCGCGTGGGCCGAAAGCATCTCGTTGTAAGACGAAACAATGCCAATGTTCGGCTCGCGAATTGACCGGATCGAAATCTTTTCCTGACCCTCCATGGCGGCAAAACCGTGCGCGAGGTTGGCGCACGAAAGCGCGCCGCGAGCTGGAAAATGGCCTTGTGCGCCGGCGATTCGGGCCAGATAGGCCGCGCGCGTCGGCTTGCTGCGCTCGATCACACGTTTGGTGACCTTGGCGAGATGCGAATGAGGGGAAACCATCGAGACTCCTTCGCCTGGGGTCGGCGAACATCCGGGCATGCCGGGATGAAATTTGCTCAAACGAGCGGATCAACCGGATCTTAGTAGAAAAACTACATTACCACCATCTGGAAAACCCCTACGCGCCTTGTTTTAAAGAGACGATACTCAACATCATGGATTGACGCGAACTTCGAACTGCAATTATTCATGTAGTTTTTGTACATATCCACGCGTCAGCTATAGTCCCTCCAAATTCCAGCATAGGCGAGATTCCTGATGTTGCTGTCCCAAGTCGAAGCAATGCGCGAGCAATTGCGCCCTTCCGAGCGCAAGCTTGCAGATTACGTGATCGACGCTCCGCGAGAAGTGGTGGACCTCGCAATGACCGATTTCGCGAGGCGCGCCGGTGTTAGCCAGCCGACTATCGCCCGTTTCTGCCAGGCGTTGGGCTTTTCAGGTTTCCGCGAGTTCAAGATCCGGCTGGCCCAAAGCATTGCCTCCGATGTTCCCGCGCCCTCCGTTTTTCGCGACGTCCGGGCCGACGAACCCGCCGCCGGCGTGGCGGCCAAAGTTCTGGACCGGACAATTGGCGCGTTGTTGCAGGTGCGCAATAGCTTGTCGTCGGATAGCGTGGCGACAGCCATCTCGTTATTAGCCGATGCCCGGCGTATCGAATTCTATGGTGCGGGCGGCTCGGGTATCGCCGCGCTCGACATCCAGCACAAGTTCTTCCGGCTCGGCGTGCCGAGCGTTGCCTATTCCGATCCACACACCTACACCACCTCCGCCGCGCTTTTGAGTGCTGGCGACGTGGTCGTCGTGATTTCAAATACAGGACGTACCCGAGACATTCTGGATGCGGTGAAGTCGGCGCTGGCTGGCAATGCGAAAGTGATCGCCATTACGCATGGCAATTCGCCGCTCGCCCGTATGGCAAGCGTCAGCCTGTTCGCGAATGTAGACGAGGACACCGATATTTTTTCGCCGATGACTTCGCGGATTTCGCATCTGGCGATTGGCGACATTTTGGCGGTCGGCGTGGCGCTGGCGCGCGGGCCCGACTTTGCAGAACGCCTGGCCGAGGCCAAGGACGTGCTCAACAAAAGACGCGTGGGTAACGCGCCATAACGGCTGGTTTCAAATAAAAAAAGCGGGTTCCTCGAAAGAAGAACCCGCTGAAATTACTACGGTACAGCAGAACAATCTAAATTTTCAGGTCTTCGGAAACCCAACTCTTCCGAACCGGGCTTCCAATCAAACCTTGCTTACCACTGGTACGAAGCACCTGCACCAACCGTCGTACCTGCTGCGCTCCAGCCTGCACCCACGCGCACCTTGATGTTTTGCGTAATGCGAGCCGTGCCGCCGATAGCCGTTGCTGCGTAGCCCTGGAACGTACCGCCGCCAATACCGATCGACAACGTCTTGTTCGCGTCGACGTCCGGGATCATGGTCAGCGCTGTGGCTGCCGCAATACCGCTGTACGCCTTGCGAGCAATACCGCCCACTGCCGAGTTCATCTGGTTCAGGTTGACTGCATCCGTACCTTGTGTACCCGCTGCTACGTTCGTGATCTGGCGTTCATTACCTGCCGAGCCAACCGACACGGTGTTGTCACGATCCGCCACCGAATGCGCACCCAATGCCACAGCGTTGTCTGCCGGAGCCGAGGCGCCGTTGCCGATAGCGATGGAGTCCTTGCCCGACGCACCGGCGTTGCCGCCGATTGCAATCACGCCGTCATTCGTACCCGTCGCACCGCCGCCGATCACGATTGCGTGATCGCCGGAAGCCGAAGCATTGTCACCCATGGCGATTGCGTCGCTGCCATTGGCCGATGCTGCTGCCGCCGGTGCACCGTCCTTACCATCTTTACCGTTGATGCCAATACCCGCGGTCCCGGTGGTGTTGAAGTTCTGCACCGTGTTTTGCAGGGCAGCGACTTCTGCATTCGTAGCGTACAACTGACCGCCCGTTACAGCGTCCGTGCTGTCAGCCGACGAGATATCGCCAGCCGCCAGGCCCGTCAACTTTGTACCAGCCGTGCCGTTACCAGCCAGGGTGATCTGGTCGTGTGCCGACGAGTCATACGCCACCGCGTTCGGGTTAGCGATTCCGCCACCGTTGGTGATGTTATTCACCGTGGTTTGCAGATTCACCAAGCTGTCCGTGTTGGAAGTAACGCGGCCGTCAAGGTTGGTGATTGCGTCACCAACGTTATGTACCGTGTCGCCACCCACGCTGAACGAAGGCTGCGTGATCGAACCATCAGGGTTCATCATTGCGCCGCCGCCGATTGCAGTAGCGAAGCTCGATGAAACACCAGCCAGTTGCGAGCCATTGATGGCGTCGAAACTCGACGAGTTCACAGCACCGGCAGCTACACCGGTAATCGTACGCTGAACACCCGACGAATTTGTCATGTCGACAACCGTGCCGTCAGTCATCTTGCCTACGGTGATGTTTCTCGTCGTAGCGTCTTGAGCGACCAATCCTGCGCCACCCGTATCCGCCGTGATTGCTGCAACCGCGCTGTTCAAGTCCGACAAGCCTTGGTCCACGTCCTTGAATGCATCGCCCACGTTATACGATTTGTGGTTGTTGATACTGTACGTCGGACCGGTTACAACACCCGCCGCGGAAATCGCCGCGCCGCCGCCCAGTGCATCAACTACGGGCTTCAACTGCGAGAAGTTCACTGCGTCCGTTGCCGTGGTACCAGCCTTCACGTTCGTGATCGTGGTGCCGGCCGCGCCGCCACCCAGCGTGACCTTGTCCATCGCCGTGCTGTCGTACGCCACGAACGAGTTCGTTGCATTGCCAGCCGTATCGACGTTCAAGCCTGCTGCCGTCAACTGCGCCAGGTTCACTGCGTCCGTTGCGGTTGTGCCTGCAACCAGGTTGTGAATCTGCGCGCCAGCCGAACCCGAGCCCAGCGTCACGCCAGTCTTGGCCGTGGTGTCATACGCCACAAACGCGTTGGTTGCGTTGCCGTTCGTGTCAACGTTAAAGCCTGCTGCCTTCAACTGCGCCAGGTTCACTGCGTCCATGTCAGCGGCACCCGCCTTCACGTTCGCGATCGTCGTACCAGCCGAGCCGCCGCCCAGCGTGATCTTGCCCTTGGCCGTGGTGTCATACGCCACGAATGCGTTGGTTGCCTTGCCGTTCGTGTCAACGGTCAAGCCTGCAGCCGTCAACTGACCCAGGTTCACTGCGTCCGTTGCCGTGGTACCGGCCTTCACGTTTGCGATCGTCGTGCCAGCCGTGCCGCCACCCAGCGTGACCTTGCCCATTGCCGTGCTGTCGTACGCCACGAACGAGTTCGTCACCTTGCCTGCCGTGTCAACACTCAGACCAGCCGCCTTCAACTGCGCCAGGTTCACTGCGTCCATGTCAGCGGCGCCCGCCTTCACGTTCGCGATCGTCGTGCCGGCCGTGCCGCCACCCAACGTGACCTTGGTCTTCGCCGTGCTGTCATAGGCAACCGCGTTTGCATCCGTACCGCCGCCACTGACTGCTGCAGCATTGATGGCATCTGCAATCGTGTCATAGTTCTGACCGTTGACTTCGAACGTCGGCGCTACGACCTTGCCGTCCGGCCCAACTGCCGCGCCACCACCAATTGCTGCGGTCACGCCCTTCAACTGACCCACGTTCACTGCGTCTGTGTCATTCTGACCTGCAGCCATGTTGACGAGACGGCGGGTGTTAGCCTGGTTCTTGATGGTGTACGCAACACCTTGTGCGTCGTACGCCGTGTAAGAACTCGTGCCGTCATTACCAACCGAAACGGTGTTCGCCGTGTTTGCCACCGAGCCTGAGCCCAGCGCAACCGCGTCAGCCGCCGACGTGTAAGCCTGCACGCCTACAGCCGTGGAGCTCGTGCCCTTGGAGTATGCGTTCGAGCCAACTGCAATTGATGCAAGTCCTTCTGCACGCGCTACGTCCGACGGCGGCGTTGAACCCGTAGCGTCACCCATACCCGCCACCTGCGAGTAGTAGGCAGCGGTCTTGTATGACAACGCCAAACCGGTCGTAACTACGCCTGATCCCGATGTAGCCTGCAAAAGATGTACACCCTGGACCATTTGCGGAGAGGCGCTACCGGTCTGGTTCACGATGTCGTTCACCTGACCAACGCTCGCTGCGTCCGTGTCCTGAATGCCGTTTGCTACGTTGCTGATCACGGTGCCAACAGGCAACAAGCCTTGCTTGCGATCGCCGTTCTTGAAGTACGTGCTGTTGCCCGTACCTGCATTGAGCGTCACGTTCGGCTTACCGGAGGCGATAGAACCTGCCGTGTAAACCACCGCCGGGGTCGTTACATTGCCGCTTGCGTCGAGCGTAAAGCCTGCCGACTTGAGCTGGGACACTGCAACTGCGTCCGAATTAGCGATGCCAGCCTTGAGGTTGGTGATGGTCGTGCCAGCCGTGCCGCCGCCCAATGTGACCGAGTTCTTGGCCGTGCTGTCGTATGCCACGAATGCGTTGGTTGCCTTGCCGTTCGTGTCAACGGTAATGCCTGCTGCTGTCAACTGACCCAGGTTCACTGCGTCCGTTGCCGTGGTACCTGCCTTCACGTTCGACAACGTCGTGCCAGCCGTGCCGCCGCCCAGCGTAACCTTCGCCTTCGCCGTGGTGTCATACGCCACGAATGCGTTGGTTGCTTTGCCTGCCGTGTCAACAGTCAGGCCTGCTGCCGTCAATTGACCCAGATTCACTGCATCCGTTGCCGTGGTGCCTGCAACCAGGTTGTGAATCTGCGCGCCAGCCGTACCCGCACCCAACGTCACTCCAGTCTTGGCCGTGCTGTCGTACGCCACGAATGCATTGGTTGCCTTGCCGGTCGTGTCGAAGGTGATACCTGCTGCCGTCAACTGACCCAGGTTCACTGCGTCCGTTGTCGTGGTACCTGCCTTCACGTTCGCCAACGTCGTGCCGGCCGTGCCGCCACCCAGCGTGACCTTGCCCATCGCCGTGGTGTCGTACGCCACGAACGAGTTCGTAGCCTTGCCGTTCGTGTCAACGTTCAACCCTGCTGCCGTCAACTGACCCAGGTTCACTGCATCCGTTGCCGTGGTGCCTGCAACCAGGTTGTGAATCTGCGCGCCAGCCGTACCCGCGCCCAGCGTCACGCCAGTCTTGGCGGTGCTGTCGTATGCCACGAATGCGTTGGTTGCCTTGCCCGCCGTGTCAACAGTCAGGCCTGCTGCCGTCAACTGACCCAGGTTCACTGCGTCCGTTGCCGTGGTGCCTGCAACCAGGTTGTGAATCTGCGCGCCAGCCGTACCCGCGCCCAGCGTCACGCCCGTCTTGGCCGTGCTGTCGTACGCCACGAATGCGTTGGTTGCCTTGCCGTTCGTGTCAACGGTCATACCTGCTGCCGTCAACTGACCCAGGTTCACTGCGTCCGTTGTCGTGGTACCTGCCTTCACGTTCGTAATTGTGGTGCCTGCCGTGCCGCCACCCAGCGTGACCTTCGCCTTCGCCGTGGTGTCATACGCCACGAACGAGTTCGTCGCATTGCCATTCGTGTCAACGTTCAACCCTGCTGCCGTCAACTGACCCAAATTGACCGCGTCGGTAGTTGTCGTGCCGGCGGCCAGATTTACGATTTTGCGTTGCAGCGTTGCGTTACCAACCGACACCGTGTTTGAGGCAGTTGCGACCGAACTCTGACCCAGTGCTACCGAGCCCGAACCCGTTGCCGAGCTGTCCATGCCGAGCGCAATGGCGGCCGCACCCCTTGACGTGGCGTTCTTGCCCACTGCGAGGCCACCGTCGTTGATGGTGTACGAGTTAGCGCCAATCGACGTGCCGCCATTTCCAGCCGTTGCATTCGGGCCGAACGCGAAACTGTCCGTGCTTGCCTGGCTGTTCGCGCCAATAGCAACGCCCGATCCAATAGCGTATGCCGAATCGCCAATCGCCATACCGCCAATCTTGGTAGGCGCTGCTGGGTCGACATCAACCAATGAATCGACGCCGATCGCCACGCCGTCGGAGATGTTGGAGGCCGCGCCGTTGCCCAGGATCGCTGTGTCGGCAGCCATTGCGGCGCCAGCGCCTGCCAGGCTCATGCCGCCAACAGCGACCTGCGCCAGGATGGCCTTGGAAATAGCTGTCTTGGCGCGCTTGCTTTTGCTGCGGCCGGTTGCCAGTTCCGAAACTGCGACCCATGATCCTGTCGATTCATTCCAGACTGATTTGTATGACTTGTTCATGCTGTATACCTTTTACAAAAAATAGAAAATCGCCTTGCGGCT
Organism: Caballeronia sp. DA-9; assembly: GCF_051615025.1. Lineage (NCBI taxonomy): Bacteria > Pseudomonadati > Pseudomonadota > Betaproteobacteria > Burkholderiales > Burkholderiaceae > Caballeronia > Caballeronia sp. DA-9. The sequence continues at coordinate 600,868 of NZ_CP195133.1, read as the reverse complement.
CGGCAGAATCGATCGCCACCTTTATTTCGGATGACCAATGCGTGTGTAGCTTCCGCGTAACGCTCGGCATTCGATGCTTTCCGGCCAATCCGGACCGAGCACTGAAACCGGGGTTACATTCGAAAACCCGGTTGTTGTGAACGCATACGGACTATAGGTTTTGAACCGCAGAGACTTAATGCGAAAACTCCTAATTTTTGTCCCACGATTCAAACTAAATTGTCCAGTCAAATCAAACGTGATCCGGCCGCTAGCGCCAGTACTCGCTGAGTGTGCCGGGAACGTTGCCGCATAACGCTTTGCGCGTAAATTCAAGCAATTTCCTGCGATTAAATCGCGCTGGTAAGACATTTCTTAAAATGACGGACGTTGCACCCCGGCAACATGATTCACCGTCGAATCATGAAAAAACGGAAATGAATGTGAATGTTCAGAAAATAATTGTTTCGATAATTCGATATGCTATTTAAAGGCATTTCTAATCAAATAATGAAAAAGGCCATTTAACGAATCATCGTTAAATGGCCTTCGAATCAAAACCCGTCATCACATAAGAGAGTCTTCACACCGCTTTTATTAAAATAAAGCGCTTGTCCTTATATCAATCGCCCTTCAACCAGGTATCAATCGTTCCGTTATTCAGGTGAATTTTCAGAACGGCCTGATAAGCGTCGAATTGCGCAGTCGTCGCGTTGACCTGGTTGTTGTAAAACTCGCTTTCAGCCGACAACACGTCGAGCAAGGTGCGACGGTTCAGGTGGTACCACTGCTCGAAGTACTGCTTGCGGATCAGGTCGGTATCGACCACGAGACCAGCGTACAGCTTTGCACGGGTGCTAAGCGCGATAGCGTCGCGATGCGCGTCCCGAACCTTGTATTCCGAGTCGAGTTGAAGCTGGTCCCGCTTGTCGCTGCTCGAGTCGGCGCGAGCCAGTGCCGCACGCTGGCTGCCGCCCTGGAACGGCGTCCAGGAAAGCTGCAGCATGGTTGACCACGGCTGTCGATTGCCGAAAACATCCGACGCCGTATTCTTGTTGATCACCCAGTTCAGCTTGGGCAGCCCATCCGCACGAACAGACTTGGCGTTCAACTTCGCCGACTCCGCCTCAGCGGTCAATTCCTGAATCTGAGGATTCGTCGCGATAGCAGCGACCGCATTGTCAAGGCTATCGAGCTGAAATTGCCACTGCGTGCCTGCAGGCATGGGCGTCGGCTCGTTGCCAACGAGCTTGTTCACCGTAAGCTGTAGCGAGCGCACTTGCGCGGCCACAATTTCCTGCGATGTCTGCGCCTGCAGCAAGCGCGACTTGGCCTCGGTCAGTTCGCTCATGCGCCCCTGGTCCACCTTGACAATCTCGGCCAGCATGGCGACCAACTGCGACATACGTTTCACATAGCTCTCGCCGATTATGTAGATCTGACGGTTCTTGGCCAGCTCGATCAAATTGGACGAGACGTCGTACGCATTCTGCTGCGAGACCGACTGGTAATAGAACTCGGCGGCATCGGCGGTCTTCTGGCGGCTGCTGATGCTTTTGCTTGTCTTCCCCCAGTCATAGATCATCGTGGTAACGGCGATACTGGCGGTTGGCCGGTTGTACTGGTTGAAACTCGCACTGTCACCAGTGATGCTCGGAGAATTGCCGTTGAGCTGAACCTGCGGGTAACGCTGCCCCTTTACCTGATCGACATCGAATTTGGCCGCTTCCCAATCGTTACGGGCCTGCTTGATGGTCGGACTGCGTGCGGCGGCGGCTTCTGCCGCGTTGCGCAGCGCTGCCCGCACCGCCTGTTCAGGAACCACTGCCTGGTCGCCAAAGTTGCGCGTACCTGCCCCCTGGCCGAGCCAATCCGAGTATTCGTCCGCCGGGCGCGCGTTGCGCGGCGCGTGGCGGGCGCCGGAAATCGAGCCTGTCGCGCCAATGGTTGGCTGTCCGTCAGGCACCACTTGTCCTGATCCGGCCTGGTGTACGGACGGCGCAGCACGTTTTGACGGCACGACCGTCATTTCGTCGTCCACCACGGCCGCGGCACCGGTGGCAAGCGACCCGCGCAGCGATTGCAGATCGGCCTGCAGGTTGGGCGCGCGGTTCGCGGTGGAAGATGCCGGCGCCGGTGCCGACTCGGACATCCGAATCGGCGACGAAGCAACGCCCATGCGCGGCGAGTCGGGGCGAGTCCATCGCGGCGCTTCCACTGGAGCGGGTACGGGATTGGCGAGCGCGGCGTCCACCGGCATGGTTGCGCCGGCCAGTCCGAGGTCAGCAAACCCTCTCGCCTGTACTTGGCGCGGTGCGTTTGCATCGGAAACGGGCGACTGCGGCGCCAGAGCGCCAGGCACCGGCTGAGGCAGCGATACAGCAACGCGGCTACCAGCGGAAGCGACTGCCGCCACAGGCAGCGGCGCGCCTGAGGCCATCGGTTTTTGTGCCGGTTCTGGAGCTACCGCACGGGCAAGCGCCGCCACACCAGCCATTGCATTGGCCGACGCGGTCCCTTGTGTCAACGGCAACTGCTGCGGCATCCAGGCCATTTCGTCGAGCGCGGACTTGGCTTTCGCTTCAGGAGCGATGAACGCGAGCGTTACAGCGCCTGTGCCAATCAACACGCTTGCTGCGCTGAAGACGGTCCGCTGTGGGGTTGTCGGGTAGGGAAGCTTGACGCGCAGCCCTCCCCGGGCACGGACCGGCCGTGCACTTTTGTTGTGATCTGACATGGTGGCTTATCTCTCGCGAAACGCTTCACGCGACTTGAATATGGGCTTCAGCAAATACGAGAGAACGGTCTTTTCGCCAGTGCGAATCTCAACGTTTCCGGTCATGCCAGGAATGATGGGCAAGTGTTTGCCAGCGGCTGTAAGTTCACTTTTTTCCGTCAGGACCCGAACCCGGTAGTACACCGCATCCGGCTTTCCAGGCGCAGCCTTTTCGTCCGTCAACGTATCCGGGCTAACGTCGACCACGCGGCCCTTTAGACCACCATAGATACCGAAGTCATATGCCGAAATCTTGACCATGGCCGGCAGGCCCGGATGAATGAACGCGACGTCCTGTGGCTTGATGTGCGCCTCCACCATCAACTGGTCGGCGTACGGAACAATGCTCATGATCTGCGCCCCTGGCTGGATCACTCCGCCAATCGTCGTAACCTTGATGTCCTTGATCGTTCCCTTCACCGGCGCGACGAGCGTTGTGCGCTGAAGTACATCCGCGCGGCCCACGAGGTTTTCCTTGGTCTGCGAGAGTTCAAGCTCGAGACGCGAAAGTTCGTCGTTGGCGTCGGACTGATACTTGTTGCGGCGATCGACGATCTGGGATTGCAAATCATTGGCGCTTCGCTTCATACGCAGAATTTCCGTGACCGAGATCAGGCCGCGCGCGGCAAGCGGCTCGGTCATGTTGATTTCGTTCATTGCGAGGCCATAGCTCTTTTGAAGCGATGCAACCGTATCCTCAAGTGCGCGCCGCCGTGCCTGGTACGTCTGGGTTTCGCTGAGCACAATGCCTTTGTCCTGCAGAACGTCGGCGGGAAACACGAGCGTGGTGTGATTCGCTTCGGCGCGCAGACGGGCCACCTTCGCTTCCAGGCCAATCAGCTTTGCCTGACCTTCCGCATACGACGAATCGGCGCGCTTCGGGTCGATGTTCAGCAGCAGTTGCCCTTTTTCGACCACATCACCTTCTTTCACATTCATGTCGGCGAGGATGCCGCCTTCGAGGCTTTGGATGATCTGCTCACGGCTAACCGGAATGACCTTTCCTTGCCCTTGCGTGACCTCTTCGACGTGAGCAAATTTGGCCCACACCAACCCGCCGACAATCACCGCCGCGACCAGGTACAGCACGGCGAGCGTGCCAGGGATCGACTGCGCGAGAAGCGACTCGCGCAAGTCGTTCAAATAAGCGAGATGCGCGGGATGGACCCCGGCATCGGCGTTCTTCCTGCGCCCTGCTGGCGTCAGCGACCGGAACGCGCGGATGAGTTTGGTAGATGTTTCATGACGGTTCCTTCACGGCTTCGTTTGCCTGTACTGTGGGCTGCTGTGTATGAGTGACCGCTGCGTTAGCCGGAGCGCGCAGTGCCGCCATCACAGAATCCTTGGGACCGTCCGTCACGACCTTGCCTTCATCCATGACGATGATGCGGTCCACCAGTTGCAGCAAAGAAGGCCGATGCGTGACGACTACGAGTGTCGTACCCCGCGTCGCGTTTGCAAGATCATTGATAAATGCGGACTCGGTCTGGGTATCCATGGCGCTCGTGGGCTCGTCCATCAGCATCAGCGCGGGACGGGCTATGAGACTGCGGGCAAGCGCGACCAGTTGACGTTGTCCTCCCGACAGGCCATCGCCGTTTTCACCGATCGGCATGTTCCATCCGTGCGGATGTCCAGCGGCCATTTTGTCTATGCCCGTGAGCTTGCCAACTCGCAAGAGCTCGTGAATAGAAGCGTCAGGGCGCCCGATCATGACGTTTTCGCGAAGAGATCCGTAGAACAGGCGGCTGTCCTGTGCGACATACCCTACGTTCGCACGCCAGTCGGCCGGATCGATTTGCGAAATGTCGAGGCCGTCGCTGAAGACTTGCCCGCTCGTCGGCCGATAAAGGTTCGCCATTACACGCAGCAACGACGACTTGCCGCTCCCTACGCGGCCGAGAATGGCCACGCGCTCACCTGCTTCAATATTGATGTTGATGTTCTTCAGGAAGTCTTTCTTAGGACCATTGGCTATCGGATAGTGGAAGCCCATCTGACGCAATTCAATTGCGCCGGTGATGGCGGGATCCTTCAGATAAGCAACCTCGGGATCGCGCTCCGTGGGCAGCTTCATCAGTTTGCTCAGTGATTCAAGTGCAGCCTTGGACTGCTGGAAACGTACAGCCAGTCCGGCGACCTGCGCCAAAGGTGCAAGCGCGCGGCTTGCGAGGATCACGGAACCGATCAGCGCGCCTTGAGTCAGCTTGCCATCAGCGATCAGATACACGCCGGCCACCACAATCATCACTGTTTCGAACTGAGTGATCCATGACACGAAGTTCATGGCAAGCGCTGAGAGACGCTTTGATTTCATGGAGGTAGCGGAGGCTTTCGCGGAGAACAATTCCCACCGTTCCTGCATGTAGCGTTCGCCGCCGGTCGCCTTCAACGTCTCGAGTCCTTCCACTGTTTCGATCAGGACACCTTGCTTGAGCGACGATTCGCGCAGATTCTCCTTCATGACCTTCTTGAGCGGCCATTGGATAAACACGCTTACCCCGATGATCACCGGAATCAGCAATAGAGGGATAAACCCAAGCACGCCGCCGATCATGAAGATCACGGCAACGTAAAGAAACGTGAATGGCAGATCCGAAATGGTGGCGAGCGTGGCCGATGCCACGAAATCGCGTACCGATTCGAATTCGCGGAGCTGGTTCGCGAACGACCCGGAGGACGCCGGCTTATGCTCCATGCGAATGGCGACGGCTTTGCGGAACAGCATTGCACCCATGATGAGGTCGGCTTTCTTGCCGGCGACATCGAGCACATGCGCCCGCACATTGCGCGAAATGAACTCGAACAACATGGCGAGCGCCACGCCGATTGCGAGAGACCACAAGGTGGTGAACGCCTGGTTCGGCACCACGCGGTCATAGACGTTCATCGTGAAGAACGTGCCTGCCAATGCAAGCACATTGATGAGCAAAGCTGCGAGCGCCGCGCTCCAGTAGTAGCGCCGAAAACGCCAGAGCGTGCTCAGCAGCCAGTGCCCGTCGCCGTCGGACTCGGGCTGACCTGCACGCACGTCGGCTTTGCCGATCGGTTTTGCGAGCATCGCAAAACCTGTGTAGTTGTCCTTCAGCTGACTCACGCCGATGGTGGTCACCTGAGAGCCTGATTCGGGCAGGACTACCAGATACCCAGCCTCCATCTCGTCAGGTTCGCCCGGCTTGATTTCAGAGGCGGGCTTGATTTTCTTGACCGGTTCCGGCGCGCGGCCGATCAGGATGCAACCGCCGTGGTCCTTGCGAAACAACACCACGGGTAAAAGCAGCGGCGAGACCTCGGCCGGCTGGCGTTCGACAATTCCAGCGGAGAAGCCGGCCTGCTCCATGGCAAGCTGCGCCTGTTTCGGCGATATAAAACGGCCTGTTGGCAAACCCGACAACATTGCGGCTTCGCTGGTCGGCTTACCGTGGTATGCCGTCATCCAGACGAGGCTTTTCAGCAAGGTATCGTCAACCTTCTGGTTAAGCGCAAATCCTTCCTCGCCGCCATCGGGTTGATTGGGCGACGTTGCGCCCGGTACATCTTTTTTCATGGCATTTAACTATAGAGCGACCGGACGGGAGATGGCCTCGGGATCGGTCGGGGTGGATGCGTCGCTCAAGGCGGCGCGGATCGATTCATCGCGCAATGCAGGCTTTTCAGCGGACGCATTATGTGCATCGCATTGAGCATCGAAAATCGGAAGCGTCCTAAATACAAATCGTGCAAGAAATCCACAACGGCTAATCAAGATGTGGACTTAATGCGATGGATTCATTTTGTTCGCCGAGGGACAAGAGAACCATGAGAACTATCCCAATTGCCGGTGATCGATACTCGCGAAATGAGCGTGTCTCCGTGACGGCTTGTGCGCAGACGGACAGGAAACCGACTTGCAACTTGGCGTATGCGGACGGGAAGGTAAGAAAGGAAGGCGGCTTCGACCGCCGTTTCTGTGTTTTAACTAGATTGATGCGGACAACGACTGCTCAGCCGATAGCAACTTCGCGCATGCATCTCTTTTCAATGCCAGTCTCTTTCGATTACCAGGGTTATGCTCTAGCACCATGCATCAACGAGGGATCTCAATGTCCAACAACGTTCCATTGCTTGAAATATGTGCCGGCTCGGTGACTTCGTGCGTTGCGGCGCAGGAGGGTGGCGCGGATCGTGTCGAACTGTGCGACAACCTGCTCGAGGGTGGCACCACGCCTTCTTACGGCACGCTCGCAAGCGCGAGGGACGTTTTACGAATACCGTTGAACGTCATCATTCGTCCGCGTGGGGGCGACTTCCTGTATTCGGAGGTGGAATTCGACGTAATGGAGCGTGACGTCCTTGCCTGCACACAACTTGGCGCGGACGGCGTGGTGATTGGTCTGCTCACTGCTGACGGCGATATCGATGTACCCCGCACCCGGCGTCTGGTTGAACTTGCCGCACCCATGTCCGTTACGTTCCACCGGGCGTTTGATGTCGCGCGCAATCCGCTTCGCGCGCTGGAAGATATTATTTCTGCGGGCTGCAACCGGCTTCTCACATCCGGCCAGGAAGCGAGCGCACCGCAAGGCGCGGCGCTGATAACCAAGCTGCGCGAGGTCGCGGCGGACCGGCTCGCGATCATGCCTGGCGCGGGAATCCGGCTGAACAACATTGCGCAACTGGTTACTGAGACTAGGTGTGTCGAATATCACACTTCCGGCCGCGCGCCGTTCGCAAGCGGCATGCGCTATCGCAATGAGCGCGTGAAGATGGGCGGCCCGGGGCAGGATGAGTATGCGATGGTGGAAACTTCGCAGGACCTGGTGAGACAGATCCGCGTTGAAGCAGATCAGGCATGGGAACGTGTGCACCGCTCAGCCTGACTTGGCAGCAATCCAGGTTAGAAGGGCTTCAAGACAACCAGGAGCGTCGCACCAAGCAATCCAAGAACCGGGAATTCGTTATACATCCGATACCATTTATGAGAACGCCTGTTTTCGCCGCGCTGAAAGCGCCCAAGCAGAACGCCGCAATAGGCGTGGTAAATGATGACAAGCGCGACGATACCCAGTTTGGCATGCATCCACCCCTGCCCCTGCCCAATCCCCACCACCAGAAACAGCCACAAGCCGCACGCCAGCGCGGGCACTGCAATAAACGTCATGAACCGGAACAGCTTGCGCGCCATTTGCAACAGCCGTTGGGTCGCGGCGGTATCGGTTTCCATCGCAAGATTGACGAAGATCCGGGGCAGGTAAAACAGGCCGGCGAACCACGAGGCCACTAATACTATATGCAACGATTTGATCCAGAGCATCAGGGCCATTTTTTCGCTTGTATGTGTGCTTGTTAGCGTGTTCAGTTCTGCGATCAGTTACGGATTTCTCCGTGTCCAAACACGACGTATTTCAACGATGTCAATCCATCCAGTCCAACCGGACCGCGCGCATGGAGCTTGTCGTTTGAAATACCGATTTCCGCACCGAGGCCGAATTCGAAACCATCGGCGAAACGCGTCGATGCGTTGACCATCACGCTCGCCGAATCCACTTCGCGAAGAAAGCGCATGGCGCGGTCGTGATCCTCAGTGATGATGGCGTCGGTGTGATGCGAGCTGTAGGTATTGATGTGATCGATAGCGGCGTCCAGGCCGTCGACCAGCTTGATCGACAGAACCGGCGCGAGGTATTCGGTGCTCCAGTCGGCTTCGGTGGCGTCGACCAGCGCTCCGTCATGGCGCGCGTGGTCGAGCACGGCGCGGCTCGCGGCATCCACGCGCAACTCCACGTCCTTCGCCTTGAACGCTTTCGCGAGCAACGGCAACGCCTCTGCCGCAATCCCGCGCGCGATCAATAGCGTCTCCATGGTGTTGCAGGTTCCGTACCGGTGCGTCTTCGCGTTGTCGCAGACGTTGAGCGCCTTCGTGAGATCGGCGCGGTCGTCCACATAGACGTGGCAGATACCGTCGAGGTGTTTGATCATCGGCACGCGGGCTTCTTCCATCAGGCGCGCAATCAGGCTCTTGCCGCCGCGCGGCACGATCACATCCACGTATTCGGTCATGGTGATCAGCTTGCCCACCGCGGCACGATCCGCAGTCGATACAACCTGCACCGCGTCTTGCGGCAAGCCGGCTGCCTCCAGTCCTTCGCTGATCAGCTTCGCGAGGGCGGCGTTGCATTCGAGCGCCTCGGAACCGCCGCGCAGGATAGCCGCGTTGCCGGACTTCAGGCAAAGCGCGGCTGCATCGATAGTCACGTTCGGCCGCGACTCATAGATGATCCCGATCACGCCGAGCGGCACGCGCATCTGGCCGACCTGAATGCCAGTCGGCCGAAATTTCAACCCACTGATTTCACCAATAGGATCAGCCAGCGCGGCAACCTGCCGCAAGCCTTCGATCATTGTGTTCAACGCTTTATCCGAAAGCGTCAGCCGGTCGATAAACGCCGCGTCGTGGCCTTTATCGCGTGCACGGGCAAGATCTCGCGCGTTTGCGTCTTTCAACTCGGCGCGATCGCGTTCGATGGCGTCGGCGATGGCGTCGAGCGCGGCGTTCTTCGCAGCCGTGGAGGCCCGCGCCATGGCGCGCGAAGCGCGGCGCGCGCGGCGGCCAAGGCCGGTCATGTATTCGTCGATGCTGGTCATCGTCATTCTCTTGAAACGCTGATGCGCTCAAAGGCGCAAGGATAAGCCTGATTCTAAGCCGATGTTTAAGCCGATGTCAGGCCGGCCGCTTTGCCGGTGCTGCCTTGGCCAAGGCTTGCAGCGGACTGCCCGAGGACGCGACGGTCATCGCGAGTTCGAACATGCCGTCCCAGACATCGGGCGGCGGGTCGCCGGCACCGGCGCCGCCTCGTGGGCCGCTGCCGCCGGTCAGGCCCTTCACCTGACGGTCAAGCTTCGCCGCCAGCGACAACGCCTTTTCCAGCGCCGCCTCGCTCACGCGCGAGAGCGCCGGGCCGACCAGCCGTTCGCGCGGACCCCAGACCCGGTTTTCGCGCAAGAGCGTTGCAAGCGGCTTGCCCGCCGCCACGCCGCGTTTCATGCGCAGCAGCGTGCGCACTTCTTCAACCAGCGCCCAGATCACGAGCGTACCGGCTTCGCCCTCGCCTTTCAGCCCGTCGAGCATGCGCGTCAAACGGCCGACGTCGCCAGTCAGCATGGCTTCGTTCAGCTTGAACACGTCGTAGCGCGCGACATTGAGCACGGCGTCATGGATCTGTTCGAACGTGAGAACACCCGTGGGGTACAAAAGCCCGAGTTTCTGGATTTCCTGATGCGCGGCGAGCAGATTGCCCTCCACCCGCTCGGCAATAAACACCAGCGCACGCCGCCCATCTTCTCCAGGCGCCACCCGCTGGTTCTGAGCGCTCAAGCGCTGCCCGATCCACATGGGCAACTGCGCGCGCTCGACCGGATCGATCTTCAGCGCGACACCCGGCCCGCTCAACGCCGTGAACCATGCGGACTTTTGCGTGGCGGCGTCGAGGCGCGGCAAGGTGATGAGCGTGAGAACGTCGGGGTTATCGGCGGCGGCCAGCGTCTTCAGCGCCTCGCCGCCTTCCTTGCCGGGCTTGCCCGTTGGAATGCGCAACTCGACCAGTTGGCGGTCGCCGAACAGCGACATCGACTGGCTTGCGCCCAGCAGCGAACTCCAGTCGAAATACCGGTCGACCACGAACACCGAGCGGTCCGTGAACCCTTGCGCCCGCGCCGACGCGCGAATCTTGTCCGACGCTTCCTGCACGAGCAGATGCTCGTCGCCATAAACGACGTACAGGCCTTTCAGCCCTTTCGCGAGGTGCGCGTCGAGCGCGTCGAGTCGGAGTTGCATGGTTGTCTGCGGCGTACGCGCTTAAAGCGGCGGCACAGGCAACGGCGCGCGCGGCGCGATGCCCGGCAACGCTTCGCTCGGCGCCGGATGCAGCGAACGCACGACAGCAAGCCGGCGCGTCAACTGATCGACGGCGTCGAACTGCATGTCGCGGAACAGCGTCTGCGCTTCCGTACCCTTCGCGAGCGTGAACTGGTCGCTATAGGTCAAGGCCCGGTTCAACGCGATCGTGCTGGGTGGAATCAGAAGCGTGCCGTCCGCGCCGACCATGGAATAGGACAGGTTGTAGTCAAGTTCGTATTCCTGCACGACGCCTTGCGCGTTCAGGCTCAACGTCCGCATGCCGGATCCGCCGCCCAGCGTGAGAATGGCGTCGGGTTTTTCAGATGCCTTGACAATCACCGTGTCGCTGCCGCCTTCCACCACGCGCTGCAAGCGTCCGAGCATCTCCGGCGTGCCGCCGTTGATGGCGAGCCGCTTGAACGCGTAATCCTGCTGGCCGCGCAACTGGAAACCGCATGCGCAGAGCAGCAATGCGCCGCACGCCAGCGAAAGAATCGACCGCCGGCTGATGGTGACGCTCCCGGCGGTTTTTGTCTTCGTCCGAGTGTGGGTCGAACCCAGGCCTTTGCTGCTCACAACGTCCTCCAGAATTTTCACGGCACGCGAACTCAGGCTCATACGACCACGTTGACCAGTCGGCCCGGAACGACAATAACCTTCTTCGGCGTCCGCCCTTCCGAGAATTTCTCGAACATCTCGTGCGCAACCGCCGCTTTTTCGATGTCCTCGCGCGACGCATCCTTCGCCATGGTCAACGACCCGCGCACCTTGCCGTTCACCTGCAGCACGAGTTCGATTTCGGACTGCTCCAGCGCCGCTTCATCCACCTTCGGCCAGGGTGCGTCGAGCAAGCTGCCGAATACGCTGGCGTAACCGAGTTCCTGCCACAACTGGAACGTGATGTGCGGCACGACCGGATACAGCACGCGCAGCAACACGCCAAAGGTCTCGTTGACAACAGCGGGCGTTGCGTCTTTCGCGCTGTCCACGGCGTTCAACATCTTCATGGCCGCCGATACAACCGTGTTGTACTGCAAACGGCCATAGTCGAAATCGGCTTGTTTCAGGATGGTGTAGATCTCGCGGCGCAGCGTGCGATCTGAATCGTTGAGTTTCGATGTATCGAGCTTGCCATGCATTTTGAGCGCGTCCGCACGGCCATGCGCCAATTGCCATACGCGACGCAGGAAACGGCTCGCGCCCTCCACGCCCGTGCCCGACCACTCGAGCGATTGTTCGGGCGGTGCTGCAAACATCACGAAGAGGCGCGCGGTGTCAGCGCCGTAGGCATCGATCAGCGATTGCGGATCCACGCCATTGTTCTTCGACTTCGACATCTTCTCCACGCCGCCGATCACCACCGGCTGGCCGTCGGCGTTCAGCACCGCGCCGACCGGGCGGCCCTTGTCGTCGTGCGAAACGGTCACGTCCGCCGGATTGATCCACGTCTTCTTGCCCGCTGCATCTTCACGATAGTACGTCTCGTTCAGCACCATGCCCTGCGTGAGCAGGTTTTTCGCGGGTTCGTCGAAGCTCACCAGACCGAGATCGCGCATGACCTTGGTCCAGAAACGCGAATACAAAAGGTGAAGAATCGCATGCTCGATCCCGCCGATGTACTGGTCCATCGGCATCCAGTAATCGGTTCGCTCGTCGACCATCGACCTGGCGTCGGGTGCTGCGTAGCGCGAGAAGTACCATGACGAATCCACGAACGTATCCATGGTGTCGGTTTCACGTTTTGCCGGCGCACCGCACTTCGGACACGTGCAATTGACGAACGCTTCAGACTTCGCGAGCGGATTGCCCGTGCCATCCGGCACGAGGTCTTCCGGCAACACGACCGGCAAATCGGCTTCCGGCACCGGCACGTCGCCGCATGTGGCGCAATGGATGATCGGGATCGGCGTGCCCCAATAGCGCTGGCGGGAAATGCCCCAGTCGCGCAAGCGCCAGGTGATTTGTTTATCGCCGAAATTCTTCGCTTTCAGGTCTGCCGCGATTGCGTTGACGGCTTCCTCGAAGTCGAGGCCGTCATATTTGCCGCTGTTGACGAGCGTGCCCACGCCCTTTTCGCCGTACCACTCTTCCCATGCGTCCGTGCTGTAGGTCTTGCCTTCAACCGCGACGACCTGCCTGATCGGCAGATTGTATTTCTTCGCGAACGCGAAATCGCGTTCGTCGTGCGACGGCACGCCCATCACGGCGCCTTCGCCGTAGCTCATGAGCACGTAGTTGCCCACCCACACTTCGACCTTTTCCTGCGTCAGCGGATGCGTAACGAAGAAGCCCGTCGGCATGCCCTTCTTTTCCATGGTCGCGACGTCGGCTTCGGCCACGCCGCCGCGCTTGCATTCTTCGATAAACACTTGCAACGCCGGATTATCGCGAGCAAGGCGCGTTGCCAGCGGATGTTCCGCGGCGACTGCTGCGAAGGTCACACCCATGATGGTGTCAGCGCGCGTGGTGAAGACGCGCAGCAACTTGCTTTCGCCGTCGATCTCGTACGGGAAGCCGAAGTTCACGCCGAAGCTTTTGCCAATCCAGTTCTGCTGCATCACCTTCACGCGCTCGGGCCAGCCGAGACCGTCGAGGTCGCCGAGCAACTGATCTGCGTAATCCGTGATGCGCATGTAATACATCGGGATTTCGCGCTTTTCCACCAGCGCGCCCGAGCGCCAGCCGCGCCCGTCGATCACCTGCTCGTTCGCGAGCACGGTCTGGTCTTCAGGGTCCCAGTTCACCGTCCCGGTCTTCTTGTACGCAATGCCCTTTTCCAGCATCTTCAGGAACAGCCACTGGTTCCACTTGTAGTACTCGGGTTTGCAGGATGCGATTTCCCGCGACCAGTCGATAGCCAGTCCCATCGACTGCATCTGCTTCTTCATGTACTCGATGTTGTCGTAGGTCCACTTCGCCGGCGGCACGTTGTTCGCCATCGCGGCGTTTTCCGCCGGCATGCCGAACGCGTCCCAGCCCATCGGCATCAGCACGTTGTGGCCGTTCATGCGCAGGAACCGGTACATCACGTCGTTGATCGTGTAGTTGCGCACATGGCCCATGTGCAGCTTGCCCGACGGGTACGGCAACATGGACACGCAGTAGAACTTCGGCTTGTCGCTGGTTTCGGTCGACCGATAGACATCTTTCGCGCGCCAGTCGCTTTGCGCTGCGGATTCGACGTCGGCGGGTACGTATTTATCTTGCATGGTGTGGTCTTGGCGGTTTTGCCTTGCGGCGATGTGGCTGTGTTGCCTGGGTCTTGCCTGTGTTTTGCTTCATCGCGCGTCTGACGGGCGAAACTCCAGGCGATGCTCGGCGGTGTCCGTTCGCGGGTCGCGCCAAGGTCAAGGCCGTCTGGCATGCGCCCGGGCCGCTTCTTCAGCGTGGTTCCGTTACCCGCGGAGGCAATGGAGGCCGCCCGCGCGGCCAAAGCGCGATTATACCGTCGGGGCGAGCGGTTCTGGCGAGGCGTGCGGCCGGGCGGCATGGCCACCGGAGCGGCCGAGGTTTGCCGGTCTAATGCCCTGGCTTCGCAGGCTCCGTCACGAAGCCGATCCTGCTCAAGCCCGCGCTTTGCGCCGCGCCCATCACGCGGGCGATCACGTCGTAATGCGTCGCTGCCGACGCCCTCAAATGAAGCTCCGGCTGCGTCGCCTTCTTGCCTTCCGCCGCGAATTGCGCCTGCATCTGCTCGAATGCAACCGGCTTGTCGTTCCAATACAACTTGCCGGTGTCATCGATGGAAAGTGTGATCGTGTCCGGCGTCTCGCGTGCAACCTGTGACGCGACCTTGGGCAAATCCAGCCGGATTGCATGCGTGAACAACGGCGCTGTAATGATGAAGATAACCAGCAACACCAGCATCACGTCGATCAACGGCGTCATGTTGATCTCCGCCATGGGAGCGCCGTTCGATTTCTTGTCCAGTCCGCCGAAGGCCATGATGTATTCGTCCGGTGCGCGGTTTGCGCTTGGGGATTCGTTAAACCACGTGGTCCTGAATAACGGCGCTCTTGATCCGGCGTGGTGCAATGCCGTTCGTGTAAGCGTGCAGGTCGTGCGCAAAGCCATCGAGTTCTTCGGATATCTGCCGCACCAGCCGCCCGAGCACGTTGTACGCAAGCACGGCGGGGATGGCGACGACCAACCCGAACGCGGTCATGATCAGCGCTTCTCCAACGGGACCCGCGACGTTTTCGATCATGGCCTGCCCGCTCGCGGCAATGCTGCCGAGCGCGTGATAAATGCCCCAAACCGTGCCAAGCAGGCCCACGAACGGCGCCGTACTTCCCACCGACGCCAGCAGAACCTGCCCAAACTCAAGCCGCCGTTGTGACACCAGTAGCGCATGCCGCAACGCGCGCAACACACGCTCGCCGGGCTCGACATGCGCGATCAGCGCACCCGGCATTTCCGCTTCCGACGCACGCCACGCGGCAACCGCAAGCGGCAAGTACACGCGTTCCCGGTCGACTTTCCGCAACTCCGCTATGCCGTCCGAAAGCGTCGCCGCCTGCCAGAACCGCTGCACGGCGCGCGGACCCTGGCGTTTCGCACGCACGAGAACCCAGGCCTTCACGATCAGGAAACACCAGCTCGCCACTGACATAACCAGCAGCACGCCCGCCACGCCATGCGTGATGCCGTCGCTGCTTTGCAAGTAATGGATGATGCCGGTGGTTGCCATTAATCGATGACCTTATGGAAATCAGCGGCGCGGCTCAACGCAAGCCGAGCACGTCCTGCATGTCGAACATGCCGCGTTCGCGGCTGGCCAGGAAATGCGCGGCGCGCAACGAACCCTGGGCGTACGACAAGCGGCTGGCGGATTTATGCGTGATCTCGACGCGCTCGCCAATGCCCGCGAACAGCACGGTGTGATCGCCGACAATGTCGCCGCCGCGAATCGCAGCAAAGCCAATGGTCGACGGATCGCGTTCGCCCGTCACGCCCTCGCGGCCATACACCGCGCACTCCTTCAGGTCACGGCCGAGCGCATGGGCAATCGTCTCGCCCATTGCAAGCGCGGTGCCCGAAGGCGCGTCGACCTTGTGCCGGTGATGCGCCTCGATGATCTCGATGTCATAGCCTTTATCAAAGTGCTTTGCCGCGAATTCGAGCAGCTTGAGCGTCACGTTTACGCCCACGCTCATGTTCGCCGCGAATACGATCCCGATCTTCTCGCCAGCGGCGCTCAGTTGCGCTTTCTGCGCGTCACTGAAACCGGTCGTGCCGATCACCATCTTCACGCCATGCCGCAACGCGGCTTCCAGATGTAGAAGCGTGCCTTCCGGACGCGTGAAGTCGATCAGCAAGTCACTTTCGGCAAGCACCCGTTCAATATCGTCCGTCAGGATCACGCCCGTGTGTTTACCGAGAAATGCGCCCGCGTCCTCGCCAAGCTGGGGCGACCCCGCGCGATCGAGCGCGCCGGACAAGGTTGCGTCCGGGTCATTGAGAACGGTTTCGATCAGCATGCGGCCCATGCGGCCCGATGCGCCGGCGATGGCGATTTTCATGGCGTGTCTCGCGTGATGAAGGCGTTGTATTGGCGTTTGTCGACTGCGTTGATACAGCAGAAAAACTCAGGCAGGAAAGCCGGGCAAGAAAGCAAGAAGCGTTGAAGCGGCGCATTGGCCTCTTGCGCGATAGTGCGAACCAACGAGAACGGCGGGACGGCCAGAAAACCAAACGGCGCCCGCCGTGCTGCTTAGTTGGTTTTCGTGGATGGCACGTAGAACGTTGCCTGACCGTCCGTGTTCGCCGGCGTGGGCGAGGTGCCCGCCGGGCCAACGGCGGCGCTGTTCGGAATGGTTACCGTCTGCGGACGCCGCTGCAACTGGATCTGCGAGTTGCCGCCTGCGCTGACGTTCGGCGGCAGGCTCGGATTGCCTGGCACGTTCGGCATGGCCGACGAGCGCGTCCGGCCAGTCGGCGCTTCCACGGCTGCCGTTGCGCGGTTGGCGGCTTGCGCGGCTTGCTGGTTGGCGTCTCCGGCAAAAGCATTCGATGCATCCGGTTGCGTGCTCGGCTGGCCAGCCGGCGCTGAAACGGTTGCAGTCGCGGGCGTGGCAGGAACGCCGCTCGCACCCGCCGCGCTGGCCGCAACCGGCAGCGGCGCTGCAGGAATCTTGCGGCCCTTGTCGCCATCGATTTCAGCCAGCAACTCGAGATTCGACGGCAGATTTTCCCCGCCCGTCCAGTTCGCCACGCGGTCGCCGGCAAAATTCACCACGAAATCACGCTGCTGCACAACCGACGTGGAACCGCGCTTGAAATAGAAAATGTAATCCCAGCGATCCGCGTGGAACATGTCCGCGAGCAACGGCGTGCCGAGCAGCGTCTTCACCTGATCGCGCGACATGCCGACCTGCATTTGCGCCGCGGCCTCAGCCGAAACGAAATTCCCCTGCACAACCGTGATCCGATACGGCGTAATGTGCTGCGCGATGCTCTGCGTGACGCTGTCGTAGGTGGAACACGCGGACAACCCGGCCAGGACGGTCATGGTGGCGGCAGCGATCAAAGTTCCGCGCATGCGACGGCTCTCCCGGCAATTCGATAAAGATTTTGGAAACATTTCACCCTTCATTTCACCCTTCGCCTGGCCCGTTGCCCATATGGGCGCAGGAAGTTTCGAAGTCTTTCGGAGATCGCGCCATTTCGTTCGGATGGTGACCGGAACGGTAAAAACGCATTACTATGAGAACCTTGAATTGTACTCTAGGGATGCCTAGCCATGACCAATCCCGCCGATCTCAAAAATATCGGGCTGAAGGCAACCTTGCCCAGGCTCAAGATCCTCGAGATTTTCCAGCATAGTCCGGTGCGCCACCTGACTGCAGAAGACGTGTATCGCAACCTGCTGCACGAGGAACTCGATATCGGTCTTGCAACCGTTTATCGCGTGCTTACGCAGTTCGAGCAAGCCGGCTTGCTGTCACGCAGCAACTTCGAATCCGGCAAGGCTGTGTTCGAGCTCAACGAAGGCTCGCATCATGATCATCTGGTGTGCCTGGATTGCGGTCTGGTTGAAGAATTCTTCGACGCCGAAATCGAAAGCCGCCAGCAAGATATCGCAAAAGAACGCGGTTTCAAGCTGCATGAACATGCGCTGGCACTATACGGCACGTGCACGAAGGAACGGTGCCCGCATCGTAAAACCTGATTCTTGTCGCACGCGTAGCGTCGGAAAGCAAGAACAGAAAACAAGAAAGCCACAGAAACAAGAAAGCCGCCGGGGTGCAAACCCCGGCGGCTTTTTTCTGTTTAATTCACAACTTACTTGGCATTGGCCAATGCCACGGCCGTGTCCAGCATGCGGTTCGAGAAACCCCATTCGTTGTCGTACCAGCTCGACACCTTCACCAGCCGGCCCGATACCTTCGTGAGCGTTGCATCGAATGTCGACGAAGCCGGGTTGTGATTGAAGTCGATGGAAACCAGCGGCGCCGTGTTGTAACCCAGAATGCCCTTCAACGCGCCTTCCGACGCTTCCTTCATGATCGAGTTCACTTCGTCGACCGTTGTGTCGCGTGCGGCAATGAACGACAGATCCACAATCGACACGTTGATGGTCGGCACGCGAATCGCATAGCCATCGAGCTTGCCGTTCAGTTCCGGCAGCACCAGACCAACCGCGGACGCGGCGCCCGTCTTCGTCGGGATCTGGCTGTGCGTGGCCGAGCGCGCGCGGCGCAGGTCTTCGTGATACACGTCCGTCAGGACCTGGTCGTTCGTGTACGCGTGGATGGTCGTCATCAGGCCGTTCACCAGGCCAATCTTGTCGTTCAGCGGCTTGACGAGCGGCGCGAGGCAGTTCGTCGTGCACGATGCGTTCGAGATCACCGTGTCCGATGCCTTCAGCACATGGTGATTCACGCCATAGACGATGGTTGCATCAACGTCCTTGCCGCCCGGCGCCGAAATGATCACCTTCTTCGCGCCGCCCTTGATGTGCGCGCTCGCCTTTTCCTTCGTGGTGAAGAAGCCCGTGCATTCCAGCACCACGTCCACGTTCAGCTCGCCCCACGGCAATTCAGCCGGGTTGCGATTGGCCAGCACGCGGATGCGGTCGCCGTTGACCACGAGGTAATCACCATCCACCGATACTTCGCCCGGGAACTTGCCGTGCGCCGTGTCGTACTGCGTCAGGTGCGCGTTCGTCTTGGCGTCGCCCAGATCGTTGATGGCGACGATTTCGATGTCGTGTTTCTTGCCGTTTTCGTACAAGGCGCGCAGCGTATTGCGGCCGATCCGGCCGTAGCCGTTGATTGCAACGCGAATCGTCATGGTCTATCTCCTGATGGCTGAAAAAAAGTTCCAGTTTGCCGCCGCCGGTGCGCTTGATGAGCGTCCGTTCAGCCCGCGAGCGCGGCTTTCGCCGTCTCCACGACATGCTCGACGGTAAAGCCGAAATACTTGAAAAGCTCGCCGGCGGGCGCGGATTCGCCAAACGAATCGATGCCCACCACGCCGCCTTCGAGACCCACATATTTACGCCAGAAATCGGTCACGCCGGCTTCGATCGCCACGCGCACGACGCCCTTGGGCAACACGCGCTCGCGATATTCGGCGTCCTGCTGGTCGAACACATTGGTACACGGCATGGACACGATCCGCGCGCCAATGCCTTCCTGCGCCAGTTTCTCGGCCGCCTTGAGCGCCAATTCGACTTCCGAACCCGTGGCGATCAGGATGATCTTGCGCGCGGGGATGTCGTCGTTCCAGTCCCGCAGCACGTAGCCGCCCTTCGCGATGTTCGCGATCTGCACGTCATTGCGCGCCGAGAACAGCAGGTTCTGGCGCGTAAAGATCAACGCCGACGGTCCCTTGTAATCAATCGCCGCAGTCCACGCCACGGCGGTCTCGACGGTATCCGCCGGACGCCACACGTGTAAGTGCGGAATCAGCCGCAAGCTCGAGGTTTGTTCGACGGACTGGTGCGTCGGACCGTCTTCGCCCAGGCCAATGGAGTCGTGCGTGAACACGAAGATGGACGGCGCTTTCATGAGCGCGGCCACGCGCAGCGCGTTGCGGCTATAGTCGGAGAACGTGAGGAACGTGCCGCCAAACGGACGATAACCGCCATGCAGCACAATGCCGTTGATGGCCGCGCTCATGCCGAATTCGCGCACGCCGTAGTTGATGTGATTGCCCCACTGGATCTGGTTGGACGTCTCGCCGGCGCGCACCGCCTTCGATGCCTTCCAGTTCGTCAGGTTCGAACCGGTCAGGTCGGCAGAACCGCCGAGCAGTTCCGGCAACGCGGCGGCAAGACCGTCAAGCGTCTGCTGCGAAGCCTTGCGCGTGGCAATGGTTTCGCCCTTCTGGTTCGCAGCTTCAATAATGTCCTTAGCGTCCTGCGTCCATTTGGCCGGCAACTCGCCCTTCATGCGGCGCACGAACTCGGCGGCTTCGGCTGAATGCTTCGCGCGATACGCATCGAATTGCTTGTTCCACTCGGCTTCGGCACGGGCGCCCGCTTCTTTCGCGTCCCACGCGGCATAGACTTCCTGCGGGATCACGAACGGTTCCCAGCTCCAGCCCATTCCCGCGCGTGCATCGGCGATTTCCTTCGGGCCCAGCGGCGCACCATGCGAATCGTGGCTGCCCTGCTTGGTCGGCGCGCCCTTGCCAATGGTCGTGCGGCAGCAGATCAGCGTTGGCTTGTCCGACTTTTTGGCTTGCGCGATGGCAGCGTCCACCGCATCGACGTTGTGACCGTCGACCGCGCGGATCACGTTCCAGCCGTACGCTTCGAAGCGCTTCGGGGTGTCGTCGTGAAACCAGTGTTCGACGTGGCCGTCGATGGAAATGCCGTTGTCGTCGTACAGCGCGATCAGCTTGTTGAGCTTGAGCGTCCCGGCAAACGAACAAGCTTCGTGCGAGATGCCTTCCATCATGCAGCCGTCGCCGAGGAATACGTACGTGTGATGGTCGACAATCTTCGCGCCGTCCTTGTTGAACTCGGCGGCAAGCAGCGCTTCAGCCAGCGCCATGCCGACCGCATTCGCCAGACCCTGCCCGAGCGGGCCTGTAGTGGTCTCCACGCCCGGCGTGATGCCGTATTCCGGATGGCCCGGCGTTTTCGAGTGCAGTTGGCGGAAATTCTTGAGTTCGTTGATCGGCAGGTCGTAGCCGGTCAGATGCAGGAGCGAATACAGCAACATGGAGCCATGACCGTTCGACAGGACAAAACGATCGCGATCGGCCCAGTGCGGATTGGCCGGATTGTGCTTCAGGTGGCGCGACCACAGTGCGACACCAATTTCAGCCATGCCCATTGGCATGCCCGGATGACCGGAATTGGCTTGCTGAACGGCGTCCATTGCCAGTGCGCGGATTGCGTTGGCCATCAGGGTGCTCTGGCTGGAAGTCGGAGTTGTCATGTCGAGTCCGGTAGGTCCTGAAAAGATCCTGGGATGAATCTGGAGACGCACCGGGCGAACGACGAAACCGCGTTTTCAGCAACCGGAGCGACGAGAAACGAAGAGGATCGGAAGCCGGTCATTCTAGCAGACGACTTACAGGCATTGGCGCGACGAAAGGCGCCAGCCGCACGCGAAAAAACGGCGAAAATCGCGCGGCAAACCCATGCAGGAGACCGTCAGGCGCATGCGGGCACGCTCCCTGCATCCCGCTTGCGCGCACAGCATGGGTCCGCCGGGCGAGATGTCCCGAACTGCCATGGCACAATGCACGAACCAGCGAGCTCCGAGGAGATTTTGAAATGACCGACCCCCGCCCCGCCGACGTTCCATGGCTCACGCCGTATCTGACGGTTCGCGATGCTCGCGTCAGCACGGGGTTTTATGAGCAGGCGCTAGGATTCGCGGTGCGTGACAGCGTCCACGACGACGGCGCCGTGATCCATGTCGAGATGACGTATCGCGGCCAGTTGATCCTGATGTTCGCGCCGGAAGGCGCGTACGGGTCGCACGCCAAGACGCCGAAGAGCACGGGCTTGATGGCGCCGCAATCGTTCTATTTATACGTGGACGACGTCGACGCGACTTATGCCCGCGCCATCGCGGTCGGCGCCAAGGGGTTGATCGAACCGCAAGACCAGTATTGGGGCGACCGGTTTGCGCAATTCGAGGATCCGGACGGATATCGCTGGGCGATCGCCCGGCATTTGAACTGATCGCCGTCCTCCGTCCTCTACGCGGTTCCCCACTAGTCACCAGCCCGCACGCCGGAATGCGTCCGGGCAAGCTACTTCATGCCACGTTTCTTTGTTACCGGCCCGCTTGTCGCGGGTGAAATCGCTCAGCTGCCGGAGGACGTCGTCCGGCACATCCACGTCTTGCGCCTGCAAATCAACGACGCCATCACACTTTTCAATGGCTCCGGCGGTGAGTACATCGCCCGGCTGCTGGAGATCGGCAAGCGCTCGGCGACCGTACAGATCGACGAATTCACGGAACGCGATGCGGAGCCGCCGTATCGCGTCACATTGGCGCAGGGCGTGGCGGGCGGCGACAAGATGGACTGGCTGATCGAAAAATCAGTGGAGTTAGGTGTCGCATCCATGATTCCGCTCATCGCCGAACGCGGTGTCGTGCGGCTCTCCGGCGAGCGCGCAACCCGCCGGCAAACCCACTGGCAAGCATTGACGCGAGCCGCGTGCGAGCAATGCGGACGTAATCGCGTGCCAAATGTGACGCCGCCGCAGGACATGGATAAATGGCTGATTGGCCTGCCGCCCGCTCAAGAAGGCGAATTGCGCTTGTTGCTGTCGCCGCGCGCGGAACTGGACTTTGCATCACTTCCGGCTACGGCGCCCGCCGCGCCGGTCATTCTGGCAATCGGTCCCGAGGCCGGATTTTCGCCAGCGGAAGAAGCCGCTATCGTCGATGCCGGATTCGTTGCGCTCGGACTCGGACCTCGCGTGCTTCGCACGGAAACGGCTGGTATTGCCGTTCTGGCAGCGCTCGCGGCGCGTTGGGGCGGATGGTAATGGCGGTATTCCGGGACCCGGAATGCAAAAAGCCGGTCAGCGCCTGTGTTAAAGAGGCGCCGGCCGGCTTCCCGCCAACGATGTCGAATCCTGCGTTGTTCAGGCGAACGAGTAAAACACCCTGAACGCCACGCGCCGTTCCGCCCAGAATTCAGCCGCTTCGCGGAACACATCCAGAAGGGTTTCGCGTCCTTCCTTGTCGAATTTCTGTGCCACCGGCAGCGCTTCCAGAACAATCACGAACCCAGGCTGCGAACCGGCCTTGTGCACAAGGTCCGTCAGGCTGTCATACAGCGCATCGTAATTTTTGCCGAAGTGCTTGGGAAACAAAAACGACGTTGCAATGGTTTCGAGCACTTCCTGCTTGCTCTGGGCCTGACCGCAGTACGCGTACAGGAAATGCTGGCCAAGTGTGTTCGCTTCGTCGGCGAGATCCTGTACGCGAAAAGCGCGAATCGACTGCACGATATTTGATCGTACCGTCTTGAAAAGACTCATAGACCCCTCGTTCAATGATGACAGCGCCGCGCTCGGTTCGTCGTCGGGTCTCGTCTCGTCTGCCGTGCGGAGTCGCAAAACGCGCTGGAACATGTTGCCATCGCCGGCGAAAAGATCACCCGCGACACCGTTGTCGTGCGCGTAGATGTTGTCGCTCATGCTGTTCATCCCGAAGTTAATCCCGCAATGCGTTTAAAACTCACGTAATGGTCGTCGGTGTAAAAGCAGTTGTCGATCTGCCGACGGGGCCCGCCACATACGATCCGGCGTGCGCCGCGATCACGGGCGCGCGGCGTAGGAACGGTGTATTCGTGGTAGTAGCCGCGCGGATGCGGCGGCAGCATACGCTCGCGATTGCCAAACACAATGCCGTCTTTCTCGAACGGGAACGGTCCGCCAGCCTCGATCCGCCGCAACGTCACAATGGCCTGTTTCGGCAATTGCGCCGCGTCGACAGTTGTCCGCGACGACTCCAAACCCGCTGATGCGGCATCGCGGCTGGTATCTGCGCGCGGATCGCCTGGCGGCCTGTTCTTGTCTTGCAATGCGAGCGGCGACTGGGCCTGCGACGCAGTTGCGGGCTTGTCACGACCCGGGCTCTGCGAGTCCGGCGCGCTCTTGCCGCAGCCGCTCAGCACCACCAAAAGCGCCGTCAGAAACCCACAAACCCACGCGCGCTTAACCAAACCCATCCCGCTTGAAGCCCCAAAAATTGACGACCATGAAAGACGTAAGGGTATCGCTAATGACAGCCGGAATCAATGTTGGTTCAGGCGATGCCCATTTTTTAGTCAATTCTGCAGTCAACAACCCACGCTTCGCGCGCACCGCCGTTCAAAGGATTCAATTAATTTGGGGTCACATAAAAAATAGGATAAGACTGAGATATTTTTCACCTGAACAGGATAATAATTCACCCATGCGTGGCTTGGGGAACGGAGCTAGTGTCGCCTCTCTAGGGATGCTCCCACGGTCTTTGGCCGGCACCACTGCTATTTAGAGGAGAAAGCAAATCCCCTTGCGTGCCTCAAGCGTGCCGGATGTCCGGCACGCTTTTTTTCGTTTGGAAACCGCGGTTTCAAGATTCCGATCTGCCAATAAAAAAGGGATCGCATGACTTCGCGACCCCTTCCTCACCTATGTCAGCCCGCAAACTCCGCAGGCGTTGCGTTCATTCGCCTCAACGCGCAATAGCCGTCGCGTCCGCCACCAGCAACGCCGTCATATTGACAATCCGGCGAACCGTGGCGGATGCCGTCAACACGTGAACCGGCTGAGCCGCGCCCAGCAGGATCGGACCGATGGCAATGTTGTTGCCGGCTGCCGTCTTCAGCAAGTTGTACGAGATGTTGGCGGCATCTATATTGGGCAGCACAAGCAGATTCGCGTCGCCTTCCAGAGTCGATTCCGGCAGCACTTCCGCGCGCAGCCGTGCGTCCAGCGCCACGTCGCCGTGCATTTCACCATCCACGTCCAACTCAGGCGCGCGTTCTTTCAGCAATGCCAGCGTCTCGCGCATCTTGATGGCGGACGGCGCGTTGCTCGTGCCGAAGTTTGAATGCGAGAGCAGCGCGATCTTCGGCACAATCCCGAAGCGGCGCACTTCTTCCGCCGCCATGATCGTGATTTCACAGAGCTGCTCGGGTGTCGGGTCCACGTTCACATGTGTATCGACAAGGAAAATCTGCCGGCCCGGCAACACCAGCGCATTCATGGCCGCGTAGACGCTGCAGCCCGCCTTCTTGCCAATCACCTGATCGACAAAATGGAGGTGCCGATGCGTCGTGCTGATCGTGCCGCAGATCATGCCGTCCGCTTCGCCCTTCTTCACCAGCATGGAACCGATCAGTGTGGTGCGGCGGCGCATTTCAAGCTTCGCCATCTGCGCGCTGATGCCTTTTCTCGCCATCATGGTGTGATACGTCTGCCAGAAGTCGCGATAACGCGAGTCATGATCGGTATCGACGACGGTGAAATCCACGCCCGGCGTCAGACGCAAGCCGTATTTCGCGATGCGCTGCGTGATCACCGCCGGACGGCCGATCAGAATCGGCTTGGCAATCTTCTCATCCACCGCGATCTGCACGGCGCGCAGCACGCGCTCTTCCTCGCCTTCGGCAAACACAATGCGCTTCTTGTCCGGCTCAACGCTGCGCGCGAGCTGGAACACGGGTTTCATGGTTGTGCCACTGTGATACACAAATTGCTGCAGATGCTGCTCATACGCATCCATGTCCTCGATAGGACGTGTCGCTACGCCTGAGTCCATGGCGGCCTTGGCGACGGCCGGCGCGATCTTGACGATCAGGCGCGGATCGAAAGGCTTTGGAATCAGGTACTCGGGACCGAACGACAGATCCTGAATGCCGTAGGCGGTCGCCACAATATCGCTTTGTTCCTGACGCGCCAGTTCCGCAATCGCATTCACCGCGGCAATTTCCATTTCGCGCGTGATCGTGCTCGCACCCGCATCCAGCGCTCCGCGGAAGATGAACGGGAAGCACAGTACGTTGTTGACCTGGTTCGGATAATCCGTACGGCCGGTGGCAAGCACTGCATCCGGGCGCACTTCGAGCGCCAGTTCCGGCAGGATTTCCGGCGTGGGATTGGCAAGCGCCAGAATCAGCGGCTTGGGCGCCATGTTCCTGACCATGTCCTGCTTGAGCACGCCGCCAGCGGACAGGCCGAGAAAGACGTCGGCCCCTTCGATCACATCTGCAAGCGTGCGCGCCGACGTTTCGCGCGCAAAACGATCCTTGTCCGGGTCCATCAGTTCGACGCGGCCCTTGTAGACCACGCCGGCCAAGTCCGTCACGAAGATGTTCTCGAGATTCATGCCGAGTTCCACCAGCAGGTCCAGACACGCGAGCGACGCGGCGCCCGCGCCCGAAGCCACCAGCTTCACGTCTTCGATCTTCTTGCCGACCACGACCAGACCATTGGTGATTGCGGCCGCAACCACGATGGCCGTACCGTGCTGGTCATCATGGAACACCGGGATTTTCATGCGCTTGCGGGCTTCGCGCTCGACAATGAAGCAGTCCGGCGCCTTGATGTCTTCGAGATTGATGCCGCCGAACGTGGGTTCGAGCGCGCAGATCACGTCGACGAGCTTCATGGGGTCCATCTCGTTCAACTCGATGTCGAACACGTCGATGCCCGCGAACTTCTTGAACAGCACCGCCTTGCCTTCCATTACCGGCTTGGACGCAAGCGGGCCGATGTTGCCGAGCCCGAGCACCGCAGTGCCATTCGTCACCACGCCAACCAGATTGCTGCGGGCGGTGAAGCGCGCGGCGTTCAGCGGGTTCGCGACGATCTCCTCGCATGCGAACGCAACGCCCGGCGAGTACGCCAGCGCGAGGTCGCGCTGGTTGATCATCTGCTTGGTCGGCGCAATCGCGATTTTGCCGGGGGTGGGAAACTCGTGGTAATCAAGCGCGG
The DNA here is from genome assembly GCF_051615025.1 of Caballeronia sp. DA-9. NCBI lineage: Bacteria > Pseudomonadati > Pseudomonadota > Betaproteobacteria > Burkholderiales > Burkholderiaceae > Caballeronia > Caballeronia sp. DA-9. Next base: position 574,330 of record NZ_CP195133.1, on the reverse strand, counting down.
CTTCGCGCAGTTTGGCTTTGGCGTTATCTGCTGGCGTTGTCATGAGGCGGCGGGCTTTAGGCAAGATTAGAATAGAAGTTCGAACGCATTGTAGCGCCAATCAAGGGCCGTCCAAGATGGCGATACCCGGAATTCAGGACACGTATCCCATTTGGACAAGGCTTCGCCGGGCATCGGAACGCACCTGCGTGTCAGCCGCTTGCGGCGCTAACCACGCAGCTAAACCCCTTTATTGAGATGAAACGCGCATGAACACGAGCGCATCGTCCCCAACTTTTTTCCTGATATTGCCGGACCGCCGATGCTCTCAGAGTTTTCCCTGATCGAACGATATTTCTCCAAGCCCGCGACCAGAGGCCGCACCCCGGCGGCGCAAAAGTCGGGTAAAGCGGCGAGCGCAACGCTCGGTATCGGCGATGATTGCGCGCTGCTCGCCCCGAAGCGCGGCCAGCAACTGGCGATCTCCACGGACATGCTCGTGTCGGGGCGCCATTTTTTCCCCGATGTTTCCCCGTTCGCGCTCGGGGCCAAGGCGCTCGCCGTGAACCTCTCGGATCTGGCCGCCATGGGCGCGGCGCCGCGCGCGTTCACGCTCGCGCTTTCCATGCCGAAAGCGGAGGAAAGCTGGCTTCAGGCCTTCAGTGACGGCCTCTTCCACATGGCGAATGCGCACGGCTGCGAATTGATTGGCGGCGATACGACCGGCGGCCCGCACGTGAGCATCAGCATCACGGTATTCGGCGACGTTCCCGCCGCGCGCGCGCTGCGCCGCGACGGCGCGCGCGCGGGCGACGACATCTGGGTCTCCGGACGACTCGGCAACGCGCGCGCCGGGCTTGGCGTCTTGCGTAAAGAATGGTCGATCGAGGACGCCGCCAGCAAAGCCATCGCGATCAAGGCGCTCGAACAGCCGGAACCGCGCGTGGCGCTGGGCGTCGCGTTGCGCGGCGTGGCCCACGCTGCGCTGGATTTGTCCGATGGCCTTGCCGGCGACCTGCTGCATATATTGAAGCGGTCGAACATGCGCGCGGCCGTCGACGTGGATCTCGTGCCGCGCTCGGGCGTTATCGACGCGTTGCCCGCCGTGGCGCAGTTGCCCTGCATCCTCGCCGGCGGCGACGACTACGAACTGTGCTTCACCGCGCCCGTGGAGGCGCGTGCAAAAATCGAACGTCTGGGTGCGCGCCTGGGCATTCTCGTGACGCGCATCGGTACAATCGAGGGTCTCGCTGTTCCCACTGACACGCCCGCTATCGACTGGCGTAATCACGCCGGTCCCGTTTCCTTCACGGCCTCGGGCTACGACCACTTTCATGCAGACTGACCCGATCACCGAGACTCTCGACGACAAACCGCGTCCCAAGCCTTCGCGGCGCACCAGCGCGCGCTTCATGCTGTCGCATCCGCTGCATATCCTGTCGCTGGGCTTTGGCAGCGGCTTGTCGCCGGTTGTGCCCGGCACGGTCGGGACCTTGTTCGCGTGGGCGTCGTTCGTGGCGTTCAACCCGTACCTGACGGTCGCCGAATGGGCCGTGCTGATTGCGGTCGGCTTCGTGGCCGGCTGCTGGTTCTGCGGCTTCACGGCGAAGAAAATGGGCATCGAAGATCCGTCGCCCGTGGTATGGGACGAGATCGTCGCGTTCTGGCTGGTGCTGCTGCTCGTCACGCCGGCCACGTTCACCGGACAGTTGTGGGCGTTTATCGTGTTCCGTTTCTTCGATATGGTGAAGCCGCCGCCCATCCGCTATTTTGACCGCCGGTTAAAAGGCGGCTTCGGCATCATGTTCGACGACATTGCCGCGGCTTTTTTCTCGCTGCTCGTGATTGCGCTGTGGCGCATGACTGTCTGACACCCGGCTTACCGACGCTCCCTTTCCCTACGATCAGCCCCACGCGAGTTCCTCATGGCCACCGATAAAGTCGTTCACCAGCTCGCCATTCGCGCCGGCAACAAACTGCGTGACGAGCGCCTGATGCTCGCGACAGCGGAATCGTGCACGGGCGGCATGGTAGCCGCCGCCATGACCGATATTTCCGGCAGCAGCGCGTGGTTCGAACGCGGTTTCGTCACGTACTCGAATAACGCGAAAACGGAGATGATCGGCGTGCCGGCCGACATGATCGAGCGTCACGGCGCGGTGAGCGAACCCGTTGCCCGAGCCATGGCCGAAGGCGCGCTCCGCAACAGCCGGGCGCAGATTTCGCTGTCCATTACCGGCGTCGCCGGTCCGGGCGGCGGCACGGAAACGAAACCAGTCGGCATGGTGTCGTTTGCGTGGAGCAACCGGCTGCATACAACGGTGGCGACACAGCTATTCAAGGGCGATCGCGAACAGGTTCGCACCCAGGCGGCCGCGCACGCATTGCGCGGCCTGCTGGAATTACTCGAACGAAGGGAACGGTGAACAAGCGGATGTGGGAAAGACAAGCTGAAGCTGCCAAACCCGGAACAGTCATGCGCGAGTGGATGCACTGATGCCGGAGTTTGCTTACGACACGGCCCAGATCATCAAATGGCTCGGCGCACATACCGTCGCCAAGGCGCGCGGGTATGTCGACGAAGTCAGGCATCTGCATTGGGACAACAACGTGCTGTGCGCCCAGGTCAAGGGCACTCAGCGCCAGCCTTATCGTGTCGAGGTGGTATTCAGCCACGATCGTGGCGCGCTCAAGGCGCACGGCCGGTGTTCGTGCCCGGTCGGATTGCACTGCAAGCATGCCGCCGCGGTGCTGCTTGCGACCGCCAGCGACAAACCCGTGGAACCCGACACGGTACGCGCCGAAGTCGCGGGCTGGCTGGAAGGATTCCGCTCGCGGTTTGCATCGACACGCACTACGGCCGCGAAAAAAACCGCCGAACCGAATGGCACGCTCGCGCTTGCTTACGTGCTCGGCATGTCGCGCGTCATGCGCGCCCCTGAAGTCGCGCTGCACAAGGTGCGTCTTGGCCCTGACGGTTCGCTTCAGAAGCTCGACCGGCCGTGGACCAATTTCGACGCGGCGCTCGTCAAACAGCCGAAGTTCGTGAGCGACGACGACCTGACGATCCTTCGGGCGCTGATCATTGGACGCACGCGCAACGACGTCGGCGGCTTCGCGCTGCACGGCGAAGAAGGCGCCGACCTCATGCAGCGGATGCTGGCGACCGGGCGCCTCTTCACGGCGACACCGTCGTCGCAGGATGTGGGTGAACCGCGCCGGCCATTGACCAGCGGCGAGGCGCGCCCGGGAAGCATAGAGTGGACGCCCGACGCGGATGACCGTGTGCGTCCAGTGCTGCAAACAGAGCCGGCATCGACGCTCGTCATCACCACCGAACCGCTCTGGTTCGCCGACGCGCAAACGCGCGAAGCCGGTATTGTCGACATGCCGCAGCCCGCGCGCCAACTGGTCGATTACCTGGCAATGCCGCCCATCTCGCTCGACGAAGCGCCGCTCGTCGGCGCAATGTTGCGCGAGGTTGCGTCCGACCTGCCGCCGCCGCCGGGGCATGAAGCGCTGACCGTGCATGTTGTCGATGTAGAACCCGTGCCTGTGCTCGTGCTCGACACGCAGCCCATCAGCGGCACATGGCGCCCGCGTGAGGAGCGCTCGGCGGCGAGCGTGCTGGATTTCGCGCTCCTGAGTTTCGATTACGACGGCCTCAGTGTCGATCCCACGCAGGCCACCACCATCATGCGTTCGGAGTCCGGCGACATGATCCAGGTGAAGCGCCGCCACGACGTGGAGACGCGCTATTCAAACCAGCTTTACGAACTCGGCTTTCGAAAGATTCCCGCGCACCAGCGTTTCGGCCCGAAACCCATTCCAACGGGCGTGCTCGGTTTGCCGGCATCGGCTGCGTGGGCGTTGTTCACCGGCGACGTGGTGCCCACGCTGCGCGAAGACGGCTGGCGCATTTCCATGTCGCCGGAATTCCGTTTCGATTTCATCGAGATCGACGATATCCAGGGCACTGCGCGCCACGGCACTGACGGCTGGTTCGACCTCGAACTCGGCATTGCCGTGGGGGACCGGAGCGTAAGGCTCGAGCCGCTGCTCGCCGACCTGTTCCAGCGCGACCGGCGGTGGCTTGCTGGCGCTATCGATTCGATACCGGATGACGAAGGCATCGAGCTGAATACCGACAAAGGCGAGCGGCTGCGCCTGCGTGCATCGCGGATCAAGCCGGTGGTGCGCGTCCTGATCGATCTCTTCGATACCCTTGGTACGCAACCGCTGCGCGTTTCCGAGAAGGACGCTGGCCGGCTGGAAGCGCTCGGTGACTCGGGCCGCTGGCAGTTTCACGGCGATGTATCCATTCGAGAACTCGCGCAGCGGTTGCAGGAAGGGCCCGGATTGCGTGACGTTCCGATCCCTCGCGGCCTGAATGCGGAACTCCGTGTTTATCAGCGTGAAGGGCTCAACTGGATGCAGTTTTTGCGCGAGCGCAATCTATCCGGCGTTCTCGCCGATGATATGGGCCTTGGCAAGACTGTGCAGACTCTGGCGCATATTCTGGTCGAAAAGGAATCGGGACGGCTGGACCGTCCGGCTCTGGTCGTGCTGCCAACAACGCTCGTTCATAACTGGCGCGAGGAAGCCAGGAAGTTTGCGCCCGCGCTGCGTGTGCTCGATCTTCACGGCCCGCAACGCAAGGATCGTTTTGATCAGATCAGCGAGCACGATCTTGTGCTGACCACGTATCCGCTGCTGTGGCGCGATCAGGCGATGCTTTCCATGCATGAATACCACTTGCTGATTCTTGACGAAGCGCAAACCGTGAAGAACGTGGCGACCAAGGCGGCGAAGGGGATTCGTGATTTGAGCGCGCGGCACCGGCTGTGTTTGACGGGTACGCCGCTTGAAAATCACTTGGGCGAATTGTGGGCGCAATTCGATTTTCTGCTGCCGGGTTTTCTTGGCACGCAAAAGGATTTCACCAAGCGCTGGCGCACGCCGATCGAGAAGTATGAAGACCCGGTGCGGCGCGATCTGCTTGTCCGGCGCATTCGGCCTTTCATGCTGCGTCGAAGAAAGGATGAAGTCGCGAAGGAATTGCCGCAGAAGACGACCATTGTGCGAACGGTGTCGCTTGAAGGTTCGCAGCGTGATTTATACGAGACCGTGCGGATTGCGATGCAGGAAAAAGTGCGCATCGCAGTGGCCGATCAGGGTTTGGCGCGCAGTCATATTGTCGTGCTCGAGGCGTTGCTGAAGCTGCGGCAGGTGTGTTGCGATCCATCGCTTGTGAAGCTCACGCGGGTCAAGCGCGTGGAGGAATCGGCGAAGCTGGATTTGCTGCTTGATATGTTGCCGGAGTTGCTTGAAGAAGGGCGGCGCGTACTGTTGTTTTCGCAGTTCACGGGGATGCTTGCGATCATTGCTGGCGCGCTCGATAAAGCCGGTTTGCCGTACGTGACGTTGACTGGCGATACGCGGGATCGCGTGACGCCGGTGAAGCGTTTTCAGGATGGTGAAGTGCCGTTGTTCCTGATCAGTTTGAAGGCGGGCGGAGTGGGTTTGAACCTGACTGCAGCCGATACGGTGATTCACTACGATCCGTGGTGGAATCCGGCGGCGGAGAACCAGGCGACGGACCGTGCGCATCGGTTGGGGCAGTTGAAGCCGGTGTTTGTGTACAAGCTGATCGTGGCGGGGAGTATTGAGGAGCGGATCGTGGCCATGCAGGACCGGAAGGCCGCTCTGGCCGATAGTATTTTGCGTGAGGACGCAAAGGCCGGGGCCAAGTTCTCGGCGGAGGATATTGAGGCGTTGCTGGCCCCAATGCCACAGGGGTGATGTGTGTTTTTTGGACGCTTTTTAGCGCCCTGGGCGAGGGAGGGATTTGGGGGGGTGCGGTGTTGGGGTTATGCTCGAGTCCTGCTTTTTGCGCCTGCGCGCAGTCGTTTTTCGTTGATCTTTTTAGCACCGTTAGCCACTGTCCGTGGCGGGACTTCATTTCTTTGTCCAACGGCGACAAAGAAACGAAGCAAAGAAAACGCCTTCCAACCGCTAATTCTTAAGGAGCCCGAGCGTGCAATTACATCGGTTTGGGACTTCAAAAGAACGCTCAGCGTAAAACCACCAACAGTTGAACCCCTCCCGCTCCGTTCACGCCTACCCACACGCTTCGCCACCAATGTGAGTAGCCGTCAAACAGGAAAACGCGGCGCGCCGCGCGCGTCCATTTGGCCGTACTGGTTTCGTGGGGTTTTGTGCTTGCCCGAGAACGCTGATGGCGAAGCGTGTGACGCTGATGGCGAAGCGTGTGGATGTAGGAATTCGGAGGGGGAGGGTTTCAGCTAACGGTGGTTATGGCGTCGAGGATTCTTTTGAAGTCCCAAGCAGATATCACTGCACGCTCGGTCCACTTAAGAATTAGCGGTTGGAAGGCGTTTTCTTTGCTTGGCGCTTTCACACTCCAAGTGCAACAGCGGGGTCAATGACAATGCCGTGCTTGGCGCAGTTTTCAATAAAGACCTCACCAGGCGTGCGCCACTGGAGCGTTTTTCGAGGGCGGGTGTTCATGTTCAGCGCGATCGCATCGAGTTGTCGCTGCGAGAATACCGATAGATCGGTCGCCTTGGGTAGAAACTGGCGCAGCAGCCCATTGATGTTTTCGCAGATACCGCGTTGCCACGGACTGTGTGGATCGCAGAAGTAGATCTTGATGCCCGTCGCCTCAGCCAGCTTTTTGTGTAACGCCATTTCTTTGCCCTGGTCGTAGGTCAGGGTTTGACGCAGTCCCTGATCGAGCGGCGCGAACGCGGCACTGTAGGCTTCCAGCGCTGCCTGCGCCGTACTGCCATCGATCTTGACCAGCATCACAAACAACGTGCTGCGATCCACCAGCGTACCCACTGCCGAACGGTTAGCCAGGCCTTTGATCAGATCTCCTTCCCAGTGACCCGGGATGAGCCGGTCGTTGGCTTCGGGAGGGCGTACGTGAATACTGAGCATGTCGGAGAGCTTGCCGCGCCGGTCCTGTCCTCGCGTGCGCGGCCTGCGTGCGCCACGTCCCTGTCGCAACAGGCTGACGAGTTCCCGGCGCAACTCGCCTCGGGGCGCGGCGTAAATGGCTCGGTAAATGGTTTCATGCGAAGCGTTCAAAGCAGGCTCATCAGGGTGGGCAAGTTTGAGTGCGGCTGAGATCTGCTCGGGTGAGTGACACTTTTGCAGATACTGCCGCACTTCGGGCCACAACGCGCCGTCAACGTGCAGTTTGCGCTCGTAACGCGGTTTGCGGCGAAGCCGTCCCGCGCGTCGACCAGCACGGATCGCGCAGTAAGCGCCCGCGATCGCAGGCCGTCCTCTGTCGCCGCGCTCTTCATCGGACTTCCAGCCATTGCGCTTGAGTTCGCGGCTGATCGTACTTGGCGAACGTCGGAGCGCACGCGCGATCGCGCGCGTGCTTTCGTTGGCAAGTTTCATGGCAAATATTGAGCCACGCTCCTCAGCGCTGAGATGTTCATAGCTTTGTCCCATGCAACATATCCTATTTCAAAGGTGTTGCACTTGTACCTTGAAAACGCCCTTCGTTTCTTTTTCGCCGTTGGAAAAAGAAATGAAGTCCCGCCACGGACAGTGGCCAACAGTGCTAAAAATATCAACGAACAGGGAACGCGCGAAGCCCCAAAAAGCAGGATCCCCAAAGCACCCCCTCCCCTAGCGCCAGCAAAACCTCAAACCACGATAGTCTGAGCCTCGCCCACCCCGGCCTCCCGCACCCGCCCGATCGACCAAACCTGCTCCCCTGCCGCTGACAAAAGCCCCGTCGCGGCTTCAGCGTCGCCAGCATCCACCACAACGACCATCCCGATCCCGCAATTGAATACCCGATGCATCTCCGCATCCGCCACACCGCCATGCTTCTGCAACCACGAAAACAACGGCGGCAACGGCCACGCCCGATGATCCAGCTCAACGGTCAAACCATCGCGCAAAACCCGCGGAATATTCTCGACCAATCCGCCGCCCGTAATATGCGCCATACCCTTCACAGCAATCTGCGACATCAACGACAACAACGGCTTCACATAAATATGCGTCGGCGCCATCAACGCATCGGCAAGCGTCCGGCCATCGAAATCAGCATTCAAATCAGGCTGCGCCCGCTCAATGATCTTGCGCACCAGCGAATACCCATTCGAATGAATCCCCGACGATGCCAGCCCCAAAACCACATCGCCCGGCTTGATGGTCGAGCCATCGATAATCTTGCTCTTCTCCACCGCGCCAACCGCAAACCCGGCCAGATCGTATTCGCCATCGGGATACATGCCCGGCATCTCAGCCGTCTCACCGCCGATCAACGCGCAACCGGCCAGCTCGCAACCTTGCGCAATGCCCTGCACCACGGTCGCGGCCGTATCCACATCGAGCTTGCCGCAAGCAAAATAATCGAGGAAAAACAGCGGTTCAGCACCTTGCACGAGAATGTCGTTGACGCTCATGGCAACCAGGTCCTGGCCAACCGTATCGTGCTTGTTCAGCTGAAACGCAAGACGCAGCTTCGTGCCAACGCCGTCCGTTCCGGATACGAGCACCGGCTCCTTATAACGTTTGGGCACTTCGAACAGCGCGCCGAATCCGCCGATTCCCCCCAACACGCCGTCGCGCATGGTTTTCTTGGCAAAAGGCTTGATCCGGTCGACAAGCGCGTCGCCGGCATCGATGTCCACGCCCGCGTCGCGATAGGACAAACCTTGGGCGGGGGCGCCCGTGCGCTCTGGGGCGGATTTCGGTTGATTCATGGGGGATCGGCGAGAAGGTCGGTAAAATGAGATTTTAACCGATGCCAGCCGCCCAGCCGGATTTCCCGCACTTCGCGTCGCCGGCTCAAAAGCACCGCTCCACTTTTTTTGAGACCCGCGTCCCTTCGGCGCGTGTCTCAACCCTGCGCTCAACGCCTTTTACCCCGGTCATGCCGGACATCGGCCAAGCTGAGCGAGCCGTTTTTCAAGACACGCCCTGACGGAACCGATTGCCCGTGCAACGCCAACTGACGCTCGATCTCGGCACGCCGCCGCTTGCCACCTTCGACAACTTCTTCGCCTCCGGCAACCACGAACTGGTCACCCGCCTGCGCGGACTCGAAGGCGAACTCGCCGCAGGCCCCGTGGCCGACCGCACGTTCTACGTCTGGGGCGAAGCGGGCAGCGGCCGCAGTCACCTGCTGCAGGCGCTGATGCACGAAGCAAACGGCCGCGGGCGTTTCCTGAGCCCGCAAGCGCCGCTGGCCGCGTTCACCTTCGATCCGAAAGCGACCCTCTACGCCGTCGACGACTGCGAACGCCTGTCCGGCGCGCAGCAAATCGCGCTTTTCAACCTGTTCAACGAAGTGCGCGCCCATCCGGCGAGCGCGCTCGTGGCAACCGGTAATGTGGCGCCGCTGGGGTTGTCGGTGAGAGAGGACTTGCGCACGCGCCTGGGCTGGGGACTGGTCTTCCAGCTCACGCCGCTCTCCGACGAAAGCAAGGGCGCCGCTCTGAAACATGCGGCGCGCGAACGCGGTATCGATCTGGCGGATGACGTGCCGGCCTACCTGCTCACCCATTTCCGGCGCGACATGCCAAGCCTGATGAAACTGCTCGACGAACTCGACCGGTTTTCGCTGGAACAAAAGCGTGCGGTCACGCTGCCTTTGTTGCGCACGATGCTCGCCAAGAAAGACGACGAAACACCGCGCCCGCAAACCGAGCTTTTTTGAGCACGCACCGTCACTCCACGCGCTCACGAGCGGCCCAAGAACGCTTCCATCCGCTTCAAGTAAAATGCGCTTCCATGAACCTAGCCCTATTTGATCTCGATCACACCCTCATCCCGACGGATAGCGACCACGAATGGGGTCGCTTCATGGCGAGGCTCGGCATTGTCGATGCTGAAAAGTTCGCGAAGCAAAACGACGCGTTCTATGCACAATACAAGGCCGGCACGCTCGATATCCACGCGTACCTGAACGCCCAGCTTTCCCCGCTGGCGCTGCATCCGCGCACGCGACTGGACGACTGGCACGCACAATTCATGCGCGAAGTCATCACGCCGGCCATCCAGCCCGCCGCGCTGGAACTGGTGCGCAAACACCAGGAAGCGGGCGACCTGTGCTGCCTCGTCACCGCAACAAACGCGTTCATCACCGCGCCGATCGGCCAGGCGTTCGGTATTGACGCGCTGATCGCGTGCGAAGTCGAAACAGTCGACAATATCCCGAACGGCGAGCTGACCGGCCGTCCAACCGGCACGCCGAGCTTTCGCGAAGGGAAGATCGTGCGTACCGAAATGTGGCTGGCTTCCATGGGAAAAAGCCTGAGCGACTTCGAACACAGCTACTTCTACAGCGACTCGCACAACGACATTCCTCTGCTCGAGAAAGTCACCGACCCGATCGCGACCAATCCTGACGACACCCTGCGCGCTCACGCGCAAGCCCGCGGCTGGCGCATCCTGGAAATCTTCTCCCCACGTGATTAAAAAACTCATCCGCAAGCTGTTCGGCCAGGAAAGCGCCAAAGAGGACGCTCCGGCGACCGCCCCGCTCTCCGACGATGTAAAACCCGCCCGCAAGAGCACGCGCAAGAAGGCTGCGCCAGCCGCGGCCAGGCGCGACCCCAACGTGCCGGTGATTCTGCCGGCGGATGTGCATGGCATCGACCCGTCGCTGATTTCAAAGAACGCGATTCGCGTGACAGAAGGGCTGCAGCAAGCCGGGCATCGGGCGTTCATTGTAGGCGGCGCGGTGCGCGACCTGCTGCTGAACGTGGCGCCAAAAGATTTCGACGTTGCAACAGACGCCACGCCGGATCAGGTGCAGAAGCTGTTTCGCCGGGCGCGCATTATTGGCCGGCGGTTTCAGATCGTGCACGTGCAGTTCGCGCAGGACATCATCGAGACGTCGACATTCCGCGCACTCGTCGATACCCCCGCCGACGCGCCGCCATCGCCGCCTCCGCCACGCCTGAGACGCGGCGAGATGGACACGCGCACGCACGCGGTCGACGCAAGCGGCCGCGTGCTGCGCGACAACGTATGGGGCGAACAGCACGAAGACGCCACGCGCCGCGACTTCACCATCAACGCCATGTATTACGATCCGGCCACGCAAACCGTGCTGGATTACCACGACGGCATGGCCGACGTCCGCGCGCGCCTGCTGCGCATGATCGGCGATCCCGCCACGCGCTACAGGGAAGATCCGGTGCGCATGCTGCGCGTGGTGCGCTTTGCGGCAAAGCTCGGTTTCGAGATCGAGCCGGCCACGCGCGCGCCGATCGCTGAACTGGCCGACCTGATCAGCAATGTCCCGGCCGCGCGTCTCTTCGACGAAATGCTCAAGCTGCTGCTCTCCGGCCACGCGCTCGCGTGCCTCACGCGGCTACGCGCGGAAGGCTTGCATCACGGCGTATTACCGCTGCTCGACGTCATCTTCGAATCGGCGCACGGCGAGAAATTCATCACGCTGGCGCTCACCAATACCGACGAACGCGTCCGCGCGGGCAAGGGTGTATCGCCGGGATTTTTGTTTGCCACGCTGCTCTGGAACGACATGCAGTCGCGCTGGCAGCAATACACGCTCGCCGGCGAATTCCCGGTGCCCGCGCTGCATCGCGCGATGGACGACGTGCTTGACATGCAGACCGAAAAGCTTGCTATCCATAAGCGGTTTTCATCGGATATGCGTGAAATCTGGGGCCTGCAACATCGGCTCGAAAAACGCTCCGGCCGCAGCGCCATGAAGCTGCTGGAACACCAAAGGTTTAGAGCGGGTTATGATTTCCTCCTGCTCCGGTGCGAATCGGGCGAACTGGATGCATCGGTCGGGCAGTGGTGGACGGACTTTATCGCTGGAGACACAGCCGCGCGAGAGTCACTGCTGTCGCAAGGCGGGAAGGACCGGGCGCCCAAGAAACGACGGCGGCGTAGCAGTAACGCCAAAAGCCGCGGGCCGGGCACCGGAATGGAGGGCGGCGCGAGCGCGGGGGACACATCGGCTCGTGAAGAACGTGATGTGCGCGAAGAGCGCGACGTGCGGCATGGCGACGATTGACACGGCCCGCACGCGTTTTTGAAAACGCATTCGCGTCGTGTTTCGCCGAACGACAGTCGTAGGATTCATGCCATGACGGTAGCTTATCTGGGCCTGGGCGCAAACCTTGGTGATGCGCGCCAGACCCTGAAAGACACAGTGGTGTGTCTTGCTCAGCAACACACAATCACCGTGCTCGCGAAATCGAGCCTCTATCGCACCGCGCCCATCGACGCCGGCGGCGACGACTACTTCAATTGTGTCGTCAAGATCGATACCACCCTGCCCGCGCGACATCTGCTGCGGCTGTGCCATTCCATTGAAGAACACTTCGGGCGCGAGCGGCCTTATCGCAATGCGCCGCGCACGCTCGACCTCGATATCCTCCTGTTCGGAGACTCCTGCATCGAGGAAGCCGATCTGGTGATTCCGCATCCGCGTCTCACGGAGCGCGCGTTCGCGCTCGTGCCGCTGATCGAACTCGATGGCGAGATTGTCATTGCCCAACGCGGCCGCGCCGATGCGTTCCTGGCGTCCGTCGCAGATCAACGCATCGAAAAAGTGGCGACGCATCAGTGCCCGCTTTTCGCCTCCCGCTGCACTTCGCGTCGCGAAGCCTGAACGCCTTCTGGCGGAAAGCCTCACAACCATGAGAACTCCATGAGCACGCCGCTTACCGTCACCGCGCCGCATTTGCGCCCGCCGCACCGATACATCGCGATAGAAGGCCCGATTGGCGTTGGCAAGACCACGCTCGCGCGGCTGCTCGCGGAGCGCTGGTCCATGCGCACGTTCTTCGAACGCCAGCAGGAAAATCAGTTCCTCGAGCGGTTTTATCGCGACAACACGCGTTACGCGCTTGCCACGCAATTGCAGTTCGCGTTGCAGCGCGCGCAGCAGGCGCAGGAAATCGGCGCGGCGCTCGTGGGCGGTCCCGGGCATCTCGGGCAGACGGCGGGCGCACCGCTCATCACGGATTTCATCACCGAGAAAACCGCGCTCTTCGCGCGCCTCACGCTACCCGACGACGAATTCGAACTGTTCCGCGCGGTGTCGGCGCGCTTCAATGCGCCGGCGCCCGCGCCCGATCTGGTGGTGTATCTGCAAGCCAGCCCCGAAGCGCTGTTCGCGCGCATCCAGAAACGCGCGATACCCATGGAACTGCAGATTCCCGATGCCTACCTGCGCGCCCTTTGCGACGCCTACAATGATTTCTTCTATCACTACGACGCCACGCCCTTGTTGACGGTGAGCGCCGAGCATCTGAATCCGCTGGAATCGGACGCCGATCTGGCGCTGCTGGTCGACCGTATTGAAACCATGCGCGGGCGCAAGGAATTCTTTGTCAAGGGCACGTCACTCTAAATCCGTCCGGGCGGCGCGCCAGCGTGCCGTCTCCTATCTCGTCGATGTGGAAATTGCCATGGCGTATTTGCAGGAAACCAGCCGCGCCGCGATCACGGTCCCGAAGCTTCGGACCATGCGCGAAGCCGGCGAAAAGATCACGATGCTGACGTGTTACGACGCAAGCTTTTCTGCCTTGCTGGACCGCGCGGACGTGGATGTGCTGCTGATTGGCGATTCGCTTGGCAACGTGTTGCAGGGGCACAGCACCACGTTGCCCGTGACGCTCGATGACATTGCGTATCACACGGCTTCGGTGGCACGCGGGAACAGGAATGCGCTGGTTGTATCGGATATGCCGTTCGGCACCGTCGGCTCGCGCGAGGAAACGTACGCGAACGCCGTGAAGCTGATGCGTGCGGGCGCGCAGATGGTCAAGATCGAAGGCGGAGAATGGTCGGCGGACATCGTGCGGTTCCTGGTCGACCGGTCCATTCCGGTTTGCGGCCACGTTGGCTTGACACCGCAATCCGTGCACGCGTTCGGTGGCTTCAAGGTGCAAGGAAAAACCGATGCCGGCGCCGAGCAGATGCGCCGCGATGCATTGGCGTTCCAGCAGGCCGGCGCGCAGTTGCTCGTGATCGAAGCCGTGCCTACATTGCTCGCGCGCGAGGTGACGGAACAATTGGTTATCCCGACAATCGGCATTGGCGCGGGGATCGATTGTTCAGGACAAGTGCTCGTGCTGCATGACATGCTCGGGATTTTCCCCGGCAAGCGTCCGCGCTTTGTTAAGGACTTCATGCAGGGACAGCCGAGTATTTTCGCGGCCGTGGAAGCGTATGTGCAGGCCGTGAGAGATAAAACTTTTCCCGGGCCCGAGCATACGTTTTAAAGGTTTAGCTTTTGCGCTTCAACCGCGCAGCTACCGCGCCGCGCAGCGCGTTGCAAATCATCAGCGCTTCTGCGCGGTTCAAGTCGTCGGCCGTCAACGCGTGCTCTTGCGCGTTCAACTCTTCCAGCAAGACACCGCGCATTACTCCAGGCAAGACGCCTGCGTCTAGCGGCGGCGTTTTCCAGCGGCCATCAAGCTTCAGGAACACGTTCGATCGTCCGCCTTCCGTCAGTTCGCCACGCTCGTTGAAGAACAACATGTCGAATGCGCCCTGCGCTTCGGCTTCACGCCACGCGCGGTCATAGTCTTCGCGCGATGTGGTCTTGTGCATGAGCAATGGATCGCCGGAAGAACGCGGCCCAAAGCCATAGTCCGATGCCAGCAGTACAATCACCGCTGGCTCCGGCAACGGCGCAAGCGGCGCGCTCGTGAGGTTTATTTCGCCACTCTTCGCCAACGCAATCCGCAACCGGTACGGCATGTCAGCTTCAAATCTGGCGATGGTTTCATCGATACGCGCCTCCAGCACCGTCCGGTCAAGCGGGAAGCCGCACCATCCGGCGCTCGAAGCCAGCCGCGCCAGATGCCTGTCCCAGCGGCGAATCCCGTCTTGCTTCGTCGCGAACGTGGTTTCGAAAAGTTGAAAACCCGGATCGGAACCCGTCAGGAATCGCGCTTTCAACTGACACTCCTCGTATTCGTCGGCGGCGTTGCTATCCAGCACAATCCCGGCGCCGATACCCATCCTGCCCCGGCCGTGCTGAATTTCGAGCGTGCGGATCGGCACGGACAAACAAAAATCATCGCGTTCATCCAGCCAGCCGATAGCACCCGTATAAATGCCCCGCGGCGTGCTTTCGAGGGCGTCGATCAGTTGCATTGTCTTGTGTTTCGGCGCGCCCGTGATCGAACCGCAGGGAAGCAATGCACGCAGAATATCGGCGAAAGTCGTGTGGGGACGCAAGCGCGCCTCTACCGTCGAGGTCATTTGCCACATCGACTTGTATGCTTCCACCGAAAACAGCTTCGGGACATGAACGCTCCCGGTGACCGCCACGCGCGACATGTCGTTGCGCAACAAATCAACAATCATCACATTTTCAGCGCGATTCTTCGGATCGAGACGCAGCCATTCCGGATCGACGCTGCGCGGCGCGGTGCCTTTCATGGGCCGCGCACGAATCACATCACCGTCACGTTCTATGAATAATTCAGGCGAGCACGACAGCACCTTCCGCCCATCGGGCATCGCGATCAACGCGCCGTAACGCACGGGCTGCCGCTCCCTCAACCTTCTGTAGAGCCCAATTGCCGAGCCGAACACACTGAAGGCGAGTCGAAACGTGTAATTGATCTGATACGAGTCGCCGGCGTGCAGCGCTTCCTGCACGCGCGCGATGGCCTGCTCGAACGCATCGGGCGTCACGCTCGACTCGATGTGCGCGACACCCGCCACCGACGGCCAATCCGCCGAGCCGTTGTCGTTTTCGGCAAGCCATTGATCCGCCTCATTCCGCGAGAGCTTTGTGCACTCGCGGAACAACAAAAAGCGCAGCGCGGCATTGCCGGGCTGCGCCAACTGAAGGTTGCGGCCAAATTCGTAATCCGCCAGCACGACGGCATGCAATCCGTCGCGCAAATCGTGCTGGACACTCGCGCATACGGTGTCGAGTTGCGCGGCATCGTGACATGCCCGTTCGCGCACGAAGCTGGCGTAAAGGCGACTCGACCGCCTTTCGGCGGTCGAGTCGCAATCGTCGAGCAGCGCGAAAACCTCGCTGCGTTGCTGCATGGTCAGTGCCTCAATCGAAGAAACTCTTGACCCGGTCGAACCAGCTCTTGCTCTGCGGACTATGACGCGCGCCGCCTTCCGTCAACGAACGTTCGAACTGCTTGAGCAGGTCGCGTTGCTGGTCGGTGAGCTTGACCGGCGTCTCGACCTGTACATGCACATATAGATCCCCGGCAATGCTCGAACGCAATCCCTTGATACCCTTGCTGCGCAGACGGAACGTCTTGCCGGACTGCGTGCCTTCCGGCACGGTGAAGCTCGCACGGCCCGCCAGTGTTGGCACTTCGATCTCGCCGCCAAGCGCCGCCGTGGTGAACGGAATCGGCATCTGGCAGTGAAGGTCGTCGCCGTCGCGTTCGAACACCGAGTGCTGCTTGATGTGAATTTCGACGTACAGATCGCCGCTCGGACCGCCATTGATGCCCGGCTCGCCGTTACCGGACGAACGAATTCGCATGCCGTCGTCAATGCCAGCCGGAATCTTCACTTCCAGCGTCTTCGTTTCCTTTACCTTGCCCGCGCCATGGCAATGACCGCACGGTTCAGGAATATAGGTGCCGGTGCCGTGACATTTCGGGCAGGTTTGCTGGATGCTGAAAAAGCCCTGCGACATCCGCACGGTGCCTTGTCCATGACACGTCGGACATGTTTCCGGCTTCGTACCGGGCTTCGCGCCCGAGCCTTTACAGATTTCGCAATTGACCCAGCTCGGCACGCGAATTTGCGTGTCGTAGCCGTGCGCGGCCTGCTCCAGCGAGATTTCCATGCTGTAGCGCAAATCCGCGCCACGATAAACCTGCGGACCGGCGCGCCCGCGCGCCGCACCCGCGCCACCGCCGGCGGCCTGGCCAAAGATGTCGCCGAATATATCGCCGAAGGCATCGGCAAATCCGCCGAAACCCTGCTGGCCTGCGCCCATGTTCGGATCGACACCCGCATGGCCGTACTGATCGTACGCCGCGCGCTTTTGCGGATCCGAGAGCATTTCATAGGCCTCCTTGGCCTCCTTGAAACGCTCTTCCGCATCCTTGCTATCCGGATTGCGGTCGGGGTGATGCTTCATCGCAAGCTTGCGATACGCCTTCTTGATTTCGTCGTCGCTCGCGTTCTTCGCGACGCCCATAACCTCGTAGTAATCCCGTTTCGCCATATCGGTTCAGCGCCACCGTGCCCGATCTTTCCGATCAAGCCGACAGCTCCCTCTTGGATGCCTGGAGTCTCGCGACTCGTGTGATTTGTCGACGCCCCGCCTTTGTGCGATTTCGCCCGGTCAGCAAACAACCGACGCGCATGATGCGTACAAAGCGCAGCGCCCTCTAAAAAACAACGTGCCCGGGGAGCCATTTGGCTCGCCAGGCGCGTTCTTTGTCCTTGCGCTCAACGTCTCGCAAGACATCTTCCGTCGCGGTCCCGCACGCAGCCGAAGCTGCACGGGACCGGTTCAACTTTCGCCGAAGACACGCTTGCGCGGTTCAATCGACTTAGTCCTTCTTCACTTCCTTGAAGTCGGCATCGACAACGTCGTCGTGCTGCTCCGGCGCCGCCTGTTGCGCACCCGGGCCGCCTGCGCCCGCTGCTGCCGCGCCCGCCGCACCTTGCGCCGCAGCCATGTCGGCGTACATCTTTTCGCCGAGTTTCTGCGACGCGGTCGACAGCGTTTCAATCTTCGCGTCGATTGCGGCCTTGTCGCTCGCCGTGCTCTTGAGCGCTTCTTCAAGATCCTTCAACGCAGCTTCGATCTGTTCCTTCTCGGCTGCTTCGATCTTGTCGCCGTACTCAGCCACGGCCTTCTTCGTGCTGTGCACCAGCGCGTCGCCCTGATTGCGCGAGTCAGCCAGTTCACGCAGACGATGATCTTCGTCTGCGTTCGCTTCAGCGTCCTTCACCATCTTCTCGATCTCGGCGTCCGACAAGCCCGAGTTCGCCTTGATGACAATCTTGTTTTCCTTGCCGGTTGCCTTGTCCTTCGCGCCGACGTGGAGAATGCCGTTCGCGTCGATGTCGAAGCTCACTTCAATCTGCGGCGTGCCGCGTGCTGCCGGCGGAATGCCTTCGAGGTTGAACTCGCCCAGCAGCTTGTTGCCCGCCGCCATTTCACGTTCGCCCTGGAACACCTTGATGGTCACGGCGCTCTGGTTGTCGTCGGCGGTCGAATAGACCTGTGCGTGCTTGGTCGGGATGGTCGTGTTCTTGTTGATCATCTTCGTCATCACGCCGCCAAGGGTTTCAATACCCAGCGACAACGGCGTCACGTCCAGCAGCAACACGTCCTTCCGGTCGCCCGACAGAACCTGACCCTGAATGGCGGCGCCAACAGCCACGGCTTCGTCCGGGTTCACGTCGCGGCGCGGTTCCTTGCCGAAGAATTCCTTGACCTTGTCCTGCACCTTCGGCATACGCGTCATACCGCCGACCAGGATGATGTCGTCAATATCGCCGACCTTCACGCCTGCATCTTTAATAGCGACGCGGCACGGTTCCATGGTGCGCTCGATCAGTTCCTCGACCAGCGACTCCAGCTTCGCACGCGTAATTTTCAGGTTCAAGTGCTTCGGACCCGACGCGTCGGCCGTGATGTACGGCAAGTTGATTTCAGTCTGAGCCGCCGAAGACAACTCGATCTTCGCTTTTTCAGCCGCTTCCTTCAGGCGTTGCAGCGCAAGCACATCCTTCGACAGGTCGACGCCTTGTTCCTTCTTGAACTCGCTGATGATGTAGTCGATGATGCGCTGGTCGAAATCTTCACCGCCCAGGAACGTGTCGCCGTTCGTGGAGAGCACTTCGAATTGCTTTTCGCCGTCGACATCGGCGATTTCGATGATCGACACGTCGAACGTGCCGCCGCCCAAGTCGTACACGGCAATCTTGCGATCGCCCTTTTCGTTCTTGTCCAGGCCGAACGCCAACGCGGCGGCGGTCGGTTCGTTGATGATCCGCTTCACTTCCAGACCGGCAATACGGCCTGCATCTTTCGTTGCCTGACGCTGGCTGTCGTTGAAGTACGCCGGAACCGTAATCACGGCTTCCGTCACTTCCTCGCCGAGATAATCTTCAGCGGTTTTCTTCATCTTGCGCAGCACTTCAGCCGAGATTTGCGGCGGTGCCAGCTTTTGATCGCGGGCTTCAACCCAGGCGTCGCCGTTATCGGCGCGCACGATCTTGTAGGGCATCAACGCGATGTCCTTTTGCACTTCTTTTTCGTCGAAACGACGGCCAATCAGCCGCTTGACCGCGTACAGCGTGTTCTTCGGATTCGTCACCGACTGACGTTTCGCCGGCGCGCCGACGAGGATTTCGTTGTCGTCAACGTAAGCGATGATCGACGGCGTGGTACGCGTACCTTCCGCGTTTTCGATCACTTTGACGGAATTGCCTTCCATGATCGCCACGCACGAGTTCGTTGTGCCCAGATCGATCCCAATGATTTTGCCCATTTTTATCACTCTCCTGACTTTGATCGCAGCGCATCCGTTTTTCCGTTTCGACGCGTTTGTCATCGATAAACGCTGCCGGATGCCCAAAATTTAACCCTGTACGCCAAATAAGAGCGTTCGCATGGTTTTCAAGACCAAAAACCCACGCAAACTCGACTTTTTTCAGCCTGTCTGCAACTTTTTTCGCGCGTTCAGCTCGGGTGCTTCATGTCGAGCACCCGGATTTTCTCCCGGGCGGCCGCCACGGCGGCTTCAAACTGGCCGAGTCCATGCCAGCCGGTCGCCCGTCCAAGACGCTTGCCGCGGTAGAAAAAGAACCACGTGGGAACGCCGTGCAGCATGAAACGCCGGCCAAGCTCCCGATGCTCGTAGACATTGCTGTGAAACCACTTCAATCCGAGCGCCCGGATTTCGCCTGGCTTGGCGAGCATCGCTTTTTTCGCGATCTCGCAATTGAAGCACTCGAAGCCCCAGAAGAACACAACAGCAAGCTCGTCTTCCGCCGACGCCAGGCCGGCGTCGAACGTGTCGGCGCTCAATTCCTGCATGTCGAAAACGGAAAACGCCGTGGCGTCGACCGGAATATTGACCATGACGGCTGCGTTCGCGCAGTGGAGCGTTTACTTCGGCGCTGCCACGGTCACGAGCGCTGGCCGCAAAACGCGATCCGCGATCACGTAGCCTTTTTGCAGCACGGACACGACCGTGTTGGCCTCCTGATCCGCCGGCACCATTGAAATAGCCTGATGGCGATGCGGGTCGAACTTTTCGCCAACCGGATTCACCTCAATGACGCGGCCCTTTTCCAGCGCGCCGGTCAATTGGCGCAGCGTCAATTCGACGCCTTCCCGTACCTTGGCGAGATCCGTCGAGGAATGCACGAGCGCGGCTTCCAGGCTGTCGAGCACTGGCAGCAGATTTTCGGCGAAATTTTCGATCGCGAATTTATGTGCCTTCTGGACGTCTTCCTGCGCCCGGCGCCGCACGTTTTCCGTCTCGGCTTTCGCGCGCAAGAACTCTTCTTGCAACGCTGCAGCCTTGGCCTGGGCTTCGGCGAGAAGCGCCTCGGTTTCGTTCACGTCGACGGCGTCCGTTGCCGCGCCTTGTATTTCTGGCGTGTTCGGCTGCTGTGTGTTCTGAGCCGCCGTTTCGTCGACGGGCGTGGGGTTCTGGCTCGCGGAGTTGTCTTGCGTGTTTTCCATGTCGCTTGAGATCTTTGCTATGGGTGAAAAACGAATGAAATCGGAAGCAGCGTTGCGGCTCCGACCCATCAAAAAAGCTGCCGATGATAACTGCCGGTCAACGTTGCAAAAACACAACTACTGCAACGCCTCATTGGTCCAGATGATCGAGGACTCAATGTGTTCGTCCCAAAAGCGCACTTGAGGCTCGAATGAGCGTTTTCAAGGGGTTGCGTAGTGTTTCAGGGGTCATTTCTATAGTGTGGAAACGGCCCGTTACAACCATTTTTAACCGGTGATCAGATTCAGATTGAGCCGCTCGAATACGTCGCCTACACTTCGATCATGCCTTCGGAAGCGCTAGTTAACCCTAATCTTACGAAAGCCGGAATCCAAGCTTTTTAATCGCTGAAGTGAGCTTTTGAGCCAACGTCAGCGCCTGAACGTCGAGCCGCTGCGTTGCCACGAGGAACACCATGAGACTAACCTTTGCTATTGCGGTGGTCGCGTTGGTGCTCGTTGGCGGCACAACCACCATCTGCATGTCAGGCGCGGTAAACGATCACAACGTGGAGTACGGCGGTGTGTCCGCGACCATGGACAGCCTGTTCAATCAGCACCTGAAAGTTTGTCGATAATGCGCCGGTCGCGTTTGGTCGGCCGCCCCTGCAGCGCGGCGGCCGGTTCACGATAAGTCTTTCTGCGTTCGTTCTCCGCCACGCGCTTTTCCCGCCCGGCATCGGTTTCCTTGTAAAGCGTTTGCGCCACCGTTGCGGGACCGCGCACTTCGCAAATCCCCAGCACGTCGACCTGCCAGAGCACATGCTCGATCTCGATCTCCACCAGATCGCCGACCCGCACGTCCTTCGATGGTTTCACGCTCGCGCCGCCAATCCTGACGCGGCCTTTCTCCACCGCGTCGCTCGCCAGTGAACGTGTTTTAAAGAAACGCGCGGCCCATAACCATTTATCGATGCGAAGTCGCGCGCTGGAATCCGTGGAAATAGCGTAGTTCATGGCGAAACCTTATGCAGCCGCGCTCAAGGTCTGGGGCGCTTGAACCGGCCAGCCTTGCAGATGCTGAGCCACGATTTCTCCGAGCGCCTTGATCCAGGCCGGCGATGCATTCAAACAGGGAATCCGGTGAAATTCCCTGCCGCCGGCGTTCAGGAAATCATCGCGTACTTCAATTCCAATTTCCTCGATGGTTTCCAGGCAATCCGACGTGAATCCCGGGCAAAACACGTCAACGCGTTTCGCGCCCGCAGCGCCAAGTTCCGCAAGCGTAGGCGCGGTATAGGGCTGCAGCCATTCAGCGCGGCCAAAACGTGACTGGAACGTTACCCGGCATTCGACCGGCGAAAGCCCGAGGCCAGCCATCAGCAATGATCCCGTCTGTTGACACTGGTCGTGATAAGGATCGCCCAGGTCCATGGTCCGCTTGGGAACACCGTGAAAGCTCAGCACCAGCCGGTCTCCCGACGCGAAGTCAGGCTGGCCGTGCTGGTGCCAGTATTCCCGAACCTGCTCCACCAGTGCGCCGATATACGCAGGATGATCCGCGTACTGCCGGATAGTGCGCAGTTCCGGCTGATTGCGCACGCGCTTCAGCGCGTTGAAGGCGTCGTCAAACGCCGTGGCCGTGGTCGACGACGAATACTGCGGATACATGGGCACGAGCAGCACGCGTTCGGCGCCTTCCAGCTTGAGCTGGTTCAGCATGGCCGGAATGCCCGGCGAACCGTAGCGCATCGCGTAATCGACGATCACGTGATAGTCGTTCACTGCAAACAGACGCCGCAACGCTTCAACCTGTTTTTCCGTGTAGACCCGCAACGGCGAGCCTTCGGGCAACCAGACCTGGGCGTACTTCCTGGCCGAGGCTCGCCCGCGAAACGGAAGGATCGCCAATCGCAGGATCACTTGCCACGCGAGCGCCGGAATTTCCACCACGCGCGGGTCCGAAAGGAACTGGGCGAGGTACTTGCGCACCGCCTTGGGCGTGGGCGCGTCCGGCGTGCCGAGGTTGATCAGCAGCACGGCAACGCGATGCGAAGCGGAAGGCTGCGAGGGCAACTCGAGGTCGTAGCGCATGGAAAAGAAGCTCGGCAAGCCAGCGTGATTGAGTAAAACCCATTATAGCGGCGCGTTTCGGAACGCAACATCGGCCGAACGGCCTAGTGGCGCAGCGGCTTGCGACGGGGCAAGATGGGTTGTCGGACGGAGGTGGCGGGATTTACCCGCCCTTGCGGGACCGTCTTATTGTTGGCTGAGCGAGAGGGACAAAAGCCGCGCGGTGATATCGACTATTGGAATGACGCGGTTGTACGCCATGCGCGTGGGTCCGATCACACCAAGCGTGCCGACAATCTTTCCGTTCACTTCATAGGGCGCGGTGACCACGCTCATTTCTTCGATTGGCACGAGATTCGACTCGCCGCCAATGAATATCTGCACGCCTTGCGCGTGGCTCGACACGTCGAGTAATTGAAGGAGACTCGTCTTTTGGTCAAACACGTCGAAAAGCTTGCGCAGCCGCGCCATGTCGGAGGAAAGATCCGCCACTTCCAGCAGATTGCGCTCGCCGGAAATCAGCAAGGTCTCGCCGGGATCGGTTTCGTCAACGCTCGCGGCCACCGCTGCCTGCATCAGCGTGGTCATGTCGCCGCGAAGCGCGTCGATTTCCTCGCGAAGTCGGCGGCGCACTTCGTCGAACGACAAACCGGCGAAATTCGCGTTGATATAGTTCGACGCCTCGGTGAGTTGCGACGGCGAATAGTCACGCTGGGTCGCCATGATTCGGTTTTGAACGTCACCTTCAGGCGTGACGATGATCAGCAGAATGCGCTTGTCGGACAGCCGCATGAACTCGATCTGCTTGAACATGTGGCTGCGGCGCGGCGTGAGAATGACGCCCGCGAATTGCGACAGGTTCGACAGGACGCTCGCGGCAGCCGCCACGATCTTCGCCGGTTCGCCGCCTTGCAGCTTGATCTTGACCGCGGAGGTCATGGCTTCGTCGTCGGTGGTTTCGACGGTCAGCATGGTGTCCACGAAGAGCCGGTAGCCGCGAGGCGTCGGAATCCGGCCCGCCGAGGTGTGCGGACTCACGACCAGCCCGAGGTCCTCCAGATCCGACATTACGTTGCGGATGGTGGCCGGGCTGAGTTCGAGGCCGGAGTAACGCGACAGTGTGCGAGAACCGACCGGCTGACCTTCGGCGATGTATCGCTCGATCAGCGTTTTGAGGAGGGTCTGGGCACGTGGGTCTAGCATGGGGAAATTTTAGCTCAACGTGGTGGGCGCAGCGAGCGCGATGACTGAAGAAACAAAAGGGAACGCCCCTTTTTCATTCATTCGTCATCAATTCATGTTGCACATCATTCTAACGAGAATTCTGCGAAACGCCGGGGCGCAGCACAGGAGGACCGTCGCCAAGGCAAGCTCAAGGCAACCCGGACCTGGCCCACGGTTCTTTTCAACACTCACCTATGGTGTAATGCCGCCATGGATATTGGCACCCAATTCAAGACCGTCGCGCTCGTAGGGCGCAACAATACGCCCGGCATCAGGGAGCCGTTGACGGCGCTCGCCGCTTGCATCGTGAAGCGCGGGTTCAACGTCGTGTTCGAAGCCGAAACGGCTCAGGAAGTCGGCGTGACCGACTATCCGGCGTTGACCGCGCCCGAGATCGGCGCCCGCGCGGATGTGGCGGTCGTGCTGGGCGGCGACGGCACCATGCTTGGCATCGGCCGGCAACTGGCGCCGTACCGCACACCCCTCATTGGAGTGAATCACGGACGGCTCGGCTTCATCACGGACATTACGCTCGCCGAAATGCAGGAACTCGTTCCACAAATGCTGGCTGGCAGTTTTGAGCGCGAAGAGCGGACCTTGCTCGAAGCACGCATCGTCCGGGACGGCCTGCCGATCTACCACGCGCTGGCATTCAATGACGTCGTGGTGAATAGAAGCGGCTTTTCAGGCATGGCGGAACTGCATGTTTCCGTGGATGGCCGCTTTATGTACAACCAGCGCTCCGACGGGTTGATCGTGGCTACCCCAACCGGATCGACTGCTTACGCGCTCTCGTCCGCTGGCCCGATCCTGCACCCGCAACTGGGCGGATTCGTGCTCGTGCCCATTGCGCCACATTCGCTTTCCAACCGGCCGATCGTCCTGCCTGACGATTCGAGCGTTGAAATCCAGATCATCGGCGGGCGGGACGTGAACGTGAACTTCGACATGCAGTCGTTCACCGCCGTGGAACTGAACGACACAATACAAGTGCGGCGTTCGCGGCATACCGTGCCCGTGCTGCATCCGGTGGGATATAGCCACTACGCCACACTGCGCAAGAAGCTGCACTGGAACGAATATCCCTCGCACGAAGACGCTTCGAAACTCTAAGACGCCCATGCTCCGCCATTTATCGATTCGGGACTTCGTCATTGTTTCCGCGCTCGACCTTGAGTTCGAGCGCGGCTTCACCGTGTTTTCGGGTGAAACCGGCGCGGGCAAATCGATTCTTATCGACGCCCTCGCGCTTACGCTCGGTGCTCGCGCCGACGCCAGCATCGTGCGCACCGGTGAAGCGCGCGCGGACATCACCGCCGAGTTTTCCACGCACCAGCAAGTCGTGCAGTGGCTCGACGAGCATGCGCTCGCGACGGGAGACGGCGACACGGTCATGCTCCGGCGCGTGGTGGATTCCGGCGGCCGCTCGCGGGCCTTCATCAACGGCACGCCGGCTACCCTTGTGCAATTGCGCGAGTTGAGCGAAATGCTCGTCGATATTCATGGCCAGCACGCACATCAGCTTCTGATGCGCCCCGACGCGCAGCGCGAACTCTTCGATACCCACGCCGGACTGCTGGAGACCGCGCAAAAAGTGGCCAGGACACATCGGGTCTGGCGTGACGCAACCCACGCCGTGGAACTGGCGCAAAACCGCGATCGCGAATTGCAACTGGAACGCGAGCGCCTCGCGTGGCAACTGAGCGAGCTCGACAAGCTCGCGCCGCAGCCAGGCGAGTGGGAGGAAGTGAGCGCGGAGCATCATCGGCTGTCGCATTCGGCGAGCTTGATCGATGGCGTTCAGGGCGCATTGAACGCACTGTCAGAGTCGGACGAAGCCATGATCACGCAGCTTGCCGCCATTGTGTCCCGGCTGCGCGGCCTGGCTGACATCGACCCCGCGCTTGCGGACGTACTGGCGTCGCTCGAACCTGCCGAAATCCAGCTACAGGAAGCGTCCTATTCGCTGTCGCATTACGCCCAGCGGCTGGAACTCGATCCGAACCGTTTGGCGCAGGTCGAGCACAGGATGGATCAATTGCATTCGGCCGCGCGCAAGTTCCGGATGCAACCGGAAGCGTTGCCGGAAGAACATGCGCAGCGGCGCAGCCAATTGGCCGCGCTCGATGCCGCCACCGATCTCGACGCATTGCGCGCCGCCGTATCGAAAGCGAAAGAGGCTTATCTGGCCGAAGCGACGGTCTTATCGAAGGCGCGCGCGAAGGCCGCGAAGTCGCTGGGCAAGGCAGTCACCCAGGGAATGCAGGAATTGTCGATGATCGGCGGGAGTTTCGAAGTCGCGCTCGTGCCGCTCGCCGAAGGCGGCGCGTACGGACTTGAGCAGATCGAATTCCGCGTGGCGGGTCATGCAGGTGTGACGCTACGGCCGCTGGCGAAAGTCGCATCGGGCGGGGAACTCGCGCGGATCAGTCTCGCGCTGGCGGTCATTGCGAGCACGGCCAGCCCGACACCCACGTTGATTTTCGATGAAGTGGATACCGGAATTGGCGGAGGTGTCGCGGAAGTTGTCGGGCGTTTACTGCATCAGCTCGGGCGCGACCGGCAAGTGCTGTGCGTCACGCATTTGCCGCAAGTCGCGGCGCGCGGCGATCACCACTTTCAGGTAGCGAAGACCGGCGATTCGGCGGGCGGTACGGTCAGCACTGTTACGCCGCTGGATAAATCGAAACGCGTGGAAGAAGTCGCGCGCATGCTGGGCGGGCTGGAAATCACGGCCACTACGCGCAAGCATGCAAAGGAAATGCTGGCGGCGTGACATTGCCGCTCTGCCATGGCGACTGGTCAGAGCGGCAAACCAACTTACTGACTTACCCGAAAACCCGCCTCCAAAGCCCGCCGACCGCTTCCCGTTCCGCCGCGACCACATCCGGTTCCACACGCGCCTTTTCCATCCCATCGAGCCTGAGCGTGTGCTGCAACTTCCTGTAGCGCCGATAAGCCGCGGCCACTGTTTCAGCCTCGGCGGCGCTCATCAGGCCAAATCGGGCGGCGTGACCCAACAGCGAAATATTGCCGAGATTGCGCACAAATTCGCCGTCTTCGCGCGAGTGCAGCAGCACCCAGAACTGCACGATAAATTCAATATCCACCATCCCGCCGCGATCATGTTTCAGATCGAAGAGCTTGCTTTTGTTCGGATGTCCGGCATACACGCGCTCGCGCATCGCGACAATTTCCTGCGCGAGGGCACTGGCGTCGCGCGGCATGGTCAGGACGTGCGCGCGAATCGCTTCGAAATGCGCGCCGATCCCGGCGTCGCCGGCGCAATAACGCGCACGCGACAACGCCTGATGCTCCCACACCCAGGCCGTATTCGCGGCATCGCCTTCACGAATCTGGTAGCGCCGGAACGATTCCAGGCTCGTCACCAGCAAGCCGGATTCGCCGTTCGGACGCAAACGCAGATCGACATCGAATAACGTGCCGGCGCCCGTTGCCGTTGTGAGCCACGTGACCAGACGGCGCGCGAACATGGCGTAGATATCGCTTGTGGAATCGTCGGGGTCGTCGTGGAGAAAGATCAGGTCAAGGTCCGACGCATAGCCCAGTTCCTTGCCGCCCAGCTTCCCGTAAGCGATTACCGAGAAGCGCGGCACGTCGCGATGGCGCTTCGGGAACTGCGCCCATACGGTTTCCATGGTGACGTCGAGCACCGCATCGGCGAGCGCCGACAGCAAGTCGCTCACATGTTCGACCGTGATCTTGCCGCTCAAGTCGATCAGCAAAATGCGGAACACTTCGGCCTGATGCGCATGCCGCAGCAAGTCCATTTGCTGCTCGGCGCCATCGGCGGCGGCCATTTGCGCGCGCAACGCCGTGCGGAATGCCTGCCAGTCGAATGGGCTGGAAATGACTTCGTCGTCGAGCAGTTCGTCCAGAAGCTGCGGATGCCGGATCAAGTAACCCGCGGCCCAGCGCGATGCGCCCAGCACCGCCAGCACGCGCTCGAGCGCCGCCGGATATTCGGTCAACAACGCGAGGTACGCGCCGCGCCGGCTGACCGCTTCGAGCAGATCGAAGAGGCGCGCGATGGTGTCGCCGCGCCGCTCGGGCGGCTGCGCCTTCTGGGCGGATTCGAGCGCGCGCTGCGCGATGATGTCGAAGCGTTCGCGGCTGCGCTCGGGCAAGCCTTCGTATCGCGTCGATGTCCACACGCTGCGCAGGCGCGCGAGCACAGCGGGCGCGTCGGTGAAACCGAGTTCCGTCACGCGTTCCAGCAATTGCGCTTCGGCGCTGTCGTCGCCGAGCGCGCTGCTCCAGACCCACGATGCCGCCGAATCTTCCGCCACGGCGCAGCCGCCGTCGCCATTCACCTTGTCGGCGAAAATCTGGTCGAACTGGAGCGCGACGCGCGCCCGATGCGCTTCCAGTGCGTCCTTGAGGGCATCGTAATCAGGGAAATCCATCGCGCCAGCGACCGCCGCGCGATCTTCTGGCGAGACCGGCATGGCGTGGGTCTGCGCGTCGTTTCTATATTGCAGCCGGTGTTCGAGCTTGCGCAGAAACAGGTACGCCTCGGTAAGTTCGCGGCACACCGCCGCCGATATCAGCCCGTGCGCCTCTGCCCGGCTCAGCACGGACAAGGTCGGACGAATCCGTAGATCGGCGATCTGGCCGCCCCGGATCAACTGGAAAACCTGCGCGCTGAATTCAATCTCGCGAATTCCGCCGCGGCCGAGCTTGATGTCGTCGGCTTTGTCGGGGCGCATGGAGGCACGGCGCTGCGCTTCCTGGCGAATCTGGACATGCAGCGAACGGATGGCGCTGATCACGCCATAGTCCAGATACCGTCTGTAGATGAACGGCGTGGACAACGCTTCGAGTTGCTTCGCGAGCCGTTGCGCCGCTTCGCTTGTCCCCTCCGACACCAGCCGCCCCTTGATCCACGCATAGCGTTCCCACTCGCGGCCCTGCACGTAGAAATACTCTTCGAGCATGCCAAGTCCGCAAGCCAGCGGACCGGCGTCGCCGTTTGGACGCAGGCGCATGTCGACGCGAAAGACGTAACCGTCCTCCGTCACCTCGGCCAGCGCGCCGATCAGCTTGCGCCCGAGCCGCGTGAAATACTCCTGCGTCGATAAAGCCGCGCGCTCGCCGCCCATCGTTTCGCCATCGTCTTCGTAGACAAAGATCAAGTCGATATCCGACGACACGTTCAACTCACGTCCACCGAGTTTTCCCATGCCCACCACGCCGAGCGTCAGGCGTTGTCCATCGGGCCCGCGCGGCTCGCCGAACGTCGTTTCCAGATCCGCCGACAACACCGCCAGCGCCCGCTGAATCGTCAACTCGGCAAGATCGGTCATGGCGCCGGTGACTTCGGCTACATCGGCGAGACCAGCCAGATCGCGTTCCATCACCGTGCAGAAAACTTCGCCCCGGAGCTTGCGCAATGCGGTCTTGAGCCTGGCTTCGTCGAACCGGGCGCCGCCAACGCAAACGTCGCACAACGCGTCCAGGCGCTCCTCGATCCACGCGCGGCGAACCGGCGCCTGCGACCATTTCGCCACCTGCACCGGAAGTTCGGGACGCGCGGCGTACAAGCGCGCCGCGTAGTTGGAAGCGCTGGTGCTCAGCAGCACATTCGGCGGATCGGCGTCGGTCATGAAAGGTCGGGCTCAGTCATTGCTCGTAAAACGTGTCCGGCAGTCCGCCGGGGCTTTTGTGACAAAGTGCGCGAAAGGGGAAAGGTCCATCCGGCGCGGCTTGGCGGGCGCATGGTAGCGTCTCCCCGCAGTTTTTTGAACTGCGCGCTGTGTTACATTTCCACGTCAAATCTCGAAAACCTACCATATCGCCGACCCACCGCCGCATGTCCGACCAAAAGGAATTTGCCGACCTGCCCGAAGCTGTACCAATGAAGCTTGGCGGTCGAGTCGAGCGCGTTTTGGCGCGGGCGCTCAAAGTCCTTCTGGTGGCCGTTGCCGTGGTGTATTTCGCGGTCGCCGGCATCTACCTCGTCCTGCGTTACGCCGTGCTGCCCGAAATCGATGCGTTCAGGCCGCGCATCGAACAGATGGTATCGGCGAAAATTCACGCGCAATTGCGTCTCGGGCGCATCACGGCGAGATGGTCCGGACTGCAGCCTTCATTCGATATCGACAACCTGCGTATTGACGCAGCCGATGGTTCGCCCGGCCTCGCTGTCCCGCACGCGAGCGCGACGCTGGCGTGGCGCTCGCTGCTCGGGCCCATTCCGGTGTTGTCCAACCTGAGCGTCGATGGACCCGACGTCATCATCGCGCGCAATAAAGACGGCACGTTCAGCGTGGCCGGCGTGCAGATTCCGTCGAAGCGCACCGGCAACAATACGTTCATGACCTGGCTCCTGAGCCAGCAAGCCATCGTGCTGCGTAACGGCACGCTGCGGTGGCACGACGCGCAACTCGGCGCGCCGGAACTCGCGCTCAAGCGCATCAAGCTCGCCATTCTCACCGACGGCCAGCGTCACCGGCTTGCACTGCAAGCACCGCCGGACGGCGACGTGCTGCACGGCCCGCTCGATTTCCGCGCGGATTTCCGCCACACGCTGTTCAGCGTGGCGGGCCGTCCGGAGAACTGGACCGGAGACGCTTATCTGTCGACGGGACCGGTCGACCTGCCCATGCTCGCGCGCTACGTGAAGATGCCGTTTGCAACCTACAGCGGACGCTTCGACAACCGCATCTGGCTCGACTTCGCCGGCGGCAAGCTAAAGACGGCGGGCGGCGACCTGACCGGCTCGGATATCGCGCTGCGGGTCCGCCCAACGCAGCCGCGCCTGGACATGCCCATCGCCAAATTCAACTGGGATCTGGCGCTCGAGGACCACGAGTACACGCTGCACCTCGCCAACCTCCAGGCGGAACTCGGACAGAAGCCCATGCCCGACGGCACGCCTGTGTCGCGGCTGCTCGCCATGCATACGCTGACCGGCAAATATCGCGTGGCAACCGTGAATCTCGGGCAGAAGTTCGGCGTATCGGGCGACTTCGTGGATCTCGGCATTCTCGGCGAATTCATGCGCGCGCTGCCGTTGCCCGCGAAAGTGCAGAACGATCTGATCCGCTTCGATCCGCGTGGCCAGATCGCCAACTACGCGCTGGAAACCGAACGTCCCGCGCCCACTACGGCGGCTCAAGCGCAGGAGCAGCGCGAGAAAGGCACGGAGCCGCCCACGCGATACACCATCAAGGGCGACCTTCACGGCGTGAGCGTGCTCGCGCAGGAACCGCCGCCCGGCCTGACGGTGAACAACCATCCGCGCGCCGGGATTCCTGGCGTGGAAAACCTGTGGGGAAGAATCGACGCGGATCAGGACCACGGCAGCGCGGTCATCGATACAAAGAACACCGCGATCACCCTTCCCGGCGTCTTCGATAACCCGCGCCTGGTTCTGGACCAGATCGACGGCCATGTGACCTGGACCGTCGCCGCCGCGCCGGGCAAGCCGCACAAGGCGATCACGGCGCACGTTGCCGACCTGCACGTGAAGAACGCCGATGCGGAAGCCCGCGCCACAGCCGACTACCGGAACGAAGGCGAAGGACGCGGTTCGCTCGATCTGAAGGCGACCGCCGAATATCTGAACGTGACGCGTTTGATCAACTATCTGCCGACCAGCATCAGCGAGAAGGTACGGGTTTATCTCGGGCACGCGTTGCAGGCAGGCGTTTCGCGCAATGGCACCATCGAGATTCACGGCGACCTGACGAAATTCCCCTATTCCCGTTTCCCCGATGCCGGCAAGTTCCGTATCGTCGCGCCTTTCAGCGGCGGCAAGTTCGAGCCCACGCCCTTCCCGCCGCGGACCATGGCGAACGGCACGCCGAATCAATGGCCGGCTTTCGATGGCATAGACGGGACATTTCATCTGGCCGAAAACAAGCTCGGCTTCGATATCACGCGCGGTCATTATCTCGGCGTCGGCGTGCGCAAGACGACCGGACGCATTGAAGACCTGGGCAATCGCGAATCGAAACTCGTGATCGACGCCGACGCGCATGGCCCGATCACCGACATGCTGCGCTACGTGGAAGACAGTTCGCTCGGTTCGCTTTCGCAGCATGTCGCAACAAAAATTCGCGCAACCGGCGACGCCACGCTCGCGTTGCAACTGCTGATTCCACGTGTCGCTCCGCCGCCCGGCCAGCGCCAGCGCGTGGGCTACAAAGGCTCGCTCACGTTCACTGGAAACGATCTCGAATATGCGGCGTTTCCGCCTTTATCGAATCTCAAGGGGCGCGCGAGTTTCGGTGAAAAGACGGCTTCTCTCGATGGCATCACGGGCAAGTTCCTTGGCGGCGACGTACGCGGCACGGGCGGCGTGAAACCCGACGGAAGCTACGCGTTCGACGTCACCGGCCGCATTGGCGCGGACGCGGCCCAGAGCCTCAATTTGCGCAATCAGGCGCAGACGGTCGCGCTCCTGAAACATCTCAGCGGCACCGCGCCCTACGACCTGCACGTGCGCGGCGTGAAAAACGCGTTGCCGCGCGTGGAGGCACAGTCCGATCTGACCGGCCTTGGCCTGGACTTCCCCGCGCCGTTCAACAAGGCTCAAGGCACGCCGATGCCATTCACGTTCACCTTTGCGCCCGTTGCCGGATCGCAGCAGGAACACGACGCGAAGCTGACGCTCGGGCCAATCAACGCGCACTACCTGCTCAGGCGCGAAGGCAAAGCGGCGCCGGTCGTGGAGCGAGGCGCCATCGGAGTGAACAAGCCTGCGGATCTTCCCGCCGAGGGCGTGACCGCAGCGGTCGATCTGGACGAACTCGACGCCGACGCTTGGCGCAAGACCATTGCCGATCTGGGTCCCATGCCAGCACCGCAAGCAATTAAGCAACCAGTTCAGCAACCCGCGCAGTTACCCGGCGGAAAGACGCCGGCCGCGATCGCGAAGGAGTTCCTGCCCGACCGCGTGGCATTGCATTTCGCCACGCTCAAGCTGCTTGCGCGGCGCTGGGAAAACGTCGCCGTGGGCGCCACGCGCGGCGCTGGCGCGGACGACCGGAAATGGCAGGCGAACATTGCTTCCAATCAGGTGTCCGGGTATGTCGAATGGATGCCGGGCGCGACCCGCGAAAGTCCCGGCGCGTTGCAGGCGCGTTTTGCCAAGGTGGTGATTCCCAACAAGACCGAGAACGACCTGGTCGGGCAAATGATCCGCAAGCCGCCGCCGAACAACATGCCGTCCATCGACTTGATCGTGAACGAACTGGTGGTGCGTGAGCGGACGCTTGGACGCCTGGAAGTCAACGCGCGCAACGACGTGGAAGACGGCGTGCCGGTCTGGCATCTGGACAAGCTCGACCTCACGAACCCGGACGCGAAGCTTTCCGCCACGGCCAACTGGCGCACGATCGCGAACCCGGGCGCATCGCCTGCTCAAACCCAAACCGATACCGACGACGACGGCCCGCGTCGCACCGCAGTCGATTTCAAGCTGGATATTCTCGATGCCGGCTCGCTTGTCGAGCGCATGGGCTTGCCGCAGACCGTGAAGAACGGCAAGGGAACGGTCTCGGGCCAACTCGGCTGGGACGGCAGCCCTGCCGCGATCGATATGCCTACGCTCAACGGAAAAGTCGCCGTCGACCTGGAACATGGCCAGATCCTGAAGGTCAAGAACGCGGCGGCCGCGAAATGGCTCGGCGTATTCAGCCTGCAAAGTCTCGCGCACTTTCTCACGCTGAATTTCCAGGATGTCGTCGGCAAGGGATTGCCCTTCGAGAAGATCACAGGGACGGGAACCGTGCAGGATGGCATCGCGCGCACGAACGATTTGAAGATGATCACGGCGCCGGCGCGTGTCGAACTGACGGGCCTCGTCGATTTGCCGAAGCAAACACAGGACATGCACGCAAAGGTTGTCCCGACAATCAGCGCGGGCGCCGTGGCGATAGGCGCGGCCGTGATCAATCCGCTGCTTGGCCTCGCCACGCTGGCGGGGGACCTGGTGTTGTCGAAGTCGATTGGCAAGGCGTTCACCATCGACTATTCCATTACCGGCCCGTGGTCGAAACCCGTCATTCAGCGGGTCAAAGGCGATCAGGGTAAGATCGAAACTCCCGCTGCAGCCGTGGCAAATTGAGCGGATTCATTTCGTTTCAGAGGCCGTGGGCCAGCAACGCCGATCATTCATCGCGCCCCTTTTTGGAAGGCCGACACGAAGGCTGACATGAGCGAAAGATCAAGCGAAAGCACTCCAGACTCCTTCCGCGTCGCCGCGCTGCAAATGGTCAGCGCGCCTGATCGCGAGCGCAATATTGCCGAAGCGGGACGGCTGATCGCCGAGGCGGCGCGCGATGGTGCGCAACTCGTGCTGCTGCCGGAGTACTTCTGCTTCATGGGTTTCAAGGACACGGACAAGCTCGCGATTCGCGAAACGCCGGGGCATGGGCCGATCCAGCAGTTTTTATCGGACGCGGCACACGAACATAGAGTGTGGGTGATTGGCGGGACTTTGCCGCTGGAGTCGCAGGAAGCCGAGCGCGTGCTGAATACCACCCTCGTCTTCGATCCCACCGGCAAGCAGGTCGCACGCTACGACAAGATTCATCTGTTCAATTTTGAAAAGGGCACGGAATCCTTCGACGAAGCCCGCACCATTTGCCCGGGCAATGAAGTGCGTACGTTTGAAGCGCCATTCGGACAGGTCGGATTGTCCGTGTGCTACGACCTGCGCTTTCCCGAGCTATACAGAAAAATGGGCGATTGCGCGTTGATGGTCGTGCCGTCCGCATTCACGTACACAACCGGCGAGGCGCACTGGGAAACCCTGCTCAAGGCGCGCGCGGTCGAAAACCAGTGCTACGTGCTCGCCGCCGCGCAAGGCGGAAAGCACGAGAACGGCCGCCGGACGTGGGGCCACAGCATGCTGATCGACCCTTGGGGCGAGATTGTGGCTGTGGTCGAAGAAGGTCCCGGCGTGGCTGCCGGAAACATCGATAAAGCGCGCATTGCATCCGTCCGGCAGAGCCTGCCGGCCTTTCGCCACCGAGTGCTGGGCTAAGCCGGTGATTGATTACAGGGCTAGCTTGTTTGGTTGGCTTGTTTTTTCCGGAGTACCCCTCCATTTGGCCAGGGTGTGGCATAAATACTCCGACGTTAGAATGCTTTTAATCTCAACAGACTTCGCCACAGGCAACGAATGAACATCATCGAACCCGGCATCCGAAATCTCGCCACTGCGAAAGAGATTCTTCTGACGCCTTATGGCCTCGACGAATCCACGATTACCCGCACGCTGGCGGAGATCTTTACGCACCGCGTCGACTACGCGGATCTCTATTTCCAGTCCACGCGCAGCGAAGCGTGGAGCCTGGAGGAAGGCATCGTCAAATCGGGCAGTTTCAGCATCGATCAGGGTGTGGGCGTGCGCGCCGTGTCGGGCGACCGGACGGCGTTCGCGTATTCGGACGATTTATCGGCGGAATCCATCCGCCAGGCGGCCGTCGCCACGCGCGCGATTGCGAAAGCGGGCGGCGGCAAGCACAAGGTCAAGTCGGCAAGTTCGCTGACTGGCGTGTTTGGCCGCGACCTGTATTTGCCCTCCGATCCGCTTTCTTCCCTCGACGCCACCGCCAAGGTGAAATTGCTGGAACGCGTGGAGCAGATGGCGCGCGGCCGTGACCCGCGCATTGTCCAGGTAATGGCCGGTCTCGCGGGCGAATACGACGTGGTGCTGGTCGCGCGCAGCGACGGCGCGCTGGCAGCGGATATCCGTCCGCTCGTGCGCGTTTCCGTGACGGTGATCGCGGAGAAGGACGGACGCCGCGAGATTGGCAGCGGCGGTGGCGGCGGACGATACGACTACGGCTATTTCACCGACGAAATCCTGTCCACCTACGTTGATCAGGCCGTGCATGCGGCGCTCGTGAATCTCGACGCACGACCAGCGCCCGCTGGCGCCATGACCGTCGTTCTCGGGCCGGGCTGGCCCGGCGTGCTGCTGCACGAAGCGATTGGCCACGGACTCGAGGGCGATTTCAATCGCAAGGGGTCGTCGGCGTTTGCGGGTCGTATTGGCGAGCGGGTGGCGGCAAAAGGCGTCACGGTCGTCGATGACGGCACGATCCCCAACCGCCGCGGGTCGCTCAATATAGACGACGAAGGCAATCCCACGCAGTGCACCACACTGATTGAAGACGGCATCCTGAAGGGCTACATCCAGGATTCGCTCAACGCGCGCCTGATGAAAATGCCGGTCACGGGCAACGCGCGGCGCGAGTCGTATGCGGCGCTCCCCATGCCGCGCATGACCAACACGTACATGCTCAACGGCGATAAAGACCCGGGCGAGATTCTGGCGTCGGTGAAAAACGGTTTGTACGCGGTGAATTTCGGCGGCGGCCAGGTCGACATCACCAACGGCAAATTCGTGTTTTCGGCGTCGGAAGCGTACATGATCGAAAACGGCAAAATCACGTATCCGGTCAAGGGCGCGACGCTGATCGGCAGTGGCCCAGAGTCGCTCAAGTACGTGACCATGATCGGCAACGACATGGCGCTGGACGGCGGCGTGGGCGTGTGCGGCAAGGAAGGTCAGAGTGTGCCGGTCGGGGTTGGCCAGCCGACACTGCGCATCGAGAAAATGACGGTGGGCGGCACGGTTTGATGTATTTCGCGACTTTTCGCGCGCCGCGCCACACGTTGGAAGTGAGCGCGGCATGCGGGAAATCCGCACGAGATTCACGCAATTCGTGCGGAAATGGCCTTCATGACGCGGATTGTCCGCATTTTGATACCGTGCAACTTGCCAGCCGGGCAGGTTTAAGGTTATAAAGCCAGACGTTCAATTTTTACCAAACGACACAAACCTCATGTCCGCCAAGTTTTATTTTTACTTCTTTTGGTATCTCAAGCCGCTGGCGGATCGAGAGGGGTGAGTCGTTTGTGCTGAACCCAAGTTTCCCGAAAAACCGCCAGCCGAGTCTGGCGGTTTTTTTTATGCCTTTTTGTTTCATCACTTCGAATACAGCACTAAACCGAGTTCCTGGAGAACCAGCATGCCCCCGCACAACACCGACGATGTCCGAATCCGCGAATTGAAAGAACTGACGCCCCCCGCTCACCTGATCCGCGAGTTCGCCTGCGCCGAGCCCGTTTCGAATCTCATCTACAACTCGCGCCAGTCGATGCATCGCATCCTGCACGGCATGGAAGACCGGCTGATCGTGATCATCGGGCCGTGCTCGATCCACGACACGAAGGCAGCCATCGAATACGCGGGCCGGCTGGTCGAACAGCGCAAGCGCTTCGCGGGCGAGCTCGAGATAGTGATGCGGGTGTATTTCGAGAAACCGCGAACAACGGTCGGCTGGAAAGGCCTGATCAACGACCCGTACATGGACAACAGCTTCAAGATCAACGACGGTCTGCGCACCGCCCGCGAATTGCTGCTGCACATCAACGAACTGGGTCTTCCGGCCGGCACCGAATACCTCGACATGATCAGCCCGCAGTACATCGCGGACCTGATTTCGTGGGGCGCAATCGGCGCGCGGACGACGGAATCGCAAGTGCATCGCGAACTGGCTTCGGGGCTGTCGTGTCCGGTTGGCTTCAAGAACGGCACGGACGGCAACGTGAAGATCGCCGTGGACGCCATCAAGGCCGCGTCGCAGCCGCATCATTTCCTCTCGGTAACGAAGGGCGGCCACTCGGCGATTGTGTCGACGGCTGGCAACGAGGATTGCCACATCATCCTGCGTGGCGGCAAGGCGCCAAACTACGATGCCGAAAGCGTCAACGCGGCATGCAGTGATATCGGCAAGGCAGGATTGGCGGCCCGCCTGATGATCGACGCAAGCCACGCCAACAGTTCGAAGAAGCATGAGAACCAGATCCCGGTTTGCGCCGACATTGGCAAGCAGATTGCCGGCGGCGACGAGCGGATTGTCGGCGTGATGGTGGAATCGAACCTGGTTGCAGGACGTCAGGACCTGAAGGAAGGTTGCGAGTTGACGTACGGCCAGAGCGTGACCGACGCGTGCATCAGTTGGGAAGACAGCCTGGGCGTGCTGGAAGGCTTGGCCGCCGCCGTGAAGCAGCGCCGTGTGGCACGTGGGAACGGCAACTGAAAACGAGGAAGGCTGCGAAGACAGGCTCGCAGCCTTTTTACTTCAGAGCTTGCGCTCGTGATTCCACAACACGTCCGATCCGCCATCCGCGCGGTTCAGCACGCGCGCCAGCACGAACAGCAGATCCGATAACCGGTTCACATATTTCCGCGGCTCGGCATTGATCCTGTCGACGCGGCCAAGCGCCACGATCGAACGTTCCGCGCGCCGGCAGATCGTCCGGCCAACGTGGGCAAGCGCTGCCGCGCGCGACCCGCCCGGCAAAATGAACTCCTTCAGCGCCGGCAGGTTGGCGTTGTACTCGCCAATCCATGTATCGATACGCGCAAGATGCGCCTCTTCAATCATGGAATGGCCGGGAATGCAGAGCTCGCCGCCAAGGTCGAAAAGATCGTGCTGGATGTCGACCAGTGCGGCGCGGACATCGTCTGGAAGCTTTTCGCACAGCAGCACGCCGATCTGCGAATTCAGTTCATCCACGTCGCCGATTGCTGCAATGCGCGCGTCGTCTTTCTGCACGCGGCTGCCGTCGCCCAGACCGGTGGTGCCGTCGTCGCCGGTGCGCGTGGCGATCTTGCTCAGGCGATTGCCCATGATGTTCTCCAGGTTGCACGCGAACGCCGGTCAGCGTCCGCGTTCATTATGGCATTGGGCGGGCGTCGGCTGGACTTGGGGTATCGGCGTAAAATAGACGCATAAAACGCATGAATCCCGCATGCCAGCGCCGGATTTCGTGCATCCCAACGTCCGCCATAAAGATGTCCGGAGACATGCCGTGAACCATCCCGTCCCGCCTATTGCCGTCCGCCGTGCCTTTCCCGCCGCCTTGCTCGATGCGCTCAAAACCGCTTTTGGCGAGCGCGTCTCGACCACGACCGCCGTGCGCGAGCATCACGGACGCGACGAATCGCCGTTCGATCCGCAATTGCCCGACGCGGTTGTGTTCGTGACCAGCACGGAAGATGTCCAGGCGGTGGTGAAGCTCTGCGCCGAACATAACGTGCCGGTGATCCCCTACGGCAACGGTTCGTCGCTGGAAGGT
Source organism: Caballeronia sp. DA-9 (assembly GCF_051615025.1). NCBI lineage: Bacteria > Pseudomonadati > Pseudomonadota > Betaproteobacteria > Burkholderiales > Burkholderiaceae > Caballeronia > Caballeronia sp. DA-9. Next base: position 535,254 of record NZ_CP195133.1, on the reverse strand, counting down.
CATCTGCTGGCCGTGCAAGGCGGCGTGTCCATCGATATGTCCGGCCTCAACCGGGTTTTATCGATAGACGCCGAAGACCTCACTGTCACCGTCCAGCCCGGCATTTCGCGCAAGCAGTTGAACGAGGCGTTGAAGGACACTGGCCTGTTCTTCCCAATCGATCCGGGCGCCGACGCGAGCATCGGCGGAATGTCGGCGACCCGCGCGTCGGGCACGAACGCCGTGCGCTACGGAACCATGCGCGAAAACGTGCTCGGGCTGACCGTTGTGCTGGCCGACGGACGCGTCATCAAGACCGGCACGCGAGCGCGCAAATCGTCGGCGGGATACGACTTGACGCGCTTGTTCGTGGGCTCGGAAGGCACGCTCGGCGTGATCGTCGAAATCACCGTGCGGCTTTATCCGCAACCGGAGGCCGTGTCGGCGGCCGTGTGCGCGTTTCCGTCGATGGCCGACGCCGTGCGCGCGACCATCGAAACCATTCAGATGGGCGTGCCGGTGGCGCGCGTCGAATTCCTGGATTCGCTTGCCGTCCGCTCGATCAACCGCCACTCGAACATGAATTTCCGCGAATCACCGATGCTGTTCTTCGAATTCCACGGCACGGAAAACAGCGTGCAGGAGCAGGCTGAAACGGTGCAGGGAATCATCGCGGAAAACCACGGCACGGATTTCGAGTGGGCGACGCGCCCGGAAGATCGCAGCCGTCTTTGGAACGCGCGTCACAACGCCTACTTCGCGATGCTGCAACTGAAACCGGGCTGCCGCGCCGTGACGACCGACGTGTGCGTGCCGATTTCGCGCCTGGCCGAATGCGTGATCGAAACGGAACAGGACTTGAAGGCGAGCACGCTGCCCTGCCCGATTGTCGGCCATGTCGGCGACGGCAATTTCCATGTCGCCATGCTGCTCGATCCCGCCAGGCCGGAAGAGCTGGAAGAAGCGGAACGCATCAACCATCGGATCGTGCAGCGCGCGCTTCGCATGGGTGGGACGTGTACGGGCGAGCACGGCGTGGGGCTGCACAAGATGCAGTTCATGATCGAGGAACACGGCGAGGACGCCATCAGCGTGATGCGCTCGCTCAAACACGCGCTCGATCCCAACAACCTGATGAATCCGGGCAAGATCTTCGCGTTCGACGCTTGATCGATACCCTGAGAACCTTAGGGAAAACGCGGTCCGTCCCCGTAATTAGCCCAATCGACGGCGGGGACGCCGAGGTGCAAGATCAGGCGCTCTGCTGTTGGAAATGCTCCAAAGCACACACCGCCGGGGAGGAAACATGAACGCACCCGCCGAGCTTTCGCCGGAAGTGCTCGCGCAACGTCAGCGCGAAGTGGTCCAGGCGCTGATGGCCGTATTGCCGACGCATTGCCTGCTGTATCGCGAGGAAGACACGGCCGCGTATGAATGCGACGGGCTCGCCGCCTATAGACGATTGCCCCTCGCCGTTGCATTGCCGGAAACAGAAGCACAGGTTCAGCGCGTTGTGCAGATTTGCGCGCGGCTCGACGTGCCCATCGTGCCGCGCGGCGCCGGTACGGGCTTGTCCGGCGGCGCCATGCCGATTCGGCATGGCATCGTGGTTTCCCTTGCGCGCTTTCGCAAGATCATGGAAGTGGACCCGTACGCACGCACCGCGACCGTACAGCCGGGCGTGCGCAACCTCGCCATTTCCGAAGCCGCCGCGCCCTATGGCCTTTACTACGCGCCCGATCCTTCGTCGCAGATTGCGTGCACGATCGGCGGCAACGTCAGCGAAAATTCCGGCGGCGTGCATTGCCTCAAATATGGCCTGACGTGTCACAACGTGATGCGGGTGCGGGCTGTGTCGATGGAAGGCGACATTCTGGAATTCGGTTCGCTCGGGCTGGACGCACCCGGACTCGACCTGCTCGCGGTACTGATTGGCAGCGAAGGCATGTTCGCGATCGTCACCGAGATCACCGTCAAGCTGATTCCAAAGCCGCAGACGGCGCAGGTCATCATGGCGAGTTTTGACGACGTGGTGAAGGGCGGCAACGCGGTCGCGGCGATCATCGCGGCGGGCATCATTCCGGCGGGCCTCGAAATGATGGACAAACCCGCGACGCGCGCCGTGGAAGAGTTTGTCAAGGCGGGTTACGACCTCGAAGCCAAGGCGATCCTGCTGTGCGAATCCGATGGCACGCAAGACGAAGTGTCGGAGGAGATCGTCCGCATGACGGCGGTGTTGCGCGAGTTCGGCGCGAATCGCATCCAGATTTCACGCTCCGAAGCCGAGCGGCTGAAATTCTGGTCGGGCCGCAAGAATGCGTTTCCGGCGGCCGGGCGTATCTCGCCGGATTACTACTGCATGGACGGCACCGTGCCGCGCCGCCAGATCGGGCCGTTGCTTGCGCGTATCGAAGAAATGGAAGTCAAATACGCGCTGCGATGCATGAACGTGTTCCACGCCGGCGACGGCAACATGCATCCGCTGATTCTCTTCAATGGCAACGATCTCGACGAATGGCACCGCGCCGAAGCGTTTGGATCGGACATTCTGGAAGCGTGCGTAGAACTGGGTGGAACGGTGACGGGCGAGCACGGCGTGGGAATCGAGAAGATCAATTCCATGTGCGTGCAGTTTTCGCCGGAAGAACGCGACACGTTCCATGCGATCAAACGCGCCTTCGATCCCCCGGGCCTGCTCAATCCGGACAAAGGCATTCCCACGCGCGCGCGCTGCGCCGAGTACGGAAAAATGCACATACGCAGTGGTTTGCTGCCGCATCCCGAACTCCCGCGTTTTTAGGCAACGTGTTTATGGGCCGTGTCTAAACATCCGCTTCCAGCGGCGGCGGGCGTTTCGAGGCGGAAAACATATCCACGTTTATACGAGTGGCCTTACCAGCACGCGCCGATACACTGACCTTGGGCACCACAAAACGAGCCATACGGCCAACCCATGCGGCCAACCCTATGGCAAGCCATCACACGCGGGACATCATGATCGAGGAAGACATTGTCGCGAGCTGGTCCGAGCGCGTGCGCGCCGCGACCGCGAGCAACACGCCGTTGCGGATTCGCGGCGGCGGAACGAAGGACTGGTACGGGCAAGCGCTGCAAGGCGAAATAATCGATACACGCGCCCACAGCGGGATTATTGAACATGATCCGGCCGAACTCGTGATCACCGCGAAGGCCGGCACGCCGCTGCGTGAAATCGAAGCGCGGCTCGACGAATGCAACCAGATGCTGCCGTTCGAACCGCCGCATTTTGGCCACGATGCAACCATCGGGGGCTGCATTGCCGCCGGACTCGCCGGGCCGCGGCGTGCGGCAACGGGTGCGCCGCGTGATTTCCTGCTGGGCGCCGTGGTAATGAACGGCCAGGGGCATGTGCTGCATTTCGGCGGACAGGTCGTGAAGAACGTTGCCGGCTACGACGTCTCGCGGTTGCTCGCCGGGTCGCTCGGAACGCTCGGGATGATCCTGGAGGTATCGGTGAAAGTGCTGCCGAAACCCGTCGCCGAAATCACGCTCAAGTTCGAAATGAACGACACCGACGCCGTGCGCAAGCTCAACGAATGGGGCGGCCATCCGTTGCCGCTGACCGGCAGTGCGTGGCGCGACCACACGCTTGCGTTGCGGCTGGGCGGAGCGGAAGCGGCGGTGAAATCGGCGCGCACCGCGCTCGGCGGCGAAGTGGTCGATGCCGTCGAAGCCGATCGTTTCTGGTGCGGCCTGCGCGAACAGTCCGATCCGTTTTTCACGGTGCTGCCGCCGAAATCGGCTTTGTGGCGAATGTCGTTGCCATCGATTGCCGAACCCATGCATCTCGCCGGCCCGCATCTGATGGAATGGGGCGGTGCGCAACGCTGGTGGATCACCGACACCGACGCGCAGACCGTGCGCATCAGCGCGAAGCAGGCAGGCGGCCATGCGACGATCTTTCGCTCGGGCGCGTTATACGACCGCAATGCCGGCGTCTTCACGCCGCTTACCGCGCCCATGATGAAAATCCACCGCGGCCTCAAAGCTGCATTCGATCCCGCGCGCATCTTCAATCGCGGCCGCCTTTACCCCGATTTCTAAGCTCACCGACCTACGCAATGCAAACCAATCTCGCCGATTTCCTGCGCAATACGGCCGACGGCGACGAAGCCGAAGCCATCCTGCGCAAGTGCGTGCATTGCGGATTCTGCACGGCGACCTGTCCGACCTACCAGATTCTCGGCGATGAACTCGATGGCCCGCGCGGCCGCATCTACCTGATGAAGCAAATGATGGAAGGCGCGCCCGTCACGCGCAGCACGCAGCTTCATCTGGACCGCTGCCTCACGTGCCGCAATTGCGAAACCACGTGCCCTTCGGGCGTGCAATATGGAAGGCTGGTCGAGATTGGCAGGAAGATCGTGGAGGAGAAAGTCGAGCGGCCGTTCGGCCAGCGCGTGCAGCGCAAACTGCTGGCGAATTTCCTGCCGAACAGCAAGCTCTTTACGCCTGCCATGAAGCTCGGGCAGCAATTCCGGCCGCTCTTGCCGAAGACCTTGCGCACGAAAGTGCCTGTCCCGCAGCGGCCGCTCGCCATGCCGACCAGCATCCATGAGCGCAAGATGCTGATGCTCGCGGGTTGCGTCCAGCCCGCCATGATGCCGAACGTAAATACGGCGACAGCGCGTGTCTTCGACGCATTGGGCATCCAGATCCTGATTGCGCCGGACGCGGGATGCTGCGGCGCGATCCGCCTGCATCTTGGTTATAACGAGAATGCGCTGGACGACGTGCGCAACAACATCGACGCATGGTGGCCATACGTTGAAGCCGGCGTTGAGGCGATCGTGATGAACGCTTCCGGTTGCGGCGCGACCGTGAAGGAATATGCGCATCTGCTGCGCAACGATCCGGCGTACGCTGAGAAAGCCGCGCGGATTGTGGACCTGACGCGCGATCTCGCCGAAATCCTGCCGCAATTCGAGGACGAACTGAGTGCAATGGTGCGGCGGCGCGCCGTCCACACCGTGGCATTTCATCCGCCGTGCACGCTACAGCACGGCCAGCAGATTCGCGGGCGCGTGGAAAATCTGCTGACGGCGCTCGGCATGGAAGTCCACCTTCCCGCCGATAACCACTTGTGTTGCGGTTCAGCCGGAACGTATTCGGTGCTGCAGCCAAAACTATCGTACACGTTGCGCGACCAGAAACTCGACAAGCTCGAAAAGCTGGAACCGCAGATGATCCTGTCGGCGAACGTGGGGTGCATCGCGCATTTGCAAAGCGGCACGTCGACGCCCGTGGTCCACTGGATTCAGCTCGTAGAACATCTGCTGTATGGCTAACGCTCGCCGGCGCGTGCCTTGCAGCCGCGCCGCGTCCGTATAATCGGACCTCTGCCTTCCTTCATTGCGGCGTCCGATCCCATGCCCTCACACATAGCCCGTCATCTCGACGAAGTCCGCCAGCGCATTGCGAAAGCGGCTGCCGCTGCTTCGCGCGATCCTTCCCCGGTGGCGTTGCTGGCGGTATCGAAGACATTTCCTGCTGACGATGTCCGCGCCGCTTTCAACGCGGGGCAACGTGCGTTCGGCGAGAACTACGTGCAGGAATCTGTCGCAAAAATCGCCGAACTGGCCGATTTGCGCCACGAGATCCAGTGGCATTTCATCGGCCCGTTGCAGTCGAACAAAACGAAGGTGGTCGCCGAACATTTTGACTGGGTCCATTCGGTCGACCGGTTGAAGATCGCCGAACGCTTGTCGGCGCAGCGCCCGGCCGGCATGCCGGCGCTCAACGTCTGCCTGCAAGTGAACGTCAGCGGCGAGGAATCCAAAAGCGGCGTGACGCCGGGCGATGCCTTGGCGCTCGCGCACGCAATCGCCGCGCTGCCCAATCTGAAGCTGCGCGGCCTGATGGCGATTCCCGAACCCGCCGGATCGCTCGATGAACAACGCATGCCGCACCGGCGCTTGCGCGAACTCATGGACAGCTTGCGCGCGGACGGACTCGAACTCGATACGCTTTCCATGGGCATGTCGGCGGATATTGAAGCGGCGATCCTGGAAGGTGCGACCATGGTTCGCGTCGGCACCGCGATTTTCGGCGCGCGTGATTACTCTCACTAAACCCTTACCGAACTCACTATGAAAATTGCGTTTATTGGTGGCGGCAACATGGCGTCGGCGCTGATCGGCGGCTTGATCAAGCGCGGCGTGGCGGCGGCGGATCTCTATGTGGTCGATCCGGGCGAAGAAGCGCGCACACGCGTGGAAAAGGAGTTCGGCGCGCCGACAGGAGCATCGATCGATTCCACGCTCGGCGGTTACGACGCCATCCTGCTCGCGGTCAAACCGCAGGTCTTGAAGGACGTGGCCGGTGCGTTGCAGCCGGTGTTGTCGAAGCAACTGGTGATCAGCATTGCTGCCGGCATTCGCGCCGCCGATCTCTCGCGCTGGCTCGGCGGCTACACGCAAATCGTGCGAACAATGCCGAACACGCCCGCATTGATCGGCATGGGCGTGACAGGCCTCGCCGCGCTGCCCGGCGTGGACAATACGGCGAAGGCGCTGGCGTCGAAAGTGCTGGAAGCGGTTGGCGAGACCGTGTGGTTCGAGGACGAAGCGAAGATCGACGCCGTCACCGCCATTTCGGGCAGTGGCCCGGCGTACGTGTTTTATTTCATCGAAGCCATGCAGGAAGCTGCGCGCCAGCTCGGCATGGACGAAGAGCAAGGACGCGCGCTTGCCATAGCCACGTTCACTGGCGCGGCGCAGCTGGCGGCGCAATCGGGTGAACAGCCCGGCGTGCTGCGCGAACGCGTAACGTCCAAAGGCGGCACGACAGCAGCAGCGCTGGCTTCCTTCGACGCCCAGGGCGTGAAGGATGCGATCGTTCGCGGCGCGCTGGCCGCCAATGCACGGGCTAAAGAGATGGGCGCTGAACTTGGCAACGCTTGACGTTTTTTGAACAAGGCGCTGGAGCGCCCCGCTCCTGCGCGCCTAACTCTCGTGCCGGCTCAAAAGCTTACGCAACAATCCGGCTAGTTGCTGACGTTCGACTGCGTCGAGCGGTTTAAGTAATTCTGCCTCGGCGCTCAGATGATGCTCCGTGGCGTCGTCGACCACTTCCAGGCCCTTTTCGGTCAGCCGCACAATGACACCGCGCCGATCCGCGGGATCGGGATGGCGCGTGACCAAGCCGGCTTTTTCCAGCCGGTCTATCCGGTTCGTCAATCCGCCCGATGAAATCAGCACCATGCTCTGCAACTGGTAGGGCGATAGTTCAAATGGCTCGTCTACGCGGCGCAAGGCGGCAAGCACATCGAATTCACCCACGGTGAGCCGGTAACGCGCGAGGTCGACCAGGACGCGCCGCGTGATGAAGTATTCGAGCCGCACAATGCGCCCGATGACTTCAGTGCTCGACGGGTCCAGGTCGGGGCGGACTCGCCGCCAGCGGCTGACGATCCGGTCAACGCCGTCGGTTCGATCTGGCATGAAGGAAATCTATAAAGGTGAAAAAGGCGCTATTAAAACAGATCGGCACTGAGCGCTCATAGCGTTCGATCATGATTTCTTCACTGGATCTATCTTGATATAAAGATACTTGATGAAAAGCAAAACCCGCGAAAGCGCTGCGGCGCACAATATCTGCACCAAGGGCGATTAGCGCATTTTCTTATTACCCAATGCGCGGCCTGAGGCGGCAGTCAATTTGCGTTTTGACTGCCTGGCGAAGGTGTAGAAATGGAGTTTCAAGATGCAAACAGCAATTCGCGGCGCAATGCTCACGTTCAAGGACGACCCGTTCCAGCGGGATATGCGGGATTGCATGGTCTACGAGTCGGACGCGATTATTGTCATGGAAGACGGCTTGATTAGTGCGGTGGGGCCGGCAAAAGATCTAATCGGGACGCTTTCCTCCGACACACAAATTCGTAATTATAAAAACAGTCTGATTATCCCCGGTTTTATTGACAGCCATGTACATTATCCGCAAACGCAGATTATTGGCGCCTACGGAGAGCAACTGCTGGACTGGCTGAACAATTACACGTTTATCGCGGAACAGCAGTTCTCCGAAAAAGAGCACGCCACCGCCGTAGCCGAGGTGTTCTTGCGCGAGCAGCTACGCAATGGCGTAACGAGTTCCACCGTGTACTGTACGGTTTATCCGCAGTCCGTCGATGCCTTCTTCGAAGTCGCCAGCAAATACAACATGCGCGTGCAGGCGGGCAAGATCTGTATGGATCGCAATGCCCCCGGCGCTTTGCTGGATACACCGCAACGCGCTTACGACGAATCCGCCGCACTCGCAAAAAAATGGCACGGTAACGGGCGCAATGAATATGTGATTACGCCGCGCTTTGCACCCACATCCACGCCAGAGCAATTTGAAATGCTGTCCCAGTTGGCGTCGGATTTACCGTCGGCGCTGATTCAGTCTCATGTTTCGGAGAATATCAATGAGGTAGCCTGGGTGAAGTCGCTTTATCCGGAATGCAGCAGTTATACCAGCGTTTATCATAAATACGGTTTGCTGCGGGAACGGGCTATTTATGGTCACGGTATCCACCTGAGCGATGAAGAACTCGATTTGTTCTCCGCAACGGGCGCCGCCATTGCCCATTGCCCCACGTCCAACTTCTTTCTTGGATCGGGTTGTTTCAATATGAAAAATGCAAGGACCCGTAAAAATCCGGTGCGAGTCGGAATTGCAACCGATTTAGGCGCAGGCACCAGCTTTTCCATTTTGCAAACGCTGAACGAAGCCTATAAAGCCGCGCAGTTGAATGGCAATGCACTTTCCTCGGGCCATGCGTTTTATCAGGCAAGCCGGGGCACAGCTTCAGCATTGGGACTCGCGGACAAAATCGGCACGATAGCCCCGGGATTTGAAGCTGATCTGGCCGTGATAGATCTGCATTCGACGCCGATTATCGATTACCGCATGCGTTATTGCGAAAGCCTCGAAGAGTCGTTGTTCATCCAGATGACATTGGCCGACGACCGCGCCATTGCCGCTACCTACGTGGCTGGACGCCAGGTGTACGACCGGCCGTAACCGCATTTCCTTCCGCTGCACTACGCAGCGGCAGTCACCTTTCTGGAATCAAAATCATGAGTGCTCGCGACAATGACCTGAGCACCGTAACACCCACGCCGGTAGCGGCGCAGGGCGGCGGTTATGCATGGCTGGTATGGATACTGGCTACCGTCTTCGTGGTCTGGTTGTTCAACGTTCAAACCGGCTACGCAATTCTTAATACACACGTCCAGGCCGATATTGGCCTGCGACTCGATCAAGTCGGTTTGATCGCCGCGGTTTATACGTGGGTTTTTGCAATTGCCCAGTTATTCTCCGGCGCACTTCTCGACCGCCTGGGATCCCGGAAAATATTGTTGCCCGCCATTCTCCTGGTTGGACTAGGCGTGTTTCTTTTCGCCACGGCTCACAGCTTTGAAGTATTGCTGCTCTCGCAGGTCGTGCTGGCGCTGGGATCGTGCGCCGGTTTCGTCGGAGCGGGGTACGTTGGCGGCGTGTGGTTTGGCATGGCCAAGTTCGGCGTGATGTTTGGCCTCGTGCAACTGGTGGCCGCATTGTCTTCTGCCTTCGGCGCTGCCGGATTCGATGCCGCCCTGTCCGTCATGACGTGGCGTCAGCTGATGCTGGGCTTCGGTGGCTTTGGCGTACTCCTGTGGCTGGCGGCGCTCGTCTTCGTGCGTAATCCCGTTACGCCGGACACTCGCGGACTGACCGCCGGCAGGTTCCTCTCCGACGTCATCGGTTCAATGACCGAAGTGCTCAAGAACCGTCAGGTGCTGCTGATCTCGCTGGCCGGCGCGATTACCTTCGGCGTGATGCTGGCGCTGGGCGTGGTCTGGATGCCCAAGCTCGTCATGGCGCATGGCGTCAGCGAATCCGATGCAAACATGGCAAACGCCTGCTTGTGGCTCGGCCTCGCGGCGGGCAGCCCGCTGATCAACAAATGGTCCGACGCCATCAAGGCACGCAAGAGCCCTGTGATCATTACCGCCATCATTCAGCTTGCCGCCCTGCTCGCACTGATCTACCTGCCGATTACGGGCATCCTGGCGATGGGCCTGTGCTTCATTGTCGGCTTCGCCAACGCGGGCCACATGCTCGCATTCACCATGGCCGGCGATAACGTGCCACCACGCCTGATTGGCACATCGGCATCAGTTGTCAATGGCGCCATGTTCATTGTGGGCGGCGTGTTGATGAACCTTCCGGGCCGCTTCCTCGAAGGCACCGCAGGCGACCTGCCGGCGTTCCAGCACGCCATGCTCAGCATGCCGGCTTTGCTCGCCGTGTCGTGTGTGCTGTCGATCATCGTCAAGGAATCTCATCCAGCGCGTCAGCGTTAAGCCGTTGCAGCCGCGTCAGCTTCGTGCTGGCGCGTTTCTGGCATGGCGACCTGATGTCCGGTGGATCGCCATGCTCTCATCCTCTCGGGAGCATGCTCATGCACACCCGTGTTTTATCTGCTTGCAAGCCCTGGTTCAACTGGGCGCTCAGTGTCTCTTTCGTGGTTCTGGTCTTTGGTTTCCAAACGGGTTATGCCATCACCAATGGCGATATGGCGTCCAGTCTCGGTCTGGACATGGCCGATATCGGCCTGGTCGGCTTTGCCTATACCTGGTGTTTTGCCGTAAGCCAGTTGGTTTCCGGCGCATTGCTCGATCGCGTGGGCGCGCGGCGCTTGCTGCCGCTCGCGTGTGGGTTGTTGGCCTTGGGCGCAATACTTGTAGCCAGCGCAAACAGCCTGCCCGCGCTGTTGCTGGCGCAATTGCCGCTGGGTCTGGGCGCGTCCTTCGCATTTATTGGCGCGGGATTCGTGGGCGGCGTGTGGTTTGCGCCGGAACGCTATGGCGTCATGTTTGCCTGGGTGCAATTCGTTGCATCGATTGCCGCGTTTTTATCGCAGATTACGTTGACGCAATCGCTTGTCGCGTGGTCGTGGCATGCCGTGATCTATTCACTGGCCGCCGTCGCCGCCTGCCTTACCGTGCTGATGTTGTTGATGCGCGATCCACCAGGCTGGAACAGCAATCACGGATGGCCCGACGCACCGTGGCTTTTCTTGCGGCAAATGGGACGCGACCTGTTCAGCGTCACGCACGTCCCGGGCATGTTGAGCAACTTGCTTATCGGCGCGGTCAGTTTTGGCAGCATGCTGGCGATGGGCGTCGTATGGGCGCCCCGGCTCGTTGAGGCTTATGGCGTTGCGCAGCATCCCGCGCGGATTGCTGCGGCGTGCTGCTGGCTCGGAATGGCGTTCGGCGCGCCGCTGTTTGCACGCGTTGCCGGCCGCAATCCTAAAACGCCGCTGCTTATCGGCGTACTGCTTCAGTTGGGCATATTGGTCGTGTTGCTGGGAGGCGGCGCTATCGGCGTGGGACTGCTTGCCCTGCTCCTGTTTGTCTTTGGGCTGGCTGCGGGCGCGTCGATGCTGTGTTTCAGCATTGCCGGCACGCTGGTTGGGCCGGACAAGGCAGGCATTGCATCGGCGCTGGTGAATGGCAGCCAGTTCGTGACGGGCGGATTGATGATGATGATGCCCGCGCGCCTGATGGACAGCAGCGGCGTGCTGACGTCGCTTACTGTTTTGCCATTGATGTTGCTGATCGCGTTGCCACTATTTATCTGGTTGGCGACCGAGCCGAAACGCTCATAGGAACAGGTAGCGCCCCATGAACAAAGCCGCCACGACCACAATGGGCGCCTCAAGGCTCCGGTGCTGGCCGCACAACACCTTCAGGAGAACATACGCGATAGTGCCAAAAGCGATGCCATCCGAGATTGAAAAGGTGAAGGCCATCACCGTGACGCAGACTACGGCGGGCGCCGATTCCGTAAGATCCTGCCAATCAAGATCAGCCAAACTCCTGAGCATCAGGATGGCCACGAACAGCAATGCGGGCGCGGTCGCGTGCGGCGGGATCATTGCCGCCAAGGGCGCGAAGAACAGGCTGCCCAGGAACAGCAAGGCAATGACCACGGCGGTCAGTCCGGTGCGTCCGCCAGCGGCAATGCCGGAGGTGCTTTCAATGTAGGACGTGGTGCTGGAAGTCCCGAGCAGCGCACCCGCGCTGATCGCCAGCGAATCGGCCAGCAGAGCACGTTTCAGACGCGGCAACTTGCCGCTGGCATCGAGAAACCCGCCGCGGCTCGCAATTGCGATCAGCGTGCCGGACGTCTCGAACAAGCTCATCAGAAAGAAAGACAGCACCACGCCGAGCACGGCGCCGTTGAGTGCGCCTTTGATATCGGCGTGCAGGAATGTGGGGGCAAGGGACGGAGGGCTCGACGCAATACCGCCATAAGGCGTGATGCCCATCGCAATCGATACGCCGGTGACCGCCAAAATGCCGATGAGAATGGCGCCCGGCACGCCCCGCTTGTCCAGCACGACCATCAACAGGAAGCCGGCCATGGCGAGCAATGCTTGCGGCGACTTGATATTGCCGATGGAAACGAGCGTATCCGTGTTAGCGGTGACAATACCGGCCTGATGCAGCGCCACCAGCGCGACAAACAAGCCGACGCCAGCGGAGATCGACAATTTAAGACCTGCAGGAATGGCGTTCACAAACCATTCGCGCACCTTGAAAAGGCTGAACAACACGAACAACACGCCCGACAGAAACACCGCGCCCAACGCCACTTCCCACGACAACCCCATGCCTTTCACAAGACCGAATGTGAAAAAGGCGTTGATGCCCATGCCCGGCGCTTGTCCAATCGGATAATTTGCGACCAGTCCCATCAGCAGGCTGCCGATCGCGGCCGCCAGACATGTGGCGACGAACGCCGCGCCATGATCCATGCCTGCGGCTTTGAGAATGTCCGGATTCACGAACAGGATCGCGGACATGGTGAGGAATGTGGTGAACCCGGCGAGACACTCGGTGCGCACGTTGGTGCGGTTGGCGGTCAGGGAGAAAAATTGGTCGAGCATGAAATTCCGATGCGACTGTCGCCCGCTATCTTGACGTTTTGCCGATGCGGGGAGGTCGAATCATAGCGGACGCCTTTGGCCGCCCTTCGCCTGCGGAGTTGATCCCACGCAAGCTTCGCAAGAAAATTTTTGCCTAAGACGCTGTCTTAATGCATGAACGCATACTGCGCCGCGATACCCGCAAACAACACGCCGCCAAGCCAGTTGTTGTGTTTGAAGGCCACGAAACATGCCATGCGTTCGCGGTCCTTGATCAACGTGTAGTGGTAGATCGCACACGCCACCGCCGCTGCCCATCCGATCCAGTAAGGCACGCCGAACCCAAGCGCCATGCCAACCCACACATAGATTCCGAGCGTCACGGCGTAACACAGCATGATCGCGAGGACATCGAAGCGGCCGAATGTCAGCGCCGACGTACGAATGCCGATCTTGATGTCGTCGTCGCGATCGACCATTGCGTATTCGGTGTCGTAGGCGACCGACCAGAACACGTTGGCGGCGAGCATGATCCACGCGAGCGGCGGCACGTGAGCCTGCACGGCGGCAAAAGCCATGGGAATGCCGAAGCCAAACGCAATGCCAAGATACGCCTGCGGAATCGCGAAAAACCGCTTCGTGAATGGATAAGTACCCGCGACAAAAAGCGCGAACACCGACAGTTCTTTGGTCAGCGCGTTAAGCGGCAAGATCAGCAGGAACGCAATCGCCGATAAAACCACCGCCAGCGCCACGGCCTCCCACGCGGCAATCTTGCCGGACGTGATCGGCCGGTTTTCGGTGCGCTTCACGTGTTTATCGAAATCGCGATCGGCGTAGTCATTGATCGCGCAGCCAGCCGAACGCATGAGCAAGGTGCCGAGCACGAAGATCAGCAGGATCATGGGCGACGGACGCCCGCCCGATGCAATCCACAACGCGTTGAGCGTCGGCCACAGCAACAGCAAACTGCCGATAGGCTTGTCCATGCGGACAAGGCGAAGATAGAGCGGAAGACGAGCGAGCATGGCGTTCGGGCTGCGGCGGATCACGGTGACGGTATTTTAAGGCAGCGCGCCGAAGCGCCCCGCTTTCCCTTCGCCGATAACAAAAAGCCCCGCGTTCCGAGAAACGCGAGGCTTTCTGCCAATCATTTCACACGTTCAGCCGGCTTCTTACTCCGCCAGCATTGCGCGCAACATCCACGCCGTTTTCTCGTGAATCTGCATGCGTTGCGTCAACAAGTCCGCCGTCGGCTCGTCGTTGGCGTTGTCGGTCAACGGGAAAATCGCGCGCGCCGTGCGCACCACCGCTTCCTGCCCTTGCACCAGTTGACGGATCATCTCTTCCGCCACCGGAATGCCATCGGCTTCCGGAATGGACGAGAGCTTCGCGAACTCGCGATAGCTGCCCGGCGCGTACACGCCCAGCGCGCGAATACGTTCAGCGATGGCGTCCACAGCCAGCGCCAGTTCCGTGTATTGGCCTTCGAACATCAAGTGGAGCGTGTTGAACATCGGCCCTGTCACGTTCCAGTGGAAATTGTGCGTCTTCAGGTACAACGTGTAGGTATCGGCCAGCAGATGCGACAAGCCATCGGCAATCTTCTTGCGGTCTTTGTCGCTGATACCGATGTTCACAGCCGGTGATGCGATTTTCTTCGCCATAGTGACTCCGTGAGAGTGATACGAACAATGCGGGCGAATGACTGATCCAGATCGTGGACCGGGTTCCGCCGGGCGTTCGTGAGTTTATCTTAGAAACGCGGCCGGACCCGCCGTGCAGCGCGGGTCCGAAGGGTTATCGGGCGCGTCAATGCGACGCGCACCGGACCTCTGGTGCGGGTTCGTCAGACCAGACCCGCGCCATGCAATCCTTCGATAACCACCACCGCGTAACTCGCCGCGACAATGCCAAAACCGATCGCGAGCCGCACGCCACGCGAGGCGTTCAGGCTTTTGGCCTCAATGCCGCTCACCGCCCGTTCGAGATTCATGATCGCTTGTGTCATCGCCGTTTCTCCTTGAGTCCTGCGTTTTCAATCGATTGGGACGCTTCTGCTCGAGCGTCCCGGCCTGCCTTACTTCGTTACTGCTTCCAGATCCGCGTCAGCAGTCTCGATCACCTGGCCCAACGCTGCCAGCGCCGCGACCACACCCGCCGCGTACGCCGGATCGGCGCGCCGGAAATGCTCGATCTGCACTTTGACGATCTCGTTCGGCACGCCGTGGATATGCCGCGCGATGTTGCCGAAGAAGCGCTGCTTTTGCGCGTCGTCGAAGAGGCGGAACAACGCACCCGGCTGGCTGTAGTAGTCCTCGTCTTCACGATGGTCGTAACGCTCCACCGCACCCGCCGCCAACGCCGGCTCGTTCACGCTTGCGTCCTGAACAAAGTCGCCAAAACGATTCGGCTCGTAGTTCACGCGGCCGCCGCTGTTGCCGTCCACGCGCATGCCGCCATCGCGATGGAAGGAATTCTGCACAGCGGCCTTCGGCGCATTCACCGGAATCTGATGGTGATTGATGCCAAGGCGATACCGGTGCGCGTCGCCATATGAAAACAAGCGGCCTTGCAACAAGCGATCCGGCGAGAAGCCGATTCCCGGCACCACGTTCGCCGGCGTGAAGGCGGCTTGCTCGACATCGGCGAAATAGTTGCCCGCGTTGCGATTCAACTCGAGCGTACCCACGTCGATCAGCGGGAAATCCTTGTGCGGCCACACCTTGGTGATATCGAACGGATTCATGCGGTAGGTCGCCGCCTGCGCTTCCGTCATCACCTGGATGCGGAAATTCCACTTCGGGAAATTGCCGCGATCGATGTTGTCCACCAGGTCGCGCTGCGCGCTTTCACGGTCGCTGCCAACTACTGCCGACGCTTCGGCGTCGGTGAAATTCTCGAGCGGCTGTTGCGACTTGAAGTGGAACTTCACGTAAAAGCGCTCGTTGTTCGCGTTGATGAACGAGTACGTGTGCGAGCCGAAGCCATGCATCTGCCGATAGCTTTTCGGAATTCCCCGATCGCTCATCAGGATGGTGACCTGATGCAACGATTCCGGATGGCGCGACCAGAAGTCCCACGCCGCCACGTTGCTGCGCATGTTTGTGTACGGATCGCGCTTTTGCGTATGGATGAAATCAGGAAACTTCAGCGGATCGCGGATGAAAAACACCGGCGTGTTGTTGCCTACCACGTCCCAGTTGCCTTCTTCCGTATAGAACTTGATCGAGAAACCGCGCACGTCGCGCTCGGCATCGGCCGCGCCGCGCTCGCCTGCGACCGTCGAGAATCGCATGAAGAGCGGCGTCTGCTTGCCGACTTCAGCAAACACCTTGGCCTTCGTGAAACGGGAGATATCGTGCGTGACCGTCAGCGTGCCGAATGCGCCCGATCCCTTGGCATGCACGCGGCGCTCGGGAATCACTTCGCGGTCGAAGTGCGCGAGCTTTTCGATCAGCCAGAAATCCTGCAACGCCACGGGACCGCGGGGACCCGCCGTCATGGAATTCTGGTTGTCGCCGACTGGCGCGCCTGCTGCGGTGGTAAGGGTGCGATTGGTCATCGAATACTCCTGGAATTTGCTCGGAAACAGTTATGCGGGGCGTGTTCAGCAAGTGCGCGCGAAGCTGGCCAGCATGTCGACCACCACGCTGCGTGCTTCGCGATAATTCGCGGTAAGTTGCATGGCCTGCCGGGCGATCAATGTCATGGCTTTCTCCTTTTTTTGTCGGACCGGACGGAGCCGAACCATGGATAGGAGCTTAACAAAAACTATCTATCTCGATAATTCAATTAATTCAATCTATCCGATAGGGCGACCGAATGCCGCGATTGGTTCAACGTTCGGAAACAGTGGGGAAAGCACAGAAGCCGCGCCAGAACGGCGCGGCGAAGCGATGCTCAGTGCTTAGTTGACGGCGGCGGGCAACTCGAGCCGCGTGACGCCGGGAATGTTGCAGGCAGCGATTGCATCGCAAATTGCTTCGATGGCGGGCATCCGCGTGAAACTCTTGCGCCACGCCAGGACCACGCGACGGTCGGGCACGGGGTCATCGAAGGGAACGTAGCTCAGCAGACCGGCATCCACGCCCGCCGCGTGAGGCTTCACTTCCATGACCGACATGCGCGGCAGCACGGTGATTCCCACTCCGCTCGCGACCATGTGCCGGATCGTTTCCAGCGACGATCCTTCGAAAGTCTTCTGGATTCCATCGGCATTCTGCGAAAAACGCATCAACTCGGGACACACGCCGAGCACGTGATCGCGGAAACAGTGGCCGCTGCCAAGAAGCAGCATGGTTTCCAGCTTCAGGTCGTCAGGATCGATCTTCTCGCGGTTTTCCCAGGGATGACCGGCGGGCATGGCGACCACAAAAGGTTCGTCGAACAGCGGCCGCACCATCAGGCCGGTTTCAGGGAACGGCAGCGCCATGATGGCGACATCGATTTCACCTTGCTTGAGCAGTTCGATCAGCTTGAGCGTGTAGTTTTCCTGCAGCATCAGCGGCATCTGCGGCACGCGCTTGATCATCTGCTTGACGAGCGTGGGCAACAGATACGGCCCGATGGTGTAGATCACGCCCAGCCGCAACGGGCCGACCAGAGGGTCCTTGCCCTGCTTGGCGATTTCCTTGATGGCAAGCGTCTGTTCCAGCACGCGCTGCGCCTGCGTCACGATCTGTTCGCCGATCGGGGTCACGCTGACTTCGCTCGTGCCGCGCTCGAAAATCTGTACGTTCAGTTCGTCTTCGAGTTTTTTTATTGCTACCGACAACGTCGGCTGACTCACGAAACACGCCTCGGCCGCACGGCCAAAATGCCGCTCGCGCGCCACCGCAACGATGTACTTCAATTCGGTCAGGGTCATTAGGGGCCAATCAGAGTCATTGAATCGATAGGATTTGACTTATACACCCGTAGAGGGGATTCGCCAACCCGCGCAGGAATAGTCGCGCTCAAAACGAGAAAGCCGTTTCACGCAGTCGCTTAAGACCCGGGAAACCACGCTGCGTTCACGCTTTCAAATATTGCTCGCGCGCGCCAAGCCATCTGGCGAGGTGATTCGTGACGGCTTCGGGAAAATGGGCAAGCATCTGGTCGGCCGCCGCGCGCGCCGGTTCGATCAGCCAGCCATCGTTTTCCAGACTGGCGAAGCGCAGCATCGCGGCGCCGGATTGCCGTGCGCCGAGAAACTCGCCGGGGCCGCGAATCTCCAGGTCGCGACGCGCGATTTCGAAGCCATCGGTGGTTTCGCGCATGGTCTGCAAGCGGGCGCGGGCGGTCTGCGACAACGGCCCAGCGTACATCAGCACGCACACCGACGCCGCGCTGCCCCGCCCCACCCGGCCTCTCAACTGATGAAGCTGCGCGAGGCCAAACCGTTCGGCGTGCTCGATCACCATCAGCGATGCATTAGGCACATCCACGCCGACTTCGATCACGGTCGTGGCAACCAGCAACTGGACTTCGGCGCGCGAGAACGCGTCCATGACGGCGCCTTTCTCCGCGGGCGGCAGGCGTCCATGAACGAGCCCGATGCGCAATTCCGGCAGCGCGGCGGCCAGCGTCTCGTAGGTCTCGACCGCCGTCTGCAATTGCAGCGTCTCGCTTTCCTCGATCAGCGGGCACACCCAATACACCTGCCGTCCGGTCAACGCCGCCTCGCGCACGCGGGCGATGACTTCGTCGCGGCGGTTGTCGGAAACGAGCTTGGTCAGGATCGGCGTGCGCCCCGGCGGCAATTCGTCAATAGTCGATACATCCAGGTCCGCGTAATACGTCATGGCGAGCGTGCGCGGGATCGGCGTAGCCGACATCATCAACTGATGCGGCTGGAAGTTCTGCGCACCGTCACCGGCGTTTCGCGCCTTGGCCCGCAAGGCGAGCCGCTGGGCGACGCCAAAGCGGTGTTGTTCGTCGATGATTGCAAACCCCAGGCGCGCGAACTCGACCGCGTCCTGAATGATCGCGTGCGTGCCGATCACCAGTTGCGCTGCTCCGGACGCCGCCGCCTCCAGCGCCGCGCGCTTTTCCTTCGCCTTCAGGCTGCCGGCAAGCCACGCAACGGTCACGCCCAGCGGTTCGAGCCACGCGCGAAGCTTGCGCGCGTGCTGCTCGGCGAGGATTTCGGTCGGCGCCATCAGCGCGGCCTGATAACCGGCGTCGATAGCCTGCGCGGCGGCCAGCGCCGCCACGATTGTCTTGCCGCTGCCCACGTCGCCCTGCAGCAGACGCTGCATTGGATGCGGCAGCATCAGTTCGCCCGAAATCTCCGCGCATACGCGTTCCTGCGCGCCTGTCAGCTTGAACGGCAACGTCGCCAGAAAGCGTGCGACGAGCGACCCGGGCGCGTCGTGCAAGCGCGGCATCACGGGCGCGACGCGCGTGCGGCGCTCCTCGTGTGCGCGTTTGAGCGACAACTGCTGCGCGAGCAACTCCTCGAACTTGATGCGCGTCCACGCCGGATGCGTGCCGTCGATCAACGCGTTTTCATCGGAATCCGCGTGGGGATGATGGAGCGTTTTCACGGCGTCAAGAAGGCCGGGCACGTTCAGCGGCTGAAGATGCGCGCGCGCAATCTTCTCCGGCAGCAATTCCGGCAGATGAACCCGCGACAACGCACTGTCGATAGCCTTGCGCAAATACGCCTGCGACACGCCCGCCGTGCTCGGATAAACCGGCGTCAGCGCTTGCGGCAGCGGCGTGTCTTCATCCACCGGACGCACCTGCGGATGCACCATCTCCATGCCGAAGAAACCGCCGCGCACGTCGCCGCGAACGCGCAAGCGCACGCCGATCGCCATCTGCTTGACCTGCGAGCCGTAGAAATTGAGGAAGCGCAGCGTGAGTTCGTCGCCGGCGTCATCGTGCATTTTCACGAGCAACTGGCGGCGTGGCCGGTACGCGATCTCGTTGTCGAATACCACGCCTTCGGTCTGCGTGTTGTCGCCGGGAATCAGATGGCCAATAGGCGTGATGCTCGTTTCGTCTTCGTAGCGCATCGGCAGATGCAGCACCAGATCGATATCCGATTTCAGGCCGAGCTTCGCGAGTTTGTCGACGGGTTTGGGCGGCGGCGCAGCGGGTTTGAGTGGCTGGACCTTGTCCGCGATTTCAAGATCGGCGAGTTTTCTTGCACGGCCGCGCTTGGGCTTCTGGATGGGCGCGTCCGGTTCGCCCGCTGCTTCAGGAGCAATTCCGGCTTCAGGATCGACGAGCAAACGGCGGTCGGGCAAGGGCATCTGATCTCTTCAAAGTACAATATCGGCTTCGTTCGGCGCGGCGAAGCGGGAGTTCCCCTTTTCGCCGTGCGTTCTTTACGACGGCGCCGCCGCGCGCCGCCCTGCCACGCGTTTTTGCAAAATACCGCGCGAATCATCGCGCACTGACTCGCTTTCCCCAATGTTCACGCTTTCCGACTTCGATTTTAATCTGCCGCCCGAGCTGATCGCGCAAACGGCGCTCGCCGAGCGCAGCGCGAGCCGTCTGCTCGACGTGGACAACAGCGCCGCTGCGCCTGCTTTCACCGACCGCCAGTTCACCGAGTTGCCCGGCCTGCTCGAACCCGGCGATCTGCTGGTGTTCAACGATACCAAAGTACTGAAGGCGCGGTTCCTCGGCCAAAAGGCCAGCGGTGGGCGAGTCGAGGTGCTCATCGAGCGTCTGACGGGCGCGACAACCGCGCTCGCGCAGATCCGGGCAAGCAAAAGCCCGCAGCCCGACACGAGGATCGTTCTCGCCGATGCTTTCGAAGTCACGGTCGGCGAGCGCGCGGAACCGTTCTACACGCTGCATTTCCCGGCTGATTGCCTCACGCTGATCGAGCAATACGGGCGCTTGCCGTTGCCGCCGTACATTGAGCACGATCCCGACGCCTACGACGAAACTCGCTACCAGACTGTTTATGCCGCGAACCCCGGCGCGGTCGCGGCGCCCACCGCGGGCCTGCATTTCGATGCCTCGCTCCTCGCCGCGCTCGACGCGCGCGGCGTGGATCGCGCGACGCTGACGCTGCACGTGGGCGCGGGCACATTCCAGCCGGTTCGCGTGGAGAATCTCGCGGAGCACAAGATGCATAGCGAGTGGTACAGGTTGCCGCAATCGCTCGCCGACAAGATCGCGGCGGCAAAAGCGCGCGGAAATCGCGTGATCGCGGTCGGAACCACGTCCATGCGCGCCCTCGAAGCCGCCGCGCGCGACGCCGATGAAGCCGGCCGCCCGCTCGCGGAAACCAGCGCCGAGACGGATATTTTCATCACGCCGGGTTACCGGTTTCGCGTAGTCGACCGGCTTGTGACGAATTTCCATTTGCCGAAATCGACGCTGATGATGCTCGTTTCCGCGTTTGCGGGCATGGACGCGATCCGCGCCGCCTACGCGCATGCAATTGAAGAGCGATACCGTTTTTTCAGCTACGGCGACGCCATGCTGCTCACGCGGCAAACGTCTTGAACCCAGCGGCCCACGCAATAAATTACCCATTTGCGCCGGACACGCCGGTCCGGAGTTGGCGCTTCAGCGCCTGACTCCGTCCCCAATGCAGGGCCTTTCCGGTGGCAGGAGCTTCGAATGAACGAAATGAACGAAACAACCCATATGGCCGAAACAACGACTCGCCCGGAAAATGGCCTTGCGTTCGACCTGATCGCAACCGACGGCCAGGCGCGCCGCGGCCGCGTCACGCTGAACCATGGCGTGGTCCAGACGCCGATCTTCATGCCCGTTGGCACCTACGGCACGGTGAAGGCCGTCCAGCCGCGCGAACTCGAGGAAATGCACGCGCAGATCATCCTCGGCAACACGTTCCACCTTTGGCTGCGTCCAGGGCTGGAAACAATCTCGGCGCATGGCGGATTGCATCGCTTCATGAACTGGAACCGGCCGATCCTCACCGATTCCGGCGGCTTCCAGGTCTTCTCTCTCGGCGATCTGCGCAAGATCACCGAAGACGGCGTCACGTTCGCGTCGCCCATCAATGGCGACAAGCTGTTTTTATCGCCGGAAATCTCGATGCAGATTCAGAAGGTGCTGAACTCTGACATCGTGATGCAACTGGACGAATGCACGCCCTACGCCACCAACGGCGTGCCTACGCCGCACAAGGACGCGGCGGATTCCATGCGCATGTCGATGCGCTGGGCCAAACGTTCGCTCGATGAATTCGCGCGGGGCGGCAACCCGAACGCGCTGTTCGGCATTGTCCAGGGCGGCATGTTCGAGGATCTTCGCGACGAATCGCTCGCCGGTCTCGCGGACATGGATTTTCATGGATTTGCGATCGGTGGTTTATCGGTCGGCGAGCCGAAGGAAGAGATGATCCGCCTGCTGGAACACGTCGGCCCGAAGCTTCCCGCCAATAAACCCCGTTATCTGATGGGCGTGGGCACGCCTGAAGACCTCGTCGCGGGCGTAGGCTCGGGCGTGGACATGTTCGACTGCGTGATGCCGACCCGCAATGCGCGCAATGGCTGGCTCTTCACCCGCTTCGGCGATGTCAAGATCCGCAACGCCACACACAAGAACTCGCTCCGGCCGCTCGACGAAAGCTGCGGCTGCTATACCTGCCGTCATTTCACGCGTGGATATTTGCACCATTTGCATCGCGTGGGCGAAATTCTCGGCTCGCAACTGAACACCATCCACAACCTGCACTACTACCTGCAACTCATGCAGGAAATCCGCGATTCAATCGAAAACCACATGTTCGACGCGTTCGTGAAGGTGTTTCACGAGAACCGGGCGCGTGGAATCGACTGACCAGATGGCTAACGTTCGCTTGATCGACGCTTCGATTCACGCAATAGACATTACAATTGCTTTACGCCGCCCTTTAACAGCTTGATCACAAAGCGCATTCCGCGCTTGTGCGGCGAAGCCCGGTGTTAGAATGGCGGGCTAATTTTCTGATCGTTATAACGGAGAGACCGACGTGGATTTTATTTCAAGAGCCTTCGGACAAGGCGCCGACGGTGCACAGTCAAGCATCATGAGTTTTCTGCCTCTGATCTTGATGTTCGCTGTGTTGTACTTCATCATGATTCGCCCGCAAATGAAGCGCCAGAAGGAACATCGCAACATGCTGGCTGCAATGGCGAAGGGTGACGAAGTCGTAACGAACGGCGGTATTGTCGGCAAGGTGACGAAGGTGTCGGACGCGTATGTGGGCGTCGAGATCGCGGAAGGCACGGAAATCACCATCCAGAAGGCGTCTGTCACGACCATCCTCCCGAAAGGCACGATCAAGTCGCTGTAAGGCCGATATTTCTTGCGTCCGGCGCGGCTCGTGCGGTTACGCACCTTTAAGCCGGCAGCCCGCTCATTGCCGGACGCAAACGCTTATCCCCTCCTCGCCAACTCTCCTGTTCGGCCATTCCCATGAATCGCTACCCACTTTGGAAATATGCCGTGATGCTGGTGGCGCTCGTCATCGGCCTCGTCTATACACTGCCCAATTTTTTCGGCGAAGCGCCAGCGGTGCAGGTATCGAGCGGCAAGGCAACGGTCAAGCTTGATTCGTCAACGCTTGCCAATGTCGAGGGCGCCCTGTCGGCGAGCAAGATCGCGGCAGACGAAGTCACCTTCGACAACTCGTCGGCTAACGCGAACATCCGCGTGCGCCTGAAAGACACGGATACGCAATTGCGCGTGAAGGATCTGTTGCAGAAAACGCTCAACAGCGACCCGAACGATCCGCAATATATCGTCGCACTGAATCTGCAGGCGGCTTCGCCGCGCTGGCTCACTGCGTTGCATGCATTGCCCATGTACCTTGGCCTCGACTTGCGCGGCGGCGTGCACTTCCTGCTGCAAGTGGACATGGCGGGGGCACTGAACAAGAAGCTGGATTCGAACGCCACTGACGCCCGCGCCCTCCTGCGCGATAAAAACATCCGCGATGGCGGCGTGAATCGCGTGAATCAGGCTGTGGTGGTCAACTTCTCCGACCAGGCTGCCGCCGATTCCGCGCGCACGGTGCTTTCGACGAGCCTGAACGAACTGCAATGGGCGACGCGCCAAGGCGGCGACGGTTACCAGGTGGTCGGCACGTTCACCCCGGCTGCGCAAAAGACGGTTGAAGACAGCGCACTCAAGCAGAACATCATCACGCTGCATAACCGCGTGAACGAGCTTGGCGTGGCCGAGCCGGTGATCCAGCAACAAGGCTCCGACCGGATCGTGGTCGAGCTGCCGGGCGTGCAGGACACGGCGAAAGCGAAGGACATCATCGGCCGCACGGCAACGCTCGAAGCCCGCCTCGCCGATCCGACCAACACGCATCCGGGCCCGAACGACCCGGTTCCTCCCGGCGACGAACTCTTCACGCAGGGCAACACTGGGCCCACGCTCGTACGCAAGCAGGTGATTTTCTCGGGTGACCGGATCATCGACGCATCGGCGGGATTCGACGAACATCAGCGTCCGTCCGTGAACATTCGCCTCGACGCGGCCGGTGGCCGTTCGGTAAGCAGCGTGTCGCGCGACAACATCGGCAAGCCGATGGCCATGATCCTGTTCGAGAAAGGCAAGGGCGAAGTGCTGACGGTCGCGACCATCCAGTCCGAACTCGGCGACCGCTTCCAGATCACCGGACAGCCTTCGCCGCAAGCCGCAACGGATCTCGCGCTGCTGCTGCGCGCCGGCTCGCTCGCGGCGCCCATGGACATCATCGAAGAACGCACGATCGGCCCGAGCCTGGGCGCCGACAACATCAGGAAGGGCTTCGATTCGGTGCAGTACGGTTTCGCCGCTATCGCCGTCTTCATGATCGCGTACTACATGCTGTTCGGCCTGATCTCCATGTTGTCGCTGTCGGTGAACCTGCTGTTGCTGGTCGCCATTTTGTCCATGCTGCAAGCCACGCTGACGCTGCCAGGTATCGCCGCTATTGCGCTGGCGCTCGGTATGGCAATCGATGCGAACGTGCTGATCAACGAACGGATCCGCGAGGAACTGCGCAACGGCGCGCCGCCGCAGCTCGCGATTCAGAACGGCTTTTCGCACGCATGGGCGACGATTCTCGACTCGAACGTGACCACGTTGATTGCCGGTCTGGCGCTGCTCGCGTTCGGCTCGGGTCCGGTGCGCGGCTTTGCGGTCGTGCACTGTATCGGCATCCTGACGTCCATGTTCTCGGCTGTGTTCTTCTCGCGCGGTCTCGTGAATCTCTGGTACGGCGGCAAGAAGAAGCTGCAATCGCTCGCGATTGGTCAGGTCTGGCGTCCGACTGGCAGCGACACGGCCGCGGCCACCGCCGCTTATCTGGCGAACGAGCGTGGTGACGATTCTCCCGTCGACGAAATCGTCCAGCCCGCCGCCCGCGCCAAGACGCCAGTCCCCGCCCGTGCGCAGAAGCAGAAGCAGGCTGCGCCCGCGCTTCGCAACGGCAAGCCGGTTGTTCGCCGCCGCTCGGGGCCTGGCATCGAGCCGAAAAAACCCGGCTCGTCCAACTGAGTCCCGGAGAATAAATCATGGAATTCTTTCGTATTCGCCGCGACCTGCCGTTGATGCAGCGAGCATTGCTTTTCAACGCAATTTCGCTCATCACGTTTCTCGCCGCTGTGTTTTTCCTTCTGCATCGCGGGCTGCATCTTTCCGTGGAATTCACCGGCGGGACCGTGGTGGAAGTGCAGTATCCGCAGGCCGTGCCGCTCGAACCCGTGCGCGACACCATGAGCAAGCTCGGTTATCCCGACGCCCAGGTGCAGAATTTCGGCACGTCGCGCGACGTGCTGATCCGCTTGCCGTTGAAGCAAGGATTGACGTCCGCGCAACAAAGCGATCAGGTGATGAGTGCGCTGAAGAACCAGGATGCGCAGGCGCAGTTGCAGCGTGTTGAATTCGTCGGTCCGCAAGTCGGCAAGGAACTCGTCACCAACGGGCTGCTCGCGCTTGCGTGCGTGGTGATCGGCATTGTGATCTACCTGTCGTTCCGGTTCGAATGGAAATACGCGGTGGCCGGCATTATCGCCAACTTGCATGACGTGGTGATCATTCTCGGGTTCTTCGCGTTCTTCCAGTGGGAGTTTTCGCTCTCGGTGCTGGCAGCGATTCTTGCGGTGCTCGGTTACTCGGTGAACGAGTCGGTGGTTATCTTCGACCGGATTCGCGAAACCTTCCGCAAGCAGCGCAAGATGACGGTGATCGAGGTGATCAACCACGCAATCACCAGCACCATGTCGCGAACCATCATCACTCACGGTTGTACGGAAATGATGGTGCTGTCCATGTTCCTGTTCGGCGGCGCGACGCTGCATTATTTTGCGCTCGCGCTGACGGTGGGCATCTTGTTCGGTATTTATTCGTCGGTGTTCGTGGCTGCTGCGCTGGCTATGTGGCTCGGCGTGAAGCGCGAAGATCTGGTGAAGGACAAGAAGCCGAAATTCGATCCCAACGATCCGAACGCTGGCGCAGAGGTTTAAAGCGCCAGGGATTCAATGTTTGAAGGCAGGAAGGGCCGATTCGAAAGAGTCGGCCTTTTTGCTTTTGGGGCGGGGATTTGCAACATTTGGTGGAACCGACGCACGCGGCTACGGGGAAGCCGACTGCGGGAGTTCCTAACACCTCACAATGTATGTACAATCGTAAATACAGGAAGCGTCATGCAATTCGAGTGGGACGAAGCGAAGAACCGCAGCAATATCCGGAAACACGGTATCGACTTCAATGACGCGGTCGGAATTTTCAAGTATCCCGTGCTGACCGCGGCGGATCGCCGGGAAGACTTTGGCGAAGACCGCTGGATTGCGCTCGGATGGATGAAACTGATCGTTGCGTTGGTCGTATATGTAGAGCGCGACGGCGACACCATACGGATCATTTCGGCACGCAAGGCAACGCGTCCCGAAGTAAGACGTTATGGGGACGCCATTTCCCGTTGATCCATTCAACGCCTTCCAGGCACTTAAGGGCAGAGCAAAACCATGAGCAAAACTACGAAGACCGACTGGAAGCGCCTGGAAGCCATGCCGGACGCCAGCATCGACACAAGCGAGATGCCCGAACTTGGCGACGATTTCTTCAAGAACGCCGAACTGCACAAACCGCCCAAGCAAGCCGTCACCATGCGGCTCGACGCCGACGTGCTGGCGTGGTTCAAGGAACAAGGCGAGGGGTACCAGACGCGCATCAACAAGCTTTTGCGCGCCTACATGCAGGCGCAGCAAAAGCGGCACTCATGAGAACGCGGTCGTACCTGTCACCTGAATCCAAGCCGTTTTCTCGCCGCCATCAACGCCACGAGGCTGATCGCCGCCGCGAAAATCATGTAGAAACTCGGCGCGGCCTTTGATCCCGTCGATGCAATCAACCACGTGATGATGAACGGCCCGAAACCGCCGAACACGGTCACCGCAATGTTATAAGCGAGCGACATCCCGGTCGTGCGCGTCGCGACGGGAAACATCTCCGAAAGCAAGCCCGGCAACGCGGCGAAGTACCCCGTCATCAATACGCCCAGCACTGCCTGCACGACCAGCAGGTTGCCGAACGTGGGATGCACGACGATCCACGTGAAAAGCGGGTAAATGAGCAGAAGCAAGAGCACCGCCGAGATCAGCATGATGCGGGTGCGGCCGTGGGTATCGGAGAGATGGCCGACCCATGGCGAAAGCACCATCTGGATTGCGCCGGTCAGCAGGATCGCCGTGAACGCCACCGATGGCGCGAGGCCCAACTGGCGGATCGCATAAGTCGGCATGAAGAGTACGAGATAGGTCGCAACCGTTCCCAGCACCACGGTGCCGATGGCAATCAGCAAGCGCTCCTTGTTCGATGCAAACGTGTCCCGCAACGGCGTCGCGGTCGTCACGGCCGAAAGGAATTCAGGCGTTTCATCGAGTCGCGTGCGGATGTAGTACGCCACCGGCCCGATCAGCAAACCGAAAAAAAACGGCATGCGCCAGCCCCATGAATTCATCTGTTCCGGCGATAGATTCCCGGTCAAAACCACACCGAAAATGGCGGCAAGCAGCGTGGTCAAGCCCTGGCTCGCGACCTGCCAGCTCGCGAAGAAACCGCGCCGCCCGGGCACATGCTCGGCAAGGAACGCGGTTGCACTGCCGAATTCGCCGCCGGCGGAGAAGCCCTGCATCAAACGCGCGAGCACCAGGATCAGCGGCGCCGCAATGCCAATGGACGAGTAAGTCGGCAACACGGCAATAATTAACGTGCCCACCATCATCAACAGAATGGACAGTGTGAGCGCGGCCTTGCGGCCGGCTTTATCGGCGTAAGCGCCGAGCACGATCGCGCCCAGCGGCCGCATGAAAAACGACACGCCGAACGTGCCGAGTGTCAGCAGGATCGAAACTGAATCGTTGCCCGACGGAAAGAACAGCTTCGAGATCACCACCGCGAAAAACCCATAGACCACGAGGTCGAACCATTCGAGCGCGTTGCCTATGGACGCCGCCACCACCGCGCGCCACGCGGCCGGCCGGACAACAGTTGCTGATACAGGCGTACTGGCCATGCATTTTCTCCTGGAATTTTTATATCGATGCCGCGCACATTCGGCCCGCAAGCAAAACTGCAAACGCTGCCGACTGTGCCACACCGAAATCCAGATCGAAATGCTCGCAAAACCCGGGGCAAAAAAAAACCGCTTCGTGCGAAGCGGTTTTTCCGGTCCACAGCATTGGACCGTGTAAGTAGTCGCTGCCTGCTTACTGGCGCACGCCTTCAGCTTGAATATGCAGTGTCGTCTTCATCTTGAAGCCGTAGGTCTTGCCATAATCCACGCCGAAATCGCCACGATCGAACGTCGCCGTCGACTCCGTACCGCACACTTCCTTCTTCAGCATCGGGTTGGTGAAGCACTTGAACGACTCGATCTTCAGGTTCACCGGCTTCGTCACGCCGTGCAGCGTCAGTTCGCCGATCACTTCCACCGGCACGTCGCCCTTGAACTTCATCGACGTGCCTTTGTACATTGCCGTCGGGAATTTCTCGGTATCGAAGAATTGCGCGCTCTTCAGTTCACCGTCGAGCTTCTCGTTGCCAATGTTGACCGATGTCATGTCGATGGTCGCCTCAAGCGTGCCCTTCTTCGCTTCCCGGTCGATCGTCACCGTGCCGCTGCTCTTGTTGAACTTGCCGCGCCACACCGAGATGCCGCCGAAGTGATCGGTCTCGAAGCTCGGGTACGTATGGCTCGGATCGAGCTGGTACGTGACTTCCGCTGCCATTGCGTTGGCCGATACCGCCACGAACAACGCGCCTGCGGCTGCAATCAAAAGGTTCTTTTTCATGTGTTTTCCTGGATGAATGACGAGTGTTGAAGACCGTTTATTTCTTGAGCGCGACGAGATGGAACTTGATCACGACTTCATCGGCGACAACCGATGTATCTTTCCACTCGCCCGAGCCCACGTCGAACTGCGTGCGTTTGATGGGCAATGCGCCATCGAAGGTTTGCGTCGCGCCTTGCTGCGTGACGGTGACCGGCACGGTCACGTTCTGCGACTTGCCCTTGATGGTGAGCTTGCCGGCGACGTTGTACTTGTTGCCGCCGGCCGGCGCGATGGAGGTCGAGGCAAACGATGCGCTTGGGAAATGCGCGACGTCGAACCAGTCCTTGTCCCGTGCCTGCTTGTTGTAGCTGTCGTCGCCGAGATCGTAGCTTGCGGTATCGATGGTGATGCTGGCGTTGCCGGCAGTGGGCTTGGCGGGATCGAAGTCGAGCGTAGCGGAGAACTTCTTGAACTTGCCATCGACGGGCACGTTCATTTGTTTGGACGTCGCCGTGACGGTGCTTTTGGTTGTATCGACCTGGGCTTGGGCGAACGCGGAAACCGCAGTGACAAGCGACGCCGCGGAAACGCCAGCAATCAACCAACGGGAAATTTTCACGTGTTTCATGTGTGTCCTGAAGCAATCCGGATAGTGGGACGAGCCGCTATTTGAGGAGCAAACGCAAGTCTGTGCAACCCGCCACGAAGAAACTGGCTATCAACAAACAGGAATCAATAATTGTCGATTTCCGGCGAATACATCGCAAAAAAGCACGCAGGGAAATTATCGGAGGAACGGAATCATGCGCGCAAGCAGGCCGTCGCGATCGACAAAATGGTGCTTCAGCGCTGCAAGCACATGCATGGCGACCAGCACCAGCAGCGTGTAATTCAGGTAGATGTGGACCATTTTGAGCGTGACCTTCAGCGCGGCGTCCGGGCCGATGATGGTCGGCAACGGGACCAGGCCAAGATAGACGACCTGGATTCCGGCGGCCGAACTGTACAGATAGCCAGACACCGGAATGATCAGCATCAGCACGTAGAGCAGGAAATGCGTGAGATGCGCGACGCCCTTCTGCCATGCCGGCATGCGCCGTGGCATTGACGGCGTCTTGTGCGTGCTGCGCCAGAGCACACGGATCACGGCGAGCGCAAACACGGTCACGCCGATCCATTTGTGCCACGAGAAATACTTGAGTTTGGTTGGCGTGAAACCGGGGATATCGGTCATGATCCAGCCGAGATAGAAACCGCAGACGATCAATAGCGCAATGAGCCAGTGGAGGCCAATCGCGGTGCGGCTGTAGCTCTCGGAGCTGGCGAAGTTCGGGCTGCGTTCCATACGGTGTCCACCAGAAGAAGTGCGGAATTGACGTTTCCGACCCATAGGTTTATCGCTGGGAGATGCGGTAAACCCGGGATACAGGTCTTAAGGCCGCCATCCTACCCGAACAAGTAAAAAACGGCTTTGAGGAGAGAAATAGTTGCCGATCTACAGTTGCTGCGTAGTTGACATCAGGCTGACGCCGCGATGAAAAATCACATCGGGAGCAGCAAGCCGCGTCCACTAAACGATAGCAACATGGAATGATCGGACTCGACACTCGAATATCTGGCGCATGCCAAGACCGATTGTTTCTGGGCGCCGCTGCGCTCGAGCGACGCCGTGCGCCGGTGTTTGTTAGTTTGTTACCATGCGCGCTGGCCCGGCCCTTGCTCTTTTAAGCGGCTGCCCCGGAACCAGAACACACACGATACTGAACACGCCCGCGAGCCAGCATTGCACTCATGGAAGAAAACGATCTGATTGCCTGCCACGAATGCGACACGCTTTTTCACAAGCGTACGCTGCCCGCGCGCAGTTCCGCGAAATGCACGCGATGCGGCGCCACGCTCTACCCCAGCGTATCGTCGAATCTGGACAAACTGTGCGCCGTCACGCTCGCCGCGCTGATCACATTCCTGATTGCGCAGGCGTTTCCTATTGTCGAACTCGAAACGAACGGGATCACGTCGCAAACCACGTTGATTGGCGCGATTGTCGCGTTGTGGGGCGAGAACATGGAAGTGATCGCCGTCATGGTTTTTTGCGCGACGATCCTCTTTCCGCTCACCGAGCTTGTCGCCATGCTGTATCTCGTGGTCGCGCTGCGTGCCGGATTCATCCCCGCCGGATTCAGTCAGGTGCTGCGCGCGATCCAGTTCGTGCGGCCCTGGGGAATGATCGAAGTCTTCATGCTCGGCGTGCTGGTCACGCTGGTCAAAATGATCAGCATCGCGCGAGTGATTCCCGAGGCGGCGCTGTTCGCATTCGGCGCGCTGACGTTGCTTTTCGCGTTGATCCTGACCTTCGATCCCCGCGCACTATGGGAAATTGCGGAGCGGCTGACCAAACGCGGCCCCCTGCGATACACCCCGTTCGGCGGCCTGCAATCCGGCATGGGCCCGGACCGGCAGACCGATCTTCAGTCCGATTCGCCGCTTGATTTGCTGCGGCCGCTCATGCCGTCGGGCACGCCGCCGGACGCAGCTCCTCCACCGCCAAAGCCATGAACGACCTGCCCGAATCTGCCGGACCGACCGGCGCCGCAGCGCCGGCCGAAAGCGCGCCGGTCTACACCACTGCCGCGCGTGCGGGGTTGATCGGCTGCCACGCATGCAGTCTCGTGCAAAAACGCGCGCACACCGTCGAAACGCAGCGCTGCACCCGTTGCGGCGCGAAGCTGCACCGGCGCAATCCCGATTCCGTCGCGCGCACCTGGGCGCTGCTGGTGTCCGCCGCGATCCTTTATATTCCGGCGAACCTGTATCCGGTGCTGCATACCTCATCGATTGTCGGTTCCGAGGACGACACCATCATGAGCGGCGTTGCCATGTTCTGGAACGACGGCGACTATCCGCTCTCGGCGGTGATTTTCATTGCCAGTATCCTCGTGCCGATGCTCAAGCTCGGCACCCTCGCCTATCTCACCTGGGCCACGCAAACCGCGTCCAAATGGCGTCCGCGCCAGCGCACGACGCTTTACAGGATCGTGGAAAAGATCGGCCGATGGTCAATGCTCGATGTTTTCGTCGTCACCCTTACCGTGGCGCTCGTGCGCTTCGGGTCGCTGGCGGTCATCACGCCGGGTCCGGGCGCGCTGGCGTTCGGCTGCGTCGTGGTGCTGACCATGCTCGCCTCCATGCAATTCGACCCGCGGCTGATGTGGGATCACATCGAACCTTCAGGAAAGAAATATGACTAGCCCGCAAGGCCCCTCAAACGACACGGCCAAGGGCCCGAACGAGCCTTCGCGAAATGCAGGCGGATCGCCACCCGGCGGTCTGCCGCCCAATCTCCCCGATCCTGTAATCGAGCCTCGCAGTCGCTGGATTCCGTCGCTCGTATGGGTGATTCCACTGGTCGCGGCGCTGATTGGCATTGCGCTGGTCGTGAAATCCGTGGCCGGGCGCGGGCCGACCATCACCATCAGTTTCGTAAGCGCCGAAGGACTTGAGACCGGCAAGACCAAGCTGAAATACAAGGACGTGGATGTTGGCACGGTCAAGAACATCACGTTGTCGAAGGATCATTCGCGGGTTCTCGTCGATGTCCAGTTGACCAAGGTCGCCGAGGATTTCGCGGTGAAGGACACGCGTTTCTGGGTCGTGCGCCCGCGTGTGGCGGCGAGCGGCGTGACGGGGCTCGGCACGTTGTTGTCTGGCGCCTATATTGGCGTGGACGCGGGGAAGTCGAAGGAAGACGAGACCCATTTCGTGGGGCTCGAAACGCCGCCGGCGGTGACGGGCGATCAGAAGGGACGTCAATTCACCTTGCGCGGCGAGTCGCTGGGTTCCATCGATATTGGCTCGCCAATTTATTACCGTCGTGTGCAGGTGGGCCAGGTCGTGGGCTTTTCCCTCGATAAAGACGGCACCGGCGTCACCATGCAAGTGTTCGTGAACGCGCCCTACGATCAATACGTGGGCACGAATTCGCGCTGGTGGCACGCAAGCGGCGTGGATCTGCGGCTCGATTCCAGCGGCTTCAAGCTCAACACGCAATCGCTCGCAACCGTGGTACTGGGCGGCATTGCGTTCCAGACGCCGCCGAACCAGGAACCTGGTCAGCAGGCGCCGGACAACATGACGTTCCGCCTCGGTTCCGACGAATCGGACGCCATGCGCGATCCGGACGGCCAGCCAATCCGCGTTGTCATGAACTTCAACCAGTCGTTGCGCGGCTTGTCGGTGGGTGCGCCCATCGATTTCCGGGGCATTTTGCTTGGCAGCGTGACGGGTATCGCGATTGACTACGATCCGAAAACGCGCACGTTCCAGATGCCGGTGACCATGAATATCTACCCGGACAGGCTCGGCAAGCGCTTCCGGGATTCGGCGCCGCGCCAGAACACCGTGGCGGGGCAGGAACTGCTGCAGAAGCTGGTGGCGAACGGCTTGCGCGGACAATTGCGGACCGGCAATCTGCTGACCGGACAGCTGTATGTCGCGCTCGATATCTTCCCGAAGGCGGCAAAGGCCACGGTGAACGTCGCGGCCGATCCGCTCGAATTGCCGACAGTGCCCAACACGCTGGACGAACTGCAGCTCCAGGTGGCGGATATCGCGAAGAAGCTGGACAAGATTCCTTTCGACGATATTGGCAACAACCTGAACAGCGCACTGAAGAACGCGAACAGCCTCTTCAAGCAGCTCGATACCCAGGTGGCGCCGGAAGCGCGTGACACGCTCACGGCCGCGAAGAAGACCTTCAGCGAAGCGCAAAGCACGCTGCAGCAAGACTCGCCGCTGCAGTCGGACGTTCATCAGGCGCTGCAGGAACTCACGCGGACGCTGCAATCGCTCAATGCGCTCTCCGATTATCTGGAACGTCATCCGGAGTCGTTGCTGCGCGGAAAACCAGGAGATAAGCCATGAGTCTGGCCAGAATTTTCAAGGCCACTGGCGGCGTGGCGGCATTGGGCCTCGTGGCCGCGCTCGCCGCATGCAGCAGTTCGCCGCCCGCCCGTTTCTATACGCTTGGCGGCGGTTCAGGCGACGCCGCCGTGAAAACGGTGGCGCCTGCTTCGTTCTATCTGGAACTGGCGCCGGTCGACATGCCGCCGCAAGTTTCCAAGAACCAGATGGTCGTGCAGGACGGCGCGGCGCAAGTGCGCGTGCTGGAGGATCAGCGCTGGGCGTCGCTGCCCGCCGACGAAGTGCGGCGCGCGTTGTCGGCGGATCTGTCGCAGCAGCTTGGCGCAATTGATGTCTATGGCACGCCGTATCCGGCGGGCGCGGCGGTTTATCGTGTGAAGGTAAATGTGCAGCGCTTCGAGTCGTCGCCGGGAAAACGCGCGTTGATCGACGCCGTCTGGAGCGTGCGCGGCGTCAGCAATCAGGCTGTGCTGACGTGCCGGACAGTCACCGAACAACCGGTTGGCGACGGCTTTGACGCGCTCGTGGCAGGGCATCGGCAAGCCGTGGATGCGCTTTCCCAGGCAATTTCCGCAGGCGTGCGCACGGTAAGCTCGGCGCCGCCGTTGACGGCATCCGTCGCGACGAAAAGTGCGAAACCGCCAGCGCCCGTTGCGCCGCGTCTGCTGCCCTGCCCCGTGAACGCGGTGCCCGCGCAGTGAACTGAGACGCCGGCCAGGTCCCGACGCAACCCGGTTGCACCGAAAGG
The DNA here is from genome assembly GCF_051615025.1 of Caballeronia sp. DA-9. Taxonomy (NCBI): domain Bacteria; kingdom Pseudomonadati; phylum Pseudomonadota; class Betaproteobacteria; order Burkholderiales; family Burkholderiaceae; genus Caballeronia; species Caballeronia sp. DA-9. The sequence goes on along the minus strand of NZ_CP195133.1, from coordinate 500,429 downwards.
CGCGCCGGGTTTTTTGTCGCCCGACCACAACGCCGGCATCTTGAAATTAAGTCGGCGTGCGTCGGGCCGGTTAAGATCGCTCTCCATGACTACTCTTTTGCAGAATCCACAACACAGATGATGAAACTGATCGGTTCGCTCAACAGCCCGTATGTTCGCAAGACGCGGATTGTGATGGCAGAAAAGAAGATTGACTGCGAACTGGTGCTCGAAAACGTCTGGGCATCTGATTCGAAAATCCATAGTTTCAATCCGCTTGGCAAGGTGCCGTGCCTGATTCTGGACGACGGCGAAGCCGTTTTCGATTCGCGCGTGATTTGCGAATACGTCGATACGCTTACGCCGGTCGGCAAGCTCTTGCCGCAGGAACGCCGTGAACGCACGGAAGTCCGATGCTGGGAAGCCCTCGCCGACGGCATGCTGGACGCCGCTGTGCTGATCCGGCTGGAAGGCACGCAGCGCGAAGAAGCGCAACGAAACGACGCGTGGATCGCGCGGCAGCAGCGCAAGATTGATGACGGCCTGAAAGCGATGTCCAAAGGACTCGCCGCCAAAAACTGGTGCTCGGCCAATCACTTCACGCTCGCCGACATTGCCTGTGGCTGCGCACTCGGCTACATCGACTACCGGATGCCCGATCTGAACTGGCGCGAGGATTACCCCAATCTCGACAAGCATTTGCAGCGTTTGTCGCTGCGCCAGTCTTTTATCGATACGCTGCCTGTCTGAGTTCTCGGCACGCGTCACGAAGTCACGAAGAAAAGCCCCTTTGCCGGGGCTTTTCTTTTTATTCCAACCCGCTTACTTCGCCAGCGCCTTCTTGAGCACCGTGTTCGCCTGATCGATCGCGGCGCGCGTGGCCGGCGTCTTCGCGAGCGCGTTGAGCATCACGAAGTCGTGGAACGTGCCTTCGTAGCGCACGGCCGTCACCCGGACGCCCGCCTGCGAGAGCTTGCGCGCGTAGGCTTCGCCTTCGTCGCGCAGCACGTCGTTTTCGTCGGTGATGACGAGCGCGGGCGGCAGATCCTTCAATTGATCCAGCGACGCCCGCAGCGGCGAGGCCGTGATCTTCTCCCGATCGGACGCGTTCGGCGCGTAGGCGTCCCAGAACCACTTCATGGCGTTCCTGGTGAGCCACGGGCCGTCCGCGAATTCGTTGTATGAGCCGTCGTCGAAGTTCGCGTCGGTGACCGGATAGAACAGCACCTGATAACGCAGCGCCGGGCCGCCCTGCTCCTTCGCCATCAGCGTGACGGCTGCCGCCATGTTGCCGCCCACGCTGTCACCTGCCACGGCCATGCGGGTTGCATCGACGTTGAACTGCTTTGCATGTTCGGCCACATAGCGCGTTGCCGCGTAAGCCTGCTCGATCGGCACCGGGAATTTGGCCTCGGGCGTGCGGTCGTAATCGACAAAAACCACGGCCGCCTGTGCGCCGTTGGCGATTTCGCGGATCAGCCGGTCGTGCGTGTTCTTATCGCCGAGAACCCAGCCGCCGCCGTGGAAATACATGATCACAGGCAGCACGCCCTTTGCATGCGCCGGGCGCACGACGCGGATGGCGATCTTGCCGGTCGGACCGGCCTCGATCACGCGGTCTTCGATTTGCGCGGCTTCCTTCTGGATTGGCTGCGACTGGGCGCCGGCGAGCACGTTGCGGGCATCGGCGGGAGACAGGGTGTAGATCGGCGGCCCTTTTTGCGCCGTGAGCGCGTCGATGAACTGCTGTGTCGCCGGTTCGAGCACGGGCGCAGCCTGCGCAATGGCGCTTGCGCCGAGCGTTGCAGCAACTGCAGAGGCGATGACGAGAGACTTGAGCTTGAACATGTTGACTCCTGTTAGTGACGGTGCGGTGGATAAAGTGATGAATAATGTGAAGCGTTAAATCGGCTAAAAATGCTCGGGAAATGCCTAAAAAAGTCTGTGAATTCAAATGCATCTACTTGTAGATAGACAACTATACTCAGTGCTTCCAGAATTTTTACGGCCTTTCTTGCGGCCTTTCTTGCTGCTTTGCAGCGCCTTCGTCAACGTAAATATGGGTTACCGCGTGGATCGATGCAGACTGCTAAAGGTCAAGGGCGACAACCACTTACAATGAATTACCCGCTTTTGCGCAATTCAAATGCATATCGCTAGTGGTTTACTCGTCAACCAGACCGGTCCGCTATGCACTGTCACACCATCTTCAAATACGGTAAAAAAGTAAGATAAAAACGCCACGAATCTACAATTTCGGCCGACTATCGGAAATCAAAATCTATCTACTCAAAGATAGACAAAAATCGATAAAGAGTTATTCATTCGTAGCAATATTCCGAACAATCCCGGAACGCGCGCATTTCATTACAGCGTCACACTTCTCGCACTTGCGATTTCAATCAGCGCTTTACTGTTTGCGTGACTTCATCAAGACGTACTTTGGAATGAAACAGGCGGCACGCCAACAAACTGCCTTGATACGCCGCAAATAGCGCCCGGGCGGTCACATCGGGTTTCCCGTTGACTCGCAAGGTCTCCTGCTTCTCGCCTTCGGCCAGCACCTTTGCCAGCCACGATTCATTCGCTTTAAAAAAAGCCTGCACTGCATGACGGACATCTTCGGGTAATGACTGAATATCCGCAGCCAGCATTCCACACAAACAAACCTGATCGCCTTCGCCTACGATCTTGCCGAACAATTTCACGTACCGATCGAGTTTCTTCTCCGCAGAAGCGGAACTGTCGATGGCGTAAATCGATGACATGACGTCAGCGCTATACGTGTTCACCGCCTCAAGCACCAGATCTTCCTTCGACGGGAAGTAATAGTGAATGCTCGATGTCTTTACCCCAACCAGCGTCGATAGGTCCCGATAACTAAAACCGTTATACCCGCGCGTCATCAACAGAATTTGCGCGTGTTCGAGCAACTGCTCGCGAACGGTGTTTTTGTCTGGGGTTTTCTCGTTGTTCATTTCGGGATTCTGCTTAGATTCTGCAGTCGTTTTTGCGCCAATGTGCTTCACTAATATTTTGTACCTAGGCTCTCGCGGTGTCGTGCTCTAACTTCAACCTAAGCCATGGCCGTAATTTATCTACTAGAAGATAGATTGTCAAGCGATGTAACGCCGATATCCGCATCTTTTTCTGAAGTCTTTCACAATGTACAAGGAAGCGGGCTGCGGCCCGCTTCCTTTGATGCATCGATACATACAGCTTTATCGCGACGTCAGCAACGCAGCCCGCGCCTCTTGCCGCGCCGGCTGCGCAGTCGCCGCGTGCTCGATTATTCCGCCACCCAGGCAAACATCGCCCCGATAAAGCACCGCCGATTGTCCTGGCGTAACGGCCCATTGGGCATCGTTGAAACGCAACTCGAACCGACCATCCGCTTGCGGCGCGCCCACCACGCACGCCGAATCCGACTGCCGATACCGCGTCTTCGCCGCACATTCCAGGCCCTCGGCCGGCGCCACGCCTGCCACCCAGCTGGTATTTCCGGCCACGAGCGAATGTGACAACAGCCACGGATGATCGTGTCCCTGCACCACATACAGCGTGTTGGAAGCCATGTCCTTGCCCGCGACGAACCACGGATCGCCGCTGCCGTCCTTGCTCCCGCCAAGGCCAATGCCCTTTCTCTGTCCGAACGTATAGAACGCCAGCCCGACATGCTCGCCGATCACCTTGCCATCGGGCGTTTTCATTGGACCGGGCTGGGTTGGCAAATAGCGGTTCAGGAACTCGCGAAAAGGCCGTTCGCCAATGAAGCAGATGCCCGTTGAATCCTTCTTCGCTGCATTCGGCAAGCCGATCTGCGCCGCGATTTCGCGGACCTTCGTTTTCGGCATCTCGCCGAGCGGAAACAACGTCTTCGACAATTGCGCCTGATTCAGCCGATGCAAAAAGTAAGACTGGTCCTTGGTGTGATCCGTGGCCTTCAGCAACTCGAACAGACCGTCGCGTTCACGCACGCGCGCGTAATGTCCGGTCGCGATGGTTTCGCCGCCAAGCGACATGGCGTGGTCGAGGAAAGCCTTGAACTTGATCTCGGCATTGCAGAGCACGTCCGGATTTGGCGTGCGGCCAGCCGAATATTCCCGCAGGAATTCCGCGAACACGCGGTCCTTGTATTCGGCGGCGAAGTTGACCGCTTCCACGTCAATACCGATCAGATCCGCGACGGACACCACGTCGATCCAGTCCTGCCGCGTCGAGCAGTATTCGCTGTCGTCGTCATCTTCCCAGTTCTTCATGAACAGGCCGATCACGTCGTAGCCCTGCTCCTTGAGCAGCCACGCGGTCACCGACGAATCCACGCCGCCCGACATGCCCACCACGACTTTCTGTTTTCCGGCCTTGCTCATTTTGCTCTCTGCCTTGTCTTCTCTGTGCGGCTTCTGCCTGGCTAAATCCGATCCTGCACCGGCGCGACCGAATGCGTATGAATGAAGTCGAGCGGCACGCGCCGCCCGGCAAGGTAATGATCGAGACATTCGAGCACGGCGGGCGACCTGTGCCGGTCAGCGCAAGCGCGCAACTCGCCGGCGGTAAGCCAGATGGCGCGCACGATGCCCTCGTCCAGTTGCGCGCCCGGCACCGGGCCCGAAGTCGTGCCGCAAAACGTGAATCGCAGATACGTCGCCGACTTCCCCGGCCGCTCGAAATGCGTGAGATACGCGCCAACGAGCGCCTGCGGCTCGAAGTTATGCCCGGTTTCTTCCAGCGTTTCGCGCTTGACGGCGTCCACAAGCGTTTCTCCCGCTTCCAGATGCCCGGCCGGCTGATTAATCTTGAGCCCGTCGGACGTGTGCTCCTCGATCACGAGAAAGCGCCCGTCCCGCTCCACAATGGCGGCGACCGTTACGCGCGGTGTCCAGCGTTCTGTTTTCATGGGACCGTATTTTACCGTTTTGCGCGTTTTCCCGCCGTTCGCGGCGTGCATGCTGGTTGTTGTCCGATGGCGTCATTTTTCACGAATGTTTCGGTTACAGTGGCAATCAGCCGTAAAAAGCAGCTTAAAGAAGCGCTTATTCATGTGCGGACGTTTCCATCGAGCAATAAATAGCGCGAGCGGCTGCACACGGTCATAACAGAACTAGAACGTGAGGAGGATGAAGATGCATATCGGAGTGCCTGCCGAAACGCGGGCGAACGAGGCGCGCGTCGCGGCCACGCCGGAAACGGTCAAGAAGCTCGTGTCGCAGGGTCATCGCGTCACGGTGCAACGCGGCGCGGGACTGCCGGCGAGCTATATAGACGAGGCATTCGCCGCCGCCGGCGCCGAGCTTGTCGATGCCAATACCGCGTTCGCCGCCGATCTCGTCCTCAAGGTTCATTCGCCCAACGAAACCGAGTTGCCGCTACTGAAATCCGGCGCCGTGCTGGCCGGCATGCTCGACCCCTTCAACGCCGATAACAACACGCGGCTCGCCGCATCGGGCGTCACCGCTTTCGCACTCGAAGCCGCGCCGAGAACCACGCGGGCGCAGAGCCTGGACGTGTTGTCGTCGCAGGCGAACATTGCCGGATACAAGGCCGTGCTGGTCGCCGCCAATATCTATCAGCGCTTCATGCCCATGCTGATGACCGCGGCCGGCACCGTCAAAGCCGCGCGCGTGCTTGTGCTGGGCGCGGGCGTCGCGGGTTTGCAGGCCATCGCCACGGCCAAGCGCCTGGGCGCTGTGATCGAAGCGTCGGACGTGCGCCCTGCCGTGAAAGAGCAAATCGAGTCGCTCGGCGCGAAGTTTCTGGAAGTCCCCTACGAAACCGATGAAGAGCGCGAAGCCGCGGTCGGCGTCGGCGGATACGCGCGTCCCATGCCCGCAAGCTGGCTCGCTCGGCAATCCGTGCTGGTCGCCGAGCGTGCGAAGCAAGCGGATATCGTGATCGCGACCGCGCTGATTCCCGGGCGTCCCGCGCCAACGCTGATTGCCGCCGAAACCGTCCAGCAGATGAAGCCGGGTTCGGTCATTGTCGATCTGGCTGCCGGGCGCGGTCCCGAATACGAAGGCCGGCGCGGCGGCAATTGCCCGCTGACCGAGCCCGATCAGGTCGTGATGAAACACGGCGTGCATCTGGTCGGCTACACCAATCTTGCATCGATGGTCGCAACCGATGCTTCCGCCCTCTACGCCCGCAACCTGCTCGACTTCATCAAGCTGATCGTGACGAAGGAAGGCACGTTGAACATCGACATGGCCGACGACATTGTCGCGGCCACGCTCCTGTGCCGCGACGGCCAGGTCACGCGCGGGATCAAAGGAGACTGACATGGAACTGGTTAATCACACGGTCATCAACCTGATCATCTTCGTGCTCGCGATTTACGTCGGGTATCACGTGGTCTGGAACGTCACGCCCGCGCTGCACACGCCGTTGATGGCGGTGACAAACGCGATTTCGGCGATTGTGATTGTCGGCGCAATGCTCGCGGCAGGATTGACAATAGGCGGCGCTGGCAAGTTCTTCGGCACGCTCGCGGTGTTGCTGGCGGCGGTCAACGTGTTCGGCGGATTTCTCGTCACGCGGCGAATGCTGGAGATGTTCAAGAAGAAAGCGCCGAAGCAGATTGCCGCTGCGTCGAAGGAGATTGCGCAATGAGCATGAGCGTAGTCACCCTCCTGTACCTCGTCGCCTCGGTGTGTTTCATCCAGGCGCTCAAAGGATTGTCCAACCCGAAGACCGCGCGTTTGGGCAACACGTTCGGCATGGCCGGCATGGCGATCGCGATTCTCACGACCATCGCGTTGATCGTGAAGCAGGCGGCGGCGCTCGGATCGGATTTGTCGCTGGGCCTCGGGCTGCTGTTTGCGGCGCTCGTGGTCGGCGGCGCGATTGGCGCGTATGTCGCGGCGAAAGTCGAGATGACGAAGATGCCCGAACTCGTCGCCGCCATGCACTCGCTGATCGGTCTGGCCGCGGTGTGCATCGCCTATGCCGTCGTGTCGGAACCTTCCGCATTCGGACTCGCCGCGTTGGGCGAACCAATTCCCGTGGGCAATCGCGTGGAGTTGTTTATTGGCACGTTCGTGGGTGCGATCACGTTCTCCGGTTCGGTGATCGCGTTCGGCAAGCTCTCGGGCAAATATCAGTTCAGGCTGTTCAAGGGCGCGCCGGTCGTATACCCCGGCCAGCACATGATCAACTTGCTGCTCGCCATCGCGATGCTCGGCTTTGGCATCATCTTCATGTTTACGCAGGCGTGGCTGCCGTTCGTGATCATGACGCTGATCGCGTTCGCGCTGGGCGTGCTGATCATCATCCCGATCGGCGGCGCGGACATGCCGGTGGTCGTGTCCATGCTGAACTCGTATTCGGGCTGGGCGGCGGCGGGTATCGGTTTCTCGTTGAACAATCCCATGCTGATCATCGCGGGATCTCTGGTTGGTTCGTCGGGTGCGATTCTTTCATACATCATGTGCCGCGCGATGAACCGCTCGTTCTTCAACGTGCTACTGGGCGGGTTCGGTAACGAAGGCGGCGCGGCGGCAGGCGATGGCGCGAAGGAACAGCGCCCGGTGAAATCCGGTTCCGCCGATGACGCCGCGTTCATGCTCGGCAACGCGGAAACCGTGGTGATCGTGCCGGGTTATGGACTGGCCGTGGCGCGCGCTCAGCATGCGCTGAAGGAACTTACCGACAAGCTGATCGAGAAAGGCGTCGACGTGAGGTATGCCATTCATCCGGTCGCGGGGCGTATGCCGGGACATATGAATGTGCTGCTGGCCGAAGCCGAGGTGGACTACGAACTCGTCCACGAGATGGAAGATATCAACGGCGAGTTCCAGCAAACGGACGTGGTTCTGGTGCTTGGTGCGAATGACGTGGTGAATCCGGCGGCTAAAACCGATCCCAAATCGGTGATCGCCGGGATGCCGATTCTCGAGGCGTATCGGGCGAAGACGATTATCGTGAACAAACGGTCTATGGCAGCTGGTTATGCGGGGCTGGATAACGAACTGTTCTACATGGACAAGACGATGATGGTTTTCGGGGACGCGAAGAAGGTTATCGAGGATATGGTGAAGGCGGTGGAGTGAGGGCGCGCTGCCGGGGTGGAACGGAACGCCGGTGTACTCATAAGAGACATCGGCGTTTTTTTGCTCGGTGCCCGTTCGACGGCCCTTTTGCCACACCTTTAAAACATTGCTTCCAGGCCTTTACGGTCAACCAGATCGAGCAGTTTCAGCGATGGTCCGTTTGGCCGCTTTTGGCCCTGCTCCCATTTCTGCACCGTCGAGGCACTCGTGTTCAGGCACGCCGCAAACACCGCTTGACTCGCCCTGCTGCGCTGACGCAGCCGCTTGATCTGCGCCGCGCTGTAATCCTTGATTGGTGGCAGACATAGCGCATCGAACTCCCGCAATGTCATGGCGTCCATTGTTCCGGCCTGGTGTAGGCCTTCAGCGGTTTCATGTACCGCCTTCAGTAGTTTGTCATTCATTGCTTTCCACCTCGATTAACTCGCCTGCATGCAGCGCCTGGACTAATGTGCGCGCGTCATAGCCCAACAACTGTGATGCCAACAACTTCAACGCTACCAGCCCCGTGCCGCTCACGTTGGCCCGCTCGGTCTTGGCAAATCCGAAAACAAAAAATGCTCGCTCATCCGTTCGAAACGCCAATAGCGTTCGTAATCCGCCTCGTTTGCCTCGTCCGTTGATACCCACTCGTTTTTTGAAAACGTGCCCGCCCAAATTGGCATTTATCAGACCTTGGCTCATCTCCCTAACGGCATTCAACAGCGCCGCGTTCGACACGCCTTCCGAATCAGCCCAGCGTGCAAACCACTTGGTCTTGAAAACGCGCAAATTTTCCTCCAACAATTATAGCACTTAGTGCTATAGATACCCGTGTTGTTCGAGTTCCTACTGTTGAGCCACGATATCGAATTTGAGGTCACGACATAACTAGCCGATTGGCTAACATGATCTGCCGCTCCTGTTAGGACCGCATTCGAATCTGCCTCTGCTATCGCACTTTCTGAAAAGCTCGTCCTCCTCTGCTCTTCTGGCCGCTCCGTCCCCTCCCCGCCCGCCGCGTACAATATCCCCCTTCGATTCCCCTAAAAGCACCGCCCCATGGCCACTACTTTCCTTTTCGACTGGTTTGTCCCTTGCCCGCGCGGTCTCGAGGCGCCGCTGGCGGCCGAACTCGCCGAAATTGGAGCGAAGCACGTGGAAGGCTCCCAATTCAGAACCGGCAAGGAAGTCCCGGGCGGCGTGCATTTCCGCGGCTCCTGGGCGGCGGGCATGGCGGCCAACCTGCATTCGCGCATCGCGAGCCGCGTGCTGCTCAAGCTCGCCCAAGGCCCGTACAGAAGCGAACACGACATCTACGAACTCGCGTACCAGCAGCAATGGGAAAAATGGTTCTCGCCAAACGAAACCATTCGAGTCGATATCACCGCGATCAAATCACCGCTGCGCAGCCTCGAATTCGCGACCCTGCGCGTAAAAGACGCGGTGTGCGACCGTTTGCGCGAGTTGACCGGCAATCGTCCGAGCGTGGATACCGCCCAGCCCGACGTCCGTGTCTTCGCGTTCCTGACGCTCAACGAATGCACGCTTTACATCGATACCTCCGGCGATCCGCTCTTCAAGCGCGGCTGGCGCCTCGACAAAGGCGCGGCTCCGCTGCGTGAAAACCTCGCAGCCGGCATTCTGCGGCTGACCGGCTGGACGCCCGGCATGCCGCTTTTCGATCCGATGTGCGGCAGCGGCACGTTCCTCGCCGAGGCCGCGCAAGTTGCGTTGAACATCGCGCCCGGTGTGGAACGCCGCTTTGGCTTTGAAAAGCTGAAGCAATACGACGTGAACGCGTGGCAAAAGCTGAAAGGCGCGGCACTCGATGCAAAACATGCCGCGCGATCGTCGCGCAAGGATTTGCAGATCTACGGCAGCGACATTTCCGGCGACATGCTCGACAAGGCCTATTCGAACCTCGAACGCGCGGGTCTGCCGGAACTGTCGTTAAAACAGGTCGATGCCCGCAACATGACGCCACCGACGAGCGATCCCGGCATCCTGGTCGCGAATCCGCCGTATGGCGAACGGATCGAAGTCCGTGGGCGCGGCCCGCGCGGCGAACTTCGCGAACCGAAAAACCGTGGCCGCGATGAAGACGAAGAAGCGTTTCACCGCGCGCAACCCGATCCGGCTGATCAGGAGTTTTTCATCTCGTTCGGCAATGCAATGAAGCAGCGCTTTCCGGGCTGGCGCGCTTACGTGCTGACATCGGACAGGAAATTGCCGGGCATGCTGCGCCTGCGTGAATCAACGAAAACACCGCTTTTCAATGGTGCGCTCGAATGCCGCCTGTTCCGCTTCGACCTGATCGCCGGAAGCGTGCGCAATCGCCCGGCAGCGGCGGAACCCACGGCAGACCAGGCGCCTGCTACGCCCGACGCGAAGGAATAAAGCAAGGCAAAGCGGCGCTACAATCGCTGCATGAACTCATCGAATGAAGCCCAATCCATCGGTCTCGACGTCTATCGCGACCGCCGTGAGCGCGTGCTTGCGGCGTTGCGCGAATCGGGCGGCGGCGTTGCCATCGTGCAAACCGCGCGCGAAGTCTTGCGCAACCGCGACGCCGACTACCCGTACCGCCACGACAGCTACTTCTACTACTTGACGGGCTTCACGGAACCGGAAGCCACGCTGGTTCTGGACGCAAGCGCGCACCCCGACGAGCCGGCGGCCATCTTGTTTTGCCGCGAGAAAAACGTCGAGCGCGAGACGTGGGAAGGCTTCCGCTACGGTCCCGAAGGCGCGCGCCTCGCGCTCGGTCTGGACGCAGCATTTCCCATCGATCAGCTCGACGCCGAAATGCCCCGCCTGCTCGCCGATAAACCCGCGTTGCATTACGCGCTAGGCGTTTCCACCGAACTCGACACACAAGTCCGCAACTGGCTCGCGGCCGTCCGGGCGCAGAGCAGGATTGGCGTGAAGGCGCCATCGAAAGCGGTCGACCTGCTGTCCGTGCTGGACGAAATGCGTCTGATCAAGGACGAGCACGAACTCGCGATCATGCGCCGCGCGGGCACGATCTCGGCCGAAGCACACCGACGCGCGATGCAAACCTGCCGACCCGGCATGCACGAATACGAAATCGAAGCCGAATTGCTGTACGTGTTCCGCAAACGCGGCGCGCAAGCGCCCGCGTACGGTTCGATTGTCGCGGCCGGCGTGAATGCGTGCGTACTGCATTACCCGGCGGGCAACGCGATCGCGCGCGAAGGTGACCTGATTCTCATCGACGCCGCGTGCGAACTCGACGGCTACGCGTCCGACATCACGCGCACGTTTCCGGCAAGCGGACGGTTCACATCGGCGCAACGGGAAATCTATGACATCGTGCTGGCCGCGCAATACGCCGCCGTCTCCGCCACGCGCGCAGGCGTGAGTTTCGACGCGCCGCACGAAGCCGCGGTACGCGTTTTGTCGCAAGGTTTGCTCGACACGGGAATCATCGACAAGAACACATTCGCAACCGTCGATGACGTCATAGCCGAGCGCGCGTACCAGCGTTTCTACATGCACCGCACGAGCCATTGGCTCGGTATGGACGTGCACGACGCGGGCGATTATCGCGATGCCAACGCGCTGCTGGACGACCACGGCGCGCGTGCGTGGCGCACGTTGAAGCCGGGCATGGCGCTGACCATTGAACCCGGCTTGTACATCCGCGCCGCCGAAGATATCCCGGAACGCTACGCGAACATAGGCATCCGGATTGAAGACAACGCCATTGTCACGGCCGACGGCTGCGAACTGACAACACGCGAAGTTCCCGTCGATGCCGACGAAATCGAAGCCTTGATGCGCAACGCGCAAGCCCCCGATGCAAATTGAAACCGCAGAAACCCTCGGCCATGAATTGCCGGCTGATTATCACTTCGACGTCGCCATCGTCGGCGCCGGACCGGTCGGCCTCGCACTCGCAGGGTGGCTGGCGAAGCGCAGCGCGACGTCGCGTTTATCGGTGGCGTTGATCGATGCCCGCGCGCCCGGCGCGGCCTCGAGCGATCCGCGCGCGATCGCGGTCTCGCATGGCAGCCGGGCGATGCTGGAGTCGTCACTCGGTTTTCCCGCCGATGCCACGCCGATCAAGCGCATCCATGTTTCGCAGCGCGGCCGGTTCGGCCGGACCCTGATCGATCACGACGAACACGGCTTGCCAGCACTCGGATATGTGGTGCGTTACGGCTCGATTGTCGCGACGCTCTCGAGGGCCGTGGCCGAAACCAGCGTTCACTGGTTTACGGAAACGACGGCATCCACGCCCTTGCACGATCACGATGGCGTGACGTTGCCGATCCATTCTTCGGCCACGGGCGACCGCACCATTCGCGCGCGCATTCTGGTGAATGCCGAAGGCGGGTTGTACAAGGAATCGGATGCATCGACTTCCATAAAGAACACGCGCGACTACGGTCAGACGGCGATTGTCGGGACGGTCAGCGTGTCGTCGCCGCAACCGGGCGTTGCCTGGGAACGCTTCACGCCAGAAGGCCCGATTGCGTTGCTGCCGTCGGGCGGCGCGCGCCAGGCAGACTACGCGCTCGTGTGGTGTTGCGCGCCGGAAGAGGCGAGCCGCCGCTCACAACTTTCCGACAATGCATTTCTCGCCGAACTCGGCGCGGCTTTTGGCGAACGCATGGGCCGTTTCACGAAAATCACCGGCCGCGCGATGTTTCCGCTTGGGCTCAACGCGCTGAATGCGCTCGTCGACCGGCGCACTGTCGCCATTGGCAACGCGGCGCAAACGCTGCATCCGGTCGCGGGGCAAGGGCTCAATCTCGGCTTGCGTGACGCGCACGCGCTATGCGACGTGTTATCGACCAATGGTCCTACTACCGTCGCGCTGAGCCTCTTCGCCCAGCGGCGCGCGCTCGACCGGCGAATGACAATTGGCGCCACGGACACGCTTGCGCGAGTTTTCACGATCGATTTCGCGCCGCTTGCGACAGTGCGCGGCCTGGCCTTGAGCGCGCTGGAGTTCGTGCCGCCGGTTAAAACCGCGCTGGCGCGCCAGATGATGTTCGGGCAACGGCGCTAATCGTTTGCTTGTGTCAAAAACGGCTCCGCACTTCGCGCCATCCGGCCAAATCCGCTGAGCGCGTTTGTGTCAACTTCGACGGACTGCATATTTCGAGCCGTTCTACGCCGCGAAAAACCGAGCAAGGCCTCTATGAAGCCGGCAACTTCCATAGAAGATTTAACAACTTGCAGTGCGATTGCATCTAATTGACGCAGCGCGTTCGCGTTAAAATAGCTGTTTTCCTTCAGCGCTGATCGCGTCCCTTCAATCACGGACGCTGCGAGTTTCATGCCTATTTCCACACTGGCCATCGGCCCCCACATCTTGCGCAACAACCTGTTCGTCGCCCCCATGGCCGGCGTAACGGACCGCCCTTTCCGGCAGTTGTGCAAACGCATGGGCGCGGGCTACGCGGTGTCCGAAATGGTTGCATCGAATGCGCAATTGTGGAAAAGCGAAAAGACCATGCGGCGCGCGAATCACGCCGGCGAAGTCGAGCCTGTTTCTGTTCAGATCGCGGGCGCTGACCCGGCAATGCTGGCCGAAGCGGCGCGGCACAACGTCGCGAACGGCGCGCAGATCATCGATATCAACATGGGCTGCCCAGCCAAAAAGGTTTGCAATGTGGCGGCCGGTTCCGCCCTGCTGCAAAACGAAACGCTCGTTGCCGAGATCGTGCAGGCCGTAGTGAACGCAGTTGGCGTGGGTCCGGACGCCGTCCCGGTCACGCTGAAAATCCGCACGGGCTGGAATCGCGAGAATAAGAACGCGCTGAATATTGCACGGATTGCGCAGGACGCCGGCATTTCCATGCTGACCGTTCATGGCCGCACGCGCGCCGACCTTTATAAGGGCGACGCGGAATACGAGACCATTGCCGCGGTCAAGGCGTCCGTGCGCATTCCGGTCGTGGCGAACGGCGACATCGGCACGCCGGAAAAAGCACGCCACGTGCTGGCCGTGACCGGCGCCGACGCAATCATGATCGGACGCGCGGCGCAAGGACGTCCGTGGCTCTTTCGCGAAATCGAACACTTCCTGCTGACGGGTGAATATTTGCCTGCTCCGCGTATCGACGAGATCCAGCAACTGATGAACGCGCATCTCGAAGATCACTATGATTTCTATGGCGAATTCACGGGCGTTCGTACAGCGCGCAAACACATCGGCTGGTACACTCGCGGCCTTTCCGGCGCCAACACGTTCAGACATCGGATGAACACGCTGGATTCCACACGAGAACAATTGCTCGCCGTGAACGAATTCTTCGACGCCCAAAAGGCGTTGTGCGACCGTCTTGTCTATGTCGAAGAACCCGGCACAGACGCTGACGGAGGCGGCACCAACGAAGCGTTCGAATCGTGCGGCGCGCAGAACCACACAGACCGATTAGCCGCATGAGCAGACACAACATAGAACAATGCGTCCGCCAGAGCCTGGACAATTATTTCCAGGACCTGGACGGTTCGAAACCGCACGACGTCTACGAAATGGTGATTTCGTGCGTGGAAAAGCCGATGCTCGAAGTCGTGCTGAAACAAGCCGACGGCAACCAGTCGCTCGCAGCGGAGTATCTCGGCATCAATCGCAACACGCTCAGGAAGAAGCTCCAGCAGCACGGCCTGATTTAGTCACTTGTCTCATTGATGTATCTCCCGGACCGTCGCGGCGTACGGCGGTCGATCCGAATTTACTGATTCCCTCGACTCCCCTACCGGCTCCCCGCCGTTCCCATCATGATCAAGCAAGCGCTCCTTTCCGTTTCAGACAAGTCCGGCATCGTTGAATTCGCGAAATCGCTTTCGGAGCTGGGCGTAAGCCTGCTTTCGACTGGCGGCACTGCAAAACTTCTCGCCGATGCCGGCCTGCCCGTCACCGAAGTCGCCGACTACACCGGTTTTCCGGAAATGCTCGACGGCCGCGTGAAAACGCTGCATCCGAAGGTTCACGGCGGCATTCTGGCGCGCCGCGACTTGCCCGAACACATGGCGGCGCTCGAGCAGCACGGCATTCCGACCATCGACTTGCTAGTGGTGAATCTTTATCCGTTCGTGCAGACAGTCTCGAAGGAAGAATGCTCGCTGGAAGACGCCATTGAGAATATTGATATTGGTGGCCCGACCATGCTGCGTTCGGCGGCGAAGAATCATCGTGACGTGACGGTGATCGTCGATCCTTCGGATTACGCGACCGTTCTCGATGAAATGCGTGCGTCCAGCAACACGGTCAGCTACCCGACCAACTTCCGGCTTGCAACCAAGGTATTCGCGCACACGGCTCAATATGACGGCGCCATCACGAACTATCTGACGAGCCTGACCGACGCGTTGGAACACAAGAGCCGCAATACGTTTCCGTCGACGTTCAATCTCGCCTTCACCAAGGTGCAGGACCTGCGTTACGGCGAGAACCCGCATCAAAGCGCGGCGTTTTATCGTGACCTCGCGACGCCCGCTGGCGCGCTTGCGAACTACACGCAGTTGCAGGGTAAGGAACTGTCGTACAACAACATCGCGGATTCCGACGCTGCGTGGGAATGCGTGAAGACGTTCGATGTGCCCGCTTGCGTGATCGTCAAGCACGCGAATCCGTGCGGCGTGGCGGTGGGTGAAGGTGCGCACGAAGCGTATTCGAAGGCTTTCCAGACCGATCCTACGTCGGCGTTCGGCGGCATCATTGCGTTCAATCGGGAAGTCGACGAAACGGCGGCGCAAGCGGTTGCAAAGCAGTTTGTGGAAGTGCTCATGGCGCCTTCCTTCAGCGAAGCGGCCAGGCAGATTTTCGCGGCGAAACAAAACGTGCGCCTGCTGCAAATCGATCTCGGCGACGCTCACAACGCGTTCGACCTGAAGCGCGTGGGCGGCGGCTTGCTGGTTCAATCGCTCGACTCGAAGAACGTCCAGCCGCACGAGTTGCGCGTGGTCACGAAGCGTCATCCGACGCCGAAGGAAATGGACGATCTCATGTTCGCGTGGCGCGTGGCGAAGTACGTGAAGTCGAACGCCATTGTGTTTTGCGGCGGCGGCATGACGCTCGGCGTGGGCGCCGGGCAAATGAGCCGCGTGGATTCGGCGCGTATTGCAAGCATCAAGGCGCAAAACGCGGGTTTGTCGCTGGAGGGCTCCGCGGTGGCATCGGATGCGTTCTTCCCGTTTCGCGACGGGCTCGACGTGGTAGTCAACGCGGGCGCGACCTGCGTGATCCAGCCGGGCGGTTCCATGCGCGACGACGAAGTCGTGGCTGCCGCGGACGAACACAACATTGCAATGGTGCTCACCGGAACGCGGCACTTCCGTCACTGAGACAGCCGCTGAGAACGTCTGATCTTCGGAAAGCCCGGCGGCCGGCAGGTTCACCGGGCTTTTTACTTTCTGCGCCGCGCTGTTAGTATCGCAAGCACTACGTTCCAACGGCATTCCATGAGAATTCTCGGCATTGACCCGGGCCTGCGCGTGACTGGATTCGGCGTTATCGATAAAACCGGCCACACGCTCACCTACGTGACCAGCGGCGTCATCAAGACCGCGGACGCCGATCTGCCGTCGCGGCTGAACACGATCTTCGACGGCATCTCCACGTTGGTCCGGCAACACGCGCCCGATCAGTCGGCGATCGAGAAAGTGTTCGTCAACGTCAACCCGCAGTCCACACTGCTGCTCGGCCAGGCCCGGGGCGCGGCAATCTGCGGCCTGGTCGCGAACGGCGTGCCGGTTGCCGAATACACCGCGCTGCAATTGAAGCAGGCCGTGGTGGGCTACGGCCGCGCAACCAAAGACCAGATGCAGCAGATGGTGGTGCGCCTGCTCGCCCTTTCGGGCGTGCCAGGAGCGGACGCCGCCGATGCTCTCGGCATGGCCATCTGCCACGCGCACGCCGGCGGCGCAACCGCCATCCTGGGCGGCATTGCGCCGTCTCTGGCAAAAAAGGGCCTGCGCGTTCGGCGCGGCCGCCTTGTCGGCTAACTCCATTACAAGTTCCTCAACATGATTGGTCGCATTGCAGGCGTCTTGCTTGAAAAAAACCCGCCGTATCTGCTCGTGGATTGCGGCGGCGTGGGTTATGAAATTGCCGTGCCAATGAGCACCTTCTACAACCTGCCGAACATCGGCGAGAAGATCGTCCTGCTGACCCAGTTGATCGTGCGTGAAGACGCGCATTTGCTGTATGGCTTCGGCACGCAGCCGGAACGCACGACCTTTCGCGAACTGCTCAAGATCAGCGGAATCGGTGCGCGTATGGCCCTCGCGGTGTTGTCGGGCATGAGCGTCCAGGAGCTTGCGCAAGCAGTGACCATGCAGGACGCCGCGCGCCTGACGCGTACGCCCGGCATTGGCAAAAAGACGGCGGAGCGGCTGCTGCTGGAACTGAAGGGCAAGCTCGGCGCGGATCTGGGCACGGCAGCAGGCACGGTGGCCGGCCCGGATCACGCGAGCGATATCCTGAACGCTTTGCTGGCATTGGGTTACTCCGAAAAAGAAGCGCTCATGGCGGTAAAGAATGTTCCTGCCGGAACAGGCGTGTCGGAAGGCATCAAGCTGGCCTTGAAGGCACTGTCGTTGCAACCCTCGCGCTGACCTTCAAGCGCGGCTCGATCCAGTCGCAAGACTGGTACGGAATGAGTCTCCCACACCGTCGATCCGGCCAACAGTCGGCCGAACGGCCAGCTTTCGGCGTATTCGTCACGCGGTACAATCGACGCATGATAGAAACCGACAAACTCGCCGCCGAACGCATCATCTCGGCTACACCTGTCTCGCCGAACGAGGAAGTGTTCGAGCGGGCGTTGCGGCCGCGCCAGCTCGAGGAATATGTCGGGCAGGAAAAGATCCGGGATCAGTTGCAGATCTTCATCGAGGCCGCGCGCAGGCGCTCCGAAGCGCTCGATCACGTCCTGCTGTTCGGGCCGCCGGGTCTCGGCAAGACCACGCTTGCGCACATCATTGCGCGGGAAATGGGTGTGAATCTGCGGCAAACATCGGGGCCGGTGCTGGAACGCGCCGGTGATCTTGCCGCGCTGCTGACGAATCTCGAGAAAAACGACGTTCTTTTCATCGATGAGATTCATCGGCTGTCGCCGGTCGTCGAGGAAATCCTGTATCCGGCGCTCGAGGATTATCAGATCGACATCATGATCGGCGAAGGTCCGGCGGCGCGCAGCGTGAAGCTGGATTTGCAGCCGTTCACGCTGGTGGGCGCCACCACGCGCGCGGGCATGCTGACCAATCCGCTGCGGGACCGCTTCGGGATTGTGTCGCGGCTGGAGTTCTATACGGCGGGAGAATTGGCGCGAATTGTCACGCGATCGGCTTCGCTCCTGAAAGCGAACATTGTTCCCGAGGGCGCGTTCGAGATTGCCAAGCGCGCGCGAGGCACGCCGCGGATTGCGAACCGCTTGCTCAGGCGCGTGCGCGATTACGCCGAGGTGCGGGCAAACGGCAATATCACGGCGGACGTTGCCGATGCCGCGCTGAAGATGCTTGACGTCGACCCCGTTGGCTTCGATTTGATGGACCGGAAGCTGCTGGAAGCCATCTTGTACAAATTCGATGGCGGTCCGGTCGGTGTCGACAATCTGGCTGCCGCGATTGGCGAAGAGCGCGACACGATTGAAGACGTGCTCGAGCCCTATCTTATCCAGCAGGGCTATTTGCAGCGCACCCCGCGCGGACGCGTGGCCACGCTTCTCACCTACCGCCATTTTGGTCTCGCGGCTCCCGATGCCGGTCCTGTTCGTGATCTCTGGGACGCGAACCTGCCCGAGTAGTCGCTTTAGCGCGGCACTTCCTTAAGGTCGTCGTCGCTGCTGGGTGCAGCAAGGTGAGCCACGTCGCCCCATGACACGACCTTCGCCTGGCCGTTCTCAAAGTCCACAATGTTGATGCTCGTGTTCAGCAGCAGCCAGTTACGCGGCGCCTCCAGCGGGATTTCGCGGGCAAATCGATAAATACAGTCAAGCACGCCGCCATGTGCAACGCACGCAATGCGTCCACCCGGATGCGCGGCCACGATCGGTTCAATTGCGTTCAGCACGCGCCGCGAAAATTCCCGCTGAGACTCTCCGCCAGGAGGCGTGAAGTCGGGGTCGTGACTTTGCCAAACCGCATGTTCGGCAGGAAATCTGGCGAGGATTTCGGCGCTGTCGCAACCTTGAAAGTCACCGTACCAACGTTCGCGCAAACCTTTGTTCAGCTTCAGCGATAAACCAAGCGCATCGGCAAAGGGCTTGGCCGTTTGCCGCGCTCGCTGAAGGTCACTGGAATACACAGCGTCAAGGCGCGCTCCGGTTTGCGACTCCTGCAGCAGGCGTTGAGCGAGTTGCCCGGCCTGAGCAACCCCGCTCGCGGCAAGCGGAATATCAATATGTCCCTGAATCCGCTTGATGCGGTTCCAGTCAGTCTCGCCGTGCCTGATAAATAGGACTTGCGTGGTCATCGGGATTCCAAAGGATGCGTCGGAGCTAGTCAGCGCAAAGAGTGAACTCAGGCGCGCACCTGCAGCCAGAACGTGACTGGCCCGTCGTTGACCAGAGACACTTGCATGTCAGCGCCGAATTCACCCGTTTCGACAATCGGATGCGCGGCGCGCGCCTGTGAGACAAAATAGTCGAAGAGCCTTCGGCCTTCTTCCGGTGGCGCTGCGGGCGTGAAGCTTGGCCGCAAGCCGCTGGATGTATCGGCGGCGAGCGTGAATTGCGATACCAGCAACACGCCGCCGGCACGCCCGGTTCCGTCGACGTCACTTACGGGCAGATTCATCTTGCCCGCTGAGTCGCTGAAAATCCGGTACGCCAGCATCTTTGCCAGCAGCTTGTCGGCCAACGCCGGCGTGTCGCCTCGTTCGGCGCATACAAGCGCCAGCAGGCCTGCGTCGATTGCCCCTGTCACACGGCCGCCCACGCGAACATCGGCGCGCAGGACGCGCTGGATGAGCGCAATCACGTGCTCAAGCCGTCAGCGTGACGCGCGCGAAGCGGCGCTTGCCCACTTGCACGACAAACTCACCGGCGTCGATTTTCAGGCCTTTGTCCGACACGGTCGCGCCGTCGATCTTCACCCCACCTTGTTCGATATTGCGCAGCGCTTCGCTTGTCGATGGAACCAGTCCCGCCTGCTTCAGCAGTTGTCCAACCGCGAGCGGCGCGCCGCTCAGCGTCACCGATGCAATCTCGTCCGGCACCCCGCCCTTCGCACGGTGATTGAAGTCTTCGAGCGCACGCTCGGCATCCGCCGGCGAGTGGAACCGCGAGACGATTTCCTGCCCAAGCAGCACCTTGAAATCGCGCGGATTACGCCCGCCTTCAGCCTCGCTCTTGAATCGCGCGATCTCGTCCATGCTTCTGAACGACAGCAGTTCGAAATAGCGCCACATGAGCGTGTCGGAAATGCTCATGAGCTTGCCGAACATGTCAGTAGGCTTCTCGCTGATACCGATGTAGTTGTGCTTCGACTTCGACATCTTTTCAACGCCATCCAGCCCTTCAAGCAGCGGCATGGTCAAAATGCATTGCTGTTCCTGGCCGTACTGCTTTTGCAACTCGCGTCCGACCAGCAGGTTGAACTTCTGGTCCGTGCCGCCGAGTTCCAGATCCGCGTTCAACGCCACCGAGTCATATCCCTGCATGAGCGGATAGAGCAACTCATGAATTGAAATGGGCATGCCGCCCTGATAACGCTTGGTGAAATCCTCACGCTCTAGAATGCGCGCCACGGTATAACGTGACGCCAACTTGATCATGCCGTCGGCGCCAAGCGGCATCGACCATTCGCTGTTGTAGCGAATCTCGGTCTTCTCGCGGTCCAGGACCAGCGCGGCCTGTTCGAAATAGGTCTTGGCGTTGGATTCGATCTGTTCACGCGTGAGCGGCGGACGCGTGGCGTTACGCCCCGACGGATCGCCAATAAGCGACGTGAAATCGCCGATCAAAAAAATGACCGTGTGACCGAGGTCCTGCAACTGGCGCATCTTGTTCAGCACGACCGTATGGCCGATGTGAATGTCCGGCGCGGTCGGGTCGAGGCCAAGCTTGATACGCAGCGGCTTGCCGCTCAAGGCGCTGCGCGCGAGTTTCTGCGCGAACTCCGATTCAATGAGCAGTTCGTCGCAACCCCGTTTGGCGATGGCAAGCGCAGCCTGCACTTCGTCGGTAAGGGGTAAGGTTTTCGCAGCCGAAGCCGGAGAGTCGTTCGGTTCTGTGGTCATGCCTGCAACTTTTCGGGTGATTTATTCGGGATGCGGGCTTACGCGCATCGGGCAATGGTCGCGGCGCCCGGGCCCTTGCCTGCGGTCGGCAAGCTCGGGAATCAGCGCGGCTTTCGCTTGGTTCAGGCATCGGATTTTACGTTATGTCGTGCGCCTTCGCCCCGTTTTCCCCTTTGCGTTAGCCATTCGGCCATGTTTTGGGGCCCGCGTCCGCCAATCTCGCGCATAAAACATGGCCGAATGGCTAACGTCCCGGCGAACGGCTTAACGGGCCGCTTTGATGTGTGGATAATCCATCCATGGCGGCCATTTTGACCGCAGAGGAGTCAAGCGTTGATTGCCCGAGCGGCTCACGCGACAACTCGCATCGAAAAGGAGAGGCAACGTGGCGCGACGTACCGAGGCAGTGGCAACAGATGGCGCAGCGAACGGCGTGTACTTCGGGCTGATGTCAGGCACGAGCATGGACGGCGTGGACGGTGTCGCGGTGCAATTTACGGCTGGCCAGCCGCCTGTGGTGCTGGGCGAGGCGCATGTGGGGTTCTCGGAAGGGCTGCGTGAAGCGCTTTTCGCGCTTCAGGCTCCCGGCGAGAACGAACTCGAACGTGAAGCGCTGGTAGCAAATGCGCTGGCTACGCGTTACGCGGTCTGCTGTCACGAACTCGCGAGCATGAGCGGTCAGTCGGCCGCGAAAGTCCGCGCGATCGGCGTCCACGGGCAGACGGTACGGCATCGCCCGGAAAAGGGTTACACGCGGCAAATCAACAATCCGGCGTTACTGGCCGAGATGACGAACATTGACATAGTCGCGGACTTTCGCAGTCGCGACGTCGCGGCTGGCGGGCAGGGTGCACCACTCGTTCCCGCATTTCACGCGACTATTTTTGGTTCGAAAAATGAAACGCGCGTCGTGTGCAACCTGGGCGGCATCAGCAATATCACCGTTCTTTCGGCGGATGGCGGAGTATATGGATTCGATTGCGGACCGGCCAATGCGCTGCTCGACGAATGGGCGTACCGCCATCTGAATCGTCCCTTCGACGAAGGCGGCCATTTCGCATCGCAAGGACAAGTGCATCGACCGCTGCTGAATGCCTTGCTCGACGAACCGTTCTTCGAGCAGCGGCCGCCGAAAAGCACTGGGCGCGATCTCTTCAACCCCGCATGGCTCGATGCCAAACTCGTCGGATTCGAGCAGGTGTCGCCTGCCGACGTACAGGCAACGCTCGTTTCCCTGACGGCAATCACCATTGCACGTGAAATCGAACGGCATGCATCCGATTGTCGTGCGGTCTACGTCTGCGGCGGTGGTGCACGCAATCCGGTACTTATGAATGCAATCCAGCAAGCGCTCGCCGAGACCGGCGTTTCCGGCGTTCCTGTCATGACCACAGACGCACTCGGTGTTCCGCCACAGCAGGTCGAAGCGCTGGCGTTCGCATGGTTGGCAATGCGGTGCATGGCGCGTGAAGCCGGGAATGTGGCGGCAGTCACGGGTGCCGCGGGTGAACGCGTTCTAGGGGCGATTTATCCGCGCTGAGTTGGAAAAAAGGCATCACGAATGGCGCCATCGGCTTTGGCTGTAAAAACAAAACGGAGCCCGAAGGCTCCGTTTCACCATGACATCTGACCGCGTATTCCGATCGAAATCAGGCCGAGAAAGACGATCCACAACCACACGTGCTGGTTGCATTTGGATTCTTGATCACGAATTGCGCGCCGTTCAGGTCGTCCTTGTAATCGATCTCTGCGCCAACAAGGTACTGATAGCTCATTGAATCGATCAAAAGTTGCACGCCGGCCTTGTCCATGACGGTGTCGTCTTCGTTGATGGCCTCGTCGAACGTAAAGCCATACTGGAAGCCCGAACAGCCGCCGCCTTGCACGAACACGCGCAGCTTCAGCTCCGGATTGCCTTCTTCGTCGATCAGTTGCTTGACCTTGTCAGCGGCTGCGTCCGTGAAGACGAACGGCAACGGCATTTCGGTCGTGGGGGTGTCGGTGACAGCGTTCATTCGAACTCTCCAAAAAAGCTTCTAGTGCCTATTGTAGGGCTGATCTCAATATCGTGCTGGAAGCCCATGTAATCAATAGGCTATCGTGCCACACTATCTCGATTTCACTATCGGCAGGTTGGAGCCATGAAGTTCGAACAATATGCTGCGCAAACGAAAAAAGCCGCCAGCGCATACACGCAGGCAGCTTTTTGAGCGATTTCGCCGCAATAGCAGCGAAACGGCCAGACAGCTTAACGCTTCGAGAATTGTTTCCGGCGACGTGCCTTGTGGAAACCAACCTTCTTACGTTCAACTTCACGGGCATCGCGGGTAACGAAGCCTGCTTGCGACAGCGTGGGCTTGAGCGTTGCGTCGTAGTCCATCAGCGCGCGCGTGATGCCATGGCGAACTGCACCCGCCTGCCCCGTTTCACCGCCGCCGTTCACGTTGACCTTGATGTCGAACGTGGTGGCGTGGCTCGTCAGTTCGAGCGGCTGGCGCACGATCATCAGCGACGTTTCGCGCGAGAAATAATCAGCAATGGGCTTGCCATTGACAATGATCTCGCCCGTACCGGACTTGATGAACACGCGGGCAACGGCGCTCTTGCGGCGGCCCGTACCGTAATTCCAATTACCGATCATATGGGCTCCCTTTAGATCTCGAGCGCTTTAGGCTGTTGAGCCGTATGCGGATGCGTTGCGCCAGCGTAGACCTTGAGCTTCTTGATCATAGCGTAGCCGAGCGGACCTTTCGGCAACATGCCCTTAACGGCTTTCTCGAACGCGCGGCCCGGGAAGCGTTCTTGCATCTTGTTGAACGTCGTTTCGTAGATGCCGCCCGGATAGCCCGAGTGACGGTAGTACTTCTTGTCAGTACCCTTGTTGCCCGTGACGCGCAACTTGCTGGCGTTGATGATGACGATGAAATCGCCAGTGTCGACGTGCGGGGTGAACTCGGGTTTGTGCTTGCCGCGAAGTCGGGCGGCCACTTCACTGGCGACACGTCCGAGAACCTTATCCGTCGCGTCAATCACGTACCATTCACGCGTCACCTCATGGGCTTTTGCGGAAAACGTCTTCATGATCGATCCAAAAAATAATTCTGCCCTGCTTTGTCCCGCTTGTATGTTCGTGCGCATCGAGGCGCGTGCGGGCTCTCCCTGGTTCTCGTCCGCGGGCATGGTGCGGATAGAGAACTTTGAATTATAAGGGAAATTTCAAGCCGAAGTCAAAACAACGAAATACGGCCGACGAACAAGCCGAAAATGTCGTCGGCCTAAGCGCGTTTTCTGGTTTCCTGTGCTCCCGCGGCCAACACAAGCGTAGAAATGCAGGCGAAAAAAAGCCCGAGCCTTGGGCTCGGGCTGAATCCACCTAGGAGGAGGTGGAGGAGACAGGAGGAAGTATATGAACTGGGTTTGTGCAAAGCAAGTAAATTTGCATTGTGAGATTGAATTTCATAATGCAAAATAATGAAATTAACGTATCAACCCGTAATTTTCTTTTAAAATCAATTGCTTGATTCGAATATGCAAGTGATGATTCGCGTAGACGACTTACAATACACCCTATCAAAAGTAGGGAAATCCCCT
This sequence comes from Caballeronia sp. DA-9, assembly GCF_051615025.1. Lineage (NCBI taxonomy): Bacteria > Pseudomonadati > Pseudomonadota > Betaproteobacteria > Burkholderiales > Burkholderiaceae > Caballeronia > Caballeronia sp. DA-9. The sequence continues at coordinate 475,613 of NZ_CP195133.1, read as the reverse complement.
GATTTATCTGCCAGATCGCACCGCAGCACCTGCGCTCGAACGACGAAAAGGAAACGCCAGCGTCAATTCCCACAATCGGCTAAAACGCTACAATCGGCACGAATAGATGCGTGCCGTACGGCACTGGAGTTTTCTCATGGAATGCAAAGTCAGCTGGATGGGACAAGATGGAATGGCGTTCGCTGCGGAAACGGGCAGCGGACATCTGGTGACAATGGACGGTGCGCCCGAGGGCGGCGGCCGTAACCTGTCGCCGCGTCCCATGGAAATGGTCTTGCTTGGCACGGGCGGCTGCACCGCGTATGACGTGGTGATGATCCTGAAGAAGAGCCGGCAGGAAGTGGTCGGTTGCTCGGTTTCGCTCAAGGCCGAGCGCGCAAGCGAGGACCCGAAAATCTTCACCAAGATCCATTTTCATTTTACGGTGACAGGTAAGAACCTGAATCCGACGACCGTTGAGCGCGCGATCACACTTTCGCACGACAAATACTGTTCGGCGTCGATCATGCTTGCCAAAACGGCCGAACTGACGCATTCGTTCGATATTGTCGCGAGCTGAAAAAGCGCGGAAACAACGGAAAAAGCCGGCGTCGCTCTGACGCCGGCTTTCCTTTTTAAATAGTCACAAAGCAGGCCGATAAGCCGGATTCTGTGCGCCCGCAACGCCCGAAAGTGTCACGCGCGTGGCAGCCATTCCTCTAGTCGCGCCATTGCTGACGCGCTCAAGCTCCCTACCCGCAGACGAGACGGAGGCACCGTCCTGCATCTCGAAGATGCGCGCCTGCCTACTTGGAATTGCTCCGGGTGGAGGTTACCGTGCCGGTCTGCCTTGCAGCAGCCGCGGTGCGCTCTTACCGCACCGTTTCACCCTTACCTGATCCCCGGACTTGCGTCCGGGGCCATCGGCGGTTTGCTTTCTGTTGCCCTGTTCCGCGTGTCGCCACGGATGGCCGTTAGCCATCACCCTGCCTGTTGGAGTCCGGACTTTCCTCGCCCTCCCCGGCCGAAACCGGATCAGCCGCGACTGCCTGGCCTGCTTTGCGGCATCGATTTTAACATGCGCCAACCGCGCTCATTGCGCCTATCAAGCCCGCAAACGGCGGCCCGCACGGAATACCCGGGGGTCATCGTAAAAAGAATGCGCTTCGTTTTCCGGCCACCATCCGGGAACGCCCAGCACGGGCAGCGGCGTGAAGCATCGGCTGGAGATGGCTTCGGTTTTGAGGCGCTCCGATACTTCTCGGTCCAGAATGGCGCGGCGTTCGGTATCGGCGGCGAGAAAATACGCCGGCTCGACTTCGACGATCCACGCGTGCCCCGTGCACGCCTTGTATGGCGCGATCAGTTTTTCCAGCAGCGCATGGCCGAAAATCCGCGCTTCGCACGCGCGCCCCCATGCCGTCCGATGTCCGATAAACACCGCCCGCCAATCGAAAGCGCGCAGCGCCGCCGCGAGCGCCGGGTCAGCGCAGGCGAGCAACACCGCGTTTTCATCGAAAAGTGTCAGAGCGTCGCGAGCGGCACCGCGTATTGGACCGATGCCCAGCGCATCGATTTCCGCGGCCTGGCGCGCGTTCAGCGCCGCCTTGATGCGCGGATACTGGAACCACATCGCGCCGTTGAAGAAATCGTGCAGGTTATGGCGCGTCGGCACGCAGCCGGTCGCCGCAATATGTCCTTCATACGACGCTCCCGCCGGCAGCTGGTCCTGCGCAATAAAGGACAGCGGCTTGTCGCGCCCGGTCACGCGAGGTTCGGTGCGCGCGTCGGCGTTCAGCGTGCTGAGATAGGCTGGATAACTTTCGAGCGCTGCTTTCTGCCAGCGTTGACCGCGATGGGCCAACGGCGAAAGCCACGCGCGTGACCAGTCGATGTCATCGAATCCCGGCATCGCGCGGGAACCGGACGGTTGCTCCAATGGATTTGCCGGACTGAACATTCAACAAACTCCACAGCCATAAGCGCGGTTCGCCTTAAACCAGCCGCCAGCCTATGGATTCACCACCGCCCAGCGGAACGATTTCGTGGTCGCCGGCCATGAATTCGGCGGGCAACGTCCATTGCTCGCGTTGCAGCGTGATTTGCTCGATAGCGCGCGGCAGGCCATAAAAATCCGCGCCGTGAAAACTCGCAAAACCTTCGAGCTTGTCGAGCGCGCCGGCTTGATCGAAGGCCTGGGCGTACAACTCGAGCGCGTGCAGCGCCGTGTAGCAGCCCGCGCAACCGCAAGCGTGCTCCTTCAACCCCTTCGCGTGCGGCGCGCTGTCCGTGCCAAGAAAGAATCGCGGATTCCCGGAAGTAGCCGCTGCCAGCAACGCCAGGCGATGCGTCTCGCGCTTCAACACCGGCAAGCAGTAGTAATGCGGCCGGATCCCCCCAACAAACAGCGCATTGCGGTTGTACAGCAGATGATGCGCGGTCAGCGTGGCGCCGGTCGGGCCGTCGGCGTCGCGGACATAATCAGCGGCGTCCTTGGTCGTGATGTGCTCGAACACCACCTTCAGCGCCGGGAAATCGCGACGCAACGGCGTCATTACGCGATCGATAAACACTTTCTCCCGATCGAACATATCGATAGCCGGGTCAGTCACCTCGCCATGCACCAGAAGCGGCAAATCATGCTCCTGCATCGCTTCGAGCGTTTTTGCGCACTTTGCAATGCTGGTCACGCCGGCATCGGAATTCGTCGTTGCACCTGCCGGATAAAGCTTCACGCCGTGGACAAAACCGCTTTCACGCGCGCGGCGGATTTCGTCGGGCGGGGTGTTGTCGGTGAGATAAAGCGTCATCAGCGGTTCGAACCGCGCGCCTGGACCGTCCTTTGGCAACGCGGCGAGAATCCGTCCGCGATACGCCGCCGCCATTTCGGTTGTCGTGACCGGCGGGCGCAGGTTCGGCATGATGATCGCGCGGCCGAACTGGCGCGCGGTGTGCGGCAGGACGGCGGCGAGCACGGCGCCGTCACGCACATGCAAATGCCAGTCATCGGGACGGGCAAGGGTCACGGAATGAGCGGAATCACCGGAAGCGGCGGGCAACGCAGACGAAGAGGAAGCAGAAGCGGACATTGGCGTAATGACGATGGAATAATCGGATGACCAAAACGGGATCGGGCTCGCGGCAACCACGTGACTTTCTTGATGAACCGCTCAAACCGGTAACTTTGCCTCGCCGCCGGCGCCCGCACCGTGGAAAATCAACAACGATGCCGCCAGCGGCCCGACGCTGCGATTTTTTGGCAGTTTCGTCGGTGCTATGCTTTGGATACTCGTATTGTAACGGGTAGCTCCATTCACCTAGTCTGCAGCCTCAGCAATGTGCCAACTTCTCGGAATGAACTGCGCGGAACCCACGGACGTGACTTTTTCGTTCACCGGGTTCGCGGCGCGCGGCGGCGTGACCGACCATCACGCGGACGGCTGGGGCATTGCATTTTTCGAAGACAAGGCGTGCCGGCTGTTCATCGACCATCAGTCGTCGGCGAGTTCTCCGCTCGCCGAGATGGTGAAACGTTATCCGATCAAGTCCAAGAATACGATCGCGCATATCCGCAAGGCCACGCAAGGGCACATCCTGCTTGAAAACTGCCATCCGTTCATGCGTGAACTGTGGGGCCGGCACTGGATTTTTGCGCACAATGGCGACCTGCAGGATTACAAGCCCTGTCTGAACGGACAGTATCAGCCGGTCGGCACAACGGACAGTGAACTCGCGTTCTGCGCATTGCTGCAAGGACTGCGCCGCGAATTTCCCGGCTGCCAGCCGCCGCTCGAAGAACTCTTTGCCGCGCTCGAAAAGCTGACGGGCGACATCACGCAATTCGGCGTGTTCAACTTCCTGATGTCGAATGGACAGGCGCTGTTCTCGCATTGCTCGACGCATTTGTACTATCTGGTGCGAAGCTGGCCGTTCTCGACCGCGCATTTGATCGACGCCGACATGTCGATCGATTTTGCGAAATACACCACTCCGGAGGACCGCGTGGCGGTCATCGCAACGTCACCGCTGACCGACGACGAAATCTGGACCCGCTTCGAACCGGGCGATCTCGCGTTGTTCCAGCATGGCGCGTTGCTGAAAACGGTCAACGTACCGGTGCCGGCTGACGTGGCGGAGAAAGCGCGCGAACCGTTGTGCAAGGTGTGCGTTGAATCGGTGCTGCGCACCGACGCCATCGAGACGACTGCCGACATGGAGACCGAACTCGGCATTGAATAGCATTACGCGTTGAGAATAACCTGCATTCACGCTCGTTCCACTCATAGGGAGCACATGCCATGTCAGGAAAGTTCGTCATCGACAAAGCCCGCAACGGCCAGTTCTATTTCAATCTGCGCGCCGCCAACGGCGAGTCCATCCTCAAAAGCGAAATGTATGTCACGCGGGCTTCCGCGGAACACGGCATTGCGTCGGTCAAGGCCAATGCGTTGATCGAGGAACGTTACGAGCGCAAGACCGATAAAAGCGGCGCGCCGTACTTCAACCTGAAAGCGGGAAATCATGAAATCATTGGCGTGAGCGAGGCGTATAGCAGCGCGTCGGCTCGCGATGCCGGAATCGAATCCGTGAAGAAAAACGCTGCGGACGCGGTGACGCAGGACAACACGAAAGCGCACGAATAAAAAGGCCGTTCCAACATGAGTTGAGAACGGCCTTTCGCCATGCGCGCATGCGCCGGAGCCTGAGAAGGCTCCGGCGCATGCGGATTTTCAATGCAGGATCTTCGCCAAAAAGTCCTTGGCCCGATCCGATCTCGGATTTTCGAAGAACGCTTCCTTCTTGTCGTCTTCGACAATCAGTCCGCGATCCATGAAGATCACCCGATGCGCCACCTTCTTCGCAAAGCCCATTTCGTGCGTCACGCACATCATGGTCATGCCTTCCTGCGCGAGTTCGACCATCACGTCGAGCACTTCGTTGATCATTTCCGGGTCGAGCGCGGACGTGGGTTCGTCGAAGAGCATGGCGATCGGATCCATCGATAATGCCCGCGCAATCGCCACACGCTGCTGCTGACCGCCCGACAACTGGCCGGGGAATTTATCGGCATGAGCGGCAAGGCCCACGCGATCGAGCAGCTTCAAACCCTTCGCCGTCGCTTCATCCTTCGAACGCCCAAGCACCTTGATCTGCGCCAGCGTCAAATTCTGCACGATCGACAAATGCGGAAACAGCTCGAAGTGCTGGAACACCATTCCGACCTTCGCACGCAGCTTCGACAGATTGGTTTTCTTGTCGCCGATCGATTGACCGTTGATGCTGATCTCGCCCTTCTGAAACGGCTCGAGTCCGTTCACGGTCTTGATCAGCGTCGACTTGCCCGAACCCGAAGGTCCGCACACCACCACCACTTCGCCCTTTTTGACTTCCGTCGTGCAATCGGTGAGCACTTGGAACGGGCCATACCACTTCGAAACATTCTTGAGTGAGATCATCGAGCGACCTTTTTCTGAAGACTTTTGACCAGACCGGATGCGGCCAGGCACACCACGAAATAACAGGCGCCGGCGAACAACACCATTTCGACGGTCGTGCCGTCGCGGTCACCCACGTTCGTCGCCGTGCGGAAAAAATCCGCCAGGCTGATCACGTACACAAGCGACGTATCCTGGAACAACACGATCGCCTGCGTGAGCAAAAGCGGCACCATTGCGCGAAACGCCTGCGGCAGGATGATGAGTTTCATCGACTGCATGTAGGTCATGCCGAGCGCGAATGCCGCATTCACCTGACCGCGCGACACCGCCTGAATGCCCGCGCGAATGATCTCCGAATAGTACGCAGCCTCGAAAAGCGAGAACGCGACCATGGCGGAAGCCAGGCGAATATCGACTTCCGCCGACAAACCCAGCACATTTTGCAGGAATTGCGGCACGATCAAAAAGAACCACAGCAAAACCATGACGAGCGGTATTGAGCGAAACAGCGTGACGTAGCCTTTCGCGAACCATTCGAGCGGCTTGATGCCCGAAAGACGCAGCAACGCGAGCACCGTGCCCCACAAGATGCCGACCACCAGCGCGAGCAGCGTGATCTTGAAGGTGATGATCGCGCCGGTCCAAAGTGTAGGCAGCGAACTGATGACGCTGCTCCAGTTGAAATGATGCATTACTTGCCTCCAATGTAGCCGGGCAGCCGGGTCTTCGCTTCCACCCAGCGCATCAGTTGCATGACGACCAGATTGATCAGCATGTAGGCAAGCGTCACGGCAATGAACGACTCATAAGATTGCGCGGTGTAATCGACGAGTTGGCGTGCCTGCGCCGACAGTTCAAGCAAGCCGATGGTGGACGCCACCGCCGAGTTCTTGAACACGTTCAGAAACTCGGACGTCAATGGCGGCACGATGATCCGGTAAGCAACCGGCATCAAGACGTACCGATACGTCTGCCATTCGGTGAAGCCCATTGCGAGGCCCGCTGCTCGCTGTCCGCGCGGCAACGTGGCAATGCCCGAACGCACTTGCTCGCACACGCGAGCACCCGTGAACAGCCCGAGACACACAATGGATGAGGTATAGAATTGCACGTTGGGCGGCAGTTGCTTGAACCAGTTGCCGATGGACGGCGGTAGCAATTCGGGTATGACGAGATACCAGATGAAGAACTGTACGAGCAGCGGAATATTGCGAAAGATCGCGACATACACCGTGCCGATGCCAGCGAGCTTGCGATTGGGCACCGTGCGCAGAATGCCGAACAGCGAACCCACGACGAGCGCCACGACCCATGAAGCAAGCGACACGGTCACGGTCACCCAGAAACCGGAAATAAGCCAGCCGAGATACGTGGTTGGCTCGCCGGTCGAGACGGGGCTTAGAAAAACGCCCCAGTTCCAGTGGTAGGACATGGACTCCCTCCAAAAGAAAACGGAAGAAGCAGCGCTCCTTCCGTTTCCATCAATCCAGACGTGATCGAGATTAGTCGATAGCCTTGTCGTTCGGGCTCTTGAAAAGCGCCTTCATGTCGTCGCTTTCCGGGAAGTTCAGGTTCAAGCCCTTCGGCGGAATCGGGCTTTCGAACCACTTCTTGTAGATCTTGTCGCCTTCGCCCGAAGTTTCTACCTTGGCGATGGCGTCATCGACCACCTTCTTGAACTCCGGATCGTTCTTGCGCAGCATGCAGCCATACGCTTCACGCGATTGCGGCGTACCGACAATCACGAAGTCGCCCGGGTTGCTCGACTTCGCGCGTTCGCCGGCCAGCAACGCGTCGTCCATCATGAAGGCAACGGCGCGTCCCGTCGACAGCGTCAAAAACGAATCGCCGTGATCTTTCGCGCTGATGATGTTCATGCCCATGTTCTTGTCCTGGTTCATCTTGCGAAGCAGGCGCTCGGACGTGGTGCCCGCGGTCGTCACGACCGTCTTGCCCTTCAGGTCGGCGAAATCCTTGATCCCCGAATCCTTCTTGGTCATCAGGCGCGTGCTGATCACGAAGATGGTGTTGGAGAACGCGACTTGTTGCTGACGTTCAAGGTTGTTCGTGGTCGAGCCGCACTCCAGGTCGATCTGGTTACCCGTCACGAGCAGCAGGCGGTTTTGCGACGTCACCGACTTCTGCTGAATCTTCAGGTTCGGCATGTTGAGCTTTTCCTTGACGGCGTCGACCACCTTCAAGGCAAACTCGTAGGAATAACCGATGACTTGCTGCTTGTCGTCGTAATACGAAAACGGAATCGACGATTCACGGAAACCCAGGTAGATATTTCCGGAATCCTTGATCTTCTTGAGCGTATCGTTGTTCTGGGCTTGTGCACCTGAGGCGAAAACACCCAGTGCTGCGAGAAGCAGTGCGGCTTTTTTAAACTTCATGGTTTTGATCTCCTTGAAAACGGGGCAATTTTAGCAGGGTAATAAATTTGAAAGAATGAATGTTGTCCACACTTGCTAATTTTGAGACACCCGCTGTACGCCTTGCGCAGCGCGCACTTTAACGACTTTTCCGCCGTTTTGCTTTGTCTCTTTTATTCTTTTTCGTCTTACGCGAAAAACCCGGCGCGTCGTTCAGGACGTCACCGGGCATTCGGAGTTTTATTGCACTAGCAAGGCTTCATGAAAGCCGCCGCTCGCAAACGTTCTCAGCCGCCGAAATCATGGATAAAGACCGCGCATTTCACGTGCTTGAAGAATCCGGGTACACGCCACAATAAATGCCGCCGTGCGTACGGATACGTTGTGCTCGCTTGCAACAGTCCACACCGCCGCGAACGCTTCGCGCATCACGCGTTCGAGACGCTGGTTGATTTCGTCCTCGGTCCAGAAGAAGCTCGAGAAATCCTGAACCCATTCGAAGTACGAAACCGTCACACCGCCCGCGTTCGCCACCACGTCGGGGATCACGAGAATGCCTTTGTCGTGGAGTATGTCGTCGGCGGCGGTCGTGGTCGGGCCGTTTGCGCCTTCGACCACGATCTTCGTGCGGATCTTCGGCGCATTTTCTTCCGTGATCTGGCCTTCGAGCGCGGCTGGAATCAGGATGTCGCTTTCGATGGTCCAGAATTCGTCCTTGCCGATCACATCCGCGCCTTCAAAACCGCTGACGCCGCCATGTTTCGCCACGTGATCGAAAAGCGCGACTGCGTCGATACCCGACGATTTGTAGAGCGAACCGGTGTGGTCCTGCACCGCCACCACTTTCGCGCCGGCCTCCTGGAACAGACGCGCCGCGATCCCGCCGACGTTACCAAAACCCTGCACGGCGACCCGCGCGCCTTCGATGTCAAAGCCAATCCGCCGCGCCGCTTCCGCGCCGACCACGAACACGCCACGTCCCGTGGCTTCCTTGCGGCCGAGCGAACCACCGAGCGAAATCGGCTTGCCGGTCACCACGCCCGTTGCCGTCTGGCCCTGGTTCATGGAGTACGTGTCCATCATCCACGCCATGATCTGCTCGTTCGTGTTGACGTCCGGCGCGGGGATATCCTGATTCGGCCCGATGATGATGCCAATCTCACTCGTGTAACGACGGGTCAGGCGTTCGAGTTCGCCACGCGACAGCGTGCGCGGATCGACGCGAATACCGCCTTTCGCGCCGCCGTACGGCACGTTCACTGCCGCGTTCTTAACAGACATCCACGCCGACAGCGCCATTACTTCGGAGAGCGTCACGTCCTGGTGATATCGGACGCCGCCTTTGCCCGGTCCACGCGACATGTTGTGTTGCACCCGATAGCCTTCGAAGTGCGTGACCGTGCCGTTATCGAGTTCGATGGGGCAATCGACAATCAGGATGCGCTTCGGGCGCTTGAGGGTTTCGATCCAGCGCGACAGCGAGCCAAGATACGGCGCGACGCGATCGACTTGCTGAAGATAGTTGCCCCAGGGGCCGAGATGGGAGGAATCGAGATAGGACGGAATGGCATGCTGAACAGCGGCGACAGGAAGGTGTTCTTGTTGCGGCGAAGACATTGAAGCTCCAACGTTGTGTGGAATAACTTCATTGTCGAAAATTCGCTTATTGAAATCCAATGCCGTTTCATCATTGCGTCATGTTTTTCTTGCATAACGCCTGAAACCCTTATGGAGACTGGGTTTCGGTTGACCGCGCGATCTCCTCGCCGACCGCCTCCCAGAGATTGCGCATCAGCGCCTGGCGCGGATCGTCGCCCTTTGACGCCATCTTGTCACGATACAAACGGATCTCCATGGTCAGCGTGAACTGACCCGCCGGCGTGCCGCGCGTTCCCCGGTCGAGGCGGATCAACAGGCCTTCGTCGACTTCATTGGCGACCGCGCTGTGCGGCAGGAACGCCACGCCGTGGCCCGCGAGTGTCATGGCCTTGAGGCCTTCGGCCATGTCGGTTTCGTAGACCTTCTCAAGATAAAGCCGGGCCGGCGATGTGGCGATGATCACCTCCGTCATGCGCCCAAGGTATGCGTTAGGCGTGTACGAGAGATAGGGGATGAGCGCATCGGCGGCGCCGGGCAATATATGGCGCGCCCGCCCACCTTTGTTCACCGATGAAAACGGGCTGATCAATTCGGTGCCGAGCGTCAGCATGTCGTAGCGCGCGGGATCGAGTGCAACGGGGTGGCTCGGATGGTGATAGCCCATCACCAGATCGCATCCGCCTTCCACCAGCGACAAAACCGCGTCATGCACATTGAGCGCGCGCAGGCGGGTGTTGATGCGCCCCAGCCGCGCTTCGATGTGCTGCAGCCATCGTGGGAAATAGGTCAGCGAAAGCGTGTGAGGCACCGCGAAGTCGATGGTCGCGTCGGGCACGCCAGTCTGCCCGCGCAAGAGCGTGCGCGCCTCGTGAAACTGCGAGAGCATTGCGAGCGCCTGTTCGTAAAAGACCTGGCCGGCTTGCGTGAGGCGCGTCGGATACACCGAGCGGTCGATCAGATCCGTGCCGAGCCACGCTTCCAGCGCCTGGATGCGGCGCGAGAACGCCGGTTGCGTGATATGCCGCAGTTCAGCCGACCGGCTGAAACTGCGCGTCTCCGCGAGAGAGACGAAATCTTCGAGCCATTTCAGTTCCATGCGGCGCCTTCGGGCTGGTTGGGGTGCGTCGTGGACGCATCGGCATTTTACCGTCGCACCTGAAGCGCCCGCACCATTGTCACGCTGGCCGCACACGGCCGGTGCTGCGCCGCGAGTTTCTTACCTGCCGATAATCATGGGCATGGCTAAGGAACGTACCGGAAGCTATCAGGTAGGATCTGCGACGTTCGGTGCGCTAGCGGTGATTGCGTCTGGCTCTGTGCTTGCGTTGCGTATTCAGTGGCTGCGATGCGGCTCGCCTTCATGCGCGCACCGCTTCCGCCGAATCAGCCGGTTCCGCCGCCCTCTGCTGCTGCAACGCCCACATCTGCGAGAAAAGGCCACCAGCGCGCACCAGTTCCGCGTGCGTGCCGCGCTCCACAATCCGTCCGTGATCCATCACGATGATCTGCTGCGCGTGCACGACCGTCGATAACCGGTGCGCAATGATGAGCGTCGTGCGCTCCCGCGCAATCAGATCGAGTTCGTGCTGGATCGCGCGCTCGGATTTCGAATCGAGGGCGGAGGTGGCTTCGTCGAAGATCAGAATCGGCGGGTTCTTCAACACGGTCCGCGCAATCGCCACGCGCTGCTTTTCCCCGCCCGACAGCTTCAATCCGCGCTCGCCGACCGGTGTTTCGTAGCCCGCCGGCAAACTCTCGATGAAGTCGTGAATATGCGCCGCGCGCGCGGCCGCGATCACTTCGTCGCGGGAAGCGGAAGGACGGCCATACGCAATGTTGTAGTAGATCGAATCATTGAAGAGCACTGTATCCTGCGGCACGATGCCAATCGCCGCGCGCAGCGAATCCTGCGTGATGTCGCGAATATCCTGGCCATCCAGCAGGATCCGTCCGCCTTGCTCGCGGTCGAGATCGTAGAAGCGGAAAAGCAGACGGCCCAGCGTGGACTTGCCCGAACCACTGTGGCCGACGACCGCCGTCGTGGTGCCGGCTGGAATGGTGAAGTCGATGTCATGCAGGATCGGCCGCGAGCTTTCATAGGAAAAGCTCACCTTCTCGAAGCGCACTTGCGCGCCGGTGACGGAAAGCGGCAACGCGTCCGGCGCATCGGGCACTTCGCGTCCGGCGCCGAGCAGCGTGAACATGCGGTCCATGTCGGTGAGACTTTGCTTGAGTTCGCGATACACCACGCCCAAAAAATTCAGCGGAATATACAACTGCAGCATGAAGGTATTGATCAGCACCAGATCCCCGAGCGTAAGACGTCCTGCAATCACGCCTTGCGTCGCGCGCCATAAAATAAACACCAGTCCGGTGCCAATAATGAATTGCTGCCCGAAGTTAAGCACCGACAAGGACCGCTGCGAACGAATCGCCGCCGCGCGATAACGCAGCAGATTTTCGTCGTAGCGCTGCGCTTCCCATTCTTCATTGCCGAAATACTTCACTGTTTCGTAGTTCAGCAACGAATCGATGGCGCGCGAATTCGCCTTTGAATCCAGATCGTTCATCGTGCGCCGGAAATGCGTGCGCCATTCGGTGAGCTTGATGGTGAAGACCACGTAAGTCACGAGCGCGATCAATGTGACGACGGCGTAATACGCTTCGTATTTCGTGACGAAAAATCCAAGCACCAGGCCAACTTCAACCAGCGTGGGCAGAATGCTGTAGAGCGAATATGAAACGAGTTGCTGAATGCCGCGCGTGCCGCGTTCAATATCGCGCGACATGCCGCCGGTTTGACGTTCGAGATGAAACCGCAGCGACAACGAATGCAGATGCCGGAACACTTTCAGCGCGAGTTGGCGCACCGCGCTTTCCGTGACTTTGGCGAAGAGGATTTCGCGCAGTTCGGTGAAAAGCGACGTCGACAACCTCACGACTGCATATGCCACCACGAGCAATCCCACGCCGCTCACAAGGATGATCGCCGCCGAATCCTGCGCACGTCCAAGCGCGGTCAGATGCTGAATGGAACTGAGGCTGTCGATGACCTTCTTCATCACGATAGGCACGCCCAGATTCGCCACCTTCGCGCCGATCAAGCACGTCAATGCGAACGCAACGCGCCATTTGTACGTGGTGAGATACGGCAGCAACGAGCGGATCGTCTGCCAGTCGTTGCGCGGACCTTGGACAAGTGGAACAGGTTCGGAGGGTGAATTGCGGCGCATGAATTCAAGGTCTGCAGAAGTCCACGTCGCCTCGCGAAACAAAACGAAACGACGTCGGACACACGATGTATCGCGGGCGGGCGCCCGTCTCAAAATGCGGGCTTTCCCGTACAATTCGATGCTTACCAACGCCACGGCCAAGTGCACAACGCCTGGCCAGAACGCGCCAAAAGCCGGCTAAACGAATCAAGATCGTTCAAGCGCGGGGCAACATCGTTTAATCCTGCATTGTCGCAGAAGGCGCAACGGCGCGCTTACAGCCGGACTGTAGACCGCCGGATCACTCTCATGGAACTCAAGCTCGTGACCAACTCACTGCAACTCCCGAACAAGCCGGTCGCGCTGCGCGTAGTACCGCAACCGTCCGATGCCAATGTCCACGGCGACGTCTTCGGCGGCTGGATCATGGCGCAGGTGGACATCGCGGGATCGATTCCGGCGAGCCGGCGTGCGAACGGACGCGTGGCGACCATTTCCGTCAATTCGTTCGTGTTCAAGCAGCCTGTGTTCGTCGGCGATCTGCTGAGCTTTTATACGGATATTGTGAAGACGGGCAACACGTCGGTGACCGTATCCGTCGAGGTCTACGCGCAGCGCATGAGCCTCACGCAAGACGTGGTGAAAGTGACCGACGCCACGCTGACCTACGTGGCGACCGACAGCGACCGCCGTCCGCGTGCTCTGCCCGCCTTGGACTGACCGGGTTCGCCGGCTTCGCCGTTACCAGTGGCTGACCAGCCGGTTTCCCGGTTACTGAGCAAAAGCGCCGGGATATCCTCGGCTGGCAGCGGCTGCGAGAAGAAAAAGCCCTGCATTTCGTCGCAATCGCGGGCAATCAGGAAGTCGAGTTGCGCCGCCGTCTCCACGCCCTCGGCGATCACCTGCAATTCGAGCGAATGAGCAAGCGCGATGATTGCTGACGTGATCGTCTCATTGCCGCTTGGCGTGCCAATATCCGCAACAAACGAGCGATCGATCTTGAGCCGGTGCACCGGAAAACGCTTGAGATAAGCAAGGCTCGAATATCCGGTACCGAAGTCATCGATGGCAATTCCGACGCCAAGCGCCGCCAGTTCCGACAAGGTCGTCACTGCTTCGTCGGCGTTGTGCATGATCGCGCTTTCGGTCAGTTCGAGTTCCAGGAACTGCGGCTCGAGCCCGGTCTCCGTCAGCACGGAAGTCACCAGTTCGCGAATATCGCGCTGCTGGAACTGCCGCGCCGACAAATTCACCGACATCCGCGCGCCCGGCAGCCCTTCGTCTTGCCACGCCTTGTTCTGCCGGCACGCTTCGCGCAATACCCATTCGGACAAAGGTCCAATCAATCCGCACTCCTCGGCAACCGGAATGAACGAAGTCGGCGACACAAGTCCGAACTCCGGGTCCATCCAGCGCACGAGCGCCTCCATGCCGACCACTTCACCCGTCGCGAGGTCGACCTGCGGCTGGTAGTGCAGCAGGAACTCGCCGTCGCGCAACGCGCGCCGCAAACGCCGCTCGACGTTCATCCGCGCACCCACGCTCGCGTTCATTTCCGGCTGATAGAACTGGTAGGTGTTGCGCCCCATGTCCTTCGCGCGATACATCGCGAGATCGGCTTTGGTGAGCACGGTTTCCGCGTCCGCGCCATCCTGCGGAAACAGGCTCGCGCCCATGCTGCAGCCCACGTACAGTTCCACGCCGTCGAGCCATACGGGGTCCGAAATCGCGCTCCGCACACGCTCCATCCAGCCGATCAGCGCGCTTTCGCACGCCATGTCGGGCAGCACGGCCACGAACTCGTCGCCACCGTGACGCGCGATGGTGTCGCCTGGACGGCCGCATCGCGCAAGCCGCTCGGCGACGACCGAAAGCAACCGGTCGCCAACGCTGTGGCCGAGACTGTCGTTGACGTTCTTGAAGCCATCCAGATCGACGAAAACCACCGCGAGCGTGGTGTCGCCCGCGCGCGCCCGGTCGATTGCATCCTGCAGCCGGTCGCGCAACAGATTGCGGTTGGGCAAGCGCGTGAGCGCGTCGTAGTTCGCCTGATATTCGAGTTGTTCCTGATAACGGATCACTTCGGTGACATCGTTGATGACGCCGACATGATGGGTCGTCGCCCCGTTCGAATCGGGCACGGGCGCGACCAGCAGCTGATTCCAGAACAACACGCCGTCCTTGCGGTAGTTGCGCAGCACCGCGCTCACTTCGCGGTTCGCGGCGAGCCCTTCGCGGATTGCGTTGAGTCCTTCCTGGTCGAGGTCATCGCGTTGCAGGAAACGGCAATCCCGGCCCACGATTTCCGCCGGGTCATAACCCGTAATGCGCTTGAATGCCGGATTCGCATATTCGATCACGTTGCCTTTGGCCGTGGTCGCGGTAATCAGCACGGCATTCACGCAGGCATCGAGCGCCCGGCCTTGCAGGCGCAGCGCCAGTTCCGCCCGCTTGCGGCGGGTTGTGTCGTCGTACGTGCCCAACACGCCGATAATCCGCCCCGCTCCGTCCAGCAGCGGCAGCTTGCTCGTCACCGAAGTGTGCAATTTCTCGCCATGGTAAAGATCGCGCTCCTGGTTCATCACCGGCAGCCCGGTCGCGACAACAAGCCTGTCCTCCGTGCGAAGCGTTTCCCCAACGGCGGCCCACGGCAGCATGCAATCAGTCATGCCGACGATCTCTTCCTTGCTGGCGAGGCCGGCATCGCGCGCGAACGCCGAGTTGCATCCCAGATAGCGCGACTCTAGATCCTTCCAGAAAATCCGCTGCGGAATATTGTCGATGAGCGATTCCAGCATCTGCTTCGAGCGCCGCGCTTCGGTCTCCGCGTTGATCCGGTCGGTGACATCGTTCGCCAGCATGAAAATGCCCGGCTGCCCCGAATATGTCAGCGAGTGCGAAGAGATATCGGCGCTGACCTCGGCGCCATCGCGCCGCTTGTGGCGCCACACGCCTGCGGAATGCTGGCTGCCCGGATGATCCCCGGCGCTGCGTGCAAGCAATGTAACGAAGTCGAGGAAATCGTTGTCGGCGTGAAGATCGCGCACCGTCATGGACAGGAATTCGAGCTCGTTGTAGCCATAGTGCGCGAGCGCCGCCGGATTTACCGCGACGAATCGATACGTATCGGCGTCGACAATCCACATGGGCACCGGATGCGCGTCGAAGAGATCGCGAAAACGCTCGTTGCTGCGTTGCATGGCCCGCGCGACACGCAGCTTGTCATGCGCCGAACGCTCATGGCTCGCGAAGGTGTACATGAGCGCCGCGCCGCCCGCGAGCATGGACACGATCAACAGGAACACCGCGCGGCTCGATGCACGGGCAGAATCGTTGAGCGTGGCCGCAAGCGAATCGGCTTCCCGCGCACGCAATTGCGCCAGTTCCACGTCTAGCGCTTCCTGGTCTTCACTCAAGCGCACGAACGCGGCGCGCGCCCAGTCTCGTGGCGCGCCCGGCGGGTCGGCGGCGGCGCGCTCGAACGCCGAATGCGCGTCGCGCTTGGCAATGCGCGCGTTTTCCGCGAGTGCATCGAAGGCGTGCTTCATGCCGGGCTCGAATGCGAACTGCGCGCGCAGCCCGCTTTCCAGCGCGTTTACATGCGATTCGGCATCTTCACGGGAATCGGGGTTGAGTACGCCGGTCGCTTCATATCGTCCGATTTCGGGAAGGCTGTCGCCGAGCGCGCTTCGATACGCGTCGAGGTCGCGCATCAGGCTAAGCGAGCGGCGGGTGCGAACATCGGCATCACCTTGCAGGCCGATCTGCTCGTACGCGACGAACGCATTCGCGCCCATCGCCACGAGGACGACCGCGATGTTGACCAGCAGGCGGCGCGAAAAGAGTGATTTCATGATTCCGATAACCGTCCAGCGCGCGCTGGACGGATTGGGCGCGATTCATCGCATCGAATACGGGTTATCGGCAGGAAATCGCGGGAATTTAGAGTAAGCGCTTAGTCGAATGCGCGCGGCGTGCCTGGCTGGCGAGCGCCGCGCGCGTTCGAGCGCTTTGCGGGCGAGCTAATCGGCCAGGCCGAACTCCCGCATGGCGGGGACAAAATCGTGATTCACTTCGGCCTTGCGCGACAACTTTGCGAGCGCGTAGCGCTGGAAGGCCGAAAGTCCGGACCACAGGCCTAGGCTCGGCGAACCGATACCGCACAGGCTGCTCTGGCGGATCACGCTTTCGGGCACCACGTCGGTATGGGCCCAGATTGGGTCGCTGTCGGGCGTGAATGTCTCGGGCTTCGAATCGGCGTGCGTGCGCAGCATTTCGGCAATCGCCTGATCGAACGCGGGTTCTATGGCGGCGTCGTCCTCCACCGGAAAGCGCGCAAGCAGTTCGCGGTCGCTGTGCGGCAATCTGCGCCATTCATCGAGGGAAATGCGCTGGCCGAAGCGATCCAGATTAAAACGCACGACGAGCGGAATGAAGCTCAGATTCTCAGTCGACTCCAGTTCGAATCCGAACAGGCGCGGAGCGTCGTAAAGTGCCATGGCGGGTGCCTCGTGGGCAAGAAGGTCAAGGGAAGCGAGTGAGGCCGCTGTAGGTTATCGTAGGGCCTTGAACGGCTTGTAGTGTGTCTGTTGCACCATAAAGCAGCAAGCGTTATGCCCAGATTTCTCTTATAAATTCTTATAGGCAGCGGCTAAAACGCGACATCGTAAGCCATTAGCAAGAGAATCCGATCATGAACGACACAGACATCGACGACCAGCCCGGCTATGTGAAACGCCATGTGAGGCGTCACAGACTCGGCGAAATCCGCGAGACCGCCGACGATGTCGGCCAGGAATGGCCCGTCGCGCTGGTCTACAACGGCATTTCCCACGCGGTGATGATGTGTACGCCGCGCGATCTGGAAGCCTTTGCGGTGGGGTTTTCGCTGACCGAAGGAATCGTGGAGCGCGGCAGCGACATTCACGACATCGAGGTATTTTTCCACGATGCTGGCGACACCTTGCCGCATGCTGAAGTGCATCTGCAGGTCGTGCAGCAGGCGTTTGTTGCGTTGAAGGAAAAACGCCGGGCGCTGGCCGGGCGCACGGGCTGCGGCGTGTGCGGGATCGAGAGTATCGATCTGCTCGACTTGCAGCCGGAACGCGTGCCGGATACCGGCTTCCTGAGCCGTCTGGCCAGCGACGCCATTGCCCATGCCGCGCGCGAATTGCCGGCGCATCAGCAACTATCGAAGCTGACCGGCGGCTTGCATGCAGCCGCCTGGTGCGACGAAACCGGCGCCGTCAAATACGCGTTCGAGGATGTGGGACGCCACAACGCGCTGGACAAGCTGATAGGCCATCTCGTGCTGCAACGTGTGGATACCACGCAAGGCTTCGTGTTTTTGTCGAGCCGGGCAAGTTACGAACTCGTGCGCAAGTCGGCGCGCGTGGGCGTGCCCATGCTCGTGACCATCTCCGCGCCGACCTCGCTGGCGATTTCCATCGCAGAAAAAGCGGGGCTGCGGCTGGTGAGCTTTGCCCGCGAGAACGGCTTCGTGGAATACGGGCACGCGCAAGGCGCGTGATTCAGGCGCGCGTGGACGTCTCAGCAAGCGCCACGCGCAGGTTGCGGTTCAATTGAAGCGGCTGAAATCCGGCTTGCGTTTCTCGAAAAACGCGGTAAACGCTTCCTTCGCTTCCGGCGATGTCAGCATGCTGGCGAAATGCCCTGCCTCGTTAGCCATTTGTGCGCTGACTTCATCGGCCTCGCCGCTTTTCATCAATGCCTTCGTCGCCTTCAGCGACGCAGGCGGCAACGCGGCAAGTTTCTTCGCCTGCCTGAACGCGAAGTCGCCCACTTCTTCCGCCGATAAAATCCGGTTCACGATGCCCATGTTCACGGCTTCGTTTGCATCGAAGGATTCGCCGAGCAGCAGCTTTTCAGCCGCCCGCTGATAACCGGCAATGCGCGGCAAAAGCAGGCTCGACGCCGCCTCCGGGCACAGTCCGAGCTGCACGAAGGGCAACGCGAACTTGGCCGTAGACGCCGCGTAGACCAGATCGCAATGCAGCAACATGGTCGTACCGATACCCACGGCTCCGCCGTTCACAGCCGCCACCACTGGTTTCTGCGCAGTGCTGATGCGCCGCAGGAACTGGAACACCGGTGCGTCCGGCTTGGCGGGCGGCGCCTTCATGAAGTCCTCGAGATCGTTGCCCGCGCTGAATGTATCGCCCACGGCGCGAATCAGCACCGCGCGCACTGAAGGATCGTTTTCGGCATCGAAGAAAGCGTCCGCCATGGTCTGGTACATCTCGGCGGTCAGCGCGTTTTTGCGCGCCGGACGATTGATCGTGATGCAAAGCACGTTGTCGGCGTGTTCCGTGATGATGTCCATGTCTCGTCTCCTGAATGGAAAACGGCTCGCGAACCGGAAGGCGCGCGAACCGTCGTTATGCCTTGAGGATAAGCGCCTACATCCGTTCGATAATGCCCGCCGCGCCCATGCCCGTTCTCACGCACATGGTCACCATGCCGTACTTGAGGTTGCGCCGGCGCAAGCCGTGCACCACCGTTGCGGCACGGATCGCGCCCGTCGCGCCGAGCGGATGGCCGAGCGCAATCGCGCCGCCAAGCGGATTGATCTTCGACGGATCGAGTCCCAAGTCCTGGATCACTGCGAGCGATTGCGCCGCGAACGCTTCGTTGAGTTCGATCCAGTCGATATCGTCCTGTGTCAGGCCGGCCGCCTTCAGCGCGACGGGAATCGCTTCCTTCGGCCCGATGCCCATGATTTCCGGCGGCACGCCACGCACCGCGAAACTCACGAAACGCGCAAGCGGCGTCAGGTTGAACTGCTTCAGAATCTTCTCGCTGACCACGATCAACGCGCCCGCGCCGTCGGACGTCTGCGAGCTGTTGCCCGCCGTGACCGAACCCTTCGCGGCGAAGACCGGCCGCAATCTGGCAAGCCCTTCCATGGTCGTGTCCTGACGCGGACCTTCGTCGTTCCTGATCTCGCGAGCGTTGACGCGAATCTCGCCGGTCGCCAGATCCGGGAGACGTTCGTTCAGCGTGAACGCGGCGATTTCATCGTTGAATTCGCCGGTGCGCTGCGCTTCCAGTGCACGCCGATGCGATTCCACCGAAAACGCGTCCTGCGCTTCGCGGCTGATCTTCCAGCGCTCGGCGACGCGCTCGGCCGTCAGACCCATGCCGTAAGCAATGCCGACGTTTTCATCGCGATCGAAGATATGTGGCGACAGCGACGGCTTGTTGCCCATCATGGGCACCATGCTCATCGACTCGCATCCGCCTGCGATCATTACGTCAGATTCACCCACGCGAATGCGGTCGGCGGCCATTGCCAAAGCGGTTACGCCCGATGCGCAGAACCGGTTGACCGTCACGCCGCCGACCGTATTCGGCAAGCCAGCCAGCAATGCGCCGATCCGCGCCACGTTCAGCCCTTGCTCGCCTTCGGGAATCGCGCAGCCGATGATCGCGTCTTCGATCAGCCTGGTATCCAGCCCGGGCACTTGCGTGACGGCGGAACGGATGGCGTGAACCAGCAATTCGTCCGGCCGTGTGTTCTTGAAGATGCCGCGCGGCGCCTTGCCGATAGGCGTCCGGCTCGCGGCGACAATGTATGCATCCTGCACTTGTTTGCTCATTTGCAACTCCGGTCCCATGCAATATTTGCGGTCACGTACGCGCCTTAGTTACGAACCGGCTTGCCGGTTTGCAACATGCCCATGATCCGTTCCTGCGTCTTCGCGGTGCCGAGCAAGTCGACAAACGCACGACGTTCGAGCGCCAGCAACCATTCTTCATCGACGAGACTTCCCGCTTCCACGTCCCCGCCGCACACCGCTTCTGCGATACGGCTCGCAATCAGGAAATCGTGATCGCTGATAAAGCGTCCGTCGCGCATGTTCACGAGCGACGCCTTGATGGTGGAGATCGCCGAGCGTCCGGCCACCGGAATCTGCGTAACACGCAACGGCGCGCGATAACCCGCGGCGCTCAAGGCGCGCGCTTCCTTCTTCGCAATATCGAGCAGTTCGTGCACGTTGAAAACGATCGTGTCCGATGCCTTGAGATACCCCATCGAACGCGCTTCCAGCGCCGATGCCGAGACCTTCGCCATCGCGGCGTTTTCGAACGATTTCTGCAGGAACTTGAGCAGGTCGCTGGTCGCGTTGACAGCGCTGGCCGCGCTCGCCGCACGCAACGCTGCTTCCTTCAGGCCGCCGCCCGCAGGCACGAGGCCCACACCCACTTCGACCAGTCCCATATAACTTTCGATGTGCGCAACCCGCTTGGCCGAATGCAGCGCGAGTTCGCAACCGCCGCCGAGCGCGATGCCCGACACCGCCGCCACCACCGGCACGCTCGCGTACTTCACGCGCAACATGCCTTGCTGGAACTTCTTCACAAACGGTTCGATGCCCTTCGCACCGCCCATCATGAACGCGGGCATGGCTTCTTCGAGGTTCGCGCCAGCCGAGAACGCGCCGCCCGGATTGCCGAGCTTCAACGCGGAGGTTTGCCAGATCACGACGCCTTTGTAATCGGCTTCGGCAAGTTCAATAGCCTTCGTCAAGCCTTCGATCACCGCTGGCCCGATCGTGTTCATCTTGCTCTTGAACGATACGATCACGACGTCGTCCTCGCCCGCGCGGTCATCGACCCAGGCGCGCACGGCATCGGTTTCGAACAAGGTCCTGCCGTAGGTCTTCGGATCAACGCCCGCTTCGCCAAGCAGCGGCGCGCGGAAAACCTGCTTCCTGTAGACATCGAGCGATGAACGCGGGATGAATTTCGAAGCACTCGGCGACCACGATCCTTCCACCGTATGCACGCCGCCCTTCTCGGCCACGGGACCGTCGAACACCCACGATGGCAGCGGCGCCTTCGACAACGCCTTGCCTGCATCGATGTCTTCCTTCACCCATTGCGCGACCTGTGTCCAGCCAGCCGCTTGCCAGCCTTCGAACGGCCCTTCGTTCCAGCCGAAACCCCAGCGAATGGCGAGATCGATATCGCGCGCATTGTCCGCCACGGACTCCAGATGCACGCCGATGTAATGGAACACGTCGCGGAAAATGGACCAGAGGAATTGCGCTTGCGGATGTTCCGATTCACGCAGGAGCTTGAGACGTTCCGCCGGCGGACGCTTCAGGATCCGGCCGACGAGTTCGTCCGCCTTGCCGCCGCCATCGACGTAGGTTCCCGTCTTCGGGTCCAGCACCTTGATGACCTTGCCTTCCTTCTTGTAGAAACCCGCACCCGACTTCTGACCCAGCGCGCCGTTCTTCACCAGACCGGCCAGCACGGCCGGCGTCTCGTACAAGGCGAAGAAAGGATCGTCGGGCAGGTTGTCCTGCATCGTCTTGATGACGTGCGCCATGGTGTCGAGACCGACCACGTCCGCCGTACGGAACGTCGCCGACTTCGCGCGGCCAAGACGTGCGCCGGTGAGGTCGTCGACTTCATCGAAACGCAGTCCGAACTTCTCCGCTTCCGCGATCACCGCAAGAATCGAGAACACGCCCACGCGATTCGCGATGAAATTCGGCGTGTCTTTCGCGCGCACGACGCCCTTGCCCACCACGCTCGTGAGAAAGGTTTCGAGCTGATCGAGGATTTGCGGCTGCGTGGTATGGGTCGGAATGAGTTCGACCAGATGCATGTAGCGCGGCGGATTAAAAAAATGCACGCCGCAGAAACGCGCCTTGAGTTCGTCCGAAAAACCCTTCGATAACTCCGTGATCGAAAGCCCCGACGTATTCGTCGCGAAGATCGCCTTCTCACCGATATACGGCGAAATCTTCTTGTACAGGTCGTGCTTCCAGTCCATGCGCTCGGCAATGGCTTCGATCACGAGATCGCACTCTTTGAGCTTCTCGATGTCGTCGTCGTAATTCGCTGGCTGGATATATTGCGCGTCGTCCTTCACGCCGAACGGCGCGGGCGACAGCTTCTTCAAGTTCTCGATGGCTTTCAGCGCGATGCCGTTCTTCGGGCCTTCTTTCGCCGGCAGGTCGAACAGCAGGACCGGCACCTGGGCGTTGATCAGGTGCGCCGCGATCTGCGCGCCCATCACGCCGGCGCCGAGAACCGCCACCTTGCGTATGTTCAGATTGCTCACGTTGTGTCTCCGGGAGAGGTATTCGGTGTGACCATGCGCCACGTCTTTGGAAGACGCGGCGCCATGCAAAAGAGACTTAGAACAAGGCTTCGTCGTATTCCATCAGCGTCTTCGATCCGGCGCGCGCGGCGCGAATCGTCGATGCCGTTTCAGGCAGCAATTTCGCGAAATAGAACCGGGCGGTGGCGAGCTTTGCCGCGTAGAACGGATCGCCTTCGGCCTGCTTGTCCAGCGCGATGCGCGCCATGCGTGCCCAGAAATACGAGAACACCAGATGCCCGACGGTACGCAGATACGGCACGGCGGCGGCGCCGACTTCGTCCGGATTCTGCATTGCCTTCATGCCGATTTCCATGGTCAGTTTCTGCACCTTGTCGCCAATGTCGGCGAGCGGGTTGATGAACTCCTGCATCTCCGGCTTGACGCCCTCTTCTTCCACGAAGTCCGTCACGAGCTTGCCGAACTTCTTCAGCTTCGCGCCCATGTCGCCAAGAATCTTGCGGCCGAGCAGGTCCAAAGCCTGAATCGAATTCGTGCCTTCGTAGATCATGTTGATGCGGGCGTCGCGCACGTATTGCTCCATGCCCCATTCGGAGATGAAGCCATGGCCGCCGTAAATCTGCATGCCCATGTTCGTGCCTTCGAATGCATTGTCCGTCAAGAAAGCCTTGATGACCGGCGTCAGCAGCGCGACCAGATCGGCGGCGTCCTTGCGCGCTGATTCGTCGGCGTGGGACAGTTCTTTGTCGATGTTGAGCGCCGCCCAGTACGTGAACGCGCGGCCCGCTTCGGCGTAGGCCTTTTGCGTGAGCAACATGCGGCGAACATCCGGATGCACGATGATCGGATCAGCGCCCTTTTCCGGCGCTTTCGGCCCCGTCAGCGAACGCATTTGCAGGCGTTCCTTCGCGTACGTCAACGAGTTCTGATACGCGATTTCCGTCAGGCCAAGCCCTTGCATGCCAACGCCGAGACGCGCGGCGTTCATCATCACGAACATGGCGTTCAAGCCCTTGTTCGGTTCGCCGACAAGCCAGCCTTTCGCCGAATCCAGATTGATCACGCAGGTTGAATTGCCGTGAATGCCCATCTTGTGTTCGATGGAACCGCACTTCACGCCATTGCGTTCGCCCGGAGCGCCGGCGTCCGTAGGAATGAACTTCGGCACTATGAAAAGCGAAATGCCCTTCGTGCCGGCCGGTGCGCCCGGCAAGCGCGCCAGCACCAGATGCACGATGTTTTCGGCAAGATCGTGTTCGCCGCTGGAGATGAAGATCTTCGTGCCGCTGATGGCGTAGGAACCGTCGCTGTTCGGCTCGGCCTTCGTGCGCAACATGCCCAGGTCCGTGCCGCAATGCGGCTCGGTCAGGCACATCGTGCCGGTCCAGGTGCCTTCGACCAGCTTCGGCAAGTACGCCTTCTGAAGTTCCGGTGCGCCGTGCGCGTGCAGGCATTCATATGCGCCGTGCGACAGGCCGGGGTACATCGTCCATGCCTGGTTCGCCGAATTCAGCATTTCGAAGAGCGCGTTGTTCACGAACGCGGGCAAGCCCTGGCCGCCGTATTCCGGATCGCAGCCGAGAGCCGGCCAGCCCGCTTCAACGTATTGCCGGTAGGCTTCCTTGAAGCCGGTTGGCGTGCGCACGACGCCATCGCCTTCGTACGTGCACCCTTCGCGGTCGCCGACCTGATTCAGCGGGAAAAGCACTTCGGCGCAGAACTTGCCGGCTTCTTCCAGAACCTGATTGATCGTGTCGGCGTCGAGGTCCGCATGCTTCGGCATGTTCTTGACCTCGTTTTCCACGTTGAGCAATTCGTGCAGCACGAATTGCATGTCACGCAGCGGCGCGGTGTACTGTCCCATTCTTCATCTCCAAGTGTCCAGGAAGCTTGGATCAAAAGCGCCGCCGAATCGATGCGTTAAAGCATTCGCCGATTCGCCTGCGTCTAGAGACCCTTGCTTTGATACGAAACAATCGTCTTTTCCAGCGCGTCCCGCGTCAGTTGCACCGCCTCCGGCAAATGCAGGAAACGCGCATCATGATGCAGGCCGAGCGTGAAACTATAGAGTTCAAAAAGCATCAGCGCAGGATCGGTATCCGCGCGCAGATGCCCCTCGTCCTTCGCCTGGTTGATCGCGCGCGTAAGCGCTGCCCGCCAGGTCGTCACGCTATGCACGAGTTGCTCGCGGACTGCACTATCGGCGCGATCGTCGTACTCCACCGCACCGCTGATGTAGATACAGCCCGTTGTCACTTCCTCGATGCGCTTTTCCATCCAGCGCGCCAGCATGGAACGCAAACGCGGCAAACCGCGTGCTTCGCGAAGGCTCGGATAAAACACTTCGTCTTCGAAGCGGCGGTGATACTCCTTCACCACTTCGACCTGCAGATCCTCGCGCGAGCCGAAATGCGCGAACACGCCGCTCTTGCTCATCTGCATCCGCTCGGCCAGCAAGCCGATCGTCAAACCCTCGAGTCCATCCCGGCTAGCCAGGTCCAACGCGGCGTCGAGGATTGCGACGCGTGTCTGTTCGCCTTTTCGCATGATTTTCTACCGTTCTCATCAAGTCAAAATAAAATCGAACGGCCGTACGATTATTGTAGCCGACCGTTCCTGAAACAAGCTTTTTATTAGAAACCGGGGTCTAACTTTCGATCTCCGCCATAGGACGTATCTCAAGTTTGTGCCGGTTCAGGGGCTGACAGCCAGTGGGAGTGGCCCGGGCACCTCAATCGTAACGGCCGATGGTGAGCATTTTCATCATCGTGCGATACGCGTTGTAGGCGAGCCAGTTAAGCAGACGCTCACCGGCCGGGCGCGCCGCGTATTGCTCGAGCGTGATGGGCCGGGCGTCTTCGAACGCTGCGAGGATCGAGTCGCGCAGCTTCACGATCTCGTTCTCGTGGTTCACCAGCACCATGTTCGCCTCGTTGTTCAGCACGAGGCTCAGCGCGTCGAGGTTGGACGAGCCAACCGTCGCCCAGTTCGAATCGACCACGGCCACTTTGCCGTGCAGCATGGTTTTCTCGTATTCCGCGATCCGCACCCCGTATTTCAGCAGGTTCCGATACAAAAACGGCGTCGCGTAATCCAGCGCCACAAACTCCTTCCTGCCAATCACCAAGGTCACGCGAATACCGCGCTGCGCGGCACGAACCAGCGCGCGACGCAGCTTGCGGCCCGGCATGAAGTACGGATTCGCCAGCATCACCTCGTTTTCCGCGTGCGAAATGGCCGCCAGATAGGCCTTTTCGATCGCCCTCCGGTTCAGCAGGTTATCGCGCGCAACGAAGGCCACGCATGGCCGGTCCACCGCGTGGATCATGCCGCGCCGCGCGCGCAAACGCGCTCGCAATGCGCGCCGGCTGCTTCTGGACGAGGCGCTCGCCGCCGCGCCCTGATTCTGCGGGCTGGCGCTGCGCGGCTTGACGCCGAGGCGAATCCGCTGCCATTGGAGATCGAACGCTTCACGCACGTCTGATACCACCGGCCCTCGCGTCTCCAGAGCGAAATCCCATCGCGCGAATTCGATGGGAACGCCATTCTGATGGTAGTCGTCCACTATGTTGATGCCGCCGCAAAACGCGATCTCTCGATCGATCACCGCCAGCTTCCGGTGCGTCCGCGAGAACCCCAGCGGCCCGAACAAATGCGGGTTGTAGATGCGGTGCTCGACGTTCGCTTCCGGCCATTCGTCGAAAAGCGGCAGCTTCGCCGTGCCTATGCCATCGGTGATCACGCGCACATGCACGCCGCGCCGCCCGGCGTTCATCAAGGCGGCGGAGACGGCGCGGCCGGCGGCATCGTCGCAAAAAATATAGGTTTCGAGCGAGACCTCGTGCTTCGCGGCGTTGATGCGCCCGATCAGGTCCGGGAAAAATGCGTCGCCCGACTTCAGCAATTTGACCGTGTTATTGATGGTGAAGCACAACCTTCCCGGGCGGCGGCCGCGAAACAGCGCCTGCTTGAGCCGGGCAAAGCGGCGCGACGGCCCGCCGAAACCCATCACCGGCTGTGCTCCGCCAACCGCTCGGGCAATTGCAGGATTGCCTCACGATTCGATGACGAGAAACATTTCGCGGCGGCCTCGCGAAACGGCAGCCAGAGAAACGCGGTGTGCTCGCGCGGCGCGAGCGTCACTTCCACGCCGTGCGGCACGAGCAGGCTGAACTGGTGCTCGACGTTGCGCACAACGCCTTCTGCATAGCGATGCCGCCATTCCGGATAAATGTCGTATTCAATCTGATGATGCCAGTCGATCAGCGATCGCTCCGGCACGCCGGGGCTTCCAACCACGATCCCTGTTTCCTCGGCCACTTCGCGGGCAGCGGTCAGGGCGAAGGGTTCGTCGGCGTGATCTTTCGAGCCCGTCACGGACTGCCAGAACCCCGGCCGATCGGCGCGCTCGATGATGAGCACGTCCATCTCGGGCGTGTGGATGACAACGAGAACAGATTCTGGGATTTTCGGCGGCTTGGGCATTTTGGAAACGGTGCGGCCATTCGTGGAAGCTGGCCGAAGAATGTAACCCAAAAAACGAAAAAGGCGCATCGAGCGCCTTTTTCGTTTCGGATGGTGCCGACGGGTTGCTGGCTGCATCGATCATAAGCTATCGGGCCATTGCGGCCCGTTGTCAAAAATCGTGGCGGCGAGTCTTTTCGTGAACGCTTCCCTCTACCGTATTGGGCTATCCACGGCGCAATAACGAGCCTTGGCGTGCGGACTGACCCGTTTCTTGAGGTCAATTTGATACCTTGCCCAGCATACGTAACTTGCGTATATTAAATAAAACTCATCTTTATCGAATTGCCCGCGTTTAGTCGTTATCGAGAAGATTATCTCGATGACGACGATTATCGGAAGCTTCAGGCAGAGTTGCTGGCGCGTCCTACTTCAGGCAGCGTCATCAAGGGAACAGGAGGCTTGCGAAAGCTTCGTTTCGGTAGCAGCAAGCGCGGCAAAGGAAAACGCGGCGGGATACGCGTCATTTACTACTGCTGGGCTTCCGGATGGCAAGTCTGGTTACTTACGCTGTACGGCAAAGATGAAATGGACGATCTGTCGAACGACGAACGCCAGGAACTGGCAGCCATGTTGGCCGCGGAAGTGGGCCGGAGAAGCACGAAATGAAACGAAATCTGTTTGCTGAGTTGAAAGAAGGCGTCGGAGCATTAGCCGATCAGCGCGAGGGAAAATTGACGCTCCGGTCTGTCAACATGGACGTCCCGTCACCGGTCGAGGTCTCAGCCGACGAAATCAGGGAACTGCGCGCGAAGATGAATGTTTCGCGAGCGGTGTTGGCTCACAGGTTGCGTGTCAATCCGCGCACCCTGGAGAACTGGGAGCAGGGAACGGCAAGACCGAATGCCCAAGCCGCCGTTCTTATTAGACTGGTTGAGCAACATCCTGAGACGCTGGAATATCTCGCCGCGCTTTAGCGTGCCGATCTCCTACGCAGAATAACGAAAAAGGCGCATCGAGCGCCTTTTTCGTTTCGGATGATGCAGCAGAACGACTACTTACTGCACCTTCGGCTCCGGCTGACGCAGGCGAATGTGCAGTTCCTTCAACTGCCGTTCGTCCACTTCGCTCGGCGCTTGCGTCAGCAAGTCGGTCGCGCGCTGCGTCTTCGGGAACGCGATCACGTCACGGATCGAATCCGCACCCGCCATCATGGTGACGATACGATCCAGACCGAACGCAATACCACCATGCGGCGGCGCACCGTACTGCAGCGCGTCGAGCAGGAAGCCGAACTTGATGCGCGCTTCCTCGGCATTGATCTTCAGCGCGCGGAACACCTTGCTCTGCACTTCTTCCTGATAGATCCGCACCGATCCACCGCCGATTTCCCAACCGTTCAGCACCATGTCGTACGCTTTCGCGAGACAGCGGCCCGGATCAGTTTCCAGATATTCCAGATGCTCGTCCTTCGGGCTCGTGAACGGATGATGCGCGGCCACGTAGCGGTTGTCTTCTTCGTCGAATTCGAACATCGGGAAGTCGATCACCCACAACGGCTTCCAGCCCGACTCGAACAGCCCGTTCGCGCGGCCGAATTCCGAATGGCCGATCTTCAGGCGCAGCGCGCCCAGGCTGTCGTTCACGACCTTCGCGCGGTCTGCCGCGAAGAAAATGATGTCGCCGTCTTGCGCGCCGGTGCGCTCCATCACAGCGGCAATCGCTGCGTCGTGCAGATTCTTCACGATCGGGCTTTGCAGGCCGTCGCGGCCCTTCGTCACGTCGTTGACCTTGATCCACGCCAGACCCTTCGCGCCGTAAATACGCACGAATTCTGTGTACCCGTCAATATCCCCACGCGACAGATCCGCGCCCTTCGGCACGCGCAATGCCGCCACGCGACCGTCCTTCGAGTTGGCCGGCGTGCTGAACACCTTAAAGTCGACATCGCGAACAGCGTCGGTCAGGTCGGAGAATTCCAGTTTCACGCGCAGGTCCGGCTTGTCCGAACCGAAGCGGCGCATGGCTTCCGAATACAGCATGACCGGGAATTTCTCATCGAGCGAAACGTCGATGGTCTTCTTGAACACATGGCGAATCATCGCTTCGAACAGGTCGCGAATTTCCTGCTCGCTCAGGAACGATGTTTCACAATCGATCTGCGTGAATTCCGGCTGGCGATCGGCGCGCAGGTCTTCGTCACGGAAACACTTCACGATCTGGTAATACCGATCGAAGTTCGCGACCATCAGCAACTGCTTGAACAGTTGCGGCGACTGCGGCAACGCGAAAAACTGACCCGGATTCGTACGCGACGGCACCAGATAATCGCGCGCGCCTTCAGGCGTGCTCTTGGTCAGCATCGGCGTTTCGATGTCGATAAAACCCTGCTCGTCCAGGTACTTGCGCACTTCAATAGCCACGCGATACCGCAAGCGCAGGTTCTGCTGCATTTGCGGACGGCGCAGGTCGAGCACACGGTGCGTCAAGCGCGTGGTTTCGGAAAGGTTGTCGTCGTCAAGCTGGAACGGCGGCGTGACCGACGCGTTCAGCACGGTCAGCTCGTGGCACAGCACTTCAATCTTGCCGCTCGTCAGGCCGGCGTTCGCCGTGCCTTCGGGACGGCTGCGCACGACGCCCTTCACCTGCACGCAGAACTCGTTACGCACGCCTTCGGCAACCTTGAACATGTCCGCACGATCCGGATCGCACACGACTTGAACGAGGCCCTCGCGATCGCGCAGATCGATAAAAATGACGCCGCCGTGATCGCGCCGGCGATGTACCCAGCCGCACAGCGAAACGCTTTGGCCCAGGAGGGCTTCGGTCACCAGACCGCAGTATTCAGATCTCATCGACATGATGTTGTGTCTTTCGTTATTCATTGATCAACGGCGCGCGCGAACACGTGGGAAACAGTGTTTGCAGCACGCCGGCATTACAGCGGCGGGTCGACGGGACGGCGCGGCGCGGCCTGCGCGTGCGGCATGGACGGCGCGACTACTCCCATTGACACGATGTACTTCAACGCAGCGTCGACAGACATGTCGAGCTCGATGACTTCGCTTCTCGGCACCATCAGGAAAAAACCCGAGGTGGGATTCGGCGTGGTCGGCACGTAGACGCTCACATGATCTTCCGTCAGGTGATTGACTACGTCACCACCGGGAACGCCCGTCAGGAATCCGATGGTGTACGAACCCGAATGAGGATAACGGATCAGCAGTGCCTTGCGGAACGCGTTGCCGCTGCTCGAGAGCAACGTGTCCGACACTTGTTTCACGCTGGTATACAGCGGTCCGACCACGGGAATGTGACGCACGATCACATTCCACCACTCGACCAGTTTCTGGCCGACGAAGTTCTGCGTGAGCAAGCCCACGACGAAAATGAATGCGAGCGTCAGCACCGCGCCCAGGCCTGGCAAATGGAAGCCGAACACGCGCTCGGGCTGCCAGGATTCCGGCAGGAGCAGCAGCGTCTGGTCCATCGTGCCGATCACGAGCCCGATCACCCACATGGTGATAGCGAGCGGCACCAGCACCAGCAAGCCGGTTGCGAACACGGATTTCAACGTTGTCTTTTTGGTCGTCATTTACACAGCCGGAAGGCCGCACCGCTGGTATTCACGGTTTGGCTGGTTCGTCGCCCGACGTACAGCTTGATTCCGGGCGGACATCTGCGTGCGTGCGATCGGACAGATCGAGCGGTTGAGCGCGGTAAAAGCTAGCGCGGGTCAGGCTTCGTTTCCGTTTCAGACTTGGCTCTTTGCTTCGGGGCCTCGAAGAGCTTCACTCAGCGAGCGTCAATTAGATGCAGGAGCGGCCGGTTTGGCCGATGCCGGTGCGGACGCCGCGCTGCTCTTCGAGCTATCCGTTACGGGCGCACTTGCCGTGGACGAATCGCCTTTTGACGATTCCTTGCTCGAAGCGCCTGGATCCGATGCACTCTCGCTCTTTGTTTCTGCTTTCGCGCCGTCGTCTTTCTTCGCGGCAGCGGCCCCATTATTGCCGCCGCGGAAATCCGTCACGTACCAGCCCGAACCCTTCAGTTGAAAGCCCGCGGCGGTAACCTGCTTAACGAAAGTTTCCTTCCCGCACTGTGGGCAGGTGGTGAGCGGCGCATCGCTCATTTTCTGGAGCGCGTCTTTTTGAAAGCCGCATGACTCGCAGCGGTACGCGTAGATCGGCATGGCACTCTCTTCCTACGATTAACGTTTCGGCGCTTGGTAGGGTAGCCCTCCATCCTTATGGATGAAGGGCCCCCTAAGAACTGTACGTGCAAGTTTCCCCGCATACAGCTCAAGCCTACAGACAAAATCCTGATCAGGTCAGGACCGGCTTCGTCACAACAACGTTGCCAGCATGCACTTGCTGGTGACAGTGCGGGTGAAGCAAAACTCTGTTGGACAGCGTGTCTTTGCCACCATGCATCCGATACTCCAGATGGTGATCGTGCCAACCCGTCTCGTCCGTCAGCGCAGTGTCACAGTGTGCACACAACCCACCCTGTGACATGTACAGCGTCGCCCATTGCTTGCGATAGCGCATCGACTCCCACATGCGATCCTGCCGCAATTTCTCGCCGTACTGCTCCCACATGGGATCAAAAGGATGGAAATCCCCCTTAATCTTCACGTGTCGTTTGATGACTGTGCCGCTGACTTGGTACAGCTCAAACAAACCTCTACTGCCGTCCCGCTTAACCATGGGAGCAGCAAACACCCACTTCCGTTCGCCGACCGAATGAAAGTACTTCGACCTCACCCAGTCGGAGTTCTTCTGAGGGTGCCGCCGGGCTGCCCACCGCTGAAGCCTCTGGAAAATCAGATACTCCATGCGGGTGTACGCCTGCTTGGCAACTACGGGACTGTGATACTGCGCCCAGCCCCGTAGCATCGGATTTAACAGTCGGATCAGATCCTCCTGCCGTACCGCTTTGTTGCCGCTGATCGTTTCCGCCACCTTGCGATAGAACGCTTGCGCGTTTTTCTTGCTTGGCTTGATGAGCAGCTTTCCCGAGTACTTCCGGAAATTCCACCCAAGGAAATCAAAACCTTGATCTATGTGTGTGATCCGCGTTTTCTCCTCTGAGAGCTGCAAACCTCGAACCGCGAGGAAGGCTTCTGCCCAAGGTCGGACTTCGTTGACCAGTACCTCTTGCGAGTCCCCGGTGATAACGAAATCGTCCGCGTACCGCACCACATGAACCTTCAGCTTCTTGGCCTTCGCGGTCCCGAGTTTCGCACTGAGGTGCGCCACCAGCTCTCGCTCCAGCCCGTTCAACGTCACATTGGCCAACGTCGGGGAAATGATGCCCCCCTGTGGCGTACCGGCCTCCGTCGCCTGCAACTGACCTTGATAAATCAGGCCAGCCTTCAACCACTTCCGGAGAATCGCCGTATCCATTGGGACATTGCGTTCCAGCCAGTCATGGTTGATGTGGTCAAAGCATCCTTTGATATCCGCTTCCAACACCCACTGGGCCGAACCCTTCTGGGACATAGAAACGAAAATCTGGGACATGGCGTCGGCCGTTGAGCGATGACTCCTGAACCCATACGAGTTCGGATCGCTCGTGGACTCTGCCACCGGCTCCAAGGCCAGCAAGTACAGAGCTTGCATCGCTCTGTCATGCATGGTCGGAATGCCCAAAGGACGTTCCTTTCCATTGGCCTTGGGGATAAAGACCCTCCGTAAAGGCAGGGGCCGGTATCCACGCCGCTTCAACCGGTCGACAGCAAGCCGTCGACTTACGGGCGAATCCCATAGTTCGCGATCGACTCCAGCCGTTCGCGCACCCTGGTTTTGCGTAACACGTCGTACCGCGTACAACTTAGCGGACAACGTGCGGGTCAACATCCGTTGCAAGGCTTTCACCCTGCGCCATTTGCCTTCCCGCGTCGCCTTCGCAATTCGAATCTGCATCCCTCTCACGTTCCGTTCAACTCGACGCCAATCTACGGCATACCAGTCGTTAGGTGCGTGGGAAAGCGCAGATCCAGTCTTTCGACCAGATACTTTCATGCTGCTCTCCTACTCGAAGAAGTGAATCCCGAGCGAAGAACAAACCATCCCCCTTGTGGGAGCGATTTGCTCCCGCAAGGGGCTAAAAAAATGAATGGACGACCAAAAGCCATCCCGAACTTCTCAAGCGTTGAGGGTAGTCAGCCATCTTGCGACGGTAGACCAGACGGAAGTCTGCCCGCTTTCACGTGGAGTAATGTTGCAACCCCTATCCGACCCATTACAGACCGGCCTTCGCTTTTTCCGTCCTCCCATACCCGCACAATCAACAGCGTCCCTTGCGGTCCGCCTGCCAGCCAAACAAGACTGGCAACCATACGGGCTTACCACGTTCCCGGCGTGTCACACGACTGACTTAGGTTCCACCTCTCCCCCGGCGGTCTAATGACGACGTAACCCGAGCTTCGAGCGAGTTAACCGACCGCACACCTTTTGGTTGATGCCTAACAGCAGCTTTGGCACCTCAATTCTTACGGGGTTTATCAGCAGTTCACTTACATTAACCATATCAGCCAGCCTTGAGTCTCAACCCCATCGCTGCTAGGAGTATCCACACGACAACCTCACGGTTGCCGTCTGCCCCAAAACCGGGGGACCCTTTGTCAGAAGAGCTTCACACCCCACTGTTGCCAGTGACGCATGTCTTCCTAGGCTACTGCTAGTCGTATAGCAGGTTCACTACTCGCTTCCATACAGCAGAAGCATGCCGAACCATGACACACCGAGCTCTCGCTCGTATCGCGCTGCGAATCCGTTGCAAATCGCGCGGGACCTACAAACTTCATTCCGCTTGGTAGCGGAGATGAAGCCGCTAACAAGGCGGGGCCTGACGGTAATCAGGTCAAAGCAGGACGATCACCAGGCATGCAATCTGGTAGTCGTCGTTAGACGACACCCAGAAATGCCCTACCGGGTATCGTTTCACAAGCAAGTATCAGCATTCGGACAGTTGCATACAGGACTCGCGCCCTTTCTGATGTCGTACTACCCGATACGGTCGCGGCAGGTGGGAATAGGCTTTTCGCCCAAACCGTTGCCGCTAGTCGATGTCCCTTACGTTGGGACTACCCGGACACGAGGATGCGTGTCGCACCAAAGCCTTGAATTATAGCCGCAAACGATCGGCGGCCCCTTAAATTCGGCCCCGCGCGAGCGGCCTTGCAACCCTGTGCAACAGGTCGGCGCAGGTTTTCGATTGTTGAAACGGGACATGCGTGAATAATTCGCACATGCCGCATCGAGGACTTATTTTGTGGCGGCATCGGCTGTTTTAAAGCCCGGCCGCCTCAAACCTCTGATCGGCGGCGCCACGTCAGCCAGCGTTCGCGTCCGGCAAAGACGCTGATCGAGCCGGTGACATCGCGCTCTTCAACCAGTTCGAAATGCGGCACGAGCAACGCATCGAGCGCGTTTCTTTCGATACCGAACGGCGGCCCCTTGGCTGTCGCGCCAAGGAAATAGAAGCCGGCGAGCAACGCGCCGGGGCGCAGCAGCGCAGCCATGCGCGTGGCGTAATCCGGCCATCGCTCACGCGGCAAGGCGCAAAGAAACGCGCGCTCGTAGATCCAGTCAGGCGCAAAAGGCGGCTGATACGCGAAGAAGTCAGCCTGTTCGACGACGTCCGCATGTTGCTCACCCAGTTGCAGGCGAGCCGCGCTCACAGCGCTCGGAGAGAAATCGATGGCCTTGACCTGCCATTTCTCCTGCGCAAGCCAAAGTGCTTCGTACGCGCTGCCGCAACCAGGAATCAGAACGCTCCGTAAAGTATCCTGCTGTTCGAGCGCAAATGTCTGAAACGCCTCGGGCACGCCAGCCTGATCCCAGGGCATGAACGACCGGTCGAAACGTTCGTCCCAGAACTCGGGCGAGTTGGCATCGCGCGTAGCGAACTCGGGTGCAATCGTGGGTGAGGCTGGTTTGGGGTCATCGACCACGCTCTATCCTCCTCCGTAAGCAAACACCTGCCAGAACTCGGCGATCACAGCGCCAGCGCCCACCGCCAGGCCGAAAATCAGCAGCGCCTGCAATAACCGGTTGGTCCGCTTCTGCTCAAGCAGGATCATGCGCATGAGTTCGTCGTTGCCGCCGCGCGGTGAATCATGCTGACTTGCCAGCACCTGATGGATAAGCCGCGGCAATTGGGGCATCGTCTTGCTCCATTGCGGAGCTTCCAGCTTCAGCCGTTCATACCAGCCGCGCCAGCCGACCTGCTCGTTCATCCAGCGTTCAAGATACGGCTTGGCGGTCTTCCACAAATCGAGTTCGGGATCGAGCGAACGGCCAAGACCCTCCACGTTCAGCATGGTTTTCTGCAACAACACAAGCTGCGGCTGGATCTCGACGTTGAAGCGGCGCGATGTGGAAAAAAGCCGCATCAGCACCTGTCCGAGCGAAATATCCTTCAGCGCGCGGTCGAAGTACGGCTCGCACACGGCGCGAATGGCGCTCTCGAGTTCCTCGACGCGCGTGGTCGGCGGCACCCAGCCCGATTCCAGATGAAGCGTGGCGACGCGGTGATAGTCGCGCTTGAAAAACGCCAGGAAGTTCTGCGCGAGATAGTTTTTATCGAAGTCCGAAAGCGCGCCGACAATGCCGAAATCCAGCGCGATATACCGCCCGAACGTGTCTTCCGCCAGACTCACCTGGATGTTACCGGGATGCATGTCGGCGTGAAAAAAACCGTCGCGGAATACCTGCGTAAAGAAAATCTCGACGCCTTCCTGCGCCAGCTTGGGGATATCGACGCCGGCCGCCCGGAGCACTTCCACCTGACTGATCGGCACGCCGACCATCCGCTCCATGACGAGCACTGTGGGAGCCGAATAATCCCAGTACATCTCGGGCACCATCAGCAGGTCGAGACCCGCGAAATTGCGCCGCAACTGGCTGCCGTTCGCGGCTTCGCGCATCAGGTCGAGTTCGTCATGGAGATATTTGTCGAACTCGGCCACGACTTCCCGCGGCTTCAGGCGCTTGCCGTCTGCCCACAAACGCTCGGTCCAGTAAGCAATGTCGCGCAACAGGGCGAGATCCGAGTCGATCACCGGCAGCATGTTCGGACGCAACACCTTTACCGCGACCGGTTTGCCCGCATGCGCGCCCGTCTTGATCTTCGCGAAGTGCACTTGCGCAATGGACGCGCTCGCCACCGGCACGCGCTCGAAGTCGTCGAAGAGCACGCCGATAGGCGCGCCCAGCGACTTCTCCACAATCGCTATGGCAACGTCCGAATCGAACGGCGGCACTTGATCCTGCAGTTTCGCAAGCTCGTTCGCTATATCGACGGGCAGAAGATCGCGGCGCGTCGACAAAACCTGACCGAACTTCACGAAAATCGGCCCAAGGCTTTCCAGCGCAAGACGCAACCGCACACCGCGCGCAACGTCGAACTTGCGTCCGAACGTGGTGAGACGCATCAGCAAACGAACGCGCCGATCCTGGATACCGCTCAGCACCAGTTCATCGAGCCCGAATCGCACTACCGTGAAAAAAATCTTGAGAAAACGCAGAAAGCGCATGGTTCAGCCCATTACTTGCTCGTGCCGCGCGCCGAGGCGGCGGCGCCGGGCGCAGATGCGCCTCGGGCTTCGGCTTTTTGTTCGAGTCGCTCGATGCGTTTTTCGACGCGCGCAAGCGCGTCCCGGGCTGTCGACAGTTCGGCGTTGAATGTGTCGAGGGCGCTGCGGCGCACGAGTTGAGGTTGTTCGTCGAGCAGGTATTCCGCTACCGATTCAAGCAGATTGCGTCCCGAGCGGCGCGCTTGTTCGCCGGCCAGACGCACGGTGGAACCGATGCGGTGCGCGGGTCCGTCGCCAATCACGCGCGCCAGGTCCTCTTCAGGGTCCCATCGCAAATGCTCGGCGAGCTTCGCAATTGTTGTAGCGAACTCAGCATCGCCTTCAATGCGCACGTGTTTCATGACCGCCGCCTGGCCACCCTGCATGAACGCAGGAATAGCGTCGGGCGGAACGGCGAGCGTGACGTCGAACGAAGTCTGGTTTTCGTCGATAGCGCCGATCAGCCCGTCTGGCTGGACCATTAGATACAGCGAGAATGGCGAAAGAACAAAACACGCCGTCTTGCCCGCGTAGGGAGAAAGACGCGCGCGAGCCCACGATTCGCGCGCGAGCACGTGGTTTGCAGCTGCCGCGAACGCCTTCGATGCGGTTCTGGCTACGGCCTGGGGGGCAGAGGGGACTGCGGGTTGGGCGAATTCGTCTGCGTGCGTCATCGGCTCTGAGATGAAAAAACCCGCACAAGCGGTCACTCGTGCGGGTTTCTATTCTACCTTTGCAACTGGCGTTATCGTTTGGCCGCGGTCACGCGAAACGCAACGTTAGCCATCCGGTCTAGCCGCCAAAGCCTCGACGTCCGGTTTCCGAAGCGTGGCCAGGTCAGCTAACTTGTTGAATCCCGGCCAGCAGCCAGCCTTCGTTGCCATACTTCTGCTTCGACAGATTCCAGATCTCGACGAACGGCTCGGCCGCAGCACCTTCCGTTTCGCGAATCAGACCATGGAAACGCACGCTTGCGAGGCTTTCCGTACCGCGATCTTCCACGCCAAGAAGATCGGCGTTGAGTTGCACGACGTCGGTGCGGTTTGGCTGCGTACCGCGTGCATCGATATCGAGCTTCACTTCAGCGAACATTTCCGGCGTGGTGAATTCGCGGATGTCCGTCGAATTGCCGCGATCCCATGCGTCCTGCAACCGCACGAAATACACCTTCGCGTTGCGCAGGAATGCGTCGGTATCGAAACCGGATGGCACGGCGACTTGCGGCGCTGCTGAGTCTACAGGGCTCGCGTAGCTCTGGGCACTCGACGGACCGTAACCGCCGGGCGCCGACGGCGGAACATAGCTCGGCTCCGGTTGGTTCAGACTCGTGCGAGCTGTGCCGCCAAACGGCGACCCCGCACCGGCGCTGGCGAAAGCCGGCGTTGCACCCTTCCTGCGGTTCATGATGAAGCGGAAGATCATCACGGCAGCCAGGACGATCAGCGCAATCATGATCATGTTCGCCATGGCGCCGGCGAACGCGCCGCCCAGGCCGAAATGCGACAGCAGCGCCGCGATACCCAGACCCGCTGCAAGGCCAGCGATCGGCCCCATCCAGCGATTACGCGCAGGTTGCGCGGCGCCAGCGGCTGGCGCCGCGGCCGGCGGCGCGGCGCGCTGGGCATTCGCGGCCTGCCCTTGCTGCATGGACTGCGACGGCGGCGTGGCTTGATGTTGTTGCGTCGCCGTGCTGGATTGACGGCCAAAGCTGCGGCCGCCGCCCATGCGGCGCGCCTCAGCGTCTTCTGTTACCAAGGCGCCGGCCATGATTACGCCAGCCAGCGCAACGACCCCGGCTTTCCTGAATAACGACTTCAGGAAACCCCGAGTTTGGGGTAAGCGCGAATCGGACATTTCGAATCCTTTTAAAAAGTGGAACACTAAAATTTGGTCCCGACGTGTAACGCTACCACGCCACCTGACAAATTGTAATATTCGACTTGATCCAGGCCCGCGCGTTCCATCATTGTTTTTAAAGTTTCCTGGTCCGGATGCATTCGGATCGACTCCGCGAGGTAACGATAGCTATCCGCATCTTTGGCTATCTTGTCGCCAAGCCACGGCAAGATCTTGAAACTATACAAATCATAGGCTCTTTTTAGCGGATCCCACACCTTGGAAAACTCCAGAACCATTACCTTGCCCCCCGGTTTCACAACCCGGTACATTTCCGCTAACGCACCATCTTTGTGCGTCATATTACGGAGTCCAAAGGCAACTGTAATAATATCGAAATAATTGTCCGGGAACGGGATCTTCTCTGCATCGCAGATCAAGGTGGGCGTGATCACGCCCTTGTCGAGCAGGCGATCACGGCCAACGCGAAGCATCGACTCGTTGATATCGGTATGCCAGACCTCGCCTTTTTCGCCCGCCTGCTTGGCGAAGGCTTTCGCCAGGTCGCCCGTCCCGCCTGCGAGATCGAGGACCTTGTAACCCGGACGCACCTTCGCCTGACCGATGGTGAACAGCTTCCACGCACGATGCAAACCGCCCGACATCAGGTCGTTCATCAGGTCGTAGTTGCTTGCGACGGAATGGAAAACGCCCGCTACCTTTTTCGCTTTTTCTTGTTCGTCGACCGTTTCAAAACCGAAGTGGGTCTTGCTCATCGCGTTTGTCCTCGCCTTAATTCGTAGTGGCTGCGCTCTTCAAAGCTTGCAGCCATGCGCTGCGGCAAATCGCCGCTGCAGTATAAAAATCGGTCAGTGGCAGTGTCCGCCGGACGCTTTTTGCGGCATTGGCGTGTCGCGGTCGACGCCCGCCGCTTCCAGTTTGCCCAGATACTCCGCCCACAACGCGTCCTGACGCACCGCGAGGTCGTACAGGATGTCCCACGAGTAGATGCCGGTGTTGTGGCCATCGGAGAAAGTGAGTTGCAACGCGTAGTGGCCCACGGGATCGACCGAAATAATCGATACATCGCGCTTGCCGGTCTGCAGGGTTTCCTGTCCGGGACCGTGCCCCTGGACTTCGGCCGACGGCGAATATACGCGCAATAGCTCAAACGGCACACGATACGTCTGATCGTTCGCGTATTGCAACTCAAGCGCGCGCGTCCTGGAATGCACGACGATGCCGGTTGGAATCGGCGTTTGTTTGGTAAGTCCGCTCATGCTGAGCCTTTATTTGAAAGTCTTGGGCTATGGCCCGAAAGCCGCCGCCATTTCGCTGCGCACAGCGTCTCGCAGCAACGTGGCCTGAGCACGGCGATTCGATAACAGCGCGTACGAGACCGTGCGCTGGCGCGGCGCCCAGATGGGCAACGGGAACCGGGAATCGTTGGAATGACGGGGAATGACGTGCCAGTGGACGTGAGGAACCTGGTTGCCGAGGCTCGCCAGATTCACCTTTGCGGGTGAAATCACGCGCCGGATCGCCCGCTCGACGCCGTTGACCGCCGACATCAGCTTCGCCCGCTCGGTGTGATCGAGGTCGGACATCTCGGCTACGTGCGCCGTCCAGATCACGCGGCAAAAGCCCGGCCAGTCCGGCTCGTCGGCGAGGACCACGCGCAATGCGTCGTCCGACCACAAGACTTCGCCGCCGTCTTCACGACAAAAGACACAGTCCATCGTATTCCTCTAGCGAAACAAACCCTGGTTCGCTATTACACCAGCACGCGCTCGATCCCGCCATCGTTGGCACGCGCGACGTAATCTTCCATCCAGCTCGCGCCGAGCACCTTGCGGGCGATTTCCACGACGATGTAATCCGCCTCGATATTCGCGTCCTCGTTGTACCGCGACAACCCCTGCAGGCACGACGGGCAGCTCGTGAGAATCTTGACGTCGGTTCCGGTGGATAACGCGCCGTCTCCTGCTTTTAGCACCGAACCCGGCGCGGCGCCCGCCGATCCTGCCGACGCGTTGGCCAGATTGATGCCATTTGCGCCCGCTTCGGCCACGAGCGGAATGTCGCGCAGCTTCGCCGCGCCCTTGCGGATTTCCTCTTCCTTGCGAAAGCGCACCTGCGTGGAAACGTCCGGACGCGTCACCGCGAGCGTGCCCGATTCGCCGCAGCACCGGTCGTTCTTTTCGATCTTGTAGCCATCGTGCGCCGAACCCATGATGTCGTTCACCAGCTTGACTGGATCCATGGTCTTGATCGGCGAATG
The DNA here is from genome assembly GCF_051615025.1 of Caballeronia sp. DA-9. Lineage (NCBI taxonomy): Bacteria > Pseudomonadati > Pseudomonadota > Betaproteobacteria > Burkholderiales > Burkholderiaceae > Caballeronia > Caballeronia sp. DA-9. The sequence continues at coordinate 434,747 of NZ_CP195133.1, read as the reverse complement.
GCACGGGTCGTGATACATGTAGCGCGTGCCGCTCACGCCTTCCAGCTTGATGTTCTTCTCAAGCAAAAATTCGTGGATATCGATGATCCGGCATCCCGGGAAGATCTTCTCGAATTCGTAACCTGCAAGCTGGTCGTAGCACGTTCCGCACGACACCACCACGGTCTTGATATCGAGATAATTCAGCGTATTGGCCACGCGATGAAACAGCACGCGGTTGTCGGTGACGATCTTTTCGGCCTTGTCGAATTGTCCCGAGCCGCGTTGCGGATAACCGCAGCACAGGTATCCCGGCGGAAGCACCGTTTGCACGCCCGCTTCCCACAGCATGGCCTGCGTCGCGAGGCCGACTTGCGAGAACAAACGCTCCGATCCGCAACCCGGGAAATAGAACACGGCTTCCGTATCGGACGTGGTCGTTTTTGGATTGCGGATGATCGGGACGATCTTGTTGTCCTCGATATCAAGCAGCGCGCGCGCCGTCTTCTTCGGCAAATTGCCCGGCATCTTCTTGTTCATGAAGTGGATGACCTGCTGCGTCACCGCCGGCTTGCCGACCGTTGCGGGCGGTTTGGCCGTCTGCTTCTTCGTGAACTTCTTGAGCACGTCGTTGCCCAGGCGCTGTGCCTTGTAGCCCACGCCCATCATTGCCGTGCGCGCGAGGTTGATGGTCTGCGGGTTCGTGGCGTTGAGGAAGAACATCCCCGCCGCGTTGCCCGGATTGAACTTCTTCTTGCCCATCTTGCGCAGGAGGTTGCGCATGTTCATGGTGACATCGCCGAAATCGATCTTCACCGGGCACGGCGTCACGCATTTGTGGCAGACCGTGCAGTGATCGGCGACGTCGTTGAATTCGTCCCAATGCTTGATCGATACACCCCGGCGCGTCTGCTCTTCATACAGGAACGCCTCGACCAGCAGGGAGGTAGCCAGAATCTTGTTGCGCGGGCTGTAAAGCAGATTGGCGCGCGGCACGTGCGTGGCGCAGACCGGCTTGCATTTGCCGCAGCGCAGGCAATCCTTGATGGAATCGGCGATTGCGCCAATATCCGATTGCTGCATGATCAGCGATTCATAGCCCATCAGCCCGAAACTCGGCGTGTAGGCGTTGCGCAGATCCGCGCCCGCGAGCAGCTTGCCCGCGTTGAAACGGCCATTCGGATCGACGCGCTGTTTATACGCGCGGAATTCGCCGATTTCGTCTTCGGTCAGGAATTCCAGCTTCGTGATGCCGATGCCGTGTTCGCCCGAAATCACGCCATCCAGGTCGCGCGCGAGCTTCATGATGCGTGCGACCGCGACGTGCGCGTCCTGCAGCATTTCGTAGTTATCGGAGTTGACGGGGATGTTCGTGTGCACGTTGCCATCGCCCGCGTGCATGTGGAGCGCAACAAACACGCGGCCGCGCAGCACCGTCTTGTGGATGTTCTGCGCTTCTTCGAGGATCGGCTTGAACTCCCCGCCATTGAAGATATGGCGCAATTCCGCGCGAAGTTCCTGCTTCCAGGAAATGCGGATGGTGCGGTCCTGCGCGACATCGAATACGCGAACGCCTTGCTGCGAATCCACGCGATCCGCGAATTTCTCGGCAAGACTTTCATAGCCGAATTGAACCAGATAATGCTGCGCTTCGCGCAACGGCATATCCAGCTTTTCGCCGACGAACGTCCAGCGTTCGCGCACGCGCTTGAGCAGATCGAGCGCTTGCTGCACGCGGTCTTCGAGCAACTCGGCGCTCGGAATTTCGTTGGCGTCGTCGCTCTTGCCAAGCGGCAGCTTGCCTGCCTTGAAAAACGTTTCGAGCGCATCGACGAGTTGCAGCTTGTTCTTGATCGACAGCTCGATGTTGATGCGCTCGATCCCGTCCGTGTATTCGCCCATGCGGTTGAGCGGGATCACGACGTCTTCGTTGATCTTGAACGCGTTCGTATGCTTGGCGATGGCCGCCGTGCGCGAGCGATCCAGCCAGAAACGCTTGCGCGCCTCGGCGTTCACTGCCACAAACCCTTCGCCGCTCTTGCCGTTTGCCATGCGCACGACTTCGGACGTGGCCTGGGCGACCGCATCCGGATCGTTCCCGACAATGTCGCCAATCAGCACCATCTTTGGAAACGCGTTGCGCTTGCTCTTGGTCGCGTAACCGACTGCGCGCAAATAGCGTTCGTCTAGATGCTCGAGGCCGGCGAGGATCGCGCCGCCCTGCTTCGACGTCTCGAACAAATAATCCTTGATCTCCACGATGCTCGGAATTGCATCGCGCGCCTGGCCGAAAAACTCGAGGCAGACGGTGCGCGTATGGGCGGGCATCTTGTGCAGGATCCATCGCGCCGATGTGATCAGGCCGTCGCAGCCTTCCTTCTGCACGCCCGGCAAACCCGACAGGAACTTGTCCGTCACGTCCTTGCCGAGGCCTTCCTTACGGAACTTCGCGCCGGAAATATCCAGCGATTCCGTGCGCAGCAGTTTTTCGCCCGGCGCGCGGGTTCCGTCGAACCAGTCGAGCCGGAAACGCGCCACGGGAATGTCGTGAATCTTGCCGAGGTTGTGATCCAGCCGGGTGATTTCGAGCCAGTTGCCTTCCGGATCGACCATCCGCCACCAGGCGAGGTTATCCAGCGCCGTGCCCCACAGCACGGCTTTTTTGCCGCCGGCGTTCATCGCGACATTGCCGCCCACGCACGATGCATCCAGCGAAGTCGGGTCGACGGCAAACACGAAACCGGCCTGTTCGGCCGCCTCCGTTACGCGGCGTGTCACGACGCCCGCGCCCGAGAAAATGGTCGCGACCTTGCCGTCGACGCCTGGCAGGTCCGTCATTTCGACGGGACCGAGTTGCTCCAGCTTTTCAGTATTGATGACGGCGGCAAACGGCGTGAGGGGAATGGCGCCGCCGGTGTAGCCCGTGCCGCCTCCGCGCGGAATCACGGTCAGTCCGAGCTCGAAGCACGCCTTGATCAGGCCGGCGATTTCGGCTTCCGTGTCGGGCGTGAGCACGACGAACGGATATTCGACGCGCCAGTCGGTGGCGTCGGTTACGTGCGAAACGCGCGACAGGCCGTCGAACTTGATGTTGTCTTTCTCGGTGACCTTGCCGAATACCTTCGATGCCTTCTTGCGTAGATCGTAGGTCTGCTCGAATTCCGTCTTGAAGTCTTCCACTGCCCGGCACGCGGCGCTGATCAGCAATTCCACGCGCGTGGCGCGATCGCGGCCGGCGTCGTCCTGATGCTCTGAAAGATCGGCTTTGCGGCGTTTTTCGATATCGCCCAGCCGGTGATTCAGGGCTTCTATCAGTAATGCGCGGCGTTTCGGGTTGTCGAGCAGATCGTCCTGCAGATAGGGATTGCGGCGTACGACCCAGATGTCGCCGAGCACTTCGTAGAGCATGCGTGCTGAGCGGCCCGTGCGGCGTTCGCTGCGCAGATGGGCGAGCGCGGCCCAGGCTTCTTCGCCGAGCAGGCGGATCACGATTTCGCGATCGGAGAACGATGTGTAGTTATAGGGAATTTCGCGCAGGCGCGGCTCGGTATCCAGGGCCACGGCATGCGCGGCGCCGTTCGGATCGAAGGCTTGGGGTGCGTTCATATTCGACAGTTCGGTGGGCCGGCGCCCGTGCTGTTGGAAGCAGAAGCAGCGAAATAGCCGGCATTGCGCGGGGAAGCGCAGTTTTTCGAGTGAAACTTTTTTAGTGAAGGTGTTCGCCGGTAGCGGGTCACGAGCGATGCACAGCCTTCGAAGGTACTGGAATCAGCGCCACGATCGCGCGTTTAATTGCGCAGCCGCGCGGGTGGTGCGGCACAGCGCGCTGCGCTCGGGTTGAGCGTTGCGGGGAACATGCGGTGAGAGGCCGATCCGGCAGCGCCGTTGCATCTTCCGATCCTGTATCGAAAACACGGATTCTAACCCATCGGGAGGGTTGTCGTTTGCACTCGGTTTTGGGGTGAAAAGGTTTTGGGGCGGGCGTTTTTGGTTGGGGATTGGGCGGCGGGCGGGCGGGGTCCTGCTGCCTAGGCCTTCGCGCGTTTCCTGTTCGTTGGTCCTTTTTAGCACTGTTAGCCACTGTCCGTGGCGGGACTTCATTTCTTTTTCCAACGGCGAAAAAGAAACGAAGCAAAGAAAACGCCTTTCAACCGCTAATTCTTAAGGAGACCAAGCGTGCAGTGATATCTGCTTGGGACTTCAAAAGAACCCTCGACGCCATAACCACCACCACCTGAAACCCTCCCCCTCCGTATCCCTACATCCACACGCTTCGCCACCAGCGCCCTCGGGCAAGCACATAACCCACAGAACCAGTTCGGCCAAACACCCAGTCGCGCGAAGCGCGGCGCGCTTTCCTGTTGACGGCTACTCACACTGGTGGCGAAGCGTGTGGGTATCCGTGAACGAAGAGGGGGGGTTCAACTGTGCGGGGTTATTCGCTGAGCGTTCTTTTGAAGTCCCAAGCAGATGTCCGTGCACGCTTGGTCTCCTTAAGAGTTAGCGGTTGGGAGGCGTTTTCTTTGCTTGGCGCTTTCAAGGTACAAGTGCAACACCTTTGAAATAGGATATGTTGCATGGGACAAAGCTATGAACATCTCAGCGCTGAGGAGCGTGGCTCAATATTTGCCATGAAACTTGCCAACGAAAGCACGCGCGCGATCGCGCGTGCGCTCCGACGTTCGCCAAGTACGATCAGCCGCGAACTCAAGCGCAATGGCTGGAAGTCCGATGAAGAGCGCGGCGACAGAGGACGGCCTGCGATCGCGGGCGCTTACTGCGCGATCCGTGCTGGTCGACGCGCGGGACGGCTTCGCCGCAAACCGCGTTACGAGCGCAAACTGCACGTTGACGGCGCGTTGTGGCCCGAAGTGCGGCAGTATCTGCAAAAGTGTCACTCACCCGAGCAGATCTCAGCCGCACTCAAACTTGCCCACCCTGATGAGCCTGCTTTGAACGCTTCGCATGAAACCATTTACCGAGCCATTTACGCCGCGCCCCGAGGCGAGTTGCGCCGGGAACTCGTCAGCCTGTTGCGACAGGGACGTGGCGCACGCAGGCCGCGCACGCGAGGACAGGACCGGCGCGGCAAGCTCTCCGACATGCTCAGTATTCACGTACGCCCTCCCGAAGCCAACGACCGGCTCATCCCGGGTCACTGGGAAGGAGATCTGATCAAAGGCCTGGCTAACCGTTCGGCAGTGGGTACGCTGGTGGATCGCAGCACGTTGTTTGTGATGCTGGTCAAGATCGATGGCAGTACGGCGCAGGCAGCGCTGGAAGCCTACAGTGCCGCGTTCGCGCCGCTCGATCAGGGACTGCGTCAAACCCTGACCTACGACCAGGGCAAAGAAATGGCGTTACACAAAAAGCTGGCTGAGGCGACGGGCATCAAGATCTACTTCTGCGATCCACACAGTCCGTGGCAACGCGGTATCTGCGAAAACATCAATGGGCTGCTGCGCCAGTTTCTACCCAAGGCGACCGATCTATCGGTATTCTCGCAGCGACAACTCGATGCGATCGCGCTGAACATGAACACCCGCCCTCGAAAAACGCTCCAGTGGCGCACGCCTGGTGAGGTCTTTATTGAAAACTGCGCCAAGCACGGCATTGTCATTGACCCCGCTGTTGCACTTGGAGTGTGAAAGCGCCCTTCGTTTCTTTTTCGCCGTTGGAAAAAGAAATGAAGTCCCGCCACGGACAGTGGCTAACAGTGCTAAAAAGATCAACGAACAGGGAACGCGCGAAGGCCTAGGCAGCAGGACCCCACGCCGTTCCCCCAAAAGCGCCAGCAAAAACCCCATCGGCTATGATTACCCTTTCCGCAAAACCTCGGCGCGCAAAGCCGCGCGCAAAACGGCTCAAGAATGTCTCCCCCTGACTACCTGAAAAAAGTCCTGACCGCCCGCGTCTACGACGTCGCCCGCGAGAGCGAACTCGAACCCGCCCGCAATCTGTCCGCGCGCCTGCGCAATTCGGTCTACCTGAAACGCGAAGACAACCAGCCCGTGTTCTCGTTCAAGATCCGCGGCGCGTACAACAAGATGGTGCACCTCCCCGCCGATATCCTCGCGCGCGGCGTAATCACCGCCTCGGCCGGAAACCACGCCCAAGGCGTAGCGTACTCAGCCACGCGCCTGGGCTGCAAGGCGGTAATCGTCGTACCGGTCACCACGCCGCAAGTGAAAATCGACGCCATGCGCGCCTTCGGCGGCCCAACCGTCGAAATCGTCCAGCACGGCGAATCGTATAGCGACGCCTACGGCCACGCCGTCAAGCTCCAGGAAGAACGCGGCCTGACCTTCGTCCATCCGTTCGATGACCCCGACGTCATCGCCGGCCAAGGCACCGTCGCCATGGAAATCCTGCGCCAGCATCAAGGCCCGATCCACGCAATCTTCGTCCCCATCGGCGGCGGCGGACTCGCAGCGGGCGTCGCGGCATACGTGAAAGCGGTGCGCCCGGAAATCCGCGTGATCGGCGTCCAGTCGGTCGACTCATGCGCGATGAAACAATCCATCGCCGCTGGAGTTCGCCTCACGCTGGCCGAAGTCGGCCTGTTCGCCGACGGCACCGCAGTAAAACTCGTCGGCGAAGAGACGTTCCGGATCTGCCGGGAACTGCTCGACGAAGTCGTCACCGTCGACACCGACGCACTCTGCGCCGCCATCAAGGACGTTTTCCAGGACACGCGCAGCGTGCTGGAACCATCGGGTGCGCTGGCGGTTGCGGGCGCAAAGCTCTACGCCGAGCGCGAAGCGCTGGAAGCGAAGACGCTGATCGCCATCACGTCGGGCGCGAACATGAATTTCGACCGCATGCGGTTTGTCGCGGAACGGGCGGAAGTCGGTGAAGCGCGCGAAGCGGTGTTCGCCGTGACCATTCCCGAAGAGCGCGGCAGTTTCCGGCGCTTCTGCGAACTGGTCGGCACGCGCAGCGTGACCGAGTTCAACTACCGGATCGCAGATTCGAACGCCGCGCATATTTTTGTCGGCGTGCAGATCAAGGCGCGAAGCGAAGCCGTGCAGATGGCCAATGCGTTTATCGAACACGGGTTCGATACAGTCGATCTCAGTCACGACGAACTCTCGAAGCAGCATATCCGCTATATGGTCGGCGGCCACTCGCCGCTCGCCCACGACGAACGTCTGCTGCGCTTCGAATTTCCCGAGCGTCCAGGCGCGCTGATGAAATTCCTTTCATCGATGGCGCCCAACTGGAATATCAGCCTCTTCCATTACCGGAATCAGGGCGCGGACACGAGTTCTATCCTGGTCGGCATCCAGGTGCCGCAGTCGGATAACGCTGCGTTCGGGCAATTCCTCGCCTCCCTGGGCTATCAGTGGTGGGACGAAGGCGCAAACCCCGTCTACAAACTGTTCCTCGCCTGACGCGCGCATGGCGTTCACGCTCGACGACAAGCTCGTGGTCGCGATTTCGTCGCGGGCGTTGTTCGATTTCGAAGAGGAAAACAAGGTCTACGAAGCAGGCGACCTGCGGGAATACGAAGCGCTGCAGCGCTCGCGGCTGAACGTTCCGGCCAAACCGGGCGTCGCGTTTTCGCTGATCGAGAAATTGCTCGCGCTCAACGTGGACGGCGAACGGCGCGTGGAAGTCGTGATCCTGTCACGCAGCGATCCCATCAGCGGCTTGCGCGCGTTCAGTTCATGCAAGGAACACGGCCTTGCAATCGAACGCGGCGTGTTCACGCGCGGCGAGTCGCCCTTCCGATACCTGGAACCGTTTCGCGCGTCGCTGTTTTTATCGGCGAATCCGGTCGATGTCCGCGACGCCATTGCCGCTGGATTTCCCGCCGCGACCGTGGTTCCGCGAGCGCCGCTGGCCGCGAGCCGGTATCCTGACGAAATCCGTATCGCGTTCGACGGCGACGCAGTCCTGTTTTCGGACGAAGCCGAGCAGGTCTTCCAGGCGCAAGGATTGCCGGCTTTCGTGGAACACGAAGTCGGCAAGAAAGATCTGGCTTTGGCTAATGGGCCGTTGAAGCCGTTGCTCGAAGCGCTTCACAAGCTGCAAAACCTCAGCCACGAAGCAACGCGGATGCGCATCCGCACGGCGCTCGTCACCGCGCGATCGGCGCCCGCGCACGAGCGCGCGATCCGTACACTGATGGCCTGGAACATCGAAATCGACGAAGCGATGTTTCTCGGTGGATTGAACAAAGGCCCGTTTCTGGCCGAGTTCGAACCCGATTTTTTCTTCGACGACCAAATTGGCCATATCGAATCGGCCCGCGTCGTGACGGCGACCGGGCATGTACCGAATGGCATATCGAACGCATCATGACACCAGAACAATCTTCCCTTGGTAAGCCGGTCCAGTACCGCGCACACTACGATCCGACGCTGCTTTTTCCCATCGACCGGGCGTCGGGCCGCGCGGCAATCGGGCTCGCGGCGCAGTTGCCGTTTTTCGGCACGGACATCTGGAACGGCTACGAGCTTTCGTGGCTCAATCGCAAGGGCAAGCCGCAGATCGCGGTGGCGACGTTTATCGTGCCAGCGGATTCACCGAATATTGTTGAGTCGAAGTCGTTCAAGCTGTATCTGGGATCTTTCTCGCAGACGGCTTTTGATTCCATCGACGAAGTTCGTGCCTTGATTCGCAAGGACGTTTCAGCGCTTTGCGGCGCAAATGTTTCAGTTCAGCTTGTCGCGCCTTATGAGTTTGGCGTGAAGCTGAAAATGGAAGAGTTCGAAGGTTTGTCGCTGGATCGGCTCGATCTGGACGCGGACATTTATACGCCCGATCCTTCATTATTGAGCGCGGCAGTTGGTGAATCGCCGGTCGATGAAACGGTCTTTTCCAATCTGCTGAAATCGAATTGCCCGGTAACCGGTCAACCGGACTGGGGCAGCGTGCAGATTCGTTATGTCGGCGCGCCGATCGATCACGCTGGTTTGCTCCGGTACATTATTTCGTACCGTGAACACACGGGTTTTCATGAACTTTGCGTCGAGCAAATCTTCATGGACATCATGCGCGAATGCAAGCCGGAACGCCTCGCCGTCTATGCGCGATACACACGGCGCGGGGGACTGGATATCAACCCGTTCCGCACCAATTTCAATCTGCCGCTGCCGGATAACGCGCGGCTGGCGCGGCAGTAAGCTTTTCGCGCTGGGGAACCACACAACCGTTCACCAGCGCGGATAAAACCCTCAGGCTTTCTTGTAAGCCACGCAATCCACTTCGACCTTGCAATCGATCACCATCGACGAAACCACGCAAGCGCGCGCCGGCGGATGCTCGCCAAAATACTCCCTGAATACCTTGTTGAACGATGCAAAGTCGCGTGGGTCGTCGAGCCAGACACCGCATCGCACCACATGCTCCGCGCCATATCCGGCTTCCTTCAGAACCGCAAACACGTTCTGAATCGCCTTGTGCGACTGGGCGACGATTCCGCCTTCGATCACTTCGCCGTTTTCCATCGGCGTCTGGCCTGATACAAACAACCAGCCATCCGCTTCAACAGCACGCGCGAACGGCATGACCGCACCGCCTTGTCCTTTACCGCCTTCCACGCCATATCGTTTCATCGTCAAAATCCTCGAAGTTAAAAATGCCCGGACGCGTCGAGTTTCGAATCCTCGCCACGCGCCACGAAATGTCCCCCCCGTTGTCCCGTCACAGCGCCATCCAGATACGACAGCACGCCATTCACCCAAACTGCATCGATACCGTCCGCCGTCTGGCGCGGCTCCGCGAACGTCGCGGTATCGCGAATCTTGTCGGCATCGAAAAGAACGAGGTCCGCGTGATATCCCACCTTCACGAGGCCACGCCCATTCAGTCCAAACCGTCGCGCCGATAACCCCGTCATCTTGCGCACCGCCTCCTCCAGCGGCACGAGCGACGTGTCGCGCGCGTAATGCCCAAGCACGCGCGGAAACGCGCCCCACAAACGCGGATGTGGCAACGGATCGTTTGGCAAGCCATCCGAGCCGACCATGGTCGCCGGATGCGACAGGATCCGCCGCACGTCGTCCTCCGACATGTTGTGATACACCGCGCCGGCCGGCTGCAGGCGCTTGCCCGCCTCCTGCTGCGTGACTTGCCACTCCGCGGCGGCTTCGGAAACCAGCTTGCCCGCCATCTCGGGATGCGGCGTGGACCACGTAATGGTGATGTCGATATCGCCGGTAATCTGCTTCACATCAAGCGTCGATGAACTCCTGTTGTACGGGTAACAATCGCATCCCACGGGCTGTCCGTCGCGCACCTTGTCGAGCGATTTCAGGATCTCCGTGCTGCGCCCCCAGTTCGACGGCCCCGCGCACTTCAAATGCGAGATCACGACTGGAACGCGCGCATGTTTTCCCACGCGATACGCCTCGTCCATCGCGTCGAGAATTGCGTCGAATTCCGTGCGCATATGCGTGGTGTACAGCGCACCGGCGTTCGCCAGCGGCTCGGCGAGCGCCATCACTTCTTCCGGCGGCGCATTGAACGCCGATCCGTACGCAAGGCCGCTGCTCAGCCCGAGCGCGCCATGCGCCAACGCCTCTTCGAGTTGCGCGCGCATGCCACTGATTTCTTCCGCTGACGCACCGCGATCCAGCCGGTCCATATGGTTGTTGCGCAGCGCCGTGTGCCCGATCAACGCGCCCACGTTCACGGCAGGACGCGCTTCATTTACAGCATCGATGTACGCGGCGAATGTCGGATACTGAAAGTCGCCTTGCGCGCCGAGCAGATTCATCGGATCGGGTGGATCGCCCTTCAGCGTCACGGGCGACGCGCTGATGCCGCAATTGCCGACAATCACCGTAGTCACGCCTTGCGAGATCTTCGGCAGCATCTGCGGCGAGCGGATCACGTGAGTATCGTCGTGCGTGTGGACATCGATAAAACCCGGCGCCAGCACGCGCCCGTCCGCCTCGACCACGTTCTCTGCGGTCCACTCATCGAGCGCGCCGATGGCCGCGATCTTCCCGTCCTTCACCGCCACGTCGAGCTGAACAGCGGGCGCTCCCGTTCCATCGATAACCCGTGCGCCCTTGATCAGGGTATCGGCGTGTTGTTGATCCAATGCCATTTCAGTCTCCCAAAGGCTGGCGTTCGTCGCTGCCGCCGCGATACGCGTCGAGCGCGTGTTTCATGCGCCGCAAAAGCTCGCGGCTGGTGTCGCCCTGCTTCACGGCAAGTTCGGTGACGAGCAGGTCGAGCGCCATCAGCATTGCGTATCGCGACGTTGATGGCTTGTAGATGAAGTCCGTTTCGTTCGCGATGATCGGGATCAGCCAGTCGGCCAGTTGCGCAAGCGGCGAAACCGGCGCGGTCAGCGCGATCACGCGCGCGCCGTATTCGCGCGCGATGCGGCAACTGTCGACCATCTCGGGCGTGTTTCCCGTCACCGACAACGCCACGACCACATGCTCCTTCGACAGCGTCGCGGCGACCATCCGCTGCAGCAGACCATCCTGATACGACGCCACGGGCCGGCCCAGCCGCACGAGCCGGAACCGCATTTCATCGGCGAGCGCGGTCGATCCACCGCCCATGCCGAAGACGTAGATCATTTGCGCGTCGGCCAACGCATCGGCGGCCGCGCCAATGGGCGCCCCCTGCAACGCGCCGCGATTGTGCGCGAGCGTGGTGTGGATATCGTCGAAAATGCGGGAAGCGAGGGAATCGGGAAGTGCGTCCGTGTCGCTATCTTCATGCGCACCGCGTAGAAAACGCTGGCCGACCGCCGCCGCTTGCGCCAGACGCAACTTCAGTTCGCGCACGTCTTCGCAGCCGACCGCCTTCGCAAAGCGCGTCACGGTCGCGATGCTGACCGCCGCTTTTTTCGCGAGCGCACCAATGCTCGCGCGCGACGCGCCCGTCAGATCGTCGAGAATGAGCGCGGCGACCTTGCGCTCCGCCACGCGCAATTCGGGCGCGCGCTCGGCAATCCGGGCGACGATATCGAATGCTGGCGGTTCGGACGACACGTTCATGAAACTCCTTTTGCGTAGGCTTGCGGAGCGTGGTACTAAATAACAATTTATCAGGCATCGTACTTTCTGTACCATGAGCGAGTCAATCTCGAATATGCACGTATCGGCTTAAAAGAACCACGTGGCGACATACAAACGAACGATGGAGTAGCGGCACATGAAAGTTACAAACTATCAGACAGCGACAATTGATCCTTTCGGCAAAGGTCTCGGCATGGTTCCGGGAGTCAGTGTCCACTTGGCCGATGCCGCGCGCCTCGACTGGAATCTGCTCGATGAAGACGTGAGCCTGCCCGCCGCCGTCCTGTACGCGGAGCGCATGGAGCACAACCTGAAGTGGATGCAGGCATTTGTGGCCGAATACGGCGTCAAACTCGCGCCGCACGGCAAGACGACCATGGCGCCGCAATTGTTTCGCCGCCAGCTCGAAGCCGGCGCGTGGGGCATCACGCTCGCGACCGCGCATCAGGTTCGCGGGGCGTATCGCGGCGGCGTGCAGCGCGTGTTGATGGCCAACCAGCTCGTCGGCAAACGCAATATGGGCATGATCGCGGAACTGCTCACCGACCCGAATTTCGAGTTTCATTGCCTCGTGGATTCGGCGGACAACGTGGATCAGCTAGGCGCGTTTTTCAGCGATGTGAACAAGCAGATCAACGTGTTGCTGGAACTCGGCGTGGAAGGCGGCAGAACCGGCATTCGCGACGACGCGCAGCGCGACGCGGTGCTTGCCGCCATCGCGCGCTGGCCGGATACCGTGAAGCTCACCGGCGTGGAACTGTATGAAGGCGTGCTGCAGGACGAATCGAAGGTGCGCGCTTTTCTGCAGCACGCCGTGGACGTGACGCGCTCGCTCGTCGCGCAGGGCGAGATCGAGCGCAAGCCGGCCATCTTGTCAGGCGCGGGGTCCGCCTGGTACGACGTGGTAGCCGACGAATTCGCGAAAGCGAACAGCGACGCCATAGAAGTGATCCTGCGTCCGGGCTGTTATCTGACGCACGATGTCGGCATCTACAAAAAAGCGCAGAACGAGATTTTCGCGCGCAATCCGATCGCGAAAAGGATGGGCGAAGGGCTGAAACCGGCGCTGCAATTGTGGGCTTATGTGCAGTCGATTCCGGAGCCGGATCGCGTGATCATCGGTTTGGGAAAACGCGATGCGGCCTTCGACGCCGGCATGCCCGAACCCGCCCGCCATTTCCGTCCCGGCACGCAACTGCCGCGCGACGTGACGCCCGGCGAAGGCTGGGAAATCTTCGGCATGATGGACCAGCACGCGTATTTGCGGATAAAGCCGGGCGATGACATCAAGGTTGGCGACATGATCGCGTTCGATATCTCGCACCCGTGTCTCACCTTCGACAAATGGCGTCAGATTCTGATCGTCGATGCGAAATATCGCGTGAAGGAAGTGGTCGAAACAGCGTTTTAAGCGTTGTCGTCGAGGGTGGCGGTTTCAGAACTCGCGCTCGACGCAACCTCGATGATGCGCTGCTCGAGCACACGCAGCGCGCCCGAAAGCGCGGTGATGGCTTCGTCGGGCAGCGTTGAAAGCGTTTCATGCAGAAACGCATTGCGGCGCGGCAGACCGGCGTTCACGACCGCGCGGCCTTCATCGGTCAGGATCACGTTGGAAATGCGGTTGTCGCGCTGATCCACGCTGCGTGCAATCCATCCGAGTGCCTCAAGCGTCTTCAGTTGCCGCGTGAGCGCGCCCGGATCGACGCGCAGCCGCTCGACCAGTTTTTTCTGCGACAGCTCGCCCGAATGTTCATGCAGCGCGAGCAGGATGCGCCAGCGTGGCATCGGCTGGCCGACTTGCGACTCGAACGCCTGCATGAACACACGATAAGTGCGTCCGAATTGCTGAATGACCGCGATGCGTTCCGTTTCGTCCATGCTGATTGATTCCCTGCTTCGCGTGAATGCCGTGCGTCCGGCAATGACTTCATTCGGCCATGACGGCCGGTTCCACCTTCGCGCCCTTCAGCCGCAACGGCGGCACACGTCGCGATTGCCACACGGCCACGACCGCAACCACCGCCGCCACCGCAATACCAATGTGGATCGCCGCAACCAGGGATTCACGCGCCGACTCCAGCAGCGCAACGCCGTTGTGACCAGCCGCCACGAGTTGGGATAACAACGTGGTTTGCGCCTCGTGGTTGATGAGAATTTGCGGATCGCTGAGATCGCCGAACCAGTGGCTGGCGTTGTCTTTATCGAGTGCAAGCTGCACGCCGCTCGCGTAAAGATGCGTGATCAGCGTGCCGGTCAGCGCCGTGCCGACCATCCCGCCAATCATGCGCAGCGACTGCAGCAACGCCGTCGCAATGCCCAGGTGTTCGCGCCCCGCCGTCAATTGCGCGAACACGGTCAGGTTCGGCATCACGAAACCAAGACCCATGCCACCGAGCACCATGAATGCCATCAGGAGCGGACGCGGCATGGCGTGCGTTGCAATCACCACGCCAAGACACGAGATCGCGAGCAACGCGAAGCCCACGTAAAGCATGGCGTTGGGATTCTTCACACGCGTCACGATCCGCCCGTTCAAAATACTGCCGATGGTAATAAACACCACCAGCGGCGTGATGATCAGCCCGGCGTCTTTCGGCGACATGCCGAACCCGCCCTGAAACAGCAGCGGCGCGTAGAACAGCAACGAAAACATGGTGAAACCGCCAAGAATCGCCAGCGTGAACAGCGCGGAAAGGCTCTTGTTGCGGAACATATCGATGGGAAGAATGGCGTACTCGCAGCGCCGTTCCCACTTCCAGAGCGCGTAGCCACCCGCAACACTCACCCCCAGCAGCGCCAGCGTCCCTGCTGAAACGCCGTGCTTCGGCAACATTTCGACAAACAATTGCAGCGATCCAAGCACAATTGCGATCAGGCCCGCGCCTTGCCAGTCAAGTCGCATCTTGCCTTCATGCTTGATGTGCCGAAGGTGCGGCAGGAAACGCCAGACGAAAAACACGGATATCAGGCCAACGGGCAAGTTGACGTAGAAAACGGAGCGCCAGCCGTAGTATTGGGTCAACACTCCGCCCAGTGACGGCCCGACAGCGTTCGCAATGCCGAATGCCGAGCTCATCATGACTTGCCATCGAAGGCGCACGACGGAATCGGGAAACAGATCGGCAATGCAGGCGAACGCGGTTCCGACCAGCATGCCGCCGCCAATGCCTTGCAGGCCGCGCGCGAGCACGAGAAACAGCATGTTGTTGGCCATGCCGCAGAGCGCGGAAGCCGCGGTGAAAACAACAATGGATGCAATCACGAACGGCTTGCGTCCGTAATAATCGCCGAGCCGCCCGAAAATAGGCACGGTGATGACCGATGTCAGCAAGTAGGAGGTCGCGACCCACGCGTACAGATCGAAGCCCTTGAGTTCAGCCACGATAGTCGGCAACGCCGTGCCGACCACGGTTTGATCGAGCGCGACCAGCATGGTCACGAAGCAGATTCCGAGCATCGCCATGAGCGATTCTCGGAAAGGGAGCACTTGTCCCGCGGAGTGATGCGCGGCAGTATGAACGGCCATTTTTTGATACCGCAATGATTGACTTGTCAACAGACTGGGAATCATAGCACGCGATATTGTTCTAAATCAAAGCCTGAATCCTTCCTGGACCTTTTGAAAACATCATGGAACCGACGCCAATATCCGCCTCGCCCCTTTCTCCGGAAGACCTGGCGACCTTGCGCCGCGCCAAGGAAGCGCTGGAAAGCCCGTCTCTGACGATGAAACTCGCGAGCGTGGTCGGCTCGCCTATTGAAAAGCTGATGGCGCGCATGCCGAACGTCGCACAGGAAAAAATCGATGACGCCACGCAGGCCGCGCTCAAGAAATGCCTGCAACTGGCGCTTCGGACCTTGAGCAAAAGCACCGTGGAAGGGGTTTTATTGCCGCCCGAAAAGCCGCATAACCTGATGCACAAGCTTGCCGTGGCGACAACTGGCGCGGCGGGCGGCGCATTCGGGTTGTTTGCATTGCCGGTGGAATTGCCGGTCACGACCACGTTGATGTTCCGTTCGATTTGCGACATTGCGCGCAGCGAAGGCGAAGACATTCATCTCATCGATACCCAGTTGCAGTGCCTGATGGTCCTCGGCATGGGCGGCCCCAGTTCCAGCGACGACAACGCCGATATCGGCTATTTCATCGTGCGCGGGACGCTGGCGCAGTCGGTATCGAAGGCGACGAGCGAGATTGCGACGAAGGGATTGAGCGGGCACGGCTCGACCGCATTGCTCAAGTTCCTGCAGACGGTGGCGTCGCGCTTCTCGGTGCAGGTCAGCGAGCAGGTCGCAGCCAAGTCGATTCCCGCAATCGGCGCCGTGCTTGGAGCCATGGTCAACACGGTGTTTATCGATCACTTCCAGCAGATGGCGCACGGGCACTTCACGGTGCGGCGGCTCGAGCGCCAGTATGGGCAACTGGCGGTGGAGCGGACGTTTCAGATCATCGATATTTCGGGCGGGCGGTGAGGCATCAGGCCGTTTCGAGCTGACGGACAGCGATCCTGCGGACGAACCTTGCGGCGCGCTCCAGCGCCCGATTCGCTTCCGGCACAAAAGGAGCGAACATCTGCAACGCGTGCGGCATGTTCGGCAAGACTTCCAATTCCACGCTTACGCCCGCCGCTCGCGCTTTCTCGGCCACGCGCGTGGAATCATCGAGCAGCACTTCCGTGTCGCCTGCCTGAATGAAAAGCGGCGGCAAGCCGTCGAAGCGTCCATATAACGGCGATACATACGGGTTGCGCACATCGGCGCTTCCTGTGTAAAGCTTGGCCGCCGGCGCGATTGCGCGACCGTGGAACATGTCGTCGCGGCCATCGTTGGTCGTGACCGATGCACCCGTTGCCGCCAGATCCGTCCACGGCGAGAACACCACGGCGCCCGCCGGCAGCGGATCACCGGCATCACGCAACGCGAGCAGCACGGCGAGCGCGAGACCGCCGCCCGCCGAGTCGCCGGCAATGACCAGCGACTGCGGCGACACGCCATCGGCAACGAGTTTTCTGTATGCCGCCAACGCGTCATCGAGCGCAGCCGGAAACGGATGCTCCGGGGCGAGCCGATAATCGAGCGAAAAGATGCGTGCGCCGGAGCGCCGGGCAAACGCAAACACGAGATTGCGATGCGTCGCGGGCGAGCAAAAATAATAGCCGCCGCCGTGCAGATAGAGAATCGTGATGTCCGATGTAACGTCCGGCCTCGTGTCGGGCGAAAGCCATTCGCCACGAAGCGGTGCGTCTTCATCGGCGTACCGTTCTTCAAGATGCCAGCCGCGCGGGACCTTTGGCGACCACGCACGTTTCGATGTCATTGCGCGTGCCCGGGCAACATCGATACCCGGCGTTGCAGTTGCAGGGTGCATCTTGTGCCGCAAGACCCAACACATCAGCGCGCTTTGCCAACTCATGGACGATCCTCGTTTTTATATAAACCGGTGGTTTTTCGGGCGCGCGCCTTGTCAATCAGCGGGCCTGACCTGGCCGCGGATCTCGCCTGTCGGGTTCTTCTCGGTGTGGATGTTGAAGTAGTACTTGCCGGCCATCAGCTCGATCGCTTGTTCATCAGAGAGCGTCGCCTCTCCGTTGATTGGACTTGGCAACGCGTTTTTATCGATGGCGATCTGCACCTTCGCGTTCTGCCCGACCGGCGCGGGCCCGTGGAAATGCGCCATGGTCGCCGGGCCCGACAAGTCCGCATAGGTCACGATCCATTGCAGCGTTCTGGTGGTGGTGTCGAAGGTAGCTTTCAGGATTCCGTGCCCTTTGCTCACGCGCGGCGGCACTTCGCTCGACGGTTGCAGATTGGCCTGCAGTGCGACGCTATCGGCGAACGCCGATGTTGACACTAGCGACACAAACGCAAAGGCCAGACTTGCAAGGCGTTTGATTGGCAACGATCCGGATCTCGTGAACATTTTTGCTCTCTCGTAAATGACCCAATCAGCCGATGAGTGGTCTGTCTCATCGATTGGTCATAGTAGAACATTTTTGCTGCGGGCTTATCTACGCGCGCCGTCGAAAGAGCCTGAAGTGCCAAAACAAGAAAAGGCGCCCGAAGGCGCCTTTGCTTAAAGCACAAAACTTACAGCGTTACAGCATTAGAAGCGGTGACGAAGACCGGTCGAAACCACAACCTGGTTGCCGTGCGCTGCGGGAGCGTTCGAACCAAACACTTGGGCTGCTGCGCCATTCTTTGCGAGTTGCACCACGCCTTCAGCATAGATGTCGGTACGCTTGGACAACGCGTAGTCCGTCTGCAGACCGACTTGATGGAAACGTGCGTGGTCGTTGTTATCCGCCGTCGGGAGGTAGCCCTTGACGTCCGTGTACGTGTAGGCGGCACCGACTGCCAATGCCGGCGTCAGTGCATAGCGCGCATTCAACTCATAGTTGTTGAAGCGAACCGTGGAGTCTCCGCCCACGAACTGGAAGCGGCTTTGCGTCCATGCACCACCCAACGTCACCGGGCCGATAGCATAGTTGGCGCCGACGCCGTATGTACGTTGAGTCTGGCTGGGAAGGAAGCTTTCGGTTACAGCGCCCGCGGTGTTGCTGGTGGTATTGGCTGTGGCGAGCTTGCCGGAGCTGTTCTGCATTTGCAAGTAAGCAGCAGCAATCTTGAACGGACCGTTCGCGTATTGCATACCGGCGCTGTAGGCGCGGTTGTCAGCAAATCCGCCTGCTTCGTTGGAGAAACCATAGAGGCCGCCAAACGTCAGGCCCGAATAGTTCGCGCTCTGGTACTTGACCGCATTGTTCACGCGGAACGAGTTGTTCGTGTTGTCATTGTCGAACGGATGCGAGAAGTACGTACCGCCCCAGCTACCGTTAGCCGTCATCGGTCCAAGGTAGTCAACCACGGAGTCGTACTGACGACCAAGGGTTACCGTGCCGAACTGAGCCGTCGAGATACCGGCGTATGCCTGACGGCCGAACTCCCGACCACCTTGCAGCGACGAACCGTCGCCCATGCTGAATCCGCTTTCCAACGTGAAGATCGCCTTCATGCCGCCACCGAGGTCTTCGGCGCCGCGCAAGCCCCAGCGGCTTCCGTTGATGTTGCCGCTCGACAGGCGGAATGCTGGGGCACTACCCTTGTCCGCGCGCGTCGTGACCTCGTTGTTCACATAGGTAAAGCCAGCATCGATAAGGCCGTACAGCGTGACGCTGCTTTGCGCGTTAGCGGCGGTCGCAAAAGAAGCGGCTACGGCCGCAACGATCAGGGTCTTTTTCATGGTTGATCCTTTTAATGAGTCTGACGACTCGACTGGTTGCATAACGCGACGCCTTCCTGCATGACATCAAGGCGACTCGTCTCCGGTCTTTCCCGGACACCGCGATTCGGCTGAACAAAGTTTAGGGCGCTGGCTTTTAAGCAGGCCATCGATGCAGACACAAAAGGCTTTTTAAATAAGTCGAAAAATGAGATTTCCGATCGTGCAAACGCTTGTCACGTCAGGCTTTTCCGCTATCTCGATTTAACATCTGGATACCTAATTAGTTATGCACGTTGCACCGTTGCGACAGTAGCAACCGCACGACACAACCATGCTTTCCACCGCTTTCGGCTTATTCCTATTTCTTGGATAACTTCATGCGAATAACATCGCGCACGCGAGTGGTGGACCATGAGAACCGCTCGGCGCAAGTCTTTCCCGCCCTGGAGCGCAGCACAATCGGGGTGACTTTGTGAGCTTCGGTAGTCAATGAATCATCTGCAAGCCATGCGCGTTTTCGTGAAGGTCGCTGAAACCGGGTCGTTCGGCCGGGCTGCGGCTGCGCTCAATCTCTCGAATGCGGTTATCACGCGGTATGTGGCGTTGCTCGAGGTGCATCTCAACACGCGGCTGCTCAACCGCACCACGCGCAGCGTGTCGCTTACCGAAGCAGGCGCGTCTTATGCGGAAGGCTGCCGCGCGGTCATCGAACAGGTAGAGGCAATTGAATCAACGGTGTCGCAAACATCGTTCGATCCGTCCGGCACGTTGAAGCTCGTGGCATCGGCGTCGTTTTCGTTATTCGGGCTCACGCCGCTGCTCTGCGAGTATCGCGAGGCATTTCCCAACGTGAAAGTGCGGCTCACGGTGTTGCACCGGCCTGTCGACCTGGTGGACGAAGGTTTCGATGTCGGCATTGTCGTGCCGCGCATGGTCAACAGCGGCACACTGATCAATCGTCCGTTGTTCAAGGTAACGCCCGTTATTGTCGCCGCGCCAGACTATCTCGCGAAACACGGCATGCCACTACGCCCCGCCGATCTCACCGCGCACGTGTTCCTGTCGCCATCCGCGGACATACACGGCGCCACCTGGTCGTTCACGAGCGCGGCGGGCGAAGGCGAAGATATCGTCATCGACCCGGATTACACGGTCAACAATTCGCAAATGCTGCGGCAGGCCGCGCTTTCCGGAATGGGTATCACCGCGCTCCCGGAAAGCCACGTCGCAGACGACCTCCAGAGCGGCAATCTGCTTCGTCTGCTGACCGATTACGCGGTCAATAACGCCGACAAGGAAGTGTCGCTGGTATATCCGGGACGCCGGCATGTGTCGGCGAAAACGCGATCGTTCGTGGACTTCACGATCACTCATTTCAGAAAAGATACGGCCGTGGGCGCGCTGTTCTAAGCGCGTCACATAAACAGAAAACGCAAACGCGATCACGCGATCGCTGCGCACTGTCCTTCTATGATTTCCAGCAGCATTTCGCAGCGCGCGATCAGCAACGCGCCGTCTTCGTTTCGACGCGGGGCGGGTTTGTCTAGAAGATCGCGCCGGAATACATCGAGCGCCAACTGCAACGGACGATACTGCAACACGCTCGCCGCCCCGATCACCCGATGATGCCATTCGCGCAATTGCGCCACGGAACCGCCGCTGTCAAGCAGCGACCGCAACGTGCGAAGATCGTCTCGAAACGACGATACAAACGCATCGAGCAACGCCTTCACGGTAGCCTCGCTGCCCCACAGTTGGGTCATGTAGCCGAGATCGAGTTCATCGGTTTCAGCGGGCGCCGCGTGTAAGGCCGTGTCCGGATCCGGCTTTACGATTTCATCGGCGTCTGCCGCAGACGATGCGTTTTCCATCACGCGCCACCGGTTCAAATGGTCGCGCAACGTAGCCAAACGGGTTGGTTTGACGAAGCAATCGTCCATGCCGGCATCGCGGCACATGGAGAGTTCTTCAGGCGCCGTGCTCGCGGTGATTCCCAATATAGGCAATCTCTTCGACAGTCCCAGTTCGCTCGCCCGCACGCGACGCGCCAGCTCGTAGCCGGTCATGTTCGGCATATGGCAGTCGGTAATGAGGAAACCATAATGTCCATGTTTCAGCGCCGCGAGCGCTTCGACGCCATCCGGCACAATGTCGCAAGCAAATCCAAGCAGCGATAGTTGATGACGGATCAACTCCTGGTTCACCGGATGATCCTCGGCTACCAGCACGAGCCGCCCTGTGCGAATGGCGCGCTCGCGATCGGGCGCTTCTATGTGGGTATCCATACCGCGCGTTGCGCGCGAAACGATCTGCGGCAGCCCGGTCAACGCAGCCACGCACGCCGCGCCCAGGCCTCGCCATGAAATCGGATTGACGCTCACGCGAATGTCGTCATCGAGAATTCGATAACCCGTTGGCTTGGGCTTCTCGGTGACGTGGATCACGCGCGTTTTCAACGGCAGCGCTTCCTCGTGCGCGTCGCTGAGAAACACCAGGTCGATGCCACCGAAGGTCAACGGATCGCGTAGTGCAGGGTCGTCGCGGGAATAGATGGTGAGATCGAGGCCCAGCGCCTGCCCGTAATCAACAAGTGCACGCGCCACGCGCGGATCGTCGATGGCAATGATGCCGCGCTTGCCGCGCAATCCGTCGATCTGATAGCTCTGCGTTTCGACGGGCATGGCGAGCCGCACGGTCATTCGCGTGCCGACACCCAATTCGCTTTTCAGCTCGAGCGTCCCGCCCATCAGTTCGACAAGCTTGTTGCAGATCGTAAGACCGAGCCCCGTGCCGCCAAAGCGGCGTGTGGTTGAAGTTTCAGCCTGCACGAACGGCTCGAAAAGGCTCGCCTGCGCGTCGGCCGCAATGCCGATACCTGTATCTTCAACGCTCAACTCCACCGTCTGCACGCCGAACGTGCTTTCGACCAGATTCACCGATAGCGTAACCTCGCCTTTCATCGTGAACTTGATAGCGTTGCTCAGCAGGTTGAACAACACCTGACGCAAGCGCACGCTGTCGCCGCGCAAGCTCGCAGCCACATCCGGCGCCACCGCCACGCGCACGCGCAAGCCTTTTTCGTGCGCGCGTCCGGCGAGCAGGCCGACAGCGTTGTCGACGAGTTCGCGCAAGTCGATCGGCATTGATTCGATAGCGAGACGCCCTGCCTCGATCTTCGAATAGTCAAGCAGATCGTCAAGGATCTGCAGCAACGCGCTCGCCGAATCCTGGATCATGCCAAGCATCTGCGATTGGTCTGGATTGAGCGGCGTGTTCTCGAACACTTCCACGAGTCCGAGCACGCCGTTCATTGGCGTGCGGATTTCGTGGCTCATCATGGCGAGGAAATCGTCTTTCGCGCGCGACGCCGCTTCGGCCGCATCGCGCGCTGCGGCGAGTTCATCGGCGCGCGCGCGCTCAATGCTTGCGTCGACCCAATAGCCGTTCCACACCACGGCGCCATCGGCCTCCCGATGGGCGACGAGATCGGCGCGAATCCAGCGGCGACCTTCGTCCACGATCGAGCGGAATTCCGTGTGGACCGGCTCCAGCGTCAGCGCGGAACGCTCGATTGCGTCCCGCACGCCGGGCTTGTCTTCAGCGTGAATCACGCTCAGCCCGGCGACCTGGTCGTTGCTCAACGTCGAAAGATCGAGACCAAACAAATGACGTGTATCGCCGCCGACGTACGGAAAGCTATACGTGCCGTCCACCGCGCGCCGTAGCTGAAACACGACGGCCGGAAGCGAACGCGTGACATCGTGCAACCGGAGCTCGTTCTCACGCGCGCGCATTTCGGCGTCGCGGATATCGGTGATGTCGATCATCGTGCCGACCGCTCCGGCCATTGCGCCGTTCGCCGCCTTGAATGCACCGGTCCAGAAAAGCCCGTGACGCAATGCCCCGCGACGATCGTGAAAGGTGATTTCAACCTGTTCGCGCTGCCCGTTCGTGAGGCTCTGATCAATGAGATCGTGCAGGCGCTTGCTGTCTTCGACGCCCCAGACCTGAGCCTCGAGCGTCGTGCGTCCAATAATGTTCTCCCGCCGCACGCCCAGCGTTTCTTCGAACGCGCGATTCACCGCGATATAACGGTTCTCCAGATCCTTCGCGACGAGCGGATACGGCACCACTTCCATCATGGTTTGCTGGAAGCTCAGTTGCGTCGCGAGGCGCTGCTCCGTATCCACGCGCCGCGCCATTTCGCGCTGAAGGAGGACGAACGCGCGCAACGTGACGCCGAGGATCACGGCGATGGCAATCAGCGCCGGCAGCAAACGCATGGCGCTGACACTCCATCCGCTAGACGAAGGATCGAAGGCGGCCTGGCGTGCCGACAGGATCTTTTGCTTGTCGACTGCGGGCATGGCTATCAGCGCGCGCTCAATAAGCGGCGCGAGCCGGCGGAATTCGGGACGCAGTGCGAAGCCGATATGTTCGAACTCGCCCGCCGGCCCGATGATCCTTAGTTGATCTTCGTAACGCGCGGCGAGCGCGATATCCACAGCGGCAAGATCGCCAACGAACACATCCGCTTCGCCGCGCACGACGCGGTCGAGCCCCGCCGTCAGGTTCGGCGCGACGCTGAACACCGTATTCGATGGAAGATTGCCAAGCCGGCCGCTTGCGGCGAGCCGCGCTGTCACAACAACACGCCGCGACGACGCCTCGCCAATGCTAGCGGGCGCCACTTCCCCCTGGCGCGCGACCATTACGAGCGGATAGCTTTCGACCGGCCCGGTCACTATGCCGCCAGCCAGCCGCGGTGTATCGCGGCTGGTCGTGGCGATCACGTCGACCCGTCCGCTCACAAACGCGTTCGACACAGCGGCCCAATCCGGATACACGCGGTGATCGAAATCGATATCGAGCGCCTTCGACAAATATGCCGTGTACGCCAGCGCAATTCCGCCCGTCTGGCCATTGGAATCGGCGTAAGTAAACGGCGCCCACGTGCTGTCGACGCCCAGCACAAGAGGCGGCAGCGAGCGCAGATAGGCGCGTTCGTCGGCGCTCAGGTTCAGAACCGGAGCCTGGTCAGACATCTCGCCAAGTCGCGATGCATCTTGCGGCCATCGCGCCCGGAGTTCTTCAATACGCGCCGGACCCAACTTTGCCAGCCGCCAGTTCAGGTCGTCGCGTAACGCGGTGCGGCCGAGCGGCACGGCAAAACGCGCCTCGCTATTGGCCAGGTAAGGAGCGGTAAACGTCAGGCACCAGTTTCTGTCGTCCACCCGCGTCACGTCGACAACGATGTCGACTTCGCCGTTGCATGCGGCGTCGATCAGGCTCGCCATATCCGGATAGACCCGCGAATCGAGGCTCGTGTGCGGACCCGCCAACTCCCGCAGGACATCCACGCTGACGCCAACCGGTTTTCCGTTGGCGATCGTCGCCGTTTTCGCGGTCCCCTTTGCGAGGACACCCACGGTAAGCGTCGAATAGTGCTCCAGCGATTGTTTGGCGTGCTCCGCGCGCAAGGGATCGGCCCATGCGACGGTTCCCGTCATGACCAGGGCGAGGAGCGCCATCAGGCGAACCACGCGGACTATCCACGAAGCACGCATGGCGCACGGCAATGGTCGATGCGCGCTTGTCATAGCGGCTGGTTGTCGAGCGCGCCGCCAATACGGCTGGTGCCTTGCATCTTGCTGTTGCTGGCGGATGCATTGCGTTGGAGCATGGGGAAAACGAAGCCCGCGAGCACGCCCCCGCCCAGGGGCGCAGCCCAGAAAAGCCACAATTGGTCCAGCGCCCAACCGCCCATGACAAGCGCTGGCCCGGTTGAACGCGCTGGATTGATGGATGCGTTGGTGACAGGAATGGCGAGCAGCGAACACAACGTCAGCGACAACCCGATCAGCGCCGCGCCGCCAATTCGCATCCGTTTGCCAGATGTCACGGCGAGGTTCACGAGCACGAACACGAAGGTCATCAGCACTTCCACAATCAACGCTGCATGCAGTTGATAGCGCGCGGGCGAATGGGCGCCGTAACCGTTCACGCCAAGCGCGACGAGACCGGGAGACGCGCCGGGCCGCGCACTGGCTACGACATAGAGAAGCCACGCGCCCGCGATCGCGCCGCCGACTTGCGCCGCGATAGTCGGCATGAGGTCACGCACGGGAAAGCGATTGGCAATGGCAAATCCAACCGTGACGGCTGGATTGAAGTGAGCGCTCGAAATGGGACGCAGCACATACACGAGCGTGGTTGAAGCAAGGCCAAAGGCCACCGCCTGGCAAATGAGGCCAACGTCCGTCCGGAAATATCCGCCGGCAAGCGCCGTGCAGCCACAACCGAAAAAGACGAGCGAAAAAGTTCCTAGGCACTCGCCCAGCAGTTTCTTGAACATATCGTCTTCGCTTCCCTGGGTTGAACTCCATTGCCGATGCGAGCCGCGTGGCGATAGTCGCGGGGACGGCAAGCATCGGGGGAGCAAGCGTTCAAGTTTGGGCGCAAAGACGCATCCCATTAATCAGAGCGTTCCTAAACGTTTCTGACTAACAGAAGGTCCGATTTATTGATGCTGTTTGGAAAGGGCGTTGCAGTATGACTATGTCAAGCCAGTCCAATCTGTCGCAGATAGTTCAACAATTGCACCTCGGTCTCGAGACCGAGCTTACGCATGGCGTTGCGCCTTTGGGTACCGATTGTCTTGATACTTCTTTCAAGGCGATCAGCGATACTAATTAATGACATTCCACCCGCATATAGCTGCAACACTTCCCATTCGCGAGCGCTCAGTACGCCGGCCTGACTGGGTTTATTTTCGATATGAGACTTCAGCAGTGCATCAGCATGCATCGATACAAAACGATCTCCGCCGATTACCGCAACCATCGCCTGATTCAGGGATTCCATGCAGTCACGCTTGTCCACGAGTGCGTCCGCCCCCAGGTCAAGCAGACCGGCGAGCATTTGAGGTTGCGCAATCATGGTGACGACGATCAGGCGCGGCCGCTCAGGTTGCCTCAGAAAGCGCCGCAAGAAGGCGATGGCATTGCTCTCGCCATCGATGCCTCGCATGCCGATATCCGAGATCACGATATCGCACGGGAACCTGTCGATCCGGTCGGCAAGGGATTCGGTGTCGCTGGCAGTCGCCACGACCTCGGCACGCGGATCGCGTTGAAGCCAGATACCGATGCCCTTTCTTACGGCCGCGTGATCATCGGCCAGGATAATCCGGATTTTTGAATGCACTTTTTATTGTTTCCGCGCTCTACGTGACGGCCCGTGTATCCCCTGGGCTCATGAATCTTGTAGTCCAGTACAGTTTCCGGCTATGGCCCCGGCCGTTGCACCTGAACCAGACCGCTGTCGAACGCGAACCGGTATAGCTCGGCATCCGTATTCAATTCGAGCTTGCGCATGGCCGCGCATTTTTGCGCGCTGATCGTCTTGACGCTGCGGCCGAGCTCGCGCGCAATTTCCGTGACATTTCCGCCGCGTGCGTAGCGTCCGATTACGTCGAGTTCACGGCGCGTGAGCTTTTGCCGGATCATGTCCACGCGATGCGCCGAAGTCGCGTCCGCCAAAAGCGCGCGCACCGACGGCCCGAGATAATCCTCATTCGCGAGCACCGTGACGATCGCCACGTAGATCAGTTCCAGACGATCCTGCTTGCTGACCACGGCGTTCGCGCCCGCATCGAGCGCCCGGGCAATAAGATCGGCGTCCGTTGTCATGGACAAAATGACGATCGCAGTCTTCGGATGATTTTCGACAATGAACTTGATCAGGTCTATGCCGTCGCCGTGCGTACCGCCCGGCATGTAGAAATCCATGATCACGACATCGCATTCCTGCTTTTCCAGCGCGGCAATCAGACCCGTGGAATCCTGCGCGCGGCACACAATCTCGATGTTCTGCACATTCGCGATCAATCGCTCGGTGGCCAGGACGACCAGTGGATGATCGTCGGCAACTGCCAACCTGATTCGTTGAGTGAACGCAATCATTTACTAACCTCGTTAAACCCGATGTCCGCCCGGGTGATGCGTCCGCTCTCAGCGGGTTGCAATTTGCCTGCATTTGCATGGCCCGCTGCAGGATCGTTGATCTGCACCGGCATCGACATAAGATGCTTCTGAAAGCCTTTCAAGTTCAGAACTCTCATCATGTGAGGCCGTAAGCGCGCGCGAACGCGAACAGTCCTGGATCGTTCTGGACTCCGAGCTTGCTCATGGCGTCGCGTTTTTGACGGCTGATGGTGCGCACGTCGCGTTCCATGAAACGCGCGATCTCGGTGATCGAGAGGCCGCTTGCGAACATGCGCACGACTTCGATTTCCCGAGGCGACAGGCGTGGACCTTCGCCGAGCAGGTCGTTTTCCGCGCCGGCCACGGCCAGTGCGTCGACAACCGATGAACTCAAGTACCGGCGCCCGACGCCCGCAAACTTGACCGCGGCCGCGAGCTCATCCATTGACTCGACCTTATTGAGCAGACCCATTGCACCGGCGCTCAGGATTGAACGGAGAATCGCGACATTGCTCATGCTGGTCAGCACGACGATGCGGATCTCCGGCCAGTCGCGCCGCACCCGCTTGATCAGACGAAGTCCGTCTTCGGCCTGCAAACCCAGCTCGGGCATGGCGAAATCCGTCACCAGCACGTCGCAAGGCGTGGTAACCAGCAAGCGCAGCAGGGCGGCCGCGCTTGCGGCCTCGCCTACGACTTCCAGGTTTTCATCCGTGCTGAATGTCGCTCGGATGCCGAGCAACACGAACGGGTGATCGTCTGCCAGAACGATTCGCAGTTTCAATGCGCCCTCTCATTTTATTGTTTGCACGTCGGTTAAATCAGGGCCGATCCGGCAACGATTGATTCGGCAACACGCCGTTACGCATAAGAACACGGGCGCCAAGCCGCTCAACATAGGAACACTCTCAATGTTGGCTTCGCGAAATCGGGCGTTTTGTAAGATTTGACTTATTTCCCCTCAGTGCGGCGCTCGCCTGCGCCGTCGTGGAATTGTCCAATGCATGGCCATGCCGCACTCGAACGGTGCTCAGAGTAGTTTTCAACCGACCGGGCGCTCAATACGAATCGTCCTATTCGCGCTTGTTTAGAAACATTCCACTACTCTGATTCCATTGAGGAAAGAGCTGTTAATACCGAGAAGACGTGGAAGGTCATTCCAAGAAGACCGCATCCATTATTGGTTCTAAAGATCGCGAATGTTTTGCAGCACGCGGCTGAAGCGCCGTCTACAGCAAGCGCGCGGGATTAAATCTGGTGATGAGCTTTCGGACCTTCATCGATAAAAACGAACAACTCTTTCGAAAATCACGCACGCAAACGATTGCTTAAGCCAAATCAGTTCGTGGTGAAATGACAACGCTCGATTTTTGTGTTTTGGTCTCTACAACGAAAAAAGACCCGAAGTTTCGCGCTCACGACTGAATGAGCAAGAAACTTCGGGTCCAGCTTTCACCGTCCCGCGCCGATTTTTAGGTCAGAACGGAATGTCGTCGTCCATTTCGTCGAAACCGCCGCCCGCCGGAGCGCTCGGACGGCTTGCGCCGCCTCCTGCCGCAGGACGTCCGCCCGATGCACCACCACGGCTCGCACCGCCGCCGCTGCGTTCGGCCGGAGCGCGGCTGCTGTAGCCGCCTTCATCGCCGCCACCGCCGCCGCCCGCGCCGCCGCGTCCACCCAGCATTTGCATCTGTTCCGCCACTATCTCGGTCGCGTACTTTTCCACGCCCGCCTGATCCGTATATTTGCGCGTACGAATACGGCCTTCCACGTAAATGGACGAGCCCTTTTTCAGGTATTCATTGACGATTTCCGCCAGCCGGCCGAAAAAGGTCACGCGATGCCATTCCGTCATTTCCTTCATTTCGCCGGACGTCTTGTCCTTGAAACGATCGGTGGTGGCGAGACGGACGTTGGCCACGGCGTCGCCGCTCGGCAGATAGCGGGTTTCCGGATCAGCGCCCAGATTTCCGACCAGAATGACCTTGTTGACGGATGCCATGATTTCTCCTGTTAATTCAATTCAGTTCAATTCAATACGATTCAATTCAATGCAGCGCTAACCCGATTCATCATGCCGTGCGCCGGATCTTCTGCGGCGGCGGCTTCATGTTCGTTGCCACGATCAGCCATGCCAGCACCAGCGCGGAACACGCGAAAAACACGGCGCTCTGGCCATCTACTTTCAACAGCCAGCCGCCAATCACGCCACCGATTGCGAGACCGATCGACTGCGTCGTGTTGTAAACCCCCGCTGCCGCGCCTTTCCTCGTACCAGGCGCCAATTTGGAGACAAGCGACGGTTGCGACGCCTCCAGCACGTTAAAGCCCAGAAAGTAGACAAACAAGATTGCGGCCACTGACCACAGAGTATGAGGAGCCGCGCCCAATAACAACTGGCCAATCAGGATAAGGAAAATCGCGCCAAGCATGACAGCCTTCATCCTGCCGCGTTTTTCCGCAGCAATAATTGCCGGCACCATCAGCACGAACGCAAGTCCCATGACCGGCAAATAGACTTTCCAGTGCGCCGCAACAGGCAAACCGCCCGCTTCCAGAATACGCGGAACAACCAGGAACAAGGCCGTCTGCGTGGCATGCAGGACAAGTACGCCAAAGTTCAGCCGCAGCAATTCGACGTTGTGAAGCACCTCCGCAAACGGCGCTTTCACGTGAACGGGCGGTCGGGGCGCGTCGGGAACGACCCAGATCACCACGCCCACGGCGAGTATCGATAAAAATCCAATCAGCGTGAACAGTCCGCTCATGCCGACCCACTGGAACACGATCGGCGCACCCACAATGGCCACCGCGAACGAGACGCCGATGCTCGCGCCGACCATTGCCATGGCTTTCGTGCGGTTTTCTTCAGTCGTCAGATCCGCGATAAACGCAATCACCGCCGACGAAACCGCGCCCATTCCCTGGATCACACGCCCGGCGATAATCCACGTCATGGAATGCCCGACCGCCGCCACGAAGCTGCCGATGGCAAAAATCACCAGTCCGAACGCGATAACCGGTTTGCGCCCCAGCTTGTCCGAGACCCAGCCGTAAAAAATATAAAGCAGCGATTGCGTGACGCCGTAAGCGCCCAGCGCAATGCCCACGAGCAGCACGTTGTCGCCGCCGGGAATCGTCTTCGCGTAGATGGAAAACACCGGCATGATCATGAAGAGACCGAGCATGCGCAGCGCGAAGATTGCGGCAAGCGACACGGTCGCACGCAACTCTGGCGCGCTCAGACGTGTGGACGTAGCAGACGGATTGGACATCGGGGCGAGGTAATGTGGATACGCGTCAGGCCATGCGCGCGAACACGGAGCACGAGTGCGGCCATCTTGTGGTTGCCGGGAACGGCACTATATGAGACAGACGGCCGAGGCGGAATTTGTGCTTCCCAAAGAGCTTCCAATGTGCTTCGAGACCGCGCCCCGACCCCATGCGAAGGTCGAAAAACATCCTTCGCAGACCCGCTGCACGCTTGATTGACGCCGATGAGCGCGGGCAACGCGCTCTCGAAAAGTCGTTATAGTAGCAGGTTTAGCCCCCTTACTTTCCGCCCGGATTCATGGAAGAAATTCGTATTCGTGGGGCTCGCACCCACAATCTCAAAAACATCAATCTCGACTTGCCGCGTCACAAGCTGATCGTGATTACGGGCTTGTCAGGTTCGGGGAAATCGTCGCTCGCCTTTGACACGCTCTACGCGGAAGGCCAGCGCCGTTACGTGGAAAGTCTCTCGGCCTACGCTCGCCAGTTCCTGCAGTTGATGGAAAAGCCGGACGTGGACCTGATCGAGGGTTTGTCGCCGGCAATTTCGATCGAACAGAAGGCGACTTCGCATAATCCGCGCTCCACGGTCGGCACCGTTACCGAGATTCACGACTACCTGCG
Source organism: Caballeronia sp. DA-9 (assembly GCF_051615025.1). Taxonomy (NCBI): domain Bacteria; kingdom Pseudomonadati; phylum Pseudomonadota; class Betaproteobacteria; order Burkholderiales; family Burkholderiaceae; genus Caballeronia; species Caballeronia sp. DA-9. Next base: position 403,674 of record NZ_CP195133.1, on the reverse strand, counting down.
GTTGCTGTTTGCCCGCGTCGGTACGCCGCACTGTCCGGACCATCACATCCCGCTGGAAGCCCAAAGCGTGTCGCAAATGGTCGACGCCGCGCTCGCCATGCCCGAGGAAACCAAGCTGATGATCCTCGCGCCCGTGGTCGCGGATCGCAAGGGCGAGCACACCGAGTTGTTCGAAGCCATGCAGGCGCAGGGTTTTATCCGCTTTCGCGTGCGCTCGGGCGGCGGCACGGCGAATGAAGGCGTTGCGAAGATCTACGAGATCGAGTCGCTGCCGAAGCTGAAAAAGAACGATAAACATACTATCGATGTCGTCATCGACCGCTTGAAGGTTCGGCCGGACATGAAGCAGCGCCTGGCGGAATCGTTCGAAACCGCGCTGCGCCTGGCCGATGGCCGCGCAATCGCGCTCGAAATGGATTCGGAGCGCGAGCATTTATATAGCTCGAAATTCGCCTGCCCGATCTGCTCGTACTCGCTGCAGGAACTCGAGCCGCGCCTGTTCTCGTTCAACAACCCCATGGGCGCGTGCCCGGAATGCGACGGCCTTGGACAGATCACGTTCTTCGACCCGAAGCGTGTGGTCGCGCATCCGTCATTGTCCCTGGCGGCGGGCGCGGTAAAAGGGTGGGACCGGCGCAACCAGTTCTATTTCCAGATGCTGCAAAGCCTGGCGTCGTTCTTCGAATTCGATCTCGATGCCGCGTTCGAGGACCTGCCCGAAAAGGTCCGAAAGATCCTGCTGTTCGGTTCCGGCAAGCAGGTGATTCCGTTTTCGTACATCAACGAGCGTGGCCGCACGACGGTTCGCGAGCATGCGTTCGAAGGGATCATCCCGAGTCTGGAGCGCCGCTACAAGGAAACGGATTCCGCGGCGGTGCGCGAGGAATTATCGAAATATCAGAACAATCAGGCGTGTCCGGCGTGCGAAGGCACGCGGCTGCGCACGGAAGCGCGCAACGTGAAGCTCGGCACGGGCGAGCACGCGCGGGCCATTTACGAAGTGAGCGGCTGGCCGCTGCGCGATACGCTCGGCTATTTCCAGACGCTGCGGCTGGAAGGCTCGAAGGCCGAGATCGCGGATCGCGTCATCAAGGAAATCGTCGCGCGGCTGACGTTCCTGAATAACGTCGGGCTGGATTATTTGTCGCTGGAACGCAGCGCGGAGACGCTTTCGGGCGGCGAAGCGCAGCGCATCCGGCTCGCGTCGCAGATCGGCTCGGGCCTGACCGGCGTGATGTACGTGCTGGATGAACCGTCCATCGGCTTGCATCAGCGGGATAACGACCGGCTGATCGATACCCTCAAGCATCTGCGTGACATCGGCAATTCGGTGATCGTGGTCGAGCACGACGAAGACATGATCCGCATGGCCGATTATGTGGTCGACATGGGTCCGGGCGCGGGCGTGCATGGCGGCGAGATTGTCTCGCAAGGCACGGCAAAGCATGTCCAGAACGACCCGAACTCAATGACCGGTCAGTATTTGTCGGGCAAACGCAGCATCAGCTATTCGACCGACCGCACGCCGCCCGACGAACGGCGGCTGCGGATCATCGAAGCATATGGCAACAACCTGAAAAACGTTTCGCTCGACTTGCCAGTTGGCTTGCTGACGTGCGTGACCGGCGTATCGGGCTCGGGCAAGTCCACGCTTATCAACGACACGCTGTATCACGCCGTCTCGCAGCATCTGTATGGATCGGCGACCGAGCCCGCGCCTTACGAAGCCATTGAAGGGCTTGAGCATTTCGACAAGGTCATCAACGTCGATCAATCGCCCATTGGCCGCACGCCGCGCTCGAATCCGGCAACCTATACCGGTCTTTTCACGCCGATCCGTGAGTTGTTCGCGGGCGTACCGGCATCGAAGGAACGGGGTTACGATCCTGGCCGCTTCTCGTTCAACGTGAAGGGCGGACGCTGCGAGGCCTGTCAGGGCGACGGCGTGCTGAAGGTGGAAATGCACTTTCTACCCGATGTGTACGTGCCTTGCGACGTCTGCCACAGCAAGCGCTACAACCGCGAGACGCTCGAAGTCCAGTACAAGGGCAAGAATATTCACGAAGTGCTCGACCTGACCGTGGAAGCGGCGTACGAGTTCTTCAAGCCGGTCCCGATCGTCGCGCGGAAGCTCAAAACCTTGCTCGACGTCGGTCTGGGTTATATCCGCCTCGGCCAGTCGGCGACCACGCTTTCAGGCGGCGAGGCCCAGCGCGTGAAGCTTTCGCTGGAACTGAGCAAGCGTGACACGGGTCGGACTCTCTATATTCTCGACGAACCGACGACCGGATTGCATTTCCACGATATCGCGCTGCTGCTCGAAGTAATTCACCGCCTGCGCGATCAGGGTAATACTGTCGTAATCATCGAGCATAATCTGGATGTAATCAAAACCGCCGACTGGGTGATCGACCTGGGTCCCGAAGGCGGCGCGGGCGGCGGCCAGATCATCGCGCAGGGGACGCCCGAGCAGGTTGCCAAATCGAAGGCCAGTTTTACCGGCCGGTATCTCGCGCCCTTGCTGCAACGGCCGAGATCGGCTGCATGACGCACAAGCACAACCCGCAACCTTGAGCCGGCCCGTTATCGGGCCGTAGCACTCTGTAACCCGTTCGCGGCAGGAGACCGAAGGATTCATGGCAAAGCGCAACGAAGCGGCCGAGAACAGGCCCGCAGTCCGGCCGGTCCGGCTGACGAGCGACATGAGCATGCCGAAACTGTCCGCGGTGGAAATCGGCAGTTATCTTGTCGCGTTCGCCGGCATGTTCGCGGTGCTGCATCTGCAACTGCTCGGCGCGCTGCTGGCCGGCATGCTCGTGTTCCAGCTCGTGCACACCATTGCGCCGGTCATCGAAAAAACGATGACGAGCGGACGCGCCCGCTGGGTCGCGGTCGTGATTCTGGCTGTGGTCATAGTGGGCGGGCTGGCGGGCGCGACGGTCGCAACCATCGATCATTTTCAGCGCGATGTCCCAAGCGTCCAGAAACTGCTCGATCAACTCATGATGATCACGTCGCACGCCCGTCTGCAGGTGCCAAACTGGATTGCGAACTACCTTCCTGTCGATTCCGAGCAGATGAAGGACAAGGCAACCGATCTCATGCAGAAGCACGCCGCCATGTTGCAGCAAGGCGGCAAGGACGCGGCGCGCGGGTTCGGACACGTGCTGATCGGGATGATCATTGGCGCGATCATCGCCGTGGGCACGCCGCGCACAACGCATCGGCTGCCGCTTTCCACGGCGCTCGTCACGCGTGTGACGCGGTTCTCGGAGGCGTTTCGCCGTATTGTTTTCGCGCAGGTGAAAATATCCGCCATTAACGCCGCATTCACCGCTTTATATTTGCTGGTCGCATTGCCGCTGTTTCACGAGCGGCTGCCGTTATCGAAAACGCTGGTGATGGTGACGTTTATTGTCGGATTGTTGCCGGTCATCGGGAATCTGATTTCCAACGCGCTGATCGTCGCTATCTCGCTTTCCGTGTCGTTCGGAACGGCAGTGGCTTCGCTCGGGTTTCTGATCGTCATTCATAAGCTCGAATACTTCCTGAATGCGCGAATCATTGGCGGGCAGATTGAAGCGCGCGCGTGGGAACTGCTGTTGGCAATGCTTGCCATGGAAGCCGCGTTCGGCCTTCCGGGCGTAATCGCCGCGCCGATTTTCTATGCTTACATCAAGCGCGAACTGGTTTATCTGAGACTGGTTTAGCTCAATGGTTTAACTCGAGAAACTGACGGCGCTTGAATGCAAGTTCCGCCAGCTTTTCGATTTACTTGAACACCACCGTCTTGCTGCCGTTCAGCACGATCCTGTGCTCGACGTGCCAGCGCACCGCGCGCGCGAGCGTCACGCATTCCACGTCACGGCCGATCGCCGTCAACTGATCCGGCGCCATGCTGTGGTCCACACGCTCCACTTCCTGTTCGATAATCGGGCCTTCATCCAGATCCGTTGTCACGTAATGCGCAGTCGCGCCGATCAACTTCACGCCGCGATCGAACGCCTGGTAATAAGGCTTCGCGCCCTTGAAACTCGGCAGGAACGAATGATGGATATTGATCGCCCGGCCATTGAGCGCGGTGCACAATTCCGGCGAAAGTATCTGCATATAGCGGGCGAGCACGACCAGATCGATCTTGTTCTGTTCCACGATTTCCAGCACGCGCGCTTCCTGCGAAGCCTTGGCTTCGGGCGTCGACGCTATCAACGGCAAATGATGAAACGGGACGTCATAGCTTGCGGCGAGTTGATAGAACTCCCGATGATTCGAAACAATCGCCGGAATTTCGATCGCGAGTTGTCCCGTGCGATACCGGAACAGCAAATCGTTCAGGCAATGCCCGATCTTCGACACCATGATCATGACGCGCGGTTTGACCGATGCATCGTGCAGTTCCCATTTCATGCCGAACTGATCGGCAAGCGGACTGAACGACGTACGCAATGCTTCAAGCCCCGGGTCGCCGCCGACTTGCTGAAAGTGCACGCGCATGAAGAACTCGCCGGTGTGGCTGTCGCCGAATTGCGCCGAGTCCAGGATGTTGCTGCCAAGGTCGAACAGGAATCCGGACACCGCATGCACGATCCCCGGACGATCCGGACACGACAACTTCAAGATAAAACTATGTTCGGTCGACATGAACCGATACTCCTTTGAAATATTTCAGCACGGGCGGCGAAAAAACCGCCTGCATGCCTTCGCACGCTTCTTCGTCTATCCATTGGCGGCGCAGCAGGCAATCGAGCGTGGCGAGACTGGCGTCGACAGTAAGCGCGCCCTCTTCTATCCATCGCGCAACTTCGTCTATCCGCGCAAGGCTGTGTTCGCCGACCTCGCCGTCCTGGTTGTGCGGCGCGAAGTCCGCCGGCAGGGTCAGGTCGAAGACGTGGATTTGTTCGGCCTGAGTGCCTTCGGGTAGCGATTGCAGCACATGGAATACACGTCCGGGTATTGCTTTTGCAGCCAGGTCCGCCGACATGCCGGCTTCTTCCCAGCACTCTTTTATCAACGTTTCTTCAATCCCCATTCCCCAGCCAATACCACCCGCCACCACGTTGTCGAGCATGCCAGGGTCGGTCGCTTTGGTCTCGCTGCGGCGCGCTATCCAGAGGTTTGGCGCGTGGCCCCGTTCTTCCACGATACCGTTTAGATGCACCGCGTATGTCATTGTGCCGAAGAAGCGCGAGGCCGCACGTTCTATGAATGCCAAGGGTTCTGCGTCGAAAGTATTGCGGATCGCGTAGGTTTCGTTGCGCCAGCCCGGGATGCGGCCGTCAGCGGCGAGCATGCCAATTACCGCGCCTAACGCGGCGCTTCGGGCTTCTAATGTGTTGAAGTTTTCGGATAGATGGATCGACGTTTCTTTGATCTCGAATACATCTGGCCATGGGTTTAATGCAGACACGTCCGTGCGGCGGATCCAGCCGATTCGCTCCCCAGCGATGTAAAACGGCAAATGCGCCGATGCATCGAAGTTGCGCGCTGCTTTGATCGCTGGAAGAAGCATTTTTTTGTTAGGCTCCGGCTGATTAAAAGGCGGGGATTGTACAGCGTGGTCTTGCGTAGGTTCTTCTGCTGCTCAGGCTTTCGCGTGTTTCGTTTTGACTCATTTCTTTAGCACTTTTGGCCACTGTCCGTGGCGGGACTTCATTTCTTTTTCCAACGGCGAAAAAGAAACGAAGCAAAGAAAACGCCTTTCAACCGCTAATTCTTAAGTGTCCCGAGCGTGCAGTTTTATCTGCTTGGGACCTCAAAAGAACGGTTGCCGCCATAACCACCAACACCTGAAACCCTCCCCCTCCGAACCCCTACATCCACACGCTTCGCCATCAGCGCTCTCGGGCAAGCTCTTGTGCTTCTGCGCGTTTTCTTTAATCTTTTATCGCTACGCGGATTCCTAATCCTATGAAAGTCGCGCCCGCTAACCTGTCCAACCATATGCCTACCTTCGGGCGGCGCTTCAAATATGCTCCAATCATTCCCGCCGCCACGCCAAACGCCGAGAACACCACGACCGTCTGGAGCATGAATACTCCGCCCAATTCGAACATCTGCAACATCACACTTTGCACTCCATGCGGATTTACGAACTGCGGCAGGAATACGATGAAAAATAACGTCACCTTCGGATTCAACAGATTGCCAATCACGCTCTGACGAAATACCACCGTCAACGGCTGGCTCGGCCGCTCATGCGCACTCGATAACCCCTTGCTCCGAATCGCCTTGATTCCAATCCAGATCAAATAGGCCGCACCCGCCAACTTCACAATCTCAAAAGCAATCGGCGATGACTTCAATAACGCCGCCACACCCAGTGCGGCCAGCGTCGTGTGAAACGAAATGCCCGCCGCAAAACCTAATGCCGCGACCAGTCCCGCCGCACGTCCCTGGGATATTCCCCGCGCCAACACTTGCAGGTTATCGGGCCCCGGCGCAGCCGTTATTGCTATGGACGCCGCAAGAAACAAAAGGAAATTTGGCATAGTTTGAAGACGCTCCCATCAATGACCGTCGAATTCGCAAACCGTGAATAATGGCAACCCGGATTCGCGCAGCAATTTCGATCCGCCCAGCGCCGGCAAATCAACTATCGCCGCACCCTCCACCACCACCGCGCCCAACCGCTCCAGCAAGATCTTGCCGGCCATCATCGTGCCGCCGGTCGCAATCAAGTCATCCACAATCACCACGCGCTCGCCAGGCTTGCACGCGTCTTCATGGATCTCGACAGTCGCGCTGCCGTACTCAAGCTCGTACGACTGCGACAAGGTCTTGTACGGCAACTTCCCCTTCTTACGGATCGGCACGAAACCCAGACTCAATTCATAAGCGAGAATCGGCCCGATAATAAAACCACGCGCATCAAGTCCCGCTATCGTGTCAATGCGCGCATCTATATAGCGCTGCACCAGCAGATCAATCAACGTGCGCAACGCACGCCGGTCCTGCAACACAGGCGTGATATCGCGGAATTGCACGCCGGGTTGCGGCCAGTCGGGAACGGTGCGGATTCGCTCGCGGATGAAACTCGCGGGATTGGACAAGGCGGGCGCCGCCGGCGCTGCGATTGAGGACATGTTCTCTCCGGAAAAACGTCAGGCTGCCGCGCCCGCACGGCGATTGCGCGACAACCGCTCTTCAGCCCGCTGCAGCGCTTCAGGCAAACCGCGCAGCACGACAATATCGCTCGCGCGCAACTTGGTGTCAGGATCAGGCTCCACGCCACGAATCCCATGCCGCCGAATCGCCGTCACCTCGACGCCATCATCAACCAGCCCAAGTTCGTCAAGCGTACGGCCGACGGCGTCGGCGTTTTCGTCGACGGGAACCGATTGTAGCCGCACCTGCTCCCGGCGTTCCTCGTCATCGGTATCATCCGCGCCGTGAAAATAGCCGCGCAGCAAGCTGTAACGCTCGTCCCGCATCTCTTCCACACGACGCACCACGCGACGCATCGGCACACCCATCAGCACGAGCGTATGCGAAGCCAGCATCAAGCTGCCTTCCACGATCTCCGGAATCACTTCCGTCGCGCCCGATGCAATCAGCTTCTCAAGGTCGGCGTCGTCGACGGTACGCACAATGGTCGGCAACGTGGGCTCCAGTTCGTGAATGCTGTGCAACACACGCAACGCGGACGGCGTATTCGCAAACGTGATGGCGACCGTCGCCGCCCGATGCAAACCGGCCGCGACCAGCGCCTCGCGCCGCCCGGCGTCGCCGTACACCACGCTTTCACCCGCCGCGGCGGCCGCCGTCACGCGATCGGGATCCAGGTCGAGCGCAACGTAAGATAAGCCTTCGTGCTCAAGCATGCGCGCCAGGTTCTGCCCCGCGCGGCCGTAGCCGCAAATGATCACGTGGCCACTCTGCTTCAGGCTTTGCGTGGCAATGCGCGTCATTTGCAACGATTGCCGCAACCATTCCGTCGATGAAAGCCGCAGCACAATCCTGTCGGCGTTCTGGATGATGAACGGCGCGGCGAGCATGGAAAGCAGCATCGAAGAAAGAATGGCCTGCAGCAGAACAGGCTCGACAAGATGTTTGTCGAGGATCAGGTTCAGCAGCACGAAACCGAACTCGCCGGCTTGCGCGAGGTTCAGGCCGGTGCGCATGGCGACACCCGGCGGCGAACCGAAAAGCCGCGCCAGTCCGGTGATCATCACGGCCTTGAGCAAAATAGGCACAACGAAAAACGTGGCCACGAGAAACGGATGTTCCCAGATCACGCGCGGATTGAGCAGCATGCCGGTCGTCACGAAGAAGAGGCCGAGCAGCACGTCGCGAAACGGCTTGATGTCCTCTTCCACCTGATGCCGGTAAGGCGTCTCCGCAATCAGCATCCCCGCAATGAAAGCGCCGAGCGCGAGCGACAGGCCGAATTTATCGGTGATGAACGCGGCGCCCAGCGTCACCAGCAACAGGTTCAGCATGAAGAGTTCTTGCGAACGCCGGCGCGCCACAATGTTGAACCATCGCGTCATGAACTTCTGGCCGATGAACAACAACACCGTCAGCGCAACCACGATCTTCACGGCGGCAATGGCGAGCCAGAACGCCAGCTCCTTCGAATTCCCGTTGCCAAAGGCCGCAATGATGATCAGGAGCGGCACCACGGCCAGATCCTGGAACAGCAGCACACCGAAGATATTGCGGCCATGCTCGGATTCGAGTTCGAGCCGTTCGGCGAGCATTTTCGAAACAATCGCGGTGGACGACATGGACAACGCGCCGCCAAGCGCGATGCTCGCTTCCCACGACATGCCGGTCCAGAAATTCGCGATCCATCCAAACAGCAGCGCGAGCAGGATCGTCCCGCCGACCTGGCTCGCGCCAAGTCCGAACACAATCCTTCGCATCGACCTCAACTTCGAAAGCGAGAACTCAAGCCCGATGGAAAACATCAGGAATACAACGCCGAATTCGGCGAGATGCTGCGCGCGCTCGCTATCCGGGGCAATGCCCGCGGCATGCGGCCCGACAATGATCCCGACCGCCAGATACCCCAGCATGGGCGGCAGGTTGAAAAACCGGAACACGACGACGCCGCCCACTGAACACAGCAGTAACAGCAACGTCATTTCAAGCGGAGAAGTCATCCGTCTAGCATCCTCGTTGGTCGTTGGATTGCAGATCGGCCTCCCCGCGCGCTCGAATCAGCGCGGCTGAAGCACGACCTGCATGGGCGGATGAGCGCGGTAGCGCCGCTGGCCAAAAGCCCTGCGGCGCCCGTCCGGCGCGGCATAAAGGTGCCTTTGATATACTCCGCGCATGATAGCGAAAATCAATGGCGACCGGGCACTCGCGCTGGCTCGCACCGTGCTCGAAATTGAAGCCGACGCTGTGCGAGGCCTGTCTGCTCAACTCGATGACAACTTCACCGGCGCCGTGGAATTCCTGCTCGGATGCAAAGGCCGCGTGGTGGTATCGGGCATCGGAAAGTCCGGGCATATCGCCCGCAAATTCGCGGCTACGCTCGCGAGCACCGGCACGCCCGGTTTCTTCGTTCATCCAGCGGAAGCCAGCCACGGCGATCTTGGCATGGTAACCGCTGACGACGTGTTTATCGCGTTATCGAATTCTGGCGAAACTTCTGAACTCGTCGCCATCCTGCCGATCATCAAGCGCCTCGGCGCCAAGCTGATCGCCATCACGGGAAGCCCCGAATCCAGCCTCGCGAAACTCGCCGACGTGCATTTGAACGCGCACGTCGACAAGGAAGCCTGTCCGATGAACCTGTCGCCCACGGCCAGCACGACCGCGGTTCTGGCGCTGAGCGACGCGCTCGCGGTCGCCGTGCTCGACGCCCGCGGCTTCGGTCCGGACGACTTCGCGCGCTCGCATCCGGGCGGCGCGCTCGGTCGCCGCCTGCTGACCTACGTTCGCGACGTGATGCGCGTGGGACCCGAAGTGCCGGTCGTATCCCTCGACGCCACCGTGTCCGACGCCCTCTTCCAGATCACCGCGAAGCGCATGGGCATGACGGCCGTGGTCAACGAAAACAATCACGTGGAAGGCATTTTCACCGACGGCGACCTGCGCCGCATCCTCCAGCGCGACGGCGATTTCCGCGCGCTGCCGCTGGCGGACGTCATGACGCGCCATCCGCAAACCATCGGTCCTGACCATCTCGCGGTGGAAGCGGTGGAACTGATGGAGCGCTATCGCATCAATCAGATGCTCGTCGTGGATGAAAACGCAATCCTGATTGGCGCTTTGAACATGCACGACCTCTTTTCCAAGAAGGTAATCTGATGTCGACTCTTTCCTTCACGCCCGATGTTGCCGCAACGGAAGACGTGCGCAGTCGCGCAAGCCGCGTGAAGCTGATGATTTTCGACATCGACGGCGTTTTCACCGACGGCAGCCTGTTCTTCACGGCCGCCGGCGACGCCATGAAGTCCTTCAATTCACTCGACGGCCACGGCGTGAAGATGCTGCAATCGGTGGGCGTGCAAACGGCCATCATCACGGGCCGCAACTCGGGCATCGTCGCGGCGCGCGCGGGCGAACTGGGCATCACGCACATCCACCAGGGCGTCGCCGATAAAACCGTCGCGCTGGCCGAACTGCTGCAAGGCACCGGCATTGCAGCGAGCGAATGCGGCTACATGGGCGACGACTGGCCGGATCTCGCGGTCATGCGCCTGTGCGGTTTTTCCGCCGCGCCGGCGAACGCGCACGAAGAAGTGCTGCAACGCGCGCATTTCGCGGCATCGAAACGTGGCGGTGAAGGCGCGGTGCGCGAAGTGTGCGACGCGATCCTGCGTGCGCAGGACCGCTATGACGGCCTGCTTGCAGCGGCCATTGGAGCCTGAATCCCATGGCGCGCCCGACCAAACTGACCTCGCTGTTACCGCTCGTCGCCATGGCGGCCCTTGCCGGCATCACGTACTGGTTGCTGCAGGCCACGCTGCCGCCGCCGCAAACGCCGGAACGCCCGAAAGAACACGCGCCCGACTACTTCGCCAACAACTTTTCGGTCTCCGAACTCGACACCACCGGTACGACGCAATACCGGCTGACGGCGATCTCGATGGTGCATTACGAGGACGACGAAAACAGCGACCTGGTCAAGCCGGCGATGCGCATGTTCCAGCCGCTGAAGCCCACTGTCACCGCGACTTCGGAGCGCGGGACGGTGAACGGCGATGTATCGATTGTCGATTTATACGAAAACGCCCATTTGCTGCGCGTGGCGGGTTTCGGCGATCCGCAGATGACGGCGGATTCCGAGCACTTCCGGATCCTCGTGAACGACGATGTCATCGAAACAGAAAAGCCGGTTAAACTTCAGCGCGGTCCGTCCGTGATGACGGGCGACGGCATGAACTACAACAATGCGACCCGGGTAATGAAGCTCTTCGGGACGGTACGCGGCCAGATTGCCGCCTCCGACACGCTCGGCACCTCGTCCAGATAAACCCGGCAGTTCCGACGAATTGCGCTTAATCCATTCAAGTGTGACTGCATGAACAAACCGTTTCCCCGACCCGAATCAGGCCGTCTGCGTGCAGCGCGCGCTGCATTTATGCACCGCGCCGCACGCTTCGTGCAATTCGGGATTACGGCAGCTTGCGTGGCGTTGCCGCTGGCGGGTTTCGCCCCGGCAGCGCACGCCGAACGCGCCGACAACGACAAGCCGCTGAACATTGAAGCGGACAACATGACCTATGACGACCTGAAGCAGGTCAACATTTTCACGGGTCACGTGGTCGCGACCAAAGGCACGATCATCATCAAGGCCGACCGCGTGGACGTCACGCAGGACCCGCAGGGTTATCAGTACGCAACCGGCACGTCGACGGGCAGCAATCTCTCGTATTTCCGCCAGAAACGCGACGGCCTGGATGAATATATCGAAGGCAATGCCGTGCGGATCGACTACGACGGCAAACAGGACCTCACCACGCTCACCACGCGCGCAGTGGTGCGCCGTCTCGTGGGGTTGACCAAGATTCAGGACGAAGTGCACGGCAGCGTTATCACCTACGACGGCCAGAAAGACTTCTATACGGCGAAAGCCGGCAAGGACGTCGCGGGTCCCGGCAACCCCACGGGCCGCGTGCGCGCCATGCTCGCGCCGCGCAACGGCGGTGCAGCGCCGCTGACCGGCGCGCCGGCCACGCTCACCCCGTCCAACACGATGCAAGGATCGCCGCAGCCGTGAATTCGCCCGCCATGCCTCATCGAAAGCCGGAGGGAACGAGCAGTTCGCTCACCGTCCGCAATCTGAAAAAACGCTACGGCTCGCGCACAGTCGTGAAAGACGTGTCGCTCGACGTCAAAAGCGGTGAAGTGGTCGGGCTGCTCGGACCGAATGGCGCGGGCAAGACGACTTCGTTCTACATGATCGTCGGCCTGGTTCCGCTTGACGCAGGCGAAATCGAACTCGACGGCACGTCAATCAGCTTGTTGCCGATCCACCAGCGCGCGCGCCTCGGGCTGTCTTATCTGCCGCAGGAAGCATCGGTGTTCCGCAAGCTCACGGTCGAGCAGAACATCCGCGCGGTGTTGGAATTGCAGACCGGCGAGAACGATAAACCGCTCTCCAAGCAGGCGATCACGGACCGGGCGGAAGCATTGCTTGACGAACTCCAGATCGCGCATCTGCGTGAAAATCCGGCGCTGTCGCTCTCGGGCGGTGAACGCCGCCGAGTCGAAATTGCCCGCGCGCTCGCGACCAATCCCGCTTTCATCCTGCTCGACGAGCCCTTCGCGGGCGTCGATCCTATCGCGGTGCTGGAAATCCAGAAGATCGTGAAGTTCCTGAAGCAGCGGAACATCGGCGTGCTGATCACGGACCACAACGTGCGCGAGACGCTCGGCATTTGCGACCACGCGTACATCATCAGCGACGGCAGCGTGCTCGCGGCCGGCGCGCCGAGTGAGATCATCGAAAACGAGAGTGTGCGGCGCGTGTATCTCGGCGAACATTTCCGCATGTGACGGCGTGAACGGACGCCTCGCGGTGCCACAAAGCCCCTGTGGGCGGCAATGCGTGGCCTTGAAGCGTCCTCAAGCAATTCTTACGTGCCGCCCGCGGGCGGCACGCTTGTTTTTGGCCGATCCCCGCGAGGTTTCGCGCCCGTGGCAAACTCTCTACAATGATTAAAACCTTGCCATGAAAGCCAGCCTCCAACTTCGCCTATCGCAGCATCTTGCGCTGACCCCACAACTGCAGCAGTCCATCCGGCTGCTGCAGTTGTCGACGCTCGAATTGCAGCAGGAAGTCGCGATGGCTGTCGCGCAGAACCCCTTGCTCGAAAACGAGGACGACTGGACCACCAGTCCGCTGCGCGTGGCGGCGGACGGATCGCTGATCACGTCGGGGGCATCGGTGAATGCGCCCGAGCCCATGATGAGCAACGGTACGTCGTCGAGCAGTAGCACGACTGAGCGCTCGGAAAATGGCGACCCTCAAGGTGTCGATGAATACAACGGCATGAGTTCGTCGGACAACGGCCCGGATTCCAGTTCGTGGAATCTGGAAGACTATGGCCGCTCGAACAGCGGCTCAGATGACGACGACCTGCCCCCGCTGCAAATCCACGAATCCACCACCACGCTGCGCGATCACCTGATGTCGCAGTTGCGCATGACGAAAGCGAATCAGCGCGATCGTGCGCTGATTACCTTTCTGATCGAATCCCTTGACGAAGACGGGTATCTCACTTCGTCGCTTGACGAGGTCAAAGCCGATCTGCCAGAGGAACTCGAGGTCGATCTTGATGAGCTGAGCGCCGCGCTCGCGCTATTGCAGAGCTTCGATCCATCAGGCGTCGGCGGGCGCTCGGCATCGGAATGTCTGAAGCTGCAATTGTTGCGGCTCGCGCCATCGCCCATCAGGACGCTCGCGCTGGATATTGTCATGCATCATCTGGAGTTGCTCGCCGCTCGCGACTTCACCCGGCTTCGCAAGCAACTCAAAGCCTCCGATGACGCACTGCGGGATGCGCACTTGCTGATCCGTTCGCTCGAACCGTTTCCGGGCGCGGCATTTGGCAAGAGCGAGGCGGACTATGTCGTGCCGGACATTCTGGTGCGCAAGATGTCGAGCGGATGGACTGCAGAATTGAATCCGGAAATCGTGCCCCGGCTTCGAATCAATCACCTGTACGCAAATATTCTACGCAACAATCGCGGCGATCCGGGCAGTGGCTCGTTGCGTCAGCAACTGCAGGAAGCGCGCTGGCTGATCAAGAATATTCAACAAAGATTCGAGACGATTCTTCGCGTTGCACAAGCAATTGTGGAACGTCAGAAGAACTTTTTCGCACATGGTGAAATTGCAATGCGGCCCTTGGTTTTGAGGGAGATTGCTGATACGCTGGGTTTACACGAATCCACCGTCTCACGTGTGACAACCGGTAAGTACATGCTCACCCCATTCGGGACGCTTGAATTCAAGTACTTCTTCGGATCACATGTTTCCACCGACACGGGTGGCGCGGCATCGTCCACGGCGATCCGGGCCCTCATCAAGCAACTGATAGGAGCTGAAGACTCAAAATCTCCTCTTTCAGACAGCCGCATCGCCGAATTGCTGGCGGAACAAGGATTCGTGGTGGCGCGCCGCACGGTGGCCAAATATCGCGAAGCCCTGAAAATTCCGGCAGTGAACCTGCGAAAGTCTCTGTAGCCCGCTGCATGTTGCGGCGGGCCTTTACCGGCCGCGTCGCGAATACGTGAACGAGCCGGCCAATGCGTTTCCCGATCCGTTCCGCCGTTCCATGGAGTGGCCAACCGCGGGCGCAGCGACCGGTTTTCAGCAGCGGAAAAGCGACCAGGCGGCCATTAGCTTGGAGAGCAACTATGAATCTGCAGATCAGTGGACACCATCTCGAATTGACGCCTGCGTTGCGAGAATATGTGATCACCAAACTGGATAGAGTGCTACGGCACTTCGATCAGGTGATCGACGGCAGTGTGGTCCTCTCGGTCGACAATCATAGGGAAAAGGACAAGCGGCAAAAGGTTGAAATCAACCTGCACCTGAAAGGCAAGGACATCTTCATCGAAAGTTGTGACGTTGATATGTACGCGGCGATCGACCTGATGGTCGACAAGCTGGATCGGCAAGTCATCCGCCATAAGGACAAGATCCAGGGCCATGCGCATGCAACAATGAAGTACGCACCGCAAGAAAGCGAAGCGCCCGCGCCGTAATTTGACGGGCGTGTTTAGAGGTTTGCATCAAAAGTTGGCCGGCGTAGCGGGAAAACGGATTTTTCCGATGCGCCGGAGTCCGGACGAAGCATTGCCGGACTGCAACCGGGAGGAGCCGCCTGACAGCAGGCGGCTTTTTTGTCTCCGGCAATCCGGGTTGTCTTTTGCCGGGCGTTTGCAGATGAAGCTTCGATTGCTGACTGTTGCGTTCCTGGCACCAAACGCGCGGACCGTATTGCGCGCCGCACCATCGCTCAGGACGCTGTTCTATAATGATCCGGATAATGCCGGGGTTGTTTACATCGGAATGAAACGAGCGGAATGAAACGAGCGAGTGAAGCCAGATCTCGGTCTTCCGCGCATTCCTAACCAAAATCACCGTGAGCGCTCAGTGCACTTGAGCTTCTGAAGTCGCCACCGTGAGGAGAATTCAGGCCACGCATCTGCCTGCCAACATGAATCGTTTAGCCAAATTTCTTCCCCTCGAAAATGTCGTCCTCGGACTGTCCGTCACCAGCAAGAAACGCGTATTCGAGCAAGCGGGCCTGATCTTCGAGAACCAGAACGGCATTGGCCGCAGCACCGTCACCGACAATCTCTTCGCGCGCGAGCGCCTCGGCTCGACCGGTCTGGGCGAAGGTGTCGCCATTCCCCACGGGCGTATCAAGGGCCTGAAGCATCCGCTTGCGGCGTTCGTGCGTCTCGCCGAGCCCATCGCTTTCGAATCGCCGGATGGCCAGCCCGTGTCGCTGCTGATCTTTCTGCTTGTCCCGGAGCAGGCCACGCAACAGCACCTTGAAATCCTGTCCGAGATCGCGCAGTTATTGTCCGATCGGGACACGCGCGAACGCCTGAACACCGAAGAAAACCGTGAGGCGCTGCATCAGCTTCTCACGCAATGGCAACCGTAAGTCCGTCAAACCTGCTTGAAACCACGCACATGGCGCGAGCAGCCCTCTCGCGCCGGCGGCCCTTCTAGCGCACAATCAGTCCTATTGAGCGGAGCATTGATCGGGCCAACCCAGCCCCTTCGATTGCCCAGCGCTCGCGGCCCCTCACGGAGTTCCGGCCTCATGGATACGTCCAGCATCAACGCCCAGAGTATTTTCGACGACAACGCCGCCGCGCTGAAACTCAGTTGGCTGACGGGTCACGAAGGCTGGGAACGCGGTTTCTCGACAGAGACAGTCGCCAATGCCACATCGAGCGCCGATCTGGTCGGCCACTTGAACCTGATTCACCCCAATCGCATCCAGGTACTCGGCGACGCCGAAATCACCTACTACCAGCGTCAGTCCGACGAAGACCGCTCGCGCAACATGGCGGAACTGATCGCGCTCGAGCCGCCTTTCCTGGTGGTCGCGGGTGAAGTCGGCGCACCGCCCGAACTGGTCTTGCGATGCACGCGTTCGTCCACTCCGCTTTTCACCACGCGCATGTCCGCGGCGGCCGTGATCGACAGCCTGCGGCTTTACATGTCCCGGATACTCGCGCCGCGCGCAACGCTTCACGGCGTATTTCTCGATATCCTCGGCATGGGCGTGCTGCTCACCGGCGACTCGGGCCTCGGCAAAAGCGAGCTTGGGCTGGAGCTGATCAGCCGTGGTCATGGTCTTGTCGCGGACGACGCCGTAGACTTCGTGCGCCTCGGCCCCGATTTTGTCGAGGGACGCTGCCCGCCGCTGCTGCAGAATTTGCTCGAAGTGCGCGGTCTCGGCCTGCTGGACATCAAAACCATCTTTGGTGAAACGGCGGTTCGGCGGAAAATGAAGCTCAAGCTGATCGTTCAGCTCGTGCGGCGTCCGGACGGCGAATTCCAGCGCTTGCCTCTGGAAAGCCAGGCTGTCGATGTGCTCGGTTTGCCGATCAGCAAGGTAACCATTCAGGTCGCGGCCGGCCGGAACCTCGCCGTGCTGGTCGAGGCGGCAGTGCGCAATACGATTCTGCAACTGCGGGGTATCGATACGCTGCGGGATTTCATGGATCGTCAGCGCCTTGCCATGCAGGATCCGGAGAGCCAGTTCCCCGGCAAGCTGATCTGACCGGGTCACGCTAACCGGTCGCGCCGGCGCCGTCGGGACCCGAACCTTTTGCTCAAGCGAACGAGTCCAACTGACCGAGTCCTCCATTCATGCGCATCATCCTGATTACCGGCATTTCCGGCTCTGGCAAGTCCGTCGCGCTGAACGCGCTCGAAGACGCCGGCTATTATTGTGTCGACAACTTGCCGCCGCGCTTTTTGCCCGAACTCGCGGCGTATCTCGACTCACAAGGACAAGCACGCCTGGCGGTCGCTATCGACGCGCGTTCGAGCCGTTCGCTCGATGAAGTCCCGGCCATCATCAACGGCCTCACGCAATTGTTCGATGTTCGCGTGCTGTTCCTCAACGCCAGCACGCAATCGCTCATCCAGCGGTTTTCCGAAACGCGCCGCCGTCATCCGTTATCGGGTTCGCCCACGCACGACGCCGATGTCGGGCTGCACACTTCGCTTGGCGAAGCGATCGAGCGCGAGCGCGAACTGGTCTCGGGACTCGCGGAATTCGGCCATCAGATCGACACCAGCAATCTGCGCGCGAACGTCTTGCGCGCCTGGGTCAAGAGCTTCGTGGAGCAGGAAACGGCTGGCCTCACGCTGATGTTCGAGTCGTTTGGATTCAAGCGCGGCGTGCCGCTCGACGCCGATTTTGTCTTCGATGTCCGAACGCTCCCGAATCCCTATTACGATCGCGAACTGCGGCCGCTCACGGGCCTGGACCAGCCGGTCATCGATTTCCTGCTGGCGCAGCCAATGGTTCACCAGATGATCGATGACATCGGCACATTCATTGCAAAATGGTTGCCGCAGTTCCGGGAAGACAACCGCAGTTACCTCACGGTGGCGATCGGCTGCACGGGCGGACAACATCGCTCGGTATTCATTGCCCAGACGCTGGCCGCGCGTTTTGGCGAGAAAGCCAATGTGATTGTGCGGCATCGCGACGCACCCATCGCCCTCGATGGCCACGTCGCGCCCTTGCAAACCTGATCGCCCTCGGGCGGCCTTTTTAAAGAAGCGCGCGATGTCCACCAATCCCCTTCTCGCCGACCTGCCGCTGTTTCCTTTGCACACCGTGCTGTTTCCCGGTGGCCGCCTCCCCTTGAAAATCTTCGAAGCGCGCTATCTCGACATGGCGCGCGCGTGCTTGCGCGAAGGCACGCCGTTTGGCGTCTGCTTGCTGAAAAGCGGCAACGAGATCGCGTCGCCGGGGGATCCGTCGGTGCCGGAGAGCATTGGATGTCTCGCCGAGATCACGCAATGCGACGTGGACACGTTCGGCATGCTGCTGATCCAGGCGCGCGGCACGACGCGTTTCCGGCTGCTTTCGCACCGTGTGGAACCGAGCAATCTGCTGGTCGGCGTGGCGGAGACGATTGGCGACGACGCACCGCTGGAAGACGCCGAGGCGCTGGTGAAGTTCGGTGCGTGCGCGGAGGTCCTGGAGCGGATTATCGATGCGATCAAGGCGCGCGATCCGAAAGATCTGCCGTTCAACGAGCCATTCCTGCTCGATGACCCAACGTGGGTATCGAACCGTTTGTCGGAGATTCTGCCCATTCCCATGCGCGCCCGGCAAAAGCTGATGGAACTGGAAGACGCGGCGGCGCGCATTGATGTCGTGCATCACTACATGCAGCAGCATCAGTTGCTTTGAAGCTGTTTTAAGACCGCCTTAAATCAGCGATCCCTGCAGCGCGTCGAGGAGTTTGCGCACCGGCGCGGGCACGCCATAAGCATCGATATTCGATAGCGGCGCCCAGACCGTGTGGTTATCGGCGAGTTCGGTTGCAGCGTCCGCGCGCCCGAGACGCGGCTCGATATCCAGCTTGAAATGCGTGAACGTGTGCGTGAACGGGCTCAGGCGCTGAAGCTCGTTCGTGCCGCCAAGGCTATGCGCGACCGCCGCCAGCGCGTCTTCGTCGGCGGCTTCGGGAAGGCTCCATAAACCGCCCCAAATGCCGCTCGGCGGGCGTTTTTCCAGAAGAACCGTATCGCCGTCCTGCAAAACCAGCATCCAGGTCTTGCGCGTCGGCACCGTCTTTTTCGGCCGCGCCGCCGGCAACTCTTTTTGCCGTCCCGTCACGTTCGCCACGCAATCCGGCGCGAACGGGCAACGCGCGCAATCCGGCTTGCCGCGCACGCAAAGCGTCGCGCCCAGATCCATCAAACCCTGCGTGTAGGCCGTGACTTCGTCCTTGTGGGCCGCATCGGGCAGCAGCGATTCGGCGAGCGTCCACATCGCGTTCTCGACTTTCTTTTCGCCCGGGAATCCTTCCACGCCGAACACGCGGGCAAGCACGCGCTTCACGTTGCCATCGAGGATCGTGGCGCGAGCGCCATAGGCAAACGACGCAATCGCCGCCGCCGTCGAGCGGCCAATCCCGGGCAATTCAGCGAGTTCATCGACGCTGCGGGGAAACTCGCCGCCATGTTCGGTCGCGACGGCGTCGGCGCATCGATGCAGATTTCGAGCCCGCGAGTAGTAGCCAAGCCCCGCCCAGAGCGCCATGACGTCGTCGACAGGCGCGGCGGCGAGTGCGTTGACGTCGGGGAAACGTTCGAGAAAACGCGCGTAATACGGAATCACCGTCGAAACCTGCGTTTGCTGCAGCATGATTTCGGACAGCCAGATCCGGTATGCGTCGCGCGTGTTTTGCCACGGCAGGTCGTGGCGGCCGTGAACGCGTTGCCACGCGATCAGGCGCGCGGAGAAGTCGGTGAGCTGGAGCATGTCGGCTAGCGCTGGCAGCGCGGGCAAAAGTACGTGGATCGCTGGCCCTGCACGATGTGTTTGATGGCCGCTCCGCAAACGTGGCACGGCAAGCCGGCGCGATCATAGACGAAATAATCGAGCTGGAAATAACCCGACTCACCGTTGCTGCCAACGAAATCGCGCAAGGTGCTGCCGCCTTTTTCGATGGCATCCGCAAGCGTCGCGCGCACGGCGCCGGCGAGGAGATCGTAGCGCACGAGCGAGACGCGGCCGGCCGCGACCGTCGGGCGGATTCCCGCGCGAAACAGGCTTTCGGAAGCATAGATATTGCCGACGCCCACGACCATCGTGCCCGCGAGCAGCGCCTGTTTCACGGACACCTTGCGCCCGCGCGTCATGCGGTACATCAAGGAACCGGAAAATCCGGCGGAGAACGGCTCGACGCCAAGCCCCGCAAGCAACGGATGATCGAGAACGTCGCCGTCGTCGCGCGCATGCCAGAGCACCGCGCCAAAGCGTCGCGGGTCCCGGAAGCGCAAAATGAAGTCGTCGAAGATCAAATCGATATGATCATGCTTCGCGGCTTCAGGCGGACGCGGGACATTGCGCAAAACCCGCAGCGTTCCCGTCATGCCAAGATGCACGATCAGCCAACCGTCAGAGGTTTCGAACAGCAGGTACTTGCCGCGCCGTTCGACCTTGTCGATTTTCAGCGCCTTCATCGTCTTTGAAAGGTGCGCGGGAATGGGCCATCGAAGCGCGGGTGTGCGGATATCGACACGCTCGACCCGGCGTCCGGCCACGAACGGTTCAATACCGCGTCGGGTTACTTCGACTTCCGGCAACTCTGGCATGTTTTACTGGTCTGCAACTTGCTGTGGGATGTGCGCGTATTGTAGCGAGCGCGTTACAATCGACTGAAACATTGATCGGATTTCCATGAACTTGTCCTTCGTTAAGTTGTTTTCGAAGCAGCGTGCAGCAGCGGCTGAAACGATTGCGGCACGCGGTAAGCCGGTCTCCCCGAACAGGCTGGCGGCAGCCGTTGCGCTCGCCGTCACCGTGTTCGCGCTTGCCCCTGCCCATGCGCAAAGTCCCGCGCAACTTCCCACTCCGGATGACGACCAGTCGTCGATCAGCGCGGCCGACCTGATCACCGCGCCGCCCACAGGCAAGGAAACACAGGACCTGCCTAATATTGCAACGTCCAGCCAGATCGTGTTCCAGGTGCTCGCGGCCGAAGTCGCGTTGCAGCGTAACCAGGCCGCGCCGGCGTACCAGACCTATCTGGCGCTCGCCCGCGACACCCATGATCCGCGTTTCGCGCAGCGCGCGACCGAGATTGCAATCGCCGCACAAAGTCCCAACGACGCGCTGACATCCGTCCAGCTTTGGCAGCAGTTTTCGCCGAATTCGGAGCGCGCGGCGCAGTTGAGCGCGTCGCTGCTGATCCTGTCCGGCAAGCCCGACGACGCCGAGCCAATCCTCACCAGCGAACTCGCGAAGATTCCCGCCGAGCAACGCGGCGACGCGATCATCTCGTTGCAGATCCTGCTCTCGCGCGGGCCGAACCGCGTAGGCGGGCTGAACGTGTTGAAGGATCTGGTCAAGAACGACATGGACCGGCCGGAGACGCAACTGGCGCTTGCCCGTCAGCAAATCGCCGCCGACGACCAGCCGGGCGCGAAGGCATCGCTTGAAAAGGCGCTGCAACTCAAACCCGACTACTTGCCCGCCGCGTTGACGCTCGCGCGCATGGGTCCGAATGAACGCAACGAAGGAATCGCTTCGTTCGAAAATTATCTCGACAAGAATCCGAAATCGCATGATGCGCGGCTCGCGCTCGCGCAACTGTATTTATCGGCGGATCGGCTCGATGACGCCCAGAAGCAGTTCGAAATCATGCGCAAGAACGACGCGAAGGATCTGACGCCGTTGATGGCGCTCGCGTTGATCAACATCCAGAAGAAGCAGCCGGACAAGGCGAAGGATTACCTGACCCAATACGCCAAGGCGGCCGAAGGCACGCCGGGCGCTGATCCGGGTCAGGCGTACATCTATCTCGCGCAATTGGCGCTCGATCAAAAAGACGACGCCGCGGCGAACCAGTGGCTCGACAAGATTACCCGTTCAAGCCAGCAGTATTTGCCCGCGCAAGTGACGCGCGCGCAGATCCTTGCAAACCACGGCAAGGTCGACGAAGCGCGTCAGTTGCTCGGCGGCCTGCAGACGTCCGACCCGCGCGACCTCGCTTTGCTCGCGCGCACCGACGCCTCGCTGCTGTTTCAGGCGCAGCGTTATCCGGAGGCGGAGACGGCTTTGTCGAAGGCCACGGCGGCTTTCCCCGACGACCCCGATCTCACCTATGACTACGCAATGGCTGCGGAAAAAAACGGCCATTACGACGTCATGGAAACGCAGCTTCGCAAGCTGATGAGGACGCAGCCCGACAATCCGCAGGCGTACAACGCGCTCGGCTATTCGCTTGTCGATCGCAACCAGCGGCTCGACGAAGCAGTGAAGCTGATTGAAAAAGCCGTGTCGCTGGCGCCGAACGATGCGTTCATCATGGACAGCCTGGGCTGGGCGAAGTACCGGCAGGGCAATGACGCCGAAGCAGCGAGCATTCTGAAGAAAGCCTACGATCTTCAGCCGAACGCCGAAATCGGCGCCCATCTTGGTGAAGTGCAGTGGAAATCGGGGCAGCAGGACCAGGCGCGCAGCACGTGGCGTCAGGCGCAAAAGCTTGAACCGGGCAACGACACGCTCGTCAAAACGCTCAAACGATTCCAGGTGAACGACCTTTGAAATTGAATGCAATGAATGTCCTGAATGGCCAGCGCGCCCGACGCGGCGCCCTGGCGTTGATGGCGGCGGGTGCCGTGGTTCTCTCCGGTTGCGCGGTCAAGCCGCGGGTTCCGACTACATCGAATGCGGCAACGGCGATCACCGCGCAGACCAGCCGCGCGTATCACGGCCGTTTTGCGGTCCAGTACGACGACCAGAACGGTCAACAACGCAACGCGTACGGAAACTTCGACTGGCAGGAAACAGGTGACACCGTCACGCTGCAATTGCGCAATCCGCTTGGGCAGACCATGGCTATCGTGACGTCTTCGCCCTCTTCGGCCACGCTGGAATTGCCGAATCGCGAACCGCAAACGGCGGACAACGTTTCTGACCTGATGCGCAATACCCTGGGCTTCGCGTTACCGGTGGAAGGTTTGCGCTACTGGCTGCAACCGTCGCCGGCGCCTACGTCCCGGGCGCGCACGACCATGGATTCATCGTCGCAAAATGATCGCCTGAAGCAAATCAAGCAGGACGGCTGGACAGTCGACTACCTGGCCTACGCCGACGCACCCGCAACCGGCGTGAAACGCGTGAACCTGTCGCGCGAAGAGCCGCCGCTCGATATCAAGCTCGTTCTCGACCAGTAACGTTTTTGCACCTACAAGCATGTCTTCCACACAACCGGGCTCATTGCGTCCGCTGGCCGACGCGTCGCTGCGCAATTGCCTCGCGCCGGCGAAGCTCAATCTTTTCCTGCACATAACGGGGCGTCGGCCGGATGGCTATCACGCGCTCCAGACAGTATTCCAGTTGCTTGACTGGGGCGACCTGCTGCACTTCACCCGCCGTGACGATGGCGTGATTGCCCGTAAGACCGACGTCCCGGGCGTGCGGGAAGCCGACGATCTTGTCGTTCGCGCCGCGCGCCTGCTGCAGTCGGCAACCGGCACCCCCCTTGGCGTAAACATAGAAATTGATAAAATACTGCCTATGGGCGCGGGTCTCGGCGGTGGCAGTTCTGACGCCGCGACCACGCTGCTAGCATTGAATCGCTTATGGGGCGTGAACTTGCCGCGGCAAGCGTTGCAAAACCTGGCGTTGAAACTCGGTGCGGACGTGCCGTTTTTCATCTTCGGACGCAATGCTTTTGCGGAAGGCGTGGGCGAAGCGCTGCAAGTAGTCGATCTGCCAAAGCGTTTCTTTCTGGTGGTGAGTCCTGCGGTGCATGTCCCAACTGCCGCGATTTTTTCAGAGAAAGCGTTGACAAGGGACTCAAAAGTCCTCACAATAACGGACTTCCTTGCACAACATAGTTCTGACACAGATTGGCCTGACGCTTTCGGCCGAAATGACATGCAGGCGGTTGTGGTTGAGAAGTACGCGGAAGTAGCTCAGGTGCTGGAGTGGTTTTCGAACCTTGCACCTGCGCGAATGACCGGATCTGGAGCGAGTGTGTTTGCCGCTTTTCGTAGTAAAGCCGAAGCTGAGATGGCGCAAGCCAAACTCCCGGCAAGCTGGAAAAGCACTGTGACCGAAAGCCTGGATTCGCATCCTCTCTTTGCTTTCGCGTCGTAAAGTTTTGTTTTGACGGGTTTGTCCTACACTACCCGGCAGAACTCAAAGTTAGTGTAGGGGAGTCGCCAAGTTGGTTAAGGCACTGGATTTTGATTCCAGCATGCGAAGGTTCGAATCCTTCTTCCCCTGCCATTAATTTCTCGCGTTTTTCCTCTCGCCCCAGCCAAGAAACAGGTGCACGATGAGCAGTGACGGCCTGATGGTATTCACTGGCAACGCGAATCCCGCGCTTGCACAGGAAGTCGTCAAGATCCTTGGAATCCCGCTTGGCAAGGCAATGGTCAGCCGCTTCTCCGACGGCGAAATCATGGTCGAGATCCAGGAAAACGTGCGTGGCAAGGACGTGTTCGTGCTGCAGTCCACTTGCGCGCCGACCAACGACACGCTGATGGAACTCATGATCATGGTCGATGCGCTCAAGCGCGCATCCGCTGGCCGGATCACCGCCGCCATCCCGTACTTTGGTTATGCCCGCCAGGATCGCCGTCCACGTTCAGCTCGCGTCGCCATCTCGGCGAAAGTCGTAGCGAACATGCTGGAAATTGCAGGTGTGGATCGTGTCATCACCATGGACCTCCACGCCGACCAGATCCAGGGTTTTTTCGACATTCCGGTCGACAATATTTACGCAACGCCTGTTCTGCTCGGCGATCTGCGCAAGCAAAATCACGAAAACCTGCTGGTTGTGTCGCCTGACGTGGGCGGCGTGATTCGCGCACGGGCGCTGGCCAAGCAACTCAACACCGATCTCGCGATCATCGACAAGCGTCGCCCGAAGGCGAACGTCGCTGAAGTGATGAACATCATCGGTGAAGTGGAAGGCCGCACGTGCGTGATCATGGACGACATGGTCGACACAGCCGGCACGCTCTGCAAGGCAGCACAGGTTTTGAAGCAACGCGGCGCGACGAAAGTGTTCGCGTATGCCACGCACCCGGTATTGTCGGGCGGCGCGGGTGAGCGGATCTCGGCGTCGGAGCTTGATGAACTCGTGGTGACCGACACCATTCCCCTCTCGGACGAAGCGCGCGGGTGCTCGAAGGTGCGTGTCCTGTCGAGCGCGGGATTGCTGGCCGAAACGTTCTCGCGGATCAGGCGCGGCGACTCGGTCATGTCGCTGTTCGCAGAAGGTTGAAGAAGGTTGAAAGTATTTGCGGTTGAGCGGGGCGAATAGCTTCGCAATATCGCGTAATCGGTTCAGACGAACGAAGGCCTGAACCGCTGCTCTGGGGCTGGACGCTTTCGCGGACAGCCCCGTTTTCACTGCCTGGTCGCGGGCAGATTATGGAGTTGAATCATGAAAGTAGTCGCTTTTGAGCGCAATCTGCAAGGTACGGGTGCGAGCCGCCGCCTGCGTAACTCGGGCAAGACGCCGGGTATCGTATATGGCGCAAACGCTGAAGCTCTGGCTGTTGAACTCGATCACAACGCCCTTTGGCACGCGCTGAAGAAAGAAGTTTTCCATTCGTCGATTCTCGAACTGGAAGTGGCCGGCAAGACGCAACAAGTCCTGCTGCGCGACGTGCAATACCATCCGTTCAAGCAGATGGTCCTGCACGTTGACTTCCAACGTGTCGATTCATCGAAGAAGCTGCACACCAAGGTTCCGGTTCACTTCCTGAATCAGGAAACGAACCCGGCCGTGAAGACGGCTGGCGCGGTCATCACCCACGTGCTGAACGAAATCGAAATCGAATGTCTGCCGGCTGACCTGCCGGAATTCGTCGAACTCGATCTGGCCAAGATCGAAGCGGGTCAGGCGTTGCACGTGAAGGACATCGTCTTGCCGAAGGGCGTGGCGCTGGTCGCTCACCTCGACGCAGAAAACCCGGTTATCGCTTCGGCGACCATTCCGGCTGCCGTTGTGTCCGACGAAGCTGCTTCGGGCGATGCTGCTGCAAGCGAAGGCGACAAGCCGGCTGCATAAGTACGCCCAAGCCTGTACGCTTGAGTCCACTCTTTGGAGTGGACAAAGCGACCCGCCGTTGCTCTGCTCCGGCGGGTTTTTTTTAGCCTTTTTCTAGCTGGGTTGCTGGCTTGCTGTGCAATCGCGAGCACGTGCACCACCACGACTGAACATGATCAAACTGATCGTCGGGCTCGGCAATCCGGGCGCCGAATACACCGCGACGCGTCACAACGCCGGCTTCTGGTTTGTCGATCAACTGGCGCGCGACGCAGGCGCCTCGTTGCGCGACGAACGCCGGTTTCACGGCCATTACGGGCGCGGCCGGCTCAACGGCAACGAAATTCATCTGCTCGAGCCGCAGACGTTCATGAATCGATCGGGGCAATCGGTCGTGGCCGTCGCGCAGTTCTTCAAGATCCTGCCGGACGAGATTCTCGTCGCGCACGATGAACTCGATTTGTCGCCGGGTACCGTCAAGCTGAAGCTTGGCGGCGGCAGCGGCGGCCATAACGGCTTGAAGGATATTTCCGCGCATCTTTCGTCGCAGCAATATTGGCGGTTGCGCATTGGCATCGGGCATCCGCGCGATCTGATTCCCGAAGCTTCGCGCGCCGGTGCGAAACCCGACGTCGCCAACTTCGTGCTGAAACCGCCGCGCCGCGAAGAACAGGACGTGATCGATGCATCGATTGAACGGGCGCTCGCGGTCATGCCGTTTGCGATCAACAACGAGATGGAGCGCGCGATGATGAATCTGCATCGCGCCGGCTGAACACCATTGCACAGCAAGGAGCGAAACGTGAGCCGTTTCTGGAGCGACATTGTTGGCAAGCTGACGCCGTATGTGCCGGGTGAACAACCCGCGCTTGCGCGTCCCGTGAAGCTCAACACGAACGAAAATCCGTATCCGCCGTCGCCGCGCGTTATGGATGCCATTCATCGCGAACTCGGGAACGACGGTGATTCGCTGCGCAAATATCCCGATCCAACCGCGCGCGCCTTGCGCGAGACCATTGCCCGGCATCACGGGTTGCGCGCGGAACAGGTGTTCGTTGGCAACGGCTCCGATGAAGTCCTAGCGCATGCGTTCCAGGCGCTGCTCAAGCATGACGCGCCGATCCGCTTCCCCGACATCACCTACAGCTTTTACCCGGTGTACGCGCAGTTGTATGGCGTCGCGTTCGACGCTGTGCCGCTGAACGCGGATTTCGGCATCGATGTCGATGATTATCGTGCGCCCAATGGCGGCGTGTTGTTGCCGAATCCGAACGCGCCCACGGGCCGCGCTTTGCCGCTCGATGAGATTAGGGTCCTGCTCGCGGCCAATCCGGATTCGGTTGTCGTGATCGATGAAGCGTATGTGGATTTCGGCGCGCAATCCGCAGCAGCCTTGGTCGATGAACATCCGAATCTGCTGGTCGTTCAGACGTTGTCGAAGGCGCGTTCGCTGGCCGGCATGCGCGTGGGATATGCACTTGGTCATGAAGCGCTGATCGAGGCGCTCACGCGGGTGAAGGACAGTTTCAACTCGTATCCGCTGGACCGGCTGGCGCAAGTCGCGGCCATCGCGGCATTCGAGGACGACGCGCATTTTCGCAGTACCTGCGCGAAGGTGATCGCAAGCCGCGAGCGGTTATCGGGGGAATTAAAGGCTTTGGGATTCGATGTCGTACCATCGGCTGCGAATTTCGTATTCGCGCGCCATCCGGCGCGAGACGCCGCCGCGCTCGCGGCGAGCCTGAAGGAGAAGGAAATTTTTGTGCGGCATTTCAAGCTGCCGCGCATCGATCAGCATCTGCGAATCACCATTGGCACCGACGCCGAATGCGACGCGCTCCTGGCCGCGTTGCGCGCGGTGCTGTAACCACGCCGGGCGCTAGTTCACGCGCCCTTCGCCTTCATCAACGCGTGATATTTCGCCATCAACTGGATGGGATTTTCGTCATGCGCCGGGTCGCGCGGAATGCACTCGACCGGGCAAACCTGCTGGCATTGCGGTTCGTCGAAGTGTCCGACGCATTCGGTGCACTTGTTCGGGTCGATCACATAGATGTCGACACCCATCGATATGGCGTCGTTCGGGCACTCGGGCTCGCACACGTCGCAATTGATGCACTCGTCGGTAATAAACAGGGCCATGCTGCCGCAACTTTGCTAGAAAAAACAATACATTATAGCTTTTCAGCCTTCCGCACGGTCATGCAAAATTCCCCGAAATTCATGTTTGCGTGTTGCCGCTGAGTTGCACAGAAGTTGCAAATTTTGCAGCGCGCAAAGTCCAGGCAGCACGCCAAGCCATGAGTAACAAGACGTTTGGGCACAATCGCGACGTCAGCGAGCCCGAGTGCCCGAACGACGCGATTTCGATGGGCCCGGAAATCGACGAGTTTGACCCGAGCGCAGACAACTCGATATGAGTGACCCGCTCAGCTCCGCAACCATTTGTCATTGAAGCGCTCGCGGAAGGGCTCGATGATCTCTTCAAAGCGTGTAAAGCCCTCTTCCCGCATCTGACGCGCAAACGACACACTCCTTTCCGTTCCTGTCACTGCGGCCCAGAAAAAATGGACGATTCCGGCTGCGTCGCGACCACTCATTCGCGCCAACGTCATACGGATGCCAGCCTTGAGCTTCGAAGAAGCATGATCTGAGTCGAGAATCGGATTGAACACCGTCTCGTTTAGATACGCGAGGACTTCGGCTTTCTTCTGCTCGTTTCTTGAGATTTGCATGTCTTCCCCTTCGGATGGCGACTGTTCCTTTACTACACGCGCTTATAGATTGCCTTGTTTCCGCTCGTTCGGCCCACATGGACTGCGATCTGCGGCGTGCTGCCCTCAACGGCCTTACGAAATGCTTTGCCGAAAATTTTGCGCTCACCAGCGTTCAGCGCCTTCCAATCATCCGGTAGGCACACGCCATCGGTATGAAAGGTGGCATCCGCTGGCAAGGCCCTAGCGTGGTCAACCGCCCTAGCGACAATCCCAGTGATATCCAAATCCCTTGCGTCGCTCTCATCTGGCTCGTCTAACGCGTCGCGAATCGCTTCTTCAATGAACGCGTCGAAATTAATCTTCCGCTCGATACACTCACTCAGCGCCTTCGCCAGCAGCGCGTCATCAAACTCAATGCAAGCCTTCATCACGACTCTCCTCTATTGATGAGTGGCAATGAGAGAATCATATGACATGTTTTTCCCGATGTAAAGGAGTGATCTCATTTGTTGATGAGAAGCGTGATGAGTGACAGCGTGTCGGTTCGACCGACACTTGCCGCGAGAAGAAATGCTTAGATTGAGCAAGCGGATGCAGGCACCGTTGTGAGCCACACTACTGGCGCAGTCCAACCCGCCAACATCACAGTAGCCGTACGACGAGACTCTGTACGTTAAACTAACGGGGCACAATGCAAGTCGTTTCCGTCTAATTGCATCAACGCCAGCCCATGAACGATCAGCCACACACCGGCGGGACTGAGCCTCCCGCGCAATATTCCGAGTTTCCGATCCGACGGGCGGAAGGCGTGAAGTTCTCTGGCACCGTTACCGACGGGAAATACCAGCACGTCAAGTTCAAACATGTGTCAGCCGGAAAAGTCCACTTTAAAAATTGCGATTTTTCCTTTTGCGAATTTGAAGATGCCTATTTCCGCGACGCTACTTTCGAGGAGTGCGACTTCAGGGCCGTCAAATGTAGCCGGTCTAACTTTCGCGGCGCCGTGTTTTCCCAGTGCAAGTTCGACTATGCGCAATTTTTCGAGACTCATCTGGAAGCGAAAGAGCTTATTGCGAGCGCGCCCGCTCGTCCGAACTTGCGACGAGATTTCATGGCTGCAGCTCGCGTAAATGCCGGGAGTCTAGGTGATGTCCGCGCGACCCGGCTGGTCATTCGCGAGGAATTAAGGGCGGAACGGCAGTTCCATGTTGAAGCGGCGTTCGGCGAAACTCAGTGGTACGTTGACAAATACACTCCGTGGGAACGGGTAGGCCATCTTCTTCGATCTGTTTGGTTGACCTGTGATTGGTGGTTCTGGGGCCACGGCGAACATCCATGGCGCTTTCTTCGCTCAATGCTTGTCACCGTGGTTCTGCTCGGGTTGCTTGTTTTCATCCTTGGCCCTGGTGTCGACTTGGCGCAGTCGTTAGGTCAAAACCTACATCTGGCATGGCGCGGTATTCTCGTGGCGACTTATATCTTTCTCGACGCACCGGTCAAGTTCACTGAACAAGTGCCAGACGGGCTCGCTGTTGCGATTGCGACGTTTCGCTATGTCTCACTGGGCCTTTTCACGAACATGATTTTTCGCTTTCTGTCGCATCGATGAGCCTACAGACAGCCTATGTGCGAGAAATTCGCCTCTTTGGTTCTCACGCTCGCGGCGATGACGGAGCGGCCAGCGACCTAGATGTTTTATACGTCGTCGATACTTCGCGAGCAGGCGATCGATCGCAGGCGGACACTCAGATTTCCGACCTGCTCCAGGCGAACAAAAGTGACATTTCGCTCTACAGCGAGCGGCGGCTGCGCGAAATGTTTGAGGCCGGCCATCTTTTCGCTTGGCACTTATACCTGGAATCCAAGCCTGTGTGGTCTGACGCCGCCGGAAGTTTCGTCGAATCGCTCGGCAGGCCAGCACGTTACGTCGGCGCAAGAAAAGACATGATGGAACTGCTGGAAATCGCGACCGAGGCTGCCGCCTCGCTGCGAGACCCAGAGTCGACCATTATCTACGAGGGTGGCATCTTGTACGTCTGCTGCCGAAACACCGCATTGGTAGCATCGACGCGGGTGGGTAACAAGCCAATTTTCGGCCCGCGGTCTCCCATGCGGGTCGCCATCCCTAGCATTCCGTTTCCTCTGAGCGATGACGAATATATGCTATTAATCGCTGCCCGCCATTCGGTCACCCGCGGTGCTCCGCCGCCCGACCTGGATCGGAGACGCGCTCTTGATCTCGGGGAACGCGCTTTACGCTGGATTCGGTCTGTTGCGGCATGGACATTGGACGAATGCGATGAAACTGTCATTTAAAGAGAAGGTTCGATTCGAACGCAGTATTTTGCGAGACGTCAATCAAGCGCGCGCATGGCCTGCACCATTGCTTGGTCTCTCAGAATCGGCAATAGTCCTCTGGGCCTCCAAAGCCGGACTGGCAAGAGACGACTCGCTCCCGTTGTGCTTGCAAGAGATCTCAATCCGGTGTCGCATCGAATCTGACAAGAGCCGTGAGGTCTTTGAGGACGGCTACCTGCGGGACGCCATGACGCTTGAGCGAGCCAGAATTGCGCTTCAAAAAATCATCGGCGCGCGCCGTGTCCAGGCGATCGCGCGGCGATAACTGAAAAGAGCTCTAGAACCAACGCGGTCATACAGCCACTGATGACGCACGTTGCCTTATGTCGCGTCACAAGACGTGCCATAAGAGATGTAGTATTTGGGGATCATGTCCATGTGAGGGGATGCGATGGGAAAGCAGCCGCCAAAGGCCGATCAGAACGGAAAGATGAAAGTTCGGATCATCGAGTTCGAACTGGAAGGCAGCGACATGTCGCTGCAGGAAAGCCTCAAGAGCATCACTGCCGCTCTTTCTCGACCGCCAGTTGTCGCCGCTCCGCGACTGCAGCAACGCGTCGGCACGACACGAAGCGTTGCTGAGGTCGTAATGGATGATTCTAGTGAGCCGTCGGACGACCTTGATCAGGTCGAAGAGGTCGAGCAGGAAGAAGAGTCCACTGTTTCCGCTCCTGCCGCGCCCAAAAAGCAGAGAAAGCCACCGAAGATGGCGGCGCCGAGCCTCGTGGACATCAGGTTTGATGACGAGACGCCCACCTTTGCAGAATTCGTCGAGCAAAAAGAGCCTAAGAACGATATGCAGAAGTACCTCTGCGCAGCGTTCTGGCTAAAGACCTACAAGACCGTCAATGACGTTAGCATCGATCACATGTACACCGCATATAAGGTAATGGGATGGGCGCTGCCGACTAACCCCGTTCAGCCGATGAGAGAGCTTGCGGCGACTCGTGACAAGCGATTCAGCAAAGGTGCTTAGAAAGGTCACTACACCATCAACCACGTCGGCGAGGGCTACGTGACAACCAAGATGGGCAACGGTCAGTGAGTGATCTTCTGGCGTTCGTAAGTCAAATTAATGGCTTTGGCGGGAAGAGCTTTACAGATAAGGTTGAAATCTTCGGCTGGTATTTGCACGAGAACGGTGGTAAGCCGAAGTTCGGCCCCACCGATCTATTGAGCTGCTTTGAGGCGGCCCATGAACCGAAGCCGAGTAACATTCACTCAATAGTGCATCGGTTGTCTACGGATCGTCCTGCTCGTTTGCTGAAGGATGGCCAGGGTTATCGACTGTCTGCAGCGGTACGCGAGCAGGTTGGCAAGCTCATTAGTCGAAAGACGAACACGGCAGTGACAGCACTACTGACTGGTTTGCTGTCATCCGTTACAAATAAAGATCAACGGACATTCCTCGACGAAACGATTACGTGCTTCACAGGTAAGGCCCATCGCGCCGCGATCGTGATGGGCTGGAACTTGGCGTACTCACACTTGTGCGACCGGATCTTCGACGCTCACTTGACGGCTTTCAACGCGAACAGGACGAAAGTCCATCCCAAACTCCCGGAGATCGTCAAGCGCACCGACTTCCAGGAATACGGTGAGCGACAAGTGATCGATGTCTGTCGAACCGCCTCCATCGTCGACAAGTCAATATACAAGATACTTCAAGAACGCCTTGACCGAAGAAACATGGCTGCGCATCCGTCTGCAGTGACCTTCACTTCAGCGCAAGCCGAGGACTTAATCACTGATCTCGTAAACAACGTATTGTTGAACGCAAGACTATGAACTGGTGGCTCGCAGTCCCCTCTTGGATCGTGGCGCTTTACTTCGGCATCGGCTTTGTTGCGAAGGCTGGCTTTCCGCCGAAGGGAGATCTTCTTATCGGTGATGCGCTTTTCGTCGGTCTCACCCTTTTCTTCCTTTTTCTACCCTTCTTTAGCAAGATCAAGATCGGATCACTGATCGAGTTAGAGCGAGAAATCAAGGACGCGAAAGAGGAAGCCACTGCCGTGAAAGAAGAGCTTCGCGAGTTCAAGAATGAAGTTCGCAATACTGTCTCGGTTATTAGCACCAACGCGATCAGTCAGCACGTCAACGTGCACCTACCAGGCGCTGATGAACTCCGGCGACAGCAGGAGAAGGTTGAGGAGAATCTGAAGGCCCCCGGCCGACAGCGAGCCGATGATGTGGAGGCAGAACTGCAGTCGGACGATGTCACATATGCGCTCGCCAAGGTCCGAATCGATATTGAGCGCCTTGTTCGTAACATCCTTGGCCGTCGGCTTGATTCATCGGACCGCAACATCTCTTCACTATCGCAACGTAAGTTTCTATCAATCGACAAGATGTTCGATTTGCTGGCTGGATCGGACAATACGTTGAATTACTTGCGGTCGCCGTTGCGGAACGTGCTCGCGGTCTGCAATGCAGCGATGCACGCGCAAACAGTCAGTTCAGAACAGGCTGACGAAGCACTCAAGCTGGGGGCGCAAATCATCGCAGCCCTCAAGGACTATCCAGGCAGCAAGGATTTTGCATCCGCGTAAAAGCCTTTTGATCATCCCTGCGCGCGGCAACGAATTCAATTGCTGAACTGCCGGATACGTCACCAAGCGTCTGGCAGCGCAGCTCCAACGCGGAGCATGGGCAGCGCTGCCGAGCGTGCCAGAGACTCATCGGCGCAAGCTACGCTCCGAGCGATATCGATACCACATGCGCTAGTTGCAGCAAGCCCCAGTCGCTGATCGCCTGCAGGTGTCGGTGCAACCGACAATTTGCCCTACTGGCTGGCAGAAGAATTGCCAAGCGTCTGGCTACGCTGCTTCACAGCAGCGCAAGTGCAAAGCGTCACCGCATCACAAGCTGACGGCTTACCGCCACGCTCGTAAAGCCTTCAGTTTCGCTGTAAACGGCCGTTGAATACTATACCGGCCAAGCCGGAACAATCCAAGGTTACAAGCACCATTTCCCATGAAAATAAAACTTAATAACCCCTTTAAAAACTTTGGACGAAGCGATGTCATCGCGATCGTCGGTGTAATCGCAGGAATTCTAGCCCTTGTCGCCGTGTATCATATAGCCGTTCTGCAAGGGACGTTCCAAAAATCCGATGTGGAAATTGCATTTGAAGGTGCCCCACCCATTAACACGGATCAAACAACCGAGATCTTCGTCTCTTCGAATGCAGACATCGCGAAAGTTGATTCGATCTTCATACCGATCGAGTTCAATCTTAAAAATTCAGGTGACAAGGGACTAGACAATGTCGTCTTGTCATTTGCCTTTGACAAACAAGGCAAACATACATCGAATTTTTTCGATGAATCAGTCTATACGCATCAAGGCATGATGACCGCGCAGAATTTGCGGCATGAACAAAGCTCCACGGATGAATTTGACTACTCGAATTTTACAGTCACCAAACTGAACATCGGCGATAGTCCGATGATCGGGGAAGGGGTGGTGGCATACAAAATGCCCCCGGCACTTCCAGATAACCTACCCGTCTTAGGTTTGTCGGGCTTAGGTGCCACGGTAAAAATTCAGATCGAAGCCGACAACGTCGCTAAAAAGACGTTCATGGTCGACTACAGAATCGCCACAATGGGCAATATCGATCAGCTAACCGATTGGTACACTCACTACTACGCGAAAGCCGTTGTCATCGAAAAGCGAAATACGATGAGCATCGCATCCTATTTCTTGAAATTACTTTTCAGTCGGGAAAGCAAAACCGCCTACTTGGTTGCCCCGGAGTTCCGTTCGATCTCGATCAACGGCGAAACTGAATGGCTCCCAGTCAAACACGACCCTATCCTTCGAGCGATATCCTTCAAGCCATACAGTTGGTCCTTGTTGTTTGGATAACGTAATTACGGCCTGCCAGAAACGTCACCAAGCGTCTGGCTGCGCGGCTTCAACGCGGAGCATGTGCAAACCTACAAAGCGCGCCAAAGCGACATTCTTGCGAGCTGCGCAGACGGCAGCTAACATCGCCGACTGCGTTACATTTTGCGACTCATCGAAAAACCTAACACGCTGGCAAGTCGATTGAATCGACTTGCCGTGCCATATTCCGCCGCCTTACATGAAATCGAGCTTGATCTGCATGGCGTTGATCGTCTTGCGGTTTCGCCAATTAGATTGAATCGAGTTGGCGAGGGGCGACAGCACTCACTTGATAGTTTTGCCGTATGCGTTGCATGCAGTATTAAGCGCAAACTCATCGTCAGTGAAGCCGAGAACGACAAACGTACCGTCTGCATTGCGCTCGATAACAGCAAGAGCGAGCGCTTTGTCAGAAGCAGGTCCGAGACCCTTCACAGGGATATCTTTGACCTCGCCGAGAAC
Source organism: Caballeronia sp. DA-9 (assembly GCF_051615025.1). Classification (NCBI taxonomy): domain Bacteria; kingdom Pseudomonadati; phylum Pseudomonadota; class Betaproteobacteria; order Burkholderiales; family Burkholderiaceae; genus Caballeronia; species Caballeronia sp. DA-9. The sequence goes on along the minus strand of NZ_CP195133.1, from coordinate 368,044 downwards.
ATACGTATGCACCTTAAGACGGGTACTTTCAAGGCGTGTCTGCCGCTCTTTTGCCATGGTCTCAGGGCTTTTCGGATTCTTGGGCTTCAGAGCATTAACGATCCCGCCCTTCCCGTCCAACCATTTCAAGAAGCGCGCTGGCGTCACGTGACCTTCTGCTTTGGAATACGCGAGGCGGAAAAGACGGGCACGCTGCGACTTCGTTGCCGTGGTCATTTCACCGAAAGTAAGCTCAAGAATCATGTGCTCGGCTCCGGTTTTGTTCTTCGTGTATTCCTTGACGCGTGACTTCAGGAACTCGAAAATCGCATCTTTCGCGTATTTGCCAGCCTTTGCTTCATACATGTAATACGCGGCATACGCGACAGCGAGAGTCTCGTTCAAAGCGCTGCGATAACCGTCGCCCTTGCTCTCGCATTCTGCGATGGTTTCACGAAATGCCAACACAGTTTTATCAGTTGCCGGATCGAATGGCGCGATGCTGGGCGAGTAATTGGGATCACCCTTACCAAAAACCTCTTTAACATCAAACGGCTTGGGTGCCTTCTTGATATCTTGGCTAGCGAACTCAATCAATGCCGCATTCTCAGCTTCAGGACCATGAATCGCGTCAGTATCCAAAACACCTGCAATAGATGCGCCGACGATGCTGTTTTCTTGGGTTTCGGTATTAACTCGCGTGTGCATTTGGTTTAATCTCCTCGTAGGGTTAAGTTGTTTGTCGTCAGCGCTGGGACAAAACGAATTATCCGGATAGGGAGATTGCTGTTACACCACGTGCCAAGCAGGTGGTGTGTTATTTGACAGTGCGTCGCACGTCCAACCCTTCCAACATTCTTTCAACGGAGCGAACCGGGTCTTTGGGATTCCACGGATCACCTGTTTCCTTCGCGTGTTCCATCACGCGCGCGACGATCCTCTTAGCCGCGTGGCTCTGCGAGGTGTAGGAACCTTTTAGGGCCAGGTTCCTCGCGTATTCCTTCAACGGATTGCGTTTGGCGGCTCTTCCACGACCACCGGCACTGGAAACCTTCGTCGCGACATGCTTTATTTTTGCTGGAAGATCAGCAATCTGGTTCGCACGCCCAAGCCGATGCTGGGCACGACACAAACACAGCCAACTCTTGCGTTCCTCGCCTGCGTCATTGGCTCTGTTAGCCGTAATCGCCCAAGCGCAAGCGAACCGCACATAGACCAAGAGAAGCTCATCACGCAGGTAGCTGCGAGGCGGCTCCATGGACCTCGGATCAAAATCATTGTCGTCGAACAGCGGCTTGGCGATGTTGGTCATGAAAAGCTCGCGGCCGTTCTTAACGAAATATTCGTTCGACCAGCCCTTGTTCATCGCCCTGCAGAAAAGATGGATCAAATGCTCCATGACCTTCCGGTACACGTCTACGAACGTTTCCTCATAGGGGTCGCGGATTATGAAGTCGTCTGCCGTCAGCTGGATCTCGTTCCCGTCACTCATCTTTCACCCAATGAAAAGAAGCTGCAAACGCAGCTTCTTTGTATTACGGCATCGAAGAACGTGCCTTGAAGTAGATTTAATCGACTTCAGTACATGCCGGGCACGATGTAGCCAGGGCTCATCATGCCACCTGAACGCGGCATGTAACCCATTGATCCAGTACTCAGACCCGCCATCGGATTCTTGCTCTCGTTCGCCAGCATGTTCTCAAGTAGAGTCTGATATGTAGGTGTCCGCAGTAGGCAGCGCTTGCTCGCCCGGCATTGTTGGCATCGCCTGCATTGTCGTTGTTGGGTTGGTCATTTGTGGTAAAGCCGACGACACCCGTTGCGACCTACCGCCAGTTGAGGACCCGCATGTAAGTCAGCACATCGACGTCCGATAGTCGGACTACTCGCAAGACGGCGGCCTCGTACCCTGGCCAGCGCTACGTTTAACCTAGCGCACGAACCAAGCAACGAGTTCGTAGGACCCTACCGCATCAACCTTTTCTTGATGATCCAAAGCCCCCTCGCTACCCTCCTTGTACCCCGGCATCACATGATGCTGCTCCGATACGAAGTCTTGTAGCTTGGATCACATGGTCGCGATCACGCGCTTTCACAATTTCATGTCGCTGTACCAAGGCCGGTGTACAACTGCCCTTGCAACAACCCTCAATACATCCGTGTTCGCCGCGAAAGCGCTCGACGTCGGGCTGTCCCGTCCGCGAAACTCGCTCAGCAAGATGCAGCTGCTCGAAGCAATCGCGGTCAGGCAATCGGTGCCACGTTCGACTTGCATGCCTCTTGCGCTTGGCCCCGCTTCCGCTATAATTTCCATAACAGATATGAAATTTATAGCGCTAGACAACCTTCGTTCGGCTCGGACCATGCACGACCACTTACTGCAAGAGATGTTCGCGATCACCCACTTCCATAATTTCATGTCTCTGTACCAAGGCCGCTACGCCAACGCACTGGCAAAGACGATCGACACTTCGGTGTTCGCTGCGGGGGCGCTAGACATTGCGTTATCAACGGGCGCTATCTCGTTGGACAAGCTGCATCAACTGCTCGGATGCAGCCGTGGTCAGGCAATCGGAGCCGCTTTCGATCTGCAAGAGCGCGGGCTGGTCGAAGACATTGAAGAAACCAAAGCCCGACGCGGAGAATATTTTCTCGTTCCGATCGACAAACCGTGCGAAGTCGCTCGACTGTACCGGATACGACTGGAACAGTTGAGCCGTGAGAAGGGGCTATATGAAACCCTCCAAGACGCGTTACCGGCCTTGCAGAGCATTTTCATCGAGGCGCTTTCTGCGATGGAGTCTAAGCAGATTACCCAAGGCACTGCCTGAGCATCTGCTCGTCCGTCAGCGTCGAGCCGGTCGCGGCAGGAACGACAATACAGCCCTCATCGCATATAGCACGATGATCGCACCGGACAGATCGCCTACGAACATGGCGAAGAATCGTTCAGCAATGTGTGTGGTGGCTCCGCAGAGCACCAGCCAAATGTTAGTCAGCAGCGGATTAGCAACGGAAAACGCAACTGCGAGGGTCAGTAATCGTATCGGTGTGAGATTGATCAACGAAGCTTGCAGACCATAGTGTTCGCGCCCTAAGCGGTAGACCCCATAAGGCGCAACGGTCGCAATAATGCCGCCAGCGATCGATCGAATCGGATCATGGGGGAAGAAGTACAGGAAATCGACGAGCCAGCTTGCGATGAGCAATCCAATCGCACCATCTGCGCCCAGTAACAATGTGCCAAGCAACCTGACACCGGACGGCAGATAAATCCAGTTCACGCCGCGCACGAATTCGGAATGCGTGAAGACTTCCTGATTGATCCACAGGGACAAGACGAATGCCACGACCGTGCCAAGGATTGACAGCAGATGCAAGCGCCAGTTAGCCATTGCAGTAAAATTCCCCAAGTCGATGCGTGATCTAGATGCATTCGCTCCAGCTTTCTCGCCTCGCAACGCTTTCCATTCAACGGAGCGTATAGCCAGTCATGACACGCCCTGCTGATATTTACCTACGATTCCTGCAACTCACCGAAGCCCTGCGCGGCCTGCCCTCGCTTCCAGTGCTCGATCCGCTCGAAGAGAAGATCCTTGAATTCGTCGCGCGCATGTCGCAGGCCAATGAACGTCTGTCAGTACGTGAATTGATGGCACAAAGCGAACTCGGTTCGCCAGCTACGCTGCACGCGCGCCTCAAGTCGATGCGTGAAAAAGGCTGGCTCACCCTCGGCGATACAGAGGACACACGACGCAAGCAGATCGAACTCACGCCCGCCGCGCTCAAACACTTCGACAAACTGGCCGAGGCTTTTTCAAGGGCAGCAAAGGGCATCTGACTTCCGCCCAACTGTCGGTTGAATCAACATCAGGCGACGGCCTTCATCGTACCGTGACTGCCGCAACGCAGGCATCCGTCGTTGCTGCTCCAGTTATGGCTTGAGCAGCGATGATCCCTGCATCCGACAGCACCGCATTTGGTGCACCGGTAGATATTGGCCGAGTGTTGCCCTGCCTGATTGCGAATACGACCTGCGCAATTTGCCATGAGACTTTCTCCATCATTATCCTAAACACCTGCTACTCTGAACAGGTCTTGCTTCGTAGACGGCGCGAACCGGGTGATGCCGATGCGCCGATTGAATAGCTGAACTGCTTTCTCGAAATACTGTTGATCATCGACGCGATGTATGTCCTGCCCAAGTGACCATGCTTTACCTAATATGTGTGTTAGGTCGGCCCTATTCTCGTGCCTGAACTCGAGAGCGAACCGCCGACGTGCTTCTATCTGAGCAAGATTCGCGCGGCTCATCACACGAGATCCACGGCCTTGCGCTGCATATCGTCGTTGACGTCGATGTATCGCTGCGTTGTCGAAATATCTCGATGCCCCGCAAGCGACATCAACACGCGAACGCCTACGCCCTTGCTTGCCAGATTAGTGATGAACGAGCGCCGGCCTGAATGACTGCTGGCGCCTTGAATTCCTGCTTCCTTGTAGAGCCAGTGGAAGTACTGACATAGCGTGTTGGCCGTGAACCCCGCCCGCTTCTGCGTATAGAACAGCGGCCTATCGGGCTTCGGATTCTTCAAGCTCGCGACGTACGCAGCCAGCTCGCGCCGCAATTTCTGCCCCAAGAACACGGTACGTGCATGTCGGCCCTTGGTCTGTTCTGGCGCAAGCCGGATTTCTGACTTGATCGAACCTTCGGTATCGAGCACGTCGCGCACGAGCAACGCGGCGACCTCCCCAACACGCATACCGGCCCAGTGCGTCAGTAGCACCATCACTCGATTACGTAGCGCATGCCGCCGCAACGAGATGTAGGTCAGTACCTGCTTGAGTTCCTTTTCGGTGAATGTCTTGGCCTGCTTCATGAATTCCCCTGAGCAAATAAAATCCATGCCCGGAGGATGTATTCTTTAGTTATACAGATCAACAGAAGATTGACATTGCGCAGACGTCAGCGAAAACAAGCACTTGCGACAACCAAAGGTTTTTGTAATTTGCTTTGGTTTCGCACTGTCGGCGAACAGTTACGTTCGTTGAACAGGCAAATGAAATATCAGCGGCCACGCTAGCGCGAACGCTGATGCCGGTTGACCTACACGTACAGATATGTACGCAGTATCGGTAGCGCTGCGGCTTCATAAATAGATGTGGCAGGAGCAATTCCTGTTGCAGCAATCTGAAGACCCGCTTCGGGTCAATCCAGTCTTATTGTTGAACACTGTTAGAGCGCATCGGAAGCGGGGGGTTACAGCCCCGCATTCGATTTGGTTGGCTACGGTCTTTGCTAAATAGGTAGGTCGGGAGCGCTCCCGTCATCTAACAGTCTTACAACAATAAAAATATGGACAGCACAACCAAAATCTATCTCGTTGATGGAGTCTGCGGCTCAGGCAAGACCCAAGCGATGATCCGACACATCAGCGAATCACATACCGCTAACCTCAAGTTCGTAATCGCACAACCGACAAAACGGCTCTGTGAGGAGACAGCCACACAACTTAGGTCGCTGGGGGTTCCCGTCACCTATGTCTCAAATGACGATCCCAAAATGGCCGGCAAAACATATGCGGTCTATCAGCAGGCGGCTCGCAAGCTAGCGGGCCAGAAGACAGGCGGCGTGGTCATCACGACGCATCATACGTTCTTTGCGAATCAGCACCACGTGAGCGACGCCACCCGCCGCAAGCTTCATTTGTTCTTCGATGAAATTCCTCAGGTGGACAGCACAACCTACCTAAATGTGAAGAAGCATCACGAGTTCATCGAGCAGCATTTCGACGTAACCGACTTCGGCGACAACCATCTCCTTGAGTTCAGCGTCCGACCGGGCAGCAATGTTCTGCTGGAAGAGATGCTCGAAGCTGGTTTGGCGGGGACAGACATTTTTCTGAAGGGCAAGGACGTTCGCGATTTTCTCGGCGCTGCGCTTGATGTGGGTCGAAAAAAGTACCTAAACAAGGCCAGATGGAACACACGCGACTACAACGAATATCAGTTGCAGATGCACACGATCTTGATGCCAGAAGCATTCCATGGCTGGAATACGTGTCGCATCATGGGTGCGAACGCGAAGTCATCCATGATGTACGCGTTGTGGGAACACTACGGCGTCGAATTCCAGGACGACAAAAAATTCGTGCTCAAGAAGGCCCACACCGAGCTTGCCAAGCGTCGCATCGAAATCCACTATTTTTCTGGCTGCAGTTGGTCGAAGAGTCTACGCGACAGAGTATCGAATCGATTTGACAACCTTAGCGTTTCTGTAGACGAACTGTTCCAAGGCGAGCGGTCTCTATGGGTCGCAAACAACGATGTGGACGATTCCGAATGGAAGGTTGAGAACAGCACGCGTATCAGCAACATCTGCCACGGCATCAACGAATACCGCGAAGTCAATAACATCGCCTTTCTCAGTGCGCTTAACGACGTCCCTGCACACTTCGAATTTGTCGCGCGGAGATTTGGCGTCGATGACCGCAGTCTAAAGCGTGCAAAAGCACTTGAGACAATGTATCAGGCTGTGATGCGAACATCGCTACGTGTGCCACACTCAACGGAAACCGTCCGTATCGTAGTTGGCGACAAAGATCAGGCTGACTTTCTTAGCGAACTGTTCCCCAACGCAAAGGTGTTCGCCCTCGATCAGGTCGAAAGCGCATGGGGCGAAGCGCAGAAGACACGAGGTCGCCCCAAACAACAAATCAAGAAAAGCCAGACTGAGCGCAACAAGGAATCCAAGCAGCGGGAGAATGCATACCTGCTGGCGCTGGAGCAAGTTACAAAAAATACCATAGACGAAGGCATTTTCGTAACTCACGAGTCGTCGATCTATTCGCGTAACAACGAACTCACTTCTGCAACAGCGACTCGTTGGGACGAAGTGCTTGCGCTTTTCAAAGAGGCTTTTGACGTTAAGTACGGAGGCAAGAAGGACAACTCGTTATTGAACTTCGTGTCCTTCAGGTCCGATAGTCGGACCAAGGGAAAGGCCGACATCGAATACGTCACCGGAATCCAGCTTGACTTTGATAGCGGCATGCTGTTGTGGCAACGGGCAAGCGCGATATTCAGCGACATCAAGCACTTCACCTACAACAGCTTCAACAACGGCAAGGAAAACACTCTGCGTTTCCGTATCGTGATCCCATTCGACAGACCTGTAACGGTTGAGATTGCCGAAGCGCTTTGGGACGTCCTCGCAGACCGCGTACGTTCCGATGGCTGGTTCGTCGGTCGCTCTCCCAATAAAGCAGAGCAAGCTAGAAATTCTGGCCTTGACGTCAGCAAGCGCCCTGCCAACAGCTTTTACTATGCCCCTTGCCAGTCCGTATTCGGCAAAAAGTGGTCGTTCTTCGATATCAGGTGCTGGCATCAGCCCGTATGGAGCGTACTTCACGCAATCGAAAACATAACCGTCGAGCTGCCCGAATATGTCGAAGTCGAAACTACGGTCAACAGAGGCACAAAACTGAAGGCTTTGATCGATGCAATAAAGAACCGCGAGAACGCTGCACGCGTAGAAGCCGACACCGAGAACAGCAGAGCGGATCGTATTATCGAGCGCGCCGAAGCACGCTGGCAACAATGCGCTGACGGTGAAGGCCATGACGAATGGTTCGTTCTCGCCTGTTCCTATTTCCGCGCTGGACTAGATTCAAATGAGGTTGAGACGCGGATGCGCAACCAGTTGCCGTATGCACATAGCCCAGCGGAACGTCGCAGCGAGCTGAAGGGAGTTTTAAAGTCGGCTCAGTCGACGACAATCCGTTGAGCGAGCTAGCCGCAAGGGCCGACTGCTATTATTGGATTCAGCCTTCCTACGTTCTTCGTCATAAGCTTGATCAGAAATGCGAAGCGTATGTCATTCTTTTCTTGATCTCTTAGTTGGTCGAACGCATCCTCTCCTGCATACACACACAGGAGAGGATTACATGAGCACGCTGAACACCCTGAAGCTTGTCGCAACGAAACGTCCCGGCGCTTTGCCGCAAATCGTGCAACGCCGTAACCGGCTGATCGCGAAGATCTGGGAACAGACGGAGCTCGCCAAGGCACAGCAAGCAGGCACGTCATTCTCGCCCACGAAGTACCGTTCCGTGAAGGATGTGGAAACCGGCGAACGCCGTAACGTGGAAGTGCAGAAGCGCGTTCGCGCCTGGTGGTTCACCGCCGAAAACGGCAAGCTCTGCATCCAGGTCCGCTACGGCGCGAAAACGCTGGAACTTGCGAAGGGAAAAACGGCAATCGAAGTTGGCTCAACCGACAATCTGATCCCTACGCTCGAAGCACTGAAGGCCGCTATCGCGGCGGGCGAATTGGACGCACAAATTGAAGCCGTAAGCGAGACTATGCGCAGTGGATTCGCCGCGAAGTAATTGGTGGTGGGCTTGCGCGCTCAGTAAGCGTTAGCGCCAGCCTTGATCGTCGCCGTGGCGCGGGCTGGATTCCTCCAGTTTGCGCCAGAATTCCCTGTACCGACGAATGATTTCGATTAAAAAGCCCGGCAGTATGCTGCAGCGACTCTTTTGCACGCCATCGCTCCCACATCCACGCTTTCTGGCTCTCGCTGTAATATATCCGGCGCCTCTGCTTCATTTGCAACACTCCCGCTGCTTATGCAGCGCTCATTGTGTTGCATCGACCGCTTGAATCCTCGTCGCGTGCTGCCGATCGCCCCCGGAGGTTGAAGCTACGCATGCAAGATGCAAAGTCGGCACCCCGGCCAGTTTCGGTCGCTCGACGTCTTCCGCCAGATCGTTGACAATGTGGCTGCGGAGCATCACAGGATGCCGCAGAATATCGCCCACCTACAAGCGCCGAAAAGCGCACCACATTAAAGCATCATGCGCCCATGGGAACGCCGCCTCCGTGATCTCGCCCAGTTGTTGCGCAACTGCGGTGAAGCTTATTTTTCACCAGATCTCTTTCGACTGAATACCAATCAGTTTCTCCAAACATCCCGCACAGTTACCTTTATCATCCAGAAAAACAAAGCGACGATTCCAGACTTCGATACGTGGTATAAGGCAAATGTACTTCAGTCTTGGGCAGACGATCGGGTGATGTGTTGGGCCAAGGACGCAAGAAACGTTATCGAGAAGGAAGGCGACTTAGAAATGCAGAGCACACTGCGAGCAACTGTGCTCTTCTCCTATGTTTCCGACGAGGACATGCTTCTTGAGACTGGTCGAAAAGATTTGCTGAAGGCGGACATCGAGCAGCTGCTTCAGGCGGCGCTCCGCAAGCTGCCGCCCGGAATTGCCGATGCCGCTGTACTCAAGATTCAACGTTTGTGGGTAGCGAACTCACTGCCTGATTGCGAGCTCATCTACGCACTCACGTACGCATACTCTCAACTCCATCGAGTCTGTAGCGATCTTGCTGCACACCTGAATTCCGCGCTAGACGCTTCCATTCCACATCCGACCGAGGTCGATCCTTCATCGACCGATGTTGCAAGGGTCCGCTTCATGAAATTCGGCAAGCCTGGCATCGGAAAGCATTCCACTGTGCGAATGGACGCAGACCCGGATTACAAGCCACCGCCGGCATTGCTACGGCTAAAGGAAGAATTGGCGGCGGCTCCGAAGCCCACATCGCTTGCCGAGGTTGTGGCGGTGCAAGCCAAGATGGCTCAGTTCACATTCGAGCATCATGGAAATCACATGGCAATGCTTGTTCTTTATGACAAGGATTGGACGCAAATTGACTTCATGTCGACCGCCTTTGCCGATCAAGCTGACAAGTTTCTCTTTTGGCGAAATGTCGCCGACCGCGCGTTCTATCTCAAGGCTTATGCAATGATCTGGACAAGCGAAACTTGGATACGTGATCTCAAAGAACATAACGACCGCCCGATTCGCGCCCTGCCCATTATTGGGGAACAACTCCATGTAGTCGGGGCGGATGCTTCCGGTGCAACCGAGGTCGTAATGTGGAACATCTCCAGGCCGAATGGAGAAGGCGCCCCAGTGCTTACCCCATTGATGCCAACGGATATGCATGGCAAGCCCGGTCGCATGTTCTTCATCGAACCAGTAATTGCTGCGATGAAAATGGTCCGCGCGAATAGTAAAAAGTAACACTTCTGCTCGATGTTGTATGGCCGCTTACGCAAAACGCGAACGCCCCTTGTTGGTCGATCACGGTCTCCGGCCGCATAAATACCGGCATACAACGATGGAGACGATAGTCATGAGATACCAAGAAATTCTGGCCCAGCCTAACCTTTCCGAGATCGCAGACCTTGAGAAGCAGCGAATCGACGCGCAAAAGAAAGCGGCCAAGCGCCAGACGGTCGCTGCCAAGCGCGCCGACATCCAACATAAGATGCAGAAGCTGCAACAGCAACTGGCAAAGCTCAACGCTAAGCCAATTTAAATCCGATGGTCTCGCTGTCGCCCTTTGTTTCTTAATGGAAGGTCGGGCAGCGAGGCTTACACAGACAACAACTTCTCGCTTCATTTCCGTTGTTTACGCTGTACACAAACTCATAACGCGAACAACAAGCAGGTCCGGTTTCATTCTCAGCCGAGCTTTTGAGCAAGCTCCCTTGCTGATACGTGATAGTAGCGCTTCAGCATCTGCACATTGGAATGTCCCGTCACCGACGCGAGTTCGATCACGTTCGGCAGTTTCTTTGCAAGATTGCTCGTTGCCATGTGCCGCAGATCGTGAAAGTGAAAGTCTTCGACTCCGGCACGCTTGCATGCTCGCGGCCACGCACACAACACGACATTCTGGCTGATCGGAATAACGCGCTCGTCAACACGATCCAGACTCTCCAGAATCGCGAGCGCTGCGCTGCTCAACGGAACATAGCGATTCTTACCGTTCTTTGTTAAGGGCAGATAGGCGGTCCGCTCTTCGAAATCAACGTGCTTCCATAGAAGGGACAGCAGTTCGCCCTGTCGCATCGCTGTCTCAAGCGCAAGCTTCGCCAGCGGCACAAGCCATTTACTGCGCAATTCGTGGCGCTCTGCATTCAGTTCATGCAACAGCCGTTCAAGCTCTGTAGGTTTCACCAACCGGTTTCGACCAGGCGGTAATCGCGGCTTCTTCACAAGCTTTGCCGGATTGTTGATACTGAGACCCCATTCGCGTTGCGCGTGCGTGATAACAGCACTGATCGTCGCAAGCTCGCGGCAGACGCATGCGTTTGACGCCTCTTTGAGACGTTGATCGCGATACTCGGCAAGTATGCTGGTCGTGAGATTGCGCATGCTGTACTCGGCAATCTTGTGCCGCATAATTTTGCCGATGCGGTATTCCTCACTGCGCCTACTGGACTTTGTCGGTGTGACCGACATTTTGTAACGCTCAAGAATATTACGAAATGTAATGTCGGTTGTGCCTGCTGGATCGACCCACGTTCCATCGTCCATCGCAGCTTCGACTGCGCGAGCCCAAACCTGCCCCTCTGTTTTTGTCGAAAACGACTTGTATTGGGCAGGAAACCCCTTTCGGCTTATTTTCACTTGCCAGCGGCCGTTGCGTTGGCTGAACGTCGCCATTTTTCCCTCTGAGTTGCAGTTGAGTTGCAAGAGGGTAATTTCTGGCGATTGGCAAAGCTAGAAGCCTTTAAGCACGGCTAGCATGAAAAATGCTTAGGACAGCCAATTGATGCACTCGTCGGTAATAAACAGGGCCATGCTGCCGCAACTTTGCTAGAAAAAACAATACATTATAGCTTTTTCGGGCTTTGATCCGCAGCGCTGCTTCGTCGGCCAGCTAATACGCTTGATCCGTAGTGAGTCTCGCCTGCTGCGAATGGAATTACCGTGCGCCAAGCACTAGTATCTTGTTGTGCCAGCTCGCAGATTCTTGTTTATGCGCGCCCGTCTTGCAGGGTGCGCAATGACCTGTCAGGAGCAAGATATGGACGACGTGGACGTACTTGTCATTGGTGCGGGGCCGGTCGGCTTGCTGCTGAGCACCGAATTGCAGCGCGACGGAGTCGCGGTGAGCGTGATCGACAAGATGCCGGACAGAGGCTTTTTCTGTAAGGCGCTCGGCGTTACAGCACGCACGCTTGAGATTTTCGATGACATCGGGATCGTTGATCGTGCAATCGAGGCAGGCACATGGCTTACCGGCGTCGAAACGTGGGTCGACGGCGCAATGGTGCCCGCGCGCTCCATGCGCGTACCGGGCGAAGGTCTGCCCTATGGCTCGCTTTCGCTTGCGCAGTACGAGACGGAGCGGCTGCTCGAAGCTGCGCTCGCCGAGCATGGCGGTCAGGTCAATTACGGCTACACGCTGAATAGCTTTACCGACAATGGCGATGCGGTCGAAGCACTTCTGACGGGTCCGCAGGGCGCGGCGCTCACCGTGCGTTGCAAATGGCTGGTTGGCTGCGATGGAGCGCACAGCAGGGTCCGCTCGGGAATCGGCTCCAGTTTTGAGGGGGAGCAATATCCGCAGACCTTTGCACTCGCCGATGTTGACGTGGACTGGCCATACAAGCGTGGCCCCATGTACCGGTTCGAATGGACTGATCCGGCTCGGGCGAAAGGGAGCGTCGCGGCTGTGCCCATTCGCGGCTCCGTGAAGCGCTACCGGCTTTCCATGATCGTGCCCGATGAACATGCGTCATCGCTCGCGGGCGCTGACAATCCAGACTTCGAGACAATGTGCAACCTGCTGTTGCCGTCTTTGCCGGAAGGCACTCGGCTATCGTCAATGCGATGGTCGTCGGTTTATCGGGTGAGTCATAGAATCGCGTCCGCATACGGGCACGGCCGCGTGTTCATTTCCGGCGACGCCGCGCATATTCATCCGCCCGTAGGCGGCCAGGGTATGAACACGGGCCTGCAGGACGCACACAACCTCGCCTGGAAACTGGCCCACGTCGCGAAGGGCCTCGCGCGTCCTGCATTGCTCGACAGTTACCACGCAGAACGACATCCCGTTGGCGTCGATGTAGTCAAATCAACGAGCGCCGCGCTCAATTCAGTGCTCGCGCGGCAAGCAGCAAATCCGGCGATGCGCGAGACCCAGTTGCTGATTTCCTATCGGGGCAGCCCAGTTGTCACCGATCTCTGTACTGACGCCGATCCTGCATTCCCCGCGCCGGGCGATCGACTGCCCGACGTGTGCGCCCTGACACAGCGGTTCGTGGGTCACCCAAGGCGGCTGCACGAATTCCTCGGCCGGGGCAAGCACACGCTCATAGGCTATATCGACAAGGCTGAACAATATGGAGCTTTCGCCGACTGTTATCGTGCGCTGTCGACGGCATTGCCCGATGCTGTATCAGCGTTGCTTGTCATAGCGCCGGGCTGCGAGGTGTCCGATTTCGAGTCCGTGACCACGGTGACGGACTCGTCGGGAGAGTTTGCCGCGACGTATGGCGCAAACGGCGGCACAGTATGGATTGCCAGACCGGACGGCTATATTGGATGGAGAAACAACGGCTGTTCGGACGGCGAGATCGAAAGCTGGCTGGAACGGTTAATTGGGTAATAACGTTTCCGATGGAAAGCCGTTCGTCGCGATGGCATCCAGCACGTCCGCTCCCGCGATGGGTCTGCCAAAGAAATACCCTTGCATGAGCGTACAGCCCAGTCCTCTGAGCACGTTGGCCTGCGATGCCGTTTCAACGCCTTCTATGATGCATGCAAGGCCGAGATTCTTGCAGAGGTCGACAATGCTTTTCACAACTGCGCGTGCTACTGGATCGCCAGCAATATCCGCCACGAAGCTGCGATCGACCTTGAGTTTATCGATCGGAAGTCGATGGACATAACTCAGACTTGAATAGCCGGTACCAAAGTCATCAAGGGAAACTTGCACCCCGAGTTTTTTCAGCGCACCGAGTGTTTCCTGCGCGCAGGAAACGTTCTGGATAAGCGCAGTTTCAGTGACTTCGAAGTTGATCCGGTTTGGAGCCACTCCGCTTGCGAGAGCCGTGCGAATCACGCGGTCGACTGCCTCTGCAGAACTTACGTCGCGAGCGGAAAGATTAAACGAAATTCCCACCTGAGATGGCCATGTCGCCGCGGCCTCAAGCGCCTTGCGCAGCAAGACGTCAGTCAGCGGGTAAATGAGATCGGTCCGCTCGGCGACCACAAAAAAGTCTGCGGGCGATATGGCGCCAAGCGTCGGACTGTCCCAGCGCGCCAGCGCTTCAAACGCCACAATGCGCCTGGAGGAAACGTCGAAAATCGGCTGAAAGAACACAGAAACCTCGTGCCCAAAATCCGGCCGCTTCAAGGCTTGCTCTATTTCGGCGTGTCGCTTGATCTGCGTTTCGTGCTCGCTGGAAAAAATCGCCACGCCACCACGACGGCGATCTTTCACGAAGAGCAACGCATAATCGGCCCTTTCGGAAAGCTCCACCGCGGTGGTGCCTGCATCAGGGAACACCGCAATTCCCAATGACGCCGACAAACGCGCCGTGCCCTCCGCCAGTTCATAGGGACGTTCAAGCAGCGCGCATATGGCATCGCTCAGTTCGAGCAGCCTGGCCTCGCTGACGTCGCCCCGGAACAGCAACCCGAATTCATCGCCGCCGACCCTTGCGGCGCTCATGCACGGTGACGAAAGAATTGCCAGGCGGCGCCCTACTTCTTCAAGCAATCGGTCGCCGAAATGATGCCCGTAAAGGTCATTTATTGCTTTGAACCCGTTCAAGTCGACAACGCCGAGAGCAGCACCCTGTTTAGCTTCCTGAGCGGTCAAAAGCAGTTCGTCGAGATCGGAAAAGAAGCGGCGCCGATTGGGTAATCTCGTCAGGGTATCGAGATTGGCGAGTTGAAAATTTTCTGCACTGAGGCGCTCGGTTTCCGCATGTTTGATTAAGAGGCTCCGCTGCGATTCGATTAAATCGGCAAAATCCCGGTAGTAGATTAAAAGAACCACAACCATGACAGCCGCAACGAGCATCATGTTGATCGCAATCGCAATAAGCACGGCATTCTGGCTGGCGAGAAAGAACACCACGAAGGGTGTAAGAACAATAAACGTCATTGACAGCGCTGCAGTGCGCATATGCATCAAGCAAAAGATGCATCCAATGACAGTGATCGATATATAGAATGCGACATGGCATTTAGCATATGCGTCGCCGAAAGGGTAAAGCAAAAGACCCCAGGCGGTGAAGACCGCTCCGAGCAGGACCACAAGCTGGAGCGTGCTCCGCAATCTTTTGGTGATCGCCACGTCGGATAGTTCGATCTTGCGTGCTCGTAGCCAGAGTATGACCCGCGCCCCGCACACGGAACACAGCGCGAAGGGCGCGTAGATGGACAACCAGTTCGGCGCAACTCTGAAATGCGTGTAAGCAACCGCCACGGTATTGATAATCAGTAGACCATATAACAGCGGAATCTGGCGCGAGAATGCTTCGAATTGGGATCGGCTTAGCTCTGCACTGGTAGGGACAGCGAGTATTGAACTGATAGCCTTAAAGTACCGTAATTTTTTTCTGATCATCTAAATGTCACCCGGCGAATTATTCGCCTTCAATTCGAAGGGCCGACGGCTGTGTCAATGCCGTTTTAGAGTGCTGCATGATCTATCAAAATACGATGTGCCAGCCTGATTGCGCTTCACTATGAGGATACATCCTGACCGAACATAAGGGGCGGCATTGTGCAAAGTGGATTCGGTCGTCAAGACAAGGATTGCATCGCACGCGTGTCAGCAAAAGCCTACGCAATTCTGTTTGCCTGGGGTTCTACCGCGGACATGATCCATTCGCGCCATCGCAGAAGCGCAACGATAAACAGAAGGATATTGCGAGGGAAGACGTCCGCCGGATCGGGTCTCTACGCCATATAAAAGAAAGAATCGCTGACATTGCATAAGCGATAGAAGGAAATCTTCGGACAGACGTCCTGAGTCAATCAAAACGTCCTGAAAACAGGAAATCGGTTTGCGCGTACTGTTCCGCTGGGAACGGTCCGTGCCTTACTTCGTCGGTCCGGCGCTTCAGCCGGTTTCAATCGCGCGCGTTCTAAACGAACGGACGTTAGCGAGTTCTTGAGCTCAAAAAGCGCTCAGGGCACCGCGGGGTCGGGCGCGATCGGACCGACCTTGTCCTGCAGGCGTTTTTCCACCGAAGGAAATACAAACTTGCTGACATCGCCGCCAAGCTGCGCGATCTCGCGCACGATCGTGCCCGAAATGAACTGGTACTGGTCCGAGGGCGTCATGAACATGGTCTCGACGTCGGGCAACAGATACCGGTTCATGCCGGCCATCTGGAATTCATATTCGAAGTCGGAGACAGCGCGCAGACCCCGAACGATCACGCGCGCGTTGTTCTTGCGCACGAAATCCTTCAGCAGGCCCTTGAAACTCATCACTTTCACGTTTGGATAGTGCCCCAATACTTCGTCGGCAATGTCCAGCCGTTCCTGCAGGCTGAAAAACGGCTTCTTGTTGCGGCTATCGGCGACGCCAACTACCAGCGTATCGAAAATACTCGATGCGCGTCGCACAAGGTCTTCGTGACCGCGCGTGAGCGGATCGAACGTTCCCGGATAAACGGCTGTAACCATGGGCATCTCCTCTTCTGATACTTTTCTGGCGCTTTAGAGACTATTTGACAGTGCTTCTAACGGTAGCCTGTCGTTAGCGTTCAGGGTCATGCTGATTCGGTAACTCCGCCGATATCCCATGTTCCCCTACCCTCGGCCGGCGTTTTGGAAGGCGCATTATTCCTCATTTTCGCGCTGCAGCAAATGATAGCGGACCGCGCCGGCTTTGCCTTCGCGGGTAATTGCCCATCCCGTCAATGCGGGGATTTGCGCAGGATCGACGGGTTCGCCCGATTCCACGTAAAGCACGCCATTCACCGATACCAGCGGCACGGCGAGCTCGAGCGCGCGCTGGAGCATGGCGGTGTCGCCGAAAGGAGGATCGAGGAAAACGACATCGAAGGACTTCGACGGCAGGTTTGCCGCGAGCCGCAGCGCGTCGGCTTCCATGATTTCGATGTTTTTGGCGGCCAGGCGCGTCTGGTTGGCCTTCAACTGCGCAACCGCGCGGCCGCTGCGCTCCACCATTAATACACGCACGGCGCCACGTGACGCGGCCTCGAATCCGAGCGCGCCGCTGCCGGCGAAGAGGTCGAGGCATCGGCGGCCATCGAGCGACTGGCCGAGCCAGTTGAAAAGGGTCTCGCGTACGCGATCCGGGGTCGGGCGCAAACCATCGAGGCTCAGCACGGGCAGCGGAGTGCGCTTCCAGTCGCCGCCAATAATACGGATGGAATGCGCCTTGCCACCACGCGACAGCGGCGCTTCACGCACTTTGGACGCTCGGTCTGCCAGCGCGGGATCGCGCGTTTTTTCACGGCTGCGTTCGGGATCTCGCGTGAGCGATCGGGTAATGGAAGAGCGGGACATGGACGTACGTAAGTGGGCAGGCGGTTCAGCCGAGCATGGGCCGGTAATAAGAGCGAGCGCGAGCATGAATCGCGTTCTCTGATGGGCGCACGTTACCACAGCGCCATCGCCGCGCACGCCAGCGTCCGCCGCCACGCAGCTACTACAATGGATGCCGGCTGATAAAATACGCGTCTTTCCCGTTTTCGCGCTTTCGCCCGGTTCTTCCCGCTGCTCTCGGCGGTTTTCGCGGCGCGGCGGCCACATCGTCTCGCGTTTTTTCGGGCGTTCGAGTCAAAAACGCGGTTGCAACGCCACAGATGAAACGCCACTTCCACCATTGCAGACCATGTTCAGCTTTTTCAAACGATTAGTAGGCAAATCGACCGACGCGCCCGAGGAAAATCAGGCCGAAGACACCGTCGACGTTGATTCCGAAGCCGAAGAAGAACTCCGGCATGCGACCACGCCGGTTACGCCGGCACAGCCGGTGGAGACGGAGCGTCCAGCTGCGCCGGCTGCGGACGTCAAGGCCCCGCTGGAGCACGCAACAACACCCGTTACGCCGGCTCAGCCGGTCATTGACTCGCCTGGCGATTCGGCGAACGGCTCTGCGAGCGCAAAACCCAAACCCTACTGGCAAGGGCGTACGGCGTCTCAATGGACCGCGCCGCAGGAAACTGCCGTCATCGTGCCGCCGCCTGAACCGGAGGAAACCGCGAAACGTTCGTGGCTGACCCGGCTCAAGACGGGGTTGTCGAAGACGAGTTCGGGACTGACGGGCATTTTCGTCGGCGCGAAGATCGATGACGATCTCTACGAAGAGCTCGAAACAGCATTGCTTATGTCCGACGCGGGCATGGACGCGACCGAATATCTGCTTGAAGCGCTGCGCGAAAAAGTCCGCACCGAGCGTCTTGTCGACTCCATGCAGGTCAAGGCCGCGCTCCGTTCGCTCCTCGCGGATTTGCTGCGGCCGCTCGAGAAATCGCTGATGCTCGGCCGCGCTCAACCGCTCGTGATGATGATCGCCGGCGTGAACGGCGCGGGTAAAACCACGAGCATCGGCAAATTGGCCAAGCATTTGCAGCGCTTCGACCAGTCCGTGCTGCTGGCCGCCGGCGACACGTTCCGGGCCGCCGCACGCGAGCAGCTGCGCGTGTGGGGCGAGCGGAACAACGTCACGGTTCTGTCGCAGGAAAGTGGCGATGCCGCCGCGGTGATCTTCGATGCCGTCGGCGCAGCGCGGGCGCGAAAAATCGACGTCATGATGGCCGATACCGCCGGCCGTCTGCCCACGCAGCTTCACCTGATGGAAGAGCTGCGCAAGGTGAAGCGCGTGATCGCCAAGGCGCAGCCGGACGCGCCGCACGAGGTCTTGCTGGTAATCGATGCAAACACAGGTCAGAATGCGCTCGCGCAAGTGAAGGCCTTCGACGACGCACTTGGGCTGACCGGTTTGATCGTGACGAAACTCGATGGCACGGCGAAGGGCGGCATTCTTGCAGCGATTGCGCGCCAGCGTCCGATTCCGGTTTATTTCATTGGCGTGGGCGAGAAGGTGGAAGACCTGCAGCCGTTCAGCGCCGACGAATTCGCGGACGCGTTGCTGGGAAATTAAAGCCGGACGCCGCAGGCGTTTCACGACGCCTGCCGCAAAGCCCACTCACCGGGACAGGATCAACGCCCCTGCAATCCACCACATCACCACGCCCACGATCACGTCGAGCACGCGCCACGAGACATCCTGCTCGAACAGCGGCCGCAGCAATCGCGCGCCGAATCCAAGCGCGGTAAACCAGATAATCGACGAACACATGGCTCCTGCCGCGAACCAGGCGTTCCCCGGCCAGCCGTATCGCGCGCCAATGCCGCCTAGCAAGACCACGGTATCCAGATAAACGTGCGGATTGAGCAGCGACAAAGCCAGCACGGTCGACGCCGCTTTCAAAGCCGTCTGGGACTCGCCGTTCTCGGCCTGCAAATGCCCCGGCCCCTTCCACGCCGCATGAAACGCCCGCACGCCGTACAGAAACAAAAACACCGCGCCGGCCCAGCGAATCACGTCGAGCAACACGGGCGCACGTGCAATCAGCGCGCCCATTCCGCCAATGCCCAACCCAATCAGCAACACATCGATCAGCGCGCAAATCGTGACGACCAGGCCCACGTGCCTGCGCTTCAAACCCTGCCGCAATACAAATGCGTTCTGGGCGCCAATCGCGATAATCAAACTTGCGCCAAGTCCGGCGCCGGATAAGAAAACTGCTGTCGTCATTCGGCGTCCGGTTGCTGCCCGGGCGCGGCGCGCGCGAACGCATCGATTTGCCCGGCGTGATCGGCAATACGCTCGATTGTCGGATACCGGCTCATATCGATATTGAAACGCCGCGCGTTGAATACTTGCGGCACGAGGCAAAGATCGGCGAGCGTGGGCATATTGCCAAAACACAGCGCGCCCACGCGCGGATCGTTCGCCAGGCGCTTCTCAAGCGAACTGAACCCTGTTTCCAGCCAATGCCGATACCACGCGTCCTTGGCCTGCTCGCCAACCTTCAGCGTGTGCTTCAGATACTTGAGCACACGCAGGTTGTCGATGGGATGAATCTCGCACGCCACCTGCAGCGCGACCGAACGAATGAACGCACGATCCAGTGCGGTCCCCGGCAACAGCGCCGGCTCCGGATGCGTTTCCTCCAGATATTCGATGATCGCAATCGACTGCGTGAGTATGTCCGCGCCGTCCACGAGCGTCGGCACGATGCCGTCCGAATTCAGTTCACGATACTCGGGCTTCAGTTGCTCGCCGCCGTCGCGCAGCAGATGAACCGGCGCATAGTCGTAATCGAGCCCTTTGAGATTCAGCGCAATGCGCACGCGAAACGCGGCCGAGCTTCGAAAATAGCTATACAGCTTCATCTGTCTCCTCCATTTTTATGCTCAGACCACGCGCACGGAGAACTCGCCGATTCCGTCAACGCCGCCCTTCATCAAATCACCCTTCTGGATCGCGCCGACGCCCTCCGGCGTGCCCGTGAAAATCAGGTCGCCGGGGAACAGTTCGAACAACGTCGACAAATATGCAATCGTCTCGCCCACCGACCAGATCAGTTGCGAGATATCCGAACGCTGCTTTTCCTCGCCATTGACGGTGAGCCAGATCGCGCTTTTCTCCAGATGCCCGACTTCCTTCACCGGATGAATTGGACCGAGCGGAGCGGAATGGTCAAAGCCTTTCGCTGTATCCCATGGACGGCCGAGTTTCTTGGCTTCGGCTTGCAGGTCGCGGCGGGTCATGTCGAGACCAAGCGCGTAACCGTAGACGTGGTCGAGCGCTTGATCGGCGGGAATGTCCTTGCCCTGCTTGCCTATGGCCGCGACGAGTTCCATCTCGAAGTGAACGTTCTTTGATTGCGATGGATACGGAAACTCGCCCGTTGCACCGGGCGCGACATACAACACGGCGTCCGCGGGCTTGGCAAAAAAGAATGGCGGCTCACGATCCGGATCGTGGCCCATCTCGCGCGCGTGCGCCTCGTAATTCCGGCCGACACAATAAATCCGGCGAACGGGGAATGTGTCGCTGGAACCGGCTACAGGCACCGCAACCACGGGCGCCGCGGCAAAAACATGACTCATTGCGCTTTCTCCTGTTTGATCTGGCTATCTACCCAGGACTCAAGTTTAACGTGCACGGTGTGCAGCCGCGATTCGGCCGAATGGCCTGGGCGGTGAGGCGATCGCGCCGCCTTCGCTTGCAAGGCCGCCTCAAATGCGGTACTGAATGTGCTTCCCGCATTTCACAATTGAAGCGGCCGACATGCACAACCTGAGTGGAGATGAAGACACTTGTGCGAGACGGCTGCCCGGACCATTCGATGACCGACTCTGCTGCCTTCCCCTGCGCCCGTTTTATCAAGGAAATCGGCCGTGGGCCCAACGGCGCGCGCGCGCTGACCCGCGAGGACACGTACGCCCTCTACGAAGCGATGCTCGACAACCGCGTCTCCGATCTCGAACTCGGCGCGGTATTGCTTGCGTATCGTGTGAAGGGAGAGACGGCGGCCGAACTTGCCGCGATGCTCGCTGCCGCCCACCGCTCGTTCGAGCCGCTGCACATCCAGAATGGCCGCGACAACGCGCGCCCGGTTTCCATCCCAAGTTATAACGGCGCGCGCAAGCAACCCAATCTGACGCCGCTACTGGCGCTGCTGCTCGCGCGGGAAGGCGTGCCGGTGCTCGTGCACGGCGTGACCGACGATCCGGGCCGCGTGACCAGTGCCGCGATTTTCGCGGAACTGGGCGTGGAAGCATCAGCTTCACATGATGAAATCGAAGACAACCTCGCTTCGCGACGCCTCGCGTTCGCCCCGATAACCGTGCTCGCGCCGAAATTGGCCCGCCTCCTGGCGATCCGCCGGATCATGGGCGTGCGCAATTCAACGCATACGCTTGTCAAGATTCTGCAGCCGTTCGCGCAGCCGGGTTTGCGGCTCGTGAACTACACGCACCCGGAATATCGGGAAAGCCTGACAGGACTTTTTACGGAACATCCCGATGCGGCTGCCGGCGGCGCCCTGCTCGCCCGTGGCACGGAGGGCGAAGCCGTCGCCGATACACGCCGCCAGGTGCAGGTCGACTGGTTCCACGATGGTCACACGCAAACGCTGGTGTCGCCGGAACGCTCTTCGCCGGAAGCGCCTGCGGTGCCGCTGCCCGAATCGCTCGATGCCGCCACAACCGCGCGCTGGATCGAAACCGTGCTGCGCGGCGAGGCGCCAATTCCCGCCGCGCTAGCGCGTCAGGCAGAACTGATCGCGGATATCGTCAGGCGATAAATTTGTCAGCCAAAATCCGCCCACGGTTGACAAATGCGCGCGCCGTCAGCTAATGTGCGGACATGAGCTTTGCCCAGTTCCCCTCCCTTCGAATTACTCAGGGTCGCCTAGCGCGGCCCCTATCGCTACGTCTAGCGTAAGTCGCTAAACGTGGCGCCGCGCATTCCCAATGCGCGGTCCCTCCTGCAGTTCCGTAGCTCCCCTTTTTTTATCACCCGTAGTCGTCTGGTTTCGTCCGTTCATCCACGGCCACGAAATCGCGAGGAACACATGCACGCTGCATTTGCATCGTTCACGTTTGTCACCGGCGTCATCCACGCCCAGGAAAAATGCGAACTCGCGCAGCGCACATGGGACTGTTGCTGGCAAGCCGCCGGCAGCGCGCCCGCCTCGCAACGATTGCGCTTTCACGCTTACAACGCGTTCAGCCGAGGCCCACGATGATGATGCGCAACCCTTCCGAGAAATACCGCCCTTTTCCCCAAGTCACGCTCAAAGGACGCCAGTGGCCGAACCGCACGATTGAACGCGCGCCCATCTGGATGAGCACCGATCTTCGCGACGGCAATCAGGCGCTGATCGACCCGATGAGCATCGACGCCAAGCTCGAATTCTTCGAGATGCTCGTGGCGGTGGGTTTCAAGGAAATCGAAGTGGGTTTTCCGTCGGCATCGCAGACGGATTTCGACTTCGTGCGCAAGCTCATCACGGAAAACCGCATTCCCGCCGATGTCACCATTGAAGTGCTCGTGCAATCGCGCCGGGATCTCATCGAGAGGACGTTCGAAGCTGTGGAAGGCGCGGCGCGAGTGATCGTGCATCTTTACAACGCGATATCGCCGTCGTTCAGGAAGATCGTGTTCGGGATGACGAAGGAACAAACCAAAGCGCTGGCGGTGGAAGGCACGCGAATCATCAAGGAATGCGCCGCCGCGCGCCCCGCGACGCACTGGACGTACCAGTATTCGCCGGAAACGTTCAGCATGACGGAGCTTTCGTTTTCCCGCGAAGTCTGCGACGCCGTCGCGCAAATGTGGCGCCCGACGCCCGCTCACAAGATGATCGTGAACTTGCCCGCCACGGTCGAAGCCGCCATGCCCAACGTGTTCGCCGATCAGGTCGAATGGATGGACCGCAACATGGGGTTTCGCGACAGCATCGTGCTTTCGGTGCATCCGCATAACGATCGCGGAACGGCGGTCGCCGCAGCGGAACTCGCGATCCTTGCGGGCGCCGATCGCGTGGAAGGCTGCCTTTTCGGCAACGGCGAGCGTACCGGCAACGTGGATCTCGTGACGCTCGCCATGAATTTGTACACGCAAGGTATTGATCCGGGCCTGGATTTTTCGGATATCGATGGCGTGCGGCGCGTCGTGGAACGCTGTAATCAGATCGCCGTGCATCCGCGTCATCCGTATGCGGGGGATCTCGTGTTTACCGCGTTCTCGGGTTCGCATCAGGACGCGATCCGCAAGGGTTTTGCGCAGCGCGAAGCGGGTACGGTGTGGGATGTGCCGTACCTCCCCATCGATCCCGCCGATCTCGGCCGCAGCTATGACGCCGTGATCCGCGTGAATAGCCAGTCGGGAAAAGGCGGCGCGACGTATCTCATTGAACGCGGCCTGGGCTTCACGCCGCCGCGGCGGGTGCAAATCGAGTTCAGTCACGCTGTCCAGAAAGTCGCCGATTCATCCGGCGAAGAAGTGTCCGGCGACGTCATTTGCACGCTCTTCAAGCGCGAATACTTCGACGCGCAAGGACCGGCGTCACGCGCCGATGCGTCCGCGGTCCACTTCAACGGCCGTCATGTGGCGCTTCCCGTTTCGAAAACGGCGGACGAGGCCCATGCGCAGGCCGTCGGCGCGGCATTTGCCGAGATAGCGGGCTGCCCGATCGATGTGACCTCGTTCGAAACGGCGGTCACCGCGAAGGGAGAAACGGCTGTGTTTGTCGGTTGCCGGATCGGCGATCAAGTCGCCCGTTTTGGCGTGGCCGTGCATGCAAACGCGATGCAGGCGGTAAGCGATGCAATCATCAGCGCGTTAAATCGCGCGCGATGGGCCGGACGCAAGGCAGTGGAAAACGAAGCAGTTGCGGCTTGACCTCTTCGGCGAAAGGCACAGCAGGTGACGCTCAGGACCGGCACGGCGAGCAGCGTCCACAAGACGCTGCATTTTTGCCACCGGCCCCGCGATACTCAACCCGGCGAGTATCAAACCGGCGCTAATCCAGCGCCACGCGCGTCGCCTGCATCGCGAGCAACCTGTAGTTGCCATCGACATGAAGATGAACGGCCGTGTACGCAATCGGAAACAACAGCGCGCCGTTTTTCGACTCCATCTCGATCAACGCGCGCCCATGCACGATCCACGTGTCCCGGCCGCCCGGCATCAAGTCTTGCGACTGAATCTCGATTTGCCGGTAACGCCGGCGTCCCGCCGTGATTGCATCGATAAACTGCCGCTTCGACTCGCGCTTGCCGTTGGTGTGGACATAGCTCGCGTTGTCCGCCAGCAGCGCGTCGAGCACCTCGCCGTCGCCGTCGACCATCGCGCGAAAACGGCCGCGCTCGAGTTCGCGTATTGCGTCGATGGGCTTATCCGTGGATTGTGCCGGCATGGGTCGGTTCCTCTTGCGCTTGAGGAACCGGCTGATGCGGTCCTCGTCAGAAGTTGTACTGCAAATATATCTGGCTGAAATTTATACCAGGATTCGGGTGTTCGATACCGGCGTTGGATAAATGCTGAAACCGGAAGCCTGCCTGATAGTTCTGATGCGCGCCGAACTGCGCCCCGACGCCCACCATATCGGCAAACTGAAAGGACGACGAGAACGTGCGGTCCTCCGTTTCACGCACATGCGATAACAACCGCACGCCAACGCCCGCCTCCACGTATGGCCGAAACCAGCCCGAACTCTTGATGAAACGGAATACCGGCGTCAACCCGAACTCCCAGATATTCGGATGCGACGCGTTGCTCTCGCGAATGTCCCAGTAGGCCACGTGCGCCTCGCCAACCACGGTGAAATGGAACCCGCCAATTTCCCACCATGTCCAGTTCGGGTCCCAGACAACGCCGACGTCCGCCTTGCGGACATCATGGTCAGCGACACCGCCGGCAACTTGCACGCCGAACTGGTCAGCCTTGGCGCTCGCCGATACAAGAGCGAGGGCTCCCAGGATTGCGCCGTAAAAAGAGCGTTTTTGCCAAACACTTTTGTTCTTTTGCATGAACTACTCCGGAGCTGGTTTCTCGAACACACTCGCCGCAGGGAACGGCACGCCGCCATTTTAGAGACGGTCTTAAAAAAAAGCTCAGAACAGTTCTGCGGATTGTTGGAAAGACGGAATTAAGTTTCATCGAAAAGGGATTTGAGAAGTAAATCGTGCGCAGACTTGCAGGTTTCTTTCGGTAAAATTGACAAGGAACTCGTTTCTCTTCGCGAAATCCCAGGAATTGGTTCGGGAAAGCACTTACTACCTATTGGAGTACAAGTTCTAATAGCTTTTAGGGAACTCCCGCACATATCGGCCCTCTAATCTTTAGCACTCGAAATAGCAGAGTGCTAATATCATGGCTGGACCCGGTTTTCATCGGGTTTTTTGTTGATAAGGAGCAGACAAGCGTGACCAATGCGATAACCCTTCCGAATACTGGACACTCGGCGTCGGCCAAGGCCGCTTCGGCAGGTGCGCTGACGTTTGCGCAGTCGTCCATGTTGACTGGTCAGATCGGCAACATCGACGCCTACATTTCGGCTGTCAACCGGATTCCGATGCTTACGCCGTCGGAAGAACGTCAGTACGCCACTGAATTTCGCGAGAACGACAACCTCGACGCGGCTCGCCAGCTCGTGCTGTCGCACTTGCGCCTGGTCGTTTCAATTGCCCGTAACTATCTGGGCTACGGCCTGCCGCACGCTGACCTGATTCAGGAAGGCAATATTGGCCTGATGAAGGCTGTGAAGCGTTTCGACCCGCAGCAAAACGTGCGGCTGGTTTCGTACGCCATGCACTGGATCAAGGCCGAGATTCACGAATACATCCTGCGCAACTGGCGCACGGTGAAGGTTGCGACCACGAAGGCGCAGCGCAAGCTGTTCTTCAACCTGCGCAGCCATAAGACTGGACACAATGCGTTCACGCCGGGTGAAGTCGATAGCCTTGCGAAAGAACTGAATGTGAAGCGCGAGGAAGTCTCGGAGATGGAAACGCGTCTTTCCGGCGGCGATATTGCGCTGGAAGGCCAGATTGACGACGGCGAAGAGTCGTACGCGCCGATTGCTTATCTGGCGGATTCGCATAACGAGCCGACTAACGTGCTGGCATCGCGTCAGTTCGACAAGCTGCAAAGCGAAGGATT
This sequence comes from Caballeronia sp. DA-9, assembly GCF_051615025.1. Classification (NCBI taxonomy): domain Bacteria; kingdom Pseudomonadati; phylum Pseudomonadota; class Betaproteobacteria; order Burkholderiales; family Burkholderiaceae; genus Caballeronia; species Caballeronia sp. DA-9. The sequence goes on along the minus strand of NZ_CP195133.1, from coordinate 341,515 downwards.
GTCCACCGCGCTCGAATCGCTCGATGAACGCAGCCGCCGGATCGTTCAGGCGCGCTGGCTCGAAGTGGACGACGACGGCTCGGGCGGCAAGACGCTGCATGAACTCGCCGACGAATTTGGTGTATCGGCTGAGCGGATTCGTCAGATCGAAGCCAGCGCAATGAAGAAGATGCGCTCGGCGCTGCACGAATACGCGTAAGCGCTCGCCAGAGAAAATGGCAATGCCCGCCGTCGCAAGACGGCGGGCATTTTTTTGCCTGCACGGGACGCCTTGCTCCTTGCTTTTGTATCAAAAGGAACGGCGCCCGGAGTTTCCTCCGGGCGCCGTCCTGATACAGCTAAAAGCGCTTGAGGCTTAGCGCGACATCATGTGGTGGCCGACGTTATGCATCACCCACAACGTCCCGCCAATCACAATCACCGCCACCAGCATGGTGAATCCGAATGCGACGACGTTCCAGCGCTGCGATGACGACGTGTTCATGTGCAGGAAGAACACGAGGTGCACGAGGACCTGGATGAATGCGAGCACCGCAATCGCGATGATCGTGTCGGTTTGCCCAAGCGACTGTTGCATGACCAGCCCGAACGCTGCGGCCGTCAGCACGACGGAGAGGACAAAGCCGATGACATACGAGCGCACGCTGCCGTGGCCCGCGCCGGTATCGATTGAATGTGCGTGTGCCATTTATACGACGCTCGTCAGATAAACAAAGGTAAAGACGCAGATCCAGACGATGTCCAGGAAGTGCCAAAAGAGGCTGAGGCACGCGAGGCGCGTCAGATCGCGTTGAGTGACTTTCTTGTTGCCGATAACCTGCACGGCAAGCACCGCCATCCAGATCAGGCCAGCCGTGACGTGCAGGCCGTGCGTTCCCACCAGGGTGAAGAACGCCGACAAGAACGCGCTGGTTCCCGGACCGTACCCTTGCTGGATCAGAAGTTGAAACTCATGGATCTCCAGCCCGATAAAAGCCGCGCCAAGCAGGAACGTGACGCCGAGCCACGCGAGCAGCGCGGTCGACTTGCCTTTATACGCGGCCAGCATGCCGAAGCCGAACGTAATGCTGCTGAACAGCAGGATAGCGGTTTCCAGCATGACGCCGGGCAGTTCGAACACCTCCTTGCCTGAAGGACCTGCCGCGAACTGGTTCCCCATGACGGCGAACACGGCGAACAATGACGCGAAGATGATGCAATCGGTCATCAGGTACACCCAGAACCCAAGCACCGTATTCGATGAACCGTGGTCGTCGTGGGATTCCGGCATACCGTGCGGAATGATTTTAGTCAGCATTACAGTGCCTCCTGCAGGTCGCGGGTGCGTGTTTGCACCGGCGAGCCGTCCATTCCGGCAACGGTCGCAGCCGGAATGAAGTAGTCGATGTCGTTGTCGTAGCTGCGCATGATCAGCGTGACGATCACGCCCAGCAATCCGGCCATGGCGAGCCACCAGATATGCCAGACCAGCGCGAAACCAACCGCCAGGCTGAACAAGGCGATGACCAGGCCAGCGCTGGTGTTGCGCGGCATGTGGATGTCTCGATAATCCTCGCGCGCATGGCGCGTGCGGCCTCGTTCCTTCATGTGAGCGAAGGCGTCGAGATCGTGCACTACCGGCAAGACCGCAAAGTTATAAACCGGCGGCGGCGAGCTGGTTGCCCATTCGAGCGTGCGGCCGTTCCACGGATCGCCCGTAACGTCCTTGTACGCAGGCGAATTACGCTTCACCACACTGACAACGACCTGAGCAACCTGGAACAACACGCCTACGAGGATAATCAGGGCGCCGATCAGCGCAACGACCATATACGGCTGCCAGCCCGGCGTGTCGTAATGATTCATGCGGCGCGTCGCACCCATGAAGCCGAGCACGTACAGCGGCATGAAAGCAGTCCAGAAACCCACGAACCAGCACCAGAACGCGCACTTGCCGAGCGTTTCGTTCAGCTTGAAACCGAACGCCTTCGGGAACCAGTAAGTGAAACCGGCGAGATATCCGAACACCACGCCGCCAATAATCGCGTTATGGAAGTGAGCGATCAGGAACAAGCTGTTATGCAGCACAAAGTCAGCGCCCGGCACAGCAAGCAGAACACCCGTCATGCCGCCAACCGTGAACGTGACCATGAATCCAATTGTCCACAGCACAGGCGATGAAAATTCCAGCCGTCCCTTATAGATAGTGAACAGCCAGTTGAAGATCTTTACACCGGTCGGTATGGCAATGACCATGGTCATGATCCCGAAGAACGCATTCACGTTCGCGCCGGAACCCATGGTGAAGAAGTGATGCAGCCAGACGAGCAACGACAGCACCATGATCGAGCAGGTCGCGTAGACCATCGTCTTGTAGCCGAACAGTGGCTTCTTGGCGAAGGTGGCGACAACTTCGGAATAGATGCCAAACGCCGGCAGCACGAGGATATACACCTCCGGATGCCCCCACGCCCAGATCAAATTCAGATATAGCATGGCGTTGCCGCCCGCGTCGTTCGTGAAGAAATGCATGCCCAGATAACGGTCGAGCGCGAGCAATGCAAGCGTTGCAGTGAGGATCGGGAACGTGGCGAGAATCAGCACGTTCGAGCACAGCGACGTCCACGTGAACACAGGCATCTTCATGTACGTCATGCCGGGCGCGCGCATCTTCACAATCGTGACGAAGAAGTTGACGGCAGTGAGCAACGTTCCTATGCCGGAAAGCTGCAAGCTCCACAAATAGTAATCAACACCCACTCCCGGACTGAACTGCAATTCCGACAACGGCGGATAAGCAAGCCAGCCGGTTTGTGCAAAATCCCCGATCACCAGCGAGATGTTGATCAGAATCGCTGCGACCGCGGTCATCCAGAAACTAAGCGAGTTGATGAACGGAAACGCGACATCGCGCGCGCCGATTTGCAGCGGCACGACAATGTTCATCAGGCCGATCATGAAGGCCATCGCCATGAAGAAAATCATGATGACGCCGTGCGCGGTGAAGATCTGGTTGTAGTGCTCGGGCGGCAGGAATCCTGGCCCGTTATACGCGAGCGCGAGTTGAGTGCGCATCATCAGGGCATCGACAAAGCCACGCAGCAGCATGAGCACCGCTACGACGATGTACATGACGCCGATCTTCTTGTGATCGACCGATGTCAACCATTCACTCCACAAATAGCCCCACTTCCTGAACCACGTCAGCCCGAAGACCACGGCCACCACAATGAGCGCCATGAACGCTGCCGCGCCCATGATGATGGGCTGGTCGAACGGTATGTCCGCCAGCGTTAGTTTTCCCAACAAATTTCCAAACATGGCTTATCCCTTCGTACGGCAGATGGGGTCGGGTATGTTGCGAGCATGCCCGTTGTTGTATTTCGCGACGATGGTCTGGAACAGATTCGCGTCGACCTTCGAGAAGTACTGGACCGGATGCTTTTCGGTCGGCGAGGCAACGGCCGCGTAATTCATGCCGTCAAGCTGGCTCGGCGACGCTTTCACCTTCTTCACCCAGGCCGCGAACTCTTCGGGCGTGGTCGCAATAGCGCGGAATTTCATGTCCGAAAAACCTTGACCGCTAAAGTTCGCGGACAACCCGGCATAGTCCCCGGCGTGGTCGGCAATCAGGTGCAGCTTGGTTTGCATGCCCGCCATTGCGTAGATCTGGCCACCCAATTGCGGGATGAAAAACGAATTCATCACCGAATCCGACGTGATCTTGAAACTCACTGGCGTGCCGACGGGAAACTGGATCTGGTTGACCGTGGCAATACCAAGATCCGGGTAGATAAAGAGCCATTTCCAGTCGAGCGCGACAACTTCGACATTGATCGGCTTGACGTCCGACTGAATGGGCTTATACGGATCGAGCGCGTGCGTGCTTTTATAGGTCAGAATACCGAGATAAAGAATAATCATGGCAGGCACAAGCCACACCACGATCTCGATTTTTGTGGAGTGCGCCCACTTCGGCAAATACTCAGCCGATGTATTCGACTGCCTATATTTCCACGCGAATAAAAGCGTGAGGAAAATAACCGGCACGACCACGATCAACATGGCGTACGTGGACGTCAGAATAAGATTTTTCTCAGCCAGTCCGATACTGCCCTTTGGATCGAGAAGATCCATCTGGCCGCCGCAACCTGAGAGAAGGAGAGCAGGGAAAATTGCTAACCGCTTGCAAAACCCCGACCCGGATTTGTGTTTCATACCTTGCCCAATTTAAACGTTTTTGAGATATTACGTTTAGACCTTTTATCGGTCTCGGGAGAAGGTTATCGCGATTTCAAGAGCTTGCTTAATCGAAATTTCTCGAAAAATATTTTGTTTTTATTTGATGCGTCTTGTTGCCGCAGATAGTTGTTAACTACATGACACCTTTCATCGTTACTGAGAATAAAAAGCAGGTTTTATAGAATAAAAGGCCTGCACTCCGCAGGCCTTTTTTTAATCAAAAGATAATTACTTCAAATATAACCCCGGTGCCCAGATACCCAGACGCGACGAGAATTGAAAGGTCTTTGACGTCGAATTGCGGATGCAGACGGCAATCTGCTTTGCGCCCGCCTGTTTTTGCGACGCTATGTAGGCGCTGATATCGTTGTTGCGCACTTGCTGGACGTTATCGGCGTAGATCTTCCCGATGTAATCGCTCGTACTGCATGCAGAGGCGTTTGGCGGGTTTGATGCATCGTCCCAATTCGGGGTTGCGCTATAGATCCAGAGGGAAACCGCGGTCGAATCGGTTACGTTTCCACCCAGGGTCTGGAGATAAGAGCCGACGTACGGATAGTCATCTAGGTTTTCCGGCATGGGAAATTTCATGAAGATAAGGTCGCCAGGTGCCGAAACCAAAGTCGTACTGGTCGGGCTAATGGTGCCATTAACATCCATTTGCACGTTCGCAGCAGTCGCTGAATAATAGACTGGAATACTTTTGTCACAGGTTGCGCCTGGAAGACCGCCCGACGTCCCTCCTTTGTTCATGCATGTGTCCACTAAGTATTGCATGGTCTCCACGTGCCATGCGTTCACAAAATCTCCATGTGCGGTGTACATGCTTCCCCATTGCGGAACCCATTGACCGTTTTGCAATATCGGATCAAGCGAAAGCTGCGCGGTGGACAGGTCCGGATCACTACCGAGGTCATACGCAATGTTCATCTGCAGTTCTGGAATCTTCACCGGATACCCGGCCGGGCAGGTGCCGTCGCTGTTCCTATACGCTACATTAAGCGCGCCGTTTGCCGCGCGCATAAGGCTTTGCATCTTCTGAGCCTGATTTGCTCCCAGAACGGGTACCAAGGTTTTCCCGTCCCAGCAGTCCGGAAAATGCACGGAGATGTTGAATTGCGAAGTGGTGGCGCCGCTGGCGGGTGGGCAGCGCTGCGGCATGGTTGTCGTGTAGTTGCCGCTGCCGGCGCACAGAAAGTTGATATGTGGATTCGGCACCGTACCCATGTGATCGCCTGCCAGCATTTCCAGTCCTGCTGGAATGGGTTGGACAGGGAAAGCGGCGACCGGCTGGTCATTCTTGTAGTACGTCTTTTGGTACATGGGCGCGATAATACCCGACGCACGTTTCAACTGCGGCGCCCAATATGCCGAGCGATCCGCGGCTGTGTCGCATGTAATGACCTTGTTGCTGTTTAATGAATCGTAAGTGCTGTAGGCGTCAGTATTTGAATTTCCGAAAAAATCATGCATCATGGCTTGCCCCGGCTTGCCGGGATGCACAATGGAATCGTCTGGCAGAGTATGTGAGTAAGCACACTGCGCGTTGAACTGATTAGCGTGAGCAACTCCGGCTATAAACATCAGCATTATCCAAATAGCGGTCTTTAATCTCATGAATGACTCCTGACAGGAATTGGAACGCAAATCGAATCGTGTTTTATTGATTTATCGATCAGGTAAACTGATTTTTTCTCAATCTGAATCACCAGCAGGGTTTCTAATTTTTTTGATTCATGAAAAGCAGCGTGCCAACTTTTTTAAATAATCCGCTGAAAAACTGGCTTTGTGGCTGAAATATAATAGACCCGGATCATGGCTTTCGCCATGCCGGGTCTGAAAGTAATCCGAGGAAAAATGAAACGTGCGCACTGACCGTGCGCACAGATTTACATATTCGGCGATTAATACACGATTAATACGCCTATGTATCAATCGCCGGACATTCCAATGACATCACGCCGGCAGCGGCGAAGCTCCATTGCCAGGAGAAAGACGCTTAGCCAGCGTGGCCGCGTAACGCGGAGCCGCGTTACCTACAACAATGTGAAACGTATCGGCGGAAACCCATGCCACGTCGAGCGCCGACAAGCGTTGACGATCAACCGACGACGGATCGCGCACGACCACACGCAAACGCGTGGTAGCAACGGCGTCGAGTGAAGCGACGTTCGTCGCGCCGCCGAACACCGCGAGCCAGCGCACGGGGTCCGGATCGAGCGGGCCTTGTTCGCCGACAGGAACTGCCGCCACCGGAACAGCCGCAGCGGGTGTGGACGAGGCCGGCGTCGCGCCGCGTGTCGACGAACGTTCGAGTTCGGTACGAATTTCATCGGAGATGAGATCGGCTTCCGGTCCAATGATCACCTGCACGTTCGTCGCGCCGCGCTTCAACACGCCGCGTGCGCCAATCGCCTTCAATTGCGGCTCCGAAACCTTCTCTGCATCCACCACGGAAAGACGCAGACGGGTCGTGCAGGCATCGACGAGCGTCAGGTTCGACGCGCCTCCCAAGGCTGCGATGTAACGCACTGCGCGCGGCACGCTTGCGCCCGCCGTCGGCGAAACGAAGCCGGTGTTATCGAACGATTCCACTTCGGCGTCGGTCGTTGCGGGCTCGCGACCCGGCGTCGCCATGTTGAACTTTCGGATGAAGAAGCGGAACAGGCCGTAATAGACCAGGCCGTAGACCAGGCCGATTGGAATGGCCAACCAGCCGCGCTGCGAAAGACCGTAGTTCAGCACATAGTCGATTGCGCCAGCCGAGAACGTGAAGCCAAGGTGAATGCCCAAGGCCGAGCAGATTGCGAGCGACAAACCCGTGAGCACGGCGTGGATGGCATACAGCACCGGCGCGAGGAACATGAAGCTGTACTCGATCGGCTCGGTCACGCCCGTCAGGAATGCGGTGAGCGCCATGGAGAACAGCAAGCCGCCCACAACGGCGCGACGTTCCTTCGGCGCCTCATGGAACATGGCGAGACACGCTGCCGGCAGGCCGAACATCATGATCGGGAAGAAGCCCGTCATGAAGCCGCCAGCGGTTTTATCGCCGGCGAAGAAGCGATGCAGATCGCCCGTCACCGCTGCGCCGCCGCCCGTTGGCGTGTACGAGCCGAACACGAACCACGCAAGCGAGTTGATGATGTGGTGCAGGCCCGTTACCAGCAGGATCCGGTTCAGCACGCCGAACACGAACACGCCAATAGCGCCCGCACCCGTCAGCCAGCCGCCGGCTGCATCGATAGCCGCCTGAATGGGCGTCCAGATATAGCCAAAGACAATGCCGAGCACGAGACACGCCACCCCCGTGACAATCGGCACGAAGCGTTTCCCTCCGAAGAACGCGAGGTACTCAGGCAGCTTGATGTCCTTGTACCGGTTGTAGAGATACCCGGCCACGCAACCCGCAACGATCCCCGACAGCACGCCCATATTGAGCTTGTCGTTGATGTCCTTCATCACCGCGATTTCGATCAGGTAACCGATCGCGCCAGCCAGGCCGGCCGTACCGTTGTTGTCCTTCGCGAAACCCACTGCCACGCCAATGGCGAACAAGAGCGGCAGGTTGGTGAAGATGGTGTCGCCTGCATCGGCGATCATCTTGATGTTGAAGACATCCGGCTGACCAAGGCGCAATAGCAGCCCGGCCACCGGAAGCACCGCAATCGGCAGCATCAGCGCGCGGCCGAGTCGCTGCATTTTTGCAAACGGGTTGGCGTCCATCGAATTCTCCAAAGAAAAGTGTCTTGTCGTTGATCGTGAGGTGAAACGTGGTGTCGATCGATTCTTTTTACTAATGAACGCGAAGGCTGGCCGCCGGAAGGACGTGTTAGTCCAGCGGCCAGATTTCGCGGCTTGCTGCTCTTACTGCCTGTGCCGATTCGAGCGCCAATGCATCGAGCGCGCGCTGGCGGCACAGTGGGTAATCGAGTTTGCGCACGAGCGCCTTGATGCCGGGGACCGAAACCGGATCCACCGATAATTCCGTCACGCCGAGGCCCACGAGCAACGGCACCGCGACCGGGTCGCCGCCGAGCGCGCCGCACACGCCGACCCACTTGCCGTGCTTCGCCGCGCCGTCCGTCGCCGCCTTGATGAGGCGCAGGACCGCAGGATGCAGGCCGTCGGCCTGAGCCGCGAGATCTGCCTGGCAGCGGTCCATGGCGAGCGTGTATTGCGTCAGGTCGTTCGTGCCGATGGACAGGAAATCCGCGTGTTGCGCGAGCTGATCGGCCAAGAGCGCGGCCGATGGCACTTCGATCATCACGCCGACCTGAATGGGATCGGTACGGCCGATCTCGGCCGCGAGTTCATCGATACGCTTTCTCAAGCGCACGAGCTCGCCCGAGTCGGTCACCATGGGCAACAGGATGCGCACCGTGCCGAACGGTTTCACGGCGAGCAGACCACGCAACTGGTCGTCGAGCAGATCGGGGCGCACCTGCGCGAGGCGGATGCCGCGCAAGCCCAGCGCCGGGTTGGTTTCCGGCGGCAGCGTCAGGTAATCGACTTCCTTGTCGGCGCCTACGTCGAGCGTGCGGATGATGGCCGTGCGTCCGCTTAGCGCGCCGACAATCGATTGATAGCTTTCCTCATGTTCGGCCGCGCTCGGCGCCGACTGACGATGAATGAACAAGAGTTCTGTACGCAGCAGGCCAACGGCATCGGCGCCATTTTCAACGGCGATCTTCGCGTCGTCGATGGTCGCAATGTTCGCCGCGACTTCAATGGTCCGGCCGTCGCTCGTGGCGGCCGCTTCCTGCGACGTCTGCCGGTTCACCTCGCGCACGCCCGCCAGGCGCTGGCGCTCGAGGCGCGCGCGTTCCACATCGAGTGCGGTTGGCGCGTATTCCAGACGGCCCGCCGATGCGTCGACCACGACTTGCGTGCCATCGGGGATTGCGTGCAATGCATCGCCCACGGCAACCAGCGCCGGAATGCCGATCTGCCGCGCGATGATCGCCGCGTGCGAGGTCGCGCCGCCTCGCGCCATGACGAGCGCCGTCACGCGCGTGCGATCCAGCGATGAAAGATCCGACGGCGTGAATTCGTCGGCGGCGAGGACGGCTTCGTCGGGCAACTGGCGCGCGGCCGTGTTCGTGAGTCCAAGCGCGCGCAACACGCGTTTTTCGATATCGCGCAGATCCGCGGCGCGCTCCGCCAGCAACGCATCTTCAACGTTCGACAACAGCACGATCTGCGCGCGGATTGCTTCGCGCCATGCAAACCCGGCGCTCTTGCCGAGGCTGATCAGGTCGCGGGCTGCGTCGAGCAGCGTTGGGTCTTCAAGCAGCACGCGATGCACCGCGAAAATACCCGCCTCGCCCACCGCGCCGCGCTGCGAAGCGGTGCGCACGGTCTCGCCGAGTTCTGCGTCGATGGCGGCAATTGCCTTGTCCAGCAGCCGGCTTTCCGCCGCCGATGTGCCCGTTGCCTGTTCGGGCGGCGTGATGTCGTTGTCGTCCCAGCGGACCAGCTTGCCAACCGCAATCCCCGCCGATGCACATACGCCCGCAAGCGTATTCGGATCGAGCGGCGTTCCTGTGTCGCGCGCAATGGCAACCGGCGCTGGCGAACGCGTGCGCGCCGGCTTCTCTTCCACTTCGCCATGCGCTTCGCGCAGCAACTCTGCCGCGACCGCTTCCACCGCAGCGGCAGCTTGAGCGCCCACGCCAAGCAACTCGACGGTCGCGCCTTCTCCCGCGCCGAGCCCGAGCAAGCCGACCACGCTTTCTATGGGCGCCTTGCGGCCATTGAAACGCACTTCGACCTTGGCGTCGAAACCGCGCGCCGCTTCGCGGGCGCGCGCGGCCGGCCGCGCATGCAAGCCGCCCGACTGGCCGAGCGTGACGCTGCGGCGCGCTTCTTCTGTGACGTTCGACGTGCTGCGCGCTGCGTCGGCTTTTACACCATCCTTGCCGCGCAACACCAGCAACTGGCTTTCGCCCGCCCGCAACATGCCGCGCCCGGCGCGGCTGACCACCTCGAACGCATCGCTGTTCGCCACGGCGATCACCGAGACGAGACTTGGCGCATGCTGCGCAACGTAGTCGGCATCGAACTCGATCAGTACGTCGCCTGCGCGCACGCTCGCGCCTTGCTCGACCTTCGGCGTAAAACCTTTACCCGCCAGTTCCACCGTATCGATACCGATGTGCACCAGGATTTCCGCACCCTGTGCCGTACGCAACGTCACCGCGTGGTGCGTACGCGCGAGGTGCGTGATGACGCCGTCGCACGGCGCGACCATCACGCCCGCGAGCGGATCGATGCCAATGCCGTCGCCGAACATGCCGTCGGCGAATACGGGATCCGGCACCTCAACGAGTGGCACCATTGGCCCGGTAAGCGGCGCGAGCAATACAAAATCGCTCTGGTTTTCAGGGGAATGATTCAACAGGGACTCCTCGGCACGGCGCATCGGATTACTCTCGATTAACGGGTTTCGGTGACTTTGGCCAGATGGCGCGGCGCGTCGGGATTGCGCCCGCGCGCGGCAGCCAGGCCTTCGGCCATCACATAAAAAGACAGGATCGCCGCGATGGGATCGAGCGCGAAATGTGCGGTCTCGACGAGCGGCAAGGTGGCTTCGGGAATATCGGCGGGCGCGGCGAGCAGCACGCGTGCGCCGCGGGCGCGCATGTCGCGGGCAAGCTGGATCAAGCCAGCCTGCTCCGGTCCGCGCGGCGCGAATACGAGCAGCGGATAGTTTTCGCCGATGAGCTCCATTGGGCCATGCCGGACTTCCGCGCTGGAGAACGCTTCGGCTTGAATGCCCGATGTTTCCTTCAGCTTGAGCGCCGCTTCCTGAGCGATCGCAAGACCGAGCCCACGACCGATCACGAACATGCTCTCGACGTCCCTGAGCTCGCTGACGGCATGAGACCAGTCGAGCTTGCCGGCGGCGCGCAAGGCGTCGGGCAACGACTTGAGCGCGTTGAGCAACTCGGCATCTTTCTGCACATGCGCAATGACAATGGCCGACAGCGACAACATCGCGATATAGCTCTTGGTCGCCGCCACCGACAACTCCGGCCCGGCCAGCAGCGGCAGATTCCACTCGCATGCTTCGGCGAGCGGCGAGCCGGGCGCATTCACGGCGGCCACGGTCAGTGCGCCGGCGTCGCGCAAAGCCTGCATGGTGCCAATCAGATCCGGGCTCTTGCCCGACTGCGAGAACGCCACGGCCAGTTGGCCCTTCACACGCAAAGGCGCTTGCTGCAGGGTTGCGACCGACATGGGCAACGAGGCGACCGGCACGCCAATGCGGCTCATGGTCAGGCCTGCGAAGTAACTGGCCGCGTGGTCCGAGGAACCGCGCGCCACCGTCAGCGCAACGTGCCGCGGCTCTTCGGCGAGCCGCGCGGCGAGCGCTTCTATGTGGGATGTATCGGCAAGCTGGGCAACCACCACGTCGGCGGATGCCAGCGCTTCATCAAGCATATTCGACAATTGATTCACCTTCTACATAAGTTGCTGTCAACGCCAGTTCACGGTCGAACACGACGAGGTCCGCCCACGCGCCACGCGCAATCCGGCCCCGGTCCTCGAGCCCGAGATAGTCGGCGGCGTAGCGTGACAGGCGATTGGAAACGTCTTCCATTGGCAAGCCGATGGAAACAAGATTGCGCAGCGCCTGATCCATCGTCAGCGTGCTGCCCGCGAGCGTGCCGTCGGCGAGACGCACGCCGCCCATGCACTTGGTCACGTGCTGGCTGCCCAGGCGATATTCGCCATCGGGCATGCCGGATGCCGACGTGCTGTCCGTGACGACGTACAAGCGCGGAATGGCGCGCAGCGCGGCGCGAATTGCGCCGGGATGCACATGGAGAAGATCGGGAATGAGTTCGGCGTACTCGGCATGTGCGAGCGCGGCGCCCACCATGCCGGGATCGCGATGATGCAACGGCGACATGGCGTTGAACAAATGCGTGAAACCACGCGCGCCGTGTTTGAGGGCGTTGACCGCGTCGTCGTATGTGCCGAGCGAATGGCCCAGTTGCACCCGTACGCCGCGCGCCGCCATTTCCTGGATCACTTCAATGTGGCCGGAGATTTCAGGGGCAATGGTCACCACGCGGATAGGCGCGAGCGAAAGATACTTCAACACTTCGTCGCGCACGGCGACGGCGGCGGCATCGGGCTGCGCGCCGAGCTTTCCGGGATTGATGTACGGGCCCTCAAGGTGCACGCCCAGAACGCGCGCGCCACCGGGCGCCCGGCGAATGGCCTGTTCACCCAGGCCGGCAACCACCGCCATCAATTCGTCGCGGGGTGCGGTCATGGTGGTGGCGAGCATGCTGGTCGTGCCGTGTTTCGCGTGTTCGCGCGCAACGGTAGCCGCGGCGTCGCCGCCTTCCATGATGTCGGCGCCCCCACCGCCATGCACGTGACAGTCGATAAAACCCGGCAGGATGTACGGAGCGTCATTCGTCCTCGGGTCCACGCGCGCTCCTTCAAGCGCCGTCACCCGGCCGTTCTCGAACGCGATCGAGCCGTGTATCCAGCCGTCGGTCGTCAGGATGTTTCCTTTCAGCATGAATCTCTCTCGTGAAACGTACAGCATGACGCGCCTTGGCCGCGCTCGCGGGCGCTCGCACAGAAGTGCCAGCTGGCGGCGCTCAACGCGTGATAAGGCTCGAACCGCCGCCGCGCCCGCTGCGAGCAGGCTGGCATTGCCAGCGACACAACACGTCAAATCTGGCGTTTCCAGCAACGGCGTTTCTTGCCCCGGATTGTTTTTATGGACATCTTTCGCGTCATCTCAGCCGACGAAGATCAAGCTTCCATCCACCGGATCAACGACACTTTAATTGACGCTTTTTGATCAATTTCTACGATGACTTGTATGCAGATTCTGCATAGGATTTGTCGAAGTAACCGTTAAATCAGCGAGCCCATTATATAACCAAAATAATACCAGTCAATTTACGAAATCATTTTTCCAGAGTTCGTTAAACTTGTTAATTATCAATAGGTTAAATAAAAAATTTTGTTGTTTCATGTTTGGATTTGCACTAGTACTAACCCTTGGATACAGCCCACTTTAATGCAGTTGGTCTACACACTATAGTCGTCCGAACGTCTATGCAAGTTGCCGTATCACGCAAGGATCGCACGGCCATCCTATTTTTCGGCACAATGATTCCGATCGAATCGCCGGGGAAATCGGCGCGACGCGTGAATACATGGAACGAGGCAAAAAATGCGGAGAGACTCAAGCGAGGGTCTGAGGGATGCGGTGCGCCGCTTTCAATGGTTTTATACACAACACGTCTGGGCGCCACACGAACTCGTGGAGCAAAGTGCGTTGTCGCCGACTGAGTGGCGCGTGCTTTTCGCGGTCATGCACGCGGGTACGACGATCGCGGCCGAGCTATCGCGCACGCTTCAGATCAACACGGGCTATCTCAGCCGGATGCTCAACGAGTTCGAACGCAGCGGGTTGATCCGGAGAACGCCATTTGCCGGCGATGCACGCAGCCACCGCGTTTCGCTAACCCTTGCGGGCGAAAGCGCGCTCGCGGCAACCAGCACCCGCATGCGCAACAATGTGTCGATGGCTCTTGAATCCATGACGCCGGATGAGAGTTCGAAACTGGTGGCATCAATGGAAGTCGTCGAAAAATTGCTCACCCTGCCGCTCGAGACGCCGTGCGTTCGGCTACGCGGTCCCCGCCCGGGTGATTTTGGCTGGATCGTCGAACGCGAAGCCGAGCTCGCGACCGGCGGCCCGGCTGCGAAGCAGGCTCGTGAGATGCGCGCCGCGAAGGTCGTCGCGGATTTCCTGACGGCGCCCGATCCCACGCGCAATGCGTGCTGGATTGCGGAAAAAGAGGGTGTAAGCGTGGGCGCGGCTTTGCTGATCTGCGCGCCTGCGTCAGCCGATGCACGGATTGCGATCGTGTTCGTCGACGCCGATGCAGAACGCAAAGGCATCGGCCACCGGTTACTCGAAGCGTGCGAGGAGTTCGCTGTCGAAGCAGGCTATGAGCGGCTCGGCTGCGTGCCCGATCTTCAGCACGAACTGGTTGAGCCGCTGCTTCGCGGTTGCGGATTTCAAGAGCGAAATGAAACTGACGCGGTGTTGCAGAAATACCTGAAATAGCCGGCGTTGAATGCAAAAAGCCCGTTTCAACTTTCGTTGTAACGGGCTCTCCATTTTTCGCGCAAACGCGGCACGCCAAGTCTTAATCCAGCAACAGCTTCAAGTCATGAACCCAGATATCGACGCCCTGCCCGTCGCGAGCGAATAACCTCAAGCGTCCTTGCGGGTCGAATACGTAGCTTGCGGCCGTATGGTCCATTGTGTATTCGCCGGCCGTCTTGCCCGGAACCTGCGCGTAGTACACGCGGAAGTCCTTCGTGATTTTCACGAGTTGAGCGTTATCCGCAGGCCGCAGGCCAATGAACGATGGGTTGAACGCCGATACATATTCGCTCAGCAGCGGCGCGGTATCGCGGGTTGGATCGACGGTGACCATCAGCACTTGAACGCGCTTGGCGTCGTCGCCGAGTTTCTGGAGCGCCTGCGACAACTCCGCCATGGTGGTCGGACATACGTCGGGGCAATGCGTATAACCGAAGAACAAGACCACGGCTTTGCCCTTGAAGTCGGCCATCGTACGGGTCTTGCCACCGGTATCGGGCAATGAAAAGTCGCTGCCGAACTGCGTGTTGCCGGTAATGTCGAGATTCGTGAACGCCGGCTTGCTGTTGCACGCGGCGAGCAATGCCGCAACCAGCGCGAATCCCATCCATGCAACGATCCCGCGAACTGAAAACTTCATACGCCGATCACCGTGCGCACGTAATGATCCACGAGCAATGCGCCAAACAGCAGCGACAAATACACGATGGAGAACCGGAAGGTCTTGCGCGCAAGGGCATCGGAATAATCACGATAAATCTTCCACGCGTACCCGAGGAACATGCCGCCGAGCACAACGGCGGACGCAAGGTACAGCACGCCGCTCATGCCCGAGATGAACGGCATCATGGTCACGGCGAACAAGATGATGGAGTACAGGAAGATATGCAGCCGCGTGTACTTCTCGCCATGCGTATTGGGCAGCATGGGCAAGCCCGCGTTCTCGTAGTCCTTCCTTCTGTAAAGCGCTAGCGCCCAGAAATGCGGCGGCGTCCACACGAAGATGATCAGCACGAGAATCCACGCGTCGCCGGGGACATGTCCTGTCACCGCCGCCCAGCCAAGCGCCGGCGGCATGGCGCCGGACGCGCCGCCGATCACGATGTTCTGCGGTGTTGCCGGCTTGAGCAGGCACGTATAGATCACGGCGTAGCCAACAAACGTGGCGATGGTCAGCCACATGGTGAGCGCGTTCGTGAATGTGTAAAGCGTCCACATGCCCGCGCCGCCAAGCACCGCCGAGAACAGCAGGATCTGCGCGGGCGTGATCTCGCCGCGTGCGGACGGACGCCATGCGGTGCGGCGCATCATGGCATCGATTTTTTGTTCCATCAGGCAGTTGATCGCGAACGCGGCGCCCGCCAGCAACCAGATACCGACCGTTCCGCCAACCAGCACGGTCCAGGGCACCATGCCGGGAGTCGACAGGAACATGCCGATCACCGCGCAGAAAACCGCGAGTTGCGTCACGCGCGGCTTGGTCAGCGCCATGTATTGCGAGAGGCGGTTACCGGAGGGGGAAATCAGTGTCGTGCTGTCCATAGGAACTCACGGAGCTTGGCGCGGGAGTGGTGCGGCGTCCCGTGGGGTGACGGCAGACGATCCCACGGCGGGACTAAGAGCGTGGCCGTGACGGCTGGAAGAGATTCGAAAGTTTATCATAACGAGCAGTAGCAACAGGATGGCGGCGCCGCCGTTGTGCGCCACGGCGATAGGCAGCGGCCATTGCAGCACGATGTTCGACAACCCCGTCAGAAACTGCACGACGATCACGATCATTACGCCGTTCGCGGGTCTTCTCAATGACTCAAATCGACGCAGTTTCGCCGCGAGCCACAGCAGATAAAGCACGACCACCACCGCAAACGTTCGATGCGTCCAGTGAATCGCGACCAGCGCGTCCTGCGAAATGACATCGCCGTCACCGGTCATGCCGAGCGCGCGCCACAGGTGAAAGCCGTGCTCGAAGTTCATCGGCGGGATCCAGGCGCCGTTGCACAGCGGAAAGTCGGTGCAGGCGAGCACCGCGTAGTTGGTGCTGACCCAGCCGCCCAGCGCGATCTGCACAATGAGCAACAACAGACCCACGAGCGCCGCTGGCAGCCAGTGCGCGGCTCTTGGGTCGATAGCGGGAATCGGCGTCTGGCGCGCCGCCAGCCAGCCAAGCGCACCCAGCAACGCGAGACCGAGCAGCAAATGGATCGTCACGATCACCGGCTGCAGTTTCATGGTGACCGTCCACGCGCCGAACGCGCCCTGAACCACGATCAGCAGCAAGATGGACGTGGGCCACCACGGCGAGACATGCAACGCACGCCGCTTCAGACGCGCCGTCCACGCAATGATCACCTGCGCGATGATCAACACGCCGATCGCCATTGCGAAGTAGCGGTGGATCATTTCAATCCACGCCTTGCCGATACTGACCGGCCCCGTGGGCATGGCCTGATGCGCGGCCGTGATTGCTGCATGCGCGATAAATGGCGACGACGTCCCATAGCACCCAGGCCAGTCGGGACAGCCGAGACCCGAATCCGTGAGCCGCGTGAATCCGCCGAACATCACGAGGTCGAGCGTCAGGAAAGTCGTCAGCCAGACCAGCTTGCGGAATTTGTTGTCGTCCGCTTTCACCCACACGTACGACAGCGGCAGCAATGCAATGCAGATGCCGATCAAGCCAAGTTGTAAAACGTAAGTCATGCCTGCAGGGTCCTCAACACGTCCTCGCCTTTATTGCCGTTTCCGTTCAGCCAATCCGCGACCACTTCAGCAGCTTCGCCAGGTCCGCCTTGATCTTTTCGGGCTGCGGATCCTTCGGGAAACGCATCATGAGATTGCCGTTTGGATCGACGAGGAAAATGTGATCGGTGAGTTTCGAATCCGCGCCAGCCGGCAACCACGCAGCGACGGCTTTCGGATCAGCGATAAGCATGCGCATGTCCGGCTGCGGATACGCAGTCTGGATGACGGATGAAACCGGTTTGTTATCGGTGCGCAGCCAGACGTTGACCACCCGCTCGCGCTCGGCCGATTGCAGCACCCGAACCTGCCGCATGAAGAACAGGCGCGTCACGCACTTCTCGTCGCAATCGCCGCTGTTGACCGTGACCATCAGCCACTTGCCGCGCAAGGCGGAAAGCGGCATCGGCTTGCCTTGTTCATCGGTGACGACGAGTTGTTCCGGAATCGGCCGCTGAGGTTCGATCAGCGCGCCGTAGCTCGTCGTGCCGCCCGTTGGCTTGATCACGTAATACATGAAATACGATGCAAGCACGGGCGCCGCGCACACGAACGCGAGCAGCACAAGCATCCAGCGGCCCTTGTTCCACGAACCGGGCGTGCGTTCCTGTTGCTGAGCCCGCGCCTTGTTGACGGCGGACGGCGAAGGACGGGGAGTTTGCATGGACAAAATGTTGCCTCTATTCGTTTAGGAGCGCCGGTCGGTTCGCTCAGTACTTTATGCGTTGCTGTCGAGCGTGCGCGCCGCGCCATCTTTCGACTCGTCTTTTTTCGCCGCACGACGCGCGGCATAGAGCCCAAAGCCGAGCGCAGCCGCCGCCATGCCCCACCACTGGAGCATGTAGCCGTAGTTCGTATCGACACCGGTTGTGGGCGCCGGCCAGTCCCGCACCAGCTTGTCGCCGGTGTCATTCATTTGCTGGATCACGAACGGCTGCAGCGGCAAACCAGTTTCGGCAGCGTAGGCGGCTACATTCAGATTTTGTCGAATCTTCAATTTCGCCGCCGAGCCGCCCTGTCCAAGCTCAAAAGCCTGCGATGCATTCGCGCGCGCAATCCCTTCGATTTCCACTTCACCGCCCGGCGTGGCGTACGGTTCAATGCCCGTACGATCCGAGAGGTTTCGCGGCAGCCAGCCCCGATTAACCAACACCACGCCGCCGTCATCGAGCTTGAGCGGCATCACGACATAGAAACCCGGCTGATCGTTATACGGCCGGTTATCCAGATAAACAACCTGATCGGGCATGAACGTGCCGCGCGCCATCACCCGATGGAATTCGATATCTTTCAGTGCCATCGGCACAGCGCCCACCCGTTGCGCTGGCGCATTCTCGAACGCGACAATCCGCGCGTTGAGCTGCTCTTTCTGATGCGCGCGGTCGCGTTGCCAAAAACCAAGGCGTATTGTCACCGCCATGACGATCAGGATGATCAACGCCGGCCAAAAACGGATCTTCATAGAGCGCCTGCTGTTTTTCCGGATAGGGCGGCCTTCGCGAGCGCGGCAAAACTTTCAGCCAGCACGCGGCACATTACCTGCAGTGCGATAATTACAGGATTGAACTTCTTAGGCCAACTGGCTGTTTTCATGCACATATTCGTTGCCATTGCATTCATTCTCATCATCGCGAGCCTGGGTTCGGCGCTGTACTTCATGATGACCGACAAGGGCAAGAGCAAGCGCATGGTGTGGTCACTTGCCATGCGTGTCGGGCTGTCGATCTCGCTGTTTCTGTTCATCCTGTTCGCGCACTGGATGGGATGGATCCAGTCCACCGGTATCCCGCTCGGCCGCTGATCCTGCTCGAAACATGCGCGGTTCGTCCAGGCTCGCGCCGGCTTGAGTCAGCATTCACGCTTGACGTTCGCGGATTGTCACCGAATACGCACTCGCCAGCGCGCCCGGTCCTGCGGCAAAACGGCGCATCGCAAGCTGCCTGCTCAACTTCGCCAATCAGCAATTAAATGCAAAACGCCGCCCGAATCATGTCGAGGCGGCGCTTTGCAAAGCATCTTTTCTGTCGACTTCAAAACTACCTGAAAGGACGGCGCCAACGGGCGCGGTCCTTCATTACGAGCGCTTACAGCCAGTACACAACTACGTACAGTCCAAGCCAAACCACGTCCACGAAGTGCCAATACCACGCGGCGCCCTCGAACGCGAAGTGATGCTCCGCCGTGAAGTGTCCGCGAATCACACGCACCAGGACGACAGTGAGCATGGTGCCGCCGAGGAACACGTGAAAGCCATGGAAGCCGGTCAGCAAAAAGAAGGTCGAGCCATACACGCCCGAAGCCAGCGTCAGATTCAGTTCGTTGTACGCGTGGAAGTATTCGTATCCCTGGCAGCACAGGAAAAGCAGGCCCAGGCCGACGGTCGCGGCAAGCCAGATGATGGTTTTCCTACGATGATTCTCGCGTAGCGCATGGTGAGCCACGGTGAGCGTCGCGCCCGAACTCAGCAGCAGCGCGGTGTTGATCGTCGGCAACGGCCACGGCGTCATGGACCGGAAGTGCGAAATCAGCGCGGCCGGACCGTTGTTCGGCCAAACGGCGGTAAAGTCCGGCCAGATCAGCTTGTAATCCAGGCTGCCGAGTTCATGCAGCGCGATCTGCCGCGCGTAGAACAGCGCGCCGAAAAATGCGCCGAAGAACATGACTTCGGAGAAGATGAACCAGCTCATGCTCCACCGGTACGACAGGTCGACGTTCTTGCCGTACATGCCGCCTTCGGATTCCCCGATGGAATCGCCGAACCAATGCCACAGCGTGTACAACAGCCAAAGCAGGCCGACAACAAACGTGATCGGCGCCCATGGTTCACCATTGACCCACGATGCCAGCGAAGCCATGGAGACCAGAAGACCGGTCGCGGCCATGATCGGATGCTTCGACGGATGCGGGACGAAATAGTACGGGCTTTCGTTTTGACCGCTCATTATTGATTCTCCACTTCGATCCAGTTGCTTGAATTTTTCTGCCGTGGGTATCGCGAGAACGCGATTCCATCGAATTTATCCCACTACTGCCCGCACCACCACCAGCAACACGACGATAAACAGCGCCGCTCCAATGACGCCCGCCGCAATCAGATGCAACGGGTTCAAAGACGCATCGCTTTCCAGATCGCGACGGCGGCGTACGCCGAAGAACGACCAGAAAACCGCCTTCAGCAACCGGAGAAAACTGCTCTTCGGAACGGGCTTCTGTGTTTCCACCATCATGCTTCTCCGCCGCCGTATGCGGCTTTACGCGGCCGGGTGAACTGCGCCCGCGTATGTTGCCGCCACGCCCGGCCTTGTTAAATGCCGCTTCGTGACACCGACGCAGGCGTGTTCAATTCAAAAAACGTGTAAGACAACGTGATGGTCTTCACGTCCTTCGGCAACTTCGGGTCCACCACGAACACCACGGGCATGCGCCGCGTCTCGTTGGGCTTCAACGTTTGCTGCGTAAAACAAAAGCACTCGATCTTCTTGAAGTACTCGGTGGCCTGCATGGGCGCGTAGCTTGGAATGGCTTGCGCCTGAACCGTGCGCGCCTGCTGGTTGGTCACCTCGTACATCACCGTCATGACCTCGCCCGGATGCACATCCAACGTGTTCTGCTCCGGCTTGAACTGCAGCGGACCGCGCGCGTTGGCATCGAATTCGATGGCGATCTTGCGGCTCGTGTCCACCTGCGTGTTCTTCGCTTCCCGTGCGCCAACGTCGCGCTGCACAAGGTTGTTGATGCCGGTAATGGAACAGATCGCGCGATACATTGGCACGAGCGCGAAACCGAATCCGAACATGGCGGCGGCCACGACGATCAGCTTGAACATCATCGTGCGATTAAACGCGCGGTCTTCCTTTACCTCTTGAGGCGTCGACACGTTGCTTCCTAGCCCCTTGAACGCACGTACTGATCGGTAGAGTCGAGATGTGGCGCGGTGGCGGTAGGGTTGGTTTGTCTGTTGCCGCCCCTTTCGTCTGGCGGTGCCCGAATAACCTCACCATAGCTCCGTTTCCACATCCCGCTCATCGAACCGGACGTGCGGATTTCCCGCATCCGGCTCTCTTTCAGAACATCAGACCTTCGCGTTCGAACGGTTGGCGGCAAGCGTGCGGAGGCGTATCAGTCCCAATGATTCGTAAAGGAACTGGTCAGAGTATTGGCGGTACCCCGTTCCCGTCTTCCCGCGTTTGCGCATCAACCAGACCCGTAGGCGCCGCGCGACGTACCGGTCGAGATCTTCATAAATCCGCGTCACTGGGCCCTGACTAAAATAACCGGCCCAACCCCGCAACAACGGATTCAATTCCGTGACTCGACTTTCTACATCAAAGGCGTTCCAACGCCCCGTGGTGGCGTCGTGGACCGCATCCTTCAGCCGCTTGATAGACTTCTTCGACGGCCGAGTGCCCCAGTACGGACGGCCTCCCAAACCATAGAAGCGACCGACGGTATAACCGAGGAAGTCAAACCTTTCGTCCGGCAACTTCACCAGCCGAGTTTTCTTCTCGTTGACCGTCAGGCCAAGTTTTCCCATCAAGTGCCGCATCGCTCCCATGGCTCCCTCACCACGTCCTTCGCGACAGAGGATCACAAAGTCATCGGCATAATTCACGATTTCCGCCTGATACTTATCGGCGTAGCCGTGGCCATACCAAGCCAGCATGAACCGTCGGAAGTACAGGTTTGCAAGCAGTGGCGATATCACGCCACCTTGCGGTGTGCCTCGATGACTGTCCTTTGCTTCCGTGGATTGCCGCTCACCGTTCGATGTGCGTTCGATCACAGGCGCATTGAGCCAGTCACGTATCACCGACAGCACGGAGCCGTCGGCTATACGCCGAGCCACACAGCGCATCAGGTCGCCATGCGGAATGGTGTTGAAATAATCAGACAGGTCAGCATCGACAACATCCCGTGCACCCCGATCGACAATGCCGAAATGGATGCGCCGTAACGCCATCTTTGCGTCCACTCCCGTCCGAAAGCCATATTGCCAGCGAAACAAGTCCACTTCGAAGATCGGACCTGTTACCAGCAATACCGCCATCTGCACCACACGGTCCCGAACAGTTGGAATACCGAGTGGCCTTTCGCCACCACTAGCTTTGGGGATCCATACGCGCAGCAAGGGCTGAGGCCGATAAGTCTTGGCCTTTAACTCTTGCTGCAATCTTTCCAGCCAGTCGTTTCGTCCATGTTCTTCGATATCCTCAAAGCGCTCTCGATCGACTCCCGGCGCACCGCGGTTTGCGCGGCAGCGCCGATAGGCGTCGAACAGAACATCTTCTCGGCACACCTTGTCCCACAGACTGTAGAACCGCGTAGCCGGTTCGTTCTTTGCTTTCGTCTGCAATGTGGTCTGTAGCGTCCGAACCGAATCAAGCAGGGTTAGTAGACTCACGTCAATCCTTGGGTTCTTTCCACTTTCCGCCATTCGCTCTGAAACAGGGGGCCTTGGCTCCACCAGCGTTACCCGGCTTCATCACTACTACGCCCCCATCCGCCATCCGCGCGGCCGGCTCGATCTCTCACGAGATTGCCGTTGCGCGACTGCCCGCCACGCACCGACACGGACTTCCCTTGTTGCACGGTTAATCGCTTCTCTGCGTGCTGCCACCACTACCCCGGTGGAACCGCCGGATGCGTATCTCGCTCGCTTCTCCGACGACATCGGCCTTCCTCGTTATTATGGCGAGTCGGCTTCCACAACGACCTTTCGAGGCCTGCTCAGTGTTCACTCACGTTGCGGCCCGCAGAGCCCGCTGACCTCCTTCGAGGCCTTTTCAAAGAGTGCTTCAGCCCATTTGTTACCTCCTGGACCGCCCCTTGTGCTTCCGGCCGGAGCGAGAGTTGGCCGGGTCGGATTTGCACCGACCAATCAACCGTGCCTTAGCAAGGCACACACAACAACAGCCAGGAAAAATACCGCGGCGACCGCCAGCAGGATCAATCCGAGCCGCTTGTTGCCCGCGCGAACTTCCGCCGGCGTGCGTTGCTTCTGTGAATTACGGGTCATCCGATCAGGCTTTATTCCGCTAGTCATGCATTTCGCTGTCATGGTGCCGCTGGACGCAGCGCGGCGTCCCGCTGTTTCACGGAACGCGCCGCCAAAAACCTTACTCCACCTGCGGCGGACGCTCGAACGTGTGGAACGGAGCCGGGCTTGGCACGGTCCACTCCAGTCCTTCGGCGCCGTCCCACGGCTTGTCATCCGCCTTCACCAGATCGCCGCCGCCCCGATACGCGGGCAACGCGACCGCGAACAGGAAGTACACCTGCGCCAGGCCAAAACCAAACGCACCGATCGTCGCAACCTGGTTGAAGTCCGTGAACTGCGCCGGGTAATCCGCATAACGACGCGGCATGCCGGCGAGACCCAGGAAATGCATCGGGAAGAACGTGATGTTGAAGAAGATCATCGACGCCCAGAAGTGGATCTTGCCGCGCGTCTCGTTGTACATCCAGCCCGTCCACTTCGGCGCCCAGTAGTACCAGCCCGAGAACAGCGCAAACAGCGAACCGGCCACCAGCACGTAGTGGAAGTGCGCCACCACGTAGTAAGTGCCGTGCATCTGGATGTCGAGCGGCGCCATGGACAGGATCAGCCCTGTGAAGCCGCCCATGGTGAACACGAACAGGAAGCCGATGGCAAAGACCATCGGTGTTTCGAAGCTCAACGCACCGCGCCACATGGTGGCAACCCAGTTGAACACCTTCACGCCCGTTGGCACCGCGATCAGCATGGTCGCGTACATGAAGAACAATTGGCCCGTAACCGGCATGCCGGTCGCGAACATGTGGTGCGCCCAGACCATGAACGACAGGATCGCGATAGATGCCGTTGCATACACCATCGAGCTATAGCCGAACAGCGGCTTGCGCGAGAACGCCGGGATCACCTGCGACACGATCCCGAACGCCGGCAAGATCATGATGTACACCTCGGGATGCCCGAAGAACCAGAAGATATGCTGGTACATCACCGGATCGCCGCCGCCCGCCGCGTTGAAGAACGACGTGCCGAAGTGGCGGTCGAACAGCACCATGGTGATTGCGCCCGCGAGCACCGGCATCACGGCAATCAGCAGGTACGCGGTGATGAGCCAGGTCCAGCAGAACATGGGCATCTTCATGAGCGTCATGCCGGGCGCGCGCATGTTGAGGATGGTCACCACAATGTTGATCCCGCCCATGATCGACGACGCACCCATCAGGTGGATCGCGAAAATGGCGAAGTCCATGCCCGGGCCCATCTGCGTGGACAACGGCGCGTACAGCGTCCAGCCTGCAGCGGTCGCGCCGCCCGGAACGAAGAACGACGTGATCAGCAAAATGGCGGCAACCGGCAGCAGCCAGAAGCTGAAGTTGTTCATGCGCGCGAACGCCATGTCCGACGCGCCAATCTGCAGCGGAATCATCCAGTTCGCGAAGCCCACGAATGCCGGCATGATCGCGCCGAACACCATGATCAGGCCGTGCATGGTGGTCAACTGGTTGAAGAACTCCGGTCGCATGATCTGCAAGCCGGGCTCGAAAAGCTCGGCGCGGATCATCAACGCCATCACGCCCCCAGAGAGGAACATGATGAACGAGAACAGCAGGTACAATGTACCGATGTCCTTGTGGTTGGTCGCGAATAGCCAGCGACGCCAGCCGTACGGCAGTTCGTGCGCGTGCTCATCGTGATCATGAGCGTGACCGTGTTCGTGGCCCGCGGTTACATCGTGTCCGATGCTCGACATGACAATCTCCTAAAGCGAATACTGCGGCACTTGGGCGATACGCTACGCCTGCTTTCTTTCAGAAAGAAGCTTGACGTTCGGGTACGTACGTCAAGCAGCCGGACTGATCTCCACACGCCGTGCTTCTCTCGCGTCAGCACCGCCCGTGATCGTTTCCGGCTTCTTCAAAATGATGCGGTCTTCCGCAATGCCCGCGGCCTTCAACGCGTCGCGAACGGCCTGCGCGCGCGTCTTCGCCAGATCGGCGTTGGTCGCGGCAGAGCCGGTTGCGTCGGTGAAACCCGACAAATTGAACTTCGCGTCCGGATGCGCCTTCGCGTAATCAGCGGCGGCCTGGACCGCCGCAGACGCGTCCGCGGGTAAGGCGCTCTTGCCCGTTTCGAAGTAGATGCTGGCGGGAAGGCCGGCCGATTGAGCAGCGCTGTCCGATGCCGGCGCGGACGCAGCCGGCGCCGCGCTTGCAGCCGCATCCGAGCCCGCCGCCGGCGCTGCTGCACCCGCTGCCGCCAGATGGTCACCGCCCTCCGGCATCTTGCCATTGCGTGCGTCGGCTACTTGCTTCGGTTGAAGAATGTCGCCCGTGTGATTGCCCCACGTATTGCGTTCGTACGTGATGACTGAAGCGATCTCAACGTCGTTGAGCGTTGCGCCCCAGTTCGGCATTGCGCCCTTGCCTTTCAGCACAATGCTCACATGCTCGGCGATAGGACCGTTGGCGATCTTGCTGCCGTCGAGCGCCGGGAACTGACCCGCGCCCTTGCCCGTCGGCTGATGGCAGACCGCGCAATTCGACGTGTAGACCTTTTCACCGCGCGCCTTCAGCTCGTCCATGGTGTAGGTCTTGTTCGGATCGTCGGCGCTCGCAGCCATTTTCTTCTTCTGGCCATCGACCCATTTCGTGTAGTCGTCGGCGGACAGCACTTCCACCACGACCGGCATGTAGGCGTGTTCCTTGCCGCACAACTCGGTACAGAAGCCCCGGAACGTGCCGATTTTTTCCGCCTTGAACCACGTGTCGCGCACGAAGCCCGGAATCGCGTCCTGCTTCACGCCGAACGCCGGGACGTACCACGAGTGGACCACGTCGTTAGCGGTGGTGATGATGCGGATTTTCTTGTCGACAGGAACCACGAGCGGGTTGTCGACTTCCTGCAGATACAGCTCGCCGATTGGCTCCTGGCCGTTCGTCTGGCTACGCGGCGTGGTGAGCGTGGAGAGGAAATTGATGCCTTCGCCCGGTCCCTTCACGTAGTCGTAGCCCCACTTCCACTGATAACCGGTCACTTTCACGGTCAGGTCGGCATTGGTGGTGTCTTTCATGGCGACCACGGCTTTGGTAGCCGGCAACGCCATCAGCACGACGATCACGAACGGGACGATGGTCCAGATGATTTCGACGGTGGTGCTTTCGTGGAAATTGGACGCCTTGTGGCCCTTCGACTTGCGGTGCATCAGGACCGAATAGAACATCACGCCGAACACGCCGATAAAAATCACCGTGCAGATGATCAGCATGAACGTATGGAGGCCGTAGAGCTCCTCGGCGATCTTCGTCACGGGCGTCTGGAAGTTGAGTTCGTTCACTCCAGGACCGCCGGGAACGTCACTGACCGCCAGGGCTGCGCCGGCGAACAGGAGTCCGCTTAACGCCAGCACGCCCGAGAGGGCTCGCTTGATTGTTTTCATAGCTTCCTTACCCAAAATTTCCATTCAGACCTCGACCCCCGTTTGCATCTGTCCGACTCATGCATCGCCTCCCCCCGGAAACGATTTACCCGGTGACGCGTGTTGATGCGCGTGCCGCGGTGCCGATCAATTGCAGCGCATCAGCCAGGCGCGCAACTCTACGGCAAACTGCCTGCGCCGATGCTGCGCCAGATGAATTCCGACCGGCACCGACTGGCCCCGCGACACGAGCTTGACCGGATCCCTCGGCCTGGCGCCCGGTTCAACCCGGACCCAGCGCGGATTGAACTCCACCTGCGTCAGCGTTTCCGCGTCCATGCGTTCAATCAGGAGCCGGTCGTGAAACAGCAGGATGCGCTCGTAATCGACAGCATGCCGCGCGTAGATGACGAACGCGATCCCGACCGCCAGCAACTCGATACCCGTAAAAGGCAGCACCAGCCAAGCGCCTGCCCAAACCAGCAAACTGGCGATCAACAACGAAAACAGCGCCAGCGAGATATAAAACGCGATGAATTGCCGTGGCGAAACCGAACAGTTCCGCTTGAACAACCAGTCCTTCATGACTGGCTCGGTGTCCATCAGCAGATCGGTTGCTTGCATCGCCGTCTCCCGCTTCAGAATTGCTTCACTCGCACTACATCAAGCAAGAAAGTCGTATTCGGTCGTTGCTCGTCTACCGCTAGGAATCTGACCAAAATCATGCCAGCCCGGCGACAAACTGACGCATTATAGGCGCGTTGCCCAGCATCCACAAGCAAGGTGGTGCATGCCGCAAAGCCAAGCCGCACAAGCTTCTGCGCCCTTTTGCCGCATCCTTTTGGACACTCGCCGACGCGTGCATCCGAGGGGTGGCAAAGGTCGTTTCAGGTTCGTTATGGCTTTACATATGCCGCAAATCCGCTCGTTCACTTGCTCCGTTTTGGGCCGCGTCCTATATCTTCCAGCCTCACGATTCCGTGTCCTTCCGCCGTCATTCGGGGCACGGCCTTCCATGCATGGCCATAAATCACTTCGAAGGTCAGCGGGATCGTGCCGTCTTCGCGCCGGCGTGTTTCCAGCGATGCGTGAAGTGCGTCACGCAATGCGCGCGCATGATGTTGCGCGCCCATGTCCAGCGGGAAAGCGCCCCAGCCGCGCACATCTCTCAGCAGCGATTCAGGCGACTTGTACGTGATCGTCAGCACTTCCTGATCCATTACTGGAATTTCAAAACCGCTCTCGACAAGCATGTCGCCGAGGTCATGCATATCGACAAATTCGATGGTGTGCCGCCGCGGCGTCAATTCCAGTGACTTTTCCGCCTGCGCATAGGCGCCGCTGAGTTCCTTCAACGTATCGGGACCGAGCGTGCTGAACATCAGCAGGCCGTTCGCCTTGAGCACGCGCGCCCATTCGGGAAACACGAGGTCCGGCCGCGCGTGCCATTGCAGCGCAAGATTCGACCAGAGCATCTCGAAGGCGCCGCCAGAGAATGGGAGCCCGGCGAAATCGCCTTGAGCCAGTTGCGGTCCGCGCGCGCCGAACGCCTTGCCTAGCGTGGCGGGCAGAAACCTGCGCCAGCCCGCATTGGCTTCCGATTCGGCCATTTCGGCCTGATTCGCGCGCGCCAGCATTGCCGCCGATAAATCCAGCCCCAGCACTGAAGCTTCCGCAAAACGCTCGCGCAATGCAGGCAGATCAGCGCCCACGCCGCAGCCCGCGTCCAGCACGCGCATGGGGGCGACCTTGATGTACTCGAGCCGCTCACGCATACGCACCGCGATTTCGCGGGGCAGGAATGCGACGTCGTCAAAACGCGCGGCACGGCGATCGAAAATCCGCCGGATACGGCGCGAATCGTAGGCCGGACGGCCAGCGTTAGCGGAAGTTGGGGACATGACAGCCTGCTTTCTAAGAGTGCGAAGTATACTCGGTCGATTGTTGAAACGTTCAGCAAAACCAGACGGCATAACGGTTCGGCGGCGTTATAGCCAGTATTTCGGGTTGTTTGCGCGTCTTTAGACCGGGCTTATGAATCGACAATTTTTCGTGACATTGCGCGGTTTGCGCCCAGGTTCAAATCCGGGTTTAAGCTTGTTACGCAAGGCTTCTGTTCGTGCTGGAGACTGGCTGGCCAGCGCGCGCGACATCGCGTTGCCGAGTCAGTGCGCATTGTGTGGCAATTTGTCGCATCGAGTGTTGTGCGTCGGCTGCGATGAACAGTATTGGAACCAGACGCGCACGCGCTGCCCTGTTTGTGCGTTGCCCATGCCGGTGTTTACCGGACCGGGCAAGAATCGCCCGGGCGCTCGACCGCGTTGCAGGCTTTGCATTGCCGAGCTGCCGCATTTCGATGCAACCATTGCGCTGGCCGACTACCGCGCGCCGCTTGACACGCTCGCGCTCGAATTGAAGTTTCACGCGCGTCTCGCGGGCGCCGGCGAATTTGCGCGCCAGTTGCACGCCGTGTTCGAAGATGCCAACGTTCCGGCGCCGGACATCGTCGCGCCGGTGCCTTTGTCGCGCAAGCGGCTCAGAACACGCGGCTACAACCAGGCGTGGTCGATTGGCAAGCCTCTCGCCCGCCGGCTTGGCGCGCTGGCAGACGCAACACTGATCGAGCGTATCCGGGACACGGCGCCGCAAGCGAAGCTCGATCTCGATACACGCCGGCACAATGTCGGCGACGCGTTTAAAGTGCTGCGCGATGTTCGCGGCAAACACATCGGTGTGGTCGATGACGTCATGACGTCCGGCGCCACACTCGACGCGTTGGCGCGCACGCTGAAAAGCGTCGGCGCGGTACGCGTCACCAATTTCGTGGCCCTGCGCACGCCGCAAGACTAATTTTCTGAGTTATCGCTTATGTTCAACGTTGTTCTGGTCGAACCTGAAATCCCGCCGAATACCGGCAACGTCATCCGGCTGTGCGCCAATACGGGCGCGCGCCTTCACTTGATCGAGCCACTCGGTTTTCCACTCGATGACGCCAAGATGCGCCGCGCCGGACTCGACTATCACGAGTACGCGCAAATGCACGTCCACGCAAACTGGGACGCTTTTATCGGAAAAGAAACGCCGGACGTAAGCCGCATGTTCGCGTTCACCACGCGCGGCTCAACGCCGTTCTTCGGACATTCGTTTCAGGAAGGCGACTGGTTTGTGTTCGGCGCGGAAACACGCGGTTTGTCGGATACCGTGCTCGGGCAGTTCACGAACGAGCGCCGCGTCAGATTGCCGATGCGCCCGGGAAACAGGAGTTTGAATTTATCGAATACGGTCGCGATCGTGACGTTCGAGGCGTGGCGGCAGACTGGTTTCGACGGCGGCGAATGAGGCGCTGCGCGTTATCGATTTTTACTCGGCCTTCGCGTCACGGCTCAGCAGGGCGTGAACGGCGTCGCGCGGCGCGATGTTATCGAACAAGACGCGACACACCGCCTGGGTGATCGGCATGTCGATGCCATGAGATTCAGCCAGCGCCAACACCGCCTTGGCGCACCGCACACCTTCGGCGACATGGCCCAGCGCGGCAAGAATGTCGGTAAGAGAGCGGCCCGTTGCGAGTTGCATGCCGACCGTGCGGTTACGCGATAAATCCCCGGTCGCCGTCAATATCAGGTCGCCGAGCCCGGTCAGGCCGTGGAACGTCTCCGCGCGTCCGCCAAGCGCCACGCCCAGCCGCGACATCTCGGCCAACCCGCGAGTAATCAGCGCGGCGCGTGCGTTCAGACCAAGACCAAGACCATCCGCGATACCCGTGGCGATAGCCAGTACGTTCTTCACCGCGCCGCCTACTTCGACGCCGATCACGTCGTCGCCGGTGTAGATTCGCATTGCGCCATGGTGAAAGGCCGCGACCGTTCGCTCGCCCAATATTGCCGACGCGCTCGCAACCGTCAGCGCCACCGGCAACCCTTGGCCGACTTCACGGGCAAAGCTCGGCCCGGAAAGTGTCCCATTGCTCGTGTGCTGAGGCAATTCTGCCGCGACGACCTCGTTCGGAAGGCATTGGGTATCGGCTTCAAACCCTTTGCACAACCAGACGATATGCGCCGGGACAATGCCCGACTCGCGCATTGTCCTGCATAACGCGCGTAGTCCCGCAACGGGCGCGGCCACCACGCACAATGCAGCGTCCGCCACGCCGTGACGTAATGCAGATGAAAGATCAGGCTCATACTTGAGCGATGCGGGCAACTTCACACCGCGCAGATAACGCTCGTTTTCATGCGATACGGACAGGGATTCGACAAGCGCGCGATCGCGCGCCCAGAGGACCGTGTCGTGGCGAGTGGCCAGATGGCCAGCCAGCGCGGTGCCCCACGCACCGGCGCCGAGAACGGCTACTTGCATGCCCGGCTCCTGAATAGCGGTTTTAGTTCAGCGTCGCGCCGTTGGCCACGCCTTCCTGGGCAGCCGACAACTGCGAAATACGTTGTTCGTACAGCGCCTGGAAGTTGATTTCCGCGAGGTGGATCGGCGGGAAACCGGCGCGCGTGATGGCGTCGGCAATGTTCGAGCGCAAGTACGGAAACAGGATGGTCGGACACGCAATGCCGACCAGCGGGTCGATCTGGTCAGCCGGAATGTTGCGGATATCGAAAATACCGGCTTGCTTGGCTTCGATCAGGAACGCAACCTTGTCCGAAACCTTGGCCGTCACCGTGCCCGTCACCAGCACTTCGAAGACGCTTTCCGCGAGACGTTCAGCCTTCACGTCCACTTCCACTTCCACCGACGGCATGTCCTGTTCAAGGAAAATCCCCGGCGAATTGGGCTGTTCGAGCGACATGTCCTTCAAGTAGATGCGCTGGATGTTGAAGAATGGCTGGTTGTTGTCGTCAGACATGGTGGTTCCCTTGATTATTTAAAGTGCAGTCCGGGCTTTGCCGGTTTTTCCGGTTCAACGCCGCGGACCGCTTGGCTGCGTGCTACGCGTTCAGGCCGCCTCGAGCAGCGGCATCAGGCCACCCTTGCGATCGAGTGCGGACAGATCATCGTAACCGCCTACGTGCGTCTCGCCGATAAACACTTGCGGCACCGTACGGCGGCCCGTACGTGTCATCATTTCTTCACGTTTTGCCGGATCACGGTCGATCAGCACCTTCTCAACGTTTTCGACGCCGCGCGACTTTAGTAGACGTTCGGCCATCTGGCAATACGGGCACACTTGCGTGCTGTACATGATTACCTTGTTCACTTTACGGCTCCTTGTTTCACGACCGGCATGCCGGCTTTTTGCCAGGCATCCAGCCCGCCCTGCAATACGTGGACCTCGGCGTAGCCTGCATCGCTCACAATCTGGCTCGCCTTCTGGGACTGTTGCCCGGTCTGGCACACGAGCAAGACCGGATTGCTCTTATTCTTCGCGATTTGGCCAACTTTTGCTTGAAGCTCGGCCAGACCAAAGTTTTTCGCGGCTGGAATGTGCCCTTGCGTGTATTCAGCCGCCGGCCGCAAGTCGATGACGGAGGCGTTGCGCCGGTTGATCAGCAAAACCGCATCGGCCGGCGAAACCGCGCCGCGCCCGCGCCGCATGAGCGTTGGCCACAGCAGCAACCCACCAGAAATGAGGAGGACCGCGATAAGTACAAGGTTGGTGTAATCGGTGAAAAACTTCACGTCGGGA
Source organism: Caballeronia sp. DA-9 (assembly GCF_051615025.1). Classification (NCBI taxonomy): domain Bacteria; kingdom Pseudomonadati; phylum Pseudomonadota; class Betaproteobacteria; order Burkholderiales; family Burkholderiaceae; genus Caballeronia; species Caballeronia sp. DA-9. The sequence continues at coordinate 309,360 of NZ_CP195133.1, read as the reverse complement.
CCGCCGGGTTGGGTGTGTGGAGAAAAGAAAAGCCAGAAAAAAATCGGGACAATCCAGCCATTATAAAATAACCGTTCTCCTCAATGGACTCAGCCGATCGGCCGAGTTGCGCCGGAACGCGTTGCCGCCCAGAATCGATGCCAGTTTTCCGCTTTCATACCGCTTCCCAACTAACCGACCTTTAAACGGACATCATGTACAAGCTAGTGCTCATCCGCCACGGCGAATCAACGTGGAACAAGGAAAACCGATTCACAGGCTGGGTCGACGTCGACCTGACGGAACAAGGCGTGCGCGAAGCGCAGCAAGCAGGCGTGCTGCTGAAAGAAGCGGGCTTCAGCTTCGATATTGCGTACACCTCGGTGCTTAAGCGCGCGATCCGCACGCTCTGGCACGTGCAGGATCAAATGGACGAAATGTATCTGCCCGTCGTGCATTCGTGGCGGCTGAACGAACGGCACTACGGTGCGCTCGCGGGTTTGAACAAGGCCGAGACGGCGAAAAAATATGGCGACGAGCAAGTGCTGGTCTGGCGCAGAAGCTACGACACGCCGCCGCCGGCGCTCGATCCGTCGGACGAACGCACGTCATTCAACGACCCGCGCTATGCCAAGGTGCCGCGTGAGGAGTTGCCACTGACCGAGTGCCTGAAAGACACGGTGGCGCGCGTACTGCCCATCTGGAACGAGTCGATTGCGCCCGCCGTCAAGTCGGGCAGGCGCGTGCTGATCGCGGCGCATGGCAACTCCATGCGGGCGTTGATCAAATATCTGGACGGAATCTCGGACGACGATATTGTCGGATTGAATATCCCGAATGGCGTGCCGCTCGTTTATGAGTTGGACGAAAACCTGAAGCCGATCAAGCACTATTATCTCGGCGACCCGGAAGCAATAGCGAAGGCGCAAGCGGCCGTTGCTAAACAGGGCAAGGCGGGATAAGCAAGCCTATCGCCTTGGCTCTTGCGCGGGATATTCAGGATGGGCGGAGAATATCCCGTTGCGGGTTCGCGCTGTCTGCAGACGGCGCGACCGCTGCACGCCAATCGGCCAGTATCTTGTTTCAGACGTGAGGTATTACATCGGGAGAACCGGCGATAAGCAGGGTCACTTTCGCCGCTGGGCGCGGTTTATATCAATGGCTATAAACTGCGATCAGGTCATTTTGCTGCTGTCACTGCATGAACCGGGCTGACAATTACCGGGCCCGGCATTTGCGCTGGAATTACCGTTTTTAAACCGTGGCATCGAAAAAAAACCTACCCCACTACGCCGGCTGGAGCCGTTTAAGCTGCGTTTAAGTCGTGGTCCGGGGCTTGCAGTTATACTGCCCAGTCAACCACGATGCAGCCTAATCCGCTTCCGACCGCAACAGACTCTATGCGAAAGAACCTGAAAAACATCGGCCTGATCGCCGCGGGCCTTGCTACCGGCGCATTTGCCACGCTGCAACTCTCCGCATCCGCCCAGCAAGCCGCCACCGCGCCTCTTCCGCTAGATCAATTGCGGTTGTTTGCCGAAGTCTTCGGGCAAATCAAGCATGAATATGTCGAACCGGTCGACGACAAAAAGCTTCTCACCGCCGCCATCAAGGGCATGGTGTCAAGCCTCGATCCGCACTCGTCCTATCTCGACAAAACCGATTACGAAGAACTGCAGGAGCAGACCAAAGGTCGCTTCGCCGGGCTTGGTATCGAGATATCGTCGGAAGATGGGCTGATCAAAGTCATTTCCCCTATTGAAGATACGCCGGCGTTTCGCGCGGGCATTCGTCCGGGCGACCTGATCACGCGTATCAATGACAAGCCGGTGCGCGGCATGACGCTCGACAACGCCGTGAAGCAGATGCGCGGTGACCCGGGCACCAAAGTCACGCTGACCATCTTCCGCAAAACCGACGACCGGACGTTCCCGATCACGGTTACGCGGGCGCTCATTCGCGTGCAGAGCGTGAAGATGAAGATTCCCGCGCCGGGTTACGGCTACATCCGCATCACGAGCTTCCAGGAGCGCACGGTGCCGGATCTTGCCGCGAAGCTGCAGGATCTCGCGCGCCAGCAACCGGACCTGAAAGGTCTCGTGCTCGACCTGCGCAACAATGGCGGCGGGTTGTTGCAGAGCGCTGTCGGCGTAGCCGGCGCGTTCCTGCCGGACAATGCTGTCGTGGTGTCGACCAATGGACAAATTGCGGACGCAAAGCAGACTTTCCGCGATACCTACGACAACTATCGTCTCCCGTCATTCGACACCGATCCGCTGAAAAACCTGCCGGATGTCTTCAAGAAAGTGCCAATGGTCGTGCTGACCAATGCGTATTCGGCATCGGCGTCGGAGATCGTGGCGGGTGCGCTGCAGGATCACCATCGCGCGTTGATTGTTGGCAAGACCACGTTTGGCAAGGGCTCCGTGCAAACTGTCCGGCCAATGACCGCCGACACCGCATTGCGCCTGACGACCGCCTATTACTACACGCCGAGCGGCAAGTCGATTCAGAACAAGGGCATTCGTCCTGACGTTCCAGTCGATCAATACGCGGAAGGCGATCCCGATGACGCGCTCGTGACCCGCGAAGTGGATTACTCGAACCACCTCGCCAACACGCAGGATCCGAACGAGAAGAAGGAACAGGAAGCCCGCGAAGCAGACCGGCTCGAGCAATTGCGCATTCTTGAAGAACAGAACGACAAGAAGACGCCTGAGCAACGCCGCAAGGATCGCGAGAGAAAGCCTGTCGAGTTTGGCAGCGCGGACGACTTCATGTTGAGCCAGGGTTTGAACAAGCTGGAAGGCAAGCCGGTTCAGGAATCGAAGTCGTATTCCGAGCGCAAGCTTGCGCAGGACAAGCCGGCGCCGTCGGCATCGGCTCCGATTGTTGTGAAGCCTGCCTTGCCGGCTACGCCAGGGTCGGACGCAGCAGCGCCCGCTTCGGCGCCGGTTCCGGCATCCGCCACGCAATAAGGTCGTTTTGGCCTGGAGTAAACGCCGCCCCATGTGGGCGGCGTTTTCGTTTCTGCCTCACCCTCGAACGCCACTCCTGACTTTTCCGTCTCGCGCTTAAAATGGCGTTTTCCGGTCATGCCATGAGCGCCCGATGAACGACGACCAGCTTCTCCGCTACTCCCGCCATATTCTCGTCGATGAAATCGGCATCGAAGCGCAGCAACGCTTTCTGGATGCGCACGTGATGATCATTGGCGCGGGCGGCCTCGGTGCTCCAGCGGCGATGTATCTGGCGGCGGCGGGTATCGGTGAAATCACGCTGGTGGACGGCGATTCAGTCGATCTCACCAATCTTCAGCGTCAGATCGTCCACTCCACGGCGTCTTTAGGTGAACCCAAGGTGGAGTCGGCCCGCAACACGCTTGCCGCGCTCAATCCGGACGTGAAGGTGAACATGATTGCCATGCGTGCCGATCCGCAATGGCTAACCGATCACGTCCCGAGCGCCACGGTCGTGCTCGATTGCACCGATAACTTCGTCACCCGCCACGCCGTCAACGCAGCCTGCTTCGCGCACGGCGTACCGCTCGTCTCGGGCGCGGCGCTGCGCTTCGATGGCCAGATCAGCACCTTCGACTTCCGCTCGGCCGAGTCGCCCTGCTACGCCTGCGTGTTCCCGCCCGACGAAGCGTTCGAGGAAGTCGCATGTTCCACCATGGGCGTCTTCTCGCCGACGGTCGGCATTATCGGAACGATGCAGGCGGCCGAGGCGCTACGCCTGATCGGCGGCTTCGGGACAACGCTGCAAGGACGCCTGATGATGCTCGACTCGCTCTGCATGGAGTGGAACACCATGCGCATTGCGCGGCAGCCGGACTGTCCGGTATGTGGATCGCACGCGGCGAAATAGCGTCTTTCGCTTAACGCTCGCGCATCGCGTCTCAAATTTAAGACTTCTCCAATTTTGCCGATGGTTCGGCCGCCTTATCGTGGGCGCTGAACTTTACAAGCAACTGGAGCAACACGTGAGCGAGACAGCAAACCAAAGCAAACAACGCGGCCGCAACGAAACCGAATTTGCTCGTCCGGGCGCGCTCGCGTTCAGGGGATCTGAAGGAATCCAATTCGACTTCAACTATGGATGTCGCGTGCAAGTGCCGGTGGATGGCTGGCGCGTCCGCATGACCGACCTGGACACGTTCAATGTCCTGCTGGACGAAGCCGTGGAAGCCAACACAGTTGTGACCAGCCGGCGCAAATACTTCGTGCGTTTCCTGCTCGAGGTTTTCGATGGCGCGCGCCTTGTTTTCTCTCACGCGTTCAATGCCGCAGGCAAGAAGGTGGCGTTGCGCATGGCGCCGCTTGCGCTCGGCGATTCGCTCGCGTGGCTGCCGGTCATCGACGCATTTCGCGAGCAGCACGGTTGCGAACTCCACATGCCGCTGCCGGCGCATCTGCAGCCGCTTTTCAGCGAAGGTTATCCGCGTCTTCATATTGAAACCGACGATGAACTCAACGAGCAGGCAGATACGTTCTACGCGACGTATTACATCGGTCTGCTGAAGCCGTTTTCCGAGCGCGATCATCAGCCTACGGATCCGCGCGTGAGCAACATGCAGGACATGATTGCGTATCTTCTCGGCGTGCCTTGCGAGGAGCGCCGCCCGAACGTGGTCATCGCCGATAAAACCCGAAAAATCGCCGGGCGCTATGTTTGCATCGCGACGCAGTCGACCGCGCAATGCAAGTACTGGAACAACCCGCGCGGGTGGCCCACGTTGATCGAACATTTGAAGAAGCTTGGCTACCGCGTGCTGTGCATCGACCGGGAAAAGTCGTACGGCAACGCCGAATACATGAACACGATGCCCGAAGGCGCCGAGGATTTCACCGGCAGCCGACCCTTGCAGGAGCGCTTGGGCCTCCTGCATCATGCGGATTTTTTTATCGGACTGGGAAGCGGCCTGTCGTGGCTCGCGTGGGCCGCGGGCACGCCCGTGGTGATGATCAGCGGGTTCTCGCATCCATCCACGGAATTCCGCACGCCGTATCGCGTGATCAACTTTCATGGCTGCAACAGCTGCTTCAACGACACCACCGCCGAATTCGAATCATCGAACTTCGCGTGGTGTCCGCGCCGCTCGGACCCGGCGCAACGGTTCCAGTGCACGTCGATCATCACGCCGGAGTTTGTCATGCGAGTCGTCGATAAACTCATCGCCGATCGCAAGCTAGGCGCTCAGGCCTTCTGAAGCAGCGCCAACGCAGCAAGCAGTTCCGCGGGTTCATACGCTGCGAGCACGTCGGCAACGGGCTTTTGCAGCGCCTTCAAATCCGCGCGCAGGATTTCCTGCTTCACGACCAGCAACTGGCTCGGGTGCATCGAAAACTCGGTCAGTCCCATGCCCAGCAGCAGGCGCGTCACGCTTGGATCACCCGCCATTTCGCCGCATACCGAGACCGGAACGCCCGCAGCCTTTGCCTCACGCAGCGTGAATGCAATCAGGTGCAGGACGGCCGGGTGCAGCGGGTCGTAAAGATGTGCGACGGCGTTATCCGCGCGGTCGATGGCAAGCGTGTACTGGATCAGATCGTTCGTTCCGATCGACAGAAAATCCAGCCGTTTCAGGAACAGGCGAACGGCAATCGCGGCGGCGGGGATCTCGATCATGGCGCCGACCTGCACGTTACGGTCGTAGCCAATGCCCGCGTCGTCAAGCTGGCGCTTCGCCTCGTGAATCAGGTCCAGCGTTTGATCGATCTCCTGCGCGTGCGCGAGCATGGGAATCAGGATCTTCGCCCTTCCAAACGCCGACGCGCGCAGGATTGCCCGCAATTGCGTCATGAACATCTGCGGCTCGGACAGGCTCCAGCGGATCGCGCGCAAGCCGAGCGCCGGGTTTTGCGCGGTCTCGTAGCCGTCGCCGCCGCCCATCGACTCAAGCGGCTTGTCGGCGCCCACATCGATTGTCCGGATGGTCACGGGCCGGCCGTTCATCAATTCGATGGCCCGCTTGTACGCCTCGAATTGCTCTTCTTCCTCCGGCAACTCGTCCTTGTGATTCATGAACAGGAACTCGCTGCGGAACAAGCCGACGCCCATTGCGCCTGCATCGAGCGCGGTCTTTGCGTCGTCGGGCAATTCGATGTTCGCGCACAAGTCGATCTTCGTGCCGTCGAGCGTTTGCGTAGGCGAGAACTTCAGGCGCTGCAACTTGCGTTGCTCGAGCACCTTCTCGCTCTGCCTGTACGAATACTCTTCCAGCACGATCGGCGCGGGATCGACGATCACAATGCCGTGATCGCCATCCACGATGATCAGGTCGTTCTGCCGGATCAACGCGCTCGCCTGCTGCACGCCAACCGATGCCGGAATGCCAAGGCTGCGCGCAACGATCGCCGTGTGCGACGTACGTCCTCCGAGATCCGTGACGAACCCCTTGAACGCCTGGGTCTTGAACTGCAGCATGTCGGCCGGCGCAATGTCGTGCGCGACCACGATCATATCGTTGTGACCATTGGTCGCAGCGCCGTCGACCACGAGCGCGGCTGTTGACGGCGCGCCGGCCAGCGCCTTGAGCACGCGCTCGACAACCTGCTGGATATCGGCTTTGCGTTCGCGCAGATATTCGTCTTCAATATCGTCGAAATGGCGGCTCAGGATTTCAAGCTGTTCGGTAAGCGCCCACTCCACGTTATAGCGGCGCGTTCTCACCAGATCGATGGTTTCATGAACGAGCATGGCGTCGTTCAGGATCATGGAATGGACGTTGATGAACGCGCCCATTTCGCTGGGCGCGTCGGCGGCAAGGTCTTCGCGCAGCGCGTCAAGCTCGGCGTGGACTTGTGCCTGAGCCGCGTGAAAGCGTTCAATTTCACCATCGATAGCATCCGGCTCAACCAGATAATGATCGACGTCGAGCGCGGCGGCCGCGATCAGATAAGCACGGCCAATGGCAATGCCGCGGGAGACTGGAATTCCATGCAGCGTGAACGACACGCGCACCTCTCTGGTTATGGTTGATCGCTGTTCTGTCGCGTCTGTCTCGGCCGGCAATGCCCGGCGATGCGATTGCGTGCCTCATTATAAATTCGAACGCGATCCGTCACCGTTTGCACTGCAGCAAGTTTTATCGATGAATAACACGGCCACATAAAAAAAGCCGCGTAGAACGCGGCTCTTTCTTCGTGACTCGTGCGACGACCGTGTCATTGTCCTTCGCCAAATTTATCGGCAATCAGCGCGAGAACGGCCTTCATTGCCTCGGCCTCGTCAGCGCCTTCAGTTTCGATAGTTACCGTACTGCCAATGCCCGCCGCCAGCATCATCACACCCATGATGCTTTTTGCGTTGATCCGGCGGCCATTGCGGCTCATCCATATCTCACATTGAAAACTCCCTGCCAGTTGCGTGAGCTTGGCAGAAGCACGCGCGTGCAGCCCCAGCTTGTTCACAATCGTTGTTTCTTGTTGCAGCATGATGCTCCGGCGCTAGATAAAGGGGCTGACTCGTGCAGGTGCTTTAATAAGATTAGTGACTGACTGCCTTTTCAGGTTCGCTGGCTATTGCCGCCGTTTTCACCGCGCAACTCGCCGCTGCGGCGGCGCTGGCCATAGCGCACGGATTGGCGGGTGTTGAAGCATCCAGTTCCTGAATGCCCTTCGAGCCGCCCTGCAGCGACTTCTCAGTCAGCGTTTCCAGCGGCGTGGTGCGGTAGCAGACAGCGCGCACCAGCATGGGAAGATTGACGCCGGCGAGCACGCGAACGCTGTCGCTTGCCAGGCTCTGCGCAATATTCGCGGGCGTTGCACCGAAAACATCGGTGAGAACCACGGCGCCGTTCTCTTCCTTCAGACGGTCGATCTCGGAGCGCGCGAAGGCGCGGACCTCGACCGGATCGCAGTCCGGCATCACATCGATCACGCCGATGCGCGCGGGCAAACCGCCGTAAATGTGGGAGATACACTCACGCAGCGCCGAAGCGAAAGGTGCGTGAGCAATGATCAGAATGCCAGCCATATCAGAGTGTGCTGCCCCAAAACGACGAGATACGTCGGAAACCGTGGGAACCTGCTGTTTTATGCGCGCATTTACAACGCGAACGCAACATCGATCCGGATGCGAAAGCGCCGAATCAGCCGCCTACTGCAAGCTTAGTCGGATTTCGCACGCCTTGCGCAGCGCAATATGAAATGCGTTGCGGCAAGTTCTCACTTTCTGTTTCGGGGCCGGATCGCACCGCGAAACGAATCTCATGAGTGGCAGATTGTAGCAGTCCGGGCGGAATCAACAGCCGGAGCACCGTCCTGAAAGACGCCTCTAATTCTTGGACGCACTGGTTCCGACAGCACGCTCAAGAGCATCAATGAACATGCCCGCCACGTCAAAGCCCGTCTGATCCATGATTTCGCGAAAGCAGGTCGGGCTCGTCACGTTCACTTCGGTGAGATAGTCGCCGATCGCGTCGAGACCAACGAGCAGCAGGCCGCGACTGAAAAGCGTCTGCCCCAGCGTCTCTGCGATCTTGCGATCGTTCTCGGTCAGCGGTTGCGCCCGGCCCAGTCCACCCGCAGCCAGATTGCCGCGCACTTCATTGCCTTGCGGAATCCGCGCGAGCGAATACGGCACGGGCTCGCCGCCAATCAGCAGGATGCGCTTGTCGCCATCGGTAATTTGCGGGATGAACTTCTGCGCCATGACACTGCGCGCGCCGTTCCCGCTCAGCATTTCCACGATCGTGCCGAGATTCATGCCGTCGGCCTTCACGCGGAAAACGCCCATGCCGCCCATGCCGTCGAGCGGCTTCAGGATCACGTCGCCGTGTTCTGCGTGAAAAGCACGCAGACGGTCAGCGTCGCGAGTCACGAGCGTCGGCACCACGAATTGCGGCCATTCGCCAATCGCGAGTTTTTCCGAATGATCGCGGATTGCCTGCGGTTTGTTGAAGATACGCGCGCCGGTGCGTTCGGCCAGTTCGAGCAGCCACGTGGACGTGACGTATTCCATGTCGAACGGCGGGTCCTTGCGCATCAGGACGGCATCGAACTGTTTCAGGTCGCGCAGTTCCGGCGTGCCCGCCACATGCCACGGCGAGCGGGCGGAATCGGCTTCGTCGCCCACTATGGACACGCGCTGCACCAGCCCTTCGACCTTGCCCGACACCCACGCCAGGTGCTGCGGCTCGCAGGCGTAGAGCGTGTGCCCGCGGCGCGCGGCTTCGGCCATCATGGCGTAGGTCGTGTCTTTGTAAATCTTGAAGTGATCGAGCGGATCGGCGATAAAAAGGATGTCCATAAGCGTCCAGAACGGCCGTTCGGCCTTGGTTTATTCAATGAAGCGGCGCAGGGCAATCCGAGCGGCCTGCAGTACGCGATTTTTAACACGTTGCGTGCGTTCGCGCCTGACGTGCAAACGGCCGCAACTCGTGCGGCCGTCGTCTTCCAGACATGAAGCTTAAACCTGAATCGCTTCCGGATCGGTCTTTTCCAGTTCCACCGATGCCGCCAGCAGCCCCAGCCGCGCCACCACGCCATACATGTAGAAGCGGTTCGGCGGCGCTGCGCCGGGTTTCGCCTGGGCGTCGGGCAGCGCGGTGTGCTCGAAGCCAAGCGGCACGAAATGCATGCCCGGCGCATTGAGATTCTGATCGCGGTCACGCGAATCGTGCACACGATAAAAGCCGCCGACCACATACCGGTCGATCATGTACACCACCGGCTCGGCGACCGCGTTCTCCACGCGCTCGAAGGTGTGCACGCCTTCCTGGACAATCACGTCGTGGACCTGCAAGCCGTCCTTCGCGTCGTTCATCTTGACGCGCTCGCGCTTGGTCAGCGCGGCGACTTCGCTAGCGTCGTGCACGGTCATCACGCCCTTGCCGTACGTGCCGGCGTCGGCCTTGATCACCACGTACGGCTTCTCGCTGATTCCATATTCGCGATACTTCTTCGCGATCTTCTTCAGCACGCCGTCTATGGCGTCCGCCAACTCCTGCTCGCCCGTGCGCGCCTCGTAATCCACGCCTTCCACATGCGCGAAATACGGATTGATCATCCACGGATCGATTTCCACGAGTTTCGAGAATTTCTTCGCGACGTCGTCGTAGCAGGAAAAGTGGTTGGATTTCCGGCGCACCGCCCAGCCCGCGTGCAGCGGCGGCAGCAAATACTGTTCGTGCAGGTTTTCCAGCACGGGCGGAATGCCGCCCGAAAGATCATTGTTCAGCAGGATCGAGCACGGGTCGAAATTCTTCAGACCCAACCGGCGAGGCGTGCGCTCGAGCGGTTCGAGCACGATCTTCTGGCCGTCAGCCAGCGCAATGGTAACGGGGCCGTGAATGTTTTCGTCGAGCGTGCCAAAACGGATATTCAATCCAGCCTGACGCATGATGGTCGCGAGCCGCGCAACGTTTTCCAGATAAAACGCGTTGCGCGTGTGGCGCTCCGGAATCACGAGAAGGTTTTTGGCATCGGGGCAGATCTTTTCGATCGACGCCATTGCGGCCTGCACAGCAAGCGGCAGCACTTCAACCGGCAGGTTGTTGAAACCGCCGGGGAACAGATTGGTATCGACCGGGGCGAGCTTGAAACCCGCGTTGCGCAAGTCCACCGAACAATAAAACGGCGGCGTGTGTTCCTGCCACTCCAGCCGGAACCAGCGTTCAATGGACGGTGTCGCGTCGAGTATCTTCCGCTCGAGATCGAGCAGGGGGCCGTTTAACGCCGTTACGAGATGCGGAACCATTGATGACTCGCGGACTTAAGAGGAAAGATTGTAGAGCAAATGCCTCACTTATTTGGGTATGAACTCCCTTTTCCCAAGCCTATTCGCACGGTTCGTGCCGCCGATCGCCCCCCGCTGACGCGCGAAAAGGCGCAGAGCTTGCACAAAAACGGGACAAAAAAATGCCCGCCTTTGTGGGCGGGCAAAATCGCTGCGCTTGTCTCGGAGCCATGCTGCTCATGCTTGAGCGATGTTCAGGGTCGAAACCGCGGCCTCTCGCGCCCGGTTTCAACCCGTCCAACAACTTTTATTCGACGTGTTCGCCATGCAGCGTCACGTCGAGGCCTTCACGTTCCTCTTCTTCCGTGACACGCAGACCCATGACCATGTCGATAATCTTCAACAGGACAAAACTCATCACGCCGCTGTAGACCAGTGTCGTGAGCACGCCCTTGGCTTGCAGGAGGATGCTGCCGTCGAATCCGCCAATGTCCTTGACCGCGAAAATGCCGGTCAGCAGCGCGCCGAGAATACCGCCCACGCCGTGCACGCCGAACGCATCGAGCGAATCGTCGTAGCCGAGTTTCGTCTTGAGCCATGTTGCCGACCAGAAGCAGACCACGCCCGCCAGGATGCCGATCACGATTGCACCGGTCACGCCAACGAAGCCCGAAGCCGGCGTAATCGCCACCAGGCCCGCGACCGCGCCCGAAATGATGCCGAGCACCGAAGGCTTACCCTTTGCCAGCCACTCGGCGAACATCCAGCCGAATGCGGCGAATGCCGTTGCGATCTGCGTGGTGAGCATCGCAAAACCGGCACGGCCGTCAGCCGCCACTGCGGAACCCGCGTTGAAGCCGAACCAGCCCACCCACAGCATGGATGCACCAATCAGCGAGAGCACCAGGTTGTGCGGCGCCATGACTTCGCGGCCGTAACCCACGCGCTTGCCAAGCACCAGACAGCAGACCAGACCGGCAATACCGGCGTTGATGTGAACCACCGTGCCGCCCGCGAAGTCCAGGATGCCTGCGGTCGCCAGCCAGCCCGTCGGCTCCCACACCATGTGCGCGATCGGCGAGTAGACGATGATCGACCACAGCGCCATGAACACCAGCATCGCGGAGAACTTCATGCGGTCAGCGAACGCGCCGGCGATCAGCGCCGGGGTAATGATTGCAAACGTCATCTGATAGACGAAATAGACCGATTCCGGAATGGTCGGAGCCAGATGGCTCACGGTCAGCGTCGTGGCCTTGTCGCCCTTGATGTAGTTCATGCCGTGCAGGAACACGCGCGAGAATCCGCCAATGAACGAGTTGCCCGGCGTGAACGCCAGCGAATAGCCGACGACCGTCCAGATGATCGTGACCAGACAGCAGATCGCGAACGACTGCATCACGGTCGCGAGCACGTTCTTCTTGCGCACCATGCCGGCGTAGAAAAGCGCGAGGCCCGGGATCGTCATGAACAGCACGAGCGCGGTGGAGGTCAGCATCCAGGCGGTGTCGCCGGAACTGATCTTCGATGAATCCACGGAGAACGGTTCGGTCGGCGCAGCCGGTGCTGCTGCCGCGTCGGATGCGCCCGAAGCGGGGGCGGCGGCCGAGGCTGCTTCGGCGCCGGACGCCAGCGCCGTATTGGCGCTGACCGGAGATGCGGAATCTGGTGCGCTTGCAGGCGCCGCCGCGGCGGATGCAGCCGCCGGCGCCGATGCATCCTGCGCCATCACGGTGCCGGCGCTGACTCCCAGCAGCGACCCCGCCATCAACAAGGACATCAATAATTTGCGCATTCTTCTGTTTCCTCTTATCGCCGGTTCGTTTTTTCTTAGAGAGCGTCCGCGCCGGTTTCACCGGTGCGAATGCGAATGACTTGTTCAATCGGGGTGACGAAGATCTTGCCGTCGCCGATCTTGCCCGTGCGTGCCGCGCGCTCGACCGCTTCGATCGCCTGGTCGACGATATCGTCCGACACCGCTGCTTCAATCTTCACTTTCGGCAGAAAGTCGACGACATATTCCGCGCCGCGATACAACTCCGTATGGCCCTTCTGGCGGCCGAAGCCTTTTACCTCGGTCACGGTGATGCCCGAGACGCCGATCGCCGACAGCGCTTCGCGTGCTTCGTCGAGCTTGAACGGCTTGATGATTGCGGTAATGAGCTTCATGTATCCCTCGCTGTGTGTCGAACAGAGTTGGCGCTTTCGCGCCTCAATCTGGTCCCATGCCTGATCCCCCGCCGCCTCGTGGCCGCCGCGAGCGGCGTATCACGCTCTACGCCGGCCGCCCGGAAAAGCGCGCACGGACAAGGCCCGGGCCACTAATGCAACTCGTATGCCATGCGCGTGTCCGGTATGCGCATCAGGGCTCTCGCGGGGCAGGACCCGAATTCGTAGACCGGGTGGCTAACGGCGCCCGGGTGTGCTGGCGCGCACCGTGGATCGTTGCTAGAGTGCACGCAAGGTCCGGTACGAAAGCCTGGTTTTGACGGTTTTCCCAATTTGCGGCAACACGCCGCGCCAATGTGCACCGTCTTTCGTTTTGCGAAACATCGCGCACCAAATTGGATCATCCGTAATGCCGGGGCACTGAGCTAACAACGACTGCACTTTTATGGTGCGAAAGAGGAATGACGGTATGAAACAGCCGAACGATGTATTCAATGACTTCCAGGCCAAGATGAGCGAGTTGCTCAAGAATTCGCCGGCCAAGGACATTGAAAAGAATATGAAAGCGATGCTTTCGCAAGGCTTCTCAAAGCTGGATCTGGTTACGCGCGAAGAATTCGATACTCAGACGCAAGTGCTGGTGCGCACCCGCACCCGGCTGGAAGAACTCGAACGGCGGGTAGCACAACTGGAAGCGAAGGCAGCGGGTTCAACGTCCTCAAGCGTTCAGGATTGACCTTAAGGAACTGAAAGCGTGTCATCGGCCAAGCGAGCCGTGATGTTGAGTCAATAAAGCCGGCGCCTTGCGTTTGCGAGGCACAGGCAGCGGGGAAAAATCATGTCGCTTGCTGTGGTACGCAGCCGCGCGCCCGCGCCCGGGCGCGCGCCGGAGGTGACCGTCGAGGTTCATCTCGCCAATGGATTGCCTTCATTTTCAATCGTCGGCTTGCCCGACCTAGAAGTCCGTGAAAGTCGCGAGCGCGTTCGTGCCGCGCTTCAGAATTGCGGTTTCGACTTTCCAGTGCGCCGGATCACCGTCAATCTCGCTCCTGCCGACCTGCCCAAGGAAAGCGGCCGGTTCGACTTGCCGATTGCATTAGGCATTCTTGCCGCGAGCGGCCAGATTCCTGTTGAAGCGTTGCTGAATCGCGAATTTGCGGGGGAACTGTCGCTGACCGGCTCGATCCGGCCAATGCGCGGCGCGTTTGCCATGGCTTGCGGCGCCGCGCGGCAATACGCGAGCGCCGTGGTGCCGGAAGGCGCGCTCGTTCGCGACACGGACACACGCATGCCCGAAATATATCTCCCGTCGGCGAGCGCGGCGGAGGCGGCGCTTGTGCCCGGTATTCAAGTGTTCGGCGCACCTGATCTGCCCACTTTGTGTGCACATCTTTGTGGATCGGAGAACGGTCGGCTCACGCCTGTTCGCAGCGCGGCGCTCGACTCTCCATTGGATCGTCGCGTGCCCTTGCCCGATCTTGTCGATGTCATTGGTCATCCCGGCGCGCGGCGTGCGCTGGAGGTTGCGGCGGCAGGTGGACATCATCTCTTGATGATCGGACCACCGGGCGCAGGCAAGTCGATGCTCGCGGCCCGCTTGCCCAGCCTCCTCCCACCAATGACCGACGACGAAGCCCTGACTTCGGCCGCGATACTTTCTGCGAGCATGCTGGGATTCAGTCCGGCGCAATGGCGTCGGCGGCCGTTCCGGGCGCCGCATCATTCATCAAGTTCGGTTGCGCTTGTGGGCGGCCGCAATCCGCCGCAGCCGGGCGAAATCACGCTGGCGCATCTGGGCGTGCTGTTTCTGGACGAATTGCCTGAATTCGACCGGAAAGTGCTGGAAACGCTACGCGAGCCACTGGAAGCAGGGCGCATCACGATATCCCGGGCCGCGCATCAGGCCGATTTTCCGGCAGCGTGTCAATTGGTCGCAGCCATGAATCCGTGTCCGTGCGGCTGGCGAGGCGATCCGAACGGACGTTGCCGCTGCACGCCGGAAATCGCCGCGCGTTATCTGCGAAAACTGTCGGGACCGCTGCTGGATCGCATCGATATCCAGATCGAGCTGCCTGCGTTGTCTCCGGCGGAACTGTCGGCGAGAAGCGCTCTGGTGGGCGAGACAAGCGCCGTCGTGGCGCGCCGTGTCGCCGATGCCCGCAAGCGCCAGCTTCAGCGGCAGGGCAAGACAAATCGCGAACTTGACGGCCGCGAAGTCGATAACGTGTGCCGTCCCGACGCGGCCGGCGAAACGTTGCTGCGCGAAGCGGGTGAGCGTTTTGGCTGGTCAGCGCGAGCGTACTACCGGGTGCTCAAGGTAGCCCGCACCATTGCTGATCTGGCAGATGCGGAATCGCCGAGCGCGGGCCATCTCGCCGAGGCGATTCAGTACAGGCGGGCGTTTGCTTCAACCTAAGGCCGGCAGTCTATGTGGCGAAAGAAAATCACGTGTCAAGACTTGACTTATGCACACTGGACCGTTCCTTGTTTCCTTAACGTCAGATCAAATGCGGATTTTGGCAACACCTCGTAGTCGATTGATTTTAATGACTATTTAACATTGCCGAGAATCGAGGCAAAGCAACGGAAGCCGCACGGGACGGGCGCTTGCAGCTTGCCGGACCACCTTTTCCACAAAGTTATCCACAGCCTCTGTGGATAGTTTAAAAAACTGAGATAAATCCTAGTTTTAGGCTTACATGCTTGTCTAGATTCTTAAAGGTGAAACGTCCCTTTGGCGTCAATCAACTAATGAAATGGCGGTTAAAAACGGGGGATCGGCACCTGCAAATACTTAATAAAGCTTGAATGAAGAAAAAAACTGATCGACTTGCTCCGCTGGCGGCGCGTTCGTCGAGACGATCGCCAATTGATACGCATGCGTGCCCTTTGCGATAAAACGCGCGCGAATCTGGCGTGTTTCGCGACTCTGGCCGTCTTCGCGCGTGCCGTTCACCGCGATTTCCGAGCCTGGCAGCCGCCCTCCCGCAGCGACTTCGATCTCGACCGGATGCGCCGCTGGCGCAGCATTCAGGTTGCGCGCCAGGCCATGCTGGAGAAAATCGAGAGCGGCTTGCTGCGTGGCGGGCTCTCCATTGGGCAAGTCAATCGTTCCGACGGCAAAAACCGCATCGCCTGCTTCGGCGGTCTGCATCTTCATGTGCATCGCCTTTCCGGCGATTTCGACGTCGCGCGCATCCGAACGGGGCTTGGCGGGGAAAGTCACTTCGTAGGCGTCGTCATTGTTCTGGATCGTGCGCCAGTCGTAGGCCGGCGTGCAGGCAAGGAGCACCGCGGCCGTGGACAGCAAAGCGGTGGCTCTGAACAGCACGCGACGCAAGGCGGAGTATGGTGAGGATGCAGTTGCAGAAAATCGGTTCATTGGAAAGCAGCGAGAGAAAACGTAATTATCCGCTGCCTGCCTCAATGGTGCTGCTGCCATGCTGGGGACGCTTTTCCGGTAAAACGCTTTTCTGAGATTAGGGCTAAAATGCGCTGCATCCAGTAGTTCAGCAATATTCAGCAATGCGTGGCAACCGCGCGAATCCGCCGCAAAGCCGCTGCAAACAGACGCCTTTCAATCGAGTACGGCCGAGGTTTTCATGTCAGAGAATTCACAGGCTTCATCTGCGCGCGGCAAAAGCCCGCTGCGCTACATCGTCATGGCGGTCGTGGCGGGCGTGATCGCGTGCACCGGTTACTTCGCGTTTGGTGGGCAGCAACGCGTGCCGGATGCGACCTTCACGCTCTTGTCCGGACAGAAGGTTTCGACATCGACGGATCTCAAGGGCAAGGTCTACCTGATCAATTTCTGGGCGACGAGTTGCGAGACGTGCATGAAAGAGATGCCCGAGATGATCAATACGTACAACCGCTTCAAGGGCCGCGGCCTCGAGTTCGTTGCAGTCGCCATGAACTACGACGCGCCCATGTACGTGAACAACTACGCGCAGACGCGCAACCTGCCATTCAAGGTCGCCATGGACGACGGCAGCGCGGCAAAGCAATTCGGCAATGTGCAGCTCACGCCGACCACGTTCGTGGTGGACAAAGACGGCAAGATCCTGAAGCGCTACGTGGGCGAGCCGACGTTCGCTGAACTCGATGCCTTGCTGGACAAGGCGCTGAACGCCGCGTGAGCGTGAGAATAAGCATGAGCCAAAACGGCTAAAGAGCCTTACCGCAAAACGCCCGGCTGGACGTTTCCAAGCCGGGCGTTTTTGTTTTCAAGCATCCAGGAATCCCTAGCGCTCGCCATCTCCCTTCGCGGCAAGCCCATAGCGCTTGATCTTCTCGTAAAGCGTCGCCTTGCCCAGTTGCAGCCGGTCGGCCGCCGCGGCCACCACGCCGCCGCATTGCTCCAGCGCCTCGCCAATCACCGCGCGCTCGAACTGCTCCGTGCGCTCTTTTAGCGACTGCGTGGCGGCATCGATCGGAACGCCGGTTTCATCGATGATTCCAAGCACCATCCTGTCCGCCGCGTTGCGCAATTCGCGCACGTTGCCCGGCCAGTCGCGCTGCATCAGCTCGGCTCGCTGCCGGTCGCTCAAAAGCGGCGCGGCGCGCTCGTAGCGCACGGCGGCATCGAGGAGAAAATGTTCGAAGAGCGGCACCACGTCCTCGCGGCGCTCGGCAAGCGGCGGCAGCGTGATCGTCACCACGTTCAGGCGGTACATCAGGTCGCGCCGGAACGTGCCCGCCGCGATGTGCTCCGCCATGTCGCCTTTTGCCGCCGCGATCACACGGCAATTTGCGCGAATAGGCTGGTTCGAACCCAGCCGCTCCAGCACGCCGTCCTGCAACACGCGCAGCAGTTTCACCTGCAGCGCGAGCGGCATGCTTTCAATTTCATCGAGAAAAAGCGTGCCGCCGGACGCGTGCTCCAGCTTGCCGATACGCCGCTTCTGCGCACCGGTAAACGCGCCGGCTTCATAACCGAACATCTCGGATTCGAACATCTGCTCGGGCAATGCGCCGCAATTCACCGCAATAAAGGGTTTGTCGCGGCGTGGCGAGAGATCGTGCAGACTGCGCGCGATCAGTTCCTTGCCGGCTCCGGTATCGCCGTTGATCAGCACGGACGCGTCGGTCGGCGCCACGTTCGCGATCAGCTTGCGAACCTGCTCAATCGCCGGACTGCGACCGATGATCCGTGGCGCCACACTGCTCTGACCCGCAAGCTCGCGCCTGAGTGCGCGGTTTTCGAGCACGAGCTTGCGCCGTTCGAGCGCACGCCGGACCGCTTCGATCAACCGCTCGGACGCAAACGGCTTTTCGATGAAATCGTACGCGCCGTCGCGCATTGCCTGAACGGCCATCGATATGTCGCCGTGGCCTGTGACCAGGATCACCGGCACTTCGGGCGCCCGCTCGTGACATTGCGCGAGCAACTCGAGGCCGCTTGCGCCCGGCAAGCGGATATCGCTGACTATCACGCCGGGAAAACTCGCGTCGATGGCCCGTGCCGCGCCCTCCACGCTGCCGAACGCTGCGACGTCGAAGCCGGCGAGCTGAAGACTTTGCACGCTCGCGCGCCGCACCAGTTCGTCGTCTTCGATAAAGATGACCTCAAGACCTGTTGTCATGGTTTCCCGTTTCTGCTCGATACGCTAGGCGCGCAACAACGTAATGACGAATTCTGCGCCCTGCGACCGGTCCGCGTCTGCTTGCGTGCCGCCTTCGGGTCCATCGACTTCGATTTGCCGCGCCACGTTGCGCGCGACCAGCGTGCCGCCGTAATCACGCGCTATCGCCGACGAAATTGCGAGTCCGAGGCCCAATCCATGCCCCATTTCCTTCGTCGT
This sequence comes from Caballeronia sp. DA-9, assembly GCF_051615025.1. Lineage (NCBI taxonomy): Bacteria > Pseudomonadati > Pseudomonadota > Betaproteobacteria > Burkholderiales > Burkholderiaceae > Caballeronia > Caballeronia sp. DA-9. Next base: position 290,725 of record NZ_CP195133.1, on the reverse strand, counting down.
AAAGAACGGCTCAAATAGACGCGGCAGGATATCGGCGGCAATGCCGGGGCCGTTGTCGCGCACCACGATCTCGACCGTGGTCTCATGGGTGAGCAATTCAATCTCGATACGCGGAACATCGCACGATTGCACCGCATCCAGCGCGTTGCCAATCAGGTTGATCAGGATCTGCTCCAGCCGCAGATCCTCGCAGCGCACGTGAAGCGGTGGCTGACCGTCCGCGCTCAACGCGACTTTCACATGTTTCAAGCGCGGCTGCAGCATGGCGAGCACGTTGCGCAATGCGCGGCGCACGTCGGTGCGCGCGTTTTTTGGACGAGCTTTCGCCACGAACAACTTGAGCTGGTTCGTGATCTTGCCCATGCGTTCGGTGAGCGCGGCGATCGCTTCCAGATTTTCGTTCGCCGCCACATGATCCCCGCGTTCGATAAACACGCGGGTGTTATCGGAGAAACTGCGCAGCGCGGCAAGCGGCTGATTCAGTTCATGCGTGATGCCCGCCGCCATTTGTCCCAAAGCGGCAAGTTTGCTCGCCTGGATGAGTTCGTCGTGAGCCGCGCGCAGGTCCTGCTCGGCGCGGGTGCGCTCGCTCACCTCCTTCGTCAGCAACGCATTCGCCTGCGACAAATCCGCCGTGCGCTCCGCCACGCGTTCGTTGAGCTCGGCGTAAGCCGTCTGCAACAGCGCGCGGCTGCGGATCATTTCGCGCACGCGCGCGCGGCGCATGCGCCAATAAAACGCCACCGAACATAGCGAGATATACAGCAGCGCCGTAACAATGGTCGCGCTGCGCGCCGCATCCACGGCTGGCGCGAGCGACACCATCGTCATCAGGTGCCAGTCGGGCTCGCCGAGCGCGCGCTGCGTCGCGAGATAACTCGGCGCGTCGCGGCCACCGCCCACGCGCACGATCTGCGCGCCGCCTTCAAGCGTCCGAACGATGGTCATCGGCAGCGGCGTGACCGGATGTTGCGCGTATTGCCGCGCCGAATAAACCGATGCCTCGACGTCCTTCGGCAACGGCCGCAGCGTGTGATATTTCCACTCCGGCACGGAGGAGAGGAAGATCACGCCGTGGTCATCGGTCACGAGCAGCGGTTCGGTGGCGTCCGCTCCTTGCAGCCATTCCAGGTTCAGCTTAACGACCGCCACGCCGATAATCTCGCGCGCCGCGCCCGCGGACGGCCCTTCCCTGAAAACCGGCTGCGAGATGAAATATCCGGGCTCGCGCGAAATGGTGCCCAGCCCGAAAAACCGGCCCGTCCCACCGTTGAGGGCATCGACGAAATACGGGCGGAACAGATACTCCGCGCCCACGAAACTGTCCGGTCCGTTCCAGTTGCTCGCCGCCACGCAGCGCCCGTTGGCCTGGATGATGTAAGTCGCCGTCGCGCGCGCGTGCGTGTTCAGGTCCTCGAGATAGCGGTCCGCCCGGGCCGCGTAGCGCGGGTTTGGATCGGCGAGAACTTCCTGCACGAACGGATGCCGTGACAACAGATACGGCAGATATTCGTACCGGTCGAGCGTGCTTTTCAGCTCGGCGGTTGTGCGGTCGACGCGCGTCGCCGCATTCTGGCGAAGGTCATCCAGGCCGCGCTGCCACGCAATGCTCCACGTGAGCGCGCACACGCCGCACAGCGCCGCAAGAAGAACGAGGAAAACCAGCAAACGCCGCGTCACGGGAACGGGTTCCAGTCGGTTGGATCCCCCGATTGTGGCACGCGCCGCTTCGAACGACGCCTCGGACCCCGCACGTTCAGCAAAGCCCGCGTCCGCCGCGCTGGCATCGGTAAACGCACGCGGCGAAGCATCCGCCAGAGAATGCTTCGCCGCTTTCATTGCTGTTGGTTCCTTAGTGCGATCGGCTGAATCGCCGTGGCGACGATCAGGAAACCGTCTCGGCTTCGGTATCGACCGCGCCGTGCCTGAGCTGATCGCGCAGCTTGTTGCGGTCCAGTTCCTTTTCCCACGCCGACACAACCACGGTCGCCACGCCGTTGCCCACAATATTCGTCAGCGCGCGGCACTCGCTCATGAAGCGGTCGATGCCAAGAATCAGCACCATGCCCGACAGCGGAATGGTCGGCACCACGGCAAGCGTTGCGGCCAGCGTGATGAAACCCGCGCCGGTCACGCCGCTTGCGCCCTTCGAGGTGAGCATGGTCACGGCGAGCAGCGTCAGTTGCTGCGTCCACGTGAGGTCGGTGTTCGTCGCCTGGGCAATAAACAGCACGGCCATCGTCATGTAGATGTTCGTGCCGTCGAGATTGAACGAATAGCCGGTCGGCACCACGAGGCCCACCACCGAGCGCGAGCAGCCGAGCTTTTCGAGCTTGAGCATCAATTGCGGCAACGCGGCTTCAGACGAGCTCGTGCCGAGCACGATCAGCATTTCTTCCTTGATGTACGCCACGAAGCGCAGGATGTTGAAGCCCACCAGCCGCGCGATGATGCCGAGCACCACGACCACGAACACGACCGATGTCAGATAGAACGTGCCGATCAGCTTGAGCATGGGAATCAGCGAACCGATGCCGTACTTGCCAATGGTGAACGCCATTGCGCCGAACGCGCCGATCGGCGCCAGCTTCGTGATGATGCGCACAATGCCGAACAGGATATGCGACAGCCCTTCGATAAACCCCGTCACCACGCGGCCTTTCTCGCCCGCCGTGGCCAGCACCGCGCCGAACAGCAGTGCGACGAGCAGGATCTGCAGAATTTCACCTTGTGCGAACGCCGACGAGATCGTGTCCGGAATGATGTGCAGCAGGAAGTCGGTCGTCGACTGGCCGTGCGCCTTCGCAGCGTACGAAGCAACCGCCTTGCCGTCGAGCGTGGCCGGATCGATGTTGAAGCCCACGCCCGGTTTCAGCAGGTGCGTGGCGGCGAGGCCGAGCACGAGCGCAAAGGTGGAGACGATTTCGAAGTAAAGCAGCGCCTTGCCGCCCACGCGCCCGACCTTCTTCATGTCTTCCATGCCGGCAATCCCGGTCACGACCGTACAGAAGATGATCGGCCCGATCACCATTTTGATGAGCTTGATGAATCCATCGCCGAGCGGCTTCATGTCGGTGGCGAGCGCGGGATAGAAGTGCCCGAGCGCAATACCGATGGCAATAGCCACCAGCACCTGCACATACAGGACTTTATAAAAAGGTTTCTTGACGGTTGTCACGGTGGTTGCGGGCATGGTCGGCGAATAGCGAAAGGGTGAAACAAAAACGCGCCGGCGCTCGATTGCGGCGATGCGCGTTTGGCGTCGGCAATGATCAGGTCAGGTTGAATGGGATGGGTTGCATCGAATCGTCTCCCTGTTTTTTTGCGGCCAGTTGGCCTGCCTTCCATATTGCAAGGTCAATGCCAGTTTTTAACCCGCGTGAGACGTTGATTTTTAAGGGTTTTTAGACGCCACGAAACGATAAGAATCCGTGTTTCCGGAATCCTGTATAAACACCGTCCGACGATCCGGACGGCATTCGGGTAATCCCTTAGAGGCTTTAAATACGGGCTTTCCCGAGGTTTTTCGCGATCCGGATTCACGGTTCCATTGCTCGCGATTTCCGGGCAAACAGACGCCGACAGGCATAAAAAAACCCACGTTTCCGTGGGTTCTTCAAGCATTGGTCAAAAAGAGCCTAGACCGCTCCGACCAGTCCCGCATCGTGCGCCTGCTGGTCGGCGTGATAGCTCGAACGAACCATTGCGCCAACCGCCGCGTGCGTGAACCCCATCTTGTACGCTTCTTCCTCGTACATCTTGAACGTATCCGGGTGAACGTACGAACGCACAGGCAAATGGTGTTCCGACGGCTGCAAATACTGGCCAATGGTCAGCATATCCACGTCGTGCGCACGCAGGTCGCGCATCACCTGAAGGATTTCCTCTTCCGTTTCGCCCAAACCAACCATCAGGCCGGATTTGGTCGCCACTTCCGGATGCAGCGCCTTGAAGTCCTTCAGCAATTTCAGCGAATGCGCGTAATCCGAACCCGGACGCGCTTCCTTATAAAGACGCGGCACCGTTTCGAGATTGTGGTTCATCACATCGGGCGGCGCGGCGGTCAGGATACCGATTGCACGATCAAGCCGGCCGCGGAAATCCGGCGTCAGGATTTCGATGCGCGTCAACGGCGAGTGCTCGCGCACCTGCCGGATACATTCCACGAAATGCGCGGCGCCGCCGTCGCGCAGGTCATCGCGATCCACGCTCGTGATCACCACATACTTCAGCTTCAGCGCACCTATGGTGCGAGCCAGATTCAGCGGTTCGTCGGCATCGAGCGGATCGGGGCGGCCGTGGCCCACGTCGCAAAACGGGCAACGGCGCGTGCATTTGTCGCCCATGATCATGAACGTGGCCGTCCCCTTGCCGAAGCATTCGCCAATGTTCGGGCAACTCGCTTCCTCGCACACCGTGTGCAGGTTGTGCTCGCGCAGGATCTGCTTGATTTCGGTGAAACGCGAACTGCCGGTCGCGGCCTTCACGCGAATCCACTCCGGCTTCTTCAGCTTTTCGATGGGGATGATCTTGATCGGGATGCGCGCCGTTTTTGCTTGCGCCTTTTGCTTGGCGGTGGCGTCGTAGGGAACAGCGGGCGATGCGCCCTGTGCTGCGATGTTTGCGGTTACGTCAGTCATTCGGTCGGTCCATTCAGACGGCTTGCGGGGTCCGCGCGCCGTTCTGCGGTTGGGCGGCGGTCGCGCTTTGTCCGCCGATGTGGTGAGTGAGGTTTTCAGCCAGCGTTTGAGCCACGTCGTTCCAGTCGGCCATCACGCCGAGCGTGAACATATCGACGGTTTCAAGTCCCGCGTAACCGCAAGGATTGATCGCGAGGAACGGTTGCAGGTCCATTTTCACGTTGAGGCTCACGCCGTGGTAACTGCAGCCGTTGCGAATTTTCAGGCCAAGCGCCGCGATCTTCGCGCCCGCGTGGGCTTGCCGGGTGGCCGTCTCATCGACATCCCCTGCCACGTAAATGCCGGGCGCGCCCGCTTTGCGTTCAGTATCGAGATTATACGATGCAAGGGTTTCGATCACGCCCTGCTCGATTCGCTGCACGAGTTCGCGGACCATCAGCTTGCGCCGCCGCAGGTCTAGCAGCAGATACGCCACGACCTGCCCCGGCCCGTGATACGTGATCTGGCCACCTCGATCGGCTTTTACAAGGGGAATGTTGCTGCCGGGATTCAAAAGGTGCGCGGGGTCTCCCGCCAAACCGAGCGTAAAGACAGGCGGATGCTCGACGAGCCAGATTTCATCGGCCGTGTCCGGCGTGCGCGCTTCGGTGAATGCGCGCATGGCGTCGAAACTTTCGGTGTACGGCTCAAGGCCGCGCCAAAGGACGTTGACCGTGGGCGTCAGCGCGCTTGGGGCGGCGCGCTCGGCGACAATTGAGGGGAAAGTTGTTACCGGCGTGGCGGACATGATTTCACCAGTTTACCGAAATCCCGCCGCCCTCGCCGGAGGACGAGTTCCCGGCCAACGATCAAACCGTTCGCCATCCGGACCTGAACCGGCTGGCCAGCCGTTCGAACCCGCGTGCAAGCCAGCCGATCGCGCGCTGATCCGGCCGGGGCGCCAACGTGAAAACGACTTGCGCCGTGCGGCCCTTCTCGGTGCTCAGCCAAAGCCGCTCGCGTTCGCGCAGCTTCATCGAGTCGCCTGGGACCAGCCAATAGTCTTCGGTGTCGTTGCTGCGCGTGGCCCACACTGGCGCTCCCTGGACGCTCAGCTTGACGCTGCGCCCAATGCGCATCGGCACCGTTTCGCCGTCCGTGATCTCAAACATGATGCTTGTGGATATTTCTCGCATGACATCCTCCGCCAAAAATCGTGTTGATGAGCAGAAGATAGACTCAGCATGGCTTTACGCAAAACGAGCAATTTTCGTCGGTTTGTGAGATAAATTCACACATACACACATTCGGGCCGATGATCGTGGACCTACGCCAACTCCCCGCTCTCAATGCGTTGCGCGCTTTCGAAGCCGCAGCGCGACACGAAAGCTTCTCCCGCGCCGCCGACGAACTCTTCGTCACGCACGGCGCCGTGAGTCATCAGATCCGGGCGCTGGAAGCGGATCTCGGCGTGATACTTTTTGCCCGCGATGGCAAGCGCGTGCGGCTTTCGGATATTGGCCGGCAATACGCCACGGAGGTCCGCACGACGCTCGCCACGCTGGCCGAAGCCACGCGCCGCGTGCGCGCGGGGGATCGCGACCGGCGGCTGGTGGTCTCGATGCTGTCGTCTTTTTCCGCGCGCTGGGTGACGCCGCGTATTGGCGGGTTTATTGAACAGCATCCGGAGATCAATCTCGAATTGCTGTCGACGAATCAACTCACGGATTTTTCGCGCGAAGACGTGGATGTCGCCATCCGCTTCGCCAGCATCGGGAAATACGCCGGACTGCATTCGGAGGAATTGCTCGACGAAGTGTTTTTCCCCGCGTGTTCGCCCAATTTCCGTGGCGGCAAGCTGCCGCGCACGCTCGCCGAGATGGCGGACGCGCCGTTGCTGCGCTCGCACGACGAACTCTGGCGTCCATGGTTCGACGCAGCCGGGCTGGTGGATCTGCCCGAACCCAAGCGCGGTGTCTTATACGAGGATTCGTCGAATTTGCTGCAGGCGGCCATTCAAGGCCAGGGAATCGCGCTCGTGCGGCGGTCGCTCGCCATGCATGAAATCGTGGCGGGACGGCTCGTGCGGCTTTTCAATATCGATGGACCGAGTCCGTGGAACTATTACTTCGTATGTCCGCCTGCCCTTCTGGCAACACAGCGGGTGCAGACGTTCCGTACGTGGTTGGTCGATGAAATCATGCAGTTCAAGCAACTGTACGAGAGTACGCCGTCAGTATGCGGCGGGCCCCGGCGCGCGGCCAAGCCGCTGCTGGAGCCGCAGCAGAATCTCAAAGCACCACTTTGACCATGGGATGGCCGGTCAGCGCGCGATAAATATCGTCGAGATGCGCGCGGCTTTGGGCGCGCACGGTCACCGTCAATCCAGTGTACTTGCCGCCTGAGGACGGCCGCGTTTCGATGCGCTCCACGTCGAACTGATCGTCGAATTCGCGGATCACGGTAACAACGGCGTCGCGGAACTCGGGGTGCGTCGCGCCCATCACCTTGATTGGAAAATCGCAGGGGAAATCGAACAGCGCGTCGATATCAGGTGAGCTCATGGTGTTCTCCTTCACAGGACGCCCGGGCCGTCCGGGCGTCTTACAGCTTGCATAGATGGAGCCGGATCGCCCGATTCCAACTCGGCTGGCTGATGCTTACTTCTTCTTTTGCCACATCATCAACAACGAATCCCACGTCCGGCCAACGAAACCAGCCTGCGGAACATCCTGCAGCGCAACCAGCGGAAATTGCGCCACTTCCTTGCCATCGGCCATCATCTTGACGGAGCCAATCTGCTGGCCCTTCTTGATCGGCGCAACGATGGTGTCGTTGTGCGCAACCGTCGGCTTGACCTTGTCGCCCATGCCCTTCGGCACGGTGATGTACTGGTCCGTTTCCACGCCGGCCTTCACGGCGTTTTCCGTGCCCTTATAGACGCGCGGTGAATCGATCACCTGACCGGCCTTGTAAAGACGCACGGCGTCATAGGCCGAATAGCCGTAGTTGAGCATTTTCAGGCTGTCCTGCACACGATTGTGCTCTTTCGGCTCGCCCATCATCACGGCGACCAGGCGGCGGCTTGCGTCAGGCACACCTTCCAGCGGGCGCTTCGTGGTTGCGATCAGGCAATAGCCCGCTGCTTTCGTGTGGCCCGTCTTGAGGCCATCGACCGTTGAATCGATCCACAGCAGCCGGTTGCGGTTCGGCTGCTTGATCTTGTTATAGGTGAAATCCTTCACCGAGAAGATGGCGTAATACTCGGGGAAGTCTCGGATCAGGCGCGTGGACAGCACGGCCAGATCACCCGCCGTGGTGTAGTGATTCGGGTCGGGCATGCCGTTGACATCGGCGAAATGGGTATTCTTCATACCGATCTGCTTGGCCGCCGCGTTCATCAGCGTGACGAAATTCCCTTCGCTTCCGCCCACGAGTTCGGCGAGCGCAATGGCTGCGTCGTTACCCGACTGAATGATCATGCCGTACACGAGATCGTGAACGGTCACCGGCTTGTTCGCCTCGATGAACATGCGCGACTCGTCCGTGCCCACGCGGCGCACGGCTTCGCTCGGCATGACGGTCTGCTCCATGTTGATCTTCTTCGACTTCAGCGCGTCGAAAACGAGATACGCGGTCATCAGCTTGGTGAGCGACGCCGGTTCCGAGCGTTCGTCCGGATTGCCGGAAGCAAGCACCTGGTTGCTGGTTGCATCGACGAGAACCCACGAACGGGCCGTTACGTCGGGCGGTGGGACCTGGGCGAACGCGCTGGACGCAACGAGCGCCGCGGGCAAAACGATCGCGGCAGCAACGGCACGGTGAACGAAGGAAGGAGCAACAAAGGACAAGCCGGAAGGGGAAAAGCGCATAGGTTCGGATCGGCAGAAAAGGCATCGGCGAGCCGGCGTTCTCCGGGATGTCCGGGGAAACGCGACTCGCGGGTTGTACAGGCGGAAGGTCAGTCGGGCGGAGCGCCTGGCTTTAACGCGCGGCGCCGGGATTCGTTCGGACTGACCTCCGCGCGCTTCGATACTCAAGCGGCACATGGGCTTCGCGCAAGCCGCCGGCACAAGCCGCGACTCGCGTGCTCCATGCACTACGGCAAGCGCTGGCCGATCAACCTTGGCCGCGCAAAAGTCTGCGCCATTATACGCGTGCGGCATGTGCCTTTTGCCTGAGAAGCGGCTTGATTCAAATGGGATTCGTGAAAGCGAATGTAAAAACAGACGCGGCGCAAAGCGTTTGAAAGCCTTTGCGCCGCGCGCTGAATCTATCGGAGGATGCTGAATTTTTGAGGCGGTCTCAACGCCACGCGTCAACGATGATCTTCTTCAGTACATGCAACTTCCTGTGGAAGAAATGCTCGCCGCCCGGAATCACCACCACAGGCAATTCCTGCGGACGCGCCCATTCATAGACCGAGGCGATTGGAACGGTATCGTCGACTTCGCCGTGGATCACGAGCGTGTTGTCGGGCACTTCGGCGACCGGCCAGTTGCTCGCCGCCGTACCGACCATCACCATGCGCTCGATCACTTCGCCCGACTCGCGCAATTGCTTTGCCACGTGCGACACCACGAAGGTACCGAACGAGAAACCGGCGAGTACGAGCGGCACGTCGGCCTGACCCGGCTGCGCGCGCATGTGGGCAAGGACAGCCAGCAGGTCGTCGCGCTCGCCGGTGCCGTTGTCGTGCTCGCCCTGCGTTTGCCCGACGCCCCGAAAATTCGATCGATACGTAATGTAGCCAAGCTGCACAAGCGTGCGCGCGAGCGTCTGCGCGACCTTGTTGTCCATGGTGCCGCCATAGAGCGGATGCGGATGCGCGACTAGCGCAATGCCGCGCGGCGCCGTGCCTTCAGCGGGCCGGTCCAGCGCGACTTCGATCTTGCCCACGGGGCCGTCGATCAAAAATTTTTCGGTCTGTGCATTCATCGCTTGAACCTCAGGCCGCTGGCTGGTCGATGAGCAAACGCTCCACGACCTTGCCGTTCACCAGATGCGAATCCACGATTTCATCGATATCCGCTTCATCCACGTACGTGTACCAGGTCCCTTCCGGATACACGACGATCACGGGTCCGAGTTCGCATCGTTCGAGACATCCCGCCTTGTTGATGCGCACCTTGCCGTCACCCGCGAGGCCAAGCTGCTTCACGCGTTTCTTCGCGTATTCCTGCATGGCCTGCGCGCCGCAATTCGCACAGCTCGGACGTGGAGCATCAGGCGCGCGCTGATTGAGGCAGAAGAACACGTGATATTTGTAGAAGGGATCCATTAGCTTGGCCGGAGAAGATGTGGGGATTTTTTGTGACCTTTTTCGATTATAACGAGCACCGCCGCAGTCAACTTTTCAGGCTCCCGCCGCGCCGCCGGGCAAGAAATGCGCGCTCGGCCGTCGATGCCAGCCAGCCCAGCGCGGCATACGGCCATACCCACGCAAGCCAGTGCGCGAGACCGTTGAAATGCAGATAACGCCCCTGGCGCCAGTCGGCGACGACGATATCGAAGTAGGGATTCACCGGCAGCAGGTTGACCAGAACAAGCGCCACGATCAACGCAATGCCCGCGAGCGTTGCCCGCCACGCGCGCGAGCATTGCAAAGAAAGGAGCCCGGCCGCCGTGCCAGCCGCGATGCCATATAGGGCGCCGTCCGTGGCCCAGTCGAAGGTGAGGCCCGAGCGCGATTGCAGAAAGGTCGCGCCAGCTTTCGCGCATAGCGTTGCGATCACGAGGCCCAGCAGCAGACGCACGCGTGGGGCGCGCACGCGCATGGGCAACGTCGCGAGCACGAGCGCGGCAAACAGGTTCAGCGACGTGATCAGCATTTCCCATGCATCGTCGGGAAGCCGACCGCCGAAACGCAGCGGCCACGCGGTCACGTTCCACGCGGCCGGAACCCATGACAGCAGCGCATCCTGCATGACCGGGTCGAGCTGTTGCCAGAGCAGGCGCGGCAGATTGCCGACGGCGAACAGGAACGGCGCGGGGTACATGGTCGCAAAAGGCCAGAGCGCCGATAAACCCAGCACGTAAGCCGCCTCACGTTCGAACCACATGAAGCGCAGGCGCCGCAGCGCGCCGCGATCGAGCAGCATGCTCGTGGCCGGCGCGGTGAGCGCGGCGCCCAGCAACGCACCCAGCGCGTTCGCCGCCAGATCCAGATTCGACGACACTCGCGTGGGCAAATACGTCTGCACGGCTTCCATGGCGCCGGATAGCATCGCCCCGCCGATAAACGCAAGACTCGCGGCCAGCACGCTGCGGTATCGCGGATACAGCGCCAGCACGGCCAGCGCACCAAACGGCATATAGCCGAGCACGTTGGTGATGACGTCGAACGCGGTGAGATATTGCGGCAGCGGATCGGTGAGATACGCGAACGGACCGATGCCCAACGACCGCCAGCCCGAAAACGGATACAGCGAGCCGTAGACAATCAGCAGCGTATAGACGGCAAGCGCCTGCCGCGACAACGCCGAAGGCCGGCGTTGCCAGTGCTTGAGGATCATGCAGGCCGCCTGGATGCGTGCGCCGCTGCGTTGACTGACGCACCAATCACTGCGATGCAACCAGCGGCTGCACGCCGAGCCACGCGGCCATTTGCGCGATCAGATCGTCGGACGCCGCCGCGAGCGCCCGCGCGCCGCCTTCGGCATCGGGCGAATAGGAAGGCGCGCGCGCCACGAACGTGCGCTGACCGACCACCTGCCCATGCTGCGACAACGTCACGCGCGCCGATATCTCGCCGTGGCTCTTTTCGGGGGCATCGAACACTTGCTCGAAGTTTGTCAGATCGACCTGCAACATGGGCGCGCGCACGGGGTCGGAGCCGGTCAGCACGGGACCGCGCGATGCCAGCGCGGCACGCAGGCGCTGCGTCAGCAGGTCGGCGGGCGAACTGGTCCAGTGGCTGTCGGCATAACGGCCGATGCGCTGTGCATCGGCGTATTTCAGGCGATAGACAAACGCGTCGGTATCCAGATTCTTCGATGCGCTCACCGCCAGCACCTTCACCGGCGGCATGGTCATGGTGCCGGCGAGCGGCGCGGGGTCGCCAAGGTCGTATCGAATATTCGATACCGCCGCCGGGGGGCCCGATGCGCAACCGGCCAGCATCGCGGCCAGGGAAAAAGCAATGAGACCGGCACGGGCGCGCGGCAGCGAGCGCAGCGCCCGCAAGATCGTGTGTGGCATCTCAATTTCCTGATTGAATTTTTTGAAAACCGGGCTCAACAAGCCGCGCAGCCAAGGCCCGAGGCCCTGACCGCGCATTGAACAGCGGGCTCATTTCGACGCCGCCGCCGGCCATTGGAAACCCGGCTCGCCCGGACCCGGCGCCGGCTGCGGCGCGCCAAACAGCACGCTGCGCGGATTCCGGTTGAATGTGTCCGCGGCGTGATCGACGGAACGCGCCGCGCTGCCCACGTCGTCGGCCAGCGAATTCACGCGCGGCAAGGTTTCATAGCCGACTCGCGCCGACATCTCCTGTAACGACTCGTTCACTTCGTTCAGCACGCGTCCGGCGCGTTCCGCCGCCTCACCCGCCTTGTTCATGTTGGTGACAAACGGCCCGTCGGCGCGGCTCAGGTTATTTGCAAGCGTAGTCGTGGAGGCAAGCGTGCGGTCCAGTTGATGCAGCGTGCGCGGTAACTGCTGCGCCACGGGCCCCACTTGCTTGCTCAACATTGCAATGCCGTCAGCCGCGCCCTGCAGGCTTTTGGTCGTCTGCATGACCTGATCGCGCATGTCGTCGGACAGGAATCTGTCGGCGTCGTCGGCAATGCGCTCGAACTTCTTGATCAGCACGTCGCCACGTTGCTGCAACTGGTCGAACAGCCCTGGGCGCAACGGCAGCGACGCCACCTGTTGTGCCGACGAAGGCAGCGGCGCCGGATTCTTGCCGGTATCGTCGAGTTGCACGAACGCTATGCCCGTCACGCCCTGGAAACCGAGCGTGGCGAACGTGGATTGCGTGATCGGCGCGGTTTTATCGACCATGATGCGGATACGAATCTGACCCGGATGGCCCTGGTCGAACTTGATGGACTGCACCTTGCCCACCCCGAGACCGCGATAGCGCACGTCGGCGTCCGAATACAGCCCCGTCACATTGGTCCGCGCCACCAGGTCATACGGCACGCGCACCGTGCGGTCGACGTTGAAGAAGAACACCGCGACGCCGATAGCGACCATCAGTCCGATAGTGAACAGTCCGGCCAAGAACGCATGGGATTTGTTTTCCATCAGCAGGTTCCTTTATTTACTGCTTACCGCCCGAGCGCCAACGCATGCCGCTCATGAGAACGCCTAGAGCGCGGGGCCGCAGGGCGCGTCTTCAAGCGCGACCGCCGGCAATCTTGAGCGGCGTTCGGGCGGCAACGCCTGTAACGCGCGCCTGCCGCGCCGCCCAAGAAAATATTCGCGGATAAACGGGTGATCCACCGCGACCGCCTCTTCCACGGGCGCCGCCACCAGCACGCGCCGGTCGGCAAGCACCGCAACGCGGCTGGAAAGCGCGACCATGGTGTCCAGGTCATGCGTGACGAGAACCACGGTCAAACCCAGCGCGCGGTGCAGCGTCGCAATCAGGTCGACAAATTCATCCGATGCCTTGGGGTCGAGCCCGGCCGTGGGTTCATCGAGAAACAGCAGTTCGGGTTCGAGCGCGATAGCCCGCGCAATGCCAACGCGCTTCACCATGCCGCCCGATAACGCCGACGGCATCTTGCTCATGTTCTTGCACGACAGCCCCACCATTTCGAGCTTGAGCATGACGAACTCGCGGATCAGGTCTTCCGGAATCTTGCCGAGTTCGCGAAACGGCTGCGCAATGTTGTCGTAGACCGACAGCGACGAAAACAGCGCGCCTTGCTGGAACATCATGCCGGAGCGCGTGCGCAGCATCCGCGCGGTTTCCGGATCCATCTTCGCCCATTCCTCGCCAAGCACGCGGATCGTGCCGGACGTGGGCGACTCGAGCCCGAGCATCTGCCGCACGAGCGTGGTCTTGCCGGAACCCGATCCGCCCAGCAGCGCCAGGATCTCGCCGCGCCGCACTTCGAGGTTCAGATGCTCGTGAATCACCGTGCTGCCGTAGCGCTTGGTCACATCCACCACTTCGATGACCGGCTCCGCCGTCACCGGAGTCGGCTTGTCGCGAACGGCCGAAGCGAGCGTTGCCGACATCAGATTCCCACCCTCTGGAAAAGGATCGCAAACACCGCATCCGCCAGAATCACAATAGTGATGGAGGACACCACCGAAGTCGTGGTGCCTTCCCCAAGGCTTTGCGAATTCGCCTTGATGCGAAAGCCGAAATGACACGCCGCGAGCGCAATCAGCATGCCGAACACCACGCCCTTGCCAAGCCCGATCCACAAATTCGCGACCGGCACGACCGACGGCAGCGAGCGCGCAAAAAAAGACAAGTCGATACCCAACACCAGCTTCGCCGCCAGCGCGCCGCCAAGCAGCGACACAATATTGGTCCACATCACGAGCAACGGCATGGCAATACCCAGCGCCAGCACGCGCGGCAGCACAATGCGCAGGCCGTGCGGAATGCCCATGACCTGCATGGCGTCGAGTTCTTCGGTGACCCGCATCACGCCGATCTGCGCAGTGATCGCGGATCCTGAACGGCCGGCGACCAGAATGGCGGAAAGCACCGGCCCCAGTTCGCGTATTACCGACAACCCCAGGATATTCACGATGTACTGGTTCGCGCCGAACATGCGCAATTGTTGCGCGGACAGATAACTCAGCACGATACCGATCAGGAACGCGACCAGCGCCGTAATGCCGAGCGCCTGCGTACCGGCGCTGTATATATTCGCGGAAATCTCGGTCCACGGAATCCGCTTCGGCCGGCGCACCAGACTGATCAGGTCCAGCACAAAGCCGCCGAACATGGCGAGGCCGCCGTACAGATGCTCGAAGAACGAAAACAGGAGCAGCCCGAAGCGCGTGATGGGGTCCGTCCTGTCCACGACTTCGGGCTCGTCGCGATTCGCGTCGAGCAATGCGACGCGCTCGAAGATTTCTCGTTGCGTGGCTGAAAGGGAAACCTGTTCCGGCAGCTTCCTGCCCCAGACGCGCCACAACGCCTGTCCGCCCACATGATCGAGCCGTTCGACAGCCAGCAAATCCCATTGCCTGATGGCTTCCTGACCCACGCCGCGCAGCCGCTCCACCACGCCGCGCCGCGCACTCGCGTGATCGCGCGCCAATGCGAGCGCCGTCCACTGGCCGGAAAGCCGGACCACCTTGCCCTGCAGGCCGGCCTCGACCTTGAGGCCCGGCGGAGTATCGAAGTTCAAGGCTCTAAAACGCTCGGGGTAGGGTTTCAGGGAGCACTCATTGTAGCGAAGCTGATCTGGAATCTCGCGAAAGGTGAGCGCGTTAGCCATTCGGCCAGGATTTGCGCGCTGCGCCCCGTGCAACAACCGTCGAGGCGGTTTGCGACGTGCGGTCCGCGCTCGCCACGCCGCTACAATGCACGTATGAACTCATCCAATTCGTCTTTTCCTCTCGACGCCGCCTGGCGTATCGACCGCGAGCGGCTCATGTCGCTGGCCGCGCGGCCGGTGCGCGACTGGCCCATCGAGATCGTCGATGAAACGGGCTCCACGAACGCGGACCTGATGGCGCAGTTCAAGGAGCAGCCGCGTAACAAAACGTCGGCGTCGGCGCCCGACACGTTCTTGGCGCGCTCCACGCTGAAAGCCGCCGATGGCACCCCGTTCGTGCGCGTCGCCTATCTGCAGACGGCCGGGCGCGGGCGGCGCGGGCGCGCGTGGATTGCGCAGCCGGGCAATGCGCTCACGTTCTCGCTCGGCTGCGTGTTGTCGCGCCCGCTGGAAGGGCTTGGCGGACTGAGCCTCGCGGTCGGCACCGCCGTCCTCGAGGCGCTGAACACGTTGCCGCTGTCGGCATCGGCGAGACTCGCCCTGAAATGGCCGAACGACATCTTGCTCGACGACGGCAAGCTTGCCGGCATCCTGATCGAAACCGCGTGGAACACGCCACGGGCAAGCGCCGTGGTGATCGGCATTGGCATCAACCTGCACGGCGCGGCTGAACTGGCGGCGGAACTCGACGAAGCGCAGCGTCGCAACGCGCTTCCCACGCCGGGAAACACGCCGGCGTCGTTGTCGCGCGCCTGGGCCGACGCAAATCTCACCGATACGCTCGCCGCCGTCCTGAACGCGCTGGACGCCACGCTCGCGCGTTTCGCCGCCGACGGCTTCCGCCCGTTCCGCCAGCAATGGCTCGCGGCGCACGCGTATGCGGGACGCGAGGTCGTGCTGCTGGAACAGGGCGTGGAAGTGGCGCGCGGGCTGGCGGTTGGTATCGACGACAACGGTCAGTTGCAAATAGACACCGCCACCGGCCTGCGAACCGCCACCACCGGCGACGTCTCGCTCCGGCTCGCGGAGCAGCGGCCGTGAACGAAGCGCCGTTTTTGCTCATCGATGCCGGCAATAGCCGGATCAAATGGTCGATTACCACGTCCGCCGGCGAAACACGCCACGACGGCGCGTTCGAACACGACAGTCAAAGCCTGCCAGCCTGGCCGGACAATGTGACGCCGGCGAGCGCCTGGGTATCGAACGTGGCGGGATCGGGCGTGGGTGAACGTATTGCTGGTTTGATCCATGAACGCTGGCCCGGCTTGCCATCCACGTTCGTGCACGCCCGGCCGCAACAATCGGGCGTAACGAACAGCTATTCGGAACCCGCGTCGCTTGGCAGCGACCGATGGTGCGGCATGATCGGCGCGCACGCCGCGTATCCGGGCGAAAACCTGCTGATCGCCACGTTCGGCACGGCAACGACACTCGAAGCGCTGCTCGCCGATGGCACCTTTACCGGCGGTCTGATCGCACCCGGGTGGCAATTGATGATGCAATCGCTTGGCAGCCACACGGCCCAATTGCCCACCCTTCTCCCCGATACCGCCCGCGACGCGCTCGCATCTTCCGCAAGCATTTTTGCCACTGACACGCGCGCGGCTTTATCGACTGGATGCTTGCTGGCGCAGGCTGGATTGATCGAACGCGCGTGGCATGATCTGCGCGCGCAATGGCGCGGCGAATTCCGCCTGATCTTGGGTGGCGGCGCGGCGAGCGAGGTGGCGGGCGCGTTAAAGGTGCCGCATACTCGTCACGACTCGCTGGTGCTTGCCGGACTCGCGTTGATCGCGCGCGAGAGCCTTTCGCTTACGGTTGAAACCCGTTCACCTGATTGAAACTTGATTGAACCCTGACTGATGGAGCGCTTTCCATGCTGCGCTGGCTAATCGCCCTGTTGTTCCTCGCAAACCTGCTGATGTTCGTGGTCGTGCAAGGCGTGTTCGGACCGTTGCCGGCCGCCGGCGGACGCGAACCGCAGCATCTCGACCGGCAGATTCATCCTGAACTCGTGCGCGTGCGTCCGATCGGTCCCGAAGAAGCGGCGGATCAGGCCGTAGTAGGTGGTCCTGCGCCCGCCGCCGCGGTTCAAGCCGCTCCGCTCACGCAATAAAACTCGCCGCACTCAACCGTGCGCGCGCACCTTCTTGAGCAGCGCGGTTGTCGACCGGTCGTGCTCGAATGGAATGGCAAGCGCCTTGCCGCCCCAACTGCGCACCAAGGCGGACTCGGCGAGTCTGTCCATGTCGTAATCGCCGCCTTTCACGAGCACGTCCGGATGTAACTCGCCGATCAGTTCAAGCGGCGTGAACTCCTCGAATTTCACCACCCAGTCGACGCTTTCCAGCGCGGCCAGGAGCGCCATCCGGTCGTCTTCGCGATTGACCGGACGGTCGTCGCCCTTGCCGAGCAGACGCACCGATGCGTCGCTGTTCACGCCCACGATTAGCGTTGCGCCCAGCGCTTTTGCGTCGGCAAGATAGGTTACATGCCCACGATGCAGGATATCGAAGACGCCGTTCGTGAAGACCACCGGCGCGGTCAGTTGCGGGCGCAGCGCGGCAAGCGCCGTGCGCGTCATGATCTTGCGTTCGAAAAAAGCGGCCATGGCGGGAACAATGAGGATTCTGGAAGGTGCGTAGTGTGCCACGCACGCGGCGACGCTTTGAAAACAAAACAGCCCGCGGATCGTGGACCGGCGGGCTGTTGATGTTAGGTCACGAAGAGTTGCACAGACCCAGGCCGAGGATCAGGCCGGTTGTTCCGACGCGCCCTTCGCGGCAGCCAGTCGCAACACCACTTCCTTGCGATACCTGTTCAACTCCTGAGCCGTCAGGAACGAACGCTCGAACAGGATGGACAGGTTATGCAGGATCCGTTCGACGACCTTCTTTTCCCAGCTGTCGTCAAAGCGAATCTGCTCGTCGAGCCAGTGTTCGAGCCACTCCGGATCAGGCAGACGTGACTGGATGGTATCGCGCGGGAACAGCGCCTGATTCACGTGAAGATTGGTCGGATGCAGCGGCTTTTCCGTGCGTCGCGCCGACGCCATCAGCACGCCGATCTTCGCAAACGCAGCACGCGCAATGTCGCCGGTCTGCGCCATCGCTTTCTTCATGTAGCGCAGATACGCGCCGCCATGCCGCGCTTCGTCGCGCGAAATGGTTTCATAGATGTGCTTGATGACCGGCTCGGTGTGCCATTCCGCCGCGCGCCTGTACCAGTGGTTCAGGCGGATCTCGCCGCAGAAATGCAGCATCAAGGTTTCGAGCGGCGGCGCCGGATCGAATTCGAAGCGCACCGCGTCGAGTTCCTCTTCGGTCGGCACCATCTCCGGCTTGAAGCGGCGCAGATATTCCATGAGGACGAGCGAATGCTTTTGCTCTTCGAAGAACCACACGCTGATGAACGCGGAGAAGTCGCTGTCGTTGTGGTTGTCGCGCAGGAACATTTCCGTGGCCGGCAACGCGGACCATTCGGTGATCGCGTTCATCTTGATGGTCTTGGCCTGTTCGTCGGTCAGGAGCGCCGAATCGAACTTGTCCCAGGGAATGTCTTTCTCCATGTCCCAACGAACCGATTCGAGCGATTTGTACAGTTCTGGATAAAGCATCGTGTTCATAGTCCACCCCTGGTTTGCAACATAGTGCGACATTCTGTGTGTTGTAACTGTAGCCGGCTCGCGCGATCATTCGCGCTGCCAGCAGCGAAGCTTTCAATTTTACGCGGGAATCAGGCGCCCAGATGCAAAACCGGTAAAGAAGCGCCTGTCGCGTCTTTCTTGCGACCATTTGCCCGTTGCCATTCCGCTGCATGGAGCGGTCAGCAATGTCTACCGTGGGTGAGGAGCGAACCCTGTGCCTGAGGTAAGTACGAAGCGTGAGCTGTATGAAGCTCGATTAAAACTATTTAGAACATTCTTAAAAGCTGTCCCACGGCGCGCGGTGCAGTTGCCGCGTGAGCATGCCTTTCAGTTATGACAGCCGCAAGACGCGTACCGTTCCCTCTTGTGCGCGGGCATGAACCCGCGGATTGCATGCAGTCCTGATACACAAGCGGAGAACACGGCAAACAGCCGCGCCGATCATAGCATGGCGCTATGACGCCACTCGGCGACCGCGTCTTCAATCGGCGCAAGTCCCTTCACCATCAGGATGCCGTCGGGAAACTTGCGTCGCAGCGCAGGGCTGCTCCCGCCGACCCAGATAGCGACCGTGGCTGGCAAGGCCTGTCTCAAGTCGGTGAGTCCGTTGACCACTGCCTGCAACGGCATGGAGGCCGAGAAGGACAACGCGAGGATATCGACCTTGTGCGCGGGAATCGCGTCGAGAATGTCTTGCGCCGGCGTTTGCGTGCCGAGCGCAATGCATTCGCATCCGGCGAGCGTGAACAGGGCTTCGGCCATCAGGATGCCGAGACCGTGGGCTTCGCCCAGCATGGTCGTGAGCAACACACGCGGATGCGCACCCCGGCCGCGCAACGCTTCGGACAGCGGGCGCATCAGCGAGCGCAGCGTGACCTGCATTGCCTCACTGAAAAGATGCTCGTGATAGACCTGCAGCGTGCCGGCCGCCCAGGCATTCCCAATACGCGCCGACAGCGGCGCCGCCACGTCCAGCACGAAATGCTCGAGTCCTTCCCGCGTGGCGCGCTTGAGCAGCTCGAAGCGAAAGTCGTCGTAGCGGCCCACGCGCAGCAGTTCCACCAGCCGGTCCAGTTCGACGTCCGGCGCATCCTGTCCAATGCCCGAATCTTCGGCAAGTTGCTGCAACAGCGCGATGGATTGCGGCAACACCTTGCTCGGCCGATGACCCGCATCCAGCAGGCGCTTGACGAGCCTCAGCTTGGTCACCTGTTCCTGCGGATAGAGCCGCTCGCCGCCCGTCGAGCGCAAGGGTTGCGGAAAGCCATAACGCCGTTCCCACACGCGCAAGGTGTCCTTGGTCAACCCGATCTCATGGGAGATCGCGCCAATACCAATGCCGATTCCCACGTCGCTCCGCTCTTCAGCCGGAGCATCGCCAAACCCGTTGCCATCGCTCGCGCCGTTTTTGAGGGACGGATTGTTTTCCGGTGTATTTGTCATGGACAAAATGCGACCTAATGGTTTAAATAAAAAAACTGAAATCGCCCTAGAATTCAATATTCATAGACATTCGTAGCGATTATCAACATGATTGATCATAGACGAATTCAACAATTTGTACCGGACAAATTCGGTCAAAACATGGACATTTAATTCCGCCGCCCTGCATCCAGCGCGGCGGCGGTTGCGTAAATCACATTGACCGCCGAGGAGCGACGCTGGACGTTTTCACGGCACAACAAAACGCGCAGACGCATAAGACAAAGACAAAAGGCACACGGAGCACCGTCATGAAAGTTGCGGTAATTGGAGCGGGGATTTCGGGATTGGCGTGCGCGTACCGGCTGGCGAGGTCCCAGGCGGGTATCGATGTCACGGTGTTCGAGGCCAACACTTATTTCGGCGGCCATACGAACACGGTCGACGTAACGCTGGACGGCGTGACTCACGGCGTGGACACGGGCTTTCTCGTGTTCAACCACCGCACCTATCCGAATCTGGTGAAGCTCTTCCAGGAACTCGATGTACCAACGACCGCGACCGACATGTCGTTCTCCGTGGCCGTGACCAACAAACGGCTCGAATGGGCTGGCAGCGACCTGAACACAGTGTTCACGCAGCGCCGAAACCTGCTGCGTCCGGCGTTCCTGCGCATGGTCGCCGATGTCCTGCGCTTTAACCGCACGGCAACCGCGATGGCGCTTTCGGGCAAGGACGCCGAACTCGCCGAGCCAGTGAGCCGCTTTCTCGCGCGCGAGAAGTATTCCGTGGCGTTTCGCGACTGGTATCTGCTGCCTATGATCGGCGCGATCTGGTCATGTTCGACCTCGCAGATGATGGCGTTTCCTGTTGGGACGCTGATCCGCTTTTGCCATAACCACGGGCTGCTGCAAGTCGACAACCGGCCGCAATGGCACACGGTCAACGGCGGCGCGCGCGAATATGTCCGGCGCATGCTGCCCGCCATCGGCGATGCAAGGGTCGAGCTTCCGGTGAGATCGGTGAGACGGGGAGCGTTGGGCGTCGAAATTGAAAGCGCGCGGGGTATCGAACGCTTCGATCATGTCGTGCTTGCGTGCCACAGCGATCAGGCGCTCGCGCTGCTGGCCGATCCTTCCCCTGACGAAACCACCGCCCTCGGCGCGATTGGCTATGCGCCGAATCGCGCGGTGCTGCATACGGATGCGTCGCTGCTGCCGTCCGCGCGCGCCTGGTCGGCATGGAACTATGAAAGCCGTACCGGCGAACTTGGCGCAGAACCGCAGTTGTGCGTGCATTACCTCATCAACAAGCTGCAGCCGCTGCCGTTCAGCACGCCGGTGATCGTGTCGCTCAATCCGGTTCGCGAGCCGCGTGCCGAGACCGTGTTGCGCGAATTTGCGTATAGCCATCCCGTCTTCGATCAAGCCGCCATCGAGGCTCAACGCGCGCTGCCTTCAATGCAAGGCGCGCGCAACACATGGTTCGCGGGCGCGTGGACGGGTTACGGCTTCCACGAAGACGGCCTGAAGTCCGGGCTCGATGCAGCCGCGAAGCTGACGGCGATCGCGCTGAATCGCGACGAACCGGCGCTTGCGGCATGAAGGACATGAGCAAACACATGAGCACGCGCATGAACGCGCCATCGTTCGATTCGCCCGACGTGCTGCTGGTTGGCTCCGTGCGCCACAAGCGTCTGCGCCCGGCACGCAACGCGTTTGCATACGGCGTATACACCGTGCGCCTGCCGCTTCGCGCCCGCGCTGAACGGCTCGCGCAAGGCACATTGAACGACTCGCGCGTATTCGCTCACAACCGCTTTGGATTGCTGAGCTTTCATGACATCGATCACGGCGTAGCGGGCCAGACGGCGCTGCAATGGATCGAATCGATGCTGCATGAAAACGGCATCCACGACGCCGACGGCGAGATCTACCTGCACACATTCCCGCGTGTGCTCGGCTACGTATTCAATCCGGTGAGCTTCTGGTTTTGCGAACGCGCGAATGGCTCGCTGCGCGCCGTCGTTTGCGAAGTGAACAACACGTTCGGCGAACGCCATTATTACTTGCTCGATCCGGGCGGCAGCATCCTGAACGGCGCGCCGCTCACCGCGCGCAAGGTTTTCCACGTCTCGCCGTTCTGCAAGGTCGAGGGACGCTACACGTTTCGCTTCATGTTCGTGCCACCCAAACACGGCAAGTCGATGCGCTCGCTTGCGCGCATCGACTATGACGACGGCGACGGTCCATTGCTGCTCACGAGCATTGCGGGAACAGCGCGGCCGCTCGATACAGGCAACGTGCTGCGCGTGTTCTTCGGTTATCCGCTGATGACGTTTGGCGTCGTCGCGAAAATTCACTGGCAGGCGCTGAAGCTGTTCCTCAAACGCGTGCCTTTCCTGAGCAAACCCACTCCGCCGTCAGCGAACGTTTCGCACGAGCGGGCCGAACTGCCGACCAGGTGACTTGCAAATGTCGACACAGCCCTCCTCTCCTACATCGCTTCGAAGTCCCGCAGTGTCGTGGTTTATCCGGCCGCTTCTGCGCACGCGCCGCGCGCTCTATAAACCCGCCGCCGCACGCGTGGTGCTCAGGTTGCTCGGGCAGTTGCAGTACGGCGTCCTCGATGTCCATCTTCCCGACGGCACCACGCGCCGCTACGGCCAGCCCGCCGATGAACCCGCTGCCGCGAACGCGCCGCACGCACGCGTCGTGCTCGCGAACTGGAACGTGTGCGCCGCGGCGTTGAAAAGCGGCGATATCGGTTTTGCCGAAACGTATCTGGCCGGCGACTGGCACACGGACGACCTGGCCGCGCTGCTCGACATCATGGTGCGCAACCGCACGGTCATAGAAACCGTGATCTACGGCTCATGGTTCGGAAAGCTCACGAATCGCCTGCGCCATCTGCGCAACGCGAATTCGAAGGAAGGCAGCCGGCGCAACATACGCGCTCACTACGATCTCGGCAACGCGTTTTATAAGCTCTGGCTCGACAGCACGATGACCTATTCGAGCGCCCTCTTCGACGGCTCGCCCGAACAGACACTCGCCGATGCACAACGCGCAAAATACCGGCGGCTCCTGAACGAATTGCAACTCGATGGCGTCGATCTGAACGTGCTGGAAATCGGCTGCGGCTGGGGCGGTTTCGCCGAACTCGCGGCGAGCGAAGCAAAGGCGCGCGTGACAGGCCTTACGCTTTCCACCGAACAACTCGCCTTTGCGCAACAACGCATGACGGACGCCGGCCTCGCTGATCGCGCCGACCTGCGCCTGCAGGATTACCGCGACGTTCACGGCCAGTTCGACGCGATTGCGTCCATCGAGATGTTTGAAGCCGTGGGCGAGGAATACTGGCCGGGCTACTTCGAATGCATCAAGCGCAATCTCAAGCGCGGCGGGCGGGCATGCGTGCAGACGATCACTATCGACAACACGTTGTTCGACCGATACCGCACGAGCACCGACTTCATCCAGCAGTATATTTTTCCCGGCGGCATGCTGCCGTCGCCGGCGGCCTTCGTGCAAGCAGCCGAACGCCACGGGCTGAAAGTAGTCAATCAGCTTTCGTTTGGCCGCGATTATGCACGCACGCTCAAGCTGTGGCGTAATGCGTTTGTGGCGCGCCTCGACGAAATCCGCGCGCAACGCTTCGACGAACGTTTTATCCGCCTGTGGGACTTTTATCTATGTTATTGCGAGGCCGCGTTCGCGCACTCGAACACCGACGTCATCCAGTTCACGCTGGAACACATCTGATACGTCTGATACACCAGGCTGGCCGCGCCATTGCGCTCGCGCTGCTGGTCTTGCCGCTTCACGCATTCGCCTTCGATGCCGCGCCGCTCGTGCGCCAGACCATTCCGCAAGCGCGCGTTCAGGGCGAAGGCGAACTGCGCATGTACGGTTTTCATATCTACGATGCAAGGCTTTACGTTGGGCCAACGGGTTTGTCGAGCAAGGAGTTGACGGCGCGGCCGTTTGCGCTCGACATTGAATATGCGCGGGCTTTCAAGGGTGCGTCCATTGCCAAGCGCGGGCGCGAGGAAATGGACGACCTGAAACTCGCCAGCAAATCCCAGACGGCCGCGTGGCAGCAGGAAATGGAAAAGATCTTCCCGGACGTCCAGCCTGGCGATCACGTGGTTGGCGTTTTCGTGCCCGAGCGCGGCACGACCTTTTATGCGGACGATAAAATCATCGGCACGATTCCCGGCGATGACTTCGCACGCGCGTTTTTCTCCATCTGGTTTGATCCGCGCACGTCGGCGCCGGGGTTGCGCAATCAGTTGCTGGCGAATGGGGCGGCGCAGTAAGGCCACGCCGAGTCCTTGCTCAACGCCGCTTCACAGCGGCTATTTCTTCGCCGCCGTTTTGGCTGGAGCCGCTTTCTTCGCAGCAGTTTTCCTCGGCGTTTTGGGCGCGGCGGCTTTTGGCGGTTCGTTGTCCTCACTCGTTGAATCCGATGCCACCGGTTGCTGCGCCATCGCAAGCGTAGCGAGATTGTTGAACTGCGACTGAAGCAGGTTCCACCAGCCAGCGGGATCGAAGGACGCGTCGTTCGCGCCTGCTTCGCTCGGCGCTTCCTGATCCGCCGCAGGCCGCGCTTCATTTGCGGACGAAGCAGGCCAAGCCGCCGACGACGACGCCGACGCCCCGGCAGAACTTTTCGCATTCTCAACCGATGTCTGCGCAAACGCGCCGAACGCACGCAGCGTGGCGAGCGTTGCGCGCTGCACTTCCAGCGCCTGAATCGCCGATTGCAGCATGTTCAGATTGAGCTTGAGCCATTGCTCGACCGCGCGCATATCCGTGATGCGTTTATCGAGTTCCTCGACGTTCGTAAGCGGCGCGAGCATGTCCGACATCATGGAAAGCGACGGCGACCCGCCCGGCGCAACTGCCGAGGCAAACGGGTTCATCTTCATCATGTCCCACATCTTTTCCATCATGTCGCCTTGAGGAAAACCGGACATGCCGGGGAAGCTTCCAAAGGGCGGCGTACCGCCGGGTGTATCGGTCATGAGACTTGCTCCTTGGTGCTGCGGGAAATATTCGGATAACGCCCGGTCTAAAACGGCGAGGCGCCCGGAAAATCCGGCGCGCGCTTCTCGCGCAGCGACTTGATGCCTTCCTGCACATCGGGCCCGGCAAAGCCCATGAATTCGAGCGCGAGGGATGTATCGAAGGCGGGGCCTGCCGATCGCAGCCAGTTGTTCAACGCGTACTTGGTCCATCGGATCGCCGTTTGAGACCCTTGCGCCAGGCGATTCGCGACTTCGAACGCCTTGGGCAACAACTCGCTCTCGTCCACCGCCAGCGATACCAGCCCGATCCGCTCCGCCTCCTCGCCGCTCACCGGTTCGCATAACAGCAGGTAATACTTCGCCTTCGCCATGCCGCACAGCAACGGCCAGACAATCGCAGCGTGATCGCCGGCGGCGACGCCAAGCCGCGTATGGCCATCGATAATGCGCGCAGTTTTCGCCGCAACTGAAATATCCGCGAGCAACCCCGCGACGAGTCCTGCGCCGACTGCCGGGCCATGCATGGCTGAAACGATCGGCTTGCTGCAATTGATCACGTTGTAGACAAGATCGCGGGCCTCGCGCCAGACGCGCGCGCGGACATCGAAATCAGCGGCCATCTGCTCGACCAGATGCAGATCGCCGCCGCCCGAAAAGCCCTTGCCTTCGCCGCGAATCAACGCCACGCGCGTGTCCGGATCACGATCTATATCACGCCAGATATCGGCGAGTTCGCGATGCGTCGCGGCATCCGCTGTCGCGAGCCCGCTCTTGTTCGCGCCCGCGCCGTTCATGATGATTTCGAGCACGCCGTGATCGTGCCGGCGCAGTTCCAGCGACGTGTAACGGGCGTAAAGGGAAAGGTCGCTCATGGTTTTTTGTATGGATGAAAACTTAGCGCGGTTGATAAATCCACTTGCCGTTCTCGATTTCCGCGATCACGCGAGCCCGCTGATCCAGCCCGATATGATCGTTCGGCGTCATGTTGACCTGCCCGTTCGAGTCCGAAAAATTCTTCGTGTTTTCCAATGCGTCGCGCAATGCAGTGCGAAACTCGGGCGTGCCGGGCGCGCCCGCTTTCATCGCAACGGGGACCGCGCGGTTCAGCAGCATGCCCGCGTCCCACGCGTACGAACCGAACGCCGAGACCGTGCCCGCGCCGTACTTCGTTTCATATAGCTTGATGTAATCGAGGGCAAGACGCTTGGCCGGATGATCGTCGGGCAATTGCGATGCAACCAGAACCGGACTTGTCGGCAAGAACGTGCCGTTGCAATCCGCGCCGCACACGCGCAGGAAATCGCGATTCCCCGTGCCGTGATTATGATAGATCGCGCCCTTGAAACCGCGTTCGCGCAGCGTCTTCGGCGGCAACGCGGCCGGCGTGCCCGCCGCGCCCACGACCACGGCATCGGGCTTCGCCGCGATGATCTTCAGCACCTGGCCCGTCACGCTCGTGTCGGTGCGGTTGAAGCGTTCGTTGGCAACCATCGCGATCTTGTGAAGCTGTGCGAACTTGGACACCTCCGCATAGAACGTCTCGCCGAGCGCGTCCGCCTGGCCGATGAACGCCATGGTTTTCACGCCATGATTGCTGGCATGTTCGGCGATTGCCGATGCCATCATTGCGTCGGTTTGCGGCGTCTTGAAGACCCAGTGGCGCTTGGCGTCGACAGGCTCGATGATCTTCGACGACGACGCGAGCGAGATCATGGGCGTCTTGCCGTCGGCGACGACATCGATCATGGCGAGCGAATTAGGCGTAATCGATGAACCGATGATCGCGTCCACATGATCTTCGGAGATCAGCTTCTTCGTGGTCTGGACGGCTTGCGTGGTGTCCGAGGCATCGTCGAGAACGATGTAGTCGACCGGACGTCCGCCCATTTGCTTCGGCAGCAACGCGACGGTATCGCGCGCCGGAATGCCGAGCGACGCAGCCGGTCCCGTCAGCGACAGCACCAGCCCGATCTTCACCGGCGGCGTTTGCGCCCAGGCCGCCGCCGAACACGTGATCAATGCACCCGCCGCCGCAAACCGCCTGAAAACCGCGCCCCATTCGCCGCCTGAATGCATTGAAATCTCCTTGTTATGGACAATGCGGCTAAGTGTAGGGTGGCGCGGCATGCGGGCGCATCGGGCGAAACCCGTTACCGGGCGGCGTTTTATGCGCCGGAATGTTCGTGCAGCGCGACCACTGACTGATCGATGGCGCCAAAGATCGACTTGCCGGCATCGTCGAACATTTCGATCCTGACGCTGTCGCCGAACTTCATGAATTCGGTCGCGGGCGCGCCATGTTCTATGGTTTCAAGGCAGCGCTTTTCCGCGATACACGCATACCCGCGCTTCGCGTCCTTGTTCGAGATCGTGCCCGAGCCCACAATCGATCCCGCCCGGACGTTGCGTGTCTTGGCCGCATGCGCGATCAACTGGCCGAAGTCGAAGACCATGTCCGTGCCGCAATCGGGCTGGCCGACTTTCTTGCTGTTCCAGTGAACGATCATGGGCCTGTGCACGCGGCCTTCGTTCCATGCATCGCCGAGTTCGTCGGGCGTGACGGCGACCGGCGAGAACGCCGTGGCGGGTTTGCTCTGGAAGAAGCCGAAGCCCTTCCCCAGTTCCGCGGGGATCAGATTGCGCAGCGAGACGTCGTTGACAAGCATCAGCAGGCGCACATGCTTGAGCGCTTCGGCGGGCGCGGCGGCCATGGGAACATCCGTGGTGATCGCGGCGACTTCGGCTTCGAAGTCGATCCCATATGCCTCCGATGCACACACGATATCGTCCGTGGGACCGAGCAGATCGTCGCTGCCGCCTTGGTACATGAGCGGGTCGGTCCAGAATTCCGGCGGCATCTCGGCGTTGCGGGCGCGCCGGACCAGTTCGACGTGGTTCACGTACGCCGAGCCATCGGCCCACTGGAACGCGCGTGGAAGCGGCGCCATGCAGGCCTTGACGTCGAAGGTGAACGCGTGACGCGCGCGGCCCTGGTTCAGCGCATCCGACAAATCGAGCAATTGCGGCGCGTAGAAATTCCAGTCGTCCAGCGCGCGTTGCAGCGTGGGCACGATTGCATCGGCGATGGCGGCCGTGCGCAAATCCCGCGATACAACGACCAGTTGGCCGTCGCGCGTACCGTCCTTCAGCGTGGCAAGTTTCATAGGGCGTTTCGACGTTTAGTGACGATGGAGGAAATCTATTTTACGATGGTGAATCGCGTCCAACCTAGTTTTTAACTGCCGGTTCGCGCCGGTATCGATTTCTTCATGTCCTCTCCCAGCCGTCCAGCATTGTCCTCGCCGTTGGCACTCTCTGCGTCCGAACCGCCTGAAGCCGAGGATTCATCCGATTCCGCCGAGGAGAAGTTGCGGTCCGGCATCCAGTCCATCGAGGTGGGATTTCGCCTGCTCGACGTGCTGACCAACGAGCCGCGCGCCATGATGCTGCGCGACCTTGCGCGGTGCGCCGGCATGAGCCCGGCGAAGGCGCATCGATATCTGGTGAGTTTCCTCAGGCTCGGCGTGGTGTCGCAGGATCCCGTTTCGGGGCGCTATGAACTCGGCGGCTTCGCGTTGCAGATGGGTCTCGCGCGACTCGCCCGCGTGGATGGCGTGAAGCTCGCGCGCATCGCGCTGACCGGTTTGCGCGATCAGCTCGACCAGACGGTAGGGATTGCCGTGTGGGGCAATCAGGGACCCACGGTCGTGCACTGGATGGAATCGAGCCATCCGGCGAAGGCATCGTTGAAACTCGGCGATGTCATGCCGCTGTTGTCATCGGCGACAGGTTTGCTGTTTGCCGCGTGCCTGCCGCGCAGCAAGACGCAGGACATGCTTGGCCGCGAACTCGCGGCCAAGCGGCAGACCATGGCGGATATCGAGCCTGTTCTCGCCGATATCCGCGCGCACGGCGCATCGCGCGTCGAGGGCATGCTGCTGCCCGGCATCCATGCGTTTTGCATGCCGGTCTTCGATTCGACCGGCGACCTTGCGCTCGGACTGATCGCGCTGGGTCACGAAGGATCATTCGATACCCGCTGGGGCGGCGAAGTCGATACCGCATTACGCGCGTGCGCCAGCCAGCTTTCCTACGAACTCGGGTACAAAGCGGGCGAGCGGTAAGATGTCAGCGCGCGATTTTTGATGCGCGTGCGGAACGTCGAAGCGTGCGCGCGAGTCACATGGCGAGTCACATGAGATTCGTGCGTGGTTGTAGCGGTTGCTGTAGCGTTAGCAATAGTGCCCTTTACTGGATGGTCCATCTTGTGGCCCTTTGATCGCATGCACGCCGTTTCTAGTCGAACCTTTTCGCCCGAACGCTTTCGACTTAATTGATGCCGTTCTCCTTGCTTCGCCGCCATCGCGCCGTATCCGGCGCACCGTCCGATGATTCATCCACGGCTCCATCCTTCCGGTGGACCTTGTGGATCGCCGTGCTGCTCGCGGTTTTGGCTCTGCATTGGGTTGCGGGGCGCTGGGTGGACAGGAGCCGCAACGTATCGAATCCTGCTCCCGCCGAGCATGTTCCCGTGCAGGTAGAACTGCTTACGCCTAAACCCGTGGCGCAAGCACCGACGTCTCCAGTGCAGCCGCCGAAGCCCGCGCCGAAGCCTGCCGCGCCGCCGGCACATGCCATAACGACACCGCAGCAAACTGCAGAAGCCGCACAGGCGGCTCAAGCAGCTCAAGCGGCGCAGGTAGCTCAAGCCGAACAAGCGGCCCAGGCAGCCCAGGCTGCAGCAAAAGCGGCAAGCGAAGCAGCGGCCGCGCAGGCAGCCTCAGTCGCCGCGAAGGCCGCTGCGCCCGCTTCCGGAGACAAGTTCGACGTCCCGCCTACAGGGGAACTGCGCTACGACACGCTGATCAACGGTGTCATGAACCAGACCGGCACGATCCACTGGATCAATTCCGCGCAACATTACGAGATGGTTGTATCGATTCCATTGCCGTTCGTCGGTCCTTACGTGTATTCGAGCAAGGGCCATATCGATGGATTCGGCGTCGCGCCCGAGCAATATTCCGAGCAACGCGGGCGTCGCGCAGCGGACGTCACGGTCTTTGACCGCGCCACGAAGCAACTCGTCTACACGCGCACGCCGACCAGTCAGCCGCTAGCCGATGGCGCGCAGGACCGGTTCAGCGTCGTGATGCAACTTGCCAGCCTCGTGCGCGGTTCGCCCGATACCTACAAGCCCGGCGTGGTCCGGCAGTTCAGCGTTGCAGATAACGACAGCAACGAGATCTGGCCGATAGAAACAGTCGGCGACGAAAACGTCCAGGCCCGCGACGGCAACGTGCAGGCGCGCCATTTCACGCGTTTGCCACGACGCGATGGCGACCGTCGACGCCTGGACATCTGGCTTGCGCCGTCTATTGGCTGGCTGCCGGTTCGCATTGTGCAAACCGAGCCGAACGGCATGCAAATGGAGCTGCTTTGGCGCGGGAAGCTGCAACCACCTTCGTCCACGCCGGGTGCAGGCATGCCAGATGCAACGCCTGATGCAACACCGGGCGCGGACGATTCCGACAAGCCATGAATGGCAGCATGTTTATTGCGCTTCGACGCATTCAGGCATGTTAAAGATTGTGGCGAAAATATCCGTTAAGACGGTAAATGTGTGAAGAAGCGCGCTGACGGAGCGTTACGGAAGGCGCATCTTGAGGCGGTCGGACGCAGCAACGAAATGGTTGCTGCACCGTCGGCAGAATTTTCATGAAAGTGGCCCGGGCCCTGCTGTATTTCGATTCGCGTGGGCAATTGGAGTGAACGAGCCGCTTGAGTTCGCAGTTGTTGGTGAACGGGATATTGATTTCTCTCTATGCAGTCGAAAGCGAAAGCGGGTTCAACACCCGGTGCCAAATACGAAATACTTGACGCCGCACATCTGTCCCCGTAGAAGAAATACTGCGTTTCGTGGCACTTCTGGAAACATTTTTGCGGGAGAATGTCTAACAAAGGTCCTCGATGGGCTTTCGGAACCAACGTCGAGGCCACCCCTTGAATTCCAACCCAAACGCTCAATGTAAGACGTAGAACGCCTTACGGGCAAACAGGAATAAGGAGTGTCGCCATGCAGATGATTTACAACAGCCCCAACTATTGCGTAGTTGAGTTCCCACCGCAGGACAATCATCTGGCAATGAAGGCGGGTGGTTACGAGATCGTGGACAAGACCATGCAGCGCGAAATCTTCATTGATGGCGCGCTCGCCGCACGATTTCGCGAGCACGTCCAGAAGTTGATGCAGGAAGAACAATCGCTCGAAGACGTCGATGAATTTCTCGGCCAGTTCGACATCCTGATGAATCAGCCGGTGATTCTTCATTAAAAGCAGTCCCGGCCAGGCAGCACGCACACGCGACACCGCTAAAACCCCGCCACGAAAGTGGCGGGGTTTTTTGTCCTTTACCGTTTTACAAAGTGCCGCCAGAAGGCGTTTGCGCCTTTCTACAGATACAATGTCGGGCTATTCGAGCCTGTTTGGAGCCATGTCCGTCATGAATCCGTCTGCTGATCCGTCCATTGAGTCCGTCCCCGCGAAATCGGCCGCTGAACGCCGTCCCTATACCCGCGGCGCCGTATTGCCTGCGCTCTTGCAGCAGCGCATCCTGATTCTCGACGGCGCAATGGGCACTATGATCCAGCGCTACAAGCTGGACGAAGCCGCGTATCGGGGAGAACGGTTCGCCGATTATGACCGCGATATCAAGGGCAACAACGAGTTGCTGTCGATCACGCAGCCGCATGTGATTCGCGAGATTCACGACAAATATCTGGCGGCCGGCGCGGACATTATCGAAACGAACACGTTCGGCGCCACGACCGTGGCCCAGACCGACTACGGCATGGAATCGCTCGCGGACGAAATGAACGCGCAATCGGCGAAACTGGCGCGTGAAGCGTGCGACGCGTTTTCCACGCCGGACAAGCCGCGCTTTGTTGCCGGCGCGATTGGGCCAACGCCAAAAACCGCCAGCATTTCTCCGGACGTGAATGACCCGGCCGCGCGCAACGTCACCTTCGATGAACTGCGCGACGCCTATTACGCGCAGGCGAAGGCGTTGATGGACGCGGGCTGCGACCTGTTCCTGGTCGAAACCATCTTCGATACCCTGAACGCGAAGGCCGCTTTGTTCGCGCTCGATCAGTTGTTCGAAGACACCGGCGAATTGCTGCCGATCATGATTTCCGGCACGGTGACCGACGCGTCCGGGCGCATCTTGTCGGGGCAGACGGTCGAGGCGTTCTGGAACTCGCTGCGTCACGCACGCCCGCTCACCTTCGGCTTGAACTGCGCGCTGGGTGCGGCGCTGATGAGGCCGTACATCGCGGAACTGGCGAAGCTTTGCGACACCTACGTGTCGTGCTATCCGAACGCGGGTTTGCCCAATCCAATGAGCGATACCGGTTTCGATGAAACCCCGGACGTCACGTCGAACCTGCTGAAGGAATTTGCGCAGGCTGGACTTGTGAATCTTGCAGGCGGTTGCTGCGGAACGACGCCGGAACATATCGCGGAAATCGCGAAGGCGCTCGCGGATGTGAAGCCGAGGAAGTGGCCGTCGCATTATCGGGAAGCCGCCTGACAAGACCCAGGCACAACAGCGAAGCAATGAAGCAACGTTCAGGGACACCATGACCGATCACACCATGCGCCTCTCCGGCCTCGAGCCATTCAACGTCACCGAAGGGTCGCTCTTCATCAACGTGGGCGAGCGGACCAACGTGACGGGATCGAAGGCGTTCTCACGCATGATCCTCAACAACCAGTTCGACGAGGCGCTGGCCGTCGCGCGGCAACAGGTTGAGAACGGCGCGCAGATCATCGACATCAACATGGACGAAGCCATGCTCGATTCGAAAGCGGCCATGGTGCGGTTCCTGAACCTGATCGCTTCCGAACCGGACATTTCGCGCGTGCCGATCATGATCGACTCGTCGAAATGGGAGGTGATCGAAGCCGGTCTCAAATGCGTGCAGGGCAAGGCGGTCGTGAACTCGATCTCGCTGAAGGAAGGCGAAGAAGCGTTCCGCCATCACGCCACCCTGATCCGCCGATACGGCGCGGCCGCCGTCGTCATGGCATTCGACGAAGACGGCCAGGCCGACACGTTCGAGCGCAAGACGCAGATCTGCAAGCGCTCGTACGATTTCCTCGTGAACGAAGTCGGCTTCCCG
Source organism: Caballeronia sp. DA-9 (assembly GCF_051615025.1). Taxonomy (NCBI): domain Bacteria; kingdom Pseudomonadati; phylum Pseudomonadota; class Betaproteobacteria; order Burkholderiales; family Burkholderiaceae; genus Caballeronia; species Caballeronia sp. DA-9. The sequence continues at coordinate 257,410 of NZ_CP195133.1, read as the reverse complement.
CCCGAAGACATCATCTTCGATCCAAACATTTTCGCGATCGCGACGGGTATCGAAGAGCACAACAATTACGCCGTCGACTTCATCAACGCCACGCGCTGGATCAAGCAGAACCTGCCCTTCGCCAAGATCAGCGGCGGCGTGTCGAACGTGTCGTTTTCGTTTCGCGGCAATGATCCGGTGCGCGAGGCCATCCATACCGTGTTTCTGTATCACGCGATCCAGGCTGGCATGGACATGGGCATCGTGAATGCGGGACAGCTCGGTGTGTATGCCGACCTCGATCCCGAACTGCGCGAGCGCGTGGAAGATGTCGTGCTGAATCGTCGTGAAGACGGCACGGACCGCTTGCTCGAAATCGCCGATAAATTCAAGACCGGCGCCGCGAAGAAAGAAGAGAACCTGGAATGGCGCAATCAGGACGTCGACAAACGCCTTGCACACGCGCTGGTTCACGGCATCACGAATTTCATCGTGGAAGATACGGAGGAAGTCCGCCTGCGCATTGAAGCCGCGGGCGGACGTCCGATCAACGTGATCGAAGGCCCGTTGATGGACGGCATGAACATCGTTGGCGACCTGTTCGGCGCGGGCAAGATGTTCCTGCCGCAAGTGGTCAAGTCAGCGCGCGTGATGAAGCAGGCCGTGGCGCATCTGATTCCATACATCGAGGAAGAAAAGAAGCGCATGGCCGACGCCGGCGAAGACGTCCGGCCGAAGGGCAAGATTGTGATCGCGACCGTGAAGGGCGACGTGCACGACATCGGCAAGAACATCGTCTCCGTCGTACTCCAGTGCAACAACTTCGAAGTGGTCAACATGGGCGTGATGGTGCCCTGCGCGACCATCCTGGCGAAGGCCAAGGAGGAAGGCGCGGACATCATCGGCTTGTCGGGGCTGATTACGCCGAGTCTCGAAGAGATGGCCTACGTTGCATCCGAAATGCAGCGCGACGATTATTTCCGCGGCAAGCAAACGCCGCTGCTGATTGGCGGCGCGACGACTTCGCGCGTGCATACGGCCGTGAAGATCGCACCGCATTACGACGGTCCCGTAGTTTATGTGCCGGATGCATCGCGGTCGGTATCGGTAGCGTCGAGTCTGCTTTCCGATGACGGCGCGACCAAATATCTCGTAGACCTGAAGACGGACTACGAACGCATCCGCACGCAGCACGCGAACCGCAAGGCCACGCCAATGGTCACTTACGCCGAAGCGCGCGCGAACAAGACGAAGATCGACTGGTCGAGTTACGAGCCGAAAAAGCCGACGTTCATCGGGCGGCGCGTGTTCAAGAACTACGATCTGGCGGAGCTGGCGAATTACATCGACTGGGCGCCGTTCTTCCAGACCTGGGATCTCGCCGGGCCGTATCCGGCCATTCTCAACGACGAACTCGTGGGCGAATCGGCACGGCGTGTTTTCTCCGATGGCAAGTCCATGCTCTCGCGCATCATCCAGGGCCGCTGGCTGCAGGCGAACGGCGTGGTGATGCTGTTGCCGGCGAACACGGTGAACGACGACGACATTGAAATCTATACCGACGACACGCGCACGCAAGTCGCCATGACGTGGCGCAATCTGCGCCAGCAAACGGTGCGCCCTGTTGTGGACGGCGTGCAGCGCGCGAACCGGTCGCTGGCGGATTTCATTGCGCCGAAGGAATCGGGCGTGGCGGATTACATCGGTCTGTTCGCGGTGACGGCGGGTCTGGGCGTGGAGAAGAAGGAAAAGCAGTTCGAAGCCGATCACGACGACTACAGCGCAATCATGCTGAAGGCGCTGGCGGACCGTTTCGCCGAGGCCTTCGCGGAGGCGCTGCACGCGCGGGTGCGCCGTGAATTGTGGGGTTACGCGGCCGGCGAAACGCTCGATAACGCGGCGATGATCGAAGAGAAGTATCGCGGGATTCGTCCGGCGCCGGGGTATCCGGCGTGTCCGGACCACTTGGTCAAGCAGGACATGTTCGACGTCTTGCAGGCGAACGAGATCGGCATGACAGTGACCGAGTCACTTGCCATGTTGCCGGCGGCGAGTGTCTCGGGCTTTTACATCGCGCATCCGGAAAGTACTTACTTTTCGGTCGGCAAGATCGCCGACGATCAGGTGGAAAGTTTCGCGCAACGCATGGCGATATCGAAGAACGACGCCGAGCGGGCGCTGGCGCCTTTGCTCTAGGCTGATACCGGGAATCACAAAAGCACAATATTGGCGAACTTTGTTCCGGTTATTTTGGTTTTCCTTACACTTGGAAGTGTGCGCAGGGTCGTCATGGCGACGGTCACGCACTCTTTAAACGTCTCGGAGAAAGTCGAAAATGATCAAGCTGACGCCTGTCCTCGCCGTAGCGGTCGCCGTGCTATGTACATCGGGAAGTCCGGCTGCTTTCGCACAGGGCAATGCCCCGAAGCCCGGTACGGGCGCGAGTTCGAGCACTGCGTCGAGCTATTCGCCGCCGGTCACCGAACACAAGAAAAAACCCCGCAAGCCGAAAGCGAAAAAAGGCATGAGCGATATGCCGGCTTCGCAATAGGCGTTCAGGAAGTGCTGCATTGATCCGAATAAAAAAACCCCGCAATTTAAAAATTGCGGGGTTTTTTATGTGCTGTGTTAAGACCTGCAGTAACGGCGTTCAGACGCCCCAAAGAATGTCGCTGTTTGCCTGATGCGCGAGACGCATCATGTCGAGAAACGGATAAGCCCGCTGCGACAGTCCCACCGGAATCTCATGCGGCTCGTGGCCGGCTTCGCCTTCATGGAAATGGCCGTCGTGTTCGGCGCGTTCCTGTTTGTCCACTGCGACCGCTGCTTCCAGTTTCTGAATGCAGCCCGGCAATTCGTCGTGCGTAATGACGCCGCGCTCTCCAAGCCGTTTCCCGACGATGCCAAGCAAGTAGTCAGCAAGGTTATCGAGCATCTGCACGTCGGGTGCAGCGCTGGTTTTGAATGTGATCAGCATGACAAGGTCCCTTTCCTTTTGTTGGCCTGTTGTTGGTAGTGAGCGAGGTACGCGGCAATGTCCGGCCAAAGCAGCCCAGAGCGGCGGTCCATTGTTCCGGCTCCTGATTCTTTCCCTCGACTCGACCCTGATTCGACATATTAGCACCTGCTAAAATCCCGTTTTACCTGAGCAAATGTTGCGCCGGATACAGAAAGCCTGGTCCGTTGTGGCCTCCTGGACGGGCTCCAGCCTTGCCTCCAGACGAGAATATGCGCATGCGCGCGAGGCAGTCCTGTCCGACTGCCCGACCTCTGTTTGCCGCGTTCATTGCCGGTACGTGGTATGAAATACCGGCGCGCGAAACGAACGAACACATCACCGGATTTGAGAACCAGCATGCTGCCCGCACAAAAACATACCCTCGAAACGCTGCTGACCGATGCGGTCAAGCAGGTCGTACAGGCGTCGCAAGGCGCATCGGAAGCGAACTTCGTCGAGCCGACCATCGTGCTCGAACGCCCGAAGGTCGCGGCGCACGGGGACGTGGCGTCGAATGTCGCCATGCAGCTCGCCAAGCCGCTGCGCGCGAATCCGCGGCAGTTGGCGCAGCAAATCGTGGATGCCGTGCTGAGCTTGCCTGCGGCGCAGGGTCTGGTGGAAACGGCCGAAGTCGCCGGTCCAGGATTCATCAACTTGCGGCTGACGGCATCGGCGAAACAATCGGTCGTGCCGGCGGCTCTTGCCGAAGGCGTGAATTACGGCAAGAGCACGCGCGACGAAGGCAAGCAGGTGCTGATCGAATTCGTCTCGGCGAATCCGACCGGGCCGCTGCACGTTGGCCACGGCCGGCAGGCGACGCTTGGCGACGCCCTCGCCAACCTGCTCGCCACGCAAGGCAACAAGGTGCATCGCGAGTTCTACTACAACGACGCCGGCGTGCAGATCGGCAATCTCGCGGCCTCCACGCAATTGCGGGCGCGCGGTTTCAAGCCCGGCGATAAAGAATGGCCCGAGAACGCGTACAACGGCGAATACATCGCGGACATCGCGCGTGACTATCTGGCCGGCGCGACGGTCGCGGCCAAGGACGGCGCGCCCGTGACGGCGAAAGGCGACGTGGATGACCTCGACGCCATTCGCGTCTTTGCCGTCGCTTATCTGCGCCATGAACAGGATCTGGACCTGACCGCGTTCGGCGTGGCGTTCGACCAGTTCTACCTGGAGTCGTCGCTGTATAACGAAGGCCGCGTGCAGGCGACCGTCGATGCGTTGATCGCGGCGGGCAAGACCTACGAGCAGGACGGCGCGCTGTGGCTGCGCACGACCGACGACGGCGACGACAAGGACCGCGTGATGCGCAAGTCCGACGGCACGTACACGTATTTCGTGCCCGACGTCGCGTATCACGTGGCGAAGTGGCAGCGCGGCTTCACGAAGGTCATCAACGTGCAGGGCTCGGACCATCACGGCACTATTGCGCGGGTCCGTGCGGGGCTGCAAGGGCTTGGCACCGGCATTCCGAAGGGCTATCCCGACTACGTGCTGCACAAGATGGTCACGGTCATGCGCAATGGGGTGGAAGTGAAGATCTCGAAGCGCGCGGGCAGTTACGTGACGGTGCGCGACCTGATCGAATGGTCGGGTGGAATGACGCCGGGCGAAGAGGTGGCGCCCGATCAGATCGATGAAGACACGATCCGCCGCGGTCGCGACGCCGTGCGTTTCTTCCTGATATCGCGCAAGGCCGATACGGAGTTCGTCTTCGATATCGACCTCGCGTTGAAGCAAAGCGACGAGAACCCGGTGTATTACGTGCAGTACGCGCACGCGCGGATCTGCACGATTCTCGGTGACTGGAAGACGCGCTACGCCGGCGACCTCGCCACGCTGCCGAACGTGGATCTCACGCCGCTCTCGAGCGAACGCGCCATGGCGCTGCTCAACAAGCTCGCGGAATATCCGGACATGCTATCCCACGCCGCCGACGAACTCGCGCCGCACGCCGTCGCCTTCTATCTGCGAGACCTCGCGGGCGAATTCCACTCGTTCTACAATGCGGAGCGCGTGCTGGTGGACGAAGACGGCGTGCGCAACGCGCGTATCGCGCTGCTGGCCGCCACGCGGCAAGTGCTCGAAAACGGTCTCGCGCTGATCGGCGTATCGGCTCCCGTCAAGATGTGATCGAGGCGCCCGGCCGGTCCGGCCCGGCGCCTGTGCGACCGTTCGAGCCATGGCGCGGCCAAGGCCGCCGTTATAATCGACGCCCATTCAGAAGACTTTTTGCAGGTGATTCATACGATGGCAAAACCACGCAGCACGTCGAAGCAGTCGAAGCAAACCGGGGGCACTTTTCTCGGTATCGTGCTGGGCTTGATTGTCGGCCTCGCAATTGCAGTGATCGTGGCGTTGTACATCACGCGCGCGCCCACCCCGTTCGTGGCGAAGGTAGCGCCTGCCCCGAGCGACGCCGGATCGGCGCCCGCGAATGGCCAGCCCTACGATCCGAACCGTCCGCTGCAGGGCAAGACGCCGGGTCAGGCTGTGCCGCAAGCCGCACAGCCGGCGCCGCCGAATACCGCGCCGGGTCAGACGAACAACCAGACGCAGTCGTCGGGCATCCTGGACGAGCCGCAGATCGTGGAAGTGCCGCCCAGCGCCAACGGCACCGCCGTCGCGCCGAAGCCCGCCGCGCCGGCCGCCGTGCCGCCGGTTGCAACTGCGCCGAGCGGTTCCTCGACCACCGCGCCGGCCAAGAAGCCAGCGGATACACAGGCTTCGTCCACGGCCAAGGTCACGCCGCCCGCTCCCGGCGACGTGAACACCGGCTACTTCCTGCAAGTGGGCGCCTACAAGACGCAAGCCGACGCCGAACAGCAGCGCGCCCGTCTCGGCTTCCAGGGGTTCGAGTCGAAGGTCACGCAACGCGATGCCGGCAACGTCACGTATTACCGCGTACGGATCGGGCCGTTCACGAAGTTCGAAGACATGAACAACGTGCGTCAACGTCTCTCCGATGCAGGCGTCGATACCGCCGTCATCCGCTTCTCGAAGCAGTGATTCATTGGCAGGTTTCATGGGCCGCGCCCGCCTCGGACCTACCGGGCGGGCGCGGCCACTTGACCGGGACAGCCGGCTCATAACCGCCCTTAAGCTTCCTTTAAGCGTCGTGTGTTCCCCTTTTGCCTCTCACGCACATTCTCGGTCACCATGAAAAAACTCTTCAGCGCCCTCGCTCTTTCCCTCGGCCTCGCGGCCGGTTCCCTGAGCGTCATGAACGCCGCCCACGCGTCGCCGGCAGCGCCTGTCGCGGGCACCGACTTCACCGTGCTGCAAGCAGCGCAACCGGTTGAAGCACAGGGCAAGATCGAGGTGATCGAGTTCATGTGGTACGGCTGCCCGCATTGCAACGAATTCGACCCGTACCTGGAAGCGTGGATCAAGAAGCAAGGTCCTGACGTGGTGTTCAAGCGTGTGCCGGTCGCCTTTCGCGATGACTTCATTCCGCACTCGAAGATGTTTCACGCGCTCGATGCCCTTGGTCTCGCCGACAAGCTCACGCCCGCCGTGTTCAACGAGATTCACGTGAAGAAGGATTACTTGCTGACGCCGGAAGCGCAGGCTACGTTCCTCGCCACGCAAGGCGTCGACAAGAAGAAATACCTGGACGCATACAACTCTTTCTCCACGCAAAGCAATCTGCAGCGCGACAAGAAGCTGCTCGATGCGTACAAGATCGACGGTGTACCGACCATCGCCATTCAGGGCAAGTACGAAACGGGTCCGGCGACAACAAACAGCCTGCCGGGAACGCTTCAGGTCATGGATTTCATCGTGAACCAGATTCGCGCGAAGAAGATGTAAAAACGTGAACGCCGCCACGAACGACACGCCGGCCCGGCTGAGGGTTTTCATCACCGGCGCGTCGAGCGGCATTGGGCTCGCACTCGCCGAGGAATATTTAAAGCGCGGCGCGGTGCTCGGTCTCGTTGCCCGTCGCGGCGACACACTTGCGGCTTTCGCCGCGCGCTTTCCTTCTGCATCGATCTCCCTTTATCCCGCCGACGTCCGCGACGCCGCCGCGCTAAGCGCAGCGGCGGAGCATTTTTGCGCGCTTCACGGCGGCGCCGATGTCGTCATCGCCAACGCGGGAATCAGCCGGGGTGCGCTGACCGGCCACGGCGATCTCGATGTATTTCGCGAAGTAATGGACATCAACTACTTCGGCATGGTCGCGACGTTCGAGCCGTTTGTGGCGCGGATGGTTGCCGGGCGACGCGGCACGCTGGTGGGTATCGCAAGCGTGGCGGGCGTGCGGGGCTTGCCGGGATCGGGGGCGTACAGCGCATCGAAATCGGCGGCGTTGAAGTATCTCGAAGCCTTGCGGGTGGAGATGCGGCCTGCGGGGGTATCGGTGGTGACGATCGCGCCGGGTTATATCCGCACGGAAATGACGCGCCGCAATCCCTATCCAATGCCCTTTCTCATGGACGCCGATGTATTCGCCAGGAAGACGGCCGATGCCATCGCGAACAAGAAGAGATTTGCCACGTTTCCGTGGCAGATGCGCGTGGCGGGCGCGCTGCTGCATGTCGTGCCGCGATGGCTCTACGACCGGGCGATGGAGAAAGCGCCGAGGAAACCTCGGCCGGAGAAATAAGGACGGCAACGGCGAGCTACGTCAAAGCCTTTCGGCAACGCAGCAACTTCAGGCGGGCGTGTACCAAAGTCCATGGTCATACACAAGTGTCAGCACCTTACTGTCTGCCCGCATGGTGGCCGCGAGCGGCATTGCAACTGACAAGCATGCAGCCGTGGTGTTGCCAACCAAGAATCCCGTCCGGCGTGCGAAATCAGATTTCGCGGCGGCGACATTTGCGTAGTCAACTGCGCGTGTCTCCTTGATCATGGCCCAGTCCAGGAACGGTGGCGCGACACCAACCGACATACCCTCCAGCTTGTGGTCCACAAAAACCGCGTTTCGCGCGTCACAGCCGTCCGGCTCTACAAGAATGACATCGACGCAATATCCAGCCGAGATCAATCCATTCGCTATGCCGGTGAGACTCGCACCGGTTCCGGCGCAAGCCACAAAAGTCAGCTTTCGCACATGTGGCCACGCCGCGAGCTGATGTGCAATCTCTGGCGCTGTTTCCAGTTCGTGCGCGGCGACACTTGCCTTGTTGGCAAATTGATCTGTATAAAAATAGTGCCGGCCCAGTTCGTCCGCATGCTCGAGATGCCATTGCACGACGTCACGAGGCGTCGCGCCTTTCTCCATCATGGACGCGCCCACTAAACGGGCGCCCACAAACGCAAGATATTGCCGTTTGAGCTGGCTGAAGCCCAGGCCTACTGCGAGTTCTACGCGAATCCGGTGCGGCCGGCACGCTAGTGCCAGTCCGAACCCAAAGTTTCCGCCAGTCTTTTCAATTACGGTTGTTTGTCCGGGAACAATGGCGCCGGTCGCAATCGCCGAGTCGACGATGTACCGCGCCGCACGAACCTTGTGGCTGCCGCCTGCGTTGTTGCACTCGAATTTTGCAAGGAGTCCGGGCAGAACCTCTAAAAGATCCGTAACTTGATGTTTTGCCGTAGGGGGTGCCTTTGCGTCGGGTGCGTCGATCACGGTTGTCATGTTGCGTTAATCGTTTTGCGCTTTAGAAGGATCGACCACACCAAGCCAAAGCCAAGTGCAGTAATACATAGGCAAAGCAGGTTGGTATTTCGCCAGCCAATGGTCGTCTGCAAAATCGAGGGGGCAAATGCGCCAAGGGTCGCGCAGATGGCGATAACGGAATCATTGATTCCCTGGAATCGATACCGATCCCCGTCTGAGAGGTTGGCGGCGAGAAGTGCGCCTCCGCCCACGTAGCTCAGGTTCCAGCCGGCCCCAAGTAAAACCAGTCCTACCACCATTGCCCCATATCCCAGATTCCACATTCCCAGAAGCGACGCGGCAACAAGCAGCAGGAAGCCCGCGAGCAGCGGCTTTCTGAAGCCCACCTTTGAAATCAGCGCACCCGTAAAGAACGATGGCGCGAACATCGCAAGAACATGTCCTTGCACAGCAAACGTACTCGCTGTGAACGAGACGCACATTGCTTCCATGACCAGCGACGCCTGAACCATCAAGAGGTTCATGACGAAGTAGCCACTCGCAGACGCAAACATGGCAAGACAAACGGGTGGCGTCCAGCCAATAGACGAACGTGTCGACCGGACTGCGGACGGCACGAGCGACGTCCCCGGCCTCCAGATCCCTATCAGGCCGATGGAGATAAGGCCCAATACGATCAGGAACCCGTAACACAACGAGAACGGCGCAAAGCCAGCTACATTCTGGAAGCCGATCGATATCGCCGGACCTGTGACGGCCGCGAGAACGCCGCCAGCTACAACAAGGGATAGGCCCTTGGATCGCAAGGTAGAAGGCAAATTGTCAACGGCAGCAAAACGATAGTAGTTCGCAAAGGCAACGTAACCGCCGAGCAAGCCGTGAGCTGCGACCAGCAAGATGAAACTCGAACGACTTACCGCGTAATACCCGAGCCATCCTGCGGCGATCAGCAAAATGGCGCCCAAAAGGAAGCCGGCCTTACGCCCGAAGCAACGCATGATGTTGGCGGCAGGATAGGTGAGCAGCGCAACCGCCGCGAACTGAACGCCATAGGGCACTGTGGCAAGCGCCGGATTCGGAGCCAGTTCTGCGCCGACCAATGCAGCCACCGTAACGGAAATGACGGCAGCGGTCAGATTGACGGCCTGACATAGAAACAGTACGTAGGTGGAACCGGGAAGGCGCTCGACGGGCAGCTTCCGCTGTCCGGGGAGAAGATCAGTGCTCATACAAAAAGTCTCTTATTTTTTGCGGGTTATCGATTCAGACTGTTTTGTGAGCGCAGATCGAATATTGCTTCGTTGAAGGTTGCGGCTAACCGCTCCTTGCCTTTGCCAAGGCTTTTGCGCGTTACCTGCATGGGTCCTATCGCCTCGGTCGAGCAAATATGTGTGCCGCCACAGGGGATCACGTTGCCCTCGCATTCCCAATAGCGGGCATCGGGAATCTGACTATGCGCATAAACGCGTACTGGGCTTGCACGCTGAACCATTGCATTGGCGAAGCGCTCGATCTCCAGTACTTCTTCGCTTGTGAACCGCGCCGCAATCCCAAAGTCGAACCGCGCGGCGTCGGGCCGGATATGGCACCCCAGCGTGGCGGCAATCGCATCTGGCCGCACGTTCGCCACGCCAAGATAAAGCAAGTGGGACGCAGTGTGGCTCAGTGACAAACGTGCCCGACGCAACCGGTCGATGCATACCACCACTGCCATACCCTCGGTGAGCAGGGCAAGTTGAGGCACATCGTCTTCATGCACAACGTGCTCAATGATTCCATCTACCTGAATGTCAGGAAAGTCCGGGATTCGAGCGCGATTGCCATACATTTTTCGCGCATGATTGAAGCGAATCTGTATGCCGTCAGGAAGGGTCAACGTTCCGTGATCCGCGTCCTGTCCACCACCTTCGGGATAGGCCACGGTCGAATCGAGTTCCACATGATTTGCGTCGACCTTTACGACCCGGCCAATGCATTCCCATAAAGATGGATCTTCGTAGTAACGCTTATTTGTTTTACGATTAAGGGCGAACATGTTCTTATGCCTGTGCTGTGATCAGTGTGTTGGAGGCGGGGCGATATTGCCGTCTACGGGTGATCTGTAATTCACTTTTGAGCGTCACTACGGACCCAGGGGGAATGTCTTCCTTGATTACGCAGTGAGGCCCGATGAATACGTCATCGCCAACATGTACGTTCCCGAATAGTCGAGCGAACGCTCCGATCTGAACTCGATTGCCAACCGTGGGATGTCTCTTGTTCGATGCATTCCCGGCAATTCCGGTTGCGCCGAGCGTAACGCCGCCAAGCATGTAGCAGTCGTCGCCTATCACCGCCGTCTCGCCGATGACCGTTCCGCAGCCGTGGTCAAGAACGAAGCGTCTGCCGATCTGGCTGCGAATATGGATTTCCGCCCCGGACATCAACTTTCCCCGGCACGAAATCAGCATTGCATTGGCGTGAAATTCGATCAGCTCCGCTTGATTCGCTGGCGCCATTAACAGAAGTGCGTGTGCAAGCCGATAGTGCACGACCGCCTTGTACGACGAGTAACCAAAAGCAATCGCTGTTGCTGCCCCTTGCGAAGCGGGGTCCTTCATCGAAAATGCTTCGAGGTCCTGCTCTGCGTCTAGAACTGCGAGTGCAAAGCACGGGTGACGCGTTACCTTTTCAATGAATCGCGGTGGGCAGCACTCCATCAGCGCGGCCTTGAGCAAATTTGTGACGATCTCTCTCATTATTAGTCCCGCGAAATAAGCGCTGGGTTCGGCCCTGCCTGCTCATTTAACCGCAGGTTTCCTGCGGCACGTGGCGGCCGCTTATGCAGTAAGACCTCGATTCTCGAAGTTGGATCTTTGCCGCAAGTTAATATTTATTACCCTCTGCGCCCTTTGTTCTCTGACAAACCAAAAATTCGTCAGAAAATGTTGCGGCCAACTAATACGTGATGCTTAGGGTCTACTATCGTAAACCTCGTGGCCTGGCGCGCTATCAGAAAACTGACCTTGAGTGAGGCGTCGCCCGGATAATCACCATGATAAAAAGGAAATGCCCTTGTCTCGAAATGTTGGCGATTTTGACCATTTGATTCGCACGACTAAAGCGGGTGCGTTTTATATAACATTGCTTCCGCGATGTTCGTACGAGGTCTCGTATCGTCCCAATCAATCCGCGATAGGTTTCGCGTTCGAAAGCCAGTCCGGCGTTCACGCGTTCGCCAGCGACAGAGTCACGCCTTTTCGCACCAAACCCAACAGCCTCGCGTTTGTGCCGCGTGAATGCGAGGTGTTTTCATCGTCGAAAAACGGTGGCGAATATCTGCTTGTCGTTGACGAGGCAAATTCGCAAATCGAAAACCAGGCGCTGCGCCACTTCAACAACGTTATCGATCCGGCGGCCATCGCCGCGGCACAACGTATCAGAAGCGCGCTGCTCGGCAGCGCGCGGGAGGCGCTATGGGTGGAGGAAAATGCAGGCGTGCTCTTCGAGCGGATCCGGAAAGAACTCAACGCATCGTCGAAGGAAGCCCGGGAAGCCCGCTGGATGACTCCCGCGCGGCTCAAGCTGATTGACGAATTTATCGATTCCCGGATCAGTCAGGAACTGCGTGTTGCGGAAATAGCGGTCGCCCTGGGCCTGTCGGAAGGATTTTTTATTCGCGCGTTCAAGGCCGCTACCGGAAAGAGCCCGCACAGCTATCTTATCGACAGGCGGCTCGCGCATGCCCGCGTCCTGTTGCGAACATCGACGCACGATCTGTGCGATGTTGCGTTGACCGTGGGATTCTCGTCGCACGCGCACATGACGGCCGCTTTTACGCATCGGCTTGGCGTGACGCCTGGCCGTCTGCGTGCCGCTATGGGTTGCAGGTCGGATTCGATCGCGACGAGGCGTAAATAAGCGTGCGCGCTCGCTGAACCGACTCTGCAACGTTGGACATCCGTTCAACGATTGCAAGTGCGGTTCACGCTGAGCTTTTCGACGTCACGCTCCTGGCGCGCAGCGCTCGCACGAAGCCGTTCAGAACGCCACGAAAGGCGAGTTTCCGTTCGTGCCAAATCCGAAATACACGTGCCTTCCGAAGAAGAACGGCAGGCCGAAGTCAAACAGCGTCGGGAACGAACCGATATTGCCCGCCAGCCCGTTGAGCGCGTAGTTCGTGCCACTGCCCGCCAGCGTCTTCGCGTTGGCAACGGTGAAATTCACTGTGCCCGTTGTACAGTCGAGACCACGCACCGTCGATGACAAAGTCTGCGAACTTGCCGGGCAATAAAAGTCCGTGAAGGTCGTGGTACAGGCAGGCAACGAAGTGTCGTTGAAAAACAGCCCGTTCGAGCCCGAATCGACGATCGTCGTCACCGTAGCGCCCTTGTACGTGCCGCTCAGGTTGCCGAACGCCGACGAGCGAAACGACGTTGCGCCGGTCAGCGTGTTGTTGCTCTGCGTCCCGATCCCGAACACCAGCGTGCCGGTCACCGAAGCCGCCGCGCTCGCCACGGGTGGCAATTGCACGATCACGCCGTTGTTGTCCGTAGCGAACTTCGTCACCGGATTCACAACCTGGTTCGCGACCGCCACGGCCACCTGCGAACAGTTCGTGCCCGAAGGACACGAGTAGTAATTGCTGGTCACTGGATTCGTGCAGGCAGTCCCGCAATCCGTCGGCGATACACCTACGCCCAGGATTCCGTTCGCGCCCAGTTGCCGCGACGTACGCTCGTTGCTGCCATTGATACAACCCGACGCCGGGACCGTGGAGTCGGCCAGATCGCCCACGACCTGGACCGGAATGGCGCTCGCGGTTTCGCCGCCAATCTTCACGTCGGCGGTGCGCACGGTGCCCCACGTGAAGCCATCGGCGAATTGCGTGCACTGCGCAAGCTGGCCGCCGCTCGTCGACTGGTTGATCGGCAGATTCGTGATGATTTGCGCGGCGGCGTCGCTGGCCAGACGCAGGCCGTACGAGCCGGTATCGACCTGAATGTTGTCGATGGTCTGGCACGTGCTGGTCCCGGGCGCGCAGACGGTCACGCTCACGTTCGGAATATTGATGAAATTTTGTGCGCCGGGGCCAACAGTAATGGGCACCGTGTTCGCAGCAGTGGCCGCGATGGGCTGCGCACCGGGTGTGTCGCTGGAACCCGCGCCGCCGTTGTTGGCGCCTGGGCTGCTGACGGAATTGTTGTCGGAGTCACCGCCTCCGCCGCCGCAGGCCGCAAGAAACAGGGACAAGCTGAGCACGGCGAGCCAGCGGAACAAGCCCGACTTGAAGCACAAGAGCGAAGATAAAGACGACGATGAAAACATCGGACGCATGGTTAAAGTCTCCGTCCGTTATTGAATGTCGCTGGCGCTGACGCCGGCCGGCAGGGCTTGCGGAAGATAAGCCTGGCCGACGAACGCGCCCATGTGGCCACCGGAACGGACAACGAGGGCGCTGCCCGCAACGCTCACGGGCCCGCGACCGCCGCCGTTGGCGCGCTGGTTCTGGATGCCCTGGACGTATTGCGGGAAGTAGCTGCCGAGCAGTGTCGGCAAATCGGGGATTCGCGGGCCTTGCCACGCAATGCCGAACACCGTGCCGTCCGCGCCAACGTATTCATTGACAACGGTGCCCACGGGAAGCGTGGTGGTACGCACGGTGAAAGAACTTGCCGAGGCCGATGACGCCGCCGAAGCTGCTGACGCCGATGCCGCATGCGATACCGAATTGGTGACGGTAGCGCCGGAAGGTGCCGTCATGGGCGCGCCGCCGAGCACCGCGTAAGCGGGCGATACGGCCAGCAAGCCGAACGTCAATCCTGCTGCCAGGCTTACGAGCGCGTGAGCGCGCCGAAAGCCGGATGAAATGATCGAAGTATCCACTTCGCTTCTCCGTTCGATTATTTCAAGCGATGCACAATTTTGTCTGCTGAAACGCCGCACGCAGTGCGAACCGTTTGTCGAGACGTAAGTATGCCAGCCGAATGCGTCGATCTCGGGAAAGTGAAGATATGTTACGACGTGAATTTGGGTGAAATGGCTGAAACCGGTGTCGTTTTGACGCGCTCCGGGCCGATGTCATCCATGTACATCGCCCGGGCGCGTCAAAAACGCATGCTCAAAAACCGAGGCTGGCGAGCAGATCGTCGACCTGGGTTTGATCCTGAACCACGTCGGTGCGGCCTTCCGGATTGATTTGCGGGCCGTTCAGCAACGTGTCCGGCGTGCTCATTACGTTCGATGCCGCCAGCGCCGCCGCTTGCGCCGCGAACTGTTCGCGCCGTTCGGGCGCAATGTTCTCCAGCAGCACGCCAAGAAGCTGCTGTTCAATCACGTACACCACGTCAGTAATCTTCTTGATTACCTGGCCGGTCAGATCCTGAAAATCCTGCGCGAGCATGATCTCGAGCAATTGCCCGTTGGTCGCGACGGTGTGAACCGGCACCTGCTGGAGAAAACCGCGTGTATCGGCGAGTAAGGTCTTTACGTCCGCATTGTCCAGCGGCGCGCCGTACCACTGCTCCCAGCGGGCGTCGAGCGCCTGGGCGTCGCGCTGCATGGTTTCCTGCAGCGGCTTTGCGAGTTCGATGGCGTTCAGCGCGCGATCCGCGGCCTGTTCGGTCATCGTTGCGACATATTTCAGGCGATCGCGGGCATCCGGAACCATTTCGGCGGCGGCTTCCACTTGTTTGTCGAGGCCGAGTTCGCGCATGGAATCGCGCAGCGTGCGCGTCAACTGGCCAATGCGCGCCAAAATGCGATCGCTCGATGCATCCCCTTCTTGCTCGATCACCGTAAGCGCTTCCTGGGTCGTCATTTGGTTCACGATTCAGCTCCCGGCCTTGGCCATCTTTTCGAGAATCTTCGAGAGCTTCTCGTCGAGGGTCGCGGCCGTGAACGGCTTGACCACGTACCCGCTCGCGCCGGCCTGCGCCGCGGCAATGATGTTTTCCTTCTTCGATTCCGCCGTCACCATCAGCACGGGCAAGTGCGAAAGGGTCGCGTCGGCGCGAATCTGCTTGAGCATTTCAAGCCCGTCGAGGTTCGGCATGTTCCAGTCGGAGATGACGAATTCGAAGCCGCCGCCACGCAGGCGCGCCAGACCGGCCGCGCCGTCTTCCGCTTCATCCACATTCGAGAAACCCAGCTCTTTCAGCAGGTTTCGCACGATACGGCGCATCGTCGGAAAGTCGTCGACGACCAAAATCTTCATGTTCTTGTCCATCTTCACTGCTCCTTGTATTCCGGTGTTTTCTTCTGGCGGCGCAAGACGCCGCACGGGTATTCGAATCTGGCGGGCGGGTTCAGACGCGCTGCGTGCGCTCGCCCATGGAATTGAGGCGCGCCATCACGCGCCGGGTCATTTCCTGCAATGGCGCGATCTCGCTCACGCCGCCGGTTGCAATGGCTTCGCGCGGCATGCCGAACACCACGCAGCTCGCTTCGTCCTGCGCGAACGTGTAGGCGCCGGCCTGCTGCATTTCCAGCATGCCCTGCGCGCCGTCGCGGCCCATGCCGGTCAGGATCACGCCAAGCGCGTTTTTGCCGGCATGCTGCGCGGCGGAACGGAACAGCACATCCACCGATGGCCGATGCCGGTTGACCGGCGGGGCATCGGAGAGATGTGCGACGTAGTTCGCACCACTCCTCGCGAGCACCAGATGGGCGTCGCCGGGCGCGATGTACGCGTGGCCCGGCAGCACGCGCTCGCCGTGCTCCGCTTCTTTTACGGCGATCCGGCACAGGCCGTTGAGACGTTGTGCGAACGACTTCGTGAAGCCCGGCGGCATGTGCTGCGCGATCATGACGCCGGGGGCGTCGGGCGGCAGCGGCAACAGGAGTTCGCGAATGGCTTCGGTGCCGCCCGTCGATGCCCCAACGATAATCAGCTTTTCCGTACTCACCAGCGGATTGTTCAGATTCGGCGTGGGCTTGGCCGCAGCGGCCGCGCCGCCCGCACCTGGTGCCGCGTGCACGACATGAGGCGTTTGCCGCACGCGCGCACGCGCGGCGGCGCGGATTTTATCGGCGAGTTTTTCCGAGTATTCCAGCATGCCGTCGCGAATGCCCACGCGCGGTTTGGTCACGAAATCCACCGCGCCGAGTTCGAGCGCGCGCAGGGTGATTTCCGAACCGCGTTCCGTCAGCGACGAAACCATCACCACCGGCATCGGCCGCAGCCGCATCAGCTTTTCAAGGAAATCGAGGCCGTCCATGCGCGGCATTTCCACGTCGAGCGTGAGCACGTCCGGGTTGTGCTGCTTGATCAGATCGCGCGCGACCAGCGGATCGGGGGCGGTCGCGCATACGTGCATGTCGGGCTGCGAATTGATGATCTCGGTCATGAGGCTGCGCACGAGCGCCGAGTCATCGACGCATAACACGCTGATCTTCGGTTCGGTGCTCCGGGCCATTGTCATGCTTCCTCCGCCGTCTTCGCGCGGACGGTTCGCTGCAGGCCGGCTGCGGCACCGAACAATTCGATGCGGGGTTTATCGGGTGTTTTCGCTTTCGGCTGGCTGAACAACTCGACGCGCGCACGCGCCTTTGCCAACCGTTCGCTGCGTTCTTCTGGCGTTTGCCGCACGAGCGCCTTCTCGCGTTCGACCACGCCTGGATCTTGTTGCGTGATCAGTTTCTTGACCATCGCCTGGCCGGTTCGCGGCATGAATGCGACCTTGCGCGGATACATGCCCTGCAGGTCTTCAGCCACGATCCGGATCTTTTCCAGCGCGAGATAGCGGCGCACGAACTCGGAATTGCGGTCTCCGATATTGATGGTCGTCATGCCCGCCAGCACCGCGCCGCCGCCAAATACTTTTGCCTCGAAACGTTCGCGCCGCCCGCCGCGCTTGATCATCTCGTTGATCAGCACTTCCATGGCGTACGCGCCGTATCGCATGGAATCCGAACTGGATTGCGACGCGTCGGCGCCGTCGTCGGGCAGCATGAAATGGTTCATTCCACCAATGCCCGCCGTCCGGTCATGAATGCACGCCGCCACGCACGAACCGAGCACCGTGACGAGCACCATGTTTTCGCCCGTCATGTAGAACTCGTTCGGCAACAGCTTCACGCCTGGGAGCTTGAAGTGGTTGTCGAAGTAAAGGTTCGTCGCGATCGGCAATGCGCTCATGCCAGTTCTCCGGCGAGCGCCTTTTTCCTGGCCGGCGCAGCAACGGAGTCGCGCGACAACGCATATACCGTCTGGCCGCGCAGCTTGAACGCCTGCGTCACGTAAGTGAAGTTTTCCGAATGCCCGGCGAACAGCAGGCCGCCGCTTTTCATCAGCGGCTCGAAGCGCGCGAGGACCTGCGCCTGCGTGGGTTTATCGAAGTAGATCATCACGTTGCGGCAGAAGATCGCGTCGAACTGGCCCGGCAGCGCGTACCTGGAATCCGTCAGGTTCAGCTGCTCGAACTTCACCATGGCCCGCACTTCGGGGCGGATCTTCACCATGCCCGCGTGCGCGCCCGTGCCCTTCAGGAAGAAGCGCTTCAGGCGTTCCGCGCCGAGCGTTTTCACCGAGTCGAGCGAATAGACGCCCGCGTCGGCCTTCTGCAAAACCTGGCTGTCGATATCCGTCGCGATCACCGTGCAGTGGCGCGCGGCGGAATCGCCCAGTGTTTCCATCAGCGTCATGGCGATGGAATACGGTTCCTCCCCCGTCGACGCCGCCGAGCACCACACCGAGAACGGCTGCGGCCGGCTCTTCGCGAACGTGGCAAGAATCGGAAAATGATGCGATTCGCGGAAAAACGCGGTCAGGTTTGTGGTCAGCGCATTGGTGAAGGCTTCCCACTCGGCGCTGTCCGGCTGCGCTTCGAGGCGATCGAGATAAAGACGAAACGTATCGATGTTGCACGCGCGCAGCCGTCGCGCGAGACGGCTGTACGCCATGTCGCGTTTATGCTCGGACAGCGAAATCCCCGCGCGCCGGTGAATCAGCTCGCGAATGCGCCCGAAATCGGCGCTGGTGAATTCGAAGTCGCGTTCCACTTCCGAACCGTTTCGGGTCCGGTCGCGGGAAGTATCGACGGGTGAGCGCGTTGCCATCATCTAGCCTTTGTTCTGCTGGAACGTGCGTTGGGGCTGCATGCTCTTCTGCCACTGCCTTAAAAGGTTTCCCAGTCACCGGCTGCGGTTGCAGCGAGCTTTGGTGCTTTCGCCACAGGTGCGGCTTCTTCAGAAGAAGCCGGAGTCGCTGCGATAACCTTCGCAGTTACCTTCTCGTTATCCTTATTAACGGCGCGATTGGCCGCGACGTTAGGCCGCGAAACAACTTTTATCGGCGTGGTGGCGTGGGTTGCATTGGCCGGCGTGGCAACCGATGGTTCAACGCGTTCCTGCGCTGTGTCGCCACTGACTTGCCAGTGGCCAACCACATCCTTCAGCTTGCGCGTCTGCTCCTCAAGCGACGCCGCAGCGGCCGCCGCTTCTTCAACAAGTGCGGCGTTCTGCTGCGTGACTTCGTCCATTTGCCCGACCGCGCGGCTCACCTGTTCAATGCCTTGCGATTGCTCTTCGGACGCCGCGCTGATCTCGCCCATGATGTCCGTCACGCGGCGCACCGCCTGGACGATCTCATCCATGGTCGTGCCGGCGCGCGCCACGAGCTGCGAGCCGCTTTCGACCTTCGCCGTCGAGTCGCCGATCAGCGACTTGATCTCCTTGGCCGCCGCCGCGCTGCGTTGCGCAAGGCTGCGCACTTCGCCCGCCACGACCGCGAATCCGCGCCCTTCTTCGCCGGCGCGCGCCGCTTCCACGGCCGCATTCAGCGCGAGAATGTTCGTCTGGAAAGCGATTCCTTCAATCACGCCGATGATGTCCACCACCTTGCTCGAACTCGATGAAATCGCGTTCATCGTGCTTACGACCTGTTCAACGACTTCACCGCCGCGCGATGCAATGTCCGACGCGTTCACGGCCAGTTGCGAAGCCTGCCGCGCGTTCTCGGCGTTCTGCTTCACGGTGCTGGTGAGCTGCTCCATGCTCGACGCCGTTTCCTGCAGCGACGCCGCCTGTTCTTCCGTGCGTTGCGACAGATCCGTGTTACCGCTCGCAATCTCGCGCGCGCCGACGTCGATGGATTCCGCGCCGTGATGCACCGATCCGACCATCGCGGTCAGGTTCACGCGCATGCGTTCGATACCCGCGAACAAGCGGCCGATCTCGTTGGTTTTATCGGTGTGCGCGGAGCGGGTCAGGTCGCCGCGCGCGATGCGCTCGAAGTGATCCACGGCTTCGTTGATCGGCTGCACGATCATGCCGCCCATCGCGAAGCGCGTGCCAATCAAGGTCAACACCGCGAGCACCATCACGCCCACGATCACCTGGATCAGCAACGCAATATTCGCCTGTGCATCCACGCGCAAGATATCGGCGTGTTTCTGCATGAAGTCCACGACCGCGGACGCCGCCGCGTCCTGCGCCACGAACATCGGGCTGATCTTCGTGTCGGCGATCGCGTGATATGCCGGCAGGTCGTTTGCGCGAATCGCGACAAACTCCGGTTCCACGCCTTCGCGCATCAGTGCGTCGCGCCGGGCGACGACTTCGTCCAGCATGGCTTGCGGCAAGGTCGGCTTCGGC
Organism: Caballeronia sp. DA-9; assembly: GCF_051615025.1. Taxonomy (NCBI): domain Bacteria; kingdom Pseudomonadati; phylum Pseudomonadota; class Betaproteobacteria; order Burkholderiales; family Burkholderiaceae; genus Caballeronia; species Caballeronia sp. DA-9. The sequence goes on along the minus strand of NZ_CP195133.1, from coordinate 237,281 downwards.
GTGGCGAGGAACAGCTTCCAGTTCTCGTTGGATTTATCGAGCAGGACCTGGCCGCGATCGATCGCCTTTTTGGCTTCGTCGGTCTTGCCAGCTTCATCGAGCGAACGCACGCGATCAAGCGTCACGCGGGCCCGCAGCAGGTATGACGACGCGTCGTTGAGCGCGCGCGTCGAGACCATGTCGCCGTCGGCCAGCACGGACAGCGAATTGCCGGCCGCGTGCAAGCCGTTCAGCGACAGCGCGGCTACCACGGCGGCAAAGCCGACGAACAGCAGGCCCACGAGCGTCAGCGTAGTACGAATCGACCAGTTCTTAAGCATGTCTTTCTTCCCGACCAGCGTGAGTTCAATCAGTTACGTGAAACGTGGGATCAAGCCGCGACGGAGTCGATCAACTCCATCTCCTTGCTTGTCATCAGCTTTTCGATGTCCATCAGGATCAGCATGCGGCCGTCGACCGTGCCGAGTCCCGTCAGATATTCGGTCGTGAGCGTCGCGCCGAATTCCGGTGCGGGCATGACCTGGTCGGCTTGCAGCGTAAGGACGTCGGAGACGCCGTCGACCACCATGCCCACCACGCGATGCGCCACGTTCAGGATGATCACGACCGTCTGGTTGTCGTACTCGACGCGTCCGAGATTGAACTTGATGCGCATGTCGACGATCGGCACGATAATGCCGCGCAGGTTGATCACGCCCTTGATGAACGCCGGCGCATTCGCGATGCGCGTGACGTTGTCGTAGCCGCGAATTTCCTGCACCTTCAGGATGTCGATGCCGTACTCTTCCGCGCCCAGCGTGAAGACGAGGAATTCCTGTCCGGCCGCTTCCGCCTGCGTGCTGACACGTTGAACGTCACGGCGCTGCGCCGCGGATGTAATGGATTGGATGTCTGCTGCCATTTTTAACTCCCGGAGTTGCGTTGTCTGGTTAATGCATCAGTGCGTCAATGCGTCAGCGCACCATGCGCCGTGCGGTTTTCTCGATTGAGCGCCGCCACGTCCACAATCAGCGCCACGCTGCCGTCGCCGAGAATGGTTGCGGCCGAAATGCCGTGCACCTTGCGATAGTTCGTTTCGAGGTTCTTCACCACCACTTGCTGCTGGCCAACGAGTTCATCGATCAACATGGCAAAACGACGCCCCTCGGACTGAATGATCGTGATGATTCCCTGCGTGGGTTCCGTGCGCGCGTCGCTCACTTCAAACACCTGATGCAGCGCAACCAGCGGCAGGTATTCACCGCGCACGCGCACCACGCGCTCGCCGCCCGCGACGGTGTAGATATCGTCGGCAACGGGTTGCAGCGATTCCATCACGAAGTTCAGCGGCAGGATGAAAATCTCGCTGCCCACCTTCACCGACATGCCGTCGAGAATCGCCAGCGTCAGCGGCAATACGATCTTCGTGGTCGTGCCGCGGCCTTCGCGCGACTGGATTTCGACGTGGCCGCCCATTGCCTGGATATTGCGTTTCACCACATCCATGCCAACGCCACGGCCGGAAATGTCGGTAACCTGGTCGGCGGTGGAAAAGCCCGGCATGAAGATGAGTTGCCAGACTTCGTCGTCGGACATCGATTCATTGACCTGCATGCCCTGCTTCATCGCCTTGGCGAGAATCTTGTCGCGGCGCAGGCCCGCGCCGTCGTCGCTGACTTCGATCACGATGTTGCCGCCGTGATGCGCCGCCGACAGCACCAGTTGCCCCGCCGCCGCCTTGCCCGCGGCGCGGCGCGCTTCCACGGTTTCGATGCCGTGATCGAGCGAGTTGCGCACAAGGTGCGTCAACGGGTCGATGATGCGTTCAATCAAGCTCTTGTCCAGTTCCGTCGCCTGGCCGAACGTGACGAGTTCGACTTCCTTGCCGAGTTTCGCGGCGAGATCCCGCACGAGGCGCGGGAAACGGCTGAAGACGTAATCCATCGGCATCATGCGGATGGACATCACGGCTTCCTGCAGGTCGCGCGCATTGCGTTCGAGTTGCGCCATGCCGTTGAAAAGGCGGTCGTGCAGCGCGGGATCGAAAGTGCTCGTGGTTTCGGCAAGCATGGCTTGCGTGATTACCAGTTCGCCCACGAGGTTGATCAACTGGTCGACCTTCTCCACGCCCACGCGAATCGAACTGCCTTCAGACGCCGCCGGCGCCGCAGCAGCGCGAGCCTTGGGCGCTTCAGCCGGAGCCGATGCCGCCGCCACATTCGCGCGGGGCTCGGCGGCGGCGGTTGCGACCGCCACCGGTTCCGTCTTCTCTGCCTCGGGTGCTTTTTCCGTCACCTCTCTGGTTTGTTCTGTTGCCGCAACCGCGGCCGGCGCTTGAACTTCCGACGCCTGCGATGCATTACCCCGGCCAATCGAGATCTGCGATTCATCGATCACGAAACAGCACACGGCGACAATGTCATCCGCCGACACATCCGAGTCCAGCCACAACGTCAGGTCACCGCCCGACTTCTTTTCCCCGACAACAGTCCCGAGGTTGCCAAGCTCTTCAGTCAGCAGAGCCTGGTCCTTTTCCCCTACCCCCCGAAGCGTAATTTTCAGATGTGGGCCGTCATCGGCTTCATCGTTTGCATTGGCCGAGTCCAGCGCGGACGCAAACTCCGTCCAGCCGCCTTCTTCTTCCACGGCTTCGTTCGCCTGCTCGACTACATGCGCGGGCGGCTCGTTCGGCCCCAGCGCCATCGCGACTTGCGCGAGATCCTGCGCGATAGCGGCTTCATCGGCGAAAGACGGCGTGGGCTCCGCAGCGGCTTGCGGTGCGTGACCGGCGTGGCCAGTGTCGTCGCCCGCGTCGTTGTCGCGCAGGAATTCAAGCTTCGCGCAGATCGCCTTCGCGGCGGCCGCATCCGGTTCCGCGCTCGCGCGATACGCGCCGAGCTGATCCGACAGCACGTCCTTGGTTTCAAGAAAGGTATCGATCATGTCGCGGCGCAAGACCAGCTCGTTGTTGCGCGCCCGATCGAGCAGCGACTCAAGAATGTGCGTGGTCTCGGTCAGCGCCGAAAAGCCGAACGTGGCCGCGCCTCCCTTGATGGAATGCGCCGCGCGGAAGATCGCGCCCAGATCTTCGGGATCGGGGTTCGCCAGATCCAGCGCGAGCAGCAATTGCTCCATGTCGGCGAGCAGCTCGTCGGCTTCATCGAAGAATGTTTGATAGAACTGCGTAATGTCGAGTGTCATGCCTGGGTCACCACCGGATGCCTTGTCTGTCGTCGCTATGCGCGTCGTAAGTGCTGTGTGCTGTTGATGCTGATACGTTCAGTGCGACTGCTCGGCGTCCGACAACGTCGCCACCAGCTCGGTCAGCATGTCGGGATCGATTGGCTTTTCAATCCAGCCCGTCGCGCCCGCTTCTCGCGCCGCCGCCTTGAACTGCTCGCTCGATTCGGTCGTGAGCACGAGGATCGGCGTGTTCGCGTACGCCCGATGCCCACGCAACCTCACGATCAGATCGAGGCCGCTCATGGCTGGCATGTTCTGGTCCGTGACGATCAAATCGAATTGCTCGGCGAGCGCCGCTTCGTAGCCTTCGGCGCCATCGGCGGCAACTTCGACGCGATACCCCGCCGCAACGAAGGTCGCGGACAGGACCTTGCGCATGGAAGCGGAGTCGTCGATGGTCAGAATGTTCTTGATCATGGTTGGTCGTTCCTGGTCCGATGTTCTTGAGGCGCGTCCCGAAGCTGGCTACTTGCCCGCCGGCCTGGCCGGCGCAAGCGCGCCCAGGTCAGGCGTGGCGTTGCCAGGATTCAGGGGATTGCTGGTGATCGTGGTTGCTGAAGCGTCGTCGCGCGTCATCGACTCTTCCGATTTGCGATTCAAAACGAGAATGCTGATGCGGCGGTTTTCGGGATCGAATGCGTCTTTCTTGTTCAGGTTCTGCGTCGATGCCAGACCGATCACGCGCAGCACCTTCGCTTCGTCCATGCCGCCCGAGATCAATTCGCGGCGCGAGGCATTCGCCCGGTCCGCCGACAACTCCCAGTTGCTGTACCCCTTCTCGCCACCAGCATATTGCGTTGCGTCCGTGTGACCCTGCACGACGATGCGGTTCGGCACGTCGTTGAGCGCCTTGCCGATTTCGCGCAGGATGTCGCGCATATACGGCTGCACGGAATTGCTCGCGAGGGCGAACATCGGGCGCTTCTGGGTATCCACGATCTCGATGCGCAAACCCTGTTGCGTCGAATCAATGCGAATCTGCTGCCGGAACTGACGCAAGACCGGATTCGCTTCGATCGCCGACATCAGCTTCACCTGCAGGTCATGCAGGCGAGCCTGATCGCGCCGCTCCAGTTCGCCTTGCGCGTCCTTCAGCGTCTGCTCGTCAATGCGGTTCGAGCGCCGCGTGCCGTCGCTCATGCGCGTCGTGCCTGGCTCGGGGCTTGAGATATCGCGGCCGCCGCCGTCGATGATGCTCGAGTCCATGCCGGTGCGCTGCCCGCCCATGATCGCGTTCTTGAGCGGCATGTTGAAATATTCCGCAATGCCCTGGCGCTGCACCGGCGACACGGCGCTCAGCAGCCACATGAGCAGGAAGAACGCCATCATCGCCGTCATGAAATCGGCGTAGGCAAGCTTCCACGCGCCGCCGTGATGCGCTTTCTTGCTCGATATGATCCGTTTGATGAAGATTGGGCGGTCGTTCTTGTTGGCCATGATGGATTCTCCGAAAGCGCGTGGTCGCGTGCAGGCGTGTCGTTATTTCGCCTTCACGCGGCGCACGTGTTCTTCCAGTTCGGAGAACGACGGACGCTCGGTGGAGAACAGCACCTTGCGGCCGAACTCGACCGCAATCGCCGGGGCATAGCCGTTCAGGCTCGCGAGAATCGTCACCTTGATGCACTGGAACATCTTCGTGGACTCGGCCACGCGCTGCTCCACCACGCTCGCAAGCGGCCCGATCAACCCGTACGACAACAAGATGCCAAGGAACGTACCGACCAGCGCCTGCGCGATCATCTCGCCGAGGATTGCCGGCGGCTGATCGGCCGACGCCATGGTATGGACCACGCCCATCACGGCCGCGACGATCCCGAACGCCGGCATGGCGTCGCCAACTTTATGCAGCGCCTGAGCCGGGCCTTCGCCTTCGGCATGATGCGTTTCGATTTCCTCGTCCATGAGACTTTCGATTTCGAATGCGTTCATGTTGCCGCCGACCATCAGGCGCAGGTAATCGGTCAGGAATTCGACGATATGGCGATCAGCAAGGATCTTCGGATATTGCGCAAAGATCGGGCTCTTGGCCGGATCGTCTATGTCGGACTCCAGCGTCAGCGTGCCTTCCTTGCGCGCCTTGGCAAGCAGCACGTAGAGCAGCGCCATCAACTCCATGTATACGTCCTTGTTGTACTTGGAGCCTTTGAAAAGCGTCGGGATCACGCGCAGCGTGGCCTTGATCGTCTTCATGCCGTTACCGAGGATGAATGCGCCCACGCCCGCGCCCGCAATCATCAGGATTTCAACCGGCTGGACCAGCGCGCCCAGATGCCCGCCTTCGAGCGCATAACCGCCGAAAACCGACAACAGCGTCACTAGTGTTCCGATGAAAATCAGCACAGTCGAATCCTCATGGTTGCAGCGGCGAAACCGCCGTTAAGTGGTTTACGGCACGAGGCTGGAAAACTTTGAAGGGAAATAGGAAGGCGCGGATTTCTGGCGCGTCTTTATTGGCGGGGGGTTTACCGTGTAAGGTGTGTGCGCCCTTCGAAGCCCGCCAGAGTTGGACAAAAATCGGGCAAAGATGCCGATTTATCCTGAATGTCCGGTTTAATGGACGTCATCGGCCGCTTGTCGTGGCGGAGTTTTATTACAGCGTGTTTCATTCGCGGTTTAACGGCGCCGTATCGGAATGACTTCACGCGCATGCGTCATATATTTCGGGTTATAAGTGCTAACCCTGTCTGGAAAGGGCTCGATGGCGCTGGCATGGGCATTGCGTCCCTAGGCGTCCTGGGCTTGCGTCGCACGTTTCGAAACGAGTCGATATTTGCTCAAACACCCTGCCAGACAAGGGATTCAGCCTAAGTTTGCGTTTCGTAACCGACGGTGTTTCGCGCTGTAACAAGGTTAAGCGTTTGAAAAATGACTCGGCGATGACCGCAGTCATCCTGATAATGGGTCTTAAGGGATTACCCGATTTACCCGGGTCCGATTTAACGGGGGCGGCAGCATAGAGGCTGGCCGGTCCGCAAGGCTTCAGCGGTTTTCTATCGGAATTCCGTTGTTTGAAGCCGTAACGAACAGGAGAGTCACGTTATGCGTATCGCACAAATTGCACCTTTGCACGAAGCAGTTCCTCCGAAGTTCTACGGTGGCACCGAGCGCGTTGTCTCGTACTTGAGCGACGCACTGGTCGACCTGGGCCATGACGTAACGCTCTTTGCGAGCGGGGACTCGGAAACCAAGGCAACGCTCGATGCAGCATGGCCGCGTGCGCTACGCCTGGACCCGTCTATTCGCGACTGGAACGCGCCGCATGCGCTGCTGCTCGAGAAAGTGCGTCGCCGTGCCCATGAATTCGACGTACTACACTTTCACCTCGACTACATGCCGTTCTCGACGTTCTCGCAAATGGACACCCCGTTTGTGACCACGCTGCACGGCCGTCTCGATTTGCCAGAACTGCAACCGGTTTTCGACGCTTTTCCCGAAGCACCGGTCATTTCGATCTCGGATTCACAACGTCAGCCATTGCCGCAGGCTGCTTGGTTGAACACGATCTATCATGGCCTGCCGCAAAACCTGCTGACACCGCAAACGCACAAGAAACCAGAGTATCTGGCGTTTCTGGGCCGCATCTGCCCTGAAAAGCGTGCCGATCTCGCTATCCAGATTGCAGCGCAGACTGGTTTGCCGCTGAAGATTGCCGCAAAGGTCGATAAGGTCGACCAGGAATACTTCAAAAGCACGATCGAACCGTTGCTGTCGAGTGCAAATGTGGAATTCGTCGGCGAAATCAACGAGCAGCAAAAGCCGGAGTTCTTGTCGGGCGCCAAGGCATTGCTGTTCCCGATCGACTGGTCGGAGCCGTTTGGCTTGGTAATGATCGAAGCAATGGCCTGCGGTACGCCCGTGATCGCGTTTAATCGCGGTTCAGTGCCGGAAGTGATCGATCATGGCGTGACGGGCTTCATTTGCGAAGACGTTCAGGGCGCGGTCGGCGCGCTGCAACGGCTTGAAGAATTGTCGCGTACTGAAATCCGCGCCCAGTTCGAACGTCGTTTCTGCGCAAGCACGATGGCGCAGAACTATGTCGACAGCTATACCGCACTGCTTCAAGCGGCAAAGCGGCCGGTGCTGCGTCAAGTTGCAATAGGTTGAACGGGAAACGCCGAGCAAATAGGCCGATGCAACGTCCATTTAGAAAAATGTGACATCGGCTGGATTTAATGCATTGAATTTACTTGAATTATCTGTATGGCAACGTGAAAAAATCCGCCCGCTCCGGGTGGATTTTTTTCGTCTTCGAACATGCTGGCCAAAATCTTTGCGCTGACTGCTTCAGTACGCCGTCTCAGGAATGATCTTGATTAATCAAGAACCGCTCACGGCTTTTACCCACAATCCATTTCGGTGGTTTGCCACGACCGCTCCAGGTATTACCTGATTTAGGATCTTGATAAACCGGCGGCAATGGCTCCTTTTTGGGTGGCCTGCCGCGGCGCACGACTGTCAATCCCAAGTCCTGTGCCGTGAGGCCATACTCGACAATCTTTCTGCGGATATCGGCAAGTACCGCTTCCAACTCCGCGCGCCGCGCTTCTTCAGCCTGCTCCTGGAGTTTGGCGATTTGCGCCTTGAGCTCAGTGTATTGCGACATTTCTATTCCTCTCTAATAGGCAGCAATTATTGAGAAGACTAACGGCATCGAATAAAAGATGCAACGGTAGCCAATGCAATTGCAGAAAGTCTGAAACTAAATGAGAAGATTCTTGAAACTATAGAGCAATCTTAATAAGAGTTGCCTTAGTTCTCGTTGATTTGACAATTATTGACAACGAGTCGCGGCACTCGGATTACACTGCCTACCCGCTCCATTGATCGCAGAAAATATCAGCGGTTACATGCATCGGAAACGTTTCGGTTTTTTATATATTTTTAGGACTTCGAATCATGCGATTAGGACAGCGCCTCGGCGCAGAAATGTTTGGTACGTTCTGGCTCGTGCTGGGCGGCTGCGGAAGCGCCGTGCTCGCCGCTGGATTTCCTCAACTTGGTATTGGCTTTGTGGGCGTGTCGCTCGCGTTTGGCCTGACCGTGCTCACCATGGCTTACGCCATCGGCCATATCTCGGGCTGCCACCTGAACCCCGCCGTGAGCGTTGGCTTGACCGTCGCCGGCCGCTTCCCCGTTCGCGAACTGGCTCCGTATATTGTGGCGCAAGTGATCGGCGGCATTCTCGGCGCATACGTGTTGTCGGTGATCGCCAGCGGCGCGCCCGGCTTCGACCTGGTGGCGAGCGGTTTCGCGACCAATGGCTTCGGCGACCAGTCGCCGGGCCACTACTCGATGATCGCCGCGCTCGTCTGCGAAGTGGTCATGACGTTCTTCTTCTTGTTCGTCATCCTGGGTGCTACCGACAGCCGCGCACCCGCAGGCTTTGCGCCGATCGCCATTGGCCTTTGTCTGACGCTGATCCACCTGATTTCGATCCCGGTTACGAACACGTCGGTGAATCCGGCACGTTCGACAGGTCCGGCGCTGTTCGTCGGCGGCGCGGCGGTGGAACAACTGTGGCTGTTCTGGGTTGCACCGATCATCGGCGCGATTATCGCGGGCGTGGTTTATCCGCTGCTGACTGGCGCAAAGAATCGGGCACTCGCTTCCGCCTGATTAAAAGCCATCTGATGGATAAGAAAACGGGCGCTCGACGCCCGTTTTCTTATTGGTTTAAAGATTTCTTGGTCTTAGCGGCCACGTAATATGAAATGCTTGCGACAAATGTAATGCGCGTTTACTGCCTTTCAAATTCGGAAACGCTGGCCGCGGCTGCCATACTCCTGTCCAGGTGCTCTTGAAGCTTTACCCAATAAGGTCTGCGCCTCCATTTGACGAGCGCTTTAACGCGGCGATCGTACTTTCACGATACTTTCACCCCGTAACAACTCGTCGATACTCGTAAGACTGCGGATGCGTACATTGGATTCATGCGACACGCGTCGCCCAAAAAGGAGAACACCATGAAACGCATCGTCACTCATCTGCTGGTTGCAGCCGGTTTGGCCGTGAGCGCGGTCGGGGTTGCGCAAGCGCATACGGACCTGAATATCGGCTTGTCGCTGGGTGCGCCAGTTTACTCGCGGCCCGCGCCGGTCTATGTACAGCCGGCGCCTTATTACCGTGCGGCGCCTTCATGGCATCGTCACGATGAACCGCGCTGGGGCGGACCGGATCGCGGACGTTGGGATCGCACCGGCTGGAACCATCGGGATGATTATCGCGGCGGATGGAATCATCGCGGGTAATAACTCCAAGTCCAGCATTTTGTGAAGCTTAAACAAGAAGGAGCGGCCATTCTCGAGGCGCTCCTTTTTTATTCCTCGCGTTAAATATCCGAGCTGAAATCCGCTCGGGGTTAATTGCTCATGCTGAACAAACTGCGCAATTGATGCGCAACGCCGGCCTCGAAGTTATTGCCGGTTCGCGCAATATCCGGCAAGCGTTTGACCAGATCAGGATTTGCGTTTTTCATCATGAACGGCCGGCCCGCTGTCTCAAGCAAGTCGACGTCGTTCATGTTGTCGCCAAATGCAACGCAATGTGCGGCGTCAATATCCAGCCGGTCCAGCACAAACCGCAGCGCCCGCCCCTTCGATACATCCGACGTCATCACCTCCAGGCAATCCGGCATGGAATACGTCACGTAGATGGATTCGCCAAACTCGCGCTCGAGATTTTCCGCGGTCACCTTCAGATCTTCCGGCTCACCGATATACAACACCTTCGCAATGTTCTCGCCATCGTGCCGGCGAAGGTCCATCACGTCGTAGTTGAACCCCGAGTCCTGATGAAACTCGAGCAAGGTGGGCGCGTGGCGGTCGATCAGCCAGGCGTCGTCGGCGAAGAGATTCACGATGACCCGCTCGCTGCCGGCCAGATCCGGCTGGACGAGCCGGCGTACCGCCGAAGGCGCAATGTCGCGTGCGTAAATGCGCTCGTTGTCCGGTGCATGAATACGCGCGCCGTTCGACGTGATCAGGTATGCGTCGACACCCAGAACAGTGCGAATTCCAACCACGTCCCTGTAATGCCGCCCAGTCGCGATGATGAAGCGCACGCCCTGTGCTTCCAGTTCGCGGACCGTTTCGACGGTGAATGGATCGACCTGATGATCGCTGTTGAGCAAAGTGCCGTCGAGATCGGTTGCGATGATCGAATACATGGGAGAGCCGCTTCCTTTTAACCGTTAGGAACCTGACATTCTAGCGCGCGACACGGGATTTTCCGGCTGCGGCGCGACGAGCGAGTTGCAGCGCGCCTGCGGCCGAGTCAGCGAGCGGCGCGCGTAACCGGGCACGGAGCGTCTCGGGCACAAACGGTTCGAGTGGGGCTGCGAGGCCGCCGCACAACGCTACCGGCATGATTCGGCCGGGATCGAGCGCCCGCACCATTTTTTCGATTTCGCAACCGGCCTCCTGAAGCAGGCGCTCGGCAAACGGATGGTTTCGATGCTGGAAGACCGTTGGTGCGAGCGCGGCGTAACCAGTCTGATTTGCAGCACTCAACCAGACCACCAGACCATCACGATCGACTACGCCAGTGCATTCAAGCAGAGCGCGGGACCAGTCATCTGCAGGTGCGCGGCAATCCAGTACATGCTGCAAATGCACCGCCGCGCGCATGCCGAGCCACGCGCCACTGGCTTCGTCGCCGCTCGGAAAACCGTAGCCGCCTGCGATCCGGACTTGACCCCGGGAATCAAGCGACGCCGCGATACTGCCCGTGCCCAACGCTACGATCACGCCCGGCTCGCCGCCGTGCGCGCCCAGCAACGTAGTCAACGCGTCACTTTCGACAACAAGCGCGCATCCATCCGGCGCACTTTCATGGAACTGTGCGAGCCAGCCGGCGTGGTTGACGCCCGCCAGGCCGCAACCGAGTGCACATACGCTCCACTCGAACGGCAAGCCGGCGGAGCCGAATGCGCGCGAAATGGTTGCATCGATTGCTTGCCAGGCGCGCTCGACGCCCAACGCGAGACCCGACGGGCCGCCGGTGGCGCGAGCGAGTTCAATGCCGTTTGCATCGGCCAGGACGACACGTGTGCCGCTACCGCCGCCGTCGACGCCAATCAGGTAAGAGTAGGAGTAAGTTGATGTAGTCATGCCGCAAGCTTAACGGCACGACGAAGCCACCGCCACTCGACCGAATGGGCTGGCAAGTGTGCCGCCTCGCGGAGAGCATCCTGTCACTGACCAGGCCAATCGGCCGACTATTCCGGCCGACGCCTTGGGCCTATGCTGATCGAACGCCAACCATGCATCTCCAGAATCAGCCATGACCAATGCAAAGCAACCAGCTCCGGAACCTCGCAAAAACTCCGAACCGCACCGCTGTGGCTGGGTCAGCACGGCAGCGCTCGCCCAGTACCATGACACCGAATGGGGCGTCCCCTCGCACAATGATCGCCACCTGTTCGAAATGCTTGTGCTTGAGGGTGCGCAGGCCGGCCTGTCTTGGGCCACGATCCTCAACAAACGGGAAGGCTACAAAGCACTGTTTCACAACTTCGACGTAGATCGTGTAGCCGCTTTCACCGAGGAAGACGCCGCCAAACTGCTGCTCGACCCACGCATTATCCGGAACCGCGCGAAGGTCGCAGCCGCTATCGCCAATGCCCGCGCGGTGCAGCGCATTCAGGCCGAGCACGGCTCCCTCGCGGCGTTCGTGTGGTCATTCGTTGGCGGCACGCCTATCGACACTCCGCGCGCCTCGTACTCGCAAGCGCCGGCATTCAACGAGGTATCGGACGCATTGAGTCGCGCGCTCAAGAAGTTTGGCTGCTTATTTGTCGGGTCGACCACCTGCTACGCCTTCATGCAGGCAACCGGCATGGTCAACGACCACGAGGCGGCTTGCTTTTGCCGCTTGAGCCGTCAATCTGCGCACACGAAGCGTTTGACAGCCGCCAAAGCGCCAAATTAGTAAATTGATTGGCACGGTTTTATGACTTGGATATTGCGTTTTCGCAACGTTTTTCGCAGTTTTAGGCCGCCTCAGGGAAAATCCCGACCAGAAGCCTCCGGGATGGGTAAATAACGCTCTGAAGCCTTTACTACAAAGACTTTGCGGCCAGTCGTCCCTCGTGCACAAAGCCTTGCGTCATGTCAAAATTGCGGCCTACTGCGCGTGAGCACCCATTTTTTACCGGAAAGAACGCTATAAATTCGGTGCAAGCGGCTCTTGGCAAGTGTCCAGCTATCTTGGAACTCGCCAGCGAGCTCAGCCAAGCGTGCCCAGACCCGGCGGGCGGTATTGCCGGAAGCGAACAACGCATCAAAAAATGCGGATTATGTGGTCGACCGCGCTAAAACGATCGGATTCGCGTCCGATACTGATAACGCTGTTTGATGACACCCACGAAGCGCCGCGATGTCGGTGCGGGGGATAAACAGAATGAAAAACCTCAACTTTTTGACGCATCAGGAAATCTTCGATCGCGCCGTGCATCACTTGTTTGGCCAAGGCCAGGCTGCGTTATTGCCGCGAGGCGGCGGCGCATACCGCGGATACTGCGGCGGATGTCCTGTTGGCAGTTTCATCAAGCCACGCGACTACATGACGGCAATGGAAGGAATACCTATCCGTTTCATCGACAAAGGTCCGGAGGCGGTTCCTTCGTACATGGATGTCGGCGTGGCAGCGTTGAAACGCGCGTTGCTGCGCTCGAACATCAATGTCTACGATCCGACCACAGTCGAGTTGCTCAGTTGCCTGCAAAACGTGCACGACGTCTTCGGCAAATGGGAGTGGCGCGAGCGCTTTGCATCGATTGCGCGCCAGTTCAACTTGTCGGCGGACCGGTTGAAGTCGGCGGCTTGAAGTAAAGAATGCGGCCGGCTCCGTCGAGGTCCGGCCGGCCCTGCGCGGGTAGCGCCGAGCACGAGTACCAGCGGTCAAGCAACGCATTATTTAGAACAACGAGTCACGCAATGTTAACGGCAAGAGACATCTACGAACGCGTGAGCGCGCATTTGCTCACGCAGCGGGCTGTGTCGGAAGATGACAACGGTTCGTGCCGGCTACGCAGCAGCGACGGCCGCAAATGCGCTATTGGCTCACTGATCGCAGACGATGTGTACCGCCCGGATATCGAGGGCGTCGGCATTTCGTATTATAAAAATGCGAGAGACGGGTCGTTGTTGCGGGCGCTATATGCGTCGAACGTGAATGCTTACGACCCCGAGATTGCCGAATTGCTGATCGAACTGGAAGAAGTCCACGACGACTTCGGCGTGGACGAATGGCCCCAATTGCTCGCTCGACTGGCAGAACGGCACGCATTCGTCTGATCGGCGTGTAGTAAGGACCGCGCAACCCGCGGACGATCAGGACGCAAAACGCGAATGAAATATGCAGAAGCAAAGCGGCGATGCAACCCCATGCGGGGCGGCATCGCCGCTTTGCTTTGTCACAACCCCGCAACAGGGCCGCGACATGCCAGGAATCAGTGAAGCTTCTTGGGCAGCATCTGGCTGCGCAGACGCTTGCGCAGGCGGCTAACTGCCGCCGCTTTCTTGCGCTTGCGTGCTGTCGTCGGCTTCTCGTACGACTGGCGTTCGCGAAGTTCGGCGATCAGGCCGTTCTTTTCGATGGTCCGGCGAAAGCGACGGATCGCAACGTCGAACGGCTCGTTTTCTTTCAAAACAATAGTGGTCATGGAAGTCCTAAATCGCTAATACGTTTTTCTGACTGCGCGGCGAAGCGTAACCAAACAGGCTTACACCGCGCGCCGGCACTCCGATCGTCCACCCAACGCAGCAGACACGAGCAAAGCGGCCACGGAGGCCGGAAAAGAGAGAGGTGGGATTTCACCGCCGATCACGGCATGCGCATTCCCCTGGAATCCGGAACAGCGCACTTCGGGCCGCCAGACGTCGCGAAAAATGCGGCGTCATCGGGCAAAAATCTCGATTCGGGCGAGATGTTATCAGATCGCTGACGTGTCGCCAACCCCGCAAAGCCGCTCTGCAGGGCGCAACTCCATGAAAATCCGCGGTTTTTCAGGTTTTTATGCAAAAACTCACGCTGGATCGCTGACCTCGTTCAGCAGCGCGACATCTTCTGGAGAAAGCGTGATGCGCGTGGCTTCGGCGAGGCTTTCCAGTTGTTTGACCGACGTCGCGCTGGCAATCGGCGCGGTCACGCTGGGACGGGCGATCAGCCAGGCGAGCGCGATTGTAGCGGGCGCCACGCCGTGACGATCGGCGACCTTGACTAGCGCTTCGATGATCGCCAAACCGCGATCGTTCAGGTAACCCGTCACCTTGGCGCCGCGCGCTGCGTGTTCGGTATCGGCTTTCGAGCGGTATTTCCCGCTCAGAAAACCGCTCGCCAGACTGTAATACGTCACAACGGAAACCTTGTGCGCCGTGGCAACCGGCTCCTGATCACCTTCATAACCCGCGCGGTCGTACAGGTTGTATTCCGGCTGCAACACCTGATAGCCCGCAATCCCCTCCTTCGCGGAAATCTTCAGCGCTTCTTCCAGGCGTTCTCCCGTGTAGTTTGAAGCGCCGATAACCCTCACCTTACCCGCCGCAATCAGCTTCTGGTAAGCACCCAGCGTGTCGAGGAGCGGAGTTTTATCATCGTCGCGATGAGAGAAATAGACGTCGATGTAGTCCGTCTTCAGCCGCTTGAGCGAGTCGTTCACCGCCGCCTCGATGTTCGCCGCCGACAGCCCCGGCCGCGTGCTCAGCATGCCGACTTTCGTGGCAAGCACGACTTTGTCGCGCTTGCCGCTTTCTTTTAGCCACTTGCCGATGATCGTCTCCGATTCACCGCCCTGATGCCCGTCGACCCAGGCGGAGTAGACGTCGGCGGTATCGATGAAATTGAGGCCGTGGTCAACAAACGCGTCGAGCAGCGAGAACGACGTGCGCTCGTCGGCGGTCCAGCCGAACACGTTGCCACCGAAGACGAGCGGCGCGACCTTGAGATCCGAAGTACCGATGGTGCGGTGTTGCATGGCGGCTCCTGATGTGTGCGGTTGAGAGAAGTCCTCGAAAAAGAATACCCGTGAATCCTCATGCGCGCAGGCGGCGACCCATTGCAAAACCCTTACGGCAAACGTTTTTCCATGTTTTCGCTATTCCTTCTACAAATCGTTTTCTAATTCCTCAAGTTTTTTTCCGAGGGGCCGCTAACCCAAGTAGGCGGCCGGCTAACACGCTCGGAACCGCCAGGCAACAGGACGGCGTAGTAGCCAAAAACAGCCCTTTAGCTCACACAGCTTCTTCAGGAGAAATCCAAAATGATCGGTATTAACAGCAATATCAACTCGCTGGTCGCCCAGCAGAACCTGAACGGCACGCAGAGCGCGCTGTCGTCGGCAATCACCCGTCTGTCATCAGGCAAACGCATCAACAGCGCAGCAGACGACGCAGCAGGTCAAGCGATCGCCTCACGCATGACGTCGCAGATCAACGGTCTGAACCAGGGCGTCTCGAACGCGAACGATGGTGTGTCGATGACGCAAACGGCATCAAGCGGCTTGAATCAGATTACGGACAATCTGCAACGTATTCGTCAACTGGCCGTGCAGGCATCGAGCGGTTCGCTGTCAGCGTCGGATCAGGCAGCACTGCAAAAAGAAGTGACGCAGCGTATTGCTGAAGTGAACCGTATTGCTTCGCAAACCACGTACAACGGCACGAACGTGCTGGACGGCTCGGCTGGCAACGTCAGCTTCCAAGTTGGCGCCAACGTCGGCCAGACCATCAGCATCGACCTGACCAACGGCGTGTCGGCAGCAAAGCTTGGCGGCGGTGTCCCGCAAATCGGCTCGACCATCGGCTCTATCACGGGCATCAGCCTGAAGAGCGACGGTACTGCTGCAGCAGCCGGCGACACGGCAGCCATTACAACAATCAACGTTCTCGCTGACGGCAATGGCGGCTTTACCTTTACGGATCAGAATAACCAGGCATTGTCGGCATCGGTATCGACCAAGTTGTTCGGCGATCCGGCTACCACCACGGGTTCGAAGACCTCGCCCAAAGCCCTTACGCTGACGGCTGCAGTCGGCGGTGCGTTTGACCCCGCAACTGTCCAAACCGCCGCACAAGGCGTAGCCGCAACGGCCCTTAGCTCGATCAGCGCTACCAACGGCGACACGAAGTTTGGCGACACCCCTCCTTTTGCTGCTGCCGACACCAACCTTGGCACGATCAGCAACCTGAATTTGACCAGCGCGGGTGCTGCGGCAGCAGCCGGTACAACACCCGCTATAACGTCCATCAACGTTCTTGCAGATGGCAAGGGTTCATTCAAATTTACCGATCAAAACGGTTCGGCAATCGACTCGACGACCGCTGGCAAACTGTTCTCGATCGACACTACCAGCATCGCCACACCGGGAACACCGGCGACCGGCGACACGGGTGCAACCCTGACGTTCAACACGACCGGAGCACTGAACGGCACGACCCCGACGGGCTTCAGCGACGCAAATTCTGCGGCTGCAGCAACTGGCATCGCGACGGCTAACGCTCAAAATACCCCGCCACAAGTGTCCGGCATCGACCTGACGCAACCGAACGGCGCCAACCTTGCCATCGAGTCGATCGACAACGCACTGCAAACGGTCAACGGTATCCAGGCTAACCTCGGCGCAGCGCAAAACCGCTTCACGTCGATCTCAGCTACGCAAACGGCTCAATCGACGAACCTGTCGTCGGCTCAGTCGCAAATCACCGACGCAGACTTTGCGCAGGAAACCGCGAACCTGAGCAAGGCGCAAGTGCTGCAGCAAGCAGGTATCTCGGTGCTGGCACAGGCCAACTCGCTGCCGCAACAAGTCCTGAAGCTCCTCGGCTAAGCATTTTTGACAGCGAGCTAACCGGCGCGCGCGACGCTACAATGCGCGCCGGCTGAAACACCCGCATCACAGCGGTAGTTGCAGCAAAAAAGAAGCATAAAACCGCTGGGAGGCTTGCCTCCCAGTTCGCGTTTCCGGGATTTATCGAGTGATTTCCGGCCCACGCCCGAACGGAGCAATGCATGAGCACGATACCCATTTCGTCAACCGGTTCCACCGTTGACCCGAACAGCGCGGTCCAGCAGGCCGCACAGTCGATCATTAGCGGCTCGACCGGGTCGACAATGGACGTGAACTCCCTGGTCACCGCGCTCGTCAACGCGAAAATCGCGGGTCAGACAGATACCCTCAATAACAAGACCACAGCGGACAACACGCAGGTCACGGCGCTCGGCACGCTGAAATCCGTCATGTCCCTGCTGCAGTCGTCTCTTGCGGCGCTCTCGGACGGCACGACGCTTTCAGCCTTCACCGCGACCGGCGACGGCAAGGGCATCACCGCAAAGGGCACCTCCGGCGCAGTGGCGGGCTCCTATTCCGTGCAGGTCTCGAATATCGCGACGTCGCAATCGATCACTTCGGGCGCATTCAAGTCGACCGACACGCTCGGCACCGGCACGATGACTATCTCGGTCGGCGGCAAGAACATGTCGATCCCCGTCACATCGAGCAACAACACGCTGGCAGGCATTGCATCGGCGATCAATTCGGCATCGGGCAATCCAGGCGTGACGGCCGCTATCGTGAACGGTACGGACGGCGCGCATCTGGTGCTGCGTTCGTCGGCGACGGGTGTATCGAACGGAATCAATGTCACGATCTCGGGAACGGCATCGGGCGACGCGTTGAACAGCCTCGCCGTGACATCGGGCACGGCCCCCGCACCCGCAAACAGCACGGAAACCACCGGTAATTACACGGGGTCGGTGACCACGGTTGCATCGGGTAGCTGGACGCAGAGCGTAGCCGGCGAAGACGCGAACTTCTCGATCGCGGGCACGCCGGGGACCAGCGCAAGCAACACGATCACCACGGCGCTCAGCGGTGTTTCCATGACGCTGGATTCGACTTCGGTCGGCACCACGCAAACACTGACAGTCGCGCCTGATACAAGCGGACAGGCAACCGCCATTACCGCCTTCGTCACCGCGTACAACAACTACATGAGCACAGTGCAGTCGCTGACTTCGTTCGATTCGACCCAGGCGACAGGCTCGCAAGGCGGCGCGCTGCTTGGTGACTCCATGATGAACACAATCCGCAACACGCTTTCGAGCGCCCTGAGCGCCGGCGTGGGCACGGGCGCGTCATCGGTCAACCTTGCTTCCATTGGTATTACGCTGCAGCCGGACGGAACGCTTAAGACCGACACCGACGCGCTGAACGCCGCGCTCACCAGCGATCCGCAAACCGTCGCGACATTGTTCAACTCGAAAAATGGCGTCGCCGCGAATATGAACAGCGACCTGACGTCGTTCCTCGCGACCGGCGGCATCATGGATACGCGCTCGAGCGCGCTGACAGCCGACCTGAAGAGCCTGACGGACCAGCAAACCCAGCTCACCGCCTACGCGGCGCAGTTGACGACGTCGTATAACGCGCAATTTACGGCGCTGAACACGCTGATGTCGCAATCCCAAAGCAACGCCAACTATCTGACGGCGCTCTTCGGCGGTACAAACAGCGCGGGCGCGCTTGCGACCAACAAGTAACGGAGCCAGACGATGAACCAGGAAGAACTGATCGCCCGGGCATGGGTGCTGACGGAAGCCATAGAAAGCGCAGCCGCCGATAACGACTGGCCGCGCGCCGCGGAACTGACGAACACACGCTCGCCGCTTTTGATGTCATTACAAGCCAATCAGTCCGCCGACTCGATGGTCACGATTCGCCGGATCCAGGCGAGCATTGCCGCGATCATGCACGCGGCGACATCGGCGGAAACGGCGTTGATGAGGAATCACCGGCAAGCGATGAACCAGGCGAACGCCGCCAGCCGATATCAGCAAGCGGCGCGGTTCTGACGCCGCAATAAAGAGACAACGCAGAACAACAACAGATGCGCGGTAAGCACGACGCGCAATGTGATTGATGCCCGCTTCGGCGGGCTTTTTTTGCGCGCCGGATAGCCCTAGCGCCCCAGTGTCAGCGCAAGGTAGAACGCATAAAGCCCGCCGTTCACGAGCAGCGCCCACAGCACGATTCCGCCTTTCTTCGCATTGAGCCGCAGCCATGCGGCGGCGGCGAGCGTGATCAGCACGCCGGTCAGCACTTCGACGCGCGGCTCCCAAGGCGTCAGCATGATGCCGATACCTGGCAGCAGCGTGCCCTGGAACACCATCGCGCCGGTAATGTTGCCGAATGCGAGCGTATCCTTGCCGCGCCGCGCCCAGATGATGCTGTTCACCTTTTCGGGCAATTCGGTTGCAATCGGGATGATGATCAGCGAAAGCAGCAGCGCCGATATCCCCAGTACATGCGACACGCCCTCCACGCCCGCAATAAACCCCTTCGCCCCGCCAACCAGCAGCGCAGTGCCGACCGCCATCTGCAACACGATGGTCGCAAGCGTGGTAGGCAAACCCAGGCGCGCGATCAACAGCCGCTCGGGCGCTTCCGTGCCGTGCCCCTTTTCCACCAGACCCGCGGACGCGCGGAACGTCGTGATCACATACACCACGTATACGCCGACCAGACCTGCGGCAAACAAGGCGCGCACTTCCCACGCGTGATGCGGGACGAACATCGCGCCGGCCGCGATCAGGAATGCACACAGGAAGAAGTTGAGATCGCGGGTAAAGCCGGTATGTTCGGGCGTGACGAGACCTTTGAGGCCGCGCATCTTGAGAACGGCGACCGCCATCAGGCAGGTGGACAGCGTTGCGAGCATCAGCGGCGCGCCAAGAATGGCGCCCACGCCAATTTCCTCGTTGACCGCACGGCTTGCCGTGCCGCCCATCAACGCGATGATCGGCACCGTGGTCTCAGGCAACGCAGTGCCAATGGCCGCGAACAGCGAACCCGTGACGCCTTCGGATATGCCGAGTTTTTCGCCGAGATGCTCCAGCGCGTTGGTGAACAATTCCGATGCCGCCAGAATCACCACGAGCATGATGGCGAGTTGCAGGAATAGCAGTGTCATGCCGCACCTCGCAATGAGGCGTACTGGCAATAGCAACGCAAGGAGAGGCTTGTGACCGATGCAGGGTGTTTTTGTTTTGGAGACACGATGATTTCACGGTCGGACGTCAGCAAACCAGGGTGCTATCCCGCGCCGTCCGACCGTGAACGACAAGATGCACCCATGGTCTCGCCAAACCTGACCGGTCGAACGCGCCACGGCACCAGCCGAGTATGTTGACGCGTCCTCCTCCCATTGCGGAAGGAAGGCTACTCCCCAAAGACGGGCACGAGTTTAGCGTGCGCCCGCCGATTAGGCAAGGCGGCGCGGCGGCGTGAATCGTGTCCATATCGATATCCCGAATCGGTCGTTGTAGCGGAAATAACGTTTCAGTAAGCTACGGCGACGCGCCTTTGTTGCACGGAACCGTATGCCAGAACGCGCCGTACAATAAGTTGCAATGCAGTCGCAATACCGCCTGAACGCCGCCGCATCAAAAAATGACCAATTAACCGACGACACCGTCAAAACGGGAGATCTCATGCGCTTCAGAATGCTCGCAGCCGCAGTCCTGGCCATCGCGCCAATGCTCGCGATCGCAAAACCGCTTACCGTGTGCACGGAGTCGAGTCCGGACGGTTTCGATGTCGTGCAGTTCAATTCCCTCGTGACGACCAACGCGTCGGCGGACGTGATTTTCAACACGCTCGTTTCCTACGATGAAGTCGCGAAAAAAGTCACGCCGGCACTCGCCGAAAAGTGGGACGTGAGCGCGGACGGGCTGACCTACACGTTCCATCTGCGGCCGAACGTGGCGTTCCAGAGCACGGATTACTTCAAGCCATCGAGGAAACTGACGGCCGACGACGTGGTGTTCTCGTTCGACCGCATGCTCTCGGACAGCAATCCATGGCACAAGGTAGCCGGAGCAAGCGGCTTTCCCCACGCGCAATCAATGGGCCTGGTCAAGCTGATCAAGTCGGTGCAAAAGGTCGATGACAACACCGTGACGTTCGTGCTCAACACGCCGAACGCGACCTTCGTGCCCATCTTGACGATGGGTTTTGCATCGATATATTCGGCTGAATATGCCGATCAGCTGCTCAAGGCGGGTAAGGATACCGACCTGAACGCGAAGCCCATCGGCACGGGTCCATTCGTGTTGAAAAGCTATACGAAAGACGCCGTGATTCGCTATGACGTGAACCCCGCGTACTGGGGCGCGAAGCCGAAGGTTGACCGCCTGATCTACGCGATCACGCCCGATGCCTCCGTGCGCGCGCAGAAAATCAAGGCGGGTGAATGCCAGATCGCGTTGTCCCCGAAGCCGCAGGACGTGATCGACGCCAAGAAAGGAGGCTCGATCAAGGTGGTCGAAACGCCGGCATTCATGACGGCGTTCGTGGCGCTGAACACGCAGAAAAAGCCGCTCGATAACCCCAAGGTCCGCCAGGCGCTGAACGAAGCATTCGATCGCACGACGTACTTGAAGACCGTTTTCGAGAACACGGCGACGCCCGCCGTGAATCCGTTCCCGCCGAACACATGGAGCTATGACAAACAGGTCACGCCGTATACGTATTCGGTCGATCGCGCGAAAAAACTTCTCGCCGATGCAGGCTATCCCAATGGTTTCGATACAACCATCTGGGTGCGTCCGAACGGCAGCGTGCTGAATCCCAACCCGAAAGCCGGCGCGGAATTGCTGCAGGCGGACTTGGCGAAGATCGGCGTGAAGGCGCAAGTCAAGGTGATCGAATGGGGCGAGCTGATCAAGGAAGCGAAGCAAGGCCAGCACGACATGTTGTTCATGGGCTGGGCCGGCGACAACGGCGATCCGGATAACTACCTCTCGCCGCTCTTTAGTTGCGCCGCGGTGCGCTCGGGCATCAACTTCGCGCGCTTCTGCGATCCGACGCTGGATCGTTTGATCGACGAAGGCAAGGGATCGGCGGATATCGGCAAGCGCACCAAGGCTTACACCGAGGCGCAGCAGATCATCCACGATCAGGCGCTGTGGATTCCGCTCGGTTATCCGACCGCATCCGCGCTCACGCAAAGCAATGTCAGCGGATATCGTGTCAGTCCGTTTGGACGACAGAACTTCG
Source organism: Caballeronia sp. DA-9 (assembly GCF_051615025.1). Lineage (NCBI taxonomy): Bacteria > Pseudomonadati > Pseudomonadota > Betaproteobacteria > Burkholderiales > Burkholderiaceae > Caballeronia > Caballeronia sp. DA-9. Next base: position 215,005 of record NZ_CP195133.1, on the reverse strand, counting down.
TCAGCGTGTCCGTGCAGTAATTGTTGTTCCTTGAAAAGCCGGGCGCCCTTTTAAAAGCGCCCGGCTTTTTTACGCTGGCGCGAAACGGATCACACCGTCAGCTTCCCGCGTACTCCGCACGAGTTCGCCTTGCAGCCATAGCAGATGCAAATGCGCCAACGCTTCGCCGAGCGCGAACGTCATCTGGTGTACATCGAGAGGACGCTTGAACATGATCGGCACAATATCCGCCGCGCTTTGCGGCTTGATCGCGCAGGCCTCGCGCACTTCCGCCAGGCGCGCGGCGTGATGATCGCGAAGCTGCCCAATGCGCGTATGCATGCCGCGAAACGGCTTGCCGTGCGAAGGCAGGACAAGCGCGTCGGCGGGTAAGGTTTCGTATCGGCCGAGAGATTCCAGGAACAGCGCCACCGGATTGCTCTCCGGTTCAATGGCAAACACCGACACGTTGGTCGATATACGCGGCAAAACCATATCGCCGGAAATCAGCACATTGTTCTCAGCGCAGTAGAACGCGCAATGTTCGGGCGAATGGCCGAAGCCAGTAATCACTTCCCAGTCGCGGCCGCCAATCCTGATGGTGTCGCCATTGCGCAGACGGCGGAAATGCGGCGGTATGGACGGCACGAGCTTCGGGTAATACGTATCGCGTTTGCGCAGGGCTTCGAGCGATGCCGGATCGCGCATGCCATGCCGCGCGAAGTGCTGCGCGGCGCGTTCGCCGCCTGCGTCAGAACCGTCGCCGCTCGACATCACGCGGCCCATTGCGTATTCGCCGTGCGACATCCAGAGCCTGACTGGACCCCAGCGTTTCTTCTCGCCGCCGTTGCAGATCCAGTCGGCAAGACCGAGGTGATCCGGATGGCAATGCGTGACGATCACGCGCAGCACCGGCAAGCCGTCCAGCAATGAACTGAAGACGCGCTCCCAGTTGGCGCGGATGGTTTCGTCGGAAATACCGCAATCGATGATGGTCCAGCCTTTCACGCCATCGATTTCATCGCGCATGACCCAGAGATTGATGTGATCGAGCGCAAACGGCAACGGCATGCGTACCCAGAAGACGCCAGGCGTGACTTCCATTGCGTGGCCGGATTCGGGAAGCCGGTCGGCGAAGACGTAGTCCAGTTGCTGTTCGAGCGAATTCATGCGGGTCGGTCTCCGGGTTGTCGATTCTTGCAATACCGCCAAGTTGACGCTAACGTTAACCTGCATTTTACAGCGATTCTTAAAGCCGTTCAGCGCACTTCCAGGTTCAAATGACAGACACGCGTTACACCATTACAGAACTGGCTCGCGAGTTCGAGATCACGCCACGCGCGATCCGCTTCTACGAGAATCAGGGTTTGCTCGCGCCGGCGCGCGAAGGCACGAACGGCGTGCGGCGCGTGTATTCGCCACGCGACCGCACGCGCCTGAGGCTTACGCTGCGTGGCAAACGGCTTGGATTCACGCTGTCGGAGATCAGCCGGTTGCTCGATCTCTACGATTCACCCACCGGTACGGTTGCGCAGCTGCACGCGTTTTTGGACACCATCGCGGAACATCGCGCGGTTCTGGAACGGCAACTGGAAGATCTGAACGCAACGCTTGGCGAACTTGCCGCGTACGAAATGCAAGGCCGTGCGCTGCTTTCGGCGAATGCTGAAAAACGGACGCGCAAGCTGGCCTCATCCTGTTCGCCGACGCAGAAAACCGTGAAGGCTGCTTGACGCGCGGCGCTCGTGAACAATCGTGAACGGTCATGGCGATACAATATCGCCCGGTTTGAAGGCACAGGAATAATGCGCATCACGCGACACCACACGTAGTGCAGGGTCGATATGAATCACTTTCCCAAGTTGCTGTCGTCGCAGATCGGCTTCGACGTCGCGCAAACGCTGCTCGAAGGATTCGATCGTCACTATCGCGTTTTCCGCGATGCGGCGATCGCGGCGAAGCATTTGTTCGAGGAAGGCGACTGGCATGCGCTGCAGCGGCTTGCGCGGGAACGCATTACGTCGTACGACGATCGCGTGGAAGAATGCGTGACGCGTCTGCAGGATGAATACGACGCCGAAAATATAGACGACGAAGTGTGGCAGCAGATCAAACTGCATTACATCGGCCTGTTGACGGCGCACCGCCAACCCGAATGCGCGGAGACGTTCTTCAATTCCGTGTGCTGCAAGATCCTGCATCGGTCGTACTTCAATAACGACTTCATTTTCGTGCGACCGGCTATATCGACCGAATACATAGAGAACGACGAACCTGCGGCCAAGCCGACGTATCGTGCGTATTATCCCGGCAAGGATGGCCTTGCCGCCACGCTCATGCGCATTGTCACGAACTTCCAGCTCGAGCCTGCGTTTGAAGACCTAGAACGCGATGTTCAATGCGTGATGCAAGCCATTAGCGAAGCATTCGGGGAGTTCAAGGCCGCGCCGAATTTTCAGATTCACGTGTTGTCCTCATTGTTCTTTCGCAACAAGGCGGCGTATATAGTCGGGCGAATCATCAACGGCGATCTGATCGCGCCATTCGCCATGCCCGTGCGTCACGCGCAACCGGGCGTGCTCGCGCTCGATACCGTCCTGCTGCAACGCGAACAACTGCTGATCATCTTCAGCTTTTCGCACTCGTATTTTCTCGTGGACATGGAAGTGCCGTCGGCGTATGTGCAGTTCCTGCGCACCATCATGCCGGGCAAGCCGAAGGCCGAGATCTATACATCGGTCGGTTTGCAGAAGCAGGGCAAGAATCTGTTCTATCGGGACCTGCTGCATCATCTCTCGCATTCCAGCGATAAATTCGTCATTGCGCCGGGCATCAAGGGCATGGTGATGCTGGTGTTCACGCTGCCGTCTTTTCCGTATGTGTTCAAGCTGATCAAGGACAACTTTCCGCCGCCGAAGGACACCACGCGCGCGAAGGTCGAGGACAAGTATCGGCTGGTCAAGCGGCATGATCGCCTGGGACGCATGGCCGACACGCTCGAATACTCCAGCGTGGCGTTGCCGCTCTCGCGTCTGGACGACGCGTTGCTCAAGGAACTGATGAAAGAAGCGCCGTCGATGATCGAATACGAAGGCGACAAGCTCGTGATCCGGCACGTGTATATAGAGCGCCGCATGACGCCGCTGAACCTGTATTTGCAGAACGGCTCGCCGAACGAAATAGAACACGGCATCAAGGAATACGGTGACGCCATCAAGCAACTGATACAGGCGAACATTTTTCCCGGCGACATGCTGTACAAGAATTTTGGCGTGACGCGCCATGGCCGCGTGGTGTTCTACGATTACGACGAAATCGAATACCTGACTGACTGCACTGTGCGCCGCGTGCCGCAGGCGCGCACCGAGGAAGAGGAGATGTCGGGCGAGCCGTGGTACACCGTAGGCCCGCATGACATCTTCCCGGAAACGTATGGAACGTTCCTGCTCGGCGATCCTCGCGTGCGCGACGTCTTCATGAAACACCATGCCGACTTCTTCGATCCGGCTCTCTGGCAAAAGCATAAGGAACAGATCCTCAACGGCGAACTCGCCGATTTTTTTCCCTACGAACGCAGCATCCGTTTCATCGTTCATTATCCCGAGCGTTTTCCCGACGGCGCACCTGCTCTCGCGCTGCATGAAATCCGCGACACCTACCCGCATTGAATGCCATGTCCAACATCGATAAACCCGAAAGTCCCGATAACAACCCGCTCGCGCATCTGTTCAACAACAACCTGCAATGGGTCGAGCGCAAGCTCTCCGAAGACGCGGAGTATTTTTCCCGCCTCGCGCATCAGCAGGCGCCGGAGTATTTGTGGATCGGCTGCTCCGACTCGCGCGTGCCGGCGAACCAGATCATCGGCTTGCCGCCGGGCGAAGTGTTCGTGCACAGAAACATCGCGAACGTGGTGGTGCACTCGGACCTCAATTGTTTGTCGGTGATTCAGTTTGCTGTCGATCTGCTGAAGGTAAAGCACATCATGGTCGTCGGGCACTACGGCTGTTCCGGCGTGGGCGCGGCGCTGGAGGGAAGGCGTGTCGGTCTCGCCGATAACTGGCTGCGCCACGTAGAGGACGTGCGCGACAAGCACGCGGCGCTGCTCGACGAATGGCCGATGGGCGTGGCGCGAAATCGCCGCCTGGTGGAACTGAATACCATCGAACAAACGGTGAACGTGTGTCACACGACCATCCTGCGCGATGCGTGGGCGCGCGGCCAGGAAATCACCGTGCACGGCTTGACCTACGGCGTGCACGACGGCCGCGTGCGCAACCTGGGCATGATGATCGGCGGCCCGGAAAAGGTCGAGCCGACCTATCAGCATTGCATCGCGGCGCTCGCGCGCGGCGGTACGCATTCGCTGGAGAACGACGTGCTTACGTCGGACGCCGCCGGTCTTGGTGACGTGCCGGCTATTGTGAAAGGTGTGATCAAGGAGCTGAAACATGAATGATCTCGTAGCTGATCCCGTGGTGATCGTCTCGGCTGCGCGCACGCCGATGGCCGCTTTCCAGGGCGATTTCGCCAGCGTCACCGCGCCGCAACTGGGCTCGGTTGCAATCCGCGCCGCCGTAGAACGCGCGGGGCTCAAGCCCGATCAAATAGAAGAAGCCGTGATGGGTTGCGTGCTGCCCGCGGGCCTCGGGCAAGCGCCTGCACGGCAAGCCGCGCTCGGCGCGGGTTTGCCGTTATCCACCGGTAGCACGACCGTCAACAAGATGTGCGGCTCGGGCATGCGCGCCGCCATGTTCGCGCACGACATGCTGCTCGCGGGTTCGGCCGACGTGATCGTGGCGGGCGGAATGGAAAGCATGACGCAAGCGCCGTACTTGTTGCCGAAAGCGCGCGGCGGCATGCGCATGGGCCACGGTCAGGTGCTCGATCACATGTTCCTCGACGGCCTCGAGGACGCGTATGAAAAAGGCCGGCTGATGGGCACGTTCGCCGAGCAATGCGCGGGGTCGTACAAATTCACGCGGGAGGCGCAGGACGCGTTTGCCATCGAATCCCTGACGCGCGCCAAGCGCGCGAACGAAGACGGATCGTTCGGATGGGAGATCGCGCCGGTGACGGTCGCGGGGCGCAAGGGCGATACCGTCATTAATCATGACGAGCAGCCGTACAAGGCGAACATCGACAAGATTGCGACGCTCAAACCCGCCTTCGCCAAGGACGGCACGGTGACGGCCGCCAATGCATCGTCCATCTCCGATGGCGCCGCCGCGCTCGTCATGATGCGCGAATCCACGGCCAAACGGCTCGGCGTCACGCCGCTCGCGCGCGTGGTTGGCCACAGCACCTTCGCGCAGGAACCGGCGCTGTTCACCACGGCGCCCGTTGGCGCAATCCGCAAGCTGTTCGAGAAGAACGGCTGGCGCGCAAGCGAAGTCGACTTGTACGAGATCAACGAAGCGTTTGCCGTCGTGGCAATGGCGGCCATGCGCGAACACGATCTCCCTCACGACAAAGTGAACGTCAACGGCGGCGCCTGCGCGCTCGGACATCCAATTGGCGCATCGGGTGCGCGGATTCTTGTCACGCTGATCGGCGCGTTGCGGCAACGCGGCTTGAAGCGCGGCGTGGCGAGCTTGTGCATTGGCGGTGGAGAAGCGACGGCAATGGGCATCGAATTGACTTGAAGGTGACGCCATGAAAACGGCATTGATCGTGGGTGCATCGCGCGGACTCGGGCATGAATTCGTGCGCGCATACAGGCGCGATGGCTGGCGCGTACTCGCCACGGCGCGCGACGCGGTGGCCATCAGCGGTCTTGAAGCAATGGGCGCCACGACCTTCTCGCTCGACACAACCAAACCAGAGCAGATTGCCGCGCTCGGCTGGCAACTCGACGGCGAGAAGCTGGATGCGGCGATCATCGTGTCCGGGGTTTATGGTCCGCGAACGGAGCATGTGGAAACTATCCTTGCGGAAGATTTCGATGAAGTCATGCACACGAACGTCCGCGGTCCCATGCAGTTGCTTCCGATTCTCCTGCCGCTTACCAACACCGCCCACGGCGTGCTCGCGGTCGTGTCCAGCAAGATGGGCAGCATTGCGGAGATGAACGGCACGGCGGGCTGGTTGTATCGGGCGAGCAAGGCCGCGTTGAATGCGGCGCTGAAAGCAGCTTCGCAGGAAGCGCGCGGCGCGACGTGCATTGCGTTGCATCCGGGCTGGGTTCGCACGGATATGGGCGGGTCGACCGCCGCAATAGATCCGGCGCACAGCGTGGCCGGCATGCGCGCGGTGATTGCGGCGGCGGCTGCAGATCGCGCCCGGTTCAATGGCAGTTTCGTGCAGTACGACGGCACGCCGATCAAGTGGTGACACGCGGTTCCACGGCGAATGTTTCAATCACACGAACGAGGACATGAAGTGACGTATCAAGTGCATGGCGTGGCGTCGTCGGGAAATTGCTACAAGGTGCGGCTCGCGCTCGAACAACTGAAGCTGCCGTATGTGTGGCACGAAGTGGACATGATGAACGGCGCCACGCGCACCGAGACATTTCGTCAGATGAACCCGAATGGCAAGGTCCCGGTTCTGCAGATCGATGCAAACACGTGCCTCTTCGAGTCCGACGCCATTCTCTTTTACCTCGCCGAAGGCACGCCGCTGCTGCCCACGGAGCGGCTCTCCCGGGCGCGCGTGCTGCAGTGGATGTTCTTCGAGCAATACAGCCACGAGCCCAACGTGGCGGTCGCGCGCTTCATCCTTCAATTCACCAGGCGGCCCGACGATCCGCGCTTGCCCGAGAAGACCGCGGGTTCGTATCGGGCACTGGACGTGATGGAAACGCATCTGGCCACGCGCACTTTTTTCGTCGATGAGCAATACAGCATCGCGGACATTGCGCTCTATGCATACACCCATGTCGCCGATGAAGCCAACCTCGATCTCGGCCCATATCCCGCCATTCGCGCGTGGCTCGCGCGGGTGAAAGCGCAGCCGGGTCACATCGAGATGCCGGGTGTCGACGCATGAACCCGCCGGTGGAATGTCCGTGCGGCGGAGCGTCGCCCGGAGCAAGCGTCAAGCACGCGCCGAGCTACGCTCAATGTTGCGGACGCTTCATAGAAGGCGGCGAAGCGCCGGCCACGGCAATGGAACTGATGCGTTCGCGCTACACCGCTTACGTAATCGGCGACACGGGCTATCTGCGCGCAACGTGGGGCGACGCCACCTGTCCGCCCGACCTCGACGCGTCCGCTGATCGCGACACGCGCTGGCTTGGCCTGCAGATCAAACGCCATACGTCCATCGATTCAAATCGCGCCGAGGTCGAATTCGTTGCCCGTTACAAGACTGGCGGACGGGCGCATCGGCTGCATGAAACCAGCCGGTTCGAGCGCGATAACGCCGGCCATTGGCGTTATATCGACGGCGATCTTCGCGACTAAAACAACGCGCGCGGCCTTGGCCGGACATCGCGGCAAATATTTCCTTAACGGCTGCTTTCGTCGAAAAATTAGTGTGGCGCACGGGTACTTTCTAATTGCGCCAAATGATTTTGTCCGGGTACCCTGTCTTTTAGCCAGCCGTTGGCGAATCGGTAGCAAGCTATTGTTTCATAAGCTAATTACCGGCCCACGGACTGACGTTGCATATTGAAGCCCATTGTCATGCCTGTTCGGGGCATGACTTCACGGACCGCCAGGCAATACTGTTCTCTGCAGTCAGAGCGCGCGGAACTGATGGATTGTGACAATAAGCCGGCCCGCGTTTTAGCTAATCAGCAGCGGGGTCGAAAGCAGGCGGAGTTTCGGGGATGGCATTCAGGGAAGCGGTGTCGGGTTGTTTAGCGGTATGTGCGGTGGCGGCAACGCTGGTGGCAATGTCCACTCGGGCGTCCGCAGAACCGTTTCCCGGCGCGCAGCAATATGCGTCGCTCGAAGCACCGGCATTTGGCACGGTGACGCCTGCCTTCGATCCGTCGCTTCCGGTTGTCGATGCGAGCCTCAACGAGTCGGTCATCGAAATCCCGTCGGGCGATGTGACGCTCGAAACCACGCTGTTCAAGCCCAACGGCGTGGGCCCGTTCCCGATGGTCGTTTTCAACCACGGCAAACTTCCTGGCAACGCACATGACCAGCCGCGCGCGCGTCCGCTTGCGCTGGCGCGTGAATTCGTGCGCCACGGGTATGTGGTCGTCGTGCCGAATCGTCGCGGTTTCGCCCAGTCTGGTGGCGAATACACCGGGAACGGATGCAACGTCGAAGCCAACGGTTTCACGCAGGCGCGGGATGTGGCCGCGACTGTAGCTTACATGGACAAGCAGCCGTTTGTGGACAGCAAGCATGTGGTCGTGGCGGGCGCGTCGCACGGTGGTCTGGTCACGATGGCTTACGGTGCGCGCGATGCACGTTCGGATATTGGCGTGCGTGGTCTGATAAATTTCTCGGGTGGTCTTCGGCAGGATGAATGTCCGAACTGGCAGAAGAATTTGACCAGTGCGTTTGGCGAGTACGGCGAGCATGTGAAGTTGCCGTCGCTGTGGATGTACGGCAGCAATGATTCGGTCTGGCAGGGATCGCTTCCCGACGACATGTTTGCGTCGTACACAGCGCATGGCGCACGGGCGGACATGGTGGATTTTGGGGCGTACAAGAACGATGCGCACCGGCTGGTGGGTGATCGCGATGGCGTGCCGATCTGGTGGCCGCGGGTGAAGGCGTTCCTCGCCGATATTGGCATGCCAACGGACTTGCAGTATCAGGTTACGTATCCACAGGCGCCGTCGCCGACGGGTTATGCGAATGTGGATGCCGTGGCGGCGGTGCCTTTTCTCGATGAACGCGGCCGCGAGGGGTATGAGAATTTCCTGCATCAGTATTCGAGTCGCGCGTTTGCCGTGTCGGATTCGGGAGCATGGTCGTGGGCCGAGGGCGGCGATGATCCCATGGCCGTTGCGCTCGATGGATGTCAGAAGCAGAGCACGGAGCCGTGCAGGCTTTATGCGGTGAATAATGCAGTGGTCTGGAGTGAGCGCAGTGCGGCGCAGACGCAGACTGCATCGAGGTAGGGGGCAGGGTTGGGGGGCCTGCTTTTTAGGGCTTTGCGCGTTCCCTGTTCGTTGTTCCTCTTTAGCATTGTTAGCCACTATCCGTGGCGGGACTTCATTTCTTTTTCCAACGGCGAAAAAGAAACGAAGCAAAGAAAACGCCTTCCAACCGCTAACTCTTAAGTGTCCCGAGCGTGCAGTGACATCTGCTTGGGACTTCAAAAGAACCCTCGACGCCATAACCAACAACACCTGAAACCCTCCCCCTCCGAACCCCTACATCCACACGCTTCGCCACCAGCGTTCTCGGGCAAGCACAGAATCCCACGAAACCAGTACGGCCAAACACCCCGACGGCGAAGCGTGTGGGTATCCGATCGTTGAACAGTTGACCACAATGGACGCACAAGCCATCTTGGATTTCGTCGCGCGGCGCTTGCTTAGTCAGGACACGGAGTCGAGAAGCGACGCAGCGTTAGGACGCGCGTATCGCGCGCGAAAACGGTGCAGCGTGCGCTGTACTGTAGGTTGCTTGATTCCGGCTACGCAGTACCGGATAGCCTTTGAAAGCTATTGAGTAGTAACCTTTACAACCGACCATGACGTTTATTCGCTAGACCCGCTGTTCGTCAATTTTCTAACCCGGAATCTTGATTTGCTGCCTTCGTTGCAAGCAGTACATAACCACGCGCCTATATCTATTGGGGCGGCTGCGCTATCACGTACCGCGCAAGGCTTTTGGTTATGGGATCGCGTCATACTCAAACATGCGCAACGCCTAAACGCGTCCCGGCTCTTGTTCCCGTTACCCCGCTGGTAACAATATGAGGCTCGAAGACGATGTTGAAGAACCAGAAGCCAAGCAGACGTGCCGCGCCGCCCGATGCTGACCCGATGCCACGATCACGCGCCGCCGTGCCCGACGCGGCGCGTCTAACGTTCGAATGCCTACCATCCGATCAATTGCTAACCGTCGCTCAAGTGTCGGCGTTAGCTCCGGTCTTGGTTTGACGTGGCGGCGCGGCGTGAGAAAAGGGATTTTTCCCGCGCTGGCGTGCGTGTCTCGCATAAGTCGGTTTTTCGGCGCGTCGATGATATCCGCGCACTACTCCAAAATCTGAAGTCCTGACCATCAAGCCGCGCGCTCTTTTATGAGATGAACGCGCGGAAAAGTACGTTAGCGTAGCGGCTGTCGAAACAACGAAAATAACGAGAATGACAACGGAACTCATGAGATACGAGGGCCATCGATTCTTGCTTTATAAGAAATGGGACTACGCGCCGAATGGCAGAACCCCAGAACAAACGAAAGCGCTTGAAGCCGGTAAAGCGCTGTTCAAAGCCGCCAATTTCGAGCATTGGGCGAGCCAGCCAGAACTGGTTGCACGCATTCAAAAGTTCCTTGTCGAGTCCATTCCCTCCTACCGGGCCAGTCCCTACGGTGATCGCCCCGGCGACATCATCAAGGCGCTCTGCTGGGAAGTGCGAAACGAAGCAGCTGTAATCGTGCGCGCCAAGCCAGAATACATTGCGCATGATGGCTTCGTTCCAAAGCGCGAGTTCGATTACGCGGCGTATAAACGCGACCAGGACGAACGCGGTCGTGCTTACATGGCGCGTTCGAAAGCGTACTCCGATGACCTGAAGGCGTATAACAAGTCAATCGATGACCGTATTAGGCGCGAAGCGAACGCGCTAAAACCGTACCGGCATATCGAAACAGTCACCGAGGCGGGGGAACGCAATCTGGCCGCGTGGGCGAAGCGCGACGCACTTGCTGCGCTCGCTTCGGCGGCGTCTATGGTCGCATCTTCGTTGCCGTCGCGCGATGACGATGTTTTTGACTTGGGCGAAGTGTCGGAGATTGGCTCGGGCAGCACACCGCTAGGCGACGCCGCGCCGTTCGAGTACGTCAAAAACGCGACCAGCAATGATGTAATGTCGATTGCGGCGCGTGGGGTTAGTGAGGCGCATGAAGCGGAATGCTTCGCAAATTACGAAACAGATATGGACTTGTGTGCTGCGGGCCGCGCTATGTTCCAGAGTCCCGCTTACTATACTGAATGTAAAGCTCGCGCTTTCGCCAACTATCAGCAATGCAGGAGTTATTGATGCAATCAAAACGTCAGACGTGCAGCGTGTCCATCTATAACGAAGAAACAAACGCAATTTCTACGTTTCACGTTCCTCTGGATGCTATTGCCGGGGTGTTGGCAAAACACACAAGTTTTGATGTACCACTCGATGATTTTCACAACCGAATCGATGACGATTTCGCGCGCCGTTTCGGCGGAATGATATTGCTTGCGCTCGCATCCAGATCGCAGTTTTTAAAAGACCATCTTGCTATCACAACAGGAAACAGTACCGAAACTCGATTAAAAGAGTAAGTGTCTCTTTAGCTTCGCATGTTCGCGGGCCTTACTTCGTTTGACAAAGAAATGAAGTCCCGCCACGGACAGTGGCTAACAGTGCTAAAAATGACAGCTAAAACAGAACGCGCGAAGCCCTAAAAAGCAGGACCCCGCCGCCCCCCACAAACCGCGAACTTCCGAGCAAATCCCTCCGCGAAGCCGACCACTACTACGAAGTTAGCACCAAAGACAAAAAACCCCTTCCCGCGCACCGCGCCCCGCACTCTCCCCAAAAACCGCAATTCAAAACCCCCACCAAAAATTTAGAGATAATCGACACATCGAAACACCCCTGGCGAAGCCACCATGCCCGATATGAACCTGCAGCGCCTAACCGTCACCGCCGAAGGCCACGTGGCGCGCGTCACGCTCAATCGGCCCGACGTGCGCAACGCCTTCGACGATGCCACCATCGTTGAACTGACCGCCGCATTCCGCGCCCTCGCCGACGACGCCTCAGTTCGCGTAATCGTCCTCGCCGCAAATGGCCCCGCGTTCTGCGCCGGCGCCGACCTCAACTGGATGAAACGCATGGCGGATTACTCGGACGCGGAAAATCGCGCCGATGCACTCGGCCTGGCAACCATGCTCAACGCCATCCACACATGCAATAAACCGGTAATCGCACGCGTCCAGGGCGACGCCTATGCCGGCGGCATGGGTCTCGTCGCCGTCGCGGATATAGCCATCACCGCGGATTCGGCCCACTTCTGCCTCTCCGAAGCAAAACTCGGCCTGATACCCGCGACCATCGCGCCGTACGTCATCCGGGCAATCGGCGCGCGCGCATCGCACCGGTATTTCGTGACGGCGGAACGTATCGATGCCGCCGAAGCGCTGCGCATCGGCCTCGTGCATCAAGTCGTCACGGCCGAAGACCTGGATGCAACCGTGGACGCAGTCGCCGCGGCTATCGCGGCGAACAGTCCGAACGCCGTGCGCGAGTGCAAGCAACTGGTGGTCGATCTGGCCGACAAACCCATCGACGACACGCTGATCTCGGACACCGCCGACCGTATTGCACGAATTCGCGCCTCGGATGAAGGCCGCGACGGCGTGCGCAGTTTTCTGGAAAAACGCAAGCCGTCGTGGCTTGCGTGAATGCAATCGGGAACGCCGCCCGAGCTGCGAATCGCGCCGTATCGCGCAATGCAGCCGGATAGTTCTCATGGAGTCGTTTTGAATCTGAACAACCAACCAACGCCGGCAACCGATGACTGGGTTGCCCGCTCTCTTCGCGCCGTATGGCATCCGTGTACGCAAATGAAGCACCACGAGCGCACGCCGCTCGTGCCCATCGCGCGCGGCAAGGGTCCGTGGCTGTATGACCACCAAGACAACCGTTATCTCGATGCCATCAGTTCCTGGTGGGTCAACCTCTTCGGACACGCCAATCCTCACATCAATGCCGCGCTGAAGGATCAACTCGACACGCTCGAACACGCCATGCTCGCGGGCTGTACGCATGAACCCGCGGTCCTGCTCGCCGAACGTCTGAGCGCGCTCACGCAGAACACGCTGGGCCACGCCTTCTTCGCATCCGATGGCGCGTCGGCGGTGGAAATCGCGCTGAAAATGAGCTTCCACTTCTGGCGCAACGGCGGCCACGCGGAGAAACGCGAGTTCGTGTGTCTGGCGAACAGCTATCACGGCGAGACCATCGGCGCACTCGGCGTAACCGATGTCGCCTTGTTCAAGGACGCGTACGATCCGCTGATCCGCAATGCGCACGTGGCGACATCGCCGGATGCACGCAATGCGCGCGAAGGCGAGACCGCGCACGATGTCGCTCAGCGTGCGCTCGCCGACATGAAGACGCTCTTCAACGCCAAGGCTTCGCAACTCGCGGCCGTTATCGTGGAGCCGCTGGTTCAGTGCGCGGCGGGCATGGCCATGCATGATCCTGCCTATTTGAAGGGACTTCGTGCACTTTGCGACGAATACGGCGTGCATCTAATCGCCGATGAAATTGCAGTGGGCTGCGGCCGCACCGGAACCTTCTTTGCGTGCGAGCAAGCCGGAATATGGCCGGACTTTGTGTGTTTGTCGAAGGGAATCAGTGGCGGATATTTACCGTTGTCGATCGTGCTCACGCGCGATGAAATCTACGCCGCGTTCTACGACAATGATATGACGCGCGGCTTCCTCCACTCGCACTCCTACACGGGAAATCCGCTTGCCTGCCGCGCGGCCGTAGCGACTCTGGATCTCTTCGATACAGCAAACGTGCTTGAAGAAAATCATCGGAAATCGTCGGCGTTGCGTGCCGCGTTGAGTCCGTTGCAGGATCATGCGCAAGTGAAAAACCTGCGCCAGCAAGGGACGATCTTCGCGTTCGACGCTGTCATCAAAGACCCGGCGCAAGCACGCACGTTCTCACGGCGTTTCTTCGAAAACGCCTTGAAACAGGAGCTTTTATTGCGTCCGATAGGCACGACCGTCTACCTGATGCCGCCATACATTCTCAGCGACGACGAACTCTCGCTGCTCGCCGAACGCACGCGCGCGGTTTTCGATGCAACGCTCGCGGAGGCCGCATGAGTGAGACATCGGCTGCGTTGTTCGACACGCTGAAACAAGGTCTCGCCAATATCGATCGCAATGGATTGCGTCGCCGGCGTCGCATTGCCGATACCGCCTGCGCCGTGCACATGACGGTGGATGGACGCGAGATCATCGGCTTTGCGAGCAACGATTATCTTGGCCTCGCGGCGCATGAAACCTTGCGCGAAGCCCTGGCCGAAGGCGCGCGCAAATACGGCGCGGGCAGCGGCGGATCGCATTTGCTCGGCGGCCATTCGCGCGCGCACGCGAAGCTCGAAGACGACCTCGCGGCGTTCTCCGGCGGCTTCGTGAATCAGGCGCGCGCGCTTTACTTCAGCACCGGCTACATGGCGAATCTCGCCACGCTGACCACGCTCGGCGCCTTGGGCACGTCAGGCGGCCGCGACACGCTGATGTTCTGCGACGCGTTGAACCATGCATCGCTGATCGACGGCGCGCGTTTATCGCGTGCTGACATTCGCATCTATCCTCATGCCGACGCCGGCGCGCTCGACGCCATGCTCGATGCACCGCGCAATGAGAGCGGCGCGAAGATCATCGTCACGGATTCGGTGTTCAGCATGGACGGCGACATTGCGCCGCTCGCGCGCCTGCTCGAAATCGCAGAACGATACGGCGCGTGGCTCGTGGTCGACGACGCACACGGCTTCGGCGTGCTCGGCCCGCACGGACGCGGCGCGCTGGCGGAAGCCGCGCTGCGCTCGCCGCATCTGGTTTATGTCGGCACGCTGGGAAAAGCGGCCGGTGTGTCGGGCGCGTTCGTGATCGCGCATGAGACCGTGATCGAATGGTTCGTGCAGCGCGCGCGACCGTATATCTTCACGACGGCGTCCGTGCCGGCGGTGGCGCATGCGGTATCGGCGAGCTTGAGGATTATCGGCGGAGAAGAAGGCGACGCGCGGCGGGCGCATCTCGCCACGCTGATCGACAGTACGCGCGCAATTTTGAAACGCACACAATGGCTTCCGGTGGACTCGCATACCGCGGTTCAGCCGTTGATCATCGGCAGCAATGAAAAGACGCTGCAACTCGCCGCCGCGCTCGACGAACACCGCATGTGGGTTCCGGCGATCCGGCCGCCTACCGTTCCCGTGGGCACGTCGCGGCTGCGCATTTCGTTGTCGGCGGCGCACAGTCACGAAGACCTCGCGGCGCTCGACCAAGCCTTGCAAACCCTGAGCAATCGATCATGACCGCGCCACTCTCACTCTTTGTCACCGGCACCGATACCGAGATCGGCAAGACGCTCGTTTCAGCCGCGTTGCTGCACGGATTCGCCGCGCTCGGGCTACGCGCCGCCGCGATGAAACCCATAGCCGCGGGCGCGGTCGAACGCGACGGGCAATGGCATAACGAGGACGCCGATCAGCTCGACGCCGCCGCGAACGTCGCGCTGCCGCCATCCATACGCACGCCGTTCATGCTCAAGGACGCCGCCGCGCCGCACATTGCGGCGGCGCGCGAGAACGTATCGCTGGATATTGCGCGGATTGTTGACGCGCACCAGTTCGCCGTCAAGCAGGCGGACGTGGTCGTGGTGGAAGGCGTGGGCGGATTCCGCGTGCCGCTCACCGACGTCCACGATACCGCCGACCTTGCGTTCGCATTGCATCTGCCGGTCGTGCTCGTGGTCGGCATGCGGCTTGGCTGCATCAGCCATGCATTGCTGAGCGCCGAGGCCATTGCGGCGCGCGGGTTGCAACTCGTCGGCTGGGTCGCGAACCAGATCGATCCGGACATGCTGTTTCCCGCAGAGAATATCGAAGCAATCCGGTTGCGGCTCGACAGCCAGTACAACGCGCCGCTGCTCGGCACCATTCCTCGCCTCTCACCGCCCGATGCGCTGACGGCGACGACATATATCGATACATCCCTGCTGCTGGACACATTGCGTTCAGCAGCGCCCGGCCAGTAATTCATCGTTATCCGCACAACGAAAAGGATCATCACATGACGCAATTGCAAACCGCCGATACCCCGTCTCAAGCCGCCGCACCGCAAACGCTGGCGCGCTGGCGCGTGGCCGATATCGTCGCGCTGTACGACCTGCCCTTCAATGACTTGCTGTTTCGCGCGCAGACCGTGCACCGTGAACATTTCGATGCCAACACCGTTCAGCTCTCCACGCTGCTCTCGATCAAGACCGGCGGTTGCCCGGAAGATTGCGCGTATTGTCCGCAGTCGTCGCATCACGACACGGGCTTGAAAGCCGACAAGCTGATGCCCGTCGATGAAGTCCTGAAGGCCGCGGAGATCGCGAAGGCCAACGGCGCGACGCGTTTTTGCATGGGCGCGGCGTGGCGCAATCCGAAGGATCAGCATCTGGAGCCGATTGCCGACATGATTCGCGGCGTGAAGGCGATGGGTCTCGAAACGTGCGTGACGCTCGGCATGCTGGAAGCGCATCAGGCCACGCGTCTGCGCGACGCGGGCCTGGACTACTACAACCATAACCTCGATACATCGCCGGAGTTCTACGGCCAGATCATCTCCACGCGCACGTACCAGGATCGTCTGGACACGCTCGAACACGTTCGCGATGCAGGCATCAACGTGTGTTGCGGCGGCATTGTGGGCATGGGCGAATCGCGGCGCGAGCGCGCGGGATTGATTACGCAACTGGCGAACATGGAGCCGTATCCGGAGTCCGTGCCCATCAACAATCTGGTGCAGGTGGAAGGCACGCCGCTCACGGGCACCCCGCCGCTCGATCCGTTCGAATTCGTACGCACGATCGCGGTTGCGCGCATCACCATGCCGAAGGCGATGGTGCGGTTATCGGCGGGACGGGAGCAGATGGATGAAGCGCTGCAGGCGCTGTGCTTCATGGCCGGCGCGAATTCGATTTTCTACGGCGACCAGTTGCTGACCACGAGCAACCCGCAAGCGGAAGCCGACAGGAAATTGCTGGAGCGCCTGGGAATGCGCGCCGAGGCTTCACAGCAGATGGAAACCGCGGACGCCTGCGACGCGAAGTGCGCGCATGCGCAGGTGCAGTAACACGCGCATCCGCCAGTAAATAAAGAGGCGTTCCAACTTGCGTTGGAACGCCTCTTTTTTCTTCCCCGTTGCGGCTCTTAATTCCTGTCCACGATCACCTGATCGAACGTCCCGCCATCGGAGAAATGGGTTTGCTGGGCTTTCTGCCAGTTACCAAAAACCTGTTCCACCGTAAACGTCTTGATTGGCTTGAACTCGCTTGCGTGCTTCGCCAGCACTTCCGCATTACGCGGACGCAAATGATGTTGCGCGATGATTTCCTGCGCCGCCGGCGTCCACAAATATTCCAGATATGCCTGCGCCTGCTTGCGCGTGCCGCGCTTGTCCACGACCTTGTCGACCACGGCAACCGGCGGCTCAGCCAGCAAGCTCACCGACGGATACACCGCGTCGAAATCCTTGCCGCCCGCGCCCGTATCCATCAGCGCAACCTCGTTTTCGAACGTCACGAGCACGTCGCCAATGCCCCGCTGCGTGAACGTGGTCGTGGCTCCACGCCCGCCCGTATCGAGCACGGGCACGTTCTTGAAGATGGCCTTCTCGAACGCTTGAGTCTGCTCGTCGGTAGCGCCTTGCTGCTTCTTGTAGCCCCACGCCGCGAGATACGCATACCGGCCATTGCCCGATGTCTTCGGATTCGCGATCACCACCTGCACGCCCGGGCGCGCGAGGTCGCTCCAGTCCTTGATGTTCTTTGGGTTGCCACGACGCACGAGAAACACCATGGTCGTGGTGTACGGCACCGCGTTGTTCGGGAAATGCGTGCGCCAGTTGGCCGGCACCAGGCCGCCGCGCTCGACCAGCAGGTCGATATCGTTAGGCTGGTTCATCGTCACCACGTCGGCCTGCAGGCCCTGCATCACCGACAAAGCCTGCGCGCTCGACGCCCCGTGCGACTGGCGCACGGACAGCGTCTCGCCGTTCTTCTGCTTATAGTCGGCAATAAACGCTGTATCGATGTCCTTGTACAACTCGCGCGTCACGTCGTATGAAACGTTCAGCAACGATGTGTCCGCGTATGCGAACGTGGTCAAACCCAGCGCCGCGATTGCAGCCCAATGCTTCAAACCCGCCATGTAGCCCCCGATTGTTCGAATAGTAAAAACCGCCGCCAGCGGCGATTCTATCGAAAACATTCGAAGGGTCGGACCGCAAGGCGTCGGACGCGTTATCCATACGCCGGTTGTTCGAAGCGCTCGAATACATCGCGCTCCACTTCTTTCTTCTCGAAATGCGACGGCGCGGCGCAATGAATCAGCGTATCGACGAAATACTTCGCGCGCGGCCACGGACCGAAACCTGCCGCCGTGTTGATATGGCCGGCATCGCCAAGATTGACCAGCGCGCTGCCAAACTGGCTGGCAAGGCGCAATGCGTCATCGAACGGCATCCACGGATCGGTCTGGCTCGCGATCAACACCGACGGCACGTTCAACCGCCGCGGCTCGAACGCACCCGCAAAGCGAAACTTGTCCGGACTCGCCGGCGCGACGAACAGGACGCCCACTACAGCGTCGCCGGTCAACCCTTCTGCAATCGCATGCGCCGCCGCGAGGCAACCAAAACTATGCGCGGCAAGAATGACGCGGCCGCGGACGCTCGACACGGTATCTGCCACGGCTTGCGCCCATGTATCGAGCTGGGGTGCGTCCCAGTCGCCCTGCACCACGCGGCGCGATTTCGGCAATTGCCGCTCGAGCCACGTTTGCCAATGCGCGCCTTCGCTGCCGTGCAAACCCGGCACGGTGACGAGTCGCGGCGGCCAGGCGGATGTGCTGCATGAACTCATATGAACCTCGCTGCGGCCAAAAGCCCGCATGGTGAGGATCCATTCTGCTGCGAGCCGGCGTTCGCGCGAACCAACTTATCGTCATTTGGTTATCGGCGCGGGCGTACACGGCCGGTTATTGCCGCAGCGCGTTTTCGCCGGCGAGACCGTAAAATGCCCTGAATCGCGTGCAATTCGCGCCTTTTAGCCACCCGCGCCTTTCTCCAGTGAACACGAACCTTCAATGAAGATCCTTTTCTACGAGCACAACGCCGATACCGCGATCTGGCTTCAAGATCTTTCCCGCGCACTTCCGGAAGCCGATATCCGTCTGTGGGAACCCGGCGACGCCGATCCCGCGGATTACGCCGTCGTCTGGCGCGCGCCGCGTGAACTGTTCGCGAACCGGCCGGATTTGAAGGCCGTGTTCAACCTCGGCGCGGGCGTGGATGCAATTCTCGATATCGAGCGCAAGGAACCCGGAACGTTGCCGCCCAATGCCTTGCTCGTGCGTCTGGAAGACAGCGGCATGGCGCAGCAGATGGTGGAATACGCGAACTACACGGTGCTGCGTTATCTGCGCCGAATGGACGAATACGATGCACTCCAGCGCGACCGCCGCTGGGAAAAACTCGAACCGCATGCGCGCGGCGAATTCGCCGTGGGCGTGCTGGGCATGGGCGTGCTGGGCGCGCGCGTGGCGCAAACGCTGACCACGCTTGGCGTGCCGGTTCGCGGTTTCAGCCGCACGAAACGCGAGATTGAGGGCGTGCAGACGTTCGCGGGCGCAGAGCAGTTCGATGCTTTTATCGATGGCGCGAAGATGCTCGTCAATCTGTTGCCGCATACGCCGGACACGGAAGGCATCCTGAACGCGCGCGTGTTCGAGCGACTTGCGCGCGGCGCGTATATCGTGAACCTGGCGCGTGGCGCGCATGTGGTGGATAGCGATTTGCTGCACGCCATGCAATCCGGCCAGATCGCGGCGGCCACGCTCGATGTCTTCCATCAGGAACCTTTGCCCGATAATCATCCGTTCTGGACCACGCCGCGCATCGCGATCACGCCGCATGTCGCCGCTGTTACGTTGCGTGAAGAAAGCATCGAACAGATCGCGGCGAAGATCCGGGCCCTCACGCGCGGTGAACCCATATCCGGCATAGTCGACGCGAATCGCGGCTACTGACGCCAGCCAAAAAGGAGACAGGCATGCTTGCGCCTAAAGTGAAAATCGTCGAAGTCGGGCCGCGTGACGGCCTGCAGAACGAGAAGGAATTTGTTGCAACCGGGATCAAGATCGAACTGATCAACCGGCTGGCGAAAGCGGGATTGCAGAACGTGGAATCGACGTCGTTCGTATCGCCGAAATGGGTGCCGCAAATGGCCGATGCCGCCGCTGTCATGGCCGGCATCGACCGGCGCGCGGGCACCATTTACTCGGCGCTCACGCCGAACATGCGCGGCTTCGAGGCCGCGCTCGAAGCGAAAGCCGATGAGATCGTGATCTTCGGCGCGGCGAGCGAAGCGTTCTCGCAGAAGAACATCAATTGCAGCATCGCGGAAAGCATCGCGCGATTCGAACCGGTGGCGAAGGCGGCGAAAGAAGCCGGATTGCGCCTGCGCGGCAGCATTTCCTGCGCGCTCGGCTGCCCGTATCAAGGCAGGGTGCCGGTGGCCTCCGTGGTCGATGTCGTCGAACGCATGAAAGCACTGGGCTGCGATGAAATCGATATTGCCGACACCATCGGCGTGGGAACGGCCGGGCTCACGCGCGAGGTGATGGCGGCGGTATCGAAGGTATTTCCGCGCGAACGCCTCTCTGGCCATTTCCACGATACCTACGGCCAGGCCGTTGCGAACGTCTACGCGGCGCTGCAGGAAGGCATCGGGATATTCCATGCGTCGGTGGCGGGTCTCGGCGGTTGTCCGTATGCAAAAGGCGCGACCGGCAACGTCGCGACGGAGGACGTGGTCTTCCTGCTGCACGGACTCGGCATTGAAACCGGCGTGGACCTGGATCAACTCGTGGATATAGGCGACTTCATATCGCGGGCAATCGGCAAACCGAGCGCGTCTCGCGTGGGACGCGCGCTGCTCGCGAAGAAGCGCGACGGCGTGACGCCTTGCGTTTGATTGCGCGTGCTTGACGGCGCGTAACCCGTCACCTCGAACATTCTGGAACTGAACCTAATGAACGAAACACTCGACGCCCTGCCCGAATCCGCCCGCCGCGTAGCCCGGTTGCTCAGCGAACGCGGCCATGCCAAACCCATTGTCATGCTGGCGGAAACCGGCAAGACATCGGCGGAAGCGGCAGCCGGACTTGGCTGCTCGGTCGCGCAAATCGCCAAGTCGATCCTGTTTCGACGCAAGGAAGACGACGCGCCCGTGCTCGTGATTGCGAGCGGCGCAAATCGCGTCGATGAAAAGAAGGTCGCGGCGCGCGTGGGCGCTCTCGGCCGCGCCGATGCAAAGTTCGTCCGCGAAAAGACGGGTTATGCAATCGGCGGCGTTTGTCCGATTGGCCATGTCACGCCGCCGGTGACGTTGATCGATGAAGACCTGCTCGCGCTCGAAAGCCTCTGGGCCGCCGCCGGTCATCCGCACGCGGTGTTTAACCTGACGCCGCAGGAACTTGTCGCGCTGACGGGCGCGCCGGTCGTGGACGTCGCGTTGCGCGAGACGGCATGATGAGCCAGGCCGTGGCGTCGCCATGCACGGACGTGTGCAGGATGAATCCGCGCACCGAACTGTGCGACGGCTGTTTTCGCACGATCGATGAAATCGCCGGATGGTCGTCCTTCGATGACACGCAAAAACGCGCCGTGTTGAATCTGGCGTCCCGGCGTCCGCGGGTTGTGCGCATGGGCGAGCGCCTGGAAGCCACGCTGGATTTGCCGCCGGATTCCATCAAGTCGTTCGCCACGTTAGTGAACGACCAAAACCCGCTGCATCACGACGACGCCTACGCCAAGGCCAGCCGCTTCGGTTCGCTGATTGCATCGGGCACGCAGCCCACCGCGCATTTGATGGCGATGCTCGCAACGCATTTTTCGGCTTACGCGCAACCGCTCGGCCTCGAATTCGGCATCAAGCTCGTGCGGGCGGTGAGGGCGAACGACGTGCTGACAATGCGCTGGCGAGTGATCGACGCCCAATGGAAAACCAGTCTCAACGGTGACCTCGTGAAGCTCGAAGGCGAGGCGCAGAACCAGCTTGGCGAGACGGTGGTGAAGGCGACGGCGACTATCGTGGTGATGCCCACAACAGCGCAGCTGGAGAAGCGCGAATGATCCCGTTTCCGGCTTCAATGCGCGTGTTCGAGCGCGGCTGGTTATCGTCGAACAATGTGCTTTTCATCGATGAAAACCGCACTGCCCTGATCGATTCCGGCTATTCGTCGCACGCGGCGCAGACGCTCGCGCTCGTGCGCAACGCGCTTGGCTCCGGACGCGCGCTCGATCTGATAGTGAACACGCATTTGCACTCGGACCATTGCGGCGGCAACGCGATGCTGCAAGCGGCCTTTGCGTGCGAAACGCTGATTCCGCACACCGAAGCGCAAGCCGTGCGCGACTGGGACGAAGAGAAACTCACGTTTCGCGCAACCGGACAAACCTGCGAGCGCTTCAGTTTCACCGGCACGATTGCTCCGGGCGCGACGCTCAAACTTGGCGGCATGGACTGGTCCGTGCTCGGCGCGCCCGGCCACGATCCGCATTCGCTGATGCTTTATTCGGCGGAGGAGCGCTTGCTGATTAGCGCCGATGCCCTCTGGGAGAACGGCTTCGGCGTGATCTTTCCAGAACTGGAAGGCGAAAGCGGCTTTGCGGAACAACGCGCGGTGCTCGACCTGATCGCGACGCTCGACGCGCGCGCGGTCATCCCGGGCCACGGCGCGCCGTTCACTGATATTGCGAAGGCGCTGGATATGGCGTCATCGCGCATCGATTACTTGCGTGCAGATCCTGAGCGCAACGCGAAGAACGCGCTGAAGGTGTTGATCGTATTCAAGCTGATGGAGTTGCGTTCCATGCAGATCGGCGCGCTCTTGCTGATGGCCGATCAGGCGCGCGCCATGCGCGCTGCCGCAAACATGCTCTCCGGCGACCGCACGCAACTGATACGCAAATATCTCGGCGAATTGCAGGCAAGCGGCGTGGTGAAAGTGGAAGGCGAGACGGTGACGGTCGTCTGAAACGCGTCGCTTGAACCGACGCCAACATCAAAAGAAAGCCGCTTGTCCGCAATCGATTGAGTATCGAGAAGCAGGTCCAAGCGGCGGAATTTCGTCGACGTGATCAGCGCCTGATGCATCCTAACGCGCCACTTTTTGCGATGCATCGGTGCTTTCCCTACAGACCGATAACGCCCACATGAACGCGGGATGACACGTCATGCGCGCTCGGTTGCCTCGAAAAACGCGAGTATCTCCGTGAGCAACTCTTCGGGGACTTCTTCGGGAATGTAGTGCCCGGAAGGCAGCGCGCGACCGCTGACATCGCGCGCCACGCGCCGCCACTCGGCGAGCGGCTCGAAACATTGTTCGATCACGCCTTCCTGCCCCCACAGCACACGCAGCGGACACGCGATCTTGTTGCCGCACTCCAGATCCGCGCGATCATGCTCCAGATCGATACTCGCCGACGCCCGGTAGTCCTCGCACATGGCGTGCACGGCTCCGGGCTGGCGCAGTGCATCGCGATACGCCTGCAGCGCGTGCGGCGCGAATGGCGCGAGGCCCGCGTGACGGCTGCCCATCACACGCTCCACATAAGCGTCGGGATGAGCGCCGATCAGCAACTCGGGCAGCGGCTCCGGTTGGATCAGGAAGAACCAGTGGAAATAGGCGGTTGCGAAAGCACGATCCGTTGCTTCGTACATGGCGAGCGTCGGCGCAATGTCGAGCAGCATCAGGCGGTCGACGGCCTGCGGATAATCCAGCGCCATCCTGTGAGCCACGCGCGCGCCGCGATCGTGCGCGCAGACCATGAAGCGCTCGAAGCCGAAGTGCCGCATAACGGCAATCTGATCGGCGGCCATGACGCGTTTCGAGTACGGCGTGTGGTGTTCGTCGCTCGGCGGCTTGCCAGACGCGCCATAACCGCGCAGATCCGTGGCGATCACCGTGAAATGCTGCGCCAGATCATGCGCGAGCCTATGCCAGATCTCATGCGTCTGCGGATGGCCGTGCAGCAGCAATAGCGGCGGTCCGTCGCCGCCCTTGACGCCGGCAATGTCGACGCCGGCGGCATCGAAGGTAAACGGTTGGTAGTCTTCGAACGACATGGCGTCAATATCCGATGATCCGATGAACGGGAAAACGATTGTAGGCGCCCTCGACAATACTAGACTGCGCTAAAGCCCATACCGGCGTAGAACCTGAAGACTTCTTCAATTCGACGCGATCATGTGCCTTGAAGCTTCGCCTATAATCGAACGATCGTTCGCATGAAATTCATATCATTCAGGAGACTTGTGCCATGGCCCTTCCCGCCGCTTTGCAACACCTCGCCCTGCCCGTCATTGCGTCGCCCATGTTTATTGTCAGCTATCCGGAACTCGTGCTCGCGCAGTGCAAGGCGGGTATTGTCGGGTCGTTTCCGGCGTTGAACGCCCGGCCGGCCGAGTTGCTCGATGAATGGCTCACGCAGATCAACGAGGGTATCGAGGCGCACAAGGCGGCACATCCGGGCGCGCCGGTCGGCCCGATTGCGGTGAACCAGATCGTGCATCACTCGAACGCGCGGCTTGAGGCGGATGTGCGCGTGTGCGTGCAGCATCGCGTGCCGATTTTCATCACCAGTTTGCGCGCGCCGGTGAAGGAGATGATCGACGCGGTGCATAGCTACGGCGGCATTGTGCTGCACGACGTGATCAATCTGCGCCACGCGGAAAAGGCGCTGGAAGCGGGTGTCGATGGCCTGATCCTGGTCGCTGCAGGCGCCGGCGGCCACGCGGGAATGACGTCGCCATTTGCGCTCGTGGGTGAAGTGCGGCGTATTTTCGATGGACCCATAGCGCTGTCCGGGGCAATCGCCAATGGCGGATCGATCCTGGCCGCGCAGGCGATGGGCGCCGATTTTGCGTATATCGGCACGCGTTTTATTGCCACGCGCGAGGCGCATGCGCTGGAAGAGTACAAGACGGCGATTGTTGGATCGAAGGCGGCGGACATCATTTACACGAACCTGTTCACAGGCGTGCACGGCAACTACATTCGCCAGAGCATCTTGAACGCGGGGCTCGATCCGGATGCGCTGCCGGCATCGGATAAAAACGCCATGAATTTCGGCGATGCCGCGATCAAGGCCAAGGCATGGAAGGAAATCTGGGGCGCGGGACAAGGCGTCGGACTGATGGACGATGTGCCGAGCGTGGCGGAACTCGTCGCGCGTCTCAAGCAGGAATACGAGGGCGCGAAAGAGCGGCTGGGGATTGCGGGCTGATTGACTGCTACGTGTTGATTTAGAAAATCCCCGCCCGGCGTTGAACTGCACGCCGGGCGGGGATTTTTGTTCCTGCGGCTTGCTCGCGTCAGAACTTCGCGCGAACCCCTACGCCGTACGTGTTGCCGCTCGACATGCTCGTGTATTTGTCGTTGAGATAGGCCGCGTAGACATCCGTGCGCTTCGACAGCGGATAGTCATAGCCGATCGCCCAGCTTTTATGCGTCTGATCGAGTCCGCCGTTGCTGCGCGAATAGGCGTATGACGCCATGATCGAACCCACGCCGACCGGAACCGTCACGCCGCCTTGTCCGGTGTTGACGTGAAACGTACCCGGATCGATATCGTTCTTCGTGTACATGTACTGCGCGAAGAACTTGACGTACTTCATGTCGTAGGACGCACCGAGTTGCGCCACGCTCTGGCTCTTGTAGCCCGGCACGAAGGTCGACAGGTCGGTCGGCGCGGAGCTGAAGTTCACATACTGATAGACGCCGGTCGCAGCGAACGGACCGTGGAAGTAGAGGAACTGCGCACTGTATTTCTTCGCGCCGTTCTCTCCGGCTTGATTGCCAAGCCCATACATCACGCTACCCGACAGGCCGCTGAAATCCGGCGTGGTATACTGGACCGAGTTGTTCCAGCCTGAATCGCCGACTACGCCCTGATCGGTCGTGTACGTCGGGAACGTGCTCTGGCCGAGAAACACGTGGTACACCATTGGCGAGAACGTGTAGGAATCGATGAACGGATTGAACAGAATCGTCGATACGAACAGTTGTGTCGTCAGCCGGCCTGCGGTGACGGTACCGTATGGCGACTGAATACCGACATACGAATTGCGTGCGAAGAAGGTGTCGCCCTGGAAGCGGCCGTACTGACCGTTTTGCGCCCGGAAGAAGCTTTCCAACGTGAAGATGGCCTTGTATCCGTTACCCAGGTCTTCGCTGCCTTTCATGCCCCAGTACGACGTCGACATACCGCCGCCGCCCACGTTCCAGGCCCGGTCGCCGCCTGGAAACTTCGTTGCGCCCACCCATTCGTCAACCTGCCCATATAACTGGACGCTCGACTGCGCGTGGACGGAACTGGCGGCAAGCAAGCCGAACATGCCAGCGGTAACGGTCGCCTTGGCCGCGGCTTTCAGCACACGGTTCACGGTTGGCTTCATGGACTCTCCTGTTGTATCGACGTTAAAACCGGGCGACGAGCAATGGTTGCCTCGCTTTGGACTGTTTTTTAAATGTCCGTTATGGACAGCCCGATTCACGGTATGACTCAAATCGAATGACTCGATGTCTGACTCGTGATGCGGCATAAGGGCATTACTGTTGGCTCCCGCTAAACTGCTCTTGCCCAAGGGGTGCGCCGATAGAGCTCTCTCAGGGCGGGACCATCTTTACGGATCATTTTTCCGGACAAAAATAACTTTGCTTATGCCGCGTATAGCGATTCGAATACATTGCGCGTGATGGACTTACATGACGCGCATTCCTGCCCGTCTCCAGCTTCTGAACGCGGTACTCGAACGCATGCGGTAATAGCCCCGCGCGGCATACGGCACGGTGCGCAAGCGCCATTCGACCTAAAGCAGACATTTAAATAAGAGTAGAAAAATCAGATAAGCACATTGTTAGTGCAGACAATTTTGGGAGGAAGGGTGCTGTGACCCGCAGATAAAAACTGTGGCGTCATTACGTCATTGCCTGGCTGCAAGTAGACGGAGGAATTGTTTTTTGTTTCGGACCGGAAAGGGAGCGAAGTTAATCGCTGCATTCATGAATTGAGATTCACAAACGAATAGACATGCTCATCGATTAATGTGCTTATGCACTATCACGGACGTTTTTATTGCGTCTCGCTGGCTCACTCAATGAACAGCTTTAACGATTAATTCCGGTAAGTGGAATTTGCTGGCGAACGCGAATCGTCGGATTGGTGGCCGGATGCACGCGGGGTGCTCCGCTCTTCGTTGTAACGCGCGATGTCCGCCCGGATCGAGCCACCACCACGCAACTGTGCGCCTTGCTCGGCACGAGGACCGCCGCGAACCTCGGCACTGATGGGTGTGAGTCCCGATCCAGCCGCTACCCGCTGATAGCCGAAAGGCTGAACACCGTTATCGGCATCTTCGACGCGCATTGCGCGCTGATTCACCGCTTGCCATGGGCCGGGAGTTTCCACGCCGTGACTGAAGACGCCGCGCGTAACCGCCGCGTCGTTCGAGCCCACGCCGCCGGCAGATGCCACCGGCGCATACATGGTCGACGCCGCAACCAGGCCGGCTGCGGCGACAAGCATCAAGCAACGGGCGTGGCGATTTCGGATGAGCGACATGTTGATACTGCAAAACGTCCGACTCGGTTCGAGCGTGCTTTTGGAGGTGGCGCCTCTTTGCATCGCTGACCGGCTGTTGTCGGATGTTCAGGACATTGCAGTCTTCCAACCACGCCCTGCCAACCGGTCTATCGCTCAATTTATTGTGCTCGAAGACCGGCGTCGAGCCAAAAAGTGTTAGGTCTTCCTGATGGTTGTAACACCATGTTACTTCACACTTTTTTGCCGATTTGAGGTCGGTGCGAGCCCCAGTTTGTATGAACAAACTCTTTCCAATTTGCTGTAGAACCGCGGGTATCTTCTGGCTCCATCAGATGCCACGAAACGTCGAAATTCATGCATAAATGGCATTAATAAATCACTTAAATGAATTTGCTTATTGAATCGCTATCCGGCGAAAATAGCTGTCTCGACGCGTTTTCGAGCGGCTCCGGTCGCCTGCATGCGGCGGCAGCCTTCTTCCCGTAGCCGTTATGCAACTTCACGCACTGCAAACTTCCAAGAATTTCCGATGACCCGCCCTAAGTTCCTTCCCGATAATTTCACCCTTGCACTCGTTGGCACAGTGATCCTCGCCAGCCTGCTGCCATGCCGTGGCGCCGCTGCGGTCGGCTTCAACTGGTTGACGAACATCGCGGTCGGACTGTTGTTTTTCCTGCACGGGGCAAAGCTGTCGCGCGAAGCCATTGTTTCGGGCATGACGCACTGGCGCTTGCATATCGTGGTGCTACTGAGCACGTTTGCACTGTTTCCCATACTCGGGCTCGCGCTGAAACCTGTTCTCACGCCGCTCGTCACGCCCGCGCTCTATATGGGCATCCTGTTCCTTTGCACGCTGCCTTCCACCGTTCAGTCGTCCATTGCATTCACTTCTATCGGCAAAGGCAACGTACCCGCGGCGGTGTGCGCGGCGTCCGCGTCCAGCCTGCTTGGCATCTTCATCACGCCGGCCCTCGTGGGGTTTGTGGTAACTGACAACGCCGGCCGCGCGGGTTCGGCGTGGCATACGGTCGGCAATATCGTGCTGCAATTGCTGGTGCCGTTCATAGCGGGTCAGTTGCTGCGCCCGGTAATAGCCAAGTGGCTCGACAAAAATCGCAGTGTCCTGCGTTTCGTCGACCAGGGCTCGATCCTGCTTGTTGTGTATGTTGCGTTCAGCGAAGCCGTCAACGAAGGCATCTGGCACACGATTTCCCTCAAGACCCTTGGCGGGCTGGTTGTGGCAAACGTCGTGCTGCTGGCCCTGGCGCTCTTGGTAACAGCTTTTGCCAGCAGGCGGCTCGGGTTCAGCCGCGCCGACCAGATCACCATCATCTTTTGCGGATCGAAGAAAAGCCTGGCGTCGGGCATTCCCATGGCAAAAGTCATCTTCGCTTCGCACACGGTGGGCGCGGTGGTGCTGCCCTTGATGCTGTTCCATCAAATCCAGTTGATGACGTGTGCGGTCCTCGCTCAGCGCTGGGGAGCACGCGATACCTCCGACGAGCACGCGGACCAGCCTCAGGCAACCGGCGCGCAGGTTCGCCAATAAAAGCAGGACCCGCGCGTCAGCCGGGAACAATGCGACGACCCGTTGCATGACGTCTCCCTGAAAAGCTTAAGCATCAAGCCGCCACGTGCGGCTTTTTTGCTATTTAGGACGTGTTTAGACGTCCTGTCGACTCGGCCGGACGGCCATGAACTGAAGAAGTCTCAAATAAACGAGCGTTTCGCTCCTGCTCAAGTCATATGCCGTTTGGCGGACTGGTGGCCGGGCATGTGGCTTGCCACACTTGCTGACAACACACGTTACAGCCAGGGATTGGCCCGAAGCGATTCCCATCTTATTCATCGAAGCGCCCAGGATTCACCATGCAAAGAATGACTGACGGCATCGCGACTTTGTCCGCGCTCGATCCGTTTTTGCGCGAACTTCGCTTCAAGCGAGGCTCCCCTGACGATACCGCGCACGCGCTCCAGGCATTGATCGACGCGGGCCTCGACCGCCTGCCGCTTCCCGGCCAAGGCGCAACGCTCGAGCGCTGGCGCGCCCTTGCCGCCGTCGCCGCGTGCGACCTCGCGCTGGTCAAACTGTTCGAAGGTCACACTGACGCGCTCGCGATCATGGCGGAAATTGGTGATGGATTTGTTCCAGCGAATGGCCAGGCATGGGGCGTCTGGGCCGCCGAACCGCCGGCAGCACGACTCGCCGCAAAGGCAGCATCGAATGAGCAGCGGGAAAACCTCACGCTTCACGGCACCAAAGCGTGGTGCTCGGGCGCGGCGGCGTTGAGCCACGCGCTGGTTACCGCATGGAACGAACGGGACGAACCCATCCTCGCCGCCGTCGATCTGCGCCAGCCCGGCGTCCGTGTCACGAACGAGGGCTGGATGGCGGTGGGAATGTCCGCAAGCGCTAGCGTCGATGTTCACTTCGACAACGCCCGCGCCACGCGAATCGGCGCGCCGCGCGCGTATCTGGAACGCGCGGGGTTCTGGCATGGCGGCGGAGGTATTGCAGCGTGCTGGTTTGG
Organism: Caballeronia sp. DA-9; assembly: GCF_051615025.1. Classification (NCBI taxonomy): domain Bacteria; kingdom Pseudomonadati; phylum Pseudomonadota; class Betaproteobacteria; order Burkholderiales; family Burkholderiaceae; genus Caballeronia; species Caballeronia sp. DA-9. Next base: position 184,973 of record NZ_CP195133.1, on the reverse strand, counting down.
CGCCGCGGCGGCTATCGGCAACTTCGTGAAACAGGAAGCAACGCGCCGCGCCGATCCCTACAAGCTCGCCCATCTTGGCGCCATCGACACCGCGCTTTCCGGCACGGCCAGCCTCCTGCGAGAAACGGCCGCGCAGATTGACCGCGAGCCGTATGCGGACGCCATGCCAGGCGTTTTTCGCGCGCGGCTGGCGGCGGAAAAGGCAGCAGCCGAAGTCATCGAACGTGCGGGACGTGCCCTTGGCGCTGCGCCACTTTGCCGTAACCGCCATTTGGCCAGCTTGATGTCCGATCTACCCGTCTTTATCCGGCAGAGTCATGCCGAACGCGACGAAGCCGCGCTTGCAGAACGGATTGTCAAAGAGGAAAGCAGCGCATGGAACCTGTAGTGACTCACGTGCCAAACGAAAAGGAAAACGACCGGGCAATCAAGGGACGTGGCACGTCAGAAGCCGCGTGGCAAAGCACGGACCAGCTTTCGACCCTGCCCGAAGTCGAGCCAGAAACGCTTGTGCCGGTTGGTGCGCGCGCTGTAATCGTGGCCCCGCATCCCGACGATGAAATCCTCGGCACCGGCGGGTTGCTCGCACGCCTGTCCGACCTGGGCCGCAAGGTGCTGATCATCGCGGTCACGGACGGCACGGCGAGCCATCCCGATTCACCTGAATGGCCGGCCGCGCGCCTCGCCGCCACGCGGCCGCAGGAAACGCGCGACGCCCTGCAACGCCTGCGCATGCGCCATGTCGCTTTGGTCCGGCTGCATCTGCCGGATGGCGGGGGCGAAATCTTCGAATCAGACCTGTCGAGAGCGCTGGAGGCGCATCTGGCGCCCGGGGACGTAGTGTTCGGAACGTGGCGCTATGACGGCCATCCGGATCATGAATCGGTGGGTCGCGCGGTAACGGCCGTTGCGGCTGCGCTGGACCTGCCATTCGTGGAGGTGCCAGTGTGGACATGGCATTGGGCCACGCCCGATGACTCGCGCGTGCCCTGGAGCCGCGCGCGCCGTATCGTGCTGGACGAAGCGACACTCGCCCGCAAAGTTCACGCGCTGAAGGCGTTTCGCAGCCAGATAGAGGCCGATGGCTCCACGGGCCGCGACGCGATTCTTCCCGAGCATGTACTGGAACGTCTCACGCGGCCCTACGAGGTTGTCCTGATATGACCACTGAGCCGAACGCTCGCGAATATTTCGCCGGGCTTTATCAACGCAGCGACGACCCGTGGCTGCTGCGCGAGCGTTGGTACGAACGCCGCAAGCGGGCATTGACCCTCGCCGCTTTACCCGACGAACACTACCGCCGTGCGTATGAACCGGGCTGCGCAAATGGCGAATTCACGGCGGAACTGGCGGCGCGCTGCGACTCGCTTCTCGCGGCGGATCTGAATCCCGCCGCCGTGGATCTCGCGCGCCGCCGGGTGGCGCATCTACGTCACGTAGAAGTCGAACAACGCGCGATGCCCGACGACTGGCCAGACGGCGAGTTCGATCTGATCGTCATCAGCGAAGTGGCGTATTACCTCACCCCAGATCAGTTGAACCTGCTTGCCCAACGGGTGACTTCATCGCTGGCAGAGGGCGGGACGGTCATTGCGTGCCACTGGCGGCGGCCTATCGAAGGCTGGCCTCATGCCGGCGATCACGTTCACGCCGAATTTCATGCAAAGCTTCTGCTCCCGGCGCTATCGCACTATTCGGACGACGACCTGGTGCTTGACGTGTGGTCGTCGAACAAGGCATCCGTACATCAGCGGGAAGCGCGCTGAATTTCATTTACTAAACAAAGAAGACAACCGAAAGCCTTATCGAATAAACGTTTACGGGTTTTCTCTAGCACCTGTCCGGGAAAAGCGTCCATCGGTTTACTATACAATCGCCACGATCATGCGAATCTCACTTCGCCGGTAAACATCCGGCACGTGAGATTTCATAAACCATAGAACACGCATGCGGAGATTGAAAGACAGATGGGTACAACCATTCGTGATGTCGCGCGCGCGGCCAGCGTGTCGATTGGCACGGTATCGCGGGCGCTGAAAAATCAGCCGGGTTTGTCGGAGGCAACGCGCGAACGCGTCGTGGAAGCGGCCCGGCAACTCGGCTATGACGCCGCCCAGCTTCGTACGCGCATCCGGCGCGTGACCTTCTTGCTGCATCGTCAGCACAATAACTTCGCGGTCAGCCCCTTCTTCTCGCATGTCCTGCACGGTTTCGAGGAAGCGTGCCGTGAGCGGCGGCTGGTTCCGTCCGTCCTGACCGCCGGTCCAACACACGACCTCGCGCAGCAAATGCGGCTTCATGCGCCTGACGCTGTTGCGGTCGCTGGGTTTATCGAACCGGAATTGCTTGCTCACTTGCGTTCCATGAACCGGCCGGTCGTGCTGATTGATCTGCACGCGCCAGGATTTCGTTCCGTGAACGTGGACAACACGCGCGGCGCGGCGCTCGCGATGCAGCATCTCTTCGCGATGGGCCGAAAACGCATTGCGTTCATTGGCGGATCGCTGGCGCATTACAGCATTGCGCAACGGGCGATGGGGTACAGGCTCGCGTATTTCGAAGCCGGCATGCTTTTCGATCCCACGCTGGAGATGACCACGCAACCGGCCATCGAGTCCGATATCGCCGCCGCCGACGCCATGGAGCGGCTTATCGCGCAAGCTCACCAGCAATCCAGGCCGCTGCCGGACGCGGTTTTCGCCTATAACGATGCAGCGGCGCTCGCCGCCATGCGCGTCTGTCTGGCGCACGGGCTGCGGGTTCCGGAAGACGTCGCGTTCGTCGGTTTCGACGATATCCCCGCCGCCGCGCAGAGCACGCCGCCCCTGACCACCGTCACGGTAGACAAGGAAGCGCTCGGCCGGCGCGGCGTGGACCTGCTGCTGGAAACCGCGCAAAACAGCGACGCGGACACGAACATCACCACCGACACGCTTGTGCCCGTGCGCCTGATTCCCCGCGCGAGCTCGGCGACAACACGGACACAGACATCGGTATGAACTCAACCGCGTTCCAGGTGGCGGACCGGGCCGAACCGGATTTCCGCAGCCGCGATTTCCTGCTCGATCACGTGCGCCACACCCTCGCGTTTTATGAGCGCACGGCCCGCGATCCGTCGGGCGGTTTCTATCATTTCTTCAAGGACGACGGCACGGTCTACGACCACACCACGCGCCATCTGGTCAGCAGCACGCGCTTCGTCTTCAATCACGCCATGGCCTTTCGCCATTTCGGCGGCCAGCATCACCAGGACAACGCGCGTCACGCGTTCGCGTTTTTACGCAATGCCCATTGGGACGCGGCGAACCAAGGCTACGATTGGGAAATCGAGTGGCGCGACGGCGCTAAACGCACGCTCGATGGCACCCGGCATTGCTACGGCCACGCATTCGTCCTGCTCGCTTGCGCGCATGCCGCCATGGCCGGTATTGCCGAAGCGAAGCCTTTGATCGATGAAACCTTCCAGTTGATGGACCGGCATTTCTGGGACGCCGACGCTGGCCTTTACGCCGACGAAGCCACGCCCGACTGGCAGTTGTCGCCGTATCGCGGGCAGAACGCGAACATGCACGCAACCGAAGCGCTGCTCGCCGCGTACGAGGCGACCGGCCACGTGCTCTATCTGGATCGCGCGGAGAAGATTGCCGGGAACATCACGCTGCGCCAGGCGCGTCTCGCCCATGGTCTCGTCTGGGAACACTTTCATGCGGATTGGTCTGTCGACTGGCATTACAACGAGTCCGACAGTTCCAATATTTTCCGCCCGTGGGGTTTCCAGCCCGGCCACCAGACCGAATGGGCGAAGCTGCTGCTGATACTGGAGCGGCACAGGGCGTTGCCCTGGCTGGCGCCGCGCGCCATAGAACTGTTCGACGCCGGCTTCAACCGCGCGTGGGACGAACAGCACGGCGGCCTTTACTACGGATTTGGCCCCGACGATTCCATCTGCGACCACGATAAATATTTCTGGGTGCAAGCCGAAACCTTTGCCACAGCCGCGCTGCTCGGCAAGCGCACGGGCCTGGAACGCTTCTGGGATTGCTACGACGAACTCTGGCGTTATTGCTGGGCGCATTTTGTCGATCACAAACATGGCGCGTGGTTCCGCATCCTGACATGCGACAACCGCAAATACGGCGACGAAAAAAGCCCTGCCGGAAAGACCGATTACCACACCATGGGCGCGTGCTACGAAGTGCTGAACGCACTCGCTCCGGCCGTTGCGCCCCAGACTGACGACACCGCCGAAAAAGAGACGGCCAAACAATGAACGCGACGACCTCGACCTCCGCCTTCCCTCAATTCGTCTCGGCCGGCGATATTCTCACCGACCTGATCCGCACCGGCCCGTCCAACTGGCTTTCGCGTCCGGGCGGCGCGGGATGGAACGTGGCACGCGCCGTCGCGCGGCTCGGTTTGCCGACGGCATCGGCCGGCTCGCTCGGCACCGACAATTTCTCCGATGAACTCTGGGACGCGAGCGTGGCCGCAGGTCTCGACATGCGCTTCATGCAGCGCGCGGAACGGCCGCCGCTTTTGGCGATCGTCCACAAGACGCAACCGCCGACCTACTACTTCATGGGCGAAAACGGCGCGGACCTCGCGTTCGATCCGGCGCTGTTGCCCTCCGGCTGGATGGACTCAGTCAAGTGGGCGCACTTCGGCTGCATCAGCCTCGTGCGCCAGCCGCTTGGCGACACGCTCGCGCAGCTCGCCGCGCAACTGCGCGAACACGGCGTGAAAATCAGCTTCGACCCGAACTATCGGAACCTGATGGAGCACGGCTACGAACCGACCTTGCGCAAAATGGCGGCGCTCGCCGACCTGATCAAGGTCTCCGACGAAGACCTGCAACGCCTTTTCCCCGACATTGCAAACGAAGCCGACGCGCTCGCAAAAATCCGCGCGATGAATCCGCAAGCCACCGTGCTCGTCACGCGCGGCTCGGCACAGGCAACACTGCACGCCGGCGAAGAAAGCTGGAATGCAACGCCGCCGAAAGTCCAGGTCGCCGATACGGTCGGCGCGGGCGACGCGTCCATCGGCGGCCTGCTTTACAGCTTGATGAAGCGCCCGGGCGGCTGGCCCGAGCATCTGCGCTTTGCATTGGCCGCTGGCGCCGCAGCCTGCCGCATGTCGGGCGCGCATTCGCCCTCACTGGAAGAGGTCGAGGATTTGCTGGCCTGAAACGTGCGCCTGCCTGGTGAACTCGAGACGGTAATACGCGCGATAAACACGCGTGCTAGCATCGATTTCAACCTTCGGCCGGGAGCGCATCATGGAAGACACGATCTACACGAAAGGCATTTACACCGCGACCATAGGCGTTCGTCCCACGGACGACGGTCAGTTCCAGGGCGTGGTCACGCTCGTGCGGGACGACGGCGGGGACGGTGAGGATTCGGAGCCGAAAACCTACGATGTCGCCGCCACATCGCTTTCCGAAGAAGAGGCTCTTGAAGAGGCCCGCGCGCTCGCGCATCGGATCTTGGGCGAAATCGAACTCTGAACGTGTGCGGCGGCCCGGGATTTTCCATGCCGCCCTTTCTGCCTGAATCCGTTTGAATCCGTTTAGATCTGTTTGGACGGGAGACTCAGCATGTCGGAACAACTCTTTCTCTATGGCGTTTACTCCATCCACGTTCGTCCCATTGAATTGCAGGGAACGCGCTGGGATGCCGAATACGAAATCCGTCATCTCGACAAGGCCGTGCAGTCGTGGAAAACCGTCGGCGGTGACAATGGTTTATCAAGTCCAACCGACGCCATAGACGCCGCGCACGTGCAAGCCGTTGCTGACATTGAAGCCGGCGCGGGAATCCCCAAGCCAAAGACGTTTCCTTAACTCCTGGACGCAGCCGCCGCTTTCTGCGCTTCTGCTTTATCAATCGATACCGCGCGCTCGTGCGCCTCGCGTGCACTCGCCCGTTCGACATACTCGGACAACACGCCGCCCGGCTCTATCAGTTTTGCCATGTACGCAATCTGCAGCGTGCTTGCAACGAGGATATCGGCGGCTGTGAACCGTTCGCCAAGCAGCCACGGCCCATGCGCAAGCGCCGACTCAATTGCCTTCTCCACGCGGCCGAGATCGCCCCAGCCAAAACTCACGCTGTTTCCCGGCGCCCCGATCATCTTTTCGGCCATCGCGGGTTCCAGGCATGCGCCGGTGAAAAACATCCATTGAAGAAAACGGCCGCGCAGCGGGTCGCCGGACGCAATGCCCAAGTTGGATTGAGGGTATTTATCGGCGAGATAGAGGAGCACCGCGCCCGACTCCGCAACACAAGTGCCGTTGTCGTCCAGCGCAGGCAGCTTCGACATGGGATTCACTGCACAGAACGCCGGCTCGTTTTGTTCGCCCGCGCGGATGTTCACGTAAGCGAACTCGTAAGGCACGCCTAATTCCTCAAGCATCCATAGCGCACGAAACGCGCGTGTTTTCGGCCAGTAATAGAGCTTCATGAGCGAATGGTCCTTTTCGTGGCGCCGCATTGTCCCGCAGCAAGAGCATTGAGATTACCCGCTCCCGAACGCTTTGCCGTGCGGGTTAACCACACGTTAGCCATTCGGTCAGCTTTTTCTGCTCATCCGCGGCAATTAAGATCGGTTTCATTGCGCTGAAGCGCGCATGGGCTTGATAAACGCAAAAAAACTCCGTTTATGTCGAGGAAGAATGAAGATATCCCTCAAATCCAACGATAAAACGCCGGAGACTTCATGAACGCGCGTGTGCCTTTTGCAGAACATCCGCCGCTTGCCGCCTATCAACTCACCGATAACCTCAACGCAAGCCAGGGCCGAATTTTCCTCACCGGAACGCAGGCGCTGGTCCGCCTCGTCCTGATGCAAAGGCAACTCGATCGCGCCGCCGGATTGAACACCGCCGGTTTTGTAAGCGGCTATCGCGGGTCTCCGCTCGGCATGGTCGACCAGCAGTTGTGGAAAGCAAAGAAATTGCTAGCGTCACACGACGTGCGCTTTCTTCCCGCAATCAATGAGGAACTCGGCGGCACGGCTGTACTAGGCACGCAGCGGGTCGAATCCGATTCCGAGCGCACGGTCGATGGCGTGTTTGCAATGTGGTATGGCAAGGGTCCGGGCGTCGATCGCGCCGGCGATGCGCTCAAGCACGGCAACGCATACGGCTCGTCGCCGCACGGCGGCGTGCTCGTCGTGGCTGGCGACGATCACGGTTGCGTTTCGTCGTCCATGCCGCACCAGTCCGACCAGGCAATGATCGGCTGGCACATGCCCGTGGTAAATCCATCGAACATCGCCGATATGCTCGAATTCGGTCTCTTCGGCTGGGCGTTGTCGCGTTTCTCGGGTGCGTGGGTGGGGTACAAGGCGATATCGGAGACGGTGGAATCCGGCTCGACCGTCGACCTCGATGCGCTGCAGACCATTTTCCCCGCGCCGGAAGGGTTCGTCGCGCCCGAAGGCGGATTGCACAATCGCTGGCCCGATTTGCCGAGCCTGACCATCGAAGCGCGTCTCGCCGCGAAGCTCGAGGCGGTGCGCTATTTCTCGCGCGTCAATTCCATCGACAAATGGATCGCCCCAAGCCGCCACGCGAACGTTGGCATTGTGACGTGCGGCAAGGCGCATCTTGACTTGATGGAGACGTTGCGCCGTCTCGACTTGAGCGTTGCTGACCTCGACGCCGCCGGCGTGCGGATCTATAAGGTGGGTCTGTCGTTTCCGCTCGAAACCACGCGGCTCGACACGTTCGTGGAAGGCTTGTCGGAAGTGCTGGTCATCGAAGAAAAAGGGCCGGTGATCGAGCAGCAGATCAAGGACCATTTGTATAACCGGACACAAGGCGCGCGGCCGATTGTGATCGGCAAGAACGCGCAGGATGGCGCCACGTTGTTGAGCGCACTAGGCGAATTGCGCCCGTCGCGCGTGCTGCCTGTTTTCGCCGAGTGGCTTGCACGGCACAAACCGGCGCTGGACCGGCGCGACAGGGTCGTTGACCTGGTTGCACCGCAAATCCTCTCCAATGCCGCCGATACCGTCAAACGCACGCCGTATTTTTGCTCCGGCTGCCCGCACAATACATCCACCAAAGTGCCTGAAGGGTCGATCGCGCAGGCTGGAATCGGCTGCCACTTCATGGCCTCATGGATGGAGCGCGACACGACCGGCCTGATCCAGATGGGCGGCGAAGGCGTGGATTGGGCATCGCACTCCATGTTCACGAAGACGCCGCATGTCTTCCAGAACCTTGGCGACGGCACGTACTTTCATTCGGGAATTCTGGCTATTCGCCAAGCGGTCGCGGCGAAGGCCAATATCACGTACAAGATCCTGTACAACGACGCCGTGGCGATGACCGGCGGCCAGCCCGTGGATGGCAGCATTTCCGTGCCGCAAATCGCGCGGCAGGTCGAAGCAGAAGGCATCGCGACGCTGGTCGTGGTCAGCGACGAGCCCGAGAAATACGACGGTCATCACGATCAGTTTCCAAAAGGCACGACGTTCCACCACAGAAGCGAACTCGACGACGTCCAACGCCGTTTGCGGGACATCCAAGGCGTGACGGTCCTTATCTACGACCAGACTTGCGCGGCGGAAAAGCGGCGTCGCCGCAAGAAAGGCGAATTTCCCGATCCGGACAAGCGCTTGTTCATCAACGAAGCCGTGTGCGAAGGCTGCGGCGATTGTGGCGTGCAGAGCAATTGTTTGTCGGTGGAACCGGTTGAAACCGAACTCGGACGCAAACGGCGCATCGACCAGTCGTCATGCAACAAGGACTACTCATGCGTGAATGGGTTTTGCCCGAGCTTTGTCACGCTGGAAGGCGCGAAGCTCAGGAAGGCAGCCGGCAGCGGCTTCGATCCCGATGCGCTTGCGGCCCGCGTCGATGCGCTGGAGGAACCCACGCTCACACTCGATAACGCGCCATACGACATCCTGATTACCGGCGTTGGCGGCACGGGCGTGGTGACGGTCGGCGCGCTCATCAGCATGGCGGCGCATCTTGAAGGCAAGAGCGCGTCAGTGCTCGATTTCATGGGCTTTGCGCAAAAAGGCGGCGCGGTGCTTTCATTCGTGCGCTTCGCCGCCACCGATGCCTTGCTGAACCAGGTTCGCATCGATACCCAGCAAGCCGACGTGCTGCTCGCGTGCGACATGGTCGTGGGTGCAAGCGCCGATGCCTTGCAAACTGTCCGGCATGGGCGCACACGCATTGTCGTGAACACGCACGCAATCCCCAACGCCACGTTTGTGCAGAATCCGGACGCGAATCTTCACGCCGGATCCTTGCTGGAAAAGATGCAGCACGCGGCGGGCGCGGAGCGCATGAACACGTGCGATGCCCAGGCGCTGGCGACGCGTTTTCTTGGCGACACCATCGGCGCGAATATCTTGATGCTGGGCTATGCATGGCAGTTGGGGCTCGTGCCCGTGTCGCACGCGGCGTTGATGCGCGCTATCGAGCTGAACAACGTTGCTGTGCCCATGAACACGCTCGCGTTCAACATCGGGCGCCTGGCCGCAGCGGATATCGAGGCGCTCGAATCACTGCGTAAAACCGCAATTGCGCCCCGTGTCGAGATGAATGCAATGCCGCTTGACGCATTGATCGCGGATCGCGAAGCGCGGTTGCTGGCATACGGTGGTTCGCACTATGTGACGCGATACCGGTCGCTGGTTTCGGCTGCTGCCTCCTCAGGAAACGATGCCGTGACGCGCGCCGTCGCCACGACGTTTTATAAGTTGCTCGCCGTGAAAGACGAATACGAAGTCGCGCGGCTTCATACCGACCCGGCGTTCCGCGCGGCATTGGAAGCGCAGTTCGAAGGAACCGCGGGGAAGGACTTTGCAGTGAAATTCAATATGGCGCCGCCGGTTTTATCGAAGGCGAAAAATGGCAGTGCGCCGCGCAAGATGACGTTCGGGCAGTGGTTGTGGCCGGTGCTCGGCATGATATCGAAGGTGCGTGGCTTGCGGGGTACGGCTTTCGATCCGTTCGGCCGGTCGCTGGAACGCAAGATGGAGCGCGAGCTTCCGGGCGACTATGAAATCACCATTCAACGCGCGCTGAAGGCGCTGACGCCGGAGAACGCCAGGGATGTCGAAACGCTCGCGCTGATGCACGAACGCGTTCGGGGATACGGGCATGTGAAGCTCGCGAATCTGTCGATGGTGAAGCGCCGCGAACGCGACTTGGCAGCGAAGCTGGGAATTACGGTTCAGACGGGACGCCACGTGAAGGCATCGCTGGATGAAGTCAAGGGCGCTGGCGCGCTAAGGGGAATCCCGGTCGTGGTGGCGAAGTGAAACAGGCGTGAGCCGAAAATCAAACAGCCCGTGCGGGCGATCCGATCGCACCCACGGGCTGTTTCGTAAAGGCTCGACTTACTCGTCCTCCACTGGCTCCCAGTCGATATCCCCGCAAAGCACGACCCGTTGCCCGCCCATGCGCGTCTCCACCGACAGCGTCACGCAAGGCAGCGCCTCATTGATCGATAAATAAGGCTTCGTCACATGTACGCGATCCGGCGCGCCAAGCGCTTCCCGGAAATAAGGCCGCCGCAGCCAGTTCGCGCCCTGTGCGTCGATCAACGGCAGCAGTCGCGCCTCGTGTGCCGCTCGATCCGCCCGGAGCACCACGTTCCGGCCTGCTTGCCGCCCATTGGCATCAAGCAGAAAACATCGTGCGGCGTTATCGAGCGCGAGGAAATTCCAGCAGACTTCCTCCAGCGGCTCCCCCGCGGCCAGACGCTCGGCCGCGCGTTCGAAAGCGCGCACGTAAGGTTGCAGGCGGGTCGCGACGCGCCGCTCCTTTGCCTCGGTCTGCAGGCGAAACCGCTCAGTCAGTTCGCTCATCAACGTGTGCGCCTGAGGCGCATCGGCGAGACCCGGATTGGGCCGGCCGAAGAAAAAACCCTGCACGAAGTCCGCGCCGCTTGCGAGCGCAAGTTGCGCCTCGTGCTCGGTTTCCACGCCTTCGATCAACACCAGCTTCCCCGCCTCGTGCAGCAGCGAAACGACGCCGCACAAGATGGCCTCCATGTTCCGGCGATACTTCGCATGGCTCGCTCCATGTAGCGTATGCGCCGACTGCGCGGCATGCGACAACATCACCCGATCCAGCTTGACGATGTCCGGATCCAGTTGCCAGATCCGTTCAATGTTCGAATGCCCCGCGCCAAAGTCATCGAGCGCGATCAGAAAGCCGTGATCGCGAAAATGCTGCACGGCTTCGGCGAGTTTCTCGATGTCGTCCGCCCGATCCTCCAGCACTTCGAGCACCACGCGCCGCGGCTCAATATTCAGCCGCTTGAGATTCGCCAACAGCGCTGCCATGTGATACGGCTCGGTCAACGCGCCCGGATGTACGTTCAGGAACAGCCATTCATTCTGCGCGCCCAGCACGTTGAAATTCTCGAGATGCAGCGCCTGAGCCAGACGATCGAGCTGCATTGCCTCGCCCACGCGCGCGGCCTGGCCGAACACATCGAGCGGCGACACCACGCGGTCAAGCGCATCATGTGCGCGCAACAACCCTTCGTAGCCGACTGCCCGCATGTGTGAAAGGCTGAACACCGGCTGAAACACGCTCGACAGCGTCAAATTCGCATGCTCGACCGAATAGCGGTCGAACCCCGACGTCACGCTCAATTCAAAATTGCGTGGCGATACTGGCTTGATCTTTTCCGGATTCGCTATTGCCATCTTGCCGTCCCCGCGCGGATGCACGTCTGCGTTTTCCGTTCGCGCATTCCATCCTCTCGCACTCCGTCCTCTTTTATTACCGCAATCGATTGCGTTCCCACTCGCTCCACTCGCGCCTTGAATCCTGATTTCATACACTGCCCTCGATTATCTTTAAGCGGGGAATCTACGTGTCCCGTCTCTTTCGATAAAGCAAGCTCCGTGCTCACGCGCCCTCACAGGTTTGCCGATCTTTCACGGCGATGTGCACCGAGGCGAGACGCCTGCTACACGGAACGGCGTGCGATCCGCACCACCGCAGTGCACATTTCAGTTTTTGCGGTCTCAGCCTGGTTCAGACCCAAGAAACACGTCCAAGATAAACTTTGGTCCTTTGTTATCACAAGAGCGTGTCGGGATGAAGTACCCGCGCGCCTACTGCTCTGAACCTATGGATATCGTTTTCACCGTTCTCATCCTGATGCTGGCTGTGGCGTTGTCCGGCTACATCACGAGCGCGCTTGCGAGCAAGCTGCCGTTCACATTGCCCTTGCCGCTGATCCAGATCGCAATTGGCGCATGCCTCGCGTGGCCGGGTTTCAGCTTGCACGTCACGTTCGATCCCGAGCTTTTCATGATGCTCTTCATCCCGCCGCTTTTGTTCGCCGATGGCTGGCGTATCCCGAAGCGCGAGTTCTTCATGCAACGACGCGCGATCCTGCTGCTCGCGCTCGGCCTCGTGTTCATGACGGTGGGAGCGCTCGGCTGGTTTCTCCACGTGATGATTCCTGTCATGCCTTTGCCCGTTGCGTTCGCGCTCGCGGCAGTGTTGTCTCCAACGGATGCAGTCGCGCTCAGCGGCATAGCGGGCAAAGGACGCATTCCGGCGAACCTGATGCACATTCTCGAAGGGGAGGCGCTGATGAACGACGCCTCCGGTCTCGTCGCGCTGAAGTTCGCCATCGCGGCCGCGCTGACGGGCGTGTTCTCGTTGCGGGCGGCATCGATCAGTTTCGTAGTGATCGCCGTCGGCGGCCTTGTGATCGGCGCGGCGATCAGCTGGCTTGCGACCACCATTCCACGGCGGATCGTGAAGATGTCCGAAGACGATGACCCTGCCGCCGGCGTCATCCTTACGTTGCTCATTCCGTTTGCGGCCTATCTGATCGCGGAGAAACTTGGCTGCTCGGGCATTCTCGCGGCAGTGTCAGCCGGCATGATGATGAACTTCCAGAGCCTGCGTGAAATCGTCCCGACGGCGTCGCGCATTCGCATGACGAGCACCTGGACGATGATCGAATTTGTTTTCAACGGCATGGTGTTCATTCTGCTTGGCTTGCAGTTTCCGCACATCATTGGACGCGCGTTGATCGAGGCGCATCACGATGGTCTCTATCAAGTCGGATTGCTGCTGGGGTATGTGGCAGCAGTGGTCATCGCGCTTTACGGGTTGCGCTTCGCGTGGGTCTGGGTGCTGCGCTGGGTCGCGAGCCGCGGCGCCGCGAAGCACGGCGTAGCGAACGCGGTGCCGGGCGCGCGCACGCTTGCCATGACGACAATTGGCGGCGTGCGGGGCGCGGTCACGCTCGCGGGCGTCTTGTCCTTGCCCGAGGTTCTGCCAAACGGGACGGCGTTGCCGGGACGCGATCTTGCCATTTTCATTGCATCGGGCACGATCTTGATGTCGCTGCTGATCGGCGTGATCGGCTTGCCGTTGTTGATCAATGGACTCAAGCGCCGCGGCGATCCGCACGCAGCCGAGGAGCGCATCGCGCGTCGCCACGCGGCGCAGGCAGCGATCCGCGCAATTGACGCAGCGCAGGAAAATCTGACTGGCCAAATGGATGAAACCGGCGCGGCACACTGCGCGGATTCGACGGCGCGCGTGATGAGTTTGTATCGGCGGCGTCTTGAAGGGCTCGGCGATGAAGAAGAGTCCCGCCGTGCCGCTCGACAAAGCGAGATGGTGGAAACGAAGCTGAAAATGGCTGCGTTGCGTGCGGAGCGGGCGGAGTTACTTAAGTTGCGTACACGTCAGGCTATCAACGATGAAACGCTTAACAAGCTGATGCGCGAGATTGATTTGTCCGAGACCGCAATCGTGACTCGGAAGAAAGGGGCGGGGGCTTGAGGGAAGGTTTTGATTGGATCGAAGATTCGATACGATGATCGCGGAGCCATCGCTTTCAACGGTTGTTGCAATTCATTAATGGGATTAATGGCCGTTTCAGCGTTTTAAGATAGAACGCTGACTCGACTTCTCAATAATTGAGATGTAAAGACTTTAGGCAAACCAGCCGTAAAGTTGTGCACTTGTAGCAATTACCACAGCGCTATGCAAGGTAAGCGCATGTCGCTCTCGACCTGCGCTTACCACTATTCACGGCTGGGCGTCAGCTTTGCAACTATTACTGGCCAGCGGCCGGCGATACTACGCTCGGCGTGGCCAAAGTATTGTTGCTCTTGGGCGGCGCGCTGGAGCCAGAGGTCGTGTTGCTGTTCGTGCTACTCGGCAAACCTGAATTCGGCGACCGGTTGCCCATGCCGCTGTCCGAGTTAGTCGCGCCCGGTGTGCCGTACCCGCCTGTTGCGCTATTCGTCTGATTTGCCGGGCTGGCCGTGCTGCCCGACGTGCCGCCACCTGATCCGCCGCCCGCCTGTGCATAAACACTTCCCGACAGCGCAAGTGCGGCGACGGCCGCGATTAGCATACTCATTGCCTTGTTCATGATCCGTCCCTCCTTGATTGGAATGGAATTCAGCCACAGACGGTCATCGCCTGCTTGAGCATGATGGGAGCAGTTACCGTGCCGCGGGTATTTATCGCAACATTGTTTAGTGTTGGAGCGTGCGCGACTTTAATCTGCGTTTCGCGAGTCCGTTGCGTTGTTCAACAGCGCCGCGTGCGTTTTCTACGCTGGGCAGAACTGGGCAGATGTAATTGACCGTTAAGGTCTCTCGTTGGAAGGGGCAACTACCGGTGACTCATTTCAGTTCCCGTGCAAAGAAGGCCGATGCTTTTTAGCGGCACCCTATTCGCTTGGTCGGGACAAACAGACCGCTACGGCCGACGTCCAGAAACAACGAAGCCGACCCTAGGTCGGCTTAGTCGGAAAGGATATCGTTGCACTTCGTGAGTCAAGACTATCCTTGCTGCAAAAATACGGCTTTTGCTTAAAGGCGTTTGAACACTTATGAATTCCTTGGTGGAGAGGAGGAGGATCGAACTCCCGACCTTCGCATTGCGAACGCGACGCTCTCCCAGCTGAGCTACCCCCCCATCGTGGAAAAGATTCTAGCACAGCCTAAGGATCGTCTGACAAGCATCCGACCCTGCAAACCGATGCGTTACTTTGAAGGCGATCCAGCCAGAATCCAGCCAACCACCTTCTTGATATCACCCGAGTCCATCGAACGATGAGACGGCATGGGCAACATGCCCCACACGCCGCTGCCGCCATCCCTCACCTTGGTTTCAAGCTGCGCCGGAGCCTTCGCGTCGCCCTTGTATTTCTCCGCAATCTGCTGAAACGATGGCCCGACAAGCTTCCGGTCCACCGCATGACATCCCATGCAGGCATTCTTGCGCGCGATGTTCATGGCATCGGCGGGAGAAACAGCAGACGTTGGCATATCAGCAGCAACAGTACCGTGCGCCGCCACAATCAGAACAACCGCAGCGGCCACGCTCCCCAAAAACCACCGCTTCATTTTGCCGCCGGCGCAGGATTGCCCGGATGCACGTCCGAGTTTTTCACAGGCGCGGATGACGTTCCATCAAGCGGCTTCGAGCTCACCGACGAATCCGGAACGGCGCCGACCGTCGGGTTATCGTCGATAGGCGTGACCACCGGCGCGCTCGCGCCCGACGCAGCCGCCGCCGACAACGCTTGCGCATCCTCCGGCTTGATGTACTGGAACACCTTCACGACCTGATCCACGCCCGGCACTTGTGCCGCGACATTCGCACCGGCCGCGCCCTCATCGCGAGTGACAAGTCCCATCAGATAGACCGTATTACGCTCGCACACGACCTTGTAGAAATTCGCGCGCAGATCCTTCTCGCCAACCAGCGCACCCTTCACGCGACTTTCGAGATAAGCGTCGTTGGTCCGCGACGACAACGAACTTGCTCCCTGAACAGCAAGCTCGTTCACGATGCTGTTTACATTGTTGATGTTACGCACGACTTCCTCGGCCTTTTGCTTCCATTGCTCGGCGGGCACTTCGCCGGTCAGCAGCACACGCCGGTTGAACACGGTCACGCTTACGTGCGCCTGATCGGGCAGGCTTTCGCCAATGCGGGACTTCGCTTTGACCTGGATCTCGCGATCCTCGGTTTGCGCGCCGAGCGTGCGCCGGTCGGTTGCGACCAGCGTGCCGCCGCCAACCGCGCCACCCACCGCGCCGATGGCAAGAAGCGCGCAACCCTGCATGCTCAGCGCGACGCCCGATATCAGTCCAGCCAGCAACGTGGCCTTGGCAAGCGTCGATTTGACGCGTGTCGTGTTCATCAACTCGTTCCCCTTGAGATCATTCGTCGCCCAACAGCATCGCGTCGATGCCATCGCACAGGCAATGAATGGTTAACAGATGGACTTCCTGGATTCGCGCCGCCCGCTCGGACGGCACGCAGATTTGGATGTCGGTATCGGCGAGCACTTCGCTGATCACGCCGCCTCCACCACCAGTCAGCGCAATGACGAACATCTCGCGCTCATGCGCTTCCTGGATTGCGGCCAGCAAGTTGACCGAGTTGCCCGAAGTCGAGATGACAACCAGCACGTCACCCGCCTGGCCAAGCGCCCGCACTTGCTTCGAGTAGATCTCTTCAAACGCGGAACTGTTCCCGATGGCCGTCAGCGTCAGCGCGTTTGCGTCGAGCGAAATGGCGGGCAAACCCGGCCGCTCGCGCTCGAAATGACCAACAAGCGTGGCGGCGAGCCGCTGCGCGTTGGCCGCCGAGCCGCCGTTACCACACGCGAGAATGCGCGAACCATTGGCAAGGGCGCCGAACAACACGTCGATGGCAGCGGCAATGGGGAACGCAAGCGTGTCGATTGCTTCGCGCTGGACGGCCGCGTTTTCGCGGAAATGCTGCTGGATACGTTCGACAGACATCGACTCTCGGTTATCGGCCGCAACTAAGCGCGGTGGTTCAGTGATGGATTGCTTCAGCGATTTGCGAGCCCTGTGTCCCAGCGCCTCTTTGCGCCAATCCACCATTGCCCCAAGCTCCGCGCAGTTTACCGCACTCGTTGTCCGCATCACCTAAAGATGTAAGCAGGCTTCACCAGCAGTCGGCACGAAAAGCATCGCGTAACCAGACTATCCGGCCCGCGTCGAAGGCAATGACATCAAAGCGGCACGCGGGCAGCGCACCTCGCCACGTCATCAGATAATGCTGCGCGGCAAGCACGAGCCGCCGCTGCTTATGCGCACCGATACTCGCCGCAGCAGCAGCAAACTGGCGGCTTCGTCGCGCGCGCACTTCCACGAATACGAGCGCCCGCGTGCTGCCGATCTCGCGCATCACAAGGTCGATCTCGCCACCGCGACACACGAAGTTGCGCGCGACAAAGCGCAGCCGCTGGCGTTGCAGATATTCCAGCGAGCGCTGCTCGAACGCGTCTCCGATTGTTTTCGACACTCCGCCCCCAAAAAAGTTGTCTCGCTGCGCATGGCACAATGACGCTCTTCGCCTGCCACCCGCCCTCATGACTCCACTCTCCGAACTGGCCCATGGCCAGCAGTTTCCGGCTGGCGCGCTCTATATTGTCGCGACGCCTATCGGCAATGTCGCGGACATCACGGTGCGCGCGCTGCACGTGCTTGGGCTGGTCGACCGGGTGGCCGCGGAAGACACGCGCAATACGTCGCAACTGCTTTCGCGCTACGGCATTTCGAAGCCGACAATCGCTGTACACGAACACAACGAACGCACTGCCGCCGAGCATGTGATCGCGCATCTGCGGAACGGCGAACGCATTGCATGTGTCTCCGATGCCGGAACGCCAGGCATATCGGATCCAGGCGCAAAACTCGTCGACGCCGTGCGCGAAGCCGGTTTTCCAGTCATTCCGTTGCCGGGCGCAAGCGCGCTTACGACTGCGTTGAGCGTAGCCGGCGCGTGGGTTCACACGTTTTCGTTCATCGGCTTCCTTGCAACCAAGACCCGCCAGCGCGACACGCAGTTGCAGTCGTTGCTCACGCACGCGTCCGCACTCGTCTTCTATGAGGCGCCGCATCGGATAGTGGAAACGGTGCAGGCCCTTGAACGCGTGTTCGGTGGCCACCGGAAGTTGCTGATTGCCCGTGAGCTGACCAAGTTACATGAGAGCGTCCATCAATGCACCCTGGCCGAAGGGCCAACGTGGTTAGCCGCCGATGCCAACCGGCAACGCGGTGAATTCGTATTGGTGGTGGAAGGCGCGCCGCACCAGGAAGCCGCCGAGAACGCGCACGATGCGTTGCTCGAGACTTTGCTGGAAGAACTATCGGTAAGTAGCGCAGCGCGGCTGGCGGCCACGTTGACGGGCACATCGCGCAACGTGCTGTACACGCGCGCGCTCGCCATGGATAAGGCACGCAACCGCAAGAAAGATGAACGCGAATAACGCTTCTGAGGGTGGTGAAATAAAAAAACGGGCCGTGGAAAACGGCCCGTTTTGGGTTCTGCTCAAAGCATAACGCTGCTTAATCAGTCGTCGAAATGGACGCGAGCGATTGTTCGCGTGCCAACCGCGCTTCCTGCTGCGTCAAGCCTTCGATCTTCACTTTTCCAACACCGGAACTGCGCATGCCGAGAGCAGCGGCAGCGGCATAGGACAGATCAATCACGCGGTTGCCCACGTACGGACCACGGTCGTTGATCTTGACGACCACCGACTTTTGATTGCTTTCATTCGTCACACGAACCCATGACGCGAGCGGCAAGGTGCGATGCGCCGCGGTCATTGCGTGCATGTCATAACGTTCGCCGCTGGCGGTCTTGCGGCCATGAAAGCCACGGCCGTACCAGGACGCGCGGCCCTGCTGCTCGAATTCACCGATGTTCGGACCCGCAGTGATCGGCTCCGCGTTGGCAAGCGTCGATGCATCGGACGACTTGCTGGTCGCCGAAGGAACCGAGTTCAGTTGGGAATCGTAAGCAAGGGGTGCCGAGACGCGAGCGGAGCTGAACTTCGGAGTTGCCGTGCTGCCAGCGACCTGCGCTCCGGTTTTCAGGGCGCTGGCCTGGTCACCACCGGTCGGTGGCATCGCGCAACCCGTCAGGATTGCTGCGACAAAAAGACTCCCGAGATGCCGAGTGAGTCGTAAATTCATAGACGTGTAATCAACGGTTCGAGCCGCCCTTCCATCCGACAATTTTCGGACAGCACTAGGCGGCTCAAGGCTTTCCACGCGACAGCAAACATCGCTCGCAAATTCGAACGACGTGCTTATCCACGGGAACGGCGTACCTCGCCGCAAATGCCCGGTTATTTTTCACGTCTGGCGCAACCTGTCCCCGGCAGCCTGACCAGACCCCACATGCCGCCATCGAACGTGGCAAACACGCTCTTGCGCGATGAACTGCACAGGAACGGCGGCGTAGGCCCCATCCAGCATTACGGCAGCTATGGCCGTTGGCGGGTACATCGCACCCGGCTGGACAAGACGTGTGCGTCGAACGGATCGACGCTTGATTGCGATTTCAAAGCAGATGCTTCGAACTGCGTACTTGATGGCAGTTGTAAAAAACGCTGTTGGCGCTTCTTAGCTGCCCATTGATGGCATGCTCAAACCATGCACAACTAAGCGGATTATACCTAAAGACGACTGCGGGTCCTCTGTCTGCGCACAATTTGTTACTTATTCTCTCGACAAACGTAAAAATTACGTAAATTGCTCGTTTTTTAGGCAACATCTTATCCGTTCGGCTAGCGCAAAGTGCGGCGGCGCAGCCCCGGTTTGCGCCCGTTACAATGAACGTTTTACACGCGCCCGGTCGCCACCTATGAAGGTCACCCTGATTCCCGTGACACCGTTTCAGCAGAACTGCTCCATTGTTGTGTGCGAGGCAACCCGGCGCGCGGCGATCGTGGATCCGGGCGGTGATATTGATCAAATCATTGAGGCGGTCGCCACGCTTAATGTGACCGTGGAGAAGGTGCTGCTTACCCACGGCCATCTCGATCATTGCGGAGGTGCGAAGGCAATTGCCGATCACTTTGGCGTCGGAATTCATGGACCTCACAAGGAAGATGCTTTTTTGATCGACCAGTTGCCCGAGCAAACCAGACGTTTCGGCTTCGGTGAGGCACACGCCTTCACAACGGAACGTTGGCTGCAAGAAGGCGATTCGGTGCAGTTCGGCGAAGAGGTCATGGAGGTCTATCACTGTCCCGGCCACACTCCGGGTCATGTCGTGTTCTTCAGTCGAGCAAACCGGCTTGCGCTGGTAGGCGATGTCCTCTTCGCGGGATCAATAGGGCGAACGGATTTTCCGCGTGGCAATCATGCGGACCTGGTGCGCTCGGTTCAGGAAAAACTCTGGCCGCTCGGCGACGACGTGACGTTCGTGCCGGGTCACGGTCCCACTTCAACCATTGGCCACGAACGCCGGACGAATCCTTATGTCGGCGACAGGAAAACCGCATGAATGCTGTGATCCCCGAAATCTATGTCAGCACAGACGTGGAAGCGGACGGACCTATCCCAGGGCCTCATTCCATGCTCAGTTTTGCATCGGCGGCTTATACGGAACACAAGGAACTGATCGGCACGTTTTCGGCCAATCTCGAAACGCTTGAGGGCGCCGCGCCGCACCCTGTTCAGGCCGCATGGTGGAAAACGCAGCCTGAGGCGTGGGCCGCGTGCCGGACAGACTTGCAGCAACCGCTCGCGGCGATGCAGGCGTATGTGAAATGGGTCGAGGCGTTACCCGGCAAGCCTGTGTTCGTTGCTTACCCGGCGGGGTTCGACTTCACCTACATGTTTTGGTACATGATGCGCTTTGCTGAACGCTGCCCGTTCTCGTGGTCGGCGCTCGACATCAAGACGCTTGCTTTTGCGCTTACCGATCTTCCCTATCGGAAAGCCATCAAGCCGCGCTTGCCGAAGCATTGGTTCGACGAACTCCCTCACACCCACGTGGCGCTGGACGATGCTGTAGAACAGGGCGCGCTCTTCTGCAACATGCTGGCTGAATTGCGCGCGCAGCGAGCCACACGGGCATCGCTGAAAACCGCGGGCGAAACGTCCGGCAGCAACGACGACGAAGGACAAAACGCGCAGTCCGGGCAGTGAGTTAGGGAATATTGCTCACGACTGGCGTTTGAGATTGCGCATCCTTTCTGCCGCCTCTACTATTGGAGTTGGTAACGGCCGAAAGGAGGCGCAGTTGACTCTCGATACGTTCTCACAAAAAATCCTGCGTCTCCTGCAATTGGACGCCCGCCGTTCGGTTCAAGAAATATCCGACCAAGTGGGGCTGTCCAGCACACCTTGCTGGCGGCGCATCAAGGATATGGAGCAATCGGGCGTGATTCAGCGCTATACGGCGCTGCTGGATCGAGAGAAGCTTGGTCTGCACGTCTGCGCGCTCGCGCATATCCATCTGACACGTCATACCGAGGGCGGCGTCGAGCAATTCGAACGCGAAATCACTACGTGCCCCGAAGTAACCGAGTGCTACAGCACCACAGGCGAAGCCGATTACATTCTGAAAATCGTCGCGCCGGACATCAAGTCGTATGACGCATTTCTGCATGATCGCATTTTCAAGATTCCAGCCGTAGCGCAAGTACGGACCAGCGTGGTACTGCGTGAAATCAAATTCGACACCCAATTGCCGCTCTGAATCTGTAGTCGCGCATCGCACCGGTACTCGCGGCCACGCTCGGCCGGTAGGAGGCATGGGCAACGCGTCAATCGGCCCGAAAGTCGGCCGCATGCGCCTTCTCGGGCGCCGATAGCTCTGGCTGCAAACTCTTCGCAAGGCGAATTCGGCGTGCGCCAAGTTTTTGCTTGAGTGCGTTGAAATCGACTTGCCTGAGTTTCGTGAGTTGGTCGTTGCTCAAATTGGCGGGAAGCAGCACATCGATTTCAAATCCGCTGCTCAGATAATGCAGATTCAGATGATCGAAACCAATCTCCTGCGCGCTCAGTGCCACGCGCACGGCGCCGGTCGCCGCCAAACGCGTTGGCAATCGCGATGAGACCGGGCTAATGTCGTCGTTTTCCGGATCCACGTGAATCAGCGCGTCGACCACGCGATTACTCATCAATAAGCTCGCACGCGCGGATTCCGCAATGTAGTGGCCCTCCGAAACCGAAATCAGCGGATCGACCAGAATATGGGCATCGACAATAGCGAGGTCACCCATTTTTCGTGTGCGCAATTCGTGCACGTCGCGCACACCCGGGGTTTCCATTAACAATGTACGCAATTTCGCTGTTTCAGCCTGATCCAAAGCGCGATCGGACAAATCCTGCAACGCGTCCCATCCGAAAGTCCAACCCATTCGGGCCACCATAAATCCCACGATTGCCGCCGCGATCGGATCAAGCAGGCGCCAACCCGCCATGCTGCCGATAATCCCGATTGCCACGACCAGCGAAGACGCCGCGTCCGAACGCGCGTGCCACGCATTTGCAATTAGCATGGCGGATCGGACACGCTCGGCCGCGCGCAACATATAACGAAATAAAGCTTCTTTGGAAACAAGAACGATGACCGCGACAACCAGTGCGCTTACATGAACTTCGGGAATGTCTTGAAGATTGGTGATACGTTCGCCCGCCCGCCATAACATGCCGATCCCGACCGCGATTAACAACGCGCCGAGAAATAATGAAGCAACTGTTTCATAACGGCTGTGACCGTAGTTATGATCCTGATCGGGCGCCGCCGCACTCTTTTTGTTAGCCAGAAGGACAACGAAATCGGACACCAAATCGGCCAGCGAATGAACACCGTCGGCAATAAGCGCCTGTGAATGCGCGAATACGCCTACGACAATCTGCGCAGCCATCAACACGCTATTCAGCGCGATGCTGGTGAAAGTGGTTTTACGCGCCACCTCCTGCCGGTCGGCGGTGCGTGCTGTCGAGAGAGACATTTCATTGCTCAAAGTCCTGGCATGAGTAATCTTACCAAGATGTCCCTTCAACAGGCGGTCTCGCCGCAATAAAATCCTTTTAAATCATCGATTTAAAAGAAACGGGACGCGTTCTCACTCAAACTCGAAGCACTCGCTCGACGCTTTCATTAGCAGATCAGATACAAAAAAAGCCGCACTGCTTTACGCATGCGGCTTTTTTAATATGGAAAGACTTATTTCTGGATCAAGAAGTTGTCGCGCTCTTGCCCGGCAATCCACTTTGGCGGCTTGCCACGGCCCGACCAAGTGCTGCCGCTGTCCGGATCACGATACTTCGGCGCCACGCCTGCACGAGGACGTGCAGCGTTTTTCAGATTCTTACCGCCGCGACCGCCCGCCAGTTCGGCAAGCGTAATTCCGTAGTCGGTCATTTTCTGCTTGATTTCATTGAGAACTTCAGCATATTCCCGCGACTTCGCTTCTTCGATTTGTCGTTCGAGATTCTCGCGCTGTGCGAGAAGTTCCTTGTAAGACGGCATGGTGTTTTCCTTTGGTTTGCAGTGTACGAGTCAAGCGCCCGCTTGGGATATATTGTAAAGCCTCTCAATAGAACGCAGATTAACACAACCACGGCTTTATGCGCGTTTCAACACATTCGATTTAAATCAGTTCAGCCGAACGGGCGTGCGTAACATTTGGTGCGATTCTTTAAATGGTGCAAAGTCTTCCATTCATCCTACTTACATCTTTGAATGAATCCGGAAAATCTTTCACAAAATGAGAATACTGTTAAAATGTGTCGCCTCGAACTTCCATTTGATGAAAGGTTTCGCAGAAAACCCTTCACACCGCGCTCACATTTTGTAATCGCGCGACATAAATGCACATGAATGTTGTTCGGCCCTTCAGACAATCACCTATGCCGTTCAATACAATCAATTAGCGCTGCGTTCAATTCGGCTTGCGTCTCTTTCGGTTTATCGAAGGTGAAACGATTGCGCACTCCTGAGCTTCTGAGGTCACAACCGTATTTGTCGACTCCAAGTAGTTCAAGTTCCTGCGGTCTTTCAGATGAATCGGAAAATAATGCCAGCAATTCCGATTCACTTTGTTCCGATAATGGCTCAAGCTCGTCAAGCACGCTTCCATCCAGCCAGCCCATCGCGCCAAAGCCACCTATATAACGCATGCGCTCAATAGACATCACCCAGAAAGTGAAGTCACCGAGTTCGAGGTATCGGGCGGCATCGGGGTGATATCGCAGATAACGCTGCGACAATTGAGTCACGGAATCGGCGGGTGCGGGAGAAAACGAACCGAGCATGGTAAGACGCTGGCCTTCGAGAACCGCATTGGAGGATGAATGCGCGATCAGGAAACCGGCCCGCGCGTCGGACTGCAGATTTCGCGTGTGTTCGGCCAGATGGCTGATCAAAACCATGGGCACGTGTCCGGCCGTGGGCGCAAACGGTAATGCCGTGGGATACGGATAGCCATGCGGCTCGCGGGAATGCGTGGCAAGCGTGCCATTGGGCGCTTGATGCAGGAGGTGCAACGGCGCGTGCGACGGGATATTCAAGGCGAACCTCACAACAGAGCAACGGAGCTAAAGATGGCGGACCTACCTCTGGAATCTTAATGCAGCAGACATGCAGGGCGCGGAACCGTTCTATAGAATCGAAATCTTCGCCGGGCGAAAACCGCATCCATACGCTTTGACCCGGCTTTCAAAACGAAAAATAACGAGAGAGCAATTTCAGTGTCCGAATCAGTTTGCAGCGCCAATGCAACCGGCCGGGACGCCGTGCAAGCCGTGCATCGGCGGCTGCCGGTCGCAAAGCGCGAGCGCGCCCGATACGCCACCATGGCCGTGTTTTTTATCGCGGGAATGTTATACGCGTCGTGGGGCGTTCATGTTCCCACCGTGCGCGACAAGTTTCACCTGAGCCCAGGCGCGCTGTCCATCGCGTTGCTGGCGGTTGCGGCCGGTTCGATCATCGCAATGCTCACCAACGGGCCGTGGATCAGCCGCGTGGGCACGCGCCGCGCGTGTCTTGCGGGCGGGATCGGCATGACGGTGTTCGGGTCGCTGATTCTCTTGGCGCCGTCTTACTGGCTTCTCGTTCTCGTGCTGGCGCTGTTTGGCTTCAGCATGGCCACGCTCGACGTCGCCATGAACGCCGAAGCGAGCGCGGTCGAGGAGGCGCTGGAGCGCCCGATCATGTCGTCGCTGCACGGCATGTTCAGCGTTGGCGGTATGGCGGGCGCTGCTGCCGGCGGCGCGATGCTTGCGCACGGCCTGCCGCCGGTTGCGCATCTCGCTCTCGCGTGCGCGGTGAGCCTGGTTGTGCTGCTTGTGTCGATGCCCAATGTGCTGCCGCATGTTCCCCACGCCGCCAGCGCACATGGCGGATCGTCGTCGAATCGATGGCGCTCGCGGGCCTTGTGGGCGCTCGGCGCTCTGGCGTTGATTGCGTTGATTGCCGAAGGCGCGATGTACGACTGGGCGACCGTGTATATGCGCGACGTCGTGCTGGCAACGCCGGCGCTTTCGAGCGCGGCGTACGCAGCCTTTACAGGCGGCATGGCGGCAGGACGTTTCGGCGGCGACGCCGTGCGCGCCCGCTTCGGCGCGCCGCAATTGATATTTGCGAGCGCGGCGCTGGCGTTCATCGGCATGGTGGCGGCGCTCGTCGTACCGAGTGCGCTGGTCACAATGGCCGGCTTCACCCTGATGGGCCTGGGACTCGCCAATATGATGCCGGTTCTGTTCGCAGCAGCGGCGCGCGTGGATGGCGTAAGCCCGGCTGAGGGGCTGGCGCAGGTCGCCGGGCTGGCTTACTTCGGCTTGCTGTTCGGGCCGGTGCTGATCGGCGGCGTGGCGCAAATCAGCACCTTGCCGATCGGGTTGTCGGTGGTGGCCGCGTGCGCGGCGCTGATCGCGCTCGTGGGGCCGAGGATAATGAAGCAGCTCAAGCTATAAAAAAACGCGCTGACCTTGCGATCAGCGCGTTTTCAACATCTGCGAACTTCGACGGCGGCGCGATCAACAGATCGAAATCAAGCGATCAACCACGCCGCCCGCCAGATTACATCTTGACCACGTCCAGCAGCGTCTTCTTGCCTGCCTTGTAGTCGTACAGCGAGATCACGCCGTGCTTCAGGTCGCCCTTCGAGTCGAAGGTCGTTTCGCCGATCACGCCCTTGTAATCCGTATTCGGCATTGCCGCAACGATCTTCGCCGGATCGGTCGAGTTGGCGCGCTTCATTGCATCGACAATGATGTACACCGCGTCATACGTGAACGGCGCGTAGATCTGGATCGGCGCGCCAAAACGCTTCTGGAACTTGGCCGCGAACGCCGGGCCGCCTTCCATCTTCTCGAGCGCCATGCCGGCTTCCGAGCAGACTACGTTGTCAGCCGCGTCGCCTGCCAGGTCGGCCAGCTTTTCCGTACATACGCCGTCACCCGCCAGAACCTTCGCGCGCAGGCCGAGTTGCTTGGCTTGCTTCGCGAACGGGCCGCCGGTTGCGTCCATGCCGCCGTACATCACCGCGTCAGGATTCTCACCCTTGATCTTCGTCAAGATGGCGCGGAAGTCGACAGCCTTGTCGTTGGTCGCGTCGTGCGACATCACGTTCAGGCCGAGCGACTTGGCGGTCTTTTCAAATTCGTTCGCGAGACCCTGGCCATAAGCCGTCGAGTCGTCGACAATCGCCACGCTCTTCATCTTCATCGTCTTCGCGGCGAAGTTGGCGAGCGCCGGACCTTGCTGGGCGTCGGTCGCAACCACGCGATACGTGGTCTTGAAACCTTGCTGCGTGTAGGTCGGGTTGGTAGCCGACGGCGAGATCTGGACAATGCCCGCGTCGCTGTAGATCTTCGACGCCGGGATACTCGTGCCGGAGTTCAAGTGACCGACCACGCCAACGACCTTGTCGTCGACCAGCTTCTGGGCAACTTGCGTTGCCGTGCGCGGGTCGCCCGCGTCATCTTGCGGATCGAGTTGAAGCGTGATCTTCTGGCCGCCGATCGTCAGACCCTTGGCATTGATTTCTTCAACTGCGAGGCGCGCGCCGTTTTCGTTGTCCTTGCCCAGGTGAGCAATACCGCCGGTCAGCGGTGCAACGTGGCCGATCTTGACGACCTCGTCAGCCGTAGCGGATGTTGCCATCGAGGCGAACAGCAGCGCTGCGGCGCTGATCGGCAACAGTTTGTGAAGCTTGGTGTTCATGTAAGTCTCCAGTTTCGGTCCCAAAAACAACGGTGTCGCCCTGTGCCCCGCCTTTCATCACGGTGGTTCAGCCCCGTGGACGACCACGCCGGATGCATCGTCATGCACTTGGCAAGTCCTTCAGCCAGCCGTTTTTGACAGCCGTCATCCGTACTGCGCGCAAGTGTAGGGTTGTCAAATTAATTTGGGGAAGTTTTTTAGGATAGTGGTGTTGCTACTAATAAGAGAATAGTTGAGAAGCGACTGGAAATGTGCTGGTGCAGTGCGCAAACGTCCTGTTCATGCGGTTCTTCAGAGAGCGGGCGGTTTGCCGGTTGACCCGGGCGCGGGCGCCGGCTGGTTTTATCGGATAGTGCCGATAATATCCGCCTATATGAATCGTATCGATTCAGGCACCTAAAAGAACATTAACTCTAGAGCGTTCCAAACCGCAGCCCGGTCAAGCCAATTTCTCGGGCCGATTCCTACAGACGCGTTACAGGGCGGCCCTCCGCGAGCAAGCCGCATGGAATGGTGGCACACTGCCATGCTGCGTTTTTCACTCGTTTTCCGGCTTGGTTTTCGCCGCCTACTACGCTTGACTATTCAGGCATCCAGTCAGGAGCTTCACTATGACCGTCTCATCCCGATGGATCGACATCCCCGCCAATGGCGACAGCTTCCAGGGCTATCTCGCGTTGCCCAAGGCAGGCAAAGGCCCGGGCGTGGTGATCATCCAGGAAATTTTCGGCGTGAATTCGCATATCCGCGCCGTGGCCGACCAGTACGCCGCCGATGGCTACGTGACGCTTGCCCCAGACATCTTCTGGCGCATCCAGCCGCGCGTGGAGCTCGGCTATGACGGCGCGGATCGCGACAAGGCCATGGAACTGCTCGGCAAGTTCGACCTCAATCTGGCAGTCGCCGACGTCAGCGCCGCCGCCGATGCATTGCGCGCCCTGCCGGAAGTGACCGGCAAGGTCGCGGCCGTGGGCTTTTGCCTGGGCGGGCGCCTTGCGTATTTATCGGCGGCGAAGGGTTCGTTCGATATCGCCGTGGCCTACTACGGCGGCGGCATTCACACGCAACTCGACCAGGCCGATAACGTCAAGGCGCCGATCCAGTTCCACTACGGCGAACTCGACGCGCACATTCCCGCCGACGCAGTCGACGCCGTGAAGCAGCGCTTCGCCGGCAAGGACGCGCAGGTCTTCACGTACCCGGGCGCGGATCACGGCTTCAACTGCACGGATCGCGCGTCGTACAATCAGAAGGCAGCGGCGCTTGCGCACGGCCGCACGCTGACGTTCCTCGGCGAGCATTCGTAACACGGCGCGAGTGGCGCCCTGGACTGCACGGCCGCCTGACGAAGACGGAACAAAAATACAAGGGGAAACCGTGCAGTCCGAGTATCTCGACTATGACGCCATCGGCCTGGCGGAGCTTGTGCACACGGGCCAGGTAAGCGCGCGCGAACTGATCGATACCGCCATCGCGCGCGCGGAAGCGGTCAATCCGGCGATCAACGCCATCGTGCTGAAGGATTATCAGGCGGCCCGCAATCGCGCGAGCCGCTCAGTGCGCGACGGCGCCAACTCGTTCGGCGACGGTCCGCTCGCGGGCGTTCCCTACCTCATCAAGGATCTTGGCGCGCCGGTCGCGGGCTTGCGCATGTCCATGGGCAGCCGCCATTTCCAGCACTACATTCCGCAGGAAGATTCGCCCATCGTCGCGCGCTCGAAAGCCGCCGGACTCAATATCTTTGGCAAGACGAACACGCCGGAAATTGGCCAGATGCCGTACACAGAACCCGATCTGTTCGGCCCGGCGCGCAACCCTTGGGGACTCGACTACACGCCGGGCGGTTCCAGCGGCGGCGCGGCGGCGGCCGTGGCGGGCGGTGTCGTGCCGCTCGCTCATGCAGCCGATGGCGGCGGCTCGATCCGCATTCCGGCGTCGTGTTGTGGTTTGTTCGGCTTCAAGCCGTCCAACGACGTCCAGCCGCAACCGCTGCCGGCGCCCGGAGTTCTATCGGTGGATCATGCCGTGTCGCGCAGTGTGCGCGATAGCGCGATGCTGCTCGACCTCACGTCCTCAGGACATGCCGGCGCGTTTTCCCGTGCGCTCAGCGAGCCGTGCACGCCTTTACGCATTGGCTATATGGCCGAGCCGCAACTGGCGGCGGGGTTATCGGCGGACGTAAAAGCCGCGCTCGACGATGCCGGCAAGCTCGTCGAATCGCTGGGTCATCACGTTGAACCGGCGTCGTTCGGGCTTGATTTCGATGCCATCGCGCACGCGTTCCTGGTGATGTGGTCGGTGCTGGCCGAAGAAATCGTGCTGCAAGCCGACAAGATCAGCGGGCAGAAACCGAAGCGCTGCGAGTTCGAGATTGCGTCGTGGGCAATGGCGCATATTGGCCGCTCGATCGGCGAGAAGGATCTGCCGGCAGCGCTCGAGTTGCAGCGTCAGATCACGGCGAAGATGGACGCGCTGATGACGCGCTACGACGTGCTGCTCACGCCCACGCTCGCCGCCGCGCCGTTCAAGATCGGCGCGAAGCAGCCAACGCAATTCGAGCGTTTTCAGATGGGTCTGTTGACGGCGGTTCCGGTGGAATCGTTGCTGCGGAGAATGTTGGCGGTATCGGCAAAGAAGGCGTTCGACTGGGCCGGTTGCACCGAGCTTTTCAACTTTACCGGCCAGCCCGCGATGTCCGTGCCGCTGTACTGGAACGCGCGCGGCTTGCCAATTGGCGTGCAGTTCGCCGGGCGGCGCAACGGGGACGCCGCGTTGTTCACGCTGGCCGCGCAACTGGAAGCGGCGCGGCCGTGGTTCAACAAGCGGCCGACGCTGATCGCCGCGCGTTGACTTGCTACACGCTTCGCCGGGTAAACCGATAATGCGCGATGCCCCATTCAATGCCCTTCGCATAGCCAAACAATTCGGCAACGGCCATATAAAACATGCGCCAGCGCTGGAACCACACCGGCGCATCGGCCGCGCCGTACGTCTGAACCAGCAGCGGCATCAGCTCATCGCGTGCCGCATCGAGATTCTCAAGCCAGTGATTCGCGGTCCTCTCGTAATGCGTGCCGCTCAGCCACCATTGCCGGTCGATCGTCAGATCATCCTGAAAATGCAGCAACAAGGATTCCGATGGCATGGTTCCGCCGGTGAAAAAGTACTTCGACATCCAGTCGCTGCCGTCCTTCACCTCGAAGTGATAAGCCAGCGTCCGATGCGCGAACACATGCACGAAAAGCTTGGCATCTTCGCGCATCCAGCCCGAAATCTTGCTCAGCAATAACCGGTAGTTCTTCATGTGCTCGAACATCTCGATCGACAGCACACGATCAAAGCCCTCGCCGAGCAATCCCGGCTCAAACTCATAATCAACGATATTGCCCGTCACCACATTCAAGTTCGCCAGGCCGCGCTCGGCCGCCGCCGCTTGAATGGACTCGCGTTGCCCCTGTGAATTCGACAGCGCGACAATCTTCGAGCGCGGATACTTTTCGGCCAGCCACAATGAAAGCGATCCCCAGCCGCAACCCAGGTCGAGAATGCGCTGGCCATCGTAGAGTTGAGCGCGCACGGCGTATTCTTCGAGCATCGCGGTTTCGGCCTGATCGAGCGTTTCCGAACCCGTTCTGTATAGACAGCATGAATACTTCAAATGCTCACCCAGATGAGCGTGAAAAAAACCGGCCGGCACTTCGTAATGCTGTGAATTGGCGGCCTGCGTTTCTATCGCGATGGGGCTTGCGCGCAATTCATCGATTAAACGATTAAAACGCCTGGACCGCGCTTCGCCATCGTTTATGCCTTCATCGCGCAGACGCTGTCTCATTAGCCGGCGCATTCCCAGGCGCACCAGGGCATCTGGAATCCGGCCGCGCTCGCACCAGTCGATCAGCCAGCTATCCGCAGGCGCTTTTTGTTCTTGCGGCTGTGGCATGGCCGCTTGGGATGACAGGTCGCTCATGAAATACTCCTGGCTATTATTGTTTATGGCTGACGCGGCGGCCACGGAATCAATGCGCTGGTCGTACGCATGTAATCGGCATATCCCGCGCGCTTTTTAGCCGACTCCGCTTCCACCATAGGCACGCCCGACACTTTCATCAAGAGCCACGCCATCAAAACCGGTGGCAAAAGCATGGCGAATATCCATGGTCCACTACCAGCGGCGAGCGGAATGTACGCCACCCAATGCACGCATTCAAAGAAGTAATTTGGATGACGCGAATATCTCCATAAACCCGCTCGGCATACCTCGCCGTGATTGGACGGATCGGCCTTGAATATCCGCAATTGATGATCGGCCAGCGCTTCGCCCGCAATCGATACAACCCAAATCAGCACCGCCAATGCAACCCATATGCCGCTTGGCGGCGTCAAGCGATAAGCGGGGACAAAAAACGCGATGGAAAGCAGCATCGAAATGACGACTTGCAACTGGAAGAACCAGAACATTTTCTTGTTGGCGTTGGCTCCCCACTGCACGCGAAACTTGTGATAACGCGGGTCTTCGTCGTGGCCGGCATTGCGTTTCCATAAATGAACGCCAAGCCGCATGCCCCACACAAGCCCGCCAATTCCCACGATAACTCGCGTATCCGGATCGCCCCGAGCGAATACGGCGATGAACACCGCGAGCAGGCCGAGCGACATGGCCCAGATGGGATCGATCATCCCGGCATTCTTCGATTTGACCTGCCACGCCCAGACCGCTGAAAAAATGGCGATCAGCGCAACAAATGCAATCACGGCAACAGTGAGCAGTGGCATGGAATCTCGATGTCCTTTTATCTTGAAACTGAATTGGCATCGACTGGGACAGTGACTGGCTCTATTTACGCGCGTCGTGAACGGACGGATGCGCAAAGGCATTCAAGATGGCGTATCAACGGTCAGCGTTCCAGGCAGATACGAGGAACGTGAGCATGGGACATTCCCGAATGAGTTAGACGGGAAGTTAAGCAGGAACACAGAAACGACGCTTTTAAAGCGTCGAATTCCTGTCCAGCGTGCACGGACAACCGATTGATTTCGATTTACCGCGCGATTTGAAATTTCGGACGTCTACACAAGCGCCGGTAATCCCTCGACCAACAAAAACGCGACAAGCACGCCGAGCAGCGCGCCAAATACGCGCAATGTGTTTTTGCGGAACTGCGTGGCGCAAGGAACTGCTCCAAGAAAGAGAATCCCCGCGAGCGCCATCGGGATGATCAGAATGAAGTCGCCGATCGTGAAGTAGGTGGTCATACTCGTCTCCCATCGTCCGTGCTCAGCGTCCACCTGAATGCGTGGAACGTCGCACGTTCAACTTGAGTATAGGCCGCGCTTTTCGCTTTAAACATGCTGCATTGCGCAACAGCGGCGCGCCGATAATCGCTCGCCTTACCTGACGGGGCTTGGCGCGACGATCTTTTAAGCAGATACGGAAAAACCCTTGTATGAAGATATTTACGAATAACTTTCGATACCTTCACGCGTGAATTTAAATGATTGTCCGCCGTTCTTGTCGACGCAAATATTCCGCGCCGCCCAAACCGATAACCAGCAATACAAAGACAAGACCTGTCACGCCGCGCCAGCCATCGATGGTCCAGAAATAGCCGCCCCACGAACCAAGCACACTTGAGCCAATGTAATAGGCCAGCAAATACAGTGCGGCGGCCTGCCCTTTCGCACCTTTTGCCAGCAGGCCAACCCAGCCGCTTGCAACCGCGTGGCCGGCGAAGAATCCGAAGGTCATGCACGCAATTCCTACGATCACCATGGGCAACGATGTCGACAATGTCATCGCCACGCCCGCGATCATCAAGGCGAGCGCCGCTATCAGCACGCGGCCGCGTCCGAAGACATCGGCCATTTTTCCGGACCACGGCGACGCCACCACGCCCGTGAGGTACACCACGAAGATCGCGCCGATTTCCGTCTGGCTCAAGTTGAACGGCGCGGCAATCAGCCGATACCCCACGTAGTTATAGAGGGTGACGAAGCTGCCCATCAGCACGAAACCCATCAGGAACAGGAACGGCAGGCCGCGATTTTTAAGATGCCCGGACAATGCCGTCCGATGATGCGCGAAACCCATTCCCGCGCGCGGCACGAAGCGCCGCGACGGCGGCAACAG
Organism: Caballeronia sp. DA-9; assembly: GCF_051615025.1. Taxonomy (NCBI): domain Bacteria; kingdom Pseudomonadati; phylum Pseudomonadota; class Betaproteobacteria; order Burkholderiales; family Burkholderiaceae; genus Caballeronia; species Caballeronia sp. DA-9. The sequence goes on along the minus strand of NZ_CP195133.1, from coordinate 151,857 downwards.
CGCGCGAAATGCGAGCGTGGCGAGCAGCCCCAACACTCCGATCCCGCCAATCGCCACCCGCCAGGAGAAGAAGTCCGCAAGAATCCCGCTGATCACGCGCCCCGACATTCCGCCTATGGCCGTCCCGCCGACATAAAGCCCCATCGCGAGGCCAAGGCCATCGGGATGCACTTCCTCCGCGAGGTACGCCATGGCGACCGCCGGCACGCCGCCGAGCGCCAGCCCTTCGAGCGCGCGCACGGCCAGCAGACCGTGCCAGCTCGGCAAGAACGCCGCGATGATCGTCAGGAGCGACGCCGCGGTCAGGGACAACGTCATCAATTTGTGCCGGCTCCATCCTTCGGAAACGAAGCCCGCTACGAAGATCGCAATCGCAAGCATGGCAGTTGCCACGGATACCGACAGCGCGCTCTGCGCCGGACTGACGCCGAACGTTTTGGTGAACTCGGGAAGGAGCGGCTGCACACAGTAAAGCAGCGAGAAGGTGGCGTAGCCTGCAAACAGCAACGCAATCGAAGCGTGCCAGTAAGCGCGCGATCCGCGTTCCAGATAAGGCGTGGAATCGGTTGATTGCCTGGGTGCCGGCGATGAAGTCACGAATGGATTTCCAGTAGCGAAACGCGCAACGATACCGGGAACAATCGCATTTTGCCGAAGCGTGGCGCAAATGCTTTCAAGCAACTTTCGATGATTCGTTGTGTCGCGTTTGCGTCGTTTAGAAACGACGGGTGATTCAACTCAACCTCATCGATGCGCTAAAGTAGAGCAACCATTGAGCCGAAATCATTGGAATATGCCGCAATTCATAAGGCATCTGCAGGGTTCACGCGCGGCATTGCAGTCTCGTGCACAGGCCTTAAATCCTGTGCTTCATCCAGAACCGACCGGCACGCATCACATCACGCACGTTTCTGCCGGCACATTTCGGGGAGTCATCATGCAAATCGGTTCAATCGTTCGCTCCGTCCATATCGCCGTGCCGCAAGGCGCACGCGGCATTGTCATGCGAATTCTTGGCGACATGGCCATGGTCGCCTGGTATGCCGACGAGCCCGGCACGTCCGAACTGCTCAATACGGAACCGTTCTTCCTCGAAGATCTGATCGATACCGGCGAACACGTCCGACCCACCAACGCGCTCATGCATTGAGCGCGTTCCCGAAGCCGATATGAAATAACGCGAATTAAGCGCGCATCGCTCATGCTTCTCCCGGCGATGCGCGTCACAATGCTGGAATGAACCCGAACCATTCCGATGCATCGCGTATGCCAGACGAGAACGCCAACTCCGCTGACGGCCGCGCAAATCCACCCGCCCCGGACGGCCGCTCAAATCCACCCGCCCCGCCCTTCGCCGATCTCACGCCCGAGCGCGTGCTCGATGCGCTCGACAGCGTCCTGATGCCCCTTGGCGAGCGCACGGATGGTGGCATGCTCGCCCTCAACAGTTACGAAAACCGCGTGTATCAGGTCGGCATGGAAGACGGGCCGCCGATGGTCGCGAAGTTTTATCGGCCGAATCGATGGTCGGACAACGCCATTCTCGAAGAGCACGCATTCGTGTCCACGCTCTACGAACGCGAAATTCCAGCCGTGCCGGCACGCGTGATAAACGGCGCGACGCTTCATGGCTTCGAGGGGTATCGGTTCTCCATTTTCGAGCGGCGTGGCGGGCGTGCGCCGGATATCGACCGGCCGGAAACGCTGGAATGGCTGGGACGGTTTATCGGGCGGATTCACGCGGTCGGGCAGATCGAGCCGTACGTTGAACGGCCTTCGCTCGATATCCAGACCTTCGGCTATGAGCCGCGCGACTTCCTGCTCGCGCACGAGTTTGTGCCGGCGGATGTTCGCGAAGCTTATGAAACCGTGGTGAAGATGGCGCTGGAAGGCGTTGAGCGCTGCTACGAGCGTGCCGGCGATATCAAAAACATCCGGCTTCACGGCGACTGTCATCCGAGCAATGTGCTATGGACCGACGCGGGGCCGCATTTTGTGGATTTCGACGATAGCCGCATGGCGCCCGCCATTCAGGATTTGTGGCTGCTGCTTCCGGGCGAACGCGCGGAGGCATCGCGGGCGCTCGGCGACTTGCTGGCCGGCTACGAGGATTTCTGCGAGTTCGAGCCGCGCGAACTGCATCTGGTCGAGGCGCTGCGCACGTTGCGGCTGATCCATTACGCCGCGTGGCTCGCGCGTCGGTGGAACGACCCCGCTTTTCCGGCAGCATTTCCCTGGTTCAACACGCAACGGTATTGGGAAGACCGGATTCTGGAATTGCGCGAGCAGGTTGGCGCAATGGACGAAGGCCCGCTTTGGCCGGTGTAATGCTCCGTATTTAAACAGCGCGCGGGCTGCCTTACAAATTCGTTGAAGAATTCGTTTCGTCGTGCAATGATAACAATTCTCATTATCGATGCACGACTGGAGAGACGCGTGAACGCGCCCGACACCCTTGAACCCGCGTCCAACGCAATCACAATGCAATATGCGCCGCACAGCGGCAGGCTCATTGACGACGCCGAGCAAATATCCCGCAAGCAGCGCTCACGCCGCGCCACGTTTATCAAATGGCTGCGCAAGGTGCACGGCTGGGTGGGTTTGTGGGGCGCGGTGCTTGGGTTGCTGTTCGGCTCGACAGGCTTCCTGCTTAATCATCGTGCGGGGCCGCTGAGGATTTCGAGCGGCGAACCGCAGGTCTCGCAAATGCAACTGGCTTTGCCACCACAAGGCCTCAAGTCGCCGATGGAACTCGGCAAATGGCTCAAGAAAGAACTCAAGATCGACGGCAATCTTGGCCGCGCAAAACGCGAACCGGCGCATGCGGTGGGCTGGGGCGACCAGAAAACCATGCAGCCTGAGCAATGGACGGTGGCGGTGGCGTCGCCGGGCGGGTCGGTATCGGCGGAATACTGGGTGGGGAATGGGTTTGTATCGGTGAAGAAAACCGAGAACAGCTTTCTCTCAACCATGAGCAACCTGCACAAAGGCGTGGGATTGAGCGTGGGATGGGTACTGCTGATCGATACGCTCGCGGGCAGCATCATCTTGCTTTCGCTGACGGGCGTGTTGCTGTGGACCGAATTGAACAAACGCAAGACCGTGGGCGCGGTGATCGTAGGCGCGTCGATTGTTGCTTTGGTCTGGATGGCGTTGATGTAACGTCCTGTGTTGCTTGATTCCAAGTAGAGCCCCGCTTCGTGCGGGGCTTTTTATTGTGGGCTGGTTTCGTCAAGCAGGCTTTGCTCTGTTTTTATTGCCTCGCGAAAGCCAGAGATACAGGCCGCTTCCCAAAACGATAATCGTGAGTACATCGAACGCTGCCCAGAATATTTTTAGTGGCATGCCGCCGAAATCGCCAAAGTGCAGCGGCTGGGAACCGAGCAGCAATTTCAGATACCACGGCAGTTCACGTGAATCGGTGAGCGCGCCAGTTTCAGCATCGATAAGAACCGGGCGCAGCATTCGCGTCGTCAAAATGCCGTCGCCGCGCATGAACACGGTGTAATGGTGCGGACTGCTGAAGCGCGTGCCGGGGAACGCGACGAACGATGGAATCATCGATGGCGCTGTATTGCGCGCGGTGTGTATCGCTTCATCGACGGACGCCGTTGCCGCGACCGGCGGCTTGCCTTGATAGGGCGCCAGCATTTGCGCGAGTTGATCGTTGCGCCATGCGTCTAGCAGAAGATCGGCGAGCGTGTTGATGGAACCTGTAGCGCCGACGAGCAGCGCCCAGATCAGCGTCAACATGCCGAGCGCATTGTGGCTGTCGAGCCATGCAATGCGCCACGATTTTTTCATGCGCACGCGGCCCAGCCCGACCTTCTTCCAGAACGGCAGATAGACCACCACACCTGAGACGATCGCGGCGACGAATGTCATGCCCATCGCGCCGAGGAACAGCTTGCCGGGCAGGCCCGCGAACATATCGACGTGCAGTTTCAGCAGCACGAATTTCAGCGATCCCTTGCCGGGCGGCGCGCCTAAGGCCTGAGCAGTGCGGCCGTCGATGGTCGTGCTTTGGGTGTCGTCGGGCGGGGTATCGGCCCGCGGCGCGGTGACGATGATCGGCAGCATGGGTTCGTCCGGCTCCCAGATCATGTATTGCGGCACATGGCCGGGATTCTTCGCCAGCGCGGATTTCAGGACGGAGTCGTAGCTTGCGCGCGCGTTTGCCTGGCTCGCGGGGAGTTCGGGGGCTTCGATGGCATCGCCCAGAAGCACATCGAGTTCGTGGCCAAACACGAGCGGCAAGCCGGTGAGGCACAGCAACAGCATGAAGGCCGTGCACACGATGCTCGTCCATCGATGGACGAACGACCAAGTGCGGAGGGACTTTGGAGACAGCATGAGATCAAGTAAGGCTTTTGCGCGGTAATGTGGACTCAAATGAGAATCATTATTGTAACTGCAATTGGGCAGTGTTTCGGTTTGCTTAGCATTACTTCGGTCACATTGGGATGGGGTAACATCTGGCGCGGTCGTTGGGCAGGTTGCCAAGGATGGTGTGAAGCCGATTGATCGGAAGTCCGTGGAAACGCGAACCGGTAGCGGCCAGCTTTTTCCGGGGAGGTTCGCGGAAAGTAATGGATTTATAGCGGGGAAACAGGTGGTTGGATGGGATGGGGTCGCGCCCTTCACGGGCGCGCGGGTTGACGCTTCTGGCACGTCGACTTCTTTCGATACGGCCGAGTCTCGTCGTTGCGGTCCAGTATGCAGAAACACGATGCCGCGCCACATATCGACGCGGTAAGAGGCCGCGTCCACATTGATTCGCGGATACAACCTGCATCAAATTGAGATATCTCAAAATCTACGCCGGACGACCCGCGCCTCGACCACGCATACAAATTATTACCATTAAACCTAATTTTAAGATAGCGCTGATATTAAGCTGTTCTAAATGCTGACTTAACACCGGAAACGTCAATCCAACCCGCTCGTTTCCAATAAATAAAGCCCGCCAACTATTCGAGAGGCCAGCGCCCGTGACACAGGTCTTCCACGCACACTCGACGTCGAGTCCTGACGAAAGCGACTGGCAAACACTTCCGGATCATCTCAACGCGGTGGGCAAACTCGCGGGCCAATCGGCCAGACATTTTGGCGCAGCCGTTCTTGCGGAAACCGCTGGAAAACTCCACGACCTTGGTAAATACACAGATGCGTACCAACAGCGGATCCGAGGCGGTCCATGCGTCGACCATGCCACTTGGGGAGCAAAAGTCGCGTGCGAGAGGTATGGCGCGTTAGGGCGGATGTTGGCCTACGGCATCGCCGGCCACCACGCAGGAATGGCAAATGGATGCAACCCCGGAACACGTACCCCGCTCGACGGCCGGCTGGCTGCAGACCTTCCCGTGCTGTTCAACGACTATATGAAAGACCTGACGTTGCCAGCAGCAAAGGAGATGGAGCCAACCGCGTGGCGGCCAAACAAGGAACGTCTGCAATTCCAGCTTTCCTTGCTAACCCGAATGATCTTCTCGTGTGTTGTTGACGGCGATTATCTCGATACCGACCGCTTCTATTCCAGAACCGAAAACCGGCCATTCAACCGCGATACTCCAAAGCCCACGCTTATCGAATTACGTGCGAAGCTGGATACTTATTTAAGCGCATTCAAGGTCGTCAATCCCATCGACGCAACCCGCGCCCAAATCCTCACGCACGCCCGATCGCATGCAAACGATCGCATTGGCATGTTTTCGCTGACGGTCCCAACGGGCGGCGGAAAGACGTTGACGTCGCTGGCATTCGCACTCGATCACGCTATTGCACACGGTCTCGACCGCGTCATCTTCTTGATTCCGTTCACAAGTGTCGTTGAGCAAAACGCCGCTGTGTTCAAGAAAGCCTTCGGCAACCTCGGCGATGCTGCCGTGCTGGAGCATCACAGCGCCTTCGTTCCAACGCCTGGCAATGATGCCGAGGCTGCGGCGAAGTTACGCGTCTTAATGGACAATTGGGATGCGCCGGTAATCGTCACGACATCGGTGCGACGGAATTGCGGGTTTCAAATTCGATCTTATCGATCAACTGTTTCAAATGATCGGCAGCATACAAATGCCGGTGATCATTCCCGCCGACGCCGAATGCAAAGCCTTGCTGAAAGACCTCGAACACACGGAAAACTGTGGCGGCATAGCGCGCAAGCTTCAGCCGTATCTCATTCAGATTTCGCATGGACCGTACAGCGCGCTTGCCAAGAGCGGCGCCATACAGCCAGTTGCCGAATACAAATACGGCACACAGTTCATGCAATTGATCACCATGGATATGTACAGCGACCGTTTTTGTTTTCAGCTTGACGGCTCAATGCTGCTTGATCCAAACAGTCTCATTCAATAACCCGGTTTCCAATCTGTTGCCTCAGGCAACGACACACAGCTTTATATAAAGGAGACAACCGTGGCATACGGAGTCCGTTTGTTGGTAGAAGGCGAAAGGGCGTTGTTTACGCGCCCGGAGATGAAGGTTGAACGTGTATCTTACGACGTCATCACGCCGTCGGCAGCACGAGGTATTGTGGAGGCAATTCACTGGAAGCCGGCCATTCGCTGGGTCATTGATCGAATCCGCGTGCTTAACGAAATTCGCTTCGAAACCATACGTCGCAATGAAGTAGCCAGCAAGATTCCGGCATCGAACGCACGTTCGGCCATGAAAAAGAATACGCTCGACGGCCTCGTCAATTATGTCGATGTGGACCGCCAACAACGCGCAGCGTCCATTCTCAAGAACGTCGCCTATGTAATTGAAGCGCATTTCGTGCTCACCAATAAAGCAGAAGAAGGTGATTCAATAGGTAAGCACCTCGATATCTTTAATCGACGAGCGCGCAAAGGCCAGTGTTTCCACATGCCCAGTTTCGGCGTGCGTGAATTCCCGGCGAATTTCCGGTTACTCGAAGACGACGAGCAGACGCACTCGCCACATGAATCGTTGATCGCGGAAAAAGATCTCGGCTGGATGCTGCACGACATTGATTTCGATAACGCCATGACACCGCATTTTTTCCGCGCTTCTATAAAAGATGGCTGGATTGAAATTCCGGCGCTCCCGTTCGCCGAGCGTGCGGCATGATTATCAAATCACTTGCCGAGTATTACGAACGGCTCGCGGCACAGGGCAAGGTCCCGGCCTTTGGTTTGACACAGGAGAAGATCGGCTATTCGATCCTCTTGGACCATGATGGCAAGGTTCGGGACATCGTCAATCTAAGCGATCCAGCAGAAAAGAAATCGAAGTGGCTGATGCTGACAGTTCCGGCATCTTTCAAGCGCTCGGGTACCGCACCGCCACCGTTCTTCTTGTGGGACAAATCGGCGTTTGTGCTCGGCGTGGAGCAAAAAAAAGATTCCGACGTACCCTCAGTGAATGCCCGGTCGCATGGTGCGTTCAAGGCGCTTCATCTGGAGCGTCTCGCCAATGCCACTGATGCGGGCCTCATTGCGTTACGCAAGTTCGTGGAGGAATGGGTTCCCGAACAATGGCAGCAGTGTGAGGCTCTCGTCAAACATGGCTCGGCCATATTTAGCGCGAACATCGTGTTTCGGCTCGACGGTGAACAGCAGTACATCCACGAGTGTGCCGCCGCGCAGGAATTGATCAAGCGATACAGCGCAACAGATGACTCGCCGCTCGGCCTGTGTCTGGTGAGTGGTGAGACGCAACCCATAGCGCGGCTTCATCCGGCTATCAAGGGTGTTTGGGGCGCGCAGTCGGCTGGCGCGTCAATTGTATCGTTCAATCTCGACGCTTTCGATTCATATGGCAAAGATCGTGGCGCGAACGCGCCTGTATCCGTACACGCTGCTTTTGCCTATACAACCGTATTGAATTACTTGTTGATGCGTGATCCGCATCATCGTCAATGCGTGCAGATCGGCGATGCAAGTGTCGTTTTCTGGGCCGAAGCCAAAGATCAGCAGCAACAGGACGTTGCCGAAAACCTTTTCTTTAGTGCGCTGGAACCGCCGCCAAGTGATTCCACCGAAGCTTCGAAACTTTTGCAGGCTCTTGACGCGGTTGCGGCGGGACGCGCCATGCATTACCTCAATGTGGATCTGGATCCCGCTACCAAAATATTTGTGCTCGGCTTGTCACCGAATGCCTCACGGCTTTCAGTGCGCTACTGGTTCACCGAGGGCCTCGGCAAATTCGCACAACGACTCGCGCAGCACTACGGCGACCTTGCCATAGAGCCGTCGCCGTGGAAAACGCCTCCCGCTGCCTGGCGTTTGCTGGCATCGATCGCTGCGCAGGAAAAAACTGAAAACGTCCCGCCATTGCTCGCGGGTTCATTGATGCGTTCGGTACTAAGTGGAGAATGCCATCCGCGCACGTTGTTAAGCGCGACGATCATGCGCATGCGAGCCGACCACGATATTTCCGGATTGCGCGTTGCATTGTGCAAAGCCGTTTTAACCCGGGATCAGCGTCTCGATGACAAGAATCACCATCAGGAGGTACCTGTGAGTCTAGATAGAAATGTCACCACGCCGGGCTATTTACTCGGGCGGCTTTTCTCGGTACTGGAAAGCATTCAGGAGGCTGCATTGCACTCGGTCAACGCAAGCATCAAGGATCGATATTACGGTTCAGCTTCAGCCATGCCTGCAGGCGTCTTTCCTCTTTTAATGCGAGGTGCTCAGAATCACCTGTCGAAGGCGCTGAAAGATCCCAAGAGCAAAGGACTTGCGGTATCGCTGGAAAAAGAAGCGCAGCAGATTATCGAGGGATTGAGCTCTGAACTTCCGAAGACGCTCCGGCTAGAAGATCAGCGGCGCTTCGCTATTGGTTATTACCACCAGCGCAATGAGCGCTTCCGGTCAAAAGCGGACAAGAACGAAACCCGGAACCCGTTGGACGAAACATTGGAGACAATTTAATGACCATTATCGCAAACCGCTACGAATTCGTTTATCTATTCGACGTCACCAACGGCAACCCAAACGGCGATCCCGATGCGGGTAATCTTCCGCGTCTTGATCCTGAGACCAATCTGGGACTGGTTACTGATGTCTGCCTGAAACGGAAGATCCGGAATTACGTTACGCTGGAAAAAGATAACAAGGCGGGCCACGCTATTTACATGCAAGAGAAGGCGGTTCTGAATCTGCAGAATAAACTGGCATACGAAGCGCTTAACCTGACTCCAGCGGACAAGAAGTTACCCAAGGATCCCAAAGACGCCGAAGCGCTGACCAAATGGATGTGCACGAATTTCTTCGACATCCGCGCGTTTGGTGCAGTCATGAGCACCGGCGTGAATTGCGGGCAGGTCCGCGGTCCGATCCAGTTAGCCTTTGCCAAGTCCATCGAACCGGTCATGCCAATGGAGGTTTCCATTACGCGCATGTGTGTGACGAACGAGAAGGATGCGGAAAACTCGGACCGCACCATGGGCCGCAAGCATATTCTCCCTTACGGTTTATATCGGGCGCATGGATTCATATCGGCGAAACTCGCGGAGCGCACAGGTTTCACCGAGGACGATCTCGAACTCGTGTGGCGTTCGTTGACCAATATGTTTGAGCACGACCGCTCTGCTGCACGCGGTGAAATGGCTGCGCGCAAGCTTATCGTTTTCAAGCACGAAAGCGCATTGGGCAATGCGCCGGCGCATATGCTTTTCGATGCAGTGAAGGTAGACCGAGTGACAGAAGGCTCTGAACTTCCGGCGCGACGTTTCGCCGATTACACCGTTTCTATCGATAAAACGAAGGTTGCGAATGGTGTAGAAGTTATCCATCGAATTTGATCCGATGACAAGCGCGCCCTTCTCCGGAGGTTTTACTTTGTTGGGAATAGTCGGGAGCGCAGGATCGAACACGTTGGCGCGAAAGAGTCCGTGGATTTTTAATGCGCCTTTGATTGGTTGATTGGTTGATTGGTCGGTGTTTGGTCGGATATTTGAGCGGCTGCGAACCTGAGGTGACCGGGGTTTTGCGGCGAGGTTTGCACAAGTCAAATGGCGTTGATTTTGTTCGGAATCCTTCTAATTGTGGCGGGAAGTTTGGAGATCGCAAGAGATTGGTTTATCGACAGACGATGGTTCGCGGAATCGCAGAATTTTAGGTAGATAAATCAGGACGTCGAGTGAGGTGTGGTCGCGCTCTTCGTAAGCGCGCGGGTTGAAACTAATGGGTGAAAACTCAATTCTTTGCGCTACAACGTCGCGCCTTTGCGGGCGTGCGGGTTGAAACATCGTGTCGAACAGTTTCACGCCTGGCGGGATGTGGTCGCGCCCGTTGCGGGCGCACGGATTGAAACAACTTGGAACGCTGCCGCGCTGTTGGGCAATTCATTTCGCGCTCCTCACGGGCGCGTGGGTTGAAACCCTTCAAAAATGACAAAGATGCTGTTGCGGACCTTGTCGCGCCCTTCGTGGGCGCGCGAATCGAAAACATCACGACGCCTGGCAATATCGAGCCTAATCACTGTTCTCACTTGGCCCAGCGCCATGTACCATTACATTCATCGCCAATCCGTCATTGCCGTAAAAATAATTTTAACAATCCTAACTATATCGCCAATTCATTATCGAGCGCGAAATCAACCACCATAAAGACTGACAGATCTCATGCCTTCCCACCACGTCCTAATCTGCCTTCCTACTTACGGTGAAGAAGTTCACATCAACTTCGCTTTCTCATTGCTCGACCTGACGCGGGCATTAACCGATTCCGGATCGACTTACGAAACATTGCACGTAGCGTCATCGCAGATCATTCGAGCACGGAACTTCTTTGCCAATTATTTCCTGAATCATCCGAATTTCACGCATCTGCTATTCCTCGATACAGACATGAAGTTCCCGGCTTCATCTGTCCTGAAACTGCTGGCCGCGGACAAAGCGATCGCAGGCGTTGCCTATCCTTTCCGGAGAATGAATCTAGAGGGAACAATATCGGCAGACGATATTGGCCTGAGCATGAGCGACTGGCTTCAAAAGCACGCGGACTACACTGTCAGTCCACTCACGGACAAGGACGGAAGCGTGAGTTTCACAAATGGATTCATTGAAGCCGAACACGTTGGGACGGGTGTTTTTCTTGCGCAACGTGAGGCGTTCGAGGCAACAATACCGTTCACCGAATGCTTCGCGCCTCCGCAACAATACGCATCGATGATCGCAAATAATAAGTTCTACGGATTTTTCGAGACGGTCGAAGAGAAAGGGGTTTATCAGGGAGAAGATATCTCGTTCTGCATGCGAGCCCGTCAGGCCGGGCTATCGGTTTGGGCGCTCATCGACTCCACCGTCGTTCATTACGGTATGTCGGAAGTTTCAGGACAATGGCTACAGGCCATGAAACTTCGCGGCAATATTGCTTGAATGCTTTATTCGCCGCGCTTAAAGCAGTCCGGCCAATTTAAAGCGCGGTAATATCCCAACATCCAATCTCAGATTCCGCAAATCTCTCCGGTTCCCTCAAGTTCCCGCGCCGCCTTCGCGCCTTCAACCTGCAAGATCGTTGGTAAAGAAACGCCGTTTTTCGCGGCCGTCACTTCCGCGAGAATCGATACCGCGATCTCAGGCGGCGTTCTGCTGCCAATATAAATCCCGACAGGACCATGAAGGCGCGATAACTCGGCATCGGAGAGATCGAATTCTTTCAGGCGCTCGCGACGCGCCGCATTGTTTTTCCGCGATCCCAATGCGCCGACATAAAACGCCGGCGTCTTCAACGCTTCCATCAACGCGAGATCATCGAGTTTCGGATCGTGCGTCAATGCAATGACGGCGCAACGCTCATCCAGTTTCATTTCGATTACGGTATCGTCGGGCATGGTACGCACGATTTTCGTGCCGGGCACGTCCCACTCGTCCGTGTACTCCTCGCGCGGATCGCAAACTGTCACGTGGTAATCCAGTCCGACCGCGATGCTGCACAAATATCGCGACAACTGCCCCGCGCCGATCACCAGCATTCGATACCGCGGCCCGTGAATAGTCGAAAGCGTGGTTTCTTCGAAGGTAACACCGTCTGTTTCCTCTGCCGGCTCCAGTTTGACGGCGCCCGTATTCATATCGAGCGTGCGCGTCACCAGTTTTCCGGCGAGCACCGCTTCGCACAATTGCGCGATGCCGCTTTCCATCGACAACGGTTCCAGCACAAGCTGGATGGTTCCACCGCAAGGCAGTCCGAATCGATGCGCTTCTTCCGCCGAGATGCCGTACTTCACGCTTTCGGGCTTCGTCTGCTCAATACCGCGCTGCCTCACGCGCTCGATCAAGTCGTCTTCAATACAGCCGCCCGACACCGATCCCATCACCGCCCCGTCATCGCGCACGGCGAGCATCGCGCCCTCGGGCCGGGGCGACGAGCCCCACGTCTTCACCACCGTCACCAGCAATACGCGATGCCCGCGTTCGAGCCATCGCGCACTGTTTCTCAGGACTTCGAGATCCACGCTGTCCATGATTTCTTCCCCTTCTTCTCTTCACCTTCACCGCCGGCCGCCGTTTGTTCAAGCTTGCCGGCAGGCCCGTCATTCTGAGCCAGTCACGCGCTGAACCGCTTGAAAACTCACCCGGGACTCTCCTCGCCGCGCGATGTCTCGGGGTGACTTCCGGTCGCCATCACATGATAGAAGTAGAGCATAGCGCTGGAATATGCGCTCATCGGACCAGAAATCACTAGCGAGAAGCCGCGAAGGGGCCGGTGTTACACACTTTCCGGTAATTTTCCGATCCTCGGTCATCGCCCGAACGCACGGTTCCGAAGGCTCTGGCGCGCAGGTCAGCCCACGTACGGTGTTATGCCGTTTGAGTTCACTGCGGTGAGCGGCATAAAACCGCCGCCACGCCGGCCAGCGGCAAGACTACGGATATGAATTTTCATCGCGCGACGTTCACTCCGTTCCAAGTCCCAGTTTCGAATGCTTGCGAGAATATCCAAAGTAGATCGCCAGGCCGATCGCGAGCCACGTCACAAACGCGACCCACGTTACAGCCTTCAAATTCAGCATCAGGAACAGGCATGCCGCCACGGCGAGAACTGGCACGACCGGCACGCCCGGGCACCGGAACGCACGCGGCAAATCCGGATGCGTGCGGCGCAGGACCAGCACGGCGATTGATACCATCGAAAATGCGGCCAGCGTGCCGATATTGATCAGTTCCGCCAGCACATTCAGCGGCACGAGCGCACCGATCAGGCCGAAGAAAATGCCCACGAGCCACGTCGTGAAAAACGGCGTTCCGAACTTCGCATGCACCGTCGACAGTCGCTTTGGCAGCAAGCCGTCGCGCGACATTGCGTAGATGATGCGGGTCTGGCCGTAGCTCATGACCAGGATCACGGTCAACATGCCAAGCACCGCGCCCAGATCGATGAAACCCGCCACCCACCTTTGCCCCGCGACCTGCAGCGCGTAAGAAACCGGATGCGAGATGCTGGCGTATTGCGCCGCCGGCACAATGCCCGTCACGACTGCCGCGACCGCCACATAAAGCACGGCGCACACCGCCAGCGAAGAGATGATGCCGATCGGCAAATCGCGTTTCGGATTCTTGACCTCTTCAGCCGCCGACGACACCGAGTCGAAGCCGATAAACGCAAAGAACATCACGGCGGCCGCGCCAAACACGCCGTCCCATCCGTTCGGCATGAACGGATGCCAGTTCGCCGGCGTCACATGAAACACGCCAACGCCGATCACCATCAGCACGACCGCGACCTTGATCGCGACCATGATGTTGTTCACGCGCGCCGATTCCTTGATCCCAATCGACAACAGCGCCGTGATCACCATCATCACCAGGAACGCGGGCAGGTTGAACAGGGTGAACTGCCCGGGGACGGCGCCGGGCGCGGCGCTCAGAATGACCGGCAGCGAAATGCCAAAGCCCGATAACAGCGACTGCAAATAGCCCGACCAGCCAACGGACACCGCCGAAGTCGCCAGTCCGTATTCCAGCATCAAATCCCAACCAATGACCCAAGCGGCCAACTCGCCAAGCGTGGCGTAGGAATACGTGTAAATGGATCCGGCCACAGGAATTGTCGATGAAAACTCCGCGTATGCGAGCGCCGCGAGTCCGCACGCAATCGCCGCGAGGATGAACGACACCATCAGCGCCGGCCCCGCTTGAACCGCGCCGGTTCCGGTCAGCACAAAAATCCCCGTGCCAATGATCGCGCCCACGCCGAGGAATGTCAGGTCGAGCGCGCCGAGCGTCTTTTTTAATCCGGCGCGTTGCGCGCCGGCGAGCATGTGCTCGATGCTTTTCTTACGGAACAGGGACATGAACAGAAAACTCCTAAATCTCGGGCGCAGGCAGGCGCAAAAACAATTGGAAAACCGGAGATTTTATCGGAGCGCGGAGAATTCGCGTTGCAAAACGTTGCGAACAATGGATTTTTGACTTCTTTTTGGCAGCATGCTTGGAGTCGAAATTTATAAAAATTGCGCAAATTTATATAAATTAAACCAATTTAACTTTTGTAATTTGAATCGATGGCAAAAGCCGCTTTTGGAGGCATTTCGCCGCAACGGTGAGTTGCGTATTGCGCCAAGTTCCCGCGCGCAGTCAATGAAGCGAATTGACGCCGTCAAACGAAAAAACCGAAGCGCGAGGCTTCGGTTTTTGTTCTCCCTGCAGGCCAGCCGCTAACTCAGCCGACGAAAGCTTTCTCCACCACGTAATGTCCCGGATGATTGTTGCTGCCTTCCTGGAAGCCCATTTCATCGAGGATTTGACGCGTGTCACGCAGCATGTGTGGGCTGCCGCAAAGCATGACGCGATCGTTTTCGACCGAAAATGGCGCCACGTCCAGGTCTGCGAACAACTTCTTGGTTTCGATCAGATCCGTGATCCGGCCACGGTTCGCGAATTCTTCGCGCGTCACCGTCGGGTAATAGACCAGCTTTTCCTGGATCAACTCGCCCAGATGCTCGTGTGCCGGAAGGTGCTCGGTGATGAAATCCTTGTACGCGAGTTCATCGACGAAACGGCAAGTGTGCGTGAGAACGATCTTGTCGAAGCGATCGTAGACGTCCGGGTCCTTGATGATCGACATGAACGGCGCGAGACCCGTACCCGTTGAAAGGAGCCACAGCGTCTTGCCCGGCAACAGATTGTCCGCGACAAGCGTGCCTGTCGGCTTCTTGCCGATCAGAACCGGATCGCCCACCTTCAGGTGCTGCAGACGCGATGTCAGCGGGCCATCCTGCACCTTGATGCTGAGGAATTCGAGATGCTCTTCGTAGTTAGCGCTCGCGAGGCTGTAAGCGCGCAACAGCGGCTTGCCTTCGACTTCGAGACCCACCATGGTGAACTGGCCGTTTTCGAAACGGAACGCGGCGTCGCGCGTGCAGGTGAAGCTGAACAGCGTGTCGGTCCAGTGATGGACGCTCAGAACGGTTTGAGGATTAAGGTTGCTCATGGCTTCATGGATAGTGCGGAATCAGGGCGGCGCAGTAGTGCGTGCCGGCGGCCGTTCGGACAACTGGGCGCAATTGCGACGACAACACCGGAAAGGCGCAACGAAAGCAATGCTGCGGGTGGCCGGACGTGCACACGCAAAATTCCGGCGGCACGCGCCAACCGGGCCTGTAACTGCAAAGGCCCGCGCGCCCGGAGCGAATGTTCCGCATTCCCCGCTGCCGCACGCGTAATCTGCTATTTTACCGCACACGGGAACCAAGGGTTCGAGAGCGGATATCAAGACGTTTGGAGCCGCATGATAGCAACTGGATGCGCCGTGCAAGGCAAAAGCCCTGCTGCCATCAGGCTGCCGGCGTCGTTCGAAGACGCCAGGGACGCGCCAGCAGACGGGCAGGTTGCCCAAGCGTCGAGGCTGGCGTTATGGCGAGAAAAAGCCGCGCTGAGTTGCCACGGCTTCGTGGGCGGATACGTCCCCAGGCGCGTTAAACGCGCTGATCCGTCGATGGTTTTTCCCACAAGTTGATGCCGCCTTCTGTCGCGTGCTGATCGATTTCCGCGAGTTCTTCCTTCGTGAACTCCAGGTTCTTCAACGCGCCGACGTTTTCCGTCACCTGTTCCGGACGGCTCGCGCCGATCAGCACCGAAGTCACGCGGCCACCGCGCAGCGCCCACGCCAGCGCCATTTGCGCGAGGCTTTGACCGCGCCGCTGCGCGAGGTCATTGAGCTTTCTCACATGCTCGATGTTCTGCGCGCTCAAATGCTCCTGTTTCAGCGATCCGCCGCCCGGCTTGTTCACGCGCGCGTCCGCGGGAACGCCGTTCAGGTACTTGCCCGTCAGCAGCCCTTGCGCCAGCGGCGTGAAAGCAATGCTGCCGGCGCCGATGTTGTCGAGCGTATCGAGCAGCTCTTCCTCGATCCACCGGTTCAGCATGTTGTACGACGGCTGATGAATCAGGAGCGGCACCTTGTGCTCGGCCAGCAATCTCGCCATCTCACGCGTCTTCGCCGGCGAATACGACGAAATCCCTACATACAGCGCCTTGCCCGAATGGACGGCGGTCGCGAGTGCGCCGGCGGTTTCTTCAAGCGGCGTGTCGGCATCGAAACGATGCGAATAGAAAATATCCACGTAGTCCAGCCCCATGCGCTGCAGGCTCTGATCCAGCGACGCCAGCACATATTTGCGCGAGCCGCCGCCCTGACCGTACGGGCCCGGCCACATGTCCCAGCCCGCCTTCGACGAAATCAGCAATTCATCGCGATACGGCTTGAAATCGTCCTTGAACAAACGCCCGAAATTGGTCTCGGCGCTGCCGTACGGCGGCCCGTAGTTGTTCGCCAGATCGAAGTGCGTGATGCCGAGATCGAACGCCGTGCGCAGGATGTCGCGCTGCGTGGAAATCGGCGTGGTGTCGCCGAAGTTGTGCCAAAGACCCAGCGACAACGCCGGCAACTTCAGCCCGCTTTTGCCGCAGGTGCGGTAAGCCATCTGCGAATAGCGCTCGGAAGCTGCTTCGTAAGCCATGACGTAATCCTCGAATCGATGATGTGGGAAAGGGTTTTGCAAGCACAAACGAGAAACGATCGCGCAGCGCGTCAGCGGGATCATGTCGTCTGACATGCGCCGGGTCTGCCATGTTATCGAATCGTGGGAACTCGTGTTGGCCTTGACCTGAAAGACGCCAAGGCTATCCCGATATTCGGAACCCTGGCCGCATGGCTAACGCGGGGAACGATTTACCTGCCGCTTGAGCCCAACCCTCTTCACTAAAACAAGGAGAGGTTTCATGGACCCGCTCGACAAACTACGCCCCGTCTACAACTTCCTGATGACCGCGGGCGTGTCGTATGGCATCGACTTGCTGATGGCCATACTGATATTGCTGGTCGGCTGGTGGATTTCGAACCGCGTTGCCAACGCGGTCAAGCGCGCGCTCGGGCGCACCAACGCCGACGCCACGTTCACGCCCGTGATGGCGAGTCTCGTGCAATGGTCTATTCGCGTCGTCGCGATTGTCGCGGCCCTGGGTAAATTCGGGGTCGCCGCGGCCAGCATCCTGACCGTGCTCGGCGCGGCCGGACTGGCGATCGGCCTGGCGCTGCAGGGCACATTGCAGAACATCGCGGCCGGATTGATGCTGTTGCTGCTGCGGCCTTTCAAGGTAGGCGATTACATTGAAGGCGTGGGCGCGACGGCGGGAACCGTCAACGAGATCGGCCTGTTCACCACGCGCCTGACCAAAAGCGACGGCGTCATCATGTTCGTACCGAACAGCACGATCTGGGCGAATCCGGTCACAAACTTCACCTCGAACGACCGCAGGCGCGTGGTGCTAAACGTGGTCATTCCGGAAGATCAGAACATTGAGGAATCGCTGGCTTCACTGAACCGGATCGTCGCAACCGACCCACGAATCATCAACGACGAAAAGACGAAACCGTGGATTGCCGTCTCCGAATACACCGATACCGGCGTGAAACTGAACGTCGGCGTATGGACGAGCCGGGCCGACTATGCCAACGTGCAAGCCGACTTGCTGCGCCAGATCAAGCCGGGGATCAAGCCAGCAGAATCGCCAGCCGATGCGCCAGCCGGCATATCGCCCGGCGCCGCGCCGGCCTGATGGTGTTTGCCACGGCGCTGGACGCATCCGGCGAGGTTCAATAAGCTTCCGGTCCAGACATTGACGAGACTCTTATGACCAAGGCGATTTCCATTGCGCTGCTCGTGGGCGGCATTGTGCTGCTGTATTTTGGCGGCCAGTCGTTCCACTCGCTAAGCAACGACGTGTCGCGCTTCTTCACCGGATCGCCCACGAACAAGACCATCTGGCTGATCGCCGGCGGCATGGTCGCCATGCTTGCCGGGTTTATCGGCCTCGCGATTCCGGGCAAGCGCCGCTAAGCTAGATCAGCGGCACGTCTTCCTTCGATGCCGAACGCGTTCCCGGCAACGGCAGGTTGCTCGCGCCGCGATAGGTGTAAACGAGCGAGAATTTCACGGCATCGGTGAGATTCTTGCCGGCGGAATGCAGCGTGTTGCAGTGGAAAAACACCACGTCGCCAGCGTTCAGTTTCGGCGATACCGCGCTGTGGATCAGCGCTGCGTTCTCGGGCAGGTCGGAGCGGAAGAACTTGGCGCTGTCAAAGCGATCCGACGTAAACGGCAACTTGTGCGACATCGGCACGAACCACAAGCCGCCGTTTTCCACGGTTTCCTGACCGAGCGCGACCCACGCCGAAACCAGATCGTCCCGCTCAAAATTCCAGTACCTGACATCGCGATGCCAGCCAGTCAGGCTG
Organism: Caballeronia sp. DA-9; assembly: GCF_051615025.1. Classification (NCBI taxonomy): domain Bacteria; kingdom Pseudomonadati; phylum Pseudomonadota; class Betaproteobacteria; order Burkholderiales; family Burkholderiaceae; genus Caballeronia; species Caballeronia sp. DA-9. The sequence continues at coordinate 133,147 of NZ_CP195133.1, read as the reverse complement.
CCGTATGCGGGATGTTTCGTCATGACGCAGTTGTGGTGCGCGCGCGAAAGCGTCGGCGTCTCACCGAAATAGATTTCCATCCAGCCGCGCACGTCGGGCGAGGTCGCCCAGTTTGCAAACAACGGATCGCGGCTGTACGCGTCGAGCAGCCTGCGCACGGTATGGCCGCCCGGCGCGTCTTTCGAATTCGGTGCGCCGGGATATTGCAGGTCGGCTTCGAACTCTACCGGAGCCACCGCTTGCGCCAGTTGCAACCGCGCGGCTTCGCGCATGGCTTCGCAACGCTCGGGCGTGACAAGCCCAGGCACCACGACGTAACCGTTTTCCCGCAACTCGCGGACTTGCTCCAACTTCGATTGATTCGGCATATCGGCTCACAGGGGAATACACTTTGCCGGCTGGCCGCCGTTTAAACAGACAGCGAGGAACCGGCAAATTAGGGCGAATACGCCGATTGTAAATCGCCACGGCAAGTCCAGCGTGGCGCAACGCGCCGCCCACCGATCATTTAGCCCTGCGGGAAAGTGCCGACTTCCGGCAGTAACAATTCTTCGATAACCTGCCGTGCATTGAGAGAGCACATCGAAAACCGCTTTCGATGAAAATCTATTAAATAAGTGCGCGATTCAACTCAGCAACTTTTCTTGTGTTCAATTGCTCGAACTGTTGAACGCTTTTTTTGATACGACTACTGTCGGGTATCGCCTTGGCAAACCCGAGTATGTGAGACCCATGAATATCCGTTTCGCCAATCGTCTTACGCGTGCTGCCGTTCGCGCGGCACGCCCCGCAGGACGCCGAGTCGTTCGCGCCTTGCGCCACCATTCGGCGCGTACCCAATTACTTGCAGGACGGTTTGAAAATTCCCATCCAGTCGATGGTATCCGTTCCTGGTTTCATGGTTTCTTTTCAAATCTTCGATTAAGGGCTGCATCGCGACAATCGGCGCTTAAAGCTTTATTGCGAAAGCGAGTGCAATTACGCGCACCGGTTTCAAAACCTAAACCAGTGCCTGGCGCAATAAATATGTCGAGCCGCCGGCCGCGCAGGCTTTCCGCCAGCGCCGGGTGGTTTGCATTTGCCGCACGTTGATCGTTTCTGGAATCGAAAGAGTAAGACGCGCTTAAGCCAAAGTAAAAAAAGCCCGCCGGAACGCTGCAGCGTTCCGGCGGGCTTTTTTATGCAACGATTTCTTAGGCCGTTTCCGTCACCGGTTCCGTACCGGCAGCTTCTGCCAGCAACAGCGCCTTGTCGGTCGCTTCCCACGTGAATTCCGGTTCTTCGCGGCCGAAGTGACCGTATGCCGCCGATTTTTCGTAGATCGGACGCAGCAGGTCGAGCATCTGGATGATGCCCTTCGGACGCAGATCAAAATGCTCGAGCACGAGTTCCTGGATCTTGGCATCCGACACGCGGCCCGTGCCGAACGTGTTCACCATGACGGACGTCGGCCGCGCGACGCCAATGGCGTACGACACCTGGATCAGGCATCGCGAAGCCAAGCCAGCCGCGACAATATTCTTCGCGACATAACGTCCCGCATACGCAGCCGAACGGTCCACTTTCGACGGATCCTTGCCCGAGAATGCGCCGCCGCCGTGAGGCGCTGCGCCGCCGTATGTATCGACAATGATCTTGCGCCCCGTCAAGCCGCAATCGCCTTGCGGACCGCCGATCACGAAACGTCCGGTCGGATTCACCAGGAACTTGATGTCGCCCTTGATCAACTCGGCCGGCAGCACAGGCTTGATGATCTCTTCAATCACCGCTTCGCGCAGCGCCTTCAATTCAATATCCGGCGAATGCTGGGTGGAGAGCACGACTGTATCGATGCTGTGCGCCTTGCCATCCACATACCGCACGGTGACTTGCGACTTCGCGTCCGGACGCAGCCAGTCCAGGCGGCCGTCGCGACGCAGATTCGCTTGACGCTCCACCAGACGATGCGACAGATGAATAGGCAGCGGCATCAATTCGGGCGTTTCGTCGCATGCGTAGCCGAACATCAGGCCCTGGTCGCCTGCGCCCTGGTCGAGGTTGTCGTCGTGCGCGGCATCGACACCCTGCGCAATATCCCGCGACTGTTTGTCATAGGCCACAAGCACGGCGCAACCACGATAGTCGATACCGTAATCCGTGTTGTCGTAACCAATACGCTTGATTGTGTCACGCGCGACCTGGATGTAGTCGACGTTCGCTTGCGTGGTGATCTCGCCCGCGAGCACCACAAGCCCGGTGTTGCAAAGCGTTTCGGCCGCGACGCGCGAGTATTTGTCTTGCGCCAGGATGGCGTCGAGGATGGCGTCCGAAATCTGGTCGGCTACCTTGTCGGGATGGCCTTCAGAGACGGACTCAGAGGTAAAGAAGTAATTGTTTGACACGCTTCAGACTCCAGTTAGATACGGGTTAGCTCACGTAGCCGACTTCGTTTGGAGTCTGAAGCGGCGACGCTTTAGCGGAAAACATGGTCCGAAACGCACCGTCAAGCACGTTCCGGCTTCGCCCCGCAAGTTGTCCATTAACTCGGCGAAGGTTTTATTATAGCGGCTTCTCTAATTTGTCACAGGCCGACCGTTTGCTGCCAATCAAGATAAACCCTCATCCACGAAATGTCCGGAACGCTTCCCGGTACGGTGAAAGATTTGTCCTCACGACTCTCGGGAGCGTCGCATGGCAGGTCGCATAGGGGTCGCGCTCGCGGTCGGTTTGCTGAAGCTGCTGGCGCTCATTCCGTACGGTATCACCGCGCGTTTCGGCGACGCACTCGGCTGGCTGCTTTATCAGATTCCGAGCCATCGGAAACGGATCGTGCACATCAATCTGACGCTGTGCTTCCCGGAATGGACGCCCGAACGCCGCGAAGAAGTCGCGCAAAAACATTTCAGGCACGCGATCCGCAGTTATGTGGAGCGCAGCGTGCAATGGTTCGGCTCGGCCGAAAAGCTCGCGAAGCTGATCCAGGTGGAAAGCGAAGTCGATCTGCTCGACCCCGACATGCCACCGACCTTGCTGCTCGGTTTTCACTTTGTCGCCATTGAAGCGGCGTCCGTCTGGATCAACCACGAACTGCACCGGACCTGCGGATCGCTGTATCAACCGATGTCCAACAAGATGCTCGACGACGTGGCGAAGAAACAGCGTGGTCGTTTCGATGCCGAAATGGCAAGCCGCGCCGACAGCGCCCGGATCGTGCTGCGCTGGTTGCGTGATCGCAAGCCCGTGATGCTCGGCGCCGATATGGACTACGGCATGCGCAACTCGACCTTCGTGCCGTTCTTCGGCGTGCAGGCCTGCACGCTTACCGCCGTTGGCCGACTGGCCAAGACCGGCCACGCGCAGATCATGCCGTTCGTGGGCGAAGTACTGCCGAACTACAAGGGTTACAAGCTCAAGGTGTTCAAGCCGTGGGACAACTACCCGACCGGCGACGACGATGCGGACGCGCGCCGAATGAACGCGTTCCTGGAAGAACAGGTACGCCTCATGCCCGAGCAGTACTACTGGGTGCACAAGCGCTTCAAAACGCGGCCACCGGGCGAACCCGGCTTTTACTGACGATTCAGTATCGGGGAAACGGCCCGTGATTGCTGCATGAATCCGGGCCCATCCCCCATTCGGCCTAGTGTATGCGTATCCTTCGAGTCACTTACAATAGCGACATGAAACTCGAATTCACGAAAATGCACGGCGCGGGCAACGACTTTGTCGTGCTCGACGGCTACTCCAAACCGCTCTCATTGAGTGCGGCGCAAGTGCGCGCGCTCGCGGACCGGCACTTCGGCGTGGGCGCGGACCAGTTGCTGCTGGTTGAAAAGCCGGACATCGACGGTGTGGATTTCAAGTACCGCATCTTTAATTGCGATGGCGGCGAGGTCGAACATTGCGGCAACGGCGCTCGCTGTTTTGTGAAGTTTGTTCGCGACCGCAAGCTTACAAGCAAGATGAGCGTGCGCGTCCAGGTGCAGCAAGGTGTGATCGTATTGACCATGCAGGAAAACGGCGACGTGGTGGTGGACATGGGACGTCCCGAGTTCGAACCCGCGCGGGTGCCGTTCAATGCTGAAGGACTGGAAGGCCGCACCGAAGGCGCCGATACGCTTTGGCCGCTCGACGTGCAAAACGAGACACGCTGGATTTCTGCCGTTTCGATGGGTAACCCCCACGCTGTGCAAGTCGTTGCAGACGTAGAGACTGCGCCGGTACTGACTGAAGGCGCTTTGATCGAACATCACGCGCGTTTTCCGAATCGAGTGAACGCGGGCTTCATGCAGATAGTGGACCAGGGAGCCGTAAAGTTGCGAGTCTTCGAGCGTGGTGCGGGCGAAACGCTTGCTTGCGGTACCGGCGCGTGTGCGGCCGTTGCGACGGGCATCCGCCGCGGTCTGCTCGATTCGCCGGTGCGGGTCCAGACACGCGGCGGCATGCTGACCATCACCTGGGACGGCGCGCGCAATCCGGACGCTGCGCTTTTCATGGCCGGCCCGGCCACCACCGTATTTCAAGGCGAGATCGAGCTTCACTCCGACCTTGCCACAGCCGACTGACCGCCAGGAACCCGATGTTGCCCGATACCATGACCGAACGAGAAGTCGCTGACTATTTGCTGGCCAATCCAGATTTCTTCGCGGCTCACGCTGAACTGCTGGGAACCATCAGGCTGTCCAATCCGCACGGCAAGTCGGCCGTGTCGCTGCAGGAACGGCAGATGGAAATGCTGCGCGACAAAAACAAGCAGATGGAGCGCCGGCTCGCCGAATTGCTGCGCTACGGACACGAGAACGACAGCATTGCGGCGAAATTTCATCGGTGGACAATCCGCGTCATGTCCGAACGCGATCCGCACGCCCTGCCAAAGACCATTCCCGCGGGCCTCTGTGAAATCTTCGAAGTTCCGCAGGCGGCGCTGCGCGTGTGGGACGTAGCGGAACCGTACGCGCAAGCCGAGTTCGCAAGGACGACAAGCGAAGAAGTGCGCGCCTTTACCAGCGGCCTGACAACGCCGTACTGTGGCGCGAACACCGGCTTCGAAGCCGCGCAGTGGTTGACCTCGGCGAGTTCGGCGTCGGTGGCTTCGGCTACCACGGACGGCGTTGTCGATACCGCGAACACAACCGAGTCCATCGCGTTGATTGCGTTGCGCGATCCGTCGGCCGGCCCGGAGGCGCCCGCGTTCGGCCTGCTGGTGATGGGTTCGCCCGACCCTCGCCGTTTCCACGAAGGCATGGCCACGGACTTCCTGTCGCAGATCGGCACGCTTGGCAGCGCCGCCCTTAGCCGCTTGCTGCCCCACTGACATGATCGCCGATCCGGTAGCCGCCTATCTGTCAATGCTCGAACATGAGCGGCGGTTATCGGAACACACGCTGCGCGGCTATACGCACGAACTCGACGAGTTGAAGAAGCTCGCCAACGGCCGTGCACTGGAATCCCTCACCGCAACGGATATGCGCAGCGCCGTCGCCCGCGCTCACGGCGGCGGACTGTCGGCACGCTCGATTGCGCACCGGTTATCGGCCTGGCGGGCGTTTTACCGATGGTTCGCCGAGCGCGTGGAAATGCCGGCAAACCCCGTTGCCACGGTGCGAGCGCCAAAACGCGCGAAGAGCTTGCCCAAGGCGCTTTCCGTCGACGACGCCAACGCCCTCATGGAAGCGCCTCAAGCGGATACGCCCGAGGCATTGCGCGATCACGCCATACTCGAACTGTTTTATTCGTCCGGTCTGCGTCTTGCCGAACTGGTCGGGCTCGATGTTCATTTCGTGCAATCCGAAGGGTATTCGTCGGCGGGCTGGCTCGACCTGGCGAGCGCCGAAGTGAATGTGCTCGGCAAGGGCAACCGCCGACGCTCCGTGCCGGTCGGCAGCAAGGCGATCACCGCATTGCGCGCGTGGATCGAGGTGCGCGGGCAGTTTGTGAAGCTCGACCCGCATGCGCTGTTTTTGTCGGTGCGCGGCAACAGGATGACGCCGAACGTGGTGCGCGACCGCGTGAAGCGCATGGCCTTGCTCGCCGGCGTGCCTTCGAACGTGCATCCCCACGTCCTGCGGCACTCGTTCGCCACTCACGTGCTGCAATCCAGCGGCGATCTGCGCGCCGTGCAGGAACTGCTCGGCCACGCAAGCATCACGGCGACGCAGGTTTATACGTCTCTCGACTTTCAGCATCTGGCGCGCGTCTACGACCAGGCCCATCCTCGCGCTAAAAAGCGAGACTAACGCAACGCTGCCCGCTGGCCTGCACAAGTGGCCAGATACATCAAAGCGTGACTGCTCCCTACCCGTCAGCGCGTTCACAAGAAGGTCGAATGAACACCATTACGCTGAAACCGGCGAAAGACAAGTCGCTCGCGCGCCGCCATCCGTGGATTTACGCGAATGCCATAGAGCATGTGGAGGGCAAGCCCGCAGCCGGTGCGACCGTGCTGATCTGCTCGCATGAGGGCCGGTTCCTGGCGCGCGGGTCGTACAGTCCTGTGTCACAGATACGCGCGCGCGTCTGGAGTTTCGACGAAACGGAGCCCATCGATCACGCGTTTTTCAAGCGGCGCGTCCAGCGGGCGATCGCCCATCGTCAAACGATGGTGCGCGGCACCGGCGCCACCCGGCTGATTTTCGGCGAGGCGGACGGGCTGCCGGGGTTGATTGTCGACTACTACATTGCCGACGATGAAACCCGGCGCGGCCAGTTGGTCTGCCAGTTCATGGCGACCGGCGTGGAAATGTGGAAGGAAGCGATCGTACAGGCGCTGGTTGGCGCAACGGGTTGCCCGAACGCTTACGAACGCTCCGACGTCTCCATTCGACAAAAGGAAGGCCTCGAGCCCATTACCGGCGTGCTGGCCGGCGATTCTCCGCCGAAGGCGCTCATGATCGCGAACGAGGGCGGCGTCCGTTATCACATCGACGTGGAACGCGGCCATAAAACGGGCTTCTATATCGACCAACGCGACAACCGCGCGCTCGTCCGGGAATATGCCGCCGAGCGCGACGTCCTCAACTGCTTTTGCTACACGGGCGGTTTTTCGCTCGCCGCATTGAAAGGCGGGGCAAAACGCGTCGTCTCGATAGATTCTTCCGGCGACGCGCTCGCCCTCGCGCAGCGCAATGTCGCGGCGAACGGATTCGACCCGGCACGCGCCGAATGGCTGGACGCCGATGCCTTCAAGACCTTGCGTCGATTGCATGAGGAAGGCCAGCGCTTCGACCTGATCGTGCTTGATCCGCCCAAGTTCGCACCATCGCGAGAGCATGTGGACCGGGCCGCGCGCGCTTACAAAGACATCAACCTGACCGGGTTCAAGCTGTTGCGCCCGGGCGGCCTGCTGTTCACGTATTCGTGCTCGGGCGCAATCGACGCCAATTTGTTCCAGAAGATCGTGGCGGGCGCCGCCGCCGATGCGAAGGTCGACGCGCGGATTCTGAAGCGCCTCGGCGCGGGCGTCGATCACCCGCTTTTGACCGCGTTTCCCGAAGGGGAATACCTGAAAGGCCTATTGTTGCAAATCGCTTGAGCAGCCATAGTTGATAGCTCAGACAATCCGATAAAAAGCACCCTCTTGACAAGTATGTTTCAATAATTGGCTGACTGCGTGTTTTCGAGGCCGGTTCCGTATCCCGGCATCCCGCGCCGGCAAGAAACCACGCTGCACGAACAACCTTTGACTCCAGAGAACAGGCGACCATCATGATTCCCGTTACCATCCTGACCGGCTTTCTGGGCAGCGGCAAAACCACCCTGCTCAAGCGCATCCTGAATGACCAGCACGGCATGAAGATCGCCGTGATCGAAAACGAGTTTGGCGAAGAAAACATCGACAACGAGATCCTTGTCCAGGAAACGAACGAGCAGATCATCCAGATGAGCAACGGCTGCATCTGCTGCACCATTCGCGGCGATCTGGCGCGCGCTTTGGAAGATCTTGCCGAGCGCAAGAAGGCTGGCACGCTGAATTTCGACCGCGTGGTGATCGAGACAACGGGTCTCGCGAATCCAGGTCCGGTCGCGCAGACGTTCTTCATGGACAACACCATCGCCGACGAATTCCTGCTCGACGCCATCATCACGCTGGTCGACGCCAAGCACGCCAACCATCAGCTCGACGAACACGAAGTCGTGCAGCGCCAGGTGGGTTTCGCTGACCGCCTGTTCGTCACGAAGTCGGATCTCGTCGATGCCACCGCGCTCGAGGCACTCAAGCATCGTCTCGTGCACATGAACCCGCGCGCGGCCATCAAGGTGGTGAATTTCGGCGACGCGGACATCAAGGAAATCTTCGATTTGCGCGGCTTCAACCTGAATTCGAAGCTGGAAATCGATCCGGATTTCCTCGCGGAGGACGACCATGACCATGATCACGGTCACGGTCACGACCATGCTCATGACGACGACCACGATCACGCAACCTGCGGCCACGACCACAGCCATGATCACGAGCACGGCCACGGGCACACGAACCACCACCACGCGCATCACGACGACAAGATCAAGTCGTTCGTATTTCGCAGCGACCGCGCGTTCGACCCGAACCGGCTCGAGGATTTTCTCGGCGGCATCCTGCAGATCTACGGCGAACGCCTGCTGCGTTACAAGGGCGTGCTCTATATGAAGGGCGTCGATCGCAAGGTCGTCTTCCAGGGCGTGCATCAGATGATGGGCAGCGACCTCGCCGCAAAATGGCAACCCATCGAAAAGAAGAACAGCAAGATGGTGTTTATCGGTATCGAATTGCCGCAGGATCTGATTATCGACGGGCTCACCGCCTGTCTGGTTTAATCCGCGTCAGTCCGGTCTGATTTGACATCGGCGCGAAGCCCTCATCCGGCTTTGCGCATTTTTTACAGATTCAATTCCGAAAACGCACGTTTTTGGCACCTTTCTCGCTATTTCTCGCCCGCAGCGCACCCAATTCACCGCATCGACGCGGCTAAAATCGCTGCGCTTCGGCAGCCACACCTGCGGCCGGCGATTTTTGGCGATGTCCTCGTTGCAATATGTGCTCGCAGCCATCAAGAACCATCGCTTTTTAAACGTCGCCGCGTTATATTTTTGAGATAACGAACGAATCGCTGGAGTGTTTTGCGCGAGCGTAGTGCGCGATTGCGATTCAGTTACAATACAGCCCCCACTGGCCCGGCCGGGGAAACGGTCCAGCATCGGATGTCAAGGGTTTGCCCGCACAAGGCTCACCCAGGCGCACGAAAGTGCCTCCGCTGACTGCACAAGCCGACGGCGATTTGGCACGGCCAACCACCTGGCGCCCGGGCAAAAAGGTGGAAGTGCACGGTAGGTGTTGTTCCGAACATCGGACGGCGGGCGATTCGCTTGAAAATCAGTCCCAAGGGAATTGGCCGTAAGGTGCGTTTTGCACCGCAGAAGGTGCAGGCTTTTGGCCTGAGAGGTGACTGGAGTAGTTGTTGGCGAGTATCGCCGGAACCCGGGGAAATCCCGACAACGGCGGCGGCGAGCGCGGCGAGCGACCGCGAAGATGGCGAACGACATCGCCCCACATTGAAGAAGCAAGCCAGATGACGACGAATCGATTGTTGACCGAAGACGAAATCCTGAAGATGAGCGACAAGGATTACATGAACGACGATCAACTCGCGTTCTTCAGGGTCCGACTGGAGCAGTTGCAGGCCGATATTCTCAAGAATGCGGGCCAGACGACGGAAAACCTGCGGGAAACCGTCATTGTCCCGGACCCGGCGGATCGCGCGACGATCGAGGAAGAGCACGCCCTCGAACTGCGTACCCGCGACCGCGAGCGCAAGCTGCTGAAGAAAGTACAGCAGTCGCTGGCGCGCATCGAGTCCGGCGACTACGGCTGGTGCGAGGAAACCGGCGAACCCATCGGCATTCCGCGCCTGATCGCGCGGCCGACAGCAACGCTCTCGCTCGAAGCCCAGGAACGACGCGAATTGCGCCAGAAGTTATTCGGCGACTGAGACGCGAGGCCGGCCCGCGCTGCGGCTTCGACCGCGGCGGGAAACATGTCGGCTGTGAGAGTCGACTGGAAACGCCGACGGCAAGCTTGCATCACGCTACTTGGAAGGTGGATAAAAGGCACACGAAAATCGTGTGCCTTTTTGTTTTGTCGCGCGCTTTCTGAGCGCGGTGACGCTTGTTTCGTAAGACATTCCGTTTGTCCAAAGCCATTGAACGCAAGATGCCGTCGGGCACCGCTTGATAATTCCTCCTGCGCCCTAAAATGAACAGGACGCGCTTTTGTAGCGCGGACGTGACGAGAGCGCCGTCGAGCGCAATGCCGCACGCGCCCGGCCTCTCCCGCGCTCCCAAGGATTCCGGCGGCTCCGGCGCCCACTCAGCTTTCAAAGGAATGCACATGGAACAATTTCACGGCACGACCATCGTCTCCGTGCGACGGGACGGCAAGGTCGCACTAGGCGGCGACGGTCAGGTGACGCTGGGCAACATCGTAATGAAAGGCGGCGCCAAGAAAGTGCGCCGTATCTATGGCGGCAAGGTATTGGTTGGATTCGCAGGCGGCACGGCCGACGCGTTTTCGCTTCTCGACCGCTTCGAGGCGAAGCTCGAAAAACATCAGGGCAATCTGACGCGCGCTGCCGTCGAACTTGCAAAAGACTGGCGCACGGACCGCATGCTGCGCCGGCTGGAAGCCATGCTGATCACCGCCGACGCGCAAACCACGCTCGTCATCACCGGTAACGGCGACGTGCTCGATCCGGAAAACGGCATCTGCGCAATCGGCTCAGGCGGCGCCTACGCACAAGCTGCGGCGCAGGCGTTGACGGAAAACACCGAACTCTCGCCGCGCGATATCGTCGAAAAAGCGCTGACCATTGCCGGCGACATGTGTATTTACACGAACCACAATCGCGTCATCGAGACGATCGAGTAACAGACAAGGACACACGATGACAACCATGACTCCCGCCGAAATCGTCTCGGAACTCGATAAACACATCATCGGCCAGGGCCGCGCGAAAAAGGCTGTTGCCGTCGCGTTGCGCAACCGGTGGCGCCGCCAGCAAGTCGCCGAGCCGTTGCGCCAGGAAATCACGCCGAAAAACATCCTGATGATTGGACCGACTGGCGTCGGCAAGACGGAAATTGCGCGGCGTCTCGCAAAACTCGCCGACGCCCCGTTCATCAAGATAGAAGCCACGAAGTTCACCGAAGTCGGCTACGTGGGGCGCGACGTGGACAGCATCGTGCGCGACCTGATCGAGATTTCGGTCAAGCAGACGCGTGAAACGGAGATGCGCAAGGTGCGTTCGCGGGCGATCGATCGCGCGGAAGACCGGATTCTCGACATCCTGCTGCCGAGCGCGCGCGCCGTGGGTTTTGGCGCCGGCGAATCGCACGATGACAGCGCGAACAGCACGCGCCAGACTTTCCGCAAACGCCTGCGCGAAGGACTGCTCGACGACAAGGAAGTCGAGGTCGACGTGGAAGCGCCGCAAGCGAGCATGGACATCATGGGGCCGCCGGGCATGGAAGAGATGACGGACCAGATCCGTTCCATGTTTGCGAATATCGGCGGCGGCAAGAAGACGCAGCGCAAGGTGAAGGTCAAGGAAGCGCTGAAACTGCTCACCGACGAGGAAGCCGGCAAGCTGCTCAACGACGAAGAGGTCAAGACGAAGGCGGTTCAGAACGTCGAGCAGAACGGTATTGTGTTTCTGGACGAGATCGACAAGATTGCGTCGCGCAGCGAAGCAGGCGGCGCGGAAGTATCGCGCGCGGGCGTGCAGCGCGATTTGCTGCCGCTGGTGGAAGGAACCACAATCAACACTAAATACGGGATGATCAAGACGGATCACATCTTGTTCATTGCGAGCGGCGCGTTTCATCTGGCCAAGCCGAGCGACCTGATTCCAGAGTTGCAAGGACGTTTTCCGATTCGCGTTGAACTGGATTCGCTGTCGGTGGAAGACTTCGAAGCCATCCTCAATACCACCGACGCCAGCTTGGTCAAGCAATACACGGCGCTTTTGGCAACCGAAGATGTCCAGCTCGATTTCAGCCCCGAAGGTATTCGCCGGATGGCCGAAATTGCGTATTCAGTGAACGAGAAGACCGAGAATATCGGTGCACGGCGGCTTTATACCGTAATTGAAAAGCTGCTGGAAGAAGTGTCGTTCGCAGCGGGCAATCACGCGGGACAACCCGTGAAAATCGACGCAGCCTATGTCGATAAAGCCCTGAACGATGTGGCCGAAGACGAGGACCTGTCGCGCTACGTGCTGTAACCGGGCTCAGCAAGCAAAGGGCGGCACGCCATTTCGAAGTATCGAAGAGGCGTGCCGTCTTTTTTCATCACGCGCATTTACTGCCGGACCGGCTTCTTCGCCAACTTCCGCTGCAGCGTGCGCCGATGCATGTTCAGCGCACGGGCCGTCGCCGATATATTGCCGCTGTTTTCAGCCAGCACGCGTTGAATGTGCTCCCACTCCAGCCGCGCCACGGACAACAGCGCGGGGTGCTCGATCGCTTCTTCCGCCGTCTGCTCGCTGGCCTCTTCCTGCAGCGCGGACAGGATCGTCTCGACGTTCGCCGGCTTGGCAAGATAGTTGTCGGCGCCGTCTTTCACGGCCTGCACCGCCGTCGCGATGCTCGCATATCCGGTGAGCACCAGAATCCGCGCATCGGGTTGCAGATCGCGCAACGGTGCGACGAGCGTCAATCCGGAATCGTTGCCAAGGTGCAGATCGACCGTGATTTGCCCGAATTTCTGCGTGTTCGCCAGACGCAACGCCGTGGCGGCGTCGTGCGCCTGATGCGGCGTATAGCCGCGCCGTGTCAGGCCGCGCGCGAGGATGCCCGAGAAAACTTCATCGTCGTCGATAACCAAAAAATTCTTGTCGCTCATGCTCTTTTCTCCGTGGAGACGGAAGTCGCGACGACGCCGCGATCCGTCCTTGCTGCTGTGTCACGCGATTCCGGGGCGCTTGTGTCGGCGAGACGCAGGATGGCGTGCGTGCCGCGAGGGCTTGCCGCTGTCAGCTCGATCGATCCGCCGAGCCGCGCTGCTGCTGAGAATGCCAGATACAAGCCAACGCCGTGACCGCCTTGCGTGCTGTCGACGGGCGCTGCGCCAAGCGAGCCGCGCAGCCCGGCGGGAATGCCGGGACCCTGGTCGCGTACATCGAATTGAATCACGGGTTCGCCTAGATGCCGCGCCGCCGATGTCGCGAGCGTCACCGAATCGCGGCTGGCCCGGGCCGCATTATCCAGCAGAATGGTCAGGATCTGGCCGACCGCGACTGGATCACTCAGGAATAAGCTGGCGCACTTGTGTTCCTCGGCTTCAATCAGTTCGAAGCGCACGTGCGGATGCCGCAAGCGCCATTGTTCGACAAACCCATGCAGCCAGTCGTCCAGCGATTGCCGGGGCACGGGCTCGCTCGCGCGGCTGCGCAGGCGCGCGAGTGCGGACGTGCACAAGCTCATTTGCTGCTCGAGCAATTCGATGTCGGCGGCATACGGCGCGAGATGCGGGTCGTGACGCGCCGAATCGCGCAGTTCCTCGCCGAGCATGGCGATGGTGGATAACGGCGTGCCTATCTCGTGCGCGACGGTGGCTGCCTGAACACCCAGCGCCACGGCGCGCTCGTCGCGCAGAAGGCGCTCCTGGGCATCGGCCAGGGCAAAATCTCGCGCGCGCAACGCCCGCGACATCCGCGCGACGAACCATCCGATCAAGCCCACGCTCACCATGAAGTTCACCCACAGCCCGGTCCGGAAATACTCGAACAGGTTCAGCGGATCTTCCATGTTCAGCGGCACATAACTCACGGTGAGGAGCGCATAACAAACCACGGCGAACAACGCCAGCCAGACCATGAGGTTCCACGGCAGCACGGCGGACGCAATGGCAAGCGACGGCAGATACAGCGTGACGAAGGGGTTTGTCGCGCCGCCGCTCAGGAACAGCAGCGCCGACAACGCCCCGAGATCAACCCAAAGTTGTCCGAACAATTCGAGGTTCGTTTCAGGCTGGGCGCGCATGACGCGAACCCACGTCATTGCGTTGAACATGACTTCGAGCGAAATGATGGTGAGCATTGCCGCCATTGGCAGATGCGCGCCATAAAAAGCCTGTACGACAGCAATCGTCACCAGTTGACCAATGATCGCAAGACTGCGAAGCCAGAAAAGATGACCGAGATTGACGCGCCCCGTGGTCGTGATTCGATGCATTTCAGTAATCGTCGCCCGTAATTTCAGAATAGTCTAATGGCCTCGATGGATGAATTGCCGCACCATCGGACGTTGTCTCGTACAAGGGCGGCTCGGCCGCACACTCATATGAACCGCAGCCAGTCGTCCCGTCCCGATACTCATCCCAAAAGAGCAACGCACGTTCAAGACGCCAATCAGGATTCCATTATCTCGCGTGTTCTGCCCGCATTCCTGGAGAACGCCAGGATTGCCGATTCGCAGGGTCAGCAGGCCGAGTGCGCCGTCTGGCTGCACGCCGCTACACTGCTTGAGCCCGCTCGCGTGGAAACCGTGCTGGAGCGTATTGACTCGCTGTTGAAGCAGCACCGCGTTGCCGAGGCCGTCAAGCTTGGCGCACAACTCGTCGATACCCATCCGCAGCATGCACTCGCACTCTGGTATCTGGGGTACGTGCTTCAGTGTGCGGGCCGTCACGCCGATGCAATCCCGTTCTACGAACGCGCGCATCGCATCAATGCAGCCGTCCCGTCGCTGCGCAACAATCTGGCGGTCGCCTACGAGCTGACGGGCCGGGCAACCGACGCGCTGAAGCTGCTGGAAGAAGCCGTAGCCGCAAATTCCGCTGATATTGAAGCGTGGACAAATCTGGCGCGCATGTATCCGCGCCGCTGGGAACTCGAGCATGCGCTCGCCGCGGGCAAGCGCGCCGTGCAGATCGATTCGTCCAATGCACTTGCGCTCTCGAACTACAGCCTGGCGCTCAAAGAGGCTCAGCGCTGGGAGGAATCCACCGCGGTGGCGGATTCAGCCGTGAACGTTGCGCCGCACATGGCGCGCCTTCCCTTCAACCTGTCCATTCTCGATCTCCTGCAAGGCAATTACGCGCGCGGCTGGGCGAACTTCGAATCGCGCTGGGACGGCTCAGGCGAACTGGTCAACTCACATCCCAAATTCAACGTGCCGCGCTGGAACGGCGAGCCGCTGAAAGGCAAGACTTTGCTGTTATGGGGCGAACAGGGTTTCGGCGACGCGCTGCAATTCTCGCGCTTCGTGCCCATGCTGGCGAAAAAGGTCAGCGCACAGGGCGGCAAGCTCGTTTGGGCGGCGTTCAAGGCCGTATATCCGCTGATGGCGCGCATGGCGCCGAAGTCCGTCGAATGCATCCCGCATGATGGCCCGTTGCCCGAATTCGACTTCCATTTTCCGATGCTGAGCTTGCCGCTGCACTTCGGCATTGAAGAGGACACCATTCCGTCGAAACGCGCGTATCTGTCCACCGATGCCGATCTCGCCGCTGAATGGCGCACCGAATTCGCATCCGACAAACGCCTGCGTGTCGGTCTCGTTTGGAGCGGCAGCGAGAGCCATCAACGCAATATGTTCCGCAGCGTAGGCATTGAACGGTATGCGCAGGCGTTCAAGGGCATCGAAAACGTCGCGTTTTTCTCGCTGCAGAAGGAAGCGTCGGGCGCGGTATCGACGGCTCGCGACGGCGGATTCGAAATCGCCGATCGCACGGGCAAGTTCGAAACATTCGATGACACTGCGGCGTTCATCGATTCGCTGGATCTCGTGATTACCGTGTGCACGAGCGTGGCGCATCTGGCGGCCGCGCTCGGCAAGCCGACGTGGATTTTGCTCGACGTCAACCCGCATTGGGTCTGGCAACTGGAGCGCACGGACAGCCCGTGGTATCCGACCGCCAGGTTGTATCGGCAGAAAAACTTCGGGCAGTGGGAGCCGGTCATGACCGACGTGGCGCGCGATCTGGCTATGCTCGCGGCCACGCACACCGGCGCGGCACCGCGCAAGCGTGCCGCAGCGAAGAAAACCGCCGTTTAAGTTAAAGCGTCGCGCGGTTTTGATCCGCGCGCAAACGGCGATCCGGTCAACCGGATCGCCGTTTTTTATTTGGGGGCAGCGCGCTCGGTTTCCTCGCGAAGGCACGCGGGACATAGACACGCCAAATCAGGCTCCAGCCGCGTAACCGGCAAGGGAGGCAAAAGCGTGCACCAGCATGCGGCGTCGCCTGCTTGCTGGCCGCAATGAAATTGCGCGCCGCAGCGAGCGCAATTTTGCCGTTCAACCGATCTGGAAAGCATGTCTGTCACGATCACGATGAAACTTCATTGAAAGCACGTCGCGCATCTGCGCGAACATTATTATTTCACGCACCAATCCCATACTGGAGCGAGCGCGCATCGCCTTGCACCCGTTGCAGGAATGCAATGATGAATACAACGCCAAACGCCTGATGCAGCGCGTCAGTCCTGTACAATTCCGCCTGTTTAAACTGCTCCTCGCCCCTTCGCCGCCATGTCCGAGCTTCCCGACCTTACGCAGATCGCACCGACCCTGAAAGCCGAAATCCTGGCTGAGGCGTTGCCCTATATCAAGCAGTATCACGGCAAGACCATCGTGATCAAATACGGCGGCAACGCGATGACCGAGGAGCGCCTGAAACAAGGCTTCGCTCGCGACGTGATCCTGCTGAAACTGGTCGGCATCAATCCGGTGATCGTGCACGGCGGCGGTCCGCAGATCGATCAGGCGCTCAAGAAAATCGGCAAGCAGGGCACGTTCATTCAAGGCATGCGCGTCACCGACGAAGAGACCATGGAAGTGGTCGAGTGGGTGCTGGGCGGGGAAGTGCAACAGGACATCGTTACGCTGATCAATCATTTCGGCGGTCAGGCGGTCGGTCTGACAGGCAAGGACGGCGGGCTGATCCACGCACGCAAGCTGCAGATGCCGGATCGCGACAATCCGGGCGAATTCATCGATATTGGACAGGTGGGCGAAGTCGAAGCCATCAACCCCGCCGTGGTAAAGGCGCTGCAGGACGACGCGTTTATTCCGGTGATCTCGCCTATCGGCTTTGGCGAAGACGGTTTGTCGTACAACATCAACGCGGATCTGGTCGCGGGCAAGCTTGCCGTGGTGCTCAACGCCGAGAAACTGGTCATGATGACCAACATTCCGGGCGTCATGGACAAGGAAGGCAATTTGCTGACCGACCTGTCGGCGCGCGAAATCGACGCGCTTTTCGCCGATGGCACCATTTCCGGCGGCATGCTTCCGAAAATTTCGTCGGCTCTGGATGCCGCGAAGAGCGGCGTGCGCTCGGTTCATATCATCGACGGGCGGATCGAGCATTCCGTGTTGCTCGAGATTCTGACCGAACAGCCGTTCGGGACGATGATCCGCTCGCATTAAACGTGGATTCAGCAAGTACACGCGTTATCTCAGCGCGTTCCAGCCGCCGCCGCGTGACCACGCGCGGCGCGCCCGTCTGGCTTTTCGATCTCGACAACACCTTGCATCACGCGTCGCACGAGATTTTTCCGGCAATCAATCGCGGGATGACGCAGTACATCATCGACCGGCTGGGCGTCGACATTGACGAAGCGAACCGGCTGCGCACCGGCTATACGCAGCGTTATGGCGCCACGCTGCTCGGACTGGTGCGACATCATCCAGTCGATGCCGCGGATTTTCTCCACGTCGTCCATACCTTCACGGATCTGGCTTCCATGGTGCGCGCCGAACGCGGCCTCGCGCGCATGATTCGCAGATTGCCCGGGCGCAAGATCGTGCTGACGAACGCGCCGTCCATCTACGCGCGCGCGGTGCTGTCGGAACTGGGCATTGGCAAGCTTTTCGAGCGCGTCATTGCCATCGAGGACATGCAGGACCGCAGCGGCTATTGGCGCGCCAAGCCCGATGCCGTCATGCTCCGGCGTGCAATGCGCCGCGCGCATGTGGCGCTTGCCGACGCGGTTCTGGTCGAAGACACGCGCGGGCACCTGAAAAGCTATAAACGCCTGGGAATCCGCACCGTCTGGATTACCGGGCATTTGCCGGCCGTCCTGAATGCGAGCGGCGCCCGATCTGTTCAGACGCACAGCGGCCGGCCACATTATGTCGACTTGAAGATTCGCTCCCTGAGACGCCTGAACGAACTGCGCTAAGAGAACCACTTCACAAAATCCGATATACTTATTCGCTCATCTTGTTTTATCGCGCCGATTTGCTGACTCGATTGCGGGCGCGCGAACCCTGACCCGGTTCACTATAAATGCGGCTAAAGAGGTTGTCAGCCGCGCTGCTTTTTCTCTCACGCGCACCGCCGACGCCGTTTAGCCGCCCTTGTTTTCTCCAGGCGGATGAATGGAATCAATCGGTATCGTTACTCCCCAGACACTGCATTTCACCGAGCCGCTGCGCATGCAGAACGGCAGCTTGCTTGGTGACTACGATCTCGTCGTCGAAACCTACGGCACACTCAATGCCGCGCGCTCCAACGCCGTACTGGTTTGTCACGCGCTGAACGCGTCGCACCACGTGGCCGGCGTGTATGCCGACGACCCCAAGAACGTCGGCTGGTGGGACAACATGGTCGGGCCGGGCAAGCCGCTCGATACCAACACGTTCTTTGTCATCGGCATCAATAATCTGGGATCGTGCTTCGGCTCGACCGGGCCCATGAGCATCAACGCCGCCACCGGGAAGCCCTACGGCGCGAGTTTTCCCGTGGTCACCGTCGAAGACTGGGTGCATGCCCAGGCGCGCGTGGCGGATCTCTACGGCATCGAAAAATTCGCGGCCGTCATGGGCGGCAGCCTTGGCGGCATGCAGGCGCTGGCGTGGAGCATGTTGTATCCGGCGCGCGTGGCGCATTGCATCGTGGTGGCGTCCACACCGAAGCTCTCCGCGCAGAACATCGCGTTCAATGAAGTCGCGCGCTCCGCGATTCTCTCCGATCCCGATTTCCACGGCGGCGACTACTACGCGCATGGCGTGAAACCGCGCCGGGGCCTGCGCGTGGCGCGCATGATCGGCCACATCACCTATCTTTCCGACGACGACATGGCCGCCAAGTTCGGCCGCGCGTTGCGCCGGGCGGAAGGCGCGCTCGACGCGTACAACTTCAATTTCGACGTCGAGTTCGAAGTCGAGTCGTACCTGCGGTATCAGGGCGACAAATTCGCCGAATACTTCGACGCCAACACGTACTTGCTCATCACGCGCGCGCTCGATTACTTCGATCCCGCCAAAGCCTTCGACGGCGACCTGACCAGGTCGCTTGCCCACACCACGGCGAAATATCTGATCGCGAGTTTCTCCACCGATTGGCGTTTTGCTCCGGCCCGTTCGCGCGAGCTCGTGAAAGCGCTGCTGGATCACAAACGCACGGTGAGCTACGCGGAAATCGACGCTCCGCACGGCCACGACGCTTTCCTGCTCGACGACGCCCGCTATCACAACCTGATGCGCGCCTATTACGAACGCATCGCCGCCGAGGTGCGCGCATGAATCAAATCACGCTGGATTCTCTTGCTCTGCGCTCGGACTTTCGGGCAATCGCGCGCTGGGTCGAACCGAATGCATCGGTGCTGGATCTGGGCTGCGGCGATGGGTCGCTGCTCTCGCTGCTCGGCGAGGAACTCGACGTAACCGGCTACGGCATCGAGATCAATGACGCCGGCGTGCTCGCCTGCGCGCAAAAAGGGGTGAACGTCATCCAGCAGAATCTGGAAGACGGGCTGCGCCTTTTCGAAGACGAGAGTTTCGACTTCGCCATTCTTTCGCAGACCCTTCAAACGATCCATCAAACCGCGGCGATCCTGCGCGAAACGGTGCGCGTCGGGCGGGAATGCATCGTCTCGTTCCCGAACTTCGGTTACTGGCGGCACAGGCTGACCGTGCTGCAAGGGCGTATGCCGGTATCTAAGACGCTGCCTTATCAGTGGCACAACACGCCGAACGTGCGCGTTCTCACCATCCGGGATTTCGAGGCGCTGGCGCCGGAAGTGGGTATCGAAATCCTTGATCGCGTGGTGCTGCACGGCGGGCAGTCGATCCGCTGGGGCGCGAACTGGCGTGGTAGCCTTGCGGTCTATCGCGTAAAGCGTAGCTGAACTGATCGCCAGCACGCCGCCCGCGCGTCGCCCACCGCATCAAACCGATTTCATATGTCCAACTCGCCACACGAGGCGCCCGCTCTAACCGCTCACGAAGATCACCCCGGATGGCGTGCGTTCATCAACAAACGCATGCTGATTTGCGTGTTCCTTGGCTTCACGTCGGGGTTGCCGCTCTTCACGCTCATCTACCTGGTTCAGGCGTGGCTGCGTACCGAAGGCGTGAATCTCAAGGAAATCGGCCTCTTTGCGCTGATCCAGTTCCCGTACACCTGGAAATTCATCTGGGCGCCGCTGATGGACCGCTATGTGCCGCATCTGCCCGGCTGGCGGCCTGGGCGGCGGCGTGGCTGGATGATCGTCACGCAATTGCTGGTAGGCGTGGCGATTGGCGCGCTGGGATTCATATCGCCGAAACAGGAAATCTGGACCGTCGCGGCGCTGACCGCGCTTGTCGCGTTTTTCGGGGCGAGCCAGGATATTGCAATCGATGCCTATCGCCGCGAACTGCTCGCCGATACCGAACAGGGCCTCGGCAACGCCGTCTTCGTGAACGCGTACAAGATCGCGGCGCTGATTCCCGGCTCGCTCGGGCTGATTCTTGCCGATCATTTGCCGTGGTCCACGGTGTTCATTGTGACGGCCGCGTTCATGTTGCCGGGCGTGGTGCTGACGCTGGTGGTCAAGGAACCCGAAGTGCACGGCACGCCGCCCAAGAATCTGCGCGATGCCATCATTGACCCATTTCGCGAATTTATTGGGCGTGACGGCTGGCGCACAGCGCTCCTGATCCTCGGTTTTATCTTTCTCTACAAGCTCGGCGACACGATGGCGACCACGCTTTCCACGTCGTTTTTCCTGGATATCGGCTTCAACAAGACGCAAATTGGCGTGATTGCCAAGACAGTGGCGTTCTGGGCGAGCATTGCGGGCGGGATTGTTGGCGGCATGTGGCTGGTGAAGATCGGCATTGGGCGCGGCTTGTGGATCTTCGGCGTCTTGCAGATCGTATCCACGCTCGGCTTTGCATGGCTCGCCAGGATTGGCCCGTCGCCCGTGGCGCTGGCCACGCTCTATGGTTTGGAGACCTTCGCGACGGGCCTGACGACGGCGGCGTTCGTTGCGTACATTGCGAGCACGACCGATCCGCGCTACACGGCCACGCAATTTGCGCTGTTCACCAGTCTGGCTTCGGTGCCGCGCACGCTGGCGTCGGCATCGAGCGGTTTTGTGGTCGCGCAGACGGGCTGGTTCGAGTACTTCATGATTTGCGCGGCGTTGTCGATTCCCGGCATGTTACTGTTGCCGAAAATCGCGCCCTGGAGACCTGTCCAATGAAGGTGCACGCGTTAATCCGCGTCACGGCCTGCGCCATGACGCTTCACGCCGGCGTGACCTTCGCGGCGTCTGATGCGGCCTCACAACCCGCGGCTTCTGCCGCGCAGCAGCCTTACTCGGCGGCGAGCGGCCAGATTCGCTTTGGCAATGCCGCGTTGTTCCGCAACTTGATTCCATCGGCAACGCTGGAACAGCAATCCGCCGACGAGTACCTGCAAATCCTCCACGAAGCCCAGCGCACAAAGCATCTTCTTGGCGACGACAACGCGCTCGTCAAACGCGCCCGCGACATCACGAATCGCGAGATTCCGTTTGCGCTCAAATGGAATGACCGCTCGAAAAACTGGAAATGGCAGGTCAATGTGGTGCGTTCCGCCGAAATCCGCATGTATTGCCTGCCGGGCGGCAAGATTGTGATTTACAGCGGTTTGATCGAGCGGCTGCGGCTCAACGACAACGAACTCGGCATGATGATTGGCCATGAAATCGCGCACGCGTTGCGCGAGCACGCGCGTGACCGCCTGGGCCGTCAGCAGGCCGCGCAATTGACAACGGGCACTATTCCGCCGCTGTTCGGTTTCGCCGATATCACCTCGGCGCCGTTGGGTATCGGCGAGCAGTTGCTGGCCATGCGTTATACGCCAGCCGATGAAACCGAAGCCGATGTGATCGGCAGCGAGATTGCTTCCCGTGCGGGATACGATCCGCGCGCCGCCGTGACGTTATGGAAGAAGATCGATTCGGCGACGCGGCGCACGCCGAACGGGTTTATCTGGATGCATCCGTTTGGTTCGGACCGCGTTCATGATCTTATGAAGCGGTTGCCCGACATGATGCCGTTGTACGCCAAGGCGCTTGGCCGGACGGTAGACCAATTGCCGAATTATGCCGGAATGGGACGGTTCAAGAAGCCACGTTCATAAGCCGTATTGAAGCTTCAACTGGCGTCCGTTTCAAATCTTCCAGTCGTAATCGATAATCAACGGCGCATGATCGCTGAACTTTATCTCGCGGAAAACCGAGGTCGCGGTCGCGGTATCGGCAACGCCCTTGGTCGCGATCTGATAATCGATCCGCCACCCCACGTTCTTCGCGTACGCCTGTCCCCGATTACTCCACCACGTATATTGCTCGGGCCGCTGATCGAGCGTCCTGAACACATCCACGTAGGATTTTTCATCGAATAACTGGGTGAGCCATGCGCGCTCTTCCGGCAAGCAACCGGAATTCTTCTGGTTGCTTTTCCAGTTCTTGATATCGATTTCCTTATGCACGATATTCACGTCGCCACACAGGATCACCTCACGCGTCGCCGCCAGTTTCTCGAGATGCGGCATGAACTCGGCCATGAACCGGTACTTTGCCTGTTGCCGCTCTTCGCCGCTGGAGCCTGAAGGCACATAAACCGAAATCACGGACAAATCGCCGAAACGCGCTTCCACATAACGCCCTTCGGGATCGAATTCCGTACTGCCAAATCCGATGATCACTTCATCCGGTTCGTGCTTCGTATAAAGCCCCGCGCCGGAGTAGCCCTTCTTCACGGCATGCTGGAAATATCCCTGGAATCCGTGCGGTGCCAGAAATTCCGGGGTCAGGTCGTCCTGCGAGCACTTGATTTCCTGTACGCACACAACGTCTGCGTCCTGTTGACCGAACCAGTCGAAAAATCCTTTCTTCGCAGCCGAACGAATACCGTTCAAATTGGCGGTGATGACACGAAACATGAAGCGTCCTTGTATGTTGGTGAACTACTCGACCTTGATCCCCTTCAGCGATTCTTTCGCTGGCGGATATTCGAGCTTCAAATCCTGCATGGTGCGCGTGATCAATTCCGCGACCATGACGTTACGATGCGTTTTTGAATCAGCGGGAATGACAAACCATGGCGCAAATTCGGTCGACGTAGCGCCCAGCGCGTCCGCATAAGCTTGCTGATAATCGTCCCATTGCTTTCGTGCTTCGAGATCGGCCGGATCGAATTTCCAATGCTTTTCCGGATTATCGATGCGCGCCTGCAAGCGCGCTTTCTGCTCGTCCTTCGAAATATGCAAAAGGCATTTCACGATAGTCGTGCCGTTATCGGCTAAAAGCGCTTCAAAGTTGCGTATATGCGCGTATCGACGCTCGCATTCGGCTTTGTCGATTTGTTTCAGCACCCGCGGCACGAGCACATCTTCATACTGGCTGCGATTAAATACGGTCAGTTCGCCCGCAGCCGGCGCCTGCGAATGAACGCGCCACAAAAAATCATGCGCCGCTTCAACTTCGGAAGGCGCCTTGAACGGCACAATTCGTAATCCGAGCGGATCGACGTCCTGGAAAATGCCGCGAATGGTGCCATCCTTGCCGCTTGTATCCATGCCCTGCAAGATCAGCAAGACGCGTTGCTTGCGCTGCGTGTGCAACTTGTCCTGCAATGTGTCGAGCGCCGCGTTCAGCTCGCTCAAACGCGCGCGATCTTCGTCTTTCGATCCCAACGAAAATGGCTTCGATGCGGAGTCAATAGAAGCAAGATCAAAGGCTTTCGGCTTCTTCGAGTCGAAGTGAGGCACGCGATAATCGTCGAGATCAGGTTTCTTGGCCACGCACGCGCTCCTGCTTACCACCGTTCTTAAAACAAAGGGTTGCTGCCAGACCAGCCCAGCAGCAACCCACGAGTACTTCAGCCGTCAGTCATTGAATCAAGAGGATAATTTCTTCTTCAAAAGTTCGTTGACTTGCTGCGGATTTGCCTTGCCTTTCGTCGCTTTCATTGCCTGGCCAATCAGCGCGTTGAACGCCTTTTCCTTGCCCGAGCGATATTCATCGACCGACTTCTGATTGGCGGCCATCACCTCGTCAATAATCGCTTCCAGCGCGCCCGAATCCGAAATCTGCTTCAACCCCTTCGCTTCGATAATCCGGTCGGCCGCCGCTTCGTCGGTGGCTTTCTCTTCCCAGATCGCCTGGAAAATATCCTTCGCGATCTTGTTCGAGATAGTGCCGTCTGCAATGCGCTGGATTACGAGTGCAAGCTGCGCGGGAGAAACGGGCGAGTTACCAATATCCAGCGATTCGCGATTCAGTTGCGACGATACTTCGCCCATCAACCAGTTTGCCGCGAGCTTGGCGTTCGCGTCGCCGGTTTTGGCGACCACCGCTTCGAAGTAAGCAGACATGGCTTGCGACGACGTCAGTCCGACCGCGTCGTACGGTGTAACGCCGTACTCCAGGACAAACCGCGTCTGCATGGCTTCCGGCAACTCCGGCAACTCACTGCGAACGCGCGCAATCCACGCTTCGTCTAT
Organism: Caballeronia sp. DA-9; assembly: GCF_051615025.1. NCBI lineage: Bacteria > Pseudomonadati > Pseudomonadota > Betaproteobacteria > Burkholderiales > Burkholderiaceae > Caballeronia > Caballeronia sp. DA-9. The sequence continues at coordinate 108,429 of NZ_CP195133.1, read as the reverse complement.
CACCAAAGGCATCAGATCCGGATCAGGGAAATAGCGGTAATCGTGCGCGTCTTCCTTGCTGCGCATGGACCGCGTTTCGCGCTTGTCCGGATCGTACAGACGCGTTTCCTGCACAACCGTGCCGCCGTCTTCAATCAACTCGATCTGCCGGCGCACTTCATATTGAATCGCTTCTTCGAGAAAACGGAACGAATTCAGGTTCTTGATCTCGGCGCGCGTGCCGAACTCGGCCTGGCCGACCGGACGCACCGACACGTTCGCGTCGCAGCGGAACGATCCTTCCTGCATGTTGCCATCGCAAATGCCGAGCCATTGCACGAGCGTATGCAAGCTCTTTGCATACGCCACGGCTTCGGCGGCGCTGCGCATTTCCGGCTCCGTCACGATCTCGAGCAACGGCGTGCCCGCGCGATTCAAATCGATACCGGTCATGCCCGCGAAGTCTTCATGCAACGACTTGCCCGCGTCTTCTTCCAGATGCGCGCGCGTCAGGTTGACGGTTTTATCGTATGCGGCCTTGCCGGTTTTCTCGTTCGCCGGAACGTGGATCGTGACGCTGCCGCCCTGCACGACCGGAATCTCGAACTGGCTGATCTGATAGCCCTTTGGCAGATCGGGATAGAAATAGTTTTTACGCGCGAAAATGCTGCGCGGCGCGATCGTCGCGCCTATCGCAAGGCCCAGGCGAATCGCGCGCTCCACGGCGCCGCGGTTCATTACAGGCAAGGAACCGGGCAAGGCCAGATCGACCGGGCATGCTTGCGTGTTCGGCTCGGCGCCGAATTGCGTGGCGGCGCCCGAGAAAATCTTGGAGACCGTCGACAACTGCGCGTGCGTCTCAAGACCAATCACAACTTCCCACTGCATATTCATGCCTCCCGCCGAGCCGCCTCAAGGGAGGCATGCGCCCCCTCGGGGGACAGCGAACCAGTTGAGCATGGGGACAGTTCCTCCCACGCCGGTGATTTCAAATGCCAGTCGGTCGCGCGCTGAAATGCGTCGGCGACCTGCAGCAACCGGGCTTCGTTGAAATAGTTGCCGATGATCTGCAAGCCAACGGGCCGCGTGGCATGCGCCGAGCCCGCGGCGCCAAAGCCGCACGGCACGCTCATGCCCGGCAAGCCGGCGAGACTGATCGACAACGTGTAGATATCGGCAAGATACATCTGGACGGGATCGTCGGTTTTCTCGCCGAGATTCCATGCAACCGATGGAGCGACCGGTCCCATGATGACATCGCAATGTTTGAATGCTTCCTGGAAATCCTGCGCGATGATGCGGCGGATTTTCTGCGCCTGCAGGTAATACGCGTCGTAGTAGCCGTGCGACAACACGTACGCGCCGACCAGAATCCGGCGCTTCACTTCCGGGCCGAAACCTTCGGCGCGCGACTTCTTGTACATGTCGAGCAGGTCGGTGTACCCGGCCGCGCGATGGCCATAACGCACGCCATCAAAACGCGACAGATTAGAAGACGCTTCCGCCGGCGCGATGATGTAGTACACAGGAATGGACAACTCGGTCTTCGGCAACGATACATCGACGAGCGTTGCGCCTAGCGCCTCGTATTGCTTCAGCGCGGCGTCCACGGCGCTGCGAACTTCGGCGCTGAGTCCTTCGCCAAAAAACTCTTTCGGCAAGCCGATGCGCAAGCCCGCAAGCGGTTTGTTCGCGTCATGACCCGACCATGGCTGGCCGAGATAGCGTGTGTAGTCCTCGTCGTCACGCTCGAGGCTCGTCGAGTCGCGCGGATCGAACGATGCAATCGCGTTGAGCAGCACGCCGCAATCGGCGGCGCTGCGGGCCATCGGTCCGCCCTGATCCAGCGACGAGGCGAACGCAATCATGCCGTAACGCGAAACGCGTCCATACGTGGGCTTGATTCCGGTAATGCCAGTGAACGATGCCGGCTGCCGAATCGAGCCGCCCGTGTCCGTGCCGGTGGCGGCAGGGGCGAGCCGCGCGGCGACCGCCGCGGCCGATCCGCCCGACGATCCGCCCGGCACGGCTTTCAGGTCCCACGGATTCTTGACCGGGCCGAAGTACGAGTTTTCGTTCGACGAACCCATCGCGAACTCGTCCATGTTGGTCTTGCCGAGCGTCACCACGCCCGCGCTCTTCAAGCGCTCGACAACGGTGGCATCGAACGGGCTCGTGTAGTTTTCGAGCATCTTCGATCCCGCCGTCGACGTCCAGCCGCGCGTGACGAACACGTCCTTGTGCGCGATCGGCAGGCCGGTGAGCGGACCTGCTTCGCCTTTGGCAATAAGCGCGTCGGCCGCTTTGGCTTGCTCGACGGTGAGATCGTGATCGACGCTGATGAACGCGTTGAGATCGCGGGCGGCGTCGATACGCTGCAGAAACACCTGCGCGAGTTCGACGGCAGAGATGGTTTTTGCGTCGAGTGCCGCGCGCAGTTCGGTCAAGCTTTTCTGATGCATTGCGTTCTTCCTGATAGACGCCGTGTGCCGCGCCTTTTAATTTTCGTGCGATGTTGCGTTGCTGTGTCGTTGCCGTTGCGTTGCCGTTGCAATTCGGCCGCGCCGCCTATTCGATCACTTTCGGCACGAGATACAAGCCGTCGCGCACGGCGGGCGCGGGCCGCTGGAACTCTTCGCGGTTTACACGCTCTGTAACAGCGTCGTTTCGCAAACGCAGTTCGACTTGCTGGATCTGTTCGATCGGATGAGCAAGCGGTTCGATTCCTGCGGTGTCCACAGCTTGCATCTGCTCCACGAGACCGAAGAAATCATTCAGGCGCGCGAGAGTCGGTTCGGCTTCGTGCTCGGGCAACTCCAGCCGCGCGAGGTGCGCAATGCGTTTTACATCGGTCAGGGTCAGAGACATATGTTTTCACCGGTCTATTTTTACGACTTTCGCACTAAAAACAGCGCGACTTCAATTCGAGATAAGGAGCCTTAGAAAGCAGGCCTGACGATGGCAAAATGTACCGTCCTTTTCCTTCGAATACCCCAAAATTATAAGGTATCATTACGCGTTCGACCCAAATCCGGATCGACTTGCCAGCGGCCTTTTCTTTGTTACAGGTTTTTAAGAGAAATGTGCGCCTGGTTTGCTTGCATCCTCCGGTAGATTTTCTTCGCAGTCTTGCAATGTTCGCGACCAGTTAAGTCCGGCTGCAGGCTGCCATTTTTTTCCGCTGCCGTCCTTTGGCGCTCGAAGCGAGGCACGGCTCCCAGCGAGACAGGATTTTTGAATGTTCGGTTTTTTGCGCAGCTACTTTTCAAACGATCTGGCGATTGATCTCGGCACCGCCAACACGCTGATTTACATGCGTGGCAAGGGCATCGTTCTTGACGAGCCATCGGTGGTTTCCATTCGCCAGGAAGGCGGTCCGAATGGCAAGAAAACCATTCAGGCTGTCGGCCGCGAAGCGAAGCAAATGCTCGGCAAGGTGCCGGGCAACATTGAAGCCATCCGGCCCATGAAGGACGGCGTGATCGCCGACTTCACGGTCACCGAGCAGATGATCAAGCAGTTCATCAAGACGGCTCACGAGTCGCGCATGTTCTCGCCCTCGCCGCGCATCATCATCTGCGTGCCCTGCGGCTCGACCCAGGTCGAACGCCGCGCGATCAAGGAAGCGGCTCATGGCGCCGGCGCGTCGCAGGTCTATCTGATCGAAGAACCCATGGCGGCTGCCATCGGCGCCGGCCTGCCGGTTTCCGAGGCCACGGGCTCCATGGTCGTCGACATCGGCGGCGGCACAACCGAAGTGGGCGTGATCTCGCTTGGCGGTATCGTGTACAAGGGTTCGGTGCGCGTGGGCGGTGACAAGTTCGACGAAGCCATCGTCAATTACATTCGCCGCAACTACGGCATGTTGATCGGCGAGCAAACGGCCGAGGCCATCAAGAAGGAAATCGGTTCGGCATTCCCTGGCTCCGAAGTCAAGGAGATGGAAGTCAAGGGCCGTAATCTTTCAGAAGGCATTCCGCGCAGTTTCACCATTTCGAGCAACGAAATTCTTGAAGCGCTGACCGATCCGCTGAACCAGATCGTTTCGTCGGTGAAAATCGCGCTGGAACAGACGCCGCCGGAACTGGGCGCCGACATTGCCGAACGCGGCATGATGCTGACCGGCGGTGGCGCGTTGCTGCGCGATCTGGACCGGCTGCTTGCAGAAGAGACCGGCCTGCCGGTGCTCGTTGCTGAAGATCCGCTGACGTGCGTCGTACGCGGTTCGGGCATGGCGCTCGAACGCATGGACAAGCTCGGCAGCATCTTCTCCTACGAGTAAGCCTTGACGCCTTTTACGAAGGCGCCCACAGCACGCACTCGCTCAATGGAACAACTGCGACGTGCGCGAGGTATGCGACTTGCGCAAGCGTTCATGTGGCCCGGTCTTACCCGGGCTGCAACGCGCTGCGCCGGGCAGGGCCGCCGCTCCACGCGGGCCCGCAGCATCGATTTAACTGCTCACGCCCTCGGCGCCGACCATGGAATACAGTCCGCCGCCACTCTTTAAGCAAGGTCCATCCGCTCTCGCGCGATTGATCTTCTTCGTGGTGCTCGCTATCGCCTTGCTGATTTCCGACGCACGTTTCAACACGCTTGAAATCGTGCGCGGCGTGCTGGGCGCGGGGTTATACCCGTTGCAGCGCGCCGCGCTCGTGCCGCGCGACATCTTCATGGGCGCCGCCGATCTGGCGGTGACCAGCGCAAACCTGCGTACCGAAAATTCGAAGCTGAAGGAAAAGAACCTGGAGTTGTCGGTGAAAGCGGGCGACGCGTCTCAGCTTAACGTCGAGAATGCGCATTTGCGTTCGCTGTTGCAGCTTCAAACGCGCGCTGTCACGCAAACCATTCCTGTTGAAGTGCAATACGACACGCGTGATCCCTTCACGCAGAAAGTCGTGATTGGCAAGGGTTCGCAGCAAGGCATTCAGGACGGCGCGCCGGTTGTCAACGAAGATGGCGTGATCGGCCAGATCACGCGCGTGTTCCCGCTGCAATCCGAAGTCACGCTGCTTTCCGACAAGGACCAGGCTGTGCCCGTGCAGATAGTGCGCACCGGATTGCGCAGCGTGATTTATGGCACGCCGAAGGGCGACACGCTCGACCTGCGTTTCGTGCCCATCAGCGCCGACGTACAAACCGGCGACCAGCTCGTAACAAGTGGCCTGGACGGAATCTATCCGCCGGGGTTGCCGGTGGCGAAGGTGGTGCGCGTCGATAAACAAGCCGATACCGCGTTCGCTCGCGTTGTCTGCCTGCCCATTGCGCCAGTGCGCGGCGCGCGCCAGTTGCTCGTGCTGCATTACGAGGTCAACCAGCCGCCGAATCCTGAAGAGATAGAGGCCGCGGCCGCCGCGAAGGAAGCGAAGGAAAACAAGGGCAAGAAAAAGGCGTCGCCCGCGAAAAGCGGCAGCGCGCCGGCCGCGGCAAATCCGGTTCCTGCCTCAACGCCGGCGGCGTCGGCCGCAACCGCATCCGACGCTGCCGCGAACAAGGCCGAAGCTGCTGCCGTTAAGAAACCCGAGCCCAGGGCAAGCAGGAAATCCGAGCACGCCAGGAAAGAGCCTGTCCGCAAGCCCGCGCCCGGAGGCACGCCATGAGCCGCCCGCAATACATCCTGCAGCCGGTCAATCCGTACTTCATTACTTTCAGCCTCGCCGCTGCGTTCCTGCTCAACCTGATGCCGTGGGGCCGGATGTTCGGCGTGCCTGATTTCGTGGCTGTGGTCTTGTTGTTCTGGAACGTTCACCAGCCGCGTCGTGTCGGAATGGGCATCGCGTTTTTGCTCGGCATGTTGATGGACGTTCACAATGCAAGTCTGCTCGGTGAGCATGCACTCGCGTATACGCTGCTGTCGTACGGCGCCATTACCATTCACAGGCGCGTATTGTGGATGTCGTTGCCGGTGCAGACGTTCGTGGTCGCGCCATTGCTGATCGGCGCGCAGATCGTTCCGTTCGTGATTCGCCTCTTGACCGGCGCGGCGTTTCCCGGCTGGGGTTATCTGATCGATGGATTCGTGGAAGCCATTTTGTGGCCGCTCGCCAGTTTCCTGCTGCTGATTCCGCAGCGCCGCGCCACCGATCCCGACGACACACGTCCCATCTGAGTTGATTCAAGCGCCTGTCCGCGTGTCTGCCAAGCCGCACACCACAGTCGCCATACACGCGGTCCCCGCGAAGATTGCATGACCGAATTTCAGAACGCCGAACAACAGTTATCGAAGTTTCGCCTGCGCGTGGCAGCCGCCGGCCTGTTCGTGTTCGTCTGCTTTGGGCTGATCGGCCTGCGCTTCCTGTACCTGCAGGTCTGGCATTTCAGCAAATACTCACTGCAAGCCGACGAAAACCGCATCTCGGTCGCGCCCATCGTGCCGAACCGCGGGATCATCACGGACCGCAACGGCGTCGTGCTCGCCAAGAATTATTCGGCGTACACGCTGGAAATCACGCCATCGAAGATCAACACCACGCTCGACGATGAAATCGACCGCATCGGGACCGTGATTCCCGTCGATGCGCGCGACCGGCGGCGCTTCAAGAAGCTGCTGGAAGACTCGAAGAACTTCGAGAGCCTACCTATCCGCACCCGTCTCACCGACGAAGAGGTCGCCCGTTTCACTGCGCAGCGCTTTCGCTTCCCCGGCGTGGAAGTGCGCGCGCGGCTATTCCGTCAATATCCGCTGGGGCCGACGGCGGCGCACGTGATCGGGTATATCGGGCGGATTTCGCAACGCGACCAGGAGCGTATCGACGAAGCGAGCGACCAGAACGACGCCGATACCGATCACTACGATCCGCGCCTGGACGCGAACAATTACAAGGGCACCGATTACATGGGCAAGATCGGTGTCGAGCAAAGCTACGAGACCGAGTTGCATGGGCTGACGGGCTTCGAGGAAGTGGAAGTGACGGCGGGCGGCCGGCCGGTTCGCACGATGTCGCGTACGCAAGCCACGCCGGGGAACAACCTGGTGTTGTCGCTGGATATCGGTTTGCAGCAGGTCGCCGAGCAGGCGTTCGCGGGCAAGCGTGGCGCGCTGGTGGCAATCGAACCATCGACGGGCGACGTGCTCGCGTTCGTGTCGGCGCCGAGCTTCGACCCAAATTCGTTTGTCGATGGTATCGACCAGCAGACCTGGGATTCGCTCAACAATTCGCCCGATCACCCGCTGTTGAATCGCCCGCTGCACGGCACGTATCCGCCGGGTTCGACCTACAAGCCGTTCATGGCGCTGGCCGCGCTGACGCTGCACAAACGCACGCCGGGCTGGGGTTTCCAGGATCCGGGCTCGTACACGTTCGGCGGCCACACCTTCCGCAACGACGTGCGCGCGGGTCAGGGCTGGGTCGACATGAATCGCGCGATCGTGGTCTCCAACGACACGTATTTCTACATGCTGGCCCATGATCTCGGCGTGAACGCGATGGCCGGCTTCATGAAGCCGTGGGGCTTCGGGCAGATCACGGGTATTGATATCAACGGCGAAGCGCGCGGCATTCTTCCGTCCACGGAATGGAAGAAGAAGGCATATCGCAAGCCCGAACAGCAGCGCTGGTATGAAGGCGAGACGATCAGCCTCGGGATTGGGCAAGGGTATAACTCGTTCACCATTTTGCAGCTCGCGCACGCCACGGCGACACTCGCCAATGACGGTGTGGTGATGAAGCCGCACCTGGTTAAGGAAGTCGAGAACCCCATCTCGAAGGCCGTGCGTCTCACGGTGCGCGCGCCCAGCGACAAGATTGCCGTGAAACAGGCCGACATAGACTTCGTCAAGCGCGCAATGGAAGGCGTGGTGACCAACGGCACCGCGGTAAAGATCTTCCGCGGCGCGCCTTATCTGTCGGCCGGCAAGACGGGGACCGCGCAGGTCTATTCGTTGCAGGGCGCGAATTATTCGGGTCACGCGACCGCCGAGCATTTGCGCGACCACGCGTTGTATATCGCGTTCGCACCGGCTGAGCATCCGACTATCGCGATTGCGCTGATTGTCGAAAACGGCGGCTGGGGCGCGGAATCGGCAGGCCCGATTGCACGGAGAGTGCTCGATTATTACCTCGTCGACCGGCTGAAACCTGGCGCGGAAGCGGCGGCCGTGGCGGCGGCGGCTTCGGCGACGGAAGGCGCTACGGCGCCCGTGATTGGCGGCTCGCAGTCGGCAGTGGACGCGGCGTTGCCGGCATCGGTGGCGGCTGCATCGCCGGCGTTCAATCCGGCGGCGGCGTCGGCGCCTGGTGCGGCGTCGAATGCGGCAGCGGCTTCACCGGCTGTGGCGGGTTCATCGGCTTCATCGGCTTCAGCTTTGGCGGCGTCATCGGCTTCTTCTGCCGAAGCAGGCAGCGCGGCTTCGGCTGCGGCGCCCGCAGCGCCGGTCGCGCCTCCGTCGCCGGCTGCAATGATGCTGCGCGCGCTCGCAACACCCCATGCACCTATCCTGCCCGTCGCAACCGAAGCGCGCGAAACGCCGCGCGCCAGCGGCAACGCAAGCAATGGACAGAAGGAAACAGCGCCGGTATCGAATGCGAAGGAAGCGCGCAAGGCGTCGCCCGCGCCCGTACCCGCGCCCAAACCGCCGAAGGAACCTGCGCCCACTGCGGCGATTCCTCGCAATAACGGCAAGAACCCCATTCAAACGTTGACGCCATCTGGCGGCATCGACGAGTAGACGAGAAGGAGAACCGCCATGCAAGCGATGCAGTTCGACAAGCGCGCCTGGCTGGACCGCACGAAGCGCATGTTCGCGGGTTTCGACAAACCGCTCGCGCTGATTGTGTTCCTGCTGCTGTGCGTTGGAATCGTGACGCTGTACAGCGCGAGTCTGGATGTGCCCGGGCGCGTCGAGGACCAGTTGCGCAACATCATGCTGACGTTCGGGCTGATGTGGATTCTCGCCAACGTCCCGCCGCCCACGCTGATGCGTTTCGCCGTGCCGCTCTACACGTTCGGCATGGCGTTGCTGATTGCGGTCGCCATGTTCGGGCTGACGCGAAAAGGCGCAAAACGCTGGCTGAATGTGGGCGTTGTCATCCAGCCGTCCGAGATCATGAAGATCGCCATGCCGCTCATGCTCGCGTGGTATTTCCAGCGGCGCGAAGGACAGATACGGTGGTGGGATTACATCGTCGGCTTTCTGATCTTGCTGTTGCCGGTAGCGATCATCGCGAAACAGCCCGATCTCGGAACGGCCGTGCTCGTGTTCGCAGCGGGCATATTCGTGATCTACTTCGCCGGTTTGAGCTTCAAGTTGATCGTGCCGGTGCTGATTGCTGCGGTGCTGGTGGTGGCGAGTATTGGCGTCTTCCAGGAGCGGATTTGCCAGCCGGAAGTGAACTGGCCGCTCATGCACGATTATCAAAAGCACCGCATCTGCACGCTGCTCGATCCGACTTCCGATCCACTCGGAAAAGGCTTTCACACCATTCAGGCGGTGATCGCCATTGGATCGGGCGGAACGTTCGGCAAAGGCTGGTTGAAGGGCACGCAAGCGCATCTGGAGTTCATTCCGGAGAAACATACCGACTTTATCTTCGCGGTGTTTTCAGAGGAGTTCGGGCTTGCCGGCGGCCTTGTGCTGCTCTTTCTCTACATGGCGTTGATTGCGCGCGGATTGTTTATCGCGGCGAACGGGGCGACGCTATTCGGCCGATTGTTGGCCGGGTCGCTGACCATGGCGTTCTTCACCTACGCGTTCGTGAACATTGGCATGGTGAGCGGAATCTTGCCGGTGGTCGGCGTGCCGCTGCCATTCATGAGTTACGGCGGTACGGCGCTGACCACGCTTGGGGTCGCGGTCGGCCTGATCATGAGCGTGTCGCGACAGAAGCGATTGATGAAAGCGTAACCGTTGTGTTGATGCGAAAAGCCCGCGACTTTGACTGATGATGGTTGAGCGTCGCGGGCTTTTGTTTTACTGCGGCCGTTCGTGGGAAAGCTCTGCGCTCAGTTGCTGATACTTCAACTTTGCCGCTGGATCGCCCTGCGCGGCCGCCGCCGCGTAATACGCGCGCGCCACGTTGATGTTCTTCTGCACGCCGTCGCCGCCGCGCTCATAGAACGATCCCGCCACGTATTGCGCGGTCATGTCGCCGCCTTCGGCCGCCTTCTTGTACCAGGCGAAGGCCTGGGCGTTATCGCGCGGGGTGCCGCGGCCATCGAGGAACTGATTCGCCAACGCAAGCTCCGCTTGCACGTGTCCCTGGTTCGCCGCACGCAGAAACCAGCGATGCGCCTCAGCCGGATCACGATCCACAAACTGGCCGTCATCGAACATCTTGCCGTAGACGAACTGCGCTTGCGTCATGTTGGCATCGGCGGCTTTGCGCAGCCATTTCTTGCCTTCGGCGACATCAGCAGGGCCGCCCTCGCCGTTCACCAGCATCATGGCGTAATTGAATTCGGCGAGACGGCTGCCCTTCTTGGCCGCGCGAAGAAACTCCGAGCGCGCCGCACCGAAATTGCCGGCGTTGTAATCGGCGACGGCGTTTTGCGTAGCCATGTCGCTGCCCTTCACCGTCTGTGCGTTTGCCGCGCCATATGTCAGCATCAACGCTACACAAACCGCGCCCAATAATCCGGGTTTCATGCCCTCGCCTCCTGCAACGCCTGACGCGTCGCCTTTAACAACCAGCTCACATCCGACGACAGCGCAATCACCTTCACGCCAGCCTCTGCGTATTGCCGTGCGCTCGCGGCATCGAGCGCAAAAATGCCGCTCGCAATGCCAGCGGTTTTCGCTGTATCGATAATCTTCGTGATCGCCTTCTGCACGTCGGGATGTTTCGAATCACCGAGATGCCCGAGGCTCGCGGCAAGATCCGCCGGCCCGATAAACAGGCAATCGACGCCGGGCGTCGCGGCAATCGCTTCGACGTTCGCGAGCGCGAGTTCTGACTCGATCTGCACGATGGTCGATATCTGCGCATTCGCCGACGTCACATAGTCGCGCCGAACGCCATAAGCCGCCGCGCGCACCATGCCGGCCGCGCCACGCAGGCCGTCGCGCGCATCGGCGTTCGGATATTGCGTCAGCCGCACGGCGTGAGCCGCCTCTTGCTCCGTCTCCACGTTCGGGAACATCAGCGTGCGCGCGCCGGCGTCGAGTACGCGCTTGACCAGCCAGCCATCATGCGCGGGCACGCGGACAATCGGTTCGGTCGGAAGATGCGCTGCAGCAATCGCGCGGAGTTGCGAAACGACGTCCTGGCTGTCGTTTGGAGAATGCTCCATATCGATGCAAAGCCAGTCGAAGCCCGCGTGCGCGACGGCTTCGGCAACGTCCGCGCAACCGAGCGACAACCACATGCCGTATAGCGTGCCGGGCTCGCTGAAACGTTGTTTGAGGAGATTGGTGTAGGTGCTCATGGCGTGATCCTCGCTGGATCAGCCGTGGCGGAAGCATTCGCTGGCATGTCTCGCTCCGTTAGCCTGTCGCTGAGATGCGCCGCAGCAAAGCGCGCGGCGTGTTCAACATCTTCAACGATCATACCGTGACAAAAGCGAAGCCGCGGAGAGCGGCGGCGTTGCGACCGAACCGCGTCAGACGCCTTCGACGTCAGCCCAGCAATTTGGCGTTTCGTACAGGCGAATGCGTTTGAGTTTCAGATTGACGCCGTAATGGGCGTCGTAGACGCCGGAGAGAATCCGGAACGCCTCGGCCGCGAGATTTTCGACCGTGGGAATGCGGTCGAGCACAACGGTCTTGTGATCCGCCATTTGCTCGAGGAAGCCGCGCACGATTTCGTCGCGTGCATACACAATGAACGCATGGTCCCATTTGTTGACCAGGTGTTCCATGGCGAGCGCCTTGACGTCGGCGAAGTCCATCACCATGCCGCGATCCGGCGCGCCTTCGGTTTCGACGAGTTCACCCTGCAGCGTGATTTCCAGCACATACCGATGACCGTGCAGATTACGGCACTGGCTGCGGTGATCGGGGATGCGGTGGCCCGCATCGAATTCGAGTTTTCGGGTAATCGTCTGCACGTCGGCTCAGCTTGGGTGATTCGCGTTAGGGGATGTTGAGGTATTTGTGTGTCTGCATGGACAGTCGCCATTGCGGATGCCGCTTGCACCAGTCTATGGCGAGCTTCGTGTTCATGTCGCGCGAAGGACCGTCCATGGGCTGCACGAGGAAATAGTCGAAGTCGAGCTTCGCGTAATCGGCGAGCGGCTGGTTGTCTTGCGGCACCACGACCTTCAACTCGTTGCCCTTGGTCACAACCAGCGGCGCGCCCGCTTTCGGGCTCACGCAAATCCAGTCGATGCTGTCCAGCACCGGCAGCGATCCATTCGTTTCGATCGCCATTTCAAAGCCCGCGGCGTGCAGTGCATCCACAAAAGACTGATCGATTTGCAGCATGGGTTCGCCGCCCGTGCAGACCACGAACTTGTGCGCTTCGCCCTGCGGCCACTGCGACGAAATCATTGCCACCAGATCAGCCGGCGTTTTGTATTTGCCGCCGTTCTCGCCGTCCGTGCCGACAAAATCCGTATCGCAAAACTGGCAGGCCGCTTCCGCGCGATCTTCCTCGCGGCCGGACCAGAGGTTGCATCCGGCGAAGCGGCAGAACACGGCGGGGCGGCCGGCATTCGCGCCTTCGCCCTGCAACGTGTAGAAGATTTCCTTTACTGCATACGTCATGATCAGACTGGTTCCGTGGTGACTTGCTCACCCGATTGATAAGCCTCGAAGCCGCGCTTGCGCAGCTTGCACGCCGGACATTGGCCGCAGCCAAAACCCCACGCGTGCAACTCGGCGCGCTCGCCGACGTAACACGTGTGCGTTTCCACCCGCACGAGTTCCACCAGTGCTTCGCCGCCGAGCTGTTCGGCCAGACGCCAGGTGTCGGCTTTATCGAGCCACATGAGCGGCGTTTCGAGCAGGAAGCGGCTGTCCATGCCGAGATTGAGCGCGACTTGCAGCGCCTTCATGGTGTCGTCGCGGCAATCCGGATAGCCCGAAAAATCCGTTTCGCACATGCCGCCCACCAGCACTTTCAATCCCCGCCGATACGCAATGGCCGCCGCGATCGTCATGAACATGAGGTTGCGTCCTGGCACGAACGTGTTGGGCAAACCATTCGCGGTCGCTTCGATCTCGATCTCGCGTGTCATGGCCGTGTCGCTGATGGCGCCGAGCACGGACAGGTCGATGGTGTGATCGTCGCCGAGCCGGTCGGCCCACTTCGGGAACTGCTGTTTAAGCGATGCCCGGAAGCCCTCGCGACATTCGAGTTCCACGCGATGCCGCTGCCCGTAGTCGAACCCGAGCGTCTCGACGGTTGAAAAGCGGTCGAGCGCCCAGGCGAGACATGTGGCCGAATCCTGGCCGCCGGAAAACAGCACCAGCGCGCTGTCTTTAGCGTCTGTTCGAGTCACCGTGAAACTCCTGGTTGGTTGCGCATGATCTGGCTAACGATCAAAGTTCATTGCACATCAGCCAAGTCCTTGAAGAACCAAGGATTTTAGCATGTCGCTGTTTCGACGGCATTGTCGGCGCGCAATGGAAAAGGCCCGGAAACCTTTCGGTTTCCGGGCCTTTTTGCAACTGTGGTGGCCTGGGACGGAATCGAACCATCGACACGCGGATTTTCAATCCGCTGCTCTACCAACTGAGCTACCGGGCCACGAAGAACGAAAGTATATCAAAGGGGATTATGTCGCTCAAGCGCTTTTGCCTATTTTTTTCGTGAAACGGTCGCCAGACCTTTTCAGGCGCCCGCTCTGGAAACCTTGCTGAGCATGCTCTTCAAGCTTCGCTCTTGTTCTTGCCAAGGTCCACGCCAAGCTGTTTCAGCTTCCGGTAAAGGTGCGTGCGCTCAAGTCCCGTCTTCTCCGCGACGCGCGTCATGCTGCCGTTTTCACGCGCGAGGTGATACTCGAAGTACGCACGCTCGAAGGCGTCGCGTGCATCGCGTAACGGGATGTCGAAGGAGATGGAAGCAGTCGCGCCCGCCGGATTCGCCACCGGGCTTGGAGCCACGCCATTGCCGTCGCCGCCCAGATTCAGCGACGACGCCACCGGCAATGCCGCCGACGCCGGCACCGCTGTTGCGCCCGATGGCAGCGGCGGCCGCAACGGGGTCGAAGCCACCGGCGCTGGCGCATTGCCGCGCGCGAGACCCTGCTCGACCGCCTTCAGCAACTTCTGCAGGGCAATCGGCTTCTCCAGGAAATTGAGCGCACCGATCTTCGTGGCTTCAACAGCCGTATCGATGGTCGCGTGGCCCGACATCATGATCACCGGCATGGTGAGCTTGCCCTGCGCCGCCCACTCTTTGAGCAGCGTCACGCCGTCGGTATCGGGCATCCAGATGTCCAGCAGCACGAGATCCGGCGCCTGCCGCAACCGGTACTCCCGCGCATGCTGCGCATTTTCCGCCGTCTCCACCACGTGACCTTCGTCGCTCAGGATTTCCGAGAGCAATTCCCGGATGCCCATTTCGTCGTCTACCACCAGGATGGTTGCCATTTACGCTGCCCTTGTCTGCACTAATGCTTTTGCCGTTCCATGACCCGCCGCCGCCGTGGGCGGCGGTGCGCCCGGTTCGGCGGTATCGTCCGCGAGTTGCAGGAACAAAATCGAGATCTGCGCGCCTTCGATCACGTCCGCAGTCTTCGAACGATTGCGGATGTCGATGCGGGCGCCATGCTCGTCGACGATCTTCTTCACCGTTGCAAGACCCAGACCCGTGCCCTTTGCCTTCGTGGTGACATAGGGCTCGAATGCACGCGAGAGAATTCGCGCTGGAAAACCAGGACCGTTGTCCGATACCGTCAGCCGCACCGCCACGCGGGCATGTCCGGAAGCATCGGGGTCGCCATATTCTACTGTCTTCGTTTCAAGCAGCACGCGCGGCTCGGCAACATCGGCGACCGCGTCCTGTGCGTTTTGCAACAGGTTGTGAATCACCTGTCGCAGTTGCGTGGCGTCGCCGCGGATCACGGGCAGTTTTGTCAGCTCGACATTGATCGGGCTCTTGCCTTCTTCAATGCCATACAGCGTCAGCACTTCGGCCACGAGGTCATTGAGCTGCAGATTGCCCAGCACCGCTGGCGGCGTGCGCGCGTATTCGCGGAAATCGTCGACCATCTGCTTCATGGCCTGAACCTGATTCACGATGGTCGTGGCGCCCCGCTTGAGCACGTCGGCGTCGGCGGGCGCGAGTTTATCGGCGAGCTTCATTTGCAGGCGTTCCGCCGATAGCTGAATTGGCGTGAGCGGATTCTTGATCTCGTGCGCAAGCCGCCGCGCGACTTCGCCCCACGCAACGGAACGCTGCGCCGAGATGACGTCCGAGATGTCGTCGAAAACGACTACGTAGCCGGTGGTTTCGGCATCGTCGGCATCGCTTTCGGTCAATGTCAGCAATTGCGTGCCCCGGACCAGCAAGGTCAGCGGATCGGTCTCGCCCGGCACGGGAACCGCAAGTTGTTGCTGCCAATGTCCGCGATCGCCGATAGGCCTGCCGCTACCGCTCGCGGCTGCATCGCGATCCGCGAAAGCCTTGCGCACCATCGCGCCAAATTCGGCCAGCACGCCAATCTGCTCCAGCGGCAAGTTCAGCGAGCCGCTGAACGGCTGCCGGAAAATGCGTTCCGCGCCGCGATTGGCCGTGGTCAGGCGGAATTGGCGATCGAACACGAACACACCCGCCGTCAGGTTCGCAAGAATGCTTTCGAGGTATGCCTTCGAATGCTCGAGCGCGATCCGGTTGTTCTCCACCGCCGCGCGCGCCTCGGACAATTGCCGCGTCATGGCGTTGAACGACTGCGTGAGAAAACCCAGTTCATCGCGCGATTTCACTTCGCGCTTCGGCGTATAGTCGCCCTCGGCCACTTCCTTCGTGCCTTGCGCCAGAAGGAACAACGGCCGCGCGAGCTGATTGCCGAGCGCGAGCGCAAGCATCATTGCGATGAAGGTCGCGAGAAACAGCGCCAGCGTCAGCGTGCCGATATACATCTTGCGCAAACCGGTACGCCCGAGCGCCTTTTCCTGGTACTCGCGATACGCGCGCTGCACGGCGTCGGCATTGCGCGCGAGCGCGGTACTGACCGGTTGTTCGATTTGCAGGAAGCGCTCGGCCGGCTGAAGTTCGGCCGTCGAGCTATCCGGAATCTTCACGATCACGCGAAGCCTCAGCGCGCCCTTGGGCCCGGTCAGGCTCGAATCACCATCGACTTCCCCTTCAATGGCGCCGTACGGACGCCCACGCGCCTGATTGAGTTGCAGCGGCGTTGGCAGGTTGTCGGGCACGAGCGCGGCGAAATTGCTCGATGCCTGCGCGACCACGCGGACGTCGGGCGCGGTGCCGGAACCGCTTCGGGCCGGTTCGACAATTGTCGCGTCCTGCACGTTGAACTGATCGCGCAGCCGCAGCAGCGTGAGCGTGAGGCTGGTTGGATCGGCGCTCGCAAGCTGGTCGCTCATCAGGCGGCCCTTGTTCTGCAGATCCGACAACGACGCATCGAGCATGCCGCGCCCGAGATTCAGGCCGGACGTGAGCGCGGTTTCCACATTCACGTCGAACCATGATTCGATGCTTCGCGACACGAACTGATACGACACCACATAGATGATCCCGCCGGGCACCACGCCCACGAGCGCGAAGATGAACGCGAGCTTGGCGAGCAGCCGCGTGCCGAACTTGCCCTTCCTGACGCGCGTGACAATGATCAGCACGAGTCCGATCACGATCAGTATCAGCACGACCGCAACCGCGAGATTCGCGGCATAGAGCCACTGATAATAGCGATCGAAAAACTCGGTGTTCGCACTGGCGAGCGCCAGCATGACGAGCAGCAGGATGGCGGTCAGCGCGACCGTGACCACGAGCGCGCGGACCACGATGCTCGTCATGTTCGTACGGCGCAGCGGCCGGCGGCGGAGCTTATTTAGCATTGGGCGCCGCCGTGAAAGTGAACCGCTTCCAGTCGGAGGAGAGATTCCAGTCGCGGTTGTTGACCGCATCGATCTGGAACGGCTTGGGCATCAACGCAATATCCAGTTGCATGCGCACCGACGCCGTGTACGTCTCGCCGGGCCTGACCTGATTGCGATCGATCACATGCCACGATGTCACGTGCTTGATCACCGCGAGCGCTTCGGCAAGCGTGCTGAAGCCGAGCTGCAAACCACCCGTTGACACACGATACTCGCGTGTCAACGGCTGGAACGACAGCCGGATGCTTTGCGACACGCTGACCGGTTCCTCGTCGAACCAATACCAGCGTGGCCGCGCCAGGTCGAAATCAGTCGTGAAGTAGAGCGGCACACCTTTGTTCACGGCATCTTCCAGACTGCTGTTGAGATCGAAATCAAAACGCGCGTCGAGACTCCAGCCCGTGCCGTCAGCCTGCAGCGACGCGCGCTGCACGGCAATAGGATCAGCCTGCGCCGCCTCGACTGGCAGAAACGACAGCGTGAGACTCAACATGAAGCTCAGCGCAAGGCTCAACAATAGGGCCGGCAGAGTCTGGCCGGCGAGCGCGCGTCGCAGCGGAAAAAAGCGTTTGATCGTCACCGTTTCTGAAAGCGCGCGTAGAAGAATCCGTCGTGGTCCGCAAAGGCCTCCGTGTCCCGCGTCGATGTTGAACGGGTACGTTGCGCCTCGCCTGAATTGTCCGTCAGCGAGTTCGTGACCGGGTCCGGTGAATTTTGCAACAGAGCCGCGCTGGCATGGCTGGCTGTCGGCAATAATTGCCCCGGCGCGTCCAATCGTACCGCATCTTCATGCGCCTCTCCAAACCACTGCGCCTGCAACTCGCCCTCTTCGGGAAAGATCGAGCACGTTACGTAGAGCAACTCGCCGCCGGTGGCGACCAGCGGCCAGAGCGCCGCGAGGATGCGGCGCTGTTCTTCGACAAGTGCGGCAATGTCCGACGGACGCCGCAACCAGCGGATATCCGGATGACGCCGCACGATGCCCGAAGCCGAGCACGGGACGTCGGCGAGAATACGGTCGAACGGATCGCCGTCGGACCAGTCGGCGGGATTGCCTGCATCGCCGACACGAATCTCGGCTTGCACATTCAGACGCTGCAAGTTTTCGCCAATGCGCCGTGCGCGGCCCGCGTCGCTTTCGACCGCGATCATTTCAACGTTCGCCAGCTCCAGCACGTGGCCGGTCTTGCCGCCGGGCGCGGCGCACGCATCGAGCACGCGCATGCCGTCGCGCACGTTCAGCAGCTGCGCGGCGAGTTGCGCACCTGCGTCCTGGACGGAGACCACGCCGTCTGCGAAACCAGGGATCTTGTCCACGGCCATTGGCGTCTTCAGACGTACGGCATGAAGGCCGGCGGCTTCGGCTTCAATGTGCTCGCCTTTCAGGACATCGAGATAGCGCTCGACGCTCATGCGCCGCGCGTTCACGCGCAAGGTCAACGGGCCTTGCCGATTGCCCGCTTCGAGGATGTTTTCCCACTCGTCCGGCTGGCCGCGCGTTACCGCGTCGATCCACCACGCCGGATAGTTGAAGCGCGCCACCGGATCGCGCTGCACTTCGGCGAGCAAGGTCTCGCGTTCGCGCAGAAAGGTGCGCAGGACGGCGTTGACCAGACCCTTTGCAAACGCGAACTCGCGCCGCGCGGCAATGGCGTTCACGGCCTGATCGACAACAGTGAACGGCGTGTAGGCCGCGTGGGCTTCGTCGTCCACGAGCAGCGCAAACGCGCACGCCATCACATTCGATACATGCGGCGGCGGCGCCTTGCGCACCAGCTTGGCGAGCAGCGCGTCAGCAACGCCAAGGCGACGCAAGGTGCGATACGCAATGTCCTGCGTGGCGCCGCGCGATACGGCCACGTGCGTCGCGGCGATTACCGTCTGCAAAGCGGCGGGCAGCGCGGAGCCGGCGCGCACAGCGCCGACGGCTTGCGCGGCGGCGTCAAGCGCGAACGCCAGTGAATCAGGGGCAAGGTGAAGCGTGGCGAGGCGGGCGTCAGACGACGCACGGATGTTATCCGCGGGCGATACGGCGCGGCGTCGGGAAGGCTTTTCGGTCATGTCGGGGCGAAGGCGTTCGAGCCGGCCGATGCCGGTCCGCACAAACGAAGCATTGTAGCCCGTGAGCGATGCTGGCCCGAGATCGGCGAGAGCGACATTGGCCAAACGGACAAGGCCAGGGACTTCGAAGAATAAAAACGACTTAAAAGATCGGGCCCGCTGCCAGATTCGTGGCAACGGGCCCGATCAGATGCAGCCTCGGACAAAAAGCGATCACTCCATCCGGCCGGTCCGCGCCATTTCCATCAACCGGGCGACACGTTCTTCCGTAGCCGGGTGTGTGGAAAACAGATTCGCGATACCGCCGCCCGCGAGCGGATTCATGATCATCATCTGCGCGGTTGCGGGATGCTGCTCAGCCGTGGGAAACGGCGTTCCGGACGCATACGCATGAATCTTCTCAAGCGCACTCGCGAGCGCTTGCGGATCGCCCGAAATCTGCGCGCCGCCACGATCGGCTTCAAATTCACGCGCCCGCGATATCGCCATCTGGATCAGCGCGCCGGCTATCGGCGCAAGAATGGCCACCGCAATACTCGCGATCGGATTCGACGGACGTCCTTCCGAATCGCGTCCGCCGAAGAACATTGCAAAGTTCGCGAGCGCGGAAATGGCGCCGGCCATGGTCGCCGAAACCGTCGAAATCAGAATGTCGCGGTGCTTCACGTGTGCCAGCTCGTGCGCCATCACGCCCCGCAATTCGCGCTCTGACAACACACGCAAAATGCCGGTAGTCACCGCAACCGCCGCGTGCTCCGGATTACGGCCCGTTGCAAAGGCGTTCGGCGCGGCTTCGTCGATCAGATAGACCTTCGGCATAGGCAATTGTGCGCGCGTGGCCAGTTCCCGGATCATCCGGTAGAACTGCGGTGCGGTCGCTTCGTCGACTTCCTGCGCGTTGTACATCTTCAACACGAGCTTGTCCGAGAACCAGTACGAGAAAAAATTCATCGCAAGGGCGACGACCAGCGCGAGCGCCATACCCTTGCTGCCGCCGATCATCCCGCCGATCACGACAAAAAGGGCCGTGATCGCTGCCATCAGCATCGCAGTTTTGACCCAATTGAACATGTCTGAACTCCTCACCCAAATATCAATGCGCGTTTAGCGCGAGCGGCCCTATCGGCCCATTTGCCTGACCAAATCTACCGGCCATGATTGTAAGCAAAATGTTAGATATGGGCGCTGCGGAAAAATTCAATCACCTGTGCGAAGTTGCGAGTTTGATACCTAGTCCGACGAACGCGCTGCCGACCACCCGGTCCAGCCACAGCTTGACACCCGGCTTGCCGGAAAATCTCTCGGTCACGCTGCCGGCGATCCACGCCACGATGGTGTTCCAGAACGTACTGATGACAACAAACACGCACCCGAGCGCAAGAAACGCGAGTGTCTTGTGCGGACTGCCGGCCGCAACGAACTGCGGAATGAACGAGACGAAAAACAACACCACTTTCGGGTTCAACACATTCGTGACGAAACCTTGCATGAAAACTTGCCGCAGCGACTTCGGCTCGCGTTTCACGCGTGATTCAGGAACTCCGGGTCCGGCAGCCACGGTCGTGGCCGGTTTCCTGAAGATCAGTCTCACGCCAAGGTAGATCAGGTAAATCGCGCCGGCAAACTTGACGATAGTGAACGCAGTAGCGGAAGCCGCCAGCAACGCCGTCAGGCCAAATGCGCAAGCCATCGTATGCACGAGACAGCCCGCCGCAATGCCCAGCGCCGATACCACGCCCGCCCCGCGTCCCTGCGCCACGCTTCTTCCGACGACATATGCCGTGTCCGGACCCGGCGTCACGCTCAAAAGCACAACCGCCAGAATAAACAGAGTGAAACCGGTGATGCCGAGCATTGCGGGAGACCTTTGAAAAACGACGGAGAGTTGCAATCGAATTTGATTCAGGCGCCTGGCGCGACTTCCCGAAGCTCGAAGCGCTGCCCTTTCACAATAGGCGATCCAGCCAGGAATTCGCGCACCGGCAAGCGCTTGCCGCCCGGTTTTTGCAATTGCGTAAGGCGTAGCGCGCCCCGACCGCAGGCCACGACCAAACCCTCAGCATCGCTTTCCAGGATTACACCCGCCTCTGCGTCTGCCTTCAACTCGACAGGTTCAGCGGCCCAGATCTTCACCGCAACGCCCCCGATGGTCCCGAACGCGCCGGGAAACGGATCGAATGCGCGAATTTGCCGCGCCAGCGCACTCGCCGGACGACGCCAGTCGAGCGCCGCTTCGTGTTTCGCGATTTTTTCTGCGTAAGTTGCGCCATCTTGTGGCTGTGGCGTTGAAGGCAGAGCGCCGTCGCGCTCCAGATCGCGCAGGGTGCCGACTATGAGATCCGCGCCCAGTTGCGCCATGCGGTCGTGCAGCGTCGCAGTTGTGTCCCGCGCCTCGATGCCAATGCGCCCTTCACGGATCATGGCGCCGGTGTCGAGGCCGGCGTCCATCTGCATGATCGTGATGCCGGTCTCGGTGTCCCCCGCTTCAATCGCGCGATGAATCGGCGCGGCGCCCCGCCAGCGTGGCAAAAGCGAACCGTGGATGTTGATTGCGCCGAACCGTGGTATGTCGATAACTTCCTGCGGCAGGATCAGGCCGTATGCCGCGACCACCATGACGTCGTACGGCGTCTCCTTCAGCCGCTCAATAGCGGCAACCGCCTCTTCCGGATACTTGCCGTTACGACGCAAAGACGTCGGTTGCGCGACTTCCAGGCCGTGCTCGAGCGCAAACCTCTTCACCGGACTCGCGGCCAGTTTCATGCCACGCCCAGCCGGCCGGTCGGGTTGCGTCAATACGAGCGGCACATGAAAACCGGCAGCATGAATAGCAGCCAACGCGACAGCCGCAAATTCAGGCGTTCCTGCAAACACGACACGCAGCTTTTGAGTCATCGATCCGCCAACCTGCAAATTCCCGCATCAAACTTCATGAATCGACGCGTCACAGCGCCTTTTCGAGCTTTTTCATCTTGCCGCGAATCCGCGTCTGCTTGAGCGACGACAGGTATTCAACAAACACACGTCCCATCAGGTGATCCATCTCATGCTGGATACACACGGCCAGCAAACCTTCGCAGTCAATCTCGAAGGTTTCGCCCTTCTCGTTCAGCGCCCGCACGCGGACCTTTTCCGGCCGCTCGACAAAGTCGTAGATGCCCGGAACTGACAGGCAGCCTTCCTCATGATCTTTCTTCTCGTCGCTCGACCAGATGATTTCAGGGTTGATGAACGCCTGAAGCTGGTCATGCGTGTCCGAGACGTCGATCACGATCACGCGTTCGTGTGCGTCCACCTGCGTTGCGGCCAGGCCGACGCCGGGCGCCGCGTACATGGTTTCGGCCATGTCGGCGACGAGCTTGCGAATCCGGTCGTCGACGACTTCTACGGGTTTCGCGACCTTGTGCAGCCGCTTGTCCGGGTAGGTGAGTATGTGTAGCAGAGCCATGATTCAGATTATCGATGCACGCCGTGGCGCGCGATAGTCGGCCATTCGGCCAGGTTGTAAAAGATTGCCGGTATCCGGAAGATGATTGGGCTGAATGAACGTACTTCAACGCCCGTTCAGCGCCGCGAATTTTGCGGCAACGCCCTGGTCCCGCGCGCCCTGAACGTGGTCGCCCGGCCAAGCTTTTTTATTTCGGTATATGAAAATTTTAACATGACGCCTTTCCTGTTGCCGACGGCCGACGCCGCGCCCCGCCTGGGCGCAACCGACCCGGAGGACGTTTCAGCCTGGCTGCGGCTCGCAAACGCGAGCGGTTTGCCGCCCATTGCATTGCGCGCGCTGCTTGCGGAATTCGGCAGTCCGCACGCTGTGCTTAATCAATCGTTCGGTGCGCTTGCGGGTATCGCCGGCGAGAAAGCGGCGCGCGCCGTGCTCGCGCCGCCGCCCGGTTCGGAACTCGGCTCCTTCGAGGAATGCCTCGCGCGCACGCTTGAATGGGCGTCCATCAAAGGTAATGCAATCGTCACGCTTGCCGATACCGCTTATCCACCGGCGCTCCTGACCATGCCCGATCCGCCGCCCTTGCTATATGTAAAGGGACGGCTGGACTTGCTGCAATCGCGGGCGGTGGCGATTGTCGGCAGCCGGAGCGCGACGCCACAAGGTATTGAAGACGCAAAGCGCTTCGCTCAAGCGCTTTCCAATGCGGCGCTCGCCATTGTGTCGGGGCTTGCGCTCGGAATTGACGGCGCCGCGCATCGCGGCGGCTTGAGCGGACCGGGCAGCACGATTGCCGTGATCGGAACCGGCGCGGATCTGGTTTATCCGTCGCTGCATCACGCGCTCGCGCATGAAATCGCGGAAAACGGCGTAATTGTCTCCGAGTGGCCGCTCGGAACACCCGCGCGGTCAGCGAATTTTCCTCAGCGCAACCGGCTGATTGCCGGACTTTCGAGCGGCGTGTTGATTGTCGAAGCGGCCATGCGTTCGGGGTCGCTGATCACCGCGCGGCTCGCGAACGAAATGGGACGCGATGTGTTCGCCATACCCGGATCGATCCACGCGCCGCTTTCGCGCGGGTGTCATCGGATGATCAAGCAAGGGGCGAAGCTCGTTGAAACGCCCGAGGACATTCTTGAAGAGTTTGGCATTCACGTAACGACTGAAACTGAAACCGCGGCGGCCCCGCGAAAACGCGGCAAGACGCGCGTGGTGAAAAACCTCAGTGAGCGCGAACCAAACGAAGACGAGTTCGCGTTGGAACTGCAAAGCGCCAGGATCAACCGGCCGGCGACCGCGTCGTGGGCATCGGCGAAAGTTGAAAATCCCGACGCCGACCGTCTGCTCGACGCCCTCGGTCATTCCCCCGCCACGCTTGAAATTCTCGGTCAACGCACCGAAATGGATGGCGCAACGTTACAAAGCCTGCTGCTGCAACTTGAAATGTCGGGGCGGATCGGCGCGTTGCCGGGCGGCCGATTTATCCGCGTCGAGCGCTGATCTTTGGCGTCATGCTACATTCGCCACAAAATCAGCCGTTTGCTACGCCGCACCAAACGCCCAGGACAACGACGCAAGGACCAAAAGGAATCATGCCCGCGCTGAATCTCGACACCGACGCCGACCAGATCGCCGAGCGCATGGCCAGCGCCGGCACGCTGCTCGTCGCCTGCCTGTGCGCCGAGTGGTGCGGGACGTGCCGGGATTATCGGGAAGGTTTCGACAAGCTTGCAGATGCCCATCCGGACATCTGTTTTGCGTGGATCGATATTGAAAATCAGGCGGACCGGTTCGACGACCTCGACGTGGAGAACTTCCCGACCATATTGATCGAGGACGCTGTGACCACGCGGTTTTTCGGCACGGTTTTGCCGCAAACGTCCATTGTTGCGAGGATGTTGACGGACCTGAGCGCATTGCCGGGCATGACCGGAGCACCCAAAATACGGCCCGCGCTGGTCACCGCATAGACTCCGCTCAAGAAAAACGCACCCGCCAAGTGAAACGTCTTTGACGGTTGGATCACGAAGCGCCCACATTCACCGTTCGGCAGCGCGCGTTTCGCTAAAAGCCAAACCGCGCGCCGCACGCCATATGCTATAAAGCGGACGTTAACGAGCCCGAACCCCGCGAACCAAGCCGCGGAAACCGGCCTCATGCCAGTCCCTAACTAGAATCGAGTCATGTCCAAAGCCCTGATCATTGCTGAAAAGCCTTCTGTCGCGAACGACATCGCGCGCGCTTTGGGCGGTTTCACAAAGCATGACGAATATTACGAGAGCGACGACTACGTACTGTCGTCGGCGGTGGGCCATTTGCTGGAAATTGCCGCGCCCGAGGAATACGACGTCAAGCGCGGCAAGTGGAGTTTCGCCAATCTGCCGGTCATTCCGCCGCATTTCGACCTGAATCCGATCGCAAAAAGCGAATCGCGCCTGAAGGTGCTGACCAAGCTGCTCAAGCGCAAGGACATTGACCGGCTGATCAACGCCTGCGACGCGGGGCGCGAAGGCGAGCTGATTTTCCGCCTGATCGCGCAGCACGCGAAGGCCAAACAGCCGGTGCAGCGCCTTTGGCTCCAGTCCATGACGGCCGGCTCCATTCGCGAAGGTTTCGCGAACCTGCGCAGCGACGCCGACATGCAGCCTCTTGCCGATGCCGCCCGTTGCCGCTCTGAAGCCGACTGGCTGGTGGGCATCAACGGCACGCGCGCAATGACCGCGTTCAACAGCAAGGGCGGCGGTTTCTTCCTGACCACCGTTGGCCGCGTTCAGACGCCAACGTTGTCTATTGTCGTGGAACGTGAAGAAAAGATTCGCCGGTTCGTGCCGCGCGATTACTGGGAAGTGCGCGCTGAATTCATCGCGGCGAAAGGGATTTACGAAGGACGCTGGTTCGACCCGAAATTCAAGCGCGTCGAAGGCGATCCGGAACAGCGCGATTCGCGGCTGTGGAGCTTGCCCGCCGCCGAATCGATTGTTGCGGCTTGCCGCGGCAAGACCGGCACCGTTACGGAAGAAGCCAAGCCGTCCACGCAGATGTCGCCCTTGCTGTTCGACTTGACGAGCCTGCAGCGCGAGGCCAATGGCCGCTTCGGTTTTTCGGCGAAGAACACGCTCGGCCTGGCCCAGGCGTTGTATGAGAAGCACAAGGTCCTTACCTACCCGCGTACGGATGCCCGCGCGCTGCCCGAGGACTACATCCCGACGGTAAAAGACACGCTCGCCATGCTGAAGGAGAGCAACAACTATTTGCCGCACGCGAAACAGGTCCTGGACAAGGGCTGGGTGAAGCCGAACAAGCGCATCTTCGATAATTCCAAGATCAGCGATCACTTCGCCATCATCCCGACTCTGCAGGCGCCGAAATCCTTGTCGGAACCGGAGCAGAAGCTGTACGACCTCGTCGTGAAGCGTTTCCTCGCGGTGTTTTTCCCGGCAGCCGAATACCTGGTCACCACGCGGATTACCGAAGTCGCGGGTCATCACTTCAAGACTGAAGGCAAGGTGCTGGTCGAGCCGGGCTGGCTGCAGGTCTACGGCAAGGAAGTCAGCGGCGACGACGACAACCTCGTGCAAGTCCAGAAGGACGAGAAGGTCGACGTCGAAAAGGTCGCGGCGCATGGCCTCGTCACGAAACCACCTGCTCGATACAACGAGGCGTCGTTGCTCTCGGCTATGGAAGGCGCGGGCAAACTCGTGGAAGACGAAGAGTTGCGCGAGGCAATGGCGGCGAAGGGACTGGGAACGCCAGCCACGCGGGCGGCGATCATTGAAGGGCTGCTGGGCGAGAAGTACATGGTGCGCGAAGGCCGCGAGCTGATTCCAACGGCCAAGGCGTTCCAGTTGATGACCTTGCTGCGCGGCCTGGGCGTAGAGGAACTGACGGCGCCGGAGCTGACCGGCGAGTGGGAGCACAAGCTGTCGCAGATGGAACGCGGCAATCTCCCGCGCGACGAGTTCATGCAGGAAATCGCGCGCATGACGCAGACCATCGTGAAGCGCGCGAAGGAATACGACTCGGACACCATTCCCGGCGACTATGCGACGCTCGAAACGCCGTGCCCCAATTGCGGCAGCCAGATCAAGGAGAACTATCGGCGATTCGCTTGTACGAAGTGCGAATTCTCGATGTCCAAGATTCCTGGCGGACGGCAGTTCGAGATTCCCGAAGTCGAGCAGTTGATCAGGGACAAGACCATTGGGCCGCTGTCCGGTTTCCGCAGCAAGATGGGCCGGCCGTTCTCGGCAATCCTGAAGCTCGCTTTCGACGACGAAATCAAGAACTGGAAGCTCGAGTTCGACTTCGGTCAGGACTCCGGCGGCGAAGATGGCGAACCCGTGGATTTCTCGGACCAAACCCCGGTTGGCGCTTGCCCGAAATGTCACTCGAAAGTGTACGAACACGGCATGAGCTATGTCTGCGAGAACTCGGTCGCGAATCCGAAAACCTGCGATTTCCGCTCGGGCAAGGTGATTCTGCAGCAGGAAATGTCGCGCGAGCAGATGACGAAGTTGCTCGAAGAAGGACGCACGGACCTGCTGACTGGCTTCAAGTCGTCGCGTACGGGCCGCAACTTCAAGGCGTTCCTTGTGAAGCAGCCGGACGGCAAGATTGGCTTCGAGTTTGAGAAGAAGGAGCCGAAGCCGGGCGCGAAGACCGCCGTTAAACGCGGTGCGGCGGCGCCAGAAGCAGAAGACGAGGGCGACGGCGACGTAGCTGTCGCGGCGAAGACTGTCGCGGCGAAGAAAACGGTTGCAAAGGCTGCGGCGAAGAAAGCGCCTGCGAAGAAAGTTGCAGCGAAGAAGGCGGCGGCTCGGAAGACGGGTTAATTTCCCTGAGGCCGGCACCAATCGAAAAAGCCCGCGATTCGCGGGCTTTTTCTTTCATACAGTGACGCACGGCAAAGTCCTCTCCATCAGAACGGCGACGGCATGGATAGCGGCGAACGCGTGCGCGACTTGACCGGCTTGCCATTGAGCTTGCTGTCATCGGAAGGGGCGTTAGCAGCGTCAGTGGGACGGGATTCAAAACGCGAGCCGCCTTCCGCCTCCGCATATGCCGCATGAGCAACCAAAGGCTCGCTGTCGTCGTCGTTGATGGCGGGAGAACCCGGCTGCAGCGCGCCGTCCTTCACCCACTGTTCGCCAAGCTGGTGATTCGGCGTCTTGCTGAAATACTCAACAAGGTGATCGATGAACGTGCGCACCTTCGCCGGCAAATGGCGGCGGCTCGGATACGCCACGTTGATCTCGACCTGCGGCAGCTTGTAGTCGCCCAAGAGCCTCACCAGCTTGCCACGCGTGGTGTCGTTGCCGATCAGGTAGCTCGGCAGGATCGCGATACCCATGCCAAGCAGCGCGAACTGCCGCAGCATCTCGGTATTGTTCGCCACGATCACGTTCGTCGGCCGCACGCGCACTTCGCCTTCGGGACCGGTGAACACGCGCTCATCGCCGAAATATTCCGATGGCAAACTGAGCGACGGATGTTCAGCCAGATCTTCAGGCCGTGAGGGCACGCCGTGCTTTTCAAGATACGCGGGCGTGGCGCAGACAGTCAGGCAGCCGGTCGTCAGGCGTCGCGTGACAATGCTCGCGCTGCGCATCTGGCGCGCGATCACAATACCCACGTCGAAACCTTCTTCAACCAGATCGACCTGCCGGTCGACCAGCGTCACGTCGGGCACCACCTTCGGATAGCGCTGCGCATACGTCTGCAAAACCGGCGCAAGGTTATGCAAGCCAAACACGACGGGTGCGACAATTCGTAGCGATCCAACTGGCTCGTGGTTGCGTGCCACGACCATTTGTTCGACGTCTTCGAGTTCATCGAGGATCTGCCGCGCGCGTTCCAGATAGACCTGACCCGATTCGGTCAGCGAGAGGCTGCGCGTCGTGCGGTTGAGCAGACGCGTGCCGAGCCGCCCTTCCAGATCCGCAATATGGCGCGTCGCCACGGCGTTCGAGATATCCATGGCGCCGGCTGCGCGGGCAAAACTGCCAAGATCCGCCACTCGGACGAATACTTTCATCGACTGCAAATGATCCATGAGACTACTCCTGCTGCTAGACGGCCTCTTTTAAATTCCTGAAGCAATTCGGAATTATCCTAGGACTCGCGTTTTCGTGCAGAAGTTGCCGGAAATCTCACTTTTCCCGATAAAAGATTTCGACTTTACCAAGCAGTAAGGTGAAAGAAGATCGATTGTTGCTGAATCCGGAACACCCACGCCCGAAAAGTATTCACGACCCAATTTTGAAAAGCTGGCTCAGGCAATTTTGACGCAGTAAAGCAGGGAAATGACGGGATGCCGCCTACATAACGACTTGTCGTTGATTATGTCGACTTCCGTCACTAATCCCGCGCTCGAATTATTACGCCGACAGGCGTTGCTCAATGCCCAGCTTGGTTTCGGCGAGTTCTTGCGGGAGCCCTTGAGCCAGTTTTTTGAACAATTCGTCGTGAAGTTCCAGTTCCGCACGCCATGCGGAGTCCTGCACCGAGATCACCCGCTCAAATTGCTCATGCGAGAAATCAAGCTTGCCCCAGTCGATGTCGCCATAGCCCGGCGAAAATCCGAACGCATGTTCTTCGCCTTTCGCCGTGCCATCTATACGCCCAATCATCCACGTCAGTACGCGCATGTTGTCGCCAAAACCGGGCCACGCAAACTTACCGTCCGCGCCCTTGCGGAACCAGTTCACGCAGAAAAACTTTGCCAGCTTCGCGTTGAGCTGCGTGAGCCGCTCGCCCATTTTGAGCCAATGCCCGAAGTAATCGCTCATGTTGTAGCCGCAGAACGGCAGCATGGCGAACGGATCGCGCCGCACGACGCCCTGCTGGCCGGCCGCGGCCGCCGTTGTTTCGGATCCCATGGTCGCGGCCATGTAGACGCCCTCGCGCCAGTTGCGCGCCTCCGTCACTAGCGGCACCGTGTCCGAACGGCGTCCCCCGAAAATGAACGCATCGATAGCCACGCCCGCGGGATTTTCCCAATCGGGATCGATGGAAGGACACTGCGCCGCCGGGGCCGTGAACCGCGCGTTCGGATGCGCGGCTTTCGTGCCGGACTCAGGCGTCCAGTCCTTGCCCTGCCAGTCGATCAGATGCGCCGGCGGCGTGTCCGTCATGCCTTCCCACCAGATATCGCCATCGTCGGTCAGCGCCACGTTCGTGAAAATGACGTTTTCCTTGAGCATTGCCATGGCGTTGAAGTTGGTCTTCTCGCTCGTGCCTGGCGCCACGCCGAAGTAGCCGGCCTCGGGATTGATCGCGTAAAGACGGCCGTCGCGTCCTGGCTTGATCCAAGCAATGTCGTCGCCAATCGTCGATACCTTCCAGCCCGACATGTCGTGCGGCGGAATCAGCATGGCGAAGTTGGTCTTGCCGCAAGCCGAGGGGAACGCCGCCGCGACGTGATATTTGCGCCCTTCCGGCGATGTCACGCCGAGAATCAGCATGTGCTCGGCGAGCCAGCCTTCGTCGCGGCCCATTGTGGATGCAATCCGTAGCGCGAAGCATTTCTTGCCGAGCAGCGCGTTCCCGCCATAACCCGACCCGAAGCTCCAGATCTCGCGGTTTTCCGGAAAATGGACGATGTACTTCGTGTCATTGCACGGCCACGGCACGTCCTTTTGCTCCGCTCGCAACGGCGCGCCGACCGAATGCACGCACGGCACGAACTCGCCGTCCGTGCCCAGCACGCCATACACGGCGCTGCCCATGCGCGTCATGATGCGCATGTTCGTCACCACGTATGGGCTGTCCGTCAGTTCCACGCCAATATGCGCGATGGGCGAACCGAGCGGCCCCATGGAAAACGGCACGACATACATCGTGCGTCCGCGCATGCAGCCGTCGAACAGGCCGTTCAGTGTGCCCCGCATTTCCTTCGGATCGATCCAGTTGTTCGTTGGACCAGCCTCTTCAGAGCGCGCCGAACATATATACGTGCGGTCCTCGACGCGCGCGACGTCAGACGGATCGGAACACGCCAGGTAGGAATTCGGTCTTTTTGCGGGATTGAGGCGCTTGAGGGTGCCCGCGTCGACCATCTGCTGGGATAAACGATCGTATTCCGCCACCGATCCGTCGCACCATTCAATCCGGTCCGGCCTGGCAAGCGCCGCAATCTGCTGTACCCAGTCGATGAGCTTGCGGTTCTTGACATATGCTGGCGCTTCACTGCCGGCGACATTTTGGTCCACCACTGCGGGCTGGTTCATCGAGCACACTCCGTTCTTGGAAGAGAAAACGGTTGCAACCCGCCGGCGCTGCTCGCGAGAGGCGCATTTCAGGTCGCCAGATGCTCTGCACGGCGGAACTCACGCGCTGGTGGCGACACAAAACCAAGGCTTGCGTCGGGAGTTGACGGGTCTGGCGCCGACTGCCGTCTGAATCGCGGCTTGCGTCGGCACGGAACAAACTGTTAAAAAGAGATAGGAATGTCTCCATCGATTGCCGGTTTTCCGGCTTTGGCGATGCGTGAATGAGCCAATGAGTCGCTGGATGGCTCGCTGCGCATTCGAAACGCATTCGATATTCGTTCATTAGCTGTTGGCGGCCGGCAATTACCACGACAGCGCAATAGCAGCTTAACAAGACGCGATGCCTGGATTTCGGTGAATTTATACGTAATTACCCGAACTTAGCTCGTCGTTTCCTGTCCATCTTCGAATTTCTGCAGCACGTTTGATGCCTATCAAAAGCCAATCCATGCCAATCAAAATTGCCATTCTCGACGACTACCAAGATGCCGTTCGTAAGCTTGATTGCTTCAATCTGCTCGCAGATCACGAAGTCAAGGTCTTCAATAACACGGTGCGCGGGCTCGGACAGTTGGCTAGCAGACTTTCGGAAGTCGAAGCCCTGGTTTTGATCCGGGAGCGCACCCGAATCAGCTCCCAGCTGCTCGATAAATTGCCGCGGCTGCGCATGATCAGCCAGACCGGCAAGGTGGGCGGCCACATTGAACTCGACGCTTGTACGGAGCGCGGGATTGCCGTTCTGGAAGGCACCGGGTCGCCGATCGCTCCGGCCGAATTGACGTGGGCGCTGATCATGGCGGCGCAGCGGCGCATTCCGCAGTACGTCGCGAACCTCAAGCAAGGCGCGTGGCAGCAATCCGGGCTGAAGACATCCGCGTTGCCGCCAAACTTCGGACTCGGGCAAGTGCTGCGCGGCCAGACGCTTGGCATCTGGGGTTACGGCAAGATCGGCCAGATACTTGCCGGCTATGGCAAGGCGTTCGGCATGAAGGTGGTGGTGTGGGGGCGCGAGCATTCGCAAGCCGCCGCGCACGCCGATAGCATCGACGTTGCCGAGAGCCGCGAGGCGTTGTTCGAGCAAAGCGACGTGCTCTCGCTGCATCTGCGTCTGAACGACGAAACCCGCGGCATTGTCACGGCAGCGGATCTGATGCGCATGAAACCGACTGCGTTGTTTGTGAATACGAGCCGGGCCGAGTTGCTTGAGGAAAACGCGCTGCTCAACGCGCTGCATCACAACCGGCCGGGCATGGTTGCTATCGATGTGTACGAGAGCGAGCCGATCCTGCAGGGTTACAGCCTGCTGCGCATGGAAAACGTCATTTGCACGCCGCACATTGGCTATGTGGAACGTGAGAGCTACGAGCTGTATTTTTCGGCGGCGTTCAAGAACATTCTCGCTTTCGACGCCGGCGACACATCCAGCGTCGCCAATCCGGAAGCACTGGTTGGTGGACGCCGGCGATAATTCAGATCGTCGAAATTTCGATGGACGGTTCGCATCGGACGGGGAAGTTCACCGAGTTCGCGAGAAAGCAGAACGCATGCGCTTCCTCGTGCAGGCGTTCCGCCAGCTTCAGGTCGCCGCCCGCGCCTATGAGCACTTGCGGGCGCAAAAGAACGTCGGTGAAACGGCCGCTTCCCTGCTTCGTTTCTTCCATTGTGCCGATGGGATCGTCCACGTAGCCCGTCACCACAACGCCGTTCACGGCGCACAGATGCAGATACCAGAGCATGTGGCACGACGAGAGCGACGCGACGAAAAGCTCCTCCGGATTGTGGCGCGTGGCATCGCCGCGAAAGGCCGGATCGCTCGATGCTTCAATGGCAGGCTTGTTCGCCGCGCGCACCAGATGGTCGCGCGAGTAAGCGTCGTAGCTCGACGTGCCTGAACCCTGATCGCCGGTCCAGGCGACTTGCAGCGTGTACTTGTGCTGTTTGGTCATCGTTCGACACTCCCGTTCAGTGTTGCGCCGCTGCGCTCAGCACTTCGGGCAAGCGGATGAGAAATTGCTCGCCGTCCGCGCGTCCCAGATCGTACGCCGGCCGCATCAGCGCCGGACTCGTGTAGTCCCACGATGAAATCGGCACCTTCCGCGACGGCTGCACATAGACGCGGCGCTGGTCGCGGTGCTTCCCATGTTCGCCGTGCTCGACCATGAATATCCGCGGGCGCGGATACACGCGCGTCACCATCACCAGAACCAGTCCCGGCGATGCATCCAGCGCGCCCACCGGCACATTGTCGACCATGCCGCCATCGAGCACGGGCCGCCCCTGCCGGCGCAGAACCGGCGTGAACGGCGGCGTGCTCGACGATTGCAGGATCAGATCAGCGAGATCCTCGACCGTCGCGCACTCTTGCGCCTTTACGAATTCCGGATGAAAACCGAGCGCTTGCCCAAGTGTCGGATGCAACTTCTTGCGCACGTATTTCTCGATGTTATAGGCGATCAGTCCCGCCGCCACCGCACTGCGTGCGCCGAGCCAACGCGGCAAATGCGACACACCAATACGAATTTCCGGCGCAGCCTTCAACGTTTGAAACCGGTCGCCATAGATATCCAGCAATGCCTGCCGGTATATCCGATAGTGCGGAAACACCGATTCGCTGCGCAGCAAATTGCCCCAATACGCGTTCTTCGAGTTATCGCGCAGCACGTGGGAGTAATAGTCCATCACCCATTCCGAGTGATTCGTGTAAAGCATGCACGCCGTGGCCGCGCCTGCCGAGATGCTGGTGATGACGCGCGGACGCAGCTTCAGTTCCGGCTGGACGACGTCCCAGAAACCGGCCTGCCACCAGCAGCGGTTGCCGCCGCCGGCGAATACGACTTGATCGAACATGGTTTTTTAGGCGAGAAGCATGACAGTGGTGGTCGCGTGCGCGGCGAGCGCACCGGTTTCATCGTGGAGTTCGATTTCGCCGAAGACCAGATTGCGGCCGCGACGCAGAATGACCGCGGTGACAAGGACATCGCCGGCTTTCACGGGACGCAGGAAACTCGTGGTCAGGGAAACGGTGGTCATCGGCTGGAAACCGCCGAGTGCGTGCGAAATGGCAACGATCATGGCGGTATCGGCGGCGGCCATGAAAACCTGGCCGCAGATCACGCCGCCCGCGTGACGCAGTTTGTCGGCATGCGGCAGGCGGAGCGTGACGCGCTCGTCCGAAGCGCTTTCCAGCGATAACCCCAGGTCACGAATCCACGGCGCGAAGGTGGTTTCGAGCAAAGTGCGGATAGCGGAATCGTCCATGATGTCTGGCTGTTTTAAGCACGGCCGTTCGCCGCTCGAACGCCATGATAACGGTTCCCGCATTCAATTTTCGAGATAACGGATGAACGGCCGCGCCATATGCGCCCACGCTTTCGGCTGTCATTGGGAGGGAATTCCGGATTTTGTAGCGCCGATAGTTGCGCAACTCGAGAAAACGTCGCTATAATTCGGATTCAGTTTTTCCGGGGCGTTAGCTCAGCTGGTAGAGCAGCGGACTCTTAATCCGTAGGTCGACAGTTCGAATCTGTCACGCCCCACCAAGTATTTGAAAGGCCGGTTAGCAAAAAAGCTAACCGGCCTTTTGCTTTTGCTTTTGCGCGCTTCCATCAGAAGAATAATCATTCCGCACGCGCTGTTTCCCTTTTTTGCAATTCCTCACAATGGCAAATGCCGAAAGCCCCCAGAATTACACGCTCGAGATTCTGGATTTGTTCAGCGGGAGGCCGAATGCATGCCATTCCAGTAAGTTATAACGACC
Organism: Caballeronia sp. DA-9; assembly: GCF_051615025.1. Taxonomy (NCBI): domain Bacteria; kingdom Pseudomonadati; phylum Pseudomonadota; class Betaproteobacteria; order Burkholderiales; family Burkholderiaceae; genus Caballeronia; species Caballeronia sp. DA-9. The sequence goes on along the minus strand of NZ_CP195133.1, from coordinate 73,969 downwards.
ACGTCCTGATGCCGCTTGCCGCAGGCGAGCGCGGCAGTTTTGCATCGATGATCATCGTCACCAAGCCTGATGGCGCGCGCTGGGCGTCTGGCGTGCTCGGCTACTTCAACGAACCGGACGACGCGTGCCGCTTTGCAATTGAATACGGAAAGGCGGAAGCGGATGGACGAAAGCCTCCAAGAAACCTGAAACCGGCCGGTCACGCGTAGCGGCTGTTCGCACGAATAAAACACGAAGCCCGCGGAATCGCGGGCTTCGTGTTTTTTAGAGCGCTTCAGTGTTTGTGATGCAGCCAGCTCATGTGATGTGTATCGAGCCACTCACGCATCTTCGCCGGGCCGTCCGAATTCTCGGGATGATCCCGCCTATACCGCCGCCCTAGCACCGCCGCCATTACGATCAAAACCGCAAGACCTACAACAAAGCCAATCATTGACTCAGTCACGGGCGCCTCCTTCAAATGCCTCGCCGGTTATTACAGTGTAGGTCACGCTTATCGAAACACGAAACCGGCGTAAAAAAGCCCAGACAATGAAGCTGGGCAAATCCACCGGGCGGCCCGGTGGAGGAGGTTCTTATCTGGGCTTAAAAAGAAGCGAACTGCTTAGCGCACGGCAGTAGAAATGATATGAAAAGAAATTCTATTGCCAGATCCCGATAAGATTAGTGACCCATATAGACGGAACGGACACTGTCGCCTGTCGCGGAATGAACATTTGAACCGGAATCGGACGTACCGCTCGATACACCGCCGTAACCCGTTTGGGCGCCATTCTGCGCCGCTACCCGCGCTTCTGCAGCCTGAATGTTCGCAGGGTAGTCGTAATCATTTGCAGTGGCAGGGTTATAGCCGGCGGCTTCGATCTGAACCAGTTCCGCCTTTACTTGAGCGCGGGTAAGCGGTTGATTCGATTGAGCAAAGCTTACTGCTGGGACAGCCAGGACCGCGGCAACCACAACGGCTTGAATAAGTGACTTCATGATGCTTACCTCCGACTTTTGTTTTCCCGCGATCAACGTTGATCGCGTTCTATGGATACAGTCTAGGTAAGCCAAGTCCGAAAATTAAGCCCTAAGCAGGCAAGAGATTATTGTGAATTTAGGTGTAAACCCTAAATGCCTTCGACCTCGGTTGATACGCTTACAAATAAAATATCGGATGTCCGTGGCACGCGAAAAAAAATAGAAGATGGGACACTGAGCGCTCGCTCCTTTGACCTTGATGACATGCTTCCCACCGTTCTCGTATTGATCCCACTTCAGGCCGACAGCTACGCAACCGTATCGGCGGCTTTCAAGCTCATTAACGCCCTCGATCAAACAAAACTCGATTACGCCCTCACGCACCACTCCGATGAAATCCGCGCCGTGCTGACCAATGGCACCGTGGGCCTGGACGCGGCATCGATCGCCCGGTTGCCGAAACTCGAACTGATCGGCGCACTGGGCGCGGGCTACGAGAACATCGCGCGGGACGCCGCGCGGGCACGCAATATCGTAGTAGTGAACGGTGCGGGCACGAACGACGATTGCGTCGCCGATCACGCATTTGCGCTGCTCCTCGGCGTGGTTCGGCAGATCCCGGCGCTCGACCGCGCGTGCCGCGAAGGCGTCTGGCGTGACGAACTGCCGTTTCAACCGAACTTCTCGGGCAAGAAACTCGGTGTGATCGGCCTGGGTAATATCGGCAGGAAGGTCGCAAAACGCGCGCTTGGATTCGATATTGAAGTCGGTTATCACAATCGGCAACCGAACGCGGACGTGAACTACACATATTTCGATTCGGCAACCGCGCTTGCGCAATGGGCCGATTACCTCGTGGTCGCGACGCCGGGTGGCGCGGGAACAAAACATCTGATCGACGCCAACGTGCTCGCCGCGTTAGGCGCGCGCGGATATCTGGTGAACGTGGCGCGCGGCAGCGTCGTGGATACCGCCGCGCTTGCCGATGCTCTTGAACGCGGCGTGATCGCGGGCGCGGGGCTGGACGTGTACGAGGGCGAACCGGCGCCGCCAGCCTTGCTGACCGGCTCGGAGCGCGTGGTCCTCACGCCGCACGTGGGCGGCCGGTCGCCGGAAGCCGTGGCGGCGTCGGTGCAGATGTTCGTCGATAACGCCACCTGCCACTTCGCCGGCATGCCTGTACTGACACCTGTTTGAAAGCTCGCGCGGGGTCGCCCGGCGAGCTTTGCCGCGATCCCGTATCGTGTCGGTCTTGCCGCCGATCTCGCTTCCATCTCAAAACCGTGCCCGACCCAACCACGCTTCTCCCCGATGCCCCCATGACCGCGCAGCAACGCCGCGGCATGGCGGCCATGCTGCTGGCCGTATCGCTTGCCACGCTCGATACCGCCATCGCAAACACGGCGCTTCCCGCCATCGCCCACGATCTTCACGCGACGCCGGCCGCTTCCGTCTGGATCATCAACGCGTATCAGCTCGCGATGGTCGCCACGCTCTTGCCGTTCGCGGCGCTCGGCGGGATTGTCGGGCATCGGAAAATCTATCTGGGCGGCTTGATCCTGTTTCTCGTGGCGTCGCTGACCTGCGCGTTGTCGTGGTCGCTGCCCACGCTCACCGCCGCCCGGTTGCTGCAGGGAATTGGCGCGAGCGCGGTCATGAGCGTGAACACGGCGCTGATCAGCGCGATTTATCCTCATCACCGGCTCGGGCGTGGACTCGGGCTGAATGCGTTGATTGTGGGGATATCGTTCGCGGTCGGGCCAACGGTTGCATCGATCGTGCTTTCGCTTGGCACGTGGCCCTGGCTGTTCGCGGTGAATCTGCCTATTGGCTTGACGGCATTGTTTATCGGCTGGTCTGCGTTGCCTGAAACGCCGCGCACCACACACGGTTTCGATCGCGTGGCGGCCGGCTTGAATGTGGTGACCTTCGCCGCGCTGGTGTTCGCGCTCGGCGAGGCGGCGCAGCGCGCGCCCACGCATATTGTGTTGATGGCGTTCGGCGTAACCGTGGTCGCGGGCGCCCTGATGTTGCGTCGAGAACGCGGTCACCCCGCGCCGATGCTTCCCGTCGATCTGTTCAAACGGCCGATGTTCGCGTTATCGACGGCTACCGCTGTTTGCTCATTCGCGGCGCAAGGGCTCGCGTTCGTGTCGCTACCGTTTTATTTCGAAAGCGTGCTCGGGCGCAGCCAGGTTGAAACGGGTTTCCTCATGACGCCGTGGTCCGTGATGGTCGCGTTGCTCGCGCCGGTGGCCGGCCGCTTGTCGGATCGGCACCCGCCTGGCTTGCTTGGCGGCGTTGGCCTGGCGGTCATGTGCGCGGGAATGGCTTCGCTGGCGCTGTTGCCGGTACATCCCCACGCATTCGATATCTGCATTCGCATGGCGATTTGTGGCGCGGGTTTCGGGTTCTTCCAGTCGCCGAACCTGAAAGCGCTGATGGCGAGCGCGCCGCGCGAGCGAAGCGGCGGCGCGAGCGGCGTGGTCGCGACGGCGCGGCTGGTCGGCCAGGCGACCGGGGCCGCACTGGTAGCACTCAGCTTCGGCATTGCAGGTCATCGCGGACCGGCGCTGGCGCTCGCGCTTGGCGCGGGGTTCGCGGGCGTGGCAAGTATTGCGAGCGGCTTGCGCCTGATTACCCGCGACAAACCCGGCGAACCGATGCAAACCGCAACCAAATAAGCGGCGCTTTTTACATCGCCATCAGCGCCGCTTTTGCCTTGGTCACGGGCTCGGTCCAGTCACCGAGCGTGGTCTGCTTGAACAACCGCGCGCTCGGATACCACACGCTGTCGTCGCGATTCATCATCCAGCGCCAGTCGTTGTTCGCCGGCAAGAACACCCATACGGGCTTGCCGAGCGCGCCCGTCACATGCGCAACGGAGGTATCGACCGTGATCACCAGATCGAGTTGTTCAATAAGCGCGGCGGTATCGGCGAAATCGCGGAGATCTTCAGTTAGATCGTACGGTTTCAGAGCGCAATCCGGACTCGAAAGCTGATCGCGCGCCGCGCCCTTTTGCAGCGAAAACCACGCAACATCCGGCACATCCGCCAAAGGCGAAAGCGCGGAGAACGGCATGGAACGGAATTGATCGTTGCCGAAAGTCGGACTGCCCGCCCATACAATCCCAATTTTCCTGCGGCCGGCGGCCAGCTTGTCTACGCGGGTTGGGCCCATGCCAATCCGTTCCGCGCTCACGCTCATGTACGGTATGTCAGCAAGCGCGCCGGGAACGAGATGCGACACATGATGCGGCACGCTCATGGAAGGCGTCCAGTAATCGTACCCATGTGTCGGACCGCGATACGCTGCCCGGCGAACACCGCGCACGCTCTTCACCAGTTCCACGATGTTCTCCGGCACCCACATGTCCACGGTTGCGCCCATTTGCTCAAGCACCGTCACATAACGTGCGAACTGGATCATGTCGCCATGTCCCTGCTCTCCCACAACCAGCAGCGTCTTGCCTTGCAGCGGTTCTCCGTGCCACTCCGGAACGCCTGGAACGCTTATCGGCTGATATTTGCTCGAGCGCCAGCGCACTTCATGAAGCGCCCAGCCTTCCTTGAAATTGCCGCGTCTTAGCTCTAGCAACGCCAGGTTGTGCTGTGCATCGGCGTGATCGGGTGCAAGTTCAAGCGCGCGCCGATAGTGCGATTCCTCTTCCTCGAACAGGCCTTGCGAACCGCGAGCCGCGCCCACGCACGCGTGAATCTGCGGGTCATCGCGTAAGGTCAGCGCTTGGCGGTATGCCGCTTCCGCCTCTACGAACCGGCCATGAAGCCCAAGCGTTGTGCCAAGGTTCACACGCGCCTCGAAGTGATTCGGCTTTAAAGCCAATGCACGATTCAGGCTCGCCACCGCCTCGTCGAAACGCTTGAGCTCACGCAACGCATTGCCTTTGCCAAAATGCGCCTCGAAGCTGTCCGGATTGCGGCGAAGCGCTTCCTGATAAGTCTCCAGCGCTTCTTCGTAGCGCTTTGCCGCTGCGAAGGCGCCGCCGAGATTTAGCCGGCTATCGAGTCGGCCTTGCAGAATGGCGTGAAGCTAGAGGCGGTGTGGGAATGGGCGTGAGCAAGGGGTTGCAAAACTCCCAGAATCAATATGGAATTGGCATATCTTCTGGGAGTTGAGAACTGCCGATGAGCACGCCCGATTTCTTCTGCAGCCGCCTGGACGCGATGATCGATTTGCGTCACCCGCTCGCCGTACTGGCTAACCGGATGCCATGGTCGTCGATCGAAGCGACGTTGACGCCGATGTTCGAGCGCCGTGCCCGCGAAGGGCGGATGAGCGCAGAGGTTGATCTGTTCGGCGTGACGCCGAAGCTCGCGGGTGCTGGTGTCAGCGCTGCAGGGCGTCCGCGCCTGTCCGTCCGGTTGATGGTGGGTTTGCTGTATTTGAAACACGCATACAACGAAAGCGACGAGTCGGTGTGCGAGCGCTGGGCAGAGAGCGTGTATTTCCAGTACTTCTGCGGCGAGGACTATTTCCAGCCGCGTCTGCCGTGTGACCCGACCAACCTGGTACGGTTTCGTCAAGCGTTGGGCGAAGCGGGCGTCGAAGAGTTGCTGGCGACGACGATCGCGGCCGCGGTGCAGATGAAGGCGGTTACACCGGTCGAATTTGAGCGCGTGATTGTCGATACCACGGTCCAGGAGAAGGCGATCGCGTATCCGACCGACAGCCGCCTGCTTGAAGTGGCACGGGCCCGACTCGTGCAGTTGGCGCAACGCGCCGGACTGACACTGAAGCAGACGTATGAGCGCGAAGGCAAAAGCCTGCGTCGTCGAGCTGGTGGCTATGCGCACGCCAAACAGTTCAAGCGCCTGCGACGGGTGCTCAAACGCCAACGCACCGTGCTGGGACGGTTGCTGCGCGACATCGAGCGTAAATTGATGGGCGCCACGCGTGAGCGACAGGCCCAGTTGCGCGTCTGGCTTGAGAGAGCTTGGCGCATCTGCCGACAGCGGCCCAAGGATAAGGGCAAGCTCTACGCGCTACATGCCCCGGAAGTCGAATGCATCGGCAAGGGCAAAGCCCGACAGCCCTACGAGTTCGGTGTCAAGGTCAGTCTCGCGATTACGGAGAAGCAAGGGTTGATCATCGGTGCGCGGGCGTTCCCCGGCAACCCTTACGATGGCCACACGCTGGCCGAACAACTCGAACAGAGTTCCATTCTGCTGCAGGATGTGCCCGGTACAGTGCAGCCGAAGACCGTCTTGGCCGATCTCGGGTTTCGCGGTGTCGATGCCGACGTATCATCAGTACACCTGATTCATCGAGGAAAACACAAGACACTGACCCGCACACAGCGACGCTGGCTCAAGCGACGGCAGGCGATCGAACCGATCATCGGCCATGTGAAACACGACCACGGCATGCGGCGTTGCTGGCTCAAGGGGCAAACCGGCGATGCGCTACACGCGGTGCTGTGTGCTGCTGGCTATAACTTGCGCTGGTTACTGCGCGCAATCGTCCGCCTAGGCCTGAGGCCTATATTTTTTATCCTCGCGTCGCTGCATTGGCTCGTCAATGTCACGCCACATCCATTACTCCTGCATCGCGACCGCTTTCGACGGGCCAGCTTCGCTTCGCCGATAGACTGCGCCGTCGGCTCCGCTCGTCGCGCAAACTGAATTTTGCAGGTCTGACTATCGAAGAAATCGGGGTCTTGAGCGAGCAGTGTCTTGTGCTGCTCAATGGATTCGTTGAAGAGACCTTGTTTTTGCAGCGCCACGCCAAGGTTATTGCGTGCGTTCGTGAAATCGGGATCGATGACAAGCGCGCGCTCATGGCATTCCACGGCATAAGGGAGATCACCCAGCGCCGCTGCCACCAACCCGCGATTGCTCCAGCATGCCGATGCATGCAGTGCAAGGCCAAGGGCACGATCCATCAGCTTCGCCGCCTCTTCATTTTCGCCACGTTGATGCAGCAAAACGCCGAGGTAATGCAACGCGTCCACGTGATCCGGGCGCGCCTCAAGAACTGTCCGATAACCGTTTTCGGCGTCGGCCAAAAGACCGGCCTGATGGTTACTGAACGCTACGGAAAACGGCTCGGAAAGTTGATTCATGGCAGGCGTATTCAACGAAGTGGATAACCTGTTCATGCTAAATCGCGCTTTAGCCACCAGCTATCGGATCAGTCCGATCCCTTGTTACCGGGTTTGAAGTTATGCGTTTCGGCAAGAGCAGGTCATTCTTTTTGGCCGGGCGAATGGAAACCCGGCATGCCGATCTGATCCGGCAATTGCGGCACGCGGCGAAACCGCGATGTGTCGTAGCCCATCTCATCCAGCCGGCCAAGAAGTTCGCGATATTTTGCATCGCTGATGGTCGGAGAACGCGCGAAGATCCAGCCGAGCTTGCGATCGGGATATCCAATGATCGTATATTGATAATCCGGATCAACATAAAGCGTCTTTTGAGTCGCGTAGATAGGCCAGAAAACCCGTACGCTCCATTGCGCGTTGTTTGTGCCGGGAACAATTGAATCCGTGAATTGATAATGCTTCAGCGGGCTGTCAAATGTATTTTCGTGCGCGTAATAGGAATCGTCGATCTTGCCGTCATCGCGCAATTTCCATTCGGCGTAACTGCCTACGAAATTCTTCTCGGCAAAGTACGGAATATTCGCAACGATGTACCAGCGGCCCATATAACGCGGCAAATCAACCGAAGGCGCGAGCATCTCTTCGCTCGTGGCGCGCGGATTCGGATTCGGCGGGGAAGAAATGCATGCGCTCAAGCCAAACATCAGCGCGGACAAAAGAATGACAATGCGAGCAGGACGGACCATATGCGCACCAAGGTATAAAGGCGGATATGCATTGATACGCATATCCGCCCTGACCGGTTTCACGGAATCAACCGTAGCGCAAAATGCGGACCCGGCGCTTCAGATCCGGCGCACCTTTACCTTCTTGCCTTTCACCTTTCCGGCGGACAACCGGTTCACCGCCTTGTCCGCAATATCCCGCGATACCGCCACGTACGTGACCATATCCGTCACGTTGATCTTGCCGATCTGCGAGCTTTCGAAACCAGCGTCACCTGTGAGCGCGCCGAGGACATCGCCGGGACGGATCTTTTCCTTACGGCCGCCAAGGATTTGCAGCGTCGCCATGGGCGGTTGCAAATGGCCTGGTTTCGCTGGCGTCAACTCGCTCAGCTTGTGCCATTCCACTTCCTTTTTCTGCGCCTGTTCAATCGTACCGACGCGTCCCATTTCGTCCATGCTGGCAAGGCTCAGCGCCCAGCCTTCCTGATCCGCGCGGCCCGTTCGGCCAATGCGATGGACGTGGATCTCGGGATCGGGCGTGACATCCACGTTGATCACCGCTTCCAGTTGCGCGATGTCAAGACCGCGCGCCGCCACGTCGGTTGCGACCAGCACCGAGCAGCTTCGATTGGCGAACTGCACGAGCACTTGATCGCGTTCGCGTTGTTCGAGTTCACCGTGCAGCGCGAGCGCATGAAAACCCTGCGCCACCAGCACATCGAGCAGATCGCGGCATTGCTGCTTCGTGTTGCAGAACGCAAGTGTGCTGACCGGCTGATAATGATCGAGCAACAGGCCTACCGCGTGGAGACGCTCGTTGTCGTCGACTTCGTAGAAACGCTGCTTGATCTTCGAATTCGTGTGCTGTTCCGTGAGCTTGATTTCCTGCGGCTTGCGCAGGAATTGCTGGCTCAGCTTGGCGATGCCTTCCGGATACGTTGCAGAGAACAGCAAGGTCTGGCGTTCCTTCGGACATTGCTTCGCAACCGCGACAATGTCGTCGAAGAAACCCATGTCCAGCATGCGGTCGGCTTCATCGAGTACCAGAGTTTTCAGCGCGCTCAATGCCAGCGTGCCGCGCTCCAGATGATCCATCAGGCGGCCCGGCGTGCCCACGGCAATATGGCAGCCATGCTCAAGGCTTGCGATCTGCGGGCGCATGGGCGAGCCGCCACACAGCGTCAGGATCTTGATGTTGTCCTCCGCGCGCGCTATCCGGCGGATTTCCTGCGTCACCTGATCGGCGAGTTCGCGCGTCGGGCACAAAACGAGCGCCTGCACGGAAAAAAGCTTCGGGTCGATCTTCGCCAGCAGCGGCAACGCGAACGCGGCCGTCTTGCCGCTACCCGTCTTGGCCTGCGCGATGAGATCGTGACCCGCAAGCGCGAGCGGCAGGCTTGCGGCCTGGATCGGGGTCATCGTGAGATAACCGAGCTGCTCGAGATTCGTCAGCATTGCTGGCGACAGCGGCAAGGCGCTGAATGAAGTTGGCGTGGTCATGAGCTTGTGTTGTTACTTGTTCTTACTTCGCCGCAGGTTTCGGCGGGACCGAATTGTCCTGCTCGTAGGTGATGGTGCCGTCGGGTGCGTCGTGGCGCAGCACCTTGTTGCGCGCGCCGCACATGGGGCAACGGAACATCAGGCCCTGGCCTTCATTCTTGATGAGCACGTCGGCGAGTTGCCATTCGGCGCCGCACGGCTGGTTTCGGCAGATAAACATGATTGAATTGAGCGTAATGGATGGGGTTGCAGCCTGAAAAAGGGCGCCGGACCGGCCGGCGCGCGCTGTTTTCGCGCAATAGAAGCCGAAGTGTACGCGTACACGGTGCGATTGCATCGTTTTACGGCGCTTTCACGATTCTTCGCCCCTTGCGGGGCAAATCGATCCGTTAAACTGGCATTCACTAAAACAATGTCCAACCCGTCCTATCGATGCGAATCCTGCACACCTCGGACTGGCACCTCGGCCAGTATTTTCTCGGGCATTCACGGCAAGCCGAACATCAGAAGCTGATTGCGTGGTTGATCGAGCAGACGCGGCTGAATGCGGTGGATTCGGTGCTGATAGCCGGCGATATCTTCGATACCGGCGCGCCGCCAAGTTACGCACGCGAACTGTATTACTCGCTGATTCTGGCGCTTCGTGACGCAGGCGTGGGCTTGACGCTGCTGGCGGGAAATCATGATTCGGTCGCCGTGCTTGAAGAATCCCGCAATTTGCTGACGGCGCTGAATACCGTGGTGATTCCGTCCGTGCAGGACGATCCGAACGAGCAGGTTCGCGTGCTCAATACGCGCGACGGCCATCCCGGCGCGATTGTCTGCGCAATCCCATTCATCCGTCCGCGCGATGTTCTGCAAAGCATCGCGGGACAAAGCGCACGCGATAAACAGCAGTCGCTGCAGGACGCGATTCATGCGCATTATCGGGCGTTGTTTGCGTTAGCTGAGCAAAAGCGTGCGGACCTCGGCGCGCATTTGCCGATCATCGCGACGGGACATTTGACAACGGTCGGCGCGAGCGCGAGCGAATCGGTGCGCGAAATATATGTCGGCGCGCTGGAAGCATTTCCGACCGCGGCTTTTCCAGCGGCGGATTACATTGCGCTCGGGCATATTCATCGGCCGCAAAAAGTTGGCGGGTTTGAGCACATCCGTTATAGCGGATCGCCGATTGCACTGAGCTTCGATGAAGTGCGGCAGCAGAAAGAAATGTTGCTCGTGGATGTTTCCAGCGATGGGCTCAAGAGCGTAACCACGCTTCACGTTCCATGCTTTCAACAGCTTTTGTCGGTGAGAGGATCGTTGAAAGAGCTCGATGCCGCGGTCTCGGCGGCTGCGTCCCAAGCGGCTGCAGGCGAAACGATATGGCTGGAAATCGTGGTCCGCGCCGACGACTATCTCAGCGATCTGCAAACGCATATCCAGAAGATAACGGAGAACATGCCCGTTGAAGTGTTGCGCGTTCGGCGTGAGCGCTCGTCCGCTGCGAACGCGTTTCAATCGCAGGCGAAAGAAACGTTGAACGAACTGACGCCTGACGACGTTTTTGCTCGCCGCCTGCAATCGGAAACTATTGATGACAACACGCGCTCGCAGCTTTTATCGATGTATCGCGAAGTGGTCGCACAGATTGGCGCGGCGGATGCAGCATGAAGATTTTATCGTTGCGTTTGCGCAATCTGAATTCGCTGAAGGGTGAGTGGAAAATCGATTTCAGCCAGCCGCCGTTTCGCGATAACGGCCTGTTTGCTATCACCGGCCCGACCGGCGCGGGCAAGACAACCTTGCTCGACGCCATCTGTCTCGCGCTCTATCACCGCACGCCGCGCATGGACACGGTTTCGCAAGGCACGAACGAGCTGATGACGCGGCACACGTTCGAATGTCTCGCGGAAGTCGAGTTCGAGGTGAAGGGCGAGGGGTATCGCGCGTTCTGGAGCCAGCGTCGCGCGCGCGACAAAGCCGATGGCAATTTGCAAGCGCCCAAGGTCGAACTCGCGCGGCTCGACGGGACGATCCTGACCGAGCGGATTGCGGACAAGCTACGCAAGGTCGAAGAAATCACGGGCCTGGATTTCGGCCGCTTCACCAAATCGATGATGCTCGCGCAAGGCGGCTTCGCCGCGTTCCTCGAAGCGAAAGCGAACGAACGCGCAGAGCTTCTGGAAGAGCTTACCGGCACGGATATCTACGGCACGATCTCGCGGAATGTCTTCGAGCGCACGCGCGAAGAAAAACTCGCGCTTGATACGCTGCTGGTCCGCGCCGATGGCGTTCAATTGCTGACTGAAGAGCAGCGCGATGGTTTGCGGCAGGAATGCAGCGCGCTGGCCGTTCAGGAAACCGCGCTCGGCAAGCGCGCCGATGAAACGCGCGCGATGCTCGCGTGGAGAATCGCGCTATCGGATGCCGAAAAGCAGCTTGAGCAGGCGCTGCTGGACCAGCAGCAAGCCGAGACAAATATCGCCAGCGCCAAACCTTCGCTTGATCGTCTCGCCACGAGTGAGCCTGCGGAAAAGCTTCGTGCCGATCATGTAGCGATGGTATCGGCACGTGATCGGCATGCGGAAACATTGCGTTTATCCGCGATTGCGAAAGACCAAAAGCATGCCGCTTCGCTTGATGCCGCGCGTGGTTTGCTATCGGCATCTGTGTTGGGCGCGCGCGTTGTGGAGCTTCGTCAGCATGCGTTGAACACAGTTTTATCCGAAGTCAAAACCGTTCAATCCGCGCTCGATCTGCATCCACATCGACGCAAACTTGGCGAGCAGATCGTGCTTTGGCAGCATCAATTCGATGCACGCCAGCAGACGTTGAATGACATCGAGGCGACCGATAGGAAGCGCATTGGTTTGCGCTCGCTGATTGATACACGGGCCAGCGAAATCAATGCAAAGCGCATCGCCTTAACTAACGCTTTGGCGACGGCGGAACTCGCTCGCAAGACCGAACGCGAGCAGCGTGAAAAAATCTTGAGCACGCTTAACGGCGAAAACGAAGCCGACTTGAAGGCGCGTTGCCAGCGGCTTCAAGACCAGCAGCATCTGTTCCGAAAGCTGGTTGATACGGGTGAGGCAATCGCGCGCGGGGCGCGGCAACTGGCGTTGGATCGTGAAGAACTGGCGCGGAAAAGTACGTCTGGCCTATTGCTGGCCGAGCAACATGATCGCCTCACGAAAGACATCGAGACACTGACTGAGCAAGTCCACGACAAACGCAAGTTGCTCGATCAGGAGCGGCGCATTCTCGACCTTGCTGGACACCGCGCGGCGTTGCAGCCCGACGAAGCGTGTCCCTTGTGCGGATCGACGGAGCACCCGTCCATTGGCGCGTATCAAACGCTCGATGCTTCCGCGACCGAACATGCGTTGAAGGAAAAGGAGTTCGCGTTGCTTGGAAAAAGCAAGGAGCTTCTTGCCGCGAATGTGGCGATCGCCGAATCGAATGCCTTGGTAAGCGCGCTTAAAAAGCGCATTGATACATGGCTCGAAGATGAGGCGCGACACGCCGATAGTTGGCGATCGATATGCGCGCAACTTGAGCTTGAATCGGTTGATCGCAACACGCTCGACGCGGTTGTTCAGGAACACGCGTTCAGGCTTAAGTTGGCGCAGGACACGCTTGACGCAGTGGATCAACAGAAAACCCTGCTCCAGCAGCACGCGAGCGCGGCGAATGTGGCTGAGCGGAATGCACTCGAACATCAACACGCGCTGAAGCTAAGTGAAGAGCAGCAGATCGCGGATGAAAAGTCGCTGAAGGAAACGGCCGATCAAATCGAGGCGTTGAAAAGCGTGTTGCGGGAGAGAGAGCACGTGCTTGATGAATCCGTAATCGCTATTGGTTACGCGCGACTTGATTCGTGGACTCAATGGCAATCCTGGCTCGCCAAACGCGATGATGAATGGAAAGCGTGGCAGAAGGAATCGGAACGTGTTCGCGCGTTGAACCAGCAAGCCGACCGCGCACGGCAGGCGCTTGAAACCGCATCGGCTGAAGCTGGAAAATGGTCGGTGCGCTGGACAGCTTGCGAAAAGGATTTCACCGGATTGGAAGCCGAAGTCATTTCCCCCAATCGCGATCCGGCTGAAGCGTTTTTATTGGCAATACAACGCTACGATATCGCCCGCGATAAGACCGTTTTGCTGGAAGGCACCGAGCGGACGCTCACGACGCGCTTGAACGAAGAAAAAGCACATGCTGAGAAAACAGCGCTTGCATGGTTGAATGCGTTAAGTGGCAGCGTGTTTATCGATGAACAATCGTTTAACGCTGCGCTGATATCGCACGAGGAACGCGGCGAATTGCAAACGCTGAAACGTCAACTCGATGAACTATCGACTACAGTGCGCACGCTGCGAACGAATGCTGAAAACCGCCGCGCCGAATTATTGAAAGAGCCGAAAACCGAGCAGGATGGCGAAACGATTCAACGGGTGCTCGATGAAATCCTCTTTTCCATGAAGACGCTGAGCGAACAACAAGGCGGCCTTCGCGCGAAGCTTCAAAGCGACGATACGTTACGCGTGGAAAAGCAGGCGTTATACATGCAAATCGATACGCAGCGCACGCAATACGACCTGTGGCAACGCTTGAGCAGCCTGATCGGTTCCGCCGATGGCGCGAAGTATCGGAAATTTGCGCAAGGCCTCACGCTCGATCATTTGATCTATCTCGCGAACCGGCAACTCATGCAGTTGCATGGGCGTTATCAGCTTAACCGAAAGCTTGCGGGCGAACTGGAAATGGAAGTGCTCGATATGTGGCAAGGCGATGCCGCCCGCGATACCCGCACGTTATCGGGCGGAGAAAGTTTCCTCGTGAGCCTCGCGCTCGCGCTGGCTTTATCGGATCTCGTGAGTTTCAAGACGTCCATCGATTCCCTGTTTCTCGATGAAGGATTCGGCACACTCGACGGCGAGACATTGGAGATTGCGCTCAACGCGCTCGATTCACTGAATGCAAGCGGCAAGCTGATTGGTGTGATCAGTCACGTGGAAGCGCTCAAGGAGCGCATTCCATTGCAGATCAAAGTGGCGAAAAGCGTGGGAGTCGGTTTTTCGACGGTGGAGGTCGTGGGCGCTTAAGGCACCACGACACGCACCGCAATTTCTTTCGCGGCCAGCTTTTCCACGATAAAAAACGGCACGTCCAATCGCCATTCTCCGTTTTTTACTAACGTTTCGTAGTCGAATATAGCTTGGCCGTCTGCGGAACTGAAAACGAGCTTTTGCGTGGCGTTATTGGCGAGTGCGCTAGCGCCGCCTATGGCCTGGTAACTCGTATTGCTGCCCACGTGAAACTTCTCGATTTTCCATCGGTTCGGCGCGTGTGGCGGGAACGGTTTTGCGTCGTGGAAACCGAATATATCGTCGTGAGTCAGTACACTTTTACGCAGCGTCGGCCATACGTTCGTACGCAAATAATGCTGGTCGATAAACCGTCCGCTCGCAGCGTTTGCGGCGGCGAATCGTTGCATCGATTGAATGGCGTTCTTTAATATCCCGGCGCACCCGCCCCAAAGGCCCGCGAGAATCAGTTCGGTATGCGTGAAATAATCGCGAATGAGGTGGAAGTAATACGGACTTTCGACCCATTCCTGAACCGCGGCCGCTTCACGCTCGGAGAGTAATGCGTCGGCATCGCGAAGAAGGAAGCGCTCGATGGCGGGGTCATCGATAACCTGAAAACGCCACATCAGCGGATGAACACCCGAATCCGGACTCATGAAAACGACGTCCGCACCCGCGTCCTTTAACCTTTGCTGCACGTGTGCGGGAACGGTCGCGTCAAGATACACACGGCACGTCCAGCCTTTGAACAGCTCACGCGTCAATTCGGCATTCAGCACGGCCGGTTCGCAATATCGCGGGTTCGCGCCAAACAATGAATACGCGATGACGTTTTCAGCAGGGTTAGCCGCGTTGAATGCGGGCGGCGCATGATCGGGAATCGGTCCGCTCGGATTGGCGCTGCATTTGGCGTCGGACGCGCGCAGCGAACGCAGCCCGTATTCACGCATCTCCTCGGTCTTGCCTAGCCAGCCGCATACTTCAACCAGACCATCCAGCCACGTCGGCGCGGCTAGCTTGCGCTGGCTCGCCGGCGCATCATGAATGCTTTTATAGACTTTATACGCCTGGTCGAACGCATCAATTCGCATCAGGCACAACGCGTAGTCCGGCAGGATTGTCATGTTCCCGGGCGTAAGGGTAAGCGCCTCAGCCGCGAAATTTGCACCGCTTTGATAATCGCCGGCGGCACATGCCGCACGAAATGCTTCCGCGATTTTGCCGAGGCGCGCTTGAGCCGCCGCGCTTGGCTGCCGCATTCCTCCTGTCTGTCGAGCTGGATGCAAGTTGGGTGGATTCATGAGTTTTTATAAGCTGGCCGGTGGTCGGGCATCGTTTGTGCACGCCGGATATCAAGCAATGCCGAGACGTTCCAAAGAACCAGCCACTTTAAACGCGCCAACGTACATTGCCGACAAGAAGGATCGATTTTCACAATTTCACGTTGCGTAACCAGGCATCGGAGAGATAAAGCATGACCACGCTTCGATTGATTCTTGGCGACCAATTGAACCCGCTGCACGGCTGGTTTTCGGAAACGGACGCCAATGTCATCTACGTGCTGATGGAAGTGCGTCAGGAAACGGATTATGTTTTGCATCACGCGCAGAAGATCCTCGCAATATTCGCCGCAATGCGCGACTTCGCGCAGCGGCTGAGAATGGCGGGACATCGCGTGCATTATCTCGGCATTGATGATCCAGACAACGAGCAAAGCTTGCCTGCGAATCTCGATTGGCTGATCGGTCATTACCAGGCAAACGTGTTCGAATGGCAAGCGCCGGATGAATGGCGTGTAGACCAGCAAATGGCTAAATATGCGGAGCAATTAGACGTTCCGTGTCGAATGACAGATACGGAGCATTTTTATACGCGACGCAATGAAGCCGCCGAATATTTCGCCGACAAGAAACAGTGGCTAATGGAGAATTTTTATCGGCAGATGCGAATGAAATATCGCGTTCTAATGAACGCGGACGATAGCCCTTGCGGCGGTCAGTGGAACTTCGACCACGACAATCGAAAATCGTGGCGTGGGATTCCGCGCGAGCCGTGCGATCCACGCATCGCGCATGATCATTCAGCACTGTGGAAAAAGATTATTGATGCCGGTGTTAAAAGTTTTGGAGAGCCGCGTGAAGATCGATTGCCGTGGCCTTTGAATCGCGAAGAAGCGTTGGCGCAGCTCGATTCGTTTATCGAATTTGCGCTTCCTGATTTCGGCGATTATCAGGACGCGATGAACACGCAAGCACCGCGTCTGTTTCACTCGCTGCTGTCGTTTTCGCTCAATGTGAAGATGCTGAATCCACGCGAGGTCGTCGCGCGTGCGGAGCGAGCGTATCGCGATGGACATGCTTCTCTGCCGGCAGTCGAGGGGTTTATCCGGCAGATCATCGGCTGGCGCGAGTTTATGCGCGGCGTGTACTGGGCGCGGATGCCCGAGTATCGTGAATCGAATGGTTTTGGAAATGTGCTCAAGTTGCCTGTTTGGTTCTGGAACGGTGAAACCAACATGCGATGCCTGAAACATTCGATTGGGCAATCACTTGAAAGCGCGCATGCGCACCACATTCAGCGATTGATGGTAATCGGCAACTTTACGTTGATTGCCGGGATCAATCCGTTTGAGGTGCACGAATGGTATCTAGGCGTGTATGTCGATGCATTCGAATGGGTCGAGATGCCGAACGTGCTTGGTATGAGCCAATTTGCCGATGGCGGCGGACTGGCGACGAAACCGTATGCTTCGAGCGCGGCTTATATCGACAAGATGAGCGACTACTGCAAAGAATGTCACTACGACCGGAAAGCGAGATTAGGGGAAACGGCATGTCCGTTTAACGCACTGTATTGGGATTTCTTTGAGCGCAATGCCGGGCGGTTAAAGGGGAACTCGCGGCTGGTTATGGTTTATAAACAGTTGGACAGGATGGATGGTGACGCGAAGGCTGGGATTGACGCGAGGGCTCGTGAGCTTCGGGGGGGATTGGATGAGTTGTGAATCACAAACAAAAAAGCCAGCCACATAAAACGTGACTGGCTTTTCATCATCAATCGCTACCGTAGGGCGCCACAGTTGATGCGACAGCGCATACAAAAAATCAAAGGCTTACATGAAGCTGCGCCAAAGATGTCTTGTCGGGCGTGACAGAGGTCCTGCAACTGGCCTACTTTCGCGCCAAAGTAGTAGCGTTTTGGTGCAACCCTAATTAATGACCGCTTTTCCATGGGCTCGTGCGAGCCGGGATGAGGCCCTTAGCAACCGGCGCCTTAGAAAGCAGGAAAATCGTCTCGGGTGGGTCGCTACCGTCCAGAGGCTCCGAAATGGATCGCTCCGGGCGGCGCGAGACCACTCGTGATCTCAGCGTGTATCCCTGACATGAAATCGGATCGCATCTGCGCCGCCTGCGGCGCCCGCTTCACTCCGCTCGTACACATCGTGAATCAACGCTACTGCCCATTGGCGGCCTGCCAGCTGGCCCGGCGACGAGCCTGGCAGCGCGAGCGCCTGCAAACCGATCCCGATTATCGAGAGAACCAGGCGAAGGCTCAGGGCACCTGGCGCGCACGGCACCCCGACTACTGGCGTCGCTACCGCCAAACGCATCCTGCATGTCGCGATCGCAATCGCGACATGCAGCGACAGCGCCACGCTAGGCGACATGCTGAACCCATTGCAAAGATGGATGCGTCAAACCTCCCTATCCCCTCAGCGCTTCGCCACCTGCTTGCCATATGCCGACCACAAGAAAACCAGGGTGTCGCACGCGAACTCGCCTTAGTTTTCGCAAAGGTTCCCGTCACGACGAGCAACGAAATGCGCAGTAAGTCGTTCGATCCGATCTGAGGGAGACCACGTGATCGGCTTATTTCTATCTTTCTATCAGCCAGGAACGCTCTGGCAAGTTTTTTTATCAACGTTTGACTGTACGGCTCGACAGTTTGCGCAGATCCCTGTGGCCCGCGCTGAAAGTTGACGCTGCGCCGCCGGTTCACACAATTCCCTAAGCATTCGGAAACACCGGTAGATGGTTTTTGTGAAATTGATCAACTCCGGCTTGGCGAATGCGTTCTAGCCACAGTTCTACGTTCGTACGCGAATAGCCGCTCTCGATAGCGGCATCGAGAAGCAGTGCGAATTCGGTTCTGAGCGTCGTGGGCATGATGCCTGGATCGTCGGTATTGACGAGTACTTGGATCGGCCCGCGCCGCAACCCGAACCGATTGTAGCGCTCTCCCGCCACTAGGTACTTGTCGTCGGGCGGGTTCCAACGAAAGATCGGATGTTCCAAGTATGTATTAAGCCTTGCGATGTAGACGTTTGAGGTCGGATTAGTTTCGAGGATCAAGCCTTGCTGATCGTAACGTTGCAACAGGTAGTCTTGGAGTGCGTGCATGAACTCTAAGTCGTCCGGCGAGTCGTAGTCATACAAAAATTGGGCGGACGAGCCTGTACTGTCGCCCTCAAACGGCAGCATGAGATCCGCGTCGCCTCGGCTCGCCAGGCGCACCAACACCGACTTTTTCGGCGGCGCAGCGCTCGTTGCGTAGAACGCCTCGCGCGCGAGATAAATCGACTCGGGCGTTTCCTTATCCAGGCTACGCCAAGCTTGGTTTAAGGCAATATAGTCGGGCACTGCGGCTTCGAGCACGTCATCATAGATTGCGACCGGAATGTTTTCATGCAGTTTGATCGCACAATTGCGCCGCAGTAACCACGCTTGGTGCAGCTTATCGGGAGTGCACTTCGTCGCTTTGCTCGGAATAACTCGGCGGTCGTGCATCGCGTGCATACTTCGAGTCAGATCGTGCGTTTCAATGTTGTCAGGTGCGCGCGGCCACAATAGTGGCTCTTCAATCGAACCGTTTAGCCAAGGCACCTCGCTCGCAAAGCGGGCGATACGCCGCTCAAGGCGCGGCAGAATTCGTCCCGCCAGCGGCAAATGGCTGCTGAGTTCGCAGGCGTAGTGCCAGGCCCAAACCAAATTATCGAGATGCTCGTCAACCGGCAGTACCATGTCACCGTGACGGCCGCACCAAACGGCTGGATCAATGCCTAACGCGAGCGCATGGCCGAGCCGATCCCCACTGCGCATTTCGCAGAAGCGCACCGTTTCATCGACGTGACGCATGCCCGACACTGGGTGTGCGTAGTCTTCGCCAGCATGGACGCTCAAATGGAAACCGGCAGATGCCCGCTCGCATTCGGGGCGCGTAGGCAAGCCTGTGCGCAGCCAGCGCAGCATCGGCGCGAACAGTTCGATGCGTGCGACATTCTCATCGCCGGCCACATCGAGGCCGCGCAACCAGCGTGCCGGCTGGAACGTATAACCAGGATTTACGTCGCCGCGCAGAAACATTTCCTTCTGCCATCCCGCCTGCCGCTCTAATGTACTGTGAAGTGCTTTGACCGCTATCCATTGCGATTGCTGATACGCATGGCGTGTGTCAGCGGCCTTGATCGAGCGCGACAGATGCGCACAAAAATGCCAGCGATTCAGGAGGTCGACATACGGCCTGAAGTGCGGATCTAAGGTCGGGCCGCCGTCCTGAGATCGAGCCATTGGCAGTTCGGGCTTCGTAATGTTTTCATTCGCAGCGACCGCTGCGGCAAACGTGCTCGCGACATCCGGACCGAACGTGCCGGTTCCGATCTTGATTTCGGCAAGATCGGCCGAGCCTACGAGGAGCCGCCGCGCAATGTCGGAGGTGTTGGCAACGACGTTTGTTGATTTACGCAACGTGGCGGGGTAATAGTCTCTCGCGAAGCGAGTCAATCCCTGCCCATCCATGATGATCTGATGCCGCAACTGCATCAGTTCAGTTAACAGATAGCAGACGGCGGCGCGCTGACAGAACTGGGCGTCGGGTGCTCGGAAGATTGACCACAGATAGACTACTAGCCACAGCCACGCTTGGCTGACGTGGTTTTCGAGGACAGCGGTCGCGAGTTGAAACAGCAACCAGTGAATGTCGACCCGCCCGCTCAGTAGGCATTCGTCCGCGAACGTCGGCCAGTCGAGAGGCAGATGAAGGTTGCTCTTGCCGCTGACGAAGGTGTCGTCCGCGGCATCGTTCAGCGCCGCACGAAGATCCGAACTGGCGCATGCTTCGCCGGCATTTTTGGCCGGCGCGGTCGAGTGTTCGAGCAGCACCCGAAGCACACGCCGAAGCCGCTTGATCGTTGCCCTGTTGCCCGCTTCCTCAATGTTGCTGTCCGATAGCAGCCTTTCCGCAAGCAACAGCCCGTCGAAGGTGATACCGCCGAGATGCACGTGTCCTTCTGCGAAGGGTTTGTTCGAAGCGGGCAAAGGCACGAACATCGGCAACTGCGCGGCGACGATGCGACGCAAGTCACTTGGCAATGGCGATGATGCGCGTTCAAGCCAACCGGCGATGTGCCATCCGGCAAGCAACGTGGGATCGATATCGGAGGCAAGACGCACGAAGGCCTGTACCTGGTTTTCGCGGTATTGAAGGTAGTCACCGTCGCGCATCATCAAGCGGTCGAACAGTTTGTCGAGAACAGGCAGTTCTGGCGATGTGAGGAAGGTACCAATGCCCGATACCACGCGCTCAATGTCGTTACGGCGATACTGACGACGGTACTCGCGCTCAAGCGTGTGCTCAAGTGCTGTAAAGCAATTCTCGCGCAGCGTATCTTCGTCGATGTCGAACTCGCCGGTCAGGTATTTCAGCAATTCCGATGCGACGTCCGGGCTACTGAAGAGGCCTCCGATCGCCAGTTCTTCGAGGGATCGTTTGAACATGGGTCAAGGGGTTTTGGTCGGGAATACAACGTTGACCGCGGTCGTAAGATCCCCTGCGAGCTTAGTTTCCTCAGGGAACCGGTGGCGGAATGTTGCTGCCAATTCTAAAGAAGCGTTTCGCCCAGCGTTTAGCTTCCGTAATGCAGAAACGAAAAGTCGGACGGGTTTATCCGTAACACGTGAAATACCCAACGTTTCCCTAAGCCAAACTTTAGCGTCGGTCTCCGTAGGCAAGTTCAGGCGGCGTATCCGCATGGCGTCGGCAACCACCGCCCGCGGCGAGATGTCGGTGTCGTCGGATTTGGACAACTGGACTTGACGCACAGCCGCAGGTCGCGGTACTGCAGGTTTCGGTGTTTCGGCGTGTCGATCAATCAGCGCGCGCAATGGATGCTCGCCGAGGACAGCCGTCACTGCGCGAATCCGCGCGCCGAAGCTGTGTGTCGACTCAGTACTGGTATTGTAGAACGGTGCAACATTCGTCAAGTACAGATTGCTGTTCTGGAAATTCGCACCTTCGCCGATGTTCATGTATGCAACTACGTCTGGCAAACCGAACAGCGGCCCCTTTTCGAAACTACCGAAGGCGGCCCACAGACTGTAGAAGGTTTGACGCGCGGTCCACGCTACATCCGCAGTCGTTACCGTTTTGGGCTGTTCGCGGTGTTTAAGCGGGCGATTGAAAAGCCACGCCTGATTGATTGTCTTATTGAGCACGTTGTAGATCAGCCACGGCGAGACATGAAGCCGCGCCACGCCGTAATCGTTCCGCCACTTGTTGATCGCAATTGCCAACCTTGCAATTGCGTGCGCGTGTTGCGGCAGGGGCGGAGCATTCTCATCGGCAGGTTCGGCATATACCGAATCGTCGTCTTGTCCCATCGGGATTGTCTTAGTCCCGGCGAAGGCGCTAAAGGAATAGAAGGGTGGTCTCTGCAAGATGGCGCCAATATCCCGGTCGTCCACGTCCCTCAGCAGGCTCGTCACGAGAAGTTCAATCACGCGTCCGGTGCAGACCAGTAATCCGCGTTGCGAACTTGAGTAGAAGTTGCGATGAAGCAGGAGCTCGAGCAACAGATTCACATCGTCCGCACCATCGCCTGAAGAGTTGAAGTCGTCAGACAGGCGAGTCGCTCGACCCGCTTCGGGGACTGGGTAAGGCAAAATAGCTTTCACGGGTAGTCGTGCCAGCCAGCTTTCCGGCGCTCGCCCCCGCAATTGGTCGCGCCATTCGCTGAGTTCCGCCTTTCGGTCAAATTCAGGGAACTGCAGCTCGTCGTGTCGCAACGGCTGAAACAACGGAGTATCGAACACACTTCGCCAGACTTCGTCGACGCCCGGTTTGGTCTGCCAGTATTGGTACGCTAGCATCACCATATATGCTGGCCCCGCTTCCGGCTCGACTCGGAAGTGGTCGGCAAGTTCGCCGCACCAAGCATCTGCGATTCTTCGCAAAGGTGTGACGTCGCTCTGATCTTGGTCTCCTGTGGCGCTCACGTCCCTTTCAAAATCCGCATAGGCGGAGTCGTTGCTCGCTCCGAGCCGATACGCCGCGTGGAAATTTTTTAACGCATCTGCCGTCGCCGGCGGCATGAGCAGCGCCCTGCGCACCCGCAGAGGACTCCAGTCATTCTTGATGTGCGTGGATAGCTCAGGAATCCGTTTTTTCAACCGGTAAACCAACTGCGTCAGAGCCCGGAGGCTGGTCAGTGGCACCGGAAGATAACTGTTTTCCAAGCCGTTTACCGAGCCGTTAACCAATCCTTCCAGCCACGCGTGGAATAGAGGTAGCGAGAGGTTCTTTTCGCCGTTGGCGTGGCCCAGCAATATTTGTTCATCCTTCAGGTAGTCAGAAATATTGGGCATAGCCAACCGATACTGGAACGGCAAGACCTTGCGTTGATATTCCACTGCTAACTGATGTGCGCGATCGTACGCGTCGCGTCGCTGGTAGGTGGTGTCTTTCAGCAACCTGCCGTGAAAGTCGCGCCACGTTACCTCGTGATATAGGCTCAGGTCACCGCTTAGAATCGGTAGCACATATGGTGTCGTCAGATATCGGCGCACCACTTCTAGGTTTTCGAATGCACGATTCAGCGAGGTATCAACATCATCGATCGTCAGCACCAGCAGCTTTTTACCAAGCAGTCTTAGGACAGCCGCGAAAAAATTATGTACCTCCTCGATCAATTGGTGATTGCCTATAAAGGACCGGACTTTGTCCAGCCCCCGCTCGTTCCTCTGGGATTGCATGCTTTCAAGCTTGCCCCCCAGGTTTTGCAGTGTGCGTTGCAAGTCTTGGCGCTGCTGCGACTTTCGTTCCTGCGCCTCGATAACCGCGCTATCTGACAAAACGGCAGCCACGATGACGTTAAGGAACAGGTCGTCGTCCGTTTCGAGCAGTGTCGGGTCTACGGGTTTCAGAATGTGGACCTTCTTGAGCAATCCATCGTCCGGTGAATCTAGAGCGGTAGCTAGGTTCACCAGTACCGAGCTTTTCCCCGTGCCGCGCGCGCCGTCAATCAGCGTGGCATTGTGTCTGCGATTAGCGTGAAATGCGCGTCCGCTGTCTCCGTCTCCAAGCGAATCAACCGCGGCCTGAATAAATTCCCGTAGCTTGCTATAGACATTGGTTGCAAGCAGCGTCTCGGCGCTCTTGTGCGATGCACTCTCGGCTTGGTCAAGCGGGATGTACGTATTAGTGGTCATGTGGTTGTCGCAGCTTTTGGTTTATTTTTGTCCCGCCAGTGTAAAGCACAATGCACCTCTCGTCTGGCGATGCAAACCGCCTATCCGCCCTGACCCGCGCGTCGCCGCTATCAGAGCCGTGGGTCATGTTCGTGGATGCCGATCGACGATCTGAGCAGAAATTGACATCGATCTACTGCAATCGCATTCGCCTGCGTGAACGCTGAACATTGCAATGCGCGCTGAATACGGCATGGCGGAATCGCGGTTGTAGCCTGCCTCGGGAACGCTGCCCGCCGAATTTGCTGCGCAGCCAAACCCCAGTTCGATGCCAGCGGACGTTTTTCCGAACATTTTCTGCCTCTACGGATGGGGTCTATGAACGCCGTACTCAGATGCCTTAGCGACCTTTCGGAGGCCGCGCAGGTGTCGTTTCGGCGTCGTGTCCGTGAAGCGCGAGGAAAAGCGGGTGCGTCTGCTTGTAACGGTCACCCGCGATAGACCAATACGCCTTACCTTGCGACGACGCCATGTAATCCGCCCTCCGCTGCATGCGTCCGTCGCCGAGCACGCTTTTTGAGATGGCATAGCGCACGTCCCCGTCAGGGCCAAGAATGACGGTGCATCCGCCGTAGATCGTGAAGCCCGGCCCGCGTGCGCCGGGTTCGACTTCGCAGGTCTGAATCACTTCGCTGACGAGATCGAAGATCACCTGCCCGTTCGGGCCGACGCGTCGCGCGGTCCGGATCGACTCGACCTGCACCGGCGCCGCATGCATGCAGCGCCCGCTCACATCGCTCGTGCCGGGCGGGATGATCCCGAAATCCACGCGATGCGCCGGACGCGACACGAATTCGCCAAGCACGTGCGCTTGTCGCACGAGTTCCGCAGCCTCAGCGGGGTGCGCCGGATCGCCGCGAAAACGCAGATGCGCGAAATCCAGTTCGCGAATGCACGCCCGCGTAACGGCCGGAGGACGCCACAACAGCGCGTCCTCCGAAAGGCTGCTCACGTTGCGCGGATAAATATCGCGGCGCAGGAACGCATCGATGAGCGCTTCGCGGTAGCCCCACTTGTCGTCGGGAACGAGATCGAAATCCGCGGTCACGGCAGCGCGCAAAAATTCGCCGAACGACAGGTCGACAGGAGGACAGTAATCGATCGCGCGGATAAGCACATTGAGAAACTGGCTCGCGAGTTTGCTCGCCTGTTCGGCGAGCATCTGTGCGAGTTCGGCGGGCACGTTGCCGGGTGGAAGAATTCCTGTGCCGTGGGTCGCGAGCCGCAGGTAGGGCGCAATCTTGCGCCGATACACCGTCTCAAAGGCCTCGAACACGGCGGCGACCAGCACGCTGCCGAGTTCGTGCGCTTCGAGACGGCGGTCGTACTGGCGCGGCGGATCGGCATCGATCGCGCTGCGCAGCGCCTGCTTGTGACCGAGACTGTGCCCGAACTGGCGCGCCAGATCGGTCAGCAACTGCGCCTTGCCGATGTCCGCGCCGTTTGCGCGAATCGCTGCGAGCACCACTTCCGGATAGCTAAAGTGTTGAAACAGCGCGATGAGGTCTGCGAAGCCTTCATGAAACGCGCCGACATCCGGACCGCTCGGCACCGCGAGGCTGGAGCGCAGGCCGTCGAGCAAGGCATGTGTCATCTCGTGCGCGACGATATCATGCGACAAGCAGGTGAACACATATCCGCCGGGCAGCGTGCGATCGGTGGACGGCCCGTTGCGCGCGGCGTAGTAGCCGAAGCATAACTCGCCGTTGATTTCGTCGTACCACGCGTTGTCGCTTTCGAACGCGTGCGGCCGGATGATAAGTTGGTCGGCGCCTTCCGTACGCTTGAATCCCCATGAAACCTGCCGTCCAAGCGCGGCGCAAAACGCCGCATGTACATTGCTGCACACGGCATACACCATTTGCTGATGAAAGCGCGGATCGGCGGGCGACGGATCGACACCGCGCCTGAGCAGCACATTGTGATCGTCGAGATCGAGCCGCCGATAACGCACGCCACGCGTGTCGTCGATATCCTCCACGCGCAGCAGACGCCCGACCGGCCCGGGTTCGAGCGGTTCGTAGGGAACGTTCAGCTCAGCGAGCGCCCCTTCGAGACGCGAGGCCGCAGGGTCTAGCGCGTAGATGCGCAGCGGCCGGTACAGCGGCTCCTGCGGCTTGCGCAGCGGCGGCACGGGCTGCGTGCGCATCACGTTCGCGCCGACTCCGTAGCGCGTGCCGTAGCCGTCGCGACAGCCTTCGACGAGCGGCGCACGCAGGTTGACCGTGCGCATCGGCTGCGCGCTGTCGCGGCTCTGCGCGCGCGCCGCGACAGCCTCCGGCGTCGCCGGCCCGGCGGCCGGAGACGAGATATTCGCGCGCTTCATCTCAGGCGAGCCCGCGCCGCAGTTCGTCGATCGCGCTCTGCAGCGCACTGATCACGCGGTTCACATACAGTTCGCCCGCGTAGATGCCGTCGCCGTTCTCGCGGCCGTCGTGCATGTCTGGCGAAACAACATCGCTGTTCGCGTTGCCATTGCCATAACCTTTGCCGTCGATAAACCCATTGCCAGCCGGATACGCGTTCGCGTGCCCGTTGTCGATGACTAACGCCTGCGGCCTTGCGAACCTCACGGGCGCGATGCCCAGCGGATGCAGGAGAAGGTTGTCCTGCGCATCGCTCATGGCATACAGGCGCGGATGCTGAGTCGCGTTCGCCCCGAACGCGTCGGTCATCTGCTGCGCGAAGCCGGCGTTCGTCAGCCCCGACGCCCCCGGTCCCGACAGCACGCGCATTGCGCGGTCGGTGAATGCGCCGTGTCCGTTGCTCTCCCACGCCACTTCTTCGGCAAGACACGCGGCGAACAGCAACTCGCGGCGCGCCTCGGCCTGCGCCGCACGAACCGCGCGCGAGCGGAACGTCGAGCCCGACCGGCGAAAGCGCTCGTGCGCCGCGATCAGCGACGCCGTGGGGAGGACGAAGCGCGCCCGTGCCCCGCCCGGCCCCGCTATCACGCCGCCGTTGGGGCCTGCGCCCGCGAAGCGCGAGATCGTACCCGAATGACAGCAGTCCGTGAAAAGCGTGAAGTTGACACCCGCCGGAAGCCGGTCGCACAGTTCGCCTATGTCGTCATCGATCAGGAACGCGCCGTTAGCGAAGTCGTAAGGGCAGATCGCTTCGTCCTTGCCGTCCGGGCCTTTTTCATCGCCATTCAGATCGGGCAGTTGCGTGCCGTGGCCCGAGTACTGGAACACGATGACATCGCCCGCGCGGCTCCCGTCGATGAGACTGCCGAGCGCGCTCACGATCTGCGCGCGCGTCGCCTGCTGATCGAGCAGCAGCGCCGGCGGTTCGAAGCCGAAGCGGATGAGCGCGTCGCGCCATGCTTTCGCATCGGCCACGCAACCGCTGAGCGGTGCGGTCGGATAGCCGTTGATGCCCACGCACAACGCACGCCGCCGCCCCGCACGCTCGCTCGCGACACGCGGCTCGCTGCGCCGCAACCGCCCCCGCGTCACGTGCAAAGCGGGTGAGTCGGCGGGAGTGGTGTACGGATACGCGCCCGCGCCCCACATTTGCGCCTCGCGCGAAGCGGGCACGATACGCTCGTAGTCGGTAATGGGATCGGCGTCGCTCTTGTTCAACACGCGGCGCAGGACGCTGTTCATGGTGGCCGCGTCGTCGTCGAATCCGCCGTGCGTGTATGAACTGCTCGCGCTCCTGCCTGCCCCGGTAGCCGTCTTCGACCAAACGATATTGAACGCGCGCGACGCGGGCATCTTCAGGAACGACGCGAGCTGTGGCTCGGCGCGCAACGATTCTTCGAGACCCAGAATTGGCGCGCGTGACTCCGGTTCGAGCGCATGATGAATCAGATAAAGCAGCGACTTCCGGTAGATGAAGGCGCAATTGTCGGCTTTCTCGAGGTCCTTGCTCATTGTGAAGATGGACAGGCTTTCGATGCCGTTCGACTCGCCAACGTGCGGCAGCAGCGTGCGCGTGAAAAGATCCATGCGCGCGGCGGGCGCGAGAAACGCCACCGACTTGAACTGCGGCACGCCAAGGTCGAGCGCCGCCGGAATGAAATAGCTAAGGAAGATGGACCCCGCACTATGTCCGACCGCATGTACCTCCACCTTGCCCGAGTGGTCCTTGCAGAAAGCCGCGAGCCGCTTCGCCACATACCAGCCACCGCCCGAATCGGCCTCGGACGCCTGCAACGCGCTCAGTTTCATAGCGCCCCAAATCTGCGGACCGCGCAACTCGCGCACCACTTTTTCTATGATCAGATCACTCGTATAATCTGCAAGATCACGTGATGCTCCCGCCTCGTCGCGCGCACGCCTGAGCAATTGACCGATGCTCTCGAACGCGCCTGTTTCCCACACGAAATACAGCGGATAGACGTGATTGTCCTTCCACCACTGCAGCGCCTTGTGCGCGATCTGAAGACCGCTTTTCTCGTCGACCAGACCGCCGTGCGAGAACACGACGATGCGCAACAGCTCCGACGCCGCCTCTCGTTCGCGTAATGCCTGCATGAGATGGTCGTCGAATATCGCATCGACATCAGTCGCCGATGTAGTCCATTCGCCGTCGTTCGAAAAGCGCCCCATGGTGAGGTTGACGACGTGCGGACGCATGGCCTGAAGATCGTCAGGCGTGAGGTCCCTGAAGGTATCGCGCGAGCGACCGTCCTCCCGCGCCGTATGCGCGTGGTCACCGTGCTCGGCGTTGGGGTCGTCGTGTAGCGTGGAAGGCGCGCGCCGCAGCATGGACAGCGCTTCTTCGATGTCCGCGTCCGGCTCGATAGCATGCGCAGGGAAAGGATCGTTCGCGCCTCGCGGGCGCGTCTTGAGCGCTGCGCGTGCTTCCGTGACAGCCGCGATCATCGCGGCGCGATCGATTGAATCGCCCGGACAAGTCTTCGACGACATCATGTTATGGAACATGAGCGTTTCGGCAACAAGTCCGAAGTGCTCCTGGATGGCTGCGATGACGCCGATGGCCGTGTCGCGCTGCGCGCCCTCGAATGGATCGCGGCCCGCGTCGAAGTCGCCGATCATCTCGAACATGAACGGCCCTGCCGATTCATTGCCGTTGTGACCCACCGCGCTCGCGGGCGGCATGTTCCAGTTGCGGCCTGTCCAGATCATGCCGTCCGGATCGATGGTAATGTGCTGTGCGATATCGGACCAGTGGTTCGTCTGCGTATGAAACTTCCACATCGACTCGATCGTCGATTCGCCCTTGAAGTCCGCATGCGAGGGCTTCCACGTGTGATGCATGTGAACAGCATTGATGCGACGGACCCAGTCGAACTGCCCTACCAGCCCGTTGAACTGAGCGAGCGAAAGTCTCTTGAAGCGCGACGGCATGGCGGTCTCCTGACGTGTAAAGAACGCGCGCGATCGCATGCCGTATCCGGGCTTCATGCAATCTGTCTGAAATGGTTATCGGCCACGCATTTCAAATTAGTTACACGTCTTTCATAAGTCAAGGATCAAAAAGTGAACCCGCGTCCTTTAAAATCGGGATGACTATCTAATTTGAAAGCCGTCAACAGTCATGACTGGTCGGCCGGCCGAAGCATTTCGCGCTTTAAATTCATTGCTTACCTCTGCGGCCTGGAACGCGTGTGCGCTTGCGCACACAAGCCGCTTCATTTTCTGGAATCCTTTCGATTAGCTTATATTCTGGAAAGCAAAATGACGATTCGAAATCATCCGCGCCGTATCGACACCAACACGAGGTTCAACATGCCAGGCGAGGCCATCACCGCGCGTCCGACAGGACAATTGCGTCTCTACTTCGAAGGCGGCGATGCGAACACGACTCCCGCGAGTCTTTCGGCGGTCGAGCAGATCGACAACGCGCTGTGGGTCGCGGGCGACGAGTCGACCACGATCGAAAGACTAACGAGCAACGACTACGCTAACTACAAGGATCACGTGAGCCTGGATCTCACGCGATCGTTCGACTTGCCGGGCAAGGAGCAAGAGGAGATCGATCTCGAAGGCATTGCATGGGACAAGGAAAACGAGCGCCTGTGGCTCGTCGGCTCGCATAGTCTGCGCCGCAAGAAGCCGCGCCCTGACGATTCCGACGCCGATGCCTTCAAGGCGCTCTCGAAGATCAGCCGTCAGGACAATCGCTATCTGCTGGGGTATCTGGACTTCACGCGCTCCGACCGGCGCGGCGACGCGCGCGCGCTGGCGGCGCATCCGCCGTCGGGGCATGCGCTGCCGTTCGACAAGGGGGACAACGCGCTCATCAAGACATTGCGCACGAGCAAGACGTATGCGCCGTTTCTCGATTTACCGTCGAAGGATAACGGCCTAGACATTGAAGGCATGGCAGTGGCGAACGACCGCGTTTTCCTCGGCTTGCGTGGACCGGTGTTGCGCGGCTGGGCGACTATCCTGCAAATTACGCTGGATCTTCGCACGAACGGCGAGCTTGAGCTTCGACCGACGGATCGTAAGGATCGCGATTATGTGCGGCATGTTCTCGATCTCGACGGACTCGGCATTCGTGACCTGTGTGCCTACGGCAATGATCTCCTAATTCTCGCCGGCCCGACGATGGTGCTCGATGGCCCGATGCGCGTTTTCCGCTGGCGCGATGCGCTCGGGCATGAACAGGGCAATTGCGTCGACGGACGACAACTCGAAATGCTGCTCGACCTGCCTTATGGAGACCGCGTGGATCACCCGGAAGGCATCACACTGTTCGAGCAGAATGGTGCGGCGCCGCTGCTTCTCGTGGTGTACGACAGTGCGTCGGGCGGCCAGATGCGCGAGGGCGAATACTTCAAAGCCGATCTCTTCGCTTATCCCCAATGACGCGTGCGCTGGCCGCGCCACCGGAGACGACTCCAAGCGTAGTCACGCGGCCCAAGTGCGCAAAAAGCTCAGGACGGCGGGACGGATACGCCAAGGCCGGTAGTTCTTCGCGCTAGGACTCGTGTTTGCGTCGCGTGGCTTGTAGACGAAACTTGGCGCTACGTTCGCTGGTTCGCCAACTCGGTCGGCATTCTCAGTCAATTATCGGATGACCAGGTTGTCACTGCCATGCAACTGCCTTTCGAAAGGTCCGCCGCGGTTTGTGGCTCTGTCACATTAAAACGATCTGCGATCGTAGCGCGCGAAAAATGAAAGACTTGATCGAAGATGACGACGGACAAGGTGTTCAAACGGTTGCACTATCCGTTGGATGTGATGCTGACTTGTGTGCGCTGGTAAGTGGCCTATCCGCTGAGCCTGCGTCATTTGGAAGAGATGATGGCCGAACGAGGAGTGTCGGTCGATCATTTGACCGGCATCGCTGGGCCACCAAACTTCTGCCGGCGCTGGAAAAGTTGTTACGACGTCACAAACGCGCAGTCGGTAGACGCTGGCGAATGGACGAAACCTACGTCAAGGTCAAACGTGGAGTCGAAGTACTTGTATCGGTCCGTTGATAAAGCGGGCGATACAGTTGACTTTCTGTTGGGAGCCAGGCGGGACAAGGTTGCCGCACGGCTTTACTTCGAAAAGGCCATCGATCAAAACGGTGTTCCGGAGACGGTGACGATCGACAAGAGCGGCGCCAATCTCGCGGGGCTACATGCGATTAACGGCGAACGCGAAACGTCAATTAAGATTCGTCAGGCCAAGTATCTGAACAACGTCGTCGAGCAGTACCATCGGGCTATCAAGCGGCGCATTCGTCCAATGCTGGAATTCAAGAATTTTTCGTTGCACTTGCATCTTGTTGAGCGGCATCGAAGTCATGCACATGATTAAAAAAAAGGCAGATGAAGTGTTACCACAGCACTGCGCGGACTGCAACCGAGCAGTCTATACGTTGGCGGCATAAGCAATACTCAAGATATCGCCTCCGCTTGGCCCAACCTCCTTATTGCGACAAAACCTTTTGGTTTATAGGACCCGCCGCCGAATACAATTGCGCAGCGTTCTCTGTATTCACGGATTGGATAGAGCGCGCGGTGCATGAAGGACAATCGAACTCCAGAAAACAGATCGGAGTGTGCGACTAGGGCAAACTATGGCTTCCCGAGGCCCTTTCAGGGCCGTTTCCCTTTCTTGAACTGCAGACCTACTCCCTCAAATCACCGCAGGTTAGCTTCTTGTGCGGATGCGGCGGCAGCGACGGCTTCGAAGGACCGGGCGGCAGCGGACAAGAGCAAGTCCGGCTCGTTTCACACGCCTTGACTTCCACGATCGCGGTCGCGAGCGAACCATTGGCGTGTGACGGCGGCCCCTTCTCGGACTTGCCGTGGATGTACTTGTCGATCAGGTTGGACGCGGTTTTCACCGCTATCTGCTTGACAGCTTCGCCAGTCTGCTTCAACGCGTCCTTGACGATGTCAGCGCTCAGGTTCTCCGCGGTAGCCGCTGTCATGGTGCCTGCGTCAGCCATGGAAGAAATGAGTTTCAGGATAGGGCCCACGGGCGCGAGATCGTTTTCCGATCTTCCCGATTCAACGAAGTCTTTCAGGATCAGCAGATCGGCCGGAGGAGACAGGCTCGTTCTGGGTTCGTTGTCGATGCGGTAACGTTCGAGCGTCAGACGTTCGCGTTCGAGCGCGACGACGGCATCCAATCGTTGCCGCTCAAACTTGAATTGCTCGTTACACTGAGAAGCTGGTTCCGAGGCTTTCTTCGACGGTATTAGATAGGCTCGAGTCCCACGAGAAGCAGCAGGAGAATGAGAAACATGGAACAGAGCATGATGCGAAACGACCGGTCGCGATCGATCATTTCGTCTCGCATGACGTCCATCTTCCGATCTTCTTCACGCGCCGCTTCGGCCCCTTCGTAATATCCACGCAGCCATTCCAGGTCCAGTGAATGGCCCCGTGACTGCGACAAGCCGGACCGCCCGGCCTCGTAGCCTCTTTGCTCGGCTTCCGTTCTGATCATGATCGAACTCCCAACACATGATTAGTCGGGCAGAGGCCGACGTGTGACGGGTGCCGCAGACAAACGGTGATCAGGAAACCCACCCCTCGATCGTTCCCGGATCACTTTCGAGTCGGATAGACAGGCGCGACTCAGGCGGTGCCGCCAGCGCCAGGCGCAGGGCTCTGCACCGGGGGCAGATTTTTGGCGGCATTGGCGGGATTCTGCGACTGCGCGTCGGGCACCTGCTTTTCCGGGACCTTGAAGCCGAGATAGATGCCGCTCGAGATACCCATGAGTGAGAGCAGCGTCGTGCCGAACTCCGGCAACTCGAGATGCTCCCACGTGCTGACAATGTAGATCATGCCCAGCGTCACAGTCCACGCGACGATCTGCCAGCGCCCGATCGTCGGTCCGCTTGCGTCGGTGACGAGATCCGAGATGAAACCGTTCGATCGAATCGGCTCGACCAGCGCTTCGTACTTGTCCCACAGCGCCCTGTAGGTGGCGGCAACCGAGGGGTCGGAGCCGGGAAATAGAGCCTTTGAAATTGGTGAGTCGGCGGTTATACCGGTCAGATCGGGGCGGCGTGACCAATCGCGTATCTGACGGCTGCGCAATATGCTGCGAACGCCATTGCGGAGGAAGCCCGGCAGCGGCTGGCGCGTGTAGGGATACACGATGTCATGCAGCAAATCGACGTGCCAGCGCGAGGTCAGCCCGAGCGCGTTGACGGCCTTCTCGATGTTCGACGTCGCGTCTTTCGTCTTGTCGATCACGATGGACGTGAGGGCCGTCCCTGCGGAGATTCCCATCAGCGTGAGCGACTCGCTGTTGAGCGTATCGGTCTGACCAACAAGCGCATACATGAAACAAAAGGCCCAAAAGGTCAGCAGGAACCAGAAGGCCATTTGACATCGCCCGAGACTGAACGGCAGTTCCTCGGAGCGCATCTGCGCAATGCCGCTGTCGCGCCCCAGTCCCATGTGCACTCCTACGATCGTGCAAGCGCTGACGACGACAACTAGCAACAACCCCCCGAGCATGACGAAACCGTTGAAGACACGCAGCCTGATGTCCAATTCGGTATTGACGTCTTTTTTTGCGCCCGCTTTCGCGACGTCGTCAAACTCGACCAGCAACGGCGCTTTGCCCGACCGGACAATGATGTGCACAGTCTTTGTCGCCGACATTGGCTGGCCGAGAATGGCGGCCCAGCTCTTGCGATTGTTCTGGTCGGCGTCTGCGGCATCGCGCGACAGCGTAAACAACAGCGAGCGGTCGCCGGGACCGGCGGTGCATTTGACCAGCCCCGGCTTATCGTTGATGAACAGATCGATGTCGTCACATGAAATCGGCGCATCGCCGTCGATGCGGACCTGAACGGCTTCATCCAGCGCGGTGGCCCCGCCGCTAACGGGCACGATGACGGTCGCCTTCGTGGGAGAGGTGGCTGCTTTGGCCGTCGGCACGCTGAATAGCGCGCCGGTTAGCAAGCCGCTCAGTAAGCCGCAAAGGACGAGGAAACAGGCAGGCTTCCTCATGATGATCTCCGCTTCGTTATGGTCGCGGCGCCTCGCGCCGATGCGCTTCCCGCCATCACCGGCTCAACGAAATGATGCCTTGCAACTGCAGTGCCTTGAGTATGACGCCCGCGCCGCATTGTTTGGATACGGCATCCGGATCGAACACTCCGTCGGAAGCGAACTTGCCCTTCGTATATAGGTTGGAAAAACTCCACACATACGGGCTTCGAACGCCATGCGGACGATAGCCGAAACCGTTGTACCGCTCGAAACGATACAAAATGCGCGCGGTGCTCCAGTCAGCCTGCCCGGCGAATCCTTCGAAAACCAGCGCATCGTTGGCGCTTTCGACCCACGTGAACGGCGGCGCCCCCGCGACCGGACGACCGGCCGGAACATACATCGTGCGGGCGGTCAGCGGGTCGCCGTTATGCAGATGCTCGTTGAAGTTGAAGCCGCACTCGAGTCCGTGCAGGATAGCAATGAAAAACCACGGAATGTTCAGGCCGCCGCCGACGCTCTGATAGATGCTCTGTGACTTCGTGATCTGCCCGATGTAGTACTTGACATTGGCCGCATGGTCCACGCTCAGCACGCAGGCATCGAAGTACGCGAGATATTCGCTTTGGAGATCGGCATAGGAAGTCGAGTTTTTGGGCGGTGACAGCGCGGGAGCGGGCGCCTGCGCGGACTGCGCGCCGGCCGCAGCCGCGAACTCCGGATGCGGCGCGGGCGGCAAGGCCTCGCTTGCATGCATCTGACTTTGCACGCCCTGGAGGCGCTGCAGGATCGACTGCATGTCGCCGAGGTAGGTGCCGAACGGCCCGGGGGCCACGCTCGCGACCACGCCCTGAAGATCCTGTGTGGCTTTCGCGATGTTGCTCGCGGCCTCCAGCAAACTCGCCTGACCGAACTGCGCGAGCATGCCGTTGATGTCGTCGATCGCGCTGGCGATTTTGGCCTGCTCGTTCTGATCCGTCGTGCTGATACGCCGCTTCATGAGCAATGCGAGTGCATCGATCAGTGCGGCCTGCGCAACCTGTATGCTAGCCATATAACCTCCTTGCGCGCGATGCTCCGCCGGCGGGCGGCGAGGTCAGATATCCGCCCAATCAAGTTCGCGGCTGGATCGCGCGTCTCTGATATTTTTCAGATTCGAACTAATGAAGCAATCGGAATTTGAAACCGTGACAGCGCAAACCTAGGCGGAAAGAAAGGGGCTGAGTACCGATGTAAGTTTAGATACCCGAATCAATATTGAAAGCTTCATATGTCGGCGAAATCCGCCACGCTCACGGCGTCACACGCCCGAACGGCCATGCGCGTCCGACCACAACCCAGTCGGTACACTTTTTTCTGACGCGTTGAGGGGCATGGTGGCAGAGACCGATGCTTCCGGTCCAATGCAAATCGTCCGACATGAAAGTTTTGCCGCCCGTAGTGAACCTCTGCTTGCCGTGTCATTACACGGTGAAATCGGCGCCCTTGATATGAATCGTCCAGTCGTTCTTCAGCGTCATACTGGTCGGGTGAGATTAAAACGTGATCGATTCCGTTGCCTGCACGGCAAGTGTCTAACCGACGAAAATCCTGCTGTTCCTCGATGACCGATACCGTCCCGCCCTTGCTTACCGTCGTCGTCAGGTCACCTGGAATTGAAACGCTCGCTTCCTTGCCGACCGAGAGTGCCCATCCGCCAGTCACCGACACATGCTGATCTTCGCCAACCATCAAGCAATCTTCGGCGCTATCTCTCGACGCAATTCGGACTGGTCGTACGCATTCACGAACAGGACCCCGAGATCCATACTTCCAGCGGCGGGGTTTGGCCGGGGGCGGCGGCGGCGCGTGCGACGGGCATCGTCATTGGACATCCCTTCGAGCGGAAAAACCCTTCCACCGAGCGCGCGAG
Source organism: Caballeronia sp. DA-9 (assembly GCF_051615025.1). Taxonomy (NCBI): domain Bacteria; kingdom Pseudomonadati; phylum Pseudomonadota; class Betaproteobacteria; order Burkholderiales; family Burkholderiaceae; genus Caballeronia; species Caballeronia sp. DA-9. The sequence goes on along the minus strand of NZ_CP195133.1, from coordinate 37,834 downwards.
CTTTTCCGCGTCAGCCTGATCAGCGGCGTTGAAATACTTGACCTGGCTCGAATAGTCTCCGGAACGCCGTTCGGCGGGCGGCGCATTGAACGACGCAGCTTTTAGCGTCTCACGAAGCTCGTCGATCAGTTCTCTTTTGATGGAGCCCTTGAACTGCAAGTAAGTTAGTGGTCGTTGGGCTTCGGCTTTTCCAGCCCTGTAGTCTTGCGTAACCTGGGCCAGGCTGGTTCGAAATTCCGCAGTCGCTTTCGCGGCATCTTGGACCGCTTGATCGCGATCTAGAATCGCCGCGGCGCGCAGCTTATCGGCCTCGGTTTTTTCCGCTCGGACGCGCGCGAGATCCTTCCGCTCGCCGGCAAGCGCCGTGTCCGCCTCTTTCTTAGCTTTCCTCACCTGCTCCAGATCGCTGTGGGCGATTTTCGCGCGAAGTTCGCCCACTTCGTATTGCGTAACTGCTGCAACAAAGCCGCCTACTCCTAGGATCAATCCACCGACCAGCTTCGCAAGTTCCACCCAATGCGCCTTTCGGGCGTTGCGAAGCGCTTCTAGCGTCTCACGCTTCAACTTGTCGCACTCGGCTCGTGTTTTTTCGATGGTTGCCAGTTTCAGTTGATCGTCGAGCGGAACGCTGTTTTCTGTGGTAGACATCTCGATTCCTGAGACAGGTATGAATTCGGGCGACGTGAACTCGAGCCGTCATGACATGCGCTCGCAACGGCGTACGTTCGACGGCCGATCACCTTCATTGCGACGGTCGAACGACCAGCCGCAAAGCTCTGGCGATGCCGGGCCGGTTGGGATTCACGAACGGCAGCTTGAGCTGTGTTTCCCCATCGGGGCGCATTGTTAAAGCTCAGCATGTCTGTCGTGACGTCGCTCGGCCGGCTCGCCCACCAGTGAGCGACTTTCCAGTCCCCCTGACGATCGAGGGAAGGCGTTACTTTGAGGAATGCGGTGTCGCGGAACAGGTCGGCGCCTTCGTAGTGCCCGTTGGCCAGAACCGATGATCGACTTTGTAGTCGGTCACCTTGACTCCGACGGCCATCGTGTATGCAAGCGAATTTTTTTTCCTGTCGACAGAGGCCCGCTTGGAAAGGAAGAACCGACGAAAGATAGATCCGCCTGCGTTCGGGCGCGCCAGCCACTATCTCGGTGTGCATAATCTCCCAGTTTAGCAATTACTTTACTCAACTATTAGGCGTGGGAAATCCCGCGATAAAGCAGCTGTCCCTTGGAATTGACGGACGGCCTTTTCCACTACGTCAATCGATATTTGAAATTACGTGAAAGATGCAAAACGATAGTAGAACATGTGGATATGCTTTCAATGGACGAAACAAGAGTTCTGTGCGCTGTCATACATTCGTCACTTCATCGATGCGCACTGTCGGAAGAACCAAATTGGCTTGCGGCGCTTCCAGCCCGGACGCCAAGCAAGAGGCCATCCTCCGTTGAAGTCAGGCGCCGCGAGCGTAACGGTGGGACAGTCCGTTGGTTTCGCAGAGCCGACGTTCGAATGTCCATGCTATAGCGCGGGTCAGCGTCCGAAGTTGGCCGATCTCGGAAGTTCGAGATCGCTCCCGGGCCAACGGTTTGGCGTTGTGCCGAACTTCTGCAGTCGACCTTCGTCGGGCTAGTCTGCTACGAACTTCGGTATCGTCAGCCACAGCCTCAATGGCAAAAAAGTATGACCGCTGGCAGACTTGCTGGCGAATGGCGCCCATCTGCTACCCGGGTGTTCAGTTCGCGCGCCTCTGTCACGCTCGGATGGTTATTCTGGGCTTAGAAGACCGAGCGCGACGACGCATGTGCTCATGTGACGGGAAGTCCGCTTGTTACCATCAAAGAAGAATTGCTGCACAGCCCCGAACAGGAAGAACGCAATTGCGTTCTCGAAAGAACTTTGGTCTCTTATCGGCGTGCTCGCCAAGAATGTCGGTCCGGGCGATCCGACGATGAATTTCCAGAATTTTCCTACGGACCTCGAGAAGTACTTTCATGGCAAGAATGCGGATGCGTGGCGGGTCTCGTATGCACACACAACCGTCCTGCATGAGTTTGGTCATGCCATCGGCCTTTCGCACGAGCATTTCAATCCGCAGTGCCAGCAGGACCTGAAGATGGACACGATTATCACGTACTTGATGGGGAAACCCAATTATTGGACCCAAGAACAGGCGCGTTTCAACATGGATGCGAAGTACTATGCGCAGATCCTCGCCCAGCAGGCCGGCCCTCTGGAATCGAAGCTGATCAACAGTGACACCACCGAACAGCAGTCCGTGATGCTGTATCTATTTCCGGTGAGTTATTACAAATCTGGAGACAAGTCCGTTTGCAAGCCGCTTGGCGATCACGGACAGGCATGGCCCACCGTACTGTCTGCGGGGGACAAGAGCTTTTACCTTGCAAACTACCGGGTCATCGCCTCTCCGTTTGGACCAGCCAGTCCAGCAAATGGAGGTGGTCAATGAGTCGCCATCTCAGATTTTTATCGCTGCTGTGCGCACTCGGTGCGCTTTCGGTATCCGCCGTCGCACAAGGCGTCAGTCACGGGAAAGGCGAGTGTCAGCATCAGGTTTTATACCAGTCGGATACTGATGATGCGTCCCGATATCTCGAGGAGCAGCAACGACAGATCTATACGGATAATCCTAAGCTTACCGATCCGTACTCCCGGGCGGAGCTGGATAGCCCCCGATCTGTGGCAACATTTGCAGAACTAAAGGCTCGCGCGCTCAAGGCGTGTCCAAATCTGTTTGCGCGCACGACATGTGCTCTCGACCCTGTATTGGTCGACAAGCTCGTGAAGTCGCTTTCCTGCATTATATTGCCGACCCGGTTCGAAGCGCCGCTGTTTAGTTCGTTGATCAGCCTTTACACTAGGCAATTGGATTCAATCAGGTTGGCGCACTTCCCGAAATCATTGGTGACTCGATTCGGGTCGCTGCCCACCGGGACATTCGATGCGCAAGCCATTCTCCCGCCGCGCAGCAAAGTACCGCTGGTGATCTTGAACCGAGACATATTCTTTTTCACTGGAGCGCTGTCGAAATCGATTGCAGATGCCATTCCGATCACAATGGGCCAGTCCGTTGGTCTAGACTATTCCGAAGAGGCGATCCGCCAGCGACTTCACGACAACCCCTACATTGTTCACAATTTCGCCGATGCGATGTCTCGGTTGGTCCGTGATGGGAGCTCGGCTGGAGCAACAGAGGTCACGCTGGACGAGAACCACAACCATATACACGCACGGCTGGTCGGCGCGATGGATCTGTTTCTCATCTCACATGAGACGTCGCACGTGATCCTGGGGCATGTCAGCGATCAGGCTGTTCAGTTCCGTCTGGCTGGCAGCCACAGCAACCAACCAACCATGCGGTTCATGAAGCCCGTCGCACCGACCGATCCAATGCTCGTGCACACAGTGGGTGGTGGGGCGGATCAGCCTTCCACGGCTTTGAAAGCGGAAGTTCGCACTCGCGAGCAGGAGTTTCAGGCCGATGCGCTCGGCTTCCGGCTCATGATCTGGTCGGAGGAGGCCGGAGGCGACCCTGTTGCGGTGATGATGGCCGGTGGAGCGCCGCAGATGGTATTTCGCATTCTCGATGCCGCGAGCATGTACGGCAGCGAAGCCGGAGGGTGGACGTTCCAGGACGCAAACCATCCGACTGCAGCCGACCGCATTGCCGCGCTGTCGCCTGTGTTCGCCGAGGTTGCCAAGTCGAGCGAGCCATTGCGGGAGGTAGACTTCCGGATCCCGCTTGATGCCGCGTTCAAGGAGCTGCTTACGGAAGCTGACCTTGAAATACGCAAAAACCTTGGCCTCAAGCCGAAAAATTCATAGCGACTGAATTTGCGGCGCGATGCACGGCAGTTGCTGCGCCCTGCCAATCCAGCTCCAGCGCTGCGAGCGGTTCGATGAGGCTGACGACATATCGATTGCCGAGCGCATCCGCTGTTTAAGCTGCTGCCTTTTGGCTCGCCAGCTTGTCCGCTTTGGCGTCGCTACGGGCTCATTAGTCATCAGATACACTCAGGCAGGCGACCTTGATCATGACGCTGCGAACCCTGATTGCTTTGGTAGTGTCGGCGTGTTCCTCGGTCTTTAGCATGGCTGACAGTGAAACCGAAGCTCCCTCTCTGACGCAGCTTCCCTCAACAATAAGCGAGGCGAAGCAACAGGCACTGGTAGCCGCAAAGAAATTCGGCGACCCGGGTACGATGAGGTATTTGGATGCTGTCGTAGCGGCGTATCATCACTTGGCGCAAAAATGGCCTTTGAATACCCTTACGGCTGACGACGTGAGTCATACGCCGTTCTCGGCTTCTATCCAGAATCCGCAGCTCCTGCAGTCTCTTATTGATCGCCCCCAGCAGATCAATCCAAATTTCGCCGTTGACGACGATTCGAAATACGCTTCCGTTGTGAAGATTGTTGGGTCGTCAGGAGATTGGTGCACTGGAACTCTGATTGGAAAGCATGCCGTGCTAACTGCAGACCATTGCAGTTGCCTCGGCCTACCCGCAAAAATTGAGACGGGCGCATCGTTAAAAGTTATTGGGGTTGTCAAAGTTCTGCATCAATATAAGCCGCTTAACTGTGAGAGCTTCATGGGGATGACGGGGCCAGATCAATCTGCCGCGCTCGGAAAACTTGGTGGAGATATCGCCGTCTTGACCGGCAGTGACAATCTAAATCCCCGCAATTTTCCTCTGTATCAGGTGGGATGGAGCACTGGTGACGGACCGCAATTTACCCTTGTGAGCTACGGCTATGTGTATCCGGAGTCTTCAGACGCGAAATGGCAGGGCACGGTGGTTGCCGCTCCTTGCTCAACTTTGGCTGACGCAACAAAGAGTTGCGGGCAGGGAGAGTTGCTAGGAAATACAACCCGTATGGCGTCTACCAATAGTGGTGCGATAGCCGATATCTGTTCGGGCGACAGTGGTGCAGGGCTCTTGACCGGAGCCGCCGGCGGAACCAATCGGATCAGTGCCATCGTGTCACATTCTGCGGTGGGTGTTCCCGTATTTAGTAGTGAGTGCGGGGGTGGGGGTGGTGTCTACGAAGAAATGACTCCGGAAGCCGTCAATTGGCTGAAACAATTCCTCAATTAGAAGAGGCCTTATGAAAGCACTCGCTGTCGTCGCCTTGTTTGTATGTGCCGCGCTTGAGGGATGCGCGAGCGGGCCCAAAGTGGCGGACCCTAGGGTTGTGTATGTCTGGCCGCTTGAATCGTGTCCGAGTGAGACGCCTGTCAACGGCGCGGCGCCGAGATTTGCCGCCGCACCTGCGATTCTCGCCGCGCTGGGCGGAGATCTGATTAATGCTGCGCTGGCCGTACCGTTCGCCGCGCTAAATAGCGCAGCGCAGGCCGACAAAAACGGATTTACAGTGAGCAATGTACAAAATCGAAACTATTACTCGATCAAGACCGATAAGAGTTTGACGCCGCCGGGTTGCTTTATTGTCGCGTACGCTGCTCCGGGCGGAGACGGACGCGGTTGGTGCGCAAAGGACGACTTCGCTGCCTCGGTCCCGGCATGCAAGGATGCGAACATGGCACCTATGGTGTTCGACAGCTTGCCCATACGCGAGCCGCTCTTTATTGAGTCCGTTGACCCAGCCGGAAAACAAAGTTTCGTGATCGACCCTATGGTTTCGAGCGGAAACGATGTCAAAACCAGGCTTGCGGAGCCGCAGTTCTATGCGGAACTGGCGTTGAGGAACTCGCCGGGTGCTAGCAACATCGTAGCTCTGGAGCCTGTTGCGATGTTCTATCCTCGTAGTCTGATCGATGGGGCTAGCTGCTCGCAGGAAAACGGGCAAGATTGCGATCGTCGGATGCTCGCGCTGACGATTTCACTGCAAGGCGCAGCCGCTGGGGCATCCACGACGCCTGCGAAATTCGGCGCGACATTCCAGTCGATAGCTCCGAGTCCGAGGTTGACGAGCATAACTTTGTCAACTGCCAGCTCGATTTCATGGACGGCGCTTCCCACTCTGGACGCGTCATCAATCACAAAAAACATCACGGATGATGGACTTTCGTCGTTGACGAAAGTTTATCCGGCGAGAAACGCGGTCCGCGTTTACCCGGTCACTCTCAATGCAACTATTGCTGAAACGAAAGACCCCAACATATATCTCCAAGCACTCAATAGTGCGTTTAACCAACAAGCACAAACTCAACTATCGACTGCGATTACCAATGGCATTTCCTTTGGTGGCACTCCGTCTGTCGACGCACAGACGCAAGCAAAAGCAGCAAGCCAAGTATTGACCGATAACGCCAGCGCTGCGTCTGCGCTCGCTGCACTTATTAAGGACTGCGCAACCAGCGGAATTGCGGCCACTGACCTGCAAATTCTGACCATGAAGGAACAGCAGGCCAATCTGGATGCAACGCTTGCGGGACAACCGCAGCCGTTTCCGCAGCCAGGAGCAGACGGCAAGAAAGCATGTCCAGGAGCCTGAATGGATTGACTGCCGACGGATTGAAGGCGGTGACTATCCGACGCTGACCGTATAGACGGCTGGTGAAGTTGACGACATTCTGCCTCGGCGGCACATTTGTGACTTTGTCCACAAAGGAGTGCTGATCCCGAGATGCTGCGCGTGCGCGCCTGAGCCGATGATCGGTCCGCTGCCAAACACGCGCATCTGGATTGCCGCCGGATTTACGAATAACTCTCGTTATCAAGGTGCTTTTTTTTGCGCATTTGGCAAACTCGAAGAAGGCGATTTGGGCAAAGGGTATCATCATCATGTCAACGCAATCCGTCCGCAATCGCCAGTGACCGGTGTACCTTGCAAGCAGCCGTAGAACGTCATCGGCATCGTGCGACCGAGATGGGTCGCCTGCTGCCGATCGGCGTCAGGCAGTGACCGGCCACAACCGGTCGTTCGACGAACGTCCTCGAATCGATGACAATTGGAGGAGTTAGGTTTTATCCAAAGCGTAAAGGGCGGCGCCAATGCGATATAAAAATATTCACTCAGCGATCCACAACTTCGGCGCAAGCTTCACAAGCCTAATGAATTATTTGCCGACCGATACATGATCAGCGGGACGCAGACGGGAGCCTGATGTGCGTTGTCAACAGAGCTGAAGCTTTCATTGGGTCAGCTTGTCTGCATTAATGAAAGTCGGCCCATAGTACGTGTCATCGTAGATGGGCGACACGACAACCCCTGCATCACGCGTCAGCTTGCAGTACACGCCCAGCAACCGGAGGATGGTCTTTCTCATCATCGAGTGATTGCGGTACAGCGTGTCGGGGTTGATTTTGAGACCGGCCTCCGAAAGCTTGTCCTTCACAAATTCGGTGATGGTGTGCTGGTTGTCACACGCATTGAAGATTGCCGCGACCTTCAACTTAGTGATCTCAACGGACTCGGCGCCATTGGGGTACTTTTTGTGAGCGGCATGATCGTACTCGCGCCGCAGTTGCAGCTCCACCATGCCCGCCCCCAGGATGCCTAGCCAACTGGCCAGTGTCCCCGTGTGCATACGCAACCGCACCTTGCGAGTGCCCCACTGCTCGAAAAAACCCTGGACCTGCGCTGTGCTCGCTAAATCTCGCGTGTTGATCAGTGGGATGCCGCGCAAGCTCGATTTGGTAATGGCCTCGTTGAAGTGCCTTTGTATATCCAGAAGACGATCGACCGTCGCCTCCTTCAAGTTGAACTCCTGCTTTCCAAGAAATACGCAGATAGAGTTATCCTTGCTTATCGTCATGTTCAAGCCGTGCATAATCATTTCGTAGTCGGCAAGCAACGCAAGACGTGTTATGAACTTGTCACTAAATTCGCTACCTATACGATCCGGACTGTTTTTCGTCACCGGTAGCACTCCCGCAACGGTTAGCCAGCAATAGACGCCCACTGACACATCCTTGAACTCGCGGACAAAGCAGCGTTTGAGCAGATCTCTCCGGACCAGCGCGGAGTAGCCAACGAACTCACCCTTCAAGGCATCAGCAATTTCCAAGGCGTAACTGGCCACAATGCCCGTGGACTTTTCTGTCATCGCAAGCATGAAAGCCATCTGGAAATTATTCCTATAGCGATCGATAGCTTCTATGGTCTCCTTTGGCAAGTCCGGCGGTGGCACCTCCACATGGATAGCCTGTGTCAACTCCTCAGTGGTGTTGGCTAGGCTTACCTCCAGAAAGTAGTACGCCAGATGCTTGACGATCTCGGACTCACGATCCGAGTACCGACTCTCAGCCATTTGCGTGACTCGTCGAATGACCGTTTCAAGCTGTCGGCGCTCCTCGGCGTCCATGCCTCGGTAAACGACCAGTTCGTTAAAGAAAACTATGTCCAAGAAATCTAGACCGGCCTTCTGTGCCTTGGTGATGCGAGCCATGTATGCCTACCCTTTACGCACTGCCTCTGCCTCTGCGGCACCCGTCGCCACACCGACGCCTACCGCAGCACCCGCTGCCGCTCCGGTTGTCGCCACTACCGTAACACCAGCCGCCATGCCTCCGCCTCCCGCAGCGATAGCGCCACCACCCAGCGCCGCCAGCGACGCGTTGGTAAGCGCGACCCCTGAGAGCGAGCTGATGGCCGTACCGGAAGCCGTTGCGCCCAACAACCCCGTCGAACCAACAATGGCAGCGATGGGGCCCGCAAAGGCCGCAGCGGCACCACCCGTTGCAAGAGTACCGAGGCATACCAGCGCCGTCGTGCCAGGGTTCTCCATCACCGTGCCGACTACCGAACTGGCCAGGTCACTCACAGTGTCGACCGTCGCAACCGCCAGATCGCTTACCGCACCAACTGCACCATCCACAAAATCAAAAACCGAATCGAAAAAAGACATGCTGAGCTCCAGGTTCTGTCCGGAAACCATTTCCGAACGACTTGGACGCTATTGTGGCGAGCCGACTTCGCGCGGGCTATTGTCAAATTAGTCGTACTTTTTTCTACACCGGTACCAGCAGATGGAAAGTTTTCATGCCTGCGAAGTAGACGTCTATCAAAACGGATAGAGTTTATCTTCCAAAGCCAAGAGGATGATTTTTGGTGGGGTTCTGCACGCGCCTTCTCAAGGCATGCATACGACTCGTCTTTCGCCTCATTGCAGGCAGGTCGTCAGATGCCTGCGCATTCCCCGAAAAACCCCGCATCCTGATTCTGCAGTGGGATACGATACCAAGGGCGATTCAGACCGCTATAGTCGATCTCTTCCCGCGCTCACAGGCTTGAATGGGTCGGGTAGCGCCAATCGCCGTCAGGCGGAGACTCGGCCAGAAACAGCCACTCATCGACGGTAGGAAGCTGCCATTTGAACGGCTCCTCTACTCTCAAAGCTGCCCGACGGCCGGAGCGAGTGGTCGGCGTTAGCCCCGTCCTGCGCGTCACTGCGGGCCCCGGGGTCGTTCAATGCGCCACAGCTGCGTCTCAAGGCGCGGGCCGGTCTCGGGCTTGAACCAGCTCATGTCTTGGATGTGGGATCTGGTCACATAGATGGTGCCGTCAGATCCCTCCGAGAACGTATTGGGCAGCGCAACGGCTTGTCCTGTACGAGGGTAGTGATGCGATCGCCGTCACGGACCTTGACTGCGTCTTGCTCAATAGCGCTCAGATAAAGCCGCCCGCGCTCGTCAATCCAAAGACCATCCGTCGGCTCCGTTTCGGCGACACGCTCAACACGAGCTTCCAGATCCTTTTCCGACAGCCGCGGGTTCTACAAGGCGTTCGTCGCGATGCGATAGAGCGTGCGGCCAGTGAGTGTTCGTCCATCGGCGGAAAGCGCGAGGCGGTCAGCGGCGAATTCGACCCCACGACCGTCGGGTCGACGCAGTGCCTGCGCGTCGGTTCGATCACCACATCCTTTTCCAGCTTCGTGCTCAGGTGGCCGTTCGCGTCTGGCCATGCACGTCTGCAGATTCAGGACAAGGAGCGCTCCCTTGGCCCCAGAATCGGTCAGATAGGCATACTGCCCATCTGGCGAGAACCGGACATCATTAAGATAGCTTCCCTCCGGTGCCACTGTCTCGTCGAAGTGAATTACCCGCGCAGCCTTGTTCGTCTGGAGGTCGATCTTCACCAGCTTGGGGCCGCCCGGCACAATCGAGGCTGTGGCTGGCGCGGCCTGATCAAGGACCCAAAGGCCGCCGTGCGAATCGGTGACGACGCTTTGGACGCACACGAAATGATCTCCGGCGGATATCTGGTTTTTCTTGTCGTTGCGCCATGAATTCCACTCGTCGTCCGGGTAAGGTTTGATCTGGCCGTCGCGGGTCACTTCAGCAACCGAGATCGGCGCATCTTCTGTCCACTGCGGGAAATGAACGAAGATGCGCCCGTCCGTCGAAAACGGTGACTCCTGTGACCTGGTGCTCAAAGCTGGCGACCTGTTGCAAGCGCGCCATGTCAGTCGAAGGACTGGATCGTTCTTGCGCTAAGGATGCGTTCGCAAGCAGCGTCATCGCCACGACGGAGGATGCGGCGGTAAATCGGGTCATGATGTTGCACGCAGCCGTCGGTCTTGTGCTTGAACATGTCGTAGCCGTGTGGCGCCTCCTCCAGCGAAAAGCGGTGGGTGGCGAGGTAAGCGGGGTGGCCTTATTGGGGTCTGGCCATCGCGGGCGGATTCGTACTGGCCGGGCAAATCATGAAGATGGGCGGATTCTGATCGCCTCAAATTCAGCGCACCGTCATTGTCCCGCGGCATGCTTCACGAACCCGCTTGCATGTCCGCTGTCGTCCGTGCCGTGGTAGTCGTCGAGGGGAAGGCAATGGGGCTGCGTGCGATCGGTCAGCAGCGGGCAGACCACGTCCGCGCGGTCGGCGCCCGGGCGCCGCGTTGCCCATAGGCGCATCAGCCCCGCGAGATTTTGCTGGTAGCGCGTGCGTGCCGTGACGCAGCCGCCGCAGCCGTTGAACCACTCAAACAGCTTCTGCGCGTCTTGCGCACCCAGGGCCACTTGCACCGAATCGGCGTTCTCCAGCCAGGTCCTGACTTCGAAAACCGACGACCCACCCGCCGCGAAAAGGCTGCGCCAGTCGGTGGTGGCCGAGAGATCGCCGGTGATTTTCTGGTATATGCGCTTCGTATCCGCCGCCGATAGCCGGAGCCGTGTTTCAAGCACCGGCCAGATGGTTTGCCGCGCATGCAAATAATCCTGATTCGACATGAGCGCGATGTACCACTGCGAATTCTGCTTCTCACTCTGCACAAAAAGCGTGTAGAAGTAACGCCGCGTGCTGGCCGTGTCCGGTATGCGATCGAGTTTGCCGATCAGGAGCTGCCTGACCAGTTCCTTGGCCTGCACGCGCTTCCACACCGCGACCACCGGTTCGAGGTCGTGCACCACGTCGCCTGCGGCGGAGACGTCGTCATCCTGCGCGGCGCGCGCATATTCGTAGGCTATGAAATCGTCCGGTGCGAGCGTACCGAAACCCTGGCGATACGCTTGCGCAAGACGCAAACACGCAATGCCATACGAATCCGAGCAAAGCTTCTGCAATGCAGGCAGGGCCGCGCCATAGCGTCCGAGTTGCAGTTCGACGCGGGCGCGGTTGTATCGCTCGCGACGCTGGGCGAGGGAAGCGTGTTCGCCCGGCATGGCGCTGGAGCAGGCACGCAGCGCGTTTTTCGAATCCACTTGGCTCACGACGACGCCAGCAATGCGTCCGCCGTTGGGGTCTTCCGGTCGCTCAGGATCGTCCGGATCGGCCGCATAGAAATCGCACTCGGACAACGGCGCTGCCGGGCTGGCGCTCGATTCGCCACTGGCGGATGCGTGGTGCTCTGTGGTCTTCGAGTTCTGATTGTCCGACTGCCCGTTGGACTGGGTTCCCCCACCGTGTCTCGGTGCGTTCGAGATGAGCAACACCGACACTAGCGCGATCACGGCGACGACGACAGCCAATAAACTTTTCATGGAGGATATCCGGCTGGGTGCGGGGAAGCGTCGCGCGTCGTGTTGGATGGGGACGGGCCGTTCGCGTGACTCAAGGCGCTGGGCCCTTCGGTTTCAAGGCGGGCGCCGGGCGGTCGTTAGTGTCCTTATGTGGCGGCTTGGCTACCCGGTTGAACTCGGGCGTGATGTGCTCGGGTGCTTTCTTGGGCGTTGGATGAGCGGCCGCGTGGTCGAAAGCCGGCTTCGGTCTGGGTTGCGCATCGGCGATGCGCATGCCGGCCAAGCAAAAGACCAGGCCGAGCAGCATCGCCTTGCCTGCGTGCGCGCGTTGAGGGCGACTTCGCCTGGGCGAGCGCGATGCGCGAGCGACGACGGGCGCAACGACGTGATAGTTCACGGGTCGATCAGCCATCGAGATACTCCGGTTTGAACCAGCTGTGCGCTTGAACGACGAATGGATGAAGCGAGCAGCAGGGCTTACTTGGGGCCTGGCGGGGGCGCTGCGCCACCGCCGCTCTTACCACCACCGCCACCACCGCCACCACCGCCACCGCCACCGGCACCACCGCCACCGCCACCGCCACCGTCGTTAGGAGGCTTCGGATCGGCGGCGCGCTTGAAATCGTTCCTCATGGTGGTGGGAGACGGCTTGCTGCGGTCCACCGTGACTGGCTTGTGCTCAGGCACGCCCGCCGCGCGATTGAAGTCGCCTCGGCTGGACGAAGGCGATTTCTTGTTGCGATCGACCGTGGGTGGCGGCTGCGGCTTCATGCGATCCGGATGAGCGGCGTGATCGAAAGCCGGTTTGACGCGCGGTTGTGCATTCGCTTGCGACACCGATAGCGTCGCGCTCAGTAGCACGAGAACAATTCGCGCAGGCGTGCGGCGGATGCCGCACCTTCCACTGCGGCCAAAACATGCGTCTTGCCGTGCCGCACCTGCGATCATGTCGATCTGCTCCGGAGAAGTGAACCTGGTTGGCACATTCGTTTCACGCGTTGCTGTACTTCCCGGCGGAACGCTTGCCGCCTGACCTGCACACACGTTCGCAAAACGTCTTCATTAACCGTTGCGAATAGCGAGACGATAATCGAAAGGCGATGACAATAATAGATCAAGATAGCTAAATAGTTCAGTCGTGAACGAGCGTGCGACGCATCAAAGCTTCCTGCCTCGATGGCTTACATCATTCGAATTGGCATCGACACGTGGGCATGCAAGGCGACTGCACACCCACGCAGAGCGCTCATTGCCAACGTTCATTCGGGCAGACCGTGCGGGTCTTGTGGGCCGCCTCGCGGATGACCGTGCGATTGTAGGCCTCACCATCCTCGAGACGTGCCATCAGGCGCAGCGTGTTGTCTGAATAGGACGACACCTTGAGCGCTACACACAAGCCTTCCGCACCGCCATCACGATCGCCAGCCAGGGCGAGCGCGAGACCAAGCGCGACCCAACCGTTGCCGCCGCGCGGATTGAACACGATGGTATGGAAGGCTGGCGCAAGCGCCTGCTTCGGTTGGTTGAGCAGCACGTGCGTGAGTGCAAGATTGAGTTGAGCCCGTGCCAGTCCGAAGTTCACCTCGAGAAACTCGACCAGCTCTTCGGCTATCGCTTTGAGCTGATCGGGGCGTGACTGGGCATCGGCCGCGTGCATGCGCTTCTCGACGTTGTCGTTGAACCGCCCACGTTCCGCGCTGCGGTCCGGATCGAGCATGGAGTTTTGCTTGTTATCTTCGAGCCAGGTGATATTTGCCGTGAATTGCGCCTCGTTGGAGGCCTTGATGGCTTGCAGCGCGCCGCGGACATGCTCGAGGTGGTCGACGTAACCGAACGTGTAGATCTCGTCCCGGCTCTTGGGCGGCGGCGAGGGCGCAGGAGTAGAAGTGGGCGCCGGGGTAGGCGCGGGCACCGGGGTCGGCACGGGCGCCAGGGTAGGCGCGGGCACCGGGGTGGGAGCAGGTTCGGGTTCGGGTGTTAGCGTGGTGCCCGCGTTCCATCGGTAAGCAAGGCCCACCAGCACCAGTACAACGCAGCAGCCGATGACCACCTTCCAGTTTCGCCGGCGGTCGCCTTCAGGTTCGATTTTGGTTCGCCAATCAGGACCCAACCCCGGTTCAGGCGGATTCTTGTGGACGGAATCCTCCTCTTTAGGCGGCTTGACACCTGACACGTCTTCGACGTCAGGCGGATCACTTTGCGGAGTAGTGGTCCTTGTCTCGTCCCCATACGCGGGCTGGCTTCCGGTCCTGTCTGGTGGGACGGGGACGACTGCCGTTGTGGTTGGCGGTGGCCGCGGCGTGCGCTCCTCGTCGAGCTTCTGACGCAAGCGTGCGCAGACTGCCGCAATGCCGCCGTTGGCCGCCAGGTCCGCGAGCCAGGCGGTGCCGAGCTGAAGCTCCAGCCTGCCGCCGCGTTCGCACGCAAAGGTCCGGCGCAACAGGCGATGCCGGATGTCGTCGCCGCCGATGCCGGCGCGGACCACTTCATTGACGAGGTGAAACTCGATACACGTGGCACCGCCAAGCGGCTCGAGCGTGGCGCCATCTTTGCGAAAAATGGCGAACTCCACGTTTTTCACATGCGGAAAAGCCCCGAAAGCCGTGTCCAGATCATCTATCTTCAGGTAGTACTTCGACACCGTCGCGCGGTCGACGCGATAGTCCGGATCGTTGCGCAAGTCGATCGGATACGAGAAGCCACCCGAAACACGTTGACTTTCCGACACCGATAGCCCGAGCGAGGCAATCTCCACCGAACTCACTGCGAGGGCATGGCCCTGGGTCGAATACTCGTCGTGGACGATCAGAAAGCCGATCCAGTAGACGTCGGAGTCGATCTTTCCGGATGGATGCGTGACCCTGATGCTGATCGTCATGCGGGGACCTACGGTTTGCGAGGCGTGAAGGTCAGCCGATAGGTGACGTTATTGAGTGGCTCGAGCTCGTCGGCCGTGATGCGTTTCTGGCGAGCGACCAGTTGCGCCACCAGGATATCCGTCTGGAACGTTCTGCCCTGAAGCTTCGCCACGCACGCATTGCCGTCCGGCGAAGCGCCGCTTGCCGGCGCGGCGCGCGTGACGGGGCAAAGATCGGAATCGATCGAATGCTCGTTCATGGAAACAGTGGTGCGCGAATCGTCGGCGAAGACACTGTGCAGACGGAAGCTGGCGGGCTTCGTCGCTGTCGATGGCTTGAACGTGCCGAGCAAGACCGGGTCCTCGCCGGCCGGCCGCCCTTCGACGGTGGTCTTGATCAAACTGTTCGAGACCAGCTGCGCTTTCACGTCGACCGCCGTGACGCCGTCGAAAAAAGCCTTGCCATCGTGACATTTCGCGTTCGCCCTGACGTCCACGCTGGACGCGCTGACGGTGACGGTCGCGCATTGCCTGAGCATGGCCTGCGTGCGCGATTTGTCGTAGACCGAGACGTCGAGTTGCGGCTTGCCCTTAATTAGGCTGCCCAGCCCGGGCATGGCGGACCACGGCTGACGGAGGGGCTCCATACCGGTTTGCAGCACTGGAAGCAGGTGCTGGACACGGGTTTGCGCCGCGGTGTCGTCCGGCAGAAGGCTTGCCACGAAGTCCTCAATGATCGCCAGATGCTTGCTCGATCGCGCGAACCAGAAAATGTAAAGCGGGCGGGCATGCTGCGGCAGCGTATAGCCGGCGGCGCGGCGCTTGGCATCGGGATCGGAGACAGGGAAATAGCGGCCATCGAAGGGCACGTTCGCGAACGCGAACCCCGCGTACACAGCGTCCGCACCCTTGAGCGCATCCTGAGCCCAGTTCGCGAAACCGTCCAGAAAGCGTTCGCGATCGGGTTCGTCGAATTGCGCATCGGTGACGAGAATCATGCTTTCCGCCTGCCGCGTCGGCGACTTGGCATTGAAGATCAGCTCCATGCTGGAGTCGACGCCGGAGAACGGCTGACACGACGACTTGTTCGGCGCGTGGCTCATGTTCTCGGCGGTTGCCTGAATGGTCGGCGGGGCGGCGACCACGTCGTGCAGCGGATTGGCGTCATGCTTGCTGGTCTGCTTGAGCAAATAAAGCTGGTTGCCCGCTTGATCGTCCGTGAGCACCACGCCCTTTCTCAGCAGCGTCAGCATGACTCGCTTCGGGTCCTGTGCATGAAAGAAGCCGCACATGCTTTCAGATGCATCGAGAACGACGTGTATGCCGCCGCGCGTAGCGGTTGCGGTTGCGGCCGCGGCCGTGGTCGTGGCCGTTTGTTCAGCGCTCACGGAACTTGCGGCGCTCGCTACCAAGCCCCAGTGAAGCGCGATGACGGTCAGAACTACCCGCATGGACGATTGTCGGTTCATGCTTTCCTCTCAGGTCTTGCGCAGCATACCGTTCTTGGTTTTCGTGAGAAGGCCATCCGTGCCGACTTCCGCGGTCGCGGGCAGCTCCGCCAGAACAGGGCCCGTCTTGTAGTCGCCCTGGCCGAACCAGTAGACGTAGCGCGCCACTTTGCCGGCGTAGGGAAACGGAAACACGAAGCGTGTCGACCCGCCGACGGCTTCCAGGCAGATCGCCATCAGATCGGTGGCCTGGCTCGAAGGACGGCCGGTGCTGTCGTAGAACTCGACCGTCAGACCGGCGCGCGCCAACTCGGCGCGCTGGCTTTCGTCGGTCATGGCCGAAGCGATCCGCGTAGCGACGTTGGCCGCGGTGATCGGTGAGCCGGTTTCCGCCACCGTGCGAATGGCCTGCCTGATAGCCGACATCAAGGCGCCAAGTTCGGCGCGCGTCATGGCAGTCGGTCGTTCGGCCGGCCGCTCGAAGCCGCTCGGCGCAGGGGAAGGGGCTAATCCAGTGAACCGGTCGGGCCGCGCGACTTGCGTTGGGTTCGACGCCGTGGCCAGCGGATCGCCAGGCTCCGTCAATGGTGACGAAGCCTGCGTGGGCGATGCGTTATCCATGAGATCGGACGATGCATCGCTCGACGTGCGTTGCCACTCCAACTGGCGTTCGATGCGCTTCAGGCCGTCCGTGGTGGCCGCCGACAGCGTGGCGACGTGTCGCTTCACGATTGCGTCGAGGGCGGTCGGGATATCGGCGCGATCGTCGCGATCGCCGGATGGCGTTTGTTTGCCCATGCGGTTGTGCAAGTGCGCCATGAACAATAAGGTCACCGCACCGATCAGCACCGAGACGATAGCCGCGACGGTGGCGAAAACGGCGTACCGGCGGACGCTGCCCAGCTCTTCTTCCAGGCGTTGCGCCAGTTCGGGATCGGCCCGCGGCTCGGCGGTCGATCCGTTACCAGGATCGGGTTTGGCGATGCTGGCTGGCGATGCCGGTTCGGTGAAACGACCGTTGGCCAAAAGGGGTATTTCATCGCTCGCTTTCCGTCCATGAGCCGGCGCGACCTCCGACGCGGCATTCGCCGAACTGGCCGACGGTGCCTTGGCGCATTCGGCATCGGTGCAGATCATGCAAAGCAAGGCGCCGACTATGATCGCTGCCCGCCGTCCTCCTGTTGTCACTGTGCGCATGGACGGTCTCAGTAGGGCGAATCGTAGGGACGCTGCTGGGGTTCACCGGCCAGTTTATTCAAGACCACGGCGGCGAAAGACGACTCGGTATGACGCACGCCTTCCAGATAATATTGGCCGAGCGCCATCAGGGCGCCACCGGGTGCGTTGTGAAAGATGGCGGCAATTTGCTGGCCGTTGCGCCAGTACTGGCTGGTAATCGGAAAGCTCGCCTTCAGCTTCTCGGTGTCCATTTCGTCGATCCTGATCGCATCCACGAAGCCCGGATCGCTGAGCATCTTTTCGCGCTCCTCGAGCGTGCCGAGCACCGGATGCTCGCTGGTCTGCGAACCCTTGTGCACGCAGGGGTACCAGATCGGTACCCGGTTGTGCCCGGCGTTGTCTACACGTTGAAGCATCTCAGCGGCCCGGCTGAGGTCGATACGATTCGCTTCGGAAGAGAGTTTGAGTGCGCCCGATACGAGGTCGAGCTTCGGGTCGTTGTCGCTCTCGATCGGATGTATGGTGTCGGCAACAGCCTGTGAAATCAGCCCGTGCCGCACGCACTGTTGCACCACGGCCCCGAAAATATCGAACGCGTTCTGCTCGAGAAACACATTCGAGAGCCTGAAGCCATTGCCGAACAAATAAATATCGATGCGCTTGCCAGCCGGAAAATCCGGCTGGTTCACGACCGCCGCGATCACCGTGACGATGTACTCGAACAGGCCTTCAAAGAAGGCCCGTGCGACCACCCGCGCGGCGGCGTCGTTGAAGCGCTGCATGCTGTTGCGGATCACGATCTTCAAACGCGCGGCGGCGTCGTCGGCGCTGGCCGGCGAGGTATCGAGCGAGGTCAGGAACGAGGGCGACTTCGCCACCGCGCGCAGCAAATCGTTGCCAGCGTAGCGAATACTCGACATGTAGGAGAACAAGGGCTGCTGGGCCGATTGCGGCTTCGGCACGATGATGCCCACATCCGTGGTTCCGCCACCCATGTCGATGGTCACCTTCATGGTCTCTTCGCCAGGATTGGTGGCTGCCAGCGCCGCCACGGTCTCCGAACGCGGCTGGACCCGTAGGTTGCTGGTCCGGTCGAACTCGATGCCCGTCGCGGCAAGCACGTGGTCGACGATCTTGTTGACATCGGCGATGTAGCGGTCGCGGTACTCGGTCCGAAAGGCGCCCGGATACGTGGCGACCAGACGCTTGATCATCCTGATGCCCGCGCACCGCAAGGTGGCCGCCGCAGCGAGCAGGATCTGCTCGATGTACACCGCCCGAAACGCGATGTTGTCCTCTTCACCGCTTGGCGGTGGCCACTTGAAGTCCTGGTGGAAGCCGCTACCCAAGAACTGCGCCAGATCGCGCGCTTCTTTCATCCCGCCGGGATGAGGCGGGAAGGGCGTGTAATGCGGCGTGACCACCGCTTCGCGCAGCTCGGCCGGGTGCTTGGTCAAGGTCGAATCGACTGCGAGCTCCGCTTCGAATTTCGTGGTCCGTTGCGCCAGCCAGACCGCGATTTCCGGATCGTCCCTCGGCTTCAGGCTGATGAGTTCCGAAGGCACGCTGCGCGGCGTGTGCTTTTTGTCGGGAATGTCGAAACTCTGAAACACGAAGAGCGGGCTCTTCGGTGTACGGAACTGCATGTCCGCAATCGAAGCTTGCAGCCCCGGTGGCTTGCGCGGTCCAATGAACGCGGTGAGCTCCGGTAGCGGCTCATGGCGGGCATTGCGAAGCGGCATGGCTTCGCCGGCCAGCAAGGCCAGATGCATGGGTCTGGGCTCATCGCCGAGCTTGATGGCCATGCAGGTGTTCGAGGTACCGAAATCGAGCGCCAGTTCGCAGGCCGCGCTTTGCGTGTTGGGCGGAAGCTGGCCGAGGC
This sequence comes from Caballeronia sp. DA-9, assembly GCF_051615025.1. NCBI lineage: Bacteria > Pseudomonadati > Pseudomonadota > Betaproteobacteria > Burkholderiales > Burkholderiaceae > Caballeronia > Caballeronia sp. DA-9. The sequence goes on along the minus strand of NZ_CP195133.1, from coordinate 18,579 downwards.
GGATCGGCATTGAGCCGAGAATGCGTTGATTGATCACCAGTTCGACCGCGCGTGGCACGCCGCGAAGCTTGACCGGCATGCGCTTTTCAATGCGTCCAATCTCGCCGAATTTCGTCGCGCCGCTCCGGTCGCGAACGTCACCGTAGAAGATCAGGCACCAGTCCTTCAGTTCGAAATCGTGAGCGTAGAGGTCGAAATCTTCGAGCTTTCTTGCGCCCTGCCAAAAGCCGCCCGCTACGTAGGTAGTCCAGTCGGGCGCCTCGAAGTTGGGCCACACGGCCGCGGCCCAGTCGAGGTTGTCCAAGGTTTCGTTGGTCCCTGGAATGATCGTGGGCCGCCCCGTGCCGCCCTTGTCGAAAGGCCGGCTGATTTCGTAAAGCCCCAATTCCTTGAATTTCAGGCGGATGGATTGGACGTTCCACGACGAGCGCTCGACCGGGTCCAGCGCGGTATCGCGCATGTGCTGCACCGTCATGGGATTGTCCATCTCCCGGCCGCCTTCCGGCGGCACTAGATGTTCCCAGGCGGCGCCTGTGACCGGCCAGAGTCCCGCCCATTGAGCTTCGCCCCGGGTGTCGTCGCCGACGAAGAAGTAGATGGGGTCCTTGACGAAGATACCCTGCAAGGCGGAGAGCGCGACCGGTCGCCGGATTTCCAGCGAGCCGAGTTGTCCCGTTGCGGCGTCGGTCATGACGTCGATATCGGCCACGCGCGCGGTGGTCGGCGGGTCGAGACTGACGTCGGCGACGATCGCTTTCAGTGCGGCGCAAATGTCTTTTAGCGCGCGCGCCCAGGGCAGGTTCCGGTTCTGATGATTGGCCGAAATCCGGGCGAGATAGTCGTGAAAGCCGACGATCATTCGCTCCTGATACGAACCGCGTTCAGGGCGGACCGTCGCGCGCGAAGTGTTGTGACGCCACGCGAGATCCAGTTCCGAGTTGCCGTAACGCACGGTCGGCAGTTCGGCATAGACGTGGGCAAAGAAACGCCGCGCCTCGTGATTGGCTGCCAGATACCAGGCGCATTGCGGATCGTTCACGAACACGACGCGGCCCGCGCCCTGCGCGCCAGGCTGCGACACGATGACTTTGCGTGGCAGCCGGTTCTCCGGGCCGCGCGGTTCGAGCCGTTTGATTTCCGAATTGATCAACTCGACCAACGGCGATCGGGGCGAGTGCTCCGTATCCTGATACTCTTTCAGGGCGATGCGGGCATCGTCGGTAAAGAGCAGCCAGAAGGCCGCCTCGATGATCCGGCAAGCATGTAGATAAAGCCCTTGTTCCGAAGACCGCAACACGGGGCGACCGGATTCGTCCAGCAAGGGGCGGCTTCCCGGCACCACGAAATCGGCGCGTTTCAGCCGCCATTGCTGCAGCAGCTTGGGCGCCAGGATGTTCGGTATGCCTTGCAGCGCGGCTTCTGGGAAGGCGCCGCGTTCGTCGGCCATCTTGCGCACCGCCGCCACGTCCTTGTCGCCGAACGGTGAGACGCCGAGGTAGGGATCGATCTGCCGCAGACTGAGCGGGTGCGTTTCCTGTATCGGGCTGTCATAGTCCTGCTGGTCCACGTCACCTATAGGCGCATCGAGCTTCAGCTTGTCGATGACGCACAGGCGCGCGCTCTCGGGCGTCGCTTCGGTATTCAGCCGCTTGATGAACGCCGTAGCTTCGCCGCGCGGGGCGCTGTCTTGCGCGGCGGTGAGCACCATGCGCTGGTTTCGCGCCTTCTCGACCGCTTTGGCCACTTGCCGGGCGAGCATGGCCGCGACCACATGATAAATGGGCGAACCAGGCTGATTGGCGACGAGTTCGGCCAATTCGCCAACGAAGCTCTGCTGCCCGGACAGGCCATTCATGAAAAGCGCGAACGCTTGCGCCACGCGGGGCGTGGTGCGACCCAGCTCGGTATTGCCGGTGGCGACGCTGATGACCTTGAGACCATACGCGTCCCAGCGCGAAGCCAGTGTCTGTTCGCCGATCGCGCGCGAACTTTTATACCGGCCGCCTTCGCCCAGCTCGCTGTCGAACAGGTGATCCAGCGCGAGGCCGGTGAAGCCTTGCTGTTGCCCGTCGTCGGCGGCCCGATGCGCGTCCAGCCAGACGAGCGAACGCCGCAGGGTCTCGGCGTACTCCTTGAGCGCGTCGGCCAGACGTTGATAGATCTCGTCTGGGGCGGTTTCCTTGCCAAGCCCGAGCCAGGCCTTTTTGAGCGGCTTTTGATCGTAGGTGGTCGCGATGGTCTTGCACAATTCCCGCAAGGCTTCGGGCTCGTCATGCTTGTCACCGCCCACGGAGAAGCGACGATCGCCCGGCGCAATGAATTCAGCGCCTTTCTCCAGCGCCAGCGCCAGCACTTCCGCTTCCTTGACGATATCGACGAGCTGCAGATACTTGTCGGCGTCGATTCGAAACCGCAAGTGCGCCGATTTCTGGGCGTCGAAGCGACCGCGTTTTTCCTCGGGCTGAGACACGACCAGACCAAACAGCTTCCTGTTTGCCTGACTGCCCGCCACGGCGCCCGAGTCGGACTTGTCCCAGAGAAACTGCTCGATGGAACTCGCGAGCACCAGATTGAAGACGTGCGGGTCTTCGCCCTGATGGGTATTGCCGCGATCCGCACGGGTCGCATTGTCGCCGAGACATTGCGAGATAACGTAGTTCGCGTTGGCGATACCGTTGTCGAGTTCGCCGAGATAGGTGCGCAAGCCGGTGGCGGCATTGCGCGTCTTCGGGTCGATGCCGTTGGGCCGGATTGCCGCGGCCGACGCGCCGCCCGCATCGATGTCGAACCACGGCAGCGTCATGAACGCACGCGTCGCCGCGGGACCTGCGCTGGACAGGGACGCCAGGTGCCGCACGAGCGCGGGAATCACGCCCGAACCGGTGCCGCCGAAGCTGGACCCCACGATGGCAACCCTAGCTCCGCGCACGTCGTCGAGCAGACTACTGCGCATGCCGGAGCCTTCGTCGGCATAACCGAAGTTGATGCTCTTCAAACGGTCGTCGTTGCGCGTGCGCTGGATTTTGTAGGCGAATGCCGTTGCGCCGATCTTGGCGTTCGCCATCATGCCTTGCAACAGATCCACCGTACGGTCATTTGCCTCGGCGTGCCGCCCGGACGGGTGCGGGTCGTCGGTCAGGAAGATATCGGTCAGATAGGCGGGGCATTTAGACAGTTCGAGCGCGGTCTCTACGCGGCCGGGCTGACTTTCTGAATCGCTCTGGAAGTACGGCCTGACAAGGGCGAAATGGGCCCGATGCTTGGGCGACAGGGCACTGACGAGTTGCCGATGCAGACGGTCGATTTCATAGCACAGGTTGAGCCGGCCATCGGTTGCACCGCCGAGCGTGGCATCGGCATCGATGATGTAGACATGCGGCACATCGCGCGCATTGCATTGAATCAACGCCAGCATGCGCAGGTACGCATGGACGACATGTTGTCCCGAACCACCCACGCCGATGAGTACGTTGTTCATGGCACCTCCTCTTAGTGTTAGGCGGCAGGCCATCGTCGCGCTGCCACCGGAACGCTCGTCCGCGCTCAGCGTCGGCGGTGTGCCAGGAAACGCCTGCACGATGGCTTCAGAATGAAATACAGCACCACGCCCGTAATGAGCGTCGACACGTACATCAGAATCTTGACGAACGTGGGAGGGTAGGGAATAGGAAGGCCAGCGGCGTTGACCGCCGGCGGCGAGGCAAGAGCCCAGAGCGACTTCATGCCGGCGAAATCCGCGACGCCTTCGCGTGCTTTGCCGCAGACCGCATCGTAGGGAATGTCCGACGTGGCTTGCAGCGTGGCGTCGACGCAGTCTTTGGCCGCTGGCGAGAGGATGAGCATCGTGCAGAGCAGCAGGAAGAGCGGCGCGAGCACCAGCGTAATGATCAGGCCATACAGCGAGTCGTTGGGCCAGAGGTTCTTGTGCATATAGACGTAGGCCGCGAGCGCGATCAGGACTGCCACGACCGTGCTTCCCCACGCCATCGCACGCAAGAGCTGGAGATCGCCCTGGATAGCCGCCGTATCTCCCCCGCCGTTCGGTGAAGCGGCATCCTGATTGCCTGATGAAGCATCGGAGTCTGCCGAGGCGCTGGCGCTCATCGCAGGAGACGAACCCGATGCACCTTGGGCAAAGCTGACGCCGATCCATGCGCCAGGCAGCATCATGAACAACGACATGGCGATCTTGATCCACGCGATGCGCCACCTGGCGGAATGCGGCTGCGGGGCGTGCGAAGTCGAAGCATGCATTTGATAAGTTTCCACGTTGGTCGTCCATCAGGCTTGGCAGCGTTGCTCGTATCGCGCCGCGGATCATGACGATCGCAGTTGACGGCGGTCGTTATTCTGGCGAGCGGCGCCCCGATCTATTTGCGCAGTGTCGGCGGATCGTTCCCGCACTGCTCCGACGTCTCGGTGCTGTGGTCGCTCAACAGCGTGGTCGTCAGATCGTGGCACACCACGTTTGCGTTGGTGAGTTGCCTAGACCCCGTCCCCGCCTGCGCGCTCTTGACCGCGATTGCCCGAGCCTGACCCTGGTACGACGCACGTTCGTAGTCAGCCTGCGTGGCCTTGACCACCGGTGCTGCGCCTGGTGGCGGCGTGTAGTCGGCATTGGCGCTGAGCAAGTCGTTGGTGGTAGGGCCGCTCGGCGTCGGCTTCGCTTGCCGTGACGATGCCGGCGAGCTTTTACGTGCCGCGCTGGCAGCGGGCGCCTGAGTGTTTCTTGCGGTGGCGCTGCGCTCCCGCAGATATCGTTCGGGTACGTAGCCGATGCCGTAATCGCCGCGACCGACGAGCTGCCATGCGGCGCCATCGACGGTCGCGATCGCCGTGAGCGGTGTGCCTTTCTCGATCACCATCTTGGGTGCTTCGCCGTCGAAGGGGCGGCGATAGACAGGCGTATCGACGGCCAGATAGGTCGTTTTCGGGGGAATCACCGTGAGCGGCGTTAGTCCGACGTCGTCTGCAAGCAGCAGAGCGGGGCGCGAGACGACATACGTCTTCGGCTGAACCACGACCTCCGACTTTGCGCTGTTGGCGTAAAAACGCGCCGTTTGATTGGTGGCCTGCGCAGTTCGTTTGGCTTCTTCGAGCCGGGCCTGGTCACGCGCATCGAGCTGCCGACCAATGAGATTGCCGATCACCGCGCCGAGCGCCCCGCCGACGAGTGCGCCAGTATTGCCTCCGAAGATCTTGCCTACGCCGGCGCCCACACCGGCGCCGCTCAGCGTACCGACCGTTTGATTGGTACTCTGGCACGCATCCAGCAATGCAACGAAGACAAGTAGAGCAGCAAGTCGACGAGGCTTGCGTTGAATCGCCGGAAAGCGCAAAACGCGTTTCGGAAGCAAATATTCGCCAGTGCTCACTAAGCGCCTCGCCACGATAAGGATTAACCACCGATCTGATTTGCGCCGTGAACCTGAGTGCACGGCGATTCTTGTCCTAGCAATCGGTCGAATTCGTCCGATCTATTGCATGGGTTTGCTACCAGAGATAAATCAGCGATCCGAATGCAGCGTTTCGTGATGCTGCGCGTGCGATCAAGCACTGTCAAGCGGTTGGCATGCGATATCGATATCCTTACTTTTCACCACTGTTAAAGGTCCCTTTTGTTAAGGGAGAAATGGATATAAGGTGAAGTTTTAAGTGGCTCCGCGAACGACCGTGTGTGGATAATTTGTCACACGAATGGGTGGCTGCTTTTTTTGGAAGGAAGAAGTCTGTGCGGATATAAGGCAGGCAATTCGCGCGTGCGTTGCGGGCAACCCGACACATTGCCGATTGGTCACGTGTGCTTACGTCGACGCAGTAGCGATCGCTTACCAACCGCCCTTGCTCACATATGCCGAGTTCAAACAAGAAAAGATCGGTAAAGGGGTCTTGAGGTCGCACTGCGAAGTCGTTCTTGCTCCCCATACCTCTTTCAGAGGCAGACGCAATGGTTCTTCAGGTTCGGATAGGTTTCGAAGCGGCGCGCCTGGGACGCAGCGGCCGGCGCGAGGCGGTATCGTTGGCACAATCGGTATTGTTTACCCGACTCCTCGCCGAGTCGGGCTTTGGAATTCTGGCTGTCTAGGGTCCAGGAAGTCGAAGCCAGAGTGACGGCTGTGCTTGATCGCGGCAATCGCGGGAATGCCGAAGGTGTTGGACAATCCGCTCGGCACCTGTCGACGCCGTCGGCGTTGTTTTAAATGAACACGATCGACAACTGCGAGAGGTGCGTTTTGCCGCCGTCGTCGAAGCCACTGAGCGGCTGCAGCGAATCATTGCAAAGACGCCAGAGCGGCTTTCTCTGCGCATACAACCGTCGTCCTAAACCAATAACTAAACACGACGCTTGAGGTTGCGGAACGCGATCTGCTGCCCGTCAAGATGAGAACGGTGTCTCTCATCCAGATTGTCGCGCCACAGCTATCTGCGGCGGATAACCTCTCATAGCGTGCGGGCGAGTTCGTCGATCGCATAGGGCTTCTGCAGGAGCTTGAACACTTGCCCATGCCTTTGAGTGACCGCGTGGCTGTAGCCGCTCGCAAGAATTACAGGCATGTGCGGGTAGCGTTTGCGAATCTCCTCACCCAACTCTATGCCGTTCATGCCCGGCATGACGATGTCGGAAAAATCGACAACGCAATGCTCCGGCTTCTCCGCAAGGAGCCGGGTGCTGCGTCGGCGTTCGGCGCCCACGTAGCCTTAAAGCCCAGCACGTCCGGAGACGATGACGTTGTTTCCCATGTCATGCCATCGTCCCGGATGCTCTGCATTGACGATTATATTGTCGGCAGCAAGCTCATTGGCGAGTGCGCAAACGAGACGAATCGCGCCCATCTTTGACGCCACGTAGTGCGAAAAGCCCGTGCCGGACGCGGGTCGGTTGCGCTGCGTGACTTGCAGGATGCCACGCAACTGGTTCTCACCGATCGCTCGTCGCTGACGAGCGGCGTTGATTACGGGCTGCAGGGAAAGAACATCTGGCGGCTGGCTAATCTCGGCGCAAAGCATGCTTTTTTTGCGCGCGGGCTTGGGCTGGGGACACATGCCGCGATGGCTCAGAGCACGACCTGGAGGCAGGACGTTTGACGCGCATCGAGCTGGAAGGGCCATCCGCAGGCATGATGCCTTTTCAGGCCGTCTATCCATCTGACCGTCTGCCGGGGCCGGATGGCAGATGGCTGCTGGAGTTTTTTCGACCTGTATCGAACTCGGTCGCCCCGGAACCGTCGAGGCCTGAGTGAGCAGCATTTCCGTCGGGCGATATTTCCGGCGAAGACGATCTATCGCCGTCGAATGATCGATCTCTGGATGTCTCTAAGCTCGTCGCGAAGGGCAGATAGGGGTCGAAGATCGACCGTTCCGCAAAGCGCACAATCGATCTCCCTTTGTTGAAGAGGAGATTGTCATGGAAACGCTTACTTCTTCCGGCGCCCGTCGGGTGCCGTGGAATAAGGGAAGGCTAACCGGCCAGAAGCCTCCGCTGAAGCTCCGGGAAATCTGGGCGATTCGAACAAGGCTGCAGATGTCGTCCAACGCTCGCGAGTTGGCGATGTTCAACCTTGCGATCGACAGTAAGCTTCGAGCGTGCGATTTGACGCGCTTGCAAGTGCATGACGTCTCCATGGGAGGTCATGTCGTAGCTCGCGCGACTTTCATGCAGCAGAAAACGCATCGACCAGTGCAGTTCGAAATTACGGAGCAGACTCGTCAAAGTGTCGCTGCCTGGATTTCGGCGCGGGGGTTGAAGCCTGCCGACTATTTGTTTCCAAGTCGACTGCATGCCTCAGCGCATGTGTCGACGCGCCAGTATGCGCGAATCGTTCATCGTTGGGTCGCGTCGATCGGGCTTGACGACACCGCGTACGGTACCCACACCATGCGACGAACGAAAGCGTCATTGATCTATCGACGCACTAAGAACTTGCGCGCGGTCCAATTGCTCTTGGGCCATACAAAAATCGAAAGCACCGTGCGATACCTTGGGATCGAGGTAGACGATGCTCTCGAAATGGCGGAGCAAACCGAAGTGTGATTGGCGGTGGCCGGCGAGCGTGCGCTTGCGGCCAATTTCGGACCTTCGGTATCGACCGTCAGTTTGGTGACAATCGAACCGGCTGGCGGCGCTCCGGTTAGACTTCAACTCTCGCCCAACCTCGCCGGGATGGCATGGACACCCAGCTTTTGTTCATCTGCGCACTTACATTCGTAATCCATGTCATCGCGACGCTGGCTTATGCTGTGCGGATCGCAGGTGTTCACACTCGACGTATCGCCGTTTCGTTCTCTCTGTTCGGAATCATCGCCCTAGTATCCCGAACGGCGAACTCCTTTCAAGGGCCGTTCATAGCTAAGCGCGTGGAGCTTGATATTGCTCGGCATCTGGAGGGTGGCCTGCTCGGTGATTTCCGGCTCTTCCTAATCACGGCCACCGCGGCAAGCATAGCCGGCGCGTTGCTGATCCCAACGTTCCAGCGTTATTTCAGTCGCGCTGTCGAGCATTTCCAGGCTAATCGTTCGTTGCCGCGCCTTTTGCTCCACATTTTCAGCCGTGGCGGCATCAACTATATGCGGGACGGCGCACGGGTTCCGTCGCGCCAAAACATATCTCAGTTAGCGAACGGTGCCGGCGTCTCCGGGACGGTCATAGCTCTAAACATCTTCGCTATGGCCATTTGGACCGTCGGTGTATTCGCGTCGCTCTATGCGGGATACATAAAGCCAGATTTGCGCGTGACATGCGCTAATCTTTCTTCGGTCATTAATGGCTTTGCGACGGTAGTGTTGGCTGTGGTCATCGACCCGCAGGTTTCGGTCATGACGGACGACGTGATCGAAGGCCGAATCTCCGAAAACAGCTTTCGGCGAGCTATGACCACCCTTGCCGGGGCACGTGTTATCGGGACCTTGTGTGCACAAGTAATGCTCGTGCCGGCCGCGCTCATTATCGTACGCGTCGCCGAACTGATTTAGAACGGAGTGTGCCTCCTTGAGATGCTGGATTCACCCTTGCGTGAATAGTTAGGCCCATCCAGAATCGTTAGCGCGACCATCAGTCAGGCGCGGTCCGGCCAATTTCGAACGCTCGGGGATGCGCCGCGACCGTAGACAAGCGATCCTGATATCAGGCGACGATAGCTAGCTGAAAGGTCGGCGGCGGGCGAGAGCGAAGACTCGTATAATTTGCCCGAAAAGCGAATTGCAGTTTGCTGCTATTCCATTCGAATTGAACTACAAGGCCAAACCTTGGCATTTCCGCGAGGCTATATTTGTGATCGATAAAACGGCTGTCATCCATCCGACCGCAGTTATTGAAGAAGGCGCTATCATCGGCGCTCGCGTCCGCATTGGCCCGTATTGCTGCGTTGGCAGCGATGTGCAGATTGGTGATGGCACCGTACTCAGGTCTCACGTCGTCGTAAGCGGGCACACCCGCATTGGCCGAGACAACATAGTCTATCCGTTCGCCACGATCGGAGAAGACAACCAGGACCTGAAGTACGCCGGAGAGCCGACTCTCGTCGAGATAGGAGATCGCAACAAAATACGTGAGAGTGTCACGATCCATCGCGGGACTGTCCAAGGCGGTGGGGTCACAAAGGTCGGCAGCGACAACCTTCTTATGGTCAACGCCCACGTTGCGCACGATTGCGTCGTTGCTCACCACTGTATTTTGGCTAATAACGCGACACTCGCAGGCCACGTCACGATAGATGAACATTCGATCATCGGTGGCTTGTGCGCGGTTCACCAATTCTGTTCGGTTGGTGCTCATGTCATGGTCGGCGGTTGCTCGGGCATTGCGCAGGATGTGCCACCCTATGTAATGGCGCAAGGCAATCATGCATCTCCAAAGGGCGTGAACACCATTGGGTTGGAGCGTCGAGGTTTCAGCAAAGACGCGATTCAGGCAATTCGCGAAGCCTACAGAGTACTCTACCGGAGTAGAAAAACTTTGGAAGAAGCGAAGCCGGAAATAGCCCGGATTGCGGCTGCTCACCCTGAGGTTCAACCCTTTTACGATTTCTTGTCGCGTTCGACACGGGGCCTGATCCGCTGAACGATGATAAGAACTTGTCGGTCGCATGGACGCCTGCACGATTGTCTTGCGTCTGATTGAGTCTGCGGGTCGAACTGGATCGATCGCATCGGACAAAGTTCGGCCAGTCTGGGACGTTCGACGTTGGCGGCCAACTTGTCGACAATCGAACGGACCCGTTGCGCCGTGGACGATAGGGAGCGAACGCGATGAAATCAGCCAGAATACGAGGCTGACTGGATTCTCGTTCCTTAACCGAGATCGGGAATTCCAGCCCATGCAACTCGGGTCGACCGCATCTCGATGTATTCCGGGTCAGATGAAAGCCCAGGAGAGAGTTGGCTCCAGGTCAACCCGGAAGGCGCCCCAAGATAAAGGATGGCGTCGAACAAATCTTGCATCACAGGAGATCGTGTCGGATCAACGTAAATTTCCACCGTGACATCGCCGTCCTTGATGAACATCGGATGCGGATAATACGAACGAAAACTTGCTTCTCCGAGCGGTGTGCCCCGGATGCGCGCAAGACACGGCTTATGCCATGACGAGGCTTCGGACTGCAGAGTCGCCGGATCAACAAAGACCGGCACCCAAACAGAATAGACCTCGGCGCCTCGGCCTTCCAACAACGAAACGATGCTATTCGGTAGGGGGGTAAATCGTTGTTCCGCCTGCTTTTGGTTCTTCGCTTGCCAACAGAGTTTTTTACGCAATAAATGCATGCCGCCGTAGACGACCAAGGCGCGGCGCTGCTTTTCCAGCACTTCACGTTGGATAATTTCTGCTGCACAACTGTCGCGGTCGCCTACCGTTCGCCACGCTTCATCAAGCTCCTCGGCACTCTTGATCTTCGACCAGTCTATCGGCGGATCGCCTAGCAATACACGAATCTGACGGTCTCTTGGGAGCGAGGCATTTACATGGCGGACTTCACGAAAAAGCCCTTCGAAGACGGGACGATCCCACACATCGTGGGGCTGCGTAGTATTTTGCCAGGCTCGCCGGATTTGCTTTTCGGATATGTCTTCCCCTGCAATGAATCGGTCCATCATCTCCTGATAAAGGGAGTTGCCACTTTCAACTACGATATCGTTCACGATGCAAGCAAATCTCGGGTCCCGGATCAGCGAAATCCGAAAGGCATAAGCTTGTTCACAGCCGTGGCCACCATCGCAAATCGAGACGACATTGTGAGATTTGAAAGCTTCAAGAATGCCAGTGATCGGATCAATCGGACTCGCGGCTATTGACATCGTGTGGATTCCTCCCTCTGCCGTCAGACGTTACAAATCCTTCGCCGTCAAGCACTTGTGACGGTCAGACAGGGGCGAAGTTCCGCGCACGGCATCGGTCCGGATGTCCGGTTTCAATCAACGCGATCGTTTCTTGTGGGGTCGCCTGCTGCCGATCGCCGTCAGGCAGTGACCGGGCCAGGAGCGGTCGCTCGACATGACTACCTGAAACGCCGACAATCTTTCGACGCCCCGCTGCACTATTGGCGGCAACCCAGTCTGATGTAAGCACCGTGGCTCTGTATCGATAAATCGGACCCGACTATGGCACACCCCCCGAATTTCATGCTTCGCCTTCGTGAAGCGCTGATCGCCTGTTGGGACAAACGAACCGCCTATTTGGAAGTTGAGCTAGCGGGAAATCCTGCCCTGGGTCAGTGCTATCCGACATCCCGAGTGGTGCAGCGCTACTACCCCGAAACTGAGATCATTAAAGGGAAGGTCTGGACCGGAGAAAAAGCAGATGTTCACTTCTGGAATGGGCTTCGTGGCGGCGATGACTGGTACCACATTGATCTAAGCTGGCAGCAGTTTCCAGTCGATTCGGTTGTTCAGGAATTCGCCATCCTCGACCGTAACGAATTGGTTGATAGTCACGCGACGATGCAACGCTGCGAATTGCTGTTTAAGCGCGTTGATGACTATCTAAATGCGCGTACCCACGGTGCATGAGGCGGCACGCGACCATGAACCGGCATTCACCTTTCCGTTTGCGACAATCCAAGTGATGGAAAATCAGCCAGCGGTTGAAAGCAACTCGATGACTTTTTGCACCCGATCTTCTATGGCCTGATCTTGTTCGAATCGCAAGACACGACACTGACGACTTTTCAACCACGCTTCGTGCCGCGCCCGACTGCGCCCTGGTAATTCTCCCTGCTCATACTGCGCAGACCAAGCGATGAATTCCGGATCGGCGCGGCCGAACAAGGATATCTCCCGCGCCTCTATCCTCCGAAGTCGTAGATCAGTTGGCAGTGAGAGAAAGATAACTAGATCGAAAGCATCTTCCAGTTCGCGGCCCCAGCCGCACACCGAGCCGGAAACAATCGATGCATTGGATGACGCGAGTTCAGCGAGAAGCATCTCCAATCGCACCTCGGGATCGAATTTCTCCTTGAACGGTGGAACGGTGGGTTTCCAATAAAAGCTGTCAGCGTCCGCAAAGCTGAAGCCAAGCTGGACCGATAACGCGCGACCCAGCGTCGTGGTTCCTGATCCCGGAGCCCCGACGACGTTGATACGACGATATTGGACGATGTTCACGGATCGAGCCAAGATTAAATCTAAAGTATCGCACGGGGCGATTTGAACGACCGATGCCCGCTGCGGTCGCCGTCCGTTGTGGGTCGTCTTCAGCCAATCGTGTAGTGATGCGAACCCGTGGTATTCAGCGACTTTCCTATCGCTGCTCGCGCCTGTCCAAGTGGGCCGGCGCCGACCATGGCCAAACAGGCTAGCTTTCTCCTAGAACGGCTGGGTCGCCGCCATTCGCGCACCGGCCGCGGCTGTGCGCGGGCGTGCTGGGGAGAACACGAACAGGTATTCCGAGAAACAACCCCCGTGTAGGGCATTAGCACCAAATTCGGCGCCTAGTAGCAAAACTGTGGCGCCAGTAGCAATTACTCTGGCGCCCTACGGCTACACAAACCCTCAAACGTCGATATTCCCCGCCCGCAGCGCATTCGATTCAATGAACGCCCGGCGCGGTTCAACATCGTCGCCCATCAGCGTGGTAAAAATGCCATCGGCGGCAATCGCATCTTCAATCTGAACGCGCAACAAACGCCGCACTGTCGGGTCCATCGTCGTTTCCCACAACTGCGACGGATTCATTTCACCCAAGCCCTTATAGCGCTGCTTGGTGACGTTGCGTTCAGCATCGGCGATCAGCCACTTCATCGCGCTCTTGAAATCGCCAACAGCCATCGACCGTTCCCCGCGCTTGATCAACGCGCCCGGCCCGATGAGCCCCTTGAACGTATTCGCTGTCGTCTGCAATTGCTTGTAATCGGCGGTCAACTGGAAGTCTTCATCGATAACCGAAACCTTCACATTCCCATGATGCCGGCGATTGATATGCAGCGACCGGATCTCGCGCACCGCGTCGTAAGCCGGCTCAACCGTCACTTCAGGCTTCAACGGATCGGCGCGCAACGCCTCTTGCAACGCCGCGGCCGAAGCCACAGTGGATTCTTGCGTCGACAAATCCAGCACGATGCCGTCCATTACCGCTTCGAGCGCGTTCACGTCATAGAACCGGCTGACGCGATCAACCACAGCCTGCGCCAACAGATAAGCACGCGCGAGCTCGCCCAACGCATCGCCGGTAATCGGCGTGGCGCCTTCGCTTGGAATCAGCTCCGAACCCTGCAACGCGAGCTTCAGCATATGCTGGTTCAGCTCGTGCGTATCCTTCAGATACCGCTCGTCCTTGCCGGCCTTGATCTTGTAAAGCGGCGGCTGCGCGATGTAGATAAACCCGCGCTCCACGATCTCCGGCATCTGCCTGTAGAAGAACGTCAGCAACAGCGTGCGGATATGCGCTCCGTCCACGTCAGCATCGGTCATGATGATGATGCGGTGATAGCGCAACTTGTCGAGGTTGTAGTCGTCCTTGCCAAGCCCGGTTCCAAGCGCGGTCACGAGCGTCACGATCTGCTCCGACGAAATCAGCTTGTCGAAACGCGCGCGTTCCACGTTCAAGACCTTCCCGCGCAGCGGCAAGATGGCCTGGAACTTCCGGTCACGTCCTTGCTTCGCCGACCCGCCTGCCGAGTCACCCTCCACAATATAAATCTCGGACTTCGCCGGATCCTTCTCCTGGCAATCGGCAAGCTTACCCGGCAACCCGACGCCATCGAGCACGCCTTTCCGGCGCGTCATTTCACGAGCCTTCCGGGCGGCATCACGCGCACGCGCTGCATCGATAATCTTGTTCGTGATGATCTTCGCGTCATTCGGCGTTTCCTGCAGGAACTCCTCGAGCGCCTTCGCCACGACCTCTTCAACCGGCGCGCGCACTTCCGACGAAACCAGCTTGTCCTTCGTCTGCGAACTGAATTTCGGTTCGGGTACTTTCACCGACAACACGCACGACAGACCTTCGCGCATGTCGTCGCCGCTCGTTTCGATCTTCGCTTTCTTCGCGATGTCGTGATCGGTGATGTACTTGTTCAGCACGCGCGTCATCGCGGCGCGCAGGCCGGTCAGGTGAGTACCGCCGTCGCGCTGCGGAATGTTGTTCGTGAAGCACAGCACGCTTTCGTTGTAGCTGTCGTTCCACTGCATGGCCACTTCGACCGTGACATTGTCTTTCTCGCCGGTCGCGTGGAACACGGTCGGATGCAGCACCTGCTTGGTCTTGTTGATGTAATCAACAAAGCCCTTCACGCCGCCGACAAACGCAAAATCGTCTTCCTTGCCGCTGCGCTGGTCGGTCAAGCGAATCCGCACCCCGTTATTGAGGAACGACAATTCGCGCATGCGCTTGGCGAGAATGTCGTAATGGAACTCCACGTTGCCGAAGATGGTGACATCGGGCATGAAGTGCACTTCGGTGCCGCGGTTTTCGGTGTCGCCCACAACGGGCATGGGCGAATATGTAATGCCGTTTTCGGCCACGAGTTCGCGGTTCTGCACCACGCCCTGGCGGAACTCCATGAAGTGCTTCTTGCCATCGCGGCGCACGGTCAACCGCAGCCATTCGGACAAGCCGTTCACGCACGACACACCTACGCCGTGCAAGCCGCCAGAGACCTTGTAGCTGTTCTGGTCGAACTTGCCGCCCGCGTGCAGTTCGGTCATCACGATCTCGGCGGCGCTGCGCCGGGGATCGTGCTTGTCGTCGAGCTTGAGCCCGGTTGGCACGCCGCGGCCGTTGTCGGTCACGGAGATGGAGTTATCGGCGTGAATGGTGACGTGGATGTCGTTGCAATGGCCGGCCAGCGCTTCGTCAATGGAGTTGTCCAGCACTTCGAAAACGAGGTGGTGCAGACCCGTGCCGTCCGACGTATCGCCGATATACATACCCGGCCTCTTGCGAACCGCCTCCAGACCCTCGAGGATCTGAATGGAGGAGGCGCCATAAGCGTTGTCGGGTTGCGAAATTGGGTTTTCAGTCATGAGGTTTTTTCCGGTTCTGCGTCACTACTGGGTCAATACGCGGTCGCTGAGCGATCACTGCGGGGGTGGTGCGCGGCGCTGATCGAGACTTTTCGAAACACCTTAAAAATGCCAAAGGGGCAATGCGCCCCTTGGAAAGTTTTTTGGTTTTGGCCGCATCAGATGCGCATTGGCATCACCACATATTTGAATTCGTCGTTCTCGGGAATCGTGATCAGGGCGCTCGAACTCGCGTCACCAAGACTCACTTGCAGCATGTCGATCTTCAGGTTCGCGAGCACGTCGAGCAAATACGTGACGTTGAAGCCGATGTCCACGCTGTCGCCCTGGTAAGCAATCTCCAGCTCTTCCTGCGCTTCTTCCTGGTCGGCGTTGGTCGACATGATCTTCAACTGGCCCGGCTCGATCAGGCAGCGCACGCCCTTGAACTTGTCCGACGTCAAAATAGCCGCGCGCTGCAGCGAGCGCTGCAATTCCTCGCGGCCAATCAGGAACGTGTTCTTGTGCGACTTGGGGATCACGCGCTGGAAGTCGGGGAACTTGCCTTCCACGAGTTTCGATACGAGTTCGACCTGGCCGAACGTGAACTTGACCTGGCTCGCGGCAATGTCGATGACCAGCGCGTCGTCAATGTCTTCCAGAAGGCGCTGCAATTCCAGAATGGTCTTGCGCGGAATGATCACTTCCTGGCGGGCATACGTGCCGCCCTCGATTTTCATCGATGAAAACGCAAGCCGGTGGCCGTCCGTTGCAACCGCCATCAACTGGTCGCCGTCGACGACCAGCAGCATGCCATTCAGGTAATAGCGAATGTCCTGCTGCGCCATGGCGAAGTGGACCATGCCGAGCAATTGCCGGAATGTCTTTTGCGCAACGGAGAGGCTCGCGCCGAATTCGGTTGCCTGATTGACGGTCGGGAACTCGTCGGCAGCAAGCGTCTGGAGCGCGAAGCGGCTTTTGCCGGAGCGCACGGTCAGCTTCTTGTCGGTGAGATCCAGCGACACTTCGCCCGGCGGCATGGCGCGCAGGATGTCGAGCAGCTTGCGCGCGGCGACGGTGGTCGCGACCTGGTCGCTGCCGGTGCCGAAGTCGGCACGCGTGGTGATCTGCAGTTCGAGATCGGTCGAGAGGAACGACACGTCGGCGCCAGTCTTGGTGATCAGCAAATTGGCGAGGATCGGCAACGTATGACGGCGCTCGACGATTCCGCTCACGGTTTGCAGCGGCCTTAGGAGATTATCTCGTTCGGTCTTGACCAGTTGCATAGAGTTCCTTCGTTGATGTGACGGCCGCCCGCCGCTTTTGCCGCCACTTTCATGGAGGCCTTGCCACCGCATGGATTGCTTTGGGACGGTCTCGTGTCACGTGCCTGCGGTCACTGCCGCCCACACGTGCCAGGCTTGCGCCAAAACGCCGCCCAGCGCCGCTGGACGGTTAAACCCATATTGTGCCTCAAAACCCGCCCTTACCCCGAAAATGGGGGCAATTTCGTCAATAAACAAGCCCGTTTTCCGACCCGCCGACATGCCCGCGCAGCTAGCCCTTGAGCGTCTGTTCGAGCACGTGCAGTTCGTGGTTTAACTGCGCGTCCGTGCCGCGCTCGGCGGAGATTTTTCGCACGGCGTGAAGCACCGTGGTGTGATCGCGGCCGCCAAACAGTTCGCCGATTTCGGGCAGGCTTTTCTGGGTGAGTTCCTTGGCCAGGTACATGGCGATCTGGCGCGGCCGTGCAATGTTCGCCGGGCGCTTCTTGGAGTACATGTCGGCGACCTTGATGTTGTAGAAGTCCGCCGCCGTCTTCTGGATGTTTTCCACCGAAATCTGCCGGTTCTGGACCGTCAGCAAGTCCTTCAGTGCTTCCTTCGTCAATTCGATCGAAATCTCGCGCCCATGGAACCGCGAGAACGCCAGAATCTTGCGCAGCGCGCCTTCCAGTTCGCGCACGTTCGAACGCAAGTGCTTTGCGACAAAAAACGCAACATCTTCCGACAAACTCACGCCTTCCGACTGCGCCTTGCGCATCAGGATGGCCACGCGCATTTCGAGTTCCGGCGGCTCGATAGCGACCGTCAAGCCCGAGTCGAAGCGCGAGATCAGCCTGTCGTCGATACCCGAAATTTCCTTCGGATAGGTATCGCTGGTAATGATCACCTGCGCCTTGTTCGCCACCAGCGCCTCGAACGCGTAGAAAAACTCTTCCTGCGTGCGCGATTTGCCCGAAAAGAACTGGATATCGTCGATCAGCAGCAGGTCGAGCGAATGGTAGTAACGCTTGAAGTCGTCGAAAGCCTTGCGCTGGTAAGCCTTGACCACGTCCGACACGTATTGCTCGGCATGGATGTAGCGAATCCGCGCGCCGGCCTTGTCCTGCAGCAACTGATTGCCGATGGCGTGAATCAGGTGCGTCTTGCCCAGCCCCACGCCGCCGTAGAGGAAGAGCGGGTTGTACGAAATGCCGGGGTTATCGGCGACCTGGATCGCGGCTGCGCGGGCGAGCTGGTTCGCCTTACCCGTCACGAAGTTGTCGAAGGTGAGAACGGGGTTGAGCTTCGAGCGCTCGTAGGCCGAATCGTTTTCGCCGGACGAGGCCGTGCCGCCCGGCCGCCATGTGCGGCGCGCGACGGCGGCTTCGTTGGCGTCGAGGCTCGGCAAGTCGAGGTCGCCGACGTCGGACTGATCGTTGAGTTGCCGCGATTGCGCGTCCTGAGCCGCTTCCGCGGCGAGCGCGTTGATATGGGCGCTGGCGTTCGCGTGGCCACCATTTGGCCGTTCCGCGGCAGCGTCCGCCTGGGCGCGCGGCTGGAACGCGGGCGAAGGCGAAGGTGACGACGGCGCCGGAATGGGCGCGGGCGCGCCGCCCATCGCCTTTCGCGCGGTGGCTTTGGGATCCAGGACGAACTGGATATCGACAGGCGCCTTCCAGAAATCCCGGGCCAGGTCAGCGATACGGCCCGAAAACTGGCTTTTCACCCAGTCGAGCTTGAACCGGTTGGGTGCGGCAATGCGCAGCGTGCTCGCATCGGCATCGAAATCGACGAGGGCCAGCGGTTTAATCCACGTGACGTACTGCTGCGGCGTGAGTTCGCGCTCCAGCAATGCGGAACAGTGTTGCCAAAAATCGGTCAT